>NZ_FNNU01000010.1:3401-26137 GCF_900106975.1 Pseudomonas kuykendallii | reverse complement strand
AAGCCGAAGCCCTGGCGATCGCCAACGACACCGAGTTCGGCCTGGGCGCCGGGCTGTGGACCCGCGACATCAACCGCGCCTACCGCATGGGCCGGGCGATCAAGGCCGGTCGTGTGTGGACCAACTGCTACCACCTGTACCCGGCGCACGCCGCGTTCGGCGGCTACAAGAAGTCCGGCGTCGGCCGCGAGACGCACAAGATGATGCTCGACCACTACCAGCAGACCAAGAACCTGTTGGTCAGCTACGACACCAACCCGCTGGGCTTCTTCTGATCCACCCTCGGGGCGCGCCTGGCGCGCTCCGTCTGCACGTCGTTGTACTCCTCGTTTCACCCCCCTTCAGACGCGGCCTCGGCCGCGTTTTTTTGCACGGCGCCACCGTAGGGTGCGCTGCGCGCACCGAGCCGGTCCCCGATTGCCGCGGATGTGTTGCGAGTCCATCTTTGAGCGTTGGGGCTCATGGTGCGCACGGCGCACCCTACGAATGCGGAAATGCTACGAACGCAGCCCGCGGATGGCCCGAAAGTACCATTCGGGCCGAGCGGCGAGGGTGCTTAACTCGAAGTGTCGGAATGTCCCGACGCGACAAGAAGAGGTTAATGCCATGTGGACTAAACCCGCGTTCGCCGATCTGCGTATTGGTTTCGAAGTGACGATGTACTTCGCCAATCGTTGATCACCTTGCCCCGGTTCGCCGGGGCATCCTTCTTCCGGGCACCGGACGGCGGCAAAGTCCGGCGCCCACCAACGTCGCATTGAAAAGACCGACGAATACAGTAGGCTGGGGCGCAGAACCCATAGGACCTGCCCGGGGCCTGCCTTGCGTCGGACTGCTGCGTTGCAGCGGGCCGATTTCGCGAAATCCCCACAGGTTCTGACGCCAATAAAAGAAGAACCAGGCGGATCCATGCGCCACGACATAAGCCAACTGCGTAAATTCGTTTCCCCGGAAATCATCTTCGGCGCCGGCTGCCGGCACAACGTCGGCAACTACGCCAGCACCTTCGGTGCGCGCAAGGTGTTGGTGGTGTCCGACCCCGGCGTGCAAGCCGCGGGCTGGGTCGCCGACATCGAGGCCAGCCTCGCCGCCCAGGGCCTGGAGTTCTGCCTCTACACCCAGGTGTCGCCCAACCCGCGCGTGGAGGAAGTGCGCCAGGGCGCCGAGTTCTACCGCAGCGAGGGCTGCAACGTGATCGTCGCGGTGGGCGGCGGCAGCCCGATGGACTGCGCCAAGGGCATCGGCATCATGGTCGCCCACGGTCGCTGCATCCTCGAGTTCGAGGGCGTCGACACCATCCGCGTGCCGAGCCCGCCGCTGATCCTCATCCCCACCACCGCCGGCACCTCGGCGGACGTCTCGCAGTTCGTGATCATCTCCAATCCGGCCGAGCGGATGAAATTCTCCATCGTCTCCAAGGCGGTGGTCCCGGACGTCTCGCTGATCGACCCGGAAACCACCCTGAGCATGGACCCGTTTCTCTCCGCCTGTACCGGCATCGATGCCCTGGTGCACGCCATCGAGGCCTTCGTTTCCACCGGCAGCGGGCCGCTCACCGATACCCATGCGCTGGAAGCCATGCGGCTGATCAACGGCAATCTGGTGGAGATGATCGCCAATCCCGTGGACATCGCCCTGCGCGAGAAGATCATGCTCGGCAGCATGCAGGCCGGCCTGGCGTTCTCCAACGCGATCCTCGGTGCGGTGCACGCGATGTCCCACAGCCTCGGCGGCTTCCTCGACCTGCCCCACGGCATGTGCAATGCCGCGCTGGTGGAGCACGTCGTGGCGTTCAACTACAACGCCGCGCCGGAGCGCTTCCGCCGGGTCGCGCAGACCCTCGGGCTGGACGTGCGCGGGCTGACCCATCCGCAGATCCGTCAGCGGCTGGTGGAGCACCTGATCGCCTTCAAGCAGGCCGTTGGCTTCAACGAAACGCTCGCGCTGCACGGGGTTTCCAGCAGCGACATCCCGTTCCTTTCGCGGCATGCGATGGAGGACCCGTGCATCCTCACCAACCCGCGCGAGTCCAGCCAGCGCGACGTCGAAGTGGTCTATGCCGAGGCCCTCTGAGGAACAGCGTCAGGCGCTGCTCGGCCTCGGCAGCCATTCGGCGCGCAAGAGCCACTACCCGGAACTGCTGACCCGTCTGGAAGAGCTGGAAACCGAACGCAACCGCTACAAATGGCTGTTCGAGCACGCCGTGCACGGCATCTTCCAGGCCAACCTGGGCGGCGGCCTGCGCGCGGCGAATCCGGCGCTGGCGCGCATGCTCGGGTATGCCGAGCCGGGCCTTCTGCCCGCCTTCAGCGACCTCGCCGAGCAGCTGTTCGAGGGCGGCCACGAGGAGCTGGCGTACATCCGCGAAACGCTGCGTTCCAGGCAGGGCCTGTTCGGCTATGAAACGCGCCTGCGCCGGCAGGACGGCAGCTATGTCGACGTGCTGATGAACCTGCTACTCAAGCCCGAGGAAGACGACCTGGTGGAAGGCTTCGTCGCCGACATCACCGAACGCATCCTTGCCCAGCAGCGCCTGCAGACCCTCAACGACGAACTGGAGCAGCGGGTCGCCGCGCGTACCGAGGAACTGCAGACCCTCAACGGCCAGCTGCGCGAGGCGCGGGACGCCGCCGAAGCGGCCAACCGCAGCAAGGACAAGTACCTCGCCGCCGCCAGCCATGACCTGCTGCAACCGCTGAATGCCGCGCGGCTGCTGGTCTCGACCCTGCGCGAACGGACCCTGCCGGCGGCCGAGCACGGCCTGGTGGAGCGCGCGCACCAGGCGCTGGAGGGCGCCGAGGACCTGCTCAGCGACCTGCTCGACATCTCTCGCCTCGACCACCACGCGGTCAAGCCGGACCTGGACGTCTACAGCCTCGAGGAATTGCTCGCGCCACTGGTCTCCGAGTTCCAGGGCGTGGCGGAGGCCGCCGGGCTGCAACTGCGCGCTCGCATCGCGCCGCTGACGGTGAGCACCGACATCCGCCTGCTCTCGCGCATCCTGCGCAATTTTCTCAGCAACGCCTGCCGCTACACGCCGCGCGGACGCATCCTGCTCGGTTGTAGGCGGCGTGGCGGCAGGGTGCGCCTGGAGGTGTGGGACAGCGGCCGCGGGATTCCGGCGGACCAGCTCGACGCGATCTTCCTGGAGTTCAACCAGCTGGACGTCGGGCGTGCCGCCGAGCGCAAGGGCGTCGGCCTGGGCCTGGCGATCGTCGACCGCATCGCCGGTATCCTCGGCTGCCCGGTGCGCGTGCGCTCCTGGCCGGGGAGGGGCTCGGTGTTCAGCATCGACGTGCCACTGGCGACGGCGCCGGTGAAGGCGCCGCGCGGCGACAGCCTGCGCCGCCCGCTGATCGGCGACCCGCTACCGGGGCGGCGACTGCTGGTGCTGGATAACGAATCGAGCATTCTCGACAGCATGGCCGCGCTGCTCGGCCAGTGGGGCTGCGAGGTGGTCACCGCGCTCGACCAGGACAGCGCCCTGCGCCAGCTCGCCGGCCGCGCGCCGGAGGCGATCCTGGCCGACTACCACCTCGATCACGGGGTGCTCGGTTGCCAGGTGGTCAGCGCCCTGCGCGCGCATTTCGCCGCGCCGATTCCGGCGGTGATGATCACCGCGGACCGCAGCAGCGAATGCCGCCAGCACCTGCAGGACCTCGGCGCGCCGCTGCTGAACAAGCCCCTGAAGCCCGGCAAGCTGCGCGCTGTGCTCAGCCAGATGCTCGGTGAGGCCGCGCCCTAGCCGCCGAGCGCCGTCTTGCCCTGGGGTCAGTTCGCCGGCGTTTCTTCGACCGTTTTAAGCCGCCGCTGCGCGGCGATTTCCGGCAGTTCCTGGCGGCGCATGTAGGCCAGCAGCGGTTCGCTCACGTTCAGGCGATCGTTGACGTTCTGCTCGAGGAGGATCTGCAGGCGCACGCGGCTCAGGTTCATCACCTGCTCGTCCTGTTCGCGCCAGACGAACTCGCACGCCGGGGTGATGCTCTCCTCGGCGACATCCATGCCGAAGGAGTCTTCGCTGAAGCGGACGATGTGCTTGCCGGTCTTGGTGTTGAACCCGACGAAGCCGTTGAGCTGATCGGCGGCGTGGCAGATGTCGGCGGAAGTGATGCTCATGGGTAAACCTCGCTGGATGTCGATTCGATGGTTTACACGCGTGGCGCCGCCCTCCGTCTGGGCGGAGGTGCAGGGAAAACGTCGACGATTCTGCCAGCAAATGACGCTGCGTGGATGACTATGGTTCTCATCCATTCGCACTCCAGAGGTGTCACCCGCGCCGTGCCGGGCGCGCCTGCCGACGCCGCGTCCATATGCCTCACCTCTCCGGTCGAGGCGGTTTCTCCGGCGGCTGTCCGCTGCTGATGGCAGGAACACCGCGACGCTCCCGGTCACATCGCTGGTCTACTCTGGCTGGACATTTCAGGAGGAAACGTCATGCCGAAAATGAAAGCCGCCGTCTTCGTCAAGAAGAACCGCATCGTTCTCGAGGACAAGCCGATCCCCGAGGTCGGGCCGCTGGATGCGCTGGTCCGTATCACCACGACCACCATCTGCGGCACCGACGTGCACATCCTCAAGGGCGAGTACCCGGTGGCCAAGGGCCTCACGGTGGGCCATGAGCCGGTCGGCATCATCGAGAAGCTCGGCTCCTCGGTGGTCGGTTTCAGCGAGGGGCAACGGGTGATCGCCGGCGCCATCACCCCCAGCGGCCACAGCTTCGCCTGCCTGTGCGGCTGCGCCTCGCAGGACGGCCCGGGCAGCAAGCACGGCTTCACCGCCACCGGCGGCTGGAAGTTCGGCAACATCATCGACGGCTGCCAGGCCGAGTACGTGCTGGTGCCCGACGCCATGGCCAACCTCGGCGCGGTGCCGGACGCGCTGAGCGACGAGCAGGTGCTGATGTGCCCGGACATCATGTCCACCGGCTTTTCCGGCGCGGAGAGCGGCAAGGTGCAGATCGGCGATACCGTGGTGGTGTTCGCCCTCGGTCCCATCGGCCTCTGCGCCGTGGCGGGCGCCAAGCTCAAGGGCGCCACCACCATCATCGGCGTCGACACCCTGCCGGCGCGCCAGGAAGTGGCCCGCCAGCTCGGCGCCAGCCACATCGTCGACTTCCGCCAGGGCGATCCGGTGGCGCAGATCATGGCGCTCACCGATGGCCGCGGGGTGGATGTCGCGATCGAGGCACTGGGCACCCAGACCACCTTCGAAGCCGCGCTGCGTGTGCTGCGTCCAGGCGGCACGCTGTCCAGCCTCGGCGTCTATTCCACCGACCTGCGCATCCCGCTGGACGCATTCGCGGCCGGCCTCGGCGACCTGAAGATCGTCACCACGCTCTGTCCGGGCGGCAAGGAGCGCATGCGCCGGCTGATGGAAGTGATCTCGTCGGGCAGAGTCGACCTCACGCCTCTGGTGACCCACCGCTACAAGCTGGACGACATCGAAAAGGCCTACGAACTCTTTGCCAACCAGCGCGACGGCGTGATGAAGGTGGCGATCACGCCCTGATCCCGTGCTTCGCCGTATGCCCGGCGGCCCTGTCGCCGGGCGACTTCAGCGGCAAGAACCTGCAGCGCGAAACGCGGGCGATCCGGCAGCAGGGCGATGCGCTCTTCGGCCCGATTGACCGCTAATCACAAGATCGCTTCGCGGGGCGTGCGCCGCCCGACCGAGCGCATCGCAGGTTTACCTTCCCCTTACTTACGGCTGACACCGGCTGACGCAGTGGCGTTGTCGGATGGTTGCAGGGGAGCAACCCCTTTTCCCACGAGGAGAAGTCCATGATCAGCCGATTCTTCCAGGTCAGTGCACTTGCCGGATGCCTGGTGTTCGCGGGCGGCGCGTCCGCATTCGATCAGAGCGACATCGTTCCCGCACTCGCGGGTGCCGCGGTGGGCGCCGTTCTGGTTGCGGTGCTCTCCGATTCGGATGACGACCACGAGCATCGCCGCCACCCGCCGCGCCGCGAGCTGTCCTACCGGCAGCCGCCGCGTCCGCTGGCGTACCGTCCGCAGCCGGTGCGCTACGTGGCGGTTCCCGCACATCGCCAGCACGGTCGTGACGACTGGCGCCGCTGAAACGAACGAGCCCGCGACCTGTCGCGGGCTCGTTCCCGTTGGCATCCGCCTAGCCAAGAAGTTCGGTGAAGGCCTTGTCAGCCTCGAGCACGGCCGGGAGGTCCGCCAGCAGCTTGTCCAGGTCCAGCCCGGCGAACAGCGGCCCGGAAAGCTCCTGGCCGACATCGGCGCCGATGCCGCCGTGGCTGGCGATTACGTCGCAGATGATCGTCGCCTGGGCGACGATGCGCGCGTACTCGGAATCGTTCGGCGCCTGCGAAGGGCGGCCCTGGTAGGCGATGGCGGTCTGGATCAGCTTCGGCAGCTGCCAGCGGCGCGCCAGTTCGGCGCCCACCTCGGGATAGCCGAAGCCGAGTTGCAGGTTCTCTTCCGCGGCGCGACTGGAGGCGTTGTTCTGCCGGTCGTTCATCTTCGCCGCGAACTCCGGGGCGCCGGTCTGGATCAGCAGCTCGCCGATGTTGTGCATCATCCCGCAGGTGAAGGCGGTGTCGGGATCCTTGCCGCTGAGCTTGGCCAGCAGCCGAGAGACGCTGGCGACGCGGAAGCTTCCCGCCCAGAACCCCTTGAGATCGAACGTGGGATCGGCCTTGAACGCCCCGGTCATCGCCGACGCCAGCACCAGCGTGCGCAGGGTGTTGAAGCCCAGGCGCATGGCCGCGTCCTCGATGCTCGCCGATTCCCGCGAGCCACGAAAGCGTGCCGAATTCGCCAGGCGCAACACCTTGGCGGCGATCACCGGATCACGCTCGATGTTGCGCGCCACGCCGTCCAGGCTGGATGACGGATTGTCGAATTGCTGGATCAGGTCCTGCGCCACCTTCGGCACGCTGGGCAGGTTATGCAGCTCGGCGAACAGTGAATCGATGTCCATAGGATGTCTCCGGGGCGGGTGCGATAGCTCAAGAATAGGTGCAGGTGCCATGCATACCAGCGCCATTCGGCTACAGGCGTGGGGAAACGCCGAATGGCTGTGTTCGGCAGGTGATTCCTGACTTGGGCGAGCGTATGGATTCCCTCGTTTCTGGGGATATTTAATACGTTGTTGATGTATTCCTGTCTTCGCTGCTAATTTCTGGAGGCTCCCTTGGTTCGCACATTCTGCTTGCGTGGAATTGCCTGGAGCGAGCCTTTCGAACATATCCGTGGGCAAGGCAACAGGTCTGGACGGGTTCGATGCCATCACTGCATGCAGGAATGAAACATGAAGCTCTCACGACTCGCCGTACTGGTCCTGCCTCTGATGATGCGAGCACACGCCATCCATCCGTTACAGCGACATACACGTCCCCGAGAGCATTGCCTACGCCGCCGCCAACCCCGAGAAGGGCGTGAGCGGCAACTTCCTGTTCAGCATCCGCGCGGTCGGTCAGCCCGGCGAGTGGGTGTACTTGAACCTTCAGGACGACTACGGCGACCGGCGCAACATCAGCATCGTGCTGGTGCCAGGCGTGCAGCGCCAACTGGTGAACGGGGGATTTCGTCGCAATCGCTCAAGGGTAGGAAGTTGATGGTTCGTGGCACGGCCCGGAGGGTGCGGATCAGTTTCAATGACGATGAAGGCAAGCCCATTGGCCTCTACTGCCAGACGCATTTGCGCCGGCGTAGCGCCGACGATCCTAAGGTCGTCAAGTGACGGCTGCGCCCCTGCCCATCCTGCATACGCAGCGACTGCTGTTGCGGCCGCTGGAGATGAGCGATGCCGAGCGGATTCAAGCGCTGGCCAGCGACCCTACAATCGCTGCGACCACCTCGACGCTGCCGCATCCCTATCATCTGCAGCATGCGCAGGGCTGGATCGGAGGCCTCGCCCCGGCATTCGCCGACGGAAAGGAGATAAGCCTGGCGATAACCTGCGAGAAGGTCATCGTCGGCGTGATGAGTCTGGCCGGGATTTCTCGCAAACACCGACGCGCGGCGCTTGGCTACTGGATCGGTGTACCGTTCTGGGGACGCGGCTACGCCACTGAAGCGGCACGGGCGATCATCGCCTACGGCTTCGCCGAACTGGAACTGAACCGCATCTACGGCGAGTGCTACAGCCACAACCTGGCCTCCGAGCGGGTGCTGCAGAAGCTCGGCATGCGGTTCGAGGGCTGCCAGCGCGAGGCGATGAGGAAGGGCGATGCCTTCATCGATATCCTGCTCTACGCCCTGCTCAAGTCCGATTTTCCGCTGGGGGCAGAGCGCTTAGTCTCAGGGGGGTAGGACAGGCATCGCCATGTCCTCTGGAGCTAGGACCACTGCGATGCTTTGCCGACGGTGATCGCTGAGCATTCGCAGCGCCAGGCGACGACGCCTGCGCACTAAAGGCCATACGACTGAAGTGAGCCGGCAACTGCCGCAGAGGCGCCAGGCGTCTCTGCGGCATTATCCTGTGTGGGTGAACGCTGCTCCTGGCATCCGCCGCGGGCGCCGGGCGCCGCTTCGCTTACCCAGTGCACAGTGTCACTCCCGCCATCGAACCCTTCCAATCGAGGAACAACGCCATGGAAAACCTCCGCACCCTGCGCTTCGTCACGCTGCTCGGCAGCCTTCGCAGCGGCTCGTTCAACGGCATCATCGCGCGCGCCTTGCCGGCGCTGGCGCCGGAAGGCGTCAGTGTCGAGGCGCTGGGTTCTATCGCCGATTTGCCGCATTACGACGCCGACCTGCAGGCGGAAGGCTTCCCGCCGGCGGTGCTGGCGATGGGCAAGGCGATCGCCGAAGCGGACGCGGTGATCGTGGTCATGCCCGAGTACAACTACTCGGTGCCGGGCGCGCTGAAGAACGCCATCGACTGGCTGTCGCGCCTGCCGGAAACGCCGTTCTCCGGCAAGCCGGTGGCGATTCAGAGCGCCTCGCCGGGCATGCTCGGCGGCGCGCGGGCGCAATATCACCTGCGCCAGGTGTTCGTCTTCCTCAACGCGCAGGTGCTGAACAAGCCGGAAGTCATGGTCGGCCAGGTGGCCGGCAAGGTCGACGAGAAGACCGGCGAACTCACCGACCAGAGCACCCGCGACTTCATCGCCGGGCAGCTCAAGGCGCTGGCCGAGCTGGCGCGCAAGGGCTGACCGGCGCGCCCGCGCGGTGCCAGCCGGCTTGGTGAACGGCGGGGCGGGCGGTAGGCTGTCGCTCCGTCCCGCCACCCGAGGAACCGCAATGCCGACTGCCCCACGAATCCCCCATGACGTCGACCTCGATGCCCGCTACGCCGCGGTCAAGCGCGTGGCGCTGGCGGCGGCGCAACGCGGCATGGCGTTCTACCGCGACCGCGAGGCGCTGACGGTGATGCACAAGGGCGGCGACCAGCAGGACATGGTCAGCATCGCCGACCGGCAGATCGAGGAGTACATCCGCGCAGACCTGTCCCGCGAGTTTCCCGAGGACGGACTGCTCGGCGAGGAGGGCGGTGCGGCCGATCTGCAGGCGCGCTGCCTGTGGGTCATCGACCCCATCGACGGCACCGCCTGCTTCGTCAACGGCCTGCACGCCTGGTGCGTGTCCATCGGGCTGATGGTCGACGGCGAGCCGACCCTCGGCGCCATCGCCGATCCCAATCATGACGAACTGTTCCATGCCTGCCTCGGCCGTGGAGCCTTCGTCAATGACGCGCCGATCCGCGCCAGCGCCGCACGCCAGGTCAGCGAAGGGCTGACCGGCGTCGGCACCTTCCACCCGCGCGGCAAGGCGCATTTCATTCCCTTCCTGCAGGGGCTGCTGTCCTCGGGCGGGATGTTCATCCGCAACGGCTCCGGCGCGCTGATGACGGCCTACGTCGCCGCCGGCCGGCTGATCGGCTACTACGAAACCGAACTGAAGAGCTGGGATTGCCTGGCCGGCCTGGTGCTGGTGCAGGAAGCCGGCGGTCGCCGCAACGACTTCTTCCGCAACAACGGCCTGCTCGATGGCAATCCCTACCTGGTGGCCGCGCCCGGCGTCTACGAACAGCTGGCCGCGCTGATCGGGCCGTCGCTTGACGGGGATTGAACAGGCTCGTTCACTCGGATTGCCGGATCACTCGGCAGCCAGCCGCTCCAGCTCGCGACGCACCATCGCCGCATAAGGTGCAGGGCTGAGCGCGTAGAGCTGGGTGGCGACCCAGGCGGGCCAGCGCGAGCCCCAGGCGGCGCGTTCGGCGAGCAGGCGCTCGGCCTCGCGGCGTGCGTCGTCGGCATGCTGGCGATGGAAGTCCTGGCGCGTAGTCGCCGCGGAGGGCCACAGCGCCGGCAGCACGTGGAGACGCAGCAGCGGCGCCAGGTCGTCCGGCCAGGGTTCGCCGCGGACCAGCCAGCGCTGTGCGTCCAGTTCGGCGGCCACGCTCACGGGGACATCCAGCGCGCCGGTGAATACCTCGGCGCGGACGCAGGTGTCCGGCTCGTTGGCGGCGGGCGCTTCGAAGCGGCCCAGCGCGGTGAAGGCGCTGCGTGCGAACGTCAGGCCCAACTCTTCCGGCAGTTCCCGGCACAGCGCCGCCAGGGCGTCTTCGCCGGCTTCCAGCTTGCCGCCGGGCAGCATGAAGGCCGAGGTGCCGCGCTTGCGCACCAGCAGCAGGCGGCCGTCGGCGTCCAGCAGGCAGGCCGCCGAGATCATTAGGGTATGGAGTTTGGCCATCGGGCTGCCGTCGCGAGGTCATCGGGACGGCGATTCTAAACGGGGAGCCCGGCAAATCCAGCCCGGCGTTGGCCGGGCCGGACGTTCAGTCCAGCAGGCCCGCGGGAACGTTGCCGCCGTTCTCGGCGAGCTTGTTCAGCACCGCCTTGTGCAGCCAGATGTTCATCTGCGCGGAGTCGGCCATCTTGTCGGCCGGGCAACCCAGCTCGGTGGCCAGCTCCTTGCGCGCCTGCAGGCTGCTGTCCAGACCCAACAGCTTGAGCAGATCGACGATGGAGGTGCGCCAATTGAGCGTTTCGCCGTGCTGCGCGGCCATCTCGTTGAGCCGGGCGGAGACATCCACCGGCGTGGCGCTCAGCGGAGCGGTGCTTTGCGCCGGCGACTGGCCGGGCGCGGTGGTCGCATTGGAGGCCGCGGTCGGCCCGCCCGAATCCATGATCGAGTCGTCCGGACCGACCTTCAGACTGGGCACCTCGTCGTGGTGGCCGATGCCGAGTTTTTCCAGGATGGAGCTGAGCAGTCCCATGGCGCTTCCTCGTGAGTGGGTGTGCAGGTTGGACCGCGCGCCACCGGCGGGGATTCAGCGGCAGGACGGACGGCACCGGCAACCTCGGCCTCGCCGTCGTGGTCTGACGTCCTGCGCGGCCGAACCGCCCGCAGGCGTTATCCTGCTGCCTGTCCAGCGAAGCGGATTTCAAATCGGAGAAAGACATGTCAGCCAAGCCATTCGTCGTCATCGCGGAGTTCACCCTCAAACCCGGCTCGCTCGCCGATTTCCTCGCCTTCGGGCAGATCGATGCCGGCGGCGCGCTGGACAAGGAGGAGGGCTGCCTGGCGTTCGACATCCTCCTGCCGGAGAACGGCGGCGATCAGGTGATGTTCCACGAGGTCTATCGCGACCGCGCGGCGTTCGACGAGCACAAGGGAACGTCGCACTACCTGGCGTTCAAGGAAGGGTCGAAATCGTTGCTGGCGGAGGATGTGAAGGTTCGCTTCTTCAATCCGGTCGCGGCGCAATGAAGGCGAAACAGGCCGATGCAGGACGCCGCGGCGAGAGGGTGGCGTTGCAGCGTGTGGCTGCAACGCGCGGCCGTGGACTCAGTCCTGGCGGCTGGTGACTTCCAGCAGGTGATAGCCGAACTGGGTCTTCACCGGGCCCTGCACGACGTTGATCGGCGCGCTGAACACGACGGTGTCGAATTCCTTGACCATCTGGCCGGGACCGAACGAGCCGAGGTCGCCGCCCTGACGGCTGGACGGGCAGGTGGAGTTGTCCTTGGCGACCTGGGCGAAGTCGGCACCGCCCTCGATGGCGGCTTTCAGTTCGTTGCACTTGGCTTCGCTGGCAACCAGGATGTGGCGGGCAGTGGCTCGGGCCATTGGGGGTACTCCTTTTTTAATGGACTGCCGAGGCTACCGGAATTGCCGGGTTGTTCAAGCGTCGAGGGAGGAACGGACGTGTCGCAGCGGGCGTCGATCATCCGCCGGGATAGCTATTGGCCCTCCATTTCCCGCTGCCCTATACTCGCGCCCCGCCACGGATGGCCGGTCGAATCAGCAAACGCCTGAGGCAAAGGCTGTCCGTCACTTCCCGATCGACTCAATGGAATGATCATGAAAGCCAGCTTCTTCGCACTTCCTCTCGCGGCTCTTCTGAGTGCCTGCACGGCCACCACATCGCTTCGCTCGACCGACCCGCAGCTGACAGTGGCGGTCAACGACGAGGCCCCGCTGGCCCTCGGCAGCCCGGTCAAGAAAACCTACAACGCCACCAGCTTCGGCCATTACCGCTTCAAGGCCACCAAGGAAGGGATGGAGCCCATGTACGGCCTGATCCCGTTGAAATTCAACGGTGGCTATCTGGCCGCCGATATCCTGTTTTTCGCTCCGGCGATGTTCTACAACCTGCGCGAGGTCTATCCGTTCTACGAGTTCGATGTGGAGAACGGCGTGGTTCGCTACAAGCGCAACGCCGACGACCAATGGGTGAGCTACAAGCCGACCGCCGCGGAACAGCAACACGCGAAGAACTACTTCCTGAAGTAGGCCGGCAGAACGGCGAGGCGGATCACTGCCTCGCCCTCAGACCAGACTTCACACTCCCCGCAGAACACGACGGAAGGCCTGAAAGCCCGGTTGTTGAGCCGGGCGGGGCGGGCGTAGAATCCGCGCCTTTGCCTCCTGCCTCTTCCTTTTTCACCGACCTTCCTCTGCGTTCGTAGCCGCCGGCTTCCCCGGAAAAGCTACGCAGGCGGCGTCTGCCGCAGGGAATGGTTCGCCGGCAGGAATTCCTTTCCCGAAGGTTCGCACGCGTCGTTCATCGTCGTCCTACACACCGGCAGATGCGCCCGCAGCCTTCCACGAGCGTCAGACATCGCCGACATGAATACCCCTGTGAATGCCTCCGCCGGGTCCTGGCTGAGCGTCATCGCGCTGGCCCTGGCCGCGTTCATCTTCAACACCACCGAGTTCGTCCCGGTGGCGTTGCTCAGCGCCATCGGCGCCAGTTTCGACATGCCGCCGACCCGGGTCGGGCTGATGCTGACGATCTACGCCTGGGTGGTGGCGCTGGCCTCGCTGCCGATGATGCTGCTGACGCGCAACATCGAGCGGCGTCGGCTGCTGGCTTTCGTCTTCCTGCTGTTCATCGCCAGCCACCTGCTGTCCAGTGTCGCCTGGAATTTCACCACCCTGGTGGTCAGCCGGGTCGGCATCGCCCTGGCGCACGCGGTGTTCTGGTCGATCACCGCCTCGCTGGCGGTGCGCGTGGCGCCGCAGGGCAAGCAGGTGCAGGCGCTGGGATTGCTGGCGACCGGTACTTCGCTGGCGATGGTGCTGGGCATTCCGCTCGGGCGCGTGCTCGGCGAAGCGCTTGGCTGGCGCACCACCTTCATGGCTATTTCGCTGGTCTCCGCGCTGACCGTGATCTGCCTGATGAAAAGCCTGCCGCTGCTGCCGAGCCAGAATTCCGGTTCGCTGCGAAGTCTGCCGCTGCTGTTCAAGCGCCCCGCGCTGGTGTCGCTGTACGTGCTCACCGCGCTGGTGATCACCGCGCAATTCACCGCCTACAGCTACATCGAACCCTTCGCCAGGACGGTCGCCCACCTCAGCGAGCATATGACCACGGTCCTGCTGCTGCTCTTCGGCGGCGCCGGTGCCCTCGGCTCGCTGCTGTTCAGCCGCTACAGCGCGCGCTATCCGAATGGCTTCAGCATCGCCGCGATCGCCGCCCTGGCGCTGTGTCTGCTGCTGTTGCTCCCGGCCGCGCGCAACACCGCGTGCCTAAGCGTGCTCAGCGTGGTCTGGGGCATCTCGATCATGTGCTTCAGCCTGGCCTTGCAGGCGAAGGTGCTCAACCTGGCCTCGGACGCCACTGACGTGGCGATGGCCCTGTTCTCCGGCATCTACAACGTCGGCATCGGCGGTGGCGCCCTGCTCGGCAGCCTGGTCAGCACGCACCTCGGCTTGCCCGGCATCGGCATCGCCGGCGGCCTGTTCGCCCTCGTCGGGCTCACGCTCTGCTGCATCGCCAGCTACCGCTTCGCCCGCCCGATCCGCCCGACCGCGCGGTAGATCCGAGGCGGAAAGGCGCTCGGGTTTTCCAGCGTCTCACTCCGCTTTTCGAATCATCGTGCGGACGAAGTGCGCGGGAATCTGCACCAGCTGTTTCTCCGGTAGCCGCAACGTGATGTTCTCCCCAAGCGACCAGACCACGTGCACGTCGTCCAGTGCACAGCCGTCCTTGAGTGCGATGCGCGTTTGCACGCCACCTTCGCAGTACTCCGGCGAGAGGATGATGGAGGTGGCTTTGTAATTGCCCAGTCCGAGCTTTTTGACAGTCGTTTCCGGCAGGTTGGTGAGGATGCCGCTATAGCCACCGATTATCACGGCGAAGAAGGTGGAGAAGTGCAGGGAAGGATTGAAGCCAGCTAGATGATGCAGCAAGGAGCACACGCCAGTCACAATGGCCAGGACGATTGGTACGCCTAAGAGTAAAGGCCACTCCCAGGCGTCGCGATGTTGAGCGTCGATAAGGGTGTAACTCTGCACCAGTATGAGTGCCATGAGTCCACCGACGCAGACGAGCGCGATGTAAGCGGCCCACATGTACGTTAGGAAGCTGAAAGTTTTTAGCCCGAAGCGCTGCTGCAAAACAATGCCGAAAACCAGTGAGACAGGAATCGGAAGTACGAGCATAGCTTTGAGGAAGTCTCTCGGGCTAAGGACCGTCACGGTGAGCAGCAAGGCGCCGGTGAGCAGGTAAGGCAGGACGTAGGCCAGCGATACGAAGAGTACCCAATTACCCCGCTTTGCTTCGTCGTAAGGGCATGGATAGTGAGGGTTCTCCTTGACCGCTTTGTTGTCCATGAACTGATGAAATATCGACAAGCCAGGTACGAGTAACGCCACTATCAGAATTCCGACGAAACAGAATCCAATGCACGCCGCCGCTATCAGCAGCGAGGAAAACTGGAACAGGTCGAAGCTGGGATAGAAGCCGTTGCGGTAGAAATACAGCACGAAGATGGCGAAGCCGAACAGCGGCGGACCGATCTTGATCAGCCTGCCAATATGACGCCGGAGGACGGTGTCGGAAAACGCCATGAGGCGGTCGAAAAGGTCGGTTTCATCGTCCGGGCGGTCGGTCCATCGCTGTTGCATCGAATTCATCCTTAGGGCATTCCACGAGAGGCGGCCACGCTACGAGAAGCCTGCTTGGCGGGCAAGCAGTGCTGGCGTGGTGCGATGCCTACGCCTCCGCCCCGGTGACGCCGGCCATCGCCTCGCGCATCATGGGTTGTCCTACCGATCCTGAAGGAGTCTCCATGCGCCGATGCCTGATCTGTTTCAGCCTCCTGCTGGCCGCCTTGTTGAACCTGGGTGCCGCGCAGGCGGACGACGAGGCGCAGTTGCTGGCGCTGATCAACGCCTACCGCGCCGAGCCGCAGGGGTGCGCGGCGCAGACGGTGGCGGTCGGGCCGCTGTCGCTCGATCTGCGCCTGGCCGCGCCGACGGCGACCGATATCGACGATCTGCAGCAGGCGCTGGGCCAGAACGGCTACCCGGCGGCGGCCTTGCAACTGATTCGCCTGTCCGGGCCGGACAACGCCGAGGCGGCGATGAGCGCGTTGCGGCAGAAATTCTGTGCGCAGCTGCTGGGCGCGCAATACATCGATATCGGCGTGTCACGCAGCGCCAGCGATTGGCGCATCGTGCTGGCGCGGCCGCTGCTTTCCGGCGGGCTGGGCGACTGGGAGGCGGCGGGACGCGCGGTGCTGGAGTTGGTCAACACGGCCCGCGGCCAGGCCCGGCAATGCGGCGGCACGAACTTCGCCGCGGCGGCGCCACTGGCCTGGAACGCCGCGCTGGCCGAGTCGGCGCTGGCGCACAGCCGCGACATGGCCAACGGCAACTTCTTCTCCCACCGCGGCAGCGATTCCAGCCAGGCCGACGAGCGTGCGCTGCGCGCCGGTTACACCTGGAGCGCGCTGGGCGAGAACATCGCCGCCGGCGATGACGCGCCCAAGGCCATCGTCGACGGCTGGCTGGCCAGCCCGGCGCATTGCGCCAACATCATGAATCCGGCCTTCAGCGAAATGGGCGCCGCCTACGCCGTGGACCCGCGCAGCGACGCCGGCATCTACTGGACCCAGGTGTTCGGCGCGCCGTAGGGTGGAAAACCGCGAAGCGTTTTCCGCCGTTCTTGCCCACTGACTCCGCGCAGGCCCGCGCGGCCGGCCCTTTTCGATGGTTGTCGCCGGGCCTCTGCGGCGACGCAGACGGCAGCGGCGAAACCTGCGGATCAATAGCGTCCCACCACCCCGGCAGCGGGCTGGGGGCAAGGGAGACGCCGGAAGAGTCGCCCTCGCTCAACCAGGGCGAAGGGTGGTCAGGCCGGTTTGCGGATGGTCTTGAGCAGGTCTTCCGGGGTGATCTGGCCGACCACGTTGCGGTTGGCGCCCGGTAGCGGCAGGTCGAGGATGTGGCCCTTGATCTTGCCGATCACGTGCATCTCGCACGGTTTGCAGTCGAACTTCAGGGTCAGCACTTCGTCCTGGTGCACCAGCTGCATCGGCGCGACCTTGGTGCGCACGCCGGTGATGCCCTTGGCCTGCTTCGGGCAGAGGTTGAAGGAGAAACGAAGGCAGTGCTTGGTGATCATCACCGGCACTTCGCCGGTTTCCTCGTGGGCCTCGTAGGCCGCATCGATCAGTTGCACGCCGTAGCGGTGGTAGAAGTCCCGCGCCTTCTGGTTGTAGACGTTGGCGAGGAACGACAGGTGCGCCTCCGGGTAGACCGGTGGTGGCGTGCTGACCGCCTTGCGCCCGCCACGCGGATGCAGGGCGACGCGGGCCGCCGTGAGCGCCTCGATGGCGTCGCGGCGCAGCGCCTTGAGCTGCGAATTGGGGATGAAGAACGCCTGCGGCGCGACGATCTCCACCGCCTCGGCGTGGTAGATCGTGGTGCCCAGTTTGCCCAGCCCGTCGCGCAACTGCTCCAGCGCCTGCTCCGGCTTGTTGGCCGGGCCGAAGGGGCCGTCGAGGCCGAGAGAGACCTGCGCGCCGTCCTCGCTGCTCAGCATCAGCTCCAGGCGCGCCGCGCTCCATTGCACCTGCCAGCGCACGGCGATGCGGCGCTCGGCGGAGGTCTTCTGCAGCGCCTGCTGCCAGTTGTGGTCGAGGTTGCGGTTGAGCGGATGGTTCGGCCGCAGCTGGCGCAGCGCGGCGGGCATTTCGTTGGGCTCGACGCGGTAATGCCAGCGCGGCGCGCCGTCTTCCTCGAAGGCTTGCAACGGCTCGACCACGCTGGCGCGGAAGCCGACCACCTCGCGCTTGACCAGCACGTTGAGGCCGTCGCCGTTGGACAGCGGCTCGGTGGTGCTGGCGATCAGGTCGCGCTTGCCGACCTTGAGCACCTCGCCCACCGCCAGACCGGTGAAGGTTGGCGAATCGAAGGCGCCGATGTCCACCTTGCGCTCGCTGACGAAGTAATCGGTGCTGCCGCGGTGGAAGGTCTTGTCCGGATCGGGCAGGAAGAAGTGCTCGGTGCGCCCGCTGGATGCCCGCGCCAGGTCCGGGCGCCCGTCGAGCAGTGCGTCCAGCTGCTGGCGGTAGTAGGCCGTGATGTTCTTCACGTAGCCGACATCCTTGTAGCGCCCCTCGATCTTGAACGAGCGCACGCCGGCATCCACCAGCGCGCCGAGGTTGGCGCTCTGGTTGTTGTCCTTCATCGACAGCAGGTGCTTGTCGAAGGCCACCACGCGGCCCTGGTCGTCCTTCAGCGTGTACGGCAGGCGGCAGGCCTGCGAGCAGTCGCCACGGTTGGCGCTGCGCCCGGTCTGCGCGTGGGAGATGTTGCACTGCCCGGAGAACGCCACGCAGAGCGCGCCGTGGATGAAGAACTCGATGGCCGAATCCACCGCATCGGCCATCGCGCGGATTTCCTGCAGGTTCAGCTCGCGGGCCAGCACCAGCTGCGAGAAGCCGGCCTGGGACAGGAACTTGGCCCGCTCCAGGGTACGGATGTCGGTCTGCGTGCTGGCGTGCAGCTCGATCGGCGGGATGTCCAGCTCCAACACGCCCATGTCCTGCACGATCAGCGCATCGACGCCGGCATCGTAGAACTGGTGGATCAGCGCGCGCGCCGGTTCCAGCTCGTCGTCATGCAGGATGGTGTTGAGGGTGACGAACACGCGGGCGTGGAACAGGTGGGCGAATTCCACCAGGGAGGCGATATCCGCGACGCTGTTCTCGGCATTGTGTCGCGCGCCGAAACTCGGCCCGCCGATGTACACCGCGTCCGCTCCATGCAGGATGGCCTCGCGGGCGATCCCCGCGTCGCGGGCGGGGCTGAGCAGTTCCAGATGATGCTTGGGCAAGGACATGGGCGTTTTCTTTTATCAGGCGTGGCACGGTAGCCGCGCATTTTAGCCGGGCGACGGCGGCTTGGGGATGTTGCGTGACGGGAGGGGCCGCGCTTCCTGTTGCGCGCACCGGGTGGCCACCGGAGAAAACGCATCGGTGCGCATGGCGCACCCTACGGTCTCCAGCAGTGACGGAGTTGTGTGTCGCACGCACTTCCGTAGGGTGCGCCGCGCGCACCGAGTTCCACCGGGCTACGCGCGAAAGGCCGGCCACTCAATGCAGGCGGCGCGCGCCGAGGCGATTTTCGACCAGCGCCTTGGCTTGCCCGGCCATCTGGTCGAGCAGACGGTCGCGCTTCTTCTCGGCGTCGCCCATGGCCTTCTTGCCGTGCTGCTGCACCAGGTAGGCATGGATCTGCCGGACTTCCTTGCTCTGGAAGATCGGCGCCAGGTCCTGCACCGCCACCAGGCCGTCCGAGGCGTGGTTCCAGGCGTTCATCAGCACCTGCGGCCCGCGCGCCGCCAGCACCTGGAAGCCCATGGCCTCGAACATCGGCACCTTGCCCGCCGCGCAGGCCAGCTCGGCATGCGGATGCCGGGCGCTCATGTGCTGCAGCATCGCTCGGGCGATACCGTGCCGGCGGTGGCTGGCCTGCACCGCGGTGTAGACCAGCGTGCAGGCCTGCGGATCGTCCTTCGCCGGCAGGTAGAGCGCGAAGCCCAGTACCTGCGACGGGTCCGCATCGTCCAGCGCCAGGATCAGCCGCGCGCGGGTCTCCTGCGCGGCGTCCATCGCCTGCAGGTAGAGGTGGACCTCGTAGCCGATCACGTACTGATAGAGCTGGAACAGCGGATTGCTCGGCGTCAGCGACACCGGGCTGATGTCGCTGAAGTAATCCACGACCATCTGCAGAACCTGGCTCTTCAGCGATTCAGGAGGCGGGTTGTCCAGGTGTACGAGGGTGAACATCGGCGAACGGGCTCCGGGCGGGCGAGGGCTGTTGGGCGCGGCATTGTAACGGCTGGGTGGTCGATCATCCCGATCACTCGCCCCCGGGTGTAAGTACGAGGCGGATTTCCAGCAGCCGAGGCCATCCCACCCGCCGGGAAAACCCATCGCCGCACCGGCGCTGGGCTATGATGCGCGCCCTCATTTCCGCCCGAATCCAGACCCTCATGCCCGGCAACGCGCTCTATACCGACCTGTCGGGTTACTACGATCTGATGTGCGCCGATATCGACTATCGCGCGCAAAGCCAATGCGTCCAACGCCTGCAGCAACTGTTCGGCAACGGCGGCAGACGCCACCTCGACCTAGCCTGCGGAACCGGGCCGCACGTCCGCCATTTCATCGACGCCGGCTACCGCAGCAGCGGCCTCGACATCAACCAGCCGATGCTGGACCGCGCCGCCCAGCGCTGCCCGGAGGCGCAGTTCTCCCAGCAGGACATGTGCGCTTTCAGCGTGAGCGAGCCGCTCGACCTGATCACCTGCTTCCTCTATTCGATCCACTACAGCGGCAGCATCGACCGGCTAAAGGCCTGCATCGCCCACGCGCATGGCGCGCTGGAGCGCGGCGGGGTGTTCTGCTTCAACGCCGTCGACAAGCGGATGATCGACAACGCCTCCTTCGTCTCCCACAGCGCCCACCACGCCGACGGCCTGTTCGGCTTCAGCTCCGGCTGGCACTACAGCGGCGAGGGCGAGCGGCAATCGCTGAGGCTGCGCATCGAGCGCACGGTGGCCGGCGAAACCCAGGTCTGGAACGACGAACACCCGATGGTGGCGGTGAGCTTCGCCGAGTTGCAGGAATTGTTGGCGCCGTATTTCGAGGTGCATGTGCTGGAGCACGACTACGAGAAGCTGATTCCCTGGGGCGCGACGTCGGGGAATGCGCTGTTCGCCTGCGTGAAGGTCTGAGCCTGGCGCGCACCGCAACCACCGCGCCGGCCTCCATGGTGCGCATGGCGCACCCTACGTAATCGTAGGGTGGAAATGGCGAAGCCTTTTCCGCGCGGAGCGGAGTCTAGGCTACCTCGCTTGGAGCGCGACGTCGGGAATGTGTTGTTCGCCTGCGTGAAGGCCTGAGCCCGTAGGGTGCGCCGCGCGCACCGCAACCACCGCGCCGGCCTCCATGGTGCGCATGGCGCACCCTACGATTACGTAGGGTGGAAATGGCGAAGCCTTTTCCGCGCGGACCGGAGTCCAGGCTACCTCGCTTGGAGCGCGGCGTCGGGGAATGCGTTGTTCGCCTGCGTGAAGGCCCGAGTCCGTAGGGTGCGCCGCGCGCACCGCAACCACCGCGCCGGCCTCAATGGTGCGCATGGCGCGCCCTACGATTACGTAGGGTGGAAATGGCGAAGCCTTTTCCACCGGTGAGGTGTCCAGGCTACCTCGCGGAATCCGCCTTATGGGCTAACCGGGCCGGTATGGCACCCATACATCGCCTTGCCAGTGCAGCAGTGACAAACCCTGGCGGCTTTCGCGGCGCGGGCGGTGAGTGTTCGCCGGCTCGCCCTCGCGCAGCATCGGTACTACGTCGGCGCTGAGCCAGCGGCGGATGCAGCGGTTTTCCGGGTGGTAGTAGTGGATCAACGCGGCGTACACGCCGGACTCGCTGATCAGCCGGGTCGTCTCGGGTTGGCCGTGGGTGTTGAGCAGCACGGCATCGAGCAACTGGTCGGCATCCAGAGTACGTGTAACGCGTTCTTCCAGGTGCGGTTGGCCGATCAGCCGGCCCAGGTCGCGGGCGCTGAACCAGCAGTGCGGTTCGAGGAGCAGGGCACGTAGTTGGCGGCGGTGGCGGGTGAATGTTTGGGGGATCAGGGTTTCGCCGGGGAGGGCGGGTATGGCGGGGAGTGCTGATTGAGTTGGCATATCCATTACCTCTGGAAGCTTTCTTAGGGCTTGATTGGAGTCGGGAGCTAAGAAACCCACCAGAGACGGGCCGGACGTATTTCCCTTTCGGGTCTTGTATTAGCCCACTCCCGACAGCACGGAGTTTTTCTACGGACGTGGCAAGGCCGCGAACGCAAAAAAGCCGCATAGCTATCGGGTGCGGTATACCGCTCTGGCAAGGCGTTTCTTAGGCGCCGTCGTCAGGGTAGGGAGCTGTACGGAAGTGGTCAAGGACGGCGGGGTATTAGCCCCGTAGGGTGGAAATGGCGAAGCCTTTTCCACGGTGGAGAGAACCGCGCCCTGCGGAGGTCCGGGCTACCTCGCTGCTCTATGTTGTTGCCTATACCGGTTCCGCCCTTACGGCGGGTCACTTCTGGCAAGCGCCCCAGAAGTAACCAAGAGGTCTTGGCCCCTGGCATCCGGCCCGACTTCGTCGGGTTCCCTCGTTTCATCGTCGTTCCAGGGGGCCCGCCGCGAAGGGCCATCCCTGGCCCATCGCGGCTCTCGCGGCATCCATGCCGCTCAACCCCCTACACAACGATTCCACTCGGCCTCCTGACGGGGCGATTGGCGTCGTCTGTGAGATTTGTGTTTTAGAAACAGTCACGTAGGGTGGAAATGGCGAAGCCTTTTCCACGCGGTGGCCATTCATGATGTGGCCATCCACGCTCCCGGTCCCAATCCGAACGCCTATTCCCCCCAACACCCCGTTTCGCCCTCATCGTTACCACCCGCCCAATCCAGCGGATAAATCCCGTCCCGGACCGCCCGGTGAAAACTCGAATACGGCCAATCGCGCACGCGGGTGACGTGCCCATGTTTCAACGGATTGAAATGGATGTAATCGACATGGCGTTGGTAATCGAGTTCGTCGCGGATCAGGTGTTCCCAATAACGTCGTTGCCAGATGCCGCGCTCGCCGCGGGCCAATTGGGCGGGGGAGAGCGGCTCGGTTGCATCGAGACCGCGGGAAAACAGCTGCTTGATCACCTTCCAGCGCCGTGCGAAGTCGGCGTCGTCCTCGGGCAGCGTCCACAGACAGTGCATGTGTTCGGGCAGCACGACCCAGGCGTCGATATGGAAGGGATGACGGGCTTTGGTTATCCGAACCGTTTCCCGCAGCAGGGCGATATGGCGCGTGAGCAGATCGCCTTTTCGATTGCGCAGATTGACGGTGAAGAAGTACGTAGCGCCGGGAACCCGGGCGCGGCGGTAGCGGGACATGGCAGCTCATCCGTGAGCAGGGTGTGGTCTGGGGCCGTGAAACGGTGGACAGGTGAAGCGCTGTCCACCCTACGCCGCCGACA
>NZ_FNNU01000010.1:0-3136 GCF_900106975.1 Pseudomonas kuykendallii | reverse complement strand
TGGCGAAGCCTTTTCCACGCGGAGCGGAGGTCCGGGCTACCTCGCTGTTAGCCCTTTATGCCCGTGTTACAAAATGGGTGCGTTACTTGTGCGTTATTCGCGCTATTACTCCCGCCATCGCGCCTGCGCTTTTTATGATCGATGGAAATTGCTTGATGAGGAACAAGCCCGCCGCATATTGCGCATTTGGATGCGGTTTGAATTAGCTCACGCATTAGAAGTCCGGACTTTACCTGTGTCGAGAACTTGGTGGCGGTGACTCCGTCGTAAGGGGTTTCACTTGGCTGTAAGTAGCTGTAAGCGGGATTTTTTACAAGCTCATTGGTTATGGATTCTTCTGTGTGGCCTTGATGGATTAGTCTGATGATATCCTCATAGAAGCTTAGTAAGTGCTTTGATCCTGAGGTCTTTGTTCCGAATTTTCTGATGATTTGGTTGAGTAGGGCTCGGTTGTTTATTAAGTATTCTTCTAGGTTTTTTCTTGCGGAAATAAATTCTGGAAGTCTTTTCTCTTGTTCTAACTTTATTGCCAGCTGAACTATTATTAGTAGCAATATTGATTGTTGTTTTCCTGTCCAGCTATAAAAGTAGACGGCGGGGTGTAGGCCAAGGGATGAGCTGTGGTTGCTCAGAATTAGCTGTGTGACTCGTTTGGTTCGAGTAAGATAGTCAATAGTCTTTTGTCCATTATCATCGTCTGGAGGTGTGTATGAGTTTGTGGAGATACACACAAGGTCATATACCATTCGAAGGGCTGTGGATGAATAGACTGCTCCTCCCAGCGGAAGGTCAAGGCTTTTTATTGGGTATCTAAGCGTTGGGTCAAATATTAATTCATGGATTTCGTTTGCGAGTTTCTCAATTTTTCCTCGGGCCGATTCAGAGAAGGAAGACCAATACTTGTGCCCTGTGCCTTTGCGAATAATTGCTCTGGCTGCAATCGCATTTGGTTTGTTTCGGCTTTTTATTAACTCGAGCTCTTGCGGTGTAATCATCGCCGCCTGTTGATTTATTCGAATGAATGACGACTCCGCTTTGGTTGCGTCGCCTCGAACCCATTGTAATTGGAGAGCCAAGCTGCCGAGCCTTCTTGCTCGAGCCACAATTTCAGGATCAAAGGCATTGGGGTTCTCGATTGCCAGTTTGTGGTCTTCGTAAGAGCCTATCTCTTTATTTATTTGCTCTCTTGTTCTTTGTGCGATTTTTATCTGGTCTTCCGGGATTGAGTTGCTGAAGAAATCGTGCGACTTGCTTCCGTCTCCATAGTCATCTTGAACCCATGAGATTAGAGCGCTGAGTCTGTGCGAGCCATCAATGACGAACAATAAATCTCGGTTTTTCCACAAGATCACCGCGGGTATTAATTCTCCGTCGATAAAGGTCTTGATAAGGTTTGCTACCCTTTTCGGTTCCCATTCAGAAGTTTCTCTCTGGAAATCTGGTTTTCTTAATGCGCCATAGAAGAATGCGCTCTTCTCCAGATCCCTTACTTGGATAGTCTGCTGAATGGGGGCTTCATCACCATCAGTTTGTACTTCGAAATCTTCGCGTTGTACTAATGCGTCCAGATTCACAGTTGACATTGTTCTGCTCCAATAAAAAGCCCCGCACTAAGCGGGGCTTTTTACTTGGCTTCAACCCCAACATCCATGGCAGGTGTTGGGTGAATCTAGCGTGATTTCAAACTGACATCAATCCCAGCTCAACGCCCCCCCAGTCTGATACTCAATAACCCGCGTCTCGAAGAAGTTCTTCTCTTTCTTCAGGTCCATGATTTCGCTCATCCATGGGAACGGGTTGGTGGTGCCTGGGTATTCTTCTTTCAGGCCGATCTGCGAGAGGCGGCGGTTGGCGATGAATTTGAGGTAGTCCTCCATCATCGCGGCGTTCATGCCGAGTACGCCGCGGGGCATGGTGTCCCGTGCGTATTCGATTTCCAGCTGGGTGCCTTGCAGCAGCATCTGGCGGGCTTCGTCCTTCATGGCGTCGTCCCACAGGTGCGGGTTCTCGATCTTGATCTGGTTGATCATGTCGATGCCGAAGTTCAGGTGCATGGATTCGTCGCGCAGGATGTACTGGAACTGCTCGGCGGTGCCGGTCATCTTGTTGCGGCGGCCCATGGAGAGGATCTGGGTGAAGCCGCAGTAGAAGAAGATGCCTTCGAGCACGCAGTAGTAGGCGATCAGGTTCTTGAGGAACTGCTTGTCGGTTTCGACGGTGCCGGTCTCGAACTTCGGATCGGAGATCGAGCGGGTGTACTTGAGGCCCCAGGCGGCTTTCTTCGCGACCGACGGAATCTCGTGGTACATGTTGAAGATCTCGCCTTCGTCCATGCCCAGCGACTCGATGCAGTACTGGTAGGCGTGGGTGTGGATCGCCTCTTCGAAGGCCTGGCGCAGGATGTACTGGCGGCACTCGGGGTTGGTGATCAGGCGGTAGGTGGCCAGCACCAGATTGTTCGCCACCAGCGAGTCGGCGGTGGAGAAGAAGCCCAGGTTGCGCATGACGATGCGGCGCTCGTCCTCGGTCAGGCCGTCCTGGCTCTTCCACAGGGCGATGTCCGCGTTCATGTTCACTTCCTGCGGCATCCAGTGGTTGGCGCAGCCGTCGAGGTACTTCTGCCAGGCCCAGTCGTACTTGAAGGGCACGAGCTGGTTGAGGTCGGCGCGGCAGTTGATCATGCGCTTCTCGTCGACCTGGACGCGGGCGGCGGAGCCTTCGAGGTCGGTGAGGCCTTCGACGATGTCCAGCTCGTCCAGCGCGGCCTTGGCGCGCGCGACGGCTTCGGAGTCATCGGCGGTGACGGCGCGCGCTTCGCTCGCGGCGGCGTCGCCCACGCTGTCGAGTTTCTCCAGGCTCATGTCGGCACCGGCCTGTTGCGGTGCGGTGGCCTTGGCGGCGCCTTCTTCGGGTTTGTCGAATTCGTCCCAGCTCAGCATGGCAGTTTCTCCTGCTTGGACCGGACTGCGCCGGTCGAAAATGTGTACTGCGTTATGTGCACGCAAAAACGTCGAAAATGTGGAGGAGGGCGGCACTGCCATTTCCCTCTCCCCGGCCCTCTCCCATGAATGGGCGAGGGGGTTGAAAGCGGCTCGGCGCCATGTCCGTTGGCGCGAGCGGGTGGAGCGTGTCGCGG
>NZ_FNNU01000008.1 GCF_900106975.1 Pseudomonas kuykendallii | reverse complement strand
CCAACCTCCGCCCGGTGGGTTACGCCGCCGCACGCTTCCCGCGAATGCCGCTGCCTGCGCGTGGCGGCTAACCCACCCTACGAAGCTAACCCACCCGACGAAAACGCAGGGCGGGTGCAACCCGCGTGCGCACGCGTCACGGCATGCATCCCGCCTGGCTGCCGCTGTGGGCCAGGTCCATCAGTTCGCGGCTGGCCACGGCGTACATCGCGTAGTCGGTGCCGCTGGCGGCGCGCAGCTCGGCGAGCATCGCCTGCCAGCGTTCCACTAGCGGCAGATTGCGCTCGACCCAGGCGGCCACCCGCGCATCGATGTCCGCCCCGCCCTCGCCCTGCAGCACCGACACGGTGATCGCACGCTGCTGCCAGTCGAGGTCGTCGCGGAAGGCTTCGCGGGCCAGCGCCTGCCAGTTGTTTTCCACCGGCAGCCCGGTGATCTGCGCCAGGTACCAGGTCAGGTCCAGTGCGCTGCCCACGGCGAAGTAGGCCTTCGCCACCAGCGCCGCGTCCTGGCCGGTCACATCGGCAGCCTCGACGATCGGCAGCAGCGTGTAGATGTGGCTGGTACCCGCCACCATCCGTGCCAGCAGTTCCGGCACGCCGGCCTCCACGTAGCCCTGGTAGCGACCCTGCCACAGCTCGCGCGTCGGGCCTTCCAGCAGTTCGTCGAGCTTGAGCCCCAGCGCGGCGATGCGCGGACCGAAGTGCGCCACGTCGCGCGCGGCGTCCAGCTCGTTGCGCCGGCTGCGCAGGAACCAGCGGGTGGCGCGACGACCGAGGCGCATCAGCTCCTCCATCAGGTTCAGCTGCACCTCGGCCGGCACCTGGTGATCCAGCGCCTCGATCTGGCGGAACCAGTGCGGCAGGTGGAACACGTCGCGCACGATCACGTAGGCGGCGGCGACGTTCGCCGCGGTCATCCCGGTGGAAACCTTGAGCCGGTGGGCGAAGGTGATGCCCATGTGGTTGACCAGGTCGTTGGCGATCTGCGTGCTGACGATCTCGCGCTTCAACCGATGGCGGCGCATGGCCTCGCCGAAGCGTTCGCCGAGCAGTTGCGGGAAGGCCGTCTCCATGTCGCGGATCAGGTAGTCGTCATCCGGCACCGGCGATTCCAGCAGCGCTTCCTTGAGGTCGATCTTGCTGTAGGAGATCAGCACCGAGAGTTCCGGCCGGGTCAGGCCCTGGCCACTGCTGATGCGCTCGGCGAGCTGCTCGTCGGACGGCAGGAATTCCAGCGCGCGGTCCAGCTTGCCGCGGCTTTCCAGGTCGCCTATCAGCCGCCGGTACTCGGCGACGCGTTCGCGCGCACGGCGTTGCGCCAGCGACAGCGCCTGGGTCTGCTTGTAGTTGTTGCCCAGCACCAGGTTGCCGACCGCATCGGTCATCTCCATCAGCAGGGCGTTGCGCTGCTTGCCGGTCATGTCGCCGGCGGCGACGCTCTCGTTGAGCAGGATCTTGATGTTGACCTCGTGGTCCGAGCAGTCCACGCCGCCGGCGTTGTCGATGAAGTCGGTGTTGCTGGCGCCGCCGTTGAGGCCGAACTCGATGCGCCCGAGCTGGCTCATGCCGAGGTTGCCGCCCTCGCCCACCACCTTGGCGCGCAGTTCGTTGCCGTTGACCCGCAGTGCGTCGTTGGCCTTGTCACCGATGTCGGCGTGGCTCTCGCTGCTGGCTTTCACGTAGGTGCCGATGCCGCCGTTCCAGATCAGGTCCACCGGCGCCTTGAGCAGCGCGTGGATCAGTTCGGTCGGGGTCAGCTTGGTGGCCTTGATGTCGAAGCGCTGCTGCATTTCCGGGCTGATGGCGATGCTCTTCGCGCTGCGCGGGAAGATGCCGCCGCCGGCGGAGATCAGGCGCGCGTCGTAGTCGGTCCACGACGAGCGCGGCAGGTCGAACAGCCGCTGGCGTTCGGCGAAGCTGCTGGCGGCGTCGGGGTTCGGGTCGATGAAGATGTGCAGGTGGTTGAAGGCGGCGACCATCTGCAGTTTGTCCGAAAGCAGCAGGCCGTTGCCGAACACGTCGCCGGCCATGTCGCCGATGCCGATCACGCTGATGCTGTCCTGCTGTACGTCGATGCCGCGTTCGCGGAAATGCCGCTGCACCGACACCCACGCGCCCTTGGCGGTGATGCCCATCTTCTTGTGGTCGTAGCCGGCCGAGCCGCCCGAGGCGAAGGCATCGCCGAGCCAGAAGCCGTAGTCGATGGCGATGCCGTTGGCGATATCGGAAAAGGTCGCGGTGCCCTTGTCCGCGGCCACCACCAGGTAGGGGTCGTCATCGTCGAAGCGCACCACGTTGGCCGGCGGCAGCACCGCGCCGTCCTTGAGGTTGTCGGTGATGTCGAGCAGCCCGGAGATGAAGATGCGGTAGCAGGCAATGGCCTCGGCCTGGATATCGTCGCGGCTGCCGCCGACCGGCAGGCGCCGCGGGATGAAGCCGCCCTTGGCGCCGACCGGCACGATCACCGCGTTCTTCACCTGCTGCGCCTTGACCAGGCCGAGCACCTCGGTGCGGTAGTCCTCCTCGCGGTCGGACCAGCGCAGGCCGCCGCGGGCGACGTTGCCGAAGCGCAGGTGCACGCCTTCGATGCGCGGCGAGTAGACGAAGATCTCGAACTTCGGCACCGGCCGCGGCAGCTCCGGAATCGCCTTGGGGTCGAACTTGAAGCTGAAGTAGGACTTGCTCTGCCCGGCCGCGTCGGTCTGGTAGAAGTTGGTGCGCAGGGTCGCCTTGATGAGGTCCAGGTAGCGCCGCAGGATGCGGTCCTCGTTGAGCACCGCGACGTTGTCCAGCGCCGCCAGGATCGCCTGCTCCAGGCGCTGCTGCTTGTCCTCGAGGTCGTCGGCGGCCAGCTTGCGCGAGAGGTAGAAACGCATCTTGAACAGCCGCACCAGTTCGCGGGCGATGTCGGTGTGGTTGAGCAGCGCGCTGGCGATGTAACCGAGGTCGAAGCCCAGGCGGATCTGCTTGAGGTAGCGCGCGTAGGCACGCAGCAGCGCGACGTCGCGCCAGGCCAGGCCGGCGGTCAGCACCAGGCGGTTGAAGCCGTCGTTCTCGGCGTCGCCCTGGACGATGTGGACGAAGGCGTCCTGCAGCGTCTCGTTGAGCTGCTGGATGTCGACGTTCAACCCCTCGGAGTAGGTGAAGGCGAAATCGTGAATCCAGAACTCGCGGCCGTTCTGCCGGCGCAGGCGGAAGGGGAATTCGCCGAGCACGCGCAAGCCGAGGTTTTCCAGGATCGGCAGCACGTCGGACAGCGGCAGCGGCGTGTCGGCGTGATAGAGCTTGCAGTGCAGCAGCTGGTCGCCCTGGCTGAGCGGCTGGTAGAAACTCATCACCAGCGGGCGCTGCTCGGACAGGCTCAGTAGGTGCTGCATGTCGACCACCGCGGAATGCGCGGCGAAGCGCTCGCGATAGCCGGCCGGGAAGCCTTTCGGGAAGTCCGCCAGCACCGTGGTGCCCTGCGCCTCGCCAAGGCTTTCCACCACCAGGCTGGCGTATTCGTCCTGCCAGGTGCGGCAGGCCTGGACGATTTCACGCTCGAGCAGCTGGGTATCGACGGGCTGCTTGTTCTTCGGGTCGACGCGCAGGATGTACTGCACGCGCGCCAGCACCGATTCGGAGAAGTAGGTCCAGAACTCGCAGTCGCTGGCCTGCAGACGTTCCATCAGGATCTGCTGGATCTTCACCCGGGTTTCGGTGGAGTAGATGTCGCGCGGCACGTAGGCCAGGCAATAGGCGAAACGGCCGTAGGGGTCCTTGCGCAGGAACAGGCGCAGCTTGTTGCGCTCCTGGATCTGCACGATGGCGATGGCGGTGTTGAACAGCTCGTCCACCGGCGTCTGGAACAGGTCGTCGCGCGGCAGCACTTCCAGCACCTGGGCCAGTTCCTTGCCCAGGTGCGCGCTGTTCTCGAAGCCGGCACGGCGTTCCACTTCGCCGACCTTGCGACGGATGAAGGGAATCTGCCGCACGCTCTCGCTGTACACCGCGGAGGTGTAGAGGCCCATGAAACGGCATTCGCTGAGCACCCGGCCGTCGGCGTCGAGCTGGCGGATCGAGACGAAGTCCGGGTAGGCCGGACGGTGCACGCGACTCGGCACCGCGGCCTTGGCGAAGGACAGCAACGCGGGCTCGCGCAGGAAGCGCACCGCCTCGGGCTCGATGTGCAGTTCCTCGTCCTTCAGGCCCGCCCGCAGGCGCCGCGACAGGCCCAGCAGCGATGCCTCGTCGTAGACCATGCGCCCACCGTCGGCCTCGTCGACGACCTTGAACTCCTCGTAGCCGAGGAAGGTGAAATGGTTGTCCAGCAGCCAGCCGAGGAACACCTTGATTTCGGCCAGGTCCTCGCCGTTCAGCGGCGCCCCGCCCGCTTCCAGCCCGGCCAGCAGCTCGGCGGCCTTGGCCTTCATCGGCTCGAAGTCGGCGACCGCCAGGCGCACTTCTTCGAGCACCTCCAGCAGCGCCCGCTCCAGGGCGCGCAGCTCGCCGGCGCCGGCGCAGCGGTCGATCTCCAGGAACATCAGCGACTCCTGGCGGGCATCTTCGGCGCTGACGCCCTTGGGCAGGATTTCCAGCAGCTCGCCGGCGGCATCGCGGCGCACGCTGAGCACGCTGTTCTGCAGGGTGTGGATGCTGTGGCCACGGCGGTTCAGCTCGATGCGCACCGAATCGACGAGGAACGGGATGTCCGCGTGCAGCACTTCCACCGCGGTGTGGGTGGATTGCCAGCCGTGCTTCTCGTAGTCCGGATTGAACACCCGCACCTGCGGCGCGCTGCGCTCGAAGTTCTGCAGCAGCCGCCAGGAAGAGAGCGTGCAGCCGACCAGGTCGGAAAGCCGGCGCTGGACCAGCTCGTCGAGGGCGATGATGCCGAAGAACTGCTCGGCGAACAGCGCCACTTGTGGCAACGCTTTTTCGTCGATGTGCTGCGCCAACGCCGCTTGCAGTTGGTGCTGGAAGTCGGCCTTGCTGGCTGCGCTGAAGAACGCCATGTTTTTGCTCCACTGGACTTATTGTGGCGGCCAGGCAGGCCGCTAAAGGGAGAAGACTTGCGGTTTTATCGGTGGTTCAGCTTTTACCCGGGGTCTGTTTCGGTTTCGCTGCACGGCGCATCGCTGCACGACAGGGCGGAACAAGAAACCGACATCGGGCCGATGACCGGCGGCTGGCAGAACTCACCGGTCATTCCTGAGAACCATAGAACGCGCCAGCGCCGGCGTGCTTTCCACGCCGCGACATATTCGTTCAGCAGAGCCCATTCGCGGCGCAGGGGAATGCCGCGCTTCACCGCCGACGCCCCAGCCTGGCGCCGGCGGACGGAGTGGACGCTAGCCTGAGGTCGCCAGCAGGGCGCGCAGGCGCGCCTGAATGCCCGCCTTCGACGCCGCGCTTTCGCCGGCGACGCTCAGGCGCCCGGTGGCGGTGGGCAGCAACAGGTCGGCAAGCAGGCCGGCGACCACCGTCATGTCCGCCACGCCCAGGCCCAGCGTGGTGATGAATTGCGTGCCCAGGCGCAACGCCGACTGGCCGGCTGTCGTCGGGTCTACGCAGGTGCCGATCAGCACGCCGTGGCGTTCGAGGAAGGTCATCGCGGCGCGCGCATCGCAGGCGGAATCCAGCGGCAACAGCAGCTGGTGGGTGAAGGTCTCCCCCGCCGCCGGCGCGATGATCGGCAGGCCACGTGCGCGCCAGGCCTCAGCAAGCGCCGCGCTGTTGGCGAGGATGCGCGAGGAGTAATCCACGCCGCGCTCGCCCGCCTGGCGCAGGGTGACCAGCAGCGATGCCAGCCGCGCCGGGTCGATGTTCGCCAGCATCCGTGTGTCGAGCAGTCGGGTGAGCTTCGCCCCGATCTGCGCGTCGCGGCCGAGGATCAGGCTCTGCGGCCGCCCCGGCAGGGTCTTGTAGGTGGAACTGGTCATCACGTCCACCCCGGCTTCCAGCGGATTGGGGTAGACGCCGCCGGCGATCAGCCCGCTGACGTGGGAGGCGTCGAAGATACTCAGCGCGCCGACCTCGCGTGCCGCCTCGATCACCGGCTCCAGCCGGTCCGGTGTGAGCATGATGCTGCGCCCCAGCAGCACCAGCTTCGGCCGCCACTCGCGCACCTGACGCGCCGCCGCCTCGGCATCCAGCTGAAAGCGTGCGACCTCGTAGGCCAGTTCGGCGCAACGCAGCCCGGCCAGTTCCGGCGTACCGCCGCGGCGCTGGCTGAGATGCCCGCCGTGCGCCGCGGCCGGCGCCAGCAGCAAGTCGCCGGGCGAGCCGAAGGCATGGAACACCGCGAGATTGGCCAGCGTGCAACTGGGCAGGCGCACCTCGGCCCAGGTGGCGCCGAACAGTGCGCAGGCGGCCGCCGCCGTCTCTACTTCCAGCTGCGAAACCAGGTCGGTGTCCGGCTGCTCCTTGTGGAACGGCAGGCCCATCGCCGGGTAGGCGCTGAGGCCCGCGGCGTAGGCCTGCTGCGCCTCGGCGCTGGGCAGGTTGGCGCCGGCGTAGAGCATCAGCCGCTCGCGGGAAAGCACCTGCTGGCGCTGCTGGGCGCTGTCGAGCAGCGCCTGGAGGGAAATGTCCACGTCGTGGCTCCGTCAGAAAGGGATGTGCGACCGGCGTCGAATCAGGCGTGCCGATACCGGCCGCGCCCTGTCCGTCAATGCGCGAGAATCTTCGACAGGAACTGCCGCGCCCGCTCGCTGCGCGGTTCGGCGAAGAACGCCTCCTTGTCGGCATCCTCCACCACTTCGCCGGCGTCCATGAACACCACGCGGTTGGCGACCTTGCGCGCGAAGCCCATCTCGTGGGTGACCACCATCATGGTCATGCCTTCGTTGGCCAGTTCGACCATCACGTCGAGCACTTCGGTCACCATTTCCGGGTCCAGCGCCGAAGTCGGTTCGTCGAACAGCATCACCACCGGGTCCATCGCCAGGGCACGGGCGATGGCCACGCGCTGCTGCTGGCCACCGGAGAGCTGGCCGGGGAACTTGTCCGCATGCGCCGACAGCCCTACTCGCGCCAGCAGCGCCGCACCCTTGGCCAGCGCCTCGGCGCGCGAGCGCTTGAGCACTTTCATCTGCGCCAGCGCGAGGTTCTCGGCAATGCTCAGGTGCGGGAACAGTTCGAAATGCTGGAACACCATGCCGACCCGCGAGCGCAGCTGCGGCAGGTTGGTGGCCTTGTCGGTGACCGTGGTTCCGTCGACGACGATCTCGCCCTGGTTGATCGGCTCCAGGCCGTTGACGGTCTTGATCAGGGTCGACTTGCCGGAACCGGACGGGCCGCAGACCACCACGACCTCGCCCTTGGCGACCTCGGTCGAGCAATTCTTCAGCACCTGGAAATCACCGTAGGACTTGGAAACCTGCTTGATGGCGATCATGGACATGGGAAACCTCAGCGAACGATGGCGACGCGCCTTTGCAGGCGGCGCACGAAAAAGGATGCGGTGAAGGAGATCGCGAAATAGACCAGCGCGGCGAACAGGTACATCTCCAGCAGGCGGCCGTCGCGCTGGGCGACCTTCGCCGCGGCGCCGAGGAAGTCGGTGATCGACAGCACGTACACCAGCGAGGTGTCCTGGAACAGCACGATGGTCTGGGTCAGCAGGATCGGCAGCATGTTGCGGAACGCCTGCGGCAGGATCACGTAGCCCATGGTCTGCGCGGTGGTCATGCCCATCGCCTGGGAAGCCATCACCTGCCCGCGTGGCACGGACTGGATGCCGGAGCGGATGATTTCGCAGAAGTAGCTGGCCTCGAACAGGGTGAAGGTCACCAGCGACGACCAGAACGGGCCGACGCGCACCGGGTTGGCCGCGCCGGTGACCCACTGGCCGACGTAGGGCATCAGGAAATAGAACCAGAAGATCACCAGCACCAGCGGCAGCGAGCGCATCAGGTTGACGTAGCTGGCAGCGAAGGTGGAGAGCACGGCGAAGCGCGACAGCCGCATCAGCGCCAGCAGCGTGCCCAGGACGATCCCGCCCAGGGTTGCCAGCACGGTGAGGGTCAGGGTGAAGGCCATGCCGTCGAGGAACAGGTACGGCAGGGCACGCACGATCACATCGAAATCGAAACCGGCGAACATCTCAGCGCCCTCCCTTCTCATGGCCGCTGACATACCCCGGAACCTGCGCCTTGCGTTCCAGCACGCGCATCAGGAACACAATGACCAGGTTCAGCGCCAGGTACAGCACGGTGGCGACGGCGAACGCCTCGAACACCTGGAACGTGCCCTCCTGCATCGCCCGCGCGCTGGCGGTCAGCTCGACCAGGCCGATGGCCAGCGCCACCGAGGTGTTCTTGGTGGTGCTGAGGAATTCCGAGGTCAGGGTCGGCACGACGATCCGGTAGGCCATCGGCAACAGCACGTAGCGATAGGTCTGCGGCAGCGTCAGGCCGAGCGCCTGGCCGGCCATGCCCTGCCCGCGCGACAGGCTGCCCAGCCCCGAGCGCACCACTTCGGCGACCCGCGCCCCGTGGTAGCAGCCCAGGCACAGCACCGCGGTGTAGAACTGCGCGTCCGGCAGTTGCTTGAGCCAGTCGCCGGCGGCGTCGGGCAGCAACTCGGGCAACACGAAGTACCAGAGGAACATCTGCACCAGCAGCGGCACGTTGCGAAACAGCTCGACGAAACAGGCGCCGACCCGGTTCATCCAGGCCACCGGCGCGCTGCGCATCACGCCGAGCAGCGAGCCGACCAGCAGCGCAAGAACGAAGGCAGAGAGCGCCGTCGCCAGGGTCCAGGCCAGGCCCAGCAGCAGCGTCTCGAAATAGGTCAGGCGACCGTCAAGGGAGAGCGACCAGAGGGCGCTCCAGTTCCAGGTGTAATCCATGCGGGTATCCGGGCGAAGGGCAGCGGACGCGGGCCGGAACCGGCCTGCGCGAAACACCGGAGCCGGCGAACCGGCCCCGGCGGCGGCTTACTGGTAGACCTGCGGGTCGGCACTGTCGGTCGGCGCGGCGACGACCTTCTTCAACTGCTCCGACATCGGCAGATTCATCAGGATGCCGCGCGGCGGAATCGGCTGCAGGAACCACTTGTCATAGATCGCGTTGATCTCGCCGCTGGCATAGAGCGCGCCGAGGGTCTCGTCGGCCAGCGCCTTGAACTGCGCATCGTTGCGCCGCAGCATGATTCCGTAGGGCTCCACGGAGAGTGCATCGCCAACGATCTCCCAGATTTCCGGGGAGCGCGACGAGGCGATCACCCCGGCGAGGGAGACGTCGTCGAACACGTAGGCGACCGCGCGGCCGGTTTCCACGGTGAGCAGCGCCTCGGCATTGTCCTTGGCGGACAGGATGCGCATGCCCAGGTCGTCCTTGTTGTTCGCCTCGTTGAGCAGACGCACGCTGGTGGTGCCCGCCGGCGTCACGATGGTCTTGCCCTTGAGGTCCTGCAGGCTGGTGATGTGGTCAGCCTTCTTCGCCATGATGCGCACGCCGGCGACGAAGTAGGTGGTGGAGAACGCCACCTGGCGCTGGCGTTCGGCGTTGTTGGTGGTGGTGCCGCACTCCATGTCGATGGTGCCGTTGGCCAGCAGCGGGATGCGCGTGGTGCCGGTCACGGGCACGTACTCGACCTTCAGGTCGGGCTTGCCGAGCTTGGCCTTCACCGCATCGACCACCTTACCGCACAGGTCCATGGCGTAGCCCACGGGCTGCTGCTTGTCGTCGTAGTAGGAGAACGGAATGCCGCCATCGCGATGACCTACGGTGATGCTGCCGGAGTCCGCGACCTTCTTCAGCGTGCCCTCCAGTTCCTGCGCATTGACCAGCGAAACCCACGCCGCCAGTACGCAGATGCCCGCGCCCAACAGACCCTTCTTCTTCATGCCGCCTGACTGCTTTGTGCTTGTCATGAACTGACCCCGATCCGCTATTGAACAGACGAGGACAGACACCGGAGGATGCCTGCCCGCGCCGCTTGATCCGCGAAGAATGGCCAATCGAAGAGGAAGGAGATCGAGCGCAGTGGCACTGACAAAAGGGCAACGCGGCAGACTTCCAACCGAATCATCGGCCATCTGCCCCTTCTGTCATGGTTGCCTGAGAGCGTTATCCCGTCGGCGGGCGCATGCGGCGCCTCTTTCCAGAATGCGGTGAGCCCCACGGTCCTTTTGCCTGAGAGTTTCCGGGGCGGTTGCTCCTTCGGCGCCGGCATCTGACCGGTCTCTCCCGTGGTTGCGAGAGATATACCCAACAAAGTAGACAGCTGCAACAAACTATCTGGACATTTAACTAATAAGTAGTGTTTTGCACCACACACGTACACCCACTCACACCAATGCACCTTCAGGTCGCAAAAATCCGTGCCGGTTTCGCACCGCCAGGACACGTTCCGGCCAGGTGGCGCACCACGGCGGAACACCCCCGGAACGCTCCCGCGGCGGTGCATGCAGCCTTAGCTACGCCCGCCGCCTTCGATTAAGATACGACGCCTTCGACGAGCGGCTCTGGCTCGCCATTCATCCGGAATCGACCCCATGGAACACCGCGAGGCGCTAGTCGCGCTGCGACAATTTCTCTCCAGCCAGATCCTCGGCCAGGAAAAGCTCGTCGAACGCATGCTGGTGGCACTGCTCGCCGACGGCCACCTGCTGGTCGAAGGCGCGCCTGGGCTGGCCAAGACCAAGGCCATCAAGGACCTGGCCGAGGGCCTGGAGGCCGAATTCCACCGCATCCAGTTCACCCCCGACCTGCTTCCGGCGGACATCACCGGCACCGAGATCTATCGCCCGGAAACCGGCAGCTTCGTGTTCCAGCAGGGGCCGATCTTCCACAACCTGGTGCTCGCCGACGAAATCAACCGCGCCCCGGCGAAGGTGCAGTCGGCGCTGCTCGAAGCCATGGCGGAGCGCCAGGTCAGCGTCGGCCGCAGCACCTACGATCTGTCGCCGCTGTTCCTGGTGATGGCGACGCAGAACCCCATCGAGCAGGAGGGCACCTACCCGCTGCCCGAAGCGCAGCTCGACCGCTTCCTCATGCACGTGAAGATCGGCTTCCCCGACGCCAGCGTCGAACGCAAGATCCTCGCCCAGGCCCGCGGCGAAGCGCTGAACGGCGAAAGCCTGCCCGAGCGCCGCGTCAGCCAGCAGGCCATCTTCGCCGCGCGCAAGGAAATCCTTGGTCTGTACATGGCCGATGCGGTGGAGGAATACCTGGTGCAACTGGTCATGGCCACGCGCACCCCGGCCAAGTTCGACGCCGAACTCGCCGAGTGGATCGCCTACGGCGCCAGCCCGCGCGGTTCCATCGCCCTCGACCGCTGCGCGCGCGCGCACGCCTGGCTGGCCGGCCGCGACTTCGTCAGCCCGGAAGATATCCAGGCGATGCTCTTCGACGTGCTGCGCCATCGGGTGATCCTGTCCTTCGAGGCCGAGGCTTCGGGCGTCGATCAGGACAAGGTGATCCAGCGCATCCTCGACGTGGTGGCGGTGGCGTGACCACCCACCCGTTGCCGCTGCAGCCTGGCATTCGCAGCGACCTCGCCGAGCTGATCGACATGCGCCACCGGGTGCGCGAGGTGCAGCTGTTCTCCACGCCGAGCCGGCGCAGCCCGCTGATTGGCCTGCATCATTCCAAGCTGCGCGGGCGCGGCGTGGATTTCGACCAGGTGCGCGTGTATCAGGCCGGCGACGACGTGCGCACCATCGACTGGCGCGTCACCGCGCGCACCCAGGAGCCCCACACCAAGCTGTTCCACGAGGAGCGCGAACGCCCGGTGTTCATCCTGGTGGAACAGAGCCGGCGGCTGTTCTTCGGCTCTGCACTGCAATTCAAGTCGGTGCTCGCCGCGCGCGCGGCGGCGCTGATCGGCTGGGCCGCGCTGGGCCACAACGATCGCATCGGCGGGCTGGTGTTCGGCGATCACGAGCACCACGAAATCCGCCCGCGGCGCAGCAAGCAGAGCCTGCTGCAACTGCTCAACCGGCTGGTGCGCGCCAACCAGGCGCTGCACAGCGAAGCGCAGCCGAACCGCGACGCCTTCGGCCTGGCCCTGCGCCGCGCCCGCGAAGTGCTGCGCCCTGGCAGCCTGATGCTGGTGCTGTGCGACGAGCGCGCGCTGTCCGAGGCCGCCGAGCAGCAGCTTTCCCTCCTGGCGCGACACACCGACCTGGTCCTGCTGCCGCTCTCCGATCCGCTCGACCACGAGCTGCCGGCGGCCGGGCTGCTGCGCTTCGCCGAGCGCGGCGCGCGGCTGGAACTCGACACCCACGCCGCCGAGCTGCGGCTGGTCTACGCCGCCCAGGCCGAAGAGCGCGGGCAGCGCTGGCAGCGCCTGGCGCAGAAGCTCTGCGTGCCGCTGCTGCCGCTGAGCACGGCCAGCGATCTGGTCGACCAGTTGCGCGACCACCTCTACGTGCAGCGCTCGGAAAAACGCAAATGAACCCGCTCGACCAACTCCAGCCCCTGATCGCGCCGCCGCCGGTTTCCGCCTGGCCGCCAGCACCTGGCTGGTGGCTGCTGGCGGCGCTGCTGCCGGTCGCGCTCTGGGGGCTCTGGCGGTTGCGCGGGCGGATACCGCAGCGGCGCCGCGAACGCCGCACCGAGGTACGTCTCGACCCGCTGCGCCAGGCCGCCCTGCACGAGCTGGAGCAGTTGCCGAAGCCCTACGACGACGCGCCGGCCGGCCCCTGGCTGCAGCAACTCAACGCGCTGCTCAAGCGCCTGTGCCTGGCGCATTACCCGAACGACCACTGCGAGACCCTCAGCGGGCGCGCCTGGCTGGCGTTCCTCGACAACCGCTGCCCGGCGGCCGGGCTGACGCGCTGGATGGTCCTCGTCGACGGCGCCTACCGGCCGCAATGCCGGCTCGACGACAAGGCCATCGCCGGCCTGCAGCAGGCCATCGACATCTGGGTGCGCAAGCATGTTTGAGTTCGCCTGGCCGTGGTTGCTGCTGCTCGCGCCGCTGCCCTGGCTGCTGCGCATCCTGCTGCCGCCCGCGGACAGCGGCGAGGCGGCGCTCAACGTCAGCTTCCTCGATGAACTCGAAGGCCTCGCCGGACGACGCGCCCGCGCCAACCTGCCGGCCTGGCGCCAGCAGGCGCCGTTCGCCGCGCTCTGGCTGTTGCTGCTGCTCGCCGCGGCGCGCCCGCAGTGGGTCGGCGAACCCCTGCCCTTGCCGGCCAGCGGCCGCGACCTGCTGCTGGCGGTGGACGTGTCCGGCTCGATGGATTACGCCGACATGCAGTGGGACGAGCAGCCGGCGAGCCGCCTGACCTTGGTCAAGCGCCTGCTCGGCGATTTCATCGAAGGCCGCCGCGGCGACCGCGTCGGGCTGATCCTGTTCGGCAGCCAGGCGTATCTGCAATCGCCGCTGACCTTCGACCGCCACACCGTGCGCACCTGGCTCGACGAAGCGCTGATCGGCATCGCCGGCAAGAACACCGCGGTGGGCGACGCCATCGGGCTGGCGGTCAAGCGCCTGCGCGAGCGCCCGGCCGACAGCCGCGTGCTGGTGCTGGTCACCGACGGTGCCAACAACGGCGGGCAGATCGATCCGCTGACTGCCGCACGCCTGGCCGCCGAAGAACAGGTGAAGGTCTACACCATCGGTATCGGCGCCGACCCCGCCGACAGCGGCACCCTCGGCCTGCTGGGGCTGAATCCCGGCTTGGACCTGGACGAACCGACGCTGCGCCAGATCGCCAGCCTCACCGGCGGCGAGTATTTCCGGGCGCGCTCGCAGGACGAACTCAAAGCCATCGGCGAAAGCCTCGACCGGCTCGAGCCGGTGGCGCAGAAACCGACCCAGGCGCGCCCGGCCCGCGCGCTGTACAGCTGGCCGCTGGCCGCCGCGGTGCTGCTCAGCCTGGCGCTGGTGGCGCACGCCCTCTGGCCGCACCCGCGTTTCGCCCAGCGCCTGCCGCGCAAACTGACGCGGCTCAAGCCGCTGTTCGCCAAGCGTCCGCGCTGGAGTCGCCGCCCATGATCGCGCTCTGGCCACATTGGCTGCGGCCGTTCTGGCTGCTCCTGCTGCCGCTGTTCGGCTGGCTGCTGTGGCGCCTCTGGCACCGCGAACAGCGCAGCGGACGCTGGCAGATGCTGCTGCCGTCCGCCTTCCACGACGTGCTGCTCTCCGGCGGACGCGGTCGCAGCAGCCGGCTGCCCTGGGTCGCCCTGGGCCTGGCCTGGCTGCTCGCCCTGCTGGCCCTGCTCGGCCCCAGCTGGCAACGCACCGAGCAGGTCAGCCAGAAACGCAGCGACCCGCTGGTGGTGCTGCTCGAACTCACTCCGGAGATGCTCGCCACCGACGCCACGCCGAACCGCCTGGCCCAGGCACGGCGCAAGCTGCTCGACCTGCTGGAGGCCCGCTCCGAGGCGCAGACCGCGATCGTCGTCTATGCCGGCAGCGCCCACACGCTGGTGCCGCTGTCCAACGACCATTCCACCGCGCGCAATCTGCTCGATGCGCTGAAGCCGTCGATCATGCCAGAGCCGGGGCGCCGCGCGGACCTCGCCGTGGCGCAGGCGCTGGCCCTGCTCGAACAGGGCGCGCAGGGCCGCGGCCGCCTGCTGCTGATCGGCAGCAGCCTCGACGAACGCGAGCGCCAGGGCATCCGCCAGGCCCTCGACGGGCATGCCTCGGCGTTGCTGATCCTCGGCGTCGGCACGCCCCAGGGCGCACCGATCGCCCTCGAAGGCGGTGGTTTCCTCAAGGACGACCAGGGCGCGATTCTCCTGCCCAAGCTGGACGAGAACGGCCTGCAGCGTTTCGCCGGCGAACTGCACGGCCGCTACGCGCAGGCGCGCATCGACGAGGCCGACCTGCGGCAGCTCGGCCTGCTGGACATGCCACAGGGGCTGCGCGAGGACGGCGAGGTCACCCAGCTGGCGCTGTGGGCCGACCAAGGGCACTGGCTGCTGCTGCCGCTCCTGCTGATCGCTGCCTGCGCCGGCCGGCGCGGCTGGCTGTTCTGCCTGCCGTTGCTGTTCGTGTTGCCGCAGCCGGTGTTCGCCTTCGGCTTCGACGATCTCTGGCTGCGCCCCGACCAGCAGGGCCAGCGCCTGCTCGACGCGCAGCGTCCGGCGGAAGCCGCAAAACGCTTCGAAGACCCGCGCTGGCAGGGGCAGGCGCTGTATCGCGCGGGCGACTATCCGGCGGCGGCCGAACGTTTCGCCAAGGGCAGCAGCGCCGCCGACCACTACAACCGCGGCAACGCGCTGGCCAGAAGCGGCGAGCTGGAAGAAGCCATCGACGCCTACGATGCGGCACTGGAACGCCAGCCGGACCTGAGCGCGGCGCAGAAGAACAAGGCCCTGGTGGAAGAGCTGCTGCGCCAGCGCCAGCAGGAAAAGCCGCAGAACCCGAGCCAGGGCAGCCCCTCGCCGGAGGCGCAGCCTGGCGAACAGGCACCGCCCGACCGCACCTCCAGCCCCGCGCCGCCGTCGAGCGATGACCGCGAGAAACCGCCCGCGCAACCGGCCGGCGATGCCGCGCCGGACCCGCAGCCGACGCCGAAGGACGCCAGCCCACCGCCCGGCGAAGAAGAAACCACCAAGAGACCCGTCCCCGACGACTCGCCGCTGGACGGCGAGCGGCGCCAGGCACTCGAACAATGGTTGCGGCAGATACCGGACGATCCGGCCGAACTGCTGCGCCGCAAGTTCTGGTACGAACAGAAGAAACGCCAGGAAAACCAACCATGATGCGCCTGCTCGGCATTCTCCTGCTGGCCCTGCTGCCCGGCTTCGCCCAGGCACTGGAACTCAACGCCAGCGTCGACCGCACCCGTCTCGACGAGGGCGACACCCTGGAACTGGCGCTGGAGTCGGACGATGTCGCGCAGTTCGGCAAGCCCGATCTGAGCGCCCTCGACACGCAGTTCGACGTGCTCGGCACGCGCCAGGTCAACCGCCTCGCCGTGGTCAATGGCGAAACCCGCCAGGTCACGCGCTGGATCGTCACCCTGCAACCCAAGCAGACCGGCTATGTGGTGATCCCGCCGCTCAGGCTCGGCGACGCCAGCAGCCAGCCGATCACCCTGTACATCGAGCCGGCCGGCAGCGGCGGCAGCGCGAAGATGGCGCCGGTGTACATCGATGCGAGCGTCGACCGCGAAAAGGTCTACGTGCAGGCGCAGCTGGTGCTGACCCTGCGCATCTACCACTCGGTGCCGCTGTACGACGACAGCAGCCTGACACCGCTGCAGATGGACGACGCTCGGGTCGAGCCTCTCGGCGAACCGCGTACCTACGAGAAGGAAATCGGCGGAGTGCGCCACGGCGTGATCGAGATGCGCTATGCGATCTTCCCGCAGCAGAGCGGCGCGCTGAAGATACCGCCACTGGCGTTCAGCGCGACCCTGGTGGAGAACGCGCCCAACAGCGGCCTGCTGCCGTTCGGCTCGCACTCGGGCCGGCTGACGCGGGTGAAGTCGCCGGAAATCCCGCTGCAGGTGCTGCCCAAGCCGGCCAGCTACCCGGCCGATGCCCCCTGGCTGCCGGCCAGCGCCCTCAGCCTGTCGGAAGCCTGGAGCCCGGAGCCGAACGAAGTGAAGGTCGGCGATTCGCTGACGCGCAACCTGATCCTGCGCGCCGAGGGCCTTTCCAGCGCCCAGTTGCCGCCGATCGGCGACACCCGCAGCGATGCGCTGCGGCGCTATCCCGACCAGCCCCGCCTGGCAAACCAGAGCACCGATTCGAGCCTGATCGGCAGTCGCGAGCAGAGCGAGGCGCTGGTGCCGATCCACAGCGGCGGCATCGACCTGCCCGCACTGGAGGTGGTCTGGTGGAACACCACCGAGGACCGCCTGGAACGCACCGCCCTGCCGGAACGGCACATCGAGGTGGTCGCCGATCCGCTTCTGGAGGCTCCCGCCCTGCCGCCCGCCGATGCGCCGCAAGCCGATGAGTACGCCGCACCGCTGTGGCCCTGGCAGGTGCTCAGCGCGCTGCTGGCCTGCACCACGCTGCTCGGCTTCGGCCTCTGGTGGCACGCGCGCCGGCAACCCGCCGTGCAACGGGTGGCGCCCACCGGGCCCAGCCCACGCACGCTGCTCGACGATCTCAAGCGCGCCTGCCTGGCCAACGACACTCAGGCGACGCGCCAGGCGCTCGACGCCTGGGCCCGCCAGCAGCCGGAGACCCTCGCCGACATGGCCGCGCGTTTCACCCCGCTGTCGGACGCGCTGGACGGCCTCAACGGCTCGCTCTACAGCGAAACCGGGCAGCACTGGCAGGGCGAAGACCTGTGGCTGGCGATCCGCACCCTGCCCCCCGCCGAAGCCGCCGCCACGCCCCAGGAACCCAGCCCCCTGCCGCCGCTCTACCCACGCTGAGGTTCATTCCCGCCAGGTGCATTCGCCTGGATGCGAGGCTGTCGATCGCGACCGACGTGGGCGGTGTTTGCCTGAGGTTGCTCTGGGAGCTGCGCACGGCGATCCATCCGTAGGGTGGGTGAAACCCACGCGGGCGGCGTTGCGCCGTGCACTCCAGTCACGGGTTGCACCCGGCCTGGGGCAAACCCTCGCCTGCACGAGCCCGCTTATCTTTACGGCGCATGAAAAAAAACCGCGGCCTGGGCCGCGGTTGTTTTCGCATCGTCGACGATCAGTGCGACAGCAGGCTCCCGCCCGTCTTGCCAGCGAGTTTCTCCGGCTTGATCAGGAAGCGCGCCAGGGCCGGCAGCAGCCACAACGCACCGAACATGTTGAGCAGGAACATGAAGGTCAGCATCAGGCCCATGTCGGCCTGGAACTTGATCGCCGAGAAGATCCAGGTGGCCACGCCGATCGCCAGGCAGATGCCGGTGAACAGCACCGCCTTGCCGGTGGATTTCAGCGTCTCGTAGTAGGCCTCCTGCATCGACAGCCCGGCGCGCAGGAAGCTTTCCAGGCGACTGTAGATGTAGATGCCGTAGTCCACGCCGATGCCCACGCCCAGCGCGATCACTGGCATGGTCGCGACCTTCACGCCGATGCCGAGGAAGGCCATCAGGGCGTTGCCGAGAATCGAGGTGAGGATCAGCGGCAGCACGATGCACACGGTGGCGGCGAACGAACGGAAGGTGATCATGCACATCCCGGCGACGCAGAGGTAGACCAGGGTGAGGATTGTCAGCTCGGACTTGGCGATCACCTCGTTGGTGGCCGCCTCGATCCCGGCGTTACCCGCGGCGAGGAGGAACTCCGGGCCGCCCGGCTTCTGCTCGGCCTTGAACTCTTCCGCAGCCTGGATCGCACGCTTGAGCGTGGCCGCCTTGTGGTCCTCGAGAAACACCAGCACCGGCGCCAGCGAGCAGTCGCTGTTGTACAGGCCCTCGGCGCGGCTGATCGAGTTGTTCAGCACGTCCTGGTTGCGCGACAGGGTTTCCCATTTCAGGTTGCCCTCGTTCATCCCCTTGATCATCTGCTTGGAGACGCTGACCAGGGAGATCGCCGACTGCACGCCCTGGGTGTTCTGCATCTTCCACATCAGTTCGTCGATCGGCGCCAGGGTGGCGTGGGTCGAACAACCCTCGGCCTCGGTCTTGACCATCACCACCAGCACGTCGGAGCTGGTCGAGTAGTTGCGGATGATGAAATCGTTGTCCTGGTTGTAGCGCGAATCGGGCCGCAGCTCCGGCGCGCCCTGGTCGAGGTCGCCGACCTGCAGGTGCTGCTTCTGGTACCAGAAGCCACCGGCCGCGACGATCAGCGCGAGGATCACCGACACCGGCGCGACCTTGGCGCTGGCGAAGTTCGACAGCAGGCGCCAGAACGGATGCTCGGTGACCGCGTCGCGCTTGCTGCGCTCAATGGCCTTCTTGCTGATGCCGATGTAGGAGATCGCCACCGGCAGCAGGATCAGGTTGGTGAAGACGATCACCGCGACCCCGATGGAGGCGCCGATGGCCAGCTCGCGGATCACGCCGATGTCGATCACCAGCAGGGTGATGAAGCCCACGGCATCGGCGAGGATGGCGATCATCCCCGGCAGGAACAGCTGGCGGAAGGTGCGCCGCGCGGCGGTCAGGGCGTTTTCCGCCTCGCTCGACTGCAAGGCGATGCCGTTGATCTTCTGCACCCCGTGGGAGATGCCGATGGCGAACACCAGGAACGGCACCAGCATCGAGTAAGGATCGAGGCCGAAGCCGACGGTGTGCATCAGGCCGAGCTGCCAGATCACCGCGATCAGCGTGGTCGAGAGCACGGCGATGGTGCTGCGGATACACCAGGTGAACCAGTAGAGCAGCACCAGGGTGACGACGAAGGCGATGCCGAAGAACACCACCACCATCAGCAGGCCGTCGATCAGGTCGCCGACCTTCTTGGCGAAGCCGACGATGTGGATCTTCACGTTCGGGTTCTGCGCCTGGTACTCGTTGCGGATCTTGTCTTCGAGCTGATGGGAGAACTCGCGGTAGTCCAGCTTGACCAGCTTGCCCTGGTCATTCGGGTCGGGGAAGCTCTCCAGCAGCGGGATGTCGATGATGCTCGACTTGAAGTTGTTCGCCACCAGCCGGCCGATCTGCCCCGACTTGAGCACGTTGTTGCGCAGGTCGTTGAGGCTGGCTTCGGAACCGTCGTAGGTCTGCGGAATCACTTCGCCGCCAGCGAAACCTTCCTCGGTGACCTCGCTCCAGCGCACGCTGGGGCTCCACAGCGACTTCAGCCCGGAACGGTCGACGCCGGGGATGTAGAACACCTCGTCCTGGATCTTGCGCAGCGTCTCCATGTACTCCTTGGAGAAGATGTCGCCATCGGTGGCTTCCACCGAGATGCGCACGGTATTGCCGAGGTTGGACAGGTCGTTGCGGTACTCCATCATCTTCTGGATGAACGGGTGCTGCAGCGGGATCATCTTCTCGAAACTGGTGGACGGACGAACCTGGGTGGCCTGGTAGAACAGGAACACGCTGACCAGCACGCAGATCAGGATTACCACCGGGCGGTTGTTGAAGATCAGGCGCTCGAGCAGGCTCGCCTTGTTCTGTTGGTGAGGACTCATTCAATTCTCCCGGCGTTATTGTTTTTCGACCAGCACGGCGCCTGTCGGTGAGGAGACACGCACACCGCCCTGTCCAGCCAGGATCAGTTCACCGTTGGCACCCGCGGTCGCCGCGGCCAGGGAAATCCGGTCGGGACGGTTGAAGACGCTGAAACTGCGACCATCGTCGCTGCTCTTGAGGACGCTGCCGCCGTGGCCGACGACCACCAGCGAGCCGTCGGCGAGCAAGGAGCCGCTGGACAGACCGAACTCCAGCTTGCCGCCGCTGGCGGTCTTCAGCTCGATGCGCTCCCAGGTGTCGCCGAAATCGGCGGAGCGGAACAGGTGCCCGCGCAGGCCGTAGACCACCAGGCTGTTCGGCTCGGCGGTGCCCAGCGCGCCGAACAGCGAGCCTTCGTACGGGCCTTCGAGTTTCTCCCAGGTCTGGCCCCAGTCGGGCGAGCGGAACATCGAGCCGGATTCGCCGACGACGAACAGCCCGGCGTCCTTCACCGCAGTGATGGCGTTGAGGTGGAAGCCGTCTTCGTTGTCGATGCGGTCGCTGACGTCGTTCCACGTCTTGCCGCCGTCCTCGGTCTCCAGCAGCGCGCCGTAGGCACCCACCGCAATGCCGTGATCGGCGTTCTGGAACCAGACGTCCAGCAGCGGCGCCTCGCGGTGCAGGTCCTCGAACTGCAGCGTCCAGCTCTTGCCGCCGTCGGTGGTGGCGAGGATCTGCGCATCGTGGCCGACCGCCCAGCCGAGCGTGTCGTCGAGGAAGAACACGGCGGTGAGCATCTGCCGGGTCGGCACCTTGGCCTGCTGCCAGCTCTTGCCGTCGTCATCGGAATAGAGGATGTGGCCACGGTCGCCGACCGCCACCAGGCGCGCGCCGGCGTGGGCGATGTCGAGCAGCAGGCTTTGCACGGCCTTGGGCGACTCGATGGCGTAGAGGGGTTCGCGGGTGGCGCTTTCCTCGGCCTGCAGGGGCATGGCGCCCAGGCCCAGCATGGAAAACGCGGCACACAACGACAGTGCGTTGGTCAACGGCGAGTGGAGTCGCAGAATCCGCCGGCGGAAAACCGCAGACAGACCGGACCGGGTGCGCCACGTGGGCTCACTCATACACCTTTCCCCCATTATTGTTATTGGTGATAGTGCGGTTGAAGCGCCCCTATGCTGCCGACTTTGACGGGCTGTGACAATCGGCGTGTCGTTATGTTTTGTTAAGGCCAAACCCCCGTGATTGACGGCTTATTCAGCGCCATGATGCAAAAAGGCCACGGCGACTGCCGTGGCCTTTTTCTGACCCACCGGTAACGAATCGGAGCCGGTTCCCCGGCCCTGGGCGACTCAGGCGAGGCTCTTGCTGACCACCTCGTAGACGTCGCTGGAAAGCTCCCCCGAGGCCAGAATGCGCTCCAGCTCGGCCTTCATCAGCGCCTGCCGAGCGGCGTCGTACTTGCGCCAACGGGTCAGCGGCGACAGCTGACGCGCGGCGATCTGCGGGTTCAGCGCGTTGAGCGTGACGATCTGGTCGGCCAGGAAGCGGTAGCCGCTGCCATCGACGGCGTGGAAGTTGATCAGGTTCTGCCCGGCGAAGGCGCCGATCAGCGCGCGCACCTTGTTCGGATTCTTCAGGGTGAAGGCCGGATGTTTCATCAGTTCCTTCACCCGCTCGAGCCCGCCCGGCAGGTAGCTGGCGGCCTGCACGCTGAACCACTGGTCCATCACCAGCGGGTTGTCCTTGAAGTGCTCGGCGAACAGCTGCAACGCCCTGCCGCGCTCGGCCTCGAACGGCGAGTTGACCAGCACCGCCAGCGCCGTCAGGCGTTCGGTCATGTTGTCGCTGTTGTCGAACTGATCCACGCAGGCGGCCAGCACCTCGGGCTTGTTGCCCAGCATCAGGTACGACAGCGCGATGTTCTGCAGCGCGCGCCGGGCGAAGTGACTTTCCTCGGCGACGTAGGGCGAGTGGCGCGACACCTCGCGGTTGGCCTGGTAGCGCCGCCACAGCGGGGCGAACAGGGCCTCGCCGATCTGCGCGCGGGCGAACTCGCGGGCGGCGTGGATGGCGTCGATGTCGGCCACTTCGCTGAGCTCGCTGAGGTAGGCGGCGCCCGGCAGGGAGAGCATCTCGGCGACCATCGCCTGATCCAGCGACTCGTCCTCGATCAGGCTGCGCAGCGCATGCAGCAAACGCGGGTCGAGCACCAGGGCCTCGCCGCGCTGGTGCTGGCCGATCAGTTCCTGCAGCACCTGCACGGACAGCTGCTGGCCGGCTTCCCAGCGGTTGAAACCGTCGGAGTCGTGCTGCATGAGGAACATCAACTGGTCGCGGTCGTAGGGGAAGCTCAGCTTGACCGGTGCCGAGAAGCCGCGCAGCAGCGACGGCAGCGGCTTGGCGGCGACGCCGACGAAGCTGAACGACTGCTCGGCCTCGGTCACCGAGAGCACGCGGCTGCTGGCGCCGGCGGCGGCCTCGCCGTCCAGGCGCAGCGGCAGATCGTTGCCTTGCGCGTCCAGCAGGCCGAGGGCCACGGGAATCACGAAGGGCTCCTTGGTCGGCTGGCCCGGGGTGGGCGGGCAGCTCTGGCGGAACGTCAGGGTGTAGCGCTGCGCGGCGGCATCATAGGCCTCGCTGACCTCCAGGCGCGGCGTGCCGGACTGGCTGTACCAGCGCTTGAACTGGGTGAGGTCGACGCCGTTGGCGTCCTCCATGGCCTTGACGAAGTCGTCGCAGGTCACCGCCTGGCCGTCGTGGCGCTCGAAATACAGGTCGCTGCCCTTGCGGAAGCCTTCGGCGCCGAGCAGCGTGCGAATCATGCCGACCACTTCCGAACCCTTCTCGTAGACGGTCAGGGTGTAGAAGTTGGAAATCTCGATGAACGAATCCGGGCGCACCGAATGCGCCATCGGGCCGCTGTCCTCGGCGAACTGGTGGGTACGCAGGAAGGCCACGTCCTCGATGCGCTTGACCGTCGCCGAGTTCATGTCGGACGAGAAGCCGGCATCGCGGAACACGGTGAAGCCTTCCTTGAGCGACAGCTGGAACCAGTCGCGGCAGGTCACGCGGTTGCCCGACCAGTTGTGGAAGTACTCATGCGCGACGATCGCCTCGACGCGCTGGTGGGCGGCGTCGGTGGCGGTCTCGGCGCGGGCCAGCACGGCGCTGGAGTTGAAGATGTTGAGGCCCTTGTTCTCCATCGCGCCCATGTTGAAGTCGTTCACCGCGACGATCATGAAGATGTCCAGGTCGTACTCGCGACCGTAGGCCTCCTCGTCCCAGCGCATGGACTTCTTCAGGCTGTCCATGGCGTGCTGGCACTTGTCGATGTTCTCCGGCTCGACATAGATGCGCAGGGCGACGTTACGCCCGCTCATCGTGGTGAAGCTGTCCTCGACGCACCAGAGGTCGCCGGCGACCAGGGCGAACAGGTACGCCGGCTTCTTGAAAGGGTCTTCCCAGGTGGCCCAATGGCGACCGCCTTCCTCGCTGCCGCTGGCCACCGGGTTGCCGTTGGAGAGCAGCACCGGGTAGTGATGCTGCTCGGCGCTCACCGTGGTGGTGAATTTGCTCATCACGTCCGGGCGATCGAGGTAGTAGGTGATCTTGCGGAAGCCCTCGGCCTCGCACTGGGTGCAGAACATGCTGCCGGACTTGTACAGACCTTCCAGCGCGGTGTTGCTCTCCGGGTGGATGCGCACCGTGCTGTCGACGGTGAACCGGGCCGCGGTCGGCTGCAGGGTCAGATGGCTGTCATCGAGTTGATAGTCGCCGGGCGCAAGCTCGCGGTCGTCCAGCGATACCGCGAGCAACTCCAGTTCCTGGCCGTCGAGGACCAGCGGCGGCAGCCCGGCGCCCTTCTCCGGGTTGCGCCGCATCACCAGTTGCGCGTGGACCAGGGTGTGGTCCTCGTGCAGTTCGAAGGTCAGGGTGGTTTCGTCGATCAGGTAGTCCGGTGCCTGATAGTCCTTCAGGTAGATCGTCTTGGCTTGCTCGGTGCGCATCTTTCGGCTCCTGGCAGCCCCGGCGAGGGCCGAGGCGGGAATGGGGGTCAGGCCGATACCAGCAACTGGTACGCCGTGTACTTGCGAATGTTGATCACGCCGGTATCGAAGATCAGGTACTGGCCCTTGATGCCCATCAGGGTACCTTCGACGACGGGCGTCTTGTCCAGATCGAAACTGACCACTTTGGTCGGATAGGCGTGCACCGGATAACGGATCTCCAGCGGTGCCACCTCGGTGATCGGCTGGATCGCCTGCAGACCGAAACGCTGCTGCAAGGCCAGCAGCCCTTCGGCGCAGTGGTCGAGCAGACGGTCGCGCTCGGCGATCAGGTCCAGCGGCGGAGCATCGCCCTTGAGCAACGTGCGCCAGTTGGTGCGGTCGGCGACCTGGCTGCGCAGGAGGTCCTCGACCAGCCCGGACTGCAAGCGCGTGGCGACGCGCAGGATCGGCAGCGCCTGGCTGGCGCCCTGGTCGAGCCAGCGCGTCGGCATCTGGCTGGCGCGGGTGATCCCCACTTTCACCGCCGACGAGTTGGCCAGGTAGACCACGTGATCGGTCATGCAGAAACTGCTGCCCCACTCGGGATCGCGGCAGGTGCCCAGCTCATGGTGGCAGCGCTCGGGGCTGACGATGCACAGGTCGCACTGCGGCAACCGGGTGAAGCACGGGTAGCAGTAGCCCTGGCTGAAACTCTTGCGGGTCTGGCGACCGCAATGGCTGCAGTGGATCGCGCCGAGGTATTCCAGGCGCAGCGAACGGCCGATCAGCGGATTGACCGGAACCTCCCGCTCGCCGAGACGAAAGGCGTACTGCACCGGTGCATCGAGGCGCACCGACATCTTGCTCAGGGCACCGCGGCCCAGCTCGCTCAACACGACTCGGACCTCAATGCACGGTGTTCGACTTGAACAGGACCTGCGGCTCCGGCTTGGAGTGCGATGCGCACTGCTGGCTGATGTAGCCGGTGCGTTCCTCTTCCGGCAGGTTCTGCAGCTCCCAGGCGATCACCGCCTGCAGGCTCAGTTCCTTCTGCTCCTGGGTCAGCTTGCGGCCGTCCGGCCACTTGCCGATCTCAACGGCGAGCTTGAGGCTCTGGTAGATCTCGGGGGTGATGTTCTCGATCATCTCGGAAAAAGTCGACATGGCAGCTCCGCAGTCGGGGAATGCCGCCATTCTACCGGAATGCCCGCCGTGGCGAGCGCCGCTCGCGATGCGACGACGCGGGTGGGCTGAAGCCCACCCTACGGTGCTACGGCAATGAGCGGCGGGCCAGCAGGCCGCCGATCAGGCCGGTCGCGCAGCCGGCGATCAGGCCGGTGACGTGGGCGGCATTGGCGATCGAGCCGAAGCCCAGCGCGCCGATCACGCCGGACAGGCATACCAGCAGCCAGATCAGCATCATCCCCAGCACGCCCCTGGGCAACTGGTAGGCCGGATTGGGCGCCAGGCGCTGGAAGATCCAGCAGTGGCCGAGCAACCCGTAGAGCACGCCGGAGAGTCCGCCGAACAGCGCCGGGCCGCCGAACAGGTACTGCCCGACGTTCGACGCCAGGCTGAACAGCAGCGTCAGCGCCAGCAGCATCGAAGCGCCCTGGCGCGCCTCGATGCGCCCGCCCAGCTCCCAGTACCACAGCGCGTTCATCGCCAGGTGAAGGAAGCCGAAGTGCAGCAGCATCGGCGTGACCAGCCGCCACCACTCGCCGGCATCCAGGCTCACCGCCAGCGGGACGAACTGCAGGTAGTCGCCCTGGATGCGGAAGTCCTGGAAGGTCAGCCAGCGGATGCTGGAGAAGTTGTCGCCAAGGAACGTGAGCGCCGCGACGATCAGCGTCAGCAGCAGCACGGCGGCGGTCGCCGGGCTGCGTTTCAGGCGCGCCAGCGGGCTGCCGGACGGCCGCACGAAACGGCTCGGTGGCTGCTCCGGATTGCCGTGCGGAAAACGCGTGTAGAGATCGCGGACCTGCTCCGCCAGTTCCTCGCCCGGCACCCAGAGCACCTGCTCGCCGGATTCCTCGCTGACTCGGTACGGAACGTTCAGGCTACGCAGCAGGCCGACGAAGCCGCTGAGGTCGGTGGCAATCGGCAGGCGCATGGCGGCGACGCGGCTCATCGCAGCGACTCCGGCCGCTCGACGTCGACCCAGACGAACTTGTGCGGATCGAGGCGGCGCTCGTCGTCCAGGCGATAGGCGACCAGCTTGCCGTACATCACCGCGCTGTAGTCCAGGCAGGCCAGGTTGCCGCGGATCGGCGCCGGCTTGCCGGTGCGCCAGTAGTGGCCGACGAACAGCAGCGGCTCGTGCGGGCCGTAGAGGAACAGCCGGCTCTTCTGGGTTTCCGACAGCGGCATCTCGGCGACGCTGTCCGGCAGCGCGTCCGGCTGGAACACGATATCGCCATAGGTGGCCGGGCTCTCCTCCCAGAACTTGGTGCGGAACGTGCGCCGGGTGAAGCCCTCCTCGCTGGTCAGGGTCAGCCCGTGCGGCAGCGGCAGGTCGGTGCCGCGCAGCAGGCGATCGAACACCGTGCAGGCGAAGCTGCCTTTCACCGCCGAGGCCTGGACGAACGGCTCGTCGACGCGGCCATCGGCGAACTGCGCGCGCAGCGGCTCGATCAGGCTGCTGTCCCAGCAGGCGTGCACCAGGCGGAAACGCCCGGCGTCGATGAACAGCGGCAGCTCGTAGAACCAGCCGAGGAAGTCGCGCCAGTCGGCCGGGTGGCCGTCGAACTGCGCCAGCGTCTCGCGGATCATCCGCTCGTGGCGCGGCGTGTGTTCGCGCACGAAGCTGCAGCCGCTGCCCGGAGGCGCCGGCGTGCTCCAGCCCAGCGCGTTGAATTCGTGGTTGCCCATGATGCACAGCGCCTGCCCGGCCGCGACCATGTCGCGCACCAGATGCAGCGCCTCGCGCACCCGCGGGCCGCGGTCGACGATGTCGCCGAGGAACAGCGCCATCCGCCGCGGGTGGCGCCAGACGCCCGCCTGGCGGTGATAGCCGAGCCCGTCGAGCAGGCGTTCGAGAGTCCGTGCGCAGCCATGCACGTCGCCGATCAGGTCGTAGCCGCGCGCCGGGTCGAGCATCAGTCGCCTCCGCCCAGCCGGCTGCCCCAGCCCAGTTTGGTCCGGCACACTTCGTAGTAGTTGTGGTCCAGCGGGTGGATCAGGTGCAGCTTCTGCGGTTTCTTCTTGATCGTCACGGTATCGCCTGGCGCGCAGGTGAAATGGTTCTGTCCGTCGCATGAGACCTGCGGATAGATCTGCATGTTCGGCGACACGACGATTTTCAGCTCGCTGTTGCCATCGACCACGATCGGCCGGCTGGACAGCGTGTGCGGATACATCGGCACGATGACGATGGCGTCCAGCTTGGGGTGCATGATCGGCCCGCCGGCGGACAGCGCATAGGCGGTGGAGCCGGTCGGCGTGGCGATGATCAGGCCGTCGGCCTTCTGGCTGCAGACGAACTGGCCGTCGATGTGCAGCTCGAACTCGATCATCCGCGTCGACTTGCCGGGGTGCAGCACCACGTCGTTGAGCGCGTCGCCCTCGCCGATGGAGTCGCCATTGCGACGCACCTCGGCTTCCAGCAGGAAGCGGTTCTCCACGCTGTACTGGCCATCGAGCACCTCGCCGACCTTGGCTTCCAGGTCGTCCGGGCGGATGTCGGTGAGGAAGCCCAGGCTGCCACGGTTGATGCCCAGCACCGGGACCTTCGACCAGGCCAGCGCACGGGCCGCGCCGAGCATGCTGCCGTCGCCGCCGACCACGATCACCAGGTCGCAGATCTCGCCGAGAATGCGCCGCGAGGCGGTCTGCAGGTTGTGCCCGGGCACCACTTCGGCGATGGACTCCTCGAGGACCACGTGCAGGTGACGGTCCAGCAGGAAGCGTTTGAGTCGGCGAACGGTCTCCAGTACCTGCGAACTGCCGAGGCGACCGATGATGCCGATATTGCGAAATTGCTCCATGGGGATTCCAGGGCTCGGGCTAGCGGAGAGGCGGATTATGGGCGAAAGGTCCGCCGCAGACCAACGGCAAAGCCACCGGCCACTGGCGTGAGACCACCGTGCCAGCGCGCTTTATCCCGTGCGCCAGCGCCACCGAAGCCTGCGCTATGCTCGCAGCATGCAGCCCTTCGCCCCGCTCGCCGACCTGCCCCGCCGCTTCCAGTCCGCCGCCGTGCGCGACCTGGCCTGGGCGCTGCTGTCCGCGCCGCTGCTGCAGGATGCGCCCTGGGCGCAGCGTCATCCGCTGGCCGGCAGCGCCTGGGCCGACGACCCGCAGCGCCTGGCCGCCTGGCTGTGGAGACTGGATGACGACGACCGCACGCTGCGCGACTGGCTGCAGCGCCACCCGATCCGCCGCCTCGGCCTGTATTACGAACAGCTCTGGCAGTTCGCCCTGCACGCTGCGCCGGATATAGAACTGATCGCCGCCAACCTGCCGATCCGCGAAGGCAACCGCACGCTGGGCGAACTCGACCTGCTGCTGCGCGATGGCCCGGGCGTGCATCACCTGGAACTGGCGATGAAGCTCTACCTCGGTCCCGATAAACGCGACGGCGGCGATCCGGCGAACTGGATCGGGCCCGGCGGACGTGATCGTCTCGATCTGAAACTGGAGCGCCTGAGCAGCCACCAACTGCCTCTTTCCGCGCGCCCCGAAGGCCTCGCCGCGCTCCAAGCGCTGGGCGTGCGCCAGGCCGACGCCCGCCTGTGGCTCGGCGGCTGCCTGTTCTACCCCTGGCCCGACGGCTGCGCGTCGCCGCTCGGCGCCCATCCGGCGCACGACCGTGGGCGCTGGGTCCGCCAGCGCGACTGGCCGGCGTTCGCCGCCTCGCAGGGCACCGGCAGTTGGCAACCGCTGCCGCGCCAGGCCTGGCTGGCGCCCGCGCGGGTGACCGCCGACGAACGCTGGCAGCTGCCGCAGTTTGGCGAATGGCTGGCGGCGTTGCCGGCAGACAGTCGCGCACAGCTGCTGGTGCGGCTGGAAGCGGATGGCCACGGCGCCTGGCAGGAAGTCGAGCGGGTGTTTCTGATCGCCGATCGATGGCCGCATCTGGGCGAGTGAGCCTCAGGCGCCGGACAGGCTGCGGCGCCCCTGCAACCCACCGGTGTGAACGAAGATCAACCGGGTGCCGGCGGCGAACTGCCCGGCCTCGACGGCGTCGCGCAGGGCCAGCAGCGCCTTGCCGGTATACAGCGGCTCCAGCGGCACGCCGCTGCGGCGCTCGCTGTCGGCGATGAAACTGCGCAGCGGCGCGTCGACGCGGGCGAAGCCGCCGCGGCTGGCCGAATGCAGCCGGTAGCCGCGGTCGTCCCGCCCGGCCTGGGCGAGTACCTCGCCGATACGCCGCGCCACGCCGTGATCGTCCGGCACCGCCAGCGCTCCATGCACCGGTCGCTCACCCGCCTCGCCGAGCACCAGCCCGGCCAGCGTGGTCCCGGTGCCGGCAGCCAGCCACCAGCCGTCGTAGTCGCTCCAGCCGAGCGCGGCGAGCTGCCGCCGCGCCATGTCCACCAGTTCGATGCAGCCCTGCGCTCCGGGCAACCCGCCGCCACCCTCGGGCACCGGCTGCAGATCGGGATAGCGCGCCTGCCAGGGCTCCCAGAAATCCGCTTGATGGCGGGCGCGATAGCCGCCGTAGCCTAGCCAGTGCAGTTGCATGCCGAGATCGATGAGGTCGCGCGCGGTCGGCGTATCCTGCGGCTCGCCGCGCAGCAGGCCGACGCAGGGGAAGCCGAAGCGCCGGCCGGCGGCGGCCAGCGCATGCAGGTGATTGGAATGCGCGCCGCCGAGGCTGATCACCCCGCGCCTGCCGGCAGCGGCGGCAAGCTCCAAGTGGGGTTTGAGCTTGAACCACTTGTTGCCGGAGACCAGCGTGTCGATCCGATCCAGGCGCAGCACCGCGAGTTCGACCCCGGCCGGTTGCAGCCAGTCGAAGGCCAGCGGATGGAGATCGGCCCGGGGCGCCCAGGCGGGCAGGAGCGGCGAACTCAACCGGCGGTGCGCAGCCGCTGGCTGGCCTTGTGGCGATCGCAGCGGCAGGATTCCCCGGCCACATAGCGCCCCGGAATGTCGACCCGCTCCAGCGCCGCGTCGCAGCGCTCGCCGCCAGGCAGCACGGCGTCGCAGGTCGGCTGCTGGTAGTGCGCCAGCCATTCGCGGTACTGCGCCTCGCTGACGAAGCACTTGCCGGCAGCGTAGGCCTGCGGGTTTTCCAGGTAGCGCGGCACGTCCGGCTGAGGAATGGTCAGGTGCCCGGCGCCGGGGTGGTAGACCACCAGCACCACGCCCAGCTCGGCCAGTTGTTCGAGGCGCCGGTCGGCGACCATCGCTCGGGTCTGTTCGCGCTTGAGCCGCTCGATATCCTCCTGCAACTGGGTATCCAGCTCGTCGCGGTACGCCAGCTCCACGTCGCGCACCGCGATCTGCTCGCGGTAGTCGGCCACTGCCAGGGCGATCCTTTCTTCCAGCTGGGCCTCGAACTGCGCACGCAGCACATCGGCCTCGATGCGCCCGTTACGCTCGATGGCGCGCAGTTGGCGGGTCATTTCCTCGCGGCTTTTCTGGAAACTCTCGGCCTGCTCGGCAAAACGCGCCTGCCACTGCGACACCACCATTTCCTGCTCGGCCAGCGCCTGCTGGAGAGCCGCGACCTCGTCGAGCAGCCGCGCGTGCTGGCGCTCGGCGGTCTGCTTGATGCGCGCCAGCTCCTCTTCATGATTCTGCCCGAGGCTGGCCAGACGCAGCCGCTGCTGCTTCACCAGCACGGCGATTTTCTGGCGGTGCTCGAGGCCCATCTGCTCGGTGAGTTTTTCCACCAGTTCCTGCGAAGGGTCGGCGTACCAGGCGTCTTCGGCAGCGACCTGCAGACGCTCCGGCGCCATCGCCGGCAACGCCGTTTCTTCCTCGGCCAGCAGGCCCAGGCTGTTGCGCCGCACCGCGTCGCGGATCGCCTGGAAGTCACCGCGCTCGACGCTCGGCTCCCACAGGTGCAGTTGCAGCCAGGCCACCGGCGTCTGGCTGCGACAGGCCAGGCGAATCGGCCCGCCACCGAGGTCCGGGCCACGTCCGGCGCGGTCCGCGAGGTGGCGCAGGGGAATGTTCCAGCCAGGGTCGGCGGCGCCTTTCGGGTCGAAATCGAGGAAGAAGAACACCGCCGAGCGCACCTGCAGGCGCGGATTGATCAGCACGTAGACGGCGCGCATCTGCCGGTCGGCGAAGCCGGGAAGGTCGACCACGCCGTCGAGCACCGCCTCGAATTCGGCGAACAGCATCTGTTTGCAGACGCCCTGCTCATCGAAAAACAGTACGGCCTCGACCATCTGCGGCTTGTTCTGCATCGTTTCGGTTCCTCGTTCTGCAATCGCCAGCTCGACGCGGCACGCCCTGGGCAGGAAGCCCGCTTGCAAGAACCGGCCCAGCGGTTGGGCGAGTCTAGGGCATGCAGCCGCCTGGAGGCTGTGACCGGCTTAGCAGCCAGCGACCGGCCAAGACCGATTGTCGCGGATAATCCCCGTTCCATGACACAGATAACAGAACTGCCCGGACGCACGAGGCGGCCGGGCAGCGAGTGAACGCGGCGAGTGAGCGCGTCAGAGGGCGGCGGCGAGTCGCGACCCCTGGTTGATCGCGCGCTTGGCGTCGAGTTCGGCGGCCACGTCGGCGCCTCCGATCAGGTGCACCTGCTGGCCGGCGTCGAGCAGACCGTCGTGCAGGTCGCGCAGCGGGTCCTGGCCGGCGCAGACGATGACGGTGTCGACCTCCAGCACTTGCGGCTCGCCGTCGCCGACGCGGATATGCAGGCCGGCGTCGTCGACCTTGAGGTACTCGACCGAATTGAGCATCTGCACCTGCTTGTTCTTCAGCCCGGTGCGGTGGATCCAGCCGGTGGTCTTGCCGAGGCCGTCGCCGACCTTGGTCTTCTTGCGCTGCAGGAGGAACACCTGGCGCGCCGGCGCCGGCACCTCGGCCTTGATCCCGGCGATACCGCCACGCGCCTCCAGCGCGGTGTCGATGCCCCACTCGTGCCAGAACGCATCGCGATCGAGGCTGGTGGAGCGGCCCTGGTGGGTGACGAACTCGGAGACGTCGAAGCCGATGCCGCCGGCGCCGATCACGGCGACGCGCTGGCCGACCGGCTTGCGCCCGAGGATGGCATCCAGGTAGCTGATCACCTTGGGATGCTCGATACCCGGAATCGCCGGGGTGCGCGGCACGATGCCGGTGGCGAGGATGATCTCGTCGTAGCCGCCGGCGACCAGCTCCTCGACGCCGACGCGGGCGTTCAGGCGCAGGTCGACGCCGCTAATTTCCAGCTTGCGCTTGAAGTAGCGCAGGGTCTCGAAGAACTCTTCCTTGCCCGGCACGCGCTTGGCGACGTTGAACTGCCCGCCGATCTCGCCGGCGGCGTCGAACAGGGTGACCTGGTGACCGCGCTCGGCGGCGACGCTGGCGGCGGACAACCCGGCCGGGCCGGCGCCGACCACGGCGATCCTCTTCACCTGCGCGGTGGGGATGTAGTTCAGCTCGGTCTCGTGGCAGGCGCGCGGGTTGACCAGGCAGGTGGTCAGCTTGCCGCCGAAGGTGTGGTCCAGACAGGCTTGGTTGCAGCCGATGCAGGTGTTGATCTCGTCGCTGCGCCCGGCGGCGGCCTTGTTGACGAATTCCGGGTCGGCGAGGAACGGACGCGCCATGGAGACCATGTCGGCGTCGCCCTCGGCCAGCACCTGTTCGGCGACTTCCGGGGTGTTGATGCGGTTGGTGGTGATCAGCGGGATCTTCACCTCCCCCTTGAGCTTGGCGGTGACCTTGGTGAAGGCTGCACGCGGCACCTTGGTAGCGATGGTCGGGATACGCGCTTCGTGCCAGCCGATGCCGGTGTTGATGATGGTGGCACCGGCCTTCTCAACGGCTTTGGCCAGCAGCACGATCTCGTCCCAGGTGCTGCCGCCTTCCACCAGGTCGAGCATCGACAGGCGATAGATGATGATGAAGTTCGGGCCCACGGCCTCGCGCACGCGGCGGACGATTTCCACCGGCAGGCGCATGCGGTTCTCGTAGGCGCCGCCCCAGCGGTCGGTGCGGTGGTTGGTGTGGGCGGCGAGGAACTGGTTGATGAAATAGCCCTCGGAACCCATGACCTCGACGCCGTCGTACTCGGCCTGCTGGGCCAGCACGGAGCAGGTGACGAAGTCCTGGATCTGCTTCTCGATGCCCTCCTCGTCCAGCTCGTGCGGCTTGAACGGGTTGATCGGCGCCTGGATCGCGCTTGGCGCCACCGATTTCGGGCTGTAGGCATAGCGCCCGGCATGCAGGATCTGCATGCAGATCTTGCCGCCCGCCTCGTGCACCGCCTGGGTGACGATGCGGTGCTTGGCCGCTTCCTCTGCGCTGGTCAGCTTCGCCGCGCCGGAATACACGCCACCTTCGAGGTTCGGGCCGATGCCGCCGGTGACCATCAGGCCGACGCCGCCGCGGGCGCGCTCGGCGAAGTACGCCGCCATGCGCTCGAAACCGTCCGGTTTCTCCTCCAGGCCGGTGTGCATCGAGCCCATCAGGGTGCGGTTGCGCAGCGTGGTGAAACCCAGGTCGAGGGGCGCGAGCAGGTGCGGGTAAGGCGTAGTCATGGCTTCTCCGGAAATCGGCTGTGGCACGGATGTCCCCTCATCTGTGGAGGGAATCGATGGGCAGACGATAGTCAGGGCGCCGGGCCCACTCAATGATCGAAAGTGACAACTTATTGATCGCAGCGCGCAGCGCAGGGTTGCGCAAGCCGAGCCTACCTCCCTACCCTGTGCGCGACCGTCTTCATGGAGCGTCCATGCGCAAGTTGCTATTGCTGTCGATCCTGGGTGCGCTGATCGCCGGCCTGGCGACCTTCGTCGGCTGGGCCGAGCGCCGCCCGCCCAGCCACTACCTGTCCGATCTGCGCAGCGAGCTGAGCACCGACGCGGGCACGCCCGGCGCGTCCGGCAACCTGCTGCTTATCCGCCCGCAGCTGTTCCCGGTGGACTACCAGAGCCCGGCGCACCTGCGCCTGAAACTCGCCGCGGCGCTGGATCGCGCCCGCGCCGCCGGCCTGCTCAGCCCGCAGACCCTGGTGGTGCTGCCCGAACACATCGGCACCTGGCTGATTGCCGCCGGCGAGAAAACCGAGCTGTACCAGGCGCGCGACCGTCAGGAGGTGCGCGACTGGATGCTCTTGGGCAACCCGCTGCTGGCGGTGCAGGTGCTGATGCAGAATCTGGATGCCGAACGCCTCGACGAGGCGCTGTTACGGATGAAGGCCCGGCGCATGGCGGCGGACTATCAGCAGCTGTTCTCCGGGCTGGCGCGCGAGTACCGGGTCAACCTGCTCGCCGGCTCGATCCTCCTGCCGCTGCCGCACCTGGAAAACGGCCAGCTGGCGATTGGCGACGGCCCGCTGCGCACCGTCAGCCTGGCCTTCGGCCCGGATGGCCAGGTGCTCGGCGAGCTCTACAGCGAAGCCTGGCCGCAACCGCACGACAGGCGCGAGCCGCAGCGCCTGCACATCGGCGAGCGCGAGCTGCTGATCGAGCGCGACTGGCAGCCCGGCTACCCGCAAAGCCGGGTACTCACGGCCAATGGCGAACAGGTCAGCGAGCCGCTGTACTTGCGCGGCAAACTGAGCTGGCCGGTCGGCGGCGCGCCACGCCGGGTGGAGCTGACGCCCGTGGAAATGCAGCGCGGCCAGGCGCCGGGCAGCCAGCTGCTCAACCTGTGGATCGCGCCGCAGTGAAAGCCCGCCGCGTGCGCCTGGGCGACCTTTCGGTCGGTTTCGTTCACGGGCTGGCAGCCGCGCTGGAGGAACGCGGCCAGGATGCCGGCGCATTGCTGGAAAGCTACGGCCTGGATGCCGCGCGCCTCGCCGAACCGCGTGCGCGCCTGTCCATCCCGCGGTTCATGCGCCTGGGCCATGCCGCCATCGGCCTCAGCGGAGAAGCCGGCCTGGGCCTGGACATGGGTCGCCTGAGCCGGCTGCCACAGCTCGGCCTGGCAGGCGTCAGCGCCGCGCAGGCGCCGACGGTGCGCGAAGCGGCGCGTGCGCTGATCCGCTACGAGCCGCTCTATGCCAGCAACTACCGCGGCCAGTCGAGTTTCCACGAGGACACCCGCGGGGCCTGGCTGCGCTTCTATTCGATCAGCCCGTACAACGCCTACAACCGCTTCGTCGTCGACTCGGTGCTGGCCGGCTGGCTGAGCCAGCTGGGCGCGCTGGTCGGCCGCCACCTGGTGGCCGAGCGCGTCGAGATCGAATTCCCGCCGCCGGAGTATCTGGAACGCTACGCCGGCCTGTTCGGCAGCCCGGCGCAGTTCTCCAGCGAATTCAACCAGTTGCGCCTCGGCCGCGACACCCTGGCGCTACGCAACCCCGAGCACTGCCCGAGCACCTGGCGTCATCTGCTGGAAATCTGCGAAGCGGAACTGGAACAGCAGACCCGCACGCGCAGCCTCAGCGAGCGCATCGGCCGGCTGATCGGCCCGTTGCTCAATGGCCGCGAGCCCGACCTGGAGGAAGTCGCGGCACGCCTGCAACTGCCGACCTGGACCCTGCGGCGCAAGCTCGCCGAGGAAGGCACGCAGTTCCGCGCCATCCTCAACGACACCCGCCGCGACCTGGCGATGGCCTACATCCGCGACACCGAACTGGCCTTCGGCGAGATCGCCTACCTGCTCGGCTTCGCCTCGGCGGAAGCCTTCCAGCGCGCGTTCAAGCGCTGGAGCGGGCAAACGCCCGGCGAATTCCGCCGCGCCCAGCGCCAGGTCGGCTGATCACATCTCACTGGCGTCTTCGCTGGTGTCCAGCATGGCGTCTTCGGCGGCGCGACGTTCGAGCAGTTCTTCCTGGTAATCGTCCATGCGGATTCTCTTCTTCTGTGGTTTTGCGCGACGCTACGAAAGGCAGATGACAGCCGGATGACGCCCGCGCACCGCCCATCGGCCCGCACCGACGGAAAGCCCATCAAACCGCCTGGCGTGAAGCATTTTGCAACGCTCCGCCCGGGCTGATCGGTCACCGGATTGCGGGTAAGATGCGCGACTTGTTCCCAGGCGCAGCCGATCATGCCGGAAAAAATCTCCTTCCCCGCTCTTCCCTACCTGTTCGCCAGCCTGCTCGCCGTCTTTGCCCTTTTCGGCCTCTGGTATGCCATCGGCCAGCCGGTGCTGCTGCCCGACGCGGCCACGCCCTCGCACAAGCTGCAATGCGCCTCCTATAGCCCGTTCGACAAGGACCAGTCGCCCTTCGACCAGCCCTTCATCCTGCGCCCCGAGCGCATGGACGCGGACCTCGCGCTGCTCGCCAAGCGCTTCGAGTGCGTGCGCACCTACTCGATGACCGGCCTCGAGGAAATCCCGGCCCTGGCGCGCAAACACGGGCTCAAGCTGATGCTCGGCGCCTGGGTCAACGGCAACCCGGTGGATACGCAGAAGGAAGTCGACGCGCTGATCGCCGCGGCGAAGGCCAATCCCGACGTGGTCACGGCGGTGATCGTCGGCAACGAGACGCTGCTGCGCAAGGAAGTCACCGGCGCGCGCTTGGCGCAGCTGATCGGCCAGGTCAAGGCCCAGGTCAGCCAGCCGGTGACCTACGCCGACGTCTGGGAATTCTGGCTGCAGCACCCGGAAGTCGCGCCGGCCGTGGACTTCCTCACCATCCACCTGCTGCCGTACTGGGAAGACGAGCCGGCGGGCATCGACGATGCGCTCGGCCACGTCGCGCAGATTCGCGAGGAATTCGGCAGGAAGTTCGCCCCCAAGGACATCCTCATCGGTGAAACCGGCTGGCCCAGCGAGGGCCGCCAGCGCGAAACCGCCGTACCGAGCCTGGTCAACCAGGCCAAGTTCATCCGCGGGTTCGTCGCCATGGCCGAGCAGCACGGCTGGCGCTACAACCTGATCGAGGCCTTCGACCAGCCCTGGAAGCGCGCCAGCGAAGGCGCGGTGGGCGGTTACTGGGGCCTGTTCGACGCCGACCGCCAGGAGAAGGCAGTGCTCGCCGGCCCGGTATCCAACCTGCCGAACTGGCCGATCTGGCTGGGCTTCTCGCTGGCGATCTTCGCCGCCGGACTGCTCGTGGGCGGGCGCCCGTCATCCACCCGTTCGGCGTTGCTGCTGCCTCTGCTGGCCGGGCTCGGCGCCGGCAGTATCGCGCTGTGGTGCGAACTGGCCTGGGTCACCAGCCGTTTCGTCGGCGAATGGCTGTGGGCCGCGGCGCTGGTGGTGCTCAACCTGCTGGTGCTGGCTCACGCCATGCTCGCCCTGGGGCGCCGCGGGCGAGCGTTCGCCTGGCTGGAAGCGCGCGGTGGCTGGTGGATCGCGGCGGCGGGCTTCGCCGGTGCGGTGATGATGCTGGCGCTGGTCTTCGACGCGCGCTATCGCAGCTTTCCCAGCGCCGCGCTGTTGCTGCCGGCGGTGGTCTACCTGTGCCGCCCGGTCGCCGGCCCGCGCCGCGAGCTGACGCTGCTGGCGGCGTTCGTCGGGCTGGGCATCGTTCCGCAGCTGGTCGAGGAAACCCTGGGCAACCAGCAGGCGATCGGCTGGGCTGTCGTCAGCCTGCTGCTGACCCTTGCCCTGTGCCGCTGCCTGCGCCAGCCGCCGAGGGCGATCGCGGGCTGAGCAGCGGGTTCAGCGCGCCGCAATCTGCCGTGGCGCGCGCACCAGGCGCAGCGCCGACAGCACCACGGCGAATACCGCCAGGCTGGCGGTATAAAGGATCAGCGCCGGCAGCGCGAAGAGCATGCCGAGCAGGGCGACCCGGCGGCCGGCGACCCCCGGCAGGAGAAAACCGAGCACGGCGGTGATCAGCGCCGCCCAGGCCAGGATGCGGAAATGGATGGTCAACCCAAGCACCGAACGGACCTGGCACTCCCAGCGCAGCGGATCGTCGGCGCAGGCACCGACCCAGCGGCTGTCCTGCATGAAGCCGTAGCGCAGGGCGAGACAGGCGGCCAGCCACAACGACAGGCAGATCAACAGCAGGATCACGGGCTTGCGGCGCATGAAGGGCGACTCCGGCGAGAAAGGCGCACAGAATAGCCGCCAGCCATGCCCCTGCAAACCGCACACACCGGTGCAATTATTACCGGCGGCGTCGCGGGTAGAATGGGTTCAGCTTTCCTCGTGAGCCGCATAGCGGCGGGAAACCGATCCGGTCAGGTGCCGGACGCGGACGATGGTCGGGGCCCTGCTGCCGCAGCGGGCGTTTTTCGCGCCCCTGTAGCGGTCGTGAACGACACCTCCCGAACTGCTGGCACTTTGCTGGTCCCGCGGTTGTCATAGCCTGCGGATTACTCAGAACGCCTTCTTTCCGAAAGGGAACTTCCATGCCACGTATTCTTCGCTTAGCCGCATTGTTTGGCAGCTTACTGAGTGCGCCGCTGTGGGCCGCGGATGTCGATCCGGCCACCTACGGCTTCCCGCTGCACAACCCGTTCGAGGCGACCATCGCCACTACGCCCACGGCGCTGCGTCCCGCCCTGCCCTTCGACACCGACATCGACCAGGCCGACTACGCCCTGCTGCTGCGGCCGGAGCGCGAGTTCGAGCTGCCGGAGAACTTCTGGCCGGTGACCAAGATGCACTACCGGCTCGCCCAGCAGAGCAAGCCGGCGCCACTGATGTTCATCATCGCCGGCACGGGCTCGAACTACGCCAACAGCACCATGGACTTCCTGAAGAAGCTCTATTATCAGGCCGGCTACCACGTCGTGCAGCTGTCCTCGCCCACCAGCTACGACTTCATGGCCTCCGCCTCGCGCTACGCCACGCCGGGTATTTCCGCCGACGATGCCGACGACCTCTACCGGGTCATGCAGGCGGTGCGCGCGCAGCATCCCGACCTGCCGGTGACCGAGTACTACCTCACCGGCTACAGCCTCGGCGGCCTGCAGGCGGCGTTCGTCAGCCATCTCGATGAAACCCGGCGCAGCTTCAACTTCAAGCGCGTGCTGCTGATCAACCCGCCGGTCAACCTGAACACCTCGGTGAGCAACCTCGACCGCCTGGTGCAGACCGAGGTGAAAGGCGTCACCGACAGCACCACCTTCTACGAACTGATGCTGCGCAAGCTCTCGCTGTACTTCCAGCAGAAGGGCTACATCGACCTCAGCGAGGCGATGCTCTACGACTTCCAGCAGTCCAGGCAGCGCCTGACCAACGAACAGATGGCGATGCTGATCGGCACCGTGTTCCGCTTCGCCTCGGCCGACATCGCCTTCACCTCGGACCTGATCAACCGGCGCGGGCTGATCATTCCGCCGAATTACCCGATCACCGAGGGCACCAGCCTGACGCCGTTCTTCAAGCGCGCCTTGCAGTGCGATTTCGACTGCTACATGACCAACCAGCTGATCCCGATGTGGCGCGCCCGGCACAACGGCGGCAGCTTCACCCAACTGGTCGATGCGGTGAGCCTCTACGGGCTCGAGGACTACCTGCGCAACAGCCCGAAGATCGCCGTGCTACATAACGCCGACGACGTGATTCTCGGTCCCGGCGACCTTGGCTTCCTGCGCCGCACCTTCGGCGAGCGGCTGACCGTCTACCCGTACGGCGGCCACCTCGGCAACCTCAACTACAAGGTCAACACCCAGGCCATGCTGGACTTCTTCCGTGGCTGACGCTCACCTTCGCGCCCAGGCGCCGGCCCATTCAGGGAACGATCGCATTATGACGACCCCATACGTGCAACTCGCTCGCCTCGCCAAACCGCTGCTGCTCGCCCTCAGCCTGCTGCTGCCGATGGCCGCCCAGGCGGACACCGACCCCGACGGCTTCACCCGTCCGCTGGACAGCCTGAAGTTCAACCCCGGCCTGGATCAGACCGAATTCGAGCGCGCGACCCTCGAAGCGCTGGAAATCTACGATCCGTGGGAGCGCTTCAACCGGCACATGTACCACTTCAACTACCGCCTCGACGAATGGGTGCTGCTGCCCGTCGTGCGCGGCTACATGTACGTCACGCCGCGCTTCGTGCGCAGCGGCGTGAGCAATTTCTTCGGCAACCTGGGCGACATACCCAACCTGTTGAACAGCGCGCTGCAGCTCAAGGGCAAGCGTTCGCTGCAAACCACCGGGCGGCTGCTGGTCAACACCACGGTCGGCGTGTTCGGCCTGTGGGACCCGGCATCGCGCATCGGCCTGCCGAAGCAGAGCGAAGACTTCGGCCAGACCCTCGGCTTCTACGGCGTCGGCGACGGTCCCTACCTGGTGCTGCCGTTCTTCGGCCCGTCCAACGTGCGCGATGCCGGTGGCCGGGTGTTCGATTTCGCGGTCGACAGCGAGGTCAACTTCCTCAACGTCGCCGAAGCCACCGAGGATCACCCGGAAATCTTCCTGCTGCGCTCGATCAACGCGCGTTACACCACCAACTTCCGTTACGGCCAGCTGAACTCGCCGTTCGAGTACGAGAAGGTCCGCTACGTCTACACCCGCGCACGCGACCTGCAGATCGCCGAGTGATCCAACCACCCTCCCACGCTGCGGCGCGGGAGGGCCTCTGAAACATCTAGTTCTTCGATAGTTATCCCGCGATAATCGCAACCATCGGATCGAATCCTTCGCTTAAGATAGGCACCTGTCTTTCGTGGAGATTCCCATGACGTCGTTTCGCAGCGTGATCGCCCAGCACATCGGCCAACCGGCCTCCGACGGCGCCGGCGTGCGCCTGAACCGTGTGATCGGCGGCGCCGGTATCGAGCGCTTCGATCCCTTCCTGATGCTCGACGAGTTCGGCTCCAACGACCCGGACGACTACATCGCCGGCTTCCCGCCGCACCCGCACCGCGGTTTCGAGACCATCACCTACATGCTCGAGGGACGCATGCGCCATGAAGACCACATGGGCAACGTCGGACTGCTGCAGAGCGGCGGCGTGCAGTGGATGACCGCCGCGCGCGGCGTGATCCACAGCGAGATGCCCGAGCAGGAACAGGGCACCATGCGCGGCTTCCAGATCTGGCTGAACCTGCCGGGCAAGGACAAGCTCGGCGAGCCCGGCTACCGCGACTTCGATGCCGCGGAAATCCCCCGCCTGCGCACTGCAAGCGGCGTCGAGGTGAAGGTCATCGCCGGTCGCTTCGACGACGGCGAGCAGCAACTCGACGGCATCGTGCAGCGTCCGCACAGCGAGCCTCACCTGTTCGACCTAGTGATACCGGCCGGCGCCGAGCTGAACTTGCGCCTCGCCGACGGCCTGCGGCCGATGCTCTACGTCTACGAAGGCACGCTGCGGGTCGCTGGCGACGCGCCGGCGGAAGTGGTCCAGGGACGCCTGGCGCGGCTCTCCGAACAGGGCGAACTGCGCCTGTCGAGCGCCCAGGGCGCGCGCGTGCTGCTGCTCGCCGGCCGGCCGCTGGGCGAGCCGATCGTGCAGTACGGACCCTTCGTGATGAACAGCCGCGAGGAAATCGAGCAGGCGCTACGCGACTTCCATAACGGCGTGCTGGCCTGAAACGCGCTCAGCGCGTGGACGCCTGGGCCTCGACGCTCGGCTCCAGGGCGAGAAAGCGCAGCAGTTCCGCCTTCTGCGCCATGGCATCCTGGTAGCCCAGCTCGATCAGTTCGTTGCAGTAGCCGGCCTCGAACAACAGGTAGCTGAGCACCCCCGCGCCGCTCGCCCGGGTCGCGCCGGGACCACGCAGGAACAGCCGCAACGCCGCCGGCAGCTCGCGCCGGTGGCGCGCGGCGATCTGGTCCAGCGGTTTGCTCGGCGCCACCACCAGAACCTCCACCGGTTTCAGCCCGAGGCCGCGCCGGCGGACGTCGTCCGGCACCAGCGCGCCCATGTAGTTGAGCCGCTCGAGCAGCTCGATGTCGCTTTCCAGGTTGTCGATGAAGGTGCTGTTGAGCATGTGCCCGCCGATCTGCGCCAGACTTGGCGGGCGCTGGCTGCGCGCGACGGGCGGCCTGTCGATCTGCACGTCGTCCAGGCTGCCACGCGACTTGCCGCTGACGCCGACCACCAGCACTCGCGTCGCGCCCAGGTGTAGCGCCGGGCTGATCGGTGCCGACTGGCGCACCGCCCCGTCGCCGTAGTACTCGCGGTTGATCTTCACCGGCGGAAAGATCAGCGGAATCGCCGCGCTGGCCATCAGGTGCTCGACGGCCAGACGCGTCGGCACGCCGACGCGACGATGGCGAAACCACGGATCGATGGCCGCCCGGCCCTGGTAGAAGGTCACCGCCTGCGCCGACTCGTAGGCGAACGCGGAAACCGCCACCGCGCGCAGCTGACGGCGCGCCACCGCCGCGGCGATCCCGGAAAAATCCAGGCGCTCGGCCAGCAGCTCACGCAGCGGCGCGCTGTCCAGCAACGCCACCGGCGCCGCTCCCCCGAGCCCGAACAACGCATTGGAGACGAAGCGTCCGGCCTGGCGCAGCACGCCCGGCCAGTCGCTGCGGTACACCTGGGCGCTATGGAAGCTCTGCCAGACCTGGGTGAGATTGCGGATCGCCTCGGGAAAATGCAGCGCGCCGCAGGCCAGGCCGACCGCGTTGATCGCACCGGCGGACGTGCCGACGATCACCGGAAACGGATTGCGCGCGGTATCCGGCAACAGGTCAGCGATCGCCGCCAGCACGCCGACCTGGTAGGCCGCCCGGGCGCCACCGCCGGAAAGAATCAAACCGGTGACCGGCGCGGCTTTGCTTTCACTCATGGCTCATCCTGGGGACTTTAGGAGTAGAGCTTAGGCGCCCCCGGCGGACGCGTCTTGAAACGCCGGTGCGCCCACAGGTACTGCTGCGGTAACTGGCTGACCGCCTGCTCGACCCAGGCATTGATACGCGCGCAGTCGGCCTCCTCGCTCTCGCCGGGGAAGTCCGCCAGCGGCGGGTGCAGCGTCAGCCGATAGCCACTGCCATCGGCCAGGCGTTCCTGGGTGAAGGGCACCACGCGGGCGCGGCCGAGCCGGGCGAACTTGCTGGTGGCGGTGACGGTGGCGGCGGGAATGCCGAACAGTGGCACGAACAGGCTCTGCTTGGCGCCATAGTCCTGGTCCGGCGCGTACCAGATCGCCCGCCCGGCGCGCAGGACCTTGAGCATCGCCCGCACGTCCTCGCGCTCGATGGCGGTGGCGTCGCGGTTGTGCCGCTCGCGACCGCGGCGCTGCACGTAGTCGAACACCGGGTTCTTGTGCTGGCGGTACATGCCGTCGATGGTGTGGCGCTGGCCGAGCAGCGCGGCGCCGATTTCCAGCGTGGTGAAGTGCAGCGCCATCAGGATCACGCCCTGCCCCTGCGCCTGGGCCTGCTGCAGGTGCTCGATCCCTTCTATATGGGCGAGCCGGGCGAGCCGCTCGCGCGACCACCACCAGCTCATCGCCATTTCGAAGAAGGCGATGCCCATGGAGGCGAAATTGGCCTTGAGCAGCGCCTTTCGCTCACTCTCCGACAAATGGGGAAAACACAGTTCCAGGTTGCGCGCCGCGATGCGCCGACGCGACCCCGCCAGGCGCAACATCGCTGCTCCGCCGAGGCGCCCGAGGGCGAGCAGCGCCGCGTACGGCAATTGCACTACAAGCCAGAGCAGCCCCAGCCCGAGCCAGAGCAACCAGAAGCGCGGATGGAGAAAAGCGGGGCTGAATTGCGGACGATCCATGCGGGTCTCGGGCAGCGAAGAAAGCCGGCATTCTAGCGACAAATGAGGGCCGCGCCGAAAGCCGCGCCGACGGATACGCAGGGCCGAGGGCCGCCCCGCGCTATGGCGGGGCAGCGCGTTTCCCGTTATAAGTCCTCGCGATTCAACGTTTCGGGCAAACCATGAGCCAAACCGACCTACTCGACCAAGAACCCGTGTTCCAGCTCAAGGGCAGCATGCTCGCCATCACCGTGATGGAGCTGGCGCACAACGACCTGCAGCGGCTCGACCGCCAGCTGGCGGCCAAAGTCGCACAGGCACCGGCCTTCTTCAGCAATACGCCGCTGGTCCTCGCGCTGGACAAGCTGTCGCCCAGCGAGGGGCGTCTCGATCTCGCCGCGCTGATGAGCGTCTGCCGTCGTCACGGCCTGCGCACCCTGGCGATCCGCTCCAACACCTTCGAGCACGTGGCCGCCGCCGACTCCATGGATCTGCCGGTGCTGCCACCGTCGGGCGCGCGCGAACGGCCGCTCGATCCGACCGCCGGTGCGGCGCTGGTGAAGAAGCCGGAGAAACCGGCGGAACCGGTCGCCAAGCCGACGCGGGTAATTACCACGCCGATCCGCGGCGGCCAGCAGATCTATGCCCAGGGCGGCGATCTGGTGGTCATCGCGGCGGTCAGCCCGGGGGCGGAACTTCTCGCCGACGGCAATATCCATGTCTACGGCCCGTTGCGCGGACGCGCCCTGGCCGGGGTCAAGGGCGACCCCAAGGCACGCATTTTCTGCCAGCAGCTGGCCGCCGAAATGGTCTCCGTGGCCGGCCACTACAAGGTCGCCGAAGACCTCCGCCGCGAGCCCTTGTGGGGCCAGCCGGTGCAGGTCGGCCTGGCGGGCGACGTGTTGAACATCACCCGCCTTTAACGGATACTGCCGCCACTTTTTCAGGTACCTGCAGCGGGTTTCGGCAGCCGCTCACGACGCCATCGGACGCGGTCGATCCTCACCGGCAGTCAGGACCATACAAGGGCGATTCGCAGGCCTGCGCCGGCCGCGGATGCCCACTCTTCCTTACATTTTGGGGTTAATCACCTTGGCCAAGATCCTCGTAGTCACTTCCGGCAAGGGTGGCGTGGGCAAAACCACCACCAGCGCCGCCATCGGTACCGGCCTCGCCTTGCGCGGGCACAAGACCGTCATCGTCGACTTCGACGTCGGTCTGCGTAACCTCGACCTGATCATGGGCTGCGAACGCCGCGTCGTGTACGACTTCGTCAACGTCATCAACGGCGAGGCGACGCTGACCCAGGCCCTGATCAAGGACAAGCGTCTGGAGAACCTCTACGTGCTGGCCGCCAGCCAGACGCGCGACAAGGACGCACTGACCCAGGAAGGCGTCGGCAAGGTCATCGACGAACTGTCGAAAACCTTCGAGTACGTGATCTGCGACTCGCCTGCCGGCATCGAGAAAGGCGCGCACCTGGCGATGTATTTCGCCGACGAAGCCATCGTCGTGACCAACCCCGAAGTCTCCTCGGTACGCGACTCCGACCGCATGCTCGGCCTGCTGGCGAGCAAATCGCGCCGTGCCGAACAGGGCCTCGACCCGATCAAGGAACGCCTGCTGCTGACCCGCTACAACCCGGAGCGCGTCACCAAGGGCGAGATGCTCGGCGTTGAAGACGTCGAGGAAATCCTCGCGATCAACCTGCTCGGCGTGATTCCCGAATCGCAGGCCGTGCTCAAAGCTTCCAACCAGGGCGTCCCGGTGATCCTCGACGAGCAGAGCGACGCCGGCCAGGCGTACAGCGACGCGGTCGACCGCCTGCTCGGCAAGGACCTCGCGCATCGTTTCCTGGACGTCAAGAAACCCGGCTTCCTGCAACGACTGTTCGGAGGTCGCGAATGAACATTTTTGACTTCTTCCGCGATCGCAAGAAGGAATCCACTGCATCGATCGCGAAGGAGCGTCTGTCGATCATCGTTGCCCACGAACGCGGCCAGCGTACCCAGCCGGACTACCTGCCCGCCCTGCAGAAGGAGCTGGTCGAGGTGATTCGCAAGTACGTGAACATTGAACAGGATCAGGTTCAGGTCGCACTGGAAAGCCAGGGCAGCTGCTCGATCCTTGAGCTGAACATCACCCTGCCGGACCGCTAAATACATTCGGCTTGCTGCGCGGGCCTCTAGCTCGCAGAGCCTGGGATGGATTTTTGTCCAAGTTGAACGAATGGCGGCCGCCGAGGCCGCCTTTTGTTTTTTATCGCCCAACCCACAGAACGCCCATGCCGCTTAGCCAGATCGAAATCGTCCACCAGGACGCCGCCCTGCTGGTCATCAACAAGCCGACCCTGCTGCTCTCCGTCCCCGGCCGCGCCGATGACAACAAGGATTGCCTGGTCACCCGGCTGCAGGAAAACGGCTATCCCGAGGCGCTGATCGTGCATCGCCTGGACTGGGAAACCTCGGGCCTGATCGTGCTCGCCCGAGACGCCGACAGCCACCGCGAGCTGTCCCGCCAGTTCCACGACCGCGAAACGGAAAAAGCCTACACCGCGCTCTGCTGGGGTCAGCCGGAGCTCGACAGCGGGCGCATCGAGCTGCCGCTGCGCTACGACCCGCCGACCAAGCCTCGCCATGTGGTCGACTTCGAGCAGGGCAAGCACGCCCTCACCTACTGGCGCGTGCTGGAACGCTTCGAACGGCACTGCCGCGTCGAGCTGACGCCGATCACCGGGCGCTCGCACCAGTTGCGCGTGCACATGCTGTCGATCGGCCACCCGCTGCTGGGCGACCGCCTCTACGCCAACCCAGAGGCGCTGGCCGCGCATGAACGCCTGTGCCTGCACGCCAGCATGCTCAGCCTCAGCCACCCGCACACCGGCGAGCGCCTGCGCTTCGACTGCCCGGCTCCGTTCTAGAGGCCAGGGGCCCGCGGCGCCGATGCCGAGCGGGCCGCGCAAATACGATAGACTCGGCGACATTGCCGTCCGGAGTCCGTTATGCGCGAACAGCTGAACCAGGGTCTGATCGATTTTCTCAAGGCCTCGCCCACGCCTTTCCACGCTACCGCCAGCCTGATCAAGCACCTGGAAGCCGCCGGTTTCCGCCGCCTCGACGAGCGCGAGACCTGGCACACCGAAGCCGGCGGTCGCTACTACGTGACCCGTAACGACTCCTCGATCATCGCCATCCGCCTCGGCAAGCAGGCCTCGGAAGACGGCGGCCTGCGTCTGGTCGGCGCGCACACCGACAGCCCCTGCCTGCGGGTCAAGCCGAATCCGGAGCTGCAACGCCAGGGCTTTCTCCAGCTCGGCGTCGAAGTCTACGGCGGCGCGCTGCTGGCGCCCTGGTTCGACCGCGACCTGTCGCTGGCCGGGCGCGTCACCTTCCGCCTGGCCGGCAAGGTGGAAAGCCAGCTGATCGACTTCAAGGTGCCGCTGGCGGTGATCCCGAACCTGGCGATCCACCTCAACCGCACCGCCAACGAAGGCTGGGCGATCAACGCGCAGAACGAACTGCCGCCGATCCTCGCCCAGGTCGCCGGCGACGAATCGGTGGATTTCCGCGCCCTGCTCGCCGACCAGCTGAGCGAGGAACACGGCATCAGCGCCGACGCCGTGCTCGACTACGAACTGAGCTTCTACGACACCCAGGGCGCCGCCGTCGTCGGCCTCAACGGCGATTTCATCGCCGGGGCGCGGCTGGACAACCTGCTCTCCTGCTACGCCGGCCTGCAGGCATTGCTGGCGGCCGAGGGCGAGGAAAGCTGCGTACTGGTGTGCACCGATCACGAGGAAGTCGGTTCCTGCTCGGCCTGCGGCGCCGATGGTCCGATGCTGGAACAGACCCTGCGCCGGCTGTTGCCGGACGGCGAGCGCTTCGTCCGCAGCATCCAGAAATCCCTGCTGGTTTCCGCCGACAACGCACACGGCGTGCACCCGAACTACGCCGACCGCCACGACGCCAACCACGGCCCCAAGCTCAACGCCGGTCCGGTGATCAAGATCAACAGCAACCAGCGCTACGCCACCAACAGCGAAACCGCCGGCTATTTCCGCCACCTGTGCCTGGAGAACGAAGTGCCGGTGCAAAGCTTCGTGGTACGCAGCGACATGGGCTGCGGCTCGACCATCGGCCCGATCGTCGCCGGCCACCTCGGGGTGCGCACGGTGGACATCGGTCTACCGACCTTCGCCATGCACTCGATCCGCGAGCTGGCCGGCAGCCACGACCTCGCCCATCTGGTGAAGGTGCTCAGCGCCTTCTATTCCAGCCACGATCTCCCCTGAGAACCCTGATGATCGAACACATCCGCTACAGCCTCGAAGAAGCCCGCACCGCGCTGGATCGCTTCATCGCCAACGACCAGGCGCTGCGCAGCATCGAGCGCGCCGCGCAGTTGCTGGTGGAAAGCTTCGAGAACAAGGGCAAGGCGTTTTCCTGCGGCAACGGCGGCTCGATGTGCGACGCCATGCATTTCGCGGAAGAACTCACCGGGCGCTATCGCAACAACCGTCCGGGCATCGCCGCGGTATCGATCAGCGACGCCAGCCATATCAGTTGCGTGGCCAACGACTTCGGCTACGACTACATCTTCTCGCGCTACATCGAGTCCCACGGCCGCGCCGGCGACGTGCTGATCGCCATCAGCACCAGCGGCAAGAGCCCGAACGTGCTCAAGGCCGCCGAAGCCGCGCGGGCGCTCGGGGTGAAAGTGGTGGCACTGACCGGCAAGCCGGGCTCGGCGCTCGAAGACATCGCCGACGTGTGCATCTGCGCCCCGGGCGGCGACTACGCCGACCGGGTGCAGGAGCTGCACATCAAGGTCCTGCACATCCTCATCGAGCTGGTAGAGCGCAAGTTGAGCCCGCAGAACTATTGAGTTCGGCGGGCCGGATAGCGGACGGCGGGAGAGCCCGGGCGGCGCCGGTCAGCTCAGGCTGGCGTCGATCACCAGCGCCAGCTTGCCGTTGACCGTATTGCCCGCCAGTTCCGCGTAAGCGGCGGTGGCATCGGTGATCGGGTAGCTGCGCGCCAGCTCGGGGCTCAGGCGACCTTCGGCGAACAGCGGCCAGACGTGCTGCTGGAGGTCGAGCAACAGCTCGGCCTTGTAGTCGTCGTCGCGGTTGCGCAGGGTCGAACCGATCAGCTGGACGCGCTTGGCCAGCAGCTTGCCGAAATCCATCTCGGCCTTGCGCCCGCCCATCATGCCGATCGTCACCCAGCGCCCATCGAGTGCGATGAGGTCGAGGTTCAGGGTGGCGTACCCCCCGCCCACCGGATCGAGGATGGCGTCGTAGGGCCCGAAATCGCGCAGGTTGTCCAACCCGTCATGGCGCAGCGCGCCACCCTGCGCACCCAGCGCCTCGCAGTGCTCCAGACGCTCGGGCGAGCCGACGCTCACCCAGCACGGATTGCCGAACGCCTTGCACAGCTGGATCGCCGCCGAACCGACGCCGCTGGCGCCCGCGTGGATCAACACCTTCTCGCCGGGCTGCACCGCGGCCAGCTTGAACAGGTTGAGCCAGGCAGTGGCGTACACCTCCGGCAGCACCGCCGCCTCGAGCAGGCTCATGCCTTCCGGAACCGGCAGCGCGTGGCGCCCGTCGATCACCACCTCTTCGGCCATGCCGCCGCCCGCCAGCAACGCGCAGACGCGATCGCCGACTTTCCATGGACTGCCGGCGCCCACTTCGCTGATTACCCCGGCGCATTCCAGGCCGATGACGTCGCTGGCGCCCGTTGGCGGTGGATAGTGCCCGGCCTGCTGAAGCAGGTCCGCGCGGTTGAGTCCGGCAGCCGCCACACGGATGCGGATCTGCCCCACGTCACATTCCAGAGCGGCGCGTTCGGCCCACTCCAGGTTCCCGTCGATGCCTTGCAATGCCTTCACGCTGCCTCCATAGTGGCTTCAACCGAGCCGGCAACCGGCTCCGGCGTTATGCCCGGTTCGATTGAACCGGCGCCCGTATTGACGACCTAATATGCGTCATCACTTGCCCACACGTCGAATCAGCATGAAGCGAACCCTTACCCGCACCACCCTTGCGTTATTGATAGGTTTCAGCGCGCTGCCGCTGTGGGCCAAGACCACCGCCCCCCACAGCTGGGATACGCTGCAGCCGGATCGCGAGCAGGTGATCGCCAGCCTGAACGTGGTGGAACTGCTCAAGCGTCATCACTACAACAAGCCTCCGCTCAACGACGAGCGCTCGGTGAAGATCTACGAGGGCTACCTGAAAGCCCTCGATCCGGCGCGCAGCTACTTCACCGCCGGCGATATCGCCGAGTTCGACAAGTGGCGCACGCAGTTCGACGATTTCCTCAAGAGTGGCAATCTGGATCCGGGCTTCGCCATCTACCGCCGCTACCTCGATCGCCTCGAGGAACGCCTCAATTTCGCCCTGGCGATGCTCGACAAGGGCGTCGAGAACATCGACTTTAGCGTCGACGAAGACCTGCTCATCGATCGCGAGAAGGCCCCGTGGGCGAAGAACACCGCGGAACTGGACGACCTCTGGCGCAAGCGCGTCAAGGACGAAGTCCTGCGCCTGAAGCTGGCCCACAAGGAGCCCAAGGCGATCCAGGAGCTGCTCACCAAGCGCTATCGCAACCAGCTCGCGCGCCTGGACCAGACCCGTGGCGAAGACGTGTTCTCGGCCTACATCAACGCCTTCGCGCAGACCTACGACCCGCACACCAACTACCTCTCGCCGGATAATGCGGAAAACTTCGACATCAACATGAGCCTTTCCCTCGAAGGGATAGGCGCCGTGTTGCAGAACGACAACGACAACGTCAAGGTCGTGCGCCTGGTGCCGGCCGGCCCGGCGGAGAAGAGCAAGCAGATTTCCCCGGCGGACAAGATCATCGGCGTCGCCCAGGGTGACGACGAGATGGTGGACGTCATCGGCTGGCGCCTCGACGAAGTGGTCAAGCTGATCCGCGGACCGAAGGGCTCCAAGGTTCGCCTGGAAGTGATTCCGGCGAGCAACGGGCCGAACGACCAGACCAGCAAGGTGGTGTCGATCACCCGCGAGGCGGTCAAGCTGGAAGAACAGGCGGCGAAGAAAAGCGTCCTGAAACTCGAGCACGCCGGGCGCGAGTACAAGCTCGGCGTCATCGAGCTGCCGGCCTTCTACCTCGACTTCAAGGCCTATCGCGCCGGCGATCCGGACTACAAGAGCACCACACGCGACGTGAAGAAGCTGCTCGGCGAACTGCAGCAGGAGAAAGTCGACGGCGTGGTCATCGACCTGCGCAACAACGGCGGCGGCTCGCTGCAGGAAGCCACCGACCTCACCGGCCTGTTCATCGAGAAGGGTCCGACCGTGCTGGTGCGCAACGCCGACGGACGCGTCGACGTGCTCGCCGACGAGAACCCGGGCGCTTATTACACCGGACCGATGGCCGTGCTGGTCAACCGGCTGTCCGCCTCGGCCTCGGAAATCTTCGCCGGCGCCATGCAGGACTACCACCGTGCGCTGATCATCGGCGGGCAGACCTTTGGCAAAGGCACCGTGCAGACCATCCAGCCGCTCAACCATGGCGAGCTGAAGCTGACGCTGGCGAAGTTCTATCGGGTTTCCGGCCAGAGCACGCAGCATCAGGGCGTGTTGCCGGATGTCGACTTCCCGCCGGTGGTGAACACCCACGAGATCGGCGAAAGCTCGCTGCCCGAAGCCATGCCGTGGGACAGCATCCGCCCGGCGATCAGCGCCGAGCGCGATCCGTTCGCGCCGTTCCTCGCCGAACTGCGCGCGCGCCACGAAGCCCGAGCCGCGAAGAACCCCGACTTCGTCTTCACCCAGGAACGCTTCAAGCTGGCCCAGCAGCTGATGGACGAGAAGACCGTCAGCCTCAACGAGGCCAAGCGTCGCGCCGAGCAGACCAAGGTCGAGGGCGAGCAGCTGGCGCTGGAGAACACCCGCCGCAAGGCCAAGGGTGAGGAGCCGCTGAAAGAGCTCAAGCAGGAAGACGAGGACGCCGTCCCCAGCTCGGAGGACAAGACCAAGCCGGAAGACGACGCCTACCTGCAGGAAACCGGGCAGATTCTTCTCGACTACCTCGGCCTGAACACCGCCGTGGCGAAGAAGGACTGAGCCTGTAATACGGCGGTAACACGAGTGTCGTGAAATGGAGGGGCCGGCGTGAAAGCCGGCCCTTTTTCATTTCCGTATTCGAGACCTACGATGCCCGTCACCGAGCAAGCCAGCGCACTGGGCCTGATCCTCGCTCAGGGCGATCTGCACAGCCTCTTTCAGCCGATTGTCTGCCTGTCCGAACGGCGCATCCTCGGCTACGAAGCGCTGAGCCGGGGCCCGTCCAACAGCCCGCTGCATTCGCCCCTCACGCTGTTCGCCGCGGCCCGCCATGCCGGCCGCCTGAGCGAACTGGAACAGCTGGCGCGCAGGACCGCCTGCCAGGCCTTCCGCGACCTGCAGCTCGAAGGCAAGCTGTTCCTCAACGTTTCCCCCGAATCACTGCTCGAGCCGGCGCATCAGCCCGGACGCACGCTGAAGCTGCTGCAAAGCCTGGGAATACCGCCGAGCCAGGTGGTGATCGAACTCACCGAGCAGGCGCCCATCGACGACTACGCGCTGCTCCAGACCGCCCTGCACCACTACCGCGCCATGGGTTTCTCGATCGCCCTGGACGACCTGGGCGCCGGTTACTCGAGCCTGCGCCTGTGGTCGGAACTGCGCCCGGACTACGTGAAGATCGACCGTCACTTCATCGACGGGATTCACCAGGATGCGGTGAAGCGCGAGTTCGTCGAATCCATCCTGAAGATGGCGAAAGTCTCCCGCGCCCAGGTGATCGCCGAAGGCATCGAGCTGATCGAGGAACTGAGCGTGCTGGCCGAGATGGGGGTCGATCTGGTGCAGGGCTACCTGCTCGCCCGGCCGCAGGAAAACCCGTCGCGCGACGCCCGCGCGCTGTTGCCGCGACTCGGCGCGGCGCTGAGCGCCGAAGAGGAAGAGGCGCTCGCCACCCTGCTGATCGAACAACAGGCGGTGGACCAGGAAACCACCATCGGTGAGGTGCTCGAGGCGTTTCGCCTGCAGGCCAACCTGAACTCGCTGGCGGTGCTCAACGGCGCGCGCCATCCGGTCGGCATCGTGCACCGCCATTCCCTCTCGGACGCCCTGCTCAAGCCCTTCGCCACCGACCTGTTCGCGCGCAAGCCGATCAGCCGGCTGATGGGCGACGACTTCCTCAGCGTCGACCTGCGCCAATCGTTGCAGCAGGTGAGCCGGCTGCTCACCAGTCGCGCGCGGCAACGCATCGAGGAGGATTTCATCATCACCGAGGACGGCGAGTACCGCGGCCTTGGCCGGGTGATCGACGTGCTCAAACTGATCACCGAGCAGAAGATCCAGCAGGCCCGTCACGCTAACCCGCTGACCCTGCTGCCCGGCAACGTGCCGATCCAGCAATGCCTCTCGCGCCTGCTGCAGCAGGAACGCGAGGCCGTGATCTGCTATGTCGACATCGACAGCTTCAAGCCCTTCAACGATCTCTACGGCTACGCCCGTGGCGACGAGGTGCTGCTTTGCCTGGCGCAGTGCCTGTGCGAACGGGTCGATCCGATGCGCGACTTCGTCGGCCATATCGGCGGCGACGATTTCCTGCTGGTGCTGGGTTCGGCGGACTGGCGTCTGCGCCTGCAGCAGTTGCTCGAGGACTTCCAGAGCCAGTGCCGGCGTTTCTACCGGGAGGAACACCTGCAGGCCGGCTGTTTCGTCGCCCACGACCGCCAGGGCAAGCGCCAGGAGTTTCCACTGCTGTCGCTTTCCATCGGCATCGTTCACCTGCGCCCGGAAGCCTGCTCACGCCTGGACGCCACCCAGCTCGCCGACCTCGCCTCCGAAGCCAAGCGCATGGCCAAGGCGGTGCCGGGCTACAGCCTGGAAATAATCGATACCCTGCCGCTGGCGGGGTAACACGAGGGACCCGTATCGAACGGGGCGGAGCGAGGAAGCGGGTGGAAGAAGAGGAACGAGAGGCCTGAATGGCGAACGCGGCCTTACGCATCCACGCAAGGCCGAGAAAGATTCAGAGCCCGAGTTCGCCCGCGCGGCCCGCGTAGCGCCCGGCCAGGTCGGGGTCGGCGGGCAGCCCTTCTCCACCCTGTCGATAGAGTTCGGCGAGCCGATGCGCCGCCAGCGGGTGACCGTTCTCGGCGGCCAGGGTCCACCAGCGCGCGGCCTCGCGGCCATCGGGAGGCTGTCGTGTGGAACCGGCCAGGCTGCTCACGCCGAGCTGATAGGCGGCCTTCGCGTCACCGGCGCGGGCGGCCAGACCGAGCAGCCTCAGGCCCTCCTCGCGCGCCCCCAGGCCCTGGCCGCGGAACAGCAACAGGTGCCCGTAGAAGCTCTGCGCCTGGCGATCGCCCAGATTGGCCATCCGCGCGTACTGCCCTTCCATCCAGTGCCAGGCGCGCGGCTGCGCCACCCACCAGCGCCAGCCCAGCAGTTGCCGGGCGAGCCAGTAGCCCGCCCTGGCGCGCAGTTTCCACAACATCAGTTGCCCTCCGGGTAGTCGAACTCGAAAACACGGGCGACTTCCGCCGCATGCCAGGAGGCCGCGGCGACACCGTCACACGGTCCGCTGAAACGCCCCAGGCGCACCGCGCAGTCGAAGAACCCCGGGCGCGGAAGACGGCTGGCGCCCTGGCTGATCACCAGCGCGCTGCGCAGCGGGCGCTCCGCCTTGGCGTCGAGGGCCGCCAGGTGTTCGAGCGCGGCGGTCAGGGTCTGCATCGCCGGAGTCGGCAGTTGCAGACGCTCGACCAGCGCGCGGTAGGTCACCAGGTGGCTCTGTCGACGCGCATCCGCCAGTTCGGCGAGCAACGCCTGCCAGTGCTGCTGGGAGATGCGCACGCTCACGGCGCGGGGGCCTCTTGCTCCTGCGCGGCCTTGCCCAGCACGAACGCCAGGGAACGGCGGATCGCGGCGTCCGGCTCGCGCTCGCCGCGCTCGATCAACTCGAGGTAGGACGGGCTGATGCCGACCTGACGCGCCAGTTGCTCACGGCTCAGCCCGAGCGCCTCACGCCGGCTGGAAAGCTGCGCGAGGCCATCCCCGGATTCCGACACCGCTGTCTGCTCGCTGGGCCGCCCGGCGGCGGCGAGCAACGCCTGGTATTCGGCCCACGGCACGACGGCGTATTCCGCCTCGCCGTCACGGCTGATCACTTGCACGCTCATGGGCGCTCCCCCTCTGAAGATCAGCGACGATCTTAACAGGCGACGGGCGGAAGCGGTTTCGACACTGACTGAGGGCGGCCGGGGCGATCGGCGACGGCTCATCGTTCCCGACGGATTTCCTCGGACGATGGCAGCCGTTCCAGTTCTGCCCGCTGGGCGGGAGACTGGGTATCGCGCCACAGGCGGAACGCGTCGAGCTCCTTGCTCCAGGTGCGGGTGACCCAGGCGAGCACGGCGAAGTCGTCGAGCAGGCCGACCCCGATGAGAAAATCCGGAATCAGATCCAGCGGCGATAGAAAGTAAGCCAGCGCCGCCACCGAGGCGAGCAGTGCCTGCCGGCTGACCGCGCGGTACTCGCCACGCCAGTAGGCCAGCGCAAGCGACTGAAGCACGCGCAGGTCGTCCGTCAGGCCACCCGTTCGCCTGTCCTTCCGCGCGCCTTTGCGAGCCACCGCCAGCAGCAACGCGGGTAGGCGACCACGCACCAGAATGCGCTCAGCGATGGGCAGGTAGCGTGCAAGATTCAACGGCATTTTCATCCTGACTCCTCGGCAGACCGCGTGCCCGCTGGGCTGGCTGGGGTTACCCACAAAAGCTGTGGATAACTATGTGAACAGATTATGGATGGCTGGGCCAAAAGCCCGCCTCATGCGGCTTCCGCTCAGATCGAACAATTTTTAAACAGCAATAAAATATCAATAAAATCAGCAGGTTGTGATCGCACTGGAAAAGTGCGAAGGGGTTCTCGACGCTCCGCTTGTAATCGTCCAGGCAGTGTGCATAACCGTAACAGCCGCCTCGTTCCGTACCTGTTCAGACTGCCCAGTCGGGTGGCGGTTCGTTACCCTGGAAACGACAACGCCCCGCAGAGCGGGGCGTTGGTCGGTAACGCGGAGGTTACTTGGTTTCGGCGGGCTGCTCGGCGTCGCTCGGAGCCTGGTTAGGGTCCTTGATCGCCAGCAGTTCCAGCTCGAACACCAGCACCGAGTTGGCCGGAATCATCGGGCTCGGGCTCTGTGCGCCGTAAGCCAGTTCGCTGGGGATGTAGAGCTTGAACTTCTCGCCCACATGCATCAGCTGCAGACCTTCGACCCAACCCGGAATCACGCCGTTGACCGGCAGATCGATCGGGGTGCCGCGTTCGATGGAGCTGTCGAAGACCTTGCCGTCGATCAGCTTGCCTTCGTAATGAACGGTGACGACGTCGGTCGGCTTGGGCTGGGCGCCGTCCGCCTTCTTCAGCACTTCGTACTGCAGGCCCGACGCGGTGGTGGTCACACCTTCGCGCTTGCCGTTGTCTTCGAGGAATTTCTTGCCGGCCTTGGCGTTTTCTTCGCCAACCGTCTTCATGCGCTCCTCGGCGCGTTTCTGCAGGGAAGCGAAGGCTTCGATCAGCTCTTCGTCCTTCAGGCGCGGCTCTTTCTTGCCGATGGCATCTTCGATGCCCTGGGCGACGGCTTTGGAGTCCAGATCGTCCATGCCTTCCTGAGCCAGGCTTTTGCCCATGTTCAGGCCGATGCCGTAGGAGGCCTTCTGAGCCGGCGTTTCCAGTTTCACGCTGGTCTGCGAGTCGCAGCCGGCCAGAACCAGACCAACCAGGGCCATCGCTGCCGCCAACCGATGTTGTCTCATGCTATTTCCTTAACCTGCGCCGTAGTGGGCAATCGAGTGAAGGCGCGAGCTTAGCAGGCCGTCGCGATCACTGGCTACCGCGATAGGAGGCCGAAAAAGGCGATAAGTTCGCGTTCGCAAAAAGGAATTTTCAGCGCCGCCAGCCCAGTAAAACCGCCACATGGCGGGTTGCCGCAGGGCGAACGGGACGAGTGATCAGAGCTTGCTGGCGATCCAGATGGTGTGGCGCGGGCCACGGTTGCCGTGGGCGAAAACCTGCACCTCTTCGGCCTTGAATCCCGCCCTGGAGAGCCGCTCGGAGAATTGCCGGTCGGCGCTGGCCGACCATACGGCGAGCACGCCGCCTTTGCGCAGCGCCTTCGCGCAGGTGCGCAGGCCTTCCATCGAGTACAGCCAACTGTTGGATTTCTGCGTGAGCCCCTCGGGACCGTTGTCGACGTCCAGCATGATGGCGTCGAAGGCGCCGGGACCGGCCTTGAGGATCGCCGCGACGTCGTCGTTGAGCACCTTTGAGCGTGGATCGCGCAACGGATAGCCGGACTTTTCGCCCAGCGGACCGTGGTTCCATTCGATAACGCCCGGCACCAGCTCGGCCACCTGCACTTCCGCGTCCTTGCCCAGGTGCCTGAGCGCCGCGGCCAGGGTGAAGCCCATGCCCAGGCCGCCGATCAGCACGCGCACCTGGGGCCGGCCGGCCACGCGTTTGCATGGGATTTCCGCCAGCGCGTCCTCCGAACCGTGCATCCGCGTGTTCATCAACTGATTGCCGCGGCCACCCTCGAACTTGATCACGAAGTCTTCGCCGTACTCGAACAAGCAGAGGGCGCCGCCGTTGTCGGGGATGGGCGTGGTATCGAGGAGGACGAAGCGTTTCATGGCGGACTCGAAGCGGTGCGGGGGGCCGGCATGATCCGGCGCGCCGCCGCGGGCAAAGTCGAGATCGATCAGGCGTTTTGCGGGTAGTCGAGCAGATCCAGCGGATTGCCGTTGAGCCGTGCCAGCAGGTCGCCGACCGTGGAAAGAATGTGCAGGCGCATCTCCTCGGCGGCGCGACGGTCGTCGCCGGACTCGATGGCGGCCAGCAGGGGTTCGTGCTCGGCGGCTACGCCCAGCAGGTCCTGATGCGAGGTGTTGTCCAGGGCGACGGCCATCAGCAGGCGGCCGCCGAGGCTGCGGAACAGCTCGATGGCCAGCTGATTGCCGCTGTGCTGGCAAATCTCCGCATGGAAATCCAGCTCGTGCCGCGCCACCAGCATGGTGTCGCCCTTCTGCGCCGCCTCGTCCATTAGCGCGACCAATTCGCGCAGGCGGTCGGTGGACATGCCGCGCAGCGTCGCCAGGCGAATGGTCATGGTCTCCAGGGCGAGGCGCACGTTATAGAGGTCGATGATCGCCGCAGCGTCGAGCACCTTGACGGTGGCGCCGTGGTGCGGCCGCTCCTCGATCAGGCCGTCTTCCACCAGGCGGCGGATGGCCTCGCGAACCGGCGCCCGGCTGGTGCCGAACTCCTGCGCCAGCTGGGTCTCGATCAAGCGCGAGCCGATGGGCAGGTCCCCGACGATTATCAGCTCCCGGATACGCTCGTAAGCCAGGTCGGCCATGCGTGTTCGATGCAGCGGCATGGCGCTGTCGGATCTTTCGGGTGATTCAAAGGAAGCCATCGGATTCTCCGGCCGGCGAGGTAACGATTAAAAAGACCCTAACACAAGGGAGGAGATAGCTCACTCCGACCTCCGTCGGAAATGCCCGAACGCCGCATTGAGGGCTCTAGGACGCGGCTTACGAAAGGAAAAGGCGAGCCTAATAGAGGGCAATGATAGAAGGACACAAAAAAATTGTCGACAATATACAGTCGACATGAAATGCTATGTCCATATACCGATCCCGAGGAAGGCACGGGCATGGGCAGGTTGATCCAGACAGGGCTGAACGCCGGCGAACAGCCGAGCTTCCGCATCGTTGGCGGCGAAGGAGTGTACTTCTTCCTCGCGGACGGCCGTCGGGTCATCGATGGCAGCAGCACCGGCGGCCCGCTCGGCCATGCCTACCCGGACATGCAAGACGCCCTGCGAAGGGCCGCCAGTGCCCCGGTGGTCAGCGAAGGCTGGGCCTGGGGCGAGCGTGAAGCCGCGGCGGATGAGCTGATCGATATCGCCTTCGCCGGCGAACACGACTGGGTCGGTGGCGTGCGCTTCTTCCTCAGCGGCAGCGAGGCCAACGACCAGGCGCTGTCGCTGGCCCAGGTGCTCAGCGGGCGGGCGCCTTTCGCCGCCCGCGAGCGCGCCTATCACGGCCTCACCGGTCTGTCCCGCGACGCCACTCTGCAGCCGCACTGGCATGGCGGCCTCGCCTCGCATCATGGCGGCACCCGGCCGACGCCCTGGCGCGTAGCGGTTCACCAGTTACCCGCGCCGGTCGGCGCCAGCTACGGCGGCGATGTCTGCGTGCCGTCGCTGGAGACGCGCCTCGCCGGCGTTCCGGCGCAGCTGGCCGACAGCGCGGCGATGATCATCGACTACACCCAGGGCGGCATCTATCACGACGCCGACTATCAGGACCGCATGGCGGCGATGGCCCGCGCGGCCGGCTGCCTGTGGATCGCCGACGAAGTGGTGACCGGCCTGGGCCGCAGCGGGCGCTGGTTCGCCTTCCAGGGCGGCGACAGCCGTCCGGACATCGTCACCCTAGGCAAGCCATTGGCCGGTGGCGCGGCGCCGGCCGGCGCGGTGGTGCTCTCGAAGGACGTGATGGAGCGGCTGAAAGACAAGTCCTGGCAGAGCTACAGCACCTTCCGCGGCCACCCGAGCATGGTCGCCGCGGTACGCGCCTATTTGCGCGTGGTGGTGCGCGAAAAGCTGCTCGAGAGAACCGCGCATCTGGAACAGGTGATGAAGCGCCGCCTCGGCGAAATCGCCGCCCGCCATCCGATCATCGCCCGTGTCGACGGCCGTGGCCTGCACTGGACCATCGAGCTGCACGGCCCGGACTGGCGCGACTGGCGGGCCGACACCCTGGAACCCACCCTCGCCTCGCGCGTAGCCGAACGCGCGCTGGAAGCCGGTGCCCTGATCGGCACCAGCGGGGAACAGACCTCCCTGTTCCTCGCGCCCGCGCTGATCATTTCCGACAGCGAACTGGAAACCCTGCTGGCCGCACTGGATTACGGCCTGGAACTGCCGCATGAAGCGGCCGTCGAGCAATGCATCAACGGAGCGATCGCATGAGCACACCCAAGAGCGAACTGCTAAAGGTCATTCAGCGCTATTTCGACGCGCTGTATTTCGGCCGTTCGGACTGGTTCAACGAGATCTTCCACGCCGAGGCGCGGCTGTTCTCGTCCACGGACGATGAATTCATCATGCTCGACCTGCCGCTGTACCTGGAGCGCATCACCCGCCGGGAAGCGCCCGCGCAGCGCAACGACCCGCGCGTCGACGAGATTATCAGCCTGGAAATGCCGACGCCGACCACCGCCCACGTGCGCGTGCGCGACCTCTACCTGCCGCAGAGCTTCGTCGACGACATGACGCTGATCTTCCTCGGCGACACCTGGAAGATCGTCTCCAAGGTCTGGCACTACGAAGCGGCCTGACCGCTCCCCTGCTCATCCCTCCCCGCCGGAAACGGCGATACCGTTCAGCGCCTGCTTCACCCTGGCGCGGAGACGGCCCTGTTTTGCGCGATACTGCATTCCTCGTCGTGGCCGCGACTAATGAGAGGGATCATCAGCATGTACAGGATTTCCGTGGATACCGGCGGCACCTTCACCGATGTGGTGGTGACCGACAGCAGCGGTGGCTACACCATTGGCAAGGCCCTCACCACCCATGCGCGCATCTTCGACGGCATGCGCGAGGCCCTCGGCGTCGCCGCCGAACAACTGGGGCTGGGCGTCGAGGCGCTGCTCGGCGCGACCGATCTGTTCATCTACGGGACCACGCGGGCGACCAACGCCATCGTCACCCAGCGCGTGGCGAAGACCGCGCTGCTGGTCACCGAAGGTTTCCCCGACATCCTCGTGCTGCGCGAGGGCGGCAAGCTCAACCCCCACGACTTCAGCCGCGACTACCCCGAGCCCTACGTCCCGCGCCGCTACACCTTCGAGGTGCGCGAGCGCATCCGCGCCGATGGCAGCGTGTCACGCGACTTCGACGAGGCGCAGGCGCGCGAGGTGATCGGCCAATTGGCGCGGCACGACTTCGAGGCGATCGCCGTGTGCCTGCTCTGGTCGATCGCCAATCCGGCGCATGAACAGCGCCTCGCCGCGCTCCTCGACGAACTGCTGCCCGGCGTGCCCTACACCCTTTCGCACCGCATCCTGCCGGTGATCCGCGAGTACCGCCGGGCTTCGGCCACCAGCATCGACGCCTCGCTCAAGCCGCTGATGCAGCAGCACCTGAGCGGGCTGGAGCGCGACCTGCGCGCGGCCGGTTACGCCAACGACATCCTCGTCTCGACCACGCTGGGCGGCTGCATGAACGTCGCCGAGCTGATCGAGGCGCCGATCCACACGGTGAAATCCGGCCCGGCCATGGCGCCAGTCGCCGCGGCCGCCTACACGCGCCTGGAAGACCTCGGCAGCAACGCCATCGTCTGCGACACCGGCGGCACCACCTTCGACGTCGGCCTGGTCCGCGACGGCAACCTCACCTACAGCCGCGACACTTGGCTCGGCGGCCTGTGGAGCGGCCACCTGCTGGGCATTTCCTCGGTGGACATCCGCTCGGTCGGCGCCGGCGGCGGCTCCATCGCCTGGTGCGACGAGGGCGGCCTGATGCGCGTCGGCCCGCAGAGCGCCGGCTCCGATCCCGGCCCGGCCTGCTACGGCCGAGGCGGCGAGTTACCGACGGTGTCGGACGCCGCCTGCGTGCTCGGCTACTTCAATGCCGGGGCCTTCCTCGGCGGGCGCATGCGCCTCGACGTGGCGGCCGCGCGCCGCGCCCTCGCACCGCTGGCCGAGCGTTTCGGCGCCAGCATCGAGCAGACCGCCTACGACATCATCAGCCTGGCCAGCGAGCTGATGATCAAGGCGATCCGCGAAATCACCATCGCCGAGGGTGTCAATCCGAACGAAAGCACCCTGGTCGCCGGCGGTGGCGCGGCCGGCATCAACATCCTGCCGATCGCCCGCGAGCTGGAATGCGAACGCGTGGTGCTGCCCAAGGCCGCCTCGGCGCTGTCCGCCGCCGGCATGCAGTTCGCCGACATCCTCAAGGAGGAAACCGCGAGCCTGGTGACCACCTCGAACCGCTTCGACCACGCCGCGGTGAACCGCACCCTGGGCGAACTCGAAGGGCGCCTGCTGGGCTTTCTCGAGGGCCTAGGCGCACAGGCGCAGGACAAGGCGCGCCTCGAGTTCTTCGTCGAGGCGCGTTACTTCGGCCAGATCTGGGAGCTGGATACGCCGCTGCCGTTCAGCCGCATCGAGGATGCGGCGGACGTCGAACGGCTGGTCGAAGCCTTCCACCAGGTGCACCAGCGGGTGTTCGCCATCGACGACCGCGCCAGCGCCGTGGAATGCATCAACTGGAAGGCGCGCCTGACCGTCGCCCTCTCCTCGCCGCTGGTGCAGAGCCTCGCCCGCGCGGCGCAAGGCGAGGACGCGCCGGTGGCCGCCTACCGGACCTGCCACTTCGACGCTGGCGTCAGTATCGAAACGCCGATCCATGCCGGTGCCGACCTGCTTCCCGGCCACCACGTGCAGGGCCCGGCGATCATCGAGGAGCCGACCACCACGCTGGTGGTCTATCCGGGCATGTCGGCGCGCGTCAGCGACGCCGGCAACTACATCCTGAGCTACCAGTGAGGACGCCCGGAATGGACCAGAAGCAAGCCATCAACCCGGTACTCACCGCGGTGATCGCCAATCGCATCGACGGCATCGTCCGCGAGATGACCAACACCCTGCTGCGCGCCGCGCGCTCGGCGGTGATCAACAGCGCGCGCGACTTCAGCTGCGGCCTGTGCACCGCCGACAACCAGCTGCTGGCCTGCGCCGACGGGCTGCCGATCCACAGCTTCGGCGCGCACCTGCAGACGCGCACCATGTGCGAGTTCCACCCGGACCTCGCCGAGGGCGACGCCTTCCTGCACAACGACCCGTACACCGGCAACACCCACCCGGCCGACCACACCATCCTGGTGCCGGTGTTCGTCGAGGGCGAACACCTCTTCACCGTGGTCGCCAAGGCGCACCAGGCGGACATCGGCAACTCGCAACCGACCACCTACCACGCCTCGGCGAAGGACGTATACGAGGAAGGCGCACTGATCTTCCCGGCGGTGCGCGTGCAGCGCGACTACCAGATGAACCAGGACATCGTACGCATGTGCCAGAGCCGCATCCGCGTGCCCGGCCAGTGGTACGGCGACTTCCTCGCCAGCCTCGGCGCCGCGCGCATCGGCGAGCGGCGGCTCAAGGAGCTGTGCGAGAAGTACGGCAAGGACCGCATCAAGACCTTCGTCCGCGACTGGCTGGACTACTCCGAGCAGCGCATGGCCCAGGCCATCCGCCGGCTGCCCAAGGCGCGTCTGGTGAACACCGGCGGCCACGATCCGGTGGAAGGCATCGTCCCCGAGGGGATTCCGATCAGGCTGGAAATCGAGGTCGACCCCGAGGCGGCGATGGTCACCCTGGACATGCGCGACAACATCGACAACCTGCCCTGCGGCTTCAACGTCAGCGAGGCCTGCACCATTTCCGCCTCGCTCACCGGCCTGTTCAACTCGCTGCCGGCGGACATCCCGAAGAACTCCGGGGCCTTCCGCCGCGTGCGCATGCTGCTTGGCGAAGGCAAGGTGATCGGCCGCCCGGCGTTCCCCCACAGCTGTTCGGTGGCCACCACCAACGTCGCCGACCGGCTGGTGAACTGCGCTGGCGCGGCCTTCGCCCAGCTCGGCGACGGCTACGGCGTCGCCGAGGGCGGCCTGGGCATGGGCGTGGGGCTGGCGGTGGTCTCCGGCGACGATCCGCGCCAGGGCAACGAGGCCTACGTCAACCAGTTGATCATCGCCATCAACGGCGGCCCCGCCAGCGCCCACGCGGACGGCTGGCTTACCTGGGGCCTGCCGGTGGACTGCGGGCTGATGTACCGCGACTCGGTGGAGATCGACGAGCTCAAGCACCCCATCGAATTCAGCCACATCCGCCTGATCCCCGGCTCCGGCGGCGCCGGCAAGTTCCGCGGCGCGCCGGGCGGCGACATGGCCTACGGCCCCACCGAGGCGCCGCTGACGGTGATGTTCCCCTGCGACGGCCAGCTCAGCCCGCCGCGAGGCGTGCGCGGCGGCGGCGATGCCATCGCCGCCGCGGCCTGGCACATCCGCGCCGACGGCAGCCAGAGCAAGCTGCCCAACGTGGTCGCGCTGACGCTGCACAAGGGCGAACTGATCCGCGGCATCGACTGCTCCGGCGGCGGCTATGGCGACCCGCTGGAGCGCGAACCGCGCCGCGTGCTGCACGACGTGCTGGAACGCTGGGAAACCCCGTCGCGCGCCTTCGAGCTCTACGGCGTGGTGTTCAGCGGCTCGCTGGAGGGCCTCGACCTCGCCGTCGACGCGACGGCCACCACCGTCCGGCGGCAAGCCCTGCGCGCGCAACGCGGCAACGGTTGAGCGCGAGGCCGTGTCCGTGGTGTCATCAGCAGGCATCCCGCGCGGACAGGCGGGTAAATCGAGCAACGCAGAGGAAAGAAGATGACGGATGCATCAGATCGCTTGACCCACGACCTCTTCAACGGCGCCCGTTCGCGGCGCGACATGCTCAAACTGCTGGGCATCGCCGGCGCCGCCGGCCTGCTTGGCGGCCCGTTGCTCTCCGGCCGCGCACAGGCGGCCGCAAAACACTTCACTTGGGGCACCAACGCCGACTACGCACGGCCCGAGTTCCTCGCGCCCTTCCTCAAGGCCAGCGGCATCGAGGTGCAGACCAGCCTGTTCGCCGACCCTTCGGAAATCATCACCAAGCTGCAATCCGGCGGCGCCGGCGTCGAACTGCTCACCGACGGTTCCTACCATGCGCAGATCACCTATGACGCCGGCGTGCTCAAGCCCATCGACACCAGCAAACTGAAGAACTGGTCGAAGCTGATTCCCGGCTTCGACAAGGCCGCCGGGATGATCTACGACGGCAAGACCTACGGCGTGCCCTACGCCTGGGGCACCGACTCGATGGTCTACAACCACGGCATCGTCGGCCAGGACGTCGACGACCTGGCGATCCTCTTCGACAAGGAGTTCGCCGGGCGCATCGCCATGCCCAACGGCCTGTTCGAGAGCGTGGTGGTGGCCGCCCTCTACCTCGGCATCAAGACCCCGTTCGCCATGGACAAGGACCAGCTCGACGCCGTCGCCGAGGTGCTGATCAAGCAGAAGCCGCTGGTGCGCTCCTACTGGAACGACATCGGCGACCTGAAGAACCTCATGGCCACCGGAGAAGTCGCGGTGTGCTGGGGCTGGCAGCCGCTGCTGGAAATCCGCAAGTACGACGTCGACGTGCGCTGGACGCACCCGAAACAGGGCGAGCTGGCCTGGTACGATGCGGCCTTCCTGACCAGGGACGCCAACGCCGAGAGCGAGGCCGCCTGCCTGGCCTTCATCGACTACCTGCTCGGCGAGCAGTACGGCGCGATGATCGGCAAGGACATCGGCTACCGCACCACCTCCACCGCGGCGATCGCCACGATGGATGGCAAACTGGTCGATTCCCTCGACCTGGCCAAGCCGGACGCCTTCCTGAAGAACGCCGTCTGGTGGACCTCGCCGACCAACCCCGCCGGCTATCAGGCGGTGTGGGACAAGGTACTCAACGCCTGATACCGATACGCCCCGCCATTCCCAGGGACGGCGGGGCGTGGGTGGACGTACCTTCGGAGGCCGCGTGCGCTTTTCCCGTTACCCGCTGATCACCGGCGGCCCCTGGCTGCTCCTGCTGCTGACATTCTTCGTGCTGCCCATCGCCGGCCTGCTGCTGCTTTCGCTGTCCCCGGGCAACGGCTCGGCGGCGGCGTTCCCGACCCTGGACAACTACCGGGGGATTCTCGACCTGGCGTCCGGCCGCCCGCAGGTGCTGGCGCGCACCCTCGGCGTGGCACTCGGCGTGGTGCTGCTGGCCACGCTGATCGCTTTGCCGGTGGCCTACTACCTCGCCAAGGGCGTGCGTTCGACGCGGTTGCAGGCGCTGGTGCTGATGCTGGTGACCGTGACCTTCCTGGTCGGGCCGTTGATCCGCACCGTGTCCTGGCGCGGCATCCTCGGCGTGAAGGGCCTGATCAACACGGCGCTGACCAGCAGCGGCCTGCTCGACGCGCCGATCATGGCGCTGCTCTACGGGCGCCCGGCAGTGATCGCGGCGATGACCTACAACAGCTTCCCGTTCATGCTGTTCACCCTGTTCCTGGCGATGAGGACCATCGACGACCGCTACCTGGTGGCGGCGCGCGACCTCGGCGCCTCGGCCAACGCCACCTTCTGGCGCATCGTCATGCCACTGGCGGCGCCCGGCCTGTGCGTCGGCGCGGTGCTGGTGTTCGTACCGACCCTGAGCACCGTGCTGGAACCGGAAATGCTCGGCGGCACCTCCGGCCGGCTGACCACCACGGAAATCCGCGACCAGTTCTTCCACGCGTTGAACTGGCCGCTGGGCAGCGCGCTCACGGTGCTGCTGATCGTCGCCGGCGGGCTTGCCGTCGGCCTGCTGGCGGCGCTGCTGGCACTCTTCGCCCGCGCCTGCGGACGCGTTGGCCTGAGCCTCGGCTCGGGAGGCGGACGATGAAGCGCCCGCGCCACCCGTTCCTGCTGCTGTGCACCCTGGCGATGCTGATCTACGCGCTGGTGCCGATCCTCACGGTGATCGCCTTCAGCTTCAATCCGCTGCCGTTCTACGCCTTCCCGATCACCGGCTTCACCGGCAAGTGGTACGCCGCGCTGGTCGCCGACCCGCGCATCGGCGCCTCGCTGCTCGCCTCGCTGGGCATCGCCACGCTGGTGGCGCTGCTGGCGACGCTGCTCGGCACGCTGTTCGCGTTCTTCGTGGTGCGCGCCCAGGCCCGCTTCAAGCGCCTCTGGGTGGCCTTCGGTTTCCTGCCGCTGGTGGTCCCGGTGCTGGTGCTCGCCGCCGGCCTGCAGGTGGCCTTCGTCGAACTCGGCCTGCCGCTCGGCTATCCCACGGTGATCATCGGCCACACGCTCTACACCTCGCCCTTCGTCGCGCTGATGGTGATGGCGCAGCTGCTGCGCTACGACGAGCGTCTCGACGACGCCGCCCGCGACCTCGGCGCCAGCCAGCGGCAGATGCTGCGCCATGTGACCCTGCCGATCCTCTGGCCGAGCATCCGCTCCGGGCTGCTGCTGGCCTTCCTGCTGTCGTTCAACGAATGGGCGATCGCCTTCTTCACCGGGCGCGGCTTCAACACCCTGCCGATGCTGATCTACTCGATGGCGCGCAACGGCCTGCCGCCCAGCGTGCTGGCCTACTCCGCGCTGGCCGTCGCCTGCGTGCTGCTGGTCGCCGGGATGATCCTGCCCTTCGCTCTCAAACTCATCCGAGGACGCGCATGACCCCGCCCGACTCCCCCCGCGACCTGGTCATCGATGCGGTGAGCAAGACCTACGGCGCCACCCTGGCGGTGGACCGCGTCAGTCTGGACGTCGGCCACGGCGAGATCGTCGCCATCCTCGGCCCGTCCGGTTCCGGCAAGACCACCCTGCTGGGCATGGTCAGCGGCCGCCTCGGCCTCGACGGCGGCGATATCCGCATCGCCGGGCGCTCCATCGCCGGGCTGCCGCCGGACCGCATCGACGCCGCCACGGTGTTCCAGGACTACGCGCTGTTCCCGCACCTGAACGTGCTGGAAAACATCGGCTTCGGCCTGCGCATGAAGGGCCTGGGCAAGGCCGAGACCCGCGCCGCGGCGCTGCGGATGCTCGAACTGGTGGGCCTCGCCGAATTCGCCGAACGCGCGGTGAAGCAGCTCTCCGGCGGGCAGAAGCAGCGCGTCGCCACCGCCCGCGCGCTGGCCGTGCAACCCGCCGTGCTGCTGCTCGACGAACCCCTCGGCGCGCTCGACCGGCAGATCCGCCAACGCCTGCAGCGCGAACTCGCCGGCCTGCTGCGCGAGCTGAAGATGACCGCGCTGCTGGTCACCCACGACCAGGAGGAAGCCTTCGCCATGGCCGACCGGGTGGCGATCATGCAGGCCGGACGGTTGCAGCAGATCGATGCGCCGGGCGAGCTGTACCGCTGGCCGCGCACCGAATTCGTCGCCACCTTCCTCGGCGCCGGCAGCCTGCTCGACGCCCGCTGCCTGGCCAGCGATGCCGCCGGGATCGAGTGCGAAGCCTTCGGTGGGCAGTTCCGCGCGCGCTGCCGCGTGCCCGCCGCGTCCAGCCAGGTACGCGTGCTGATCCGCCCGGAACAACTGCAGATTGCCCGTCCCGGTGAGCTGACGGCGCCGGTATGGCGCGGCGCACGCATCGCCGAGGTGCTGAACAGCGGCGAGGTCACGCGTTACCGGCTGGACGTCGCCGGCACTCCGCTGGAATCCGTCGCCCTCGGCCTGCCGCGCTTCGTCCCCGGCGAGCAGGTGGACTGCACGCTGGAGCACGACGGGCCGGTGGTGATCGGCTGACGTGAGCGGGGTTTGGTTGGTGGGCTGAAGCCCACCCTACCCGGATCGGAACCGTAGGGTGGATTAGCCGCGCCGCGCGGATCGCCCGTACCGCCACGAAAGCCCGTCGCGGCGTAACCCACCGCCCGGAGCCTCGCCAGGCACAACGCGGTCAATGCATGAAGGTGTCGAGGTAGGCGGCGACGCTTCTCGCCAGGCGCCGGCGCCAGGGCGGTGTCGCCGGGTTGGCGAGCACACGGTCTTCGTGGGCGAAAGAACGCATGATCAGCTTATAGCCGAGCCAGCGGCACGGCTCCGGTTCCCAGCGGCGCAGGCTCTTGCCCAGCGGCTGGTCGCGGGTCACCCAGGGCAGCCGGGTCAACGCGCTGTCGTTGTGCAGGATCAGGTCGGCGACGGTGCGCCCGCCGAGGTTGCTCGCGCCGACGCCCTCGCCGCCGAAACCGCCGGCCAGCGCCAGGCCGTTCTTCTTGTCGCGCAGCATGTGCGGGCGGAAGCGTCGCGCCATGCCCATGTTGCCGCCCCAGGCGTGGGTCAACTTCACTCCGCGCAGGCGGGGGAAGAGCGACTCGAACAGGTAGCGGCGCAAGCCGATCTCCGCCTCGGTGAGCTGGAAGTCTTCGCGCACGCGCCCGCCGAAGCGGTAACCGCCGCGCGCGCCGAACACCAGGCGGTCGTCGCGGGTGCGGTGGCCGTAGGTGATCTGCCGGCTGTTCTCGGCGAACGCCTGGCCGTCGCGCAGGCCGATCTCGTCCCAGGTCGATGCGGGCAGCGGTTCGGTGGCGACGATCAGGCTCTGCACCGCGACCTGATAGGGCTGCAGCAGGCCGAAGCCACCGGCGTAGCCCTCGACCGCCGGGACGATCCAGTCGGCGCGCACGCGAGCACGCGCGGTGCGCAGTTCCCGCGGCTGCCAGTCGCTCACCGGGCTGCGTTCGTAGATCGTCACGCCGAGGCGCTCCACCGCTTGCGCCAGGCCACGCACCAGGCGCGCCGGCTGGATGGTGGCGCAATGCGGCGAATAGATGGCGCCGTAGGCATCGGCGATGCGCAACTGGGCGTCCAGCGCGTGGCGGTCCAGCCAGACGTAGTCGCTCTCGTCGTGCCCTTCGCGGTACAGCGCGTCGAGTTCGTGGCGCAGGCGGCTGCGCTGCTCCGGGTAGCGCGCCGCGCAGGTCAGCACGCCGCCCTTGAGATAACCGCAGTCGATGCCTTCCGCCTGGATGACCGCGGCGACCTCGTCGGGAATCGACTTGAGCACCACGTAGGCGCGCATCCGCTCCTCCTGCGGCAGCGGCGCCAGGTAGCGGTCCTCGCCGAGCATGCGCCCCATCAGCCAGCCGCCGTTGCGCCCGGAGGCCCCGTAGCCGGCGGTCTGCGCTTCGAGGATGACGATGCGTAGCTGCGGCGCCTGGCGCTTCAGGTAGTAGGCGGCCCACAGCCCGCTGTAGCCGGCGCCGACGATCGCGACGTCGACGTCCAGGTCCTGTTCCAGGCTCGGGCGCGCCCGCAGCGGCGTGTCGAGCTGATCCATCCACAGGCTGATGTTTTCCCAGTTCTGCATTGCGAGGGCTCCAGGGCGAAGTGTGCCGGCAGTCTAGGGCGCGTCGGCGTGCGGGTCGTTCGCGCGGGTCCGTGCGGAATTCAGCTGCCTGAGGTAGCCGCGCGGCGGCAGGCCGGTGCGTTCGCGGAAGCAGCGGTAGAAGACCGACAGCGAGTTGAAGCCGACGGCGAAGGCCAGCTCGTCGATGCGTCCGGCATCCTCCTCGCCGAGGCGTTCCAGCAGGTGGTCGACACGTGCGCGGTTGACGTACTGGTAGAAGCTGACCCCGAGCACCTGGTTGAGCAGGTAGGACACCTGGTTGCGGCTGTAGCCGGTGTCGGCGGCGACCCTGCTCAGATCGAGATCGCTGGCCAGGTAGGGCTTTTCGCTGGCGAAGTACTGTTCCAGGTCGAGCAGCATCAGGCGCACCTGCACCGACGACAGGCCGAGCCGCTGGATCTTCGCCGTCGGCGCCTCGGCCCCGGCGCCGACGTTTTCCTCGCGCACCGCGGTGGCGTATTCATGGACCCGCCAGATCAGCCCGTCGCGCACGGTGATCGCCTCGCTGGCGCGGAACGAGGCCAGCCGGCCGCTGCGCCGCAGGGTCAGCCGCGAACAGTACTGGATGAACGCGGTGTCGCCGTCGACGCGGATGCGGTCGGTGTGTTCGATGTGTTGCTGCGGGCTGTGCGGCATGGCGGTGCGCACGTAGTCGCGCAGTTCGTCGAAGGGGATGCGCAGGTTGTTGAAGAAGTCGTAGTACTCGATATCGGGGTGATAGAGCGCCATCACGCCTTCCACGTCGAGTGCCATCCAGCACTGGTGATAGCGCTCGACCACCTCGCGGGTTCGCCGGGTTTCCTCGTCCACGCTGCTTCTCCGAATCCTCTGCCAGCCGCAGAGTAAGGATTGCCCACGGCTTTGCAACGCCCGCCAGCGAATTCCTCGGCTACATGGAACAGCGACGGCCCTCGGTGGCGACCTGGATTCGACGGCGCAAGCCCGGCGCCGCGATAGCATTGGACCGCATCGACCGGCAACTCTAAGCTGCGTTTCCCTTCGTACTCGCGGGCGCCCATGTACTCCGTCATCAACGTCGTCATCCCGATCTTCGCCTTGATCCTGGTGGGCTACGTCTGCCGCCGCACCGGCCGCCTGGGACCGACGGCCGCCGTCGAGATCAACAAGTTCGTGGTCTGGCTGGGCCTGCCCTCGCTGCTGTTCCAGGTCACCGCCGGCTCGAGCTGGGAGAAGGTATGGCAGCCGGGCTTCGTCGTCGCCGTCACGGTCGGCTGCCTGGCGGTGTACCTGCTGACCCTGGCCTACCGCCTGCGCGGCGAGCGGCGCCTGGTAGACGCCAGCATCGACAGCCTGAGCGCCTCCTACGCCAACACCGGGTTCATCGGCATTCCGCTGTGCGCGCTGGTGTTCGGCCAGGATGGCCTGGAGCCGGCGATGATCGCCTCGATCCTGGTGGTCTGCGTGCTGTTTTCCCTGGCGGTGGTGTGCATCGAGATCGGCCTGCAGGCCGAGAAGAGCCTGCACCACGCCGTGCTCAAGGTGCTCAAGGCGCTGGCGAAGAATCCGCTGATCGTCTCGCCGATCCTCGGCGCGTTCTGGGCGATGGGCGGGCAGCCCCTGCCCGGCCCGCTGCACCAGTTGCTCAGCCTGCTGGCGAACGCCACAACGCCCTGCGCGCTGGTATCGCTCGGGCTGTTCCTCGCCCAGGCGCAGAAAGGCTCCAGCGAGGGCGCGATGCCGATCGTGCTGATCAAGCTCATCGTGCAGCCGCTGATCACCTGGGTGATCGCCTTCCCGCTGCTGCACCTGCCGCCGCTGTGGGCCAACTCGGCGCTGCTGCTCGCCGCCCTGCCCACCGGCACCGGGCCTTACATGCTCGCCGAGTTCTACAACCGCGAGGCCGCGCTGGTATCGCGGGTGATCCTGGTCTCGACCCTCGGCTCGCTGCTGACCACCTCGCTGCTGCTCTACCTGCTCGGGCTGTAATCCGCGTGACAAAGGCACCTGCGGCGCAGACACCGCGCGGCGTCGCTGGCATCATTGCAGCCCGCCGCGCCTGCTCGCCCCAGGACGCGCAGCAGACTTTGCACAGGTTCTCAGGAGAGTTCGCCCATGGCCGCCCGGCCCATCCTCACCGTGATTCCACCCACCTCGCCGCTGCGTGGCCAGGTCGCGCCGCCCGGCTCGAAGTCGATCACCAACCGCGCGCTGCTGCTGGCGGCGCTCGCCAGGGGCACCAGCCGGCTCAGCGGCGCGCTGAAGAGCGACGACACCCGGCACATGTCCGAGGCGCTGCGGCAGATGGGCGTCGAGGTGCTCGAACCGGACGACACCACCTTCGTCGTCAGCAGCGACGGCCAGTTGCGCACGCCGACCGGGCCGCTGTTCCTCGGTAACGCCGGCACCGCCGTGCGCTTCCTCGCCGCCGCGGTCACCAGTGTCGACGGCGCCGTCACCCTGGACGGCGACGACTACATGCGCAAACGCCCGATCGGCCCGCTGCTCGACGCGCTGCGCAGCGTCGGCGTCGGCGTCGACTGCGCCACCGGCTGCCCGCCGCTGACGGTGCACGCCAAGGGAGGCTTTCCCGCCGGGCGCATCGAGGTCGATGCCGGCCTCTCCAGCCAGTACGTCTCGGCCCTGCTGATGGCCGCCGCCTGCGCCGAAGGCCCGGTGGAAATCGCCCTGCGCGGCAAGGACATCGGCGCGCGCGGCTACGTAGACCTGACCCTGGCGGCGATGCGGGCCTTCGGCGCGCAGGTCGAGCAGCAGGACGAGATGACCTGGCGCGTGATGCCCGGCGGCTATGTCGCGCGCGACTACTTCATCGAACCCGACGCCTCCGCCGCCACCTACCTGTGGGCCGCGCAGGTGCTCAGCGAGGGCGACATCGACCTCGGCGTCGCGGATGCCGACTTCACCCAGCCGGACGCCCGCGCCAACGACTTCATCCGCCAGTTCCCGCGGATGCCGGCGCTGATCGACGGCTCGCAGATGCAGGACGCCATCCCGACCCTGGCGGTGCTCGCCGCCTTCAACGAGACCCCGGTGCGCTTCGTCGGCCTGGCCAACCTGCGGGTCAAGGAATGCGACCGCGTGGCCGCGCTGCACGACGGCCTCAACGCGATTCGCCACGGCCTCGCCACGGTGGAAGGCGACGACCTGCTGGTGGCCGCCGACCCGGCGCTGGCCGGCAGCACCTGCGACGCGCTGATCGAGACCCACGCCGACCACCGCATCGCCATGTGCTTCGCCCTCGCCGGACTGAAGATCCACGGCGTGCGCATTCTCGACCCGGAATGCGTCGGCAAGACCTATCCCGGCTACTGGAAGGCCCTGGGATCGCTGGGCGTCACCTTCGAGCGCAGCTAGCCGAACGTGGACAAAAAACGGCCCTGAGGGGCCGTTTTTCGTTCGATCAGCGGTCGAGCCGGACAGATATCGCGCGTCGCCCGGCTGACCGGGTGCTGGTCGCGCCCGTCATTCGCCGGCCCGCAACACCCAGCCGCTCACTTGCAGGGCGAGGTCGTCGCTGGCACGGCCGAAGGCCTCTACGACTTCGGGCACCGCGCGGCCCTGCACCGCCTGGCTCACCTCGAAACGCCGGCTGGCGAGGATCGCGCGGCTGCGGGTATCGATCAGTTGCGCGTCGAAGCGGATCAGCACCTGCGGCTGGCCAGCCTGATATTCGCTCTGGAACGCGCGCAGGTTGCCGCCCAGTTCGCGGTCGGCGCGCAGGTTGTCGTCGTCGCTGCTCAGCCGGGCGATGCCGCCGCCGGCGCGCAGCGCCTCGATCAGGCGGTCGCGCAGCAGCACCGGAACGGCGTCGCTCCAGCGCGCGCCCTTGTAGAAGCTCAGCCGGTCCGGCTGCGGCAGCACGGCGATGCGCGTGCCTTCCAGCCCGCCGGCGGCTTTCGGCCGGGTGACGCGCAGCGAGCCGTCGGCGCCGGCCGGAGCCGCCGCGCTGGCGAAATGGCCACCGGGCAGCAGGTAGGTATCCACCGTCTCCGGTTGCGACAGCGCCGAGCAACCACCCAGCAGCGCGCCGGCCAGCAGGGCGAAGAGGCGCCCCGGAAAAATGCGGATCATGGCTCGAACTCCTGTGCATGTTCTCGCCCGAGCAGGTAACCCACCGGGTTTTCGTTGAGGCCGTGGCTGACCTGGCGCAGCGAGGCCAGGGTTTCGCGCAACTCGCGGATCGCCGGGCCGAGCTCGCCAAGGCCCTGCAGGCCGTTGGCCAGCGAGTCGCTGTTGGCGGCGAGGATGCCGTCCAGCCGCGTGCTGCTGCCCTCCAGCGAGGCCAGCGTCTGCTCGGCCTGGTCCAGCACCACGCGGCCCTTGTCGTTGACCAGAACGTTGGCGTTGCGCATCAGCAGCGTGGTCTGTTCCAGCGTCGCGCTGGCCTGCTGGCTGGCCAGCGCCAGCTGGTGGACCATTTCGCGCACGTCGTCGCGCTGTTCGGCGATCATCGCGGTGGCCTGCTGCAGGTTGTCCAGCGTGCGGCTGATGCGTTCGGCGTTGTCCTCGGAGAGCATCCGGTTGATCCCCGTCAGCGCCTGGGTGACGCCGGTCATCAGGTCCTCGCCGTTGGCCAGCAGGCGGGCGATCGGTGACGGATCGGCGACGATGATCGGCGGCTCGCCGTTCTGCGCCACCAGCGGCTGGCTTTCCGGCGTGCCGCCGCTGAGCTGGATCTGCGAGGTGCCGGTGATGCCATTCATCGACAGCTTGGCGCGGGTGTCCAGCTTGATCGGCGTGGTCGCGACGATGCGGATCTGCGCCACCACACGACGCGGGTCGTTCGGGTCCAGGTGAAGCTCTTCCACCTCGCCGACGCGGATGCCGCTGTACTGCACGGTGCTGCCCTGCGAAAGGCCGCTGACCGCCTCCTTGAAGACCACCCGGTAGCGGTTGAACTCGCCCTCCCCGGAGCGCCCCAGCCAGAAGGCGAAGAGCATGGCAGCGGCGATGGCGATCACCGTGAACAGTCCGATCAATACGTGATGGGCTCGGGTTTCCATCAATCCGTCTCCCGCAGGGATGCATGGGTGTGTTCGGCGGCACGCGCGCGCGGGCCGTGGAAGTAGTCGCGAATCCAGGCGTCGTCATACGCCGCCACCACCTCGAGGCGATCGGCCACCAGCACGCGTTTCTGCGACAGCACGGCGATGCGGTCGCTGATCGCGTAGAGGGTGTCGAGGTCGTGGGTAACCAGGAACACCGACAACCCTAGCGCCTCGCGCAGGGTGAGGATGAGCTGGTCGAACGCCGCCGCGCCGATCGGGTCTAGCCCGGCGGTGGGCTCGTCGAGGAACAGGATGTCCGGGTCCAGCGCCAGCGCGCGGGCCAGCGCGGCGCGCTTGATCATGCCGCCGGACAGCGAGGCCGGGTACTTGTCGCCGGCGTTCGCCGGCAACCCGGCCAGCGCCAGCTTGACGGCGGCCAGGCGCTCGGCCGAGGCGCGCGAGAGGCCGGCGTGCTCGATCAGCGGCAAGGCGATGTTCTCGATCACCGTCAGCGAGGAAAACAGCGCGCCCTGCTGGAAGAGCACGCCGAAGCGCCGTTCGACACGCGAGCGACGCTGCTCGGGCAGGGTCAGCAGGTCCTCGCCGAACACCCGCACGCTGCCGGCGCTGGGCCGGTTGAGGCCGATCAGGGTGCGCAGCAGGACCGACTTGCCGCTGCCCGAACCGCCGACCACGGCGAGGATTTCGCCACGGCGGATATCCAGGTCAAGGTGCTCGTGCACCACCTGCGGGCCGAAACAGTTGCTCAGGTCGCGGACTTCGACGATCGCCTCGCTCACCAGTCCATCTCCATGCAGAACAGGGCCACCAGCGCATCCAGCAGGATCACCACGAAAATGGATTTCACCACGCTGATGGTGGTGTGCTCGCCCACCGACTGCGCACTGCCGCTGACCTTGAAGCCTTCCAGGCAGCCGATCACGGCGATCAGGAAGGCGAACAGCGGCGCCTTCGCCAGGCCGACCACCAGGTGGCTGACGCCGATGTCGCTGTGCACGATGTTGAGGAACATGCCGGGCGAGATGTCCAGCGCGATGGCGCACACCGCCAGCCCGCCGAGGATGCCGCTGAGCATGCCGACGAAGGTGAGAATCGGCAGCGCGACCAGCAGCGCCAGCAGGCGCGGCAGCACCAGCAGCTCGACCGGATCGAGGCCGAGGGTGCGGATCGCGTCGATCTCCTCGTTGGCGCGCATCGAGCCGATCTGCGCGGTAAAGGCGCTGGCGGTGCGCCCGGCGATGAGGATCGCGGCGAGCAGCACGCCGAATTCGCGGAGGAACGAATAGGCCACCAGGTTCACGGTGAACAGGGTCGCGCCGAAGCTCTGCAGCACGGTGGCGCCGAGGAACGACACCACCGCGCCGACCATGAAGGTCAGCAGCGCGACGATGGGCACCGCGTTCAGCCCGGTCTGCTCCAGGTGCGCGACCATCGAGGTCAGCCGCCAGCGCCGCGGGCGCAGCAGGTAGCCGAGCAGCGATTGCAGGATCAGCCCGATGAAGCCGAGCATCTCCACCAGGTTGCACCAGTGCTCGACCATCGAGGCGCCGATGCGCTCGAGCAGTTCCAGGTAGGCGGCGCGCGGCGCGGGCGGCGACAGCGGCACCTGATCCGCCTGCGAACGCGCCACCAGCGTCAGCAAGGCCTGCTGCTTGGCCGGTAGGCATTCCTGGGTGGCCGCGCGTTCGACGCCCAGCAGCCGCACCAGCAGCGCGGCGCCGGCGGTGTCGAGCTGGCCGAGGTCGCTGAGATCGAAATGCCGTGGGGGTTCGGCGCCTTGGGCCGAGACGACTTCGCGCTCCAGCCGCATGTTGTCGGCCAGCACCCAGTCGCCGGCGATGCGCAGGGTCGAGGCATCGCCGGCATCGAGGCGCGTCAGGCTACCAGGCGTTGGGGTAAGGCTCATCGACTGTCCGGGTCAGGCGGCGGGAAACTCCCTGAGCCTGCCATGATGCCGAGAACAGAGCCTTCGCTCTAGCTTTTTGCAGCCGCGATCGTTTCCGTCGATGTACCCGGCGCGCGCCAGCACGGGCTACTTCTGCCGGCGCCGGCGGATCACCGCGATCACCGCGCCGCCGAGCAACAGCAGGCTCGCCGCGCTGAGCGTGCTCATGGTGCCCAGCGCCGGAACCATCGGCGTGTAGCCGGCGACCATCTTCGAGTACAGCCACTTGGGCACCGTGGAGTCGGCGCCGGCGGTGTACAGCGACAGCGGGAAGTTGCCCCAGGACAGCAGGAAGGCGAACAGCGCGCCGGACCAGATGCCCGGCCACAGCAGCGGCAGGGTGATCTCCTTGAAGATGAACAGGCGGCCGGCGCCTAGGTCGATGGCGGCCTCTTCCAGGGTCGCGTCGTAGCTGTAGACCTGGATCGCGATCACCAGCGTCACCACCGGCACGATCCACACCAGGTGCGCGACCACCGCGGTGCGCCAGCTCGGCGTGATGCCCAGGGCGTTCATCCACAGCAGAAGCGCCAGGCCGAGCACGGCCTGCGGGAAGAAGATCGGCAACAGCAGCAGCTTCTGGTACAGCTTGCGGCCCTTCCACTCGTAGCGGGCGAACGCCAGCGCGCCGAAGAACGCCAGCAGCACCGAGATCAGCGTCACCAGCAGGGCGACGGTGATCGAGTTCTGCACCAGCGTCTGCACCTCCAGCGAGGCCAGCGTGCGCTGCCACCAGTCCAGTGAGAACTGGCGCACCGGGAACAGGAAGTAGCGGCTCTTCGACAGCCCGGCCAGCGCGCTGCAGACGATCGGCAGGTAGATCGCGATGAGCACAAAGGCGGCCCAGCTGCGGATGAAGAATTCGGAACGGATCTTCGCTTGGGTTCTCATGTTCAGCGTCTCCCCAGCACGCGGTCGAGGTCCAGCCTGGAAAGCACCGCCAGGGTCAGCCCGCCGATGATCAGCACCAGCAGCACGGCCAGCGCGGCACCGAGTGGCCAGTCCTGGGCGTAGGTGAAGGCGATCTCGATGTCGTGCACCACGGTGATCACCGATTGCCCGCCGAGAATCTTCGCCTCGGCCACCGCGCCGACGGCGAGGACGAAGGTCAGCAGCATGCCGATGAGGATGCCCGGCATCGCCAGCGGCAGCTCGACCTCGCGCCAGACCATGAAGCGCCCGGCGCCGAGGTCGGCGGCCGCGTCGATCAGGTCGCGCGGCACCATCGACAGGCCCAGGGTCATCGGGAACAGCATGAACGGCAGGTACACGTAGACCATGCCGAACAGCGTGATCCCCGGCGTGTAGAGCACCTCGGGCCCCGGCCCCAGGCCGAGGGCGTTGAGCAGGCCGTCGACCACGCCGTTCTTGATGAAGAACTGCACCCAGCCGTAGAGACGGACGTTTTCCGAGATGAACAGCGGGAACACGAAGAGCACGCTGACCAGCGAGGAGAAACGCCCGAACGCGTGGTTGAGGCCGTAGGCGATCGGATAGGCGATCAGCGCCAGGATGATCGTGCAGGCCGCGGCCAGCCCCAGCGACCAGACAAACGAGGTCCACACGGTGTTGGAGGAATCCAGCACCGCGGAGAAGTTGGCCAGGGTGAACGAGGTGAACACCTCGAAGCTCTTCGGCGAGGCGAAGGCGTAGGCGACCACGGTGACCAGCGGCGCGAGAAAGCCCAGCAGCAGGAAAAGCAGCACCGGGCTGGCGTAGCGTAGGCCGGTGGAAACCACGGGTGGCGCGTCGGAATCGTGCATCTCAGGCCTCCGCCACGAAGGCATCGGCGGCGTTCCAGCCGATCATCACCTGCTGGTCGAGGGCCGCATCGCGCGCCAGGGTGCGCGGGATCTCGATGAGCACGCTCTTCTCGCCGCAACGCACCTGGTACTGGATGCGCGAACCCAGCGAATACTCGTTGAACACGCTGCCGCGGATGACGTTGTCGAACTCGTCCGGCGCGCTGGCGAAGCGCATGTACTCCGGGCGCACGATCAGCGTGGCCGCCTGGGCGCCCTGCAGCGAATCGGGCAGGGTCAGGGTCACGGCGCTGTCGGTGTCGGCGCTGAACCATCCGCGCTCAGGGTCGCGCACCAGCGGAAACTTGTTCACCTCGCCGAAGAACTCGGCGACGAATTCGGTTTCCGGCCGCGCGTAGATGCTCTCCGGCGTACCGATCTGGACGATCTTGCCGGCACTCATCACCGCGATGCGGTCGGACATCACCATCGCCTCCTCCAGCGAGTGGGTGATGTACACGAAGGTCTTGCCGCTCTCGCGGTGCAGGTCCTTGAGCTCCTTCTCCAGCACCTTCTTCAGCTTGTAGTCGAGCGCCGACAGCGGCTCGTCGAACAGCAGCACGTCGGGGTCGTAGGCGAAGGCGCGGGCCAGCGCGACGCGCTGCTTCTCGCCGCCGGAACACTTCATCACGTTCTTGCCGTAGTAGCTCTCCGGCAGGCGCAGCATGCGCAGCAGCTCCAGCGCGCGCTCCTTGCGTTGCGCTGGCGGCACGCTCTTCACCTTGAGCGGGAATTCGATGTTCTCGCCGACGGTCTTGTGCGGGAACAGCGCCAGCGACTGGAACACCAGGCAGGTCGGCCGCTGTTTCGCCGGGACGTTGTTGATCAGCTCGCCGCGCAGGGTGATGTTGCCGTCGCTCGGCGCCTCCATGCCGGCCAGCATGCGCAGCAGCGTGGTCTTGCCGGAGCCGGACGGGCCGACCACGGTGAGGAACTCGCCGTCGAGGATGTTCAGTGAAATGCCGCTGACCGCGGTGAACTCGTTGAAACGCTTGTAGACATCCACCAGTTGCAGAATCGGTAGCGGTGCCTTGGCGACATCATTCAATGCGCTGCTCATAGTCGTGCCTTGTTCGATTACGGGACGTGCAGGGTCCCGCCCACGCGCCGGCAAGCAGCAGGCGCGTGAGCGGGCGATGGGGCCATTCGGCGGCGCGGGCGCGCGTCATCCGATAGCGCCCGGCCTGTGGGTGTCGCGATCAGCGCATGCGCTTGGCGGCGGTGATCATGTCCAGTGCCTCGGCGTACTCGGGAACGATGTCGTACTCGACGCAGCGGCTCATTTCCTCGGCCAGGCTGTCCCACTGGATGATGTCCAGCTCTTCCTGGGTGAACAGCTTGAAGCACTCCGGGTTACCCATCTGGCTGACCGGGTTGAAGGTGCCCTCGGCGAACGCCACCTGGTGGGCGACGTCGGGCTTCTGCACGTACTTGAGGAACTCGGTGGCCAGCGGCGAGACGTTGGGGTTGTTCACCACCGAGGTGATCTCGATCCAGGAAACCCCGCCCTTGCCGTCGATCGGCCCGCGCAGCGGCGTGATGCCGCGGATTTCCGGATAGCCGTCGGCGCGCGCCGGCGAGGCGGTGTAGGTGCCGCCGGTGAGGTACAGGTCGATCTCGCCGGAGATCATCGCCTGGTTCAGGCTGGCGACGTCGCCGACCATTTTCGCGCCCTTGAAGACCTTCACCGCGGTCTGCTGGAACGCCTCCATCTCCGCCGGCGTGTGCTTGACGAAGGGGTTGATGCCGGCGATCAGGAAGATATCGAAGACGTTCCAGTCGTCCGACTCCTGGATGCCGTACTTGCCGGCCAGGGCCTTGTCGTTGAACAGGTCCCAGCCGGTGTCCTCGGCGCTGGCACGGCTGATCTTCTTGGTATTGACCACGTAGTTGAACGGCCCGAAGCGCTGCGCCATGCCCAGCAGGTCCTTGCCGTCCTCGCTCATCGCCCACTTATAGGGGGCCTTGAACTCCGGCAGCATGGCGTCGAAATAGGGCTCGAACTCGGCACGCGGCAGCGACTTGATCAGTCCCGCGGGGGCCATGACCTTGCGCGCCCACGGGTTGTTCACGTTGATCAGGTCCCAGACGTTGGTCTCGCCACCGCGCAGGCGGTTGATCATGGTGGGGTCGTTGGTGAGGCTCTCGGCCTTCACCGTCGCCCCGGTCATCGAACGGAACGGGTCGAGCACCTGCGCCGAGTTGTAGCCTTCCCAGCAGAGGATGTTCAGCTCCTTGCTGCGCGCCGCGGCGAAGGCCGACGAGCCGCCCAGCAGCGTGCCACCGCCCAGCGCCATCGCACCGGCGCCAGCCCCCATCATCTTCAGCAATTTCCTTCTCGACAGATCGTTCATCTTCTCTCCTACCCGGACGGGGGCGTGGTTCAGCGATGCGTCGAGTAGAACTCACGAATGAGGCAGGTTCAACATTTTTTTTCGCACCAGATGTGGACCTTCACGCACTAAAAAGCAGCACGAAATCCGTTCGATTTCAGCATTTAATTCATAACATATTGATTTTTATATACTTGGTTGGTGGTCTGTATTTTGCCAGGGATCTGTCACTATTCGGAGAGGACCACCAAATGTTTGAATCACTACAAAACAAAACCGTCATCGTGACGGGCGCCAGCCGCGGGATCGGCCTGGGCATCGCCAAACGCTTCGGCCAGGCCGGGCTGAACGTGCTGGTGGTGTCGCGCTCGCTCGCCGACGCGCAGGCGGTGGCCGAGGGCATCGGCGCCAACGCCTCGGCGTTCGCCGCCGACGTGAGCGAGGAATCGGCCTGCCAGGCGATGGTGAACGCCGCCGTGGAACGCTACGGCTCGGTGGACGTGCTCGCCGCCAACGCCGGGATCTTTCCCTCGGCGCGCATCGAGGACATGACCACGGCGGACTTCGACCACGTGATCGCCACCAACCTGCGCAGCAGCTTCCTCAGCACCAAGGCGGTCCTGCCGGTGATGAAGAAGAACGGCTTCGGCCGCATCGTCCTCACCTCCTCCATCACCGGCCCGATCACCGGCTATCCGGGCTGGTCGCACTACGCCGCGAGCAAGGCCGGGCAACTGGGCTTCATGCGCACCGCCGCCATCGAACTGGCCAGCGCCGGGATCACCATCAACGCGGTGATGCCCGGCAACATCCTCACCGAAGGCCTGGACGGCATGGGCGCCGACTACCAGGCGGAAATGGCCGCCTCGATCCCGCTGCGCCGCCTCGGCTCGGTGGACGACATCGCCAACGCGGTGCTGTTCTTCGCCACCCGCGAAGCCGGCTTCATCACCGGCCAGACGCTGGTCATCGACGGCGGCCAGGTCCTCCCCGAATCCAGCGCCGCGCTGGCTTGAGGATTGGGAACTACTCGGCTCCGCCTGGTGGGTTACGCGGTGGGTGATTCGGGGTGAACCTCGGCTTCGTTGTGCCGCTAACCCACTCTACGAGTTCGGCGTGAACCGCAGGGTGGGTTAAGGCGCCCACCGGGGATGCGATCAAGGAAATGCGTAGCGCCGCAACCCACGCGGAGCGGAGGTCCACGCGACTCCGCCTGGTGGGTTACGCGGGGGGTGATTCGGGGTGAACCTCGGCTTCGTTGTGCCGCTAACCCACTCTACGCGTTCGGCGTGAACCGCAGGGTGGGTCAAGGCGCCCACCGGGGATGCGATCAAGGAAATGCGTAGCGCCGCAACCCACGCGGAGCGGAGGTCCACGCGACTCCGCCTGGTGGGTTACGCGGGGGGTGATTCGGGGTGAACCTCGGCTTCGGTGTGCCGCTAACCCACCCTACGCTCAATGCTCGCCCGCGCCTGCCCGCCGCCCAAGCGGGAGTCAAGCCTGTCGCTGTTCATCGAGCCTGCATGGATTAACTCCCCTCTCCCATTCATGGGAGAGGGGCTGGGGGAGAGGGCGGGAAAGACCGCGAAACAGCCAGCCCCTCCCCACATCGAACTCGACCACCGCCCAAGTGAGCAGCCTTACGCCTCAAGTCCGCCGCTCAGGGGGCGCAGCTCACACTCCGCGCAACACCCGGGCCAGCGTCTCGACGAAGAAGCCCGCATTGTCCTCGCCGAAGCACAGCGCCGGACGGATCTTCAGGACGTTGCCGTAGGCGCCGGCCGCACCGATCAGGATGCCCTCCTCCTTCATCGCGTTGATCACGTAGGCCGCCAGGTTGGCATCCGGCTCGCGCTCGCCACGGCTGAATTCCAGGCCGATGAACAGGCCGGCGCCACGCACGTCGCCGATTCGCTCGTCGCGACGACCGAGGTCGCGCAGGCCGTCGCGCAGCAGCGTGCCGATCCGGTTGGCGTTGGCGATCAGCCCTTCCTGCTCGATCACCTGCAACACCGCGAGACCGGCCGCGGCGGCCACCGGGTTGGCGCCGAAGGTGTTGAAGTAGCCGGTTTCGGCGCAGAACGCCTCGAGCAGTTCCGGGCGCGTGACCACACCGGCCATGGGATAGCCGTTGCCCATGGGTTTACCCAGGGTGACGATGTCCGGCTCGATGCCGTGTCGGGCGAAGCACCAGTGGCCCTTGCCGGTGCGGCCGAAGCCCGGTTGCACCTCGTCGGCGATGAACAGCCCGCCCGCCTCGTGCACCACGGCCAGCGCCTCGGCGAGAAAGCCGGCGGGATCGGCGAACACGCCGTCGCTGGAGAACACCGTGTCCACCACCAGCCCGGCGAAGGTGATGCCGTTGTTCTGCAGGTCGGCGATGGCCGCGCGCAGGTGCGCGGCGAACACCGCGCCGACCTCCTGCCCCGGTTCCAGGTGGTAGCTGTCCGGCGCCGGGATGGTGCGGATGTGCGGCGGCAACGGGCTGCCCTTGCGGTACGAGGACGGCGAGATTTCCATCACCGCCGTGGTGTTGCCGTGGTAGGCCGTCTCGGTCACCACGAAGCCGTTGCCGCCGGTGTGGGTCTGCGCCATGCGCAGGGCGATGTCGTTGCTTTCGCTGCCGGTACAGGTCAGCACCAGGTTCGACAGCGACGCCGGGAAGGTCGCCAGCAGGGTTTCCGCGTAGGTATGCAGGTTCTCGTACAGGTAGCGGCTGTTGGTGGCGAGCAGCGCGGCCTGGCGGCTGATCGCCTCGACCACTTGCGGGTGGCAGTGGCCGACGGTGGGCACGTTGTTGTAGACGTCCAGGTAGGCCTTGCCGGCCGCGTCGAACATGGTCACGCCCTCGGCGCGAACGATCTCCAGCGGCTTCTGGTAGAACAGCACCGAGGAGGCGCCGAACGAGGCGCGACGCCGCTCGACCAGCTTCGCCAGGCGCGCGTCGAGGCGCTCGGCGCTGGCCATGTCGAAGCGGTTCAACTGGAGGATTTGCTTCGACTCGGTCATCTCGGGTCCTTCTCTGCATAGGCGCTCAGGTAGCGCTCGGCCAGGGCAACGGTGCCGCGGGTGTAGTCCTCGCCCATCGACTGCGCGGTGGGCGTTTCGGCGTGGCTGGCGATCCAGGCGGTGAGCTGCATGCGACGCAGCATCAGCAGCATGGGGATGGCGTCCTCGTCCTCCCGGGGCAACTCGGCGACGCTGCGATAGCCGTCCAGCCAGGCGGCGAGGAAGTCCGGTATCCGTGGGTCTTCCTCGAGGAAGCTGACGCAGGCGGCGAAGTCATAGGCGTACCAGCTCAACCCGCAGTCGTCGAAGTCGATCACGCTCAGGCGGTCGCCATGCACCAGCAGGTTGGCCGGGCGCATGTCGCAGTGCACCAGGCCGAAACGCTGCGCATCGGTGCCGTAGGCCGCGGTCTGCGCGCGCAGCAGCGCCTGGGTACGTTCCAGCACGTCGCGCCCGTGCGCGTCGAGGCCCAGCGCCTGGCGCCAGTCGCCCCAGTGCGCGAGCGGGCCGATGATGGTGTCGAAGTCCCACACCTTGCGCACGAAGCCCTCTGGCTTGACCCAGCTGCGGCTGTGCTGGTGCAGGCGCGCGTTGATCTGGCCGAGCACGCGATACCACTCGGCGAGGTCGCCGGCGGCGTCCGGTTCGCTGCCCGGCATCCACTCGAAGGCGGCGACGTGGCGCACCCTGTCGCCATCGGCGAAGGAGCACAGCAGGCGCCCGTCGACGGTGGGAATCGGCGCCGGCGCGCTGACCAGACCGGACTCGCGCAACGCGAGAATCCAGCTCAGCTCGGACTCGATCTCGGCGACGCTGTGATAGTCGGGGCGCTGCACGCGAATCACCTGTCGACGTTTTGTGGCGGTGTCCTCGACCAGATAGGTGGCGTTCTCCGAGATCGCCAGCAATCTGACCGCCGCATCTTCCGGCAGACCCCAGTTCGGCAGCGCCCCGCGCAGCCCGGCTTCGAGCCGCTGAAGAAATTCACTCTCGTACAACATGACAATCCCCACAACCTTGGTGCGCTAGAAGTACAACATTTGAACCACAGCAACAAGGATAAATATTGCGCTTGCAACATTTTTAGGCCGAGACGACCACATTTCGTGCAACGGGAAAGCCTCCAACGCCGCGCAGACGGGTGACGGCACCGGGCGTTCCCGCACGGCGGCGAATGATCTACCATGGGCAATCCGTCGGCCTTTTTGTGGTGAATCCCACAGTTGGCGCCCACCTTCAACGCAGCGATTCGAGGGCACATGTCCAGAGCGAAAACCGCACGCCAGGCCAAGATCATGGCGGAACTCAACAATGCGCCGAGCCTGCGTATCGTCGACCTGGCCCGCCTGCACAACGTGTCCACCGAAACCATCCGCCGCGACCTCGACGAGCTGACCCAGGGCGGTCACCTGAACCGCACCTACGGCGGCGCCGTGCGCGCCATCGCCACCGAGCCTTCGCTGACCGAACGCCACCGCCTCTACATCAACGAGCGCGAACGCATCGCGCGGGCCACCGTGCAGCTGATCGAGGACGCGCAGATCCTCATGCTCGGCTCCGGCTCCACCACCGTGCACGTGGCCCGGCGCATCGCCACCGAGATGAAGGACATCACCGTGCTCACGCATTCCTTCGGCGTGGCCACGGTGCTGTCGATCAACCCGACCATCCGCGTCATCGTGCTGCCCGGCGAGTACCACGCCACCGAGGGCGCGATGGTCGGCGCGCACACCATCGCCTTCCTCAACGGGTTCTCAGCGGACTACGCGATTCTCGGCGCCAGCGGCCTGTCGGACGACGGCGCCAGCGATGCGCTGATCGACTGCAGCGCGGTGTACAGCACGATGATGCAGCGTTCGAGCAAGACGCTGATCGTCGCCGACCATTCCAAGTTCAACAGCACCTTCCCCGGTCGCTACGCCTCCTGGCACCAGGTCGACTGCCTGATCACCGACCAGCAGCCCACCGGCAAGCTCCTGCAGTGCCTGAACCAGAACAAGGTGACGCTCAGGCTGAGCAACGAACCGGTGGCCTGAACCGCCGGCCGCCACTCAGCCGCGCAGCGCTTCCAGGCTCTGCTTCTGGCGCCCTTCCGCATCGAAGTTGTCCTCGCCCAGCCAGCGCGCGAACGCCGCCTGGCAGCGCGACCATTCGCTGTCGAGCAAGGAGAACCAGGCGCTGTCGCGGTTGCGCCCCTTGACCACCATGTGCTGGCGGAAAGTACCTTCGTGGACGAAGCCCAGGCGCTGCGCCGCGCGCATCGAGCGGGCGTTGAGCGCGTTGCACTTCCATTCCAGGCGGCGGTAGCCCAGCTCGCCCATCACCCGCTGCGCCAGCAGGTAGACCGCCTCGGTCGAACCCGGCGTGCGCTGCATGACGCGGCCGAAGGCGATGTGGCCGATCTCGATGCAACCGTCCTTCGGCGCCAGGCGCAGGTAGGCGAGCAGGCCGACCGCGCGCCCGCTGGCGCGATCGATGACGGCGAAGAACAGCGGATCGGCGCTGGCCTGGTTGCCCGCCAGCCAGGCATCGAAGGGCGCGCGCTCGGCGAATGGCCCGTACGGCAGATATTCCCACAGCAACGGGTCGGCCTCCGGCCCCTGCAGCGCCCGCCACAAATCGTCGCCGTGGCGTGCGCCATCGAGCGGCTCCAGTCGCACGAAGCGACCGTCGATGGGGGTGTGCGACGGCGCGGCGACGGGTTGCCAGTCGAGGTATCGTTCGGTGGTCATGGGGCACTTCCTGATCAGAACAGCTTGCGGTACTGGACGAAGCCGGAGCGGTCGCCGATGCGGTCGTAGAGCTGCATGGCGTCGGTGTTGGTCTCGTGGGTCAGCCAGTGCACCCGCGAGGCACCGGCGGCGCGGGCCTCGGCGTAGACGTGCTCGATCATCCGCCGGCCGATGCCGCTGCCACGCAGGTCGCCGGCGACGAACAGGTCCTGCAGGTAGCAGTAGTCGCCCACCGTCCAGCAGGATCGGTGGAAGATCCAGTGCACCACCGCGACGGCGCGGCCGTCCTGCCAGGCCAGCGCCGCGTGCATCGGCTCGGCGGGATCGAGGAAGCGCTGCCAGGTGACCGGCGTGGTGCCTTCGGCCAGCTCGCTCTTATAGAACGTCAGATAGCCCTGCCAGAGCGGCAGCCAGGCGTCATGGTCGGCCGCCGTGACGGCGCGGATTTCGAGGGTGGACATGCGGGTTCCTTCTGCGTGGGTTCAGGATGGGTGATTCATGCGCTGTGCCAGTTCGCGGTCGCGCGCATCGGTGCTGGCGCCAAGGCCGTCGCGCACGCCCTGGCGGTCCGCGGCGCTGCGATTCTGGCCGAGCTTCCACTTGCCCTCCAGGCGCTCGATGGGCAAGGCGAAACCGACGATGGCGCGCAGCATGGCATCGATATACTCGCGCGGCGCATCGCCCAGCGCCCAGGGCTGCGCGCGCCCGGCCTCGTGACGGTCGCTGAGGCGGGCGAGCAAGTCGAGCAGGCGCGCCGGCTCGTCGAAGACCTCGGCGCGACCCTGCGCGTGGACGGCGATGTAGTTCCAGGTCGGCACCACCTTGCCGTGCTCGGCCTTCGCCGGATACCAGGACGGGCTCACGTAGGCATCCGGCCCGCTGAACACCGCCAGCGCCGAACCGCCTTCGGCGAGCACCCGCCCGTGCGGATTGGCCCTGGCGAAGTGCCCGTAGAGCGTGCCGAACGGGCCCTCTTCCGGCACCAGCAGCAACGGCAGGTGGCTGGCCTGCAACCCGTCCGCGGCGTGGCTGACCAGGGTCGCCAGGCGACTGTCGACGATCTGCCGGTGCAGCTCGGCGAGATCGTCCTGGCGGAAGGCGGCGGGCAGGTACATGGGTGATTCTCCTGGCTTGACAGGGGCATCCTATGCAGACTATTGGCCTTCTCCAAGATCCATTTATGCCGACTTCGACAGGGCCAATCCATGCCAACCGTCCCGCTTCCCTTCGACCTTTCCGGCATCCGCCTGGAACCCGGCAAGGGTCTCGCCCGCCAGCTCTACCAGGCCTTGCGCGAACGCATGCTGGACGGGCGCCTGCCCGGCGGCACGCGGCTGCCGGCGAGCCGTGACCTGGCCGCCCTGCTCGGCATCTCGCGCAACACCGTGACTCGCGCCTTCGACCAGCTGTACGCCGAGGACTACGTCGAGGGCCGCGTCGGCGATGGCACCTACGTCGCCGCCCCGGTGGGCGCGGTGCGCACGGCGGCGCCGGTCAACGCCGGATCGCCGCCCAGCGCGGCGCTTCGGCTATTGACGGAGCATCACCTGTCGCCGCCCCCGCAAGGCGCGCCGCGGGCGTTCCGCGTCGGCGTGCCGGCGTTCGACCTGTTCCCCTTCGAGACCTGGGCGCGATTGTCCGCGCGCTTCTGGCGCAAGCCGTCGCCGGCGCGGCTGGGCTACGGCGACCCGGCTGGCGATGCGCAACTGCGCGAACTGATCGCCGCCTACCTGCGCACCAGCCGCGGCCTGCACTGCGACCCGGCGCAGATCGTCGTCACCTGCGGCGCGCAGCAGGCGATCAGCCTCTGCGCGCAGCTGCTGTTGCGCCCTGGCGACCGCGTGGCGATCGAGAACCCCGGCTATCGCGCCGCCGGGCATGCCTTCGCCGTGGCCGGCGCGCGCCTGCACGGCATCCCGGTGGACGCCGAGGGGCTGGACTGCGCCGCCCTGGAGCGCGCCGGCGACTGCCGCCTGGCCTACGTCACGCCGTCGCACCAGTATCCCACCGGCGTCACCCTCTCGCTGGCGCGGCGCCTGGAACTGCTGAACTGGGCCGAGCGTCACGACGGCTGGATCGTCGAGGACGACTACGACGGCGAGTACCGCTACAACGGTACGCCGCTGGCGCCGCTCGCCGCGCTGGACCGCCAGGGCCGTGTGCTCTACGTCGGCACCTTCTGCAAGATCACTTTTCCGGCGCTACGCCTGGGCTACCTGGTGCTGCCGGCGAACCTCGCCCAGCCCTTCGCCCGGCGCCGCGCGCTGGACATGCGCCACTCGGAAATCGGCACCCAGGCGGTGATGGCGGAGTTCATCGCCGCCGGGCATTTCCAGCGCCATATCCGCCGCATGCGCAGCGCCGCCCGCGGCCGCCGCGACGCCCTGCTGGCCGCCTGGCCGGACGCCATACCGGGCTGCGCGCCGCTGCCGGCGGTGGACGCCGGCCTGCACCTCTGCGTGCGCGTCGACAGCCTGGCCCGCGAACGCCAGCTGATCGCCGCCGCCGCAGGCGTCGGCGTGGAAATCAACGCCCTGAGCCGCTACTGGCTACCCGATAGCGACGCCCCGCAGGAGGCGCGCGCCGGTCTGGTTCTCGGCTTCGCCGCCGTGCCGGAAGCGGAGATCCGCCGCGCGCTGGATGCCCTGCGCCATGCGTGGAAAACTCCGCCCGCGTCACCAGAGGAATGAGCGAAGCGAAAGGCCGCGCGGACGAATCGCAGGCAAAAAAAAGCAGCTCGATGCACGAGCTGCCAAGTGAGAAAGCGTTCACATGGAAAGGAGCCAATCCAAACGGTCGCGAATCCAGACGACCGACTGCATCCTAAGCCGGATGCAAGGCAGTTTCGTGACAGCGACGCCGGCGGCCGTGAAGGCGGGCTCAGTAGCCCTGCCAGCTGCAGCGATCTCGACCAGAGGCGCCCTCACGGCCGATCTTCAGAGTTCATTAAGGTTCGTTGTCGATAGTGCCCCCAGCTAATCAACGCTGGAGGGAATGTCGATGATCGATACCGAGTGGAACACCGTGTTTCCGTTGAGCTTTGGCGCGGATTTGCAGCGTCCGCTGGCGTTGTCGCTGACGCGCGAACAGGACCCCGGCCGCGAGGCGGTCGAGACGTTCATTCGCGAGCGCTTCGCGGCGGTGCATAACGCCGAAATCCATCATTTCATGCCCGAGCTGATGGCCCTGCACGACCGCCAGGGCCAACTTTGCGCCGCCGTCGGTGCCCGCCTGGGCAGAACGGGCCCGATGTTCATCGAGCAGTACCTGCAGAATCCGATGGAACAGGTCGTTTCGCTCATCGCCGGCGAACCGGTGGAGCGCCGCTGCATCGTCGAAGTCGGCAACCTCGCGGCGCGCAACGCCGGCAGTGCCCGGCTGATCATCGTCGCGATGACCTGGCTGCTGGCCCGTCATGGGCTGGAATGGGTGGTTTTCACCGGCGCCGCGACGCTGATCAACAGCTTTCAGCGCCTGGGCCTGGAGCCCCTTCTGCTGTGCGACGCCGACCCGGAAAGGCTGGGCGCGGACCAGGACACATGGGGGAACTATTACAGCCAGCATCCGCACGTCTATGCCGGCGACATCCGCTTCGGCCTGGAGCAGCTGGAAAGCAGCGGAGTGCTGGCACGCCTGGGTTTTCCTTTTTTTGATGCGCGGCACTGCCATGCGGCGTGAACTGACGGCGCTGCACGCCGAGTTGCAGAACCACCGGAACCTCCGCCCCTCGACGTATGCCCTGATCGGGGACAGCAGCCGCTTCGATTACCAGCAGCTTTGGGAAGGAGTCGAGCTGCGCCGCGCCCTGCTCGAGGCACAGCGAGGCCAGGTGTTCGCGCTGGTGATGGACAACAGCCCCGAAGCCGTACTCTGGGACCTGGCGGCGTTGTTCAGCGGTTTGCCCTGCGTGACCCTTCCGCCGTTCTTCACCCAGGCCCAGCGCGTCCACTGCTTCGACCAGAGCCAGGTGGACATCGCGATTGCCGACGAGGCGATGGCCGCCGACATGCAGCGCGCGGGCTTTTACCGCGACGGTGCTTTCTGGCGACGGACGCAGAGCGCGGATCCGGGCATTCCCGCGGGCACCGCGAAGATCACCTACACCTCGGGCACCACCGGCACGCCCAAGGGCGTATGCCTGAGCGCGGAGGCCCTGCTGCGGGTAGCACGGGAGCTGGAACACGCAAGCCGCCCGGCCGCGCCGGAACGCTACCTGGCGGTGCTGCCGATGGCGGTGCTGCTGGAGAACCTGGGTATCTACGCGGCGCTGTTGGCCGGGGCGAGCATCACCGTATTCTCCCAGAAGCAGCTGGGCATCCACGGCGCCACGAGCGTGGAATGGCGGCGTCTGCTTTGCGCGCTGGTAACCAGCGGCGCACAGAGCGTGATTCTGGTGCCGCAATTGCTGCTCGGCCTGGTCACGGCGATCGAGCGCAAGCAGCTGTCCGCCGAGCAATTCCGCTTCGTCGCGGTGGGCGGCGCGCGGGTATCGGCCGATCTGCTGCAACGCGCCGCTCAGGTCGATCTGCCGGTGTATCAGGGCTACGGGCTGTCCGAATGCGCCTCGGTGGTCTGCCTCAACCGCCCCGGGCACGATCGCCCCGGCAGCGTCGGGCGGCCGTTGCGGCACGTCACGGTGCGGCTGGCGGATGACGGCGAAGTGCTGGTCAGCGGTTCCGCCCTGCTGGGCTATCTCGGCGAGCGGCCCTTCAGCGGCGACTGGCTGCCGACCGGGGATATCGGCAGGTTCGATGCGGAGGGTTACCTGTACCTGCAGGGACGCAAGAAGCACCAGTTCATCACCAGCTTCGGCCGCAACGTCAACCCGGACTGGGTCGAGGCCGAGTTGACCCAGCGCGGCACCATCGCCCAGGCCTTCGTGCACGGCGAGGGCATGCGCCAGAACATGGCCCTGCTCTGGCCGCTGGACCCCGACTGCAGCGACGAGACGCTGGCCGCGACCGTCGCCCAGGCCAACGCGCACCTGCCGGACTATGCCCAGGTGCATGCCTGGCAACGCCTCCCCGAACCCTTCACCCCGGACAACGGCCTGCTCACCAGCAACGGCCGGCTGCGCCGGGAAGCGATCCTGTCGCGCTACCGCGACGCTCTTTTAGAACCCATCACCCCGTGAGGTCACACCATGGATTTCTTTGACGAACTGCAAGCCGCCACCGCCCAGGAACGCCAGACCCTGTTCAGCCTGCCGGTGATTCGCGAAGCCCTGGCCGGCGACGTCAGCCTGGAAAGCTACCGGGCATTCCTTACCCAGGCCTATTACCACGTGCGCCATACGGTGCCGCTGTTGATGACCTGCGGCGCGCGTTTGCCCGCCCGCCTGGAGTGGCTGCGCGGCGCGGTGTGCGAATACATCGAGGAGGAATATGGCCACGAGAAGTGGATCCTCGATGACATCAAAGCCTGTGGCGGCGACGCCGAGGCGGTGCGCGACGGACAACCCTCGATGGCGATCGAGCTGATGGTCGGCTATCTCTATGACCTGATCGCGCGGGGCAACCCGGTCGGTCTGTTCGGCATGGTCAACGTGCTGGAGGGCACCAGCATCGCCCTGGCCACCCAGGCCGCCAGCACCCTGCAGCAACGGCTGGAGTTGCCGGAGAGCGCCTTCAGCTACCTGTCCTCCCACGGCGCGCTGGATATCGGCCACATGGACACCTACCGCGACCTGATGAACCGACTGGAGGACCCCGAGGACAAGAAGGCGGTGATCCACGCCAGCAAGGTCGTCTACCACCTCTACAGCGAGATGTTCCGCGGCCTTCCACGTAGCCAGTCGCGGCCGACGGCCACCGAGGTGCGGCATGCAGCTGTCTGACTGCCGGGTGGTTCTCACCGGTGCCACGGGCGGCATCGGCCTGGCGCTGGTGGAGCAGCTCTGCGAGGGCGGCGCGCAGGTGCTGGCGGTGAGCCGTCAGCCCGACGCCCTGGCGGCGTTGGTGGCACGCTATCCGCTGCAACTGCATCAGGTCAGTGCCGACCTGCGCACCAGCGCCGGCCGGCAGGCCATCGTCGAGGCGGCGCGTCACCTGGGAGGCGTGAACGTCCTGCTGAACGGCGCCGGGGTGAACCGTTTCGCCCTGCTCGAACAACTCGACGATGCGGAGATCGCCGACATGCTGGCGGTCAACCTGGTCGCCAGCCTGCAGCTGACGCGCGCGCTGCTGCCGATTCTGCGCAGCCAGTCGCATGCGCTGGTGGTCAACCTGGGGTCCACCTACGGCTCCATCGGCTACCCCGGCTATGCCGTGTACTGCGCGAGCAAGTTCGCCTTGCGCGGTTTTTCCGAAGCGCTGCGTCGGGAGCTGGCCGACACCGACGTGAACGTGTTGTACGTGGCGCCCCGCGCCACCCGCACCCGCATGAACAGCAGCGCCGCCATGGCCCTCAACGAAGCCCTCAAGACCAGCGTCGACGAGCCGCAGGGCGTGGCCCGCGAAGTCGTGGGCGCCATTCGCAGGAACCTCAACGAGTTGTACCTCGGCTGGCCGGAGAAACTCTTCGTCCGCCTGAATGGGCTTTTGCCCGGCGTCGTCGACCGCGCCTTGCGCAAACAGCTGCCGGTCATTCGCAGTTTCATTCAATTGCAGGAGAATCCCCCACGATGAAAACGGGCTCGCTCACCGCCCTCGCCGCCCTGCTGTGCCTGCTTGGCCAGACCTCGGCCTGGGCCCTCGATCAGGCCGACAGCCAGCGCCTGCTGAGCATCCAGCAGCGCTGGGCGGAAGTGCAGTACAACACGCCGGAAAAACAGAAGGCGGCCGAGTTCGAGAAGCTCGCCGCGCAGGCCCAGGCATTCACCCAGGAACGGCCCGCCGCCGCCGAGGCCTGGATATGGAACGGCATCGTGGTGAGCAGTTGGGCCGGCGCCGAAGGGGGTCTGGGCGCGCTGGGCAAAGCCAAGCAGTCGAAGGCGATGCTGGAGAAAGCGCTGGAACTGGAGCCGAAGGCGTTGCAAGGTTCGGCCTACACCAGCCTCGCCGCCTTGTATGACCGCGTACCGCGCTGGCCCATCGGTTTCGGCGATGTCGACAAGGCGGACGCGTTGCTGCATGACGCCCTGCGCATCAATCCGAACGGGATCGATAGCCTGTACTTCTGGGGCGATCATCTGTACCGCGAAGGACAATACGCCGAGGCCAAGGCCGCGCTGCTCCAGGCCAGACAGGCGGCGCCCAGGCCAGGCCGCGAACTGGCCGACGAAGGCAGGCGCCGCGATATCGATGCTTTACTCAAGGAAATCGAGCCCAAGCTCGATTGATCGCCCAGCCCGTAAGGATGCCCATGCGTTTGTTGCTCGTGGAAGATGACACCGCCCTCGGTGAAGGCGTACGCGCCGGTTTGCGCGCCGAGGGCTACACCGTGGACTGGCTGCAGGACGGCGTCAGCGCGGTGCATGCGCTGCTCAGCGAATCCTTCGACCTGCTGGTCCTGGACTTGGGCTTGCCCCGCCTCGGCGGCATCCAGGTGTTGCAGCAGATCCGCCAGCAGGCCAGCACCCTGCCGGTGCTCATCCTCACGGCGCGGGACGACACCGAGGACCGCATCGCCGGCCTGGATGCCGGCGCGGACGACTACCTGGTAAAGCCCTTCGACCTCAATGAACTCAAGGCCCGCCTGCGCGCGCTGCTGCGCCGCAGTAGCGGACGTGCCCAGGTGGTGATCGAGCACGCGGGGATCAGCCTCGACCCCACCACCCAGCAGGTGCGCTACCGCGACGCGCCGGTGGTTCTCACGCCCAGGGAATACACGCTGCTGCACGAGCTGTTGTCGCAACCGGGCAAGGTGTTTACCCGCGAGCGGCTCACCCAGCTGCTGTACGGCTGGGACGAGGAAGCCGAAAGCAACACCCTCGAGGTGCACATTCACCATCTGCGCAAAAAGCTGTTTCCCGAGCTGATCCGCACCGTGCGCGGCATCGGCTATCGGGTGGAGGGCTGAGATGACTTCGTTGCGCCATCGCACCCTGTGGCTGGTCCTGGCGCTGCTGATCCTCGGCACCCTGACCATCACCCTCTACAACTTCCACGACAGCAGCCACGAAATCACCGAGATCTACGACGCCCAGCTGGCGCAGAGCGCCCGACTGCTGCAGGGCATCGTGCAGATGCCGTTGCCCGACGAGCAGCGCCAGCAGCTCTACGAGGCCTTCAACACCGCGCTGAGCCAGGCGGGACGGCACAAGGTCGGCCATCCCTATGAAGGCAAGATGGCCTTCCAGGTCTGGGACCTGCAGGGCAAGAGCCTGGTGCGCTCGGCCAGTGCGCCGGTGTTCGATGAGGCGCCGGGCGCCCCGGGGTTCGCCGAAGTGAGCATCCAGGGGGTCGGCTGGCACGGTTTCCTGCTGCCGGACGAAAAACGCGGCCTGCGCATCTGGGTCGGCGAGCGCGACGATGTCCGTCAGGACCTGGTCGACCGGATCGTGCGGCACACGCTGATCCCCAACCTGATCGGCCTGGTCCTGCTCGCGGTGCTGGTCTGGCAGGCCGTCGGCTGGGGGCTCCGGCCGTTGCAGAACATGGCACAGGTCATTCGCGGCCGGCACGCCGAGTCGCTGGAGCCGCTGCTGCTGACCCCGCTGCCCCGGGAACTGGAACCGATGCAGGCGGCGCTGAACCGGCTGCTGTCGCAGGTCGGCCACCTCCTGCAACGCGAACGGCGCTTCATCGGCGATGCGGCCCATGAAATGCGCACGCCGCTGGCGATCCTGCGCATCCATGTGCAGAACGCCCTGGAGGCGCAAGACGATGAAACCCGCGAGCAGGCCTTGCGCTTCCTGCTGGGCGGCGTGGACCGCCTGACCCGGGTGGTCAACCAGCTGCTGACGATGGCGAGGGTGGAGCCCGAGACTGCGCGTAAGGACTGGCAACTGGTGAACGTCGAAAGCGTGGTGCGCGAGACCCTGGCCGAACTCACCCCGCTGCTGCTGGACAAGGGGCTCGAGCTGTCCCTGGAGGTGGCCGCCGGCCGCTACGAAACCCGCAGCGACGCGCAAGCCATAGGCATCGCCCTGCAGAACCTGGTGACCAATGCGGCCAACTTCTCGCCCGCCGGTGGCGAGGTCACCGTGCAGCTCACGGAGGCCGGTGGCGACCGCTTCGTACTGAGCGTGCGTGACCGGGGGCCGGGTATCGACGAGGCAAAGATCGAACGCCTCTTCGAGCGTTTCTACAGTCGCGACAACCCCAATGGCGCGGGCCTCGGGCTGTCGATCGTGGAGATGATCGCCAAACGCCTGGGCGGCAGCATCGCACTGGAAAACCACCCGCAAGGCGGGCTGCTCGCCACCCTGTCGATCCCGCGCAGCAGCTGAAGCGGCCAGGACAAACGCGGCCGAGCTTCAGACTCCGTTAAGCCAGGCCCGGGATACTTCCCGCAACCAACGGCCACTCGGGTGGCCACTCACTCACGAGGGGCATATGGCCGATCTCATCCGTTCCACCGTCAATCATCCGCGGGCCGCCGACACCCCGGTTCCCGCCCGCTATGCCCGCACCTCCCGCTGGTTGCACTGGCTGATGGCCGGGCTGGTGATCCTGGCGTACATCCTGATCAATTGCCGCGGCTGGTTTCCCAAGGGCAGCACGCCGAGAACGCTGTTCGTCCAGGGGCATTTCTGGATCGGCCTGCTGGTTCTGGCGCTCCTCCTGCCCAGGCTGCTCGCGCGCCTGCGCTCCCCGGCGCCGCCGCTGCAGCCACCGCTTGCGCCGCTTATGCAACTGCTCTCCAAGGTGACTCACCTGGCGCTCTACGGCTTCCTGCTGGTACAGCCGCTGATGGGCCTGATGGTCGTGCTGCTGGAGCGAGGCGGCATTCCGCTGGGCGGCCTCACCCTCGCTTCGCCCTTCGCACTGGACAAGGCGATGGCGGAGAACATCGAAGCCGCCCATGTCTTCCTCGGCGAAGCGTTCTACTACGTCATCGGCCTGCACATCGCCGCCGCGCTCTGGCATCACTTCTACCTGCGGGACAGCGTGCTCAAACGCATGCTCTAGCGTTCTCCGCCCGCGCATCGGCGCCTTCCCGGCAGTTCGTCCGCCAGCGCCGATTTGCCTTTGACAGGGCCGGGAAAACCGCCACACTCACCGACCTTTTCGCGCGGGGGAACGCCCCGCGCCGGAGTGCGATTCCGTCCTCGCCAGGTGCCCTCCCCGCAGACGTTCTGACGCTGGCTAGTCTCTTCGAGAAACCGGCGGCAGAACGTCTGCCGGGTGCCCGCAGCCGATCCCGTCGGCCTACCGGTCCTTCGCCGCCCACCCAGAGCCGTCGGTGATCCATGCAGAGTCCTGATAACACCGTTGCGATTGCCCTCGTGGCGCGCTCCGTTTTTCCCTGCCTGATGCTGGCCCTGGCGCTCTGGCCGCGTCGCCTGCCGCGAAAGCGTGCGCTGCTGGAGTTCGTCGCCCTCGAAGCGCTGGGCCTGGTCACGCCCAGCCTGCTCTGGCTGCCCCTGGCGCTGGCCTACGGCGTGGCGGTCACGCTGGATCGCGCCTTCTACGCCCGACTGGGCTGGCCTGTGGACGCCGATGCACTGCGCTTCGCCCGGCGCGAACCGGCCAATGCGAAGTTGCTGTTGCGCCAGGAACTCGGCGCGCGCGACGGGCTGCTCCTGCTGGCCGTGCTGGGCGCCTGCCTGCTGGCGGCCACCGGCCCGGCGTTCGCCGCGCCCGCTGGTCTCCTCGTCGTCCTCTGGGCCGGCTACCTGGGCGTGAACGGCCTGTCGCTGCGTCGTGGGTCGCCCAGGCTGCCGGTGCCCAACCTGGTCCTGGCCTGGTGGAAAAGCCGCCGCGAACCTGAGCGGGTCGCCGGACTGGCGGCAGCGCAGCGCGAGGAACTTCCCCGCCTCCCTGCCGCCGGGCCCTTCAGCTCAACCCGGCAGAACGTGCTGCTGATCGTCTGCGAGAGCCTGTCCAGGCGCGTGCTGGAAAGCCCGGCCGGACGGGCGGCGACGCCGCGATACCAGGCCTTCGTCCGCCAGGAGATCGCCTCGGGGCGGCTGGTCGACTTCCCCCAGGCGCTGGCCAATTCATCGAGCAGCGACATCGCCTATGCCAGCCTCTTCACCGGCCTGTCGCCCGAGCAATCCTGGGAGCGTTTCCACCGCACGCCGTTGCTCTGGGATGCCGCCAAGGCGCGGGGCTACCACACCTCGTTCTACAGCTCGCAAAGCCTCGACTGGTGCGGCCTGGAGGCCTTCCTGATCGGCCCTTCGCTGGACCGCGCCGTTTACCGCGAGGTGCTCGGCGAGCCGGCCGTGAACGACATGGCGATGGACGATCGCGTACTGAACCGCTACCTGACGGCCGAACTGCCGCGCTGCGCCGCGCCGTTCTTCTCGGTGGTCAACTACAACATGCTGCACGCGCCGTTCAGCCCCCAGGGCGGCGACAAGCCGACGAGCACGCCCTCGGCGCTCGCCGACTACCTCGACGCGCTGCGCCTCTTCGACACCTGCCTGGGCGAGCTGCTGGACTGCCTCTCGGCCAGCGGCCAGCTGGACAACACGCTGATCGCCTTCACCGCCGACCACGGCGAGACGCCGGAGCGCTACGACCGCCAGCAAGCGCGACGCATGCCGCTGCGCCTCGACCAGCTGGACCTCGACAACCTCTCGGTGCCGTTCTGGCTGCGCTGGCCGGCCAACGCCCTCGACGACGCGCAATGCCGGCAGTTGCGGGCCAACGTCGAGGTCACCGTAAGCCATATCGACCTGTACCCGACGTTGCTGCAACTGTTCGGCGTCGACCTCGAAACGCGCCAGCGCCTGGGCTCGGGACAAAGCCTGCTGGCGCCCATCGCCGCCGGCAGGACCCTGCTGATGCACAACACCAGCGCGTTCCGCCAATGGGCCTGCGAACCCTTCGCCCTGAGTCGCCAGCGCTGGCTGCTGATCTACCACGACCTGACGCGACACTTCGAACTGCTCGACCTCAGGAATCCGGCGCACGGCGACCACTGGGAGCGGCTGGAACCCGAGGAGCGGCTGGCGTGGCTGGCCGAGCTGGCGGGCCATCCGCTGGCTGCCGAGATTCTCGCGCGGCGCCAGTTGCTCGCCCCGCCTCCGCCGGTCTCGGCGGTCGCCGCCCAGTACGACGAGCTGGCCAGGGACAGCGAGCGAAGCGACCTGCACGAACTGAACAACTGGGGCCTGTTCTCGCGCAGCGACTGGCAGGCCTTCTGCCAGAGCTGCGCGCGCTTCATCGGCGTGCAGGACGGCGACCGGGTGTTCGAGGCGGGCTGCGGCTCTGGCGCCTTTCTCCACGCCCTGCAGGCGCACTGGCAGATCGAGATCGACGGCATGGACCTGTCCGCGGAGCTGATCAGGGTCGCCCAGTCCCGATTGCAGGGCGAGTTCTGGGTGGGCGACGTGCAGGACCTCTCCCACGCGACCCCCAACCACTACGACAAGGTGGTCTCCAACGCGGTGTTCCTCTACCTGCCGTCGCGGGCGGCGTGCGAGCGGGCCGCGCTGGAGATGGTCCGCCTGGCCCGCCCCGGCGGGCTGATCTACATCGGCCTGCTCAACGACCCGGAACGCCTGGGCAGCTACCACAGCGAGCACCGCCCTTCGGGCAACGCCTTCCTGCGCCGCAGCTTCTGGCACGACCTGGGCGAACGGCATGGGCTGGCGGTGGAAACCGTGGACCAGGACGCCCTGTACAGCAAGGCGGACGGCTACGACGCCCACGCCCGGCTGCGCTATTCGGTGCGCATGCGCAAACCCGTCGCGGGCATCGATGGCTGAAGCCGGCGCGGCCCGGTCAGGGGCACGCGAGGTGCAGGCGCAGGTGACGAACCAGTTCGTTCGACGCCGCGCTGGCACTGCCCTTGGAGCGCTGCAGCGAGATGGCGACCGGCGGAAGCTCGGGCAACAGCGCCTCGGCGGGAAGGATGTCCAGGGCGGCCGGCACGGTGGATTGCAGCCACACCGACACCGCCAGGTCGCTGCTGACCATCGCCACCGTCGCCTCGAGGTTGCCGTTCTCGAACAGCGTCCTCCATGGCCGGTCCTGCTCCTGCAACGCCGCGATCACCGGCGCGCGGAAGGCACAGGTCTCGGCCACCATGGACACCGGCAGCGGGGTTCTCAGGTACGCAGAACCACCCTTCGCGCCGGCCCAGACCAGGCGTTCGAGGGACAGGCATTCGCCGCTGGCTGCCTCGACGCTCTCCTCGACGACGGCCAGGTCCAGCGAGCCGCTGGCGATGGCGCTCTTCAGCTCCGTGGAGGAGCCACAGGTGAGCGACAACTCGACCTGCGGATAGGCCTCCATGAACGACTTGATCGCCGGCGCTATCCAGGCTCCGGCGAGGTCGTAAGGCGCGCCGAGACGCACGCTGCCCTGCACCGCATCGCCTTGCAGGTCCGCCCAGAGCTGATCGTTCAGCGCGAGGATCTGCCGGGCCCTGGCGATCAGCCGCTCGCCCAGGGGCGCGAGCTGGATACCGCCGCGCTGGCGAACCAGCAGCGGGCCGCCGAGCATGTCCTCGAGCTTCCTCACCTGCTGGCTGACCGCACCCTGGGTGAGGTGCAGCGCGTTGGCGGCGGCCGTCATGCTGCGCTGGTCAGCCACCACGACGAAGGTTCGCAACAGCACCAGATCGAGCGTACGCACTGCCTTTGCCATTAGGGTCTCTAATCCAGCGGATTACGAATATTAGTTTCCATGCTAGAGGGCGATTCGCTATCAAGTCGAGCCCTCTCATGGATATTCGATCATGCTCGACGCGCTGCTTCCGCTGCTCCTGTTCGCCCTGGTCTCCACCATCAGCCCGGGCGGGGCGACCACCCTGGCCACGGCTTCGGGCGCCAACTTCGGCTGGTGGCGCTCGTTTCCGCTGTTGTCGGGCATCTCGTTCGGCCTGGCGAGCATGGCCGCTGCCGCCGCGGCGGGCCTGGGCGGGCTGATCCTGGCGCTGCCGTCGCTGCAACTGGCGATGAAGCTGGTGGGCACGGCCTATCTGCTCTGGCTGGCGCTGCAGATCGCCCGTCGCGGGGCGCCCGGCACGGCCGCCGCCACGGAGAAACCGTCGCGATTCCTCACCGGCGTATGGCTGCTCTGGCAGAACCTCAAGGCCTGGGCGATGACCCTCAGCGCCGCCGCCTCGTTCGCCGCGCTGACCCGCGGCCCGGAGACGCTGGCGTTGCTGCTCGGCCTGGTGTTCGCGGTGTTTTCGCTGATCTCGCTGGCGATCTGGTGCGTGGCCGGCGTGGTCCTGGCGCGCGCCCTGAAGACCGAGGCGCAGTGGCGTATCCTCAACATGTCCCTGGGCGCGCTGCTGGTCGCCTCGATCGTGCCCATCTGGTTGTGAGCCGCCGGCTTCCAGTGCCGAGGCCTGCGGGGCCCTGAACGGACTCGCAGGCCACGGCCCGCCTTCACTCCGGGAAGGTCAGCGCATTGCCTGGCGCCTCCCGGTAGATGTGCAGGAAGTTCAGGTGGCGCTCGTAGTGGTCGAGGATGTCGTTGATCACCTGGTTCTTGCTGTAGTCCATCAGGTCGTTGCCCTGCGTGCCTTCGCGCAGGAAGGTCTCCAGGCGGTAGTAATGCGACTTGCCGGCGCGGGCACGGTAGGTGAAGCCCGGTACCACGTATTCCTGCGGCCAGATCTGGTAGACGAAGTTCTGCTCGTCGCCCAGCAGCACCAGCAGCTCCAGGTGGCTGAGTTTCTCGTCGCCGGTCGGCGGATGTTCGGAGAACTGCACCTTGGCGCCGCGCAGTTCCAGCTCCTGCGCCACTTCCTGCATCGCCGGGCGGCAGACGCTGTCGAGCATCTTCTGCGTGTGCGAGGTGCCGGGGAAATGCATCACCCGTGACAGGCGCTGCTTCCAGTTCAGCGAGGCGTCCACCGACATGCTGGCGAGCGGCTGCAGGTTGCTGGCCTTGCGGTAGTCCTCCAGGCGCAGCGATTTGTACAGCCCGGCCATCACGAAGAACATCACGAAGCTGAACGGCAGGCCCATGATCACCGTGGTGTTCTGCAGCGCGGTGATGCCGTCGGTCATCAGCATGCCCAGAGTCAGCAGGCCGATGGTCACCGACCAGAAGATGCGCAGCCAGTTAGGCGCGTCGCTGTTGATGTCGGCGAGCCGCGAGGTGAAGTTGCCCAGCACCAGCGAGCCGGAATCCGCCGAGGTCACGTAGAACAGCAGCCCGGTGATGGTCGCCACCGAGGCGCTGAGGGTGAAGCCCGGATACTGCGCCAGCAGGCTGTAGACGCCGCGCTCCGGGTGGGCGATGACCTCGTTGGCGAAGTCGAGGTTGCCGTGGAGGATCTGGTACAGCGCGCTGTTGCCGAAGATCGACAGCCACAGCAGGGTGAACACGAACGGGATGACCAGCGTGCCGAGGACGAACTGGCGAATCGTCCGGCCGCGCGAGATGCGCGCCAGGAACAACCCGACGAAGGGCGCCCAGGCCACCCACCAGGCCCAGAAGAACAGCGTCCAGCTGTTCATCCACTCGGTCGGCCGGTCGAAGGCGAAGCTGTTCAGCGTCATGCCGAGGAAGCGGTTGACGTAGTCGCCGATGTTCAGCACCAGCGCGTTGAGCAGGAACTCGGTGTGGCCGAAGAACAGCAGGAACAGCAGCAGCCCCAGTGCCAGCAGCACGTTGAGTTCGGAAAGGAAACGAATGCCCTTGTTCACCCCGGAGGTGACCGAGATCGTCGCCATCACCACCGACAGCAGGATCAGCGCACCCTGCACCGTGAGGTTTTCCGGCAGGTCGAAGAGCACCTTCAGCCCGTAGTTCAACTGCACCACGCCGATGCCCAGGGTGGTGGCGATGCCGAAGATGGTGCCGACCACCGCGGCGATGTCGACGCTGTGGCCGATCGGCCCGTCGATGCGCTTGCCGAAGATCGGGTACAGCGAGGAGCGGATGGTCAGCGGCAGGTTGTAGCGGTAGCTGAAGTAGCCCAGCGCGATGCCCATCAGCGCGTACATCGACCAGCCCGTCAGGCCGTAGTGGAACAGCGTCCAGACCATCGCCTGGCGCGCCGCCTCCACCGTCTGCCCCTCGCCCTCGGGCGGCAGCATGTACTGGGTCACCGGCTCGGCCACCGAGAAGAACATCAGGTCGATGCCGATACCGGCGGCGAACAGCATCGCCGACCAGCTGAGCAGGCTGAATTCGGGCTTGGACTGCTCCGGGCCGAGCTTGATGGCGCCGAAGCGCGAGCTCGCCACGAAGAGCACGAAGACGATGTAGAGCGTGGCCGCCAGCAGGTAGTACCAGCCGAAGGTCGAGGATACCCAGCTCAGCACCGCGCTGATGGTTCGCCCCGACACTTCGGTGAAGAACACGGTCATCAGCGTGAAGGCGAGGATCAGCCCCGCGGCGGTGAAGAAGACCACCTTGTTCAGCGAATCTCTGGGTTTCTGGAGGTCGGTCGAAGGCATGTTTTCCCCTGGAAGGTCCCTTGGATGAGTCGCAGCGCGATCCGTGTCCGGCGTGGCCCGCCGGTGGCCTCCGGCACCTGTGGAGAGGGACCGGAGCCGCGATTACCGGGCTGTTGAGCCCGGAAGATAGACGCCTCGTCGGCCGCTTCGTTCAGGCGCGAAGCAGGCGGCGGCGAGCAGGACGTCGCGCGGATCGGCGCTGCGGCGGAGGTGAAATATACTTTTTATTGATTGAACGTTCAATTAAAAACGATTAGATTGAAGGGGTGATGCCATCGGCCGCCGCGTCCGCAGAACACGCCCGGCCACCCGAAACGCCGCGCCAGGAGACGCACATGCCGAAAGTGGGAATGCAGCCGATACGCCGGCAGCAGCTGATCGAAGCGACGCTCGCTGCCGTCAACGAAGTGGGCATGCACGAGGCGTCGATCTCGCAGATCGCGCGCCGCGCCGGCGTGTCCAACGGCATCATCAGCCACTACTTCAGCGACAAGAATGGCCTGCTCGAAGCGACCATGCGCTACCTGCTGACGCATCTGGGCAGCGCCGTGCGCACCCGTCTCGACGCCCTCGCCGAGCGCTCGCCCCAGGCCCGCCTGCGGGCGATCGCGCTGGCCAACTTCGACGACAGCCAGACCAACGCCGCGGCGATGAAGACCTGGCTGGCGTTCTGGGCCAGCAGCATGCATCACCCGCAGCTGTACCGGCTGCAGCAGGTGAACAGCCGCCGGCTGTACTCGAACCTCTGCTACGAGTTCCGCCGCTTCCTGCCGCGCGACGAGGCGCGCCTGGCGGCGCAGGGCCTGGCCGGCCTGATCGACGGGTTGTGGCTGCGCAGCGTACTCAGCGGTGAACCCTTCGACCTGTCGCAGGCTCTGCTGATAGTCGATCGCTACATCGCCTCGCAATCGTAGGGTGCGCCATGCGCACCGCCAACAACTGCGCATTCCCAGGTGCGCACGGCGCACCCTACCGCGACACCGAAACCGTAGGGTGCGCCACGCGCACCGCCGGGCAACGCCGCATTCGCTGCGGCGCGCAGCGCACCCTGCGACCGGCAATCCACCCACGAGAGGAGCCTTCATGTCCCGCTTTGGCGTGCAACAACTCCACATCGACGGCCGCTATCAGAGCAGCAGCGGTAGCGAAACCTTCGAGGCCATCAACCCGGCCAACGGCGAGGTGATGGCCGAACTGCAGGCGGCGACGCGCGCCGACGTCGACCGCGCGGTCGAGGCCGCGCAGAGCGGGCAGAAGGTCTGGGCGGCCATGACCGCGATGCAGCGCTCGCGCATCCTGCGTCGCGCCGTCGACCTGCTGCGCGAGCGCAACGACGCGCTGGCCGAACTGGAAACCCTCGACACCGGCAAGGCGCTGTCGGAAACCACCGCGGTGGACATCGTCACCGGCGCCGACGTGCTGGAGTACTACGCAGGGCTGATCCCGGCCCTCGAGGGCCTGCAGGTTCCGCTGCGCGAGGGCTCCTTCGTCTACACCCGCCGCGAGCCGCTGGGCGTGGTCGCCGGGATCGGCGCCTGGAACTACCCGATCCAGATCGCCCTGTGGAAATCCGCGCCGGCCCTGGCGGCCGGCAACGCGATGATCTTCAAGCCCAGCGAAGTCACCTCGCTGACGGCGCTCAAGCTGGCCGAGATCTACACCGAGGCGGGCCTGCCGGATGGCGTGTTCAACGTGCTCACCGGCAGCGGCGCCGAGGTCGGCCAGGCGCTCGCCGAGCATCCAGGCATCGCCAAGGTCTCCTTCACCGGCGGCGTCGCCACCGGCAAGAAGGTGATGGCCAGCGCCTCGGCCTCGACGCTCAAGGAAGTGACCATGGAGCTGGGCGGCAAGTCCCCGCTGATCGTCTTCGAGGATGCCGACCTCGACCGCGCCGCCGACATCGCGCTGATGGCCAACTTTTACAGCTCCGGGCAGGTCTGCACCAACGGCACGCGGGTCTTCGTACCGCGCGCGCTGCAGGCGGCGTTCGAGGCCAAGGTAGTGGAACGGGTGAAGCGCATCCGCCTCGGCGACCCGCTGGATGCGCGCGTCAACTTCGGCCCGCTGGTGAGCTTCGCGCACATGGAGTCGGTGCTGCGCTACATCGAGAGCGGCAAGCGCGAAGGCGCGCGCCTGCTGATCGGCGGCGGGCGCGTGACGGAAGGCGAGCTGGGCAAAGGCGCGTTCGTCGCACCCACGGTGTTCAGCGACTGCACGGACGACATGCAGATCGTCCGCGAGGAAATCTTCGGCCCGGTGATGAGCATCCTCACCTACGACAGCGAAGAGGAGGTCATCCGCCGCGCCAACGACACCGACTACGGCCTCGCCGCCGGCCTGGTAACCCGCGACCTCGCCCGCGCGCACCGGGTGATCCACCGCCTGCAGGCCGGCATCTGCTGGATCAACACCTGGGGCGAATCCGCGCCGGAAATGCCGGTGGGCGGCTACAAGCACTCCGGCGTCGGCCGCGAGAACGGCGTCGCCACCCTGGAACACTACACGCAGATCAAATCGGTGCAGGTCGAGCTGGGCGATTTCGCCTCGGTGTTCTGAACGCCTGCCGGCCCTGCGGGGCCAACCGACCCGAACAATGCGAAAGGAGGTTTCATGCAGTACGACTACATCATTATCGGCGCCGGCTCGGCCGGTAACGTCCTCGCCGCGCGCCTGAGCGAAGACCGCGACGTCAGCGTGCTGCTGCTGGAAGCCGGCGGTCCCGACTACCGGATGGACTTCCGCACGCAGATGCCCGCCGCCCTCGCCTTCCCCTTGCAGGGCCGCCGCTACAACTGGGCCTACCTGACCGATCCCGAGCCGCACATGAACAACCGCCGCATGGAGTGCGGCCGTGGCAAGGGGCTGGGCGGGTCGTCGCTGATCAACGGCATGTGCTACATCCGCGGCAACGCGATGGACTTCGACAACTGGGCGAAGGAACCGGGCCTGGAAGACTGGACCTACCAGGACTGCCTGCCGTATTTCCGCAAGGCGGAGAGCCGCGACACCGGCGCCAACGACTTCCACGGCGGCGACGGCCCGGTCAGCGTGACCACGCCGAAAGCGGGCAACAACCCGCTGTTCGAGGCGATGATCCAGGCCGGCGTGGAAGCCGGTTACCCGCGCACCGACGACCTCAACGGCTATCAGCAGGAAGGCTTCGGCCCGATGGACCGCACCGTCACGCCGAACGGCCGCCGCGCCAGCACCGCACGCGGCTACCTCGACCAGGCCAAATCGCGCCCCAACCTGACCATCGTCACCCACGCGATGACCGACCGCATCCTCTTCGAGGGCACGCGCGCCGTGGGCGTTAGCTACCAGAGGGGCCACCTGAAGGAAGCGGTCAGCGTGCGAGCGAATCGCGAAGTGCTGCTGTGCGGCGGCGCCATCGCCTCGCCGCAGATCCTCCAGCGCTCCGGCGTCGGCCCGGCCGACCTGCTGCAACGCCTTGGCATCGAGCTGGTGCACGCATTGCCGGGCGTCGGCGAGAACCTCCAGGACCATCTGGAGATGTACCTGCAATACAGCTGCACCCTGCCGGTTTCGCTGTATCCGGCCCTCAAGTGGTACAACCAGCCGGCGATCGGCGCGCAGTGGCTGTTCGCCGGCAGCGGCATCGGCGCCAGCAACCAGTTCGAGGCCGGCGGCTTCATCCGCAGCCGCGAGGAGTTCGAGTGGCCGAACATCCAGTACCACTTCCTGCCGGTGGCGATCAATTACAACGGCAGCAACGCGGTGGAAGAGCACGGCTTCCAGGCCCACGTCGGCTCGATGCGCTCGCCCAGCCGCGGCCGCGTGCAAGTGAAGTCCAGGGACCCGCACGAGCACCCGAGCATCCTCTTCAACTACATGTCCAGCGAGCAGGACTGGCAGGAGTTCCGCGACGCCATCCGCATCACCCGCGAGATCATGGCGCAGCCGGCGCTCGACCCGTACCGCGGCCGCGAGATCAGCCCCGGCGTCGAGGTGCAGAGCGACGAACAGCTGGACGCCTTCGTCCGTGAACACGCGGAAACCGCCTACCACCCCTCCTGCACCTGCAAGATGGGCAGCGACGCGATGGCGGTGGTGGACGGCCAAGGCCGGGTGCACGGGGTGCAGGGCCTGCGCGTGGTGGACGCCTCGATCATGCCGCAGATCATCACCGGCAACCTCAACGCCACCACCATCATGATCGCCGAGAAGATCGCCGACCGGATTCGCGGCGTCACACCCCTGCCGCGCAGCGAAACGCGCTACTACAAGGCCGACGGTGCGCCGTTGCGCCAGCCCCCGCGCCGCGCGCTGGGCTGATCGAAACGCCGAAGAGGCAACGAAAAAGGCGATCCTGACGGATCGCCTTTTTTCGTAAGTGCCGCTGACGCCGCCGTGCGAACGAATCGCCACCGTTCGGCCCCGCGCACCCGTCGCTCAGCAGTGGGCAAGCGCCACTGCGGATGGCTATGATCGGAGCCCATGACGCCTCCGCTGACCCGCCAACCCTGCCCGCCCGGCGCCTGCAACTGCGAGCGCGAACGGCTGCATGAAACCCCGGGCGCCGACCTGCGCATCCTCGGTCTAACCCGCAGCGAGGAAAAGCGCCTGCTCGAACGCCTGGAGAATCTCGCCGACCTTCCCGACCTCGAACACATGCAGCGGCGCATGTACGAGCAACTCGGCATCCGCCTGGAGATCGGCCCCGGCTTCAACGAAGTCCGCAGCATGCGCGGCCTGCAGATCCAGATCGATCCCCTGCCCGGCCTCTGCCGCAAAACCCGCCAGTCGATCCCTTCGGCGATCCGCCGGGCGCTGGAAAAACGCCCCGAGATCGCCTATCGCCTGCTCGACGCCAACGACCTGCTGCGCGACGCCTGAAGCGCCCCGGCGCCGCGCCGGTCGTTCACACTAGCCTTGCAGCAGCCCGTCCAGCTCGCCGCGGCGCTCCAGCGCGGCCAGGTCGTCGAAACCGCCGACGTGCAGCTCGCCGATGTAGATCTGCGGCACCGTCCGGCGCCGGGTGCGCTCCATCATCTGTGCCAGGGCCTGCGGCGAGGACGCCACGTCGATCTCGTTCGGGGTGATGCCCTTGCGCGCCAGCAACGACTTGGCGTTGACGCAGTAGGGGCAGTGACTCGTGGTGTAGAGGGTTACCGGCTTCATTGCGCTTGCTCCTCTGTCTGCCGTGCTCACAGGCTCACGGGCGGAAAGTCGACGTCGGTGGCGGCGACGTTGTTGAGGTAGTTGGTCAGCGTGAGCAAGGTGACCTGGGCGATCAGCTCCACGAGCTTCGCATCGCTCAGTCCACCGGCGCGTGCCGCGGCGAGTTGCGCATCGCTGACCTGGCCACGACTCTCGGTCACCTGCCGGGCGAACAGCGCCAGCGCGCTCAGGCGGCCCTGCCGCGCTTCGCCGATGGCCTCGGCGTCGAGCCCGGCCTTGCCGGCGAACAGCGTGTGCGCGGCCAGGCAGTACTCGCAGCCGTTGACCTGCGATGTGGCCAGGGCGACGGTTTCGCGCTCCGCGGCGCTGAGGGAGCTCTTCGCCATGGCGCCGGCCAATGCCAGATAGCCGCCCAGGGCCGCAGGCGAATGGGCCAGGGTCTTGAACGCGTTGGGGAGGAAACCGAGGCTCTTCTGCAGGGCTTCCAGTTGTGCGCGGGAAGCGGCGGGAGCTTGTTCGAGGGGCAGTGCGGCGATGCGGGTCATGATGATTCTCCAGTCGGTGGCGGGTCGCCGATCGACAACCCTTGGAACCGATGGTAGGCAGCAGACCTTTCCTTTTGGATTCAAATCGTCGAAGTTATGCGACTGATCGTCTAAACGAGAAAATCAGACATGGATCGACTCTCCGCCCTCATGGAGCACTTCAGCCTGCACGCCTCGGCGTTCCACCTGGGTGGCTTCTGCGGTATCAGCGGTTTCACCGGCAAGGAGCAACGCGGCTACGTCCACCTGCTGCGTTCGGGGAGAATCAGCTTTCGCGAGGGCAACGGCCCGCCCACCGTCATCGACAGGCCCAGCCTGGTGTTGCTGGCGCGGCCGCAGGCGCACCAGCTGGTGGCGGGCGAGGCCGACCATGCGGAGCTGGTCTGCGCGACGCTGAACTTCGACGGTGGCGTCGACAACCCGCTGTCGCAGGCGCTGCCCAGCCATATCGTGCTGCCGCTGGACGAGCTGCCGACGCTGAGCGGCAGCCTGGACTGGCTGTTCCGCGAGGCGTTCGGCGAGGATTGCGGACGCGACGCGATCCTCAACCGACTCATCGAGCTGATGCTGATCCAGCTGTTCCGGCAACTGATGAACGATGGCGCGATCTCCACCGGGATGATGGCCGGGCTCGCCGACCTGCGCCTGGCGCGGGCGATGACGCTGATGCACGACCAGCCTGCCCGGCCCTGGTCGGTCGCCGAGCTGGCCAGCGCCGCGAGCATGTCGCGCGCCAGCTTCGCGGCACGTTTCCACAAGGTGGTGGGCAGCACGCCGGCGAACTACCTCGCCGGCTGGCGCGTCAGCCTGGCGCAGAAACGTCTGCGCGAAGGGCGCCCGATCGCCCTGATCGCCGACGAAGTGGGTTACGAAAGCCCGTCCGCGCTGGCCCGGGCGTTCCGTCGCAAGGTCGGGGCAAGCCCGAGCGAATGGGCGCAGCGGATCGGCATTGCCGGCTAGAAACCCGAAGCGCCGCGCGAACCGCCGCCCCCAGGTCGAGCGCGCCCTTTCACCGCACCTGATCAGCCGGCGCTCTTCGCCTTGTGCGCCGCCAGGTAGGGCGCGAGCCGTGCGCCCATCTCCGCGCCCAGCGCCTGCAACGCGCTCATTGGCCGGACCATCACCTCGAAATCGACGATCTTGCCGCTCTCGTCGAAGCGGATCATGTCGATGCCCTTGAGCTCCTTGCCACCCACCTGGGCGCTGAACTCCAGCACCACGTTCAGCCCGTCGGCGCTCGCCAGCTGGCGGTGATAGGTGAAGTTCTCGAAGACCTTGATCACCGTGTTGAGGATCGTCGCCACGACCGGCGCACCCGGATAGGCGCTGTGCGCCATCGGCGAGCGGAACACCACGCTCGGTGCCAGCAGCTCAGGCAGCGCGCTCAGGTCGGCTTCGGCCACCATCGCGTGCCAGCGTTGCAGGGAAGTTGCCGCAGCCGGCTGGAGTTGCAGGTCGCTCATGTCTGTGCCTTCTTCTTGTTGTTGGAGCCGCCGGTGCGGCGGCGGATTGCGCCGTGGGCGCGCTACGCGTTCTCTGCATGGATCTCTCGGATACCGCTACAGGCCGCGAATGGAGCGAGATTACGGAGCATAACTTATCACTGTCAAGATTCTTCCGCATGTTAGGATTCCGCCTCCTCCCGTGCTCAGCGACCGCCCATGCAGACCGCCCCGAAGAAAGCCTCGCCGCGCAAGCGCGACACCTACCACGTCGGCAACCTCGCCCCGCAACTGCTCGACGCGGCCCGCCGGCTGCTGGATGAAGAAGGCCCGGGAAAACTGTCGCTGCGCGCCGTATCCGAACGCGTCGGCGTCAGCCCCACCGCCGCCTATCACCACTTCGCCAGCCGCGGCGAACTGCTCGCCCACCTCGCCGCCCAGGGCTTTCGCGAACTCAGCCAGGTGCTCGCGGACGACAGGGAGGACGGTGGGCCACTGCTGCAGGTGTGCCTGGCCTATTTCCGCTTCGCCCGCGGCAACCCGGCGATCTACCAGTTGATGTTCGGCGCGGAATTCGTCAGCGGCGAAACCCTGCCTGCACTCGCCGAAGCACGGGACGAAGCCTTCGGCCGACTGGAACGGATCATCGCCGACGAACTCGCTTTGCCTCGGGACGCCTCGGAAGTGCGCGCCGCCGCGCTGGCCAGCTGGTCCTACATCCACGGCCTGGCCTCGCTGATGATCCACGGCGTGATCCAGGTGCCGGATGCGGTCGGCGACGAGCGCCTGGTGGAGTTGACGCTGGGGGGACTGCAGCGGGTGTTCCGGGGAACCTGAGCCCAGGCGGCGCAGGCGATGCACCTGCGCGCCCTGGCGGGCGGCTGCTCAGTGACTGCCGAGCATGTCGTTGGCCAGTTCCACGAGCGCGCGCAGACGGTCCAGGCGCCGCATGTCCTGGTGGTAGCCCATCCAGATATCCCGCGGAGGCGGCGCTTCGCCGAGGTCGATGCGCGTCAGGCCCGGCAGCTGGTCGCCCAGCAGGCGCGGCAGCACCGCGATTCCCAGCCCCTGCGCGCACATCCGCGCCTGCACGGTACGGCTGCTGCTGGTGAACACCGTGCGCGCGGCGGGCAGCATGCGCTGTAGCCACAGCACATCGGGGTAGTACGCCTGCGCGGTGTTCATCAGGATCAGCTTGCAGCCCGCACCTTCCGCACCGGGCTCGAAGGGCACGGCGGCACTGCCGTACAGGCCGTAGGGCATGCTCATCAGCCGGCGTTGCACGATGTCCGGCTGATCGAACGGCACGATGCGAAAGGCGATGTCCGCTTCGCGGCGGGTGAGGTCCGACAGGCGCATCCCGGCAATCACCTCCGGCACCACGGCGGGATAGCGGCGCACCAGCTCGCCCAACACCGGGGCCAGCACGTAGCCGGCGAACCAGTCGGCCGAAGAGATGCGCAGGATGCCTTCGGGCTGCTCGTCGCTGCCATCGATGCGCCGGGCGATGGCCAGGGCGCTGCTTTCCATTTCCTCGGCAAGGCTCAGGATGCCCTCGCCGATCGCCGTAGGGACGAGGCCTTCGCCGGTGCGCCGGAAGAAGGCCTGGCCGCTGGCCTGCTCCAGTGCCTGCAAACGCCTGCCCACGGTGGGGTGGCTGACGCCCAGTTGCCTGGCCGCAGCGCCCAGGGAGCCGGCGCGGGCTATCGCCAGGAAAAACCGCAAGTCGTCCCAATCCACCCCGCCACCCCTTACAAAAATGAACGCGCAATGTGCAGCGATGGCAGTCCCGCCAGCGCCTCCCGGCTTTCAAACTTCGGCCACGTTCGGCCTGGCCGCGTCGCCAGGCCACTCTCACGCCGCTCGACAGTGTACGTAGCGGCGCGCTGGCCAGGCCAGGGACCTCTTCGAACCTGCCGGGCAAGTGCCGTTTTCTGGAGACCTTGCCATGACGCTTTCTACCTCAGCTCCAGCCGCTGCCGTTGCCACGGCGCCTCGCCGCTGGCTGGCCTTCGCCGTGCTGCTGGCCGGCGCATTCCTGCCGCCGCTGGATTTCTTCATCGTCAATGTGGCGCTGCCGTCCATTCGCCAGGACCTTGGAGCGACCCCGGCGCAGATCGAGTGGGTGATCTCGGCCTACGCGGCCACTTACGCGGTGTTCCTGATCACCGGAGGGCGCCTGGGCGATCTGTTTGGCCGGCGCCGGGTGTTTCTGGCAGGCATGGCCGGCTTCGGCTTGGCTTCGCTGATCTGTGGATTGGCGGCCTCGCCGTCGGTGCTGATCGCTGGACGGGTGTTGCAGGGGCTGAGCGCCGCGGCCATGGCGCCGCAGGGGTTGGCGTCCATCCATGCGCTGTTTCCCGAGCACGAGCGCTCGCGGGCGTTGGCGGTCTATGGCGCGGCGCTGGGCATTGCCGCCGTGGTTGCCCAGGCCTTGGGCGGCGTGCTGATCGCGGCCGATGTATTCGGGCTGCAGTGGCGGGTGATCTTCCTGATCAACCTGCCCATCGTGGCCCTGGTTTTCCTCGCCGGCATCCCCTTTTTGCCCGACACCCGCAGCCCCACGCCGGCGTCGCTGGATCGCCTCGGCGTACTGCTCTGCGCGCTGACGCTGGGGCTGCTGGTGGTGCCGCTGGTACAGGGCCGCGAGCTGGGCTGGCCGTGGTGGCTGTGCCTGATGCTGCTGGGCGCGCCGCTGGTAGCCGTGGGCTTCTGGCGCCATGAAGTGGCCCTTCAGCGGCGCGGCGGCACACCGCTGCTCAGTCCCCAGCTGGCGCGGTCGCCGCGCCTGCTGGCGGGGCTGGTCGGCGTGCTGTTCTTCTACGTGGTCTCCGGGTTCTTCCTGACCTTTTCGGTGTACCTGCAGGACGCCCTCGGCGCTTCACCGGTGGTCACCGGTCTGATGTTCGTGCCGTTCGGTGTTGGCTATGTGATCGGCCCGCTGACCACCCCTGCCGCCATCCGCTGGTTCGGCCGCTGGGTGCCGGCCCTGGGCATGCTGCTGGAGGCGCTGGGCTGCCTTGTGCTGAGCCTGGCGGTGGATGCCGCCGCGGCAGGTGAACGACCGGCCCTGGTGCCGCTGATCCTGGGCGTCGGGCTGCTGGGTTTCGGTCAGGGCTGGGCCTTGCCGACGCTGATCCGCAGCGTGATCGATCGCGCCCCGGCCGGCGGCTCGGGAATGGTTTCCGGGCTGGTCAACTCGGCGTTGCAAATCAGCGCTGCCCTCGGTGTAGCGGTGCTCGGCGGGCTGTTCTACGCCGTCGCCGCACCGGCACATAGCCCGGCCACGCTGGCCCACGGTTTCATCGCCGCACTGCTGGGCATCGCCCTGTGCCTGGGCCTGTCCGCACTGCTCGCGCTCTACGCCTCGGCGCCCCGCTCGGGCAGCGCCGAATCCCTGTAATTACCCCACACTTGTAAGGAGCTCACCCCATGTCTGGCAGATTCTTCAACCAGGTCGCCGTGGTCACCGGCGGCTCGACCGGCATCGGCTTTGCCATCGCCCAGGCGCTGCTCGCCGAAGGCGCCAAACGCGTTTACCTCACCGGGCGCTCGGCCGCCTCGCTCGACAATGCCGTGGCCACGCTCGGCGAACGGGCGGTTGCGGTGGTGTCCGACGTCAGCCGGCAAGCCGACCTCGATGCGCTCAAGACCCTGGTGCAGCAGCGCGATGGCCAGCTCGACATGGTGTTCGCCAATGCCGGAATCTGCGAAAAGAACCCCGTCGGCGAGACCAGCGAAGCCAGTTACTACACGATGTTCGATATCAACGTGAAAGGCGTTTTCTTCACCGTGCAGACCCTGCTGCCGCTGCTCAAGGACGGCGCGGCCATCGTGCTGACGGCGTCCATCTGCTCCAGCAACGGCATGGAAGGCCTGAGCCTGTACAACGCCTCCAAGGCGGCCGTGCGTTCCTTTGCCCGAACCTGGGCCAACGAACTCAAGGGCCGGAAGATCCGCAGCAACGTGCTGAGCCCCGGTTTCACCCGCACCCCGCTGATGGACAACGGCCTGAAGATGGACGAAACCCAGATCCAGGCACTCACCGAACATGTCTCCGCCATCGTGCCGCTGGGCTACATGGCCAGCCCCGACGAGATCGCCACCTCGGCCTTGTTCCTGGCCTCGAACGATGCCCGCTACGTCAACGGGGTCGAGCTGATGGTCGACGGCGGCCTCTCGCAGATCTGATACGCCAGGGCCGAGCGCATGGCCGCCCTCGCGAATGCGCTCGACCTTGCCCCCGCGAGGCGAGTCCTTCTCGTACAACCAGCTCAATGGCTCGGGACGGAGAGCCATACCGCCAGCCCGGCCAGGGCACATCCGATCAAGACCTGAATGACGCTGCGCTTGTAGCGGAACAGGGCAACCGCGGCGCCCAGCGCGATCAATGCCGACGGCCAGTCGAATTCGCCGCCGAAACCCCGGGGCCAGAGGACGTGGTAGCCGAAGAACAAGGCAAGGTTGAGGATCACGCCCACGACGGCGGCGGTGATGGCGGTCAGTGGTGCGGTGAACTTCAGCTCATTGTGGGTCGACTCCACGAGAGGCCCGCCCACAAGGATGAACAGGAACGACGGCAGGAAGGTGAACCAGGTGACCAGGGTCGCGGCCAGGGCACCGGCGAGAAAGGCCTGATCCGGACCGAAGATCTGCTGCACGTAAGCCCCCACGAAAGCGACGAACGCCACCACCATGATCAGGGGGCCAGGCGTACTTTCGCCAAGCGCCAGGCCGTCGATCATCTGCGTGGGCGTCAGCCAGCCGTAGTGGCCGATTGCGCCCTGGTATACGTAGGGCAACACGGCGTAGGCGCCGCCGAAGGTGAGCAGCGCAGCCTTGGTGAAGAACCAGCCCATCTGGGTCAGCGTGCCGTTCCAGCCGAAGGCGAGGACCAGCAATCCCATCGGCAGCACCCAGAGCGCCGCACCCGTCACCAGCAACACCGCGAGGCGCGACCACCTGAAACGCGCGTGCTCGGGGGTCGGGGTGTCATCGTCGATCAACGCCGGGCCGAAGGTGTTCCTGGCTCCGGCATGTCCGCCGCGAACCTGGAACGTGTCGGGGGCCATTGTGCCGCCTATGAAGCCGAGCATCGCCGCGCCCAGCACGATCAACGGGAACGGCAGGTTGAGCGCGAAGATGGCGACGAAGGAAGCCGCGGCGATCGCCCACAACGCCTTTTTCTGCAGCGCCCTGGAACCGATGCGATGGGCCGCCTGTACGACGATGGCCGTCACCGCCGGCTTGATGCCATAGAAGATCCCCGCCACCAGCGGGACGTCGCCCAGGGCGATGTACACCCAGGACAGGGCGATCAGGATGAACAGCGAGGGCAGTACGAACAGTACCCCGGCGATCACGCCTCCCCACGTCCGATGGAGCAACCAGCCGATGTACGTCGCCAACTGCTGCGCCTCGGGACCTGGAAGGAGCATGCAGTAGTTCAGGGCGTGGAGGAAACGACGCTCGGATATCCAGCGCCGCCGCTCGACCAGCTCCTGGTGCAGGATGGAAATCTGCCCGGCGGGCCCGCCGAAGCTGATGAACCCGATCCTGAGCCAGAACAGCACAGCCTGAAGCAGGCTGACCGGCTCGACGCGCTCTGGCTCCTTCGTTCTGCCGGGGGTGACTTCACTCATCGCCTTTCTCTTCTCTCGAAAGCCGCCTGCTGCTTGAGCGCAGCGCCACGCAGCCAGATCCGGCCAGCACACCGCCGTTTTCGGGCGCTGTGCATGGGCGGAATCCGCCAACGCCCGGCCGCTCCGCCCCATGATAGGTTTACCGGCCGCTCATCCGGCAAGGCACGCTGAAAGCGGACCAAAAAAACGCCCTTCCGGGCGTCTTTTTCAGGCGGCTGACGGCTCAGGCCCAGGGGCGGTCGCCGGCCTCGTCGCGCACGCGGGTGGGCAGGCCCATCACGTCCAGCGCACGGAGGAACGGCTCGGCCGGCAGTTCCTCGACGTTGACCATGCGCTGCACGTCCCACTCGCCACGGGCGACCAGCAGGGCAGCCGCCACCGGCGGCACGCCGGCGGTATAGGAAATGCCCTGGCTGTCGGTCTCGGCGAAGGCCTCCTCGTGGTCGGCCACGTTGTAGATGAAGACTTCGCGCGGCTGGCCGTCCTTGCTGCCCTTGACCAGGTCGCCGATGCAGGTCTTGCCGGTGTAGCCCGGCGCCAGCGAGGCGGGGTCGGGCAGCACGGCCTTGACCACCTTGAGCGGCACCACTTCCAGACCTTCGGCGGTCCGCACCGGTTGCTCGGAGAGCAGCCCGAGACTGTTCAGCACGGTGAACACGTTGATGTAGTGCTCGCCGAAACTCATCCAGAAACGCACGTTGGGCACGTCGAGGTTCTTCGACAGCGAGTGCACCTCGTCATGGCCGGTCAGGTAGAGGTTCTGCGAACCCACGACCGGCAGGTCGTCCGTGCGTTTGACTTCGAACATGCGGTTGCTGGTCCACTGGGCGTTCTGCCAGCTCCACACCTGTCCGGTGAATTCGCGGAAATTGATTTCCGGGTCGAAATTGGTGGCGAAGTACTTGCCATGGGAGCCGGCGTTGACGTCGAGGATGTCGATCGAATCGATGCGATCGAAATACCGCTGTTGCGCCAGGGCCGCGTAGGCATTCACCACGCCCGGATCGAAGCCCACGCCGAGGATGGCGGTGACGTTCTTCTGCCGGCATTCCTCGAGGTGCTTCCACTCGTAGTTGCCGTACCAGGGCGGCGTTTCGCAGACCTTGCCCGGTTCCTCGTGAATGGCGGTGTCCAGGTAGGCGGCGCCGGTATCGATGCAGGCACGCAGCACCGACATGTTGAGGAAGGCGGAACCGACGTTGATCACGATCTGCGATTCGGTCTCGCGGATCAGCGCCCTAGTCGCTTCGATATCCAGTGCGTCAAGCGCGAAAGCCTTGATATCGGCGGGCTGCTTGAGGTTGCCCTTGGCTTTGACGCTGTCGATGATGGCCTGGCATTTGGAGATGTTCCGCGACGCGATGGCAATACGACCGAGTTCGTCGTTGTGCTGCGCGCACTTGTGGGCCACCACCTTGGCGACACCTCCTGCGCCAATGATAAGAACGTTCTTCTTCAATTGTTTCACCTCCTGGTACTGCGGTTTTGAGACGGTTATTGCAGGCCTGCTCGTCGTCTCGCGAGGCAGGCTTTTTTTCATCCGACCGGAGCGCCGCGGGACGTCGGCGACGCCCGTTTGCCGACGCCGTCAGCCGAGGCTGGACAGGTAGTCGTCGAAGCCGAACTCGCGGACCACCTCGACGCTGCCGTCGAGCTGCCTGACCACGATGGCGGGCATCTTCAGGCCGTTGAACCAGTTCTTCTTGACCATGGTGTAACCGGCCGCGTCGACGAACGACAGGCGATCGCCGATCTGCAGCGGCTTGTCGAACGCGTACTCGCCGAAGATATCGCCGGCCAGGCAGGATTTGCCGCACACCATCCAGCTGTGCTCGCCCGCGCTGGGCGCCAGCTTGGCGTTGAGGCGGTAGATCAGCAGATCGAGCATGTGCGCTTCGATGGAGCTGTCCACCACCGCCAGGTTCTTGCCGTTGTAGAGGGTGTCGAGCACGGTCACTTCCAGCGAGGCGCTCTGCGTGATCGCGGCTTCGCCCGGCTCCAGGTAGACCTGCACGCCGTAGTTCTCGGAGAAGGCCTTGAGGCGCGCGCAGAAGGCGTCCAGCGCGTAACCCTCGCCGGTGAAATGGATGCCGCCGCCGAGGCTGACCCACTTGACCTTGTGCAGCAGGTGGCCGAAGCGCTCCTCGATGTGCGTGAGCATCTTGTCGAACAGGCCGAAATCGCCGTTCTCGCAGTTGTTGTGGAACATGAAGCCGGAGATTCGCTCGATCACCGCTTCGATCTTCGCCGGGTCCCATTCGCCCAGACGGCTGAACGGACGCGCCGGGTCGGCCAGCAGGTAGTCCGAGCTGCTCACCTGCGGGTTGACGCGCAGGCCGCGCACCTTGCCTTCGGTGGCGTCTGCGAAGCGCTGCAACTGGCCGATGGAGTTGAAGATGATCTTGTCGCAGTTCTCCAGCATTTCGCCGATCTCGTCGTCGGCCCAGGCCACGCTGTAGGCGTGGGTCTCGCCGGCGAACTTCTGCCGGCCGAGCTTGAGCTCGTACAGCGAGGACGACGTGGTGCCGTCCATGTACTGCTGCATCAGGTCGAACACCGGCCAGGTGGCGAAGCACTTGAGCGCCAGCAGGGCCTTGGCGCCGGACTGCTCGCGCACGTAGGCGATCTTCTGCATGTTGACCAGCAGCTTCTGCTTGTCGATGAGGTAGTACGGCGTCTTGATCATTTCGAGGCTCCGGCGCGCCCAGCCAAAAAAAGGACGCGAATTGTGCCGGCCCCCAGTCGATATCGGAAGGGCGGGACGCGTATTTCGCTGTGTGGATGCCCTGCCCGCTCCCGCCTGGATGAAACAAAACGCCGCCGGCCGGCCCTTGCACGCGCGCCCGGACGCTGGCGCAGCCGTTGCCGCGGGGCGCTGCGCGGCCACGAGGCGTGTGTAACGCGATCTTTCCACGGATGGCCTCGCTGCGGCGCGGCCGTGTCGGCGCGACGGGCGGTAATCAGGCGCGCCTGCGCTCGTCCACGTCCAGCGCCTGGCGAACCTGGCGCAGGTCCGCGGCGTCCTGGTTCAGGCTGTGGATGACCTCGAGCAACTCCCCGCGCAGGACCTGGCATTCCATCCGTTCGGCCATTTTCATCACCGCCAGCGCGGCGCGCTCGTTGTGGTAGGCGACGAGGTCGAGGGTCTTGCGGGTACGGCGGGCAGCACTGTTCATGAAGGGGCACCTGGAAGTTCAGGGGCCATACCCTAGAGCAGCTTTGTTGCCGCGATATTTCAGCCGGGCGGCGCTCAGGCGGCGAAGCCCCGCTTCACCGACTCCAGCCAGGCGGGGTCGAGGCGCGTCTGTTCGGTATCCACGCCGACCTCCTCCATGCGCTGCCGGTGCCGTTCGATCTCGGCCCGAGCCTGGCCCTGGTCGCTGCTATTGCCGTCCAGTTCGTGCATCTGCATCAGCCCCAGGTGATAGAAGCGCAGCAGCTTCATCGCCACGGGGTCGCCGGCGGCCACGCCCGCCTCGAGCCGGTGCATGAGATTGGTGATGCTCATCAGGCTGCGCTTGAGCTGCCAGCCGTAGAGGCTCGGCGCCAGCCAGGCCTGCGACCAGAAGCGCAGGCGCACCAGCGCCACGCTCACCCCCAGCCCGATGACCACGCCGGCGACGTTCCAGCGGAAGTTGTCGCCGCCGCTTTCACCGAACGCCAGCACCAGGATCTGCGAGAACAGCATCGCCAGCGCGAGGAAGAGCACGGCGATGATCAGCGTCGCGCGGCGCGTTTGCCGGCGATAGGTTTCGGGGTTGAGCGGTTTGATTTCGAACGGCGCGGCCACCGGGGCTCCTTGGGTGAGCGGATAACAGTCGCCGCATTATCACCGCATCCGGCGGGCCCTGTGGACTTCCTGCCGAGCCAACACGCTTTCGCTCAACCCCGGATGGCCACCAACCAGCAGCCTTCAAAACTCAAAACGTATCGAATGCAGACTTTATATATATTTTAAGTATCAAAATAAAGGTCCTAGCATCGTCCTGGATGTCACCCGGCGGCTTTTCGCAGGTGCCGTCGCCACAACAAGAACAACAAGCACAGGACATGAACATGTCGATTAAAACTCTGCACCTGGGTCTGGCTTCGGTCGGTATCGGTATTGGATTCACCCTCCCCTCCATCGCCAGCGCGGAATTTCTGGAAGACAGCAAAGCCGAGCTGGAACTGCGCAACTTCTACTTCAATGGTGATTACCGCCAGGAAGATGCCAACCAGTCGAAACGTGAAGAGTGGGCTCAAGGGTTCCTGCTGCGTTACCAATCCGGCTTCACCCAGGGCACGGTCGGCTTCGGCGTCGATGCCCTCGGTCTTCTCGGCGTCAAGCTGGACTCGGGGCAGGATCGGCAGAACTCCGGGTTGTTGCCGGTAGGCGACGACGGGGCACCCGATGACTACAGCCGGGTTGGCGCCACCGCCAAGGCCCGTGTCGCCAACAGCACGCTGCGCTTCGGTACGCTGATTCCGCGCCTGCCGACGGTGCAACCGAACAATTCGCGCCTGCTGCCGCAAACCTTCCAGGGCACCCAGCTGACCTCGAAGGACATCGACGACCTCACCCTCAATCTCGGGCGCCTCACGGAAAACAACCTGCGCAACAGCAGCGGCGGCGACAAGCTCGCCGCTTCGGGCTCAGGGTTGACCGGTCGCCAAGACACCGACACGTTCGATTTCTTCAGCGCCAGCTACAAGTGGAGCAAGGCGCTGACCACCGGCTACAGCTATGCCCATCTGGATGCCAACTACAAACAGCACATATTCAATCTCAGCCACGACCTGCCCTTCGGCAAAAAACAGGCACTGAAGAGCGATATCCGCTACGCGCGCTCCACCGACGATGGCGCGACCAATGTCGACAACAACGCCTTCGGCGCCAAGTTCACCTACAGCTTCGGCTTCCACGCCCTGGGCGCGGCCTACCAGAAAATGTCCGGCGGGACCGGCTTTCCCTACCTGCAGGGTACCGACCCATTCCTGGTCAACTACGTGATGCTCTCGCCGGATTTCGCCAACCCGGACGAACGCTCCTGGCAGGTGCGCTACGACTACGACTTCGCCGGCCTCGGTATTCCCGGCCTGAGCTTCATGACCCGTTATCTGCGCGGCGACAACTTCGAGCTGGCCAACGGTGCGACCCGTGAATGGGAGCGTGATACCGACATCCAGTACAGCTTCCAGAGCGGCGCGCTGAAGAACCTCGCCGTGCGTTGGCGCAACGGTACCTATCGCAGCGGCGGCGATCAGGACATTGACCAGAACCGCCTGATCGTCAGCTACACGATTCCGCTGCTTTGACACCTCGCCCCGCCCACAACCGCCGGCCCGCACCGGCCCAGGAAACGCTCATGCACACCAGAAAATCCCTGCTGCACCTCGCCATTCTCTTGGCCCTGGCCGGTGGCCCGGGCGCCTATGCCGCCAACACCGGCGAGATGAACTGCAAGACCACCGCCGAGTGCGCCGCGCAGGCGAAGAAGATCGGCGCCACGGTCGAGAAGCCCGCGGCGGGCAAGAAAAAAAGCGACGACGGTCAGTTCGACTGGATCAACCGGATCAACAAAGCCTCCATCGTCATGCTCACCGAGGAAGGCATCGTCTCGGCCGACGAAGGCCGCAAGATCGCCGGCAGCGTGCGCTACACCATCGACCAGGGTGAGCGGCCGGATGGCAAGCGGCCCACCGACGTATTGCAGATCGAGCGCATCATGACCGACAGGATCGGCCCGGAAGCCTCGCTGATCCACTCCGGGCGCAGCCGCCAGGACATGTACGCGACCTATCGCCTGGCCAGCCTGCGGCGTCAGGTGCTCGATTACGGCGATGCGCTCGATGCATTGCGCCAGCGCCTGCTCAAGCTGGCCGCCGAGAACATCGACACGCTGGTGCCGGCCTACACCAACGGCGTACAGGCGATGCCGATCAGCTACGCGCACTATCTGCTCGCCTACGACGCTTCGTTCGAGCGCGACGCGCAGCGCCTCCACGAACTCTACGCACGGCTCAATCTCAGCCCGATGGGCACCGCCGTGCTCGCCAACTCCGCCTACCCGCTCAACCGCACGCGCCTGGCCACGTTGCTAGGCTTCGATGGCGTGCGCGAGAACTCGCTGGATGCCAGCCAGGTTTCCCCGTACGACATTCCCCTCGAAGCGTCCGCCCTCGTCGCCTCCACGGCGATTCGCATCGGCGCGATGATCGGCGACATCCACACCCAGTATCACCAGATCCGCCCGTGGCTGCTGCTCGACGAGGCTTCCACCTACACCAGCAGCGCGATGCCGCAGAAGCGCAATCCGGGGCTGCTGATGCGCACCCGCGAGGCCGCCTCGGACGTGGTCGGGCTGTCGCAACTGGTGACGCTGCGCGCGCACAACGTCACCACCGGGATGACCGACTACAAGTTCGCCTATGACTCCTCCGGCCTGTTCGACGAGAGCGTCGAGATGATCGACCGGATGAACACCGTGCTCGATGCCCTGAAAGTCGACCCGGCGCGCAGCCTGGAAGAACTCGAGTCGGAATGGACCACCTCGATGGAGCTGGCCGACACCCTGGAGCGCACGCACGACGTGCCGTTCCGCATCGGCCACAGCTTCGCCTCGCTGATCGTCACCTATGCCCGTGACCATGGCATCACCCCGAAAGCCTTCCCCTATGCAGAGGCGCAGAAGCTCTACACCCAGGCCGCGAAGAAATACCAGTGGAAGACCACCGAGTTGCCCCTCAGCGAAGCCGCGTTCCGCGCCACGCTATCGCCGCGTGCCATGGTGGATAGCCGCCAGGGCATCGGCGGCCCGCAGCCGGCGGAAGTCAAACGCATGCTGGCGCAGGCGCAGAAGACGCTAGGCACGGATCAGGGCTGGATGCGTGAGCGGCGCCAGCGCCTGAGCGACGCCGAAGCGACGCTGAACGAGGCGTTCAGCAAGCTGGCCGGCGACTGACGCCCGGCAACGAACGGTTTGCCGCTGCCCCAGGCGCAGCGACAGACCGGCCTGCCCCGCCCCGGAAAACGCGCGGTGCCCGCTGCGCCTGTTGACCTAGCGGGTGACATTCTCGCCGCAGCGCCGTCCACCTTGTACCGGCACGGCCCTCAGCGCCTCTCTTCGCCCGCCGCGCTGCCATTCGACGGCTCTTCGGCATGCCCACTGCCCGCGCCGCGCGAAGTGTTTCGCAGCGGGCCCCGCCCGGGTACCGCGCGAGCCGGATTCAACGCTCGCTGCAAGATCGTCTGGTCCAACGAGCCGTGCCAGCGTGCGATCGCCAGGCAGCCTACGCAGTTGCCCAGCACGTTGGTCAGCGAACGGCATTTCATCAGCCGCTCGACGCCCAGCAACAGGCCGGCGCTTTCCACAGGAATCATCGGCAGAACGCTCAGTGTCGCGGCCAGGGTCAGGAACGAGGAACCGGCGATGCTGGTGGAACCCATCGAGGTGAACAGACACACCAGCAGAAGGCCAAGCAGTTGCAGGCCATCGAGTTCGACATTGCCGGTCTGGGCGAGGAATAGCGCAGCACAGGACAGGTAGATATTCGACCCCGCCAGATTGAAGGTGTAGCCGGTGGTCAACACCACCCGCGCCGACTGCCGTGCGCATCCCAGCCGTTCCAGCTTGCGCAGCAGCCCCGGGAGAGCGATCACCGAGGACCCGGTGGACGCCACCAGCAACAGCTCTTCCTTGATGTACGCGATCAACCGGAGCAGGCCGACGCCTGCGAACCGCGAGGCGGCGGCGAGCACGATGCCAACGAATGCCAGGCAGGTGAGGTAGATCACCGCGATGAATTTCAGCAGGTGAACCGTCGAGCCCGGCCCGTAGCGGCCGATGGTGAAGGCCATGGCGCTGAAGGCCGCCAGTGGGGCGAAGCGCAGCAGTACCCTGAGCAAGGCGAACAGCAGCGCCAGCAACCGGTCGAGGGCCGCGAGAACAGCTTCACCAACGGCTCCCAGGCGGCTCAGCAGATAGCCGCAGACCAACGCCAGCAATGCCACCTGCAACACCGGGCTGCGACTGAGGAGTTGCCAAAGGTGCAACGGCGAGACGCCGGCTCCCGCCTCGACCATGCGTTCGGTGCCCTGCACCGCGCTGTGAACCTGGGCAGCCAACGCGTGCGCCGGAAATTCAGGGGGCGGGGAGAAGCCGTCGCCGGGGCGCAGCAGCAGAGCCCCGAGCAGGCCGCAGAGCAATGCCAGCACCTTGAGTGCCTCGAAATAGACCAGGGTGCGTGCGCCGAGTCCCCGGGCCTGTCGGCGACAGCGCAGGCGTGCCACGCCGGACGTCACCAGAACGAACATCAGCGGCGGTATCACCCAGCCCACCAGTTGGAGGAAGCCGCTGCCCAGCGGCTTCATGGCCATCGCCAGGTCCGGGCGCCAGAGCCCCAGCAGAATACCCGCGCTCACCGCGACGACGATCTGCAGGGTCGGATTGCGTGCCAGCTTGAGGATCATGCGTGGGGTCCGCTGCAGCGTGAGTTCTTGTTATCGGACCGAAGACTTGCCCCGGGCTGCCGTATCCTACCCAATTACGCCGCCGACCATCGCCCGCTGCGCCATTTTTCCAGGCCGCGGTCCGCTGGCCGAAAACCACCCCTCATTGGCGAGCCCCGCATGGAACTACGGCACTTGCGCTACTTCACGATGGTCGCCGAAGAGCGCCACTTCACCCGCGCCGCGGCGCGCCTGCACATGCAGCAGCCTCCGCTTAGCCAGCAAATACGCGCGCTGGAACTGGAGCTGGGTTTCGATCTGTTCAAGCGCCACGCCAAGGGCGTAGACCTCACCGCCGCCGGCCAGGTATTCCTCGAGGAAGCCAGGGCGATCCTCGCTCAGGTGGACAATGCCAGCCGCCGCGCCGCCCGCGTTGCCGAAGGCGTGGAGGGCGTCCTGTCGATCGGCTTCACCAGTTCCGCCGCCGCGCACCCGCTGATCCCGCGGATCATCCGTGCCTACCGGCAGGCGTTCCCACGCGTCAGCATCGTGTTGCACGAGGGCAATGCACGCGGCCTCACCGATGAAGTGGGCGCGCGCAGCCTGGATGTCGGCATCCTTCGTGCGCCGGTCGCCCGCCCCGACGAGGTGCAGTTCCACCGCCTGCTCAACGAGGAACTGCTGCTGGTGCTGCCGGTGGACCATCCGCTGCTGGCGGGACGCGAGGCGCCCGACGGAATGCCCGAACTGCGCCTTGCCGAACTCAGGGACGAACCCTTCATTCTGGTGCGCCGGCCCGGCGCGCCGGGAATGTACGCGAACCTGTTGAAGGCCTGCCGCAATGCCGGCTTCGAGCCGGAGGTGGCCTTCGAGGTCGAACGCATGCTGACCAATGTCAGCCTGGTGGCGGCTGGCGCAGGCGTATCGGTGGTGCCCGCCTCGATGAAGGACCTGCAGCGCGCCAGTGTCGTCTATTGCCGGATCGTCGGCGCCAAGCCGCGCCTGGCAGCGCCTATCACCCTGCTCTGCCATGCGCAGAACCAGACACCGCCGGTGATCAACTTCACAACCCTGGCACGTCGCCTGAGCGGAAGGCTGTACCTCGCCCGCTAAGCCCCGCATCGTTCGCCAGCCACGCCACCCTCACCAGTTGAACGACACCGTGCCGAGCAGCGTGCGCTCCTCGCCCCAGTAGCAGCGCCCGGCGTTGTTGCAGCCGGTCACGTATTCCTGGTCGAAGAGGTTCTTCGCGTTGACCTCGGCGGACCAGTGCTCGTCGATGCGGTAGCCCACGAGCGCGTCCACCAGGGTCACGTCGCCGGTATCCAGCGTGCCGTACAGCGACGCCGCGGTGTAGGCGAAGGTGCTGTCGAAATGGCGCACGCCGCCGCCGATGTGGAAGCCCTTGAGCGCGCCATCGAGGAAGCGGTAGGTGGCCCAGACCGACGCCTGGTTGCGCGGCACGCCGGTCATCTGGTGGTCCTCCAGCAGCGAGCCGGGGCTGTCCTTGGTGATGCGCGCATCGGTGTAGGAGTAGGACGCCACCAGGTTGAGGTTCTCGTTGAGGTCGCTGTTCATCTCCAGCTCCACGCCCTTGGAGCGGCTTTCGCCGACCTGGCGGTAGCCGCCGGTGGTGGCGTCGGCGATCACGTCGTCCTCTTTCACCAGGTCGTAGACGGAGGCGGTGAACGAGGTATTCCAGCCTCTGGGCTCGAACTTCACGCCCGTTTCGTACTGGCGGCTGGTGGTCGGTTCCAGCGGCGAGCCGTTGCTGAACACCTGCTGGGTGGGGACGAACGCGGTGGAGTAGCTGACATAGGGCGTGAGGCCATTGTCGAACTGGTACATCAGGCCGGTCTGCCAGGTGAAGTCGTGGTCCCAGTAGTCGAAGTCGGCCGGGTCGTTGAAGGGACCCCGGCGGTTGCGGTACTGGCTGTTGACGTAGTCCTGGCGGCCGCCGAGGAGGAATATCCAGTTGTCGTACTTGCTCTGCAGCTGGCCGTAGACGCCGTACATCTGCTGTTCCAGCAATGCGTCCTGTAACGTCGCCTGCATCGCCGGCTTGCCGCTGTAGACCGGGTTGAAGATGTCGATGCTGCCGCCCGCGCCCGCCTCCCAGTTCTGGTTGAACGAAGTACGATCGAAGCTCGCGCCCATCAGCACGGTGTGCTCGAACTCGCCGGCGTTGAAATGCCCCTCGAACTGGTTGTCCAGCGAGTAGACCATGGACTTGTTGTAGCGGTCGTAGGCCGTGTTGACGAGCGTGGTGCCGAAACCGCCGTTGTTCAGGTTGCCCGGCCAGGTTTCCTGGCGGTCGATGCGCGACTGCATGTAGCGAGAGTTCTGCCGGAATGCCCAGGTGTCGTTGAACTGGTGGCTGAACTCGTATCCCAGCGACCAGGCCTCGCGCTCGAAATTGTCCCAGTTCGGGTTGCCGAGGAACGCGTCCTTGTCGATCTTGCCGTTGGGGTTGTCCAGCAGCGTGCCGGCCGCGGGATAGCCCAGCTCCAGCTTGGTACGGTCGCGCTGGTAGCTCGACAGCAGGGTCAGCGCGGTGCTGTCGTCGAAGTTCAGGGTCAGCGAGGGCGCGATGTAGAGGCGATCGTCCTGCACCTGGTCGACCTGGGTGTCGGCGTTGCGACCGAGCATCACGATGCGGCCGAGGATGTTGCCCTCGTCGGTCAGCGGGCCGGAGACATCCACGCCGAGCTGCCGGCGGTTGTTGCTGCCGTAGCTGAGCTGAACCTCGCCCTGCGGGGTTGCGGTCGGTTTCTTGCTGACCAGGTTGACCACGCCGCCCGGCGTGTTTTCGCCGTAGAGGATGGAGGTCGGGCCGCGGAAGACCTCGGTGCGCTCCAGGCCGTAGGGCTCGCTGGTGGTGTCGTAGCGGTTGCCCTGCACGCGCAGGCCGTCGCGCAGCAGGCCGTAGCCGAAGTCGGTGGCGAGGAAGCCGCGGATGTAGAACAGGTCGCCGGCGAGTCCGTCACCGGCGGCGAACGGCGGCGCGAAGATGCCCGGCACGTAGCCGAGCACCTCGGTCAGGGTCTGGGATTTCTGGTCCTCCATGCGCTGGCGGGTGACCACCGAGATCGAGCGCGGGGTTTCCGCGAGCGGCGTGCCGGTCTTGCTGCCGGCGTTGCTGAGGATCGCCCGGTAGCCGCTGTCCCCGGACATGTCACCCGAACCGATACCGGCTCCGGTCACGGTCGCCGGCGCCAGCTGAATCACGCCGCTGGGCGCAATCGGCTGCAGCACATAGCCGCCGCTGGCCTGCGGCAGCGCCTGGAGGCCACTGTTCTGCAGCAGACGGGCCAGGGCCTCCGGCACGCTGTAGCGGCCATTCAGCCCGGGGCTGGTCTTGCCGGCGGTGAGGTCGTTGTGCCCGACCAGGTAGATGCCGGCCTGACTGCTGAACTGGTTGAGCGCGGCGCTCAGCGAGCCCGCGGCGATGGCGTACTGGCGTTCGCCGGCGGCGTCCTGGGTGGTTTGCGCGTGAACCTGGGTGGTGGCCAGAAGCAGCGGTGCGCCGGCCAGAACCGGTAGCGCGACGGCGAGCGCCATGGGCCGCAGGGCAAAGCGGCGGGCGAGATGAGCAGGCAAGTGCATGGGGTCCCCTGAAGCGTTCGATTGTCGAGGTTTTCCTGTAAACCGAACGAACCTCGAAAAGGGGAACCGACGCGCCGGTTTTATTTTCGGCGGGCCGGCGCCCTGCGCTGCAAACACCCGATCACGCCGGCTCGAGGCTGCCCCACCAGGGCGTCATCCACTCCAGCCGAACCGGCAGCGCCGCCGCGATCAGACGCAGCGCCTGGTCGGTATCGTTGAGCGGGAAGGCACCCATCACCGGTAACCCGGCGACGGCCGGGTTGCAGCCCAAGTGGCCGTGGCGATAGCGCGACAGCTCCTGCACCAGTTGCCCCAGCGGCATGTCCTCTGCGGTCAGCACGTGGCGAATCCAGGATTCGCCGGCACTCAACGCGGGGGCCGAGGCGCCGATCGCCGCCGCGCTGAATTCGACCCGCTGCCCGGCACCGACGATGCTCGTCGCGCCGCTGGCGGCGGTGTGCACTTCCACCGCGCCCTGGTAGACGTTGAGCCGCGTCGTTTCGCCCAGCTGGCGCACCGCGAAGCGCGTACCCAGCGCACGCAGCCGGCCATGCTCGGTGTCGACGAGGAACGGACGCCGCGGGTCCTTCGCGGTATCCACCAGGACTTCGCCGAAGTGCATGCGCAGCAGGCGCCGCTCGGCGCTGAAGTCGGCGTCGATGGCGCTCAGCGCACCGAGCCAGAGGTGCGATCCGTCGGCCAGCAGGGTTTCGCGGGTTTCGCCGACACCGGTGGCGAAGTCCGCGCCCCAGGCGGTGACCAGCCTCGGCAGCGGCGTGCCGCGCCAGGCGCTCCAGCCGAGCAGCGAGCCGCCGGCGAGGATCATCAGCGTCTTCAGCCCCTGGCGACGGCTCAGGCGGGCAGGATCGCCGACGCGCCGCAACACCCCGCTGGACTCCCGCGCGCCCTCCCCCTGCAACGGCGCGAAACGCTGGCCGACCCGCTCGACGTAACGCCAGGCGTCGCGATGCTCGGCGTGCTGGTCGAACCAGCGCTGCCACTGCTCGCGCAGCTGCGCGCCGCCGTTCTCGTCGTGCAGCGCGACGTACCACTGCGCCGCCTGCTGCAGGCTGGCGTGGCTGAGTTTGCCGTCGGGGCTGTGCATGGCCGTCATTCGATCAACAGCCCGTCCAGCTCGGCTTCCAGCAACGCGCAGTGCAGGAAGGCCTGAGCCAGGTACTTCTTCACCATGCGCTCGGACACGCCCAGCTCCACGGCGATCAGGCGGTATGGCATGCCGTCGAGCTGCGCCAGCAGGAACGCCTGGCGCACCCTGGCCGGCAGGCGCAGCAGCATGGCGTCCACCTCGTGCAGGGTTTCGACGATCAGCGCGCGTTGCTCGGGCGAGCCTTGCAGGTGCTCAGGCCGGCCCGCCTGGCTTTCCAGCCAGGCCGTTTCGAGCTGGCGGCGGCGCCAGTGATCGATGCACAGGCCGCGGGCGATGGTGGCGAGGTAGGAACGCTCGCCGCTGCTGCTCTCGAAGGTGCCCGGCCGCAGCATCACGCGGACGAAGGTGTCCTGCACCAGGTCGGCCGCATCGAAGGCATTGCCTAGACGGCGCTGGAGAAAACCGTGAAGCCAGCGCGAATGGCTGAGATAGAGCGACTGCGGCGAGGAGCCAGGCATCGGGGGCATCGAGAGCACGGTAATGTCCGGCGCAATGCGCCTAAGGTGCGGATGAGAATTAGTTTCAAATGTACCCGATACGATGTAATCGCGGCAATCCATGACGAAAAAGGCGGCGGTGCCTTTCAGCTCACCGCCGCCTCGTTCATCCTGACTTGGAAGGGTTTCAGCCCACCGCCACCAGGTGATCCACGTCCTGCTGCCGGTACTGCTGCGGCGGCGCGACGTAGCCCTTGGGCTTGATCGGATCGGGCACCTGGATTTCCCGCAGCAGCGCCTTGAAGTCGCGACGCTGGTCGACGTCCGGGATCGGCACCGCCGACAGCAGGCGCTGGGTGTAAGGGTGCTGCGGGTTGCCGAGCACCTGATCGCGGCGGCCGATCTCGACGATCTGCCCGCAGAACATCACCGCCACCCGGTGGCAGATGCGCTCCACCACCGCCATGTCGTGGGAGATGAACAGGTAGCTGAGGTCGTGCTCGCGCTGCAGGCGTTCGAGCAGTTCCAGCACCTGGGCCTGCACCGACACGTCGAGGGCCGAGACCGATTCGTCGGCGACGATCACCTTCGGGTTCAACGCCAGGGCGCGGGCGATGCAGATGCGCTGGCGCTGGCCGCCGGAGAACATGTGCGGGTAGCGCTGCATCGCCTCCGCCGGCAGGCCGACCTGTTCCAGCAGTTCGGCGACCCGCGCCTGGCGTTGCTGACGGTCGCCCTTGCCGTGGATCAACAGCGGCTCGCCGACCAGGTCGAGGATCGTCTTGCGCGGGTTCAGCGAGGCGTAGGGGTCCTGGAAGATCATCTGGATGTCCTGGCGCACCTCGCGCAGCGCCTCGCCGCCGATGCCGTTCAGCTCGCAGCCGAGCAGCTTCACGCTGCCGTCGAAGGGCAGCATGCTGAGCAACGCCTTGCCGGTGGTGGACTTGCCACAGCCGCTCTCGCCGACGATGCCCAGGGTTTCGCCCTGACGCAGGCGAAAGCTGACGTTCTCCACCGCGTGCACGTTGCGCGCCGGCTCGAACCAGCCGCCTCGCAGCGGGAAGCGCACCTGCAGGTTGTCCACTTCGAGCACCACCGGACGTTCTTCGCGCGACTCCGGCGGGCCGGCGCTGCCGAGCACCGGCACCGCCGCCAGCAGCTTGCGCGTGTAGGCGGCCTGCGGTGCGGCGAACAGGCTGCGTACCTCAGCGCGCTCCTCCATCAATCCCTGGTTCATCACCACCACTTCATCGGCCATCTCGGCGACCACGCCCATGTCGTGGGTGATCATCAGCAGCGTGGTGCCGAACTGCGCCTGCAACTCGCGCATCAGCTCGAGGATCTGCGCCTGGATGGTCACGTCGAGCGCGGTGGTCGGCTCGTCGGCGATCAGCACGCGCGGCTTGCAGAGCATCGCCATGGCGATCATCACCCGCTGGCGCATGCCGCCGGACAGCTCGTGCGGGTACTGCGCGAGGCGCTTGTCGACCTGCGGCACGCGCACCGCGTCGAGCATCTGCCGGGCCCGCGCGCGGGTTTCCTGGCCGCTCAGCGCCTCGTGCCGGCGCACCGTCTCCTGCAACTGCCGGCCGACCGTCATCAGCGGGTTCAGCGAGGTCATCGGCTCCTGGAAGATCATGCCGATGTCCTTGCCGCGCAGTTCCTGCATCTGCCGGTCGGAGCAGCCGAGCAGGTCGCGACCCTCGAAGAGGATCGCGCCGCCCGGCACGCTGGCGGCCTTCGGCAGCAGGCCCATGATCGCCAGCGAGGTCAGCGACTTGCCGCTGCCGGATTCGCCGGCGATGCACAGCGTCTTGCCGGCGTGCAGGGCGAAGCTCAGCTCGCTGACCACGCGCCGGGGCCCGAAGTCGATGGACAGTCGCTCGACCGACAGCAGCGGTCGCGAGGTTTCGGCGGTCATGACGGCCCCTTCAGTTGAACACCACTTTCGGGAAGTAGAAGGACACCACCCAGTTCGGCAGGTCGACCACTTCGCTGATGCGCAGATCGCCGCACACCGAGCAGAGCATGTAGGCCTGTTCGGCCGGCATGCCGTGTTCGCGGCAGAGCCAGTCGACGGTGCCGGCGACGGCCTGGCGCGCCGCCTCCATGAGGTCCGGGCCGATGCCGGTGAAGGCTTCGTAGCCGGCGCTGTCCAGGTGCCGGGTGACCGGCCCCGGCGTGCTGAAGCGCGGCATCGCCAGCGGCGTGGACTTGATCAGGTCGAGCTTGACCACCACGTCCATGGCCGACTCGATGGCCGTGCCACAGACCTCGCCATCGCCTTGCGCGGCGTGGGTGTCGCCCATGGAGAACAGCGCGCCCTCCACTTCCACCGGCAGGTACAGCGTGGTGCCGGCGGCCAGGTCGCGAATGTCCAGGTTGCCGCCGACGCGCCGCGGCGGCACCACCGAATGCAGGCCCGGCGCCGCCGGGGCGACACCGATGGTGCCGGCGAACGGCTTCAGCGGCACCTTGGCGAACTGGCCGAACGCCGCGGGCGCAAGGCCCTCGGCGTCGTAGTTCCACAAGGCCAGGGCCGGCTCGGTGAACTGGTCGGCGAGCAGCCCGAAACCGGGGATGTTCGCCGTCCAGCCGAAGCCGCAGGGCTTGAAGCTGTCGATGGTCACCTTGAGCACGTCACCCGGTTGCGCGCCCTCGACGAAGATCGGCCCGGTCACCGGGTTGATCCGGTCGAACGGCATGCTCGCCACGTTGTCGACCTTCGATTGCGGGGTGAAGTAGCCGGCCGAGGAGTCGCGGCACTCGAACTGCAGCTCGCTGCCCGGCGCGACGCGCGCGACGGGCTCGAAGGCGTTGTCCCAGCCGAAGTGGCTGTGCACGCTGTGGATGGTCTTGATCAGGCAGTTGTTGCACATCTCACTTCACCCCGATGTAGTCGTAGTTGACCGGCACGTGCACCGGGTCGACGTACAGCGCGTCGTCGCCGCCCATCCGCGCCGAACGCACGGTGAAGCGTTGCTCGTTGAAGATCGGCACCCAGGGCGCGTCGGCCATCACGTCGGTGAACACCTTGCTCCACAGGGCGATGCGCTCGGCCTGCTGCTCGGGCTTGGCCATCGAGTCGGCGCGCTTGGCTTCGGCATCGAGCGCCTTGTTGCAGTACAGCGCCCAGTTCCAGCCGCCGGAGACCGCGCCTTCGCAGCCGAGGATCGGCCCGTAGAAGTTCGAGGGGTCCGGGAAGTCGGCGATCCAGGCCATGCCGCCGGACCAGACCATCGGTGCCTGGTCCTTCTCGCTGCCGGCGGCGATCACGTTGGCCTGGGCCAGCGACTTGATCTGCGCGCGGATGCCGATCTTCGCCAGGTCCTGCTGGATCGACTGGGCGATGCGCGGCTGCGGGTCGGTGTTCATCACGTACAGCTCGGTGTCGAAGCCCTTCTCGAAACCGGCCTCGGCGAGCAGCTTCTTCGCGCCCTCGACGTCGTAGGGATAACCCTTGAAGCCGGTGTCGTAGCCAGGCATCGCCGGCGGCAGGGGCTGGTTGGCCGGCTTCGCGCGACCGTTGATCAGGCGCACCACGCGGTCCTTGCTGATCGCCATGTTCACCGCCTGGCGAACCTTGAGGTTGTCGAACGGCGGCAGCGTGGTCTTCAGCGTCAGGTAGCCGGTCTGCAGCTGGTCGCCGGTGACCACCAGGCCCTTCTGTTTCGGGTCGTTCTTGAACTGCAGGAACTGCGCGGGCGGTACGCCGTCGCCGGCGATGTCCACTTCGCCCTTCTGCAGGCGCAGCAGCGCGACGGTCGGGTCCTGGCCGATCTCGAAGCGGATGCCGTCGAGATAGGGCACGCCGCTGCGGTAGTAGTTGGGGTTCTTCTTGAAGACCAGTTGCTGGCCGAGCTTCCACTCCTGTAGCTCGAAGGCGCCGGAGCCGACCGGGTGCTTGCCGAAGTCGGCGCCCCACTTCTCGACGGCTTCCTTCGGCACCACCGAGGCGAAGTTGATCGCCATGATGTGCAGGAAGGTGGCGTTGGGCTGGCTCAGCTTGATCTTCACCGTGTAGTCGTCGGGCGTGGTCACGCCGGCCAGCGTCTCGCTCTTGCCGCCGGTGACGTCCTCGTAGCCGACGATGGAGGAGAAGAAGCCGGCGCCCGGGCTCTGGGTCTTCGGATTGACGGTGCGCTCCAGCGAGTACTTCACGTCGGCGGCCTTCATCTCGCGGCCGTTGTGGAATTTCACGCCCTTCTTCATGACGAAGGTGTACTCGGTGCCGTCGTCGGAAACCGTGTAGCTCTCGGCCAGCGCCGGGACCAGTTCGGTGGTGCCCGGCTTGTAGTCCATCAGGCGGTCGAAGAGGCTCTTGATCATCGACCAGTTCTGCCAGTCGTAGCCGATGGCCGGGTCGAGGGTGGCGACGTCGTTCTGGTAGGTGACGACCGCTTCGCCGCCATGCTGGGGCTCGGCGGCGAGCAGGTTGCCGGCGAACAGGGTGGCGGCGATGGCCAGGGAAAGTGCCTTGCGTTTCATGTGCTGCAGCCTCTCTTCTCGTTCAAAAGGACGCCCGCCAGACGAGGCAGACGGAATCAACTCAGTGCTTCTTCACATCGATTCGTGGGTCGACCAGCGGGATCACCAGGTCGGCCAGCAGGTTGCCGAGGACGATGGCCACCGCGGACACCGTGGTCACGCCGACGATCACCGGGATGTCCACCTGCTGGATCGCCTGCCAGGCGAGCTGGCCGATGCCCGGCCAGCCGAACACCGACTCGACCACCACCAGCCCGCCCATGAAGATGCCGATGTCGATGCCGACCATCGGGATCACCGGCACGATGGCGTTCGGCAGCACATGGCGGAACACCACGCGCATCCGGCTCAGACCCTTGGCCCGCGCGGTGCGGATGAAGTCCTGGTGGAGCACCTCGATCATCGAGGAGCGCACCATCCGCGAGTACCAGCCGCTGCCGAGGATGCCCAGGGTCAGCGCCGGCAGCAGGATGTGGCGGAACTCGCCATAGCCGCCCATGGGGAACCAATCCAGGCGCACGGCGAAGAAGTAGAGGAACAGCATCGCGGCGATGAACTGCGGCGAGGACACGCCGACGAAGGAGAAGGCCATCAGCAGGCGGTCGATGAAGCTGTCGCGCTTGAGCGCGGCGACGATGCCCAGGCCGATGCCGATCAGCAGCTCGAAGGCGATGCCCAGGCCCATCAGCTGTAGCGACGGCACCAATCTCGCCCCAATCAGTTCGGAAACCTGCGAGCGCTGGATGAACGAGCGCCCGAGGTCACCGTGCAGCAGGCCTTTGAGGTACTGGAAGTACTGCTGGTAGAACGGCAGGTCGAGGCCGAGCTGGTGGCGGATGTTGGCGACGATCTCCGGCGTCGCGCTGCGCCCGGCGATCTGCCGCGCCGGGTCGGCCGGCAGCATGAACAGCAGCAGGTAGGTGATCAGCGTGACGCCGAGCAGGATCAGGATCGAATAGACGACGCGGCGGGCGATGAAGGCGAACATCAGCTTCTCCCCTTCAGGGTCGGGTCGAGGGCATCGCGCAGCGCATCGCCGACCAGGTTGAACGCCAGCGACAGCGCGACGATGGCGGCGCCGGGAAACAGCACCAGCCAGGGCGCCGAGGTGAAGTAGGTCTGGCTCTCGAAGATGATGTTGCCCCAGCTCGGCGTGGGCGGTTGCACGCCGACGCCGAGGAACGACAGCGTGGCTTCCAGCAGCACGGTGGTGGAAATCCCCAGCGTGGCCCAGACCAGGATGGTCGGCAGCAGATGCGGCAGCAGGTGCGAGAAGAGGATGCGCAGGCGGCTGGCGCCCAGGGTGCGCTCGACCTCGACGAAGTCCCGCGCGGCCAGCGCCACGGTCTCGGAATAGATCACCCGGGCGATCTGCACCCAGTTCACCATGGCGATCACCAGCGCGACGATCCACACGCTGGGCTGGAAGATCGCCGCCAGGGCGATCGCCAGCAGCAGCGCCGGGAAGGCCATCATCAGGTCGGTGAAGCGCATCAGCACGCTGCCCAGCCAGCCGCGGACGAACCCGGCGGTCAGCCCGACCAGGGTGCCGATCAGCACGGCGATGCCGTTCGCCAGCAAACCGATGAACAGCGAGGTGCGCGCGCCGTAGAGCAGCCGCGAAAGCAGGTCACGACCGAGCAGGTCGGTGCCCATGCGGTAGGTGGCGTCCGGCGGCAGCGGCGCGCCTTCCAGCGAAAGGCCCTCGATGAACTGTTCGGACGGATCGAAGGGCGCGGCCCAGGGCGCGAAGATCGCCAGCAGCACCACGGCGACGATGAACAGTAGCGAGATCGCCACCGACGGCCGCCGCAGCAGGGTTTTCAGCGTACTCATGAACGCCCCTCGTGGCGGTTGGCGACGGCGGCGCCGACCAGCTCGGCGCAGATGTCCTCGAGGCTGCGGTTGAGCTCCATGGACAGCTTGCGGATGTGTTCGTAGGCGCGGTTCTCGTCCAGCTCCCGCTCGACCATCAGCCGCGCCAGGGCCTGCGCCACCAGGCGCCGGCTGGCGACCTTCTCGGCCAGCGAACGGCTGCGCTGCTGTTCGGCGGCGAGGCGCTGGCGCAGCCCGATGGCCATCATCAGCGTGGTGTACACCGAGCCCTGGGTGATCGGCTTGTTGAGCATTGCAGTGGCGCCCAGCTCCAGCGCGCGCTGGATCTGCGACAGCGTCTCGTGCTGGGTCAGGGCGATGATCGGCACGCCGGCGGCATTGGCCTGCTCGACGATGCGCGGGCTGGCGAAATGATCCAGCTCGACCACCAGCGCGAGAACCTGCTCCAGCGCCTGCGGCGCGTCGGCCTGCAGCGCCTGCGAGGCGATGCCCAGGCGCTGCAGGCTCTTCTGCAGCGCGGCCAGGCTGCGTTCGTCGCAATCCACCAGAAGCAGGCTCGCGCTGCCGAACGACGGACGTTTGCTCAGGCTCATCGGATGATCCTCAGGTGCGGGCGCTGCGCCGTGCCGGGCGCTGCGCGAAACGGTTCGAGATCGGTCGCGGTGAGGTACGGATCAGCCTCCTGCATCAGGGTTTCGGCCTCCAGGACGGAGAAACGTTTGCCCTTGAGTTCGGCGATGTAGCTGGGCAGGCAGGCATGGTTGTTCTGCGCGGAGATCCGCAGCTCGCCGAGGATGGTCGCCACCGGCGCCGCGTAGAGCGCCTGGCAGACCGCCTCCGGGGTGTCGTCGCCGCTACGCTGGCAGGCCACCGCGAACAGGTGCACGGCGGCGTAGGCGCAGGCGTAGTAGTGCGAATACGGGTGCAGCCCGTGCAAACGGCGCTGGCGCTGGCTGAAGGCCGGGTCGACCTCCTCGAAGAACGGCCCGCAGGAGAGCAGGCGCAGCGCGCGCATCTCGCCGACGCCGACCAGCTCGCCCTCGGTGAGGTTGCAGCTCAGCACCGGCAGGCTCAGGCCGCGGGCCAGGCAGGCGATATCCAGCTGGCGGAGGAAGGCGTGCGACGAGTCGCCGACCAGGTTGTTGAGGATGAAGGCCGGCGGCGCCTGCAACAGCGCCTCGACCACTTCGGCGAAGTGGATGGCGCCCAGGTGGAAGTACTTCTCGCCGAGCACCTCGCCCTGCGCCACGCCGAGCACTTCACGGGCGATGCGGTTGCTCTCCCAGCCCCACACGTAGTTCGAGCCGATCAGGTAGGCCTGCCTGCCGAACGCCTGCAACGCGTGGCGCAGCAGCGGGATCAGCGTCTGGTTCGGGCAACCGCCGAGGTAGAGGACGTTCTCGCTGCTCTCGAAACCTTCGTAGGGGCACGGGTACCAGAGCAGAGTGCCGCGCTGTTCGAGGTCGGGAATCAGCTCCTTGCGGCTGGCCGAGGTGATCGGCCCGAACACATGGCGGATGCCTTCGCGATGCAGCTCGCCGAGCGCCTCGGCGTAGCGCTCCAGGCGTCCCTCGGGGTTTAGGTGACGCAGGCGCAGGTCGAAATCGAACGCCTGGCTCCGATTGATCTCGTCGACCGCGTGTTCGATTCCCGCCAGGGCGTTCCGCCCCATGTGCCGGTAGGTGCCGCTGGTGGACAACAGGGCGCCGAAGGTCACTGTGCCGCGCATGTTTCGCTCCGCAAAAAAAAACCTGAACGACCGTCGGAGGACAGTCGTTCAGGCTTCGTTACCTGTGCGCATCGAGGCGCTTGTGGGTCAAAGGCTGACAGGCCGGAGGCCCTGCTTTGCGATCACTATAGAAAGATACGTGCCAGGTTGTCACACCCGGCGTGATTTCTGGCGTTGGCCGTCGGCAACGGTGCGCCAGCGCCGCCAGTCTGCACCAGTATGGCGCAGCGACCCGGGCGATGCGCCGTCAGGAGGCGCCGATCAATAGAAACGCAGCAGCGGCAACAGCAGCGCGATGAGGATGCCCACCAGGCTCATCGCCAACGCGGAGAAGGCGCCGCACTCCTCGCCCTCCTCCAGCGCCCGGGCGGTGCCGATGGCGTGGGCGTTGATGCCGTAGCTCAGGCCGCGCGCCGCCGGGTGGTCGACGCCCGCCCAGCGCAGCAGCGTCGGCCCCAGCGCGGTGCCGACGACGCCGGTGAGCATCACCAGCACCGCCGCCAGCGAGGCGTTGCCGCCCAGTTGCTCGGCCACCAGCATGGCGATCGGCATGGTCGCCGAACGCGGCGCCAGGCTCATCATCACCGACAGGTCGGCGCCCAGCAGCCAGGCGATCGCCAGCGTCAGCGCCACCGTCAGGCTGCCGCCGACCAGCACGGTGATCAGGATCGGCCAGAACAACAGGCGGATGCGCCGCAGGTTGCGGTACAGCGGCACCGCCAGGGCCACCGTCGCCGGACCGACCAGGATCGCCAGCGGCGCGGCGCCGGCGCGGTAGTCGGCGTAGTCGATACCGCAGACCAGCAACGCGCCGACCACCAGGATCACCGAGACCATCACCGGCTGCAGCACCAGCCAGCCGCTGCGCCGGTACAACGCGTGGGCCAGCTGGAAGGCGATCAGGGTCAGCGCCAGGGAGAACAGCGGATGGCCGATCACCGCGCGGCTGGCGGCGTACCAGTCGACGGCGCTCATCGCGATTCCTCGCGCTGCTCCAGGCGCCGCGTCAGGCGCTGCATCAGCCAGCCGCAGAACGGCACCGTGATCAGCAGCGAGATCACCAGCGCCGCCGAGATCGCCAGCAGGTTGCCGAGCAGCACGCTGCCGCTGTCGACGATTCCCGCCGCGGCCGGCACCAGCAGCAACGGCAGGTACAGCAGCAGGCCGCTGGCCGCCTGGTTCAGCGGCTCGCCCACCTCGCCGCGCAGCAACAGCAGGGCGAACAGCAGCAACATGCCGATGATCGGCCCCGGCAGCGCCGGCAACAGCAGCGCATTCAGCGCACTGCCGAGCAGTTGCAGCAGCACCAGCCAGGTCAGGCCTCTTAGCAGCATGGGGCAATCCTCAATCGCGGCGGCGGAACAACGGCCGGGGTTCGATGGCGGAACGGCCGTAGAGCACGCTCATCCCGGCCAGTCCCTTGAGTGCATCCTGCGCCGACTTGTCCTCGCGCACGGCGAAGGCGTCGAAACCGCACTGGCGCATGTGCGCGAGCTGGTCGCGCAGCACATCGCCGATCGCGCGCAGTTCGCCGCTCCAGCCCAGGCGCGTGCGCAACAGGTACGCCTGACTGTAGCCGCGTCCGTCGCGGAAGCTGGGGAAGTCTATGGCGATCAGCGGTAGCACCGCCAGCCAGGGCTGCAGCACCTCGACCTCGTCGTCCGGCGCCAGCCACAGGCCCTGCAGGCTGAAGCGCTCGCCCCGCAGCACCGCCTCGTCCTGCGCCGCGCGCCAGTCGGCCAGCGGCAGGATCAGCCGGCCGGCAGGCCGCGTCGCCGGGCTTTCGCGCAGCAGGTGCCAGGGATCGTCGTCGCTCACGCGGGGTTGGCCGTCGATCAGCCGGATCAGGTTGTTCATGCCGGCACCGCCCGTTGCCGGTAGACGCATTCCTTGAACGGCTCCAGACCGATGCGCTCCAGAGTATCGACGAAACGCTCTTCGCTCTCGCGGTAGGCGAGGTAGGTGCCGACGACCTTCTCGATCACCTCGGGAATGTCCGCCGCGTCGAACGACGGGCCGATCACCTTGCCCAGCGCGGCGTCACGACCCTGGGCGCCGCCGAGGGTGACTTGGTACCACTCGCTGCCGTTCTTGTCGACGCCGAGGATGCCGATGTGATGGTGGCCGCAGGCGTTCATGCAGCCGGAGATGTTCAGGCTGATCTCGCCGATGTCGTGCAGGTAGTCGAGGTCCTCGAAACGCTTCTGGATCGCCTGCGCCACGGGGATCGACTTGGCGTTGGCCAGCGAGCAGTAGTCGCCACCCGGACAAGCGATCACGTCGCTGAGCAAGCCGACGTTGGGCGTCGCCAGGCCCGCTTCGCGCGCCAGCTGCCAGAGCGCGTGCAGGTCGCGCTTGCGCACGTCGGGCAACACCAGGTTCTGCTCGTGGGCGATGCGGATTTCAGCGAAGCCGAAGCGCTCCGACCAGTCCGCCACGGCGTCCATCTGCGCGGCGTAGACATCCCCCGGCGGCGCCGCCGCGCCGGGCTTGGTCGACAGCACCACGGACGCGTAACCCGGCACCTTGTGCGGGCGGACGTTGTGCTCGACCCAGCGGGCGAAGGCCGGGTCGCTGGCCAGTTGCGTGCCGAAGGCGAGGTCGACGCTGCCCAGCGACTCGTACTCCGGCGCGCGGAACGAGCGTGCGACGCGCTGGTACTCGGCGTCGGTCAGCTCGGCCGGGCCGTCCTTGATCTGCTGCCACTCGCGCTCGACTTCCTCGGCGAACGCCTCGATGCCCAGCGCCTTGACCAGGATCTTGATCCGCGCCTTGTACTTGTTGTCGCGCCGGCCGTGGCGGTTGTAGACCCGCAGCACCGCTTCGACGTAGGACAGCAGGTGACGCCAGGGCAGCGCCTCGCGGATCGGCTGGCTGAGGATCGGGGTGCGTCCGAGACCGCCACCGACCATCACCCGCAGGAGCATTTCGCCGTCGGCGCCGCGATAGACGTAGAAGCCGATGTCGTGCATGCGGATCGCCGCGCGATCCTCCAGCGACGAGCACAGCGCGATCTTGAACTTGCGCGGCAGGAAGAGGAATTCGGGGTTGACCGTCGACCACTGGCGAAGGATTTCCGCCAGCGGGCGCGGGTCGATGATCTCGTCGGCGGCGACGCCGGCGAAAGCCTCGGTGGTGATGTTGCGCACGCAGTTACCGGAGGTCTGGATGGCGTGCATGTCGACTTCGGCGAGGTGCTGCAGGATGTCCGGCGTCTGCGCCAGCTCGATCCAGTTGAACTGGATGTTTTGCCGCGTGGTGAAGTGCCCGTAGCCACGGTCGTAACGCCGGGCAATCAGCGCCAGCGTGCGCAGCTGCGTGGCCGACAGCGTGCCGTAGGGAATCGCCACCCGCAGCATGTAGGCGTGCTTCTGCAGGTACAGGCCGTTCTGCAGGCGCAGCGGGAGAAACTCCTCCTCGCTCAGCTCGCCCTCGAGGCGGCGCGCCACCTGGTCGCGAAACTGCGCCACGCGTTCGTGGACCAGCGCCCGGTCATAGTCGTCGTACAGGTACATCCTGAGCATCCTCGCTGCGCGCACCGCACGCGACGCCGGCAGAACGGCTGCACGACCCCGGGCGGTGGGAGCGTGACTATGCCTGCGCCGGTGAACGATAAAACAGCGGCAGATAAACTTGAAAAAAGCGGATCAGATGAAAATTGATAGTGCCGCTCTGCCGAGCCGAATCAATTTGGTCGATCCATCCCAACAGCCACTTTCGCCCAACTATCTGATCCGTATTTCGATGATTTATCTGAGTCTGTTTAGCCGGCCGCGATCTTTCTACATTGGCGCCCCATCGGCCCCGAGAGGCCAGCTCGCAGAAAGGTCCCGCCATGCATGCCGCCACATCCGCCCCACAGGCCTACAACTACAAGGTCGTCCGCCAGTTCGCCGTGGCGACAGTCGTCTGGGGCGTGCTCGGCATGGCGCTGGGCGTTTTCATCGCCTCGCAGCTGGTCTGGCCAGAGCTGAATTTCGATACGCCGTGGCTGAGCTTCGGCCGCCTGCGTCCGCTGCACACCAGCCTGGTGATCTTCGGCTTCGCCGGCAGCGCGCAGTTCGCCGCGAGCTACTACGCAGTACAGCGCACCTGCCAGGTGCGGCTGTTTTCCGACGGCCTGGCGAGCTTCACCTTCTGGGGCTGGCAGGCGGTGATCGTGATCCTGCTGGTCACGCTGCCGCAGGGCCTGACCACCACCAAGGAATACGCCGAAATCGAGTTCACCGGCGCGGTGTGGATGGCCATCGTCTGGGTCGCCTACGCGGTGGTCTTCTTCACCACCCTGGTGCGCCGCACCACGCCGCACCTGTACGTCGGCAACTGGTTCTTCGGCGCCTTCATCCTGGTCATCGCGATGCTGCACATCGTCAACCACGCGGCGATTCCGGTGAGCGCGTTCAAGTCCTACTCGCTCTACGCCGGCGCCACCGACGCGATGGTGCAGTGGTGGTACGGGCACAACGCGGTGGGTTTCTTCCTCACCACCGGTTTCCTCGGGATGATGTATTACTTCGTCCCCAAGCAGACCGGCCGCCCGGTGTACTCGTACCGGCTGTCCATCGTGCATTTCTGGGCGCTGATCAGCCTGTACATCTGGGCCGGCCCGCACCACCTTCACTACACCGCGTTGCCGGACTGGGCGCAGAGCCTGGGGATGGCGATGTCGATCATCCTCCTGGCGCCGAGCTGGGGCGGCATGATCAACGGGATGATGACGCTCTCCGGCTCCTGGCATAAGTTGCGCACCGACCCGATCCTGCGCTTCCTCGTGGTGTCGCTGGCGTTCTACGGGATGTCCACCTTCGAAGGCCCGATGATGGCGATCAAGACCGTCAACGCCCTCTCCCACTACACCGACTGGACCATCGGCCACGTGCATGCCGGCGCACTCGGCTGGGTGGCGATGATCACCTTCGGCTCGCTGTATCACCTGATCCCGCGGGTCTACGGCCGCGACGGCATGCACAGCACGGCGCTGATCAACCTGCACTTCTGGCTGGCCACCATCGGCACGGTGCTCTACATCGCCTCGATGTGGGTCAACGGCATCACCCAGGGCCTGATGTGGCGCGCGGTGAACGAGGACGGCACCCTCACCTACTCCTTCGTCGAGGCGCTGCAGGCCAGCCATCCGGGCTTTATCGTGCGCATGGCCGGCGGGCTGTTCTTCCTTAGCGGCATGCTGCTGATGGCCTACAACGTCTGGCGTACCGTGCGCGGCGCATCGCCCGAGCGGGTCGACGCCTTCGCCCATTCGGCCTGAGGAGCAACCATGACGGAATGGCTGTGGAGCCTGGCGGTACTGACGCTGTTCTACCTGGCCGTGCAGCTCAGCCTGCGCGGCCGCAGCGCCGAAGACATCGACGAGGCGACGCAGCTGCCGTTCGCCGATGATCCATACCTGCAACAGCGCATGCGCTGGCAGGCCAGCCACGAACGCGAACGCCGGAAAGAACGCAGGTAACGAAGCGCCGGCCGACGAGGCCGGCGCGATAAGAAAGGAGTTTGCGCAAGGCAGAAACGAGAAAAGCGGCCAATGGCCGCTTTCTCGTAGCTTCAAGGTGTTCAGTGGGCCTTGAAGCGAATATGGCGCAGCGGACGGGACTCGAACCCGCGACCCCCGGCGTGACAGGCCGGTATTCTAACCGACTGAACTACCGCTGCGCATTACCTCGAGTGGTGGGTGATGACGGGATCGAACCGCCGACCCTCTGCTTGTAAGGCAGATGCTCTCCCAGCTGAGCTAATCACCCTTGCTCTCGAAGTGGGGCGCATTCTAGAGAGGCATCCCTACCTTGGCAAGTCCTTTCAGTAATTTTTTTTTGCTTCTTTTCCAATGGCTTAGCAAAACGGCCGGCGACGGGCGAGTTTCCTCCCTGGAGCTCTTCACCCGGCGTTCGGGGAGCCGGCTGCCACCGGGGATTTCCCCGGAACCGGCAGGCGGACAATTACCTTTGTGCTTGGCCTGAACCGCGCGGAACGGAATAATGGGCGTTTTGCGTCTGGAGAGACTCCCTGCCATGTGGTTCCGCAACCTGCTCGTCTATCGCCTCACCCAGGATATTTCCCTCGACGCCGAAACCCTGGAAACCGCCCTCGCGGAAAAACTCGCACGCCCCTGCGCCAGCCAGGAAATCGCCACCTACGGTTTCATCCCGCCGTTCGGCAAGGGCGATGATGCGCCGCTGGTCCACGTCAGCCAGGACTTCCTGCTGGTCGCCGCGCGCAAGGAAGAACGCATCCTGCCGGGTTCGGTGGTCAAGGACGCGCTGAAGGACAAGGTCGACGAGATCGAAGCCGAGCAGATGCGCAAGGTCTACAAAAAGGAACGCGACCAGATCAAGGACGAGATCGTCCAGGCCTTCCTGCCGCGCGCCTTCATCCGCAAATCCGCCACCTTCGCCGCCATCGCGCCCAAGCAGGGCCTGATCCTGGTGGACGCCGCCAGCCCGAAACGCGCCGAAGACCTGCTCTCCACCCTGCGCGAAGTGCTCGGTTCGCTGCCGCTGCGCCCGCTGAGCGTGAAGGTCGCACCGACCGCCACCATGACCGAATGGGTCAAGACCCAGGAAGCCGCCACCGACTTCTACGTGCTCGACGAGTGCGAGCTGCGCGACACCGAGGAAGACGGCGGCGTGGTGCGCTGCAAGCGCCAGGACCTGACCAGCGACGAGATCCAGCTGCACCTGTCCTCCGGCAAGCTGGTGACCCAGCTGTCCCTGGCCTGGCAGGACAAGCTGTCGTTCGTCCTCGACGACAAGATGGTGATCAAGCGCCTGCGTTTCGAAGCCTTGCTGCAGGATCAGGCCGAACAGGACGGTGGCGACGAAGCCCTCGGCCAGCTCGACGCCAGCTTCACCCTGATGATGCTGACCCTGGTGGATTTCCTGCCGCAGCTGTTCGAAGCCCTCGGCGGCGAAGAACTGCCCCAGGCGGTCTGACCTGCCCGTTCACCGGGTGCCTCGCGCCCGGTGACTGCCCATAACAAGAAGGTTCCGAGGCTTCCAGATGCGTGCCCTTGCCGCCCTCAGCCGCTTCGTCGGCAACAGCTTCGCCCTCTGGGTGCTGGCGTTCGCCCTGCTGGCGTTCTTCTTCCCTGACGCCTTCAAGCCGCTCGCGGTGGCCATCGTGCCGCTGCTCGGGCTGGTGATGTTCGGCATGGGCCTGACGCTCAAGGCCGCGGACTTCGCCGAGGTCGCGCGCCACCCGTGGCGCGTGCTGCTCGGCGTAGTGGCGCATTTCGTGATCATGCCGGGCATGGCCTGGCTGCTCTGCGCGCTGCTGCGGCTGCCGGCGGAAATCGCCGTCGGGGTGATCCTGGTCGGCTGCTGCCCGAGCGGCACCGCGTCCAACGTGATGACCTGGCTGTCGCGCGGCGACCTGGCGCTGTCGGTGGCGATCGCCGCCGTCACCACCCTGCTCGCCCCGCTGCTGACGCCGGCGCTGATCTGGCTGCTGGCCTCGGCCTGGCTGCCGGTGTCCTTCGCCGCGCTGTTCTGGTCGATCCTGCAGGTGGTTCTGTTGCCGATCGCCCTTGGGGTGATCGCCCAGCGCCTGCTCGGTCCGCGCGTGCGCCACGTCGAGGAGGTGCTGCCGCTGGTTTCGGTGGTCAGCATCGTGATCATCGTCGCCGCCGTGGTCGCCGCCAGCCAGGCGAAGATCGCCGAATCCGGCCTGCTGATCATGGCCGTGGTGATCCTCCACAACGGCTTCGGCTTCCTCCTCGGCTACTTCACCGCGCGCCTGTTCGGCCTGCCGCTGGCGCAGCGCAAGTCGCTGGCGCTGGAAGTCGGCATGCAGAACTCCGGCCTCGGCGCGGCCCTGGCCAGCGCGCATTTCTCGCCCCTGGCGGCGGTGCCCAGCGCGCTGTTCAGCGTCTGGCACAACATCTCCGGCGCACTGCTCTCGACCTGGTTCCGGCGCATGCCGGAAGACGCCGAAAAGCGCTGATCGCCAGGCGCAAGGCCGGGGCACTCGACTCCGTCTGGTGGGTTACGCGGGCGATGATTCGAGGTAAGCCCTCGGCTCCGCGGTGCCGCTAACCCACCCTACGTTTTCGCGTTCATCCGCAAGAATGTCTGGAACCGCTACAGAGCCGTAGTAGGGTGGGCTTCAGCCCACCGCCGCCCTCAGGCATCGGCGCATCGCGTGGGCTGAAGCCCGCCCTACGCATCCGCACCCATCCGCAAAGAATCCTTCAGCCCAGCGCTCCGCTGGCGCGCAGCGCCTCGATTTCCTGCGCCGCGTAGCCCAGCTCGCGCAACACCTCGTCGGTATGCGCTCCGAGCGCCGCACCGATATGGCGTGGCTCGGGCAGACCAGCGGAAAACCTGATCGGGCAGCCGATCTGCCGCTGCGCCGGCGCGCCTTCGCGCGGCACCTCGACCACCAGCTCGCGCGCCTTGAGCTGCGGATGCTCGACGGCCTCGGAGAGCGGCAGCACCGGCTCGACGCAGGCATCGATGGCGGCGAACAGCGCGCTGCACTCGGCGAAGTCGCGGCGCTCGATCTCGATGGCGATCTCGCGTTTCAGCGTCCGCTGCACGGCGGGGTCCGGCGACAGGCCGCGCTGCGCCAGCTCCGGCCGGCCAAGCGCTGCGCAGAAGGCCTGCATGAATGCCGGCTCGAGGCTGCCGACGGAAAACCAGCGGCCATCGCGGGTGCGGTAGTGGTCATAGAAACTGCCGCCGTTCAATGCCTGGCTTTCCAGCCCCGGCTCGACGCCGCAGGCGAGATAGCCGGCGCCGGCCATGCCATTCAGGGCGAATGCGCAGTCGGTCATGCTGATGTCGACCTGCTGCCCTTCCCCGCTGTGCTGGCGCTGGATCACCGCGGCGAGCAGCCCCAGTGCGCCATGCAGCGAACCGCCGGCGAGGTCGGCGACCTGCATGCCCAGCGGCAGCGGGCCGCTGTCGGCGCGTCCGGTGTAGCTGGCGAGGCCGGACAGCGCCAGGTAGTTGATGTCGTGCCCGGCGCGCTCGCGGTACGGCCCGGTCTGCCCGTAGCCGGTGATCGAGACGTAGATCAGCGCCGGATTCACCGCCTTCAGCGCGGCGTAGCCGACGCCCAGACGATCCATCACCCCAGGGCGGAACTGCTCGAGGACGATGTCGTAGTCCAGCACCAGGCGCTTGACCAGTTCCACCGCCTCCGGCCGCTTGAGGTCGAGGCCGATGCTGCGCTTGTTGCGGTTGAGGTAGGCGTGGCTGGCCGAAGTGTCGCCATCGTGCGGCGGCAACGCGCGAACCAGGTCCAGCCGCCCGGGCGATTCCACGCGCAGCACCTCGGCGCCCATGTCGGCCAGCAGCAGCGAGGCGAACGGCCCCGGCAGCAGGGTGGAGAAATCGAGGATCTTCAGCGACGACAGCGGCCCTTTCATCCAGGCTCCATTTTCTTGTTGGTCTGCCTGCAGCGTAAGGGTGGCGGGCGATGCGCTCAATGACGCCAGCGCTCGAGCCGATTGACGCAATCCGTCAGGCCAAAAAAAGCCCGCCAGGCGGCGGGCTTTTCATCGAGCAGGGCTCGAAGGGTGGTGCGACTCAGACGTGCAGCGGCTTGCTCTCGATGGGCGTTTCGCCGAGCAGCTCGTCCGGCGTGCCGCGACCGTGCAGCTCGTCATCCAGGGCTTTCTCGTCCAGCTGCTTGCACCACTTGGCGACGACGATGGTCGCCACGCCGTTGCCGACCAGGTTGGTCAGCGCGCGGGCTTCGGACATGAAGCGGTCGATACCGAGGATCAGCGCCAGGCCGGCAACCGGCAGGTGGCCGACGGCGGACAGGGTGGCGGCGAGCACGATGAAGCCGCTACCGGTGACGCCGGCGGCGCCCTTGGAGGCGATCAGCAGCACGATCAGCAGGGTGATCTGGTGGCTGATGTCCATCGGCGTGTCGGTGGCCTGGGCGATGAACACCGCGGCCATGGTCAGGTAGATGGAGGTGCCGTCGAGGTTGAACGAGTAACCGGTGGGGATCACCAGGCCGACCACGGACTTGTTGGCGCCGAGTTTTTCCATCTTGGCGATCATGCGCGGCAGCGCCGATTCCGAGGAGGACGTGCCCAGCACGATCATCAGTTCTTCACGGATGTACTTGATGAACTTGATGATGCTGAAGCCGTGCGCGCGGGCGATGCCGCCCAGCACTAGCAGCACGAACAGCAGGCAGGTGATGTAGAAGCAGGCCATCAGCTGACCCAGCTGCACCAGCGAACCGACGCCGTACTTGCCGATGGTGAAGGCCATGGCGCCGAAGGCACCGATGGGCGCGACCTTCATGATCACGTTGATGATGTTGAAGAAGATGTGCGAGATGCGCTCGATGAAGTCGAACACCGGACGGCCGCGCTCGCCCAGGCGATGCAGGGCGTAGCCGAAGAGTACGGAGAAGAACAGCACCTGGAGGATGTCGCCGTTGGCGAAGGCGCCGACCACGGTCCCCGGAATCACGTTCATCAGGAAGTCGATGGTGCTCTGCTTCTCGCCGGCAGCGGCGTAGGCAGCGATACCCGAGGTGTCCAGCGACGCCGGATCGACGTGCATGCCGACACCGGGCTGGGCGACGTTGACCACGACCAGGCCGATGATCAGGGCGATGGTGGAAACGATCTCGAAATACAGCAGCGCCATGCCGCCGGTCTTGCCGACCGCTTTCATGCTCTGCATGCCGGCGATGCCGGTGACCACGGTGCAGAAGATGATGGGGGCGATGACCATCTTGATCAGTTTCACGAATCCGTCGCCCAGCGGCTTCATCGCCGCTCCGGTCTGCGGATAGAAGTGGCCGAGCAGAATGCCGATGGCGATTGCCACCAGAACCTGGACATAAAGACTTTTATAGAAGGGCTGACGAGTCATGGAAGGTTCCCGGGCGTCGCACTGCCTGGAGCAGCGCACACCTCTGACTGAGGTTTTATGATTGTTGGCCCCGGGCGCGCCGGGTATCAGCCTTATCGCAAGCGCTGTGCCAATTCCTCATCAAGTTTTTTATCTTTCAAATTCAACGATTTAAGAAAAAATCACTGCGGCCTGCGCGTTTGGAGATGGCGGAAACCCGCCCTTTGCCTGGCGACAACCCGCCCGGATGGCGGCTTTTCGCCACTCGCCCTCGCCAGGCCGCCACGCTTGTGAGGCATCCGGTCGCGCTCTACCATCGGCGCGCACCGGAACGAGGGAAGCGCCTTGCGCGAACGCACGATTTCCAATCATTTCGTCCGCGCGGCGCTGCGTGGGGTGGAACGCCGCGGTCTGGCGCCCGACGCCCTGCTGCTCGGCGCCGGCATCCCGCCGGCGCTGCTCAAACAGCCGCGCGCGCGCATCGCGCCGGAGCAGTTCGCCCGCCTGGTGCAGTTGCTCTGGGAGGTGCTCGACGACGAATACCTCGGCCTCGGCAACCAGCCGAGCAAGCGCGGCACCTTCGCCATGATGGGCCACACCATCATCCATTGCCGCAACCTGGAAAAGGCCCTGCAGCGCGGCGCCCTCTTCTATGGCCTGTTCCCCGGCTCGCCGGGCATCCGCCTGCGCCGCGAGGGCGAGCAGGTTCGCCTGTCGGTCGACGAGGTCGGCGCCTGGGACGACGAGCATTTCCTGCTGGAGAGCCTGCTGGTGATCTGGCATCGCCTGGGCAGCTGGCTGATCGGCCAGCGCATCCGCCTCGATGAAGTGACCTTCAGCTATCCGGCGCCCGCGCACCACGCCGAGTACGACCTGCTGTTCCCCTGCCCGCATCGTTTCGAGGCGGCCGCCAACAGTTTGCTGTTCAACGCCCGCTACCTGCCCATGCCGCTGCTGCAGGACGAGCGCACGCTCAAGCGCTTCCTCCTGCATTCGCCGGCCGATCTGCTGGCCAGGCCGGATGGCGGCGACAGCCTGACCAGCCGCATCCGCCGCCTGCTTGGCCGCGAGTGCGAACACTGGCCGGACCTCGACAGCATCGCCCGCCAGTTGCACATGAGCCCGCAGACGCTGCGCCGCCACCTGCACGAGGAAGGCACCAGCTTCCAGGAACTCAAGGACCACTTGCGCCGCGACCTGGCGATCTACCAGTTGGGCAGCGATCTGCCGATCCAGCGCATCGCCGAGCGCCTGGGCTTTTCCGAGCCGTCGGCGTTCCATCGGGCGTTCAAGAAGTGGACCGGCCTCACCCCGGGCGCCTACCGCGCGCAGGAAAGCTGAGCCGTCGCCAGCCGCCTCGCTTCACAGGCGCGGCATTTCGACCTAGGCTTTGGCGCTCGACAACCAAGGAACCTGCCATGCGCACTTGCCTGCTCGGCCTGCTGATGCTCTTCAGCGGCCTCTCGTTCGCCGCCATCAAGACCCAGGAAATTCCCTACGAAAGCGCCGACGGCACCAAGCTCATCGGCTACTTCGCCTATGACGATGCCATCGAAGGCCCGCGGCCCGGCGTGATGGTGGTTCACGAATGGTGGGGGCTGAACGACTACGCCAAGCGCCGCGCACGCGATCTCGCCGGCCTCGGCTACGCCGCCCTGGCCATCGACATGTATGGCGGCGGCAAGAACACCGAGCATCCCAAGGACGCCCTCGCCTTCATGCAGGCGGCCACCGCGGATGCCGCGGCGAGCAAGGCGCGTTTCCTCGCCGGCCTCGACCTGATCAAGGCGCAGCCGCAGACCGACGCCAAACAGATCGCCGCGATCGGCTACTGCTTCGGCGGCAAGGTGGTGCTGGACATGGCCCGCCAGAGCGTCCCGCTGCTCGGCGTGGTGAGCTTCCACGGTGCCCTGGTGCCGGCCGTCCCGGCGACCAAGGGCAGCATCAAGGCGCGCATCCTGGTCGAGCACGGCGAGGCCGACAGCATGGTCACGCCCGAGCAGGTCGCCGCGTTCAAGGAAGAGATGGACAACGCCGACGCCGATTACGATTTCGTCAGCCTGCCCGGCGCCAAGCACGGTTTCACCAACCCCGATGCGGACCGCCTGAGCCATGGCGAGCACGGCGGGCCGGACATCGGCTATCAGAAGGAAGCCGACGAGAATTCCTGGGCCGACATGAAATCCTTCCTCAAGGGGGTGTTCGATTAGCCGCCGCGCCACCACCGGCCTGCGCCCGCCGCGGGCGCGGTTTTCGCAAACAGGTCGCCGCCGGCAACCAGGCTGCGGCAGAATAGCCGCATGACTTCCTACTCCCCCCGGCTTCCCGCCTGCTGCCCGACACTGACCGCCGACTGGCCGTTTCCCACCGTGCTGCCCGGCCTTTCGCTGGTGAAGGCTGCGTTCGATGCCGAGCGGCTCGAACTCGCCGACTTCGCCCGCTGCGGCATCGTCCCGCCCTCGAACATCCTCGGTGCCATCGCCAAGCGCAAGGCCGAGTTCCTCGCCGGGCGCCTGTGCGCGCGCGAAGCGCTGGCGCATATGCGCGGCCGCGCGGAAACGCCGATGGTGGCGGAGGACGGCGCGCCGCAGTGGCCGGCCGGCACCTGCGGCTCGATCACCCACAGCAAGGGCTGGGCCGCCGCCATCGTCGGTGAAAGCCAGCGCTGGCGAGGCCTTGGCCTGGACGCCGAAGTGCCGCTCACCGACGTGCGCGCGCAGCGCCTGTGCAGCGAAATCCTCACCGAAGCCGAGCAGCAGCGCCTGGCCCCCGGCGACTGCTCCCTCGCGGTGACGCTGACCTTCTCGCTCAAGGAATGCTTGTACAAGGCGCTCTATCCGCTGGTGCACAAGAACTTCTATTTCCAGGATGCCGAAGTGCTGCGCTGGGACGAGCGGGGCCATGCGCGCCTGCGCTTGCTCAAGACGCTCTCGCCGGAATGGCACGTTGGCGTCGAACTGGACGGCCAGTTCACCCTGGTCGACGGGCGCCTGCTCAGCCTGGTAGCCGTCGAAGCCTGACCTCGCGCGCTACGGCGTGCGCTCCTCCTGCTCCTGGCGCAACGGCCAGACCAGGCTGAAACAGGCGCCGCCGAGGCTTTCGCTGCGACCGATCTGGGCGCGGCCGGCGTGCCAGTAGATGATCCGCCGAACGATCGAAAGCCCCAGGCCATGCCCGCCCGACGCTCGGGTACGGCTGTCGTCGAGGCGCAGGAAGGGCGTGAAGATGCGCTCCCAGGCGTCCTCGGGAACGCCGGGGCCGTCGTCCTCCACATCTATACGGCAACGCCGCGGCCCCGCCCTGAAGCTCACCCGCACCCGCGACTCGGCGTGGCGCAGGGCATTGGTCACCAGGTTCTGCAAGGCGCGGTGCAGATAACGCGCCTCGCCCTCCACCCGCACGCCCACCGCGCTGGGCGCGCCGCGCTCCAGCCGCACCGCGGGGCGCAGCGGAGCCAGCTCGCCAATCACCTGGTCGAGCAACGCATCGATGTCCAGCAACTGGAAATTCAGCGCCGGCGAACCCTGCTCCAGGCGCGCGTAGGTGAGCATCTCGTCCACCAGACGATCGAGGTCCTGGATATCGCCGTCCATGCCGTCCATATACTTGCGCCGCGCCTGCTCGGTTTCCGCGTCGCCGATCATCTCCAGGCCGAAGCGCAGCCGCGCCACCGGCGTGCGCAGCTCGTGGGACACCGCCCGGACCATCTCGCGCTGCACCGACAGCAGCCGCTGCAGATGCTCCGCCATGCCGTTAAACGCCGCGGCCAGGCGCCCCACCGAATCGGCGCCGCCGGCCGGCACGCGCGCCTCCAGGTTGCCACCGGCGATGCGCGTGGCGGCCGCTTCCAGGCCGCGCAGGCGCTGCTCCAGCTGGCGCACCAGCAGGTACACGGCGAGCCCGATCAGGCTCAGACCGAGCAGCCCGATCAGCACCAGCAGCTGCGGTGGATAGGGGTTCATCTGGTACAGCGGGCCGATTTCCAGCAACCAGGGCGTGTTGACCATGCCGGCGAACACGCGGATCGAATCGCCACCCTTGCCCAGCGCCATCACCGTGTCGCCCTCGTCGATCCGGCGGCGCTGGTCGGCGTCCAGATCGGCCGTGTCCAGCGGGCGCAGGCTGAGGTCGAAACCGAACTGCTTGGCCTGCTTCAACTCGGCCAGCCGGCTCGGCTGCTCGGCCGGCGGGTAATGCACCAGTTCGTCCATCAGCAGGTAGACGGTGGCGCGCGCCAGTTGCTCGCTGATCTGCCCGACCTCGCTGGTGAGCATCACCCCTTCGGCGTCGCTGATCAGGCTGAAGATCTTCGCCGCGTGCGGCCCGGTCTGCTCCACCAGCACCTGGCCGTGCAGCAGGCGGGCGCGCTCGCGGCTGTCCAGCGAGGTGTCGAGCAGCGGCTGGATTTCCAGCGGAATGCCCAGCAGGCGCCCCCACAACGCGGTGGAACGGCGGCGCTCGACGTCGCTCATCGGCGCCAGGTTGTCGGCCATCAGGCGGAAGGTGCCGCGCGCGAGGTTCTCGCGGTACTGGTCGCTGCGCACCTTGTTGACCAAATGCACCGTCGCGAAGCCGAGCAGCGCCACCAGGACGATGGCCGCGAGCATGCCGCCGTAGATGCGCAGGAAGATCGAGTTCAGCGCGGCGCCCCGCCGCGCGCGGTTCACGACCACGGATCGCTGCTCAGCAGGCCGTAGTGTTCGGTGTCGATGAAGCGCTCGTCCTTCAGCTCGCCGTCGCGGCGCGTGCCCTCATGGCGGAAACCGATACGTTCGAGCAGGCAGCGGCTGGCGAGGTTGTCGGTATCCACCACCGCCTCGATGCGATGGATGCGCATGTCGTCGAAGGCATGCCGCAGGATCGGCGGCAGGCATTCGCTCATCACCCCGCAGCGCCAGTGCTCGGGCATCAGCCAGTAGCCCAGCTCGATGCGCCTGTGGCTCGGCGACCAGTCGTTGAAGCCGCAGGCGCCGATCAGTTGCTCCGGCGCCTCGCGAAAGGCGATGCCCCACCAGAGCCCGCTCTGCTGTTCCTGCAGGTCGCGGTACCAGTCCATCTGCGTCTGGGTTTCGTCCAGCGAACGGTAGGACACGCCGTAATAGCGGATCACGTCCGGGTTGGACAGCCCGCGGAACACCGCGTCGATGTCGCGCTGGTCGATCTCGCGAAGCAGAAAGCGCGCGGTAGTGAAGGTGGGAAACATGGCACAACCTCTTCTGGGCCTGTCCGGCGTATCGAGCAGCCTAGCGCATGTCCTCGGCCGCCTCGCGGACGAACAGGTAGCCCTTGCTGCGCACGGTCTTGATCAGCCGCGGATGCATCGGATCGTCGCCGATCTTCGGCCGGATTCGCGAGATGCGCACGTCGATGGAGCGGTCCTGGCCGTCGTACTCGATGCCGCGCAAGGCATTGAAGATTTCCTCGCGCGAGAGGATGCGCCCGGCATTGAAGGCCAGCAGCCAGAGCAGGTCGAACTCGGCGCTGGTCAGCTCGATGCCGCGCCCGGCCAGCCAGGCCTCGCGCATCGCGTTGTCGATCACCAGCGGGCCGAACTCCAGGCGCCGCTGGTTTTCCGCGACGGGCTCGGCGCTGCCCTCGCGGCGGCGCAGCAGGGCGCGGATGCGCGCCAGCAGCACGCGCGGGCGCACCGGCTTGCACACGTAGTCGTCGGCGCCGGTTTCCAGGCCCTGCACTTCGTCCATGTCGTCGGTGCGCGCGGTGAGCATGAGGATCGGCCCGTCGAACTCGCCGCGCACCTTGCGGCAGATGCTCAGGCCATCCTCGCCCGGCAGCATCAGGTCGAGCACCACCAGCGCCGGGCGCTCGCGCAGGATGCGCGCCGCCGCCCTGGCCCCGTCGGCCTCGATGCCGACGCTCAGCCCGTGGCTCTCCAGGTATTCACGGGTCAGTTCCGCCAGCCGCTGGTCGTCTTCGACGATCAAGATGTCCTGCTGCACCACGCTCTCCTCAGGGCTCCGGCTGACCGGATCGGCCGGCATTGTAGCAACGCCGCGGGGCGGATACAGGCAACGCTGGAAAACACAAGATGTAGTGGTCGCCTTGTCGAAGAAAAAAACTTCTGCCTGCGTAAAATCACCGCTGAGGCTCGACAGGCGGCGCAGCCCACCAACCACGCTGCCTGCGCCCGGTTACCCACGTTCCACCCACAATCCACGCACACGTTATCCACAGGTTTTGCCGGTTGATCAAACGCCCCTGACGCTCTATCTTGTATCCCGACAAAACAAACCCACTACATCTTGGGTTTACAACGAAGCCTTGCACTATTCAAGCGGTCCCGGAACGAAGCGTCGTACAGCCTCGGAATCCGCAGGCCGAAACGCTTTTCAGCAGCCCTTTCGGCCGTTATCAGAAGGCCGGACCCTGAGTCAACGGCATTCTCATGCCGTCAGCGGTCGTAGTGTCGGCCCAATCGGGCAACCACTAGGGGTTGTGGTCGCGAGCGTACCCGCGACCAAGGACTTACGAGCCAGGAAGGCACTTGAGTCACGCCTTTTTCCTGCTCCGATCGTGTTTTCCACCGGTTAGCTGGCTGTACCGGGCGGAGAACGCATTTGGTTAAAAAGCGAACAGACGCGACGACAAGTGTCCAAACCAATTAGAAACGTGGAGACCCTCATGCAGATCGACACCCCACACGAGAAACCGCAGGCCACTGCTCCCCAAGCCGTCGAAGGCTCGCAGGACCTGAGTTCCACCGCCCCCGGCCAACTGCGCGTGATCAAGCGTAACGGCACCGTCGTCGCCTACACCGACGACAAGATCACCGTGGCCATCACCAAGGCGTTTCTCGCTGTGGAAGGCGGCACCGCCGCCGCCTCGTCGCGCATCCACGACACCGTGCGCCGCCTGACCGAGCAGGTCAGCGCCACCTTCAAGCGCCGCATGCCGTCCGGCGGCACCATCCACATCGAAGAGATCCAGGACCAGGTCGAACTGGCCCTGATGCGCGCCGGCGAGCAGAAAGTCGCCCGCGATTACGTGATCTACCGCGAAGCCCGCAGCCAGGAGCGCAAGCGCGGCGTCGCCGACGCCCCGGCCGTGGCCCACCCGAGCATCCGCGTGACCAAGGCCGACGGCAGCCTCTCGCCGCTGGACCTGGGCCGCCTGCAGACCATCGTCCGCGAAGCCTGCGAAGGCCTCGCCGAAGTCGATGGCGCGCTGATCGAAAAAGACACCCTGAAGAACCTCTACGACGGCGTCGCCGAGAAGGACGTCAACACCGCCCTGGTGATGACCGCGCGCACCCTCGTCGAGCGCGAGCCGAACTACTCCTACGTCACCGCCCGCCTGCTGATGGACACCCTGCGTGCCGAAGGCCTGGGCTTCCTCGGCGTGGCCGAGAGCGCCACCCACCACGAGATGGTCGACCTGTACGCCAAGGCGCTGCCGGCCTACGTCGACAAGGGCGTCGAGTTCGAGCTGCTCGACCCGAAACTGAAGACCTACGACCTGGCCAAGCTGGGCGCCGCGATCCAGCACGAACGCGACCAGCAGTTCACCTATCTGGGCCTGCAGACCCTCTACGACCGCTACTTCATCCACAAGGATGGCGTGCGCTTCGAGCTGCCGCAGATCTTCTTCATGCGCGTCGCCATGGGCCTGGCCATCGAAGAACCGAAGAACCGCGAAGAGCGCGCCATCGAGTTCTACAACCTGCTCTCGTCGTTCGACTACATGTCCTCGACGCCGACCCTGTTCAACGCCGGCACCCTGCGTCCGCAGCTCTCCAGCTGCTACCTGACCACCGTGCCGGACGACCTGTCGGGCATCTACAGCGCCATCCACGACAACGCCATGCTGTCCAAATTCGCCGGCGGCCTGGGCAACGACTGGACTCCGGTGCGCGCGCTGGGCTCCTACATCAAGGGCACCAACGGCAAATCCCAGGGCGTCGTGCCCTTCCTGAAAGTGGTCAACGACACCGCCGTCGCGGTGAACCAGGGCGGCAAGCGCAAAGGCGCTGTCTGTGCCTACCTGGAAACCTGGCACATGGACATCGAAGAGTTCATCGAGCTGCGCAAGAACACCGGTGACGACCGTCGCCGCACCCACGACATGAACACCGCGAACTGGATTCCCGACCTGTTCATGAAGCGCGTCTTCGATGACGGCCAGTGGACCCTGTTCTCGCCCAGCGAAGTACCCGACCTGCACGACCTCACCGGCAAGGCCTTCGAGGAGCGCTACGAGTACTACGAAGCCATGGCCGGCTACGGCAAGATCAAGCTGCACAAGACCATCGCCGCCAAGGACCTGTGGCGCAAGATGCTCTCCATGCTCTTCGAGACCGGCCACCCGTGGCTGACCTTCAAGGACCCGTGCAACCTGCGCAGCCCGCAGCAGCACGTGGGCGTGGTGCACAGCTCGAACCTCTGCACCGAGATCACCCTGAACACCAACAAGGACGAGATCGCCGTGTGCAACCTGGGTTCGGTGAACCTGGTGAACCACATCGTCGACGGCAAGCTGGACCTGGCCAAGGTCGAGAAGACCGTGAAGACCGCCGTGCGCATGCTCGATAACGTCATCGACATCAACTACTACTCGGTGCCGCAGGCGAAGAACTCCAACTTCAAGCACCGCCCGGTCGGCCTCGGCATCATGGGCTTCCAGGACGCGCTGTACCTGCAGCACATCCCCTACGCCTCCGAAGCCGCCGTCGAGTTCGCCGACAAGTCGATGGAAGCCATCAGCTACTTCGCCATCCAGGCCTCCTGCGACCTGGCCGACGAGCGCGGCGCCTACGAAACCTTCCAGGGCTCGCTGTGGAGCAAGGGCATCCTGCCGCTGGATTCGCAGCAGATCCTCATCGAAGCGCGTGGCCAGAAGTACATCGACGTCGACCTGACCGAGTCGCTGGACTGGGCGCCGGTACGTGCCCGCGTGCAGAAAGGCATCCGCAACTCGAACATCATGGCCATCGCACCGACCGCCACCATCGCCAACATCACCGGCGTATCGCAGTCGATCGAGCCGACCTACCAGAACCTCTACGTGAAATCGAACCTCTCGGGCGAATTCACCGTGATCAACCCGTACCTGGTCCGCGACCTCAAGGCCCGCGGCCTGTGGGACGCGGTCATGATCAACGACCTGAAGTACTACGACGGCTCGCTGCAGCAGATCGAACGCGTTCCGCAGGAACTCAAGGACCTGTACGCCACCGCCTTCGAAGTGGAAACCAAGTGGATCGTCGACGCCGCCAGCCGCCGCCAGAAATGGATCGACCAGGCGCAGTCGCTGAACCTCTACATCGCCGGCGCCTCGGGCAAGAAGCTCGACGTGACCTACCGCATGGCCTGGTACCGTGGCCTGAAAACCACCTACTACCTCCGTGCCCTGGCCGCGACCAGCACCGAGAAATCCACCGTGACCACCGGCAAGCTGAACGCCGTATCCAGTGGCCAGGTGGAAGGCCTGCAGGCTGCCCCGGCAGCCGAGCCGAAGCCGGCGCCGGTGCCGCAGGCGTGCAGCATCGATAATCCGGACTGCGAAGCCTGCCAGTAAGTAGGTAATCCGCGGCTCCCAGAGCGCACCCCGCGTCGTTGCGCGGCGGTCCGGCCCCCATCACGTACAGGCGTACGCTCAGGGGCTCCGAACCGCCACGCGCTTAGCGCCGCCTCGCTCTGGAAACCGCTCGCTCCGCAGGGAGACCCCCTCTCCCATTTATGGGAGAGGGCCGGGGAGAGGGAACCCGGCGGCGACCGAATACCGCGACACGCTCCACCCGCTCGCGCCAACGGACATGGCGCCGAGCCGCTTT
>NZ_FNNU01000009.1 GCF_900106975.1 Pseudomonas kuykendallii | reverse complement strand
CAGACCATGCTCAACCCGGGCGGCCTGAAGAGCTACTGCCACGGCCTGGACAACCTGCACCAGCATCCGGGCATCACCCACCTGGCCGGCGCGAAACAGGAAGGCAACCAGGCCCGGCCACAACTGTTCAAGGCCGACGTCAGCCTGCTGCTCGACGGCGACGAACTGCTCCAGGAAGAGGTCTTCGGCCCCACCACCATCGTCGTCGAAGTGGCCGACAAGGCCGAGCTGATCCAGGCTCTGCATGGCCTGCACGGCCAACTCACCGCCACCCTTATCGCCGAACCGGCGGACCTGGACGCCTACGGCGACCTGCTCGCACTGCTGGAACAGAAGGCCGGGCGCCTGCTGCTCAACGGCTACCCGACCGGCGTGGAAGTCTGCGATTCGATGGTGCATGGCGGCCCGTACCCGGCCACCTCCGATGCCCGTGGCACGTCGGTGGGCACCCTGGCCATCGACCGCTTCCTGCGCCCGGTGTGCTACCAGAACTATCCGGACGCCTTCCTTCCCGAAGCGCTGCGCAACGCCAACCCGCTGGGCATCCAGCGGCTGGTGGACGGCACGCCGAGCCGCGAGACGCTGTAGGCCGTCAATCGACGCGAGGGTGGGGCGGGCGGCGCTCCACCCTCAATGCACCGACTTATCGGTGGGCTGAAGCCCACCCTACGGCTGATCTTCAGCCCTGCGACAGTGAACCAATAGCCTCCGACAGCCCCGCCGTAGGCCATTACAAGAACAACAACGAGGGTCAAACATGAATACCAGCACGCTGGCCGCGGACGCGGCTGCCCAGGAATCCCTGGAAAACCGCATCTACCGCAAGGTGAACTGGCGGATCGTTCCGCTGTTCATCCTCTGTTTCCTATTCGCCTACCTGGACCGGGTCAACATCAGCTTCGCCAAGTTGCAGATGCAGAGCGACCTCGGCTTCAGCGACACCGTCTACGGTCTGGGCGCGAGCCTGTTCTTCGTCGGCTATTTCCTCTTCGAGGTGCCGAGCAACATGCTCTTGCACCGCATCGGCGCCCGCGTCTGGATCGCCCGGATCATGATCTCCTGGGGCCTGGCCTCGGCGGCGATGATGTTCGTCAGCAACGAGACTTGGTTCTACGTGCTGCGCTTCCTGATCGGCGTGATGGAGGCCGGCTTCGTGCCCGGGGTGCTGTATTTCTTCACCCAGTGGTATCCCGGCAACCGCCGTGCGCGGATCAACTCCTACTTCAAGAGCTCGATCTGCCTGTGCGGCATCATCGGCGGACCGCTGGCGGGGTTCATCCTCGGCCACTTCGACGGTGTCGGCGGCATGGCCGGCTGGAAGTGGCTGTTCCTTCTTGAAGGCCTGCCGTCGGTGCTGCTGGGCCTGGTGGTGCTCTGGCTGGTGGCCGACCGCATCGAGGATGCGCGCTGGCTGAGTCGCGAGGAGAAGGACTTCCTGGCCGGCTGCATGGCCCGTGACGTGCAGCCCGAAGGCTCGCAGTCGCTGCGTTCGATCCTCAAGGAGCCGGCGACTCTGGCGCTGTCGGGCATCTACCTGTGCCTGGTGATGGCGCTGACCGGGCTGCTGTTCTGGATGCCGCAGCTGATCCGCAATGCCGGGGTCGACGACACCATGCGCATCGGCCTGCTGACCATGATCCCCTACATCGTCGCGGTGGTCGGCAACCTGCTCATCGGGCGCAGTTCCGACATGCGCGGCGAGCGCCGCTGGCACATGGCGTTCTGCGCGGCGATGACCGCCTGCGGCTACCTGGTCTGCGCGCTGTTCTACGGACAGATCGCCCTGCTGATGCTGGGCATGTGCCTGATCATGACCGGCATCATCGCCTGGATGCCGATCTTCTGGACCATTCCGCCGCGCTATCTCAGCGGTCTCGCCGCTGCGGCCGGCATCGCCCTGATCAACTCGCTGGGGCAACTCGGGGGTATCGTCGGTCCGTTCATGGTTGGTAAGGTCCGGGATCTGTCGGGCAGCTCGTCGCTGGCGTTGTTCATGCTGGCGGGCGCCTGCCTGTTGGCCACCGCGCTGATCATCTGGGCGGTGCCTTCGCGCTTCTATGCCAAGGAAGTACCGGCCGACAGCTGACTGAATCCGGCGGCGTTCGCGCCGCCGTCGAACGAGGAAATTCCGTGAAGAAGAAAGTACTGGTATTCAGCCGCGCCTCATCCGCCGAGGTGATGGCCGACCTGCGCGAGCGTTACGAGCTGAGCGTCTTCCTCGACCCGCTGGGCGCCGACCGGGAGGCGTTCGTCGCCGCCCTGGCCGACGCCGACGGGCTGATCGGCGCCGGCAGCAAGCTCGACGAGTCGGTGCTGCAACACGCGCCGAAGCTGCAGGTGATCTCGACCATTTCCGCCGGTTACGACAATTACGACGTGGCCTACCTGAAACAGCGCGGCATCCGCCTGACCAATACCCCGGACGCGGTGACCGAAACCACCGCCGACACCGGCTTCATGCTGCTGATGATGACCGCGCGACGTGCTGTCGAGCTGGCCACGCTGGTCCGGGAGGGCGAGTGGAAGGCGAGCATCGGCGAAGCGCATTTCGGCGTCGACGTGCACGGCAAGCGCCTCGGCATCATCGGATTGGGGCGCATCGGCGCCGCCGTGGCGCGGCGCGCGCATTTCGGCTTCGGCATGTCGATCCTCTACAGCGGCCACAGCGACAAGCCGCAGTACGAGGAGGAGTTCGGCGCGCGGCGGCTGCCGATGGACGCGCTGCTCGGCGAGGCCGATTTCGTCTGCGTCTGCGTGCCGCTCTCCGCGGAAACCCATCACCTGATCGGCGAGCGCGAGTTCGGCCTGCTGCGCAAGGAGGCGATCTTCATCAATATCGCCCGTGGCCCGGTGGTGGATGAAACCGCGCTGGTCGCCGCGCTCAAGGCCGGAAAATTCCGTGGCGCCGGCCTCGACGTGTTCCAGAAGGAGCCGCTGCCGGGCGACTCGCCGCTGTTGGCACTGCCCAACCTGGTGGCACTTCCGCACATCGGCTCGGCGACTCACGAGGCGCGCGAGCTGATGGCGCGCACCGCGGCGGACAACCTGATCGCCGTGCTCGACGGCCGCGAGCCGGCCTACCCGGTCGAGCTCTGACCGGCGCGGATTTACCCAGGCCTTACCTGGCACTGACAGCAGCGTACCTGCGCCTGCGAGATAATTCGCCGGCGCAAGGTGCGCTTGCGTTCGTTCAGGAGGTGCCAGATGTCTTCCACTCTGATGCGTGCCGGTCTTGTCGGCCTGCTGTCGTTGGTGCTCGCCGTGCCGGTGTTCGCCGGCCCACCCGGCCCACCGGGGCACGGCGGTCCCGGAGGTCCCGGAGGTCCGGGCGGCCCAGGTGGGCCAGGCGGCGAACGCTATTACCCGCCAGGGCCGCGTCACGGTCACGGCCTGCCTGGCGCGGCACGGGAAATCTGGATCGGCAGCACGCTGTACTTCCTCGCCGCCGGTGCCTACTACCTGTGGGATGCCCCGCGCGAGCAGTATGTGGTGGTCAACCCGCCACCGGTGGTCCAGGCAGTGCCGGTGGGCAACTACGAGGTCATCGCCTACCCGGCGCAGGGCCAGAGCGCCGACCAGCAGGCCCGCGATCGCTACGAGTGCCACGGCTGGGCGGTATCGCAGAGCGGTTTCGATCCAGCCTCCGCGCAATCCGCGCCACCGCCGGGCGTGGCGGACATCTACCGGCGAGCGCTGGGCGCCTGCCTGGCCGGTCGCGGCTACAGCATCAACTGAGGCGGCGCCAGGCCCGCGTTCCGCGGGTCTGGCGTGGGGTCTTCTAGAGGGTTTCCACGGCCTTCACGGCGGGCGGATCGTTCTTTGCCCGGCTGGAAAGCACGATGGCGGCGATGATCAGCGCTCCGCCCAGCAGCATGCGCAAGGTCGGCTGCTCGCTGAACAGCCACCAGGCGAACGCGATGCCGTAGACCGGCTCGAGGGCGAACACCAGCGCCGCCGAGCGCGCATTCAGCACGTGCAGCGCGGAGACGAACAGGCTGTGCGCGACCCCGGTACAGAACGCCCCGAGCATGAACAGCCACAGCCAGTCCAGCGCGCGTACCTCGAGCAGGTCGCGCCAGGCGAACGGCAGCAGGCAGAGCAGGATCGCGGCGTTCTGGCAGAGCGCCGCCTGCATCGGGTTGAGGCCGCGGACGGTGGCGCGGTTGGCCAGCGTCAACAGGGCGAACAGCAGGCCCGAGGAAACGGCCCAGAGCAGCCCGCTGGTGGAGCCGCTGGCGAGATCGAAGTGCGGCGTGACCAGCACCAGGCCGAGGCTGACCAGGCCAACCAGGGTCCATTCGCGGCGCTGAATGCGCTCGCGAAACAGCAACCCTTCGAGCAGCACGGTGAAGGCCGGGAAGCTGGCGAACCCCAGGGTGGCGATGGCCACGCCGGAAATCTTCACGGCGTAGAAGAACGTCAGCCAGTGCCCGCCGAGCAGCAGCCCGCTGCCGGCGAGCATCGCCAGGCGGCGCCGGTCGATCGGTGATTCGCCGGCACGCAGACGGCTGAACGGAATCAGCGCGGCCACGGCGAACAGCGAGCGGCCGACGACGATGGCCAGCGGGGCGGCCAGCGCCAGCTTGCCGAAGATGCCGCTGAGACCGAAGGCCAGGGCACCGATATGCAGGCCGATGAGGGCGCGACGCGGCGTCATGCGAGGCGTGCGCCGTTGGCCAGGGGCTTGTCGAAACCGGCCAGGACTACCTTGCCGTCGGCATCGTAGACGCCGGTGACCAGCACCTCGGAGCGCACGCCGGCGATCCGTTTCGGCTCGAAGTTGCACACGCAGAGCACCTGGCGGCCGGGCAGGTCTGCGGCGGCGTAATGCGCGGTGATCTGTGCGCTGGAGGTCTTCACGCCCAGCTCGCCGAGGTCGACCTCCAGTACGTAGGCGGGTTTGTTGGCTTTTTCGTTGAGACGGGCGGAAAGCAGGGTGCCGACGCGCAGTTCCACGCGTTGGAAATCCTCCCAGGTGATGCTGGACATGCTGATCCTCGGGGGCGTTCGGGGCCGGCTCGATTGGCCGGGGAGACTCGATTCTACGGGGCGGCTGGCGCGGCCGTCTGTCGCGCTACTCGCCGGTTTTGTCGCGCAGCTCGCGGCGCAGCGCCCGCGGCGACCGGCCGAACTCGCGCACCATGGCGGCGGTGAAGGCGCTTTGCGAGGCATAGCCGACGCAGGTGGCGATCTCGCCGATGGCGCGGGCGCTGTTCAACAGCAACTCGCGGCCCAGGCTCAGGCGACGCTGGCGAACGAAATCCATCGGCGTCTGCCCGGTCTCTTCGAGAAAACGCAGGTGGAAACGCGCCGCGGAAAGCCCCGCCAGGCGCGCCAGGTCGGCGACCTGCAGTGGCCGCGCGGCGTTACGCTCGACGTAGGCGCGCAGGGCGTCCAGCGGCAGGCGCTGGGCGCGTGCGTCGGCGGGAGCGGCGCTGGCGAGGCTGGCGAGCAGCAGCGCAGCGCCCTGTTCGGCGATCACCGCATCGTTGATCGGACTCGCCGCCAGCCAGCCGACCAGTTGGCTCTGTGGCGCATTCAGTTGCAGCGCGCCGGGGCGTTCGAGAATCCGCTCGCAGGTGTCGGCATGCGTGCCCAGCCGGCTGCGCAGCCAGTCGCGGGGCGGCACGTCGAGCACCAGGCAACGGCTGCCGTACGGGCTGCCGCAGGCGTGGTGTTCGTCCTCGGGTACCACTGCGAGGGTCTGCTGGATCACCTGGCTGCCGCGCCCGGCAACCTCGAAATCCAGGCGCCCGGACAGGCCGAACACCAGCTGTGCGTGGGCATGGCTGTGGGCGACCAGTTCGTGGCTGTAGTGGCGCAGGGTCAGGATCGACGGCATCGCGGTTTCCTCGGCGGATCGCCGCAGTCTACCCAGAACGGCCGTCGAGATGGAAAAGGAAAGGCGGGTTAGAGAATCACCTTGTCCTTGAGCTTCTCGGCCGCCTGTTGCAGCGCCTCCACCACACGATCCTTGTCGAAGTTCTGGATGCCGTTGGTGTCGAGGTACATGGAGAAGCCGGGCAATTCGTGCTCGACGTAGCTGGAGCTGGCGCCGAGGTCGCGGCGGAAGTCCACCACCTGGTAGATCTGCACGGGACGGCTGAAACCCTTCACGCTGATCTGGCCCTTGTCGCGGCACATGATCACGTCCTTCACCAGGGAATAGGTCTCGTGGGAAATCAGGATCTCGCCGGCTTCGCTGGCGCTTTCCAGGCGGCTGGCGAGGTTCACCTCGCGGCCGATGATGGTGTAGTCCATGCGTGTGTCGGCGCCGAAGTTGCCCACCGTGCAGTAGCCGGTGTTCAGGCCCATGCGGATTTCCAGCGGCTTGGTGATGCCCTGGGCGCGCCACTGCTGGCGCAGCACCTTCATGTGCTTGCGCATGGCGATGGCCATCGACACGGCGGCCAGCGCATCCTTTTTCGCGCCCTGGGTCGCCGGGTCGCCGAAGAACACCATCACGCTGTCGCCGACGAACTTGTCGATGGTGCCGCCGTGTTTCAGGGCGATCTTCGACATCTCGTTGAGGTAGGTGTTGAGCAGGTCGGTCAGCGACTCGGCTTCCAGCTCCTCGGAGAGCTCGGTGAAGCCCTTGATATCGGAGAAGAACACCGAGAGGCGCTTGCGCTGGGTTTCCAGGCGCACGCTCTTCTTGCCCTTGAAGATCGACTCCCAGACCTGCGGGGACAGGTACTTGGCCAGCCCGTGGGCCAGGCGCGCGGCTTTTTCCTGCTCGCGGCGGATCTCGTTGCGCACCTGGGCCAGGCGCAGGCCCTGCTGGTGGGCGAAGTAGGCGCTGATGCAGATGAAAAGCGAGCTGAAGAGGATGCTCACCAGGGCCACCAGCGGCGGCGTGGCGAAGGCCAGCCGCGGGCCGACCAGGGCGCTGCAGAGCAGCACGCCGCCGAGCGCCATCAGCAGGCCGAGGCCCAGGTAGAGCAGGCCGCCGACCACCAGCGCGCTGAAGCCGATCATCAGCAGGTTCATCAGGCTCGGCACCACCGAGAAGCTCATCAGCGCGACCGCCGCGCCCGCGTGCAGGGCATCGATGGCGAGCAGGGCGAGGTCGACGCTCCGCGCGTGATTCGTCTTGAAGCGCCGTCCGATCTGGTAGGCCAGGTGCGGGTAGAGCAGGGCGTAGGGCACCAGCCAGAGGATGTGGTGGCCGAAGTGGTTGACGTAGGTGCCCGCCGCAATGGCCGCGGCGGTGGCGATGTACGCCAGCACGCGCAGGTAGTATTCGCGGATCGGCGGCGTCGGCAGCCCGTCTAGCGGGGTCGCGGGGAAAGACTTCATCTGATTGGAACGATCCCTGGTGAGGCGATGGGCACCGTGGCCACGTACGTCTGTTCAGTCCATGAGGCCGACCAGCGCCCCGACGGCGGGATCATAGCGAAGCACCGTCCGGCAGCCAATCACGGCCGCCGGATGACGCGGGATTCAGGCAGAAAGCGGGCGGGATGTACGGCTCGTCGACGTTCCGCCGTCGTTGCGGCGGAAAACGTCAGGAAACCGTTAGAAGGGAATGCGTCCGGTGAAGGCGTCCCTGAGCATCACCCAGTCGCCCATGAAGCTGTAGAGCGGATACTGGAAGGTCGCCGGGCGGTTCTTCTCGAAGATGAAATGGCCTACCCAGGCGAACCCGTAGCCCGCCACCGGCAGGGCCAGCAGCCAGATCCACTGCTGGCTGGCCAGTGCGTAGGCCAGGATGCCGAGCACCAGCAGGCTGCCGGCGTAATGCAGCCGACGGCACACCGGATTGCTGTGTTCCGCCAGGTAATAGGGGTAGAAATCGGCGAAGCGGCTGAAGCGTTCGGCGGTTTGCGTACTCATCTCGCACCTCCTGTCATTGTGTTCCCAAAGTCTAGATCGGACGGCCGCGCAGGCCAGTGACAATGGGGGCCAGTCTAGTATCCTTGCGACACGGCGCCGCAGGCCCTGATCCGACAACAAGAAGACGCCATGAGCGAACCACGGACAACTTCATCGAGCTGGGCGCAGAGCATCGTCCAGGGCCTGGAAATGGGCGGCGTCGACTGTCGCGCGCTGTTCCTCGAGCTGGGCATGGACTACGCCGCGCTGGGCGATGCCGAGGCGCGCTTCCCGCAGGACGGCATGACCCGGCTCTGGCACCGCGCCGTGGAGCTGTCCGGCAACCCGGCGATCGGCCTGAACATGGCCCGCGTGGTGCGGCCCGCGTCGCTGCACGTGGTTGGTTACGCGCTGATGTCCAGCCGCACCCTGCGGGAGGGCCTGACCCGTCTGGTGCGTTACCAGCGAATCATCGCCGAGGGCGCCGACCTGAACCTGCGCATGCTGCCCGAGGGCGGCGCGCTGACGCTGGCGATCCATGGCGACCGTCTGCCGCCCGCCCGGCAGAGCGCCGAAGCCTCCCTGGCGTGCACCCTGGCCTTCTGCCGCTGGATCAGCGGAACGCCGCTCAAACCCCTGCAGGTGTGGCTGCAGGGCCCGCCGCCGGCCGATCCGGAGCCTTACCGCCAGGTGTTCCAGGCGCCGCTGCAGTTCGACGCCGAACACTACGGGCTGCTGTTCGAACTCGCCGATCTCGAAGCGCCGCTGCCGTCGGCCAACGAGTCGCTGGCGCAGTTGCACGACCGCTTCGCCGGCGAGTACCTGGCACGTTTCTCCGGCAGCCGGGTCGCCCACCAGGCCCGCCAGGTGCTCTGCCGCCTGCTGCCGCAGGGCGAGCCGCGTCGCGATACGGTGGCGCAGGCGCTGCACCTGTCCGAGCGCACCCTGCAGCGGCGCCTGCAGGACGAACGCACCAGCTTCCAGCAACTGCTCGACGACACCCGTCGAGAACTCGCTGAGCAGTACCTGGCGCAACCCAATCTGACCCTGCTGGAAATCGCCTACCTGCTGGGCTTCGCCGACCCGAGCAACTTCTTCCGCGCCTTCCGCCGCTGGTTCGGCAGCACGCCGGGCGAGTACCGCGCCGCGCTGGACAGCCGTTGATCGGGCCGGGCGCGGTCAGTGCCGCCAGAACGCCGGGGTCAGCAGCACCAGCACGGTGATGATCTCCAGGCGGCCGAGCAGCATGCCGAAGGAGAGCATCCATTTCGCCGCGTCCGGCAGGCTGGAGAAGTTGCCGGCCGGGCCGATGATGTGGCCCATTCCCGGCCCCACGCCGCAGACGGTGCTGGCGGCGCCGGTGAGCGCGGTGATCCAGTCCAGCCCGGTGAGGGTCAGGCCGAGGGCGATCACCGCGATGGTGATGGTGAAGAAGAACGAGAAGGTGATGATCGAGCGGACGATCTCGTCGTCCAGGTTGTGCCCGTTGTACTGCTGGCGGATCACCGCGCGCGGGTGCACCAGTTGCTGCAGGTTGGCGCGCAGCAGCACCCAGGCGACCTGGAAGCGGAAGATCTTCAGCCCGCCGGCGGTGGAGCCGGAGCAGCCGCCGATGAAGCCGAGGTAGAAGAACAGCATGATCGAGAAGCTGCCCCACAGCGTGTAGTCGCCGAGGGCGAAGCCGGTGGTGGTGACCACCGAGGTGACGTTCAGCGCGACGATGCGGAAGGTGTCCATCCAGCCCAGCCCGGAGCGCATCTGGTACCAGAGGCTGAAGCCGATCCAGGTGAACACCAGCAGGCCGATCAGCCCGCGCACCTGATGGTCTTTCCACAATGCCCGGCGGTTGCCGCGCAGGGTCGACACGTAGAGCGTGAAGGGCAGGCTGCCAAGGATCATCAGCACCACCGCCACCCAGTGCACGGCCGGTTGCTGCCATTTCGCCAGGGACAGGTCGGAGGTCGAGAAACCGCCGGTGGAGATCGCCGACATGGCGTGGTTCACCGCATCGAACAGGCTCATTCCGGCCAGCCAGAACGCCAGGCTGCCGACCAGGGTGAAGCCCAGGTAGATCACCAGGATGTACTTGGCGACCATGTGCGAGCGCGGCATGACCTTCTCCGACCAGTCCGAGGACTCGGTCTGGAACAGCCGCATGCCGCCGACGCGCAGCAGCGGCAGGATCGCCACCGCCATGCCGATGAAGCCGATGCCGCCCAGCCAGTGCAGCAGCGAACGCCAGATCAGGATGCCCGGCGACATGCTGTCCAGCCCGCTGAGCACCGTGGAGCCGGTGGCGGTGACGCCGGACATGCTCTCGAAGAAGGCGTCGGTGTAGCTGATGTGCTGGATGAAGAACAGCGGCAGGGCGGCGAAGCAGCACACCGTCAGCCAACTGCAGGTGGTCAGGAAATACATGTCGCGCGGGCGCAGCTGGACGTTGTCCGGACGCCCCGGCAACACCAGCATCAGGCCGGTGGCGAAGGTGATCAGGCTGGCCCAGAGGAACGAATGCAGGTCATCGCTACGGTCGTAGACCAGCAGCGTGAGCATCGGTACGACCATGCCGATCGCCAGGGTGATGAGAAAGATGCCGAGAATGAAACCGATCATGCGCAAGGTCGGCAGGGCCATGGAAACAACTCGGATCTGGGAGGCAAGGGGCGCCATTCTACCCGCGCCCCCGGCGCTGTAAACCGCCGTCAGGAGGCGCCGGCGGGGCGATTGTGGGGCGGTTCGGGGCGCGCCCTGGCGAGGCATTTCCCCGCGGCCGGCCGCTGCCCTCTAGAATGGCCGCTCATTTCAGTATTCAGGAGGTGGCCCGATGGAGGCTCTGGACGCTCTGCTCAAGCGTGTTTCGGTGACCCGGCTGGAAGAACCCGCGCCGGACGCGGCGCAGCGCGAGGCGATTTTCCGTGCGGCCCTGCGCGCGCCGGATCACGGCCAGCTGCGCCCGTGGCGTTTCCTCAGCGTGGAAGGCGAAGCGCGCGAGGCGCTTGGCGAACTGTTCGCCCGCGCGGTCGCCGAGAAACAGGCAGACGCCGAGCCGGCGGTGCTGGAAAAGGCGCTGGCCAAGGCCCGCGCGATGCCGTTGCGCGCGCCGCTGCTGGTGGTGGTGATCGCCTGCGTGCAGGCGCATCCGAAGGTCCCGGCGCAGGAGCAGAGGCTAGCGGCCGGCTGTGCGGCGCACGGCATGCTGCTGGCCGCCCACGCGCAGGGCGTCGGCGCGGTCTGGCGCAGCGGCGAGCTGTCCTACGATGCCCGCGTCGAGGCCGGCCTGGGCCTGGCGGAAAACGAGGAAATCGTCGGTTTCCTCTATATGGGCACGCCCAGCGGAGAGCTGCGCACACCGCCAGCGCTCGATCCCGCGGACTTCGTGACCGCCTGGCGGGGCTAGTCCCCGCTCAACCCTTGAGCGGCAACTCCAGGCTGGCGACGAAGCCACCCTGCGGATGGTTGGCCAACTGCAGGGTGCCGCCGTGGCGCTCGGCGGCGCGCCGCGCGATGGCGAGGCCGAGGCCATGTCCTGCCGCCGCCTGGCCCGGCGCGCGGAAGAATGGCTCGCCCAACTGGTTCAGATGTTGTGCCTCCACGCCGGGACCGTGATCGCGCACGCTGATCAGCAGCGTCTCGCCCTGGCGCGCCGCGCGAATCTCGATCGGCTGATCGGCCGGGTTGAAGCGCAGCGCGTTGCGCAGCAGGTTGTCCAGCGCGCGGTCGATCATGTCCGGCCAGCCGAACAGGGCGATGCCCGGCTCGATGTCGATCTCGATGCGCTGCTCGGGGTTGCCGACGCTGGCGTTCTCGCGGATGCCCTCGAGGAGGGCGGCGAGGTCGACTTGCTGCACCGGGCCCGGATCGGCATCCAGCCGCGCCAGCGCGAGGATCTCGGCGATCAGCGCTTCGAGGCGGTCGCAGTCCTTGGCCAGCCGCGGCCATAGCGCCTCGCGCTCCTCCGGCGTCGCCCGTTCGGCCAGCGCCAGGGCGATGCGCAGGCGCGCCAGCGGCGAGCGCAGCTCGTGGGAGACGTCGCGCAGCAACTGCCGCTGGCTGCCGATCATGCCCTGCAGGCGCGAACCCATGCGGTTGAAGTCGCTGGCCAGCACGCCGAGCTCGTCGCGCCGCGCGGCCAGTTGCGCAAGGCTGTTCTGCTGGTAGGCGGTCTGCCCGAGGTCGTGCACGGCGCCGCGCAGGCGCGTCAGCGGACGGGTGATAGAGAGGGTCAGCAGCAGGCTGAACAGGGTCAGCACCACCAGCGCGATGCCCAGCGCGCTGAGCGGCCAGAGCAGGCTGTCGCGGTGCCAGGCGTCCAGTTCCGGGCGCGGGATGCGATAGATGAACAGGTAGGTTTCGTCGCTGGTCGGGCTGGTGTAGTCGGTGGTCAGACGCCGCCAGGGCAAGCCGCGATCATCGCCGCGCGGGTCGCCGGCGCCGTGCTGGCGGGCCTCGAAGGCCGCGGCCCGCGGCGGGAAGGTGCCCTTGATGACGGCCAGGCCGTTGTCGCCGAGCACCTGCACATCGATGTGATAGCGCTGGCGATGGCGCTCCAGAAAGCTCTGCGCGGCTTCTTCCCCGTCCGTTTCGTAGACCTGCGTCCAGCGTTCGGCGAGATCCTTGACCCCCGGATGCCGGTTGAGAATCCAGGAGTCCTGGTTCAGTGCATGGCCCAGCAACAGGGAAAGGCCTGCCACCAGGGCAATGGCCAGCCAGAAGCTGGCGAGGATGCGCCAGAACAGTGAACGCACGGCAATTCCTTGATCATCAATGGCAAAAAAGCCCGCCAGGTCCAGCCTGACGGGCGCGTGCTACGCGGTTTTGCTCAGTTCTTGGCCTTCGCCGCCTTCTCGGCTTTCCAGGCTTCGAACTCGGCGTGTTCGGCGCGGCGTTCTTCCATCTCTTTCTGCTTCTCGTCGAAGCGCTTCTGCTGCTCCGGAGTCAGCAGGGCGCGGATGGCGCTGTCGTTCTTCGCACGGGCGGCCTCGAGTTCGTCTTCCATGGCCTTCTTGTCGGCGGCCGGAAGCTTGTCGAGGTACTTGCGGGTGAGTTCGCGACGGTTCTCCATCTGATCACCCATCAGCCTGCCGACCTGCTGGCGCTGTTCCCTGGTCAAGTCCAGGTCGCCGAACGGCCCGTGTTCGCCACGCGGTCCGTCCTTCGGACCGCAACCGTGTTCGCCCTGCATGTGCGGCGGTACGTCGGGGCCGCCTTTTTCCGGCGCGGCGAACACCGCGGTGGCGGGCAGGGCGGCGGCGAGCGTGAGAGCGATGAGTGTCTTGCGCATGTGTTTTCTCCTTGTCTGAACCGGCCGATTGCCGATGTGCCCAGTCTACGGACGGCAAGGTCAAGGGCGGTCAGGCCAGGGTAAAGGCTTGGTAAACGCTGCGTATGGAGGGGCGGCGTCAGGCGCTGTAGTAATAGCCGCGGCTGCGCAGCGCGAGAATGCGCGGACGTCCGTCGGGGTGCGGGCCGATCTTCTTGCGCAGGTTGCTGACGTGCATGTCGAGGCTGCGGTCGTAGAGGGTCAGCTTGCGGCCGAGGGCCAGTTGCGCCAGTTCCTGCTTGTCCAGCGGTTCACCCGGCTGGCGCAGCAGCGCTTCGAGCAGGCGGCTTTCGGAGACGGTCAGGCTGATCTCGTGGTCGCCGATGCTGACCACGCCGCGCGCCGGACTGAAGCTCAGGTCGTCCAGTTGCAGGTGGCTGCCGCTGCTGACCGGCTGGCTGCGGCGCAGCACGGCGCGCAGGCGTGCGGTGAGTTCGCGTGGGTCGCAAGGCTTGGCCAGGTAGTCGTCGGCGCCCAGTTCCAGGCCGAGGATGCGGTCCAGCGGTTCGCCGCGGGCGGAGAGCATCAGTACCGGCAGGTCCGGGTGGTTGCCACGCAACTGGCGCAGCAGTTCCAGGCCACTGCCGTCGGGCAGCATGACGTCCAGCACCACCGCCGAGGGCGCGTGCTGGGCGAGCGCCGCGCGGGCGCTGTTGCCGTCGTGGCAGGCGCGTACCTGGAAACCTTCCTGGCTCAGCCAACTGACCAGCAACTCGCAGAGTTCCTCGTCGTCGTCGATCAGCAGCAGTTCACTCATGGCGCTTCAGTTGGTCCATTGCCGACGCGCGCTGCGGTTGCCGCGCAGCAGCGAGCCGAAGAAGAACGCGATCAGGGCAACCCCGCCACCGATGACGAACCACAGCTGCTGCTCGCTGAGCAGCGGCTGGGGCTTGGCGCTGCGGGCCTGTTCCAGATCCTGCAGCAGGCGGCGGTTTTCCTCGCGCAGTCGTTGCAGCTGGCGCCCGGCTTCGGGTTGCGTGGCCCGCTGCAATTGCTCGGTCAGCTCACTGCGCTGTGCCTCGCTCACCGCCAGACGTTGTTCCAGCTCATCGAGCCGCGCCGCCGCTTCGTCGTTCTGCTGGGCGTGCACCGGAAGGGCGACGAGCGCCGCGGCGAAGAACAGGTAGGTGAGTGGGCGCATCGGATTTCCTTTTCCAGGCAGGCGTGCGACGGGGCGGATCAGGGCAGGACGCGTTTGAACGGCTTGACGATCACCCCGCCGTAGACGCCAGCGGCGCGGTACGGATCGGCCTCGGCCCAGCTCAGCGCGGCTTCGAGGGAGTCGAACTCGGCGACGATCAGGCTGCCGCTGAAACCGGCCGGGCCCGGATCGTTGCTGTCGACGGCCGGGTGCGGGCCGGCTAGGACCAGGCGACCCTCGGTCTTCAGCTGTTCCAGGCGGGCGATGTGCTCCGGGCGGGCGGCCAGGCGTTTTTCCAGGGAGTCGGCGACGTCTGTGGCGATGATGGCGTAGAGCATGTCAGTCCTTGGTTTTTTCAGGAGAGGTGTCGTGCAGATGGCGTGCCAGATAGAGACCCTGGCCGATCAGGAAAAGTACCGTCATGGCGAGGCTGCCGAACACCTTGAAGTCGACCCAGATGCTCTGGAAGGTGAAGGCGACGAACAGGTTGGCGCAGCCGCAGAACAGGAAGAACGCCACCCAGGCGACGTTCAGGCGGTTCCAGATCGCCTGCGGCAGCTCCATCGCATGCCCCATGACGCGCTGGATCAGCGGTTTGTCACCGATGAAGTGGCTGCCGGCGAAGGCCACGGCGAACAGCCAGTTGACCACCGGGGCTTTCCACTTGAGGAAGGTTTCGCTGTGGAAGGCCAGGGTCAGGCTGCCGAACACCAGGCAGGCGATCAGCGTCAGCCACTGGCCCTTTTCCAGCTTGCGCTGCAGCGCGAAGAGCGTCCCGTAGACCGCCACCGAGGCGACGATCAGCACCGCAGTGGCGCTGAAGATGCCGCCGACGCTGAGGCTGTGTCCGGCCAGTTCGACTACGCGGGGTTCCATTTTGTAGACGATGAAGAACAGCAGCAGCGGGATGAAGTCGATGAATTGTTTCACGGGCGCAGCCAGAGAGCGGGATGTGGCGGCATAATAGCAAACATCAATGACGGCGAAACTTCGCCCAGAGCCTTAAATATGAAGGTCGACCTGCACTGCCACAGCACCGCATCGGATGGCGTCCTGGCGCCCTCCGTGGTGGTCGAGCGCGCCCACGCGCGCGGTATCGGCATGCTCGCGCTGACCGACCACGACACCCTCGATGGGCTGCCGGAGGCGCGCCTGGCGGCGGCCGGGCTGGGCATCCGGCTGATCAACGGCATCGAGCTGTCCTGCACCTGGGGCGGCGCGACAATCCATGTGCTGGGCTACGCCTTCGCCGCCGACGCGCCGCAGTTGCAGCAGGCCATCGCCGAGCTGCATGCCGGGCGCTGGCTGCGCGCCGAGGAAATCGGCCGGCGCCTCGAGGCCAAGGGCATGCCCGGCGCGTTCGAGGGCGCGCGGGCGATCCAGCAGGAGCTGGGTGACAGCGGCAACGCGCCGGCGCGGCCGCACTTCGCCGAGTTCCTCACCCGCGGCAAGTACGTTCGCGACCATGCCGAGGCCTTCCGCAAGTGGCTCGGCTCCGGCAAGCTCGGCGACGTCAAGCAGCACTGGCCGACCCTGGAGCAGACGGTGGCGACGCTGCGCTCGGCCGGCGCCTGGATCAGCCTGGCGCACCCGATGCAATACAGCCTGACGCGCAGCAAGCGGCGTCGGCTGATCATCGATTTCGTCCAGGCCGGCGGGCACGGCCTGGAAGTGGTCAACGGCATGCAGCCGGCCGAACAGGTCGGTTCGCTGGCGATCCTGGTCCGCGAGTTCGGGCTGATGGCCAGTGTCGGCAGCGATTTCCACGCGCCGGGCGACTGGTCCGAACTGGGCATGTACCGCCCGTTGCCGGACGACCTGTCGCCCTTGTGGGCGCGATTCCAGCAAGCGCCAGCGAGCACGCCCCATGTCGTCGCTCAATGAGCAGGGAGCCATCATGAGTCAGTTCTTCCAGATCCATCCGGAAAATCCGCAGCCGCGCCTGATCAAGCAGGCGGTGGAGATCGTCCGCGGCGGCGGGGTGATCGTCTATCCGACCGACTCCTCCTATGCGCTGGGTTGCCACATCGGCGACAAGAACGCGGTGGAGCGCATCCGCCGTCTGCGCCAGCTGGACGACAAGCACAACTTCACCCTGGTCTGCCGCGATCTCTCGCAGCTCGGCCTGTTCGCCAAGGTCGATACCGGCGCCTTTCGCCTGTTGAAGATGCATACGCCGGGGCCTTACACCTTCATCCTCAGCGCCACCCGCGAGGTGCCGCGCATGCTGCTGCATCCCAAGCGGCGCACCATCGGCCTGCGCGTGCCCAGCCACCCGATCGCCCAGGCGCTGCTCGAGGAACTCGGCGAGCCGCTGATGAGCGTGAGCCTGATCCTGCCCGGGCAGAGCGAGGCGATGGAGGACCCGTACGAGATGCGCCAGGCCCTGGAGCATCACGTCGACCTGATCATCGACGGGGGCTACGGCGGCACCGCGGTGTCCACCGTGGTCAACCTCTCCGAGGGCGAACCGCAGGTGATCCGCGTCGGTTGCGGCGACCCCGCGCCGTTCATGGACGGCCAGTGAGGCGTAGCCGGCGCAGATGAGCATGCAGGACGAACCCATGCTCGAGGCCAGCGCACCCGAGCCCGAGCAGCTTCGCCTGGCGCTGGTCTACGGCGAGGCCGTCACCGAGCTGCCGCAGGACCTGTACATCCCGCCGGACGCGCTGGAGGTCTTCCTCGAAGCCTTCGAGGGCCCGCTCGACCTGCTGCTCTACCTGATCCGCAAGCAGAACATCGACATCCTCGACATTCCCGTGGCCGAGATCACCCGCCAGTACATGGGCTACGTCGAGCTCATGAAGAGCGTGCGCCTGGAGCTGGCCGCGGAATATCTGGTGATGGCCGCGATGCTCGCCGAGATCAAGTCGCGCATGCTGCTGCCGCGTTCGGCGATCGCCGAGGACGAGGAGGACGATCCGCGCGCCGAGCTGATCCGCCGCCTGCAGGAATACGAGCGCTTCAAGGCCGCGGCGGAAAGTCTCGACGGCCTGCCGCGCCTGGGGCGCGACATCAGCGTGCCGCGGCTGGATGCCCCGGAGGCCAGGGCGCGCAAGCTGCTGCCCGAGGTCTCGCTGGAGGAGCTGCTGCTGTCCATGGCCGAGGTGCTGCGCCGCGCCGACATGTTCGAGAGCCACCAGGTGACCCGTGAGGCGCTGTCCACCCGCGAGCGCATGAGCGAGGTGCTGGAGCGCCTGAAGGGCGGCGGTTTCGTGGCCTTCGTCGCGCTGTTCAGCGCCGAGGAGGGCCGTCTCGGCGTGGTGGTGACCTTCATGGCGGTGCTCGAACTGATCAAGGAATCGCTGGTCGAGCTGGTGCAGAACGAGCCTTTCGCGCCCATCCACGTACGCCTGCGCGGCGAAGAACCCACCCAGGTGGTCCTGCAGTGAACCTCTCCGATCCGAAAGACCTCGCTTCGCTGCTCGAAGCCTACCTGCTCGCCTCGGGCAAGCCGCTGTCGCTGGAGCGCCTGGGCGAGCTCTTCGAGGAAATCGAGCGGCCCACGCCCGCGCAGCTCAAGGCCGCGCTCAAGGTGCTGGAGAAGTCCTGCAGCGGCCGCGCCTTCGAGCTGAAGGAGGTCGCCAGCGGCTATCGCCTGCAGGTGCGCGAACGCTTCGCACCCTGGGTCGGACGGCTCTGGGAGGAGCGCCCGCAGCGCTATTCGCGGGCTCTGCTGGAGACCCTGGCGCTGATCGCCTATCGCCAGCCCATCACCCGCGGCGAGATCGAGGACATCCGCGGCGTCGCCGTCAACAGCCAGATCGTCAAGACCCTGCTGGAGCGCGAATGGGTGAGGGTGGTCGGCCACCGCGACGTGCCCGGCCGGCCCGCGATGTTCGCCACCACGCGCGGCTTCCTCGACCATTTCAACCTGAAGAGCCTCGACGAACTGCCGCCACTGGCCGTGCTGCGCGAGCTGGAGCCCGCGCCTCTGGCGGACGAGGAAGACGCGCCGGTGCCTGACGGCCTGCAGGCGCGCGCCGACGCCAGCGAACTCGGCGAGGACGCGCCGGCCCGCGAGGAAACCAGTTTCCGCAGCCTGCTGGCGGAACTCGACACGCTGGAACAGGGCCTGAAGACTGACTTCGACGATCTGCCGCTCGCCGAAGAGGCCGATGACGTCGAGGCCGATCCCGATACCCGGCACTGACGCCGCGCGCCGCGAAACCGGCCGTCGCCGTCGAGGACGCGTGCATGAAGAATCCCTGCATCAAGGTCTGCGAGTTCGACGCCGACGTCTGCCGCGGTTGCGGCCGCACGCGCGAGGAGATCAAGGCCTGGAAGCGCCTGGACAAGCCCGAGCAGCGCGCCGTGCTGGCGCTCTCCGAGATGCGCCTGCTGGCGTTGGCGGCGACGGGGCGGCGCAAGAAGAAACGCTGACCCCGCGCAGACGGGCGAAGCGTCTAACGCCAGGGCTCGCCCGCTGCAGCGGCCATTCCACGCCCGTCGCGGCGCATTGAACATCCCGTCACGACACCCGGTCTGTACGAAGAGGCCTCGCGTGGCATAAGTTCGCAGGAACCGTTGATAAGCCAGGAGCCAGACATGCATCCCCGAGTCCAAGCGGTAACCGATCGGCTGATCGAGCGCAGCCGTCCCACCCGCGAGCGTTACCTGGCACAGATGGGCGCCGCCGCCAGCCAGGGCCCGCAGCGCGGCCAGCTGCAGTGCGCCAACTTCGCCCACGGCGTGGCCGGCTGCGGCAGCGATGACAAGCAGAGCCTGCGCCTGATGAACGCGGCCAACGTCGCCATCGTTTCCGCTTACAACGACATGCTCTCGGCGCATCAGCCCTACGAGCACTTCCCGGCGATCATCAAGCAGGCGCTGCGCGAGATCGGCTCGGTGGGCCAGTTCGCAGGCGGCGTGCCGGCGATGTGCGACGGCGTCACCCAGGGCGAGGCGGGGATGGAGCTGAGCCTGGCCAGCCGCGAGGTGATCGCCATGTCCACCGCCGTGGCGCTGTCGCACAACATGTTCGACGCGGCGCTGTGCCTGGGCATCTGCGACAAGATCATTCCGGGGCTAATGATCGGCGCGCTGCGCTTCGGCTACCTGCCGTTCGTCTTCGTGCCGGGCGGGCCGATGCCGTCGGGGATTTCCAACAAGGAAAAAGCCGAGGTCCGCCAGCTGTTCGCCGAAGGCAAGGCGACCCGCGAGCAGTTGCTGGAATCGGAGATGAAGTCCTACCACAGCCCCGGCACCTGCACCTTCTACGGCACCGCCAACACCAACCAGGTGGTGATGGAGGTGATGGGCCTGCAGCTGCCCGGGTCGTCCTTCGTCAATCCGTACACGCCGCTGCGCGACGAGCTGACCCGCGAGGCGGCGCGCCAGGTCACCCGGATGACCCGCCAGGGCGGGCAGTTCATGCCGCTGTGCGAGATCGTCGACGAGAAGTCCATCGTCAACTCGGTGGTCGCGCTGAACGCCACCGGCGGTTCGACCAACCACACCCTGCACATCCCGGCCTTCGCCCGCGCCGCCGGCATCCTGCTGACCTGGCAGGACATGGCCGAGTTGTCCGAGGTGGTGCCGACGCTGGCCCACGTTTATCCCAACGGCAAGGCCGACGTGAACCATTTCCACGCCGCCGGCGGGGTCAATTTCATCGTCCGCAGCCTGCTCGATGCCGGCCTGCTGCACGAGGACGTCAACACCGTGGTCGGCCACGGCCTGCGCCGCTACCTGCAGGAACCCTTCCTCGACGGCGAGCGCCTGTCCTGGCGCGAAGGCCCGCGGCAGAGCCTGGACGAGAACATCCTGCGCCCGGTCGAACGCCCCTTCGACGCCGAAGGCGGCCTGCGCCTGATGGAGGGCAACCTCGGGCGCGGGGTGATGAAGGTCTCCGCGGTGGCGCCCGAACATCAGGTGATCGAGGCGCCGGCGCTGGTGTTCGCCGATCAACTGGAACTGGCCGCCGCCTTCAAGGCCGGCGAGCTGGAGCGCGATTTCGTCGCCGTGGTGCGTTTCCAGGGGCCGAAGGCGAACGGCATGCCCGAGCTGCACAAGCTCACGCCGTTCCTCGGCGTGCTGCAGGATCGCGGCTTCAAGGTGGCGCTGGTCACCGACGGGCGCATGTCCGGCGCGTCGGGCAAGGTGCCGGCGGCGATCCACGTCTGCCCCGAGGCGAAGGACGGCGGGCCGCTGGCCTACGTGCGCAACGGTGACGTGATCCGGATCGACGGAACGCGCGGCGAGCTGCTGGTGCGTGTCGATGCCGCCGAGCTGGAAGCCCGCGAGCGCGCTCGGCAGCCTGCGGATACCGGGGTCGGCTGCGGTCGCGAGCTGTTCGGCTTCATGCGCGCCGCCTTCAGCTCGGCGGAACAGGGCGCCAGCGCCTTCACCGCCGAACTGGAAGCGCTCCGGTGAGTGTGTCGCTGGTCGGCGATATCGGCGGCACCAATGCCCGGCTCGCGCTGTGGCGCGACGGGCAACTCGAGCACGTACGGGTTCTCTCCACCGCCGCGTTCGCCGGCCCCGAACAGGCCATCCGCAGCTACCTGGATACCCTCGGCCCGCACGCTGGTGAGCTGGAGCGCGTCTGCCTGGCCTGCGCCGGACCCGTCAGCGGCGACGAGTTCCGTTTCACCAACAACCATTGGGTGATCAGCCGCACCGCGTTCTGCCGCGATCTCGGGCTGAGCGACCTGCTGCTGATCAACGACTTCAGCGCCATGGCGCTGGGCGTCACCTGCCTGCGCAAGGACGAATTGCTCGATGTGCGCCCCGGCGTGGTGGTGGCCGACTGTCCGCGCCTGGTGCTCGGGCCCGGCACCGGCCTGGGCGTCGGCACGCTGCTGCCGGACACGCGCGGCGGCTGGCATGCGCTCGCGGGCGAGGGCGGGCATGTCGACCTGCCGATCGGCAGCGAGCGTGAGGCGGACCTGTGGAGTTATCTGCACCGCCAGCTCGGCCACGTCAGCGCGGAAAACCTGCTCAGCGGCTCCGGGCTGGTCAGCCTGTACCGCGCCAGTTGCGCGCTGGACGGCAAGACCCTGCGCTTCGACAGCGCCGCCGAGGTGACTCGGGCGGCGCTGGAGGGCGACGCCCAGGCGATCGCCGTGCTGGAGCAGTTCTGCACCTGGCTGGGGCGCGTCGCCGGCAATGCGGCGCTGACCCTCGGCGCGCGCGGTGGCGTCTATCTCGCCGGAGGCATGCTGCCGCGCTTCGCCGACTTCCTCGTCGCCAGCGGATTTCTCGCCGCCTTCCAGGCAAAAGGCGAGATGAGCGGCTACCTGATGCACATCCCGGTGTGGCTGGTTACCGCCGAACAGCCGGGCCTGCTGGGCGCCGGACTGGCCCTGCAGCGCAGCCTCGCGGGCGAGTCGCCGATGATCAGCGGGCTCGCCGACGATGTCTGAGGCCGGCATGAGTTCCGTGCCCATGGCGGGTTTCTCGCTTGGCGCAAAGGCGGCTGGCTGGCCTATCCTGCCGTTAACCGTGGAAATCGCCGGCGGACGGTCCGCTCTGTGCATCGGCCGTGTGGCATTTTCCAACCGTTTCGCTGACTGAAGAATCGACCCATGCCCGGAATCAATGTCACTCCCTGCACGTTCGCATTGTTCGGTGCGCTCGGCGACCTCGCCCTGCGCAAGCTCTTCCCCGCGCTTTATCACCTGGATCACGCCGGCCTGCTGCATGAGGACACGGTGATCTTCGCCCTGGCCCGCGAGCCGCGCGATCCACAGGAACACCTGGATTTCATCGAGCAGACGCTGCGCCGCTACGTGGGCGAGTCAGGCATCGAGGAAGACTGCATGCGCCGCTTCATGGCGCGCATGAGCTACCTGACGATGGACTTCAAGAAGCCCGACGACTACGCCGCGCTCGGCGCCCAGGCCAGTACCCGGCAGCCGGTGGTGGCCTATTTCGCCACGCCGGCCTCGGTGTACGGCGCGATCTGCGAAAACCTCGCCACCCACGGCCTCGCCGAGCGCACCCGCGTGGTGCTGGAGAAACCCATCGGCCACGACCTGGCGTCCTCGCGGCTGGTCAACGATGCGGTGGCCCGGTATTTCCCGGAAACCAGCATCTACCGGATCGATCACTACCTGGGCAAGGAGACGGTGCAGAACCTCATCGCCCTGCGCTTCGCCAACAGCCTGTTCGAGACCCAGTGGGACCACAACCACATCTCCCACGTCGAGATCACCGTGGCCGAAACGGTCGGCATCGAGGGCCGCTGGGGCTACTTCGACCAGGCTGGCCAGTTGCGCGACATGATCCAGAACCACCTGCTGCAACTGCTCTGCCTGATCGCCATGGACCCGCCGGCGGACCTTTCCGCCGACAGCATCCGCGACGAGAAGGTCAAGGTGCTCAAGGCCCTGGCGCCGTTCAGCGTCGACGAACTGAGCCGTCATCTGGTGCGCGGCCAGTACAGCGCCGGCAACATCAACGGCAAGACGGTGCCCGGCTACCTGGACGAGGAGGGCGCCAACGTCGAGAGCAACACCGAGACCTTCGTCGCCCTGCGCGCGGACATCCGCAACTGGCGCTGGTCCGGCGTGCCGTTCTACCTGCGAACCGGCAAGCGCCTGGCGCAGAAGATGTCGCAGATCGTCATCCACTTCAAAGAGCCGCCGTTCTACATCTTCGCCCCGGAGCAGCGCTCGCAGGTCAGCAACCGGCTGATCCTGCGCCTGCAACCGGACGAGGGCATCTCGCTGCAGGTGATGACCAAGGAGCCGGGGCTGGGCATGCACCTGCGCAGCGGCCCGTTGCAGCTGAATTTCTCCGATGCCTACAAGAACGCCCGCGTTCCCGATGCGTACGAACGCCTGCTTCTGGAAGTCATGCAGGGCAATCAGTCGCTGTTCGTGCGCAAGGACGAAGTGGAGGCGGCCTGGCTCTGGTGCGACCGGCTGATGGCGGGCTGGAACGCCCTGGGCGAAACGCCGAAGCGCTACTCGGCGGGCTCCTGGGGACCCGCAGCCTCGATTGCACTGATAACCCGCGACGGGAGGTCCTGGTATGGCGATCTATGAACTGGAACTGCCGGTCGGGCTGATGGCGCACAGTTGCACCGACGCCGAACGCCAGGCCGACGCGCTGGCCCAGGCGGTGTCCACCGCGCTGCGTTCGGCGCTGGAAACCTATGGCAAGGCCAGCCTGGTGGTGTCAGGCGGGCGCAGCCCGATCGCCTTCTTCGAGCGGCTGTCGCGTGAGCCGCTGGACTGGGCGAGTATCCAGATCGGCCTGGCCGATGAGCGCTGGGTGTCCGTCGAACACGCCGCGAGCAACGAAGGCCTGGTGCGCCGGCACCTGCTGCAGGGCCCGGCCGCCGCGGCGAGCTTCCTTGGCCTCTATCACCCGGCGCCGACCCTCGAGGACGCGGCGCTGCTCGCCGACCGCGCGCTGGCCGAGCTGCACCAGCCGATCGACGTGCTGGTGCTGGGCATGGGCGACGATGGCCACACCGCCTCGCTGTTCCCCGCCAGCCCGCGCCTGAGCGACGCGCTGGAGGCGGAAGGCCATCGCCGCTGCCTGCCGATGCAGGCCCCGGTCGAACCCCACGAACGCCTGACCCTGACCCTGCCGGTGCTGGCTTCGGCGCGCCTGCCGCTGCTGGCGATCCAGGGCGAGGCGAAGCTGGAAACCCTGCGCCTGGCCCTGGCCGGAGAGAACGTCGCGGCGATGCCGATCCGCGCGTTCCTGCATTCCCCCCTGGAAATCTATTGGTGCCCCTGAGGCCGAGGACGAGTTGCCCATGAACATGGCCGCGAAGATCGAGCTGATCGACGATATCTGCCGCAAGGCGCGCATCCTCCCGGTGATCACCATCGCCCGCGAAGAGGACATCCTGCCGATGGCCGACGCGCTGGCCGCCGGTGGTCTGTGCACGCTGGAAATCACCCTGCGCTCGGTCCACGGGCTGACCGCGATCCGCCAGTTGCGCCGCGAACGCCCCGAGCTGTGCGTCGGCGCCGGGACCATCCTCGACAAGGCGATGCTGGCCGAGGCGATCGATGCCGGCGCGCAGTTCATCGTCACCCCGGGCTGCACCGCCGAGCTGCTGGAGGCCGGTTGCGACCTCGACGTGCCGCTGCTGCCGGGCACCTCCTGCGCCTCCGACATCATGCTCGGCTATGCCCTGGGCTACCGTCGCTTCAAGCTGTTCCCGGCGGAGGTCGCGGGTGGCGTGGCCGCGCTCAAGGCGTTCGCCGGCCCGTTCGGCAACGTGCGCTTCTGCCCGACCGGCGGCGTCAGCCCGGACAACCTGAAGAGCTACCTGGCGCTGCCCAACGTGATGTGCGTCGGCGGCACCTGGATGCTCGACAGCGCCTGGATCAAGTCCGGCGACTGGGCGGCGGTGGAGCAGGCGAGCCGCGAGGCGATGGCGCTGACCTAGCCCTGACCGTTACTTTCATCGGCCGCGCATATCGCCGCGGTCGTCCAGCGCGTATGATTCGCGCCCCATTCGGAACAGCCCACACCGGGAGGTGCACAGATGACCGAACATGAGCAACCCGCCGAGCACGTCGCTCACGGCGAAAAACTGCAGAAAGTCCTCGCGCGCATGGGCCTCGGCTCGCGTCGCGACATCGAGACCTGGATCAGCCAGGGACGGGTCAAGGTGAACGCCAGCGTGGCGACCCTCGGCCAGCGCGTCGACCTGCACGACGCCATCGCCCTCGACGGCCGCCTGATCAAGCGCGAAGAGGCCGTCGAAGCGGTCCGCCGCGTGCTCATCTACAACAAGCCGGACGGCGAAGTCTGCACCCGCGACGACCCGGAAGGCCGTCCGACCGTGTTCGCCCGCCTGCCTCGCCTGCAGGCCGGGCGCTGGATCAACATCGGTCGCCTGGACATCAACACCACCGGTCTGCTGATGTTCACCACCGACGGCGAGCTGGCCAACCGCCTGATGCACCCGTCCTACGAGATGGACCGCGAATATGCGGTGCGCGTGCGCGGCGAAGTCACCGAGGAAATGATCGAGAACCTCAAGACCGGCGTGATGCTCGAAGACGGTCCGGCGAAGTTCACCGACATTCAGGAAGCGCCCGGCGGCGAAGGCTTCAACCACTGGTATCACTGCGTGGTGATGGAAGGCCGCAACCGCGAAGTGCGGCGCCTGTGGGAGTCGCAGGGGCTGGTGGTCAGCCGCCTGAAGCGCGTGCGCTTCGGCCCGGTGTTCCTCACCTCCGAGCTGACCATGGGGCGCTGGCGCGAGATGGGCCAGGCCGAGCTGGACATCCTCAGCGCCGAAGTCGGCCTGAAGCCGGTTTCGCTGCCCGACATGAAGGGCAAGGTGCGTGAGAAGCTCGACCGCGCGCAGCGCAAGTCGGCCAAGCCGCTGGCGCCGAGCGAGCGTCCGGGCCGTGCGCCGCGCGGTGGCAAGCCCGCCGCCGGTGCCGGCAAGCCGACCAACCGCCGCCTGCGTCCGGATTCGGAGCGCAGCACGCCGCGGGGCGCCGGCAGCACCGTCGCCGAGCGGCCGCAGGATGTGAACAAGAAGCGCCGCCCTGCCGAAGACGCCGGCGGCGAACGTGGCGCACCCCGCAAGCCGTCGGCGGGCGCTCCGGCCAAGCGCCGTGGCCCGGTGGCCGACGGCCAGCGTCCAGGCTTCGGTCGCAAGCGTCCGTAAACGGATGGCGTAACGAAAAACCCCGCTCTCGCGGGGTTTTTCATTTCTGTGCTGGCGCTGCTCAGCCCGCCAGCATCATCCGGTTGCGGCCTTCGCGTTTGGCGGCATAAAGCGCATCGTCGGCGCGGCGGGTGAGGCTTTCCGCGGATTCGAAGGGTCGCAGCAGGGCGCAGCCCAGGCTGACCGACATCCTGATGGCCTGACCCTGACTCAGGTATTGCAGCGTCTCGATGGTGCTGCGCAGGCGCTCGCCCACCAGGCTGGCGGCCTCGAGGGCCGTGTTGGAGAGCAGCACCATGAATTCCTCGCCGCCGAAACGGAAGATCATGTCGATGTTGCGCAGCTGGTTCTTCAGCGCGACGGAAACCGCGCGCAGCACGTCGTCGCCGACGCCGTGGCCGTAGCCGTCGTTGATCAGCTTGAAGTGGTCGAGGTCGAGCATCAGCACGCACAGCGGCTGCGAATGACGGTGGGCCATGTCCACTTCGCGAGCCAGCGACTGGTTCATGGCGAAGCGGTTGCCGGTGCCGGTCAGCGGGTCATGCAGGGCATTCTGCAGGGCGCAGCGATAGAGCAGCGCGTTGCGCAGCGGGAACACCAGGCAGGACAGCAGCGATTCCACCTGGCCGAGCTCGAAGTCGTCGAAACGCTGGTTGCGGCGGAACACCAGTTCGCCCATGTATTCGCCGGCCTGGTTGAGGTTGTAGCTGGCGCTGTGGGTGCCGCGTGCGCCGAACTGCAGGGACAGCTCGCTGCGCGGATGGGAGAAGGTCATGGCGTCCAGCGGTACCAGCCGCTGAACCTCGCGGAAGAACACTTCGAGGATGCGCTCCACCTCCAGACTGGTCTGCAGCTGCAGGGTCAGTTGGCGGTGCAGCTCGCTCAGCGTTACCGGTAGCAGGGCAACGGGGCGAGATTCCGAATAGCCCATACGCTGCAGGCGGGCGGCGTCGAAATCGATCGTGTTCTTCTTGCTGGGAGGGACCATGAGCGCTCTTCCTTCAACGCTGGTATGCGTTTCGTGGAGGGACAAGAGCGAAATGTGTGCCAGGATATTTTTATCGTTATTTAACAGTGACTTGAGCGTTTATTGCGTGGGTGGTGGCAAGATTTCGCCGGTTGTCCGGCGGGTAATGGCCGCTATTTGGAAGGTAGGTTGCCGCTTTCGACGTAAAACTGGCGGTGGCCCGGCCACCGCCCGCGTGCTCACTGGGCGTCGAACTGCTGGCCGTTGACGCCCTTGCTGTCCGGGCCCATCAGGTACAGATAGACCGGCATGATCGCCTCCGGCTCCGGGTTGTTCGCCGGATTCTCGCCCGGGTAGGCATGGGCGCGCATCGCAGTGCGGGTGGCGCCCGGATTGATGCTGTTGGAGCGCACGGCGCAGGTGCCGTCGACTTCGTCGGCGAGAACCTGCATCAGCCCCTCGGTGGCGAACTTGGAAACCGCGTAGGCGCCCCAGTAGGCGCGGCCCTTGCGGCCGACGCTGCTGGAGGTGAACACCACCGAGGCGTCATCCGACAGCTTGAGCAGCGGCAGCAGGGCGCTGGTGAGCATGAACATGGCGTTGACGTTGATCTGCATGACGCGCATGAAGTTCTCGCCCGAGAGCTGCTCGAGCGGCGTGCGCGGGCCGACGATGGACGCGTTGTGCAGCAGTCCGTCGAGGCGGCCGAATTCGCTTTCGATCATCGCCGCCAGTTCGCCGAACTGGTGCGGCTGGGCGGTTTCCAGGTTCAGCGGAATCACCGCGGCCCGCGGATGGCCGGCCGCTTCGATCTCGTCGTAGATCAGGTTGAGGTTGTCTTCGTTGCTGCCCAGCAGCAGCAGCGTCGCGCCATGCGCCGCATAGGCCTTGGCGGCGGCCGCACCGATGCCGCGGCCGGCGCCGGTGACCAGGATGATGCGGCCCTGCAGTAGATCGGGGCGGGCTGTGTAGTCGAACATAGGGGGCTCCTTCGGGCGCGGCACGCCTTGGCCGCGCGGCTGGCTAGCGGATCGGATGGATGGAACGACAGCCTGTCAGCACCCGCAGAGGGCGCGGTCGAGCAGGGTGCGCAGCTCGCTCGGGTGGTCGATGACGGCATCGGCGCCCCAGCTGCGCGGGTTGTCCTGCGGATGGATGTAGCCGTAGCTGACGCCCACCGTGCGGGTGCCGGCGGCGCGACCGGATTCGATGTCGCGCAGGTCGTCGCCGACGAACAGCACGCTGGCCGGCTCCAGCTCCAGGCGCTGGCAGGCCAGGGCGAGCATTTCCGGGTCCGGCTTGCTGTGGGTGACGTGGTCCGGGCAGATCAGCAGCGCCGAGCGCTCGGCCAGGCCGAGCCGCTGCATGATCGGTTCGGCGTAGCGCAGCGGCTTGTTGGTCACCACGCCCCAGATCAGCCCGGCCTTTTCGATATCGGCCAGCACGTCGGCCATGCCGTCGTAGAGGTGGCTGAAGGTGGCGCAGTGGCTCTGGTAGCGCTCGAGGAATTCAAGGCGCAGTGTCTCGAACGCGTCGGACATCGGCTCGACGTCGAAGGCGCTGATCACCATCGCCCGCGCACCGCCGGACACCACGTCGCGCACGGTCTTGTCCTCGATCGGCGGCAGCGCGCGCGCGGCACGCATCGCCTGGATCACCGCGATGAAATCCGGCGCGGTGTCCAGCAGGGTGCCGTCCATGTCGAAGAGCACTGCTCGAATGCGCATGCCGCTCACGCCTCCCTCAGGGTCTGGACCATGTAGTTGACGTCCACGTCCGGCGCCAGCCTGTAGCGCTTGCTCAGCGGGTTGTAGGTCAGGCCGATGATGTCGCGGACCTGCAGCCCGGCGTCGCGGCTCCAGGTGCCCAGCTCGGAAGGACGGATGAACTTGGCGAAGTCATGGGTGCCTCGCGGCAGCAGGCGCATCAGGTACTCGGCGCCGACGATGGCGAACAGCCAGGCCTTGGGGTTGCGGTTGATGGTGGAGAAGAACACCTGGCCGCCGGGCTTGACCAGCGTGTGGCAGGCGCGGATCACCGAGGCCGGGTCGGGTACGTGCTCGAGCATTTCCAGGCAGGTGACCACGTCGAACTGGCCGGGCATTTCCGCCGCCATCGCTTCGGCGGTGATCTGCCGGTATTCCACCGGCACGCCGGATTCGAGCTGGTGCAGGCGTGCCACCGACAGCGGCGCCTCGCCCATGTCGATGCCGATCACCTCGGCGCCGCGCTGGGCCATGGCTTCGCTGAGGATGCCGCCGCCGCAGCCGATGTCGATGACCTTCTTGCCGGCCAGGCCGACGCGTTCGTCGATCCAGTTGACCCGCAGCGGGTTGATGTCGTGCAGGGGTTTGAACTCGCTTTCGCGGTCCCACCAGCGGTGGGCCAGGGCTTCGAATTTGGCGATTTCGGCGTGATCGACATTGCTCATGAGTAGTTCCATCGAAACGAGAAAGAGGAGGGCGCGGCCGGGCGGACATGTTGCCAGCTTGACGGCGCCGATAGGCTCATCGACGTCGGCCCAATGTATGCCAGTTTGTCGCAGGCCGGCGTCAGCCGCCGCGGATGCGCGAGCCCCACTGCCGTGCAGTGGCGATGATGCGTTGTTCGTCCATGCGGGTCAGGCGTCCGTCGTCGAGCAGTGGCTTGCCGCCGACCCAGACGTGCTTCACGCAGTCGCGCCCGCAGGCGTAGATCAGTTGCGATACCGGATCGTAAACCGGCTGCTGGGCCAGGCCGTTAAGGTCGAAGACGACCAGGTCGGCGAACTTGCCGACCTCCAGCGAACCGCAGCAGGCGTCCAGCCCGAGGGCGCGCGCGCCGTTGAGCGTGGCCATGCGCAGCGCGCGGTGCGCGTCCAGGGCGGTGGCCGAACCGGCGACGGCCTTGGCCAGCAGCGCGGCGGTGCGGCTTTCGCCCAGCAGGTCGAGGTCGTTGTTGCTGGCCGCGCCGTCGGTGCCGAGGGCGACGTTGACGCCGGCCTGCCAGAGTTTCTCGACGGGGCAGAAACCGCTGGCCAGCTTGAGGTTGGACTCCGGGCAGTGGATCACGCTGCTGTTGCTTTCCACCAGCAGCGCCAGATCCTCGTCGTTCACCTGGGTCATGTGCACGGCCTGGAAGCGCGGGCCGAGCAGGCCGAGGCGGGCGATGCGCGCCAGCGGCCGCTCGCCGGTCCGCTCGACGGCCTGCTGCACCTCGCCGGCGGTCTCGTGGACGTGCATATGAATGCCGGCGTCCAGCTGGTCGGCGAGCATCAGGATGTTCGCCAGCTTGTCGTCGCTCACCGTATAGGGCGCGTGCGGGCCGAAGGCGACCTTCAGGCGCGGGTGGTGGCGCAGGTCGTCGAACAGCTCCAGGCCGCGGCGAATGGCGTCGGCCGGGTCCGCCGCGCCGGGGATCGGGAAGTCGAGGATCGGCAGGCTGATCTGCGCGCGCACGCCTGCGTTGTGCATCACTTCGCTGGCGATCTTCGGGTAGAAGTACTGGTCGCAGAAGCAGGTGATGCCGCCCTTGAGCTGTTCGGCCACCGCCAGTTCGGTGCCCGCGCGGACGAAGTCCTCGTCGACCCAGCGGCCCTCGGCCGGCCAGATGTGCTGCTCCAGCCAGCTCTGCAGCGGCAGGTCGTCGGCGAAGCCACGGAACAGGCTCATGGCCGCGTGGCCGTGGGCGTTGATCAGTCCCGGCGCGAGCAGCATGCCGGGCAGTTCGCGGATTTCCGTCGCCGGCTGGCGCAGGGCCTCGGCGCGTGGCGCGATGAGCACGATGCGTCCGTCGCGGATGCCCAGGCCGTGGTCGCCGAGGACCACGCCCGCCGGCTCCACCGGAACCAGCCAGGACGGCAGCAGCAACAGGTCGAGGGGCGCGTCGGGCATGGGCTGGCGTTCCAGGTCAGAGGGCCGGACAGTGTATTGAAGCCGCACGGGGCTGGAAAGGCGAAGCCAGCGGTCGGGCGGCTCGCCCGCCGCCGCGTCGCCCGCCACCGCCGCGGGCTTGTGCGTATAATTCGCCGCTTTTGTTCCGGTACGAGGTTGAGCATGCGCGAGCGATTGCTGGCGGCGGAGAAGGTCACGTCCATCGAATGGCGCGCGGGCGAGCTGCATCTGCTCGACCAGCGCCGGCTGCCGCTGGAGGAAACCTGGCTCACCTTCGACTCGGCCGCCGGTGTCGCCGAGGCGATTCGCAGCATGCTGGTGCGGGGTGCGCCGGTGATCGGCATCGCCGCGGCCTACGGGCTGGTGCTTGGCGCGCGGGCGCGCCTGGCGCAGGGCGGCGACTGGCGCGCCGAGCTGGAGGCGGACTTCGCCGTGCTGGAGGGCGCCAGGCCGACTGCGGTCAACCTGTCCTGGGCGCTGAACCGCCTGCGCGAACGGCTCGACAAGCTCAAGCACGGCGAAGACCCGCTGAAGGCGCTGGAAGCCGAGGCCATGGCTATCCACCTCAGTGACCGCGAGGCCAACCTGACCATGGCTCAGCTGGGCATGGAGCTTATTCGCAAGCAGCAGGGCAACCTGCAGACCCTGCTCACCCACTGCAACACCGGCGCGCTCGCCACCGGCGGCTTCGGTACCGCGCTCGGGGTGATTCGCGCGGCCTACCTCGAGGGGCTGGTGGAGCGCGTCTACGTCGACGAAACCCGGCCCTGGCTGCAGGGCTCGCGCCTGACCGCCTGGGAACTGGCCAGCGAAGGCATCCCGCTGAGCCTCGGCGTCGATTCCGCCGCCGCGCACCTGATGAAGACCAAAGGCATCACCTGGGTCATCGTCGGCGCCGACCGGATCACCGCCAACGGCGATGTGGCGAGCAAGATCGGCACCTATCAACTGGCCGTTTGCGCCATGCACCACGGCGTGCGCTTCATGGTCGTGGCGCCCAGCTCGAGCATCGACATGGCGCTGGAGAGCGGCGACGACATTCCCCTCGAGGAGCGCGACGGCGCGGAGCTGCTGGACGTCGGCGGCGTGCGCGTCGCCGCCGGCGTCGAGGCGCTGAATCCGGTGTTCGATGTCACCCCGGCCGACCTGATCGACGCCATCGTCACCGAGAAGGGCGTGGTCGAACGCCCCGACGCGACGAAGATGGCCGCCCTGATGAGTCGCAAGCGCCTGCACTGAAGGGGCGCCTGCTCATCCATTCGACGCGTCTCTAGGCGGCTTTCGAACGCCGCCTTGTGATAATATCCCGCGCTTATTCGCAGCACCTCGCAGACAAAAGGAACCAGGCTTCTCATGGGTGAACTGGCCAAAGAAATCCTCCCGGTCAATATCGAAGACGAGCTGAAACAGTCCTATCTCGACTACGCGATGAGTGTGATCGTCGGGCGTGCCCTGCCGGATGCGCGCGACGGCCTGAAGCCCGTGCATCGGCGCGTGCTGTTCGCCATGAGCGAACTGGGTAACGACTGGAACAAGCCGTACAAGAAATCCGCCCGTGTGGTCGGTGACGTGATCGGTAAGTATCACCCGCACGGCGACACCGCCGTGTACGACACCATCGTGCGCATGGCCCAGCCGTTCTCGCTGCGCTACCTGCTGGTCGACGGTCAGGGCAACTTCGGTTCGGTGGACGGCGACAACGCCGCGGCCATGCGATACACCGAAGTGCGCATGACCAAGCTGGCCCACGAGCTGCTGGCCGACCTGCAGAAGGAAACCGTCGACTGGGTGCCGAACTACGACGGCACCGAGATGATTCCGGCGGTGATGCCGACCAAGATCCCCAACCTGCTGGTCAACGGCTCGTCGGGCATCGCCGTGGGCATGGCCACCAACATCCCGCCACACAACCTCGGCGAAGTGATCGACGGCTGCCTGGCGCTGATGGACAACGCCGAGCTGACCGTCGACGAACTGATGCACTACATCCCCGGCCCGGACTTCCCCACCGCGGGGATCATCAACGGCCGTGCTGGTATCATCGAGGCCTACCGCACCGGCCGCGGGCGCATCTATATCCGCGCGCGCGCCGAGATCGAGGACATCGACAAGGCCGGTGGCCGCCAGCAGATCGTCATCCGCGAACTGCCGTACCAGCTGAACAAGGCGCGTCTGATCGAGAAGATCGCCGAGTTGGTCAAAGAGAAGAAGATCGAAGGCATCACCGAACTGCGCGACGAGTCCGACAAGGACGGCATGCGCGTGGTCATCGAGCTGCGTCGCGGCGAAGTGCCGGAGGTGATCCTCAACAACCTCTACGCCCAGACCCAGCTGCAGAGCGTGTTCGGCATCAACGTGGTGGCGCTGGTCGACGGCCAGCCGCGCACGATGAACCTCAAGGACATGCTCGAGGTATTCATCCGCCATCGCCGCGAAGTGGTGACCCGGCGTACCGTGTTCGAGCTGCGCAAGGCGCGCGAGCGCGGCCACATCCTCGAAGGCCAGGCGGTCGCGCTGTCCAACATCGACCCGGTGATCGAGCTGATCAAGGCATCGCCGACGCCGGGCGAAGCCAAGGAACGCCTGATCGCCCGCGCCTGGGAATCCAGCGCCGTCGAGGCGATGGTCGAGCGCGCCGGTGCCGATTCCTGCCGCCCGGACGATCTCGATCCGCAGTACGGCCTGCGCGACGGCAAGTACTACCTGTCGCCGGAACAGGCCCAGGCGATCCTCGACCTGCGCCTACACCGCCTGACCGGCCTGGAGCACGAGAAGCTGCTGGCCGAGTACCAGGAAATCCTCACCCTGATCGGCGAGCTGATTCGCATCCTGACCAACCCCGTGCGCCTGATGGAAGTCATCCGCGAAGAGCTGGAAGGCGTCAAGGCCGAGTTCGGCGACAAGCGTCGCACCGAAATCGTCGCCTCGCAGGTCGACCTGACCATCGCCGACCTGATCACCGAAGAAGATCGCGTGGTGACCATCTCCCACGGCGGCTACGCCAAGTCCCAGCCGCTGCACGCCTACCAGGCGCAGCGTCGTGGCGGCCGCGGCAAGGCGGCGACCGGGGTCAAGGAAGAGGACTACGTCGAACACCTGCTGGTCGCCAACAGCCACGCCACGCTGTTGCTGTTCTCCAGCAAGGGCAAGGTCTACTGGATGAAGACCTACGAAATTCCCGAAGCCTCGCGCACCGCGCGTGGCCGGCCGCTGGTCAACCTGCTGCCGCTGAGCGAGGGCGAGCGCATCACCGCGATGCTGCAGGTCGACCTCGAGGCCGTGCGCCAGCAACTGCCGGAAGGCGAGGACGCCGATGACGTCATCGAAGGCGTGCTGGCCGAGCCGGAAGAGATCGAGGAAGTCGGCGAAGAAGAAGACGGCGACGACGAAACCGCCGACGAGCCCACTGGCAGCTACATCTTTATGGCCACCGCCAACGGCACCGTGAAGAAGACCCCGCTGGTGCAGTTCAGCAAGCCGCGCAGCGTCGGCCTGATCGCCTTGAAGCTGGAAGAGGGCGACACCCTGATCGCCGCCGCCGTCACCGACGGTGCGCAGGACGTGATGATGTTCTCCGACGGCGGCAAGGTGATCCGCTTCAAGGAAAGCAAGGTGCGCATCATGGGCCGTAACGCCCGTGGCGTGCGTGGCATGCGCCTGCCGGAAGGCCAGCACATCATCTCCATGCTGATCCCCGAGCCCGACGCGCAGATTCTCACCGCGTCGGCGCGTGGCTACGGCAAACGCACCGCGATCGCCGAGTTCCCGCGCCGCGGACGTGGCGGCCAGGGCGTGATCGCCATGGTCAGCAACGAGCGCAACGGTATTCTGGTGGGCGCCATCCAGATCCAGGAAGGCGAGGAGATCATGCTGATTTCCGACCAGGGCACGCTGGTGCGTACCCGCGTCTCCGAAGTGTCCTCGCTGGGCCGCAACACCCAGGGCGTGACCCTGATCAAACTGGCCAAGGACGAAACCCTGGTCGGTCTGGAGCGGGTGCAGGAGCCTTCGGTCGAGGAAGACCTCGAGGAAAACGAAGCGGCTCTGGCCGAGGACGTGCTCGACAAGGAGCTGCCCGTGGTCAGCGCCGAGCCGGACGAGGATGAACTGCTCGGTGGCGGCGGCGACGTATCGCCGGACGTGGTCCCCGGTGACGGCGAAGACGAGTAACGTCGGCGGCGTTCCCATGCAGGCAGGGGCCGGGCGGCAACGCTCGGGCTTCTGCCGGCAACGCGGGGTTCGAACGAGTGAAAGGGCCAAGCCCTGCCTTTTTGAGAGACATCAACGATGAGCAATCGCGCTTTCAACTTCTGCGCCGGCCCGGCCGCGCTTCCCGAGGCGGTACTGCAACGTGCCCAGGCCGAACTCCTCGACTGGAACGGCAAGGGCCTTTCGGTGATGGAGATGAGCCATCGCAGCGACGACTACACGGCCATCGCGGTCAAGGCCGAGCAGGACCTGCGCGACCTGCTGTCGGTGCCGGCCAACTACAAGGTGCTGTTCCTCCAGGGCGGCGCCAGCCAGCAGTTCGCCGAAATCCCGCTGAACCTGTTGCCCGAAGGCGCTTCGGCCGACTACATCGACACCGGCATCTGGTCGCGCAAGGCCGTCGAAGAGGCGCGCCGCTACGGCAAGGTCAACATCGCCGCCAGCGCCAAGCCGTACGACTACTTCGCCATCCCGCCTCAGAGCGAATGGCAGCTGGATGCGAAGGCCGCCTACGTGCATTACGCCTCCAACGAGACCATCGGCGGCCTGGAATTCAACTGGATTCCCGAGACCGGCGACGTGCCGCTGGTGGTGGACATGTCCTCGGACATCCTCTCGCGCCCCCTCGACGTGTCGAAGTTCGGCCTGATCTACGCCGGCGCGCAGAAGAACATCGGCCCCAGCGGCCTGGTGGTGGTGGTCGTTCGCGAAGACCTGCTCGGTCGCGCGCGCAGCGTCTGCCCGACGATGCTCGACTACAAGATCGCGGCCGATAACGGCTCGATGTACAACACCCCGGCGACCTTCTCCTGGTACCTCTCCGGGCTGGTCTTCGAGTGGCTCAAGGAGCAGGGCGGGGTCGCCGCCATGGAACAGCGCAACCGCGCGAAGAAGGACCGTCTGTACGGCTTCATCGACGCCAGCGGCCTGTACAGCAACCCGATCACCGGTGAGGCGCGTTCGTGGATGAACGTGCCGTTCCGCCTCGCCGACGAGCGCCTGGACAAGGATTTCCTCGCCGGCGCCGACGCCCGCGGGCTGCTCAACCTCAAGGGGCACCGTTCGGTGGGCGGCATGCGCGCGTCCATCTACAACGCCCTCGGCCTGGACGCCATCGAGGCGCTGGTCGGCTACATGGCGGAGTTCGAGAAGGAGCGTGGCTGATGTCCGATGCCAACTCCGAGCTTGAGCTGAAGGCGCTGCGGGTACGCATCGACAAGCTCGATGAGAAGATCCTCGAGTTGATCAGCGACCGTGCGCGCTGCGCTGAAGAGGTCGCCCGGGTCAAGATGGCCGCGCTGGCCGAAGGCGAGGTGCCGGTATTCTACCGGCCCGAGCGCGAGGCGCAGGTGCTCAAGCGGGTGATGGAACGCAACAAGGGCCCGCTCAGCAACGAGGAGATGGCACGGCTGTTCCGGGAGGTCATGTCGTCCTGCCTGGCCCTGGAGAATCCGCTGAAGGTCGCCTACCTCGGCCCCGAGGGCACCTTCACCCAGGCCGCGGCGATCAAGCATTTCGGCAACGCGGTGATCAGCACGCCGATGGCGGCCATCGACGAGGTGTTCCGCGAGGTCGCCGCGGGTGCGGTCAATTTCGGCGTGGTGCCGGTGGAAAACTCCACCGAGGGCGCGGTCAACCACACGCTGGACAGCTTCCTCGAGCACGACATGGTGATCTGCGGCGAAGTCGAGCTGCGCATCCACCATCACCTGCTGGTCGGCGACAACACCAAGACCGACAACATCAGCCGCATCTATTCGCACGCCCAGTCCCTGGCGCAGTGCCGCAAGTGGCTCGATGCGCACTACCCGAACGTCGAGCGCGTGGCGGTTTCCAGCAACGCCGACGCCGCCAAGCGGGTCAAGGGCGAGTGGAGCTCGGCGGCCATCGCCGGCGACATGGCGGCCAGCCTCTACGGCCTGACCAAGCTGCAGGAGAAGATCGAGGACCGCCCGGACAACTCCACGCGCTTCCTCATCATCGGCAACCAGGAAGTCCCGCCGACCGGCGACGACAAGACCTCTGTGATCGTCTCCATGCGCAACAAGCCCGGCGCGCTGCACGAGCTGCTGGTGCCGTTCCACAGCAACGGCATCGACCTGACGCGCATCGAGACGCGCCCGTCGCGCAGCGGCAAGTGGACCTACGTGTTCTTCATCGACTTCGTCGGCCACCACAAGGACCCGCTGATCAAGGACCTGCTCGAGCGCCTCAGCCAGGAAGCGGTCGCGGTGAAAGTGCTGGGTTCCTACCCCAAGGCCGTGCTCTGAACGGCGCGCGGCACCTGGCGCGCCCGTGCGGAGTGGCGGCATGACGCTGGACAGCACGCCGGCCGACCGCCACAGCCTGTTCGAGGATGCCCAGGCGCTGGTCAGCGGCACCCTGATGATCGCCCTGGCGATCAATCTCTATCGTGCCGCCGGCCTGCTCACCGGCGGCACCGCGGGGCTGGCGTTCCTCACCCAGTACACCGGCGTGGTCAGCTTCGGCGTGGCCTTTTTCGTGATCAACCTGCCGTTCTACTGGCTGGCGATCCGGCGCATGGGCTGGCCGTTCACGCTGCGTACCCTGACGTCGGTGACACTGGTCTCGCTGTTCGCCGACCTGACCCCGCGGCTGATCGGTTTCCAGACGCTCAACCCGCTGTATGCCAGTATTCTGGGCGGCATCCTGATGGGCATCGGCCTGCTGATCCTGTTCCGCCACCGGGCCAGCCTGGGCGGCGTGAACATCGCGGTGCTCTATCTCCAGGACCATTTCGGCTGGCGTGCCGGCAAGGTGCAAATGGTCATCGACTGCCTGATCCTGCTGGTGGCGCTGTTCGTCGTCGATCTGCACGCCATCGCGCTGTCGATCGTCGGCGCGGTGGTACTGAACATGGTGCTGGCGGTCAATCACCGGCCAGGCCGCTATTCGGCAATCAGTTGACCGGCGCGCGGCGCCGCTTGAACAGAGGTTCGCATGAGTTGTGATTTCCTTCGTCTGGCCCAGCCCGGCGTGCAGAAGCTGTCCCCTTACGTGCCGGGCAAGCCGGTCGACGAGCTGGCGCGCGAACTCGGCCTGGAGCCGGCGAGCATCGTCAAGCTGGCCAGCAACGAGAATCCGCTGGGCCCCGGCGAAAAGGCGCTGGCGGCGATCCGCGCCGAACTGGCCGAGCTGACCCGCTACCCCGACGGCAACGGCTTCGAGCTGAAGAGCAAGCTCGCCGAGCGCTGCCGGGTGACCGCCGCGCAGGTGACCCTGGGCAACGGCTCCAACGACATCCTTGAACTGGTCGCGCGTGCCTACCTGGCGCCGGGCCTGAACGCGGTGTTCAGCCAGCACGCGTTCGCCGTCTACCCGATCGTCACCCAGGCCGTCGGCGCCGAAGGGCGCTCGGTCGCGGCGAAGCACTGGGGCCACGATCTGCCGGCGATGCTCGCGGCGATCGACGAGAATACCCGCGTGGTGTTCATCGCCAACCCGAACAACCCGACCGGCACCTGGTTCGGCCCGGCGGCGCTGGCCGACTTCCTCGCCAAGGTCCCGGAGCGTGTGCTGGTGGTGCTGGACGAGGCCTACATCGAGTACGCCGAGGGCGACGAGTTGCCCGACGGCCTCGATTACCTGGCGCAGTACCCCAACCTGCTGGTCTCGCGGACCTTCTCCAAGGCTTACGGCCTGGCCGCGTTGCGCGTCGGTTACGGGTTGTCGTCGACGGAGATCGCCGACGTGCTGAACCGCGTGCGCCAGCCCTTCAACGTCAATAGCCTGGCCCTGAGCGCCGCCTGCGCCGCCCTCGACGACGCCGACTACCTGCAGCGCAGCCGCGCGCTGAACGATGCCGGCATGAAGCAGCTCGAGCAGGGCTTCCGCGCGCTGGACCTGCAGTGGATCGCGTCGAAGGCCAACTTCATCGCCGTCGATCTCGGCCGCGACGCGGCGCCGGTGTACCAGGCGCTGCTGCGTGAAGGCGTGATCGTGCGGCCGGTAGGCGCCTACGGCATGCCCAATCACCTGCGCATCTCCATCGGCCTGGCCGAAGAGAACGCCCGTTGCCTGGATGCGCTGGGACGGATTCTCGCCCGTGGCTGATATGACGCCGCTGCCACAGGCCGGGCGCGCGCTCGGCCGCCTGGTGGTGGTCGGTCTCGGCCTGATCGGCGGCTCGTTCGCCAAAGGCCTGCGCGAGAAAGGCCTGTTCGGCGAAGTGGTGGGCTTCGACCTCGATCCGCAATCGCGCCGCCTGGCGGTGGAACAGGGGGTGGTCGATCGTTGCGAGACCGACCTCGCCGCCGCCTGCCGCGCCGCCGATGTGATCCAGCTGGCCGTGCCGATCCTGGCGATGGAAAAGCTCCTCGCCGAACTGGCCCGGCTCGACCTCGGCAATGCCGTGCTCACCGATGTCGGCAGCGCCAAGGGCAACGTGGTGCGTGCCGCCGGCGAGGCCTTCGGCGAAATGCCGGCGCGCTTCGTCCCCGGCCATCCCATCGCCGGCTCCGAGCGCAGCGGCGTCGAGGCGGCCGACGGCGGGCTGTTCCGTCGCCATAAGGTGATCCTTACGCCGCTGGCGTCGACCGACGGCGAAGCGCTGGCGCTGGTCGACCGGCTCTGGCGCGAACTGGGCGCGGACGTCGAACACATGGAGGTCGAACACCACGATCAAGTGCTCGCCGCCACCAGCCACCTGCCGCATCTGCTGGCATTCGGCCTGGTGGACTCACTGGCCAAGCGCAGCGAGAACCTGGAGATCTTCCGTTACGCCGCCGGCGGTTTTCGCGATTTCACCCGCATTGCCGGCAGCGATCCGGTGATGTGGCACGACATCTTCCTCGCCAACCGCGATGCCGTGCTGCGCACGCTCGACGCCTTCCGTGGTGATCTCGACGCCTTGCGCGAGGCTATCGACAGTGGCGACGGCCATCAGTTGCTCGGCGTGTTCACCCGCGCACGCGTCGCCCGCGAGCATTTCGGCAAGATTCTCGCCCGGCGCGCCTACGTCGATTCGGTGCAGGCCAACGGCGACCTCGTGTTCCTCGCCCAGCCCGGCGGGCGCGTCAGCGGCAGCATCCGGGTACCGGGCGACAAGTCGATTTCCCACCGTTCGATCGTGCTCGGCTCGCTGGCCGAAGGCACCACCGAGATCGACGGTTTCCTCGAAGGAGAGGACGCCCTGGCGACGCTGCAGGCGTTCCGCGACATGGGCGTGGTGATCGAGGGGCCGCACCACGGTCGCGTGATCATCCATGGCGTCGGGCTGCACGGCTTGAAGGCGCCGCCGGGGCCGCTGTATCTGGGCAATTCCGGCACGTCGATGCGCCTGCTCAGCGGGCTGCTGGCGGCGCAGCCGTTCGACAGCGTGCTGACCGGCGACGAGTCGCTGTCGAAGCGTCCGATGGGGCGCATCGCCGAACCGTTGCGCCAGATGGGCGCGCAGATCGAGACCGCCGCCGACGGTCGTCCGCCGCTGAGCATTCGCGGCGGCCAACGCCTGCAAGGGCTGAATTATGCGATGCCGATGGCCAGCGCCCAGGTCAAATCCTGCCTGCTGCTCGCCGGTCTGTACGCCGCGGGAAACACCTCGGTGACCGAGCCGGCGCCGACCCGCGACCACACCGAGCGCATGTTGCGCGGTTTCGGCTATCCGCTGGCGGTGGACGGCGCCACGGTGACGGTCGAGCCCGGCCACAGGCTGCGGGCCTGCGCCATCGAAGTGCCGGCGGACATTTCCTCGGCGGCGTTCTTCCTGGTCGCCGCCAGCATCGCCGAAGGCTCGGAATTGCTGCTGCGGCACGTCGGTGTCAATCCGACCCGCACCGGCGTGATCGACATCCTTCGCCTGATGGGCGCGGATATCACTCTGGAGAATCCGCGTGACGTCGGCGGCGAGCCGGTGGCGGACATCCGCGTGCGCGCTGCGCGCCTGCAGGGCATCGAGATTCCCCGGCACCTGGTGCCGCTGGCCATCGACGAATTCCCGGTGCTGTTCATCGCCGCCGCGGTGGCGTCCGGGCGCACCGTGCTGCGTGGCGCCGAAGAGCTGCGAGTCAAGGAGTCCGATCGCATCCAGGTCATGGCCGATGGCTTGCTCGCCCTCGGCGTGAAGTCCGAAGCGACGGCCGATGGCATCGTCATCGAGGGCGGCAACCTGGGCGGCGGCGAGGTCTACAGCCATGGCGATCACCGCATCGCCATGGCCTTCAGCGTGGCCGCATTGCGCGCCAGCGCGCCGATCCGCATCCACGACTGCGCCAATGTGGCGACATCTTTCCCCAACTTCCTCGCCCTGGCGGCGGAAGTCGGCATCCGAGTAAGCGAAGAGGGCGCATCATGAACACCCAGGCACCAGTCATAGCCATCGACGGACCGGGCGGTTCGGGCAAGGGCACCATCGCCGGCCTGCTGGCCCGGCAACTCGGCTGGAATCTGCTGGATTCCGGCGCGCTCTACCGCCTGCTGGCATTCGCCGCGCGCAACCACGGCGTCGATCTGACCAACGAGGAAGCGCTCAAGGTGCTGGCCGCACACCTCGACGTGCAGTTCGCCGTCGCCGCGCCGGGGCAGGAGCAGCACATCATTCTCGAGGGCGAGGAAGTCACCCAGGCGATCCGCAACGAGCAGATCGGCGCCGCCGCATCGCAGGTCGCCGCGCTGCCGGCGGTGCGCGATGCGCTGCTGCAGCGCCAGCGTGCGTTCCAGGAAAATCCGGGGCTGGTGGCGGACGGCCGGGACATGGGAACAGTGGTGTTTCCGGACGCGCCGCTGAAGATATTCCTCACCGCCAGCGTCGAGGAGCGTGCCCGCCGCCGGTACATGCAGTTGAAGGCCAAGGGTGATGATGTTAGTCTTGCGAGTCTTCTTGATGAGATCCGTGAGCGCGACGAACGCGATACCCAACGAGCGGTAGCGCCTTTGAAGCCGGCGCATGATGCGATCATGCTGGATTCCACGGTGCTTTCCATCGAGCAGGTGCTTGAAAAGATTCTCAGCGAAGTCGCCAGGCGCGATCTCGCCGAGTAACCAGGCCGCAGCAGCCGTCCGCGAAAGCGCCGGAACTGTAGGCCCGACAAGGAGGCGTGCGGGAGACCAGTCCTAGTCCCGCAGGCCTCTTTTTACATGAACGTATCCCACATTGTCTGGAATGTGGCAGATGGGCGTTTTCTCCGCCCTTGAACCAACAGGAATCAACATGAGCGAAAGCTTTGCAGAACTTTTTGAAGAAAGCCTGAAGTCCCTCGACATGCAGCCGGGCGCCATCATCACCGGCATCGTGGTCGACATCGATGGTGACTGGGTCACTGTCCATGCCGGTCTGAAATCCGAGGGCGTCATCCCGGTCGAGCAGTTCTACAACGAACAGGGCGAGCTGACCATCAGCGTGGGTGACGAAGTTCACGTTGCGCTGGACGCGGTTGAAGACGGCTTCGGTGAAACCAAGCTGTCCCGCGAAAAAGCCAAGCGTGCAGAGTGCTGGATCGTTCTGGAAGCGGCTTTCGCAGCGGAAGAAGTTGTCAAGGGCGTCATCAACGGCAAGGTCAAAGGCGGTTTCACCGTCGACGTCAACGGTATCCGTGCGTTCCTGCCAGGCTCCCTGGTGGATGTCCGCCCTGTGCGCGACACCACTCACCTCGAAGGCAAGGAACTCGAGTTCAAGGTCATCAAGCTCGACCAGAAGCGCAACAACGTTGTCGTTTCCCGTCGCAGCGTCCTGGAAGCCGAGAACAGCGCCGAGCGTGAAGCTCTGCTGGAATCCCTGCAGGAAGGTCAGCAAGTCAAGGGTATCGTCAAGAACCTCACCGACTACGGCGCATTCGTCGACCTCGGTGGCGTGGACGGCCTGCTGCACATCACCGACATGGCCTGGAAACGCATCAAGCATCCGTCGGAGATCGTCAACGTTGGCGACGAGATCGACGTCAAGGTTCTCAAGTTCGACCGCGAGCGCAACCGCGTATCGCTGGGCCTGAAGCAACTGGGCGAAGACCCATGGGTTGCCATCAAAGCCCGTTACCCGGAAGGCACCCGTGTCACCGCCAAGGTCACTAACCTCACCGACTACGGCTGCTTCGCCGAGCTGGAAGAGGGCGTGGAAGGCCTGGTGCACGTCTCCGAGATGGATTGGACCAACAAGAACATCCACCCGTCCAAAGTCGTTCAGGTTGGCGACGAAGTGGAAGTTCAGGTTCTCGACATCGACGAAGAGCGTCGTCGTATCTCCCTGGGCATCAAGCAGTGCAAATCCAACCCGTGGGAAGATTTCTCGAGCCGCTTCAACAAGGGTGACAAGATCTCCGGCACCATCAAGTCGATCACCGATTTCGGTATCTTCATCGGCCTGGAAGGCGGCATCGACGGTCTGGTTCACCTGTCCGACATCTCCTGGAACGAAGTCGGTGAAGAAGCCGTTCGCCGCTTCAAGAAGGGCGACGAGCTCGACACCGTCATCCTCTCGGTCGATCCGGAGCGCGAGCGCATCTCCCTGGGTATCAAGCAGCTGGAAGACGATCCGTTCTCCAACTACGCGTCGCTCAATGAGAAAGGCACCATCGTTCGCGGCACCGTGAAAGAAGTTGACGCCAAAGGCGCCATCATCGATCTGGGCAACGATATCGAAGCGACCCTGAAAGCGTCCGAAATCAGCCGCGACCGCATCGAAGATGCGCGCAACGTGCTGAAAGAAGGCGACGAAGTCGAAGCCAAGATCATCAGCATCGACCGCAAGAGCCGCGTAATCAGCCTCTCCATCAAGTCCAAAGACGTCGAAGACGAAAAAGACGCGATGAAAGAGCTGCGTACCAAGCAGGAAACCGAGAGCACCGGTCCGACCACCATTGGTGATCTGATCCGCGCTCAGATGGAAAGCCAGAACTAAGTTCTAGCGATCCAGAGAAAAAGGGCGACTTCGGTCGCCCTTTTTCATGCCCGCGATAAACCTCTGCGAAATCCGGCGGACGGCGATTCAGAAGCGGTAGGAGTAGGTCAGGCTGACGGTATGGTCGCGGCTCTTGTCGGAGAACTGGCCGGCGTAGTTGGCTGAAAGACGGCTGCGCTCCGAGATCGCCATTTCCACGCCGGCCCCGACCAGCGCCGCGTCCCTTGCCATCGGTGCGCCTTCCACCTTGAAACTGTCGCCGCCCTGGGCGAAGCGCATGCTGGCATCGGCCTGGGTGCTGCCGAAGGCATGCTGCCAGCCGACGGAGCCGCGAACGATCAGATCCGCCTCCTGGCCCAGGTCGATGTGCTTCGCCGCGCGCAGGCCAACGGTGGATTGGGTGATGGTCTGGTCGCCATCCGAACGCAGGCTCGCGTCGCCGCCTTTCTCCCTGATCGTGTCGCTCCTGTAGCGGCTGTGGCTGAGGCCGACGAAGGGCTCCAGCGCGACCATTTGGGTATCGATCACGTAGCTCAGTTCACCGAACACCTGTGCTGTGTGGGCGTCGTAACCGGCCTTGGCGCGCTCCGAGAAGCCACTGAAGGCGACATCGCGGCGGCTGTCGATCTCGTGCATCGCATAGGAGGCACCGAAGCGCGCGTTGAAGTTGCCTTCGCGGTAGGACGAGTAGGCCGCCAGGTGATAGGTGTCGACATCGCTCTTCGAGCCGCGGGCGCTGGCGTCCAGCGTGGTCTCGGCATAGCCGGCGGCGACGCCGACGCGCCACTGTTCGTCGAGCTTCTGATCGAAGCCGAACAGGATGCCGGAGCTGCGCCGTTCGAGCTCGGCGGTGTTGCCGTCGCCCTTGAGCTTGCCGCGGCTCGCCAGCGTCTGGCCCCACAGGCTTTCATCGCCCCTTCCGGCAGGCTCGTCACCAATGGCCATGCTCCAGCCGGACACCTGCCCGCCGCACGGTTCGTTCAGGTTGCGATCCAGGCCGGAGGGCGAGAGCAGGGCGCGGGCGTCCATCCGGCCGCCGCTGGAGCAGGATTGACGCAGGCGATCGGTGACCGCCGAGGCGATCATCCGCGACTCTTCGATCAGCGCGGATGCCGTGCTGGCATGGATTTCCCCGCTCAGCGCGTCATAGGCGGCGGGGATTTCGCTGGCGCCAAGGCCGGCCACGGCGCCGGCGACGCTGCTGCTCGGCAGACTGTCTAGCGCGCCGGCGACTGCCCGCTGGTTCGGCGTGACGGCCTGGGAGGCGAAGGACACGGCGCTGCGGCTGACGCTGAGGTTGACCTGCGTGGCGGTGTAGACGAGGGCGAGGTCGAGCAGCGGCGTGTCGGGAAGAATCTCCTCCTGGTAACGGTCGATGATGCCCTGGTCGGCGTTCAGCAGCGTGAAGGTGCTCGCTCCGCTGTAACCGGAGACGCCCAGCACCTGGAGAGTGCCCGCGAGGGTCGCGCTACCGTCGACCTGCAGCGCGCTATTGCCTTCGGGATGCAGCTCGATGCTGGTCCAGCCGCTGGACTGCTGAATCAGGTTGCCGGCGATGCGCAGGCGATTCGCACGGTTGGTGGCGATCATCCCGGCGTTGGTCACCGAGCCGACGGTTCCGGCGCCCATCAGTTGGCCGCCTGACTGGACGAGCAGGCTGGCGTTGGCCAGGGTCGAACGCGAGTTCGGGCCGGCGCCGACGAACAGCCCGCCGTCGGCGACGATGACGTTGCCGCTGAAGTCGCTTTCCTGGGTCATCAGCAGGTCGCCATCGCCTTGCTTGATCAGCGTTCCGCTGCCGGTCAGTGCGCCGGCGAAGAGACCGTCGAAGGACTGGTCGAACACCAGGGTCGCATTGTTCTGGATGGCGCCCTGCAGGCTGGCGCTGTCGCCGACGAGACGGCCACCGTTGACTTGGGTTCCGCCGCTGTAGCTGCTGCCCGCGCTCAGGGTCAGTGTCCCGTTGCCATTCTTGACCAGTTGCCCGGCGCCGCTGTAGAGGCCGCCGAAGGTGCCGTCCTGGGTCTGGTTGAATTGCAGGCGGGTGCTGGCGGCGCTGCTGATCGCGCCCTGCAGGTTGCTGCTGTCGCCGATCAGCGTTCCGCCGTTGAGTTCGGTACCGCCGCTGTGGCTGTTGGCGCTCGAAAGCGTCAGCGAGCCGCTGCCGTTCTTCACCAGCGTGCCTGCGCCGCCGAACGAACCGGTGAACTGGCCGTCGCCGCTCTGCCGGAACTCCAGGCGGGTTCCGGCTTCGCTGTCGATCAGCCCCTGCAGGCTGCCGCTGTCGCCGCGCAGGGTTCCGGCCGCTATCAGCGTCCCGCCGCTGTAGCTGTTGTCGCCGGTCAGCTCCAGCACGCCGTTGCCGTACTTGACCAGCGCGCCGCTGCCGTCGATGCCCTGATCCAGGCTGAAGACGTTGCTGGCGGACTGGATGTCGATGCCGCCGCCCAGGCTTCCCAGGGTGAGGTCGCGCTGGGTACTGGAGTAGCCATCGCCGGCGATGCGCAGGGTCCCGCCGTTGAGGCTCAGAGCACCGCCGGCCTGGCCGAGCTGCTCGTCGGCGCGGACCTGCAGCACGCCGCCGACGACGTGGGTGCCACCGCCGTAGCTGTTGCTGGCGGTGAGGATCAGGGTGCCGCCGTCCCGCTTGTCCAGGCCGCCGTTGCCGGTGATGGCCACATCGATCTGCGCTGTGGCGCCGCTTTCCACGCGGAACAGCGTGTGGCCGCCCGCGGCCGGCACGGTCGTGTTGAGCGCCGCGCTGTCGTCGCCGACCAGGCGATAGCCGTCCACCAGGAACTGCAGACCGGTGACGTTCTGCACGCCGTCGAGGGTGACGTTGCCGCCGCGGGTATCGAACACCGCGAAGTGGCTGGCCCAGGTTTCGCGCTGGCTGAATTCAACGTCGGTCCAGTTGTCCGTCGCCGCGGTCCAGGTTCCGTCGCCGCCGCCCACGCTGCCCAGCGCGGTGCTGTTGTCGCCGTTCCAGTACTGGATTTCGCCGGGAACGCTTTGCACCACCAGGTTGATCCGGTGTTGCGCGAGGTTTTTCTGCAGGCGCAGTTGGGCGGCGCTGTAGGCGCTGGGGAGATTGCCGTAGACCAGCCCGTTGTCGGTCAGGGTGCCGCCGTAGCTGAACATCTGGTAGATGCCGGTGCCCATGCCACCGGCGTCGTTGATGTTCAGGGTGCCGTCGAGGGTCAGGTCGCCCGCGACCTCGACCATGGTCGTCGCCGCATTCGGCAGGCCGAACTGGAAGTCGAGGATGCTGCCGCCGGACAGTTGCAGCGCGTTGAGCCGCAGCGGGGTCATGTTGGTGCCGGCGATGAGGTGGGCGTTGTCGGCCAGGGTGACGTTACCGCCGATCTTCCCGCCGCCGCCGAGGCTGCCGTTGGCGCCGACGTTGATCTGGCTGCTGGCGTTGCCCAGTGAGCCGTCGACCTGCAACTGGCCCGCATCGACCTGGGTGATGCCGCCGAAGCCGCTGCTGTTGCCGCTGAGGATGAGCGTGCCGGCGCCGTCCTTGACCAAGGTGCCGTTTCCGCTGAGCTGGCCGGCGTAGGCACCTTCCATGAGTTGCTGGAAGACCAGGGTGCCGCTGTTGGCGATGTCGCCCTGCAGGCTGCTGCTGTCGCCCACCAGCGTTCCGGCCTGGAGGTCGGTGCCGCCGCTGTAGGTGTTCGCACCGCTGAGGATCAGCGTGCCGGCGCCCGTCTTGATCAGTTCGGCGCCGCCGCTCAGCACGCCGGCGTAGGTGCCGTTGACGCCGCTGCCCTGCTGGAACTCGACCCGCGTGCCGGCCGCGCCGCCGATGTTGCCTTGCAGGCTGCCGCTGTTGCCGATCAGCCCGCCGCCATTCACCTGGGTGCCGCCGCTGTAGCTGTTGCTGCCGGCGAGGAGGAGATCGCCGAGGCCGTTCTTGATCAGGCTGCCGGTGCCGCCGAGGTCGCCGGAAAGGCTCAGGTCATGGCTGCCGCCGATGCTCAATGCGGCGCCGAGCAGGATGTTCTGGGCCAGGTCGATGCCGGCCAGGTTGCTGTCCAGCGTCGCCGCGCCGCCGACGCTGAGCGTGCCGCCGGGCGCACCCAGCGCGGCATCGTTGCCGACGACCAGGGTGCCGCCGTCGAGTTGCGTGCCGCCGGTGTAGGTGTTCGCGCCGTTGAGCGTCACGCTGCCCGGCCCGCCGAGAAGCAGGCCGCCGCCGCCGGTGATGGTGCCGTCGAGAGTCAGCGACGGGTTGCCGGCCAGGCTCAGCAGCGCGCCGAGGTCGATGGCATTGGCCAGGGTGACGCTCGGGTCGCTCTGCAGGCTGGCGTTGCCGGCGACGTGCAGGACGTTGCCGGCGAGGCCGAGGGCGCTGTCGCTACCGACCACCAGGGTGCCGGCGTTGAGCATGGTGTCGCCGCTGAAGCTGTTGTTTCCGGCGAGGGTGAGGCTGGCGTTGCCGTTCTTCACCAGCGGGCCGGTGCCGGCGATGTCGCCGGAGAGCATCAGCCCGGCGTTGCCGGCGAGGGTCAGCAGGCCGCCCAGGTTGATGTCGTTGAGCAGGTTGACCGAGGTATTGCTGTCCAGCGTGGTGCCGGCGGCGGTGGTCAGCGCGCCGCTGCCGAGGGCGGCGGCGTTGCCGACGATCAGCGTGCCGCCGTTGAGCAGCGTGCCGCCGGAGTAGGTGTTGGCGCCGTTCAGGACCAGCACGGCGGGGCCTTCCTTGACCAGGGTGCCGGTGCCGGGACCGTCGCCGATGACGCCGTTCAGGGTCAGGTCGTCGCTGCCGAGGAAGGTCACCGCGCCGCTCAGGTCGAGGGCATTGGCGACGACCAGCGCGGCGTCGTTGCCGATCGAGGTGCCCGCGGCGGCGGACAGCGCGCCGCTGCCCAGGGCGCCGGAGCTGCCGAGGATCAGCGTGCCGGCCTCGAGCGCCATGCCGCCGCTGAAGGTGTTGTTGCCGCCGAGGATGAGGCTGCCCGGGCCTTGCTTGATCAACTCGCCGCTGCCCTGGATCACGCCGGCCAGGTTCAGGTTGGAGGTGCCGCCGACGGTCAGGATGTCGTTCAGCTGGATCAGGTTGGCCAGACGCACGTCGGTGTTGCTGTCGAGGGTGGCGTCGCCCAGCACGTCGAGGGCTCCGCTGCCGAGGGCGTCGTTGGCGCCCACCACCAGGGCGCCGGCATACAGCCGGGTTCCGCCGTTGTAGCCATTGCTGCCGTTGAGCACCAGGGTGCCCGCGCCCTGTTTGCTCAGCGAGCCGGGGCCGCCGAGGTCCTGCCCGAGCGTCAGGGTATTGCCGGCACTGGCGATGTCCAGGGTGCCGCCGCTGGCCAGCAGGAGGATGTTGCGGGTGGTGCTCTGGTAGCTGTCGCCGAGGATCTGCAGGGTGCCGCCGTTGAAGGTCAGCGCGCCGGCTGCGGCGCCGAGGTTGGCGTCGCTGCTGACCTGGGTGACGCCGCCGGAGAAGGTGGTGCCGCCGCTGTAGGTATTGGTGCCGCTGAGTATCAGGGTACCGCCGTCGCGCTTGTCGATCCCCGCGTTGCCGGCGAGGGTCGAGGCGATGGTCGCGGTGACGCCGGCATCGACACGGATCGGCGTGGCGCTGCCGTTGCTGCCCGCGGTGGCGAGCAGTGTGCCGCCGTTCAGCTGGTAACCGTCGGTGAGGAACTGCATGCCGGTGAAGGACTGCTGACCCAGCACACTGACGCTCCCGGGGGTGCCGCCGAACAGTGCGTAACCGCTGTTCCAGGCGAGGTCCGCGCCGGTGGTCGCGGTCAGCCAGTTCGTCGCGCCGCCGCCCCAGCTGCCATTGCCACCCCCGACGCTGCCGATCGGGCCGGGCGTGCCATTCCAGTAGAGCAGGTTGCTGCTGCCGACCAGCAGGTTGACCTGGCCGGCGATGAAGTTCTGCACGCTCAGTTCACTGACCGGTATCCCCGCCGCCGAGCTGATGCTGGCGAAGCTTCCGGTCGGCGTCGTGCCCGCGTAGTTGAACAGCCGGTAGACGCCATAGCCGAAGCCGCCGGCGTCGGTGACGCTCAGCGCGCCGCCGAGCTGCAGCGCGCCCTGTACGTCGACCAGGCTGTTGGCGCTGCCCGGCAGGCCCAGGTTGGCGTTGAAGGTGGCGCCGCTGCCGAGGGTCAGGCTACCCACGCTCAGCGCCGTGCTGCCTGGCGTGGCGAGCAGGGTGCCGTCGACGCTGACGGCGCCGCCGAGGACGCCATTGCCGCTGAGCGTCGCGCCGCTGGCGACGTTCACCGCGCCGCTCGCCAGGCTGCCGTCGACGCGCAGCGTGCCGCTCTGCACGGCGAGCGTGCCGCTGTGCGTGCTCGTTCCGCTGAGGGTGAGGGTGCCGCTGCCGACTTTCTGCAGGCTGCCGCCGCCGTCGATGTTGCCGGCGAACAGGCCGTTCTGGTTGCCGCCCAACGCCAGGCTGGAGCCGGTATCGAGCAGCAGGCGACCGCTGCCGATGAGGGACGTGATGCTCTCCACACCGCCGAGGGCCAGGGTGCCTGCGCTGCCCAGGGTGACGCCGCCGGCGTTGGCGAGAATCGCCGAGCCGCTGGTGGCGAGGCGGCCGCCGAGCACGCTGAGCAGCCCGCTGAAGGTCTGCGGGGTGTTCAGGGTCAAGGTGCCGCTGCCGGTCTTGCTCAGATCGCCGGCACCGCTGTAGGTGCCGGAGAAGAGCCCGTCGCTGGCCTGATCGAAGCGCAGCAGCGTGCCGGCGGCCCCGCTTATGGCGCCTTGCAGGCTGTCGCTGTCGCCGATCAGGCTGCCGTTTTGCACGCCGGTGCCGCCGCTGTAGCTGTTGTTTCCGCCGAGCAGAAGCGCGCCGCTGCCGCTTTTGATCAGGCCGCCGCCGCCGCCGATGTCGCCGGCGAGGGTCAGGTCGAATGCGCCCGGCAGCGTCAGGTCGGCATCGAGCGCCAGACCGTTGCCGAGGCCCAGCGCGCGGTTGCCGGTCAACTGGCTGGCGCCGGCCACGGTGAGCAGGCCGGTGCCGAGGGCGGCATCGTCGCCCAGTTGCAGGGTGCCACCGTTCAGCGTGGTGCCGCCGCCGTAGCCGTTGGCGCCGTTCAGGGTGAGTACGCCGGCGTTCTGCTTGTCCAGCCCGCCACTGCCGCCGATGACGCCGTACAGGGTCAGGTTTTCGTCACTGGGCAGGCTCAGCCGGGCACCGTTGCCGAGGGTGATCGCGTTGCCCAGGGCCATCGCCGTGTCGTTGTCCAGACGGGCATCGCCGGTCACCGACAGTGCGCCCGCGCCCAGTGCCAAAGCGTTGCCCAGGCCTAGCGTGCCGGCCGCGAGGGTGGTGCCGCCGCTGTACAGGTTGCTGCCGCCGAGCAGCAGGGTGCCGCTGCCGGTCTTGTCGATCGCGCCGGCGCCGTCGATCACGCCGGCGAGGGTGAGGGTGTCGCTGCCACTCACGCGCACCTCCAGCGCGTCGCCCAGGTGAACCTGATTGCCGAGCAGGTGATCGCCGAGGGTGGTCAGCCGGGTGCCGCTGCCTTCCACCGCCAGCGCGCCGCTGCCGAGCGCGAGGTCGTTGTCGATGCTCAGGCTGCCGGCGCGCAGGCGCGTGGTGCCGCTGAGGCTGTTGGCGCCGCCGAGGAGGAGGTCGCTGCTGCCGAGCTTGATCAGGTCGCCGGAGTCGGAGATCACCCCGGCGAGCACCAGGTTCTGGCTGCCGGTGAGGGTGAGCGACTGATCCAGTTCGATGTCCTGCGCCAGGGTCATCGCCTGCAACGTATCCAGCGTGGCGCTGCCGGTCACGGTCAGATGGTCGCCGAGCGACTGCGCGCTGCCGAGCACCAGGCTGCCGGCCTGCAGACGGGTGTCCGCGTGGCCGTTGCTGCCGGTCAGGATCAGCGCGGCGAGGCCGTCCTTGATCAGGCTGCCGGCGCCGTCGATGTTTCCGCTGAGCGCCAGCGGGTTGCTGCCGGAGACGGTCAGCGGGGCATCGAGCTGGATGTTCTGTGCGAGGTTCAGCGCCTGGCTGTTGTCCAGGCTGGCCGCGCCGCTGACGGTCAGGGTGGAGCCGGCCGCGCCCAGGGCCTGTGCGTTGCCGAGGATCAGCGCGCCGTCGTTGAGTTCGGTGCCGCCGCTGTAGGTGTTCGCCGCATTGAGGATCAGGCTGCCGTTACCAGTGGAGCGCAGGCCGCCGCTGCCGCTGATCACGCCATTGAGGGTGAGGGCGTGGTCGCCAGAGAGGCTGAGCAGCGCGCTCAGCTCGATGGCATTCGCCACGCTCACATCGCGGGTGCTCTGCAGGGTGCCCGCGCCGGTGACGCCGAGCACGCTGGCGGCGCTGCCCAGCGCGCTGTCGCTGCCGAGGATCAGGGTGCCGGCGTTGAGTTCGGTGCCGCCCTGGTAGGTGTTGGCGCGTTCCAGGGTCAGGCTGCCGTTGCCGGTTTTCAGCAGGCCGCCGGGGCCGTCGAGCGCCCCGGCGAGGATCAGCTCGTTGTTGCCGGCGATCGTCAGCAGGCCACCCAGGTTCACCTGGTTGACCAGGCGCACCCGCTTGTCGCTTTGCAGCGCGGTGCCGGCGGCCGTGCTCAGCGTGCCGCTGCCCAGGGCGGTGTCGCTGCCGAGGATCAGCGTCCCGCCGTTCAGTTCGGTGCCGCCGCTGAAGCGGTTGTCGCCGTTGAGGGTTAGTTGCGCGTTGCCGGTCTTGATCAGCCGCCCGGTGCCGACCAGCGCACCATCGCCTTCGGCCACGGCGCCGCCCAGGGTCAGGTCGTTGCTGCCGAGGAAGGTGACGTCGCCGAGCAGCTCGATGCCGTTGCCGAGGGCCATCGCGATGCTGGTGTCGATGGCCGTGCCGTTCCCGGCGATCAGGTCGCCCCTGCCCAGCGCGTTGGCGTTGCCCAGTACCAGCGTGCCCTGTTCCAGCCAGGTGCCGCCGCCGTGGGCGTTGTTGCCGTTCAGGGCCAGGGCCGAGGCGCCGCGCTTGATCAGGCGGCCGTTACCCTCGAACACGCCGTCGAAGGTCAACGCTGAGCTGCCGGCGACGGTGAGGTCCTCGTCCAGTTGCACGCGGTTGCTCAGGGTCACCGCCGTGCTGCTGTCGAGCGTGGCGTCGCCGCGAACCGCCAGGGTGCCGCTGCCTAGCGCGGCGTCGTTGCCAACCACCAGGGTGCCGTCGAAGAGCTGGGTGCCGCCGCTGTAGCCGTTGGCGTTGGCGAGCAGCAGCGTGCCGTCGCCGTATTTGCCCAGCGCGCCGCTGCCGCTGATCGGCTGGGCGACACTGAAGCTGTTGTTCGCCGCCGCGATGTCCAGTCCGCCGCCGCCGGCTTGCAGGACGATGCTGCGCGCGCTGCTCTGGTAGCCGTTGCCGAGGATTTCCAGGCGCCCGCCGTTGAAGGTCAGCGCGCCGCTGGCATCGCCCAGGTTGTTGTCGTCGGTCACCCGGACGATGCCGCCGGTAAAGGTGGTGCCGCCGGTGTAGGTGTTGTTGCCGGCCAGCACCAGCGTGCCGCCGTCGTGTTTGTCGATGCCGGTGCTGCCGCTTATCGAGACGCCGATCGTGGCGAGCACGCCGCCGTCGACACGGATCGGCGTGGCGCCGCTGCTGGCGTCGGCGATCAGTTGGCCGTTGTTGCTGGCGACCAGGTTGTAGCCGTCGGTGATGAACTGCAGGCCGCTGAAGTGCTGCGCGCCTTCGACGCTCACCGTGCCGGCGGCGCCGGCGAACAGCGCGTAGTTGTCGTTCCACGAGGTGATGCCGAGGTTGGTCGCGCCGAGCCAGTTGAGCGAGCCGTCGGCCCAGGTGCCGTTGCCGCCGAGGATGCTGGTGGTGCCGCCGGTGCCGTTCCAGTAGCGCAGGTTGTCACCGCCGACCAGCAGGTTGACCTCGCCGGCCAGGGTCTGCAGGCCGAGCGCGCTGTCGGGAATGCCGCCCGTGGAGTTCAACTGGTCGAAGTGGCCGCTGAGAGTGCCGCCGTAGCCGAACAGGCGATAGACGCCATAGCCGTAACCGCCGATGTCGGTGATGTTCAGGCTACCACCCAGGTGCAGGTCGCCGTTCACGCTGACCAGGTTGGCGCCGCCATTCGGGGCGCCGAGCCCGACGTTGAAGTTCGAGCCGCTTTCCAGGCTCAGCGAGCCCAGGGCCAGCAGGGCGTTGCCGGGCGAGGTTTGCAGGGTGCCGAAGACATCGACGTTTCCGGTCAGGGTGCCGTTGCCCGTCAGGGTGGTGCCGCTGCTCACGGTGACCTGGCTGCTGGCCAGGGTGCCATCCACCCGCAAGGTGCCGCCGTCGAGGCTGAACGCGCCGCTGTGGGTGTTGCTGCCGGTGAGGGTCAGGGTGCTGGCGCCGACCTTGTGCAGGCTGCCGTTGCCATCGATGACCCCGGCGAACAGGTTGTCGAGGTTGCCGCCCAGACTCAGGTTGGCGTTCTGTTCGAGCAAAAGACGGCCGAAGCCGTTGAGGGTGGAGAAGCTCTCGCTGCCGCCCAGCTGCAGCGTGCCGGCATTCAGGTTCACCGTGCCGACGCTGCCGATGCGGTTGTCGCCCTGGGTGCGCAGGGTTCCGCCCAGCACGTTGAGGTCGCCGCTGAAGCCCTGCGCGCTGTTGAGGGTCAACACGCCATTGCCCGTCTTGGTCAGGCTGCCGGCGCCGCTGTAGCTGCCGGCGAAGGTGCCGTCGCTGTTCTGGGCGAAGGTCAGCGAGGTTCCGGCCGCGCTGTCGATGCTGCCCTGCAGGCTGCTGCTGGTGCCGGTCAGGCTGCCGCTTTGCACTTGGGTGCCGCCGCTGTAGCTGTTGCTGCCGCCGAGCAGCAGTGCGCCGCTGCCGGTCTTGATCAGGGCACCGCTGCCGGAGACGTTGCCGCCAAGCGCGAGGTCGAAGGCGCCCGGTAGCGTCAGGTCGGCGTTGAGGATCAGCCCGTTGCCGAGGTTGAGCGCCTTGCTGCCGAGCAGTTCGCTGTCGCCTTGGACCGTGAGCGCGCCGGCACCGAGCGCGGCGTCGTCGCCCAGCAGCAGGCGTGCGCCGGCGAGGCGGGTGCCGCCGCTGTAGCTGTTCGCCGCGTTCAGCGCCAGTTGGCCGCCGGGGCTCTTGTCCAGCCCGCCGTTACCGCTGATGACGCCGTCCAGCGTCAGGTCCTGGCTGCCTGGCAGGGTCAGACGACTGCCGTTGGCGAGGCTGATCGCGTTGCCCAGCGCCATGGCGCCGGTGGTGCTCAGGTTGGCGTTGGCGGTCACCGCCAGGTTGCTCGTTCCGAGCGCCTGGGCGTTGCCCAGGACGAGCGTCCCGGCGGTCAGGGTCGTGGTGCCGCCGTAGAGGTTGGCGCTGCCGAGGGCGAGGGTGCCGCTGCCGGTCTTGGTGAAGCCGGCGGCGCCTTCGATTTCGCCGTTCAGGGTCAGGCTGTCGCTCCCGCCGACGAGGATTTCCGGCAACTGGTCCAGGCGCACCCGATTGCCCAGGGTACGGTCGCCGAGCGAGGTGACTCGGGTTCCGCTGCCCTCGATGAACAGCTCGCCGCTGCCCAGGGCCTGGTCGTCGCCGAGGCTCAGGCCGCCGCCAACCAGCACGAGATTCCCAGTCCAGGCGTTGGCGGCGCCCAGGGTCAGCTCGGCGCTGCCCAGCTTGATCAGGTCGCCGCTGCCGGCGATCGCGCCGGCCAGCTCCAGCGCGTGGCTCCCGGTCAGGGTCAGCGTCTGGTCCAGCTGGAGACCCTGGGCGAGGGTCATGTCCTGCAGGGTGTCGAGGCTTCCGGCGCCGCTGACGGTCAGGGCGTTTCCGAGCGCCTGGGCGTTGCCGAGGATCAGGCTGCCGGCCTGCAGGCGCGTAGCGGCGTGGCCGTTGCTGCCGGTGAGGGTCAGGGCCGAGGTTCCGGCCTTGATCAGCGTTCCGCTGCCGCCGAGGGCGCCGGCGAGGATCAGGTCATGTTGGCCGGCGACGGTCAGGTCGGCCCCGGCAAGGTCGATGGCGTTGCCGACGTTCAGGGCGCGGTCGCTGTCGAGGGTCGAGGCGCCGGTCACGTTCAGGCGGCTGTTGCCCAGTGCTGCGGCGTTCGCCAGGACCAGGCGGCCGGCGGCGAGGGTGGTGTCGCCCGCGTGGCTGTTGCTGCCCGCCAGGGTCAGGCTGCCGATGCCTTGCTTGAGCAGGCCACCGTTGCCGCTGAGCACGCCGCTGAGGGTCAGGTCCTGGGTGCCGGCCACGCTGAGCCGGGCATCCAGCTGGACGTCGTTGCCAACGCTCAATGCACGGGTGCTGTCCAGCGCCGCCGCGCCGGCGACATGCAGCGCTCCCGTGCCGAGCGCCTGGCCGTTGCCCAGACGGAGGGTGCCGGCGCGCAGCGTGGTGCCGCCGCTGAAGGCATTCGCCTGGCCGAGCAAAAGCGTGCCGCTGCCGTTCTTGTCCAGCGCGCCGCTGCCGGCGACGACTCCGTCGAGGTTGAGTTGCTGGGCGTTGTCGAACTGCAGCACGCCTGTGCTGGAAAGCTCGATGCGGTTGGCGATGCTGCGTTGCGTGTCGGCCAGCAGGCTGGCGCTGCCGTTCACACGCAGCAGACCGCTGCCCAGAGCGCCGTCGGCACCGAGCAGGATCGCGCCGGCGTTGAGGCGGGTTTCGCCGCTGTAGTCGTTGTTTCGCTCCAGGGTCAGCAGCGCGGCGCCGTTCTTGGTCAGCCCGCCGCTGCCACTGATAGGTCCCGCCAGGCTCAGGTCGTTCGATCCGGCGAGGGTGAGCCGGTCGTTGAGGGTGACGGCGTTGGTCAGGCGGGCCACTGCCGCGGTGGTGTCGAGGGTGCCGGCTCCGTCCACCGTCAGGCTGCCGCCGCCGAGCGCCTGGGCGTTGTCCAGCAGCAGGCTGCCGGCGCGCAGGGTGGTGCCGCCGGCATAGGTGTTGGCGCCGGAGAGGGTGAGGGTGCCGCTGCCTTCCTTGATCAGGCGGCCGCTCAGGCCGCTGACGATACCGCCGAGGCCAAGGTCGCTGCTGCCGTCGACGGTCAGCGCCACGCCGTCGCCGATCGCCACCGCGTTCGCCAGGTCGAGCGTCTGCGCGCTGGCCAGCCGCGCGTTGCCCGATACCGTCAGCGCGCCGCTGCCCAGGGCACTGGCGTTGCCGGTAATCAGTCGCCCGGCATTCAGCAGGGTTCCGCCGCTGTAGCCGTTGCTGGCGTCGAGTCGCAGGCTGCCAAGGCCGTCCTTGCGCAGCGTTCCAGTGCCAGAGAGGGTCTGCCCGAGGGTGAAGGTGTTGCTGGCGCTGGCGATGTCCAGGCCGCCGCCGTTATCGCCCAGGGTGATGCCGCGGGCGGTCGAAGTGAAGCCATCGCCGGTGATGCGCAGGGTGCCACCATTGAAGGCCAGTGCGCCGCTGCCCAGTTGTGCATCGGCGGAAACCTGCAGCACGCCTTCGCTCAGACGCGTGCCGCCGCTGTAGCTGTTGCCGGGCGCCGTGAGGATCAGGGTCCCGAGGTCGCGCTTTTCCAGCAGGCCGCTGCCGCCGATGGCCACGCCGAGGGTCGCCACCGCATTCGGGTCGACACGGATCACGCTGCCACTGGCGTTGGTCAGTTCCAGCGCGCCGCCGGCTCCGCCGATCAACTGGTAGCCATTGGCGGCGAACTGCAGCCCATCGATTTGCTGGTTGCCGACCACGGTCACGTTGCCGGCCGCGCCGCCGAAGATGGCGAAACCCTCGTTCCAGGTCTGGCTCAGCGCACCCGCCGCATTGGTCCAGTTGCTGGTGCCGGAGACCCAGGTGCCGGAGCCGCCGTGGAGGCTGCCGTCGGCCGAGGTGACGCTGCCGTTCCAGAATTGCAGGGTGTTGCCGCTGTCCTGCACCAGCAGGTTGACCTGGCCGTTCAGGTTGGTGAGCACGCTGAGGTCGCCGGGCTGATAGCCGCCCGGGCCGTTGACCAGCGCGAAGCTGCCGGAGAGCAGGCCGCCGTAGTCGAACAGCCGGTACAGCCCCTGGCCCATGCCGCCGGCGTCGCTGACGTTCAGGGTTCCGCCGAGGGTCAGGTCCGAGGCCACGCTGACCAGGCCGCTGGTGGGCACGCTGCCCAGCGCGACGTCCAGATTGGCGTTGGCACCCAAGGTCAGCGAGCCGAGGCTGAGGGTCTGGCCGCTGCGCGCGGCGAGGTGCCCGTCCACCACGTCGACGGCGCCGCCGATGCTGCCCACGCCGCCGAGGCGCGAGCCGTTGTTCACCGTCACGTTGCTCGCCAGGGTGCCGTCCACGGTGAGGCTGCCGCCATCGAGCGAGACAGTTCCCGTGTTGCTGCTGGTGCCGCTGAGCAGCAGGTTGCCGCTGCCGGTCTTGCTGATGTTGCCGGAACCGAGCAGGGCGCCAGCGAAGACGCTGCTGCGGTTGTCGCCGCCAAGGCCGAGCGTGGCGCCGCCATCGACGGTCACGGAGCCGCCCAGTGCGCCGCCGCCGCTGAGCGACCCGAGGGTTTCGCTCGACAGCAGGCGGAGGCCGGCGCCCGCCGTATTGGCCAGGTTGACGGCGAGCGTGTCGGCGAGGGCGCTGCCGCCGCTCACCTGTACCACGCCGTCGATGATGCCCAGCCCGCCGCTGAAGCTGTTGCTGCCGTCGAGCAGGAGGCTGCCGCTGCCGGTCTTCTGCACGCTGCCGGTGCCGCTGATGCTGCCGCTGTAAGTGCCGGTGAGCGCCTGATCGAAGACCAGCGCGGCGCCGTTGCGGATGTCGCCATTCAGGCTCGTCGCCGTGCCGCGCAGGGTGCCGGCCTCCAGATCGATGCCGCCGGCGAGGGCGTTGCTGCCGGACAGGCTGAGGGTGGCGTTGCCGGTCTTGATCAGCCGGCCGCTGCCGCTGATGTCGCCGCCAAGGGCGAGATTCTGCGCACCAAGCAGGCTGAGGTCCGCGCCCAGGTTTATCTGGTTGTTCAGCGCCAGGCTCTGGCTGGCCTCCAGGCTGGAGGCGCCGTTCACGTTCAGCGTGCCGCTGCCGAGTGCCGCGCCATTGCCCAGCAGCAGTCCGCCCGCGTTCAACGTGGTGCCGCCACCGTAGCTGTTCGCCGCGTTCAGCACGAGCACGCCGCTGCCGCCCTTGACCAGGCCGCCGTTGCCGCTGATGACGCCACCGAGCGCCATTCGGTATGCCGTCTCGACGTCGAGACTGGCATTCAGCTGAACGGCATTCTGCAGGGTGCGAACGCCGCTGGTGCCGAGGACGGCGCCGGGGTTGGCGACCAGCAGGGCGCCTGTACCCAGCGCCTGGTCGTTGCCCAGCAGCAGGGTGCCGGCCTCCAGTCGGGTCCCGCCGCTGTAGGTATTCGCGCCGCCGAGGGTGAGGGTGGCGCTGTCGCTCTGGCGCAACGAGCCGGTTCCGCCGATGACGCCCGCCAGGGTCAGGCTTTGGCTGCCACCGAGGTTGAGTGCGCCTGAAAGCGCCAGGTCGTTCGCCAGGCTCAGGGCCTGGGTCGATTCCAGACTGGCCGCTCCGTTGACGGTCAGTGCGCCGCTACCCAGCGCGGACGCATTGCCCACGCGCAGCGTTCCGGCCGTCAGGGTGCTGCCGCCGCTGTAGCTGTTGGCGCCGTCGAGGGTCAGCGTGCCGCTGCCGTTCTTGTTCAGGCTGCCACTGCCGGTCAGGGCGCCGTTGAGGATCAGCGCCTGGCTCCCCGGCAGGCTCAGGGTGGCGCCCAGTTGCACGGCATTGGCCAGGCTCAGATCGCTGCTGGAGGACAGCGCGGCGGCGCCGGTGACGCTGAGCGCGCCGGTGCCCAGCGCATTGGCGTTGCCCAGCACCAGGCTGCCCGCATTCAGCTGGGTGCCGCCGCCATAGCTGTTGTTTCCGTTCAGCGTCAGCGTCGCGGCGCCGTTCTTCACCAGACCGCCGAAGGCGCCGCTCACGGCGCCATTCAGGATCAGGTCGCTGTTTCCGGCGAGCGTCAGCAGGTTGTTCAACTGCACGGCATTGCCCACCGCCATCGCAGCGCTGCTGGCGAGCGTGGATGCGCCGCCGACGGTGAGCGTTCCGCTGCCCAGCGCGTTCGCGTTGCCGAGGCTGAGGGTGCCGGCGTTGAGCGTCACGCCGCCGCCGAAGGCGTTGTTGCCGGACAGCGAAAGTTGTCCGGTGCCGTTCTTGATCAGCCGGCCGGTGCCGCTGACGATGCCGGCAAGCCCGAGCGCCTGGCCGCCGTCCAGGTTCAGCGCCGCGTTCAACTGTACGCTATTGGCGAGCGTCGCCGCCGTGTTGCTGGACAACGTGCCGGCGCCGTTGACCGTCAGGACGCCGCTGCCCAGCGCACGGTCGCTGCCGACGACCAGGCTGCCCGCATTCAGACGGGTGCCGCCGCTGTAGCTGTTGGTGCCGCTGAGCAGCAGGCCGCCGTTGCCGGACTTGACCAGTGCGCCGCTGCCGGAGACCACGCCCGTCAGCCCGAGCGAGCCGCTGCCGGGCAGGGTGAGTACGTCATTCAGCACGACGTTGTTGGCGTGGCTCGCGGTGCTTTCCAGGGTCGCCGCGCCGTCCACGCGCAGGGTGCTGTTGCCGAGCGCCTGGGCGTTGGTCAGCAGCAGGCCGCCAGCGCTGATCGAGGTGGAACCGCTGTAGCTGTTGCTGCCGGCGAGGGTCAGCACGCCGGCGTCGCTTTTCGTCAGGCCGCCGTTGCCGGAAAGCACGCCACCAAGGGTGAAGTTGTTCGCCCCCTGGATGCCCAGTGTGCCGTTGAGGGTGACGTTGTTGTTCAGCGAAAGCCCGGTTGCGCTGGCCTGCAGGGCGCCGCCGTTCACCGTCATCGTGCCGCTGCCGAAGCTCGCACTGTTGTCGAAGCGCGCCAGGCCGCCGTTCAGTGTGGTCTGTCCGCTGACCAGCGCGCCGCCGAGATCCCAGGTGCCGCTGTTCACGGTCAGGTTGTTGAAGTTGATGTAGGTGCCGGCGGAAGCGCTGCCGTTGCCCGTGATGCCACTGCCGCTGCCGCTCGCGGAGTTCTGCAGGACCAGCGTGTTGTTGCCCCCGGCCCCGCCATCGATCACCCCGGCGGTGGCGAACGCGAGGTTCAGCCCCACCACGTTGAGCACATCCAGCGCCAGGCCGCCGCTGCCATTCACCGTGGAGCCGGTCACCGCGGTGAAGGTGTTGGTGCTGTTGGTGCCCATCGACACGCTGCCGGTGATGGTTCCCGCGTTCAGGAAGGTGTTGCCTCCGCTGGCGCTCTGCAGGGCGACGCGCCCGTTGATCACGCCACTCGCTTCGTTGGTCACACGCGCCTGGGCACCGCCGTACAGCGCCATCAACGGTGTGTTGCCCGGCAGCAGGGATACGCCGAGGAGGGGCGTCGAACTGATGGTTCCGGCGTTGGTGAGCGTGGTGACGCCGCCGCTGCCGTTGGCGATGCTGACGGCCATGCCGTTGAGGTTGCTGATCGACGTGACGCCGAGCCCCAGCGCGCCACTCATGCCCTTGAGGGTGCCGCCTGCCTGGTTGTTCAGCGTGACGTTGCTGCCCGCCGCGTTGGACAGCACCACGCCGCTCGAGGCCAGGCTCAACAGGCCGAGTACCGACGGGTCGATGGTTCCTGCGTTGTTCACCGTCACCCCGGTGCCCGTGAGGCTGAGGGCCGCGCCCAGCCCCAGCGTGGCGCCGATGCTGGCGGTGGGTGTCACGTTGAGCTTGAGGTCGTTCTGGGCGCTGGAGTAGCTGATGCCGGTGAACACGGATGCGGGCGTGGTGCAGTTCACCACCGCGCCGCTGGCGGTGCAGCCTGCCATCGCGGATTGCGCAACCAGCCCCGTCATCATCCCGAGTACGGACAGTCGAACAGCCGCCGAAAGAGGTTTCAACCTCGAGGAGGGTATTGTCATTAATTATTCTCTGGAAGGCGTTGCCTCAAACCCCAGAGCAGGAATTCTTATCGATTTAGCTTCTGCTGCTCCTTTTTCGAACATAGATGCCCTCGACGAACTGGCAAGTCGCCACTTCTTTCAGCCCGTCGCTGCGGGTGCATGTCTTTAGGTCGCGAAAAAGCCCGTCAAATCAATGACCTTCAAGGGAGGGCGAGCAGCGCCGCATCATCGACGAGCGAAATGCTTACAGGGGAAGGGGTGGATGGAGTTCAACGCGGGCCTGATTCCGGCCGCGAATGCGAGCGGCTTGGTGCCCGCGATCGGCATGAAAGGCCGCCGGAATGCGGGCCACCCTCCGCCCGATGCCTCCTTCGGGTGGCCCGGCAGCGCGAAAGGGTGAAATTCTTTTCGAATCATCGAGCTAGACGCCTTTTCAGGCTGTTCAAAGTCTGTTCAGCGTGCTAAAACCGAAACTCCCGTAATGATCTAGCCGCTTGAAAAAGAAGGGAAAACCATGACCAAGTCGGAGTTGATCGAGCGAATCGTCACTCACCAGGGTCAGCTTTCATCCAAGGATGTCGAGCTGGCGATCAAGACCATGCTGGAACAAATGTCCCAGGCGCTGGCCACTGGCGACCGCATCGAGATCCGCGGCTTCGGCAGCTTCTCCCTCCACTACCGCGCCCCCCGCGTCGGCCGCAACCCAAAAACCGGCCAGTCGGTTACTCTGGACGGAAAGTTCGTCCCGCATTTCAAGCCAGGGAAAGAGCTGCGCGATCGGGTGAATGAGGATGAGTGACTTCATCCGTGCGGTAGCGTGCATGGCCGTTCCTCCTTCATGACCTTCGCGCCTCGCGAAGAATTTTCTCCCAAGTAACGGTTCCACCCGCCCTATCTACTCCGCAATAGCCCTGATCGTTGTTTGCGCTACAGGGCGCGCTGGCACTAGCCTACCGACTCGCCGAACAGCTTCTCCCGCAATAGAGCCAGCACGTGAACACGGCTGTTACGGTTCCCCCCTATGCTCAGATTTTGATAGGCTGCATCCGCCGGAACAGGCCACGTTGACGTTGCCGTATCGGGGCTGGGGTAAATCTGGAAAAGCAAGTTGTTCGATTTATTTCGTCTGCAACCCATGAGTGAGTCGCCCTAAGGAATTGACCACTTTTCCGGCGTCACAGATCAAAGCCTAAGCCGAACCAAACCGGTAAATTGGGAAAACCCAACGGTATGGGTTTCCGGCAATTATGTGGACAAGCGCGTTAAAGGACTGCCATGAGTCATCTCGACATCCTCCATTGTAGTGCCCGACAGGGTTTGGATTGTTCGTGTGGCCAGTCGCCAGTAAATGATGAGTGCACTAGCGTGCTGATCGACGGCGGCTTGAGCAATGGGCGGAAACCCTCACTCGAGGGCCTCATGGGAACCACATTTCCATTGAGTTCATGCTGGCCAGCTCCTTGTTCTGAAGTTGGGAGCGACAAAGCTCTGCAGGTTGCGAGAAGCGCATAGCAGAGCAGACCAACTTCCCAATCCCAAATCACCCATCTTTGCGATTGGCCCTTAGCCAGTTGCTTCAATGGAATTACCCTTCCGATGCTGAACAACCCGACTGTATCGCCCCGGCGAGACGATGAGATCGATATTGTTGAACTGATTCGTGCGCTATGGCAGCGCAAGTTTCTAATTGCTGGCATCACGTTCGCGGCAACCCTTATCGCGCTGGCCTACGCCCTGATGGCCACTCCCTATTACCAGACCCAGACAACACTGCGGCCCGCTTCGGCCAAGGACCTGGACGAGCTGAACAGTTCGGGACTGTACAAGCTGTCTCCGGAAGAGGCGCTAAAACGGGTAGGCGCCGGCATTGACTCCTATGAGTACCGTCTGGAGTTTTTTCGCAAGAACCAGGAACTGTTCGACTCAGAAACGCCACAAGGTGGGGCAACGCTGGAGCAAGCATTCAGTCGGGTGAACGAGGACATGAAGACCCTACGGCCTGATCCTAAGCGAAGCGAGGGCAGCTTTCCGTTCGTGGGACTTTCCTACATATACCCCGCCAATATAAAAGGCCCGGAAATAACAAACGGCCTGATCGAATATGTAATCGGCAGGGAGCGAGTCGCGATCGCCCAAGATGTTGAAGTCATCGTTCAGAACCGTCTCACCAAACTCGAGCAGACGATGGCCGCGGAGCGTTCAAGTTATCAGGCAAGCAAGGAAGCGAGGATTGCCGCGCTTACCGAAGCCGATGATCTCAAGCGTGCGAAGTTGAATGACGAACTCAAGGCATTGCGCAAGCAGTTGCGTACCCGGAGGGAGGACCGCATCGCTCAGCTGAATGAGGCGATCCTGATAGCCAGATCGCTGAACATTGTCAGGCCGGCCACGCCCTCGTCCCTGGGCAATGCGGGCCAGCCTGCGGCCGGCTCCCAGGGGAATGTCATTCGTACCGAAGTGAACAATCAGCAAATACCACTGTACTTCATGGGTACCGACGCGCTGGAGGCGGAAAAGGCTGCGCTGCAGAAGCGGGGTTCGGACGATTTCACCGAGCCGCGTGTAGGTCAGATCGAGAAAGAATTACAGTTGCTGAATCAGAACCGGGAAATCGAACAGCTCAAACAACGTGATGAAGAGGATCTTTTCATTGGCGCTTATGCCGACTGGCACAAGGAAGCTGCGAAGTTGAAAAACCTCAACCTCAACCTTGCCAACCTCAATCTGGTCAATATTGACCAGTACGCGGGGGCACCCTATTCGCCGGTCAAACCGAAGAAGGCATTGATCTTGGCGGCGGGCCTTGTGCTTGGCGTAATGCTGGGCGTCTTTGTGGCTTTGGTCCGCATATTGGTTTCCAGCTCTTCCCGGAAGAACTGATATTGCCTGGTGGTTAAGGGGAAAATGGATTTTTACATATTCATTTTTTTGGCACAGTCTTCAATGTTGTTTAAATGGATGTTGATATGTTCAGCTTGCAAGAAGTAAAGCTCGCCATCATTGGGTTAGGTTATGTCGGTCTGCCACTGGCGGTTGAGTTCGGCAAGCGTCGTTCCGTGGTAGGTTTCGACATCAACCAATCGCGAATCAACGCCCTGAAGGCTGGGCATGACGCCACTTTGGAAGTGGCTGACGATGAGTTGAAAGAGGCAGTGCAACTCGTCTATAGCGCCGATTTGAGCGCCCTGAAGGACTGTAATGTATTCATCGTAACCGTTCCGACGCCTATCGATAAGCACAAGCAGCCGGATCTGACGCCCCTGATCTTGGCTTCCGAGAGTATCGGTACAGTTTTGAAAGAGGGTGATGTCGTCATTTATGAGTCGACAGTCTATCCAGGGGCTACGGAAGAAGAATGCGTCCCGGTCTTGGAGAGAGTTTCGGGGCTTCGGTTCAACGTGGATTTTTTTGCTGGGTATAGCCCAGAACGTATTAACCCGGGAGATAAAGAACATCGAGTCACAACTATAAGAAAAATTACTTCAGGATCGACCCCTGAGGTTGCTGATATGGTCGATGACTTATACAGGGAGATCGTATCTGCAGGCACACACAAGGCCAGCAGTATCCGGGTTGCCGAGGCTGCCAAGGTGATCGAGAACACTCAGCGCGACCTCAATATCGCTCTGATCAACGAACTGGCAATCATCTTCAACAAGCTGGACATCGATACCGAAGCCGTACTCCAGGCTGCCGGCACCAAGTGGAACTTCCTGCCATTCCGCCCTGGACTGGTCGGTGGACATTGCATTGGGGTCGACCCGTACTATCTGACCCACAAAGCTCAAAGCATCGGTTACCACCCGGAGATCATCCTGGCAGGTCGGCGCTTGAACGATGGGATGGGAGCCTACGTAGTTTCGCAGCTGGTGAAAGCCATGTTGAAGCAGCGCATCCATGTGGAAGGTGCTCGCGTGCTGGTGATGGGCTTGGCCTTCAAGGAAAACTGTCCGGATCTACGCAACACGCGTGTGGTGGACATTGTCAGCGAGCTGGCGGAGTACAACATTCTGGTAGACGTCTACGATCCATGGGTCGTTCACGACGAGGCTCGTTACGAGTACGGAATCTCCCCGATCAGCGAGCCTTCTTTGGGCACCTACGATGGGATCGTTCTAGCCGTTGCGCACGATGAGTTCCGTACGTTAGGTGCAGAAAGTATTCGGAAATACGGCAAGAAGCGGCAGGTACTTTACGATCTGAAATATCTGTTGAGCGCCGAGGAGTCTGACTTGCGCTTGTAACCCGGAAGGTTGGAGTGCTACGGCCAACACAGGAATTCTTTCGACCGCTGCCGGCGTATTTTCGTTAGGAACACTGCATAGATGACTTACTACGAAACACTGCTACGAGAACTCCCGAATGCTCCGAGGACCTGGCTGATTACAGGTGTGGCAGGCTTCATCGGCTCCAATCTGCTTGAAAAGTTGTTGATGCTGAATCAGCGAGTTATTGGCCTGGATAACTTCGCAACCGGACATCAGAGAAATTTTGATGAGGTGCAAAGGAAAGTCACCGGGGAGCAGTGGGCCCGGTTCAGGTTTATTGAGGGTGATATTCGCGAGCTGGAGCATTGCCATGAGGCGTGCAAAGGTGTGGATTATGTTTTGCATCAGGCTGCGCTCGGTTCTGTACCACGTTCCATTAACGATCCTGTTGCGACAAATAGCACAAACATTTCTGGTTTTTTGAATATGCTAGTGGCAGCGCGGGACGCTCAGGTGGAGAGCTTCACCTACGCGGCAAGCAGCTCTACGTACGGTGATCATCCTGGCCTCCCCAAGGTTGAAGATGTAATTGGCAAACCATTGTCACCTTATGCTGTTACTAAATATGTCAATGAACTTTATGCGGAGGTTTTTGCGAAGTCCTATGGATTTAATACGATAGGACTGCGTTACTTTAATGTTTTTGGTAAGCGTCAGGATCCCAACGGAGCGTATGCGGCGGTCATTCCGAAATGGCTGGCTGCAATGATTAAGGGCGAGGAAATTATTATAAATGGTGATGGTGAAACCAGTCGAGATTTCTGTTTCGTCGAGAACGCGGTTCAGGCAAACCTATTAGCTGCAACGGCAAGTAACTCAGCTAAGAATCAGATTTATAATGTTGCTGTAGGCGATCAAACGACGCTTAACGATCTTTTTGATTACATGAGAGAGTGCGTGAATCGCAGTGGGTTTCGCTATTCTCTTACAGCGAGTCATGCTGGCTTTCGCCAAGGTGATGTTCGGCACTCGCTGGCTGATATAAGTAAGGCGAAAAATCTTATTGGATATCAGCCTGCTTGGCGAATACGTCAAGGACTGGAAGCGGTTACCAGTTGGTATGTTAAGCAGATCCTCTGAGTATGCTGAAGCGTATCGTGGCGGTTTTTTTAGGCGATGGCTTTTCAAAGGCTATTAACATCAGTGTGTCACTGTATTTAATCAGCTTTCTGGCAATTGACCAGTACGCTTATTTCACGGTGGTGTTTACATCAATTATGATGGGGTATCAGGTTGCCTGCGGCCTGATTGAACGACTTTATATTGCTGATCACTCCAATTTTATAGTTAATGCTCAGCAAAAACGTCTATTAATTGCCTTGCCAATTGGAAGCGTATTGTTTGTCTACGCAGTCACGGTTTTAGAATACAAGGCGGGCTTCTACTTTTTGGCAGGATATTCAGTTTTCATATGCTTTCAGATGTCGAGGATAGAGGCACAGAAAAACGAAGAGTTTAAAAGATTTATCGGTATGGATATATTGAAAAACTGTATATGGGCTTCTTTGACTGCCGTATTGGTTCTTGTGGGTGCGCAACTGGCGGATTATTTTCTGATTGTGTTAATTTTTTCAACATGGGTTATTGTGCTGTGTGCAAACCATTCGCCCCGCTCCGTTGCTATAAAACGTAGTGAGTCAAATCTTGGTGAGGTGGCAGGTTCTATTAATTATCTGGTGATGAGAGCGGATATTGTACTCTACTCGGTTTTAGCTGGTTGCATGCCATATATTGCGCTTGTGCTTGTCAGCTTTATGGGGTCGGCCAGCAACGTTGCTGTTTATGGTGTTGCAATGCGTTATCAAGCGTTATTTTCAATGGCGGTCTATGCGATAAATGTTGTATTACTCCCCAGGATGGCAAGTGGCGGTACTGAAGAGGTAAGGTATATTATTTCTGCTTTCTATAAAAAACTACCATACGCACTTTTGGCCTCGATCATTGCCGTCGCAATCGTATGGTACGTAATGCCATTTCTCGGTGCGGAAAAATACTCCGGTGCCCGACTAACTTTTTTGTTGTTCGCAGGCTGCTCGTTGTGCTCTTTGATTTCTGCTCCGGCTTCGACTTTTTTGCTAGCACTAGGGCAATATAGAAGTATGTTAAAGAGTATCTGCTTGGGGCTGCTAACGATTATTATGACTCTGCCAGTTATGCTTTTTTTCAGTAAACTTTATGGCGTGGCATGGGCTTGCGCTTTCGGTTATCTTTGCTCCGCAGGCGCATTGATTCTGCATATGAAAAGAACAGCTCATGAAAATTTTGATCATTAACTACTATTTCGAACCCTTTGTCGGGGCCCACGCTTATCGCTGGAGCCAAATTGCAAAGGTATGGGCTGCAGCAGGGCATGAAGTGAAAGTGATCTCAGGGCGTGTAGATGATGTGCGTTGTGAGATCAGGGATGGTGTTACGGTGGAGCGTATTGGTTTCCTGAGGAGGCAGAACAGTACGCAACCTTCGAGTATGGAGCCATCTGGGTGGGTGAGGGCAATACGCTCAGCTACTGTTGGTCTGCTAAAAAAAGTGAATCGCCTTTTTTTCTGGCCTGATGGCCTGTGGCACTGGCTACCGTTTTTATTGACCTCTCTATTTAAACACAGACATGCGCAATATGATCTGGTGGTCAGTTACTCTCCAACATTCTCTGCGCATTTAGGTGGCTTATTTTACAAAAGAATTAAAAAAAATAATTGCCGTTGGGTTGCGGATTATGGTGACCCGTTTTCTGTTTCTATTTCAATGCCGCCTAATAATCTAAAAATCTATAAAACGTTAAATTCATTCTTTGAGAAAAAAGTCATTAAGTCTGCGGATAAGGCTATATTTACTAATGAGAAAACTTTAATAGAGTATAAGATTTTTTTTGGGGCAGTTTCATGCGCTACGGCAGCTGTTATACCTCACGCAGTTGATGTTGGCTCTTTTTTTCAGCCGGCAAGACATGTTGCGCAAGAGCCCTTTAATCTTGTTTATGTGGGAGCTTTTCATCGTGGCATACGAGAGCCAGATGTTATGGTGAATTTTTTTAATGGACTTCGTGAAAGGTTAGATATTACTGTAAACCTATATGGTCCTCTAAATGGTGTCCCAACATCAGCGGTGAATGTGGGATGTGTGAGGCACCATGGTGTGGTGCCTCGTGACCAAGCTGTTGAGTTAATCAGGGGGGCTGATGTTCTGATAAATATAGAGAATTCAAATTGTGTTATGACACCAAGTAAGGTTGTTGAATATGTAGCTACGGGGTTGCCAATAGTGAATTTTTATGAAGAGGATAGGACGGAGTTGCTATGTGATGATAGGTTAAATGGGAGGGTATTCCATATAAAAGACCTAACGTCTTTAGATGCTGTTGGTGATTTTATTCCTAGGGCTGTTTTTAATGGCTTTTCTTTAAATCAAGTTGAGGACGTTCTTTTTGCATATGATTTGAATAACGTAGCTGATGAGTATCTGGGCGGCGCTTGTGGTTGACTTTATTTTATTTGCGATAGTTTTATTTGTTGGATGTATAATGTTTCTACTGAATAAGGATTTACTGTCGCCTGGAAAGATTTTATTCGTTTTCACATTTCTTTTCTATCTCGGTGTGTTTGCTGGCGACGTTTCGGGTTTGACTATTTTTGCATATTTATTCTTGATGGTCGCTTTAGTGGTGGTGGCATTTATAGACTCAAATTTTGAGTTTAGTGAGTATGTTAATATGCAGGCTGTTCCAATTGGAAAATATGCGATCCTTTTTTTCTTGCTGTTGCCTGCTTTTTGCTTGAAGATAAAAATGGTTATTGATGAGGGTGGGCTTGTAGCGTACTTGATGTCCCTTGCCTTTAGGGTGGTTGAGTTAGAGGGGCGCGGCTGGATCTTGGTGGTCTTTTCTTCGGTTCAAGTTTTTTACGTTTATTTGTGCTATATATTCATGCTCGACTGTAAAAAGAGTGCGCTCAAAATTTTCATCTTCCTATCATCTACTGGTATCTTTTTGTTTGTTTGTTTAACTTCTGGTTCTCGCTCTTCGTTGTTGATGCCTTTGATTACGATATTGGTTATGAGGCACTATCTTATTAAAAGAATAGGCTTGGTATTTTCTGTTGGGTGTTTATTTTTGTTTTTGTTTTTTGTCGCTTTCTATGGGGCTTTTAGAAATGATTTTGGTGGAAATGATTTCTCAGAATTAAGCTTTGAGAAGTTGAATTATGCCCATTTTTATTATGGAACGAATCCCTTAGAAATATTAGCAAGTAGTGATGTAAATGAACCGCTTCTTGGTGCGACATATGCCACTCTTTTTACAAATTTTATCCCTCGAGCTATCTATCCAGAAAAGCCTGATACTGGCGGGTTGGTTTTCACAAAAATCTATACTGGCGATCAGTGGCAGGGGCTATCCAATTTGGCGCCGGGTTCTTTTGTAGAGGGGGTTATGAACTTCGGAATGTTTCCAGGTTTTTTGTGGGGCGGGCTTTTAACTATGATTGTAATGTTTAGTGCTGTTTATCTATTTAAAAGGGCTGTAGTGTACTGTTTTGATGTTGGTGCTAATTTTTACTTCAAGGGTGTGTTATTTATATTGGTGTTCAACTACGTTTTGGTGGCGGCACGATTTAGTTACTCGGAATTCACAAATGTATTTTTTTCTTTTGTATTGTTTGTTGTTTTTCCGCTTGCTGTTATAGGCTTATTTGTTCGGCTAAGGGTTCGGTTATGGTAGTTGTTATTAACGCCTTTTCTGCCAAAGTCGGAGGGGGGAGGACATACCTTTACAACTTGCTGGAAAATCTTCCACAGGAGCATGTTAAGGTATATGTCTTTGGTTATGACGATCTTGACCAGTTTCAGTCGGAAAGTGTGCGCCGTGTAAGAACCCGTTTTCCAGTTTACAACCCAGTGCTGAGACTGTTCTGGGAGTGCTTCATCCTGCCTGTCTGGCTTGCGAGGTTAAAAGCGGACATATTGTTTTGTCCAGGCGGCATTGTGAACACTCGAGCACCGAAAGGTTGCCGGGTCGTAACCATGTTCAGGAATATGCTTCCATTCGATGAGCAAGCGTTGGCAGATGCAAAATCCATTAGGCTAAAGTTTAAGAACTATCTTCTGAGAAAGCGCATGCTCGCGAGTATGGCCTCGGCAGATTTGGTTATTTTCATTTCAGATTATGCGCGTCGCGTCATTGAACGATATATATCGGTCAATCGGGCGGTTACCATTGTACATGGTATCGGTAATGATTTTTTTGTAGGGAATAAGGCGCTGGCGCGGCCTGCTCTCCCTTTTTCGGGTAAGTACATTCTATATGTTTCCCGGTTTGAGTTTTACAAGCGTCACTTACAGTTGGTTGAAGCCTATACTCTGCTTAGTGAATCCATCCGTGATGAGTACAAGTTGTTGATTGTGGGCGGCGGCGGTGGGCAGGCTGCCGCAGAAGTACAAAGCTTCATTTTAGGGCGGGAGCTAGATGCGTCGGTATTTCTACTCGGTGAGTACTCTTACGCAGCGTTGCCTGCACTCTATAAACATGCGAGCTTGTTCACTTTCATGTCGGCCTGTGAGAACTGTCCAAATATTCTTTTGGAGGCTATGGGCTCTGGCGTGCCTATTGTCTCCTCCGATTACGCTCCGATGCCTGAGTTCGGAGGGGCAGCAATCAGATACGTATCTCCAGATGATCCGCAGCGGATATCGGAGGTTCTAGCAGAGACTCTCTCTGATCCTGTACTGCTACAGGCGCTTTCTGCACGTGTAATTGAGCGGTCGCTAGACTACAAGTGGTCTCGTACGGCGATGCTTACTTGGCACGCGCTTTTCAAGATTGCGAACACGTGAAGATAATTTTAGTTACCCAGTATTTCTGGCCGGAGACGTTCATTATTAACGATCTGGCGAAGACTTTGGTCGCGCAGGGACATGAGGTCCAGGTTTTCACTGGCAAGCCTAACTATCCGGAGGGAAAAGTATTTCCGGGATACACATCACATGGCTGTGATCGGGAATTGTACGCCAAAAAAATACCGGTCTTCCGGGCTCCATTGCGACCTCGTGGGCGCGGCGCAATAGGACTGACACTGAACTATCTTTCTTTTGTTTTCAATGGTATTCGTTTTTTTCCCAAGGCCCTCCAAACAGGGGGCAAACCATATGATGTGATTTTCGTTTTTGCGCCGTCGCCGATTTTATCCATGCTGCCAGCCGTACTTTTGAAGTGGAAGGCGAAAGCGCATCTTGCTGTATGGGTACAGGATCTCTGGCCGGAAAGTCTCAGGGCGACAGGCTTTGTTAGAAGCCGTTTTTTATTGTTTTGTGTTGGTGTGCTTGTTAGGGCTCTTTACGCATTTAGTGATACCCTGCTCATTCAGTCGCGGGCATTTAAGACCTCCGTTATGCGTTATGCCAGTGAAAGTAAAATTGTCTACTATCCTAATTGTTATGCGCAGAATGTGGCTGAGAAAACAATGCAGACGGAGATTCCTGCAGAGTTGTTAGCTTTCATGGAGCAGAATTTTTGTCTGGTTTTTGCTGGCAATCTAGGCACTGCTCAGTCACTGGAAACCTTGGTGGCCGCCGCGACAAGGTTAAAACATTTGCCCAGGTGCAAGCTCATAATTGTTGGTGCCGGTAGCATGTATGCATGGCTTGTGGCGCAGAAAGACGCATTGGGTTTGGATAATATGTACCTAGTCGGTCGTTTCCCTTCCTCCGAAATGCCTCATTTTTTCAGTCGCGCGGCAGGTCTACTTGTCACGTTGAGGAAGAGCAACGTTTTCAGCCTGACTGTACCGAGCAAACTGCAGGCCTACCTTGCTGCAGGGCGGCCAATTATTGCAGCGTTGGATGGGGAAGGTGCACGAATCGTCCAAGAGGCGCGCGCGGGATTTTGCTGCGCAGCTGAAGACAGTGCTGAGCTGGCCCGTGCGATTGAGCGGTTATTTCACATGTCGGCCGCCGAGCGCATTCAGTTGGGTGACTCTGGACAACGCTATTTTGCTGCAAATTTTGAGATGAACGCCCAGGGCAGGCGTTTAATCGAGATACTTGAGGAACGGATCGCTCAGGACAGAGAGGTTAAAAGGTGAGGATTTTAGTCTTTGGCGTTACAGGCATGCTCGGTAGTGCGGTATTTAGGCAGTTTTCATGCGATTCGGCCTTCCAGACATGGGGGACGCTACGCAGTTCAGTGGGACGGCGCCATTATTCTGATTCACTTCACGGGAATTTAATTAACAATGTCGATGTTCTCGAGCAAGACGCGTTAGTCAGTTTGCTGGAGTGCGTTCGCCCAGATGTCATCATCAATTGTATCGGTCTGATCAAGCAACTGGCAGGCGCCAAAGATCCGCTGTCGGCGCTACCTATCAACGCCATGCTGCCACATCGTTTGGCGAAACTCTGTGGATTGATGGGCGCTCGGATGATCCATGTTAGCACGGATTGTGTATTTTCCGGGCGCAAGGGCATGTATACCGAAGATGATCTTTCGGACGCGGAGGATCTCTATGGAAAGTCAAAGTTCATTGGCGAGCTGCACGAGGTGCCTCACGCCGTTACGCTGCGTACGTCCATCATCGGCCATGAGCTCGATACCCACCTCTCACTAATTGACTGGTTCCTCGCCCAAAAGGGTTCGGTTAAGGGTTACGCAAAGGCCATATTTTCCGGTTTGCCTACGGTAGAATTGGCCCGGTTGATGAAGGACTATGTAGTACCAAATTCTGACCTGCATGGCCTCTATCATGTGTCGGCAGAGCCAATCGACAAGCTGGCGCTGTTAAGGCTGGTGGCGGAAGCCTACGGACACAAGATCGAGATAGTCCCGGATGAACAGATCCACATAGATCGCTCACTGGATTCCTCTCGCTTTCGTAAGGAGGCTGGTTACCAACCTCCCGCCTGGCCGGAATTGGTCAAAATGATGCGTGATCAGCGTTAATTTTTTTCCTGAAGGTATGTGCCTTTTATGTTCAATGACAAGGTTTTAATGATTACGGGCGGCACGGGTTCGTTCGGAAATACTGTGCTGAAGCGATTCCTTGATACCAATGTCAGGGAAATAAGGGTTTTCAGTCGGGATGAAAAGAAGCAAGAGGACATGCGTATCGCCTTGGCGAACGATAAACTCAAGTTCTACATAGGGGACGTGCGCGATTACGACAGCGTTTCCCAGGCTATGGTAGGTGTTGACTATATATTTCACGCAGCGGCTCTGAAACAGGTGCCGTCGTGTGAGTTCTACCCGATGGAAGCGGTTCGTACCAATGTCTTAGGTACGGAAAATGTACTCAACGCTGCAATCGCCACCGGTGCCAAGAGGGTGGTAGTGCTCAGTACGGATAAAGCTGTGTACCCGATCAATGCGATGGGCATTTCAAAGGCCATGGCGGAAAAGCTCATGGTTGCCAAGTCGCGGATGATTCCATCTTCCGGTCCGGTTATCTGCGCTACACGCTACGGTAATGTGATGGCTTCGCGTGGCTCTGTGATCCCACTGTTCATTAGTCAGTTGAAGGCGGGCGAGCCGCTGACTGTTACCGATCCGAACATGACGCGCTTCCTGATGTCGCTGGAAGACTCCGTGGACTTGGTCCTGCATGCCTTCGAACATGCAGAACAGGGCGATATATTTGTTCAGAAAGCACCCGCTTCTACAGTGGCGGACTTGGCACAGGCGCTAAAAGAGCTATTTTCGCGTGATAACCCTATAAAGATCATCGGTACTCGTCACGGTGAAAAATTATATGAGTCACTGATTTCCCGTGAGGAAATGGCCAAGGCCGAAGACATGAGCCGCTATTACCGGATTCCGGCGGATAACCGCGACCTCAACTACAAGAAATTTTTCGTCGAAGGCGAGCAACATATTTCCGAGCTGGACGACTACACCTCGCACAACACCGAGCGTTTGAACATTCAGGGCATCAAGGATGTACTGCTCAAGCTGGATTACATTCAGGAGCAGCTCGATGCTTAAGGTGATGACACTGCTCGGCACCCGTCCGGAGCTGATCAAGATGAGCCGGGTGATCGCCGAGTTGGATAAACAGGTTCACCACGTGCTGGTGCACTCTGGGCAAAACTACGATTACGAATTGAATCAGGTTTTTTTTGATGACCTGAAAATTCGCAAGCCAGACCATTTTCTGGGCGCAGCGGGCGACACCGCAGCGAAGACCATCGCCGAGGTGATCGCCAAGGCAGATGCGGTGTTCGAGTTGGAGAATCCCGACGCGCTCTTGCTGTATGGCGACACCAACACCTGCCTGGCGGTCATTGCCGCCAAGCGTCGGAAGATCCCGGTGTTCCACATGGAGGCAGGAAACCGCTGTTTCGATCAGCGTGTGCCGGAAGAGTTGAACCGCAAGGTTCTCGATCATCTGAGCGATATCAATATGGTACTGACGGAGCATGCGCGCCGTTACCTGATCGCCGAAGGCATTCGCCCGGAAACCATCATCAAAACGGGTTCGCACATGGAGGAGGTGCTGGAATACTACATGCCGAGGATCGAGGCCTCGGATGTGCTGCAACGCGAGGGCCTGGAGGAGGGCGCGTTCTTCATCGTCAGTACTCACCGGGAAGAAAACGTCGATACACCCGAGAATCTGCGGGATCTGCTGGAAACCCTCCGCGCGCTGGCTGAAACGTATCAGTACCCCGTTATCGTTTCCACGCACCCTCGTACCCGAAAACGATTGGAGGCGTTGAACGAACCGCTGGATCACCCGCTGATCCGCTTTGTGAAGCCTTTCGGTTTACTGGATTACATCAAGCTGCAGATGTCGGCCTTTTGTGTGCTTTCTGATAGCGGGACTATCACGGAGGAGGCGTCGTTGCTGAATCTCCCCGCGGTCACCCTGCGCAGCACGCACGAGCGTCCCGAGGGTATGGACGAAGGTACTCTGATCATGAGCGGCCTGAAAAAGGATCGTGTGCTGGACGCGGTGCGGGTGGTGACCCGTCAACATGAGCGGGGCGTGCGCGTGATTTCCAGGATTAAAGACTATGAAGCGGGATCGGTATCGAAGAAGGTCGTCAGGGTCGTGCTCAGCTACACCGACTACATAAACCGGACCGTCTGGTCGAAAGCCTAAGCGGTCCTGAGATAAATGCGCATTTTGTTGACCGGCTCCACGGGTTTTGTTGGCCGTGGATTGCTGGAAAGAATGTCCGCCGAGGTCGGCGTGGAAACCGTCGCGGTGGTGCGTGATTCCTCGGTAGGGCTTCCTACGCATGCGGCGATCTTCCGGGTCGGCGAGATAGGGGCGGATACCGACTGGCGAGGCGCACTGGAGAGGATTGACGCCGTTGTCCACTGCGCTGCGCGGGTGCACGTCATGCGTGACACCTCTTCCGATCCACTCGCCGAGTTTCGTCAGGTCAATGTGAACGGAACGTTGAACCTCGCTGAGCAGGCCGCGCGCGCCGGAGTCCGTCGTTTCATCTTTATCAGCTCGGTCAAGGTGAACGGTGAGGGGACCGAGTCGGGCAAGCCATACCTTGCCGATAGCCCTCCCGCACCGCTTGACCCCTATGGCATATCAAAAATGGAGGCCGAACAGGGGTTGCGCGCATTGGCCTCTGAAACAGGTATGGAGGTCGTGATTATCCGTCCCGTTTTAGTCTACGGCCCGGGTGTCAAAGCGAATTTCCGCAGCATGATGAGCTGGCTGAGCAAGGGCGTTCCGCTGCCGCTCGGAGCCATCCACAACAGTCGCAGCCTGGTGGCGTTGGATAATCTGGTCGATCTGATCGTAACCTGCATCGATCACCCCAATGCCGCCAACCAGACGTTTCTGGTCAGCGACGCGGAGGATCTTTCCACGACCGAACTGTTGCAGCGTATGGGCCGGGCGTTGGGCAAGCCAGCACGATTGCTGCCTGTTCCGGCCCCGTTGCTCAGGGCTGGGGCCACGCTGCTCGGAAAAGGCGCCGTTGCCCAGCGGCTTTGCGGGTCGCTGCAGGTGGATATTTCGAAGACCCGCGAGCTTCTGGGTTGGACGCCACCGGTAAGTGTGCATGAGGCGCTGCGCAGAACCGCCGAGCATTACTTGGCGCAAAGGGGATGAGCGTTTCGGCAAGGCCGGAGAGGGTAACGAACTTGCTCCTGTGCTCTGGGCCGGGCGTTGAAGGCCTACGGAATGGTTGAGGGACCACAGGTGTTGATCTGGTTGCTACCGGTATTTACCGGCTTTTCTTTTTTTCTGACCTGGGTGCTGCGCCGTTATGCGCTGGTGCGCAGCATCATGGATATTCCCAATGCCCGCAGCTCCCACTCGGTACCCACACCTCGGGGTGGCGGTGTGGCTATTGTGCTCAGCTTCCTGTTGGCTCTGCCGGTTTTTGCGCTTGTCGACGCCGTCGACCTACGCTCGATGTGGGCGCTGCTGGGTGCTGGCGTCGGCATCGCGGTGCTGGGTTTCATTGATGACCACGGGCATATCGCGGCCCGTTGGCGCTTGCTGGGGCATTTCGCCGGGGCGGCCTGGATGCTGTTCTGGTTGGGTGGCCTGCCGGCCCTTTCTTTCTTCGGAAGGACCCTGGAACTGGGCTGGATCGGCCATGTGCTGGCAACCGTTTACCTGGTGTGGCTGCTGAATCTCTACAATTTCATGGACGGCATCGACGGTATAGCCAGTGTCGAGGCAATTTGCGTTTGCCTGGGTGGTGCCTTGCTTTACGGCGTACGGGGTGAGCCGGCGCTGGCCTTGCCGCCCCTGCTGCTGGCCGCTGCAGTCACGGGCTTCCTGTTCTGGAACTTCCCGCCGGCCCGTATCTTCATGGGGGACGCCGGGAGTGGATTTCTAGGCGTGATACTGGGGGGGCTTTCCCTGCAGGCCGCGTGGGCTTCACCGCCGCTGCTATGGAGCTGGTTGATCCTGCTGGGAGTCTTCATCGTCGATGCCACTTGGACACTGGCTCGCCGACTGCTTCGTGGCGACAGGCTTTACCAGGCGCATCGCAGCCACGCCTACCAGCATGCATCGCGTCGATTCGGTCATAAGCCGGTCACGCTGGCGGTGCTTGTCATCAATACCGTCTGGCTATTCCCCGTTGCACTGCTGGTGGCGTTGCAATATCTGGAGGGGAGCGTGGGGCTGTTGCTCGCCTATGTTCCATTGATGCTTCTTGCCGTGCGTTTCGATGCGGGAAAGCGGGAAGCCGGCTGAGCGCTTGTTCAGGGTTGATGAGCGATTGTTATTGAAAGGAGCAGGGTCGATTTCGACGCTGATAGTGGGACCGCCGATGAGTGTTCGCAATTTTCTGGTAAAGATGCCCCGCCGCTACAAGCGACTCGTGCAAGTAGGCGCCGATGTGCTGCTGGTCTGGCTCGCGCTATGGGCGGCATTCGTGGTGCGCCTTGGGTTGGACGATCGGGTAGATCCGCTGGGCGAGCATTTCTGGCTGTTCGCCATCGCACCGATGGTTTCCATTCCAATCTTCGTCCGCCTGGGAATGTACCGCGCGGTGATGCGCTATCTGGGTAACGACGCGCTCATCACCATATTCAAGGCGGTGACGCTTTCGGCCCTGGTCTTTGCCCTGGTCTTCTACTGGTATCGGGTCCCGCTCAACGTCGTACCGCGCTCCATCGTGTTCAACTACTGGTGGATCAGCCTCCTGCTGATCGGTGGGCTGCGCTTGACGATGCGCCAGTATTTCCTGGGTGACTGGTACATCGCGCGCCAGCAACTGCCGTTTCTCAAGCATGACGATCGTCTTACACGCGTTGCCATCTACGGTGCCGGTGCAGCGGGTAACCAACTGGTCAGTGCGCTGCGCATGGGCCAGTCGATGAGGCCGGTGGCTTTCATCGACGACGATGACAGTATCGCCACGCGGATCATCTCCGGATTGAAGGTCTACAAACCCAAGCACATCGAACAGATGATCAACGACACCGGCGCTCAGGAAATCCTTCTGGCGATTCCTTCCGCCTCGCGGATGCGCCGTCGCGAGGTGCTCGTGCTTCTTGAAAAGCATCCCTTGCACGTGCGTAGCGTGCCCGGCTTCATGGATTTGGCCAGCGGGCGGGTGAAGGTCGACGATATCCAGGAGGTGGATATCGCCGACCTGCTCGGCCGCGAAGTCGTTCCTCCCCGCCAGGCGCTCTTCGAGCGCTGCATTCGTCGGCAGGTCGTGATGGTTACCGGGGCGGGCGGGTCGATCGGTTCGGAGCTGTGCCGGCAGATCCTGCTCAATGCACCGACCACGCTGCTGCTGTTCGAGCACAGCGAGTTCAACCTCTACAGCATTCACAGCGAACTCGAGGAACGAATCCGCCGGGAGTCGCTGCCGTTGCGACTGGTGCCAATACTCGGCTCGGTGCGGGATCGCGAGCGGCTCAAGGATGTGATGCGCACCTGGCAGGTGAACACCGTCTATCACGCCGCCGCCTACAAGCATGTGCCGATGGTCGAGCACAACATTGCCGAGGGCGTGCTGAACAATGTGATGGGCTCGCTGTACACCGCGCAGGCCGCGTTGAAGGCGGGTGTCGAGAACTTCGTGCTGATCTCCACCGACAAGGCGGTGCGACCGACCAACGTCATGGGCAGTTCGAAACGCCTGGCGGAGATGGTGCTGCAGGCCCTGAGCCGTGAGAGTGCGCCATTGCTATTCCAGGCGGAGCCCTCGGTTCACCACGTCAACAAGACGCGCTTCACCATGGTTCGCTTCGGCAACGTGCTGGGCTCGTCGGGGTCGGTGATTCCGCGCTTCTACGAGCAGATTCGCAAGGGCGGCCCGGTGACCGTCACGCACCCCAATATCACCCGTTACTTCATGACCATTCCGGAAGCGGCGCAGCTGGTCATCCAGGCCGGCTCGATGGGGCAGGGCGGCGACGTGTTCGTCCTGGACATGGGCTGGCCGGTGAAGATCGTCGATCTGGCGGAGAAGATGATTCGTCTGGCAGGCATGAGCGTTCGCTCGGAGAGCAATCCCAATGGCGACATCGCCATCGAGTTCACCGGCCTTCGTCCCGGCGAGAAACTCTACGAGGAACTGCTGATCGGAGCCGAGGGGGTCACACCCACCGACCATCCGATGATCATGCGCGCCAACGAGGAGTGGTTGCCGTGGGAGGCCTTCAAGGGCGTGCTCTCGAACCTGCTCGCGGCGGTGGACGCTGACGACTATGACCGCGTCCGGCAGATTCTCAGGGAGACCGTCAGTGGCTATGCGCCGGAAGGCGAGATCGTCGATTGGATCCATCAGAAGCGTAAGAGCGAGCCTTGAGGCATTGCATGCGTGCGTGGAAGTTCGCTCCTGCGTCGTTTTCACGCACGCCATAACCGGGATTAAGCCGTAACTCCAATTGACGCGAAAAGTGCGTGGGCTACTTTTAGCCAGCGGTTATGGATGTACCGCACCATCGCATTTCATAAGGAGTTACACACATGCGCAAATGGCTTTCTGCCCTGTCCCTCGCCACACTGACTTCACTGTCTTTTTCCCTTCTCGCCGCTGAACCGGCCAAGCCTGCCGTCGACAAGCCCGTGGTGGAGCAGGCCGCCAAGGTCGCCTCGGTGAACCTGAATACCGCCGACGCCGAAACCCTGCAGCGCGAGTTGTCGGGGATCGGGCTGGTCAAGGCCAAGGCGATCGTCGCATACCGCGAGGCACACGGCCCGTTCGCTTCGGTGGACGAGTTGCTCGAAGTGAAAGGCATCGGCGCGGCCACGCTGGACAAGAACCGGAGCAAGTTGAGCCTGTAATCGGGCGAAAAAAAGCCGATCGAGAGATCGGCTTTTTTATGCACGCTCTTTTTGTAGGTGACGAATATGAAAAAGCCCGGCATTGGCCGGGCTTTTCATATTTGCGAGGAAATTACTGCACTTCCACCGCCAGGCTCTCGGCGATCTTCTTCTGCCAGATCGCCGGACCGGTGATGTGTACCGACTCACCCTTGGTGTCGACCGCCACGGTTACCGGCATGTCCTTCACCTCGAACTCGTAGATCGCTTCCATGCCCAGCTCGGCGAAAGCCAGGACCTTGGACTTCTTGATCGCTTGGGCGACCAGGTAGGCGGCACCGCCCACGGCCATCAGGTACACCGCCTTGTTGTCGCGGATCGCATCGATGGCGATCGGGCCGCGCTCGGACTTGCCGATCATGCCCAGAAGGCCGGTCTGTTCGAGGATCTGCCGGGTGAACTTGTCCATCCGCGTCGCCGTGGTCGGGCCTGCCGGGCCAACCACTTCGTCGCCAACCGGATCGACCGGGCCGACGTAGTAGATGAAGCGGCCCTTGAGGTCCACTGGCAGTTGCTCGCCTTTGTTCAGCATGTCGACCATGCGCTTGTGCGCGGCGTCGCGGCCGGTGAGCATCTTGCCGTTGAGCAGCACGGTTTCGCCCGGCTTCCAGCTTTGCACTTCCTCGGGCGTGAGGGTGTCGAGGTTGACCCGGCGCGCGCTCGGGCCGGCTTCCCAGACGATTTCCGGGTAGGCGTCCAGCGACGGCGCTTCCAGCTCGGCCGGGCCGGAGCCGTCGAGAATGAAGTGGGCGTGACGGGTAGCGGCGCAGTTGGGGATCATGCACACCGGCAAGGACGCGGCGTGGGTCGGGTAATCCATGATCTTCACGTCGAGCACGGTGGTCAGGCCGCCCAGGCCCTGGGCGCCGATGCCCAACTGGTTGACCTTCTCGAACAGCTCCAGGCGCATCTCTTCGATCTTGTTCTGCGGGCCGCGGGCTTTCAGCTCGTGGATGTCGATCTCGTCCATCAGGACTTCCTTCGCCATCACCGCCGCCTTTTCCGCGGTGCCGCCGATGCCGATGCCGAGCATGCCCGGCGGACACCAGCCTGCACCCATGGTTGGCACGGTCTTCAGCACCCAGTCGACGATGGAGTCGGACGGGTTGAGCATGGCCATCTTCGACTTGTTCTCGGAGCCGCCGCCCTTGGCCGCCACGTCAACTTCCACGGTATTGCCGGGAACGATGGAGTAGTGGATGACCGCCGGCGTGTTGTCCTTGGTGTTCTTCCGGGCGCCTGCCGGGTCAGCAAGGATGGAGGCACGCAGGACGTTTTCCGGCAGGTTGTAGGCGCGCCGCACGCCCTCGTTGATCATGTCGTCGAGGCTCAGGGTGGCGCCATCCCAGCGTACGTCCATGCCGACCTTGACGAAAACGGTGACGATGCCGGTGTCCTGGCAGATCGGACGATGCCCCGTGGCGCACATGCGCGAGTTGATCAGGATCTGCGCCATCGAGTCGCGGGCCGCCGGCGACTCTTCGCGCAGGTACGCCTCGTGCATGGCTTGGATGAAGTCGACGGGGTGGTAATAGGAAATGAACTGCAAAGCGTCGGCAACGCTCTGTATCAGGTCGTCTTGCTTGATCAGGGTCACGGGGCGCGCTCCTCTATGAACGTCGGGAACATCATTGTGGCGCCGGCCTGCATGCTGGCGCGCGGGTGCGGTGCAAAGGGCGCGGCAGTATACCGCGCACGTCCGGCTGTCGACAGTCGCTATCGCCCCTGGCCTTCGTCGCCTTCGCTAGGCAAGGCTCGGGGTGGGCAGGTACATTGGCGGCCACTTGCTAGTATGGGATGGAGCCCGTGAGCAGATGACTTCCGAGTCCAAGTGGTATGATTTACAAGGGCTTTTTCTTCGGCGATTCGGAATCGCCGCGGCGACCTACGGCCTGGTTCTGGCGCTGACCTGGCTGGGCATGGGCCTCGGGCTGTACCGCTCATCGATGACCGTGCTGGTGGTCAGCTCCCTGTTGGTGATCCTCAGCCAGTTCGCCTTTTTCCTGCTGTTCCGCTTTGACCTGAACCTTCGCTTCGATGACCCGAGCCTCACCGAGACCCAAGTCCTGGTGGCCACGGCCTGGCATACCTTCTTCATCTTCCAGATGGCGGAGGGTCGCGGCACGCTGCTGGTGTTCTACGTCGTGATTCTGCTGTTCGGTATCTTCCAATTGCGCCCGCTGCGCTTCGTCGGCTGTGCCGCGTTCGCATTCCTCTGCTTCGCCGGAGTGACCGGGCTCGAGGTCTATCTCGCCGGTGGCGCTCTGTCGTCGTCGATGGTGCTGCAGCTGTGCGTGCTGTTCCTGGTGTTCGGCTGGTTGAGCCTGATCGCCAACTACGTGCAGCAGTTGCGCGAGCGCATGCGCCAGCGGCGCTTCGCCCTGCAAGCGCACCAGGACACGCTGCGCGGGATGATGCGTCAGCTGGAGAACCTGGCGTCCACCGATGAACTCACCAGCCTCTACAACCGCCGGCATTTCCTGCGCCTTGCCGATCGCGAGCTGAGCAACCTGTCCGCCGGCCGCCAGCATGGCATGGCGCTGATCGACCTCGATCACTTCAAGCGCATCAACGATCAGCATGGCCACGCCGTGGGCGACCGGGTGCTGCAGCAGTTCGCCAGCATGGCCCGCGCCAACCTGCGGGATCGCGATGTGCTGGCCCGCTATGGCGGCGAGGAGTTCGTGCTGCTGCTGCCCAACAGCGATGCCGAGCAGGTTCTGCTGTGCTGCGAGCGCCTGCGCGACGGTTTCTCGCGCATCGAACTGGCCGATGCCGACGTCAGCGGCCTGAGCCTGTCCATCGGCATGACCCTGCTGCAGCCTGGCGATGAACTGGACGACGCGTTGCAGCGTGCCGATCAGGCGCTGTACCGGGCCAAGCGCGGCGGGCGCAACCGTTGCGAGGCGAACTGGACGCGTGTCGATGCCACGTCTTGAGGTCCGCGACCGGCAGTGGTCGGTGGCGGCGGGAAGCAACCTGCTCGATGCCCTGAACCGCGCCGGAGTCCGCGTGCCCTACAGCTGCCGCGCGGGCAGTTGCCACGCCTGCATGGTGCGCTGCGTCGCCGGGGAGGTGGAGGACGCGTTGCCCGGCGCGCTGGATGACGCCCGCCGCGCCGCCGGCTGGCGGCTGTCGTGCCAGTGCCGGGTGGTCGGCGACCTGCGTGTCGAAGTGTTCGATCCCGCTGTCGACGCGGTGGCCGCTCAGGTGCTGCAGGTCGACTGGCGCCCGGCGGATGTGCTTCGCCTGCGCCTTCAGCCTTCGCGTCCCTTGGCTTATCAGCCCGGGCAGCATGTGCAGCTGTTCGATGCCGGTGGCACCTCGCGACCCTATTCCTTCGCCAGCCTGCCGGGCGACGGCGCGCTGGAGTTTCACCTGGATTGCCGCGAGCCGGGTGCCTTCAGCGATGCGGCGCGCGCCCTGCGAGTGGGCGATGCGCTGCGCATCGGCGAGGTACGCGGTGGAGCCCTGCACTACGACCCGGACTGGAGCGAACGTCCGTTGCTCATCCTGGCCAGCGGCACGGGGCTCGCGCCGCTCTGGGGCGTGTTGCGCGAGGCGCTGCGCCAGGGGCACACGGGCCCGATCAAGCTGGTCCACCTGGCCCGGGACGTCCACGCCCACTACCTGGCGCAGGAGCTAGGCGAGCTCGCCGCGGAGCATCCGCAGCTGAGCGTCGAGCTGGTCACGGCGGCCGAGTTGCCGCGTGTTTTGGCCGGATTCCGCCTTGTTCCGCGGCGAACCGTCGCCTTACTCTGCGGCCAGCCTGCGCGCGTGGAGGATTTCGCCCGAGCGCTTTACCTGGCCGGCATTCCCCGTTCCAACCTGCTGGCCGACGTCTTCCTGCCACGTGCCTGAAGTGCCTGTCGAACGCTGACCTCCTTCCACCCTGGACGCGGGTTTCGATGGGCCTTCGGCACCCGGAGCCACCATGTCCGATCACGTTCTTGCCGACCGCAATTCGGGATTGCTGAGCCTGCAGCTCAATCGCCCCGACAAGAAGAATGCGCTGACCCGCGCCATGTACTCGCGCCTGGCCGAGGAGCTCGAGGCCGCGGATGCCGATCCGGCGATCCGTGCGGTGCTGATTTCCGGGGGCGAGGCCTGCTTCACCAGCGGCAACGACCTCGCCGATTTCATCCAGGCACCGCCGAGCGGCCTGGACAGCGCGGTGTTCAGTTTCATGAGTGCGCTCTTCGAGCTGAAGAAGCCGGTGGTGGCCGCGGTCGCCGGGCCAGCCGTCGGCATCGGCACCACGCTGCTGCTGCACTGCGATCTGGTCTACGTCAGCCGCGATGCGATGTTGCGCATGCCCTTCGTCAACCTCGGCCTGTGCCCGGAATTCGGCTCCAGCCTGATTCTCCCACGCCTGCTCGGGCACGCCCGGGCGACGCAACTGTTGATGCTCGGCGAGAGCTTCAGTGGCGAGCAGGCGGCCCAGTGGGGCATCGCCAACCAAGCGCTGGGCAGCGGGCAGGCGACGCTGGACAAGGCCCGGGAAATGGCGCTGCGCTTCGGCCGGCTGGCGCCGTCGGCGGTGGCCGACGCCAAGCGGCTGATGCGCGCGCCGGGGCGTGAGGAGCTGCGGCGGGTGATCGAAGAGGAAGGCGCGCTGTTCGGTCAGCGACTGCGCTCGCCCGAAGCCGCGGAAGCGTTGAGCGCCTTCATGCAACGCCGCGAGCCCGATTTTTCGCGCTTCGCCTGATCTCGCCCGGACATGAAAAAGCCGCTCATCGAGCGGCTTTTTCGTTCCTGCGCGCGGGCGTCAAACCAGCGCTTCACCGACGTGCAGCAGCTTCATCGTGTTGGTGCCGCCGATGGTGTGGTAGCTGTCGCCCTTGGTCAGCAGCACCCAGTCGCCCTGTTCCACCAGGCCGCGCTGCAGCAGTTCGTTGACCGCCGCCTGGCTGAGGCTTTCGGTGCGTGGCGTGGTGGGGTCGAAGGGGATGGTGTAGACGCCGCGGAACAGCGCCACCCGTGCCTGGGTTTCTCGGCTCGGGCAGAAGGCGAAGATCGGCACCGCGGAGCGGATGCGCGACATGATCAGCGGGGTGAAACCGCTTTCCGTGAGGCTGATGATCGCCTTCACGCCGGGGAAGTGGTTGGCGGTGAACATCGCCGCCAGGGCGATGCTTTCGTCGCAGCGGCTGAAGGTGTGGCCCAGGCGATGGCTGGACTTCTGGCTGGTCGGCTGCTTCTCGGCGCCCAGGCAGATGCGCGCCATCGCCTTCACCGCTTCCACCGGGTAGGAGCCGGCGGCGCTTTCCGCGGAGAGCATCACCGCGTCGGTGTAGTCGAGCACGGCGTTGGCCACGTCGGAAACTTCCGCGCGGGTCGGCATCGGGCTGGAGATCATCGATTCCATCATCTGCGTGGCGGTGATCACCGCCTTGTTGAAGCGGCGCGCGTGCAGGATGATTTTCTTCTGGATGCCGACCAGTTCGGCGTCGCCGACTTCCACGCCGAGGTCGCCACGGGCGACCATCACCGCGTCGCTGGCGCGGATCAGCGCGTCCAGGGTCTCGTCGTCGGCTACTGCTTCGGCGCGTTCGATCTTCGCCACCAGCCAGGCGGTGCCGCCGGATTCGTCGCGCAGCTTGCGGGCGTATTCCATGTCCGCCGCGTCACGCGGGAAGGACACGGCAAGGTAGTCCAGGTCCATTTCGGCAGCCAGCTTGATGTCGGCCTTGTCCTTCTCGGTCAGGGCCGGGGCGGTCAGGCCGCCACCGCGACGGTTGATGCCCTTGTGGTCGGACAGCGGGCCGCCGATCAGAACGCGGCAGTGCAGTTCCTCGTCGTTCTTGCCTTCCACACGCATAACCACGCGGCCGTCGTCGAGCAGCAGCTCGTCGCCGACATCGCAGTCCTTGACCAGGTCCGGGTAGTCGATGCCGACCACGTCCTGGGTTCCGGCGTCACGCGGGAAGGTGACGGAGAAGCGGAAGCTGTCGCCTTCCTTGAGCTCGATGCGCTTGTTGGCGAACTTGGCGATGCGGATCTTCGGCCCCTGAAGGTCACCGAGCAGGGCGACGAAACGACCGTGCCGGGCGGCGATACTGCGGATCAACGCGGCCCGCGCCTTGTGCTCGTCGGGCGTGCCGTGGGAGAAGTTCAGGCGGGCGACGTCGAGCCCGGCGAGAATCAGCTGTTCGATCACTTCCGGCGAGTTGCTGGCCGGGCCGAGGGTGGCGACGATCTTGGTGCGGCGCGAGGTCATGCAGTAGCTCCGTGGTTCAGGCAAGTTTCGAGGCTACTATGCTGGGGCGGTGTAGTCATTGTTCGCGTGCACTACGTTGCCCGCGTCCGGCAACCGACGAAATGATGCGGCGCATTCCCTGCAGAAATCCCCCGCCACGCCGATACGCTGCCCATCGGAGGAGATTGCCCATGAGATGTCTGATCGCCCTGGCGTTGCTTGCCGGAGTCGCGGGTTGCACCCGCTTTACCCTGGACCACCATCTGAACAACGCGTACCGCGCCTACGACGAGGGCGACTGCGAGCAGGTCATGCTCGAGTTGTCCCAGGCCGAGCGCAAGAGCCGCTCGCGCAACTACCTGCAGCCGGAGATATCCCTGCTGCGCGGGCAATGCCTGGAGCGCCAGAGCCTGTTCGTCGATGCGGCGCAGACCTACCAGTTCATCATCAGCCGCTACCCGACCAGCGAATACGCCTATCGGGCGCGGGCACGGCTGGAAACCCTCGACCAGTTGGGTCAAGCTCGGCCGACGGTGCCCGCCAAGCCGATTCCGGCACCGCCGCCGCATTGATCCTTTTGGCCCGTAACGGATGACCGAGCATGCGTCACTGGTGGCTTCTCCTGATCCTGCTGCCTCTGCTGGCCACCGCGGAGATCTACCGCTGGACGGACGCCAAGGGCACGCTGCATTACGGGGAACGGCCGCCGGCCGGCGCGCAAAAGGTCGATGTGCGCCCGCAGGTGATCGAGCGCGACGCCGCCACGCAGGCGCGTGAGGAACGCACCGAGCGCTTCTTCGGGGCGCGGCGCGAGGAGCAGGCGAAGACGGCCGTCGAGGCGCAGCAGAAGCAGTCGAGCCGCAATGAGCGCTGCCGCGCGCTGCGCAGCAACCTCGGTACGCTGAACAGCGGCAGGAAGCTCTACTACCGCGACGACAAAGGCGAGCGGGTGTTCTACAGCGACGAGCAGTTGAGTACCGCCCGTCGCAAAATCGACGCGCGGCTGGCAGCGGACTGCGCCTGACGGCTGTTCAGCGACCGTGAACTCGGACCATACTCGACCCACATTCATAGCGATAAGCCATCATGCGTCTACCGTCTCGAATCGAGCGCCATCAGTTGCCGTACTACCTGAAGGTGTTCAACCGGCATACCGATAAACCGATGGGCTACCTGGGCAATGTCTCGGTCGATGGGCTGATGCTCATCAGCGAGTGGCCGATGCTGACCGATGCGCGCTTCGACATGCGCCTGAAGATTCCCGGCCAGGACGGGCAGATTCATTTCGTCGACTTCTATGCGACCTGCCAGTGGAGCCAGGAAGACGCTACGCCGGGAAGCTACGATTCGGGCTTTTCCCTGGTGGCGCCGCCGGCCGAGTATGTCGAGCTGGTCCAGGTGCTGCGCCAGTACTTCGCTTTCAGCCCCAAGGTGACGTCGCCGCAGTGACGCCCCACGCGCCCACGGATGGGCGCCATCCCCGCTCTACAGAACGCCCGCCTTTTTCCACGCCAGATACCGCCCGACCAGTTCCGGACCGAGTTCGCCCGGGCGTGCGTCGAGGATCGGCAGTCCGTTGGCGGCGAGACGATCATGCAGCCCGCCACGGGCATTCAGGTAGTTGAGCGTGCCGCAGTAGGCGAGGGCATCGTCGTAGCCCCGAACCGGTGTCTGCCGCAGGCGATCGAGCACCTCCTCGCGCATACTGGCGACCAGCACCCGATGCTGGCGGCCGAGGCGCTTGAGCGCGCCGAGCAGTTCCTCGTCGTCCTCGTCGCGCAGATTACTGACCAGTACCACCAGGGCGCGGCGGCGCTGGCGGGCGAGCAACTGGCTGACCGCCGCCGCATAGTCCGCCGGGCGCTGGCTGCTGGCGAGGTCGTACACCGCGTTGAGCAGCACGCTGAGCTGCGCATGGCCCTTGGCCGGCGCGACGTGGCGGTCGTGCTCGCTGGCGAAGGTCGCCAGGCCCACCGCGTCGCCCTGGCGCAGCGCCACGTAGCTGAGCAGCAGGCAGGCGTTCAGCGCGTGATCGAAGTGCGCCAGCTCGTCGTCCTGGCTGCGCATGCGTCGGCCGCAGTCGAGCAGGAAGATGATCTGCTGGTCGCGCTCGTCCTGGTATTCGCGGGCAATCGGCAGGCGCTTGCGCGCGGTGGCTTTCCAGTCGATCTGCCGCAGGGTGTCGCCGTCGCGGAATTCGCGCAGCTGGTGGAATTCCTGTCCCAAACCGCGACGCGGGCGCTGGCGAACGCCGAGCTGGCTCAGCCAGTCGTCCACCGCCATCAGTTGGGCGCCATAGAGACGGGCGAAATCCGGGTAGACGCGGGTCTCGCCGGGTAGCGCCAGCAGGCGCCGGGCGCGCCACAGGCCGAGCGGGCTGGGCACGCCGAGCTCGCAGCGGACGAAGCTGAAATGCCCGCGTACCCGTGGGCGCAGGCGATAGCCGAATGAGCTGGTTTCGCCCGGGCGCAGCTCGACGGTCTGCGGCAGCGCCTCGAAGGCCAATCCGTCCGGCACGTGATCGAAGACCTCGACCCGCAGCGGCCGCGCATGATCGTGCGCCAGTTCCAGACGCACTTCCTCGCTGCGGCCCAAGGGCAGGTTGCCCGGCAGGCGCCGTTGCAGACGCGGCGAAGGGATGCGGCGCAGGCGCCAGGCGTCGACCGCGGCGAAGGCGCACAGCGCCAGCAACGCACCCCACCAGAGCCGATGCAGCGGCGCCGGCATTGTCACGCCAAGCGCATCCAGCGCGCCGAGCAGCAGGGCGGCGGCGAAGAGCGTGGCGACGAGCGCCAGCAGCCTGCGCGAAGGTTTCATCGTGAGGTGCTCATAGGCGCGGGGCCGGAACCTGTTCGAGCAGTTGCAGGAGGACCTGGTCGACCGACAGCCCTTCGATCTCCAGCTCCGGCGACAGCCGCACGCGGTGGCGCAGCACGGCCAGGGCGCAGCCCTTCACATCGTCCGGAATGACGAACTCGCCGCCGCGCAGCAGCGCACGGGCTCGCGCGCCGCGCACCAGCGCGAGCGAGGCGCGCGGCCCGGCGCCCAGGCTCAGGCCCGGCCAGTTGCGGGTGGCGCGGCCCAGGCGCACGGCGTAATCGAGCACCTGCTCGTCGAACGGCAGGTCGCTGGCGATCTTCTGCAGGGCGAGCACGTCCTTGGCTTGCAGCAGGGTGCGCAGCGGCGTGACCTCGAGCATGTCGGCGCGGGCCGAGCGGGTCACCTGGCGGACCATCTCCAGTTCTTCGCCGGCGTCCGGATAATCCATGCGCAGCTTGAGCATGAAGCGGTCCAGCTCGGCCTCGGGCAGCGGATAGGTGCCTTCCTGCTCGATCGGGTTCTGCGTGGCCAGCACCATGAACGGCTGCGGCACCGGCAGCGCGCGGCCTTCGAGGGTCACCTGGCGTTCCTGCATGACTTCCAGCAGTGCCGCCTGGGTCTTGGCGGGCGCGCGGTTGATCTCGTCGGCCAGCAGCAAGTGGGTGAACACCGGGCCCTTGCGCAACTTGAACTGCTCGCTGGCGAGGTCGTAGACGGCGTGGCCGGTGACGTCGCTGGGCATCAGGTCGGGGGTGAACTGGATGCGCGAGAATTCGCCGCCGAAGCAGCGCGCCAGCGCCCGCACCAGCAGGGTCTTGCCGAGGCCGGGAACGCCCTCGACGAGCACGTGGCCGCCGGCGATCAGCGCGGTGAGCACGTCGTCGATCACCTCGCGCTGGCCGATCACGGCCTTCTGCAGTTCGTGGCGCAGCGCCTGGGCCAGCTGGATCGCGCGCTGGCGCTGCACTTCAGGGCTGGAGCCGCTGGCGGCGGGCGTTGCGCTGGGTTGTTCCTGATCGCTCATAGGGCATTCCTGAGGGTTTGCAGGTGGGCTACCTGGCGGGTGAAATCGGCGGCGGAGAGGCGTTTGTCCGGCACCGGACGCATCGCCTGGCTGACGTGGCCGGGCGGCAGGCGACTGAGTCGGCCGAGCGTCTGCCACTGTTCGGCGACGCCGAGACGTTCGAAGCCGGGATGACGGCGGCGCGCGCGGCGCTGGATATCCTGTTGCAAGTCCTGCAGCAGGGTGCGCTGGCCGCTGCGTCGGAGCAGGAAATCGGCACTGCCGCGCAGGTGCTCCTGCAATTGCCGGCGCGATAGCGCGGGCAGCGGTTGCAGCGGGCCACTGCGCTGGCCGACGTGCCAGAGGCCCAGGGCGAGCAGCAGCGCGAAGGCGGCCAGCGCCTCCGGGAAATACCTGCCGAGCAGGCTGGCGAGGTTGTCGCGATCGGCGCGGTAGAGCAGGGTGACGGCGCTGTCCTGGGTCAGGTACCAGAGCAGCCAGGCGTTGTCGTACTCGCCGATCTTGCCGTTCTGCCAGATCCACGCGTCGGTGACCACGCTGATCAGCCCTTCGCCGTACTGCAACTGCAGCAGGTGCGTGGTCCGGGCGCTGTTGGCCCAGGCGTGGGCGCGGTTCTGCGAGTCGTACAGGTGGAAGTCGGTGTCGAAGCCGATGTAGGCGGGCGCCTTTTCATTCTCCAGGTAGAGCTTGGTCAGCTCCGGATAGGCATCGGCGTCGTCGGATTCCGCTTCCTGCTCGGGATCGGCCTCATCGGGCGCGGCGTCCTCGGCCGGCTTCTCCAGGTCCTTGCTGCGCAGTTGCTGGATGCCCAGGCGATCCAGCAGCAGGTCGCCGCTCTCACCCTTGTCCTCGTCGTACAGGCGCTCGGCGACCACCAGCAGGTGTCCGCCCCTGGCTGCCCATTCCAGCAGCCGTTCGTTCTGCCGCGGCGTGATGCGGTCGCGCTCGCCGAGCAGCAGCAGGGTCTGCCCGACGCTGGGCAGGTCCGCCAGCCGTTCCAGGCCATCGGCGCGCTGTACCTGCAGGCCACGCCCGCGAAGGAAATTTTCGGCGGCGAGGTAGGGATTGGCGGCGACTTCCGGAGCCGGCCCCTGTTTGACTTCTTCCTGATAAGTCGTGACCCGCCCGAGCAGGTAGATCGCCAGCAGGCCGAGCACCAGCACGGTCGCCGACAGCAGGTAGAACAGCGGCCGCCGTTTCATCGCGGCACTCCGTGCCCGAACAGCTGCCGCCAGCCCTGGCACAGCTCGTCGCGGCTGGAGAGGGGCGGGGGCCGGTGGCCGTAGGCGAGGTTCTGCCAATGGCGGGTCAGGCGGCTCGCGTAGGCGCTGAGGTCGTCCTGATAGAGTTCCTCAACCAGTTGCAGCACTTCGCCCTCGGTGTGCGCGCTTTTCAGCGGCAGACGGAACTCGCCCAGCAGGCGGCTGAGCAGCGCGCGGTAGAGCAGGCCCAAGGCTTCACGCGGCTGTTCGTCCCAGAGGCGCTCCACGCTGCCGGCGATGTCGTCGGGCAGGCTTTCCGGCGTCACTTGCAGGCCGAACAGCACGGCCGGGCGCTCCCGCGCGACGCGTTGTCGTTTTTCGCGCCCCGTGGCGAACAGCGTCAGCCATTCGCGGTAGCGCCACAGCAACAGGCCGATCAGCCCGAACAGCGCGGCCCACAGCAGCACCTCGAAGAACAGTGCGATGCCGTCGATGCTCTTCCAGAACTCCGCGAGGTGGAACAGGCCCCTGAGCAACTGCCCAAGCGACTCGACGTCGCCGCGGTCGACGTCCTTCTGCGGGTCGTCGCCAAAGCGCCAGCGGGTGACGGTCTGGCGGTTCTCGAAGGGCGGCGCATCGAGCAACTGGCCGATCGCCGCGCGGCTGGCCTTGCTGGTCAGCGTCTGTTGCTGCAGGCGATCGGCGTCTGGCCCCAGTGGGTCGGCCTCCGGCAGCGGGCAGATGGCCGCGGGTGTGTCTTGCGCCCAGCTGCGCTCCATCGGCTGCACCAGCAGCAGGCCCAGGCCGACCAGCAGCGCGTAGGCGACACCGCCGAGCCGCTGGCGAATGCGGCGGAACACCAGTTCGATGTCCCAGGCTTCCAGCGCCGTGCGGCGGTTCAGGTAGAGGCTGAAGCCGCAGGCGACGTACACCGGCTCCCAGACGATCAGCGCCAGCGCGTAGAGCAGGTTGGACAGGTGATCGAGCCACAGCCAGTTCCCGGCGTCGGGGGAGATCAGCTTCTGCCAGTCCAGATCGATGCTCATCTGTTGCGGCAACACCATATAGAGGGCGGTGACCAGGCCGAGCCAGAGGGCCATTTCCAGGTGAACGCCGACGATGGTCAGCCAGCTCGCCGCGCCGGTATCGCGCTGGCCGAGGACCACCAGGCGCTGATTGCGCGCGGCGCCGGAAAGCCCTTCGAGTTGCAGCACCGGCAGGTCGAAGCTGCGCGTCGGGCTCAGCCGGCGCCAGGTCAGGCTGGCGATCAGTTGCGGCTTGAGCAGGCGCGGGAAGGCGCGCAGCGCCTGGCCGAGGGTTGGCGTGTCGCCGAACAAGGCGCGCGAGAGGATGTACAGGGGCAGGCGCTCGAACGCCGGCTTGAGCAGCCAGAAGACGAACATCGCCCAGCTCGGGTACTCCCACAGCAGCGCCGTGAGCAGCGCCAGCACCGGCAGGCTGATCAGCGCCCAGCTGGCCATCAGCAGGCCGGCGTGGCGGCGCGCCAGCAGCACGCCGAGGTCCAGCGCCTCCCAGGCGCTGCGCGGACGGATCGCTACGCTGGCGTCAGTCAGGCGCATGGCGGCGTCCGACCAGCAGGAAATAAGCGAGCACCAGCGCCCAGAGCGCGGCGCCGACCGCATATTTGACGGTCGGCGTGGTGTAGGTCATCGACGACCAGTAGGCCTCGATGAACGCCGCGATCAGCAGGAACAGGATCACCCCGCCGACCAGTTGCACGCTGGTGCGGGCGGCCTGGCGCAGCGCCTCGCCGCGGGTCAGTCGACCCGGCGCCAGCAGCGCCCAGCCGAGTTTGAGCCCGGCGGCGCCGGAGAAGGCGATGGCGGTCAGCTCGAAAGCGCCGTGGCCGATGACGAACGACCAGAAGGTGTGGATATAGCCGATCTCGGTCAGGTGTCCGGCCACCGCTCCGATGGTCAGCCCATTGAAGAGCAGGAAGAACAGGCTGCCGAGGCCGAGCAGCAGGCCGCTGGCGAACGTCTGAAAGGCGATGCCGATGTTGTTCATGATGTAGAACCCGAACATCGCCCAGTCGTCGCTGGAGCCACGTTCGCCGAAGCGCCCCAGGCGGTGCGCGTCCGGGTCGTACATCGACTCCATGTTCTGTACCTGGTCCGGGTCCATCAGGCTGTAGATCAGCTCGGGATAGAAATAGGTCAGCAGGCCCATGCCGATCAGGCTGCCGAAGAAAAGCCCGAAGGCCAGCGCCACGCTGCGCCACTCGGCACGCACCAGGCGCGGGAATCCGCCGAACAGAAAACTCAGCAGGCGGGCGCCGAGCTGGCTGCGGTGGCGATAGAACTGCTGGTGCCCACGCATCGCCAGCTGTTGCAGCTGCTCGATCAGGTGCGGGCTGTAGCCGCGGGTCTGGGCCAGGGCGAGCTGCTGGCAGAGCTGCCGGTAGGCGGCGGCGAAACCCTGGCAGTCCTCGCGCGTGGCCTTGCCGCGCTCGAGCGCGTCGAGCCGGGCGGCGAAGCACTGCCATTCGGCCTGGTAGTGGCTTTCGAACAGGCTCTGCTTCATGCCGAACCCAACAGGCCGTGGGCAATGCCGTTGATCCGCGCCTCGGCCTGTTCCGGCGACACGCCGAGCGGCTCGGCGAGGATCGCCGCCAGCTCGGTACGTCGGGCCGCGGACAGGCCGCCCTGGCGTTCGGCGAACTCCAGCAGCGCGCGCTGTTCTTCCAGGTTCATCGCGAAGGGCGCACGCAGCGGTTCGGCCGCGGCCAGCGGCGGGCGTTCGGCGGAGCGGTCGCGGTAGATCACCAGGGTGCCGGCGGCGATGTCGCCGAGGCGCTTGAAACCCCGGCTGTTCAGGCAACTGAGGATGCCGAGGGTGTAGCCGAACGGCAGGATGTCGGCGAAGCGCAACAGGTTGCGGGTCAGCGAGGCACCCCAGCCGACCGGGGTGCCATCGTCGTGGACCACGCGCAGGCCGATGATCTGCTTGCCCGGCGAGCGGCCCTGGTTGAGCACCTCGAACAGCACCATGTACCACCAGGTGACGAGGAACATCAGGATCGCCCCAAGGCCCATGCCGAACTGGCCGAGGGTGAACAGCAGGACGAACATCACGCCGAGGATCAGCCCGCGGATGGCGAGGTCGATGGTGAAGGCCAGGGCGCGTGGCACCAGGCTGGCAGGGCGCAGGATGAGGTCGATGCCTTCGGGCGTCTCGATGCGCAGCCGGGTATCCAGGGGCGCGGTAGGCGGGGCCGGAGGGGCGTGGCGGACGGCGGTCGAGGGCATCGGTGAACCAGGGCGGAGAGGCTGGGGCATGCTAGCGACCCGGCGTGGTGCCCGGCAAGCATGACGCACCGGCGAGGCTCTGGCGCGGCGGTGCTAGACTCGCGACGCGCCCCCCACAAGGAAGACTCCGTGAGCTCCAGCATCTTCTGGTACGACTACGAAACCACTGGCATCGACACGCGCCGAGACCGCCCGCTGCAGGTGGCCGGCATCCGCACCGACGAAGCGCTGGTGGAGATCGACGAGCCGCTGAATCTCTACTGCCGCCCCAGCGAAGACATCTTGCCGCACCCTGCGGCGTGCCTGATCACCGGAATCACGCCATCGGTGCTGCGGGAAAAGGGTCTGGGCGAAGCCGAGTTCATCACCCGTCTGCACCGCGAGCTCTCGCTTCCCGGAACCTGCGTCGCCGGCTACAACAGCCTGCGCTTCGACGACGAGGTCACGCGCAATGGCCTTTACCGCAATTTCTTCGACCCTTATGCCCGTGAGTGGCAGGGTGGCAACAGCCGCTGGGACCTGATCGATCTGGTGCGCACCGCCTACGCGTTGCGTCCCGAAGGCATCCAATGGCCGCGGGAGGACGGCCGGGTGACGCTCAAGCTCGAACGGCTCACCGCCGCCAACGGCATCCACCATGGCCAGGCCCACGACGCGCTGGCCGACGTGCGCGCGACCATCGCCCTGGCGCGGCTGATCCGCGAGCGCCAGCCGAAGCTCTACGACTTCCTCTACCAGTTGCGCGGCAAGCAGCGCGTGCACGAACAGATCCAGCTGTTGCAGCCGCTGGTGCATGTCTCCGGGCGCTTCGCCGCGGAACGCAGCTACCTGGCCGTCGTGCTGCCATTGGCCTGGCATCCGAAGAACCGCAACGCACTGATCGTCTGCGACTTGCAGGCCGACCACCTGCCGCTGCTCGAGCTCGACGGCGAGGCCCTGCGCCAGCGCCTCTATCGGCGTCGCGACCAGTTGGCCGAGGGCGAGTCGCCGGTTCCGCTGAAGCTGGTGCACGTCAACAAGTGCCCGGTGCTGGCGCCGCTCAAGGTCCTGCGCGACAGCGACCGCGAGCGCCTCGGCGTGGACCTCGAGGCCTGCCTGGCGCGCGCCGCGCTGCTGCGCGAGCAGCAGTCGCTGTGGCGAGACAAGCTGCCGCTGGTGTATGCGGAGGAGTCGTTCCCGTCCGGCGACGATCCCGAACAGATGCTCTACGACGGTTTCATCGGCGATCGCGACCGCCAGTTGTGCGAGCGCGTGCGTCGCGCCGATCCGCAGCTGCTGGCGCGGGAAAACTGGCCGTTCGACGACCCGCGGCTGCCGGAATTGTTGTTCCGATATCGCGCGCGCAACTTTGTCGAAACCTTGTCCGGCGAAGAACAACAGCGCTGGGCGGAGTTCTGTCGGGCCCGGCTGAGCGCACCCGAGTTCGGCGCACCTAATACGCTGCCGGCGTTCGACCAGGCACTGCGCGAGTTGCAGGCAACCGCCAGCCCGGAACAACAGTCTCTGTTACGTGAGTGGCAGGATTATGCGCAGGCCCTGCGTGTGCGCTGGGGATTGTGAAAGGCGTTGCGGAAAAAACGGACCAATAAAAAACGCCGGCAATTGCCGGCGTTTTTTATTGGCGTTCAATCAACCGAGAAAGCTCGACCAGCCTTCGACTACATCCGAACCCCACTTGGCTTTCCACTCTTTCAGCGTCTTGTGGTTGCCACCTTTGGTTTCGATGACTTCACCGGTGTTCGGGTTCTTGTACTGCTTGACCTTGCGCGCGCGCTTGGTGGTGCCGGTGCCGGTCGCCTTGCTGGCGCGCGGTGCCTTGGACTGGCGGGCGTCCGGGTCGAGCAGGGCAACGATGTCGCGCAGCGACTTGGAGTATTCGCCCATGAGTGCGCGCAGTTTGCCTTCGAACTCCAACTCCTTCTGCAGTTTGTCGTCTTGCGACAGATTCTTCAGGCGCTCCTGAAGTTCTTTGATGGCTTCTTCCGTGGCGCGGTACTCATTGATCAGCGACATTGGCTTACCTTAAATAGTCGGGGGTTGATAGTGGCTCAATAATAGTCATCGCTGTTTGCCAAGTAAACATCTAACGGATGAGTAGGGTTATTTTTTAATTATCCTCGTTTTATTGGGCTGCGATTGATTAAAGACCCGGGCGAGGCGGCATGAAGTTGTTCTCGCAAAACCCGCAGGACGCGTCGGTTTTTTTCCGTCGGGACAATTAAGCGGCGCCCGCCGGCCTGCCGTTGGCCGGGCGAGGGCTGGCGCCTGGCGACAGTTACTGAAAGTTTCCACGGGTGTGGCTAGAATGGCCGCCTTTGTGAATCTGGAGTAAAGAAATGCGCACTTTTCGGCTGGTCATCGCCTGTCCGGATGGCGTCGGTATTGTCGCCAAAGTCAGTAACTTCCTGGCCACCTACAACGGCTGGATCAGCGAGGCGAGCCACCACTCGGACCACCAGAGCGGCTGGTTCTTCATGCGCCACGAAATCCGCGCCGAGTCGCTGCCGTTCGATCTGGAGGAGTTTCGCCAGGCCTTCGCACCGATCGCCAAGCAGTTCTCGATGGTCTGGCGGATCAGCGATTCGGCGCAGAAGAAGCGCGTCGTACTGATGGCGAGCCGCGAATCGCATTGCCTGGCCGACCTGCTGCACCGCTGGCACAGCGGCGACCTGGATTGCGAAATCCCCTGCGTGATCTCCAACCACCAGGACCTGCGCAGCATGGTGGAGTGGCACGGCATTCCGTTCTTCCACGTGCCGGTCGATCCGCAGGACAAGCAGCCGGCGTTCGCCGAGGTCTCGCGTCTGGTCGAGGAACACCAGGCCGACACCGTGGTGCTGGCGCGCTACATGCAGATCCTGCCGCCGGACCTGTGCCGCCGTTTCGCCCATCAGGTGATCAACATCCACCACAGCTTCCTGCCCTCGTTCGTCGGCGCCAAGCCGTACCACCAGGCGTCGCTGCGTGGCGTGAAGCTGATCGGCGCGACCTGCCACTACGTCACCGAGGAGCTGGACGCCGGCCCGATCATCGAGCAGGACGTGGCGCGCATCTCGCACCGCAACAGCATCGAAGACCTGGTGCGCCTGGGCAAGGATGTCGAGCGCCGGGTACTCGCCCGCGGGCTGCGCTTCCACCTGGAAGACCGCGTGCTGGTCCACGACAACAAGACCGTCGTGTTCGACTGAGCCGGAGTTGCCCGTGAGCGATCCCCTCGACCGTGCCACCTCGAAAGCGCCGCCCACCGTCGGCGAGGGCTGCGTGCGGCGCTACGATCCGGAGGCGCTGAGCAGCGAGGATGGCACCGAGTTTCCCGACGCCCAGGCGTTGTGGGAGCGGCTCAAGGACGAGGAGGGCGAGGGGCCTCCGCCCGGCAAGACTGACGACGAAGGCGCCTGAGGGCGTCTTTTCTTTTCCCGCACCGCGGGCGACTTGTTCGATTACGGCGAAAGACTGTTGCAGGATTTGTCATGGCCTAATAGCTGCCTAGGCAGTATTGTTCTTTGCGTATAGCTGACTAGGCAGAGAACATGCAGCACTACGATCGCGACAATTTCCCCCTGCGCTATTCCATCGGCCACCTCCTTGCGCTGGTCAACCAGCAGAAGGACCGCCTGTTGGACAAGTACCTGGCTCCCCACGACGTCACGGCGGCGCAATTCAAGGTCCTGCTCTTGCAACAGAAGGACGCGGCACTGGATACGCCGGCAGCCCTGTGTCGGGCGCTGTCGCTGGACAGTGGTGCGATGACGCGGATGCTCGACCGGCTGGAGAACAAGGGCCTACTGACGCGGGTGCGTTGCGACGCCGATCGGCGCCAGGTGCGCCTCCTGCTGACCGAGCAGGGCAAGGCCTTCAGCCAGCAGATCATGTCCATCGCCGCGGATGCGCTGAACGACCTGACACAGCCCCTGACCCGCGAAGAGTTCAAGGAGCTGGACCGGCTGCTGCGCAAGATCCTGACGCCCACCGGCCTGTTGCCGGATGCCCAGGGAGCGCACTGAGATGAACGCACGCCTTTCCCTTTGCGCCCTGTGCGTGGCCCTGGCGCTGGCCGGCTGCGCCTCGTCACGTGGCTTGCAGCCCGAGGGTGCGCTGCTCGATGCGGGCACGCTGAGCAGCGAGCGCACCTTCGCCAGCGAGCGCCTGACGCCGGCTGCCTGGCCGCGTGCCGACTGGTGGAACAGCCTTGGCGATGTGCGCCTCGATGCGTTGATTCGTGAAGCGCTGGCCTCCAGCCCCGACCTCCAGGTAGCCGACGCGCGTACGCGCCAGGCCAGCGCCGCCGCGCTCGCCGCCGATGCGGACCGCCAGCCGAATGTCGACCTCAACGCCGCCGTCAGCCGTTCGCGCGAGTCGCGCATCGATGATTCCAGTGGCCAGGGCGAACGCTACGGCACGCTGCGCAGCCTGTCGGCGGATGCCAGCTACAGCTTCGATCTCTGGGGTGGCGAGCGCGCCGCCTGGGAAGCGGCGCTGGGGCGCGCGCGGGCCAGCGAAGTCGATGGCCAGGCCGCGCGGCTGACGCTCGCCGCCAACGTGGCGCGCGGCTACAACGACCTCGGCCTGGCGTTCCGCACCCAGGACATCGCCGAGCAGGACCTCAAACGCACCCGCGACATGCTCGAGCTGTCGCAGCGCCGATACGCCGCCGGGATCGACAGCGAATACCAGTTGCAGCAGACGCAGAGCCTGGAAGCCGCGGCCGATGCGACGCTGACCGCCGCGCGCCAGCAGGTGCGCAGTGCGCAGATCCGCCTGGCGGTGCTGCTGGGCAAGGGCCCGGACCGCGGCGCCGAGCTGCCGCGTCCGCAACTGATCGCACCGACCGCGGTGAGCCTGCCGGCGCAGTTGCCGGCGGAGCTGATCGGCCGGCGCCCGGACCTGGTCGCCGCGCGCTGGCGTGTCGAGGCGGCGTCGCGGGACATCGACGCCAGCAAGACGCGCTTCTACCCGAACCTCAACCTGACGGCGTCCGCCGGTATCAAGTCGGTGCTTGGCGACGCGCTATTCGGTGGGCCGAGCCGCTTCTTCGAGGTCGGACCGGCGCTGTCGCTGCCGATCTTCGACGGCGGCCGTCGGCGCGCCGACCTGGCCGGCCGCGATGCCGACTACGACCTCGCCGTGGCGCAGTACAACCAGACGCTGCTCGCGGCGCTCGGCGATATCGGCGACGGCATCACCCAGCTGCGCTCGCTGGACCAGCAGATCCTCCAGCAGCAGCGCGCCCGCGACATCGCCCGCAGCTCCTTCGACATCGCCATGCAGCGCTACGGCGACGGCATCGGCAACTACCTCGACGCGCTGAGTGTCGAGCAGCAACTGCTGCAGGCCGAGCGCCAGCTCGTCAGCCTGAACGCCCAGCGCGTCGATAGCGCGGTGCTGCTGATGCAGGCGCTGGGCGGCGGTTTCCAAATTTCCGGCTCGCCCGCGACTCCGCTCGCCGCAGCCTCCACCTCTTCACGCTGAGTAGACGACCATGGCTGATTCCACGCCCAACACCGTCGAGCACGCCGAGAGCGCCGGCGCCGAACAGAACAACAAATCCTCCGGCAAGCGCAGGACGCTGCTCATCGGCCTGGCGCTGCTGGTGATCCTCGCCGTGCTCGGGGTTTACCTCTATCACCTGTTCTACGGGCGGTTCCACGAGAGCACCGACGACGCCTACGTCAACGGCAACCTGGTGCAGATCACCCCGCAGATCACCGGCACGGTGGTCAGCATCGGCGCCGACGATGGCGACTACGTCGAGCAGGGCCAGGTGCTGGTGCGTTTCGATCCGAGCGACAGCGAGGTCGCGCTGCAGAGCGCCGAAGCCAACCTGGCGAAGACCGTGCGCCAGGTGCGCGGGCTGTACAGCAACGTGGACTCCTACAAGGCCCAGGTCGCCTCGCGCAAGACCGACGTGGAGCGCGCGCGCAGCGACTTCCAGCGTCGCCAGAAGCTGGCTCAGGGCGGCGCGATTTCCCAGGAAGAACTGTCCCATGCCCGCGACACCCTGACCTCGGCGCAGAGCGCGCTGACCTCCGCGCAGCAGCAGCTTGATACCAACGCCGCGTTGGTCGACGAGACCGACATCGCCTCGCACCCGGACGTCAAGGCGGCGGCTGCGCAGATGCGCCAGGCCTACCTCGACGAGGCGCGCAGCAGCCTGGTGGCGCCGGTCAGCGGCTATGTCGCGCAGCGTTCCGTGCAAGTCGGTTCCCGCGTGCAGCCGGGCACTCCGCTGATGGCGGTGGTGCCGCTGGAGCAGATCTGGATCGACGCGAACTTCAAGGAAACCCAGCTGCGCGACATGCGCATCGGCCAGCCGGTGGAGGTCGAGGCCGACCTCTACGGTAGCGACGTGCGCTACCGCGGCACCGTGGAAAGCCTCGGCGTCGGCACCGGCACCGCGTTCTCGCTGCTGCCGGCGCAGAACGCCAGCGGCAACTGGATCAAGATCGTCCAGCGCCTGCCGGTGCGCATCCGCCTGGAGCCGGACAACCTGAAGAAGCATCCGCTGCGGATCGGCCTGTCCACCGATGTAAACGTCGACCTGCACGACCAGGACGGCGAGTTGCTGGCGCAGAAGCCGCTCGAGCAGCCGCGTTTCTCCACCGACGTGTACGAGCGACAACTGGCCGAGGCCGACGCGCTGATCGAGCAGATCATCCAGCGCAACGCGCCGGGCACCCGCGCCGGTGGCGTGGCCGGGCGCTGACGGGAGCCTGCCATGAGCGATAACGCCTTCCGCCCGGCGAGCATGCTGCTGGCGACCATCGGGATTTCCCTGGCGACCTTCATGCAGGTGCTCGACACCACCATCGCCAACGTCGCGTTGCCGACCATCGCCGGCAACCTCGGGGTGAGTTCGGAGCAGGGCACCTGGGTGATCACCTCGTTCGCCGTGTGCAACGCCATCGCCCTGCCGTTGACCGGCTGGATGGCGCGGCGCTTCGGCGAGGTGAAGCTGTTCCTCGCCGCGGTGATGCTGTTCGTGATCACCTCGTTCCTCTGCGGCATCGCCCGCTCGATGCCCGAGCTGGTGCTGTTCCGCGCGTTGCAGGGGTTCGTCGCCGGGCCGCTGTATCCGATGGCGCAGACGCTGCTGCTGGCGATCTTTCCCACCGCCAAGCGCGGCATGGCGCTGGCGCTGCTGGCGATGGTGACCGTGGTGGCGCCGATCATCGGACCGATCGCCGGCGGCTGGATCACCGACAACTACAGCTGGCCCTGGATCTTCTTCATCAACGTGCCGATCGGCGTGTTCGCCTGCCTGGTGGTCTGGAGCCAGTTGGGCAAACGGCCGGAGAAGATCGTTCATCAGCCTATCGACTACGTCGGCCTGAGCCTGCTGGTGATCGGCGTCGGCCTGCTGCAGGTGGTGCTCGACAAGGGCAACGACCTGGACTGGTTCGAGTCGACCTTCATCCAGGTCGGCGGCGCGGTGGCGGTGGTGGCGCTGATTGCCCTGGTGATCTGGGAACTCACCGACAAGCACCCGATCGTCAACCTGAGCCTGTTCCGCTACCGCAATTTCTCCTTCGGCACGCTGGCGCTGGTGCTCGGCTATTCCGGGTTCTTCGGCATCAACCTGCTGCTGCCGCAGTGGCTGCAGACCCAGCTCGGCTACACGCCGGTGTGGGCGGGCCTGGCTGCGGCGCCGATCGGCCTGCTGCCGGTGTTCCTCTCGCCGCTGGTGGGGCGTTTCGCGCACAAGGTCGACATGCGCCTGCTGTCCGGCGGTTCGTTCCTGGTGATCGGGGCGTCCTGCTTCATGCGCGCCACCTTCAACACCGAGGTGGATTACCGCCACATCGCCGAAGTGCAGGTGTTCATGGGGCTGGGCATCGCGCTGTTCTTCATGCCCACCACCAGCATCCTGCTCTCCAGCCTGCCGCCCAAGGACATCGCCGACGGCTCGGGCCTGGCGACCTTCCTGCGTGTGCTTGGCGGCAGCTTCGCCTCGTCGCTGACCACCTGGATCTGGCAGCGGCGCGCCGACCTGCACCACGCGCAGCTGGCCGAGCACGTGACCGCCTACGACCCGGCGACGCAGCAGTATCTGCAGCAGTTGGGAGGGGCATCGACCGCGCACTACGCGCAGATCGACAAGATCGTCGAGAGCCAGGCCTACATGCTCTCGACGGTGGAGTACTTCACCCTGCTCGGGTGGATGTTCTTCGGCCTGATCCTGATCATCTGGCTGGCCAAACCGCCGTTCACCGCCAAGGCCGCGGGCGGCGGAGGCCACTGAGCCCGGCGGCGCCGCAGGTCAGATGCGGAAGCTGTCCACCAGGTGCTTGAGGCGGGTGACCTGGCCTTCCAGGTCGCCACAGGCGCGCAGGGTGGCCTGGAGGTTTTCCACGCCTTCCTGGTTCAGCAGGTTGATTTCGTTGATATCCACGTTCAGCGACTCGATCACCGTGGTCTGTTCCTCGGTGGCGGCGGCGACCGACTGATTCATGCCGTCGATCTCGCCGATCCGCTGGGTCACGCTGCCCAGGCGCTCGCCGGCCTGATTGGCGACTTCCACGCTCTGTTCGCTGTAGCGCTGGCTCTCGGTCATGGTGCTGACCGAGGTGCGCGCGCCGACCTGCAATTCCTCGATCATCTGCTGCACCTGCGCCGCCGATTCCTGCGTGCGATGGGCGAGGTTGCGCACCTCGTCGGCGACCACCGCGAAGCCACGCCCGGCTTCCCCGGCGCGCGCCGCTTCGATGGCGGCGTTGAGCGCCAGCAGGTTGGTCTGCTCGGAAATGCCGCGGATCACCTCGAGAATCTGCCCGATGTTGGCGGTCTTGCCGTTGAGCTCCTCGATGGTGTCGCAGGACGAGCGAATCTTTCCGGACAGGTCGGTCATCGCGCCGATGGTCTTCTGCACCACCTGGCGGCCGTCTTCGGCGAGGTTGCGGACATCGGAAGCCTGATGCGAGGCGTCGGCGGCATTGCGCGCGATTTCCTGCGCGGTGGCGCCGAGTTCGTTGATCGCCGCGGCGACGCTGTGGGTCCGGTTGGCCTGCTCGTCGGAGTTGCTCATCGACGAATTGGAGGCGCTGACCACCAGTTGGGCGACTTCATGCACCTGCGCGGTGGCCGAGGAGACTTCGCGAATCGAGGCGTGGACCCGTCCGACGAAGCGGTTGAAGGCGTCCGCCAGGTCGCCGAACTCGTCGTGCGAGTGGATTTCCAGGCGCTTGGTCAGGTCGCCCTGGCCTTCGGCGATGTCCTCCATCGCACGGCCCATCAGGCGCACCGGCTGCATCAACACGCGGATCAGCATGCCGAGCAGCAGCAGGATCAGCACCACCGCCACGATCGTGGCGACGATCGCCGAGGTACGGAATTCCTGCAGCATGGAGAACGCCTTGGCCTTGTCGATGGACAGGCCGACGTACCAGTTCACCGAGGGCAGCCCCTTCACCTGGGCAAAGGTGACGATGCGCGTGCCCTCGGCGCCTTCGACTTCGCTGAAGCCGGGGCCGATGCTCAGCTTGCTGGCGGGGAAGGCTTCGTTCAGCGATTTCATCACCAGGTTCTTGTCCGGATGAACCAGCATCTTGCCGTCGGCGCTGACCAGGAAGGCGTAACCCATGCCCTCGAAGTCCAGCGAGTTGATGATCTTCACCAGGGTCTGCAGCCCCAGGTCGCCGCCGACCACGCCGAGGGTCTGGCCGTCCCGGCGCGCGGGGGTGGCGATGGTGATGATCAGCTCGTTGCTGGCGGCGTCGATGTAGGGTTCGGTGAGCGTGGTGCCGCCGGCGGCGAGCGCATCCTTGTACCAGGGCCGGGTGCGCGGGTCGTAGCCGTCGGGCATCGGATCGTCCGGGCGCATGGTGAAGGCGCCGTCGCGAGTGCCCAGGTAGGTGAAATTGAAGCTGGAGGTCAGCGCCTTCTGCTCCAGCAGGTTGACCACCGCCTCCGTCGAATCGTTGTTGGCGACCGATTGCGCCGCGCTTTCCACCAGCAGAAGGCGCCCGGACAGCCAGTTCTGGATGTTGCTGGCGGTCACTTCGCCCATTTCCCCCAGATAGTTCTCCAGGTCCTCGCGAATCGCGTTGCGCTGCAGGTAGTCGTTGTAGAGGGTGAACAGCGAGAAGGCGACCACCACCACCAGCGAGGCGGCGAGCAGAATCTTGTGGCTGAACTTCAGGTTCGAAGGCATGGCGGAATCCGGTTTGACGTGCACGGGTAGTCGGCCAAACACCCTGGCCTGTGCAGCCTATCGGTCAGCGCCGAGATAGCTTGAATGCATACGACGAAATGTCGCGAATGCAGAAAGTTCGATGATGGATACGCAGCGGCCGCACTTTTTTAGGGCGGCCGCTGCGTTCATGTAATCAGGAGGGTGGAAATACTCAGACGCCTTCGGTATCGGCTTTTTCCAGTTCCTTTTCCATCTTTTGCAGTTCCTGCTGGAAAGCTTGGTCCAGCACACTGGCTTTCTTGCGCCAAGGCTTACGCTCGGGTTCCGGTTGAGCAGCGTAGGTTTTGACTTCTCCGCCGTTAATATCCATATAGCGTTGCGCCTGGCGCTCTAGTTCTGCGCGCAGTTCGTCTTTATTCACGATTGATCCTGTTGATCGAACATGGAGGACGCTGGGCGAGGCGGCGGGACCGCTGCGCTGCGTCGGGTTTTTTATCGTTCTTGATACTTGTCGCCGCGTTGGGCGCGGCGATTATATCCATCGCCGCGAATACATCCATACGCGGATTAATGCGGCGTACTGAAAAGACTGTATTTACGTAAAAAGATTCAATGACGCGACTCAGTCATCCTTCAACAGATTGAACCGCGCGTCTTCGGCACCTGCACCTATCAGGTGCTCGGCATCCGGTTCACTGATGAGCTGGCGGCGTCCGGCTATTTCAAGTACCGACATGCGCGTCGCCTCGTCGGTCGTCACGCGTACCTGGTCCAGGGGACTTTCGTATTTGCGGTCGTCGACGAAAACGGCGCAGGTGGAATTGTGGGTATTGATCTCGATCGTCATGGCAGTTCTCCGGGATAACGTAATCACGCGGTTACCCAGTTATGACCTCGAACTTGCGTGGATACTCCCGGGCGCGGCCAGGCGAGTGATTCTTCGGTGTTAGTTGCCACTTGTTGCAACAGCGAACGCGTCGGACGGCAGATTGCCGGGCGGGGCCAGCGACGCGACTTCAAAGCCGCGCCGCGATGGCCCATCATTCGCGCGGTCTTCGCTCGGTAGTTCACTCATGAGTTCGCTTTCTCCCCTGGCGGCGTATCGCCTCGCGGTCGAGCAGGGTTTCCAGTCGGACCCGGCGCAATGGCACGCCGTGCAGATCCTCGAGCGCTGCCAGCAGGCCATCCACGCCGGTGGCGGCGCTTCGCCCGGCAGCGGCGTGTACCTGTGGGGCCCGGTCGGCAGGGGCAAGACCTGGCTGATGGATCGCTTCCACGAGAGCCTTCAGGTGCCGGCCCGGCGCCAGCACTTCCACCATTTCATGCGCTGGGTGCACCAGCGGCTGTTCCAGCTGGTCGGCACCGCCGATCCGCTGCAGGCACTGGCCACGGAGCTGGGGCGCGAGGTGAGGGTGCTGTGTTTCGACGAACTGTTCGTCAACGATATAGGTGACGCGATCATCCTCGGGCGGCTGTTCGAGGTGATGTTCGAGCAGGGCGTGGTGCTGGTCGCCACCTCCAACCAGCCGCCCGAGCAGCTCTATGCGGACGGCTTCAACCGCCAGCGTTTCCTGCCGGCGATCGCCGCGATCAACCGCTGCATGCAGGTGGTTAACCTCGACGGCGGCGAGGATCACCGCCTGCATCCCGGCGTCGGCTTGCAGCGTTACTGGCTGGCCCAAGCCGGGCAGCCAAGTGCCCTGGAGGCGGTTTTCCGGCAGTTGGCGGGAGACGATGCCGGCTCCCGCGAACCGGTGACCCTGGCGCACCGCCCGATCGCCGTGGTGCGGCGCAGCGCGCGGGTGCTCTGGAGTCGTTTCGACGACCTGTGCAAGGGGCCGCTGGCGGCCTACGACTTCATCGTGCTCTGCGACCAGTTCGATGCGGTGCTGCTGAGCGGCGTGCCGAACATGAGCGCGCGCCAGGGCGAGGGCAAGATCGCCCGTGGCACCGAGGACGCGGCCGAGCAGGTGGCCGCCGGCGACCGCGAACTGCCCAGGCTGTCGAAGCACGACGACGGCGCGCGTCGCTTCATCGCCCTGGTCGACGAATGCTACGACCGCCAGGTGCCGCTCTATATCGAGGCCGAGGTGGCGATGGATGCGCTGTACACTGAGGGCTACCTGGCCTTTCCGTTCCGCCGCACCCTGAGCCGGCTGAAGGAAATGCAGTTGCAGCGCTTCGGTCGCACGGCTGCACCCGCGCCCGGCTGACCCGACGGCGACGAGCACCGTAGGGCGTCTCTCCGTAGGGTGAGCCCTGCGCACCAACCCACCCGAACCTACAGAAAACTCATCTGCCGCGATTCGCCGAGCAGGAAGGTGCGATTGGCCTCGGTGCAGGCGCGCAGGTATTCGCTGACCTGGGTGATGCGCTTGAGCCGGCGCAGGTCCTCGCGATAGTAGATCCAGAACTGCCGGGTGACCTGCACCTGCTGCGGCAGCAGTTCCACCAGCCGTGGGTCCGGCCCGGCGAGGAAGCACGGCAGGATCGCCAGCGCGCGGCCCTGCAGCGCCGAGAGGTACTGGGCGACCACGCTGGTGCTGCGCAACTGGCTGCTGGCGTTGGGCACCACACGCTCCAGATAGAGCAGCTCCGGGCTGAAGGCGAGGTCGTCGACGTAGGTGATGAAACTGTGCCCGGCGAGGTCCTCCACGGAGCCGATCGGCGGATGCTGCGCCAGGTACTCGGCGGTGGCGTAGAGGCGCAGGTTGTAGTCGCACAGCTTGGAGCAGACGTAAGGCCCGCGCTCCGGGCGTTCCAGGGTGATGGCGATGTCCGCCTCGCGGCGCGACAGGCTGATGAAGTGTGGCACCGGCAGCAGGTCGATGGAGATGTTCGGGTAGACGTCCTGGAAATGGCTCAGCTGCGGCGCCACGAAGAAGCTGCCGAAACCCTCGGTGGAACCGATGCGCACATGCCCGGACAGCGCCAGGCTGGCCCCGGAAACCTGCTCGCAGGCGGCCTGCAGGGTACTTTCCAGCGACTCCGCGTAACCCAACAGGTGCAGGCCCTCGGGGGTCAGCACGAAGCCGGCCGAGCGCGACTTCTCGAACAGCAGCGCGCCCAACGCCTTCTCCAGCGCGCGGATGCGTCGCGACACCGTCGTGTAGTCCACGTTGAGGCGCCTGGCGGCGTTGCTGGCGGTGCGCGTGCGCGCCACCTCGAGGAAGAACTTGAGGTCGTCCCAGTTCATCTGACTGGCGAGCATGAGATTTTTTTGCATATCCAACCGGTGCTTTTGTTCTGACTTATCGGAAGTTTGCACACCTATACTCGAAGCCGGTCGCTGCTACCAGCCGCTTCCGTGACCTTGCAAAGCCCTAACGACAAAAACAATAGAGCAGGCAACCATGAACGAATCGCTATCGACAGGTGGCCGATCCGGCCGCAAGCATTACCGCATCGCCGGTCTCGCCAGCATGGCGGGTACCACCATCGAGTGGTACGACTTCTTCCTCTACGGCACCGCCGCGGCGCTGGTCTTCAACAAACTCTTCTTCCCCGCCCTCGACCCCATCACCGGTGTGCTGGCCGCGTTCGCCACCTACGCCGTGGGCTTCATCGGCCGGCCGCTGGGCGGCATCATCTTCGGCCACTTCGGTGACCGCATCGGGCGCAAGTCGATGCTGATGATGACGCTGATGATGATGGGCATCCCGACCATCGCCATCGGCCTGATTCCCACCTACGAACAGATCGGCTACTGGGCCGCGGTGATCCTGGTGCTGATGCGCTTCCTGCAGGGCATGGCGGTCGGCGGCGAGTGGGGCGGCGCCGTGCTGATGGCGGTGGAACACGCGCCCGAAGGCAAAAAGGGCTTCTACGGCAGCCTGCCGCAGACCGGCGTCGGTGCCGGCCTGGTGCTGTCCTCGCTGGCCATGGGCGCGGTGGCGACCCTGCCGGAGGAGCAGATGATGAGCTGGGGCTGGCGCCTGCCGTTCCTCGCCAGCGTGGTGTTGCTCGGCGTCGGCTGGCTGATCCGCGTGAAGGTCGCCGAGTCGCCGGACTTCGAGAAGCTCAAGGAGCAGAAGCGCGAAGTCCGCGTGCCGCTGTTCGAGGTGGTGCGCAAGTACCCGCGCGCGACCCTGACCATCATCGGCGCGCGCATGGCGGAGAACGCCTGGTTCTACATGGCGGTGACCTTCGCCCTGGCCTACGCGGCCAACCAGCTGAAGATTCCCCGCGCCGAGGTGCTGCACGCGATCACCGCGGGCGCGGCGATTTCCCTGCTCACCATGCCGTTCTGCGGGTGGCTGTCGGACAAGGTCGGCCAGAAGCGCCTGTACTTCGCCGGCCTGCTGCTGCTCTGCGCGTTCGTCTATCCGTTCTTCAGCATGCTCGGCACCCGCGAGCCGCTGCTGGTCTGGTGGGCGATGGTGCTGGCGGTGGGCGTGGTCTTCCCGATCCTCTACGCGCCCGAATCGCTGCTCTTCGCCCGGCAGTTCCCGGCGGAAATCCGCTACAGCGGCATCTCCCTCGCGGTGCAGGTGGCCGGCGTTCTCGGCGGCGGCTTCGCCCCGATGATCGCCACCTCGCTGCTCGGCGCGGCCGACGGCAGCCCGCGCTACGTGGTCGCCTACCTGATCGGCATGGGCGTGGTGGCGCTGTTCTGCACGGCGCTGATGCAGGGCGACCGGGCCGCCATCGACAACATGAAACCGGCGCAGTCGCGCCGCGCATCGCCGGCGCTGGATACGCCCTGAGCGGCCGACGCCTCCTTCCTGCGCGGTGAGCCGCGCAGGTTTCGCACAACGACAGTCAGGACATCGACCATGAGCACCAGCATTCCCAACGTCAAACTCCTCATCGGCGGCGAGCTCGTCGAGTCGCGCACCACGCAATGGCGCGACGTGATCAACCCGGCGACCCAGGAAGTCCTGGCGCGGGTGCCGTTCGCCACGCCCGAGGAAATCGAGGCCGCGGTGAGCAGCGCCAAGCAGGCCTTCAAGACCTGGCGCAAGATGCCGATCGGCGCCCGCTCGCGGATTTTCCTCAAGTACCAGCAACTGATCCGCGAAAACATGAAGGAACTTGCGGCGATCCTCACCGCCGAGCAGGGCAAGACTCTGGCCGACGCCGAGGGCGACGTGTTCCGTGGCCTGGAAGTGGTGGAACACGCCGCCGGGATCGGCAACCTGCAACTGGGCGAACTGGCCAACAACGTCGCCAGCGGGGTGGACACCTATACGCTGATGCAGCCGCTGGGCGTCTGCGCCGGGATCACCCCGTTCAACTTCCCGGCGATGATCCCGCTGTGGATGTTCCCGATGGCCATCGCCACCGGCAACACCTTCGTCCTCAAGCCCTCGGAGCAGGACCCGATGGTGACCATGCGCCTCGCCGAGCTGGCGTTGCAGGCCGGCGTGCCGGCCGGCGTGCTCAACGTCATCCACGGCGGCGTCGATGCGGTGAACGCGATCTGCGATCACCCGGACATCAAGGCGGTGTCCTTCGTCGGTTCGACCCGGGTCGGCACCCACGTCTACAACCGCGCCAGCCAGGCCGGCAAGCGCGTGCAGTGCATGATGGGGGCGAAGAACCACGCCATCGTCATGCCCGACGCGCACAAGGAGCAGACCCTCAACAACCTCGCCGGCGCCGCGTTCGGCGCGGCCGGGCAGCGCTGCATGGCGCTGTCGGTGGCGATCCTGGTGGGCGAGGCGCAGCAATGGCTGCCGGACATGGTCGCCAAGGCGCAGACGCTGAAGGTCAGCGCCGGCGTGGAGCCGGGCACCGACGTCGGCCCGCTGGTCTCCTGTGCGGCGCTGGATCGCGTCAGCAGCCTGATCGAACGCGGCGTTGCCGAAGGCGCCCAGCTCGCCCTGGACGGCCGCAACCCGTCCGTCAGCGGTTATGCCGACGGCAACTTCGTCGGCCCGACGATCTTCTCCGGGGTCACCCCGCAGATGAGCATCTACAAGGAAGAAATCTTCGGCCCGGTGCTCTGCGTGATGCACGCGGCGACCCTGGACGAAGCCATCGAGATGATAAACGCCAACCCCAACGGCAACGGCACCGCCATCTTCACCCGCTCCGGCGCGGCGGCGCGGCACTTCCAGGAAGAGATCGACGTCGGCCAGGTGGGCATCAACGTGCCGATCCCGGTGCCGGTGCCGATGTTCTCCTTCACCGGCTCGCGCGCCTCGAAGCTCGGCGACCTCGGCCCCTACGGCAAGCAGGTCGTGCAGTTCTACACGCAGACCAAGACGGTCACCCAGCGCTGGTTCGACGAAAGCGACGTGGGCGGCGCGGTGAACACCACCATCACGCTGAAATAACCTTCGACGTCCTCTCCTGCGGGAGAGGGCCGGGCGAGCGCGCCTGTCCGGCGCGCTCGCGCACGCACACTCAAGAGGCATCCACCATGAACATCGGTTTTCTCGGTCTCGGCAACATGGGCGGCCCCATGGCGCGCAACCTGCTCAAGGCCGGTCACGCGCTCAGCGTCTTCGACCTCTCCGCCACGGCGGTAGCGGCGGCGGTCGAGGCGGGCGCTACGGCCGTCGCATCGCCCGCCGAACTGGCGCAGCGCAACGTCGAGGTGATCATCAGCATGCTGCCGGCCTCGGCCCACGTGAAGGCGGTCTACCTCGGCGAAGACGGGCTGCTGGCCCACGTTCGCCCCGGCGTGCTGCTGATCGACTGCTCCACCATCGACCCGATCAGCGCGCGCGAGGTGGCCAAGGCCGCCGCCGAACACGGCAACCCGATGCTCGACGCACCGGTGTCCGGCGGCACCGGCGGCGCCGAGGCCGGCACCCTGACCTTCATGGTCGGCGGCAGTGCCGGGGATTTCGCCCTGGCGCAGCCGCTCCTGGGGGCGATGGGCAAGAACATCGTGCATTGCGGCGATACCGGCAACGGCCAGGTGGCGAAGGTGGCCAACAACATGCTGCTGGGCATCTCGATGATCGGCGTGGCCGAGGCGATGAGCCTGGGCGTCGCGCTGGGCATGGACGCCAAGGTGCTGGCCGGGGTCATCAACACGTCCAGCGGGCGTTGCTGGAGTTCGGACACTTACAACCCGTTCCCCGGCGTGCTGGAGAACGCCCCGGCCTCGCGCGGCTACAGCGGCGGTTTCGGCAGCGACCTGATGCTCAAGGACCTCGGCCTGGCCACCGAAGCGGCGCGCGCGGTACGCCAGCCGGTGCTGCTCGGCGCCCTGGCGCAGCAGCTCTACCAGGGCTTCAGCCTGCAGGGCCACGGCGGCCTGGACTTCTCGGCGATCATCGAGCTGTACCGCAAGCCGGAGTGACGGCGGGCGCGGCCTGTCCGCGGGGCGCCCGCGGGCTTCAGCCGGAACGATGCAGCCGGCGCCAGGCCTGCGGGGTGATGCCGGTCTCGCGGAGAAAGGTGCGGCTGAAGTGCGACTGGTCGCAGAAGCCGTGCACGTGGGCTATGCGGGTCAGCGATTCGTCGCTGGCGAGCATCATTTCCCGCGCCGCCTCGATGCGCCGGCGCGCCACGTAGAGCAGCGGCGGGCTGCCGAAGGCCTGTTTGAAGGCGCGGGTGAAATGGCTGACGCTGAGCGTGAGCAGCGCGGCCAGCTCGCGGGTGCGGATGGCGCCATCCAGGTGCTCGTCGATGTAGCTGGAGAGCCGCCTGACCTGCCAGCCGGCGAGGCCGCCGCGGCTGTCGCCGCTGTCGAAATCGGCGTCGCGACGCAGCAGTGCGATGGCGCGGGTCAGGCTGCGGCAGGCGGCTTCGCGGTCGCTGTGCAGCGCCAGACCGGCGTCGTCGAGCAGGCCTAGCACCGTGGCGATGGGGCCGCCGGGGAAGGGCAGGATGGCGTTCCGTGCATAGGAGGGGCTGGGCATCGGCGTGCTCCGCAGGCTATGAACGGCGCTCGAAGGGGCGCCTCTGCCAGGGATGATGCGGGCGTGAGCGTGGCGCCGACAGACCACGACGAGGCGCTCGCCGACGACACGAAAGTGGGGGCGGATCAGAGCTCGATGATGCCGCGCTGGATGCCGATGGTGACCGCGTGGGTGCGGTTGTTAGCGCTCAGCTTGTCCATGATGCTGCGCAGATGGCCCTTGATGGTGTCCTCGGAGATACCCAGTTCGTTGGCTATCTGCTTGTTCGCCGCGCCTTGCGCCACCCGTTGCAGCACCTGCAGTTCGCGTGGGCTGAGGGCCTCCTGGCCGAGGGATTCCGCCAGCTCGGCGGCGATCTCCGCGGGAAAGTGCCGGCGCCCGGCGGCCAGCGCGCGGATCGCTTCCACCAGTTCCTTGCGCAGTGTGCTCTTGAGCAGGTAACCCTGGGCCCCGGCCTTGATCGCGTGCAGCGCACGCACGTCGCCCCGGTAGGTGGTGAGGATGGCGATGCGCGCATCGGGGAATTCCGCGCGGATCGCCCGGATCGCCTCGATACCGTTCATTTCCGGCATCTGCAGGTCCATCAGGGTCACGTCCGGGCGTTCCGCGCGGAAGCGCTCCAGGGCCTCGCTTCCATCGCCGGCTTCGCCGACCAGGTGGATGTCGGGCTGCTGGTCGAGTACCGCGGCGATCCCCTCGCGCAGCAGCGGATGGTCGTCGACGACCAGCACGCGAATGTCTCCGGTGACCGCCGTCATGCTCGGCTCCTCGGGTGAGTCAGGTAATGCAGCCAGCGCCGCCAGCGCCGCGGCGTACGCCGGTAGGCGAGGGTGGCGGGCAGGCTCAGGCGGACCTCGCTGCCCTGCGCCTCGGCGCTGCGGATATCCAGTTGGGCACCGATTTTCTGCGCGCGTTCGTGCATGCCCCTGAGTCCCCAGTGGTCCGGGCGTCCGGTCGGGCCGAGGTACTCGGCGGCGATGCCGCGGCCGTCGTCGGCGATGCTCAGCATGAAGCGCCGCGGGGTGTAGTGGATGACCACGCTGACGTGGCTCGCGTCGGCGTGGCAGAAGGCGTTGGCGATGGCCTCGCGGCCCATCCGGTAGGCTTCGTCGCGCACCAGCGGGCGCAGGTCGTGCGGGCGACCGCGGACCTTCACGGCGAAGACGATGGCCGGGTCATGTTCGAGTTCCTCGTCGAGCGCCTCGAAGGCGGTGGCGAGGTCCGCCACCGCGAGGCTGCGCCGGCGCAGGTTGCGCACCCGTTCACGGCCTTCGGCGAGCACCTGGTCGGCGCGGTCCAGCGCACGCTCCATGCGCTGTCGCACCGGCTGGTCCTCGTCGAGGCTTTCCGCCGCGGCCTGGAAGTGCAGCATCAGCCCCTGCACGCCCTGCAGGAGGGTGTCGTGCAACTCGCGGGCGATGCGTTCGCGTTCGGCGTGGCGCTCCTCCAGGCGTGCGCGCAGCGTCTCGGCGGCGCGCCGCAGACGGCTCCGGTAGAAGGCCCAGAACAGGCCGACCAGCGCGGCGCCGAAGAGGATCAGGAACAGCGGGCGCTGGTAGAACACCGGAGCGATGCTGAAACTCAGCTGCGCTTCCTGCTCGGCGGGTACGCCGTCGGCATTCGCCGCATCCACGCGGAAGCGGTAGTCGCCGGCGCGCAGGCCGGTGTAGATCGCCTGGCGCTGGCTACCGGCGTAGTGCCAGTCGCGGTCGTAGCCGTCGAGGCGGTAGCGGAAGTGCAGCCCCTCGGGCATCGACAGGCTGAGCGCCGTGTAATCGATCATCACCCGTCCGCTCTGCGCCGGAAGTTGCAGCGGACGGTTGCCGGAGAGGCGCACGCCGTCGACGTCCAGCGATTCGATCAGCACCCGCGGCGGCGCATCCTCGGCGTCGTGCTGCGCCGGGTCGATCCAGACCACGCCGTTGCTGGTGGAGAACCACAGCCGGCCGTCGCCGCTGCGCACCGCGGTGGGCAGCGGGAGCACCTGATAGGGATCGTTGGCGAGCCCGCCGAGGAGGTCGTAGGCGCGGTAGCGCAGGCGCGCTTCGGGATCGGCGATGACGGTCTCGATGTCCTCGGCGGCGAGCCTGAAAATGCCGCCGCGGGCATGCAGCCAGAGGTCTTCGCCCGCTGCCGTGGGCACCGCGAGGACCGCGTAGATGTTGCCGAACAGCTCGCCATCGGGCAGCCGCAGGCTGTGGAAACGCGTCCCGTCGAACCAGGCCAGGCCGCGCTCTCCGGCGACCCACGGACGCCGCGACTGCAGTTGCAGGGCGGTGACGTGGCCGATTTGCAGGCCGTCCTTCTCGCCCCACTGGCGTTCCTCGGCGCCGTGGCGGGTGACGATCAGGTTGTCGCGGTAGCCGAACCACAGGCTGCCATCGGCGCCACGGGCGGCGCTCACCGGCATCTTCTGGCTGGCCAGCGCAGTGGGCGCGGGTTGTTCCTGCCAGGCGCCGTCGTGCAGCCGGAACAGGCCGAGGCGGTTGAGCGAGACCCAGAGATCGCCCGCGTCGTCGCGCACCATCGCGCGCACCGAGGAATCCGACGCCTGCCGGGTCGGCAGGGCGGCGACCTTTTCCAGGCGCTCGCCCCGGGAGCGCCAGATGCCGTTCGGGCCGCCCATCCAGGCGTTGCCCTCGGCGTCGCTCATCGCGCTGGTCACCGGCGGCGGCAGGTCGAGCTGGCTCAACCGGCCCTGCGCCAGGCGCAGCACCGGACGGTTGCTGCTGCCGGCCCAGAGGCTGCCGTCGGCACCCGGCGCGAGGGCGAAGTTGAGCGCCTCGCGCGGCAGCGGCGCGGGTTGCACGTTGCGCCGGCGAAAGCGGTCGAGGCCGGCGCTGCTGCCGACCCAGAGGTTGCCGTCACGGTCCTGCAGCAGCGGCCAGAGGTAGTCCGAGCTGAGCCCGTCGCGGGTGGTGAAGCGCTCCAGGGCGCTGCCGCTGCGGGCGGGATCGAACAGTTGGTTGGGTTCGGCGGCATGCTGCAGGCCGTTGCCCAGGGTGCCGATCCACAGGCCGCCCTGCTCATCGAAGAGCAGGCCGTTGGCGGCCAGCGACATCGGCGCGGTCTGCGACACCGGCCGGCCGTCCTCCAGCGTCAGCCGGTGCAGGGCTCCACCGTAGCGCTCGGCGACCCAGACCGAGCCGTCGGCGGCCTGGGTCATCTGGCTGACCCAGCCGAGCGCCAGGCCACTGTCGACGAAGGCATGCGCGCCCACCGGCAGGTAGTAGAGGCAGTCCTCGCTGGCGGCCCAGACGCGGCCTTCGCGGTCGACCAGCACGGCGCGGGCGTTGTCGGGGAAGCGCCAGTCGGCGCCGACGGTTTCCCAGCGCGTGCCGTCGAAACGCGCCAGGCCGTCGTTGGCGGCGGCCCAGAGCACGCCGTCCTGGCCGCGGGCGAAGCCATAGACCACGCCGCCCGGCAAGTCGGTGGCGGGGGCGTAGTGGGTGGTGCCCTGGCTGCCGATGAACTGCACGCCGCCGGCGCGCAGGCCGACCCAGAGGCCGTCGTCGCCGGCCAGCAGCGCCGAGACGATGCGCAGGCGGTTGCCGTTCGGCGCCTGGTAGCGGACGAAGCGGAAACCGTCGAAGCGGTACAGCGAGTCGTTGGTGCCCATCCACAGGTAGCCGTCGCGGCTTTGCACCAGCGCGCCGACCTGGCTCGGGCCGTCGTCGCTGGTGGTCCAGCGCCGGTGCTCCAGCTGTTCCAGCCCGCGCGGCGTGGCGCAGGCCAGGCCGCTGGCGACCAGCAGGAGCAGCAGCCAGCGCCCGCGCAGGCGCTCGCCGCACGCGACCAGAGCGTGCAGGGCCGTCCAGAGGCGGTGCAGCGATGTCATTTCACACGGGTTCCTTCTGCTCAGAAACAGTCGGCCTGGCTTTGTGCCCATTCCAGGGCGTAGTCGGCCACCTCCTGCCAGCCGGCTTCGGCGATCAGCCAATGACTGCGACCGGGAAAACAGCGGTAGGTGCTGACCGCGACCGAGCGGCGATGGCGGCGGAAGACGGCGGCGACGGTGGAGGCGTGGATAGTACGATCATTTTCGCCGGCGATGAGCAGCAAGGGCGCGCGGCGATCATTGCCGAAGTCGATCCGGGTGCCGATGCCGAGCGCCGCCTCGAGCAGCAAGCGGCCGGGCGCCGGCGCCACCTGCCGCTGGTATTCGCGGTGGCGTTCGGCGGCGTCGAGGGTCTGCGCGGCGTGGCGGGCGAATTGCGCCTCGCTCAGCGGCACGATCCTCCCGGCGCGCGTCAGCATCGGCAGCAGGCGGACCAGCGCGGCGAGGCCGGGCAGCACGCCCCGCGGTGGTGCCGGGGCGATGGCGATGCCGGCCGAACCCAGGCCGCGATCCAGCAGCACCTGGACGAAGAGCCCGCCGTAGCAGTGGCCGACCAGCAGCGGCGGGTGCGGCAGCGCTTCGATCAGCGCCTGGTAGTGGGCGAGGATGCGGCCGACCCCCAGGTTGCCCAGGGCCGCCGGTGGCGCCTCGCGCAGCCGCTGCGCCGGGATGTCCTCCAGCGACGGCCAGGACGGCGCCAGGCAGGTGTAGCCGCAGGCCGCGAAGCGCTGGGCGAAGCGCTCCCACACGCGCGGCGTGAGCCAGGCGCCGTGGATGAACATCACGATTCCGCTCATGCCGGTCCTCCGCCGTGTCGAGTCGCGGACAGTCTGGGCACATCCCCGGGCGCAGCGCTTGGACGGATGTGCGGCGCCTGGCATCCAGCGATCTTCGCGCGGTGGCCCCGGTTCATCTCCGTCCTGCGCACAGGTCGTACTACTTGCGCCTTGCTCCGAGGGTCGCGGCTCTTTCGCCGCGCGCCGACCTCTCGTTCCGCGCGCGGCGAAAGCAGCAGCCAGGCAGCGCCAAGGAACCGTATGGCGCGGGCCGGGCGGTTTCGATAATCGCCTCCGACACGACTGAGCCAACAGTCGCCCCAGCAGCGGAGAGCGCCATGCACAACAACAAGAGAGTCCCAGCCCGGTTCCTGCAACTTGCCCTCGGCGCGTCCGTCGCCCTGGGCATGGCCCAGCAGGCCGCCGCCGAGATCGTCCTGTACGACAAGGACGACACGACCTTTTCCACCGACGGCTACATCAACGCCTTCTATGTCAGCAGCGATGTCGACCGCGAAGGCGAGCAGTTCGACCGCCGCCAGTCGCGGGTCAAGATGGGCTTTCTGCCGAACTGGCTCGGCTTCAACTTCGGCAAGCAGGTGGACGACCTCAAGCTGGGCGGCCGCGCGTCGTTCTGGGTGACCATCAACGACAGCGAAACCAACGGCACCGACACCGCCATCGACGTCCGCCAGTTCTACGGCACGGTCTCCAACCCGGAGTGGGGCGAGGTGCTGGTGGGCAAGGACTTCGGGCTGTTCTCGCGCTCGAACATCTTCCTCGACGAACTGCTCGCCGGTTACGGCAACGTCAGCGACACCCTCGGCCTGGTGGACGGAACCGGCGTGTCCTTCGGCAACATCGGCACCGGCTACCCGTATCCGTTCCCGACCTCGCAGATCACCTACCGCAACAACAACCTGGTCGAGGGCCTGCGCGTCGCGGTGGGCATCATGGACCCGGTGGACACCAACGACGACAGCGCCGTCGGCAAGTCCTACCAGGAGGAGCCGCGCCTGGAGTCGGAAGTCAGCTATCAGTTCCAGCTTGGCGGCTCGACCATCTATACCTGGATCAACGGCGGCTACCAGACCTCGGAAAACACCGACGACACGGTGGACGACGTCACCTCCAAGGGCCTCGGCTATGGCGTGCAGGCGAAGATGGCGGGCTTCTCGGTGACCGCTTCGGGCTTCCAGGCCAAGGGCATCAACCCGTTCTTCACCAACAACGCCGGCGAGGCGACGCTGCGCGAGATCGACAGCGACGGCTATCTCCTGCAGGGCTCCTACACCTGGGGCAAGAACCGCCTGGCGCTGTCCTATGGCAAGACCGAGGACGACGGCAACGGCCTCGGCTCCGCGGCCGACTACGAGACCCGCGGAATCGCCTACTTCCGCACCATCAACGACAACCTGAAGCTGGTCGCCGAGTACAACCAGTACCAGATCGATGGCGAGGACGGCAGCGGCCTGGACGAAGATACCGACACCCTGGCGGTCGGTGCGGTGCTCAGCTGGTAAGCCGCTTCACCGGCCCGGCCGCGCCGGGTCGCGCAGGACGGGCGGGTCGCGCACGAGCGGGCCCGCCTTTTTCATGAGCATAAAAAAGGAGCATGACCTCGATGGGACTCTGGAGCGCTTACAGCCAGGACTTCCTCCTCTGGCTGGCCATCGGCACCACCCTGGTGTTCGCCCTGCCGATCTTCTGCGTGCCGCTGCACTGGGCACGCCTGGTGGGCTGGACGATACCGGACCAAACCCACCTGGCGATCTACTTCGGGCGTTGCCTGGGGGCCTTCATCCTCATCGTCGAGGCGCTGATGATGCGCGCCGCGCTGACCGGCGAGGCGCTGCACACCACCTATGAAGTGCTGGCGGCGGTCGCCACGTCGATGATCGTTGTGCACGTCTATGGCGCGCTGCGGCGCATCCAGCCGCTCAGTGAAACCCTGGAGACCGGTTTCTACGCCGGCATGCTGGCGCTGACCCTGCTGTGCTGGCCGGCTGCGGCCTGAGCGGGCGCTACCTTCGGATGAGAGCCTTCGCGACCCAAGTAGCATGGGGCCTGGCGCGGGGGCTTTCTAGAATGACCGAAACGGCAACGGGTGTTCGTGAGGTGGGCCGATGCGGCATGGGGAAAGTGAAAGTGTGGTCACCGCCGTTTCGCACGCGCGCGAGGCGGAAGCGGTGGCCCAGGACCTGGCGCGCCAGCTGATCCATCCCCACCTGGGCTTCGTGCTGTTCTTCTGCTCGGCGGAATACGACCTGGCCGCGCTCGGCCCGGCGCTGGAGCAGTATTTCGGCGGCATCGAGCTGGTCGGCTGCACCAGTGCCGGCGAGATCACGCCGCTCGGCTACGGGCGCAACTGCGTCAGCGCGGTGGGCTTCGACTACCGCAGCTTCTCCGTCGCCAGCGCGCTGATCGACCAGATGGAGCGCTTCAGCCTGCTCGACGCGCAGCAGTTGGTGGAACGCCTGGTGGCGGGCTGCCGGAGCAATTCGCTGGCGCCGATCAAGGACCACAGCTTCGCCCTGACGCTGCTCGACGGCCTCTCCAGCCGCGAGGAAATCGTCCTCGCCGCCCTCAGCGCGGCGCTGGGCAGCATCCCGCACTTCGGCGGTTCGGCCGGCGACGACAACCACCTGACGCACACCCACGTCTACCACGGCGGCCGCTTCCACTCCGGCGCGGCGGTGGTGCTGCTGGTGAACACCGCGCTGGACTTCGAGGTGTTCAGCACCCACCACATCCTGCCCAGCAGCGAGAAGCTGGTGGTCACCGACGCCGACAGCACAACCCGCCGGGTCTACGAGCTGAACGCCGAACCGGCGGCGAAGGAGTACGCGCGCTGGATCGGCGTGCCGGTGGAGGCCCTCGACCACCGCCTGTTCGCCGCCCATCCGCTGGCGGTGAGGGTCAACGAGCACTACTTCGCGCGTTCCATCCAGCGCGTTCACGACGACCTCAGCCTGAGTTTCTATTGCGCCGTGGAGAACGGCATCGTGCTCACCGGCATGAGCCCCGGCCCGTTGCTGCCGAACCTGCAGGCGCTGTTCGAGCGCCTGGAAAAGCGCCTCGGGCCGCCCCTGCTGACCATCGGCTGCGACTGCTTCCTGCGCCGCCTGGAGATCGAGAGCGACGGCGGCGTCGAGCAGACCGGGGAATTCCTCCGCCGCCAGCAGGTGATCGGCTTCAACACCTACGGGGAGCAGTTCAATGGCATGCACATCAACCAGACCTTCACCGGGGTCGCCATTGGACGCCGGGCCGGCAATGGACGCGGCTGACTGCGCGGCGCGGCTCGCCGAGCTGGAGCGCGAGAACCACCGCTTGAAGCGGATCAACGCCGCACTGATCGAACGCGTCGAATCCAGCGCCGCGCGCCGCGAGGGCGCCTACGCCGCGTTCCAGCATTCGGTGGTGCTGGCCGAGCAGGTGCGCGAGCGCACCGATGCGCTGAACCAGGCGATGGCCGAACTCACCGCCAGCAACCAGCTGCTGCGCGACGCCCGCCAGCGCGCTGAGACCGCCCACCAATACCTGGTGGACGCCATCGAAAGCATTTCCGACGCCTTCGTGCTGTTCGACAAGGACCAGCGCATCCTGCTGTTCAACAGCCGCTTCAAGTCGTTCTGGGCCGGCACCCGCGCGCGCATCGCCAGCGGCATGCGCCTGTCGGAGATTCGCCGCCTGGCCCAGGGCAGCGGGCTGATCGCCGAGGAGCAGCGTGGCAGCGAGACCGAGCACAGCGTCTATCGCCTGCACGACGGACGCTGGATGCAGGTCAGCGAGCGGCCCACCCGCGAGGGCGGGCTGGTGATCCTCTACACCGACATCACCGAACTCAAGCTCAGCGAGACCGCGCGCCGCGAGCAGGCCCTGGCGCAGAAGTCGCGGCTGCTGCAGCGCGCGGTGGACAACCTTTCCCAGGGCATGGCGATGGTCGGCGCCGAGGGCACCCTGGAGCTGTGGAACCACCGCTTCCTCGACCTTTGCGGGCTGGCGCCGATCCAGGCGCACCGGCCGTTCGCCGAGGTCATGGCGGACAGCGAGCTGGCCCTGCTCACGCCCGACACCCGCGACGCCGATGGCCGCCCGGTGCAGGAACTGGAGCAGCGCCTGTTCGACGGTCGGGTGCTGGAAGTGCGCACCCACGCGCTGCCCACCGGCGGCTTCGTCAACACCTTCACCGACATCACCGAGCGCTATCGCCACGCCGAGGCGCTGAGCGAGAGCGAACGCTGGATTCGCCTGATCACCGACCACGTGCCGGCACTGATCGCCTACCTGAACGCGGAGCTGATCTACGAATTCACCAACAAGGTCTACGAGGAGTGGTACCGCTGGCCGCGCGGCGGCATGCTCGGCCAGAGCCTGCGCGAGGTGCACAACGAGGAGCACTGGCGGCGCCTGGAACCCTACGTGGAGCGCGCGCTGGCCGGCGAAAGCGTGACCTTCGAGGTGGCCGAGACCAACCTCGCCGGGCAGGAGCGCTACATGCTGCGCTCCTACGTGCCGAACCTGGTCAACGGCGAAGTGGTGGGGATCTTCGTGCTGATCCGCGACATCACCGAACGCCGGCGCACCGCCGAGGCACTGCACCTGGCGTACCAGAACCTCGAACAGCGGGTGCGCGAACGCACCGCCGAGCTGACCACCCTCAACGACCAGCTGTTGCGCGAGATCGGCGAGCGCAGCCGCGTCGAACTGCGCCTGCGTGAAGCCAAGGCCGAGGCCGAACAGGCCAACCTGTCGAAGACCAAGTTCCTCGCGGCGGTCAGCCACGACCTGCTGCAACCGCTGAACGCCGCGCGGCTGTTCACCAGCGCGCTGCTGGAACGGCGCGAGCAGGCGGTCAGCGCGACCCTGGTGCGCAACATCAGCAATTCGCTGGATGACGTGGAAAGCCTGCTCGGCACCCTGGTGGACATCTCCAAGCTCGACGCCGGGGTGATCAAGGCGGAGATCGCGCCGTTCGCCGTGGGCGACCTGCTCGACAACCTCGCCGTGGAGTTTCGCCAGGCGGCACTCAGCGAAGGGCTGCAGCTGCACTTCGTGGCGTGCTCGGCGACCGTGCGCAGCGACATCCAACTGCTCGCGCGCATCCTGCGCAACCTGCTCAGCAATGCCATCCGCTACACGCCCGGCGGACGCATCCTGCTGGGTTGCCGGCGGCGTCGGCAGAGCCTGTGGATCGAAGTCTGGGACACCGGCGTCGGCATCGCCGAGGACAAGCTCAAGGAGATCTTCCAGGAGTTCAAGCGCGGCGATTCGCAACGACCGAACCAGGACCGCGGCCTCGGCCTCGGCCTGGCCATCGTCGAGAAGATCGCCGGCATGCTCGGCCATCGCATCCAGGTGCGCTCCTGGCCGGGGCGCGGCTCGTCGTTCGCCATCGAGGTGCCACTGACCCAGCGCGCGCCGCGTGCGCGGGTGGCGCCGGAAAGCACCGAGGCGCTGCTCGAGCGCCTCGCCGGCTCGCGGGTGTGGGTGCTGGACAACGACGCGGCGATCTGCGCCGGCATGCGCACGCTGCTCGAAGGCTGGGGCTGCCGGGTGGTCACCGCGCTGTCCGAGGAAGACCTGGCGCGGCAGGTGGACAACTACCACGCCGACGCCGACCTGCTGATCGCCGACTACCACCTGGACAACGGCCACAACGGCGTCGACGCCGTCGCCAGCATCAACGCCCGGCGCGGCGTGCCGCTGCCGGCGCTGATGATCACCGCCAACTACAGCAACGAACTGCGCCAGCAGATGCGCGACCTCGGCCACACGCTGATGCACAAGCCGGTGCGGCCGATGAAACTCAAGGCCGCGATGAGCCACCTGATCGAGCACGGCGCGCAACGCGTCGGCTGAGCCCCGGTGCGCATGGCGCACCCTACGGCACAGGCGTTCACCGGAACGATCGTAGGGTGCGCCGAACGCACCGCCGGATAAGGCAGGGCGTCCAGTCCGTAGGGTGCGCCGTGCGCACCGCTTCAACGCGAGCACCCGCCAGCGCGCGACCTCGGTAACGCGCAGTACGGTCGATGGACGCCGAGGGTATGCACGGTGCACCCTGCATCGGCCGCGCTGGAGACGTAGAACATCGGCGAAGGTGCGTAGGGTGCGCCGCGCGCACCGCCATGCGCGATATGGCGCACACGCCGCTGGCCACTGCCGACCTATGCTGGAACCCCGTCATTGGAGGAGGACATGGAATGTCCAACTACCGCCGTGCCCGCCAGGGTTCGCTGTATTTCTTCACCCTGGTCACCGAACAGCGCCGCCCGCTGCTGACCGACGCCCGTTGCCGCACGGCACTGCGCCAGGCCATCGAAGAGGTTCGTCGGCGCTATCCGTTCGCCATCCATGCCTGGGTGCTGCTTCCCGACCATCTGCATTGCATCTGGCAACTGCCGGCCGAGGACGACGACTTCGGCCGGCGCTGGTCGATCATCAAGCGCCGGGTCAGCCAGGCGCTGGGGCCGCCGGCGCCGGTGTATGCCAGCCGCTTCGTGCGCCGCGAAGGCGGGTTATGGCAGCGGCGCTTCTGGGAGCACCGCATCCGTGATGAACAGGACTACCGCGCCCACATGGACTACCTGCACGGCAACCCGCTGAAGCACGGGCTGGTGGCTTCGGTGGCCGAATGGCCGTGGTCGAGCTTTCACCGGTTGGTCCGGGAGGGTGTGTATCCAGCGGACTGGGGTGGCAGCGCGGATGACGACGGCGTGTTTGGCGAGTGAGGTGCCCGTGGTGCGCACGGCGCACCCTACGGCGGAGGCATTCACCCCAACGATCCGCCGTGCGCACTGTTAGGCCTGGTAGGGTGCGCCATGCGTACCGCCGGGTAAGGTAGGGCGTGCACGAGCGGATCGGAGCGACGGCATGTTTGGCGAGTGAGGTGCCCGTGGTGCGCGCGGCGCACCCTACGGCGGGGCGTTCACCCCAACGATCCGCCATGCGCACACCGTTAGGCCTGGAAGGGCGGATTGGGGCGACGGCGTATTCGGCGAGTGGCGTGTGGCATTCACGCCCACGATCCGTAGGGTGCGCCGCGCGCACCGCCGGGTAAGGAGGGCGCCTGGGGTTGGCTAGCGTCGCAGGTAGGCGGCGAAGTCGATGTCGTTGGCCGAGAGGATCGCCTGCACGCGGTTGTGCACGTTGAGCTTGCGCAGGATCGCCGAGACGTGGGCCTTGACCGTGGTTTCGGCAATTTCCAGGTGGTAGGCGATCTGCTTGTTGGATTCGCCCTTGGCCATTCGTTCCAGTACCAGCAACTGCTTGCGCGTGAGCGCCTGGAGCAGCTCCGGCGAGATGTTGTGCTCGTCGGGCTGGCGCCGCTGCGAGGACTGCTTCTGTGTGCGGATGATGTCCGAGGGCAGGTAGACATTGCCGTTGAGGATCTGCTCGATGGCGTCGGTCATCTGCGCGCGGGGCGAGGACTTGGTGATGAAGCCGACCGCGCCGTAGGTGATCGCCTGCAGCACGATCTGCTTGTCCTGCTCGGCGGAAACGATCACCACGGGGATCGTCGGCGCCTCGTTGCGCAGGTTGATCAGGCCGTTTAGGCCGTGCATGCCGGGCATGTTCAGGTCGAGCAGGATCAGGTCGAGGTCGTCGTGTTCCTGGGTCAGGTTCAGGGCGCTGTCGAGGTCGGCGGTCTCCATCACTTCACTGCCGGGAAAGCCGTCGCTGATGACGTTGTGGATGGCCTCTCGAAACAGCGGGTGATCGTCGGCGATCAGAATCTTGTACATGGCCTTTCACCTCTTTCTTGTGATTATGGCGTGGCTACAGCGCAGGCTGATGGATCAGGGAAACGCCACCGGTTCGGCGGCTTGCAGCGGCAGGCCGGCCTGTTGCCAGGCGTCGATGCCGTCACGGTACCAATACAGGTTGCGATAACCCAGAGCATGCGCGCGCTTCTGCGCGTTCCAGCCCAGCCAGCAATCGGAGCGGCAGTAGAACAGCAGCGGCCAGTCCGGATCGCCGTGGCTGACGCGCGCCAGGTTGGTGCTGAAGTAGGCCTGCCAGGCGGCGTCCAGTTCACCGTCGCCGGTGTTCGCCAGCCACTGGCTGCCGGGCAGGTTGGCGTGGGCTTCGTCTTCGATGAAGCGGCCATGCAGCCATTGCCGGCGATAGACGTCGATCAGCACGGTACGTGGCTCGCGGGCGAGCAACTGGCGCACGCCCTCGGTGTCGAGGGTCTGCGCGTGCTCGGCCAGGGCCGGCGTAGGACTGCGGTAGTGGCCGAGGCGATAGCCCTCGGCGGAGAACAGCGCGGCATCCTGGGCGGCGAACGCCGGGACGAACGTCCAGGCGGACAGCAGGCTGGCGAACAGCAGGGCGGCAAGGTGCGGCATCCGTGGGCACTCGTTCTTTTTATTGTGCCATTACATGCCAGCGGTCCTGCTTTGCAAATCCTACGTTAGAGATAAAAAACGCTACCAAAGTAGTAGTCAGCCAGCTTTGCGCAGCGCCGCGTGCTGCGGGTTGAAGCTGAGCACCGCGAGCAGGGCGAACAGCGCGGTGAGGCCCAGGCAGACGGCGAACGCCAGCGGGTTGAAGCGTTCGTAGAGAGCGAAGCGCACCAGCTCCACGGCATGGCTGAACGGGTTGAGCGCACACAGCCAGTACAGCCATTCGCTGGACTCGCGCATCTTCCACAGCGGGTAGAGCGCGGAGGAGAGGAAGAACAGCGGGAAAATGACGAAATTCATCACCCCGGCGAAGTTCTCCAGCTGGCGGATACCGTTGGACAGCAGCAGGCCGAGGGCGCTGAGCAGCAGCGCCGCCAGCAGCAGGGCCGGCAGCGCGGCGAGCAGGCCCCAGGCGGGCGGCTGCACGCCGTAGAGCCAGGCGATGGCGAGGAAGGCATACACCTGCAGCAGCGACACCAGGGCGGTGGCGAGCAGCTTGGCGGCGAGCAGGAAGGCGCGTGGCAGCGGGCTGGTCAGCAGCACGCGCATGCTGCCCATCTCGCGGTCGTAGACCATCGACAGCGAGCCCTGCATGCCGTTGAACAGCAGGATCATGCAGGCGAGGCCGGGGACGATGTAGGTCTCGTAGGTGATGTAGGTGTCGTAGGGCGCGATGATGGCGATGCCCAGCGCGGCGCGGAAACCGGCGGCGAACACCAGCAGCCAGAGCAGCGGCCGCACCAGCGCGCTGAGGAAGCGCGAGCGCTGCAGGACGAAGCGCAGCCATTCGCGCAGGACGATCCCGCGCAGGCATTCCCAGTAGGCGTTCATGGGCGCCCCGCCGATGAGTCCTTGTAGGGTGCGCCGTGCGCACCAACGCCATCACCGGTTGCCGTGGTGCGCGCGGCGCCCCCTACGGTCAGCGCGTGAAACGCTTCGGCCAATCCGTTTTGCCCGGCAATTTCATGGGCGCTGCCATGGGTGACAAGCTGTCCCTGATGCAGCACCAGCAGGTCGTCGTCGGCTTCCACTTCATCGAGCAGGTGGGTGGTCCAGAGCACGCTCAGGCCCTGCTCGCGGCACAGCGCGCGGACGTGCCGGTTGAGCGCCAGGCGGCTGGCCGGATCGAGCCCGGCGCTGGCCTCGTCGAGCAGCAGCAGGCGCGGCCGGTGGAGCAGGGCGCGGGCGATCTCGACGCGCCGCCGGTGCCCGCCGTTGAGTGCGCGCACCGGGTCGCGGCGGCGCTCGCCCAGGTTCTGCCGGGCCAGCTCCTCGTCGATCCGCGCGGCCGCCAGTTGCCGCGGCATGCCGTGCAGCGCGGCGTGGTAGCGCAGGTTCTGCTCTACGGAGAGGTCGAGGTCCAGCGTGCTCTGCTGGAACACCACGCCGAGCTGGCGCAGCGCCAGGCGCGGCTGCTGGCGCAGCGAATGCCCGGCGACGCGGATGTCGCCCTGCTGCAGGTCGTAGAGGCGGCTGAGCAGGGCGATCAGGGTCGACTTGCCGGCGCCATTGGGCCCGAGCAGGGCGCAGAAGTGCCCGGCCGGAACGCTGAAGCCGACGCCGTCCAGCGCGCGCCGGGCGCCGTAGGAGAAGCCGACATCCTCGACCTCCAGCGCGCTCATGGCGTCACCACCACGCCCCACGGATAGCGGCCGACCTTGATCGACTTGGTCACCTTGAGCGCCTTCACGTCGATCACCGAGACGTCGCCGCTGATGCCGTTGGTGGCCAGCAGCAGGCTCTCGTCGGGATTGAACGCCATGTGCCAGACGCGCCGGCCGACCAGCAGGTAATCGAGCACCTCGAAGGTCTTGGCATCCACCACCGCGACATGGTTGGCCGGGCCGAGGGCGACGAAGGCGTACTTGCCGTCGCGGGTCAGCTTGACGCCCACCGGCTGCACCTTGTCCGGGTGCACGCCCTTGATCTCGAAGCGCAGCGTCTTGACGATCTTGCGCGTGGCCACGTCGACCACGCTGACGGTGCCGCCGATTTCCGCCGAGGCCCACAGCTGGCTGCCGTCGTGGTTGAACTCGACGTGGCGCGGGCGCTGGTCGACCAGGGTGTTGTCCACCAGGGTCTGGGTGGCGGTGTCGATCCAGTGCAGCATGTTGGTGGTTTCGCTGGTGTTGATCGCCCACTTGCCGTCCGGGCTGACCGCCATGCCCTCGGGTTCGACGCCGACGTCGATCTGCGCCAGCACCTGGCTGCTCTGGGTGTCGACCACCGTGACCAGCGCGTCGTCCTCGTTGGAGATGTACAGCCAGCGGTCGTTGGGATGCAGGGCGAACTGCTCGGGGTCGGCGCCGGAAGGCAGGTCCTTGATGATCTGCCGGGTCGCCAGGTCCATCACCTGCACGCTGTCCGAATCGCTGGCGCAGATGTACAGCAGCGTGTTGTCGCGCGACAGCGCCAGCCCGCGCGGGCGTTTGCCCACCGGCAGGGTGGCGGTGACCGTGAGGCTGTCCAGGTCGATCACGCTGAGGTTGTTGTCCTTCTCGTTGGACACGTAGGCGGTGGCGGCGAAAGCGCCGCCGGTGGCCAGCAGCAGGCTGCCGGCGAGGGTGGCGGTGAGCAGGCGGGGCATGGTCGATTCCTTGTTCTTGTGAGGGCTCATGGCGTGCGTTCGGCCAACGTGCAGCGGCTTTCCGGCGCGTCGAAACCGAGGCTGTCGAGTTCGCTGAACGGGTGCAGGAAACCGTCCTGCGGCGAGGTGCTGACCAGCGCGCGCGGCTGCACCAGCGGAATCGGCTGGCGCAACTGGCCGTCCCACGGGCGGAAGCTCAGCTTGCGTCCCTTGAAACCGTCCAGTGGCAGATCCGGCGACAGCTGCAGCATGCGGATCGCCGTGGCGTCGGCGTTGCCCAGGCGGGTGACCGCGCTGGCGACGGCGCGCACGCCGATCCAGGCGGCGAAGTCACGGTCGTTCATCCAGCGCCCGGCGAGCGCCTCGAAACGCTTCTGCAACTGCGCCGCGCCGTAGGTTTCCACGGTCTTGTGCCAGCCGGTCGCGACCAGGCCCTGGGTGCCGGCCACCGGGCGCGGGTACCAGGTGTTGTAGGGCAGGTATTCGCCGAAGTCGCCGTGCTCGTCGGCCACCAGCACCACGTCGTACTCGGCGGCCTGGGTGAACAGTGGCATGTCGGCCTGGGCGCTGCGGCGCTGGTCGTTGTCGAAGGTCCACGGCTTCTCGGCGACGAGGGTCACGCCGAAGCGTTTCGCCGAGCGCCGCAGCGCGGCGGCGTAGGCCTTGTCGTCGTCGCGCGGGCCGACGATCAGCAGCGCGCGCTTCCACTGGCGCACGACGAGGAATTGCAGCAGCGCATCGGCGAGCATCGCCCGCTCCGGCAGGGTGTGCAGCACGTTGGGCAGACAGGCGTCGGTACGCAGCGCATCGTCGGCGCTGCCGGCGTTGAACAGCAGGCTGTCCGGCAGGTGCGCGGCGAGCTGGGTGAGCAGCGGCGCCGGCGCGTTGACCACGAACAGGCGCAGGCCGTCGGCGTGCTGGGCCTTCGCAGCGGCCAGCAGTTCCTCCGGGGTTTCCACGCTGGCGGTGGTCAGTTCGTAACGCTGCTTGAGGAAGCGGCCGGTGCTGTTGCTGTCGATGATCGCCAGCTCGGCGCCGCGCAGGCCGGCGTTCCGCGGTTCACCGATCACGTTGGACAGCAGCGGTCCCGGGTCGGGCGTGTAGCCGAGGTAGCCGATGCGTACCTGCAGGCCCTCCGGGGCGGCGGGCGTTTCGGCGGCGAGCGGCGTGTGGCTCGCCAGCGCGGCGGCGAACGCACCGAGCAGGCAGGCCAGCAGAGAGGGCGCGAGCGGGCGCATGGGCGACTCCTGTTCTTGTGCCGCCAGCATAGGAAGCGCCCGGCGCCCGCGAAATATGCAGAAAGTACCAGTGCGGCAGTACCAAGGTAGTAAGTGGGCAGGGCGCGCCCCGGCCTAGCATGGGGCGACAACAACAAAGACTGCCGAGGTCCCCATGCGCGTGTTCAAAGCCCTGCTGCTTCCCCTGCTGCTGTTCGTCAGCCTGATCGGCCTGGACAAGGTCCACGCGGCAGGCGACCTGACCCGCAAGACCACCGCGCTGCCCGACCTGCTGCTCGGCTCGGAGGCCAGCGACTACGCGATGTCACAGAGCGAGTACCGGCTGGAGACCGGCAAGGCCTACCAGCTCAGGATCATCGCCAGCGGGCAGAAGGAGTACGCCTTCCAGGCGCCGGAATTCGCCACCTCGATCTTCCTGCGCAAGGTCGAGGCCGGCGGTGTCGAGATCAAGGCGGTGACCCTCACCGAACTGGAGTTCGAGGAAGCCGGCGAGGCGGAAATCTTCTTCGTGCCGATCAAGCCGGGGCGCTACCGCTACTACGCCAAGGGCCTCGAGGCCAAGGGCATGCAAGGCACCTTCGTGGTCGAGTAGGGCACGCCGATGTCCGCTCTGGGGCGAATCAACCTGCTGGTGGTGGCGTTCTTCTGCCTGGTCGCCGCGGTCTCCAGCCTGGTGCTGCTGCGCCAGGCCAGCCACGACGTGCAGCGCGAGCTGGACGCCGCCCAGGCGGTGGTCGAATACCTGCGCGAGGCCGCGCAACGCGATCCGGCGACCCTCGAATCCGAACTCACCCGCAGTCTGCGCCACGTGCGCGTGCACTGGCTGGACGGCGGGATGGCGGCAGACGCCGGCGACGGCCTGGATGCCTGGCTCGGTGCCTGGCTGTACCCGCCGTCGCGCACCTTCGCCGAGCCGCTGCGGCTGGACGACGGCCGCCAGGTGCTGATCAGCGTCGATCCGCGCGACGAGATCGACGAAGTCGAGGACTCGCTGCTGCAACTGCTGGCGCTGTTCGGCCTGGCCCTGGCGCTGAGCCTGCTGGCGATCCGCTGGGCGGTGCGCCGCGGCCTGCGCGTGCTCGACGAACTGCTCGCGGGCTTGAGCCGGGTCGCGCGCGGCGAGCTGCAGGTGCGCCTGCCCGCGCATTCGTTGCCCGAGGCGCAGCGCATCGCCGGGCACTTCAACGGCATGGTCGCGACGCTGGAAGCCGCGCAGCGCGACAACGCCGAGCTGACCCGCGCGCTGCTCGCTTTGCAGGAGCACGAGCGCAAGCAACTGGCGCTGGCCCTGCACGACGACCTTGGCCAGTACCTCGCCGGCATCCGCGCGCAGTTGCTGCTGCTGCGTTCTCTGATCGGTCCGTCGCCACTGCTGGCAGAAACCGCTCGTGGCCTGGAGGACAACTGCCAGCGGATGCAGGAGAGCTTCCGCGCGCTGGTGCGCGACCTCTATCCGGTGGCGCTGGAGCGGCTGCAGCTGGGCGAAGCGATCCAGCTGCTCGCCGAGCAGTGGCAGGGCGCCCAGGGCATCGCCTGCGAACTGCGCATGGGCGAGCGGCTTCCCGAACTGGATGCAGCCGGGCAGGCGCACCTGTATCGCCTGCTGCAGGAGGCGCTGACCAACGTCGCCCGGCATGCGGGCGCCGAACGCGTGCGTGTGCGCCTGCACCGACGCGGCGCGCGGCTTTGCCTGCTGGTGGCCGACGATGGCGAGGGCGCCGCGCTGCCGCCGCGTCCGGGTATCGGGCTGCGCTCGATGCTCGAACGCGCGCGCTGCCTGGGCGGCGAGCTGCGCCTGCGCACGCGGCCCGGGTGCGGCTGGCTGCTGCGCCTGAGCATTCCGCTGGAGGCCGCATGAAGCGGCTCGGTGCGCAGGGCGCACCCTACGGTGTGCGGCAATCGGTAGGGTGCGCCGCGCGCACCGCCATTCACTCAACCGCAATACGCATCCGGGAGGCCTGAATGAAGATTCTGCTGGTCGACGATCACGCGGTGGTGCGCCAGGGCTATGCCAGCCTGCTGCGCGCCTTGCTGCCCGAGGTCACGGTGAGCGAGGCGGCGAGTGGCGAACAGGCGCTGCAGCAGGCGCTGGCGGATATCCCCAACCTGGTGGTCATGGACGTCAGCCTGCCGGGCATCAGCGGCCTGGAGACCACGCGCCGTCTGCGTCAGCGCCTGCCGCAGCTGCGTGTGCTGTTCTTCAGCATGCACGACGAACTGCCGCTGGTGCGGCAGGCGCTGGACGCCGGCGCGGCGGGCTACATCACCAAGAATTCGGCGCCGGAGGTGCTGCTCGAAGCGGTGCGTCGCATCCTCGCCGGGCATGCCTACATCGAACAGCCGCTGGCGACCCAACTGGCCTGCCACCCGTCGCAGGGCGCGACGGACGATCCGCGCCTGCAGAACATGACCCAGCGCGAGTTCGAGATTTTCAGCATGCTCGCGCGCGGCATGCCGGCGCGGCAGATCGCCGAGCACCTGTGCATCAGCGGCAAGACCGTGTCGAACTACCTGACCCTGCTGAAGAACAAGCTGCAGGTGAGTTCGCAGGTGGAGATCGTGCACCTGGCGATCGACACCGGCGTGATCCGGGTCGGCGCCTAGGGACGATGGTGGAAGGCGTCAGCCCTTGAGCTGATTGGCGAACTGGCCGACCGCGTTGACCACCCGCTGCGCGCCGTCCTGGATCTCGACGATCACCGCGCCGGCCTCGTTGGCCAGCTCCAGGCCCTGTTCGGCCTGCTGGCGGCTGCTGGACATGCTGTCCACGGCGGTCTGCGCCAAGTGCTGGTTCTTCTGCACCACTTCGATGATTTCCTCGGCGGCCTGGCTGGTGCGCGCCGCCAGCTGGCGCACCTCGTCGGCGACCACGGCGAAGCCGCGCCCCTGTTCGCCGGCCCGCGCCGCCTCGATGGCCGCGTTGAGCGCCAGCAGGTTGGTCTGCCCGGCGATGCCGCTGATGGTCTTGATGATCGAGCTGATCAGCAGCGACTGCTTGTCCAGCGCCTCGATGCCCTCGGAGGCGTTCTGCATCTGCCGGACGATCTGGTGCATCACGTCCACCGTCTGGCGCACTACCGCCGCGCCTTTTTGCGCGGTCAGGTCGGTCTGTTGGGAGGTGCCGAAGGCGATGGTGGCGGCTTCGGCGACCGCCTGCTCCTGGAGCACCTGGTCGGTCACCACGGTGGCGAACTTGACCACCTTGTAGAGCCGCTCGTGGGCGTCGTGCACCGGGTTGTAGGAGGCTTCCAGCCACACCGGGTTGCCGTGGGCGTCGATGCGCTTGAAGCGGCTGGCGACGAATTCGCCGCGGTTGAGCTTGGCCCAGAAGTCGTGGTAACCCTGCGAGTTGTACTCCTCCGGCTCGCAGAACATCCGGTGGTGCTTGCCCTTGATCTGCTCCAGGCGATAGCCCATCGCGTCGAGGAAGCGGTCGTTGGCGGTGATCACCTCGCCATCGAGATTGAACTCGATGACCGCGGTGGAGCGCAGCAGCGCCTTGATCAGCCCTTCGTTCTCCTTCGAGGTTTCGATGGTGCGGGTCAGGTCATTGGCGCACAGGGTGAAGCGTTGCAGCTCGCCGGCGCTGTTGCGCACCGGCTGCAGGATCCAGCGCAGCCAGGCTTCCTGCCCGTTACCCCGCAGCAGACGATGCGCACCGCTGATGTGTTCGCCGGCCCGTAGCGCGTTCTGCAGCCGCTGGTAGTTCGGCTCGCGGCGGAAGGATGGCGGGATGAATTCGTCGAGCGGGTGGCCGATCAGGGCGTCGGCGCTGTAGAGCATCGCCTCGAGGAAGTTGTCGTTCACCCACTGGATGTTGCCTTTGGTATCCAGCTTGAGAACCAGCATCTCCTGATAAAGCGACTGCTTGATCTGCTGCGTGGCTGCCAGTTCTTCCTGCAGTTCGGCCAGTTGTCGCTTTAGATGCGTGTTGAACATGCTGGGTACCCGTCGACGAAGTTTTTTTTATGCGCTGGGCAGCTCTTCGGCTTGGCGCATTCTTTCTGAAGCCCTCCTGGATGAATTTAGACGGTCGCCCGGAGAATGCCCGGCGCGGGAGGCTTCCGGATCGGGTGTTCGGACCAACGCACCATGCGGCATGCGGCGGGCCCACCAGCGAGCGCCGTCGATGCCGCCGGGCGTCACTTTTCCCAATCCAGCGGGCAGCCGGTGCAGCCTTCCATGTTCACGCCCTGGAACGAGGCGTAATGCCGGCGGGCGCCGGTGAGGGTGGCGTTTTCCAGGTTGGCGTCGCCGAACTTGGCTTCCTGCAGGTTGGCGTCGTCGAGGTGTGCACCCTTGAGATCGGCGCGGCTGAGCCAGGTCATCTCCAGGTCGGCGGCGGTGAGGTTGGCGTCGTGCAGCTTGGCGCCGGAGAGGCGGGCGAACTCCAGGTAGGCGCCAGTGAGGTCGGCGCCCTTGAACTGCGCGCCCTGGGCGAACATTCCCCAGGCCTGGACCGCGAGCATGCGGGCGTCGCTGAGGTCGGCCACGCGCAGGTTGGCCTGTTGCAGGCTGGCGCGACTGAGGTTGGCGCCCACCAGCCTGGCCTTTTCCAGGTTGGCCAGGTCGAGGTTGGCGTGACGCAGGTCGGCGCCGGAGAGATCGGCGCCGGCGAGGTTGATCTTGTGCAGGTCGAGGTTGCTCAGGTCGGCCTTGCGCAGGTCGGCGCCGGGGCATTGGCTCTGCGCTTCGAGGCGGCAGCCGTTGACCACCGGCACGCCGTCATCGGCTTCGTCGGCGTGGGCTAGGGGCAGGCTCAGGGCTAGCAGCAACGGCAGGTAATTCATGGCGGTATTCCCGTAGGGTGCGCCTTGCGCACCGTGGAATTCGATTGGCGTGTGGTGCGCGCGGCGCACCCTACGTCAGGCGGGAAGGCGCACCCGGACACGGGTGCGCCACGTTCACTCAGCGGCTGGCGGTCTTGTTGTCCCAGCTCGGCAGCTTGAACACCCAGAAGGAGCCGCCCTGGGCCACCGGCTTGGTCAGTTCGGCCATGTCGCCGCCCCACAGCGGCACCGCGCCGCCGTAGCCGACGGTCACGCCGATGTACTGCTCGCCGTCCTGGTCCCAGGTGATCGGCGGGGAGACGATTCCCGAGCCGGTCTGGAATTTCCACAGCTCCTTGCCGGTCTTCGCATCGAAGGCCTTGAGGAAGCCGTCGCCGGTGCCGGTGAACACCAGGTTGCCCTTGGTCGCCAGCACGCCGGCCCACAGCGGCAGGTGTTCGTTGTGTTCCCACACCACCTTGCCGGTGGTCGGGTCCATGGCGCGCAGGCTGCCGACGTGATCGTCGTACATGCGCTTGATGCGGAAGCCCATGCCCAGGTACGCCGAGCCTTTCTTGTAGCTGACCTCCTCGGTCCAGTAGTCCTCTTTCCAGTTGTTCGCCGGTACGTAGAACAGGCCGGTGTCCTGGCTGTAGGCCATCGGGTTCCAGTTCTTGCCGCCGAGGAAGGGCGGCGAGACTTCCACCGGCTTGCCGTGTTTCTCGCCCGGCTCCGGCAGCGCCGGACGCTGCCCCGGGTTTTCCACCGGGCGGCCGGTCTTCAGGTCGATATGGCTGGCCCAGGTGATGTTGTCGACGAACGGGAAGGCGTTCTGCAGCTTGCCGTTGGTGCGGTCCACCACGTAGAAGAAGCCGTTGCGGTCGGCGTGGGCGGTGGCTTTCACCGTCTTGCCGTCCTTGCCCTTGTAGTCGAACAGCACCAGCTCGTTGTTGCCGGAGAAGTCCCAGGCATCGTTCGGGGTGTGCTGGTAGAACCACTTCACCTCGCCGGTGCTCGGGTCCACGCCGACCTGGCCGGAGGTGTAGAGGCTGTCGTAGTCGTGCGGGTTGCCGCCCTTCGAGGTGCGCGCCCAGGTGTTCCACGGCCCGGGGTTGCCGGCGCCGACGATGATGGTATTGGTCTCGGCATCGAAGCTGGCGCTCTGCCACGGGGCGCCGCCGCCGTGGCTCCAGGCCTCGACCTTGCCGGTCGGCGAATTCTTGTCGTCCGGCCAGGACGGTGCCTTGACGTCGCCGGTCGGGGTGCTGTCCTTACCGTTCAGGCGGCCCATGTGACCCTCGACGAAGGGCCGCATCCACACCTCTTCACCGGTCTCCGGGTCGCGGGCGAACAGCTGGCCGACCACGCCGAACTCATCGCCGGAGCTGCCGTGGATCAGCAGGGTCTTGCCGGTCACCTTGTCCTTGATGAGGGTGGGCGCGCCGGTCATGGTGTAGCCCGCCGTGTGATCGCCGAACTTCTTGTTCCACACCACCTTGCCGGTGTCCTTGTTCAGCGCCACCAGGCGTCCGTCGAGGGTGCCGAAGTAGATCTTGTCGCCGTAGAGGGCGGCGCCGCGGTTGACCACGTCGCAGCACGGGCGGATGTCGTCGGGCAGGCGGTGGTTGTAGACCCACAGGCGCTTGCCGGTCTTCGCGTCGAGGGCGAACACGCGGGAATAGGAGGCGGTGACGTAGATCACCCCGTCGCGGACGATGGCCTGGGACTCCTGGCCGCGCTGCTTCTCGTCGCCGAAGGAGTAGGACCAGGCCGGCGTCAGCTTGAACACGTTCTGGTCGTTCACCTGGGCCAGCGGGCTCCAGCGCTGGGCATTGGTGCCCATGCCGTACTGGAGCACATCGTTGGTGGTGGTGTGGTCGTTGGCGATGTCTTCCCAGGTCACGTTGCCGGCGAAGGCGGTGCCCGCGGCAGCGAGGCCGCCGGCGAGGATCAGGCCCCGGATGGCCAGGGCGAGAGGTTGCGTTCTTGTTGTCATGGTTGCGGTTCCCGTGGTCGATGAGGACCAGTGCGCCGGTGGCGTTCTGGCGCATTGATAGTGGAAGCCACGGTTGCCGCGGGATACGGAAAAGCTCCCGCGATCGCAGGGAAAACTTCCCAGTCCGGGGATGACTTCGACTTGCTGCCAACGCCCCCCTCCAGGCATTCGCGCGGCCCGCTACCAAGGGAGTAGAACGCAGCCACCAAAGCAGCATTCGGCGCTTCCGGGCGCCTCCTTACCATTCCTCTCACTGCGCTCGCCCCGCCGAGCGATTGCCTTGCACAGCATCTCGAAGAGGATGGAAGTATGAATAACAAGACAACCTTGCGTGGCCTGATCCTGGCAGCCGGAGTCGGCCTCGCCGGCCTGGCGTTCGCCCATGGCGACGTGGTGCCGCAAGCGGTGAACACCGAGGGACTGGAGCCGCTGGGCAAGGAATGGCGCGACGAAAACCCCTATCGTCCGCCCTACGCCAACAACGCCCTCGCCGTGGAGATCGGTTCGTCCGCCTACAACCAGAACTGCGCGCGCTGCCATGGCCTGGAAGCCAAGTCCGGTGGCATCGCGCCCGACCTGCGTCTGCTCGAACCCGGCATCGAGGGTGACGAGTGGTTCAAGGAGCGGGTGATCAACGGCGCGGTGCGCGACGGCGCCGTCTACATGCCGCGAATGGCCGACTTCATCAGCCAGGAAGGCCTCTGGGCGATCCGCAGCTACCTGGAAAGCGTCCACGTCGAAGAGTGATCGCCATGCGCCTGCTGCTCCTGCTCTGCTGGCTGCTGTGCCTGCCGATGGCGCAGGCGCAGGTGCGCCCGTTCGACGACATCCTCGCCTCCGGCGTGCTCAAGGTCGCCGTCTACGAGAACTTCCCGCCGTACAGCTTCCAGCAGGATGGCCAGCCCCGCGGGGTCGATGTCGACCTCGCCGGGCGCCTCGCCGAAGGCCTCGGGTTGAAGCTCGAACTGCTCTGGGTGACGCCCGGCGAAAAGCTCGACGACGACCTGCGCAACTTCATCTGGAAGGGCCACTACCTGCGTCCCGGTGTGCTCGCCGACCTGATGTTGCGGGTGCCCTACGACCGTGAGTTCGCCAACCGGCGCAACGATGTCGGCGAGCTGGCCAACGAGCAGGTGGTGATGTTCGGCCCCTACCAGCGCGAGCGCTGGCAGGTGGTGCACGACACCCGCCGGCTGCCCGAGGTGGACACCGTCGCGGTGTTTCGCGAGCACCGCATCGGCGTCGAGCTGGACAGCGTGCCGTCCTTCTACCTGAGCTCGGTGCTCAACGGCCAGTTGCGCGCGAAGACCGAGCATTATCCGAGCACGGCCGCGGCTTTCACGGCGATGCGCGAGGGCAAGGTGGATGCGGTGATGGCCCTGCGCGGCGAGCTGGACTGGCTGCAGCACGGCGCCGCCGACCCGCAGCTGCGCAACGCCGACAACGCCTACCCGAACCTCGGCCAGCCGGCCTGGGACATCGGCATGGCGGTGCACGAAAGCAACCGCCAGCTGGCCAACGCGGTGGACGGCCAACTGGAAGAACTGATCGAAAGCGGCGCGCTGGAGAAGCTCTACGCCGGCTACGGCCTGCGCTACGAACTGCCCGGGTTGTATCAGGACGTTCAGTGAGGCCGGTGCGCATGGCGCACCCTACGTTCCCCCGTAGGGTGCGCCGCGCGCACCGTAAAGACGCTGCCTGAGCAATCGATCGAAAGCGGCGCTGGAGAAGCTCTATGCCGGCTATGGTCTGCGTTATGAGCTGCCCGGGTTGTATCAGGACGTTCAGTGAGATTGGTACGCACGGCGCACCCTACGGTTGGGCACGCGCCCGACGCCCGGTCGCAACTGACGTAGGGTGCGCCATGCGCACCGAAGCGGCTGAATGCGTATGCATCGCCGGACTTTTCATTCGCGAATGCTCTACGGGAGGACCATGCAACGACGATCCGTACTGCTGGGCCTGCTCGGTCTGCCGCTGCTGGCGTCGGCGGTGGAGGGCGATCCGCTGCCTTCGGTGATGTGGGATTACCACCACCAGCGCCTGCTCAACAACGAGCCCTTCGTCTTCGATGAGCGGGTCAAGGTCAGCGTGCCGCCGTTCGCCGAGGATTCGCGCCAGGTGCCGGTGGAGATCGACGCCCGCGCGCTGCCGGGCCGTTTCAGTCGCATGCTGCTGTGGGCCGAGCTGAACCCCATCCCACGGGTGTTCAGCCTGCGGGCGAGCGCCGAGCTGGTGCCGCTGCTGGCGATCCGCATCCGTGTCGAGCAGGCCACGCCGATCCGCGCAGCATTGCTCGGCGAGGACGGTGTGTGGCACGTCGGCTCGGCGTGGATCGATGCGGCCGGCGGTGGCTGCACCGCGCCCAGCGTGGTGCGCGCCCAGCCCGGTTGGGAAGAGCGCCTCGGCCAGGTGCTCGGGCGCAGCTTCGCGCGGCGCGACAACAACCGCCTGCGCGTGCAGATCTCGCACCCGATGGACAACGGCCTGGTCGGCGGCATCCCCGAGTTCTACCTGGACCGTGCCGAACTGCGCAGCACCACGGGCGAGGTGCTGGCGAGTTTCGAGCTGTTCCCGGCAATCAGCGAGAACCCGACCCTGACCATGGAGGTGCGCGGCCATCCGCATACCGTGCTGTGGCTGCACGACAACAACGGCAACGAGTTCGAGGCCGGTCTGTAGACTGGACGGCGAGCGCGCGCCACGCCTTGCGTAGGGTGCGCCGCGCGCACCACACCCGCACGACAACAAGAAGGAAACTTTCGATGATCAAGATCAGCGTGCTCTACCCGAACCAGCCCGGCGTGAAATTCGACATCGACTACTACTGCGACACCCACATGGCGATCGTCCGCGAATGCCTGGGCGATGCCTGCAAGGGCATCGGCGCCGAACTCGGCGTGGCCGGCGGCGCGCCTGGCAGCGCGGCGCCCTATGTCGCCGCCGGGCACCTGCTGTTCGACAGCGTCGAGGCGTTCCAGAGCGCCTTCGCCCCGTATGCCGAGCGGATCCTCGGCGATCTGGCGAACTTCACCAACGTGGAGCCGCTGATGCAGATCGCCGAGGTGCGCCTGGCGCCCTGAGTCGAGGTGAAGATGCGCCAGCTCCTGCTGCTGGCCGCGCTGCTGTTCGGCGGTGCGGCGCAGGCCGACTTCGACTATCACCTGCAGCCACGGCAGGTCGCCGAGGGCACCTGGCTGCTGGAGGGCAGCACCGACAATTTCGCCAGGGAAAACGGCGGCGACATCGTCAACACCGGGTTCATCGAAACCGACGACGGCGTGGTGGTGATCGACAGCGGCCCGTCGCGGCGCTATGGCGAGGCGCTGCGCAAGGTGATCGGCGAGACCACCGGCAAGCCGGTCAAGCTGCTCCTGCTCACTCATCATCACCCGGACCACGTCCTCGGCAACCAGGCCTTCGCCGACGTACCGATCGCCGCGCTGGCCGGCACCCGGCGCCTGCTCGAAGAGCAGGGCGACGACCTGGCGGAGAACATGTACCGGCTGGTCGGAGACTGGATGCGCGGCACCGAGGTGGTGCTGCCGACGCAGACGCTGGAGGCCGGCACGCTGGATGTCGGCGGCCATCGCCTGCGCCTGCTGGCGCTGAGCGGGCACACCGGCGCGGACCTGGCGATCCTCGACGAGAACACCGGTGTGCTGTTCGCTGGCGACATCGTCTTCTACCAGCGCGCGCTGACCACGCCGGGCACTCCGGGGCTGGAGGTCTGGCTGGGCGACCTGGATACCCTGCAGCGGCTGCCATGGACACTCATCGTACCGGGTCACGGCCCGGTCGCCCGCGACGCCGCGCCGTTCGACCAGATGCGCGACTACCTCGGCTGGCTCGACGCGCTGATGCGCAAGGGCGTGGAGGAGGGCGCCGACATGAACGAGCTGATCCGCGCGCCGATTCCGCCCCGTTTCGCCGCCATCAGCCTGTCGCGCTACGAGCTGGTACGCAGCGTCAGCCACCTCTACCCGCGTTACGAGCAGCGCGGGCTGAGCAAGGTGAGCATCGAACCCGGCGAGCCGCACGCGCAGTAGTGCGCGCGTTTGGTGCGTGAGCACCGAGGTGGCGCTTGCAGGGCGCCGCGCACGCCTCCGCTCGCTCCCGCCGGTGCGCCGCCAGGGCCTGCACGGCGCGGGCCCTGGCGATGCTCGTGGTAGCTGGCATCAAACCTGCTTTGAACACCGCAAGCGCAGGTGTCGGGTCCCCGATGCCTCTCCGGTTGGCGTGCCGTATGAATTGCTTGTGGTAGCGAGCGGTTTGTCGGCAATCAACGCACGCCGTTTCAGATTTCCGATTCCCATCGCTGCACAAGCTCCTTTTATATGACTGACTCTTCGAGTCGAAACATGTAAGGAGTTCGATCATGTGCGAACGCGACGGCAGCGCCTTCCAGGCGCTCAACCACACGCTCGACCGGCGCCAGTTCCTCAAGTCCCTGTCCATCGCCGCAGCCGCCACCGGTGCGCTGGTGGTGATGCCGATGGGAATGGCGGCCGCGTTGGGCAAACAGACTTCGGTCAAGGCGACCCACGGCGCCGGCCTGTGCAACCTGGGGATTTTCATCGCCAAGGAGCGTCAGCTCGGCGCGGAGGACGGCGTCGAGCTGGAGTTCGTCGTGACGCCGACCAACACCGATATCGTTACCCTGTTCGGCATCGGCGCGGTGGACGTGTCGATGATTCCCTACTCGAATTTCCTTTCCCTGTACCACGCCGGGGCTCCGGTGAAGATCGTCGCCGGCGGCGGCGTCAACGGCTGCATGATCGTCGCCGGCGAAGGCATTTCTTCGGCGCAGGACATGCGCGGCAAGACGCTGGGAACCTTCCAGGCCGACACCCTGGAAGTGCTGCCCTTCGACTGGCTCAAGCGCGCCGGGATGAGCTTCAAGGATGTCGACGTGCGCTACTTCAATACCTCGCCCGAAATGGCCCAGGCCTTTCTCTCGGGGTCGGTGGACGCGATCTGCGCGGTGGAACCCTACGCCAGCCAGTGCGTGCAGTCGCGGGCCGGCGCGCGGATTCTCTCCGACGGCACCGACCTCTACGGGGCGTACTACGCCGACTGCCTGCTGGCGGTGCGCAACGCGATGCTCAGCGAGCAACGCCCGGTGGTGAAGGCGGTGATCAAGGCGCTGCTGGTCGCCCAGGGCCAGATCGAGAGCGACCTGCCGGGCGCCCTCGAGCAGACCGTTGGCAGCTACTACAAGACCACGCTCGAGGCCGCCACCCTGGCGGCCAAACGGCAGCCGGTGATGGTGGATCAGCGTTCGCTGGCGGATTTCATCCTTGCCCGGGGCCAGTCGATGTACGAGATGGGCTACCTGAAGACGCTGCCCACGGCGGATATCTTCGACTGGACCCCGCTGGAAGAAGTGATCGCTGAGAACGCCGCCCTGTACCAGGGCCTGGCGCTGAAGACCGCATGATCGGCAGGAGTCGCACGCATGATTGGCGTCGCTAAAACGACCCGTAGCGCGCAGGCGGGGCTGGCCCCTGCGCGCTCGATGATGATTCGCGCAAAGCTTGGAAGGGTGCTCGGCACGCTGTTCTGGTGGGTGCTCTCGGTCGGCCTGTTCGCCGGCTTCTGGGAGTTCGCCTGGTGGATGGGGTGGGCCGATCCCTTGCTGATGCCGCCGCCGCACCTGTTCCTCGGCAGCTGGAGCGATCAGCTGAAGTTCTTCGACCTGCGCAACACCATCGGCGGCAGCGGCGATGGCGGAAGCTGGCTGGCGGTGCTGAAGGTGGCGGGCTGGACCTCGTTCCGGGTCCTGGCGGGGCTGCTCGCCGGCTTCGTCCTGAGCCTGACGGTGGGCATCCTGATCCGCTACTACCGGCTGTTCGGCAACCTGACCCTGCCGCTGGTATCGCTGCTGGCGCCGATCTCCCCGGTGGCCTGGCTGCCGGTGGCGGTGTTCCTCTTTGGCATCGGCGACAAGCCGGCGATCTTCATGGTCTTCGTCTCGGTGTTCTTCATCATGACCATCGCCACGCTGGCGCAGATCGACGACGTCCCCAAGAGCTTCGTGCATGCCGCGCGCACCCTCGGGGCGTCGCGCCGGCAGATTTTCCTGCGGGTGATTTTGCCGGCCATCCTGCCGGGGCTGTTCGTCACCCTGAGGGTCAATCTGTTCGCCGCCTGGATGGTGGTGCTGATCGCCGAGGCGGCCGGGGTCGGCAGCGGCCTCGGCCAGATCGTGATGATGGCGCGCAATACCTTCAACGCCAGCCTGGTGTTCTTCACGATGAGTGTGATCGGCGTCTGCGGGCTGCTGTTCGACTGGACGCTCAGGCGCATCCAGGAACAGGTGCTCTGGTGGATCGACGACAACGGTACGAGGAAATGACGATGACGCTCCCGGCCATCGAATGTCGCAATCTCAACAAGATCTGGAACGCGCAGAGTCATGCGCCGTTGCAGACGCTGAAAGACGTCTCCTTCTGCGTGGGCCGTGGCGAGCTGAACGTGCTGCTGGGGCCCAGCGGCTGCGGCAAGAGCACCTTGCTGTACCTGATCGCCGGGCTCGACGAACCGAGCAGCGGCCAGCTCCTGTGCGACGGCGAACCCTTGCAGGGCCCGTCGCCGGAGCGCGGGATGATCTTCCAGGAGGCGGCGCTATACCCCTGGCTGAACATCCTCGACAACGTCGGTTTCGGCCTCAGCCTGCAGGGCATCGGCAAGGCGGCGCGCAATGCCAAGGCGATGGAGCTGCTGGAGGCCGTCGGCCTGCAGCCGTTCTGGGACAAGAAGCCCAGCGAACTGTCCGGCGGCATGCGCCAGCGCGCCGCGATGGCCCGTGCGCTGTGCATGAACCCCAAGGTGCTGATGATGGACGAGCCGTTCGCCGCGCTCGATATCCAGACGCGCAGCAAGATGCAGGACTACCTGATCGCGCTGTGGCAGCGCAGCCAGGCGTCGATCCTGCTGGTCACCCACTCCATCGAGGAGGCGATCGGCCTGGCGGACAACATCCTCGTCTTCACCTCGCGGCCCGGGCGCATCAAGACGCAGATCAAGGTCGAGCTGCCAAGGCCGCGGAATCCCCGCGATCCAGCGTTTCACCAGCTGCAGGACCATCTCGCGGACCTGATGGCCGACGAGGTCAACCGCGCCTTCGCCGAGCAGGAGTCGGCGCACTTCTAGCCGGGCCTGCGTCCGCACACCGTCGGGGGCAGCAGCCTGCCCCCGCGGCGGCGGACGGACGCCGGCGAGCGGATGCGGCTCCGTCGCCCGAATTCACCTCCAGAGGTTTTCATGTCAGAACATACCGTCCTCATCCAGGGCGCCCGTTTGCTGTGCCTGGACGATGCAGGCAATCAGTACGAGCAGGCCGACATCCTCGTCCGTGGAACGCGCATCGCGGCCATCGGCGCGGACCTGCGCGCACAAGCGCCGGCCGATGCGCAGGTCATCGACGCGCGCGGCCTGCTGGCGATGCCCGGATTGATCAACGCGCACTTCCATTCGCCGGGCAACTTCATGCGCGGGCAATTGCCGGGGCTGCCGCTGGAGCTGTTCATGCTCTACGAGGTGCCGCCGCTGGTCGATAGCGCCGAGGCCGACCATTGGGTCTACCTGCGCACGCTGGTCGCCGCGCTGGAGATGCTCGAGCTCGGCATCACTGCGGTACACGACGACGCCTATCACGTGCCGGTCGCCAGCCGCGGCAGCATCGATGCGGTGATGCGCGCCTACCGCGACGCCGGCATCCGCGCCAGCGTCGCGATCGATCAGCCGAACGTCGTCGAGTACGAGAAGTTTCCCTTCCTCGAAGCGCTGCTGCCGGCCGCGGTGCGCGAGGAAATGCGCGAGGCGCCGCTGCAGAGCGGCGAGGAGCTGCTGGCGCTCTACGACTACCTGCTGCAGCGCTGGCACGGCGCCGAAGACGGACGCCTGGGCGCCGCGGTGTCCTGCTCGGCGCCGCAGCGGGTGACGGCGGACTACCTGCAGGCACTCGGCGTGCTGAGTCGCCGGCACGGCCTGCCGTTCAACATCCACGTGCTGGAAACCAAGTTGCAGCGGGTGCTGGGCGAGGAGAAGTACGGCAAGTCGCTGGTGCGCTATCTGGCGGACCAGAACATCCTCGATCCGCTCTGCCAGATCATCCATGCGATATGGATCGACGACGCCGACATCGCGCTGCTCGCCGCCGCCGGCTGCGTGGTGGCGCACAACCCGGTATGCAACCTGCGCCTGGGCAGCGGCGTGATGCCGTTCCGCAAGCTGCGCGACGCCGGTGTGCCGATCGCCCTGGGCAGCGACGAGCTCTGCACCGACGACAGCGTGAACCTGTGGTTCGTCGGCAAGACCGCCGCACTGGTGCACACGCTCGGCTCGCCGGACTACCGCCAGTGGCCGACCGCCGACGAAGTGCTTCACAGCCTGACCCGGGGTGGCGCGCGCGCACTCAACCGCACCGCGGAGCTCGGCCAGCTGGCGCCCGGCTGCCTGGCCGACATCATCCTGCTGGACATGGACAGCTGGAGCTTCACCCCGCTCAACGACCTGGCCCGGCAACTGGTGTACAGCGAGGATGGCCGTTCGCTGCGCTACACGCTGGTCAACGGCAGGCTGGTCTACGCCAACGGCGCGTTCCAGGGCATCGATGCCGGCGACGTGCGCCGCCAGGTGCGCGAGCTGACCGAGTCGATCCGCCGGCAGTATCACGCCTGCGATGCCAGCGCCGAGCGCCTGAAGCCCTATTACGACGCCATGTACCAGCAGGCGCAGGCGCGTGACGTCGGCTTCAGCCGCTACCTGGGCGAGGGTTGAGCGATGGGCATGACGATCCAGTTGATCAACCCCAACACCACGGCGACGATGACCGAGCGGCTGGTGCTCGGTGCGCAGGCGCGGGCTCGCGCCGATACCCGTATCCTGGGCATCACCAACGGCGCCGGGCCGGCGTCCATCGAGGGCCATTACGACGAGGCGATGAGCGTGCCCGGCGTGCTGAGGGCGGTGGGCGAGGGCGACGCCCTCGGCGTGGACGGCCACGTCATCGCCTGCTTCGGCGACCCCGGCCTGCTCGCCGCGCGGGAGATCGCCCGGCAGCCGGTGATCGGCATCGCCGAGGCAGCCATGCACGTCGCCACCTGGCTGGCCACCGGGTTCAGCATCGTCACCACCCTCGGGCGCACCTGCGTCATCGCGCGGCACCTGGTCGAGCGCTATGGCTTTCGCGACCAGTGCCGCGGCATCCATGCGCTGGAGATCGCCGTGCTCGACCTCGAGGCCGACCCCGAGGCGCTCTACCGGGCGCTGCGCGGCGCCTGCGTGGACGCCCTGCGCACGGACGGCTCGGGCGCCATCGTGCTGGGCTGCGCCGGCATGGCGGCGCTGGCCGAGTCGCTGCAGGAGGACCTCGGCGTGCCGGTGATCGACGGGGTTGGCGCAGCGTTGAACATCGTCGAGCTGCTCGGCGCGCTCAACCTGCGCACCAGCAAGCGCGGCGACCTGGCGTACCCCCTGGCGAAACCCTACGTCGGCCTGCGCGACTTCCTGCCGGAGCGGCGCTGAGCGCGGCTGCGGGCGGGAATGCGCCTTCGGGGCGGTATTGCTACCAAGGAACTACCTATCTCCGCCGTGCTGCCAATTGTTGGCGAAGCGGTGCGAACCAAGAATTCGCGGCAGTACCGGGAAAATTTCCCGACGACAAAAACCAGCCCGCAGAGGTAGCCGCAATGAACCCCACCGGTTTCACCCAGCCTTTCGTCCGCACGGCGCTGTTCGCCGCCATCACCTTCGCCAGCCTGTCGGCCCTGGCCGGCGTCACCGACCAGGACATCAGCGATAGCGGCAAGCGCACCGACCAGATCGTGGTCAACGGCCTCAACCAGCAAGGCCAGCGCTACAGCACGCTGGACACGCTGAACACGGATAACGTCAAGGAACTGCGGCCGGTGTGGGCGCTGTCGTTCGGCGGCGAGAAGCAGCGCGGCCAGCAGGCGCAGCCGATGATCAAGGACGGCGTGATGTACGTCACCGCCTCCTACTCGCGGGTGTTCGCCGCCGACGCGCGCACCGGCAAGAAGCTCTGGCAGTACGACGCGCGCCTGCCCGACGGCATCATGCCGTGCTGCGACGTGATCAACCGCGGCGTGGCGCTGTACGGTGACCTGGTGATCTTCGGCACCCTCGACGCCAAGCTGGTCGCGCTGAACAAGGACACCGGCAAGGTGGTATGGAAGAAGACCGTCGCCGACTACAAGGCCGGCTACTCGATCTCCGCGGCGCCGCTGGTGGCCAAGGGCAAGCTGATCACCGGCGTGGCCGGCGGCGAGTTCGGCGTGGTCGGCAAGATCGAAGCCTACGACCCGAGCAATGGCGAACTGCTCTGGACGCGTCCCACCGTCGAAGGCCACATGGGCTACGTCTACAAGGACGGCAAGCCGGTGGAGAACGGCATTTCCGGCGGCGAAGCCGGCAAGACCTGGCCCGGCGACCTGTGGAAGACCGGCGGCGCGGCGCCCTGGCTGGGCGGCTTCTACGACCCGACCACCGACTCGCTGTTCTTCGGCACCGGCAACCCATCGCCGTGGAACTCGCACCTGCGCCCCGGCGACAACCTGTTCTCCTCCTCGCGCCTGGCGCTGAACCCGGAGGACGGCTCGATCAAGTGGCACTTCCAGACCACGCCGCACGACGGCTGGGACTATGACGGCGTCAACGAACTGGTGTCGTTCGACTACCAGGACGGTGGCAAGACCATCAAGGCCGCCGCTACCGCCGACCGCAACGGCTTCTTCTACGTGCTCGACCGCACCAACGGCAAGTTCATCCGCGGCTTCCCCTTCGTCGACAAGGTCACCTGGGCCAAGGGCCTGGACAAGGACGGCCGTCCGATCTACGACGACGCCCACCGTCCGGGCGCGCCGGGTGACGCGAAGAAGGGCACCTCGGTGTTCGTCGCGCCGTCCTTCCTCGGCGGCAAGAACTGGATGCCGATGGCCTACAGCCAGGACACCGGTCTGTTCTACGTGCCGTCCAACGAGTGGGGCATGGACATGTGGAACGAAGGCGTCGCCTACAAGAAGGGCGCGGCCTACCTCGGCGCCGGCTTCACCATCAAGCCGCTGAACGAGGACTACATCGGCGTGCTGCGCGCCATCGACCCGAAGACCGGCAAGGAAGTCTGGCGCTACAAGAACTACGCGCCGCTGTGGGGCGGGGTGCTGGCGACCAAGGGCAACCTGGTGTTCACCGGCAACCCGGAAGGCTTCCTGATGGCCTTCGATGCCAAGACCGGCAAGAAACTCTACGAGTTCAACACCGGCTCGGGCGTGATCGCCTCGCCCGTCACCTGGGAAATGGACGGCGAGCAGTACGTCACCGTGGTCTCCGGCTGGGGCGGCGCGGTGCCGCTGTGGGGCGGTGAGGTCGCCAAGCGCATCAAGGACCTCGACCAGGGCGGGATGATCTGGACCTTCAAGCTGCCGAAGGATCTGGTCGCCAAGCACTGACCGAAAGCGACACGAGAAAGGCCGGCATTCGCCGGCCTTTTTCATTCTGCTTCCGGTGCGCATGGCGCACCCTACGGCTCATCCTGCTGCGAAAGTCGCAGGCCACCGACACCAAGGGCGCATGGTGCGGCGCGAGATGGCTGCGCATCGTAGGCTGCGCCGCGTCGTTACGGCGCTGGAGAGGTGCCCATGTTCCACCCATCGCTGAGTCGTCGGCGGGCGCTCGCCGCCCTGGCCGCATTGCCCTGGCTGTCTTCCATGGCGCGCGCCGAGGTCGCCGGCGCACGGGTGGTCGTGGTCGGCGGTGGCTTCGCCGGCGCGACCGCGGCGCGCCATCTGAAGCAGGCGGCGCCGGAGCTGGAGGTGCTGCTGCTCGAACCCAAGACGAGCTTCCACACCTGTCCGTTCAGCAACTACGTGATCGCCGGGCTGCGTGGCATCGGCGAGATCGAGCATTCCTACCGGCGGCTGGTGCGCGACTGCCGGGTCAACCACCTGCGCGTCGAGGTCCAGGCCATCGACGCGCCGGCGCGCCGCCTGCGCCTGGTCGACGGCCGAGAGCTGAGCTATGACCGCCTGCTGCTGGCGCCGGGCATCGACATGCGCTGGAACGCCGTCGAAGGCTACGACCGCGCGGCCGCCGAGCATGCACCGCACGCCTGGCAGGCCGGTGCGCAGACGAGCCTGCTGCGCCGCCAGTTGCAGGCCATGGACGACGGCGGCCTGGTGCTGATCAGCGTGCCGGACAATCCCTATCGCTGCCCGCCGGGACCATACGAGCGCGCCAGCCTGATCGCCGACTACCTGGCGAAACACAAGCCGCGCGCCAAGCTGCTGATCCTCGATGGCAAGGACGGCTTCTCCAAGCAGGCGCTGTTCCAGGCCGGCTGGAAACAGCTCTACGGCGAGCGCATCGAATGGGTCGGGCGCGCCGCCGATGGCCGGGTGATGCGCATCGATGCCGCACGGCGCGAGGTGCGTACCGAGTTCGGCAGCCTGCACCGAGCCGCGGTGATCAACCTGATCCCGCCGCAGCGCGCCGGCGCGGTGGCCGAGCGCAGCGGCCTCACCGACGCCAGCGGCTGGGTGCCGGTCGACCCGCGCAGCTTTCAGGCGCGCGGCGATCCGTTCGTCTACGTGGTCGGCGACGCCGCCATCGCCGCGCCGATGCCCAAGTCCGCCTACTGCGCCAACGCCCAGGCGAAGGTCGCCGTCGCCGCACTGCTGGCCGATCTCGCCGGCCAGCCGACGCCCGAGGCCTACTGGCAGAACACCTGCTACAGCGCGCTGGCGCCGGGCAACGCGGTGTCCATCGGCGCGCGCTACCAGGTCGCCGACGGGCATATCGCCGAGGTGCCGGGCAGCCAGACGCTGAGCCCGTTGCAGGCACCGCCCGGCCTGCGCGCCCGCGAGGCGCAGGAGTCGCTGGCCTGGTACAACGCCATCTGCGCGGACGCCTGGGGCAGGGCGTGAAGGCCTGGCTGGCGCTGCTCGTCTGCCTTGCGCTGCCGGTACAGGCGAACGAGGCCGAATCGCAGCTGGCGGCGTTTCTCGGTGATCGGCCGCTGCGCAGCGAGGGCCTCGAGGTGACGGTGGCGCCGGGCGTCGAGGACGGCGCCTTCGTACCTGTCGACCTGCAACTACGCGGCGCAAGGGCACCGCTGGAGCTGCTGATCCTGCGCAGCGGCGAGGACGATCCGCGCATCGTCCGCGTGCGCCTCATGCGCTGGCAGGAGCCGCTGCGCCTGAGCACGCGGGTGCGCCTGCCGGCCAGCCAGGCGCTGATCGTCGCCGCCCGCGATGGCGACGGGCGCCGCTGGCTGTGGCGCCGCGAGGTGAGCGTCTATGCCAGCAGTTGCGCACAGGCGCCGAACGGCGATCCGCTGGCCGGGCTTGGTGAGTTCAGGGTATGGGGCGAACGCGGCGACGAACTGGAGCTGCGCGCGCTGCTGCGTCATCCGATGGAAACCGGGCGCCGGCCGGGGCCTGACGGACAGATGCTGGCGCGTCGGCTGCTGCGCGAATTCCGCCTCACCGACGACGCCGGCGAGCTGTTGGTGCTGCAGCCGTTCGAGGGACTGGCGGCGAATCCGCTCGTGCGCATCGTGCTGCCGGCGCGCGACGGTGCGTTGCGGCTGCGCTGGGAGGAGGCCGATGGCACCTTCTATCGCGACGTCTGGCCGCGCTAGAACGGCTCAGTTGTGCGCGCGGCGCACCCTACGGTCAGCGACGCCCTACTACCAAATGAGGACGTCATCCTGTGCCTTCGACGCATTTCGGGCGAGGGCGGCGGCTCTCTACCATCGGTCCATCACCTGACCCATGCCTGCGGTCAGGCACAGACAAGAGAGGCTTTCCAGATGATCTACGCCCAGCCCAACGCCGCCGGCTCCGTCCTCACCCTCAAACCCCGCTACGGCAACTACATCGGTGGCGAGTTCGTGCCGCCGGCGGACGGCCAGTACTTCACCAACACCTCGCCGGTGAACGGCTCGGTGATCGGCGAGTTCCCGCGTTCCTCGGCGGCCGACATCGACAAGGCGCTGGACGCCGCGCACGCCGCTGCCGACGCCTGGGGCAAGACCTCGGTGCAGGACCGTTCGCTGATCCTGCTGAAGATCGCCGACCGCATCGAAGCCAACCTTGAGCTGCTCGCCGTGGCCGAAACCTGGGACAACGGCAAGGCCGTGCGCGAGACGCTGAACGCCGACGTGCCGCTGTCCGCCGACCACTTCCGCTACTACGCCGGCTGCATCCGCGCCCAGGAAGGCAGCGCCGCGGAGATCAACGAGCACACCGCGGCCTACCACTTCCACGAGCCGCTGGGCGTGGTCGGGCAGATCATCCCGTGGAACTTCCCGCTGCTGATGGCCGCCTGGAAACTCGCCCC
>NZ_FNNU01000001.1:308259-1112858 GCF_900106975.1 Pseudomonas kuykendallii | reverse complement strand
CTACAGCAGCCTTTCAATCTGTCAAGCTTATTTTCGAAAATCTCTTTTCTACTCAACCGCTTGCCGCTTCCGATCTTTCAAACTCCTCGTCAGCGGGAGGCGAATTCTACAGCGTTCAAACCCGCTGTCAACACCTCTTTTTCCGCTTCCGATCATTTCGATCGAAGCCACCAACAGGATCAAACCACCACCCTGTCAGCCCGGCGCATTCTACTCGAATCCGCCACCGATGCAACCCTCTTTATTCGCTCAACCCATTGATTTACAAGAGGTTTTACTTGAGGACTGCGCCGGAAGTGGTGCGCATTATAGACAGCCCAAAACTCACGTCAACCGCTTTTTCGAGGCTTCATTCAACTTTAACGATGATGCGTGCGAATGCCTTCTTGCCGGCCTGGCAGACGTGGCTTGCACCCAACTTAAAGACGAAGTCTCGGGAAACCACGTCGCCATCCACCTTCACGCTTCCCGCACCGAGCAGGTCGCGGGCACCTGCAGCGTTCTTCACCATGCCTGCCTTATTAAGGACGGCAGCGATCGGGAGGTCCTCGGCGGAGAACAGGACCACGTCCGGCAGATCTTCCGGCAGCTCGCCATCTTTCATACGGTTACCTGCGGAACGATGTGCACCTGCAGCAGCCTCCTCGCCATGGAAGCGGGCGACGATCTCTTCGGCCAGCTTGATCTTGATGTCACGGGGATTGGCACCGCGCGCGATGTCACTGCGAAACGCCTCGATCTCTTCGAGGCTGCGGAAGCTCAACAGCTCGAAGTAACGCCACATCAGCGCATCGGGAATCGAGACCAGCTTGCTGTACATGACTCCCGGCGCTTCCTGGATACCGACATAGTTACCCAGCGACTTGGACATCTTCTTCACCCCGTCCAGCCCTTCGAGCAGCGGCATGGTGAGGATGCACTGCGCCGGCTGGCCATAGGCACGTTGCAGCTCGCGCCCCATCAGCAGGTTGAACTTCTGATCGGTGCCACCGAGCTCGACGTCGGCCTTCAGTGCGACGGAGTCGTAGCCCTGTACGAGCGGATAGAGGAACTCATGGATAGCAATGGGCTGGTTGGTCGAGTAACGCTTGCTGAAATCGTCGCGTTCGAGCATCCGTGCCACGGTGTACTGCGAGGCCAAACGGATGAAATCGGCCGGACTCAACTGATCCATCCAGGTGGAGTTGAAAGCCACCTCGGTGCGCGCTGGGTCGAGAATCTTGAAAACCTGCGCCTTGTAGGTCTCGGCATTGTCGAGCACCTGCTCGCGCGTCAACGGAGGACGCGTGGCGCTCTTGCCACTGGGGTCGCCGATCATCCCCGTGAAGTCACCTATAAGGAAAACCACCTGGTGACCCAGTTCCTGGAACTGACGCAGCTTATTAATAAGCACGGTGTGACCGAGATGCAGATCCGGAGCGGTCGGGTCGAAACCGGCTTTGATCCTTAGCGGACGCCCCAACTTGAGCTTCTCGATCAGCTCGGCTTCAACAAGGATCTCTTCCGCGCCGCGCTTGATCTGCGCGAGCTGCTCTTCCACAGACTTCATGGCATGACTCGATAGGTGTTGGACGAAGGGGAGCAACCATACAAGATCAGCTCCGAAAAACAAATTTCACCCTGGTGGCAGCGTGATGGCCGGGCAAAAGACCACAGCATTCAGGGTTGCCTCAGGGAAATTTTGGTTATATTTTAGACAGTTATTTCGTAGCCAAAATCACCAGACGCCATATGACGCATAACGTTTCCAAAGCAGAGCTCTACCCGAAAAGCCACATCCTGGCTGCCAGTGGTATAGCTGCATTGCTTAGCCTGGCACTGCTGGTATTCCCTTCTCGCGAAGTTGAAGCGAAAAGGACGAATCTGGATCTGGAGCTCACTAGCCCCAGCCAGGAAATCCCTCAGGAAGATGCCACCCTGCAGTCGGAAAGCGCCGACGAGCAGCAAGTCGCCGCATCGCCTTTCGCCGAAATCGAAACGGACTCCGAACAGAGCGCCGATGCCGGGTCGACCGAGCCTGACGACACCTCCGTGGCCAGCGATGAGGCGCCTGCCGCCCCTTCCATCAAGGTCGTCAGGGTAGGCAACGGCGACACCCTGTCCACCGTGTTCGCCAAGGTCGGCCTGTCCGCCACCGCTTTGCACGAGGTGCTCGACAGCAGCAAGGATGCCAAGGCCTTGGGCCGTTTGAAGGTCGGCCAGGCGCTGGAATTCAAGCTCACCCCTGACGGCCAACTGGAAAGCCTGCACTCCCAGCTTTCGGACATGGAGCGCGTCAGCCTTGCCAAGAGCGGCAGTGGTTACGTGTTCAAGCGTGAACTGGCCAAGCCCGACGTGCGCAGCGTTTATGCCCATGGCGTGATCGACAGTTCGCTGTTCATGTCCGCCAAGCGCGCCGGTCTCTCCCACGACCTGACCATGGACCTGGCAAACATCTTCGGCTACGACATCGACTTCGGCCAGGATCTGCGCGAGGGCGACGAATTCGAAGCCATCTACGAAGAGAAGATGCTTGACGGCAAACGCGTAGGCACCGGCAGCATCCTCGCCGCGCGCTTCGTCAACCGCGGCAAGACGTTCAGCGCCATTCGCTACACCAACAAACAGGGCGTCAGCAGCTACTACACCGCCGACGGCAACAGCATGCGCAAGGCCTTCATCCGCACTCCGGTGGATGTCGCGCGAATCAGCTCGCGTTTCTCGATGGGCCGCAAACACCCGATCCTCAACAAGATCCGCGCGCACAAGGGCGTCGACTACGCCGCGCCGCGCGGCACGCCGATCAAGGCAGCCGGCGATGGCAAGGTCCTCCTCGCCGGGCGCAAGGGCGGCTACGGCAATGCCGTGATCATCCAGCACAACCAGCGCTATCGCACGCTGTACGGCCACATGCAGGGTTTCGCCAAGGGTATCCGCAACGGCGTTACCGTGAAGCAGGGCCAGGTGATTGGCTACATCGGCACCACCGGGCTGTCCACCGGCCCGCATCTGCATTACGAATTCCAGGTCGACGGAACCCAGGTCGACCCCCTGAGCATCAAGATGGCGATGGCCGACCCCATCAGCAGCGGCGAGAAGCAGCGCTTCCTGCAGCAAAGCAAGCCACTGCTCGCCCGCATGGAGCAGGAAAAAGCCACCATGCTGGCCCTCAACAACAAGCGCTGAGCCATGGCGCTTTACCTTGGCGTTATGTCCGGCACCAGCCTCGATGGTCTGGACATCGCGCTGATCGAGCAGCACACCCAGCCCAGGCTGCTCGCTTGCCTCTATATCCCGATGCCGCCTTCCCTTCGCAGCGATCTGCTCAGCCTCTGCACCTCAGGGGTCGACGAGCTGGCGCGCGCCTCGCTGGCCGAGAATCAGTGGGTCGAGCTGGCGGCCCAGGGCATTCAACGCCTGCTCGCCGAGCAGAAACTCGACGCCGCCGATATCCGGGCGATAGGTAGCCATGGGCAAACCGTTCGCCACGAACCACTTCGCGGCTTCACCGTGCAGATCGGCAATCCGGCGCTGCTCGCCGAGTTGACGGGGATTACCGTGATCGGCGACTTCCGCCGGCGCGACGTCGCCGCCGGCGGTCAGGGCGCACCGCTGGTTCCGGCCTTCCACCAGAGCCTGTTCAGCGACCTCGGACAGCCGCGCGCGGTGCTCAACGTCGGCGGCTTCAGCAACCTGAGCTTGCTGCATGCGGATGGCTCGGTGAGCGGTTTCGACTGCGGCCCGGGGAATGTGCTGTTGGATGCCTGGATTGGTCGGCAACGCGGCGACGCCTTCGATGCCGACGGCGATTGGGCCGCCAGCGGCACGCTGGATGGGGCACTGCTCGACCGGCTGCTGGCCAACGAATTCTTCCAGGCCCGTGGGCCGAAAAGCACCGGACGCGAGCTGTTCAACCTGCCCTGGCTGGAAGGCCACCTGGCGCAGCACCCCGCCGTCGCAGCCGCCGATGTGCAGCGCACGCTGCTCGAACTGACGGCTCTGAGCATCGTCGACTCGCTACGCGCCGCCCAGCCGCATACGCATGAACTGCTGGTCTGCGGCGGCGGCGCGCACAACCAGGCACTCATGCAGCGCCTGGAACAACTGCTTCCCGGAACGACGGTGGCCAGCACCGAAGCCTATGGCGTGTCACCGGACTGGGTCGAAGCGATGGCGTTCGCCTGGCTGGCGCATTGCTGCCTGGAGCGAATTCCCGGCAACCGCCCCGAAGTCACCGGGGCACGCGGTCTGCGTGTACTGGGCGCGATCTATCCGGCCTGAAGCGCAGAAACGAAAACGCCGTGCAGTGCACGGCGTCGACAAGGCGAAGCGGCGTCAGATCGAGAAGGATTGGCCACAGCCGCAGGTGGTGGCGGCGTTGGGATTGTTGATAACGAATCGCGACCCTTCCAAGCCTTCCTGATAATCCACTTCGGCGCCGGCCAGGTACTGGAAGCTCATCGGATCGACCACCAGGCTAACCCCTTCGCGCTCGATGATGGTGTCATCGTCCGCGGTGTCTTCATCGAAGGTGAAACCGTACTGGAAACCGGAACAGCCGCCGCCCGTCACGAAAACGCGAAGCTTCAGACGAGGGTTGCCTTCCTCATCGATGAGGTTCTTCACCTTGCTCGCAGCACCCTGCGAAAACAGCATGGCGGTAGGGGTGAAGGTTTCGACGCTCATGTTGCATATCTCCCGGCGTTACGCTGCCTGAACTGCATTGGGGCCTGCCATTATCCGCTTACCCCAGAAAATCGGTCAACTATTCTGCGCTCTGCCCCACTTCCGCACGAAGATGGAGCACCCTTCGATGATACGTCCGCGTGCATTCCGCGGCCAACCGGCGTGGTGACGGGCGGGAGCGGCGCAACTACTATCTGCGCACCGTGACTACCTGGAAGCACTCCGATGCTCTATCTCTGGATCAAAGCGCTGCACATCATTTCCGTCGTCTGCTGGTTCGCCGGGCTGTTCTATCTGCCCAGGCTGTTCGTCTATCACACCAGCAGCAAGGATGCGGCCAGCCGCGAACGCTTCTGCGTCATGGAGCGCAAACTCTACCGCGGCATCATGCTGCCGGCGATGATCGCCACCCTGGTGTTCGGCATCGGCCTGCTGTCGATGAACCCGGGCCTGCTCAAAGGCGCCGGCTGGCTGCACGCCAAGCTGACTCTGGTGGTCCTGCTGATCGGCTACCACCACGTCTGTGGCGCGCAGATCAAACGCTTCGCCCGCGGCGAACCGGGCCGCAGCGAGACCTTCTACCGCTGGTTCAATGAAATTCCGGTACTGTTCCTGATCGCCATCGTGATCCTGGTGGTGGTCAAACCCTTCTGACCCATAACAAGAGAAAACGCCATGTCCCTGCCCGCCTCGCTCGATCAACGCCTGCGCCTGCCCCTGATGGCGGCGCCGATGTTCCTGGTGTCCAATCCCGCGCTGGTCCTCGCCTGCTGCCGCAATGGCATCATCGGCAGCTTTCCCGCGCTCAACCAGCGTGACAGCGAGGGCTTTCGCGCCTGGCTGGAAGAGATCCAGGCAGGCCTGGCAGGACAGCAGGAACCGGCGCCCTTCGCCGTCAACCTGATCGTCCATCCGACCAACCCGCGCCTGCAGGCGGACCTGGCGATCTGCGTCGAGAAGAAGGTGCCCATCGTGGTGACCAGCCTGGGCGCGGTGAAGGACGTGGTCGACGCCGTGCACAGCTATGGAGGACTGGTGTTCCACGACGTCACCACCCGCCGGCACGCCGAGAAAGCCGCCGAAGCCGGCGTCGACGGGCTGATCGCGGTAGCCGCCGGAGCCGGTGGTCACGCCGGCACCTGGAGTCCGTTTGCCCTGATCGCAGAAATCCGGCAGTTCTTCGACAAGACGCTGCTGCTCGCCGGCTGCCTCAACCACGGCCACGAGATTCTCGCCGCGCAACTGCTCGGCGCCGACCTCGCCTACCTGGGCACGCGTTTCATCGCTACCGCCGAAAGCGATGCCGGCGCCGACTACAAGCAGATGATCATCGGCGCCCGCGCCGCCGATATCGTCCACACCCCGGCGGTGTCCGGCGTACCGGCGAGCTTCATGCGCCAGAGTCTGGAGCGCGCCGGCTATGACCTAAAGCGACTCAACGACAAGAGCGCGGTCGACTACGGTGAGAAACTCAAGCCGATCAACGACGAAGCCAAGGCCTGGAAAACCGTCTGGTCCGCCGGCCAGGGCGCCGGCGACATCGCGGACCTGCCCAGCGTCGATCAATTGATCGCACGCCTGGACCAGGAGTACCGCGACTCGCTGTCGCGCTGCGCTCAACTCGGCCAACGCTGGCCGCGCTGACCCCGCGTGTGACGCAGCACACGGCCCCGGAGCACCATCGCGCTGCCGGGCCTGCCTTCGTGCGAGTCCGCTTGTGCAGCCGTCGGCCGGTTATTACGCTGTGCCGGTTCCCAGCTCGTGACAAGGAAGCCCCGCATGACCGAAGCGCGTTACAAGATCGTATTCGATGGCCAGATCATGCCGGACATGGCGCTGGAGACCGTCAAGGACAACCTCGCCCGACTGTTCAAGAGCGATCGCGGACGCATCGAGGCGCTGTTCGGCGGTCGGCCCCAGGCCATCAAGCGCGACCTCACCGAGGACCTGGCGGACAAGTATCTGGGCGCCCTTCAGCGCGCCGGTGCGCGGGTCCGCAAGGAGCGCGAGCAGAGCTCGGAGCTGAGCCTGGTCGAAGTCGAAGAGGAGAGCGATGCCGCCGCGCTCGCCGCCAGCGGCGACATGATCTGCCCCAAGTGCGGCCACGCGCAGGCCAAGGCGATCGAGTGCAGCGCCTGTGGCGTCGTCATCGAGAAGTACCTCGCGCGCCAGGCGCAGCTCGCCGAGAGCGGTGAACTGCCCGCCCCCGCCGCCGCGGAGAAACCCGCCACGGCCCCCGCGGCCACGCCTTACGCACCGCCCCGCGCGGACGTCGGCGAGACACTTCCCGAGTTCGGCGAGCTCAAAGTGTTCAGCATCAAAGGCCGCATCGGGCGCCTCCGCTACCTGGCCTGGTCGCTGGTGATGATCTTCAGTTTCCTGGTACTGCTGGGCGTGGCCGCGCTCGGCAGCAACGTCTCCGAGATCGTCGGCGCGCTGCTGATCATCGTCGTGTCGATCGGAGTCGCCGTCACCAGCGTGATGATCGCCGTCCAGCGCCTGCACGACATCGGCTGGACCGGCTGGCTGCTGCTGATCAACCTGATCCCCGTGGTCGGCAGCGTGTTCTCCCTGCTGATGCTGGTGGTGCCCGGCAGTGAAGGCGTCAACCGCTATGGCCCGCCGCCACCGGCCAACAGCTTGTCTGTGAAAGTCATTTCCGGCGTACTCATCGCCATTCTGCTGTTGTCGCTGTTGATGATGTTCGCCTTCGGCGGTTTCGCCATGCTCGCCATGTACTGGGCCGCCCTCGGCAGCTGACGCGCGCCGCACCAACCCCGGGAGCCGGCTGTCCAAACGGCTCCTGCGTGGAGATTCAAATGCCCCATTACGTCCTCATCACCGGTGCCTCCAGCGGCATAGGCCTGGCCCTGGCCGAAGCCCTGGCACGGCGCGGGCGCAAGCTGATCCTGGTGGCGCGGCAGCGCGATGCGCTGGAAAGCATCGCCTGCGAGCTGACGCAGCGCTTCGGCGTCGAAGTGCTGTTCCGCACCTGCGATCTCGCCGAGCCGATCCAGCTGTCCGGTCTGCTCCACGAACTGGAGCAGAGCGAGCGGCGTATCGACCTGCTGGTGAACAACGCCGGGATCGGCTCCGGCGGCGCCTATCTGGAGCAGGACTGGAGCCGCGAGAAAACCCTGATCGAAGTGAACGTGCTGGCCCTGGCACGTCTGTGCCATGCGCTCGGCCAGCACATGCTGGCGAACGGTGGCGGGCAGATTCTCAACGTCGCTTCGGTCGCGGCCTTCCAGCCCGGCGCCTGGATGAGCAACTACTACGCGAGCAAGGCCTACGTCCTGCATTTTTCCGAGGGGCTGCGCGAGGAACTCGGCGGCCGCGGGATCCAGGTATCGGTGCTCTGTCCGGGGCCGATCCGCACCGCGTTCTGGCGCTCGGCGCAGCTGGAAATCGGCCATCTGAGCGGCAGCAAGCTGATGATGAGCGCGGAGGAAGTCGCGCTCTACACCGTGCGGGCGCTGGAGAAGAACCGCGCGCTGATCATCCCCGGCTGGCGCAACCGCCTGGCCGCCCTGGGCCCGCGCTTCGCGCCGCGCTGGCTGGTGCGCAAGCTCGCGGCGCGGATCAATCGCGGCCTCCTGCCCGGCTGAGACTCAGTCCGCGGCCACCGTACGCCCATGGGCCCAGGCGCGCAGCGCCGCGACGTCTTCGCTCATCACCACCGATAACGGCGAGGTGCTCTGCAGGCTGGTCAGCAGCAGGGTCTGATCAACCGCCTGTTGACGCGCCTGCGCGGCGTACAGCGCGCTGACCACCGCCTGTTCGATTTCCGCACCGGAGAAACCGGCGCTGGCCGACGCCAGAGCCGGCAGATCGAACGCCTCCGGATCGAGCTCGCGACACTGCAGGTGAATGCGGAAGATATCCGCACGCACGATTGCATCCGGCAGGTCGACGAAGAACAGTTCGTCGAAGCGCCCCTTGCGCACCAGCTCGGACGGCAGGCGCTGGATCGCATTGGCGGTGGCGACCATGAACACCGGCGCCTTGTGCTCGGCCATCCAGGTCAGCAGCGTGCCGAGCACCCGCTGGCTGACGCCGCCATCCTGATCGCCGCTGGCCAGGCCCTTCTCGATCTCGTCCATCCACAGCACGCAAGGCGCCATCTGCTCGGCCATCTTCAGCGCCTCGCGCAGGTTGCGCTCGGTCTCGCCGAAGAACTTGTTGTACAGGCAGGCGAAGTCCAGGCGCAGCAGCGGCAGCCCCCAGAGTCCGGCCACCGCCCTCGCCGCCAGGCTCTTGCCGCCGCCCTGCACGCCGACCAGCAGCATGCCCTTCGGGCGCCCGATGCCGCTGTCGTCGAGGAAGGCGTCCTGGCGCTCGGCCAGCCAGCGCTTGAGCGATGCCAGCCCGCCGACCTCGGCGAAGCGTGCGGTGTCGTTCTCGAAACTCAGCACACCCTCCAGGTCGAGCAGCTGGAACTTGGCCTTGTTCAGCTCCGGCAGGTCTTCCTGGGTGATCGCGCCATCGTCGCAGATCAGGTTGCGCGCCAGCGAGCGGGCTTCGCCGTGGCTCATCCCGCGCAGGTTGTTCACCACCTGCTGGAGGGTGCGGTTGTCGGTGCGCACGCGGGCGCCGCGATTGCGCTCGCTCCAGCGCGTGGCTTCATCGCGGACGATCGCCAGCAGCTCCTCCTCCGACGGCAGCGCCAGGTCGAAGCGGGCGGCGTAGCGCTGCACTTCCGGCGGCAGCTTCAGCGCGTGGGAGACCAGCACCAGAGTCGGCCGCTGCGCGCCCTCGGCCATGGCGATTTCCTTGAGCAGACGCACCAGTTTCGGGTTGTCGTCGAGGAACGGATGCAGGTCGCAGAGCACGTAGAGGTTCGGCTGCGGATCAGCCTTGATCAGCTTCAGCGCCGCCTCCGGCTCGTGGGTCGGTTCCTCGTTCGCGGGCGCCGCGCCGAAGCCCAGGCGTTGCAGGCCTTCGGTGATCGACCAGAGGAACAGCCCGAGATTGCGCCGCACCGCCAGGCCGGTGAGGGTCTGCAGGACCCGCGGCTCGTCCCAGGACTCGATGACGATCAGCTTGACCTTGGATTCCAGCACCAGGCCGAGATCGTGGATATCGTTCTTCACACTGACTCCTTGTGGCGCGCGGGTTGGCCGGTACTGCGCGCGTGGTTACACTCCTCGCTCTTCCATCAGACCTGGAGCCGTCCGTGGACTGCCTATTCTGCAGGATCGTCGCCGGTGAGATTCCCGCGCGCAAGCTTTACGAAGATGACCAGGTGATCGCCTTCAACGACATCGACCCGAAAGCGCCGGTGCACTTTCTGGTGATCCCGAAGAAACACATCGCCACCCTGCACGACCTCGGCGAGCAGGAGGACAAGGCCCTCGCGGGGCACATCCTCTTCACCGCGCAGAAACTCGCCCGCGAGCAGGGCTGCGACGAGGGTTTCCGGGTAGTGATGAACTGCAACGAACTGGGCGGCCAGACCGTCTACCACATTCATATGCACGTACTGGGCAAACGCCCGATGAGCTGGCCGCCGGGCTAGCCAACGGCCTCTGCGTTGATCTGTCCCAACCCGGCGCCAAGCCCCGCGGCTTAAACTTGCCGCCCTCGTTCGTTCTGGAGTTCGTCATGTCCGATGCGCGTCACTACACCCCGGTCGATCGCCTGCTGCTACAGGCCAACACCGCCCTGCGCACCCTGCTGCCGTTCACCGGGCAGCCCTATCGCCCATCGCCGGCCCTGCTCAAGGACGAAGTGGCCCTCGAACCCAGCCAGACCCGTCATGTCGCCGGCCTGATGCGCATCAACCACACCGGCGAGGTCTGTGCCCAGGGCCTCTACCAGGGCCAGGCGCTGACCGCCAAGCTGCCGGCGATCCGCAAGGCGATGGAACACGCCGCCGAGGAAGAAATCGATCACCTTGCCTGGTGCGAACAGCGCATCCGCGAGCTGGGCAGCCACACCAGCGTGCTCAACCCGGTGTTCTACGGACTGTCGTTCGGCGTCGGCGCGGTCGCCGGGCTGATCAGCGACAAGGTCAGCCTGGGCTTCGTCGCCGCCACCGAGGACCAGGTCTGCAAGCACTTGGACGAGCACCTCAAGCAGATTCCCCCGGAAGACCAGAAATCCCGCTCGATCCTCGAGCAAATGCGCATCGACGAGGAGCAGCACTCGACCAACGCCATCGCCGCCGGCGGTTTCCGCTTCCCGGCGCCGGTGAAGTTCGGCATGACCCTGCTGTCCAAGGTGATGACGAAAAGCACCTACCGCATCTGATCCTCGATGCAGACGAAGAAAAGGGCGCCGAGGCGCCCTTTGTTTTTGCCCGATGCCTTCGCCCGTCAGCCCAGCTCGACGATCTCGTAGTCGTGGGTGATCTCGACGCCGGCATTGCCGAGCATGATCGACGCCGAGCAGTACTTCTCCGCCGACAGCTCGATGGCACGCTTGACCTGCGCCTCCTTCAGGCCGCGACCCTTGACCACGAAATGCAGGTGGATCTTGGTGAACACCTTCGGGTCTTCGCTGGCGCGCTCGGCCTCGAGGAACGCTTCGCAGCTTTCCACCGGCTGGCGCGACTTCTTCAGGATGCTGACCACGTCGAAGTTGCTGCAGCCGCCCAGGCCGATCAGCACCATCTCCATCGGCCGGACACCCAGGTTGCGGCCGCCGTTTTCCGGCGGGCCGTCCATCACCACCACGTGGCCGCTGCCGGATTCACCGAGGAACATGGCCTCACCGGCCCACTGAATGCGTGCCTTCATCGCTGCGCTCCGCTGCTGAAAAGTGCGCCAGCTTAGCATGCCGCCTCCGCGACGCCGCAGCGCGAGCCTGGACAACGGGTGACGCCTGGGCGGCCAGAAAACGGATTGCCCGCTCCGGGACCTCTGTTAAGCTGGCGCCAGACCACCGGCTCGACGCCGGGACGTATTCCAAAGAATCTGCCTGCAAACACGACAGGACCGCGTGGACCCTCTGCCCTCGCCATGGCGAGGCGGAATGCTGCATCGACTGGCGCATTGCCGGTCACCCCGCGGAAGCCGGCGGCCTGAAACGATTCGGGCGCGGCTACGTGTATCAACCTTGCCTCGATAACCTGCCGCTTCGGATATTCTCACGGCGTCTGGACAGCTCATCCCTCTCTCGGAAATCAGGCATGGTCGCAATCACCCTCGCTCCAAAGATCAAGAACCTCGACAGACTCCTCTCGCATTGCCATCGCCGCCGCTACGCCGCCAAGAGCACCATCATCTATGCCGGCGACCGCTGCGAAACCCTGTTCTTCATCATCAAGGGCTCGGTGACCATCCTCATCGAGGACGACGACGGTCGCGAGATGATCATCGCCTACCTCAACGCCGGGGATTTCTTCGGCGAGCTCGGCCTGTTCGAGAAGGACGATGCGGAAAAGGCCCGCAGTGCCTGGGTCCGCGCCAAGACCGAGTGCGAGGTCGCCGAGCTGAGCTACGCCAAGTTCCGCGAACTGTCCGAACGCGACCCGGAAATCCTCTACATCCTCGGCGGGCAGATGGCCGAGCGGCTGCGCGCGACCACGCGCAAGGTCGGCGACCTGGCCTTCCTCGACGTCACCGGCCGCGTCGCGCGCACGCTGCTGGAGCTGTGCAAGCAGCCGGATGCGATGACCCATCCGGACGGCATGCAGATCAAGATCACCCGGCAGGAAATCGGCCGTATCGTCGGCTGCTCCCGCGAGATGGTCGGCCGCGTCCTCAAGAGCCTCGAGGAACAGGGCCTGGTCCACGTAAAGGGCAAGACCATGGTGGTGTTCGGCACACGCTGAATCCGGGGCATGAAAAAAGCCGGCGCTTGGCCGGCTTTTTCTTGCGCGCGAATCGCTCAGGAGGCGTCGCTGCCCAGCCCGCGGCTGCGCTCCGGGAAGAACAGGCGCTGCAACTCGCTGCCCGGATCGTCGGCGCGCATGAACGCCTCGCCGACCAGGAAGGCATGCACCTCGCTGATCTGCATCAGCTCCACGTCGGCACGGTTGAGGATGCCGCTCTCGGTGATCACCAGGCGCTCACGGGGAATCCGCGGGAGCAGGTCGAGGGTGGTTTCCAGGCTCACCTCGAAGGTGTGCAGGTTGCGGTTGTTGATGCCCAGCAGCGGCGTGTCCAGGGTGGCCAGCGCGCGGTCCAGCTCGTCGCCGTCGTGGACTTCCACCAGCACGTCGAGGCCGACACCCTTGGCGGTCGCCGCCAGCTCGGCCATCTGCGCATCGGACAGCGCGGAGACGATCAGCAGGATGCAATCGGCGCCCAGCGCGCGGGCTTCGACCACCTGGTAGGGATCGATCATGAAGTCCTTGCGGATCACCGGCAGGCTGCAGGCGGCGCGCGCCTGCTGCAGGTAGACGTCGGCGCCCTGGAAGAAATCGATGTCGGTCAGCACCGACAGGCAGGTCGCGCCGCCGGCTTCGTAGCTGCTGGCGATCTCGGCCGGGACGAACTGCTCGCGGATCACGCCCTTGCTCGGCGACGCCTTCTTCACCTCGGCGATCACCGCCGCTTCCTTGCGCTTGACCCGCGCTTTCAGGGCCTCGGCAAAACCGCGCGGCGCATCCGCAGCTGCGGCCAGTCGTTCCAGCTCGGCGAGGCTCACGCGCGCGCTGCGCTCGGCGACTTCCTCGGCCTTGCGGGCGAGGATCTTCTCCAGCACGGTGGGCACGCTCATGCTTCGTTCTCCTGCTTGAATATGCCGGTGAAGGCGACCAGCTCGTTCAGTTTTTCCCAGGCCAGGCCGGTATGCACGGCGTCGTGCGCCAGGCGCATGCCGTCCTCGAGGCTGCTCGCATGCCCGGCCGCATAGAGCGCGGCGCCGGCGTTGAGGACGATCATCTCGGCGGCCTTGTGGCCGTTGTCGCTCTTGCGGCGGCCCAGCGCGTCGCGGATCAGCGCCAGCGAGTCGGCGGCGCTGGCCACGGTCAGGCCGATCAGGCTCTGGCTCTTGATGCCGAAGTCTTCCGGCTGGATTTGGTATTCGCGCACCGAACCCTCGAACAGCTCGGCGACGTAGGTCGGCGCGGCCAGGCTGATCTCGTCCAGCCCGTCCTGCGCGTGCACCACCAGCACATGCTCGCTGCCCAGGCGCGCCAGCACCTCGGCCATCGGCCGGCACAGCGCCTGGCTGAACACGCCGACCACCTGGCGCTGCACGCCGGCCGGGTTGGTCATCGGCCCGAGCAGGTTGAACAGCGTGCGCAGGCCGAGCTCGCGGCGCGGGCCGATGGCGTGCTTCATCGCGCCATGATGCGACGGGGCGAACATGAAGCCGACGCCGACGGTCTCGACGCAGCGTGCCACCTGTTCCGGCTTGAGGTCGAGGTAGACCCCGGCGGCCTCCAGCAGATCGGCACTGCCGCTCTTGCCGGATACCGCACGGTTGCCGTGCTTGGCGACGCGCCCGCCCGCCGCCGCGACGACGAAGGCCGCGGCGGTGGAGACGTTGAAGATGTTCATCCCGTCACCGCCGGTGCCGCAGGTGTCGACCAGGCGTTCGGCGTCGATGTGCACCGGTGCGGCCAGCTCGCGCATCACCTGCGCGGCGCCGACGATCTCGTCGATGGTTTCGCTCTTCATGCGCATGCCCATGAGGAACGCGCCGATCTGCGCATCGGTGCACTGGCCGGTCATGATCAGGCGCATCACGTCCTGCATCTCGGCGGTGTTCAGGTCGAGCTGGTTGACCACCCGGTCGAGGGCTTCCTTGATGTTCACCCGCGCACCCCGCCGGTCTGCTTGAGGAAGTTGGCGAACAGTTCGTGGCCCTGTTCGGAGAGGATCGATTCGGGGTGGAACTGCACGCCCTCGACGTTCAGGGTCTTGTGCCGCAGGCCCATGATCTCGTCCACCGAACCGTCGTCCAGACGCGTCCAGGCGGTGACTTCCAGGCATTCGGGCAGAGTCTCGAGCTTGACCACCAGCGAATGGTAACGGGTCACGGTCAGCGGGTCGTTGAGCCCGGCGAACACGCCCTGGTGCTCGTGGTAGACCGGGCTGGTCTTGCCGTGCATGACCTGGCGCGCGCGCACCACGTCGCCGCCGAAGGCCTGGCCGATACCCTGGTGGCCGAGGCACACGCCGAGGATCGGCAGCCTGCCGGCGAAATGGCGGATCACCTCGAGCGACACGCCGGCCTCGGTCGGCGTGCAGGGACCGGGGGAGATCACGATGCGTTCGGGGTTCAGCGCCTCGATCTCGGCCAGCGTCAGTTCGTCGTTGCGCACGACCTTCACCTCGGCACCCAGTTCGCCGAGGTACTGCACCACGTTGAAGGTGAAGGAGTCGTAGTTGTCGATCATTAAAAGCATTGGAGCCCACCTCTGGATTCGGATCGCGCACCTCGGCAAGGGGAATCGATGGGCCGGCTGGCTGATCGCAGCGAAGGTGCCGGTGGATATCGTCTTGCGGAGGCAGGAGTTGCAGCCCGGCAGTGTCCGGGCGAACGGAATCAGGCGCGCCAGCGCCAGCGGGCGTGGGCTTTGATGACTCGCATCAGGAGGGTGCTGGATGTCACGGGCTTGTCTCGGATTGAGCTGCCCGCACAGTAGCCCAGCCGGGGCCTTCGCTGCAATAACGCCGTGGGCGAACGGACCGCCGCGACACGCTCATCAGGCGTCCTGAACGGCGCGCGCGCGGTCGCGGAAGAAGTACAGGGCATCGATGAAGCGTTCGCCCTGGACGCGGTTTTCCACCTGGAAGGCGTTCAGCGCGGCGCCGTCGGTATTGATCAGCAGGACCTCGTAGTTCCGCGCGCCGCCGAGCAGTCGCGCCTCGCCGAGGTTGCCGAAATACAGGCGTTCGCTGTCCGCCGGCTCCGCGCCGGCGACGTCCGAGGCCAGCGCCGCCGAACCCAGCGAGGCCGCCGAGCCGAAGCCGGTGACCGGCGCGATGATGCCGTTGCCGAACCATAGGTAGGTCTGGGTGAATTCCAGGGCGTCGGCGCGCAGGCCGGGGCGATTGGCGCGCACCACCTGCTCGATCACCTGGCGCGCTTCGCCCTCGCTGATCGGCGCAGGCGAGTGGGCAATGGGTGTGGACGCGCACCCGCCGAGCAGGAGCGCGGCGGCGAAGAGAAAAAACAGGGTGCGGAGCGGGGGTGTCTTTCGCATCGTCTGAGTCCTTGTCGATACGGGGGCCGGGAGGTTCCGCCGGTAGTGGCGAAACCCTGGCCCCTTCCCCGAATCAGACGCCGTCGTCGACGCTTTGTTCGGCCAGGGCGACGGCGCGGAACATGGCGCGGCGCTTGTTCAGCGTCTCCTCCCATTCCAGTGCGGGCACCGAGTCGGCGACGATCCCGGCGCCGGCCTGCACGTGCAGCTCGCCGTCCTTGATCACCGCGGTACGGATGGCGATGGCGGTGTCCATGTTGCCGTTCCACGCCAGGTAGCCGACCGCGCCGCCGTAGACGCCACGTTTGACCGGCTCCAGCTCGTCGATGATCTGCATGGCACGCACCTTCGGCGCGCCGGACAGGGTGCCGGCCGGCAGGATCGCGCGCAGCGCGTCCATCGCGCTCATGCTGCCCTTCAGTTGGCCGGTGACGTTGGAGACGATGTGCATGACGTTGGAGTAGCGCTCGATCACCATCTTCTCGGTGACCTTCACCGTGCCGGTGTCGGAAACGCGGCCGACGTCGTTGCGGCCGAGGTCGATGAGCATCAGGTGCTCGGCGACCTCCTTGGCGTCGGAGAGTAGGTCCTTCTCCAGGGCGAGGTCCGCTTCCTCGTTGGCGCCGCGCGGGCGGGTGCCGGCGATCGGGCGCACGGTGACCAGGCCATCCTCGACGCGCACCAGCACCTCCGGCGAGCTGCCGACCACGTGGAAGTCGCCGAAGTTGAAGAAGTACATGTACGGCGTCGGGTTGAAGCAGCGCAGCGCGCGGTACAGGTCGATCGGCGCGGCCTTGAACGGGATCGACATGCGCTGCGAGATCACCACCTGCATACAGTCGCCGGCGAGGATGTAGTCCTTGATGGCACCCACCGCGCGCTCGTAGTCGTCGCGGCTGAAGCTGGAGCGGAATTCCGGCTCGCTGCCGGCGGCGGCGTTGAAGTCCAGCCCCAGGCGCGGCGCGATCGGCTGGCGCAGCGTGGCGCGCAGGACCTTCAGGCGCTCCAGGCCCTTCTCGTAGGCACCCTCCTCGGCCGGATCGACCAGCACGATGGCGTGCAGCTTGCCGGCCAGGTTGTCGAACACCACCACCGCGTCGGAAACCATCAGCAGGATGTCCGGCGTGCCCAGCGGGTCGGGATTCGGGCAGTGGGCGAGCTTCTTCTCCACGTAGCGCACGCTGTCGTAGCCGAAGTAGCCGACCAGTCCGCCGTCGAAGCGCGGCAGGTTGGGCAGCGTCGGCACCCGGTAGCGCGCCTTGAACTGCTCGACGAAGGCCAACGGGTCGTCGCTTTCCAGCGCCTCGACCTCGCGGCCGTCCTCGCTGACCCGGACCTGGTTGCCGTGGGCGCGCAGTACGGTGCGGCACGGCAGGCCGATGATCGAGTAGCGGCCCCATTTCTCGCCGCCCTGCACGGACTCCAGCAGGTAGGAGTGCGGCGCATCGGCCAGCTTCAGGTACAGCGACAGCGGCGTGTCGAAGTCGGCCAGGGTTTCGAAGGCCAGGGGAATGCGGTTATAGCCGGCAGCGGCCAGACGCAGGAATTCTTCGCGGGTCATGATCAGTCTCGTGGCAAAACTAGGTAAGAAGGTCGCAGCAAACGCCGGAAGGACCGGCCGGAACGGATCAGGCGCGCCAGCGCCAACGGGCCAGAGCCTTGATCACTTTCATCCAGAGTTTGCCGGTGACCACCACGTTCTGATCTCGCAAGGCGGGGGGATTGAAACGAGCGGCCACGTTAGCGCAGGGCCCTGGGCGAATCAACTCGGCAGCAGTTCGCGCAGGTCATCCAGCACCAGGTCCGGGTTTTCGTTCTCGATCGGCTCGCCGTGGTTGTAGCCGTAGCGCAGGCCGATGCAGGCCACCCCCGCCGCGCGCGCCGCGCGGATGTCGTTGCGCGAATCGCCGACGAACAGCGCCTGCGCCGGCTCGACCTCGGCCAGGCGCAGCACATGCAGCAGGCCGGCCGGGTCGGGTTTCTGCCGGGGCAGCGTGTCGCCGCCGACGATCCAGCGGAAATGGCTGCCCAGGCCGAGCTCATCAAGCAACGGTTCGACGAAGCGCTCGGGCTTGTTGGTGATCACCGCCAGCGTCACGCCCTGCGCCTTGAGCCAGGCCAGAGTGGGCGCCACGCCGGGATAGACGGTGGTCAGCGCGTGGCCGCCGGCATAGGCCTGCATGAACAGCCCCAGCGCATGCTCGGCCTCGCCGGCATCGACGCCGGCGTGATCCATCTGCCCGGCCAGGGCGCGGCGCACCAGCACCGGCGCGCCGTTGCCGATCCAGTCGCGCACCCGCACGATGCCGGCCGGCGCGCGGCCGAGCTGCAGTAGCATGGCGTCGATGGCGGCGGCGAGGTCGGGCACCGAGTCGACCAGCGTGCCGTCCAGGTCGAACATCACCAGGCGCGGCAGCGCCTCGGGAAACAGCCGCTGCAGTCCGTTCATCCGCGGGCCTGGGCAAGCTCGGCGCGCATCGCGTCGATCACCGTCTTGTAGTCGGGCTGGCTGAAGATCGCCGAACCGGCGACGAAGGTGTCGGCGCCGGCGGCGGCGATCTCGCGGATGTTGGCGACGTTCACCCCACCGTCGATCTCCAGGCGGATGTCGCGGCCGCTGGCGTCGATCAGCGCGCGCGCTTCGCGCAGCTTGTCCAGCGTGCCGGGGATGAACTTCTGCCCGCCGAAGCCGGGGTTCACGCTCATCAGCAGGATCATGTCGACCTTGTCCATCACGTACTTCAGCGCGTCCAGCGAGGTCGCCGGGTTGAACACCAGGCCGGCCTTGGCGCCGCCGCTCTTGATCAGTTGCAGCGAACGGTCGACGTGCTCGGAGGCTTCCGGGTGGAAGGTGATGTAGCTGGCGCCAGCCTCGATGAAGTCGCCGATGATGCGGTCCACCGGCTTGACCATCAGGTGCGCGTCGATCGGCGCGGTGACGCCGTACTTACGCAGCGCCGCGCAGACCATCGGGCCGATGGTCAGGTTGGGCACGTAGTGGTTGTCCATCACATCGAAGTGAACGATGTCGGCACCGGCGGCGAGCACCTTGTCGACGTCTTCGCCCAGGCGGGCGAAGTCGGCGGAAAGGATCGACGGGGCGATGGCGTAGGGTTGCATGGGGCACCTGCTGGGCTCGTCACGGAAGGCGCGCATTGTACCCGCTCCGCCCGGACAGACGTAGGCCGACGGTGCGCAGGGCGCCCCCAACGGAACGCAGACTCCAACGTAGGGTGCGCCGCGCGCACCGATACCCAGGCTTCGGTGCGGGAGCGCAAACGTCGTGCGCCACCTCGCGGTGCGCATGGCGCACCCTACGGACGAGCGTAGGGTGCGCCATGCGCACCATGACCGACGTTTCAGATACCGCCCAGGCAGAGGTACTTGATCTCCAGGTACTCATCGAGGCCGTATTTGGAGCCTTCGCGGCCAAGGCCGGAGGACTTCATGCCGCCGAACGGCGCGACCTCGGTGGAGATCAGCCCGGTGTTGATGCCGACCATGCCGTACTCCAGCGCCTCGGCGACACGGAACACGCGCGACAGGTCGCGGGCGTAGAAGTACGCCGCCAGGCCGAACTCGGTGTCGTTGGCCTGGCGTACCACGTCGGCCTCGTCATCGAAGCGGAACAGCGGCGCCAGCGGGCCGAAGGTTTCCTCGCGGGCCACGTCCATCTGCGCGGTGACGCCGGTGAGGATGGTCGGCTCGAAGAAGTTGCCGCCCAGCGCCTTGCCGCCGGCCAGTATCCGCGCGCCCTTGGCAGTGGCATCGGCCAGATGGCGCTGCACCTTGGCCACCGCGTTGGCGTCGATCAGCGGACCGGTGGTGACCCCCTCGCGGGTGCCGTCGCCGACCACCAGGCGCGAAACCGCGGCGGCCAGTTTTTCGGCGAAAGCGTCGTAGACGCCGGCCTGCACGTAGATGCGGTTGGCGCAGACGCAGGTCTGCCCGGCGTTGCGGTACTTGGAGATCATCGCCCCTTCCACCGCCGCGTCCAGGTCGGCGTCGTCGAAGACGATGAAGGGTGCGTTGCCGCCCAGCTCCAGCGAGAGCTTCTTCAGGGTCGGCGCGCACTGCTCCATCAGCTTGATGCCGACGCCGGTGGAGCCGGTGAACGACAGCTTGCGCACGATCGGGTTGGCGCACAGCTCGGCGCCGACCTCGCGCGAGCGCTGCGCGTCGGCGGTGATCACGCTGAACAGCCCGGCCGGAATGCCCGCGCGTTGCGCCAGCTCGGCCAGCGCCAGGGCGCTGAACGGCGTCTGCGGCGCCGGCTTGAGCACCATCGCGCAGCCCGCGGCCAGCGCCGGGCCGACCTTGCGGGTGATCATCGCCGCCGGGAAGTTCCACGGCGTGATCGCCGCGGTGACGCCCACCGGCTCCTTGGTGACGATGATGCGCTTGTCCGGCTGGTGGCCGGGAATGGTGTCGCCGTAGACGCGCTTGGCTTCCTCGGCGAACCACTCGAGGAAGGACGCGGCGTAGAGCACTTCACCGCGCGCCTCGCTGAGCGGCTTGCCCTGCTCGGCGGTCATGATGCGCGCCAGGTCTTCCTGGTTTTCCAGCATCAGCTGGCCCCAGCGGCGCAGCTTGAGCGAGCGCTCCTTGGCGGTGAGCTTGCGCCAGGCCGGTTGCGCGGCCTGGGCGGCGAGAACCGCGCGGCGGGTTTCGGAGCCGCCCATGTTCGGCACCGAGCCCACCGGCGAGGCATCCGCCGGGTTGAGGATTTCGGTGCGCTCGCCGGCATCGGCTTCGCACCATTCGCCGTTCAGATAGGCCTGCTGGCGCAGCAGGCTGGAGTCATTGAGTTGCATGCGGTTCTCCCGAAAGCGCGGCTCAGTGGTTTTGAACCGGGATGGCGTGCGGCGGCTCGGCGGTATCGGCATCCGGCAGCGGCGAGGTGTCGAGGTCGGCGCTGTCGAGGTCCTTGGCGAAGGTGCCGTCGTTTTCGCCGGTGAAGAAATGGCGGCCGTAGATGAGCAGGCAGAGCACGATGCCGATGGCGAACGCCCAGCTGGCGCCCTTGATCGCAAGTACCGCGGCGATCACCCCGGCGATGCCCAGGTCACGCTGGCTGCGCGCCTCCATGATGCCCAGGCGCACGCTGACGTAGCCCTGGATCAGCAGCGTCAGCGCCAGGGCAACGCCGAGGATCGGCTGCACCAGGGTCACCACCGGCAACAGCAGCAGGCCGGTGTTGGTGCCCCAGCGGAACGAGCCGCAGCCGCCGTAGATCGATTTCATCGCCTTCGGGCCGCCCTTGAAGCGCTCGGTGATCACCACCAGCATCGCCGCCCATTTCGGGCCGCACATGGCCACGTCCGGGCCGATCACGCTCATCAGCGCGTTGCGCGCGCCGAAGATCAGGTGCGAACGGTTGGCGTCGTAGTCGACCTTCTCGTCGCCGCGGCTGCGCTCGGCGTCGTCCAGCAATGCCTTGGCCGAGAGCACGTCGCCGAAGACGATGATGTACACGGCCAGCACGGTGGGGATGGTGGTGACGAACATGCTCAGCGAGGGCAGGCCTAGGCCGAAGATGGTGTATTCGTTCCACAAGGTGGCGAAGTCCGGCTTGCTCAGGCCCCACTGGATCTGCGGCCAGTGCGCTTCACCGAACAGCGGCGCGATGACCACCGCGAGCAGGATGATCGGCAGGATGCCGAGCTTGGCGAAGTTCCACCAGAACAGGTTGCGCACCTTCAGCTGCTGGAAGTGCTGGGAAAAGATCAGGTAGAAGGCCACGCCGATGGCGATCGAGATGGTCCACGGGAAGGTATCGAACTTGCCGCCGACGGCGAACACCGACGTCACCGCCGAAAGGCCGGCGCCGATGATGATCCCCGATTTGATCGCCGCCGGAATGAAGCCGATCACCTTGCTCGCCATTCCCGTGGCGCCGAGCACGATGGAGAGCAACCCGAGCATCATCTGGAAGGCGATCAATGCGTGCACCCGCTCCGGGCCCATCGGGAACTGCGCGCAGAAGGCCATCAGCAGCGGCACGGCCGGGGTGATCCAGCCCGGTACCACGGGGTCGCCGAGCAGGTGGTGGAGCAGGTACAGCAGGCCGTTGAGCATGACCACGGCCAGCGCCGCCTCGAAGGGCATGCCGAGGATCTCGGTCATCAGCGGGATCGCCGCGAGGTCGACCGCGCACATCAGCAGGCCCTGGAGGTAGTCCGGCATCTCGAACTTGTAATGGATGAACGGCAAACGGACCTTGAACGGCCCGAGCGGGATGTACGGCGACTCGGTCAGCGTATTCTGCGAGGACATGTGAACACCTTGTTATTGATTATTGGCAAGTGCTGGGCGACGCCGCGGCGTAGCGAACGCAGCGGCGCCCTGGGGTTACGCGGTATCAGTAGGCGGCGCGGTAGATCTGCTCGATGTCGCGAGCGTTGAACTTGCGCGGGTTGTTGCGCATCAGCCGGTCGATCTTGCTGGCCTCTTCGGCCATCTGCGGGATCGCATCCTCGGGTACGCCGAAGGCGCGCATGCCCTTGGGAATCTCCACCGCGGCGCACAGCGCGGCCATCGCCTGCACCGCACGCTCGGCGGCGTCGAGGTCGGACAGCCCGGCCACCGGCTCGCCCATGGCTTCGGCGATGTCACGGAAGCGCTCGACGCAGGCCAGCTTGTTCCAGGCCATCACGTAGGGCAGCAGCAGCGCGTTGCTCACCCCGTGGGCGATGTTGAAGCGGCCGCCCAGCGGGTAGGCCAGCGCGTGCACGGCACCGACGCCGGCGTTGCCGAAGGCCATCCCGGCCATCAGGCTGGCGGTGGCCATGTCTTCGCGGGCCTGGATGTCGTTGGGGTTGGCGTAGGCCTTGGGCAGCGACTTGGCGATCAGCTTGATCGCGCCGATGGCCAGCGAATCGGTGATCGGCGAGGCGTTCAGCGACAGGTAGGACTCGATCGCGTGCACCAGCGCATCGACGCCGCTGGCCGCGGTCACGCCGCGCGGGCAGGTCAGGGTCATCAGCGGGCTGACCAGCGCCACGTCGGGCAGCAGGTAGTCGGAGACGATGCCCTTCTTCAACTGCGCCTGCTTGTCGGAAAGGATCGCCACGTTGGTGACTTCCGAGCCGGTGCCGGCGGTGGTCGGGATGGCGATCAGCGGCGGGCCCTTGCGCTTCACCTGGTCGACGCCGAAGAGTTCTTCCAGTTTGCCCTCGTGGCCGGCGTAGGCGGCGACGCTCTTGGCGATGTCGATGGCGCTGCCGCCGCCGACGCCGATCAGCCCGTCGTGGCCGCCCTGGCGATAGGCCTGGGTGCAGTCTTCGACGATGGCGATTTCCGGCTCGGGCTTGACCTGATCGAAGACGCCGTAGCGGCGCCCGCCGAGCTGGCCGAGCACCTGGTCGACGGTGCCCGACTGCACGAGGATGGCGTCGGTGACGATCAGCGGGTTGTGGATGTTCAGGCGGGTCAGTTCGGCATCCAGCTGCTCGACGGCGGCGCGCCCGGTCAGCAGCTTGTTGGCGATCTTGAATGCGGCGATGGTCATCGGCTTCACCTTGTTGTTCGTTATGGGAGGTGGACGCCGACCATTGCCAAAGCTGTGCCAGATTGTCGCAGACCGCACTGCGCCTGGCGTGCAGCCCTCTCAAGCCCCTCGCGAACGCAGGGGCATGATTGGTTTTCTACTCGCCGAAGCGGGCATTGATTGAAAAGCTAATCGCTGCGCTCCCAGCGTTTCATCTTCTGCACCACCGTCGCCTGGCTCACGCCCAGCGCCTTGGCCGCCAGCCGGGTGGTCTTGTGGCGCTGCAGCGCCTGGCGGATCGCCAGCCGCTCGGCACGCTCGACGATGCGCCGCAGGTCGAGGTCGGCGCCCTCGGCCGGCAGCAGCCCCGCGCGGCATTCCTCCGGCAGGTCGAGGGTCTCGATGTGCGCGCCGGCGCAGGTCACCACCAGGCGCTCGACGACGTTGATCAGCTCGCGGATGTTTCCCGGCCAGGGGTAGTCGAGCAGCAGGTCGAGCGCCTCCAGGCTCCACTGCAGCGCGCGCCGATGCCGTGCGTTGAAGTGTTCCAGGTAGTAGTCGAGCAGCGGGCGGATCTCCTCGCGGCGCTCACGCAGCGGCGGAATGCCGATGGGCACCACGTTGAGCCGGTAGAACAGGTCGGCGCGAAAGCCGCCCTCGGCCACCATCCGCCGCAGGTCGCGGTGGGTGGCGGTGATCACGCGCACGTCGACTTCCTTCAGCTCCAGGCCGCCGACCGGAATGAAGCGGTTCTCCTCCAGCACCTTGAGCAGCTTCACCTGCAACGCCAGCGGCAGGTCGCCGATCTCGTCGAGGAACAGGGTGCCGCCGTTGGCCAGCTCCAGCAGGCCGCGCTTGCCCTTCGCCGAGGCGCCGGTGAAGGCACCGGGCGCGTAGCCGAACAGTTCGGCCTCGACCAGATGCTCGGGCAGCGCGCCGCAGTTCAGCGAGAGGAAGGGTTCGGCGGCGCGCGCGCTGGCGTTGTGGATGAACTGTGCGACCAGCGTCTTGCCGACCCCGGTCTCGCCCTGCAGCAGCACTTTCACGTCACTGGCGGCAACCTGCCGGGCCAACGCGAAAACCGCGCCGGCGACCTCCTGGCTGGCCACCAGCGGCGAGTGCAGCAGGTCGTCGCGCGGCCCGGCGTGCAACTGCGCGGTGCTGCTGCGCAACTGCTTGAGCTGCTGCAACTCGTCCCGCTCGTGCTTCATGCGCAGCAGCTCGGTCATGTCGCGCACCGCGCTGACCACGTAGCGGATGCGCCGGTCGGCCTCGAGGATCGGCGAGGCGCTGACCAGCAGTTGCTTGCCGTTGCCCAGGCTCTGCATCACCGAGAACGGCTTGCCTTCCTTGAGCACGCGCAGGGAAGCGGATTGCGAGATCACGCCCTCGCGCACCAGGTCCTGCATGTTGCGGCCGACCAGCTCGTCGCTGCTCAGCCCGGTCAGGCGCTGGTAGGCACGGTTGATCTTCAGCGTGGTGCCGGCGGCGTCGGTGATGTAGACGCCGTCGTGCAGGGCGTCGAGCAACTCTTCGAAACTGGGATCGTTGAGGTCCATGCGGCCTCTCCTGCCGGGCGGGCGGAAAAGCCGCAGAGTGTACCGGCCGAAGCGAGCAGTAGACACGCAGTGCGCACGGCGCACCCTACCCGCTCGCGCCGCGGGCCTGCCGTAGGGTGCGCCGCGCGCACCGAGCACAAAGCGCTACTCGGCGACCGCCGTGCGCAGTTTCTCGCTGCGCCCGCGCAGCCATTCCAGCGTCAGGAGCAGCACCACCGAGAAGCCGATCAGCAGGGTCGCCGCCGCGGCGATGGTCGGCGAGAGGTTCTCGCGGATGCCGCTGAACATCTGCCGTGGCAGCGTGGCCTGCTCGGGGCCGGCGAGGAACAGCGTCACCACCACTTCGTCGAACGAGGTGGCGAAGGCGAACAGTGCACCGCTGATCACCCCCGGCGCGATCAGCGGCAGGGTCACCCGGCGGAACGCGGTGAGCGGCGAGGCGCCGAGGCTGGCGGCGGCACGCACCAGGTTCTGGTTGAAGCCCTGCAGGGTCGCCGACACCGTGATGATGACGAAGGGCACGCCCAGCACCGCATGCACCAGGATCAGCGACAGGTAGCTGTTGCCCAGCCCGAGCGGGGCGAAGAACAGGTAGCTGGAGACACCGACGATCACCACCGGCACCACCATCGGCGAGATCAGCAGGCTCATCACCAGCGCCTTGCCGCGAAACTCGCCGCGGGTCAGGCCGATCGCCGCCAGGGTGCCGAAGAGCATCGCCAGCAGGGTCGCCGCCGGCGCCACGATCAGGCTGTTGGAGAGCGCGCGCATCCACTCGCTGGAACCGAAGAAATCGGCGTACCAGCGCAGCGAGAAGCCCTGCAGCGGATAGACCAGGAAGGTCCCGGCGTTGAACGACAGCGGGATGATCACCAGCACCGGCAGGATCAGGAACAGCAGCACCAGGCCGCAGAGCAGGCGCAGGGTGTAGAACCAGACGCGCTCGACGGGGGACATGTAGGGACTCAGCATTTCTCTCTCCTCAGCCCAGGCGCAGGCGGCCGGCGCCGACCAGCCAGCTGTAGACGACGTACAGGATCAGCGTGGCGAACAGCAGCAGGCCGCCGAGCGCCGTGGCCATGCCCCAGTTGATGGTGCTGTTGGTGAAGAAGGCGACGAAGTAGCTGACCATCTGGTCGTTCGGGCTGCCGAGCAGCGCCGGGGTGATGTAGTAGCCGATGGACAGGATGAACACCAGCAGGCAGCCGGCGCCGATACCGGCGACCGTCTGCGGGAAGTACACCCGCCAGAAGCTGGCGAACGGGTGGCAGCCCAGCGAAATGGCTGCGCGCATGTAGGTCGGCGAGATGCCCTTCATCACGCTGTAGATCGGCAGGATCATGAACGGCAGCATGATGTGGACCATGGCGATGTACACGCCGGTACGGTTGAACACCAGTTGCAGCGGCTGATCGATCAGGCCCAGCTTGAGCAGCGCGCCGTTGATCAGCCCACCCGACTGCAACAGCACGATCCAGGCGGCAACGCGCACCAGGATCGAGGTCCAGAACGGCAGCAGCACGAGGATCATCAGCAGGTTGCTGGTGCGCGTCGGCAGGTTGGCCAGCAGGTAAGCCAGCGGATAGGCCAGCGCCAGGCAGATCGCGGTGATCACCGCGCCCATCCAGAAGGTCCGCGCGAAGATGTCCAGGTAGATCGCCTGGTCCGGCGTCGCCGGTGCCACTTCGCCGAGGTCGTCGATGCGGTGATCGACGGCGGCGAGCAGGTAGAACGGGGTCAGGCTGCTGGCGTTGCGACGGATCGCCTGCCAGTAGGCCGGGTCGCCCCAGCGCTCGTCGAGCGCCTCGAGGGCGTCCTTGTAGGAGGCCGGTTCGTTCTTGAGCGGCAGCGCGCGGGCGGTCTTCGCCATCAGGCTGCGGTAGCCGGCCAGCTCCATATTCAGGCGTTTGGAAAGATCGCCGATGGTCTGGTTCTTCCGCGCCTCGGCGAGGTCGGCGGCCAGTGCCTGGTAGACCGGCTCATCGGGCAGCGCCTTGCCGTCCCAGCTGGCGATGGCCTCGACGGTGCGCGGCAGTGCGCCGACCACTTCCGGGTTGCTCAGGCTGCGGTAGAGCAGCGCGCCCATCGGCACCAGGAAGGTCAGCAGCAGAAAGATCAGCAGCGGCAGGATCAGCGCCTGGGATTTCAGGCGGTTCATCCGCTCGGCACGCGCCAGGCGCTGCTTCAGGGTTGGCCCGGTGGCCTCGGTCAGGGGTACGGCGATGGCCATGGTTACTCCACAGGGTTTGCGCGATGAATGACGCCGGCGGCGCGAACCGCCGGCGTGGAATGCAGTTGCAGGATGGGTCGAGCGCAGCGATACCCGTGCCGCCACCACGATGGGTATCGCAAGCTCAACCCATCCTACGCAGGCACTCGCCGCTTACTTCGCGGCCCAGGCGTTGAAGCGCTGTTCCAGTTGCTCGCCGAAGTCGGCCCAGAAGGCGACGTCCATGGCGACCTGGTCCTTGATGTTCTCAGGCGTGGTCGGCATGTTCTTCAGCAGCGCCTTGTTCAGCAGCGGCACCGCCTGGGTGTTGGCCGGGCCGTAGGCGATGTTTTCCGAATAGGTCTTCTGCTGCGCCGGTTGCACCGAATAGGCGATGAACTTGGCCGCTTCGTCCTGGTTCTTCGCGCCTTTCGGAATAGCCCAGGCGTCGAAGTCGTAGATGCCGCCGGTCCACACCACCTGCAGGTTGCTCTCCTTCTGCACGGCGGCGATGCGGCCGTTGTAGGCGGAACTCATCACCACGTCGCCGGAGGCGAGGAATTGCGGCGGCTGGGCACCGGCTTCCCACCACTGGATGCTCGACTTGATCTCGTCGAGTTTCTTGAAGGCGCGGTCCTGGCCTTCCTTGGTGGCGAGCACCTTGTAGACGTCCGCCGGGGCGGCGCCATCGGCCATCAGGGCGAATTCCAGGGTGTACTTGGCGCCCTTGCGCAGGCCGCGCTTGCCGGGGAATTTCTTGGTGTCCCAGAAATCCGCCCAGCCGGTCGGCGCGCTCTTCAGCTTGTCGGCGTTGTAGGCGAGCACCGTAGACCAGACGAAGAAGCCCACGCCGCACGGCTGGATGGCGCCGGGAACGAAGTCTTCGGTCTTGCCGAACTGCGCCGGGTCGAGTTCCTCGAAGAGGCCCTCGTCGCAGCCGCGGGCCAGTTCCGGCGACTCCACTTCCACCAGGTTCCAGGACACGCTGTTGGTGTCGACCATGGCTTTCACCTTGGCCATCTCGCCGTTGTACTCGCCGGCGATGATCTTGTTGCCGGTACTGCTCTGGTAGGGCGCGTAGAAGGCTTTTTCCTGTGCGGCCTTGTTCGCCCCACCGAAGGAAATCACCGTGAGGTCGGTAGCCATCGCGTGGGCCGCACAGGTCATGCCGAGGGCGAGGGCAGTCAGTTTCAGGCGGTTGGACATGTTCTTCTTCTCTCCTAGCTGCTAGTGGGATGAAACGTGACGCCTCACCGCTACTCGGCGGCGAGCGGGTCCAGGGCACGGACATGCTCGACGTGCCAGCCCAGCGGCAGCACGTCGCCCACGGCCAGGCTCGGGTCGAGTTCGGCGATCGGCTGCTTGACGAAGAAGTCGGCGTTGCCGCAGACCTCCAGGCGGATGCGCACGTGATCGCCGAGATAGATGAACTCCACCACGCGACCGGAGAAGCGGTTCGCGCAGTTTTCGCTGGTGCCGTTCAGGCGAACCCGCTCAGGGCGGATCGACAGGGTGACCGGCTCGCCGGGCTCGCCGACGTTCACCGCCAGCGCCTCGACCTTCTCGCCGCGCGCCAGGGCAACGGTGCAGCGATCGCCCTCGCGGCTGAGCAGCTTGCCGCCCAGGCGGTTGTTCTCGCCGATGAAGTTGGCGACGAAGGTGTTGCGCGGGAATTCGTAGAGTTCGCGCGGCGGGGCGATCTGCTGGATCTCGCCCTGATGGAACACCGCCACGCGGTCGGACATGGTCAGCGCCTCGCCCTGGTCGTGGGTCACGTAGACCACGGTGACACCGAGGCGCTCGTGGATGTGCTTGATCTCCATCTGCATGTGCTCGCGCAGCTGCTTGTCCAGAGCGCCGAGCGGCTCGTCCATCAGCACCAGCTGCGGCTCGAAGACCAGCGCGCGGGCCAGGGCCACGCGCTGCTGCTGGCCGCCGGAGAGCTGCGCCGGGTAGCGATGCCTGAAGGCGTCGAGCTGCACCATCGACAGCGCGCGCTTGACCCGCTCGCTGGCATCGCTGCGGTTCATACCGCGCACCGAGAGCGGGAACGCGAGGTTCTCGGCCACCGTCATGTGCGGGAACAGCGCGTAGTTCTGGAACACCATGCCGATGTCGCGCTTGTGCGGCGGCACATTGTTCAGGCTGCGCCCGGCGAGGAGGATTTCGCCGTTGGTGGGCGTCTCGAAGCCCGCCAGCATCATCAGGCTGGTGGTCTTGCCGGAGCCGGACGGCCCGAGCAGGGTGAGGAATTCGCCTTTGCGAATGTCCAGGTTGAGGTCTTTGACGATCAGCGACTCGCCGTCGTAACTCTTTTGCACACCGCGAAAACTGACCAGTGTGTCGCTGCCTTGAATCTCGGCCATGAACCGCACCCTTCTCTCTGTCGTATGCCGTGAGCAGAGACTAGAGAAGCGCGCCGCGCGGAAAAATCGGGCGCCAGGAGAGATTCGCATCAGCCGCGCGGAAGATGCCTTGTAGGCATCGCCCTACAGTACGAAAGGACAATCGACGCGCGGCGAATACCGCCCAGCCACCGCCGCACCGCTCTCCCGCAGGTGGGCTTCAGCCCACCTCTCACAAGGACATCGGCGTATCGCGTGGGCTGAAGCCCACCCTACCGCTGCCCGCCAGATTGGTACGGTCGAGCAGGCCGTAGGGTGAATCGCGCTTCATCGATCCACCGGGCGGTGCGACGGCGGATGAAGAGCGCCGGCTACGCGCCCCGAGCTGCGCGCCCCGGGCTGCGCGCCCCGATCCACCCCGCATCGGAAGGGGCGTCGGGTGGGTCGGTGTGCGAGTAGGCCCCAAGCCGGCGTCAAACCAGCTTGTGCTCCATCGCGTAGCGCACCAGGTCGGCCACCGAATGCGCGCCGAGCTTCTGCATCAGCCGCGCCTTGTGCGTGCTCACCGTCTTGCCGCTGACCGCCAGGTGCTGGGCGATCTCGTTGACGCCCTCGCCGCGCGCCAGGCGCTCGAACACCGAGAACTCGCGCTCGGACAACTGCGCGTGCGGCGGTCGCGAATCGGTCAGGCCGACCTCGAAGACCATCCGGTCGGCCAGCTCCGGGTCGATGTAGCGCCCGCCGGCGGCGACCTTGCGGATCGCCGTGAGCAGCAGCGCCGGGTCGCTGTCCTTGGTGGCGTAGCCGGCGGCGCCGATCTTCAGCGCCCGCGCGGCCATCTGCGCCTCGTCGTGCATCGACAGCACCAGCACCGCCGGCGGCCTGGCCAGCGCGCGAATCCGCGGGATCGCCTCCAGGCCATTGACGCCGGGCATCGAGATGTCCAGCAGCACCACTTCGCAGGGCGTCTGCCGCAGCACCTCCATCAGTTGCTCACCGTTGCCCGCCTCGCCGACCACCTGCAGGTCCCTGGCCAGGGCGATGAGCTGCTTGATGCCCTCGCGGACGATGGTGTGATCTTCGGCCACCAGAACCCGAATCATGCGATTTCCTCGTCCAAAGCGACCCGCACGCTGAGGGTCGTGCCCTCGCCGGGGCTGCTGTCGATGTGCAACTGGCCGCCGAGGATCAGCATGCGTTCGCGCATGCCGACCAGGCCGAAGGATTTGCCCTGCCCGGCATTCTCGCCGAAGCCCTGGCCGTCGTCGCTGACGCGCAGGCACAGGCAGCCCTGCTCGACGCTCAGGCGCACCTCGACGGTATGCGCGCGGGCGTGACGCATGACGTTGGTCAGCGCTTCCTGCAACACGCGGAACAGGCCGATGGCCTTGGCGTCGGACAGCGGCGGCAGGTGCTCGGGGACCTCGACCAGGCAGGGAATTCCGCTGCGCGCCTCGAAGCGCCGCGCCTGCCACTCGATCGCCGAGGCGATGCCGGCGTCGAGGATAGGCGGGCGCAGCGCGGTGGCCACGTCGCGCACCAGCTGGAACAGCTGGGCGATCAGCTTCTTCATGCTCTGCAGCCGCTCGCGCAGGCCGCCGTCGAGGTCGGCGTAGGCCAGTTCGCACATCGAGGTTTCCAGCTTGAGCACGGTGAGCATCTGCCCCAGCTCGTCGTGCACCTCGCGGGCGATGCGCGCCTTTTCCTCCTCGCGCACGCTTTCCAGGTGCGCCGACAACTGGCGCAGTTGGGCGCGGGATTCGGCCAGTTCGAGCTCGATACGCTTGTTCGCGCTGATGTCCCAGACCACGCCGTCCCACACCGCGCGACCGTCCTCGAAAAAGCGTGCGCCGGCCTTGATGTCGGCCCAGCGCAGCGAGCCGTCGCGGGTCAGGATGCGCCCCTGCCAGTGCCAGTCGCGGTCGTTGTCCAGCGCCGCCTTCTGCGTCGCGCGGTAGTCGTCGAGGTCATCGGGATGCACCAGCCCGCGAATCCCACGGCCGCGTTCGATCAGCTCGCTCGCCGCGTAGCCGACCAGCGCCTCGCTGCCCTCGCCGATGAAGGCGAATGCGGCCGGCGCCTGGGCGTGCGGGCGCTCCAGGCGGAACACCAGGCCCGGCACGTTGGAGGCGATGCCCTTGAGCCGCGCCTCGCTCTCCTGCAACGCGGCGAGGGCTCGGCGGCGCTCGGTGACGTCGCTGAGGAACACCACCAGGTATTCCGAATCGGCGAAACGCAGGAAGCTCAGCGACACGTCGGTCGGCAGCCAGCCGCCGTCGGCGCGGCGGCAGGCGGTCTCGAAACTCAGGCCGCCGCCTTCGTCGCTGCGCGCGCGACGCCACAGGCCGAGCCAGCGGTCCATGTTCAGCTGCGGATCGAAATCACCCAGCGGGCGCTCCAGCAGGGCGCCGGGCGGGTAGCCGAACATCGCCTCGGCGGCGCGGTTGGCGTAGCGGATGTGGCTGTCCCAGTTCACCCAGAGGATGCCCACGGTGCTCTGGTCGATGGAGAACTGGGTGAGGCGCAGCGCTTCCTCGGCGGCTTCGCGCAACTGGATCGCCAGCCGTGCCTCGGCCAGCCGTTTCTCCAGCCCGCGCTGCTGGCGACGCTGCCAATAGACGAGAAAAGCCGCGCAGCAGAACAGGATGCCGAGCAGCAGGCTGAGGTTCTGCCAGAAGCCGGGCGACTCGCCGAGCCGCGCATAGCGCGGTTGCAGCCAGCGTTCGTGCAACTGCTCCAGATCCTTGGCCGGCAGGCTGCGCAGCCCGGCGTCGACGATCGCCGAGAGCTGCGGCCAGTCGCGCCGGCTGGCGACACGCAGCAACTGCGGAAAGCCGACATCGCCGACCACCGCGAGCCCGGCGAACTCCGCCTCGCGGGACAGCCGGCCGAGCTGGGCCTCGTCGACCACGGCGTAGTCCACCTGCCGCTCGAGCAGCGCCCGCAACGCCTGGCGCTCGTTGTTCACCGCGACCTGGGCGATGGTGGGATAGGTGTCGCGCAGGTAATCGCTCACCGCGCTCGGCTGGCGCAGCGCCACGCTGACGCCGACCAGTTGCTCCATGTCCACCGCCGCGCCGCCCTCGCGCTCGCCGACCAACAGCTGCGGCACCCGCAGGTAGGGATCGGAAAACAGCCACAGGCGCAGCCCGGCCGGCGTCTGGCTGAGGCCCGGCGCGATGTCGATCTGCCCAGAGCGCAGGCCGCGCTCCAGGGCCGCGGCGTCCGGATAGCTGCGCCAGCTCAACTGCACCTGCAACGACGCCGCCAGTTGGTTCATCAGCTCGACGTTGAGCCCCGACAGCTGCTGGCGGCGGCGATCCAGCTCGGCATACGGCGCCTGCAGCACGATGCCGACGCGCAGTTGCGGATGCTCGCCCAGCCAGTCGCGCTGCGCGGCGCTCAGCGGCGGGTGCGCCGGCGCCGCCGCGGCGATCGCGGAAAGCGGCAGGCAGAGGACGAGGAGCAGCGAAAGCAGGCGGATCATGCGCGGGTTACCAGGACGGGCAGCCGGCATAGAGTACTCCAGAGGCCGCCGCGCCTGACAAATCGCCGGCGCGCCAGTACGCTGGGGCATCACCCACTCGCCCGTCCGGACCGCCGATGTCGCGCTCGATCCTGCCCCCGTTGTGCATCGCCCTGCTGCTTGGCGCCAGTGCCGTTCGCGGCGCGGAACCCGTGGCCGCGCCCGCCCTGCCGGTCGAGCGCGCGCCCCTGGAAGAACGCAGCCAGGACGAGGCCATCGCCCTGCAACGGCAATTGCCGACAGCCGAGCAGCAGCAGTTGGAGGCTGGCGGCGAGCACTTCCTCGCGCTCTGGAAGCCGGCCAACAGCCCCACCCCGAGCGGCCTGGTGATCCTGGTGCCCGGCGAGGGCGAGCACCCCGACTGGCCGCGGGTCGTCGGCCCGTTGCGCAGCAAGCTGGCCGACGCCGGCTGGCACACCCTCGCCCTGAGCCTGCCCGATCCGCTCGGCGACCCGTTGCAGGCGCGCCCGCCCGAAGCCATCGAACCGGCGAAGAAGGACGACGCGGCGAAAACCGACGCGCCGCCCACCACCGCCGCCGAGGAAACCCCGCCCGCCGCCTCCGCGGAGGACCAGCGCAAGGCACACGGCGATCGGGTGATGGCACGCATCCAGGCGGGTCTCGACTTCGCCACCGACAAGCAAGTGAAGACGGTCGTCCTCCTCGGCCACGGCAGCGGCGCCTGGTGGGCGGCGAGTTTCCTGGCCGAACGCAAGCCGGCGCAGATCCATCAACTGCTGATGGTGGAAGCCTCGATCCCGGCCGGCTACGCACCGCCGCTGGACGAGCTGGTGCCGCCGCTCAAGCTCGCCACCGGCGACTTCTATTACAAGGACCGCCAGGCCGATGCCGCCCTCGCGCGGCAGCAGGCCAGCAAGCGCCTGCAGCATCCGGCCTACGCGCTGATCGGCCTGAACGCCCTGCCGGCCAACCCCGACGCCGAGGAGGAACAGCTCGCCCGCCGCGTCCGCGGCTGGCTGACGCGCAATGTCGGGGAAGCCAAGAAGTGAGGCGTGCGTTCTGATGGGGGCGCATGGCGCACCCTACGCCAAGTAGCGCCGCGCCGTAGGGTGCGCCGCGCGCACCGTGACGCACACACCGAAGCAGCGCGAAACTCGCCTAACGAAGTCCCTGCCGCTCGCGCACCAGCGCATAGGCCGCATGCAACTCGCGGGTCTTTTCCGTGGCCTGGCGAACCTGGGCCTCACTGGCGCCGCCGCCGGCCAGCTTGTCCGGGTGATGCTGGCTGAGCAGCCGGCGGTAGGCGCGCTTGATCACCGCCAGGTCGCTGTCGGCGGGAATGCCGAGCAGCTTCAGGGCGCTTTCGTAGGCGTTCAATGTGCGCGGCGAAACGCCACCGGGTGCACGCTTCTTGCGCGGCTGCTGCAGGTCCTCCACCTCGGCGGCGGACAAGCCGAGCCAGCGCCCCCAGAGCAGGATCAGCTCGCGTTCGCGCTCACCGAGCTTGCCGTCGGCCAGCGCCATGCGCCAGCAGGCGCGCAGCAGCTCGCGCACCCGCTCCTGGTCGCCGCGCAAGCGCATCAGCGGTTTGCGCAGGCCCAGCTCGTCGCGCTTGCCCCGCGAGAACGCGGCGATCGCCCGTTTCAAGGCGGCGGCGTCCAGCCCCAGCCGGCGCATTTCCGCCCGCGCCTGCTCGATGTGCACTTCGAGCACGCGGCCCTCGCTCTTCGCCAGCCGCCCGAGCAGGACGAACAGCAGCTCCTCGGGTGGCAGCGCCGCGCCGCCGAGACGCTCGCGCAGGCCGGCCCAGGAGTCGATCTTCAGGCGCCGGTCCAGCACCTGCCCGAGGACCGCGCCGAGCAGCGCGCCCGGAATGCTCGCCACGGCCCAGCCGACGCCGGCGCCCAGAAAGGTGATCGGCCAGAAGAACACCTCAGCCCCGCGCCACGAGCAGGCGCTCGACATCGGCCAGGCGCTCGTGGGTGCCGACGTCGACCCAGGCTCCGACGTGCCGTTCGCCCGTGACCAGCCCCTCGCGCAGCGCCTGGCGCAGCAACGGCGCCAGCTTGAAGGCACCGTCCTCGCAACCGAGGAACAGCTGCGGGTCGATCACCGCGATGCCGCTGTAGGTCAGGCTCTCGCCCTCCTGCGCGTCGCCGACCAGGCCGTCGTGCAGGCTGAAATCGCCCTGCGGATGGTGCGCCGGGTTGTCCACCAGAAGCAGGTGGGCCAGGCCGTCGAGCGGCTTGCGCAGGGCGGCGAAATCGAAGTCGCCCCAGACGTCGCCGTTGACCAGCAGGAAGGGTTGATCGCCCAGCAGGGGCAACGCACGGAAGATGCCGCCACCGGTTTCCAGCGGCTCGCCCTCGGCGGAGTAGCGGATCGTCACGCCGAAGCGCGCGCCGTTGCCGAGGTAGTCCTCGATCTGCTGGCCGAGCCAGGCATGGTTGATCACCAGCTCGCGGAAACCGGCGGCCGCCAGCGCACGTACGTGATACTCGATCAGCGGCACGCCGCCGGCACGCACCAGCGGCTTGGGCGTGTGCAGGGTCAGCGGACGCAACCGCTCGCCCTTGCCGGCGGCGAGGATCATCGCCCTCATTGGCGTTTCTCCGGGTTCGGCAGGCTGGCGATCAGTTCGCCGAGTTCGGCCAGTTCCGGTCGCCGCGCGACCACCGCCTCGATGTAGCGGAAGAAGCGCGGCACGTCGCCGAGGTAGCGCGGCTTGCCGTCGCGGTGGCAGATGCGCGCGAAGATGCCGATCACCTTGAGGTGACGCTGCACGCCCATCAGGTCGCTGGCGCGCAGAAAGTCGTCCAGCTCGGCCTGCACCGCGATGCCGGCGGCGCGGGCGCTCTGCCAGTAGTCCTCCAGCCAGCCGCGCACGCGTGCTTCCGGCCAGCTGAGGAAGGCGTCCTTGAACAGGCAGGTGATGTCGTAGGTGACGGGGCCATAGACGGCGTCCTGGAAATCCAGCACACCGGGATTGGGTGTGCTGAGCATCAGGTTGCGCGGCATGAAATCGCGGTGCACCAGCACCTTCGGCTGCGCCAGGGCGCTGTCGATCAGCAGCGCGCTGATGCGCTGCCAGGCCGCCAGGCGTTCGCCGTCGAGGCTCACGCTCAGCTCGTGCTGCAGGTACCAGTCAGGGAAGAGCTGCAGCTCGCGGCGCAGCAGGGCGTCGTCGTAGTGCGCCAGATCGCCGTCCAGGGGCAGCCGCTGGAACGCCAGCAGGGCCTGCAGGGCATCCTCGAACAGCGCGTCGGCGTTGTCCGGATCGATCACCTCGAGGTAGGTCTGCCGGCCGAGATCGTCGAGCAGCAGGAAGCCGCGGTCGAGGTCGGCGGCGAGAATCTTCGGCACGTGAACACCGGCGCCGGCGAGCATTTGCGCCATCCGCACGAAGGGCCGGCAGTCTTCCTGTGGCGGCGGAGCGTCCATCAGGATCAGGCTGCGCCCCTCGCTTTCCCAGCGGAAGTAACGCCGAAAACTGGCGTCGCTGCTGGCGGGCGTGAGCCGTCCTCCTACCGGAGGAGCCCAGCCCAGACGGGCGCAGGCCTCGGGAAGGCACTGATCCAGCCAGGCGCTTATTTGTTGCAGACGTACATCTTCATCGGGCATTGCAGGGCTCTCCGACGGCGCTAGCCGTTGCGCGGGTCATGCTTTATTATCCAGCATCTTTTTCAGCCCATCGAGAGGCGTGCGGCCCCCCGCGGCCGATGGCGCGCAGGAAGCCTGGATTAATAAGATGGCAGTAAAGTCCCCCGCGTTTCGCAAGAAGTTTCCTCTGTTGGTGTCCGCAAGCCTGTTGGCCCTGCAGCCCGTCGCTACCCAATACGTTGTCGCCGCCGAGCAATACGATTGCCAGGCTTCCGCCGGCAGTTGGGCCTGCGCACCCAAAAGCGAGCCGGCGAACCTGCCTCCACGCCCGGTGCACAGCAACTCGGCGGTCAGCTCCACCGTCGGCACCACGGCCGCCGAGCCCGCGACGGCCGCCGCGGCGCAGCCCGCGAGCACCCGCCTGGTAACGGAGAACAAGGGCAAGGCCCTGACGGCGCGCAGTGCGGACTACAGCCACATCGACTGGGTCCCGCGTGAAAAGCTCACGCCTGCCCAGTTGGCCGAAGCCGGTCCTTACTGCGCCGGCGCCTATGTCGAGCCGCTGCGCCCGGGCATGGATGACAAGACGCCGCTGAGCGAAGCGCCGATGTTCGTTTCCGCCAAGGCCTCGCGCTACGAGCAGACCGAACAGGTTGCGACCCTCGCCGGCGACGTCGTGCTGCGCCAGAGCCATCTGCAGGTCGAGGCCGACGAAGCCAACCTGCACCAGCTGGAAAACAAGGGCGAGCTGGTCGGCAACGTGCGCTTGCGCGACAACGGTGCCCTGGTGGTCGGCGATCGCGCCGAGCTGCAGCTGGACAACGGCGAAGCCAAGATCGAGAACGCCGAGTACGTGCTGCACAAGTCGCACATCCGCGGCAGCGCGCAGTACGCCAAGCGTGAAGAGACCGCGATCATCCGCCTGAAGGACGGTACCTACACCCGCTGCGAACCGGGCGAGAACACCTGGTACCTGAAGGGCAACAACATCACCCTGAACCCGGCATCCGGTTTCGGCACGGCGACCAACGTGACCCTGCGGGTGAAAGACCTGCCGGTGTTCTACACGCCGTACATCCAGTTCCCGATCGACGACCGTCGCCAGTCCGGCTTCCTCCAGCCGAGCATCAGCAATTCCAGCGACACCGGCTTCTCGCTGCTCACGCCGTACTACTTCAACCTGGCCCCGAACTACGACGCCACGCTCTACCCGACCCTGATGACCAAGCGCGGTCTGCAGATGGAAGGCGAGGTCCGCTACCTGACCAAGAGCACCGAGGGCCAGGTCGGCGCCTCCTTCCTCAACGATGAGGAGGACCAGCGCAAGAACCAGTCGGAATACGAAGACACCCGCTGGATGTACAGCTGGCAGCACAAGGGCGGCCTGGATACTCGCCTGCTGAGCGAAGTCGATTACACCGAGATCAGCGACCCCTACTACTTCCAGGATCTGGAAACCCAGCTGGGCATCAACACCGGCGACTACCTCGACAAGCGCGGTACCCTGACCTGGCGCGGCGACAGCTACACAGCCCGCCTGAACGTGCAGGGCTACGAGCGCGCGACCGTCACCGACATCACCCCGTACGAGCGTCTGCCGCAGCTCACCCTGAACGGCACCCTGCCGTTCCAGCCGGCCGGCCTGAACTTCTCGTACAACACCGAGATCGTCCGTTTCGATCGCAACCTGCGTAGCGGCTTCTTCACCAACCGCGACGACCAGCTCGAGTCCTGGTACGACAATAACCTCAACGGACTGGCGCGCGCCGACGGCAACCGCCTCCACGTCGAGCCGGGCGTCAGCCTGCCGCTCAACTGGTCCTTCGGTTACCTCAAGCCGTCGGTCAAGTACGCCTACACCAAGTACGACCTGGATCTGGACGGCGAAGGCAAGGCCGACCTGGCCGCGGCCAACCAGACGTTCGATGATAGCGTCAGCCGTAGCGTACCGATCTACAGCGTCGACAGCGGCCTGTACTTCGATCGCAACACCCAGCTGTTCGGCAACGCCTACCGCCAGACCCTGGAACCGCGCCTGTTCTATCTCTACGTACCCGAGGAAGACCAGACCGACATTCCGGTGTTCGACACCAGCGAGAGCACCTTCAACTACGCCTCGCTGTTCCGCGAAAACCGCTTCTCCGGCAGCGACCGCATCGGCGACGCCAACCAGCTGTCGCTGGGCGTGACCAACCGCTGGATCGAGCCGAACGGTTTCGAGCGGCAGCGCTTCAGCATCGGCCAGGCGATCTACTTCGCCGACCGCAAGGTGCAGATGCCGGGCATCGACTACCGCGACCGCAACGAATCGCAGTCCTCGGTATCGCCCTACGCCCTGGAGTACATGTACCGCTTCAACCGCGACTGGCGCCTGACCTCGGACTTCAACTGGGACCCGGATTCGCGTGAAACCCGCTCCGGCAGCGCGATGTTCCACTACCAGCCGGAAGACAACCCGAACAAGGTGATCAACGCCGGCTACCGCTACCGCGCCGACACCGTTCGCTTCGACCAGGCGTCGGGCACCTGGGGTTACTCGCAGGACTTCGGTAGGCCGGGTGACCCGAACTACATCAAGGACTACTACAAGATCAGCCAGCACGACTTCTCGACCATCTGGCCGATCGTCCCGCAGTGGAGCGTCATCGCGCGCTGGCAGTACGACTACAACCGCAACCGTACGCTGGAGGCATTCGGCGGCTTCGAATACGACAGCTGCTGCTGGAAGCTGCGTCTGGTCAATCGCTACTGGATCGACTACGACGAAGCCAGCCTGAACCCGGACCGCAACGACGAAGCGGACCGCGGCATCTTCCTCCAGATCGTGTTCAAGGGCCTCGGTGGGGTACTTGGCAATGGTGTCGAGACTTTCCTCGACAAAGGCATCGAAGGTTATCGTGAACGTGAAGACCAAGCTTTCTGAGTGTCTGCGCCCGCTGCTGTTGGGCGCAGTGTTTGTCGGCACCCTGGCGCACGCCCAGGTGCAATCGCTGGACCGCGTGGTCGCCATCGTCGACAACGACGTGATCATGAAGAGCCAGCTGGATCAGCGCGTACGGGAAGTCGAGCAGACCATCACCAAACGGGGCGGCCAGCTACCACCCGAGAACGTGCTGGACCCGCAGGTGCTCGATCGCCTGATCATCGAGAACCTGCAGCTGCAGATGGGCGAACGCTCCGGCATCCGCATTGGCGACGACGAACTGAACGACGCGATCACCACCATCGCTCAGCGTAATGGCATGACCGTCGACCAGTTCCGCGCCGCGCTGAAGCAGGATGGCCTGTCGTTCGACGACGCCCGCGAGCAGGTCCGTCGCGAGATGATCATCAGCCGCGTGCGTCAACGTCGCGTGGCCGAGCGCATCCAGGTCACCGACCAGGAAGTGCAGAACTTCCTCGCCTCCGACATGGGCAAGATGCAGCTGTCCGAAGAGTTCCACCTGGCCAACATCCTGATTCCAGTTCCCGACGCCGCGTCGGCGGACGCCATCCAGGCCGCCGAGCGCCAGGCCCAGGATCTGCACGCGCAACTGCTCAAGGGGGCCGACTTCGCCCAGCTGTCCATCGCCCACTCCGCCAGCGAGAACGCGCTGGAAGGTGGCGACATGGGCTGGCGCAAGGCCGCCCAGTTGCCCCAGCCGTTCGACACCATGATCGGTGCGATGAGCCCGGGCGAGGTCACCGAACCGCTGCGCACGCCGGGCGGCTTCATCATCCTCAAGCTGGTCGAGAAGCGCGGTGGCGACACCCAGGTTCGTGACGAAGTGCATGTCCGCCACATCCTGATCAAGCCCAGCGAAATCCGCAGCGAAGCCGAGACCCAGCGCCTCGCCGAGCGTCTCTACGAGCGCATCCGCGCGGGTGAGGATTTCGCCGAGCTGGCGAAGAATTTCTCCGAAGACCCGGGCTCCGCGCTCAACGGCGGCGACCTGAACTGGGTCGACCCCAACGCGCTGGTTCCCGAATTCCGTCAGGTGATGACGGACACGCCCAGCGGGCAGGTGTCGAAACCGTTCAAGAGCCCGTACGGCTGGCACGTGCTGGAAGTGCTCGGACGCCGCGCCACCGACAACAGCGCGCAGTTCCGCGAGCAACAGGCGATGAACGCGCTGCGCAATCGCAAGTACGACGAGGAACTGCAAGCCTGGCTGCGGCAGATCCGCGACGAGGCTTACGTGGAGATCAAACTCTGAGGGGCAACCCGCAGCGTTGAAAAAGCCCGGCAGCCGCCGGGCTTTTTCGTTTTCGCGGCCCTCAGGTTTACAGTAGTGCCCCTGCCACCAGAGAGTCTTCCAATGACCGCTCAACCCGTTTTTGCGCTTACCCCGGGCGAACCCGCCGGCATCGGCCCGGACCTCTGCCTGCTGCTGGCCGGGCAGGCGCAGCCACATCCGTTTGTGGCCATCGCCAGCCTCGCGCTGCTTGGCGAACGTGCGCTCCAGCGGGCGCTGAACGTCGAGCTGATTCCCGTCGGGCCTGGCCAATGGCCGAAAAAAGCCGCGCCGGCCGGCAGCCTCTACGTCTGGGATACGCCGCTACGCGCCCCGGTGAGCGCGGGCCAGCTCGACGCCGCGAATGCGGCCTACGTGCTGGAAACCCTGACCCGCGCCGGCCAGGGCTGCCTGGCCGGCGATTTTGCCGGAATGATCACCGCGCCGGTGCACAAGGGCGTGATCAACGATGCCGGCATCGCGTTCTCCGGGCACACCGAGTTTCTCGCCGACCTCACCGGCACCGAGCAGGTGGTGATGATGCTGGCCACGCGCGGCCTGAGGGTGGCGCTGGTGACCACTCACCTGCCGCTCAGGGAGGTCGCCGATGCAATCACCGCCGAGCGCCTGACGCGCGTCACGCGCATCCTGCATGCCGACCTGCGCGACAAGTTCGGCATCGTCCGGCCGCGCATCCTCGTGTGCGGCCTCAATCCCCATGCCGGCGAAGGCGGTCATCTCGGGCGCGAGGAAATCCAGGTGATCGAGCCGACCCTGGAGCAACTGCGCGCGGAGGGGATCGACCTGATCGGCCCGCTGCCCGCCGACACGCTGTTCACGCCCAAGCACCTCGAGCAATGCGACGCGGTACTCGCCATGTACCACGACCAGGGCCTGCCGGTGCTCAAGTACAAGGGCTTCGGCGCGGCGGTGAACGTCACCCTGGGCCTGCCGATCATCCGCACCTCGGTCGACCACGGCACCGCGCTGGACCTCGCCGGCAGTGGCCGGATCGACAGTGGCAGCCTGGCGGTCGCCCTGGAAACCGCCTACCAGATGGCTGAAGCCAGCGTCGCGCGGCGCTGAGAGGGCCGTTTCCGGCTGCGGGCTGCGCCCCGGCGAATCGGCGCCTGGGGCAATGCTGCTAAACTGCGCGCCTTCGTCGTTTCGCTTCCGCTCTGGCCTGTCGCCTGCAGCCGAAGCCTGGAGCCTTTTCGCAATGTCCGAGTACCAACACCGCGCCCGCAAACGCTTCGGCCAGAACTTCCTGCACGATGCCGGGGTTATCCACCGCATCCTGCGCGGCATTCATCCCCGCGAAGGCGAGCGCCTGGTGGAGATCGGCCCCGGCCAGGGCGCCCTCACCGAAGGCCTGCTCGGCAGCGGCGCGCGGCTGGACGTGGTCGAGCTGGACCTCGACCTGATCCCGATCCTGCGCGAGCGCTTCGGCAACCTGCCGAACTTCAGCCTGCACCAGGGCGACGCGCTGAAGTTCGACTTCACCCGCCTGAGCGATCAGCCGCACAGCCTGCGCGTGGTCGGCAACCTGCCCTACAACATCTCGACCCCGCTGATCTTCCACTTGCTCGATCACGCCGGGCTGATCCGTGACATGCACTTCATGCTGCAGAAGGAGGTCGTCGAGCGCCTCGCCGCCGGCCCCGGCGGCGGCGACTGGGGCCGCCTGTCGATCATGGTGCAGTACCACTGCCGCGTGGAGCACCTGTTCAACGTCGGCCCGGGAGCCTTCAACCCACCCCCCAAGGTCGACTCCGCCATCGTTCGCCTGGTGCCGCACGAGGTCCTTCCATTCCCGGCCAGGGATCATCGCCAGCTCGAGCGCGTGGTCCGCGACGCCTTCAACCAGCGCCGCAAGACCCTGCGCAACACGCTCAAGGGCCTGCTCGATGCCCAGGCGATCGAAGCCGCCGGCGTGGATGGCAGCCTGCGCCCGGAACAGCTCGACCTCGCCGCCTTCGTTCGCCTCGCCGACAAGCTCTGCGAGCAGACAAGCACCGCCTAACCCCCTAGACTCGCCAGAGACACCTTCGAGTTCTTCCGCATGCCCGATCCGCGTTACCACATCGACGTCACGGTGATTTCGCGCTTCCTCCCCGAGCAGTCCCAGCCGGAGCAGGAACGTTTCGCCTTCGCCTATACCGTCACCCTGAGTAATGCCGGCGAGCTGCCGGCCAAGCTCCTCTCGCGCCACTGGGTGATCACCGACGGCAACGGCAATGTGCAGGAAGTGCGCGGTTCCGGGGTCATCGGCCAGCAGCCGCGCCTGGAGCCCGGGCAGAGCCACACCTACAGCAGCGGCACTCTGATGACCACGCGGGTCGGCAACATGCACGGCAGCTATCAGATGCTGGCCGACGACGGCACCCGCTTCGAGGCACCGATAGCGCCCTTCCGCCTGGCGGTGCCCGGAGCCCTGCACTGATGGCGGTGTATGCCGTCGGCGACCTGCAAGGCTGCCTCGATCCGCTGAAATGCCTGCTCGAACGGGTCGCCTTCGACCCGCTCAAGGACCGCCTGTGGCTGGCCGGCGACCTGGTCAACCGCGGCCCGCAATCGCTGGAGACGCTGCGTTACCTGTACGCCATGCGTGACGCGCTGGTCGTCGTCCTGGGCAACCACGACCTGCACCTGCTGGCGGTCGCGCACAACGTCGAACGGCTGAAGAAGCAGGACACCCTGCGCGAAATCCTCGACGCGCCCGACCGTCAGGATCTGATCGACTGGTTGCGTCGGCAGAAGCTCGTCCACCACGATCCGGCGCTCGGCTTCGCCATGGTCCATGCCGGCATTCCGCCGCAATGGACGCTGAAGAAGGCGCTCAAGCGCGCGGCCGAGGTCGAGGACGTCATGCGTGACGACCAACTGCTGCCGCTGTTCCTCGACGGCATGTATGGCAACGAGCCGGCGAAGTGGAACAGCGACCTCGAAGGCGTCGCCCGGCTGCGCACCATCACCAACTATTTCACCCGCATGCGCTTCTGCACCGCGGACGGTACGCTGGACCTGAACAGCAAGGAAAGCGCCGACAACCCGCCGCCCGGTTTCGCCCCCTGGTTCAGCTTCCCGGAGCGCAAGACCCTCGGTCAGAAGCTGATCTTCGGCCACTGGGCGGCGCTCGAGGGGCGCTGCGACGAGCCGGGCCTGTTCGCCCTGGACACCGGCTGCGTATGGGGTGGCAGTCTGACGCTACTCGACCTGGGCAGCGGCCAGCGCCATCATTGCGATTGTCAGTAACCGTCAGCGAGCCTCCCCATGACCGAGTTCAAACGCATTCCCCCGCAACAGGCACAGACGCTGCGCGAACAGGGCGCGGTGGTGGTCGACGTGCGCGATCCGCAGAGCTTCGCGGCCGGCCACATCAGTGGCTCGCGGCACCTGGACAACTACTCCCTGGCCGACTTCATCGCCCAGGCCGATCTCGATAAGCCCCTGATCGTCACCTGTTACCACGGCAACTCCAGCCAGGGCGCGGCCGCCTATCTGGTCAACCAGGGCTTCGCCGAGGTGTACAGCCTGGATGGCGGATTCGAGCTCTGGAGGCTCACCTACCCCGAACAAACCTCCCAGGCGCACGCCGAATAATTTTTTTGCAATGACGCAATGCCTTGTCCCGCCTGGTCTTCCGCTGCGCGGGGAAGGAGCGCAATATGAGGACAAGCTTCAGCGTTCTTGATCATCGCGATATCGAACTATCCTTCACTGCAGGCCATCCATATCAGGGGAAAAGCCGGCCCACCGGCTACCGGAGCGGGAGCGACCTTTTAGGTGTACTGGGGGATTGATCGGCCGACTTGTCGACTGATTGCCAGCGCCCGCAAGAGCGAGCTCGCATCGGCTCCGAGCATCGAGCGAGGTGATGTAATGAGTATATTCAGCCACTTCCAACAACGCTTCGAATCCACGCGCCAGGAGGAGCTGTCCCTCCAGGAATACCTCGACCTGTGCAAGCAGGACAAAAGCGCCTACGCCAGCGCGGCGGAACGGATGCTCATGGCCATCGGCGAACCGGAGGTGCTGGATACTTCGGTGGACTCGCGGATGTCGCGGATATTCTCCAACAAGGTCATCCGCCGCTACCCGGCATTCGCCGACTTCCACGGCATGGAAGACTGCATCGAACAGATCGTTTCCTACTTCCGCCACGCGGCCCAGGGCCTGGAAGAGAAGAAACAGATCCTCTACCTCCTCGGTCCGGTCGGCGGCGGTAAATCCTCCCTGGCGGAAAAACTCAAGCAACTGATCGAGAAGGTGCCGTTCTACGCGATCAAGGGCTCGCCGGTCTTCGAGTCGCCTCTCGGCCTGTTCAACGCCACAGAGGATGGCGACATCCTCGAAGAGGACTACGGCATCCAGCGCCGCTACCTGTCCACCATCATGTCCCCCTGGGCGACCAAGCGCTTGCAGGAATTCGGTGGTGACATCAGCCAATTCCGCGTGGTCAAGCTCTATCCGTCGGTGCTCAACCAGATCGCCGTGGCCAAGACCGAACCGGGCGACGAGAACAACCAGGACATCTCCGCGCTGGTGGGCAAGGTGGATATCCGCAAGCTGGAGGAATTCCCGCAGAACGATGCCGACGCCTACAGCTACTCGGGCGCACTGTGCCGGGCGAACCAGGGCCTGATGGAATTCGTCGAGATGTTCAAGGCACCGATCAAGGTGCTGCACCCGCTGCTGACCGCCACCCAGGAAGGCAACTACAACAGCACCGAGGGCCTCGGCGCGATCCCGTTCAACGGCATCCTGCTGGCACACTCCAACGAATCCGAGTGGCACACCTTCCGCAACAACAAGAACAACGAGGCGTTCATCGACCGCATCTACATCGTCAAGGTGCCGTACTGCCTGCGCGTGTCCGATGAAATCAAGATCTACGACAAACTGCTGATCAACAGCTCGCTGTCCAAGGCCCATTGCGCGCCGGACACACTCAAGATGCTGGCGCAGTTCTCCACCCTGTCGCGCCTGAAGGAGCCGGAAAACTCCAACATCTATTCGAAGATGCGGGTCTACGACGGGGAAAACCTCAAGGACACCGATCCCAAGGCCAAGTCGATTCAGGAGTACCGCGACAGCGCGGGCGTCGACGAGGGCATGACCGGCCTGTCCACGCGCTTCGCCTTCAAGATTCTTTCCAAGGTCTTCAACTTCGACCCCAACGAAGTGGCGGCCAATCCGGTGCACCTGCTCTATGTCCTCGAGCAGCAGATCGAGCAGGAACAGTTCCCCGCCGAGGTGCGCGAGCGTTATCTGCGCTACCTCAAGGAATACATGGCGCCGCGCTACATCGAGTTCATCGGCAAGGAAATCCAGACCGCCTACCTCGAGTCCTACAGCGAGTACGGGCAGAACATCTTCGACCGCTACGTGCTGTACGCGGACTTCTGGATCCAGGATCAGGAGTATCGCGACCCGGAAACCGGCGAGATCCTCAATCGCGTGGCGCTCAACGAGGAACTGGAGAAGATCGAGAAGCCTGCCGGCATCAGCAATCCGAAGGACTTCCGCAACGAGATCGTCAACTTCGTGTTGCGCGCCCGCGCCAACAACAACGGCAAGAACCCGACCTGGCTCAGCTACGAGAAACTGCGGGTGGTGATCGAGAAGAAGATGTTCTCCAACACCGAGGACCTGCTGCCCGTCATCAGTTTCAACGCCAAGGCAAGCAAGGAGGATCAGCAGAAACACAGCGATTTCGTAAGACGCATGGTCGAGCGCGGTTACACTGAGAAGCAGGTGCGCCTGCTCTCCGAGTGGTATCTGCGGGTGCGCAAATCGCAGTAACCCGCCTCAAGCCATAAGCACTGGCTACGCGTCCCCGGGCATCGTCCGGGGGTGCGTAGCCGGAGCTTGCTCCTCGGAGGGGCCTATGAGTTACGTGATCGACCGACGCCTGAACGGTAAGAACAAGAGCACGGTGAACCGCCAGCGATTTCTCCGGCGCTACCGTGACCACATTAAGAAGGCGGTCGAGGAGGCCGTCGGCCGCCGCTCCATCACCGACATGGAGCATGGCGAGAACATCAGCATTCCCGGCCGCGATATCGATGAGCCCGTGCTCCACCACGGGCGCGGCGGCAAGCAGTCCATCGTCCATCCGGGCAACAAGGAATTCACCGCCGGCGAGCGCATTCCGCGCCCCCAGGGCGGCGGCGGTGGTGGCGGCCAGGGCAAGGCGAGCAACTCCGGCGAAGGCATGGACGAGTTCGTTTTCCAGATCACCCAGGAGGAATTCCTCGAGTTCATGTTCGAGGACCTGGAGCTGCCGAACCTGGTGAAGCGCCACCTGGAGGGCAGCGATACCTTCAAGACCGTCCGCGCCGGGATCAGCAGCGAGGGCAATCCCTCGCGCATCAACATCATCCGCACCCTGCGTTCGGCCCATGCCCGGCGCATCGCCTTGTCCGGTAGCAGTCGTGCCAAGCTGCGCGCCGCGGAGATCGAACTGGAGCGGCTCTGGCTCGAGGAACCGGACAACTTCAGTGACATCCAGGAAGTCGAGGCTCTGATCGCCAGGCTGCGAGGTCGCATCGCCCGCGTGCCGTTCCTCGATACCTTCGACCTGAAGTACAACCTGCTGTCCAAGCAACCCAATCCCAGCTCCAAGGCCGTGATGTTCTGCCTGATGGACGTCTCAGGCTCGATGACGCAGGCGACCAAGGACGTCGCCAAGCGCTTCTTCATCCTGCTTTACCTGTTCCTCAAGCGCAGCTACGACAAGATCGAAGTCGTGTTCATCCGCCACCACACCAGCGCCCGCGAAGTGGACGAGGAAGAGTTCTTCTATTCGCGTGAAACCGGCGGCACCATCGTTTCCAGCGCACTGAAGCTGATGCAGGAAATCATGGCGGAGCGCTATCCGGTCAACGAATGGAACATCTACGGCGCCCAGGCTTCGGACGGCGACAACTGGAACGACGACTCGCCGATCTGCCGGGACATCCTGATCAAGCAGATCATGCCCTTCGTCCAGTACTTCACCTATGTCGAGATCACCCCGCGTGAACACCAGGCGTTGTGGTACGAGTACGAGGCCGTGCGCGAGGCCTTCGACGACAGCTTCGCCCAGCAGCAACTGGTTTCGGCCGGCGATATCTACCCGGTATTCCGCGAGTTGTTCCAACGGAGGCTCGCCTGATGAGCGCACGTGAACGCAGGGCCCAGCCCCTTTCCACCGGCTCGGAATGGACCTTCGACCTGATCCGCACCTACGACCGCGAGATCGGCCGGATCGCCGAGCGCTACGCGCTGGACACCTACCCGAACCAGATCGAAGTGATCACCGCCGAACAGATGATGGACGCCTACGCGTCGGTAGGCATGCCACTCGGCTACCACCACTGGTCCTACGGCAAGCATTTCCTCAGTACCGAGAAGTCCTACACGCGCGGGCAAATGGGCCTGGCCTACGAGATCGTGATCAACTCCGACCCGTGCATCGCCTACCTGATGGAGGAAAACACCATCTGCATGCAGGCGCTGGTGATCGCCCACGCCTGCTACGGGCACAACAGCTTCTTCAAGGGCAACTACCTGTTCCGCACCTGGACCGATGCCAGCTCGATCATCGACTACCTGGTGTTCGCCAAGCAGTACATCATGCAGTGCGAGGAGCGCCACGGTATCGATGCGGTGGAGGACCTGCTGGACTCGTGCCATGCGCTGATGAACTACGGCGTCGATCGCTACAAGCGCCCCTACCCGATCTCCGCCGAAGAAGAGCGGCGCCGGCAGAAGGACCGCGAGGAACACCTGCAGAAGCAGATCAACGACCTCTGGCGGACCATCCCCAAAGGCGCCGGCAAGGAGGATGGCCACGACAGCAAGCGGTTTCCCTCCGAACCGCAGGAGAACATCCTCTATTTCATCGAGAAGCACGCGCCGCTGCTTGAGCCCTGGCAGCGCGAAGTGGTGCGCATCGTGCGCAAGATCGCGCAGTACTTCTATCCGCAGCGGCAAACCCAGGTGATGAACGAAGGCTGGGCGACCTTCTGGCACTACACGCTGATGAACGACCTCTACGACGAGGGCCTGGTCAGCGACGGCTTCATGATGGAGTTCCTGCAGTCGCACACCAGCGTGATCTTCCAGCCCGGCTTCGACAGCCCCTATTACAGCGGCATCAACCCGTACACGCTGGGTTTCGCCATGTACACCGACATCCGCCGCATGTGCGAGAACCCCACCGACGAGGATCGCCGCTGGTTCCCCGAGATCGCCGGCAGCGACTGGCTGACCACGGTGAAATTCGCCATGAGCAGCTTCAAGGACGAGAGCTTCATCCTACAGTTCCTCTCGCCCAAGGTTATCCGCGACCTCAAGCTGTTCGGCATCCTCGACGACGACCAGAAGGACGAGCTGCTGGTCCCGGCGATCCACGACGAGAGCGGCTATCGCACCATCCGCGAACTGCTCGCCGCGCAGTACAACCTCGGCAACCGCGAACCCAACGTGCAGATCTGGAACGTCGACCGCCGTGGCGACCGTTCTCTGACCCTGCGCCACACCCAGCACGACCGCAAACCGCTGGGCGCGTCCACCGACGAGGTACTCAAGCACCTGCACCGGCTGTGGGGCTTCGACGTGCACCTGGAAACGGTGCAGGGCGACAAGGTCATGCACACCCATCACGTTCCGGCGAAGGGCGAGCACGACAACGACGGCGGCTACCCGCGACTCGATCTGGCCCTGCCGCCGATCTGACACTCCAACCAGGGCGCGTGATCGCCCCGGCCGTCTCTCGCGTAACGCGACGCAGGTGTGTCGCCGGCCGCCAACCGTTATCCTCCGCGGCTCGGAGGTGAACATGCAGATTTTCAAGGTGGGTGGGGCCGTGCGTGACCGATTGCTCGGGCGACCGGTTACCGAGGTCGACTGGGTGGTGGTGGGTTCGACGGCGGAGGAGATGCAAGCCCTGGGATTTCGCCCGGTGGGCGCCGATTTCCCGGTTTTCCTGCATCCGAAGACCGGCGAGGAATACGCGCTCGCGCGCACCGAGCGCAAGAGTGGCCGGGGCTATGGCGGCTTTACCTTCTTCGCCGATCCACGGGTCACCCTGGAGGAAGACCTGATCCGCCGCGACCTGACCATCAACGCGATGGCCGAGGACGAGCATGGTCAGCTGATCGACCCCTACCACGGCCAGCAGGACCTGCAGGCCAGGCTGCTGCGGCACGTCTCCCCCGCCTTCGCCGAAGACCCGCTGCGCGTGCTGCGCGTCGCCCGCTTCGCCGCGCGCTATGCCCCGCTTGGCTTTCGCGTCGCCGAGGAAACCCAGGCGCTGATGCGGCAGCTCGCCGTGTCCGGCGAGTTGCAGGCGCTGACGCCCGAGCGCAGCTGGAAGGAAATCTCCCGGGCGCTGATGGAACCGCGCCCCGACGTCTTCGTGCAGGTGCTACGCGACTGCGGCGCCCTCGCCGAACTGCTGCCGGAGGTCGACGCCCTGTTCGGCGTGCCGCAGCCGCCACAGCACCATCCCGAAGTCGATACCGGCGCCCACGTGCTGGCCGTGCTGCGCCAATGCGCCGAACACGACCAGCCGCTCACCGTGCGCTGGGCCTGCCTCCTGCACGATCTGGGCAAGGGCCTCACCCCGCCGGAGGAATGGCCGAAGCACATCGCCCATGAACACAAGGGCCGTAAGCCGATCACTGCGGTGAACGAGCGCTGCAAGGTGCCGCGCGAATGCGCCGAACTGGCGCTGCTGGTGGGCGAATACCACACCCATGCCCACCGGGCCCTGGAGCTGCGCCCCTCGACGCTGTTCGAACTGCTCCAGCACTTCGACATCTACCGCCGCCCGCAGCGCTTCGAGGAGTTCATCGCGGCCAGCGAGATGGATGCCCGCGGGCGTCTGGGCCTCGAACAACGCGACTATCCGCAGGCCGACTACCTGCGCGGCGCGGCCGACGCGGCGCGGGCGGTGGCGGTGCGGCCCTTGCTGGAGAGGGGTTTCCAGGGCGCACAGCTGGGCGAGGCACTGAACCGTGAGCGACTGGCGGCGCTGAAGGCTTACAAGCAGAACCGCGAGTAGCGTTCAGACCGGGCGCGGATGGCGCTCGATCAGGCTCGCGGGAGTCAGCGCGACGCCGCGCCACTCGAAGGCCACCGGCCACAAGGTCTGTTCGATCTGCGCGTCGCGCCAGAGCGCGGCGAAGCTGATGCCGCTGCCGGGGTGCAGGCCCTCTGGCACGAGCAGCGCCAGCGGCCAGAGCACGAAAGCGTTCTTCAGGATTTCCCCGCGCGGCAGGATCAGGCCGTCGAAGTTGCCAGTCATCTGGCCGTAGGTCAGCACGTCGATGTCCAGGGGCAAGCCGCGCCGATCCGGCGCATAGCGACCGTTGTCGGCCTCGATGAATTTGAGCCGGCGATCCAGCTCGCCGAGCGGAAGATCGGTCTGCGCCGACACCACCAGGTTGTAGAACGGTCCGCTCTTGATACCCACCGGCAGGCTCTCGAACACCGGTGAACAGGCGATGTTATGCAGGAAGCCGTCCAGCGCCTCCAGTCCGGCGCTGAGGTGCGCGGTGCGCTCGGTGTTGCTGCCAAGGCCCAGCAGGATCGGCGTCACAGGCTACCCCGGCGGATTTCCACACCGACCCCGCGCGCGCTGGGCACCGCGCCAGGCTTGGTCACCTTGAGCCAGAGGCCGGGCATGCCGAACTCGTCCATCAGGCAGGCGGCGAGCCGCTCGGCGAAGGTTTCCACCAGCTCATAGCGCGCCTCGGCGGCGAAGGCGGCGATCCGCTCGGAAACCGTGGCGTAGTCCAGCGCCTTGCTCAGGTCGTCCTGCTCGGCGGGCGCCCGGTTGTCCCAGGCGAACACCAGGTCGAGCCTCAGGCACTGGCGGATATCCCGCTCCCAGTCGTAGGCACCGATCACGGTGTCGACTTCCAGCCCGTCGATAAACACTCTGTCCACTTCGCTCTCCGCGGCACGACAAGGGGCCTGCGCCCCGCTAGAATCGGGACTCTCTCGCCCCGGGATGGATACCATGTTTTGGCTGTTGGCGGCCCTCGCCTACCTGCTCGGCTCGCTGTCCTTCGCCATTCTGCTCAGCCGCGTGGCCGGCGGCCCGGACCCTCGCGCCAGCGGCTCGGGTAACCCGGGCGCCACCAACATGCTGCGTGTGGCCGGCAAACGCCTGGCCATCCTCACCCTGCTCGGCGATCTGCTCAAGGGTTGCCTGCCGGTATTGATCGTCAAGCTGCTCGGCTTCTCCGTCCAGCAGCAGGCCTGGATCGGCCTGGCGGCGGTGGTCGGGCACCTGTATCCGCTGTATTTCGGTTTTCGTGGTGGCAAGGGTGTCGCCACCGCCGCCGGCATGCTGCTCGGTCTTTATCCACCGGCGGCGCTGCTCGCCGCGGCCGCCTGGCTGCTGACGTTCGCCCTCACCCGCATCAGTTCGCTGGCCGCGCTGGTGGCCACGCCGCTGACGCTGCCACTGCTGGCCTGGCAGCAACCCGGCGCCCTGCTGCCGATGAGCGCACTCTGCGCGCTGATCGTCTGGCGCCATCGCGGCAACCTGCGCGACCTGTTCGGCGGCCGCGAACGGCACTTCTGAACGACCGGAAAGTGCAGATCAAATCGCTGGAAGGGACTCCATCGGCCAACGCGCGTGCACCTTGATCGCCGGACCGTCCTGCTGCCCGGCAAGCAGCCGCTGGCAGCCGGCGTAGGCGATCATCGCACCGTTATCGGTACAGAACCGCGGGCGGGCATAGAACACATGGCCGCCGAATTCGCCGAGCATGCGCTCCAGCGACTCGCGCAGGGCCTGGTTAGCGCTGACGCCGCCGGCGATCACCAGGCTGTTCAGGCCGGTCTGCTTGAGGGCGCGGCGGCACTTGATGGTCAGCGTGTCGACAACCGCCTGCTGGAACGCCAGCGCCACATCGGCGCGCGTCTGCTCGCCGTCGTCAGCCGAGGCTCGGCAGTGCTGCCAGGTATTCAGGGCGAAGGTCTTCAGCCCACTGAAGCTGAAATCCAGGCCGGGCCGATCGGTCATCGGCCGCGGAAAGGTGAACCGGCCCGACGTACCGGCCTCGGCCAGCCGGGCGATTTCCGGCCCACCCGGATAATTCAGGCCCATCAGCTTGGCGGTCTTGTCGAACGCCTCGCCCGCCGCATCGTCGAGGGACTCGCCAAGCAGCTGGTAGCGCCCGATGCCGTCGACGCGAACCAGCTGGGTGTGCCCCCCGGAAACCAGCAAGGCGACGAACGGAAACTCGGGGGGCTGCTCTTCCAGCATTGGCGCCAGCAGGTGACCTTCCATATGGTGCACGCCGAGCGCCGGGATACCCCAGGCGAACGCCAGCGCCTGGGCGCAGGAAGCGCCCACCAGCAGCGCGCCGACCAGGCCGGGGCCGGCGGTGTAGGCGATCGCGTCGACCTGCCCGGTGCCGCAGTCGGCCTCGGCGAGAACCTGGCGGATCAGCGGCAGCATGCGCTTGACGTGGTCGCGCGAGGCCAGTTCGGGGACCACGCCACCGTAGACGCGGTGCAGGTCGATCTGGCTGAACAGCGCGTCGGCCAGCAGACCGCGCTCGCTGTCGTAGAGCGCGACACCGGTCTCGTCGCAAGAGGTTTCCAATCCCAGCACACGCATGGGCAGTGAGCTTCCCGCTAGGCAAATTCGAAGGCGTGCATGATAATCACCGCCCCGAGGGCAGACCAGTGCTTTTCGACTGAAGGGCTTTGCATTCTGCGGCATGAGACGTTACTATCCGCAACCCTTGAAAACCGACGTACTCCCAGAGCCGATTGCCGGGAGAGCGTTCCACCACCGGTATTAATGAAGGTACGACCTGGATGCCCGCCGTCAAAGTTAAAGAGAACGAACCCTTCGACGTAGCCCTGCGTCGTTTCAAGCGCTCCTGCGAAAAAGCCGGTGTACTGGCTGAAGTCCGCAGCCGCGAGTTTTACGAGAAACCCACTTCCGAGCGCAAGCGCAAGGCTGCTGCCGCAGTCAAGCGTCATGCCAAGAAAGTGCAGCGCGAACAGCGCCGTCGCGAGCGCCTGTACTGAGTTACAGCCTGCGCCGCTGACGCCCCGCATTGCCCGGCTTCTGCCGGGCTTTGCTTTTCAAGCGCCGACAGACTCCGCTTCGCCGATTGGCGATGGTCGGAGTTTTTTCGTTTTCGCCCACCGCTGATAGCGAGCGCCCGACGCACCCATGGCCGGACTGATTCCCCAGTCGTTCATCGATGATCTGCTCAACCGCTCCGACATTGTCGACGTGGTGAGCTCGCGCATCTCGCTGAAGAAGACCGGGAAGAATTACAGCGCCTGCTGCCCGTTCCACAAGGAAAAGACGCCGTCCTTCACGGTCAGTCCGGACAAGCAGTTCTACTACTGCTTCGGCTGCGGCGCTGGCGGCAACGCCCTGGGCTTCGTCATGGACCACGACCACCTGGACTTCGTCCAGGCCGTCGAGGACCTGGCCAAGCGTGCCGGCATGGAGGTGCCGCGCGAGGAAGGCGGCCGCGGTCAGAAAGCCCGGCAACCCACCGACTCGCCGCTCTACCCGCTGCTCGCGGCCGCGGCGGAGTTCTATCGCCAGGCGCTGAAAAGCCACCCCACGCGCAAGGCTGCAGTCACCTACCTGAAGGGACGCGGACTGACCGGCGAGATCGCCCGCGACTTCGGCCTGGGATTCGCCCCGCCCGGCTGGGACAATCTGTTCAAGCACTTCGGCGGCGATGCATTGCAGCAGAAGACCATGATCGATGCTGGCCTGCTGATCGAGAACGCCGAAACTGGCAAGCGCTACGACCGCTTCCGCGATCGAGTGATGTTCCCCATCCGCGACAGCCGCGGACGCGTGATCGCCTTCGGCGGCCGGGTGCTCGGTGACGACAAGCCGAAGTACCTGAACTCCCCGGAGACGCCGGTGTTCCACAAAGGCCAGGAGCTGTACGGCCTTTATGAAGCGCGCCAGAACAACCGCGACCTACACGAAATCATGGTGGTCGAAGGCTACATGGACGTCATCGCGCTGGCCCAGCAGGGCCTGCGCAACGCCGTCGCCACCCTCGGCACCGCGACCAGCGAGGAGCACATCAAGCGACTGTTTCGCCTGGTGCCCAACGTGCTGTTTTGCTTCGACGGCGACTCCGCCGGGCGCAAGGCCGCCTGGCGCGCCCTCGAATCGGCATTGCCGAGCCTGCAGGACGGACGCCGGGCGCGCTTCCTGTTCCTCCCCGAGGGAGAGGACCCGGACAGCTTGGTGCGCGCCGAAGGTACCGACGCGTTCCACGCGCGCATCAACCAGCATGCGCAACCGCTGGCGGACTATTTCTTCCAGCAGTTGACCGACGAAGCCGACCCGCGCTCGCTCGAAGGCAAGGCCCATCTGGCCACCCTCGCGGCACCGTTGATCGAAAAGATTCCCGGCGCCAATCTGCGCGCACTGATGCGCCAGCGCCTGAGCGAGATCACCGGCCTGCAGGGCGATGCATTGCAGCATATGGCGCACAGCGCCCCCGCGGTCGATGGCCCGCCACCGCTGGACGACGGCAGCGCCTACTACGAAGCCATGCCGGCGCACGAACACGATTACGAGCCGGCCGCTTTCGAGAAGCCCAACCCAGGCACCGGCGAGAGAAAGAAGTGGGATGGCAAGAAGGACTGGAAGAAGGACGGACGCAAGGGGGAGCCGAAACCGCGCGGCCCGCGCATTCCAACCGCCGTCGAATCACCGACGCTGACCGCACTGCGGACGCTTCTTCACCATCCGCAACTCGCGCACAAGGTCGAAGATGCCAGCCATTTCGCCGCGGAAGACGACACATACGCGCAGCTTTTGGTATCGCTGCTCGAAGCGATGCAGAAGAACCCCAAGCTGCGCTCGCTGCAATTGATCGCGCGCTGGCACGGCACCGAACAGGGTCGGCTACTGCGGGCGCTGGCCGAGAAGGAATGGCTGATTTCGGCCGATAACCTTGAACAACAGTTTTTCGACACTATAACTAGGCTTGCAGCCCGCCAACGCGAGCGAAGCCTCGAACACCTGCTTCGTAAAGCACGTCAAAGTGAGTTGACCGCCGAAGAGAAAGACCAGCTTCGGGACCTGCTCAGTCGAAATGCATCTCCCGTCTCCCCGACCTCAACTGGCGCGTGAGGTCAAGGCTCAGCTATAATGCTCAGCTTATTTTTTGCCCGCCAAGACCTAAGTGGATAGGGTGTTATGTCCGGAAAAGCGCAACAGCAGTCTCGTTTGAAAGAGTTGATCGCCCGCGGTCGTGAGCAGGGTTACCTGACTTACGCGGAGGTCAACGACCACCTGCCGGAGGATATTTCCGATCCGGAACAGGTGGAAGACATCATCCGCATGATCAACGACATGGGGATCAACGTATTCGAGAGTGCTCCGGATGCGGATGCCCTGTTGTTGGCCGAAGCCGACACCGACGAAGCCGCCGCTGAAGAAGCCGCTGCCGCTCTCGCTGCCGTGGAAACCGACATCGGCCGTACCACCGACCCGGTGCGCATGTACATGCGCGAAATGGGCACCGTGGAACTGCTGACCCGCGAAGGCGAGATCGAAATCGCCAAACGCATCGAGGAAGGCATCCGCGAAGTCATGGGCGCAATTGCCCACTTTCCCGGCACCGTCGACTACATCCTCGGCGAGTACCAGCGCGTCACCAGCGAAGGTGGCCGTCTGTCCGACGTCCTCAGTGGCTATATCGACCCCGATGACGGCAGCGCGCCGGCCGAGGAAGTCGAGCCCGTGCAGCCGCAAACCGACGCCGCTGCCGCCAAGGACGACGAGGAAGAGGACGATAGCGACAGCGAAGACGAGGAAGAAGGCGACGGCGGCCCGGACCCGGAGGAAGCGCTGCGCCGCTTCACCGCCGTTTCCGAACAGCTGGACAAGGCCAAGAAAGCCCTGAAGAAGCATGGCCGCGCAAGCAAGCAGGCCGTTGCCGAACTGCAGGCACTGGCCGAGCTGTTCATGCCGATCAAGGTCATTCCGAAGCAGTTCGAAGTGCTGGTCAGCCGCGTCCGTGGCGCCTTGGATCTGGTTCGCCAGCAGGAACGCGCGATCATGCAGCTGTGCGTTCGCGATGCCCGCATGCCGCGCGCCGACTTCCTGCGCCAGTTCCCCGGCCATGAAACCGACGAAAGCTGGGCCGCCGGACTGGCCAAGGGCAAGAGCAAGTACGCCGAAGCCATCGGCCGCCTGCAGGACGACATCGTCCGCGCCCAGCGCAAGCTGGCCGCGCTGCAGGACGAAGCCGAGCTGACCGTCGCCGAGATCAAGGACGTCAACCGTCGCATGTCCATCGGCGAGGCCAAGGCCCGTCGCGCCAAGAAAGAGATGGTCGAGGCGAACCTACGCCTGGTGATCTCGATCGCCAAGAAGTACACCAACCGCGGCCTGCAATTCCTCGATCTGATCCAGGAAGGCAACATCGGCCTGATGAAGGCGGTGGACAAGTTCGAATACCGTCGCGGCTACAAGTTCTCGACCTACGCCACCTGGTGGATTCGCCAGGCGATCACCCGCTCGATCGCCGACCAGGCGCGCACCATCCGTATTCCGGTGCACATGATCGAGACGATCAACAAGCTCAACCGCATCTCCCGCCAGATGCTGCAGGAGATGGGTCGCGAGCCCACTCCGGAAGAGCTGGGCGAGCGCATGGAGATGCCCGAGGACAAGATCCGCAAGGTATTGAAGATCGCCAAAGAGCCGATCTCCATGGAAACGCCCATCGGCGACGACGAAGACTCGCACCTGGGCGACTTCATCGAGGACTCCAGCATGCAGTCGCCGATCGACGTGGCGACCGTGGAAAGCCTCAAGGAAGCGACCCGCGAAGTGCTCTCCGGGCTGACCGCTCGTGAAGCCAAGGTGCTGCGCATGCGCTTCGGCATCGACATGAATACCGACCACACCCTCGAGGAAGTCGGCAAGCAGTTCGATGTCACCCGCGAGCGTATCCGCCAGATCGAAGCCAAGGCGCTGCGCAAGCTGCGCCACCCGTCGCGAAGCGAGCACCTGCGTTCGTTCCTCGACGAGTAACCACAGAACCCCAGCCACAAGCTGGGGTTTTGCTTTCTGCTCAATGGCTTGGCGCGTGGCGACGCGCGCCCTATAATCCGCCGGCCCTCAAGGGCGACCCGCACCACCGCCGAGCGACATAGGTCGTCGGCATCGCAACAAGGGCCTTTAGCTCAGTTGGTTAGAGCGCGCGACTCATAATCGCTCGGTCCCCGGTTCGAGCCCGGGAAGGCCCACCATTTCTCCAGCACCCCGCCGAAACACCGCGTCTTGCTTTTCGCACACTGCCCATTCCGTGTTAAATTACGGTCACAATCTAAGCGGAGGCATGTCCGTGCGATATTCGGAAGACCACAAGGCGCGCACCCATCAGCGCATCATCGACGAAGCCTCCGAGCGGTTTCGCCGCGACGGCATCGGCGCCACCGGCCTGCAACCCCTGATGAAGGCGCTGGGGCTGACCCACGGCGGCTTCTATGCGCACTTCAAGTCGAAGGATGAGCTGGTCGAAGAAGCGCTTCGCGCGGCATCCAGCAACCTGAACAGCGCCCAGAACAATACCCTGAGCGGCGACCTGCGCACGCTGATCAGCGGCTACCTGTCCACCGCGCACCGTGACAATCCCGGCAAGGGCTGCCCGCTGCCGACAATGTCCTCCGAGCTGGGCCAGCGCGGCCAACCCAGCAGCACGACCGACGAACTGGTGCGCAACCGCCTGGCGAATCTCGAAGGCAAGATCGGTGGCGCCCAGGCCGAACGCGACAGCATCGGCACCTTCTGCGCCATGCTCGGCGCGCTGATGATCTCGCGCAGCGTGGTGGATCCCGAGTTGTCCGAACGCATCCTCGACACGACCCGCGACTGGCTCATCGAGCAGACCTGCGACCCCCGCGACTGAACGCCCCCGCTTGCTCTCACAGGAGAGCGCCTTTGCGCAGCAGCATGTTGACCGTCATACAAAACCAATAAAGGAACAGCCATGAACGAAGCCGAACGAACCCGCAAAATCGAGGAGTGGAATGCCGTGGAGGCCGCCATGCGTGCTCGCCTCGCCGCGCCTGGCAGCACCAGCATCGAGCAGCTGCTCGAACTGGCACCGACGGAATACCTGGCCGGCATAGGCAGCGGCGACTTCCCCAGCCCGGCCATCGGCGACCTGATAGGTTTCTACCCCATCGAATGGTCCGAGGGGCGCTTTGTCTTCCAGGGCACGCCGGGAAAGCGTCACTACAACCCGCTCGGCAGCGTACATGGCGGCTACGCCGCGACGCTGCTGGACTCCGCCATGGGCTGCGCGGTGCACACCGGACTGAAGAAAGGCCAGGCCTATACCACCGTCGATCTGCGCATCAGTTACGTACGCGCGCTGACCAGCGATACCGGTCCGGTCCGGGCGGAAGGCACGATCGTCCACATCGGCCGTACCATCGCCCTCGCCGAAGGCCGCATCTACGACGTGGACGACCGTCTCTACGCCACCGGCACCACGACCTGCATGATCCTCGGCCCCCGAGGCTGACGGAGCCTGCCGGTATCGATCGCCCCGCGGGGTGATCGATACCAGCCACTGGCTCAGCCCTGCCAGCGCCTGAACAGCACGCTGGCGTTCACCCCACCGAAACCGAAGCCATTGGACAGTGCATGCTCTATGCGCATCGGGCGCGCCGCTCCGTGAACGATGTCGACACCCTGCGCCGCTTCGTCTAGGTGCTCCAGGTTGAGCGTCGCCGGGACCTTCTGATCGCGCAGCGCCAGGGCGGTGAAGATCGCCTCGATGCCGCCGGCCGCGCCGAGCAGGTGGCCGGTGGAGGACTTGGTGGACGTCACCGCAATACCGCCTTCCGCGCCGAACAGCGCCTTGATCGCCGCCAGCTCGCCCTTGTCACCGACCGGCGTCGAGGTGGCGTGGGCGTTGAGGTGCTGCACCTGCGCAGGCGCGATGTCCGCCTGGCGCAGCGCCAGCTCCATCGAGCGACGCGCGCCATTGCCATCTTCCGGCCCGGCGGTGAGGTGATAGGCATCGGCACTGGTGCCGTAGCCGACCAGCTCGACGATCGGCAGCGCGCCCCGGGCCAGCGCATGTTCGAGCGACTCGATCACCAGCACACCGGCGCCCTCGCCCATGACGAAGCCGTCGCGATCACGGTCGAACGGCCGCGAGGCGCGCTCGGGCGTCTCGTTGAAATCGCTCGACAGTGCCCGGGCCGCGGCGAAACCGCCCAGACTGACACGGTCGATCGCCGCCTCGGCGCCACCGCACACGGCGATGTCCACCTCACCCGCGCGAATCATCCGCGCCGCATCGCCGATCGCCTGCACGCCCGCCGCGCACGCGGTGACCGGCGCACCCAGCGGTCCCTTGAAACCATGCTGGATGGACACGTGACCCGCCGCGAGGTTGACCAGGAAGGACGGAATGGTGAACGGCGAGAGGCGCCGCGGGCCCCGGCTGTCGGTCGTCCTCACCGCTTCGGCGATGGTGCCAAAACCGCCGATACCGGACGCGATGATGGTCGCCGTGCGCTCTTGCTGAGCCGCGCTTTGCGGGAGCCAGTTCGCCTGCTCCAGCGCCTCGCGAGCAGCGGCGAGGGCGAGCAGGATGAAGCGATCCATCTTCTTGCGCTCCTTGGCCGGCGCGGCGCGCTCCGGGTCGAAACCGGCCTCTGGGTCTTCCTCCAACGTCGGCACCGCACCGCCAATCGCCGTCGGCAGGTCGGCGACGACATCGTCAGGCAGTCGCCTGATGCCCGACTGACCGGCCAACAGGCGGCGCCAGACGATTTCGGTCCCACAACCCAGCGGCGAGACCAACCCCATGCCGGTCACCACGATTCTCGTTGCAGTCATATCCAGCCTCCAGGGCGCCGGAAAAACCGGACACCCAGATAATAAAAAGCCCGCCGCAAAGGTTCACGGCAGGCGTAAGGGCGCTGCGTACCCGCAGCGTCCGGGGGAACTTCAGGCGGCGTCTTCGCCCGCCGACTTGTAGCGCTTGGCGGCCTGGCTCAACGACAGGTTGGGCATCAACTTCAGGCGCGCGGCAGCGAACGCCTCCCAGTCGGCAACGTCCGGCAGCGCGGGGATGGTGACGTTCTCGCCCAGGTCGAGACCGGCCAGCGCGGCATCGACCATCTCCATGGTTTCCATCACCATGCTCGCCGGGAAGCCGTCCACGTCCAGCCCGGCCCGCTCCCAGATTTCCGTCCGAGTCGCGCCCGGCAGCACCGCCTGGACGCGGACGCCCAGCGGCACCAGCTCGTTCTGCAGGCTCTGGGTGAGGCTGAGGACATAAGCCTTGGTGGCGTTGTAGGGGCCGTTGAACAACTCCGGCGCCAGCGCCAGCACCGAGGCGATGTTGATCAGCGTGCCGCCGGCAGCCGCACCGAAACGCGTGCCGGCGGCGATCGCCAGCCGCGTCAGGGCGACCACGTTGAGCTGGACCATCTGCTCGAAGGCGTCCAGATCGGTTTCCAGCGTCGTACCCTTCACCGCGATGCCGGCGTTGTTCACCAGCAGGCTGATCGAGTCGTCACTGCGCAGGCGCTGCTCGACGCGCAGCAGATCCGCCTTGTCGGTGAGGTCGGCGCGCAGCACCTCGACCTTCACCCCGGTCTCGCTGCCCAGACGCGCAGCCAGCGCATTCAGGCGCTGCTCGTCGCGCGCCACCAGCAGCAGATCGTAGCCGCGTTGAGCGAGACGTTGCGCATAGCCGGCGCCGATTCCGCTGGAAGCTCCGGTAACCAGTGCCACGCCTTTTCGTGAAGGGACGCTCATGTGTTGCTCCGCAAGTAAGAGATCGTGGACTTATATTAATACCATAATTTAATGATCGCCAAGCCTTTGATGAGCACTCACGAAACAGCCATACGAGTAAGTGAAAATGGAATTCTGGAAACGAAAAAGGCGCCATAAGGCGCCTTCGTCGTCAAACACGAGCGCTATCAGCTTTTGCTGGCGCGCTTGCGGTCGTTTTCGTTGAGGAACTTTTTGCGCAGACGGATCGACTTCGGCGTCACTTCGACCAGCTCGTCGTCGTCGATGAATTCCAGCGCCTGCTCCAGGGTGAACTTGATCGGCGGAACCAGGGCGATGGTTTCGTCCTTGCCCGAAGCGCGCATGTTATCGAGCTTCTTGCCCTTGGTGGGGTTGATCACCAGGTCGTTGTCACGGCTGTTGATGCCGCACAGCTGGCCTTCGTAGATGTCCTGGCCAGGCTCGAGGAACAGCTTGCCGCGATCCTGCAGGGTTTCCAGCGAATAGGTCAGCGCCTTGCCGGTGGCCATCGAAACCAGCACGCCGTTGAGGCGGTGGCCGACGTCGCCGACCTTGATCGGACCGTAGTGGCTGAAGGTGCTGGTCAGCACGCCGCTGCCGGAGGTCATGGTCAGGAAGGCGTTACGGAAACCGATCAGGCCACGTGCCGGCACGGTGTATTCCAGGCGAATACGACCCTTGCCATCCGGAACCATGTTGGTCAGGTCAGCCTTGCGCAGACCCATCTGCTCCATGATCGGACCCTGGTGCTGCTCTTCGATGTCGATGATGACGTTCTCGTAGGGCTCCTGCTTCTCGCCATTCACTTCCTTGATCACCACTTCCGGACGGCCGACGGCCAGCTCGAAGCCTTCGCGGCGCATGGTTTCGATCAGTACGGAGAGGTGCAGCTCGCCACGGCCGGAGACCTTGAACTTGTCGGCCGAATCGCCTTCCTCGACGCGCAGGGCGACGTTGTGCAGCAGCTCCTTCTCCAGACGCTCCTTGATGTTGCGGCTGGTGACGAACTTGCCTTCCTTGCCGCAGAACGGCGAGTCGTTGACCTGGAAGGTCATGGAAACGGTCGGCTCGTCGACGGACAGCGGCGGCAGGGCTTCGACGGCCTGCAGATCGCAGAGGGTGTCGGAGATGTACAGCTCGTCCATGCCACTGACGCAGACGATGTCACCGGCCTGGGCTTCGGCGACTTCGACACGGTGCAGGCCCGAGTGACCCATGATCTTCAGGATGCGGCCCTGACGCTTCTTGCCATCGGCGCCGATGGCGACGACCGGGGTGTTGGTCTTGACCTTGCCGCGAGCGATACGGCCGATGCCGATGACGCCGAGGAAGCTGTTGTAGTCCAGCTGCGAGATCTGCATCTGGAACGGGCCGTCGATATCGACCTTCGGCGGCGGAACGTGGTCGACGATGGCCTGGAACAGGGCATCCATGTGGTCGTCCATCTTCTCGTGATCGAGACCGGCGATGCCGTTCAGGGCGCTGGCGTAGACGATCGGGAAGTCGAGCTGCTCGTCGGTGGCGCCGAGGTTGTCGAAGAGGTCGAAGATCTGGTCGATGACCCAGTCCGGACGCGCGCCCGGACGGTCGATCTTGTTCACCACGAGGATCGGACGCAGACCGGCCTTGAACGCCTTCTGGGTCACGAAACGGGTTTGCGGCATCGGGCCGTCCTGGGCGTCGACCACCAGCAGCACGGAGTCGACCATCGACATCACGCGCTCGACTTCACCGCCGAAGTCGGCGTGGCCGGGGGTGTCGACGATGTTGATGTCGTAGCCGTTCCACTTCAGTGCGGTGTTCTTGGCGAGAATGGTGATGCCACGCTCTTTTTCCTGGTCGTTGGAGTCCATCACGCGCTCGCTTTCGAGCTCTTTGCGGTCCAGGGTGCCGGACAGGCGCAGGAGTTTGTCCACCAGGGTGGTTTTGCCATGGTCGACGTGGGCGATGATGGCGATGTTGCGGAGATTCTCGATCACAGTTCTATATCTCGTTTGTGGCACCGGGCTGAAGGTCCGGGCTGGAAGCGTGCTTTCCCCGTCGCCGATCACGGAAACGGGGCCTGAAACGGTAGGGCTCAGGCGTCGGGAGGGCGGTGGCGGATACTCCCGCCGAACAGCCCGGGCTGCTTAAGACGGGCGATAAACACGTACATTCGCATGCCCCTCGCTGAGCAGATGGTGAGCGTGCAGACGGCTCATCACGCCTTTGTCGCAGTACAGCAGGTACTGGCGGTTTTCATCCAGTTCCTTGAACTTGCTGTTGACGGCATAGAACGGCAGGTTGCGCACTTCGATGCCGGACAGTTCGAGCGGCGCCTCTTCCTGGTCGTCGGGGTGACGGATGTCGATCACCACCTGCCCCGGCAGCGCCTGGGCGATCTCCTCGATCTTGACGTCCTGCCCCAGTTCGTCGATCACCCGGTCCACGGTCATCCGCCGCGAACGCTGCAGCGCCCGTTCGAGAATGGCCATGTCGAACTGCTTTTCCTCGTATTCGATACGCGCCCGCTTGGCGCGGGTGGTCGGGTTTACCGAGATCACTCCGCAGTATTCCGGCATGTGCTTGGCGAACTCGGCGGTGCCGATTTCGTAGGCGGTATCGATGATGTCCTGCTTGTGCGCCGCGACCAGAGGGCGCAGCACCAGCATGTCGGTCGCCGAATCGATCACCGAGAGATTCGGCAGGGTCTGGCTGGACACCTGGGAAATCGCCTCGCCGGTCACCAGCGCATCGATTTGCAAATCTTCGGCCAGGCGCGTGGCGGCGCGCAGCATCATGCGCTTCAACACCACGCCCATCTGGCTGTTGTCGACCTTCTCCAGAATCTCGCCGAGCACTTCCTCAAACGGCACGCTGATGAACAGCACCCGGTGCGATTTGCCGAACTTGTCCCACAGGTAATGAGCGACTTCCATCACCCCCAGCTCGTGGGCACGACCGCCAAGATTGAAGAAGCAGAAGTGCGTGAGCAGGCCGCGACGCATCATCTGGTAGGCCGCCACCGTGGAGTCGAATCCGCCGGACATCAGTACCAGCGTCTGCTCCAGCGAGCCCAGCGGGTAACCGCCGATGCCATTGTGCTGGTGATGGATGACGAACAGGCGTTCGTGCCGAATCTCCATGCGCACTTCGACTTCCGGCTGCTTCAGCGAGATGCCGGCGGCACCGCACTGCTGACGCAGCTGGCTGCCGACGTAGCGCTCGATCTCCATCGAGGTGAAGCTGTGCTTGCCGGCTCGCTTGCAACGCACGGCGAAGACCTTGCCAGCCAGTTGGTCACCGAAATGCAGCTTGCACTTCTCCAGCACGTCGTCGAAATCGCCCAGCGGGTATTCGTGCACTTCGAGGAAATGGGTGATGCCCGGAACGCAGGTCAGCCGCTCGATGATCTGGCGCAGGACCTTCGGGTCCTCCACACGGGTCAGCAGCTCGAGGTTGTCCCACACGCCTTCCACACTCACGTCGGCATCCAGGTCGCGCAGAACCGTGCGCACATTCTTCGCCAGCTGGCGGATGAACTGCTTGCGCACCGGCCGGCTTTTGATGGTGATTTCCGGGAAGACCTTGACGATGAGTTTCATGGAAACAGCGCGTGCACGAAGCAGCCGAAAAAGAGGGGGGCGAATTATAGCGGAAAATTGCTCAAGGTTTAATCAGTGATTATCAGCCCACCCAGCTACGCACCAATACAATGCAAGCAAAAAACATCACGCACCAATTAAAGGCGCACACCCTTCTCAGATTGCCTTTGACCCCCTGAAAAATCACGTGTTTCGGGGTCGTTACCATTTCGGGGCGCTGGCATGCTAATTGCTCCCTTGTGAGGCAGGTTGCCCTGGCGGAGTATCCCTGCCCCGGCATCAACTGATACTGGGGGTATGCCAACCGCTCCCAGCCTTTCACCTGGAGGACAACATGTCGAAGTCGCTTCAACTGATCAAAGATAACGATGTGAAGTGGATTGATCTGCGCTTCACCGACACCAAGGGCAAGCAGCAACACGTCACCATGCCGGCACGCGATGCGGACGACGATTTCTTCGAGTACGGCAAGATGTTCGATGGCTCCTCCATCGCCGGCTGGAAAGGCATCGAAGCCTCCGACATGATCCTGATGCCCGATGACAGCACCGCCGTGCTCGATCCGTTCACCGAAGAGCCGACCCTGATCCTGGTCTGCGACATCATCGAGCCGAGCACCATGCAAGGCTACGATCGCGACCCGCGCGCCATCGCTCGCCGCGCCGAGGAATACCTCAAATCCACCGGTATCGGCGACAAGGTGTTCGTCGGTCCGGAGCCGGAATTCTTCGTATTCGACGAAGTGAAGTTCAAGTCGGACATCTCCGGCTCGATGTTCAAGATCTTCTCCGAGCAGGCTTCCTGGAACACCGACGGTGATTTCGAAAGCGGCAACAAAGGTCACCGTCCGGGCGTCAAGGGCGGCTACTTCCCGGTACCGCCGGTCGACCACGACCACGAAATCCGTACCGCCATGTGCAACGCACTGGAAGAGATGGGCCTGAAGGTCGAAGTTCACCACCACGAAGTGGCGACTGCCGGCCAGAACGAAATCGGCGTGCTGTTCAACACCCTGGTCGCCAAGGCCGACGAAGTGCAGACCCTGAAGTACTGCGTGCACAACGTCGCCGACGCCTACGGCAAGACCGCTACCTTCATGCCGAAGCCGCTGTACGGCGACAACGGTTCGGGTATGCACGTCCACCTGTCGATCTCCAAAGAAGGCAAGAACACCTTCGCTGGCGAAGGCTATGCTGGCCTGTCCGACACCGCCCTGTTCTTCATCGGCGGCATCATCAAGCACGGCAAGGCACTGAACGGCTTCACCAACCCGTCGACCAACTCCTACAAGCGTCTGGTCCCGGGCTTCGAAGCACCGGTCATGCTGGCCTACTCGGCCCGTAACCGTTCCGCCTCGATCCGCATCCCGTACGTCAACAGCCCGAAAGCCCGCCGCATCGAAGCGCGCTTCCCGGATCCGGCTGCCAACCCGTACCTGGCCTTCGCTGCACTGCTGATGGCCGGTCTGGACGGTATCCAGAACAAGATCCACCCCGGCGATGCCGCCGACAAAAACCTGTACGACCTGCCGCCGGAAGAGGCGAGCCAGATCCCGCAGGTCTGCGGCAGCCTGAAGGAAGCCCTGGAAGAGCTGGACAAGGGCCGCGCGTTCCTGACCAAGGGCGGTGTGTTCTCCGACGACTTCATCGATGCCTACATCGAGCTGAAATCGGAAGAAGAAATCAAGGTGCGCACCTTCGTGCACCCGCTGGAATACGACCTGTACTACAGCGTCTAAGCCAGTAGCGTCAGCGAAAGGCCTCCCTCGGGAGGCCTTTTTCATGGGCGCTCGAAAAGTCTCTGCGCGGCCCGGAGGATGCCGGGGCTTTCGGGCTCATCCGCCTTGCAAGCCGGGCGCGGGGGTGCAAGGCTTAAGGCGTCCACTCACGGAGCCGCACCGATGCGCCTGTTGATTGCCTGCCTTCTCTGCTTGCTGACCCTGCCGGCAACCGCGCAGATCTACAAATACATCGATGCCAACGGCAAGACGGTGTTCACCAACCAACCGCCGGACGGCACCCAGGCGGAAACCATTCAGCTGCCGCCGACCAACACCGTGGATATCCAGACACCCAATCCGCCCCCCAGCCAGGGCTCCGACCAGCAGCAGGCGGATCAGCCGCCGTACGCGGTACTGCAGCTGAACGTGCCCACCACCGAGGCCATCCGCGCCAACAATGGCAGCTTCAGCGTGGATGTGATCCTGCAACCCGAACTGAGTGCGGGTCATACGTTACGCCTGCTGCTGGATGGCAACCCGTATGGCGTGCCCTATTCCTCGCTGCGCCTGCCACTGAGCAACATCGATCGCGGCGAGCACAGCCTGGCCGTCCAGGTCCTCAGCGGCGGCCAGTCGATCCAGCAGAGCGCGCCCATCACCTTCAGCGTGCAACGGGTAAATACCCAGAGCCCGGCGCTACGTCCACCGCCACCACCGAGGCCTAGCAACTAGTGCCGAACGCCCGCCTGCTTTTCGCCCTGCTGCTGGTTGCGCTGCCTGCGGCCGCCGAGGTGTACACCTACGTCGATGCCGCCGGGAACCGCGTGTTCACCGACCAACCACGGGCGGGCGACAACGCCAAGCGCGTCGAGCTGGCGCCGCCCAACGCGATGACCTCGGCGCCGGCGACGATCCACATGCGACCGCCCGCGACTGCGCCGGTGGCCGCGCCGCGCTACGACCTGCTGCGCATTCTGGTTCCCGAACCGGATGCGACCCTTCGCGATGGCGATGGCACGCTGATTGTCACCGTGACCAGCGAGCCGAACCTGCTACCCGGGCACAATTTCCGGCTGTATCTGGATGGCAAGGTGGTCGGCGAACCGACACGCAGTCCCGTGTTCCCACTCGCCACGCAGGACCGCGGGACGCATCAATTGTCGGTGGAAATCGTCAACGCCGCCGGCGTCGTTCTGGAGCGGACGCCGAGCCAGCCCTTCCACGTACAGCGTCCGAGCCTGGCGCAGAAACGCAACGTCAATCCGTGCAAGAAGGACGACTGGGGCGTGCGACCGGAATGCCCGCTGAAAGACAAACCTCCGGAAAAACGCGACATCCCCTTCATCCCGTTCATCTAAGGCAAAGCCGCGCACCAATAAAGAGCGCGACAGTGCACTAATTTTTATACTCTCCCCAAATAAGCCCGCTATCCGGCTGTTTTTTGCGCCGAAAAACAGCTTTCCGGATGATTTCGGCCATAAAAGCGCGTCTTTTCAGGGCTTGGTTTGCTTTTTGCATTTTTCCAGCATCCTTTGAGACCTGCGCACTCATGACCAACGATTCTCCCCTGCACCGGCTGTTGCTCGACAATCTCACCACCGCGACCCTGCTGCTCAACGCCGAACTGCGGCTCGAGTACATGAACCCGGCGGCGGAGATGCTGCTGGCCGTCAGCGGGCAGCGCAGCCACGGGCAGTTCATCAGCGAACTGTTCACCGAGTCGCCCGAGGCGCTGCATTCGCTGCGCCAGGCGGTCGAGCAGGCCCATCCCTTCACCAAGCGCGAAGCCACCCTCACCTCGCTCACCGGCCAGATGCAGACGGTCGACTACGCGGTGACGCCGATCATCACCCGCAACGAGACCCTGCTACTTCTGGAAGTGCACCCGCGCGATCGCCTGCTGCGGATCACCAAGGAAGAGGCGCAGCTGTCCAAGCAGGAAACCACCAAACTGCTGGTGCGCGGCCTCGCCCACGAGATCAAGAACCCGCTGGGCGGCATTCGCGGCGCGGCCCAGTTGCTCGCCCGCGAGCTGCCGGAAGAACACCTCAAGGACTACACCAACGTCATCATCGAGGAGGCCGACCGCCTGCGGAATCTGGTCGACCGCATGCTTGGCTCGAACAAGCTGCCGTCGCTGTCGATGACCAACGTCCACGAAGTACTGGAGCGCGTCAGCAGCCTTGTCGAGGCGGAAAGCCAGGGGCGCATCACCCTGGTTCGCGACTACGACCCGAGCATTCCCGAGGTGCTGATCGACCGCGAGCAGATGATCCAGGCGGTGCTCAACATCGTGCGCAACGCGATGCAGGCGCTGTCGGCGCAGAACGACCTGCACCTGGGACGGATTTCGCTGCGTACCCGCACCCTGCGCCAGTTCACCATCGGCTACATCCGCCATCGCCTGGTGGCGAAGCTGGAAATCATCGACAACGGGCCCGGCATCCCCGCCGACATGCAGGACACCATCTTCTACCCCATGGTCAGTGGCCGCCCGGACGGTACCGGGCTCGGCCTCGCGATCACCCAGAACATCATCAGTCAGCACCAGGGACTGATCGAATGCGAAAGCCATCCCGGCCACACCGTGTTCTCGATCTTCCTGCCGCTGGAACAAGGAGCAGCGTCACATGAGCCGTAGCGAAACCGTCTGGATCGTCGATGACGACCGTTCCATCCGCTGGGTCCTGGAAAAGGCGTTGCAACAGGAGGGGATGAACGTCCAGAGCTTCGACAACGCCGACAGCGTGCTCAATCGGCTGACTCGCCAGCAGCCGGACGTGATCATTTCCGACATCCGCATGCCCGGCTCCAGCGGCCTCGATCTGCTGGCGCAGATACGCGAGCTGTACCCACGCCTGCCGGTGATCATCATGACCGCGCATTCCGACCTGGACAGCGCGGTGGCCTCCTACCAGGGCGGCGCCTTCGAATACCTGCCCAAGCCGTTCGACGTGGACGAGGCGGTTTCGCTGGTCAAGCGCGCCTTCCTTCATGCCCAGGAACAGCAGGGGCTGGAAGCGCCGGCGAGCATCGCCCGGACGCCGGAGATCATCGGCGAGGCGCCGGCGATGCAGGAGGTGTTCCGCGCCATCGGTCGCCTGTCGCATTCCAACATCACCGTACTGATCAACGGCGAGTCCGGCACCGGCAAGGAGCTGGTCGCCCACGCCCTGCACCGCCACAGCCCGCGCGCCGCGGCGCCTTTCATCGCGCTGAACATGGCGGCGATTCCCAAGGACCTGATGGAGTCCGAGCTGTTCGGCCACGAGAAAGGCGCGTTCACCGGCGCGGCCAACCAGCGTCGCGGGCGCTTCGAGCAGGCCGACGGCGGCACGCTGTTCCTCGACGAGATCGGCGACATGCCAGCCGACACCCAGACCCGCCTGCTGCGCGTGCTGGCCGACGGCGAGTTCTACCGGGTCGGCGGTCACACGCCGGTCAAGGTCGACGTGCGGATCATCGCCGCGACCCACCAGAACCTGGAAAACCTGGTGCAGGCGGGGAAATTCCGCGAAGACCTTTTCCACCGCCTCAACGTCATCCGCATCCACATCCCGCGGATGTCCGATCGCCGCGAGGACATTCCCGCGCTGGCCCGCCACTTCCTCGCCCGCGCCGCCCTGGAGCTGGCGGTCGAGCCGAAGCTGCTGAAGCCGGAAACCGAGGATTACCTGCAGAACCTGCACTGGCCGGGCAACGTGCGCCAGCTGGAGAACACCTGCCGCTGGATCACGGTGATGGCGTCGGGTCGCGAAGTGCACATCGACGACCTGCCCCCGGAACTGCTCACCCAGCCGCAGGACGCCGCGCCGGTGACCAACTGGGAGCAGGCCCTGCGCCAGTGGGCCGATCAGGCCCTGGCGCGCGGCCAGTCGAGCCTGCTCGACAGCGCCGTGCCGACCTTCGAGCGGATCATGATCGAGACCGCGCTCAAGCACACCGCCGGCCGCCGCCGCGATGCCGCGGTTCTGCTCGGCTGGGGTCGCAACACCCTGACGCGCAAGATCAAGGAACTGGGCATGAAGATCGACGGCGGCGACGACGACGACAGCGAAGAAAGCTGAGCCGCGTCGCGCTGGAACAAAAGCAGACTTCGGTCTGCTTTTTTATTGCCTCGCGGCTCCTGCCAATCCGCCAGCGGTAACAGGCCGACAGGAAGTGCGCCCTGCTCTGCCCCGGCGGCGCAAACCGGTTACCCGGTCCAACCTGCCGATGACCTTGTCATGCACAACCTGAATGCACGGTGCACAGATGTTGAACACGCACCGTGCCGCGCATTCGCCTCGCAACAACGGCGGAGAAGCGTCCAACCGGCTCAATTTGTACAACCATGCAAGCACAAACAATTGATTTTAAAGGACTTAAAAACGAAGACGTGCAGATTTCGAGCATCCGTACGGAACTGGCACAGCAGATGCAATAAGCCAGATACCACCGTTTTTCGGGGGCCTTGGTACAGGCAGGCCGGGGATTCCCCTCTTTTATTCCGCTCGCAGGCTGATCTCCAGCCGCCATCCTCCCTCCTCTGCCGCGCCCTTCAGGGCGCCGTGCAGAGGCAGGGCAGCGACGAGATTGAGCAACAACCCACGCTCCACACGCACAATCCTCCAGTTCACCGGACGCCCGTCGAGCAGCAACTGGCCGCCCGCCTCCTTGCCCCGGGTCTCGATGAGCATCGCCAGTGTGCCTTCGATACGCTCGACGAAGACCTTCGGCTCGCGGTCGAACCACAGCACCAGCGCACCGGGCAGGACTTCGACCCGCTGCAGGAGCGCGGGCTGGGGCGCATTCAGGCGACCGATCATCATCCCCAGCAGCAGACCGAACAGCGCCAGGGCCAGGAGAAAGCGCGGCCACATGCGCGGTCGCGGGTCATCCTCGAGGGTAGAATGGAGCCCGTCTTCAGGCTCGGAGCCGTGCATGTTTCGCGTGATCCTTTTTCAACCGGAAATTCCACCCAACACCGGCAACATTATCAGGCTATGCGCCAACGCTGGCTGCAGCCTGCACCTGATCGAGCCGCTGGGGTTCGAGCTGGACGACAAGCGCCTGCGCCGCGCCGGCCTCGATTACCACGAGTACGCCACCCTGCAGCGTCATGCCGACCTGCCCAGCTGCCTGGAAAGCCTGGGCCAGCCGCGGGTCTTCGCCTTCACCACCAAGGGCTCGCACCCGCACCACGAGGTCGAGTACCGCGAGGGCGATGCCTTTCTCTTCGGCCCCGAGAGCCGCGGCCTGCCGGAAGACATCCGCAATTCCCTGCCGGTGGAACAGCGCCTGCGCCTGCCGATGCGGCCCGACTGCCGCAGCCTGAACCTCTCCAACACGGTGGCCGTCGCGGTCTACGAAGCCTGGCGTCAGCTCGGTTTCCGCGGCGGCGCCTAGCCTCACCGGGCCGCAGCGGTCGCCCACGCTTGCTCATCCGCCACCCTGAACCATCCTCTGCGGCGCTGCGTCGTAACTCAGAGGCCTGCGCGAACCGCGTCGGCCGCCGAGGAGAACCGCATGCGCAAAGCGCGCTTCAAGCCTTACAAGGGTCCGGCCGGTGGCTGGGGTTCGGCGCAGTCGGTGGGCGAGATACTGCTGCGCGAACGCGCGCCCTTCGCCGCCGGCAAGGCGCTGCTCAAGCAGAACAAGCCGATCGACGGCTTCGCCTGCGTCAGCTGCGCCTGGGCCAAGCCGCACCCGAGCCTGCCGCTGGCCTTCTGCGAGAACGGCGCCAAGGCCACCGCCTGGGAAGGCACTGCCTTGCGCTGCGGGCCGGAGTTCTTTGCCCGGCATACGCTGCGCGAACTGCGCAACTGGAGCGACTACGAACTCGAGCAGCAGGGGCGCCTGACCGAGCCGCTGCGCTGGGACGCCGCCAGCGACCGCTATCTGCCGATCAGCTGGGCGCAGGCCTTCGCCGAGATCGGCGCCGAACTCAAGGGCTACACCGATCCCAATGAGGTGGTGTTCTACGCCTCCGGCCGCGCCTCGCTGGAGGCCTCCTACATGTGGGCACTGTATGCGCGCCTGTATGGCACCAACAACCTGCCGGACAGCTCGAACATGTGCCACGAGAGCACCTCGATCGCGTTGCCGGAGAGCATCGGCGTGCCGGTCGGCACGGTCACGCTGAACGACTTCGCGAAGACCGACGGCCTGCTGTTCTTCGGCCACAACACCGGCAGCAACGCCCCGCGAATGCTCCATGAGCTGGAGGCGGCGCGTAAACGCAATGCACCGATCATCACCTTCAACCCGCTGCGCGAACGCGGGCTGGAGCGCTTCACCAACCCGCAGTCGCCGGTGCAGATGGCCACCGGCGAATCCATCGTGGTCAGCACCCAGTATCACCAACTGGCAATCGGCGGCGACATCGCCTGCATCGCCGGTATCTGCAAGGCACTCTTCGAAATGGACGACGCCGCCCGCGAGCGCGGGGCCGCGCGGGTGCTCGACGTTGCCTTCATCGCGAAGCACACGGCGGGCTTCGAGGCCTTCGAGCGGCGCATCCGCGGCTATGCCTGGCCGTTGCTGGAACGCCGCAGCGGCCTGACCCGCGGCGCCATGGAGGCCGCCGCCACCGTCTACGCGGGCTGCGAACGGGTGATCGCGGTATACGGCATGGGCCTGACCCAGCACCGCCACGGCGTGCTGAACGTGCAGATGCTGGTCAACCTGCTGCTGCTGCGCGGCAACATGGGCAAGGAAGGTGCCGGCATCTGCCCGGTGCGCGGCCATTCCAACGTGCAGGGCCAGCGCAGCGTGGGGATCACCGAGAAGGCCGCCCAGGTGCCAGCGGACAAGCTGCGCGAGCGCTTCGGCTTCGAGCCGCCAAGCGAGGACGGGATGAACACCGTGGAGGCCTGCGAAGCGATAGTCGCGGGCAAGGTGAAGGCCTTCGTCGCCCTCGGCGGCAACTTCATCCGCGCGATTCCCGACAGCGGCCGCCTCGAGCCGGCCTGGTCGTCGCTCAAGCTGAGCGTGCAGATCGCCACCAAGCTCAACCGCAGCCACCTGGTCCACGGCGAGAAGGCCTACCTGCTGCCGTGCCTGGGGCGCACCGAGGTCGACGTCCAGGCCAGCGGCGAGCAACGCCACACCACCGAGGACAGCACCGCCTGCATCCGTGCCTGGCGCGGCGTGGCGGCACCGGCCGGCGAGCACCTGCTGTCCGAGCCAGCGATCATCGCGGCGCTGGCCAAGGCCACCCTGGCGCCGAACCCGGCCGTCGACTGGGATGCCTGGGTGGCCGACTACGGGCTGGTGCGCGAGGCGATTGCCGCGACCTACCCGGAGACCTTCCATGACCTCAACGTCAGGATGATGGAGCCCGGCGGCTTTCACCGTCCGCTCGGCGCCAGCCAGCGCCAGTGGAAGACGAGCAACGGCAAGGCCAACTTCATCGAGCCGCACACCCTGTCGGTGGACGACGATGTCGAGCAGCGCGCGGAGCGCCGCGACGTGCTGAACCTGATGACGATCCGCAGCAACGACCAGTTCAACACCACCGTCTACGGCTATAACGACCGCTTCCGCGGTATCCACGGCACCCGCGCGGTACTGCTGATGCACCGCAACGACATCGCCCGGCTCAACCTGGCCGAAGGCGACAAGGTGCAGGTCAGCACCGCGGTGGACGATGGCGTGCACCGCGAGGTCGGGCCGCTGCGGGTGACGCCGTATGACATTCCCGAAGGCTGCTGCGCCGGCTACTACCCCGAATGCAACGCGCTGATCCCGCTCTGGCACCACGCGGAAAAGGCCAAGGTGCCGGCGGCCAAATCGATTCCCGTCACCTTGCGCCGGGTGATCGCGGTGGGCCAGGACGCCAGCGTACCGGTGGAGCCCGCGCCGCTGCCCGGCTAGTCCGGCGGCCTGCTCAGCCGAAGCAGAGCACGGTCATCAGCAGCCCTCCGCCGGTAAGCATGACGAACAGGCACAGGGCCAGGATGAACGGCCGCACGCCCAGCGCGGCCAGCTTCTCCAGACGCGTCTCGTAGCCCAGCGCGGCCATCGCCATCGCCAGGGCGATCTGGCCGATCAGGATCAGCCCGCGGTGCAGTTCGGCGGGCAGCTGGACGTAGCTGTTGAACAGCACCATCGCCAGGAAGCCGAAGGCGAACCACGGAATCACCAGGCGGCCTTTTCCCTCGATGCCCATCGCCGCCGGATGGCCGCGCCGCAGCCACCACTGGCCGACGATCAGCAGGAAGGGAATCAGCAGCAGCACCCGCAGCAACTTCACGATCACCGCATTCGCCAGCGCATCCGGCCCGACGGCGTCGGCAGCGGCCACCACCTGAGCGACCTCGTGCACGGTGGCGCCGATGTAGATGCCGAAGCGCGCCTCGTCCAGCCCCACCAGCGGGTAGAGCAGCGGATAGACCAGCATCGATAGCGAGCCGAAGAGCACCACGGTGGCCACCGCCATCGAGGTCGCCGCCGGCCGCGAGCGGATCGTCGCCTCGGTGGCCAGCACCGCCGCGGCCCCGCAGATCGCACTGCCGGCGCAGGTCAGCAGGGTGGTTTCCGCGTCCAGCTTCAGCAGCCGGGTGCCGATCAGGTAGCCCAGCGTCAGCACGCAGCCGATCACCAGCACGTCGAGCACCAGCACCCAGGGCCCGAGGGCGAAGATCTGCTGCAGGGTCAACGACAGACCGAACAGCACGATGCCGCCGCGCAGCAGCCAGCGCGTGCAGAAGGACAATCCCGGACGCGCGCCGGGCAACGAACGGATCACGCCGACATTGCCCGCCAGCAGGCCGAGCAACAGCGAGAACACCAACGGGCTGAAGCCGCTGTGGGCGAGCAGCGGCACCTGCGAAAGACCATAGCCGAGCGCCGTCAGTACGCTGCAAAGGAGCAGACCCTGCCACATGAAAACCACCTCCAGGCTTGCGAATGTGGTCAGGCTATGGGCGAATAGGTGCTGCTGCGAAACGGTTATAACGATATGACTGATCGGAAAAAGTGAAATGAACCCGAGCGTCACCTTCCGCCAGCTGCAGGTCTTCGTAGCCGTCGCCAAGGGCACCAGCCTCGGCAACGCCGCGGAAAAACTCAGTCTCTCGCAGTCGGCCACCAGCCAGTCGCTCGCCGACCTCGAGCACCAGCTGGGCGTCATCCTCTTCGATCGCCAGGGGCGTCGCCTGCAGCTCAACGATGTCGGCAGGCGCCTGCTGCCCCAGGCCGAGAGCCTGCTGCACGAGCTCGGCCAGTTCGTCGAATCGGCGCGCGAGCCGCAGGGATCGCTGCAGGGCACCCTCAACATCGCTGCCAGCGCCACCATCGGCAACTACCTGCTGCCCTCGCTCGCCGGGCGCTTCAGCGAGGCGCACCCCGAAGCCAACCTGCAATTGTGCCTGCGCAACACCGGCGAAGTGATCGGCGACATCCTCCGCTTCGAGGCCGACCTCGGCCTGGTGGAAGGCCAGTGCAGCGAGCCGCGGCTGGCCTGGGAAGTCTGGCGCCAGGACGAAATGCTCGTGGTCTGCGCCCCCGCGCATCCCCTGGCCCGCGGCGGACGGCTGAGCGACGAGGACATTCAGAACGAGCCGTGGATTCTGCGCGAGCCCGGCTCCGGCACCCGCAGCATCTTCGAGTCGGCGGTGCTTCACCACACCGAACGGCTACGGGTGCGCATGGAGCTGAGCCAGCACGAGGCGATCAAGCAGGCGGTGCGCGCCGGTTTCGGCCTGAGCTGCATGTCGCGCCTGAGCATCTCCGGCGAGCTGGAGCGCGGCGAACTGGTCGCCCTACAGAACGACCTGCAACTGACCCGCACCTTTTCCCTGGTGTGGCACCCGGAACGCTATCGCAGCGCGCTCTGGCAGGCCTTCAAGGTATTCCTTCACGAAGCGCGCTGAGTGCCTTCACGAGCGCCCGGGCCGAGGCCGGCGCCATTTCCGGCGACCGGGCCGCAGGTTAGGATCGCCGCCAGACACCCTTCACAGGAGCCGCCCCATGTCCGTCTTGCCGCACCGCCCGGTCGATGTCCGCGACCTCGACCTGATCTGCCGGCACCGCCATGCGATGTTCCAGGAGGCCGGCCGTGATGCGGGCACCCTAGAGGTGATGACCGAGCATTTTCGTCCCTGGCTGGCGCCGCGCCTGGCCGACGGACGCTATTTCGGCTTTGTCCTGCTGGACGGCGAAACACCGGTCGCCGGCATCGGCCTGATGGCCATCGACTGGCCGCCGCACCCGTCGCACCCGCGCCACGACCAGCGCGGCTACGTGCTCAACGTCTATGTCGAGCACGGCCATCGGCGGCGCGGACTGGGGCGTCAATTGATGAAACTGGCGGAAGCGGAATTCGCCCGCCGAGACCTGCCGTTCGCCATCCTCCATGCCACCGAAATGGGCAAGCCGATGTACGCCGAACTGGGCTGGAAAGGCACCACGGAGATGGCCAAGGCGCTCTAGGCCGCGCGCACAAAAAAGCCGCCTCTGAAGGCGGCTGATGCGGTTGCTCGAACGCTTGGCGGAAGGCAAAGGCCGACGTTTCGCGGCCCACGCCCCGCGCTCCGTGAGCGGGAGCGCGGAGCACCCGCGACGCGTTCAGCGGCCCTGCTTGGCCTTGAACTCGCGACGACGGCGGTGCAGCACCGGCTCGGTGTAGCCGTTGGGCTGCTTGGTGCCTTCCAGGACCAGCTCCAACGCGGCCTGGAACGCCACGCTGTTGGCGAAGTCCGGTGCCATCGGCCGGTAGGCCGGATCGCCGGCATTCTGCCGATCCACCACCGGTGCCATGCGCTCCAGGCTGGCGCGCACCTGCTCCTCGCTGACCACGCCGTGGCGAAGCCAGTTGGCCATGTGCTGGCTGGAGATGCGCAGGGTGGCGCGGTCTTCCATCAGGCCGATGTCATGGATGTCCGGCACCTTGGAGCAGCCGACGCCCTGCTCGACCCAGCGCACAACGTAGCCGAGGATGCCCTGGGCGTTGTTGTCCAGCTCGCTCTGGATGTCCGCCGCCGACCAGTCGCGGTTCGGCGCCAGCGGGATCGTGAGGATGTCGTCCACCGAGGCCGCCGCGCGCTGCGCCAGTTCGGCCTGCACGGCGAACACGTCGACCTGGTGGTAGTGCAGCGCGTGCAGCGCGGCGGCAGTCGGCGACGGCACCCAGGCGGTGTTGGCGCCGGATTTCGGATGGCCGATCTTCTGTTCCAGCATGGCCGCCATCAGGTCCGGCATCGCCCACATGCCCTTGCCGATCTGCGCGCGCCCGGCGAGGCCGCAGGCCAGGCCGACGTCGACGTTGTTGTTCTCGTAGGCGCCAATCCACTTCTCGCCCTTCATCGCCGCCTTGCGCACCATCGGCCCGGCTTCCATGGAGGTGTGGATTTCGTCGCCGGTGCGGTCGAGGAAGCCGGTGTTGATGAACACCACGCGCTCGCGGGCGGCCTTGATGCAGGCCTTGAGGTTGACCGTGGTGCGGCGCTCCTCGTCCATGATGCCGACCTTGAGGGTGTTGCGCGGCAGGCCGAGGATGTCCTCGACGCGACCGAACAGTTCGTTGGTGAACGCCACTTCCTCGGGACCGTGCATCTTCGGCTTGACGATGTACACCGAGCCGCGGCGGCTGTTGCTGCGGGTGGTGTTGCCGTTGAGGTTGTGGATCGCCGCGAGGCTGGTGAACAGCACGTCGAGGATGCCTTCCGGCGCCTCGTTGCCGGCACCGTCGAGGATCGCGTCGTTGGTCATCAGGTGGCCGACGTTGCGCACGAACAGCAGCGAGCGGCCGTGCAGGGTCAGCGCGCTGCCGTCGGCCGCGGTGTAGTTGCGATCGGCGTACATGACGCGGGTGAAGACCTTGCCGCCCTTGTTGATGCCTTCGGCGAGGTCGCCTCTCATCAGGCCCAGCCAGTTGCGGTAGATCAGCACCTTGTCTTCGGCATCGACCGCGGCGACGGAGTCCTCGCAGTCCATGATGGTGGTCAGCGCGGCCTCCATCAGCACGTCCTTGACCCCGGCGGCGTCGGTCTGGCCGACCGGGCTGGAAGGATCGATCTGGATCTCGAAGTGCAGGCCGTTGTGCTTGAGCAGCACGGCCTTGGGCTGCGCGGCGTCGCCCTGGAAGCCGATGAACTGCGACTCGTCCTGCAGGCCGGTTTCATCGCCGCCCTTGAGGTTGACCACCAGCTTGTCGCCGTAGATCACGTAGGCCGTGGCGTCGACGTGGGAGCCGTTGGCCAGCGGAGCGGCCTGGTCGAGAAAGGCACGGGCGAAGGCGATCACCTTGGCGCCGCGCACTTCGTTGTAGCCCGGGCCCTTGCTGGCGCCACCCTCTTCGCTGATCGCGTCGGTGCCGTAGAGCGCGTCGTACAGCGAGCCCCAGCGAGCGTTGGAAGCGTTCAGGGCGAAGCGCGCGTTCATCACCGGCACCACCAGCTGCGGGCCGGCCATGCGGGCGATCTCGTCGTCGACGTTTTCGGTGGCGATGTGGAAATCCTCCACCGCCGGCAGCAGGTAGCCGATCTCGCCGAGGAAGGCCTTGTAGGCCGCGGCGTCGTGAGCCTGGCCGGCACGCGCCTGGTGCCAGGCATCGATCTGCGCCTGCAGTTCGTCGCGCTTGGCCAGCAGCGCGCGGTTCTTCGGCGCCAGTTCGTCGATGAGCTTTCCGGCGCCGGCCCAGAAGGCGTCGGCGTCGATGCCGGTGCCGGGAATCGCCTCGTCATTGACGAAGTCGAAGAGGATCTTGGCGACCTGCAGGCCGCCGGCTTGAACACGTTCCGTCATCATCTTCCTCTCTCTTTTCGGGGCCAGCACTGCCTGGCTGGACGATCTTGTAGTGCGGATCGGCGGATACTACATGATGCCTGCGGAAAAATCAGGGGGCCGCCGGGAGCCGCCGAAACCGCCCTGGCATCGGCCCGCGCCGGCCTATACTCAGGGCTCGCCCACGGAGACCTGACGCATGCCGGTAAGCCCCGCACACCCTGCCGATCTGGATGATCTGACCCGCCTCTTCGGCGGCTATCTGAAGTTCTATGAGGTGCCACAGGCAGAGGAGCCGATCCGCGCGTTCCTCGCCGCGCGCCTGGAGTGGGGCGACTCGCGGCTGCTGATCGCCCGGGATGACGAGGGCCAGGCGCAGGGCTTCGTCCAGCTCTACCCGCTGTTCGCCTCGCTGGCGCTGCGCCCCTCCTGGCTGCTCAGCGACCTCTACGTCGCCGAGAGCGCCCGCCGCCAGGGCGTCGCCCGCGCGCTGATGGATGCCGCCCGGCAACTCGCGCAACTCGGCGGCGCCTGCGGCATCCAACTGGAGACCGCGAAGACCAACCTCGCCGGCCAGGCGCTCTACGAAAGCCTTGGCTACGTGCGCGACGAGGTCTATCTCACCTATTGGCTGGCCCTGCCCGACGCCTGATCCGCGGCCGCCGCCTTCGACCCAAAGGAACCTCCGCATGGACAATCTGGTAATCACCGTCATCGCCCCGGACCAGCCCGGCCTGGTGGAACGCCTCGCCGCCTGCGTCGCCGAGCATGGTGGCAACTGGCTGGAAAGCCGCATGTCGCGCATGGCCGGGCAGTTCGCCGGGATTCTTCGCGTGTCGGTGCCGGCGGCCGGCCATCGCGGCCTGAGCGACGCCCTGCAGGCACTGCAGACCCATGGCATCCGCGTCCAGCTGGCCGAGGGCGGCGAGCCGCAACGCAGCGGCAAGCCGATCCTTCTCGACCTGGTCGGCAACGACCGGCCGGGCATCGTCCGCGACATCACCCGGCTGCTGGCCGAACACGAGGTCAACCTCGAAAGCCTGATCACCGAAGTGCTGCCGGCGCCGATGAGCAGCGAGCCGCTGTTCCACGCCGAGGCGATGCTGGCGGTGCCGCTGGAGCTGTCCCTCGACCTCTTGCAGGAGCGCCTGGAGACCCTGGCGGACGACCTGATGGTGGAGCTGAACCTGCGGACCGACGTCTGACGTGCGCTCAGCTCGCCGCGCGGGCGCGGCGCAGGCCGCGCCAGATGTCCACGCTGTAAACCAGCAGGCCCAGCCAGATACAGGCGAAGGAAAGCAGGCGCACCGGGTCGAAGTGCTCGCCGTAGACCACCACCGCGAGGAGCAGCACCAGCGTCGGCGAGAGGTATTGCAGGAACGCCAGCGAGGTGAACGGCAGGTGTCGCGTGGCCGAGTTGAAGCAGATCAGCGGGAACAGCGTGATCAGCCCGGCGAGCGCCAGCCAGAACGCATCCGCCGTGGTCCAGAAGCTCGCCTGCGTGCTCACGCCGGACGGGCCGAGGATCAGCCAGAGCAGCGCCAGCGGCAGCAGCATCCAGGTTTCCACCACCAGACCGGGCAACGCCGCCACCGGCGCCTGCTTGCGAATCAGCCCATAGAAACCGAAGGTCAGCGCCAGCACCAGCGATACCCACGGCAGGCTGCCCAGCTGCCAGACCTGCTGCGCCACGCCGAGCGCCGCCAGGCCCAGCGCCACCCATTGCAGCGGGCGCAGGCGCTCGCCGAGCAGCAGCAGGCCGAGCAGCACGTTGACCAGCGGGTTGATGTAGTAGCCCAGGCTGGCTTCGATCATCCGCCCGTTGTTCACCGCCCAGACGTAGACCAGCCAGTTGCAGGCGATCAGCGAGCCGCTGACGGCCAGCACCCCCAGGCGCCGGGGATTCTCGCGCAGCTCGCGCCACCAGCCGGGATGCTTCCAGACCGTCAGCAGCAGCGCGCCGAACAGCGCCGACCAGAGCACCCGGTGGACGATGATCTCGATCGCCGGAATCGCCTGCAGCATCTTGAAGTACAGCGGAAACAGACCCCAGGCGGTGTAGGCGGCGATACCCAGCAGATAACCGCGGCGCGGGTTGGCGGTGGACATGCAGCAGTCCTGAAGGCGGGAGGGCCGATGATTCTAGAGGGCCGACCGGGGTTTGTCTGGTCGATCAGCTTTGCTGCGGTGCGCATGGCGCACCCTACGGCACCGCGCCCGCGTAGGGTGCGCCGCGCGCACCGGAGGATTTCAGAACAGCTTTAGCGGTTCCTCGTCCAGCGCCGAGAGCTGCTCGCGCAGTACCAGCACCTGATCGCCCCAGTAGCGCTCGCTGCCGAACCAGGAAAAGCTCATGGGGAACGCCGGGTCGTCCCAGCGCCGCGCCAGCCAGGCGCTGTAGTGCATCAGCCGGAGCGAACGCAGTCCCTCGATCAGCGGCAATTCGCGCGCGTCGAAGTCGTGGAATTCCTGGTAGCCGTCGATCAGTTCGGCGATCTGCCCGAGGCGCTCGTGGCGGTCGCCGGCGAGCATCATCCACAAATCCTGCACTGCCGGCCCCATGCGGCAGTCGTCGAGATCGACCATGTGGTAGATCTCGTCGCGGCACAGCAGGTTGCCCGGATGGCAGTCGCCGTGCAGGCGGATCGGCGTGAAGCGCACCCGCGCGAACAGCTCGTCGAGGCGCTTGAGCAGGTCGCGCGCCACCGACTCGTAGGCCGGCAGCAGGCTGCGCGGGACGAAGCCGCCTTCGAGGAGGAAATTCAGCGAGTCGTGGCCGAAGTTCTGCACGCCAAGGCTTTCACGGTGCTCGAACGGGCGCATCGCCGACACCCCGTGCAGACGCCCGAGCAGCTGACCGAGGCGATACAGCTGATCCAGGTTGCCCGGCTCCGGCGCGCGCCCGCCACGGCGCGGGAACAGCGCGAAGCGAAAGCCGGCGTGCTCGAACAGGGTCTCGCCGTCGCGCACCAGCGGCGCCACGACCGGTACTTCGCGCTCGGCCAGTTCGAGGGTGAAGGCATGCTCCTCGCGGATCGCCGCCTCGCTCCAGCGCTCGGGCCGGTAGAACTTGGCGATGATCGGCGTCTCGTCCTCGATGCCCACCTGGTAGACGCGGTTCTCGTAGCTGTTGAGCGCCAGCACGCGGGCATCGCTGAGGTAGCCGATGCTTTCGACGGCATCCAGCACGAGGTCGGGACTGAGGGAGACGAACGGGTGGGTCATGGCGATCTCCTGCGGCGGGCCGGCATGGTAGCGCAGGCCTGCCACGGGCAGGGCAACCGATTGCGCCCGCCATTGAGCATAGATCGCGGGGTATGGGTGCAGGCCGCTCAGGCGCCGCCGATCACCCCGCCGTCGTCGCGGCGGATCGCCAGCACCGAGGAGCGCGGCTTGGCGCCGGGCTGCCCGGACGGGAAGGTCGAGCCACCGCTCTCGCCGGGATGCTGGATGCCGATGAACAGCGTGCGGTAGTCCGGGGCGAAGGCCACGCCGGTCACCTCGCAGCCCACCGGGCCGGTCATGAAGCGACGGATCTCGCCGCTGCGGGGGTCGGCGCAGAGCATCTGGTTGTTGCCCATGCCGGCGAAGTCGCCGCGGTTGCTGGTGTCGCCGTCGGTCTGGATCCACAACCGGCCACCGCCGTCGAAGGCCAGGCCGTCCGGGCTGTTGAACATGTTCTGCGCGGTGATGTTCGGCGAGCCGCCCTTGGCGGTGCCGGGATGCGCGGCCGGGTTGCCGGCGACCGCGAACAGGTCCCACTCGAAGCTCGACGCCGCGGCATCGTCGCCGTGCTCGCGCCAGCGCAGGATCTGTCCGTAGACGTTGTTCGCCCGAGGGTTCGGCCCGCCCACCGGCTGACCGTCGCCGCCGCGTTTCACGTTGTTGGTCAAGGTGCAGTAGACCTGGCCGTCCTCGGGGCTGACGACGATCCACTCCGGGCGGTCCATCCGCGTGGCGCCGACCACGCTGGCCGCCAGCCGGGTGTGAATGAGGATTTCCGCCTGGCCGGGGAAGCCGGCGGCGGCATCCAGCCCGCCGCGTCCGTGCACCAGCTCCAGCCACTGGCCGCGACCCTTGGGATGCTGCGGGTCGCCGTCGCCGTCATCGAAGCGCGCGACGTACAGGGTGCCGTGGTCGAGCAGGTCGGGGTTGGGCTGCGTCGGGTCGAAACGGGCGAAGCTGACGAACTTGTAGATGAACTCGCCGCGCTCGTCGTCGCCCATGTAGACCACCACGCGGCCGTCGGCGGCCTGGGTCAGCGCCGCGTTCTCATGCTTGAAGCGGCCCAGCGCGGTGCGTTTGACCGGCTGCGAGCGCGGATCGAAGGGGTCGATCTCCACCACCCAGCCGTGGCGGTTGTACTCGTTGGGCGTCTGGCTCACATCGAAGCGTGATTCGTAGGGATGCCAGTGCACGTCCTTGCTGTCGGCCAGCACGCCGTAGCGCTTCAGCGCGCCTTCCGCCCTGTAGGCCGGGTCGCTGCTGCCGAAGCAGTCGGTGAAGTTCTCCTCGCAGGTCAGGTAGGTGCCCCAGGGCGTCCTGCCCGAGGCGCAGTTCTGGAAGGTGCCGAGCACCTCGCGCCCGCTCGGATCGGCGGCGGTGCGCAGCCATTCATGGCCGGCCGCCGGACCGCTTAAACGGATCGGCGTGTTGCCGTGGATGCGCCGGTTATGGTCGGCTCCTTCACGGGGATGCGGCCGACCTTAATTCGCGCGGATGACAGTCCTGTTTCAGTCGCCGGGGCGGGGCGTGCGCGCCAGGCAGTAGACGTCGACGCGACCCGCGCCGGCCTTGATCAGCAGCCGCGCCAGCGCATCGGCGGTGCTGCCGGTGGTCAGCACGTCGTCCACCAGCGCCAGGTGGCGGCCCTCCACCTCGGCATCGGCCGACAGCGCGAAGGCCCGACGCAGGTTGCGCCGCCGCTCGACGGCGGTCAGCCCCTGCTGCGCCGGCGTATCGAGCACCCGCAGCAGCGCGCCCTCCTCGACCGGCAGCCCGAGGTCGCGGCCCAGCCAGTGGGCGAGCATCGCCGCCTGATTGAAGCCGCGCTCGCGCAGCCGCCGCGTGGCCAGCGGCACCGGCAGCAGGGCGTCCGGCCGCGGCAGGCCCTCGGCGAAGGATTGTTGCAGATGGTGTGACAGCAGGCCGCCGAGCAGACGTCCCATGGGCCAGCGTGACTGATGCTTGAAGCGGGTGATCAAGCTGTCGACCGGAAAGGCGTAGCGCCAGGGCGCTTCGACCCGGCTGAACGCCGGCGGTCGCTTGAGGCAGGCGCCGCAGACCAGCCCTTCGGTGGGCAACGGCAACGCGCAGACTGCGCAATGCCCCTGCAGCCAGGGCAACTCGAGCTCGCAGGCATTGCACAGGGGCAGTCCGTCGCGCTCGGCCGGCTCATCGCAGAGCAAGCATGACTGACCACTATTTAACCACTTGTAAACCCGCCGCAAGGCCCTTGGTTGACAGCGCATCCAGCTTCCCTAATATGCGTGACATCCGTGTCGCGCCTGACTGTAGCAGGCGCCAGCCCCCGATAAGGAACACCCATGAGCGCCACTTTTCCCTTCGCTCCGCGTAACGACTGGTCCCTCGCCGAAGTCCGTGCGCTCTTCGAGCTGCCGTTCAACGACCTGCTGTTCCAGGCGCAAACCGTGCACCGCGCGCATTTCGACGCCAACCGCGTGCAGGTTTCGACGCTGCTCTCGATCAAGACCGGCGCCTGCCCGGAGGACTGCAAGTACTGCCCGCAGTCCGGCCACTACAACACCGGGCTGGACAAGGAAAAGCTGATGGAAGTGCAGAAGGTGCTCGACGCCGCGGCCGAGGCCAAGGCGATTGGCTCGACGCGCTTCTGCATGGGCGCCGCCTGGAAGCATCCGTCGGCCAAGGACATGCCCTACGTGCTGAAGATGGTCGAAGGGGTGAAGGCGCTCGGCATGGAAACCTGCATGACGCTCGGCAAGCTGAGCCGCGAGCAGACCGTCGCGCTGGCCGAGGCCGGCCTCGACTACTACAACCACAACCTGGACACCTCGCCGGAGTTCTACGGCAACATCATCACCACGCGCACCTACGCCGAGCGCCTCGAAACCCTCGCCCACGTGCGCGAGGCGGGGATGAAGATCTGCTCCGGCGGCATCCTCGGCATGGGCGAGTCGGTGGACGACCGCGCCGGCCTGCTGATCCAGCTGGCCAACCTGCCCGAGCAGCCGGAATCGGTGCCGATCAACATGCTGGTCAAGGTCAAGGGCACGCCGCTGGCGGAAGAGAAGGACGTCGACCCGTTCGACTTCATCCGCACCCTGGCGGTGGCGCGGATCATGATGCCGAAATCCCACGTGCGCCTGTCCGCCGGCCGCGAGCAGATGAACGACCAGATGCAGGCGCTGGCGTTCTTCGCCGGGGCCAACTCGATCTTCTACGGCGAGAAGCTGCTGACCACCGCCAACCCGCAGGCCGGCAAGGACATGCAGCTGTTCGCCCGCCTCGGCATCAAGCCTGAAGAGCGCCAGGAACACGCCGACGAAGTTCACCAGGCCGCCATCGAGCAGGCCCTGGTCGAACAGCGCGACTCCAAGCTGTTCTACAACGCCGTCTCGGCCTGAATGCCATTGGCCCCCTCTCCCCTTCATGGGAGAGGGTCGGGGACAGGGCAATCCCGCACCGCGGCCTGACCCTGTCCCCCGCTCCCGCAACCGGATCACCATGACCTTCGATCTCTCCGCACGCCTCGCCGAGCGCCGCGCCGCCCATCTCTATCGCCAACGGCCCTTGCTGGAGAGCCCGCAAGGCCCGCTGGCGCAGGTCGATGGCCGCGAGCTGCTGGCGTTCTGCTCCAACGACTACCTCGGCCTGGCCAATCACCCCGAAGTGATTCGCGCGCTGCAGGACGGCGCCGCGCGCTGGGGCGTCGGCGGCGGCGCCTCCCACCTGGTGATCGGCCACAGCGGCCCGCACCACGAACTGGAGCGGGCCCTCGCCGAATTCACCGGCCGCCCGCGCGCGCTGCTGTTTTCCACCGGCTACATGGCCAACCTGGCCGCCGTCACCGCGCTGGTCGGCCAGGGCGACACGGTGCTGGAAGACCGCATCAACCACGCCTCCCTGCTCGACGCCGGCCTGCTCAGCGGCGCGCGCTTCTCGCGCTACCTGCACAACGACGCCGAGAGCCTGGGCAAGCGCCTGGAGAAGGCCAGCGGCAACACCCTGGTGGTCACCGACGGCGTGTTCAGCATGGACGGCGACCTCGCCGACCTGCCGGCGCTCTGCGCCACCGCCCGCAGCAAGGGCGCCTGGGTGATGGTCGACGACGCCCACGGCTTCGGCCCGCTGGGCGCCGGCGGCGGTGGCATCGTCGAGCATTTCGGCCTGGGCAGCGATGACGTGCAGGTACTGGTCGGCACCCTCGGCAAGGCGTTCGGCACCGCCGGCGCGTTCGTCGCCGGCAGCGAGGAACTGATCGAAACGCTGATCCAGTTCGCCCGCCCCTACATCTACACCACCAGCCAGCCACCGGCCGTGGCCTGCGCGACGCTGAAGAGCCTCGAACTGCTGCGCGGCGAGCGCTGGCGGCGCGAGCACCTGGAACGGCTGATCGCGCAATTTCGCGACGGCGCCGCGCGCATCGGCCTGCAGCTGATGGACAGCCCGACGCCGATCCAGCCGATCCTGATCGGCGACAGCGCGCGCGCCCTGCGCCTGTCCAGCCTGCTGCGCGAGCGCGGCCTGCTGGTCGGCGCGATCCGTCCGCCGACGGTGCCCGCCGGCAGCGCGCGGCTGCGCGTGACCCTCAGCGCCGCCCACAGCGAGGCGCAGGTCGACCGTCTGCTCGACGCCCTCGCCAACGCCTGGCACCAACTGAATACGGAGACCGGCGCCGATGCGTGACCGCCTGATCCTGCTGCCCGGCTGGAGCTTCGGCGCCGCCGCGCTGCAACCGCTGCAGGAAGCCCTCGAACAACGCGCGCCCAACTTGCGCGTGGAGATCGCCGAGCTGCCCGAGAACGCCGCGCCCGGCGCCTGGCTCGACGAGCTCGACGCACGCCTGCCGGCCGAAGCCTGGCTGGCCGGCTGGTCGCTCGGCGGCATGCTCGCCACCCAGCTCGCCGCCCGCCGCGGCGAGGCGTGTCCGGGGCTGATCACCTTCGCCAGCAACGCCTGCTTCGCCAACCGCGAGGACTGGCCCACGGCGATGCCCGCGGAGATTTTCGCCACCTTCCGCCAGGCGTTCGGCCTGGACGCCGAGCAGACCCTGAAGCGCTTCAGCCTGCTCGCCAGCCGCGGCGCCTTCGACCCGCGCACGCTGGCCCGACAACTCCAGGTGACCCAGCCCCGCACGCCCATCGAGGCGCTGGATGCCGGCCTCAGCCTGCTCGCCGAGCTGGACGGACGTGCCGCCCTGCGCGTCTATTCCGGCCCGCAGTTGCACCTGTTCGCCCGCCACGACGCACTGGTGCCGGTGGCCGCCGCCGACGCCCTGCTGGCCTGGCTGCCGGACCTGGAAGTGGAACTGTTCGACGCCAGCCACGGCCTGCCGCTGGAATGCCCGGACCAGGTCGCGCGGGCGCTGCTGGGCTTCATCGGCGACGCCGTAGATGACTGAGCCCGCCGCCTCGACGCGCCCCGACAAGCGAAGTGTCGCCGCCTCGTTCTCCCGCGCCGCGGCCAGCTACGACGGCGTCGCCGGCCTGCAGCGCACGGTGGGCGACGCCCTGCTCGCGCGCCTGCCGGCTGACCTGGCGCCCGCGCGCTGGCTCGACCTGGGCTGCGGCACCGGGCATTTCTCCCGCGTGCTGGCGGCCCGCTTCCCACGCACCGAAGGGCTGGCGCTGGACATCGCCGAGGGCATGCTCCGTCACGCCCGGCCGCTGGGCGGCGCGGCCCACTTCGTCGCCGGCGACGCCGAACACCTGCCGCTGCGCGACGCCAGCGTCGACCTGCTGTTCAGCAGCCTGGCGCTGCAATGGTGCGGCGACTTCGCCGGCGTGCTCGACGGGGCCCGGCGGGTACTACGCCCAGGCGGCTACCTGGCGTTCTCCAGCCTCTGCGTCGGCACCCTGCAGGAACTGCGAGACAGCTGGCAGGCGGTCGACGGCCTGGTCCACGTCAACGCCTTCCGCCGCTTCGAGGATTACCAGCAATTGTGCGCCGACAGCGGCCTGCGCCTGGTCGGCCTGGAGCGATGCGCCGAGGTCCTGCATTTCCCCGACCTGCGCCAGCTGACCCATGAACTCAAGGCGCTCGGCGCGCACAACCTCAACCCCGGCCGCCCTGGCGGGCTGACCGGTCGCGCGCGGGTGCGGGCGCTGGTCGAGGCCTACGAGCGCCAGCGCCAGCCGCTCGGCCTGCCGGCGACCTACCAGGTGGTCTACGGTATCTTGCGCAAGGCTTGAACGAACCTGCGCCCCGCCATCGAGTGAAAACCAACGCATGAACCACGCCTACTTCGTCACCGGCACCGACACCGAAATCGGCAAGACCACCATCGCCGCCGGCCTGCTCCACGCCGCCCGCCGCGCCGGCCTCTCGACGGCGGCGGCCAAGCCGGTCGCCTCCGGCTGCCAGTTGACCGACGCCGGCCTGCGCAATGACGACGCCCTCGCCCTGCTCGCCGAATGCAGCCTCGCGCTGCGCTACGAGGAAGTGAACCCGCTGGCCTTCGCGCCGCCGATCGCGCCGCATCTCGCCGCCCGAGAGGCCGGCGTGCGGCTGGACGTGCCGGCGCTGGTCGATGCGGTACGGCCGATCCTCGCCCGCCAAGCCGACTTCACCCTGGTCGAAGGTGCCGGCGGATGGCGCGTTCCCCTGGCCGGCACGGCCAGCCTGTCCGACCTGCCGATCGTTCTCGGCCTGCCGGTGATTCTCGTGGTGGGCGTGCGTCTGGGCTGCATCAACCACGCGCTGCTCAGCGCCGAAGCCATCCAGCGCGACGGCCTGCGATTGGCCGGCTGGATCGCCAATCTGGTCGACGCGCAGACCTCGCGCCTGGAGGAAAACCTCGCCACGCTGAATGAGCGCCTGCCGGCACCCTGCCTCGGCCGCGTGCCGCGCCTGGATCGCGCCGATGCCGCAAGCGTCGCCGCGCATCTAGACCTGGCAGCGCTCGGGTTCTAAGCACGGCGGTTTACATAGCCCATTGCCAGTACGATAGCTGCGACGACTCTGTTTCAATAACCGCTCAAACGTTTTCCCCGAGCCTTCGCCATGCAAATTTCAGGAAGTGCCTTCAGCAGCGGTTTCAGCGGCATCCAGGCCGGCCAGCAGCGCGTCGACCGCGCCGCCGGCGAGATCGCCAGCCAGTCGGCTGCGCGCGGCGACGGCATCGAGGAAACCTCGTCGCAGGTGCGTGAGAACGACGACCTGGCGCGCAGCCTGGTCGATCTGCAGGCCGGCAAGCAGGACGTGCAGGTCAACGCAAAAGTCGTCAAAACCGCCGACGACGCGCTCGGCACCCTGATCGACATCCGCGCCTGATCCCTCGCCAGCGCCCGCTGGCAACAGACCTTCCGGGTTTCCTTCGAGCACCCTCGCTCGGGCGCACGCCTGCGCGTTTGCCGGGTAACACCTAGACTAAAGTCACTGTCCAAAGCGCCGAATGGTGTCCCCGCGTCTTTGGCCCAGGGTTGACAAGCCCAGAACGCGAACGTATGTTTCAAACGCCTGTTTGATGCCTGGCGGCCCTGTCGGCCGCCGGCGATTCGATGCCAAGACCGGCGCACCGGTCGCCCCAGAGAGCCCGTGAGTGGCTCTTACATTACGAACCCACCGCAGAGGTTTACCGTTATGCCTGACTACAAGGCCCCCTTGCGCGATATCCGTTTCGTACGCGACGAACTGCTCGGCTACGAAGCGCATTACCAGAGCCTGCCCGGCTGCGAAGACGCCACTCCGGACATGGTCAACGCCATCCTCGAAGAAGGCGCGAAGTTCTGCGAGCAAGTCATCGCTCCGCTGAACCGCGTCGGCGACCAGGAAGGTTGCACCTGGAGCCCGGAAGGCGTGAAGACGCCAACCGGCTTCAAGGAAGCCTACAAGCAGTTCGTCGAAGGCGGCTGGCCGAGCCTGGCGCATGACGTCGAGCACGGCGGCCAGGGCCTGCCGGAATCCCTCGGCCTGGCGGTCAGCGAAATGGTCGGCTCGGCCAACTGGTCGTGGGGCATGTACCCCGGCCTGTCGCATGGCGCGATGAACACCATCTCCGCCCACGGCACCGCCGAACAGCAGCAGACCTACCTGACCAAGCTGGTCTCCGGCGAATGGACCGGCACCATGTGCCTGACCGAGCCGCATTGCGGCACCGACCTGGGCATGCTGCGCACCAAGGCCGAACCTCAGGCCGACGGCTCCTACAAGGTGTCCGGCACGAAGATCTTCATCTCCGCCGGCGAACACGACATGGCCGAGAACATCGTCCATATCGTGCTGGCGCGCCTGCCCGATGCACCGGCCGGCACTAAAGGCATCTCGCTGTTCATCGTGCCGAAGTTCCTGCCCAACGCCGAAGGCGGTGTCGGCGAGCGCAACGGCGTTTCCTGCGGCTCGCTGGAACACAAGATGGGCATCCACGGCAACGCCACCTGCGTGATGAACTTCGACGGCGCCACCGGCTTCCTGATCGGCCCGGCGAACAAGGGCCTGAACTGCATGTTCACCTTCATGAACACCGCCCGCCTAGGCACCGCGCTGCAAGGCCTGGCGCATGCGGAAGTCGGTTTCCAGGGCGGCATCAAGTACGCCCGCGAGCGTCTGCAGATGCGTTCGCTGACCGGTCCGAAAGCACCCGACAAGGCGGCCGACCCGATCATCGTGCACCCGGACGTGCGCCGCATGCTGCTGACCATGAAGGCCTTCGCCGAGGGCAACCGCGCGATGGTGTACTTCACCGCCAAGCAGGTAGACATCACCCAGCACAGCCAGGACGAAGAAGCACGCAAGGCGGCCGACGGCCTGCTGGCGTTCCTGACGCCGATCGCCAAGGCCTTCATGACCGAGGTCGGTTTCGAGTCCGCTTCCCACGGCATGCAGATCTACGGCGGCCACGGCTTCATCGCCGAGTGGGGCATGGAGCAGAACCTGCGCGACTGCCGCATCTCGATGATGTACGAAGGCACCACCGGCATTCAGGCCCTCGACCTGCTGGGCCGCAAGGTGCTGATGACCCAGGGCGAAGCGCTGAAAGGCTTCACCAAGATCGTCCACAAGTTCTGCCAGGCCAACGAAGGCAATGACGCGGTGAAGGAATTCGTCGCACCGCTGGCCAAGCTGAACAAGGAATGGGGCGAGCTGACCATGAAGGTCGGCATGGCCGCGATGAAGAACCGCGAGGAAGTCGGTGCCGCATCGGTGGACTACCTGATGTATTCGGGTTACGTCTGCCTGGCCTACTTCTGGGCCGACATGGCCCGTCTGGCAGCCGAGAAGCTCGCGACCGGCACCGGCGACGAGGCCTTCTACAAGGCCAAGCTGCAGACCGCGCGCTTCTACTACGCACGCATCCTGCCGCGCACCCGCACCCATGTGGAAACCATGCTGTCCGGCGCCGACAACCTGATGGACATGGCCGAAGAGGACTTCGCCCTGGGCTACTAAGCCGAGGGACGTTCCTCACGATGCCGCTCACCGCGAGGTGAGCGGCATTTTTGTTGCTGCCGACCGACGCCTCGTCGGTCCACGAAAGGCCGTGGCATCGCGATCTCCCGCCGGGGAGGCGAAAATGCCACTATAGGTGCCCCTGATCGATCCAACGCCATCGACTGGTATCCCGCGTGCGGAATCTCGTCTCCTTTCGTCCGAGCCATTTCTTCGTGCCGCTGCTGCTGGTCGGCGGCGGTGCGGTGGCCGGCTCGCTGGCGCAGATGACCGAGTTCTTCACCTCGCTGTTCAACGTGCTGCCCACCCTGCTGCTGTTGCTCGGCGGCGCGTTCTGCCTGGTCTACGGGCGTGTCCGCCAGCTGTTCCTGCTGCTGGTGGTCTACCTGATGTATTTCTTTCTCGACAACGAGGTCGACCATTTCCGCCTCACCGGCGCTGCCAGCGCCGACGCCGCGCTGGTGTTCCACCTCGGCAGCCTGCTGCTGCCGCTGCTCTACGGGTTGTATGGCGGGTGGCAGGAGCGCGCCCATCTGCTGCAGGACTTGATCGCCCGCGCCGCGGTGCTGCTGGCCACCCTGGGTGTCGTCGTGGCCCTCGCCCGCCGCTTTCCCGAGGGCCTGCTGAGCGTGACCACCCAGGTCTACTGGCCGTTGCTGCATGGCCAGTGGATGAGCCTGGTGCAGCTCGCCTACTTCGCGTTCGCCGGCGCCCTGCTGCTGCTCGCCATCCAGTACCTGCGTCAGCCGCGCCCCTCGCACGCCGCGCAACTGATCGGCCTGGCCGGGTTGCTGTGGATGCTGCCCAAGGTGTTCATCCTGCCGCACGCGCTGGGGGTGATGAGCAGCCTGGTGATGCTCGCGCAGACCGCCGCGCTGGCCCACGAGGCGTACCAGATGGCCTATCGCGACGAACTCACCGGGCTGCCCGGCCGACGTGCGCTGAACGAGCGCCTGCAGCGCCTGCCCCGCAGCTACGTGATCGCCATGGGCGATGTCGATCACTTCAAGAAATTCAACGACACCCACGGCCACGACGTCGGCGATCAGGTGCTGCGCATGGTCGCCGCGCAGCTGCGCAAGGTGGGCGGCGGTGGCAAGGCCTACCGCTACGGCGGCGAGGAATTCACCCTGCTGTTCACCGGCAAGGACGCCGACGACTGCCTGCCGTACCTGGAAGCGGTGCGCCAGGCCATCGAGTCCTACAGCCTGCAACTGCGCGACCGACAGCAGCGCCCGGCCGACAATCTGCAAGGCCGCAACCTGCGCAGCAACACCCAGGCCGAGGCCGTGTCGGTGACGATGAGCCTCGGCGTAGCCGCGCGCAGCGACGAGCTGCGCAGCGCCGACGCGGTGCTGAAAGCCGCCGACCAGGCGCTCTACAGCGCCAAGAGCGCCGGGCGCAACCGGGTCTTCGTACAGGGCCAGAACCGCCGCGGCGCGGTGCGCCTGAAGCCGCAGCGCGGCGCCTGAAAGCGGCGTGATCCAAGGATCGAAAGCTGTCCGCCCGGTCACAACATGAACCTACGTCTCTGAAAAGGTGTTCGGTTAGACTCGTGGAATCAAGCACCGGCCACCGAGGCCGGCCCGATCTCGAGGTATGCACCATGGCTGACTACAAAGCGCCCCTGCGCGATATGCGTTTCGTCCTCAACGAAGTCTTCGACGTGGCCCGTCTGTGGGCCGAGATGCCGGCGCTGGCCGAAGTCGTGGACGCCGACACCGCCGAAGCCATCCTCGAGGAGGCCGGCAAGGTCAACGCACGCAGCATCGCGCCGCTGAATCGCAGCGGCGACGAGGAAGGCTGCCAGTGGAAGGACGGCGTGGTCAGCACCCCGGCCGGCTTCGTCGAGGCCTACCGCACCTATGCCGAAGGCGGCTGGGTCGGCGTCGGCGGCAACCCGGCCTACGGCGGCATGGGCATGCCCAAGGTGATCGGCGCGCAGGTCGAGGAGATGGTCAACTCGGCCAACCTGTCGTTCGGCCTGTACCCGATGCTCACCGCCGGCGCCTGCCTGGCGATCAACGCCCACGCCAGCGACGAGCTGAAGGACGCCTACCTGCCGAACATGTACGCCGGCGTCTGGGCCGGTTCCATGTGCCTGACCGAGCCGCACGCCGGCACCGACCTGGGCATCATCCGCACCAAGGCCGAGCCGCAGGCCGACGGCAGCTACAAGGTCTCCGGCACCAAGATCTTCATCACAGGCGGCGAACACGACCTCACCGAGAACATCATCCACCTGGTGCTGGCCAAGCTGCCGGACGCACCGGCCGGGCCGAAGGGTATCTCACTGTTCCTGGTGCCGAAGTTCATGGTCGGCGCCGATGGCTCGCTGGGCGAGCGCAACGCGGTCAGCTGCGGCTCGATCGAACACAAGATGGGTATCAAGGCCTCGGCCACCTGCGTGATGAACTTCGACGGCGCTACCGGCTGGCTGGTCGGCGACGTCAACAAGGGCCTCGCGGCGATGTTCACCATGATGAACTACGAGCGCCTGGGCGTCGGCATCCAGGGTCTCGCGTCGGGCGAACGCTCCTACCAGAGCGCCGTCGAGTACGCCCGCGAGCGTATCCAGAGCCGCGCGCCGACCGGTCCGCAGGACAAGACCAAGGCCGCCGACCCGATCATCGTGCACCCCGACGTGCGGCGCATGCTGCTGACCATGAAAGCCAGCAACGAGGGTGGCCGCGCCTTCTCCACCTACGTCGCGATGCAACTGGACACCGCCAAGTTCAGCGAGGACCCGGCCCAGCGCAAACGCGCCGAGGACCTGGTCGCCCTGCTCACTCCGGTAGCCAAGGCGTTCCTCACCGACCTCGGCCTGGAAACCACGGTGCACGGCCAGCAGGTGTTCGGCGGCCACGGCTTCATCCGCGAATGGGGCCAGGAGCAACTGGTGCGCGACGTGCGCATCACGCAGATCTACGAAGGCACCAACGGCATCCAGGCGCTGGACCTGGTCGGGCGCAAGATCGTCGGCAGCGGCGGCGCGTTCTACAAGCACTTCTCCGACGAGATCAAGGCGTTCACCGCCTCCGCCGGCAGCGAACTCGCCGAATTCACCGTACCGCTGGACGCGGCGGTGAAGAACCTCGACGAGCTCAGCGCCTGGCTGCTCGACCGTTCGCAAAGCAACCCCAACGAAATCGGCGCCGCTTCGGTGGAATACCTGCACGTGTTCGGCTACACCGCCTACGCCTACATGTGGGCGCTGATGGCACGCGCCGCGCTGGGTAGGGAAACCGAGGACGCGTTCTACGCCAGCAAGCTCGGCACCGCGCGCTTCTATTTCGCCCGCCTGTTGCCGCGTATCCATTCGCTTACGGCGTCGGTCAAGGCCGGTAGCGAATCGCTGTACCTGCTGGACGCCGCGCAGTTCTGATCGCTCGCCGTACTCCGAAAAGCTCCGCCTGCGTGGGGCTTTTTTATGGGTGAAGAAAAAGAAAGGCGCTAATGGCAAATGGCCTTCCGTGTAAGCCAAAGCTTACAAAGCGTGATGGCTTTCCGCCTCTATCCAGCCAAAGGGCGCCTGCGTATTCTCCTGCTCCAAGGACGTCGCGCAGGAAGCGCCAAGGTCGAACACGGATACGTCGGAACCCGCTACGGATTGGCGGCGGATCAAGGAAGTCGAAATCAATCAACCCCGCTTCGGCGGGGTTTTTTATTGCCCGGAAAAAGCCGCAAAAGCCGAAATCGGATTGCCAGAGGACGCGTGGATGGCAACACTCGGCACCCACTCCCGCGGAATCGACCCATGCGCGCTGCCGATTACCTTCGCCTGATCAGCCTCGCCGCCATCTGGGGGGCCAGCTTCCTCTTCGTGCGGATGCTGGTGCCGCAGATCGGCACCCTACCCACGGCCTTCGGGCGCGTATCGATGGCCTGCCTGGGCCTGGCGCTGATCGTCCTCGTGCTGCGCATCCGATGGGACTTCCGTGGCCTGCTCGGCCGCGTACTGTTGCTCGGGGTGATCAGCGCCGGGCTGCCCTTCGCCATGTACGCGGTCGCCGCGCAGCACCTGCCGGCCGGTTACCTGGCGATCTTCAACGCCACCACGCCCTTGATGGGCGTCCTCATCGGCGCGCTGTTCTTCGGTGAATCGCTCACCGCGAGCAAGGGCGCCGGCGTGCTGCTCGGCCTGGCCGGTGTCGCCGTGCTCAGCCGCACCGGGCCGGTGGCGTTCGACCTCAATCTGGCCTGGGGCGCCGCGGCCTGCCTGGTGGCGACCTCCTGCTACGGGCTATCCGGCTTCCTCACGCGACGTTGGGTGAGCGAGCGCGGCGGACTGGACAGCCGCCTGCTGGCCCTGGCCAGCCAGGTCGGCGCCACCCTCAGCCTGTTGCCGCTGATGCTCTGGGCGTTGCCCGGCCAGTCGCAGGCGCACTGGAGCGATCCACTCACCTGGGCGGCGCTGGTGGGCCTGGGCGTGGTCTGCACGGCGTTCGCCTTCATCCTGTATTTCCGCCTGATCGCCGACATCGGCCCGGTCAAGTCGATGACCGTGACCTTCCTGATTCCGCTGTTCGGGGTGTTCTGGGGCGTGCTGCTGCTCGACGAACAGCTGTCCTGGGCCTACCTGTATGGCGGCGTGCTGATCGCCCTGGCCTTGTGGCTGGTGCTGCGTCCGCCGCGCGACGAGGCGAAGTAGCCTCAGTTCAGCCCGTCGCGTGGCGGGTTGATCCCTTCCAGCAGCGAGCGCAACAGCTCCAGCGTCGCCTGCTGGCGCTGCGCGTCGCGGAACACCAGGCCGACCTGCAGCAGCACGCGCGGCTCGCTGAGCGGCTTCCACAACAGGCGGTCGGTGGCGTTGACCTGGCGCGCGCGACCGGGCAGCACGGTGGCCAGGTTGGATTGCGCCAGGCTGTCGAGAATCCCGCCCATCTGGTTCAGCTCGGCCTGCACGCGAGGGCGTCGACCGAGCGCCGCCAGTTGCTCCTGCCAGATCTGTCGCACGCGGAATTCCTCGCCCAACAGCAGCATCGGCAGCTCCGCGGCCTGGGTCAGGGAGACCTTCTTGAATTCCTTCAGCGGGTGCTCGGCCGGAATCACCAGCTGCAGCTCGTCCTCGTACAGCGGCAGCGAATGCAGCCCCGGCTGGCGCGGCGGCAGGAAGCCGATGCCGACATCCAGGGTGCCGGTGAGCAGGCGCCGCTCGATGTCGATACCGGACAACTCGTAGATCTGCACCACCAGCTGCGGCTGCGCCTCGCGCAGACGCTCCAGCAGCATCGGCACCAGGCTGGCGTTGACCGTTTGCAGCACGCCGATGGCGAGGCTGCGCGGCGCCTGGCCGCGGAAACTGCGCAACGCTTCGCGCGCGCGCTCCATGCCGTCGAGAAGCGCGACCGCATGGTTGTACAGGGTGTGGGCGGCAAGGGTCGGCAGCAGTCGTTTGCCGCTGCGCTGGAACAGGCTGACGTCGAGACCCTGCTCGAGCCCGCGGATCTGCTGGGACAGCGCCGGCTGCGAAAGGCTCAGGCGCTCGGCGGCGCGACCGACATGGCCTTCCTCGTAGAGGGCGACGAAGTAGCGAAGTTGACGAAAATCCATAAGCAGAGCTTATCAATGAATCTGAAAAATCGAAATATCCGCATCCCCCTGCCGCTCTTAATCTAGCCCCACAGAGCGAGGGCTCGGTGCGGAGAACGGCGATGAAAGCCATCAAGGTCAACGGATTATTCATAGGCAAAGCAAAAGAGATCGGCGTCGGGCTGGTCAGCGCGACCGACAAGCAGCCGATCAACCATCGGCTCTGGTTGTGGCCGCAAGGCCTGGGCAGCGACGAACAGGGCGACATCCGCTTCCACGGCGGTCCCGAGCGCGTCCTGCACCACTATCCCGCCGAGCACTATGCCCACTGGAAACGCGTGCTGCCGCAGATCGACTGGAAGGCGCCGGACTTCGGCGAAAACCTGTCCACCTACGGCCTGCTGGAAAACCGCGTGTGCATCGGCGACGTGTTCCGCTGGGGCGACGCGCTGCTGCAGGTCAGCCAGCCGCGCTCCCCGTGCTACCGCCTGAGCCACCGCAGCGGTATCGCCGAAATGCCGCAATGGGCGCAGGAGAGCGGCCGCTTCGGCTGGTACTACCGCGTGCTCAAGGCCGGCTTCGTCAGCCCGGAAAACGGCCTGCAGCTGGTTCAGCGCAACTACCCGGGGCTGACCGTCGCCCAGGCGATCCGCAGTTTCTACCAGGCACCGCTGGAGCGCGCCGGCCTGCAGCAGTTGGTCTCCTGCCACGACCTCAGCGTGCGCTGGCGCGACACCGCCGCGCGGCGCCTGGCCACCGGCCGCATCGAAGACTGGAGCGCCCGCCTGTATGGCCAGGCGCCGGAGGGGCTGCGCGCATGAGCGACTATCGGATCACCCTGCTCGACGGCGACATGCAGTTGGCCGAGCTGACCGTTCGCAGCGCGCAGTACCGCCAGGTACGCCGCCTGCTGGCGGAGCGCTTTCCGCCGGAACAGGGCTTCGTGCTGGTCGTCGAGGGCGGTCGCGAACTGCGCCGCGTGCTTGGCCTGAACCACCACGGTCGCCGGCAGATCCGTGTCGAGTACCTGCACCAGGGCGGGAGCGAACATGCGTGACATACAGGCCCGCCTGCGCCTGATGCATACGATCGAGCGTCCGGAGCAGGTTTTCGTCCGCGGCCAGGGTTCCTGGCTGTGGGACAGCGGCGGCCGCGCCTACCTGGACTTCCACCAGGGCGGTGCCGCCAACAGCCTCGGCCACAGCCCCAACGTGCTGGTCGAAGCGCTGCAGCGTCAGGCCGAGAACCTGCTCAACCCCGGCCCGAGCTTCTACAGCCGCAGCCTGCTCAAGCTCGCCGCGCGGCTGTGCCAGGCCACCGGCAGCGAACAGGCGTACTTCCTCAACAGCGGCGCCGAGGCCAACGAGGCCGCGGTGCAACTGGCGCGCAAATGGGGCCGCCTGCATCGCGGCGGCGCGCGCAAGGTGATCAGCGCCAGCCAGAGCGGCCACGGCCTGACCTTCGGCGCGCTGTCCGAACAGGGCGAGGCGCGCAACGGCTTCGGCTCGGTGCCGTTCAACGACCTCGCCGCGCTGCAGGCCGCGGTGGACGACGATAGCGTGGCGATCCTGCTGGAACCGGTGCAGGGCGATGCCGGCGTGATCCCGGCGACCCTGGAATACCTGCAGGGCGCGGAGCGGCTGTGCCGCGAGCGCGGCCTGCTGCTGATCCTCGACGAAGTGCAGACCGGCATCGGCCGCTGTGGCTCGCTGCTCGCCGAGGAGCTGTACGGCGTGCGCGCCGATATCGTCACCCTCGGCAAGGGCCTCGGCGGCGGCGTTCCGCTGGCCGCCTTGCTGGCGCGCGGCAACGCCGGGTGTTTCGAGCCCGGTGATCTGGGCGGAACGCTGCATGGCAACCCACTGATGACCAGTGCCGGGCTCGCGGTGCTGCAGGCGACCCTGGAGCCGGGCTTCCTCGAACACATCCGCGAGGTCGGCGAGCGCATGCGCGAGGGCCTGGCGCGGCTGTCACGGCGCAGCGGCCACGGCCCGCTGCGCGGACACGGCCTGCTGATCGGCCTTCCGCTGCTCGGCCTGGACGCCCCGGCGGTGGTCCGCGCGGCGCTGGCCGAAGGCCTGCTGATCAGCGCGCCGCATGCGCACTGCCTGCGCTTCTCGCCGGCGCTGACGGTCAGCGCGGCCAACGTCGAAGAAATGCTCAAACGACTCGCCGCCGCCCTGGCGCGAGCGAAGACCGCCACGGCGGAGGTGGCCTGATGCGCGTCTCGATCCTGCAACATGCGTCCTTCGAAGGCCTCGGCCGCATCGGCCCATGGCTGGAATCGCGCGCCCTCTGGGCACGCGTGCATGCGCTGTACGAAAACGCGGCACTGCCCGAGATCGATGATTTCGACCTGCTGATCGTTCTCGGTGGCCCGATGGATGTCGACGACGAAGCCGATTATCCGTGGCTGAGCGCCGAGAAACGGCTGATCCGCGAAACGCTGAAGACGCAGAAGCGCCTGCTGGGCATCGGCTTCGGTGGTCAGCTGATCGCCGACGCGCTCGGCGCGCGGGTACGCGACGTCGGCCAGGCCGAAGTCGGCTGGTGGCCGGTGGAGAAATACGCCCAGGCCCAGAGTTCGCCGCTCGGCCGGATGCTGCCGCAGCGGCTGATGGCGCTGCACTGGCACGAACGCAACTTCGAGCTGCCTTCAGGGGCGATTCCCCTGTACGGCTCGGCGGCGTGCGAATGCCAGGGGTTCATCTGGAAGGAGCGCGTGATCGCCCTGCAATACCACCTGGAGAGCACGCCGGACAGCATCGAGGCGCTGCTCGGCGCCTGCGCCGAAGACCTTCAGGGCCGCGGCGCGGTGCAGGATGCCGCGGCCATCCGCCAGGGCCTGAGCCTGTGCAGCACGTTGAAGATCAGCCTGTTCCGCCTGCTCGACTACCTTTCCGGGCCGCATGCCGCGATGCGCTAGCGCCCACACGAACCTCGTTCCGCGGATTTCGCGTCACCCCGCACCGGCCAGCCTGGGTGCGGGGTTTTCTTTTTCAGGGGTCCGGCTGCCGTAGGGCGCGCCGCGTGCACCAGTGGGGCATGCAGTGCGGTTGGTGCGCATGGCGCACCCTACGGGCGAGGGACGGGTCCATTCCGGGGTTCCGCCGCAGGGTGCGTCTCGAGCTGGCGGATCAGCCGCGCCGGGTTGCCGCCGACCAGCGTGAACGCCGGCACATCGCGGGTCACCACCGCGCCCGAGGCGATGATGGCGCCGTCGCCGATGCTGACGCCGGGGTTGATCACCGCGCGCCCGCCGATCCAGACGCCGTTGCCGATGGTCACCGGCCGCGCGCTTTCAAGGGTGGAGACGCGCTCGCCCATGTCCAGCGGATGGGTGCTGGTGTAGATATGCACACCCGGTCCGATCAGGCAGTCGTCGCCGATGCGCACCGGCGCGGCGTCGAGGATCAGCAGGTCGAAATTGGCGTAGAAGCTCCGCCCGACATGGATGTTGAAGCCGTAGTCGAAGCGGAAGGTCGATTCGATGTAGGGCTCGCCCTGCGCGGAGCCGAGGATCCTGCCGAGCAGCTCGTGGCGCTCGGCGGAGTTTTCCGCGCTGGCGTTGAACGCGTGCATCAACACCCGCGCCGCGGCGCGTGCGGCCACCAGCTCAGGGTCCCAGGGTTGGTAAAGCTCGCCAGCGAGCATTTTCTCGCGATTGCTGTTCATCGGTCCGCCTCGCTGCCTGTCGTCGATGCTCCCTTCGACTCCTGCCAGAGCGAGGATGCGCAGCGCTCCGATGAAAATGCTCGGCGGACCTCAGATCAGCGCGAAATGCACCGCCACCTGCCAGCCCAGCGCGGCGAGCGCCAGTACGCTGGCCCCTGCCAACGCAAGGCGTTGCTGGCCGAAACGCCGGTCATGGCCAGCCTGCAGGGCAAGCAGCCGCTGCGAAAGGTCCAGATCGAGCGCCTGCAGCGACTGGTCGAAGGACTCGCGCAATGCCGCGGCCTGTTGCAGGGCCGCCGCTTCATGGGCGCCGAGCTGTTCCTGCAGCCCCTGGGCGTGCGCCTGCTGACGCTGCTCCAGCGCCGCCTGCACGCGCGTCGCCTCGGCGGCCTGGCTGGCGAGCGTCCTGTCCTGCTCCTGCAGGTGGCGGTCGATATCCTTGCGCAGGCGCTGGCCGTCTTCGGCGAAGCGGGCGAACTCGTCCTCGTTGCGCTCGGCCTGCGCCTGCAAGGCATCGCTCAGCTGTCGCGCGTTTTCCGTCTGCCGTTGTTCGAGGTTGGCGAAGCCGACGCCCAGCTGGCTGACGCACTGCGCGCTGGCGACGCCCAGGTCGCGGGTCACCTCGTCGCGCAGCGCCCGATTGGCGGCATCGATGCGCTGCTCGGCCTCCCTCACCTGCTTCACGCAGCCCACCAGTTGCTGCGCCTGCTCCTGGGTCAGCCCCTTGGCCTCCAGCAACCCCTGGTTGGCGGCGTTGATCGCTTGCTGCTGCTCACCCAGTTGAACCTGCTGGTCGAGAATCCGCTGGTTCTGCGCCACCAGCTCGTCGGCCTGCTGCTTCAGCAGGTTCTGCTGCTGCAGGAGGAGTTTCTGCTGATCGCTGAGCACCTTGGAGATGGCCGTGTTGACCACCAGCAGTTGCGAGGATTTCTGCGTCAACTGGCCGATCGAGGCGTTGAGGTCGAGCTGGGCTTCCTGAATCTTGTCGCTGCGGCCGTGGAACCAGTTGCCGACGAAATTCCCGTCCTTCTTTTCCCCGCGCAGCCTGTTCAGGCGGTCGGCCTCGGACAGGACCTTTTCCTGATCGGCGCTCAGACCCTTGAGCAGCTCCTTGATGTTGCTCTCGCGGATGATCCGCTCGGGCACCTCGAGGCTGGAGAACGCCTGGACGATCTGCAATTCCTGGGAGCCTTTCGTCGAGGTGCGGGTCTGGTTGGGCATGGTCTAGCGTTCCTGCTACGGCATTGAGTGCGGAAAGAGAGTGGGGCTCAGAGGGTCTTGAGGAAGTCGTCGATGTCGGCCTGGCTCTCGTCGATGCGGCCGATCATCCGCCAGCTCCTTTCGACCTGCCCACGGGTGCTCTCCAGCGCCTGCTCCAGACTGGCCAGCGTGGCGGCCGAGGCCAACCCGGCGGCGCCCAGGGCCGCGCCGGTCTGGCGGTTCAGTTCGATGGATTGCGTATAGAGCGCGACATTGCCCAGCGCGGCCTCGGACAGGCTCACCAGCTCGCCGGCGACGGCCTCGTGGCGGCCGGCGTTGGCGATCAGTTCGTCGAGCAGCTTCTCCTTGCGCGCATGGCGGTCGAACCAGCAGTCGATCTGGTAGGCGAGGAAGGCTGAGAGCAGGCCGCTGAGGGTGCCGATCAGCACCGGCGTGAGCAGGTCGGCGAACGGCTTGAGGAAGGGCACGCTGGCCATGAACACCGCGACCGTCTCGCCGAGCAGGATGCCCACCGAACTGATGACCAGGGTGCCAAGCAGCTTGAGGCCTTCCTGCATCGCCTGCTCGCGGGTCATGTGCGCGGGCGGGAAGAGCATCATCTTCGCCGCCTTGAACAGGCCGAGCAGGCCCTCGCGGATCACCGTGACGAAGCGCTTGGCGGTGGACAGGAAGTTGTTCAGCAGGAAGGTCAGCAGGTTGCTGACGAAACCGCTGACGCCGCCTTCGATCATCTGCGAGAGCGCGGCGGGGACCTTCTTCACCACCTGCTCGGCGATGCGCAGCAGGCGCTGGCCGATCTCCTCCAGCAGGCTCTTGCCCACCTCGACGCCCTGCTGGATGAGCAGCTTGACCTCGTTGAACAGGCCGTTGACCAGTTCGGTCAGCAGCACGCCCAGCGCCTGGCGCGCGCCCATCAGCGCGGCCTGCTTGCCACCGGTAACGAGCAGTTCGGTGGCCTGCTTCTTCAGCAGCGCGTGGTTGGCGGTGCGGTCGACGTGCTTGCGCGCGGTCTTGTGTTTCTCGTCGACCTTCTCCTGGTCGGCGCCGAATTTCTCGGCGTTGGTCTGGCCGTCCTTGCGTTCTGTGGCCGCCCATTCGGCGAGGTCCTCGTCGCCCTTGGAGCCGTTCAGCGGCTGGTTGGTCAGGGCCAGGTTGTCGTCGGCGTTGACCATCTCGCGGATGCGGCTGACGTCGACACTGCCGTCCTCGCTCACCTGGCCCAGCGCCAGGTGCATCTTCGGGTCGTTGTGCACCTCGGAGATCGACACCACGTGGTCCAGCTCGGCGCGCGCCTGGCCGCCGTTCTTCAGGTCCACCGTGCCGTCGGCGTGAACCGCCTCGCCGGTGTATTCGTCCTGACCGCGCTCGATCCGCTCGCTGCGCTTGTCATCCCAGGTCTTGCCGCCGGCGGTATCCGCCTTGGCCTGGGTGTCGACCTCGTATTCGGCGCGCACCGACCTGTCGTATTCCTTACGCGACTGGCCGTGCAGCGCCTTGTCCGAGTCGGTCGCCACATAGTCGTCGTCTTCACGCGAGAAGTTGTGCAGCGTGGTGACGTTGCCGCCGTTGCGGTCGACGTCCTTGAACATCGCGGTGGACAGCCCGAAAGGCCCGATCACCTGCGACAGCACGTGCTGCTGGCAGTCATCGAAGAGCTTCTGCAGGCGTTGCTCGCGGGTCATGGTGGTGGGTTGCATGGCGTTTCCCTGCCTTGGTCAGACGGTCTTGCGGTGAATGAAGTCGCCGAGCCAGGCGGCGAACGAAGGCGCCACCAGCACGCGCTGCGGCACGTCATGGAGCACCTCGATGACCTGCCCGACGCGGCCCTGCGCGGCCGGCACCATGTCCAGGCACAGGTAGTCGCCGCCGCCGTTGGAGGCGAACGGCACCCAGCCGCGTTGCCACCAGCCTTCGCGGATGCCGGCGTCCGGGCGGGCGACGCGGCCGTCGAAATCGCCGTCGTCGAGCAACTCGGTCCAGGACGACCAGCTCATCGCGATGTGGCGGATCGGCAGGAACTGGTTGCCGTCGAACAACGCGCCGGCCTGGCCGCGCTGGCCGTCGTGGACCTTCAGGCAGTCGCTGAAGCCGGCAGGCAGGGCCACGCCCAGCACGCGCTCCAGTTCGCGCACGGCGGACTCGGAAGCCGGCGGATTGAGGTCGGCCAGGCGCGCGGGATCATGGCCCGCCAGCCAGGCTTCGAGGCGTTTCCAGAGAACCCGCGTATCCATCGCTTCCGACATGTTTGCCGCTCGTGATCCGATGAGAGTCATTATTCAGGCGCCAGCTTTCCGGCGACTCTACGGGAACTCGATCCGTTCGCCAACCGCTCGGGCCCGCGCTTCTTTATGAATTCTTTACGCCGCGCCCGGCCCGCTCATCTCGTTCCTTTACGCCGCCACTGCCGAGAATGGCGCCAGGCGGACGGTCCGCCGACAAGGAGCGAAACCCATGAGCATTCTCGACGGCGTGTCCCTGGCCCTGGCCACGGGGCTGTTCATCTACCTGGTGGTAGCGCTGCTGCGCGCCGAGCGGAGCTAGGCGCCATGCAGACCTCCGACTACTGGCAACTCATCGCCTTCTTCGTCCTGGTGCTGGCACCGGCGCCCTGGCTCGGTCGCTACCTGTACCGGGCGATGGAGGGCGAGCGCACCCTGCTCAGCCCGCTGCTCGGCCCGCTGGAACGCGGCTGCTACCGGCTCTGCGGGCTCGAGCCAGGAGCGGCCCAGGACTGGAAGGCCTACGCGGCGTCACTGCTGGTCTTCAGCCTGGCGAGCCTTCTGCTGCTGTTCGCCATCCTGCTGCTTCAGGGCGTGCTGCCGCTCAATCCGCAGAAGCTGGCCGGCCTCGAGTGGAGCCTGGCGCTGAACACCGCGATCAGCTTCGTCAGCAACACCAACTGGCAGGCCTACAGCGGCGAGTCGACGCTCAGCTACTTCAGCCAGATGCTCGGTCTCGGCGTGCAGAACTTCGTCAGCCCGGCGGTGGGCCTGGCCGTGCTGACGGTGTTCTGCCGCGGCATCGCCCGGCGTTCGACACGGGAGATCGGCAACTTCTGGGTCGACCTGACCCGCGCCACGCTCTACGGCATGCTGCCGTTGTGCCTGCTGCTGGCGCTGCTGCTGGTCTGGCAGGGCGTGCCGCAGACCTTCCAGCCCTACGTCGACGCGCTGACCCTGCAAGGCCAGCCGCAAGGCATTCCCCTCGGCCCGGCGGCCAGCCAGATCGCCATCAAGCAGCTGGGCACCAACGGCGGCGGCTTCTTCGGCGTCAACTCGGCGCACCCATTCGAGAATCCGACGGCCTGGAGCAACCTGTTCGAGGTGGTCTCGATCCTACTGATCCCGGCGGCGCTGCTGTTCACCTTCGGCCACTACGTCAGGGACCTGCGCCAGAGCCGCGCGCTGCTGGCGAGCATGCTGATCGTCTTCGTCATCGGCCTGGGCCTGACGCTATACGCCGAGTACCAGCCGAACCCGCTGCTGGCGGGCCTGCCGATCGAGCAGGCCTGCTCGCTGGAAGGCAAGGAAAGCCGCTTCGGCATCACCGCCTCGAGCCTCTGGGCGGTGACCACCACGGCCGCCTCGAACGGCTCGGTGAATGCCATGCACGACAGCTTCAGCGCGCTCGGCTCGCTGATGCCGCTGTTCAACATGATGCTCGGCGAGGTGATCTTCGGCGGTGTCGGTGCCGGCCTCTACGGCATGCTGCTGTTCGTCCTGATCGCCGTGTTCCTCGCCGGGCTGATGATCGGCCGCACCCCGGAATACCTCGGCAAGAAGCTGGAGGCCCGCGAAGTCCGTTTGCTGGTGGCGACCCTGCTGGTGATGCCGGTCGGTGCGCTGGTGTTCGGCGCACTCGCCGCCAGCCTGCCCGGCCCGCTGGCGTCGGTGAGCAACCCCGGCCCGCACGGTTTCAGCCAGATCCTCTACGCCTACACCTCCGCCAGCGCCAACAACGGCTCGGCCTTCGCCGGCTTCGGCGCCAACACCATCTACCACAACCTGATGCTCGGCCTGGCCATGCTTCTCGGGCGCTTCGGCTACCTCCTGCCGGTCCTGGCGATCGCCGGCAGCCTGGCGCAGAAGAAGCGCGCACCACTGGGCAGCGACAGCTTCCCGACCCACGGCCCGCTGTTCGTCACCCTGCTGACCCTGACCATCCTGCTGGTCGGCGGCCTGACCTTCCTCCCGGCGCTGGCCCTCGGCCCGCTCGCCGAACACCTCAGCCTGCTGGGCCAATAAGGAGCCGACATGACTGGCAACTCGCAGAATCCGGCGCTGACCGGCGCCCCCCAACAGGCCCGCACGCGCCTCTCCGCCCTCTGGCGTCCGGCGCTGGTGCAGGCGTTCGTCAAGCTCGATCCGCGGCAGTTGCTGCGCTCGCCAGTGATGCTGGTGGTCGAGCTGACCGCCGTGGTCACCAGCCTGCTGTGCTTCGTTCCGGCGCAGGGCGTGAGCACCGGCCTGGCGCTGCAGATCGCGCTCTGGCTGTGGTTCACCGTGCTCTTCGCCAACTTCGCCGAGGCGCTCGCCGAAGGTCGAGGCAAGGCCCGCGCCGACAGCCTCAAGGCCGGCGGCGAGGGCTTACGCGCCCGCCTTCGCACGGCCGACGGCAGCTACACCAGCGTCGCCGCCAGCAGCCTGCGGCGTGGCGATCTGGTGCGCGTCGAGGCCGGCGAGCTGATTCCCGGCGACGGCGAGATCGTCGAAGGCATCGGCGCGGTGAACGAGGCGGCGATCACCGGCGAATCGGCGCCAGTGATCCGCGAATCCGACGGCGACCGCTCCGCGGTGACCGGCAACACGCGGCTGGTGTCCGACTGGCTGCTGGTGCGCATCAGCGCCAACCCCGGCGAGTCGACGCTGGACCGGATGATCGCCCTGGTGGAAGGCGCCAAGCGGCAGAAGACGCCCAACGAGGTGGCGCTGGACATCCTGCTGATCGGCCTGACGCTGATCTTCCTGCTAGTGGTCGCCACCCTGCAGCCGTTCGCCCGCTTCGCCGGCGGCGACCTGCCGCTGGTGTACCTGGTGGCGCTGCTGGTGACGCTGATCCCGACCACCATCGGCGGCCTGCTCTCGGCCATCGGCATCGCCGGGATGGACCGCCTGGTGCGCCTCAACGTGATCGCCAAATCCGGTCGCGCGGTGGAGGCGGCCGGCGACGTGCACGTGCTGCTGCTCGACAAGACCGGCACCATCACCTTCGGCAACCGCCGCTGCAGCGCGCTGTTCGCCGCGCCCGGCGTCAGCGCCATGGCCCTGGCCGAAGGCGCGCTGCTGGCCTCGCTGGCCGACGACACGCCGGAAGGCAAATCCATCGTCGACTACCTGCGCGCGCTGCATCCGCTGCAGGAGCCGGCGCGCAGCGCGGTGACCGCGGTGCCGTTCAGCGCCGAGACGCGGCTCTCCGGGATCGACTGGAACGGCCGGGTGTTGCGCAAGGGCGCGGTGGACTCGGTGCTGGACTTCCTCGGCCGCGACCGCGCGAGCCTCGCGCCCGCGCTGGCACGCGAGATCGACAGCATCGCGCAGAGTGGCGGCACGCCGCTGCTGGTCTGCGCCGACGGCGAGCTGCTGGGCGCCGTGCACCTCAAGGACGTGGTCAAGCCGGGAATCCGCCAGCGCTTCGCCGAGCTGCGCACGCTGGGCATCCGCACCGTGATGGTGACCGGCGACAACCCGCTGACCGCCGCCGCCATCGCCGCCGAAGCCGGGGTCGACGACGTCATCGCCGAGGCCACGCCGGAAAAGAAACTGCAACGCATCCGCCAGGAGCAGGCCGAGGGCAAGCTGGTCGCGATGTGCGGCGACGGCGCCAACGACGCGCCGGCGCTGGCCCAGGCCGACGTCGGCATGGCGATGAACGACGGCACCCAGGCCGCGCGCGAGGCAGCCAACCTGGTCGACCTGGACTCGGACCCGACCAAGCTGCTCGACGTGGTGCGGGTCGGCAAGGAGCTGCTGGTCACCCGCGGCGCACTGACCACCTTCTCGGTGGCCAACGACGTCGCCAAGTACTTCGCCATCCTGCCGGCGCTGTTCAGCGGCCTCTATCCACAGCTCGGCCTGCTCAACCTGATGCAGCTGCACAGCCCGCAGAGCGCGATCCTCTCGGCCATCGTGTTCAACGCGCTGATCATCGTCGCGCTGATCCCCCTGGCCCTGCGCGGCGTGCGCGTGCAGGCCGCCGACGCGGCCAGCCTGCTGCGGCGCAACCTGCTGATCTACGGGCTCGGCGGGCTGATCGCGCCGTTCCTCGGGATCAAGGCGCTCGACATGCTGCTGGTCGCCGCAGGGCTGGCATGACGCGAACGCAGGTTGGCTTGAGCGTAGCGAGGCGCCGGTGATGGGTGGCGCTGCGCTCGACCCATCCTACGACGCTGGTGTAAGGCTTTTACCCCTCTGCCTCTGGGAGAGGGAGTCGTCAATGAATCCGGAGAACTCCATGCTCACGCACATCCGCCCCGCCGTTACCCTGCTGGCGTTGCTGACCCTGATCACCGGCGTCGCCTATCCGCTGGCCGTCACCGCCGTCGCGCAACTGGCGTTTCCCGAGCAGGCCAACGGCAGCCTGATCCGCGACGCCGTCGGCAAGGTGCGCGGCAGCCGCCTGCTGGCGCAGCCCTTCGACGGCGCCGAATGGTTCCAGCCACGCCCTTCGGCCGGCGCCTTCGCCACCGTCGCCAGCGCCGCCAGCAACCTCTCGGCGAGCAACCCGGCGCTGCGCCAGCGCATCGCCGCCGACGCCGCGCGCCTGCACGGCGAAGCGCCCGGCGCCGTGCCGATGGCCCTGGTCACCACCTCGGGCAGCGGTCTGGACCCCCACCTGCCGCCGGACGCGGTGCGTTTCCAGATCCCCCGCGTGGCCGCCGCTCGCGGGGTCGCCGCGGCGGATCTGGAACGCCTTCTGGAGCGCCACATCGAGCGCCCGCTGGTCGGCCCCGAGGTGGTCAATGTGCTGGCCCTGAACCGGGCACTGGACGACAATCGCTGACCCGTTCCGAGAGCCCGCCATGAGCGATACCGACCGCGCCGACGCCCTGCTCGCCGACCTTCCCGGCGGCGGACGCGGCCGGCTGAAGGTCTTCCTCGGCGCCGCGCCTGGCGTCGGCAAGACCTTCGCCATGCTGCAGGCGGCGCAGGCGCAACGGCGCCAGGGTGTCGCACTGCGTGCCGGAATCGTCGAGAGCCATGGCCGCGCGGAGACCGAGGCGTTGCTCGCCGGCCTGCCGCAGCAGCCGCTGCGGCGCTTCGACTACCGCGGCCTGCGACTGGCCGAGCTGGACCTCGACGGCCTGCTGGCGGCGCGGCCGAAGCTGGCGCTGGTGGACGAGCTGGCGCACAGCAACGCGCCGGGCAGCCGCCACGCCAAGCGCTGGCAGGACGTGCTGGAGCTGCTCGACGCCGGCATCGACGTCTACACCACGGTCAACGTGCAGCATCTGGAAAGCCTCAACGACCAGGTCCGCGACATCACCGGGGTGCAGGTGCGCGAAACGGTGCCGGACTGGCTGCTGCAGGACGCCGACGAAATCCTCCTGATCGACCTGCCGCCGCGCGAGCTGCTCGAGCGCCTGCGCGACGGCAAGGTCTACGTGCCGGAACAGGCACGCGCGGCGATCGATGCGTTCTTCTCGCAGACCAACCTCACCGCCCTGCGCGAGCTGGCGATGCACACCGCCGCCGCGCGGGTCGACGCCGACCTCGACCGCCGCTACCGCCAGCAGGGCCAGGAAGCCCCGGCGTTGCGCGGCCGGCTGTTGGTGGGGATCACCGGCGACGAGCAGGCGCAGCGCCTGGTGCGCCACGCCAGCCGGGTCGCCGAGCGCCGCCACCTGCCCTGGAGCGCGCTGCACATCGACACCGGCAAGCCCGCCAGCGAAACCGCTCGCGCGGCGCTGCAGGCGGCGCAGCAACTGGCCGAACGGCTGGGCGGCGAAGTCGTGCTGTTGCGCGCCGACGACGTCGCACGGGCGCTGCTCGACCATGCCCGCGAGCGCCGTGCCAGCCTGCTGCTGGTCGGCCATCGCGGGCAGCGCCGGCGCTGGCGGCGCGGCCTCGCCGAACGCCTGCTGCAGGGCGCCGGCACGCTGGAAATCAGCCTGCTCGGCAGCGACACCGAAGCGCCGCGGACGCCCCGCGCGCGGACGGGCTGGCGGCGCCGCGACTACCTGCTGGCGATGGGCGCCGCGCTGGCCGCCGCGGCGCTGTCGCTGGGCGTCTCGCGGGTGCTGGAGCTGCCGAACATCTCCCTGGTGTTCCTCGCCGCGGTGCTGCTGGTGGCGGTACGCAGCAGCCTGTGGCCGGCACTGGCCTGCGCCGGGCTGTCGTTCCTCGCCTACGACTTCCTGTTCATCCAGCCGACCCTGTCGCTGAGCATCCGCCGCGAAGAGGACGTGCTGACCCTGCTGTTCTTCCTGCTCATGGCCGGCCTCACTGGCGATCTCGCCAGTCGCCAGCGCCGCCAGTTGCAGGCGTTGCGTCGGACCCAGGCGGAGACCGGCGAGCTGCTGGAGCTGTCGCGCCGGCTGACTGCCGCCACCGATCGCCAGGCCGTGCTGAGCGCCGCCAGCCAGCAGTTCGCCCAGCACCCGGACGTCGCCATCTGCCTGCTCGGGCGTGACGCCGACGGCAAGTGGCAGGCGCCAGCGGGGGAACATCCGCCGCTCGCCGAACAGGAACGCGCCGCCGCCGACTGGGCCTGGAGGCACGAGCAGCCGGCCGGGCTGGGCACCGGCACGCTCCCCAGCGGGCGCTGGTGGTGGCTGCCGCTGAGCGGCGACGGCCAACCGCTCGCGCTGCTCGGCATCGCCCCCCACGACGGCCAGCCGCTGAGCGCCGAACAGCGCCGCCTGTACGCCGCCCTCGGCCAGCCGCTGGCGCAGGCGCTGGCGCGTGCGCAACTGGCGAGCGACCTGGAAGCCGCGCGCCTGCACGGCGAAACCGAGCAACTGCGCAGCGCGCTGCTGGCCTCGGTGTCCCACGACCTGCGCACCCCGCTGACGGCCATGCGCGGCTCCATCGACAGCCTGCTGGCGCTGGGCGAACGGATTCCCCCGGCGGATCGCCGCGAGCTGCTCGAAGGCACCCGCGACGAGGCCGAGCGGCTCGACCGCTACATCCAGAACCTGCTGGACATGACCCGCCTCGGCCACGGCGGGCTGAAGCTGATGCGCGACTGGGTGGCGCCCGCCGACATCCTCGCCAGCGCGCTGCAGCGCCTGCGCCCGGTGCTCGCGCCCTTGCGGGTGGAACTCGAGGTGGCCGAGGACCTGCCGCTGCTGTTCGTCCACGCCGCACTGATCGAGCAGGCGCTGGTCAACGTGCTGGAGAACGCCGCGCGCTTCTCGCCGGCGGGTGCGCGGCTGCGCATCGGCCTGGACGCCGACGAAGGCGAGCTGCGCTTCGCCGTGGCCGACCAGGGGCCGGGCATTCCCGCGCAGGAGCGCGACAAGGTGTTCGACATGTTCTATACCGCCAGCCGCGGCGATCGCGGCGGCCAGGGCACCGGGTTGGGGTTGTCGATCTGCCTGGGCATGGTCGGCGCCCACGGTGGTAGGGTGAGCATCGGCGACGGCCTCGACGGGCGCGGCGCCTGCTTCACCCTGCACCTGCCGGTGCACCCGCAACCGCCGCTGGAAGACGAATGACGCCCATGTCGAGCAGCATCCTGATCGTCGAGGACGAAGCGCAGATCCGCCGGTTCCTGCGCATCGCCCTGAGCGCGCAGGGCTACCGGGTGCTGGAGGCGGCGAACGGCACCGACGGGCTGGCCCAGGCCGCGCTGGCGCGCCCGGACCTGATGGTGCTCGACCTCGGCCTGCCGGACATGGACGGCCATGAGGTGCTTCGCGACCTGCGCCAGTGGTCGCGGATGCCGGTGCTGGTGCTCTCGGTGCGCGCCAGCGAGGGCGAGAAGGTGCTCGCCCTGGATGGTGGCGCCAACGACTACGTGACCAAGCCGTTCGGTATCCAGGAATTCCTCGCCCGCGTGCGCGTGCTGCTGCGCCTGGCCGACGGCCCGCGCGGCGAGCCGAGCCTGGACAACGGCCCGCTGCACATCGATTTCGCCGACCGCCGGGTGACCCTGGACGGCGCCGAGGTAGCGCTGACCCGCAAGGAGTTCGCCGTGCTGGCGCTGCTCGCCCGGCACCTCGGGCGGATGGTCACCCAGCAGCAACTGCTCAAGGACATCTGGGGCCCGACCCACGTCGAGGACAGCCACTACCTGCGCGTGGTGGTCGGCCACCTGCGGCAGAAACTCGGCGATGCGCCGACCCGGCCACGCTTCATCGTCACCGAGCCCGGCGTCGGCTATCGCCTGATCGAACTACCGGCGGCCGCGCCGCCCGAGGAGACCCCATGAGCCCGCGCCTCACCGCCCTGCTGGGCATCGAGCACCCGATCATCCAGGCGCCGATGGCCGGCGTTTCCACGCCCCGCCTGGCGGCGGCGGTGTCCGAGGCCGGCGGGCTGGGCTCGCTGGGCGTGGGCGCCAACACCGCGCAGCAGACACGAACGCTGATCGGCGAAACCCGCGCGCTGACCGCGCGGCCGTTCAACGTCAACCTGTTCTGCCACCCGCCGGCGCAGCCCGACGCCGCGCGGGAGGCGGCCTGGCTCGACTACCTGCGGCCGCTGTTCGCCGAATTCGACGCCGCGCCGCCGGCCGCGCTGGGCGAGATCTACACCAGCTTCCTGGTCGATGCGCCGATGCTCGAGGTGCTGCTGGAGGAGCGCCCGGCGGTGGTGAGCTTCCACTTCGGCCTGCCCCCGGCGGCGACCATCGCCGCGCTGAAGGGCGCCGGCATCCGCCTGCTGGCCTGCGTCACCACGCCGGTGGAAGCGACGCTGGCCGAGGCCGCGGGGGTCGATGCGCTGGTCGCCCAGGGCGTCGAGGCCGGCGGCCATCGCGGGGTCTTCGACCCGCAGGGCGGCGACGACGGGATCGGCACCCTGGCGCTGGTGCGCCTGCTGGCGCGGCAGACCCGCCTGCCGCTGATCGCCGCCGGCGGCATCATGGACGGCGCCGGCATCGCCGCCGCGCTGGCGCTGGGCGCCGACGCGGTGCAGATGGGCACCGCGTTCATCCTCTGCCCGGAATCCGCGGCCAACCCGGCCTACCGCGCCGCGTTGCAGGGCGAGCGCGCCGCCCGCACGCGGATCACCGCGACGCTGTCCGGACGCCCGGCGCGCGGCCTGCCCAATCGCCTGTATCGGGATGCCGATACCAGGCCCGCGCTGCCCGACTACCCGATCGCCTATGACGCCGCCAAGGCGCTGCATACCGCGGCCGGCGCCCGCGGCAACCACGATTTCGCCGCGCAGTGGGCCGGCCAGGGCGCGCCGCTGGCGCGGGCACTGCCGGCCGCCGAGCTGGTGCGGGCGCTGGTGGAGGAGTTGCAGGCCGCGCGCCTCAGCGCTTGCGCAACCAGCTGAGGAAACCGGCCTTGTGCACCGCCACCGGCTTCTGCAGCAGCAGCGACTGGCTGGCCTGCTGGCGGAAATGGTGCAGCCGCGTCATCGCCTCGGCGACCTCGCCTCCTGCCTCCAGGCAGGTCTGGATGTGCGCCTTGTCGATCCGGTAGAGCACGCAGGCGGTGAGCGCGGCGAAGCGCGCCTGCGAGGGCTGGCCGGAAATCAGGCTCTCCTCGCCCATGATCTCGCCCGGCCCCATGCGCCCCGCCTCGATCAGCGTCGCGCCATCGGAGACCGACACCCCGATCACCCCCGAACCGATGATCAGCAGGTCCTCGGTGAGGGCGCCGAGGGCGATCACCTCTTCGCCGGCGGCATGGTCCTGGCGCATCAGGTGACCGCTCAGCTCGTCCTTCTGCGGCCCGCTCAGGGTGCGGAAGATCTTCACGTCGTCGAGCAGCGCACGGGCGCGGGAGATTTCCCGTGGCGTCTGCGCCGGGGCATCCTCGCGCAGCACCGCGGAGGCCTCCAGGTGACGGTAGGCGAGGTCGTAGAGCTGATTGCGCACCGCGGCCTTCTTCGCCATCGCATCGACGAAGCCGGTGAGTTCGTACTCGACGCTGTCGATGCCGGAGCTCTTGATGCCGACGCTGGGCCTGGGCGTCGACAGCAGCTCGCTGCAGCCCTGCAGCGCGCGCTCGAGGGCGTCGAGCGCCTTGCGCGGGCGCACCAGGCGCGGCAGCTCCAGGCGGATCGACACGCCATGCACGTCGCGCGGGCGGCTCAGGTTGAGGATCTTGGCCTTGGCCGCCACCGAGTTGGGCACCACCGCCATGCTGCCCTGGGCGGTGAGCAGGTGGGTGGAACGCCAGTCGATCTCCACCACCTTGCCTTCGATGCCGTCGATGGAGATCCAGTCGTCCAGCTGATAGGGCTTGGTGGTGTTCAGCACGATCCCGGAAAACACGTCACCCAGGGTGCTCTGCAACGCCAGGCCGACGATGATCGCCACCGCGCCGGACGTGGCCAGCAGGCCGCGTACCGGCAGCTCCATGACGTAGGCCGCGGCGGCGACGATGGCGACCAGAAAGATGATCGCGCCAAGCACATCCTGCACCAGGCGCCCGGTGTGCCCGCCGCGCGGCATCAGCAGCGGGCCGATGACCACCGTGAGGGTGCGCGCGCAGAACAGCCACCAGACGATTTCCAGCATGATGGCGAGCAGGTGCAGCGGAACGTCGTCGGCCCAGGGCGCGGCCTGCAGCGGGCTAAGGCCGGCCTCGAAGATCAGCAGGCTGTAGAGCAGGAAGATGCCCAGCCGCGCGGCGATCTTCCACGGCTTGTGACGTTCGTCGACCAGTTGCCAGGCGAGCAGGTCGATGGCCAGCAGGAGCACGGCGCTGATCAGGGGATGGGCGGAAAGGATCGGCAGCATCGCGGCTTCGCTGAGCGGGAAGAGGGATCATTTATAACCGCAATCCGGCGGAAAAGATCGCCCCGCCGCGGGCGCCGCTCAGAGGCTGCGCGGGGCGACCGCCAGGCGGCGCTGGCGACGCTTGTCCAGTGACATCCAGGCCGGCGCCTCGTACAGCCACTTGATGCCCATGGCCTCGAGGATCTTCGCGGCGATCACCGGCAGCACCAGGCCGATCACGCAGCCGGCGAGGATATGCACGGCGACGCTGTCGATGCCGAAGAACTTGCTGAGAATCACGCGGATGCCGCTGCCGGCGAGGATGTGCATCAGGTAGATCGGCATCGACAGCGCGCCGAGGGTCAGCACCCAGCCGAGCGGTTTGCGCGCCAGCACCATGCAGGCGCTGACGACGAACAGGATGGCGGTCATCGCCACCACCAGCGAGAGCGCCCCGCGGTCTTCGTAACGCAGGCCGAGCACGCCGTGGAAGACGTACTCCAGCACGACGAAGGCCACCCCGCTGAGCGCCGCGACGAGGCCGGCGCGGCTCTCGATGTGCCCGCGAATGCTGTTGAACCAGACGCCGAAGGCGAAGAACACGAAGTTCTGCGCGATGAAGTTGAAGACGAAGAAGTTCGGCCCACGGTTCTGGAAGATGTAGATCACCGCGCCCGCCACCAGCAGCGGCAGGAACATCGCGCTGCGCCGGTAGAGCAGCACGCTCAGGGTGAAGATCAGGAACAGCGCATAGAGGAACCAGAACTGCGCGCGCGGGGCCCAGAGTAGCGAGAACACCTTGGCCAGGCTGACATCGCCGTTGGTGTAGTTGGACAGCAGCGCCTCGATGCAGCCCTGCAGGATCGACCACAGCACGAAGGGGTAGAACACCGTGTCGATCTTGCTGAGGAACACCCCGTTGGCACCGCGGTTGCTCATCGAGTGCCAGAAGAACAACCCGGAAAGGAAGAAGAACAGCGGCATGTGGAAGCTGTAGATGACGCTATCCACCAGCTTGTGCAGGAAGATGTGGTCTTCGATGATCCCGGCCGCCAGCAACCCGCGCACGACGTGGCCGTACACGACCAGAACGATGCCGATGGCTTTGCCGTAGTCCACCCAGAGGTTGCGATTGTTCATGAACATCCTTTTCTCGAAAGCCCGTGGAGGTCTCATAACCAGGGCGAAGCGGGATAGGCGCATCGCCGGACGACGGGCGACGCACTCACTCTGCGATCACTCCTGGCAACGGGAGGCCGACTGCCCGGCATTCGTCTCTGCCGAACGGCATCCTTTCAGGAGGTTTCTTCTCGCAACCCGGCTATAGGGCCCAACTTGGAGCGCAAAAAGGTCCGCCGGTTCCGGACGCGGCGACGATCCGGACGAACGTAGCTGTCCGGATACACCGCGCCGAAACCGCCAGTGGGCAGGGGTTTCAGGATTTCTTCGGGCCGATCGCCTCGCAGCCGCCGCTGCCGAGATACTTCTGCAGCACCGGCCATTGCGGCCGGTCCTTGCCGTCCAGCGGCTCGATGGACATGTGGTAGTTGCGCCCCCACGAAGGCCCGGCGGCCCAGTAGGTCACCGGGATGCAGTTCTGCTGCAGGTAGCTCAGAAGATTGTCCATGATCGGTAGCCAGCGTGGATCGTTGTTGGGCACGCCGAATTCGCCGAGGTGGCCACGCTTGCCGTGCTGGCGCAGCCACTCGACGAAGGGCTCGACGCGCTTGACCACCACCATCGGGTCGTAGTTGTCCGGCATCGCCTGCTTGTACAGCCCGCTGCTGTCCTTGTCGGCGTAGATGTGCGCGGAGAACACCAGGTTGTCCGCCGGGTCGACCAGCTTCAGCAGGTCGTCGTTGAGCCCCGGCCAGCGCTGCGCCGACGACCAGCTGCGGCCTTCGACGTAGATCGTCTTGGTCTTGTCGTACTTGCGCACGCCGTCGATGCCGGCCTGGGCGACATCGAACCAATAGCGCTCGGCGTCGCCGTAGGGCTCGTTCATCAGGTCGTAGGAGTACAGCGTGTCGTCTTTCGACCAGCGCTCGGCGATGCGCTCCATCAGATCCTGGTAGGCCTTGATCGGCACATCGGCGTCGCCAATGATCTTGCCGTAGTAGCGCCCGTAATTGTGCACGTCGAGCATCACGCGGATACCGTTGGCCTTGGCGTCCTCGAGGGTCTTGTCGATGCGCGCCGCATAGTCGGCGTCGAAGTCGCCGAACTGCTGCGGCTGCAGGCGCTCCCAGACGATCGAGAAGCGAATCCAGGTGATGCCGCGTTCCTTCCACTGGACGAAATAGTCCGGCGGCGGAAAGAAATAGTTGGTGCCGTGCTTGCCCGGCAGCGTGCCCGGCGAAAAGCCGGCGCCGGCGACGTTGATGCCGACCAGCTGCGGAGGCGCCTCCTGGGCCTGGGCGGCGCTCGCCAGCAAGGTCGCGAACAGCAGCGCACAGAGTTTGCCCCACAGGGTCGAAGCGCTATTCATAGGCTGATCTCCAGTCCGATGGGAACCCACCATGCATTCCCGTGACCACAAGCGACCCGGATACCCCGGCTAGGTTCAAAAATGCCTGGCCAGACGCCTCGCCGCGCCTCTCGACGGAACGGCGGAGACGCCGTGCCGGCGCCGCGTTCACCCGTTCCGGCGCGTCTGTTACCGGAGGTTGCCGGGGCCCGACTAGACTTACGTCCAATGTCGAGCGTGCCGGGTGCAGCCGACCATGCGCGCTGAATAACAAGAGCGAGCCAGCCATGAGCAAAGCCGACGCCTTCGCCCAGGCGGGGAAGACCGCCGTGCTGCAGAACATCCACGGCACCATGGAGTTCCTGCAGAAGTACCCGCCGTTCAACCAGATGGAGAACGCCCACCTGGCGTTCATGGTGGAGAACTGCCAGCTGCGCTTCTACGGAAGCGGCGACTCCATCATCAAACCCGCCGATGGCGTGGTGCAACACTTCTACATCGTCAAGCAGGGCCGGGTGCACGGCGAACGCCCGCACAGCGCCCGGCGCGGCACCGAGACCACCTTCGAGATCACCGCCGGCGAATGCTTCCCGCTGGCCGCCCTGATCGGCGAACGCGCCACGCGCACCGAACACCTCGCCGCCGAGGACACCTTCTGCCTGCAGCTGGGCAAGCCGGCCTTCGTCAAGCTGTTCGGCGTGTCGAGCGTGTTCCGCGACTTCGCCCTGCGCGGGGTGAGCAGCCTGCTCGATCAGGTCAACCAGCAGATCCAGCTGCGCGCCGCGGAAACCCTGGGCGCGCAATATTCCCTGGATACCCGCCTGGGCGAACTGTCGATGCGCCAGCCGGTGAGCTGTGCGCCGGGCACGCCGCTGCGTGAGGCGGTGCGCCTGATGGACGAGCAGAGCGTCGGCAGCATCGTGATCGTCGACCCCGAGCAGCGCCCGCTGGGCATCTTCACCCTGCGCGACCTGCGCGGCGCGGTGGCCGGCGGCGGCGAGATGAACCAGCCGATCGACGCGCTGATGATCCGCGACCCCTTCCACCTGACGCCCGCCGCCAGCGCCTTCGACGCCGCCATCGCGATGACCGAGCGGCACATCGCCCACGTCTGCCTGGTCGCGGACGGCCGCCTGAGCGGCGTGGTGTCCGAGCGCGACCTGTTCTCCCTGCAACGCGTCGACCTGGTGCACCTGGCGCGGACCATCCGCCACGCCGGGCGCATCGAGACGCTGGCGGCGCTGCGCCGCGACATCCATCTGCTGGTCGACCGCATGCTCGCCCACGGCGCCAGCTCGACGCAGATCACCCACATCATCACCCTGCTCAACGACCACACCGTGTGCCGGGTAATCGAGCTGGTGCTGGAGGAATGCGGCGACCCCGGCGTGCCCTTCACCTGGCTGTGTTTCGGCAGCGAGGGCCGTCGCGAGCAGACGCTGCATACCGATCAGGACAACGGCATCCTCTTCGATGCCGAGGATTCGGCCGATGCCGCGGCGATCCGCGGGCGCCTGCTGCCGCTCGCCGAACGCATCAACGAGGGCCTGGCGCTGTGCGGCTTCACCCTGTGCCAGGGGCGGATCATGGCCGGCAACCCGGAGCTGTGCCTGTCGCGCGCCGAGTGGTCGCGGCGCTTCGCCGGCTTCATCCGCGAGGCGACGCCGGAGAACCTGCTCGGCTCGAGCATCTACTTCGACCTGCGCGCGGTCTGGGGCCCGCCGGAAGGCTGCGACGAGTTGCGCCGCGAAGTGCTGCGGCAGATCGACGACAACCGCCTGTTCCAGCGCATGATGGCCGAGAACGCCCTGCGCCAGCGCCCGCCGGTGGGCCGTTTCCGCGATTTCGTGGTGGCCCGCAAGGGCGCGGAGAAGGACACCCTGGACCTCAAGGTGCAGGGCCTGACGCCCTTTGTCGACGGCGCCCGGCTGCTCGCCCTGGCCCACGGCATCGAAGCCGGCAACACCCTGGAACGCCTGCGCCAGCTGGTCGCGCGGGACATCATCGACGCCCAGGACGGCGGCGCCTACGAGGAGGCCTACCACATCATCCAGCTGATCCGCATGCAGCAGCACCAGCAACAGGCGCGGCAGAACCTGCCCTACTCCAACCGCCTCGACCCGGACACCCTCAACCACCTCGACCGGCGCATCCTGCGCGAATCCTTCCGCCAGGCGCAGCGCCTGCAGAGCAGCCTGGCGCTGAGGTATCAGCTGTGAGGTTTTCCTGGCTGAACGGCCGCGCGCCGAGCCTGGACGATCGCCAGCGCCAGCGCCTCGAGGCCCTGCCGGGCGTGGCCAGCGGCGCGCTGCCGCTGCGCGACCAGCGCTTCGTCGTCCTCGACCTGGAAACCACCGGGCTCAACACCAGCCGCGACCTGGTCCTGGCGATCGGCGCGGTGGTCATCGACGACGGCGCGATCCAGCTCGGCCAGCAGTTCGAGCGCACCCTGCAGCGCGACAATCACCAGGTCAGCGAAAGCGTGCTGATCCACGGGATCGGCCCGGACGCGGTGGCCGCCGGCAGCGACCCGGCCGGCGCGCTGCTGGATTTCCTCGAGTTCCTCGGCGACAGCCCGCTGCTGGCGTTCCACGCGCCGTTCGACCAACGCATGCTGGCCCGCGCGCTGAAACACAGCCTCGGCCATCGGCTGCTGCACCCGTTCATCGACCTCGCCGAGCTGGCGCCGCTGCTGTTCCCCCAGGCGAACATTCGCCAGGGCGGGCTGGACGACTGGATCGCATACTTCGGCCTGCAGGTGCAGCAGCGCCACAACGCCAGCGCCGACGCCCTGGCCACCGCGGAACTGGCGCTGATCCTGTTCAGCCACGCGCGGCGCCAGGGCATGGACAGTTTCGCCGCGCTGGAAGAGCGCCTGGCCGGCTGGCGCCGCCGGCAGCGCGCGCAATCCCTCTAATCCGACCGGCATACCCCGGCATTGCGGGCACCAACGACATTTGCGATCATGTGCGAATAATTCTCGTTTTGCGGCCAGCGTGCGCAATGGAGGCTGGTCGTGTCGACCGGGCAATCGCCGAACCACGAGGTGGTCGGACTGCTGTATCGCGGTCATCGCGACTGGCTGCTCGCCTGGTTGCGGCGTAGCCTCAACTGCCCGCAGCGCGCCGAGGACCTCAGCCAGGACACCTTCCTGCGCCTGCTCGCCCGCCAGGACCTGCAAGCGCCGCGCGAGCCGCGCGCGCTGCTGCGCACCATCGCCAAGGGCCTGCTGATCGACCACTTCCGGCGCAGCGCGCTGGAACGCGCCTATCTGGACGAACTCGCCGCCCAACCCGAGGACCTGCAGCCCAGCGCCGAAGAGCAGTTGCAGATACTGCAGACGCTGCGTGAGGTCGAGCGCCTGCTCGCCACGTTGTCGACCCGCGCCCGCGCCGCCTTCCTGCACAGCCGCCTCGACGGCATGAGCCACGCCGAGATCGCCGAGCGCCTCGGCGTCTCGGTGCCACGCGTGCGCCAGTACCTGGCCCAGGGCCTGCGCCAGTGCTACATCGCGCTCTACGGCGAACCGACATGATCGATACCCGCCCGGTCAGCGCGCGCGTCCTCGACGAGGCCATCGCCTGGCAACTGAACCTCGGCGCCGGCGATGACGACGGCCAGCAGCAGGCGTTCGCCCGCTGGCACGCCGCGCATCCGGACAACGCGCGCGCCTGGGCGCAGCTGGGCGGCATCGACCAGCAGTTGCACGGCGCCGCGTCGGGCCCCGCGCGGCGCGCGCTGCAGCGCGCCGAAGGCGAAGTGCGGCGGCGCCTGCGCCGGCTCGGCGGCACGACCCTAGGCCTGCTGCTGATGGTCGGGCTGACGCTCGGCCTGCTCCAGCAGCAACGCCCGCTGAGCGACTGGCTGGCCGATGAAGTCACCGCCAGCGGCGAACAGCGCGACGTCGAGCTGCCCGACCACACGCGAATCCGCCTGAACAGCCGCAGCGCGCTGGATATCGCCTTCGACGCCCGCGAGCGACGGGTGATCCTGCGCGGCGGCGAGATGCTGGTGGAAACCGCGCACGGCGACCCGCGCCCGTTCATCGTGCAGACCGCCGAGGGCGATCTGCGCGCCCTCGGCACACGCTTCCTGGTCCGTCGCGAACCCGAAGGCACGCGCCTGATCGTGCTGAAGTCGGCCGTCGCCGCGCACCCGGAACGGGGCGACGAGGAACGCATCATCGGCGAAGGACAACAGGTGCTGATGCGCGGCGACGGGCTCGGCGCCAGCCAGCCCGCGCCGGTCGCCGCCGACGCCTGGAGCCGCGGCATGCTGGTGGTGGAGGACATGCCGCTGGGCCAACTGATCGAGCGCCTGGGCGAATACCGGCGCGGTCATCTCGGCCTCGACCCGCGCCTGGCGGACCTGCGCATCACCGGCAGCTTCCCGCTGAACGACAGCGACCTGGCCCTCGCCGCGCTGCCGCCGAGCCTGCCGGTGGGCATCGAACGGCACACCGACTGGTGGGTGACGGTGGTGCCGGCGGCGACCAAGGAGCAGTGACGGGAATGGCGCCGGCGGAAATATTTTCGCCGCGCCCTATCACTTTTCGATTTTGCTTCGGCAAAGGGACATTGAGATTCATTCTTGTCCAGGAGCCATTCCCGAATGTCCGCCTCGAAAACCCTTTTCCGTCCCAGCCTGCTGGTCGCCGCCCTGCTCGCCAGCCAACCCTGGAGTAGCGCGCTGGCCCAGGAAGCCGCCAGCCGCAGCGACGTGCGCGACTACCAGTTGCCGTCCGCGTCCCTGGCCAACACCCTCAACCGCATCGCCGCCGAGGCCGGGCTGACGCTGAGCATCGACCCGGCGCTGGCCGCCGGCCGCACGTCCAACCCGGTGCGCGGTTCGTTCGACGCCCAGGACGCCCTGCGCGAGGCCCTGCGCGGCACCGGCCTGCAACTGCAGCGCAACGCCGCCGGCGTCTACAGCCTCGACGAGGTGCAGCAGAGCGGCGCCATGCTGCTTTCCGAATCCAGCGTCACCGCGAGCGCCGCGGCGCCCGTCGACGGCAGCGCGGCCGCCGGCTACCGCGTTGACGCCGCGAAGAACGTCGGCGCGCTGGGCGGCATGAGCCTGCAGGACACGCCGTATTCGATCAGCGTCGTGTCCAGCGACCAGTTGCGCAACACCCAGACGACCTCCACCGACGACGTCTTCAAGCGCAACCCGTTCACCCAGCTCTACTCGCCGAAGAACGCCGGCTACGCCAGCGCCGTAGCGATCCGTGGCTTCAGCAGCGCCGGTAACCTGAACGTGGCCACCGACGGTCTGCGCTTCAGTACCGATTCCGACAGCAACAACTTCGTCGAGGAGATGGAGCAGATCGAGGTCCTCACCGGCCTCTCCGGCTTCCTCTACGGCCCCGGCAACCCCGGCGGACTGGTCAACTACGTGCTCAAGCGGCCGACGGCCGAGCGCTACAACAGCGTCACCCTGGGCAACGCCGGCGGCGAGAACTACTACCTGCACGGCGACTTCGGCGGCCCGATCGACACCGAAGGCCGGTTCGCCTATCGCCTCAATGTGCTGACCCAGGATGGCGAAACCGCCATCGACCTGCAGAAGCGCCGCCGCGAGATGGTCAGCCTGGCGCTGGACTGGAACCTCAGCGACGACCTGCAGATCCAGTTCGACGCCTCGCACAAGAAGAGCGAGACGCGCGGCCTGAGCAGCTACTGGTTCGTCCAGGACGGCGCTCGCCGCCCGGATGCGGACGACCTGGACAACGACCGGCTCTACAGCCAGAAGTGGGCGTTCTCGGACTCGGAAAGCGACCGCGTCGGCAGCCGCTTCAACTGGCGCCTGAACGATATCTTCAGCCTGCGCGGTGCGCTCGCCTACACCGAGTACACCCAGGAATACACCTACACCGGCCCGACCATCTACAGCACCTCGCCACCGGTATCGGCACCGGGCAACTACACGCAGCCGCTGTATGCCTACGCCCCGGTGGACAACGCCGAGACCTCCGGCTACCTGTTCCTCGACTCGGCGTTCGCCACCGGCGCCATCGGGCACAAGGTGACGTTCGGCTATCAGGGCAACATGCGCCGCGTGAAGCAGCACATCGACCACGCGTACCCGTCCTATCCGCAGTTCTCGGTGGTCGGCGACATCCCGCTCGACGAAACCCCGCAGGTCGACAAGCCGTCCTACAGCATCGGCAACAGCGACAAGCACCTCTACAGCACCAACGAAACGCGGAACCTGCTGATCGGCGACGTCATCACCTTCAACGACCAGTGGTCGACGATCGTCGGTTTCACCCACAGCAAGATCGACACCTTCACCAACGACTTCGTCTACGGCAGCGGGGTGAGCACCTACGCCAAGACCAAGACCTCGCCGAACTATTCGCTGATCTTCAAACCGCTGCCCTGGCTGACCACCTATGCGACCTACATCGAAGGCCTGGAAGCCGGTGGCGCCACGACCCTCAACGGCCGCTCCATCGCCCTGCCGCCGGAAGTCAGCGAGCAGTACGAAATCGGCGCCAAGGCCACCTGGGGCGATGCGCTGTTCACCGTGGCGCTGTTCAACATCGACAAGCCCAACTACATCACCAACTTCGTCTACACGCCTAACGGCCGCCAGGAAAACACCGGGCTGGAATTCGGCGTGACCGGCAGGGTGACCTCCAACCTGACCCTGGTCGGCGGCCTCACCCTGCTCGACCCGCAGGTGAAGAAGTCCAACGTGGCGGCGAACGACGGCAACAAGCCGACCAACGTGGCCTCGCAACTGGCCAAGGTCTATGCCGAGTACGACCTCGACGCCCTGCCCGGCTTCGCCTTCACCGGCGGCGCCTACTACACCGGCAAGCAATACAGCGACGAGGCCAACGACCACAGCCTGCCGTCCTTTACCACCTTCGACTTCGGCGCGCGCTACAGCATGCCGGTGGCGGACAACAAGCTGACCCTGCGCACCAACGTCAGCAACCTGGCGGACAAGTCCTATTGGTTGAACAGCTACTACCTGGGCGATCCGCGCACCCTGACCTTCTCGGCGGAAATGGAGTTCTGAACCGCCGCTGCCCCGCTTCGCGCGCGAGCCGCTCCGGGAGCCGGCTCCGGCGTTTTCCACGGAATCCCCGATGCACGCCAAGACAATCCGCCGCTGGTCCTTCGTCCACACCTGGAGCAGCCTGGTCTGCACGCTGTTCCTGCTGATGCTGGCGCTGACCGGCCTGCCGCTGATCTTCCACCACGAGATCGACCACCTGCTCGGCGATGCGCCCACGCTGCGCGAGCTGCCGGCGGATACACCGCACCTGGACCTGCAGCGACTGGTACGGGCCGCCGAGGCGCACCGGCCCGGCGAGGTGGTGCAGTACCTCGCCTGGGAAGACGACGAGCCCGACGCGGTGATGGCGATCAGCGCGGCCACGGCCGGCAGCGACCCGAACGAATCGCACACCTTCCTGCTCGATGCGCGCAGCGGCGAGGCCCTGGAAATGCCTTCGGCGAATGGCGGCCTGATGCTGTTCATCCTTCGCCTGCACGTCGACCTGTTCGCCGGGCTGCCGGGCAAGCTGCTGCTGGCGTTCATGGGGCTGCTGTTCATCGTCGCCCTCATCTCCGGCGTCGTGCTCTACGCACCCTTCATGCGCCGCCAGCGGTTCGCCCAGGTGCGCCGCGACAGGTCCACCCGCCTGCGCTGGCTGGACCTGCACAACCTAATCGGCATCGTCACCCTGGTCTGGGCGCTGGCGGTCGGCGTCACCGGGGTGATCAGCGCCTGCGCCGACCTGCTGATCGCGGCCTGGCGGCAGGACGCGCTGACCGCGATGCTGGCGCCCTACCGCAACGCCCCGCCGCTCGGCGAACGCGCGCCGGCCAGCCGGCTGCTGGAGATCGCCCGCACGGCGGCGCCCGACAGCCAGCCGGACTTCATCGCCTTCCCCGGCACACGGTTCTCCAGTGAGCACCACTACACGGTGTTCATGAACGGCAACACGCCGCTGACCTCGCACCTGTTCACCCCGGTGCTGATCGATGCGCAGACCCTTGGCGTCACCGCGGTGGTCGCGCGGCCCTGGTACATGGATGCGCTGGGCATGTCGCAGCCGCTGCATTTCGGCGACTACGGCGGCATGCCGATGAAGGTGCTGTGGGCCGTACTGGACGTGCTGACGATCATCGTCCTCGGCAGCGGCCTGTACCTCTGGTGGGTGCGCCGCCGCGTGCCCATGGGCAGTCCGCGAACGGCCGGGGCGGACGCATGAAGCGCCTGCGTCGCTCGACCTTCGCCCTGCCCGCGCTGATCGGCCTGGGCAGCGCCATCGGCCTGTTCTGCGCACTGCTCGGCGACGGTGTGTGGGACGCGATAGCCTGGCTCGGCCTCGGTGTTCCGGCGTTGCTCGGCTGCCTGGCCCTGCGCCCCACCCGCGAACGCGGCGGCTAGCGCCTCAGCCGCGAACGACCAACGGCACCGCCAGCAATGTCAGACCGATGCCGGCCAGCAGCAGGTCGCTGTCGACAAAATAGGGGAAGACCATCAGCGCGATGCCGCAGAGCAGCGGCACCGCCTTGCCCTGCTTCTTGCCGTAGACGAAATAGGCGAAGCCGAAGGCGCTGAACAGCAGCCCCCAGAGCAGCGAAGCGGTGTCCATCAGCGCACCCTCAACCAGCCCCAGCCCGCCGCCACGCCCAGCACCATGCCGAGCCAGGCGATCGGCAGCGGATCGCCGGAAATCAGGTAGCCGGCGACACCGGCGATGGCGAAACCGACCAGGCCGAAACGCAGGAGAAAGCGCTGTCGGGAAAGCTGTTTCCGGCGTGCCTCGCGGTCATCCTGCGGGCGCCCCGCACGCATCGCCTCGAGGATGGCGTCGCCCTGCTCTTCATGTTTCTTTCGCTTGCTCATGCATGTCCCATTGTGGACGCCAGGCGTCTATTCCGGCGCTGAAGACGCTAACCGCATCGGCACGGCAGTGTCCACCGGCAAACCTGGAGGAGGTCCTTCAAGGGATCGGAAAGAAATGGCGAAAGGCCGCCGGCGGTGGCGGCATGCGGGAAGAGCGGCGCGCGGCGCTCGCCGTCAGGCTGAAGAAGGCAGACGATCGGATGCGCGCATCAGGCGTCGTTACGTTCTTTCCATTTCGGGTTCACGTACAGACCGCCGAGGAAAAAGGCGACCAGACCGGCCCACAGCAAGATGTCTAGCAGCATGAGGAATGTCCTGTCCTGACTGGCTCTCAAGGGTTATGACGCCGGCGAAACGAAATGGTGCCGCTTCGCTTCGTCGGCTCCCGTCGGCTCAGCTCAGCTGGAAACGCCCGGTGTTGCGCCGCAGCCCCTCGCTGCCACGCTGCATCTGCTCCGCCGCGCCGCTGACCGACTGCGCGCCGCTCAGCAACTGGCTTGCCGCCTGGTCGATCTGCTGGATGTTGCCGCTCACCTCGTCCGCCGTGGCGGCCTGCTGCTCGGCGGCGGTGGCGATCTGCGCGAGGCGGTCGCTGACGCGCTGCACGGACTCGGCGATGTGCTCCAGATCGCCGCCCATCGCCAGCACGCTGCCGACGTCGCCCTCGGCCTGGCGGTTGGCTTCCTCCATCAGCGCCACCGCCTGGCCGACCACGCTCTGCAGGTCGCCGACGGTCTGGCCGATTTCCTTGGTCGACTCCTGGGTACGCTGCGACAGGCTGCGCACTTCGTCGGCGACCACCGCGAAGCCGCGGCCCTGCTCGCCGGCGCGGGCCGCCTCGATGGCCGCGTTGAGCGCCAGCAGGTTGGTCTGCTCGGCGATGCCCTTGATCACGTCGACGATGCGGTTGATTTGCTGCGCCTGCTCGCGCAGTTGCCCAAGGGTGACCGAGGCCTCGCCCAGGCGCTCGCCGAGCTGATGCATGCTGGTGCCGGTCCGCGTGCTGCGCTGGCGGCTCTGCATGGCGACCTCGCGGGTCTGCACGGCGTCCACCGCCGCTTCCTCGCAACTCTGCGCGACGCTCTGCGCGGTGGCGGCAAGTTGCGTCGCGGCGGTGGCGATCTGGCTCAGCTGGACCTGCTGCTGCTCGACTTCGCCCAGGGAATCCTGCGCCTGGGCATACAGCTGGTGCACCGTGTCGCCGAGCTGGTGGCTCTCGTCGTCGACGCCCTTCAGGCTGTCGCGCAACTGCAGGACGGCGGCGTTGAGGGCCAGCGCGATCTGCGCCAGGTCGTCCTCGCCATGCACCGCGACGCGCACGCGCAGGTCGCCGTCGCGCAGCCCCTGGGCCGCCTCGGTGATGCTCGCCGTGCTGCGACGGATCGAGGCGTTCAGGCACAGCAGCACGTAGAGCGCGAACAACGCCAGCACGGCGAAGGCGCCGATCACCTGCAGCAGGCTGTGCAACGCGTCCTCCCGGTAGCTGGCCATGCGCGCCTCGAATACGCCGTAGAGCGCCTGCTGCAGACCGAGCAACTGGTCACGCAGGGTGTCGCTGGCGGCGGCGAACGGCGCCGGGGCGATGGCGATCGGATTGCTCTCGAAGACCTCGCGATCGATGCGCTGGGTATAGGCGTCGAGGCCCTGCAGCGCAGTGTCGTAGGGCTGGCGCAGGCCGGGCATCACCCAGGGCGCATCCTGGGCGAGGGTGGCGGCGGCCTTCTGCAGGCTGGCGCGGGAATCGTCCAGCGCGCGGCGCAGGTCGCGAATCACCACCCGGCTCTGCAGGGTGAAATGCTGCGAGACGACCGCGCCGTGGCCCTGGGCGAAGAAACTGCCGAGGCGCTCCAGCGCCCGCGGCAGGCTGGCGGTGAGCTGGTCCATCATCAGGTAGGTGTCGAGCCACGGGTCGAGGATCAGGCCGCTGTCGGTGGCGACCTGGTCACGCAGGCGTTGCAGTTGCAGGAGGAATTTCTGATAGCGCTCGAGCCCGTCGGGCAGGGCCATCTTGCCCAGCCGGTCGACCGCCAGCTCGCTACGCAGGGCCTGGAGCGCCTGCAGATGCTGGTCGGTCTGCGCGGTGAAACCTTCCTGGGCGATGCGGCGGGCGGCCTCCTGCAGGGCGCGGTCGAGTTCGCCGGCCTGCTGCTCGAACCCCGCTTTGGCCGGCTCCTCGGTGCCTTTCCAGCGGGCGAACAGGTTGCGCTGCTCGACCATCGCCTGCTGCACCGCGTCCAGCGCCTGCATCGCACGCATGCCGCCGCGTTCCTTCGCCACCACGTCCAGCTTGGCGGTGAAATCGCTGACGATCACCCAGGCGGCGAAGCACAGGGGCAACACGAAAAGCAGGAACAACAGCTGAAACTTGCGCGCGAAACTGAAACGTTCCAGAACGCGCATCCCCGGTACCAGTAGAGCGCCCATCAGCACACCTCGACAACGATCACGCCAGTCTTCTGGCGCCATGATGTCGTAATGCTAGCAAGTTGCAGGCCGCCTGGCTGCGCAGCTGGTCGTGAGGCTCAGCATTCCGGCTTGCGGGTGGTGAAGCGCCGCGCCGGGTCCACCGCCGCGCCCAGTTCGCGCAGGGTCTTGGCGCCCAGCAGCAGCGGATAGATGAAGTTGCTGCGGTCCGCCAGGTTGACTTCCACGGTCTCCTTGACGGTGCCCAGGCACAGCTCGAGATCGATCACCGGACGCTTGCTGACCTCGACCCCGGCGTCTTCCTCCTCGTCGGCGGATTGCTCGCCCGCACGGTTCTTGATCTTGCCAATGCGCGCCAGCCTGTGTTCGTAGAGGGTGTCGTCGGCGCCCTTGCCGGCAAGGCGGAACCGAACCCAGTCCTCGCCATCGCGCTCGAAGCGCTCGATGTCCTTGGCCGACAGCGAGGCGTTTAGCGCACCGGTATCGAGCTTGGCGCGCAGGGTCTTGCCCAGTTCCGGCAAGCGTACGTACTCGTTGCGCCCATAGAGGGTCGGTTGCTCTTGCTCATCGGCGACGGCGGGCAGCACGGCGCTCAGGGCCAACAGGGCGAGAATGGCTTTCACGCAGGTTCTCCAAAGGGCGCGGATAGTCTAAGACGGCGGCTGGCGGACGGGGTTCAGCGCAGCGGGCGCACAGGGTACGCCGCTCGCGGCGCTACGCGGAAGGGTGACCGCCTCAGAGAGCGGGAGAGGCGACTCCCGACCAGAGCTCATCGATGTCGCGGAAACCCCACTGCGCCGGGGATTCGCGGCCGACGATCTTGTCGCGGCCGACCAGCTTGGCCAGGTCGACGACCTCGCGCGCCAGGTGCGTATTGGTCCTGGCGTTGAAGAACACCCGCACCCGTGGTGACAGCAGGGATTTCTCGTTCTGCTCGATGACCACGCCCAGGCGGCCGCTGTCCAGGCGCACCAGCGAGCCGACCGGATAGATGCCGACCGATTTGACGAACGCCTGGAACACCGCTTCGTCGAAATGCCGGTGACACCACTCGGCCATCTTGCGGATCGACTCGGCCGGGTCCCAGCCGCGCTTGTACGGGCGGTTGGAGGTGATCGCGTCATACACGTCGCAGACCGCGCCCATCCGCGCGAACAGGCTGATCTGATCGCCGGCCAAACGGTGCGGATAGCCGGTTCCGTCGATCTTCTCGTGGTGGTGCAGGCAGACGTCGATCACCAGCGCGCTGACCTGCTTGCACTCCAGCAGGATGTCGGTGCCGGCCTGCGGATGGTCGCAAACGCGGCGGAATTCCTCGTCGGTGAGCTTGCCGGGCTTGTTCAGCACTTCGCTGGGGATCGCCATCTTGCCGATGTCGTGCAGCAGGCCGGCGACACCGGCCTCCTGGATCTGCGCATCGCTCAGCTCGAGCTGGCGCGCCAGCGCGATCATCAGCGCACACACCGCCACCGAGTGCATGTAGGTGTATTCGTCGGCGCTCTTCAGGCGCGCCAGGCTGATGAGCGCGTGCGGATGGCGCATCACCGAGGCGGTGATGTCCCGGACCAGCTGGCCGACCTGTTCGACGTTCACCGCCTGGCCCATCCGCGCGTCCTGGAACATCTCCATCACCGCCCGCCGCGAGTGCGAGCAGAGCTTCTGCGCGCGGGCGACTTCCTCCTCGAGGCTGGCGCGCGGCGGAAGCACCGTCGGCGTCGTCACCGCGGCCAGCAAGCGCGCATCGGTTTGCGCCTTGACCTCGTCAACGGTCTGCCCGCCCGGCACGTCCAGTCCCTTGGCCGTGTCGATCCACAGCTCGCCGATGCCGCTGTCGCGGATGCGTTGCAGATCCTTCGGGTTCTCGAGGAGAAACCGGCTCTTCCAGAAGGGGTGCTCCATCCATGAGCCGGAAAATTCGTGAATGAACATGCCGATACGCAGTTCGGTCAAAGCGATACGTTTAAGCACGCTGGCACCCGATGAGAATGACCGTATGGTCGCGCCGCCATGATGGCCCAAAGGCATCGCTGCATAAAAGCCCTGTAACGCCATTGGCTTGGGACGAGCGCCAGCGCTGGGTATGATTCCCCGACCGCACATAGCCAAGGAGAAGAGGCCGATGAGAGCCCCGCTAACCGGCGTCGTCACCACCCTTCTGCTGCTGTTCAACACCCTCGTCCTGATCGGCCCGCTGCTGCTGATCGCCCTGTTCAAACGGATCGCGCCGAACCAGGCGCTGCGCGATCGCTGCTCGCGCGGCGTGATGTGGGTCGCCGAGACCTGGGCCGAGATCGACAAGGCGATCTTCGCCCTGTGCACGCCGACGCACTGGGACATCCGCGGCGGCAGCGAACTGCGCATGGACACTTCCTACCTGGTCATCAGCAATCACCAGTCCTGGGTCGACATCCCGGCGCTGGTGCAGGCCTTCAACCGCAAGACGCCCTACTTCAAGTTCTTCCTGAAGAAGGAGCTGATCTGGGTGCCCTTCCTCGGCCTGGCGTTCTGGGCGCTGGACTACCCGTTCATGAAGCGCTACTCGAAGGCCTTCCTGGAGAAGAACCCGCACCTGCGCGGCCAGGACCTGGCCATCACCCGCGCCGCCTGCGAGCGCTTCAAGCGCCTGCCGGTGACCGTGGTCAACTACCTCGAAGGCACGCGCTTCACGCCGGCCAAGCGCGCGGCGCAAGGCTCGCCCTACCGCCACCTGCTCAAGCCCAAGGCCGGCGGCGTGGCCTTCGTCCTCGCCGCCCTGGGCGAGCAGCTGGATGCCATCCTCGACGTCACCGTGGTCTACCCGCAGACACCCACGCCAGGCTTCTGGGACCTGCTGTGCGGGCGGGTGCCGCGGGTGATCATGGACATCCGCACGTTGCCGCTCGACCCGGCGCTGTGGCGCGGCGACTACGAGAACGACCCCGACTTCCGCCGGCAGGTGCAGGAATGGGTGAGCGGATTGTGGGCAGAGAAGGACGAACGGATCGAGCGGTTGAAGGCGGAGGCCGAAGCCTCCGGGTCCGTCAGCCCGTAGGTTGGGTTGAGCGCAGCGATACCCAAGTCATGCCGCGAGGCGATGGGTGTCGCTTCGCTCGACCCATCCTACGGTGCTGCACAGCTGCAAAAAATCCAAACCTCCTCAACCCGGCTGCATCAACTCCACCGCCTCGCGATCGGCCGCGCGCCGCTCGGCGCCGTCCATCTGCGTGCAATCGAGCATCACCAGTTCCACGTGCCCCGCACGCTGGTCGGTGCGCAGGTCGATCTGGCAGAAGCCGTGCTTCTGGTAGAACGCCACTGCCTCGCTGTTGCGCTCGTAGACCGACAACTCCAGCCCGTCGGTCATGCTGCGCGCCTTCTCCAGCAGCGCCGAGCCGATGCCCTGGCCATGTTCGGAAGGGCTGACGAACAGCGCGGCGAGGATGTGTTCCTGCAAGGCGAAGAACCCGAGCGGCCGGCCGTCACGCTCGTAGAGCCAGACGTCCGCGCTGGGGAGATAGTGGTCGCGCATGTCCTCGAATTTGCCTTCCCAGAAGGACGGTTCGATGAAGTCGTGCGCCTGTTGCGTGGCTTCGAGCCAGATGTCGAGCAGGGCCGGCAGATCGGCCGGGGTCGCTTTCCTGATCATCCTGAAAGTCTCCATTTGTCGATCGATACGGGGTACCGCGCCCTCCGGGCAGACATGTATTCCTTTGTTCCTTCCCGAGCGCCGTTTGCCCGGCGCTCACGGCTTTGAGCGTCGGACCCTGCCCGGTGTTCCCCCGCATCGCCTGTCAGCCAGGCTGGCGCAGCCCATCGAACGTCTCTATCGCCGCATCGGTCCTAACGATTAGACGGGGTGCGACAATCTGCCCTAGTCTCGTTCGCATAACGACACCGAGCCTTGCCTATGAACGCCCCGAGCCGTTCAACCGTGCGCCGCCTGCCCGCTCCCGTTGCCGCCGCCAGCCAGGGATACCGCTTCCATGGCCTGGACGAGCGGGACGCCAGCCCTGCCGAGCTGGCCGAGGAAATTGCCCTGGCGATTTCCTACAACGACCTGAACCAGGCGGTGATGCTGGTCTCCCCCGCCGACCTGGAGGACTTCGTGGTCGGTTTCAGCCTCGCCAGCGGCATCGTCGCCTCGGCCGACGAGCTCTACGACATCGTCATTTCCGGCGACGGCGATGCCCGCCATGCGCAGGTACAGATCGCCAGCCGCGCCTTCTGGCAGCTCAAGCAACAGCGCCGCAACGTCGCCGGCACCAGCGGCTGCGGGTTGTGCGGCGTCGAGGCGCTGGAACAGGCGCTGCCGGACCTCCCGGTGCTGGCGCCGACCCCGCTGCCGCCGCCGCAGTGGCTGGACGGCCTGCGCCAGCGCCTCGGCGAGTTCCAGCCGCTGGGCCAGCACTGCGGCGCGGTGCATGCGGCGCTGTTCATGGACGCCCGTGGCGAACTGCTGCTGGGCCGCGAGGACATCGGTCGGCACAACGCCCTGGACAAGCTGATCGGCGCCCTGCAACGCCAGGCCATCGCCACGCCGGGCGGGCTGGCCGTGGTCACCAGCCGCTGCAGCCTGGAGCTGATCCACAAGGCGCTTCGCGCCGGCCTGCACAGCCTGGTCAGTTTCTCCTCGCCCACCGGCCTCGCCGTGCAGTGGGCACGGCGGCACAACCTGAACCTCATCCATCTGCCCCAACACAGCGCGCCACGGGTCTACAGCCCGGCGCCCAGCGAAGACGAATCGCCGACATGAGCCTGCAAAAGATCGACCCGCAGTACCGCCCCTACAAAGGCCCGGCCGCCGGCTGGGGTGCGCTGGCCAGCGTCACGCGCTTCTGGCTGGACAGCAAGCAGCCGTTCAAGAACCTTCGCGCGCTGCTCAAGACCAACCAGAACGGCGGTTTCGACTGCCCGGGCTGCGCCTGGGGCGACTCGCCGGAGAACGGCATGGTCAAGTTCTGCGAGAACGGCGCCAAGGCGGTCAACTGGGAAGCCACCAAGCGCGGCGTCGATGCCGCCTTCTTCGCCCGCTACAGCGTCAGCCAGTTGCGCGAGCAGAGCGACTACTGGCTCGAGTACCAGGGCCGGCTGACCCAGCCGATGCGCTACGACGCGGCCAGCGACCATTACCTGCCAATCGACTGGGACGCCGCCTTCGCCCTGGTCGCCGAGCACCTGCGCGCGCTGGAAAGCCCCGACCAGGCCGAGTTCTACACCTCCGGGCGGGCCAGCAACGAGGCCGCCTACCTCTATCAGCTGTTCGTCCGCGCCTACGGCACCAACAACTTCCCGGACTGCTCGAACATGTGCCACGAGGCCAGCGGCGTGGCCCTCGGGCAGAGCGTCGGGATCGGCAAGGGCAGCGTGACCTTCGCCGACTTCGAGCATGCCGACGCCATCTTCGTGCTCGGCCAGAACCCCGGCACCAACCACCCGCGCATGCTCGAACCGTTGCGTGAAGCGGTGCGGCGCGGCGCCCAGGTGGTCTGCTTCAACCCGCTCAAGGAGCGCGGCCTGGAACGCTTCCAGAACCCGCAGAACGTGGCGGAAATGCTTGCCAACGGGTCGGAACCGCTGAACACGGCGTTCTTCCGCCCGGCGCTGGGCGGCGACATGGCGGCAGTCCGCGGCATGGCCAAGTTCCTCCTGCAGTGGGAGCGCGAGGCCCAGGCCAAGGGTGAGCCGGCGGTGTTCGACCACGCCTTCATCGCCGAGCACACCGATGGCATCGACGCCTACCTGGCCGAGCTGGATGCCACCTCCTGGGCGCAGATCGAGCAGCAGTCCGGTCTCGCCCTGGCGGAGATCGAGCAGTCCGCGCGCATGTACCGGCGCGCCGAGCGGGTGATCGTCTGCTGGGCGATGGGCATCACCCAGCACCGTCATTCGGTGCCGACCATCCAGGAAATCGTCAACCTGCAGCTGCTGCGCGGCAACCTCGGCAAGCCCGGCGCCGGCCTCTGCCCGGTACGCGGGCACAGCAACGTGCAGGGCGACCGCACCATGGGCATCAACGACCGCCCGCCGGCGGCACTGCTCGATTCGCTGGAAAAGCGCTTCGCCTTCAGCGTGCCGCGGCACAACGGCCACAACACCGTGGAAGCCATCGAGGCGATGCTGGAAGGCCGCGCCCGGGTGTTCATCGGGCTGGGCGGCAACTTCGCCCAGGCCACCCCGGACAGCCCGCGTACCCACCAGGCGCTGCAGCGCTGCGCGCTGACCGTGCAGATCAGCACCAAGCTCAACCGCAGCCACCTGACCCACGGCCGCGACGCACTGATCCTGCCGTGCCTGGGCCGCACCGACATCGACCGCCAGGCCGGCGGCCCGCAAGCGGTGACGGTGGAGGACTCGTTCAGCATGATCCACGCCTCGTTCGGCCAGCTCGAACCGCTGTCCGCCGAGATGCGCTCGGAACCGGCCATCGTCGCCGGCATCGCCAAGGCCACTCTGGGCAATCATCCGGTGGACTGGGACGCGCTGATCGCCGACTACGCCCGCATCCGCGAGCTGATCGCCGATACGCTGCCCGGCTTCCAGGACTTCAACCGCCGCGTCGCCCATCCCGGCGGCTTCTACCTCGGCAACTCGGCCGGCGCGCGCAAATGGGCGACGGCTAGCGGCAGGGCCAACTTCAAGGCCAACGTGCTGCCGGCGGACCTGGTCTCCGAGCGCATGCGCAAGAGCGGCGTGGCCCACGACCTGATCCTGCAGACGCTGCGCTCCCACGACCAGTACAACACCACCATCTACGGCCTGGACGACCGTTACCGCGGCGTGCGCGGGCAGCGCGAGGTGATCTTCGTCAGCGCCGCGCAGATCGAGCGCCTGGGCTATCGGGCGGGGCAGAAGGTCGACGTCACCTCGCTGTGGGACGACGGCGTCGAGCGCACGGTGAAAGGCTTCACCCTGCTCGCCTTCGACATGCCGGACGGCCAGGCCGCGGCCTACTACCCGGAAACCAACCCGCTGGTGCCGCTGGACAGCTACGGCGAGGGCAGCCACACGCCGACCTCGAAGTTCATCGCCATCCGCCTGAAGCCGGCGGCGCCGAGCGCGCGGATCCTCTGATTCGGTGAGCCGGACACGACGACGCCGCGCAGGGCGGACCCTGCGCGGCGTCGTGCGAAGCCTGCCGCACCCTTCCACGCGGGAAGGGGCGCGGACTTACGGGTTCAGGTAGTGCAGGCAGCTGGTGGATGCCTTGCCCAGGCGTTCCTTCATTTCCGGGGTCACGTCGCTGCCCTTCTTGTTCTGCATGGCCTCGATTTCCGCGGTGCTGAACTCCATCCCGACCTTCTCCGCCGCACAGCCGCAATAGGCTTCGGCCTTGGCCGCCGGCACGTTGGCCTTGGCGCTGGTGACGCACTGGTTGGTGAATTCCTCCTTCGCTCCGGCGGGCCACTGCGCGGCGGTGGCCGAGAAGGCCACGAACAGGGGTGCGGCGAAGGCGATCAAGCGGGCGTAACGCATGGTGCTGCTCCTTTTTCTTGCGAAGGACGCGCGGCCGTCGGCCACTGGTTCCTGTTCTGAGGGCTGCCGGGGCCGGGAGTTCCCGCGCGCCGGCGGCTGGCGGCAGTAGCCAAGGCGGCGCCGGCTGTCGGCCGTCGGTACGCCTCGCGGCCTGATAACGGTCGCGAGGGCGCAGGTCGAACCCTACACACAGGAGGATCGTCGCGTACAGGCCCTTTTCGCCCCGGACTAGAGGACGCGAAGCGCGGCCAGCAGGAGGAAGTGCCCGGGATAGAGCAGATAGCCCCAGCGCCTGAACGGCGGCACACCGATCGCCGTATCCGCACGCAACACCGCCAGCCCGAGTGCCGGCGCGACCAGGCACATGCCCAGCACCAGCAGGGCGAACGGCTGCCAGGCGGCGGCTTCGGCGAACAGCGGCGGCCAGCGGTTCGCCGCCAGGCAGACCAGCCCCGGCAGCGCGGCGCACCACAGCGGTCGGCGCAGCACCAGCAAACAGGCCGCCGGCAGCAAGGCCCCGGCCGCGCCGAACATCAGCCAGCGGTCGCCGATGACCGCCAGTACCAGGGCAGCGAACCCGAGCAGCAGGCCAAGCCGCCGCGGACCGCGCAGCGCCTGGGCGATCGACAGGCCGAGGGCGAGCGTCGGCAGCACGTTCAGCGTCGTCGCCGCCTCGCCCACCAGCAGGCGGTACGGCGCTTCCGCCAGCAGCGCGAAGAGCAGCAGCGCGCCCAGGTAGCGCAGCAGCCGACGCGGTTCCGGCGCCGCCGGGTTGCGCGCGAGGTTGGCCGCGATGGCCAGGCAGAAAAACGGAAACGCCAGCCGGCCGAACGGATACAGCCAGCCCAACGCCGGCCAGACGAAGCGCAGGTGATCGAGCAGCATGCTCGCCAATGCCAGCCACTTGAGCAGGTCCAGCGCCGTGTCGCGCCCTGCCGGCGATCCGCCCTTGCCCCTCATCCGGCCTCCGCTTGCCCGTGGCGATCAGCCATTGACCGCCATTGTTGGGTAAAGTGAGCGGCGATGCTTTCACGGATTCCAGGATCACCATGACCGACAACAGCCAGCAATTCGCCAGCGACAACTACTCGGGCATCTGCCCGGAAGCCTGGGCGGCGATGACCGAGGCCAACCAGGGCCACGCGCGCGCCTACGGCGACGACGAGTGGACGGCGCGCGCCGCCGACCATTTCCGCGCGCTGTTCGAGACCGATTGCGAGGTGTTCTTCGCCTTCAACGGCACCGCCGCCAACTCCCTCGCGCTGGCCGCGCTGTGCCAGAGCTACCACAGCGTGATCTGCTCGGAGACCGCCCACGTCGAGACCGACGAATGCGGCGCGCCGGAATTCTTCTCCAACGGCTCCAAGCTGCTGGTGGCGCCCAGTCCGGACGGCAAGCTGAGCGCGGACGCGGTGCGCCTGATCGCCAACAAGCGTCAGGACATCCACTTCCCGAAACCCCGCGTGGTCACCCTGACCCAGGCCACCGAGGTCGGCAGCGTCTACCGCCCCGAGGAAATCCGCGCGATCAGCGCCACCTGCCGCGAACTCGGCCTGCACCTGCACATGGACGGCGCGCGCTTCTCCAACGCCTGCGCGTTCCTCGGCTGCTCGCCGGCCGAGCTGACCTGGAAGGCCGGGGTCGACGTGCTCTGCTTCGGCGGCACCAAGAACGGCATGGCGGTCGGCGAGGCGATCCTGTTCTTCAACCGCGACCTGGCCGAAGACTTCGACTACCGCTGCAAGCAGGCCGGCCAGCTGGCCTCGAAGATGCGCTTCCTCTCCGCGCCCTGGGTCGGCCTGTTGCAGGACGGTGCCTGGCTGCGCCATGCCGAACACGCCAACGCCTGCGCGCGGCACCTGGCCGAATGCGTCGCCGACGTGCCCGGCGTCCGGCTGATGTTCCCGGTCGAGGCCAACGGCGTGTTCCTGCAGATGCCCGAGCCGGCACTGGAAGCCCTGCGCGACCGCGGCTGGCGTTTCTACACCTTCATCGGCAGCGGCGGCGCGCGCTTCATGTGCTCGTGGGATTCGCAGATGGAGCGGGTGGACGAGCTGGCCCGCGACATCCGCGACGTGGTCGGCGGTCTCTGATGGCGGCCACGCTCGGCGCGCCGGTGCCCATCCTGCGCAGCTTCGACGAGGCCAGAGCCAGGGCGTTCTACCTCGACTACCTGGGTTTTTCCGTCGACTGGGAGCACCGCTTCGAGCCGGCGCTGCCGCTTTACATGCAGCTGTCGCGCGACGGCTGCCTGCTGCACCTTTCCGAACACCACGGCGACGCCTGTCCCGGCGCGGCGCTGCGGATCGCCTGCGTCGACCTGACCGCGCTGCACGCCGAACTCCGCGCCAAGGATTACGGTTTCGCACGTCCGGGCATCGTCGAGACGCCCTGGGAAACCCGCGAAATGACCCTTCACGACCCGTTCGGCAATCGCCTGGTCTTCATCGACACGCCCAAGGACTCCCCAGCGCCATGATCACCTGCTACCTGCGCTACCGCATCGATCCGTACAAGCTCGCGGAATTCGAGCACTACGGCAAACTCTGGATACCGCTGGTGGAGAAGTTCGGCGGCACCCACCACGGCTACTTCCTGCCCAGCGAAGGCGCCAGCGATGTCGCCCTGGCAATGTTCAGCTTTCCCTCGCTGGCCGCCTACGAAACCTACCGCGAGCGCTCCTTCGCCGACGCCGACTGCCAGGCCGCCTTTCGCTACGCCGAGGAAACCCGCTGCATCCTCAGCTACGAGCGCAGCTTCTTCCGCCCGGTCTTCAGCTAACCCCCTGCATCCGGCTTACCCACAGCGCGCGTGGATGGCGCTGTGGATAAGCTGTACAGACCCGCCTCCAGGCCAATGCCCGCGCCGCCTCCGGCCATCCGTACATTTTTTGAGCGATTTCAACGAGTTGCCAGCGAACTTTTGCACAGCACCTGTGCAACCGGCTGTGGACAAGCTGTGCGGCCCCGGCTGCAGGCCGCTGACCACGGGGCTTTGCGCGGACTGTACGTTTATTGATCGATCACGAACCGGGCTTTCTATCCACAGGCGCCCTAGGTTTTTCATCTCGGGGAGCAGGATTTGTCGGCGACGCGGGGTTGCCGGTCGGCTGCGGGCGCTTGAACAGGGCAGGCCTTGCCGGATCGGCGGGCCGGGGCTGCGGCGCCGGATGGACATAGGGCTGCGGCGTGGGCGTGCCGGGCGAACCCGGCGCGGACGTTTGCGCGAAGGCGGCAGCGCCAAAGAGGCAGAGCAGGCAGGCGAGGAGGACTTTCATCGGGCGTCTCCGTGGGCGGATACGCCTTGGACAACCACGCGAGGCAATGGCTGCACCGGCAGCGGAGCCGGATGGCTCCGCGCTGTTGCCCCTCAGGACGGTGTGTCGGAGCGCTTGCGCCGAGCACGACGGGCCAGCATGTTGAGCCCTTCGATCAGTGCCGAGAACGCCATCGCCGCGTACAGGTAGCCCTTCGGCACGTGGGCGCCGAAGCCTTCGGCGATCAGCGTCATGCCGATCATGATCAGGAAGCCCAGCGCCAGCATGACCACCGTCGGGTTGTTGCCGATGAAGCGCGCCAGCGGGTCGGCGGCGAGCAGCATCACGGTCACCGCGGCGACCACCGCGATCACCATGATCGGGATGTGCTCGGTCATGCCGACGGCGGTGATGATGCTGTCGATGGAGAACACCAGGTCGAGCACCAGGATCTGCACGATGGCCGAGGTGAAGCCGATACTGGCGACCTTGCCGGTGAACAGGTCGCCTTCCGGCTCCGGGTCCACCGAGTGGTGGATTTCCTTGGTCGCCTTCCACAGCAGGAACAGGCCGCCGGCGATGAGGATCATGTCCTTCCAGGAGAACGCCTGGCCGAACACCTCGAACACCGGTTCGGTAAGCTGGACGATGTAGGCGACGGTGCCGAGCAGTCCAAGCCGCAATACCAGCGCCATGCCGATGCCGAGGCGACGGGCCTTGGTACGCTGGTGTTCGGGGAGTTTGTTGGTGAGTATCGAGATGAACACCAGGTTATCGATGCCGAGCACGATTTCCATGGTGACCAGGGTGGCCAGCGCCACCCAGGCGGCGGGGTCGCTGACGAGTTGCTGCAGGTATTCCATTGAGGCTCTCCGAAGGGTCCGAAGAATAGTACGCGGCGGCCCCCCTGGCGTTCCCTGCGACTTGGCAACAAGTCATTTCAACCGACCAGCAACCCCTCCAGCGCGGCGCGCAGGGTGTCGGGAATCGGCACCGGGCGGTTCGACTGGCGGTCGACGAAGACATGCACGAAACGCCCGGCGGCGCAGGCTTCATCCTCGCCTCCCTTGAACACCGCCAGTTCGTACTGCACCGAGCTGTTGCCCAGCCGGGCGACCCTCAGGCCGACCTCGATGCGCTCGGGAAAGGCGATAGAGGCGAAGTAGTCGCAGCTGGAGCTGACCACGAAGCCCACCACCTGGCCGGCGTGGATATCCAGCCCGCCGCGCTCGATCAGGAAGGTGTTCACCGCGCTGTCGAAGTAGCTGTAGTAGACGACGTTGTTGACGTGACCGTAGAGGTCGTTGTCGTGCCAGCGCGTGGTCACCGGCTGGAAGTGCCGGTAGTCGGCGCGAAGGTGCTGCGGCTGTGGCATGGGGAATCCTTGTCGGTATGGCGGTCAGTAGGCGGCCCGGTAGATCGCCAGGGCGTCGACTTCGCTGACTTCGCGCGGGTTGTTCACCAGCAGGCGGGTCTGCAGCATGGCATCGGCCGCCAGGCGTTCGAGCATCGCCTCGGGGACGTTCGCATCGCGCAGGCGGCTGGGCAGCCCGTGGCGCGTATTGAGCGCCGCCAGTTCGGCGATGAACTGCTCCCCCAGGCTTTCCGCGCTGCCGGCCTGCAGCCGCTCGCCGAGCAGCAGCGGCGCCAGTTCGGCGTAGTGCACGCTGGCCGCCGGCGCATTGAAGCGCAGCACGTGCGGCAGCACCAGCGCGTTGCTCAGCCCGTGGGGAATGTGGAAATGCCCGCCCAGCGGATAGGCCAGCGCGTGCACCGCGGCCACCGGCGAGTTGGCGAACGCCTGCCCGGCCAGGCAGGCGCCGAGCAGCATGGCCTGGCGCGCCTCGCGGTTCTGCCCGTCGTGCACCGCCTCGCCGAGGTTGGCCGCGAGCAGGCGCAACGCCTCGCGGGCGAGCAGGTCGGACAGCGGATTCTTCTTGTGCACGCTGGTGTAGGCCTCGATGGCATGCACCATGGCATCGATCCCGGTGGCGGCGGTCACCGCCGGAGGCAGGCCGAGGGTCAACTCGGCGTCGAGCAGGGCCAGGTCCGGCAGCAGCAGCGGCGAGACCACGCCCATCTTGGTCGTCTCGCCGGTGGTGACGATGGAGATCGGCGTCACCTCCGAGCCGGTGCCGGCGGTGGTGGGCACCTGGATCAGCGGCAGGCGCTGGCCGCGCGCGTTGCCGACGCCGTAGAGGTCGGCCAGTTGCTGCGTACCCTGCGGATGGGCGAGCAGCGCGACCAGCTTGGCGACGTCCATCGAGCTGCCGCCGCCGAAGCCGACGATCAGCTCGGCCTGCAGCGACCTGGCCCGCGCCACGGCCTCCAGCACCACCGCTTCCGGTGGATCGGCGAGCACCTGATCGAAGACCGCCACGGCGACGCCTTGCTCGGCGAAGCCGGGCAGCACGCCGTCGAGCAGCTTGAAGCGGGTGATGCCTGGGTCAGTGACGATCAGCACCGAGCGCGCCCCGCGTTCCCGGCAAAGGGCGGCAAGCCGGCGCGCGGCGCCGCTCTCGCAGATCAGTTGGGCGGTGGTGGCGAAACTGAAGGGTTGCATGGGGTGCTCCTTCTTTCGTGTCATGGAATGCGCAGCGCCCGGCAGCGACGCCGGGAGCGCCGGATCAGAAGGCGAAATCCGCCTCCGGCAGCGTCATCAGGCAGTCCGCACCGCCGAGCAGCGCCTCGCGGTGCATGCTGGCGCGCGGCAGTACGCGGCGCAGGTAGAAGTCCGCGCTGTGCAGCTTGGCCTGGTAGAACGCCACCTCGGCGCTGCCGCCGTCCAGCGCCTCCTGCGCCCGGGCGGCGGCCTGCAGCCAGAGCGCGCCGAGCAGCGTGTAGGCCGAGTAGGCGAGGAAGTCCACCGAGGTGGCGCCGATCTCCTGCGGGTTGCGCGCGCTGACGGCCAGCACGTGGGCGCTCAGCTCGCGCCACTCCAGCAACCGCGTCTGCACGCTGGCCGCCATCGCCGCCAGCGCCGGACGCCCGCCGGCGGCCTCGCAGGCGGCGAGCAGCTCGTCCTGCAGCGCGCCGATCTCCGCGCCGCCGTCGCCGAGCAGCTTGCGGCGGATCAGGTCGAGCGCCTGGATGCCGTTGGTGCCCTCGTAGAGCTGGGTGATGCGGCTGTCGCGCATCAGCTGCTCCATGCCCCACTCGCGGATGTAGCCGTGTCCGCCGTAGATCTGCACGCCGAGGCTGGCGACTTCCTGGCCCATGTCGGTGAAGAACGCCTTGACGATCGGGATCAGCAGAGCGGCGCGCCGGCCGGCGGCCTTGCGCGCCGCCTCGTCCGGGTGGCCGTGCTCCAGGTCGAGCTGGCGCGCGGTGTAGGCGGCCAGCATGCGGCTGCCTTCGACCAGGGTCTTCTGGGTCAGCAGCATGCGCCGCACATCCGGGTGGACGATGATCGGGTCGGCCGCCTTGTCCGGCTGTTGCGCGCCGGCCAGGCCGCGCGACTGTAGCCGCTCGCGGGCGTAGGCGAGCGAGCCCTGCCAGGCCTGCTCGGCGATGCCCAGGCCCTGCAGGCCGACCTGGAAGCGCGCGTCGTTCATCATGGTGAACATGCAGGCCAGGCCCTGGTTGGCGCCGCCCACCAGCCAGCCGGTGGCGCCGTCGAAGTTCATCACGCAGGTCGCCGCGCCCTTGATGCCCATCTTGTGTTCGATGGCGCCGCAGGACAGCGCGTTGCGCGCGCCGGGCGTGCCGTCCGGGTTGGCGATGAACTTGGGCACCAGTAGCAGGCTGATGCCCTTCACGCCGGGCGGCGCGTCCGGCAGGCGGGCGAGCACCAGGTGCACGATGTTCTCGCTCATGTCGTGCTCGCCGCCGCTGATGAAGATCTTGCTGCCGCTGACTGCGTAGCTGCCGTCCGCCTGCGGCTCGGCGCGGGTGCGCAGCAGCGCGAGGTCTGTGCCGGCCTGCGGCTCGGTGAGGCACATGGTGCCGGTCCAGCTGCCGCTCACCATCTTCTCCAGGTAGGCGTCCTTGAGCGCCTCGCTGCCGTGCTTGTACAGCGCCAGCACGGCGCCCTCGGTGAGCCCGGAATAGATGCGGAACGACAGGCTCGCGCCCATCAGCATCTCGTGGAAATTGCACGCCACCAGTTGTGGAAAGCCCTGGCCGCCGTACTGTTCCGGCCCGGTCATGCTCGCCCAGCCGTTCTCGACGAACTGCGCGTAGGCCTCGCGAAAGCCTTGTGGCGTGGTCACCGCGCCGTCGACGAGGCTGACGCCCTGCTCGTCGCTGTGCCGATTGAGCGGCGCCACCACCTCGCCGGTGTAGCGCGCGGCCTCTTCCAGCACGCCGTCGATCAGCTCGTGGTCGAGACCATTGCCAAGCTGTTCGCAATGCCCGGTGACGTCGAAGAGTTCGTGCAGCACGAAGCGCATGTCGCGCAGGGGAGCCTGGTAGTTCATGCGCGGCCCTCCTTCACGTCGCTCAGACGCTGCCCGGAGGCGGCCAGGCGATCGATCAGCGCGGCCGGCTGCCAGTGGTCGCCGAAACGCGCGCGCAGGTCATCCAGGCGGTCGCGGATCGACGCCAGCCCCTGGCCATCGGCCCAGCTCATCGGGCCGCCCTTGTCGGCCGGGAAACCGTAGCCGTTGAGGTAGACCAGGTCGACGTCATGGCTGCTGGCGGCGATGCCTTCGTCGAGGATCTTCGCGCCCTCGTTGACCAGCGCCAGCAGGCAGCGCTCGAGGATTTCCTCGGGGCCGATCTCGCGGCGCGTGTAGCCGAGGGACTCGGACACCTCCAGCACCAGCGCGTCGACCTCGGGGTCGTGTTCGGCCTGACGGCTGCCTTCGGCGTAGCGGTAGTAGCCCATGCGCGCCTTCTGGCCGAAGCGGCCGAGTTCGCAGAGGCGGTTGTCGACCTGCACCTCGGCGGCGTCCTGGCCTTCGCCGGCCAGCTGGCGGGCGCGCCATTCGAGGTCGATGCCGACCACGTCGTACATGCGGAACGGCCCCATGGCGAAACCGAAGCCCTGCAGCGCGGCGTCCACCTGATGCGGGTAGGCGCCTTCGAGCAGCATCGCCCGCGCCTCGCGCACGTAGGTGGCGAGCATGCGGTTGCCGATGAATCCGTCGCAGTTGCCGGCCACCACGCTGACCTTGCCCATGCGCTGGCCGAGCTCGACGGCGGCTTGCAGCACCGCCTTGTCGGTATGCGCGCCGCGCACGATCTCCAGCAGCTTCATGATGTGCGCCGGGCTGAAGAAGTGCAGGCCGAGCACCTGTCCGGGCCGCGCGGTGACGGCGGCGATGGCGTCGATGTCCAGCGCCGAGGTGTTGCTGGCGAGGATCGCCGTCGGCTTCAGGGTCTTGTCCAGCTCGCGGAAGATGCTCTGCTTGAGTTCGAGGTTCTCGTAGACCGCCTCGATCACCAGGTCGGCGTCCGCCAGCGCGGCGTAGCCGTCCACCGCGCGCACCCGTGCCAGGCGTTCGGCCGCCTCGGCTTCGCTGATGCGGCCCTGGCGGACGTTGTGCGCGTTGGTGTCGGCGACCACGCCGAGCGCCTGCTCGAGCATCTGCGGATTGTTGTCCAGCCAGAGCACCTGCACACCGGCGTTGGCCAGGCTCATGACGATCCCGCGGCCCATGGTTCCGGCGCCGATCACGGCGGCCAGTTGGAGAGAAATAGTGCTCATGAAACGTCCTCTTGTTGTTCGGTGGACAGCCTGGACGGCCCGGCGACCGGTCCCGCGGATGGATGGCAGGAATGGAAACGGGCACGGTCGAAGCCGGTCAGCAGCGCACTATTTTTCAAATCCGCCGTTCTGATAAGTCGTATCAAAACGATGAATATCGCCTCCTACGCCGCTCACGACCTGAGTTGCAGCTTCGCGAAGGGCCGTTTTGTCGCACCGCGGACCGGCAGCGAGCGCTCTGCACTAGCCGTTTCGGCAATCTGGTACTACGCTGCGCGCTATCGGTACCGGCGACGAAACACAATAAGGATGCCCCCAGCCGGCATAACCGGATTCACGCTGTAAGGAATCACCCAATGGACGCCATTCCCCTTGCGTTAACGACCTGGGCACTGCTGATCTTCGTGGCATTGGTGATGTGGAGGCAGCTGCTGGTGCCGCTCAATCCCCGCGCCATGGTGCTGACCACCAACTTCCCCCTGGTTTCCCAATACGGCGCCCGCCGTTCCGCCGCCGGCACCCAGGGTTTCACCCTCTATCTGTGCAATTTCGGCGAGCAGCCGGAGACCGTGCAGGACCTGATGCTGCGCAATCAGCGCCATGAGAGCCTGCGGCTGGGCGAGATCAGGATCGAGGCCGGCGACATTCCGACCTTGATCGATCCGCAGCAGCCGATCTGCCTGAGAATGCTCGCCATCGTGCCGATCGACTGCCCATGGGAGGCGATCGACGAGGATTTCGACGGGATCGAGGCCGAACTGGACGATGGCAGCGTGCTCCGCCTGCCCAATTCCGAAGTGCAACGCATCAAGTCGATCGCACGCCTGCTGCCGCATCGCCACGCCTCGCCATTCAGCATCAGCTGACGGGGGCCGGCAGCCGCCGCGCCCCCTCCGAATCGGCCGGCGCCCCTGCCGGCCGCGGATGCCTTTTACACCTGCACCACTGACTTGACCTGCGTACTGGCCATTTGCCCAGCCCGGCTATATCCTGCGCGCCGAAATGTCCCCCACAGGCTCCCCGGCGCTCGCCAACAGGTTCTGCAAAGCCTGCGCCGACGCCGGATTCGGCCGCTCAGGAAGGTTCGTCCAGATGACCCAGATGTCGATCGCGATTTGGATTTTCGTCCTGTCGGCAGGAGCGGCGTGGGCGCTCCGGTACGTATCGCAGCTCCGCCGGGAGCAGCCGATCCTGATCACCACGCAGTTGCCCGCCCAGGGCGGGCGCGTCGATACGGCCGGCGCCAACCTGCGCGCTCCGGGCCCGGGCTTCATCCTCTACCTGTGCAACTTCCATGGTCGTCAGCGCACCGTCAGCGCACTGCTGTTTCGCTACGACCAGGGCCGCCAGCTGCAACTGGGCGCGTTGACCCTGAGCGGCGGGGATCTGGGTGTGGCGATGAACAGCGGGCCGATCACCTTGCAGGGCCGGGCCATCCACCCGTTCGTCTGCCCCTGGTCGGCGATCAATGCGGGCTTTGTCGGCATCGAGGTGGAACTGGCGAACGGTGACACCTATTGCCTGGCCGACAACGAGGTGGCGCGGCTGAAAGCCATCGCCGAGAAAAGCCAAGCGCCGCTCGCGCCGTCCATGCAGCCGCTACCGGCGCGCTGACCGGCCAGAACGAAAACGCCCGACCCCTTTCGGGCGTCGGGCGCATGGCGCTGCAAGATCGCTGAGCGGAGTCAGTCCTTGCCGAGCGCTTCCTGCTTGGCGAGGAATTCCTCCTGCAGCAGCGCGTCGGTGACCTGCTCGGATTCCTCCTCCAGCAGCGGATCGGCCAGATGGCCGGTGGAGACCGTCTTGGCGTCGAGGCGGCCCATCAAATGTTCGAGCGCATGGCGCATTTTTTCCGCGGCGCCATCCACCGCCTGGTTCATGGATTCGGATTTGTGGGTCACGGAAAGCGGCTGGTGGCCCTTCGGACGCACTTCGATCTGGCAACGCTTGTCGTCGGCGCCGGCCTTCTTGGCGTTCTCATCGCTGAGGTGGACTTCGACGCGGGTAAGGAAATCCTCGAATCGGTCGAGTCGCCCCAACACGGCTGCGCTGACCCAATCCTGAACGGAAGCACTCGCTACGATCTGATTGCTGTTCACTTGAACCTGCATGAAATTTCCTCGTTTCTTGTGTACTTCTCTTTTCGAGGCTCGCGGGAGCGTCGAGGTTCACCCCGATCATGCTCTGCCGGACGGGAAATCGTAAGAAGCCATGAGCGCCGCAAACGGACGGATTCGCGCCATCGACGAAAAAGGCGCGCCCGGGGCGCGCCTTTTCGCAGTACAGGTCGACGAGAAGCCGCTCCGGCCGGCGATCCGCCTGCTTCCGTGCAGCAAAACCGGCGCGCAGGGGATCGTCTAGAAGTGGTTACGCAGCACCACCTCGTCGAACGGCAGCTTGCCGATGCGCGGCTTGGGTTCGATGGTCTGTTTGCCGATGGCGACCATCAGGCCGATCACGTGGTTGGCCGGCAGGCGGATCAGCTTGGCCACGGCGTCGAAGTCGAAGCCGTCCATCGGGCAGGAGTCGAGGCCCTTGCCGCGCGCGGCAAGCATCAGCGTCTGCGCCATCAGCCCGCAGCTGCGCATGGTTTCATCGCGCTGCACCTGCGGCTTGTCGCGGTAGTAGGCGTCGATGGCGCCGGCCATATAGTCCTGCACTTCCGGCGGCGCGCCTTCCCAGACGCGTTTCACGTTCTTCACCCAGCTGTCGACCTGGGCGCAGACCACCACCAGCATCGAGGCATCGGTCATCTGCGCCTGGCCCCAGCCCGCCTCGCGGATCTGCGCGCGCAGGGCGGGGTCGCTGACTTCCACCAGGCGCACGTGCTGCAGGTTGAACGCCGAAGGGGCTAGCAGCGCGAGGCGTAGCAGGTCGTTCTTCTCCTCCGCGCTGAGGACGAAGGCCGGATCGTAGCCCTTGACCGCGCGGCGGGTGGTGATCGCTTCTTCTATGTGCATGTGGACTCCGGAACAGATGAGGACGGGCGCCCATGCTAGGCAGCGACGTGCCGGCAATCCACTGTCTTTTGCCGATGGAAAGGATCGAGCGGCCCGATGATTTCCGTCGCGCTAACCGGACTTCGCGGCCTTGCTGGCGATCTTCCAGTAGGCCGACCACAGCTCCGCGAGGTTCTCGGGTTTCTCCGCGTAGAGCCGCGCACCAAGCGCCAGGGCATCCTCGAACAATCGCAGGCGACGCGCCTCGACGGCGAGAGTGATGCTCTTGCGCGTGTTGGACGCGCCGAACAGCGCCGGCTGCTCGTCGAGCAACTGCTGCAACAGCGCCAGGTCGTGATCGTCGCCCAGGTAGCCGGCGAGGGTTTCCAGGCTCTTCTGCCGGGCCTTGAGCAGATGCGGCCAGGCATCGCGCAGCAGGCGCGTCTGGTACCAGTGATCCTTGACCCGCTTGCGCCACTCGTGGAGCAGTTCGTCGCTGCGCTTCTGCTGCACCGCCTTCATCGCCCGGCGACCCTCCTGGCAGGTGCGCAGCACACCGGCCTTGAACAGCGCGAAGCCCTGCGCGCGCAGCGGCCAGTCGGCCACCGCCTCGCTGGCCGCGCCGAGGCTGGCGAGCAGTTCGGCGTGGGCCTGCGGCTGGTCGGGTGCGATATCCGCCACCCGCGCCTGCAACCGTGCCCGCGCACGCTTCATCGCCGCGCTGGAGAAGCGCTGTGGGTCTTCGGCGACCAGCGCATCCCAGCATTCCACCATCGCCGCGGCATCGCGCAGGCTCGACAGCTGCTGGCCGATATCGCGGAACTGGCGGTTGTGCCGGGTGAAGAGTTTCTTGCCGAGCGGCTTGTGTACCAGGCGCAACAGCGCGCGGATTTCCTTGAGCCGCTTGCGGGCATCGTGCACGCCGGTGGGCGTGCCACTGTCCAGCGCGGCGACGGCCTCGGCGATACGTTCCTTGGCGACCCGCCGCACCTCGTCGGCGGCGTGGCGGCGGGCATGGATTCGAAACGACATGTTTTCCCCGGTAGTTCGCTGTGCAGCGAGCGTATCCGCGCGGCGCGAGAGGCGGTAGCCGGCCACGGCAATCTTCATCAAACCGTCACATTCGACCTGCAGGCCTCTGGCGCAGCGGCCCGGGTGCGTCGCGATCGGCCCTCTCGCCGAGGTACCAGCCGAGCGCGCCCCATAGCGCCGCGCACACCGCGCCGACCAGCGCCACCAGCACCGCGCCCTGGCCGAGCAGATCGAGCAGGCTCTTGGCCCAGCCGCTGATGGCGTCGCCGCCGCGGTAAACCACGGTGTCGATGAAGTTCTTCGCCTTGTACTTGCTTTGCGCGTCCAGCGGCGCGAAGAGCATCTCCCGGCCGGGGCGGACGAAGGCGTACTCGCCGATGCGCCGCACGATCATCAGCCCGGCGAGCATGGCGAAGGTCGGTGCCAGCGCCAGGCCGACGAAGCCGACGCAGAGCAGCGCCGGCACCAGCGTCAGCAGCGCGCGCATGCCGAAGCGCTGGGCGACGCGGCCGGTGACGAACACCTGGGCGAGCAGCGCCCCGGCCTGCACGACGAAGTCGATCAGGCCGAACACGCGGACCTGCTCGTGGCGATCGGGAAACAGCTCGGCGACCAGCCGCGCCTGCTCGAAATAGAGAAAGGTGCTCACCGTGGCGAGCAGGATGACGAACCCCGAGACCCCGAGCAGATAGCGCGAACGGATTACCCGCAGCATGCCGCTGAACGGATTCCCGGCCACCGGCCGCCGCGGGCTCTCCGCCGCCTGCGCACCCGGGCGCCCGGCCCCGCCGCGCTCGCGCCAGGCCATCAGGTAGTGCTTGAGCAGCAGCGCAGCGCCCAGCAGCAGGGCGGACAGCAGCGCCAGCCCGGCCTGGCCGAGCGCTCCCACCAGCAAGGCGGCGAGCGCCGGGCCGACCAGCCCGCCGACACTGGCCCCGGCGGCGATGAAGGCGAACAGGCGCCTGGCCTGGGGCGAGTCGAACACGTCGGCCATCAGGCTCCAGGCCACCGAGACGACGAACAGGTTGTAGACCGAGATCCACACGTAGAATGCCCGTGCCATCCACACGCTGTCGCTGTGCGCGGCGAACAGCGCGGCGAAGGCCAGCAGGTTGAGGCAGAAGAAGCCGTAGACCCAGTCGATGAAATGAATGCGCGGCACCCGCGAGTTGAGCCAGGCGAACGTCGGCACGGCGACCAGCATCACCAGGAAGGTGGCGGTGAACAGCCATTGCAGGTTCTCCACACCGCCCTGGATACCCATCGCCTCGCGGATCGGGCGCAGCATGAAGTAGCCGCTGAACAGGCAGAAGAACAAACCGAAGCCGGCCAGCGCCGGCAGCAGTTCGCCGGGGCGGGCGTTGATGGCAACGGACAGCCGCCGCGTCAGGGGATGATCGGACATGGGATTCCCGTGGTGGTCAGGGCTGCGCGGGCGGCTTGCGCCGTCCGCACCCCGTCAGGCGAACTCGGCGGCGATCTGCTCGCGCTGCCTGGCATCCGGCAGGCGCCCCTGGCCGGCGAGCAGGTTGTCGGCCATGTAGCGCGGGTTGGAGGTCGCCGGGATCACCGCCGTCACCGCCGGCTCGGCGAGCACGAACTTGAGCATCAGCTGCGCCCAGGAACTGGCGTCCAGCTCGGCCACCGCCCAGCCCGGCAGCGCCTTGCCCTTGACCCGGGCGAACAGCTGGCCGGCGCCGTAGGTGCGGTTGATCAGCGTGGCGATGCCGTGCTCGGCGCAGAACGGCAGCAGGCGCTTCTCGGCATTGCGCGCCGCCACCGAATAGTTGAACTGGACGAAGTCGACCTTCTCCTTCTGCAGCACCGCGATCAGGTCGTCGTGGGCCGACTCGACGTAGTGGGTGATGCCGACGTAGCCAATCCGCCCCTGCTCCTTCAGCTCGCGCAACAGACCCAGCTGGGTGGTGGTGTCCTGCAGGTTGTGCACCTGGATCAGGTCGATCCTGTCGGTCTGCAGCGCCTTGAAGCTGGCCTCGATCTGGCGCTGCCCGGCCTCGCGCCCGGTGGACGAGACCTTGGTGGCAAGGAATACCTTGTCGCGCGCACCGACGCGCTTCACCAGTTCGCCGCTCACCGCCTCGGCATCGCCGTAGCTGGGCGCGGTATCGATCAGCCGCGCACCGCCGGCGACGAAAGTCTTCATCACCTCCAGCAGCTCGGCCATTTCGCCCGAGCCGGGATCGACGTTGAAGGTCCGCGAAGTGCCCAGGCCAATCGCCGGCAGGCGCTCCCCGGTCGACGGGATGCTGCGCATCAGCAGGCTATCGGCGGCGAAGGCCGAAGCCGGCAGCAACGGCGCGAGCCCGGCCATGGCGGCGAGAAGGGATGACTGCTGGACGAACTGGCGACGCGTGGGCATGAGAGGCCTCCGGGCAAGGTGCAGAAGTCCGCCTCGCGAGACGGCAGGCGAGCCTCAGTATGGCCGCACCTGCCGCCGCCCTCGTCACGCCTGGATGGAAGCTTTGTTTCAGGAATTGACCGGAGCGCTCAAGCCTGCGCTTCGGCCCACGCGCGTACCTCCGCGTAGGGGTATTCGCCCAGCGCCGCGAACCCGTCGATGCCCTTCGCCTTGAGTTTGCTGAGCAGCGGCGCGCCGATGCCGCACAGGAATCGCGTCAGCGCCTCGCTGCTCGGCGGCTTGCCCTTGAGCGCCTCGTAGCGCTGGATGAACGCGCCGCACAGCGCGTGGAAACTCTTGCCCTGTAGCGACGCCAGCGCCGGCGCTTCCGGTAGCCGCGCGACCCGCCCCTGGCACACCGAGCAGTGCCCGCAGTGCTGCGGTGCCTGTTCGTCGCCGAAATATGCGGCCAGGCGCTGGCTCAGGCAGCGATCGCTGGCGAACAGTTCGAGCATGGCGTGGATGCGGGCGATCTCGCTGGATTCCTGCTGGCGGAAATAGGCATGCAGTTCGTCGCTGAGCCGATCGATGGCGAACTCGCCGCGCAGCCGTTCGTAGACTTCGGTCATCTGCTTGCTCTCCAGCTCGATCCAGCCGCGCTCCTGGAACCAGTCCAGCGCCTTGACCACCCGCCCGCGCTCGGCGCGGTGCTGGTTATAAAGCGCCTCGAAATCCACCGTGCACCAGGTCCGCGCGCGGGCCGAACTGTGCACGATGGCCTCGACGAACTGGCGGCGCTCGCCGTCGAACGTCTCCAGCAGGGCGTCCGGTTCGATCAGGTACTTGAAGCGGTACTCGGCGAAATAGGCGTAGCGCGGGGCGATGATGCCGCGCAGTTCCAGCTGCACCAGCAACGTCTTCAGCGGCAGCGGGCGGATGTTGCTCTGCTCGCTCAGCGCGCCCAGCATTAGTTCCCACTGGCCGCCTTCGGCCTGGCGGATTTCCTCGAGCACCTCGCGGATGCCGTCGAGCTCCGGAGTGTCGCCGTAGACGAAGTTCTCCAGCACGCTGAGGCTGTCGCGGTTCGCCAGCACCAGGCAGTCCGAGGGCCGCCCGTCACGTCCGGCGCGGCCGATCTCCTGGCTGTAGTTCTCGATCGATTTCGGCAGGTCGAAGTGCACCACGTTGCGGATGTCGCTCTTGTCGATGCCCATGCCGAAGGCGATGGTGGCAACGATGCAGTTGATCCGCCCGTCCATGAATTGCCGCTGGATCGCCTCGCGCTGCTCGTGCGGCATACCTGCGTGGTAGGCGCTGGCCGGCACGCCGCTGGCGCCGAGGTGGGCGGCGACCTGCTCGGCGGTTTTCTGCTGGGTGACGTAGACGATTGCCGGCTCGCCGGCCTTGGCGCCGAGCCAGTCGACCAGCCGGCGCAGCTTGTCGCGCCCGGCCACAGGTTCCACCAGCAGGTTGAGATTGGCCCGGTAGAAACCGGTGGTGATCACGTCGCCCGCGGCAATGGCGAACTTGGCCTGCATGTCGGCGATCACCGGCGGCGTCGCCGTGGCGGTTAGCAGCAGCACCTGGGGAATGCCGAACTGGCGCGCGTAGTCCGGCAGCTTGAGGTAGTCGGGGCGAAAGTTGTGGCCCCACTCGGAGATGCAGTGCGCCTCGTCCACCACCAGCAGCGAGATCGGCACCTGGGCGATGAAGTGGCGGAAGCGCTCGTTCTTCAGCCGCTCCACCGAGATCATCAGGATCTTCAGCTCGCCGGACTTGGCCCGCGCCATCACCGCGCTGGCGTCCTCGCGGCTCTGCGCCGAGTCGATGCTGGCGGCGGCGATCCCGTGGCGGTGAAGGAACGCCAGCTGGTCCTGCATCAGCGCCAGCAAGGGCGAGACGACCAGCGTCAGGTTGGGCAGCAGCAATGCCGGCAGTTGGTAGCACAGCGATTTGCCGGAACCGGTGGGAAAGATCGCCGCCGCCGAACGGCCGTCGATCACCGCGCGGATGGCGGCCTCCTGGCCGGGACGGAAACCGTCGTAGCCAAAGACGTCGGCGAGGGTCTGTTCGATCATGGCTTACCTCGGTAGATCGGCCGGCGCGGACACGGCGCACGGCGCAGGGCAGCCGGCACGGTAGCAGAGCCTCGTCCCGCGCGGGTCATCCGCCGCTGCAAAGCCGCGGGGCCGCAGGCACTATGAACGTCCACCCCTCGGAGGAACGCCATGAACGTCAGCGACGCCATCCGCCAGCGCACCTCGATACGCGCCTTCACCCCCACCGCGGTGCCCGAAGCGCTGCTGCGCGAGCTTCTCGACGTGGCGCGTCATGCGCCGTCCGGCGGCAACCTGCAGCCATGGAAGGTCATCGCCGTCGCCGGCGACGAACGCCGCGCGGTGATCGACGCGGTGGGCGCCGCGTTGCGGGCCAATCCGCAGGGCGAGATCGGCGAGCGGCGGGTCTACCCGGACCCGCTCTGGTCGCCCTATCGCGAGCGCCGTTACGAGGTCGGCGAGGCGCTCTACGCGACCCTCGGCATCGCCCGCGACGACAAGCCCGCGCGCTACCGCCACTTCGCCCTGCCCGAGCAGGAGATGATCTATTGCGCCATGGCGCTGGGCTACGCCGACCCGGACGCCCTGGTGAACGCCCTGCGCGCCAGCCGGGTCGCCGTGGAGGCGTTCGCCGAATTCCGCGGTTTCTGAGCCAACGAAAAAGGCCGCCCGAAGGCGGCCTTTCTGGCGCGGAACCGCTTACAGCTGCGGGCCGGCGGCCTTGATCGCCTCGGAAACGTCGAACTTCTTGAAGTTCTCGATGAACAGGCTGGCCAGCCCCTTCGCCGCTTCGTCGTAGGCGTTCTGGTCTTCCCAGGTGTTGCGCGGGTTGAGCAGCTGGGTTTCGACGCCCGGCACGGCCTTGGGCACGCGCAGGTTGATGATCGGCAGTTGCTCGGTCTCGGCGCCGATCAGCGCGCCGCTCTGGATCGCCGCGATCACGCCACGGGTGGTCGGGATGTTGAAGCGCTTGCCGACGCCGTAGCCACCGCCGGTCCAGCCGGTGTTGACCAGGTAGACCTTGGAGCCGAACGCGCGGATGCGCTTGATCAGCAGCTCGGCGTAGACGCCGGCCGGACGCGGGAAGAACGGCGCGCCGAAGCAGGTGGAGAAGGTCGACTTGATGCCGGCGCCCGAGCCCATCTCGGTGGAGCCGACCAGCGCGGTGTAGCCGGAGAGGAAGTGGTACGCCGCCTGCTCTTCGTCGAGGATCGACACGGGCGGCAGCACGCCGGTCAGGTCGCAGGTGAGGAAGATCACCGCGTTCGGCTCGCCGCCGAGGTTCTGCTGCGAGCGCTTCTCGACGTATTCCAGCGGGTAGGCCGCACGGCTGTTCTGGGTCAGGCTGTCGTCGCTGTAATCCGGCACGCGCTTGTCGTCGAGCACGACGTTTTCCAGCACGGTGCCGAACTGGATGGCCTTCCAGATCACCGGCTCGTTCTTCTCGGACAGGTCGATGCACTTGGCGTAGCAGCCGCCCTCGATGTTGAACACCACGCCGGTGCCCCAGCCGTGCTCGTCGTCGCCGATCAGGTAGCGGCTTTCGTCGGCCGAGAGGGTGGTCTTGCCGGTGCCGGACAGGCCGAAGAACAGCGTCACGTCGCCTTCCTCGCCGATGTTGGCGGCGCAGTGCATCGGCAGCACGTCGGCGGCCGGCAGCAGGAAGTTCTGCACGCTGAACATGGCTTTCTTCATCTCGCCGGCGTAGCGCATGCCGGCGATCAGGACTTTCTTCTGCGCGAAGTTGAGGATCACGCAGCCATCGGAATTGGTGCCGTCACGCTCGGGCACGCATTCGAAGTTGGCGACGTTCAGGACCTGCCACTCGTCCTTGCCAGAGGGGTTGTACTCGGCGGGTTCGATGAACAGCTGACGACCGAAGAGGTTCTGCCAGGCCGTGGCAGTGGTCATCTTGACCGGCAGGTAGTGGGTCTCGGCCGAGCCTACGTGGACATGCGAAACGAAGCTGTCCTGGGCGTCGGAGAAGGCCTGCACGCGGTCCCACAGGGCATCGAACTTGTCGGCCGGGAACTTGCGGTTGATCGCACCCCAGCCGATGTCGGCGGTGGTGCTGGGCTCTTCCACGATGAAGCGGTCGGCCGGCGAGCGACCGGTGCGGTGCCCGGTTCTCACCACCAGCGCGCCATTGGCGGCCAATTCGCCTTCGCCGCGGCGAATGGCTTCTTCGACCAGCTGCGACGTGCTGATGTCGGTGTAAACGGCTTGTATGGCTTGGTTCATGGCGTCCTCGTTGGTCTCAGCCGGATGCTTCCTAACGATCTGTAGTGAACTCTTTGCCCGGCTACAGCATGAGAAAAGTGTGCCGGATTATGCCAGAGGATGTGCTGCAAGTGCGAGGCGGCGGCGCAGAGCCAGAAAGGACGGGGGTCGCGGTGGCAGACCATGGTCTTCCCTGGATTCGTGTTGGCGTCCGTATCGCGCCCAGAGGCAGCAACCTCGTCGGAGTCGTCACCGGTTCTGGGGGCAGTTCAAAGGTCTAGCCTGGTGCAGTCCTGCTTCGCTCTGGCGTGGTTCGCGAGCCCGGCGGGCGCGCGGATTGGCGAGCGAAGCGGTAGCAACGACGCGTATAGAGTCCGTCGGCTGTCGTTAGTTTCCGGATTCGCCAGCAAAACGGCACTACGGGCGACAGCGCCACCTTTATGGCACCCGCCCTACCCGCTTGTCCAGATGCCGGGGATCGGGCGGGGCTCCAGCGGGTGCCCGCGCCGATCAGTGGCGGGTCGAGGAAGGTGCGCTGCTGCCGCCACCGGCGAACAGCTGGGCGACGTCGGTCTTGTCGAAGCGGTAGCGCTGGTTGCAGAACTGGCAGTCGATCTCCACCGAGCCGCCGTGTTCTTCGAGCAGCCGTTCCGCGTCCTGCTGGCCGAGGCTGACCAGCGCGTTGGCGGAGCGCTGGCGGTTGCAGCTGCAGCGGAATTCCAGGCCCAGCGGATCGAACAGGCGCACCGCCTCCTCGTGATACAGCCGGTGCAGCACGGTGAGATTGTCCAGGCCGAGCAGTTCCTCGGCGGTAAGGGTGTCCGCCAGCGTGGTCAGGTGCTGCCAGTTCGCGGCGCGGGCCTCGGCGTCCTTCAGACGATCCGGCGGCAGCGCCTGGAGCAGCAGGCCACGCGCGCGCCGACCATCGGCGTACAGCCAGAAACGTGTCGGCAACTGCTCGGAATTGGCGAAGTAGTTGGTCAGACAGGCGGACAGGTTGATCCCATCCAGCGCGACGATGCCCTGGTAGCGCTGGCCGGCGCGCGGGTCGATGGTCACCGTCAGCATGCCCTCGGGCATCAGCTCGGCGAGCCCGGCGCCGTCGGCGATCTGCTCGGCGTGGTAGCGCGCGATGCCGCGCACCTGGCGCTCGCTGGAGCACTCCACCATGAGCAGCGGCACGGCGCCGGAGGAACGCGCCTGCAGCACCAGCAGGCCATCGAATTTCAGCGTGCCGACCAGCAGCGCCGCGGCTGCCAGCAGCTCGCCGAGCAACTGGGCGACCGGTTCGGGATAGGGGTGCTTGGCGAGGACATGCTGGTAGCTGTCGCCGAGGGTGACGAGTTCGCCGCGCACGTCGGTGTCGTCGAAGATGAAGCGCTGAGTGAAGTCGGACATGGCGTCGCTCGCAGGTTGGAGACGGCAAAGGGCGTCGATTCTAGGCGCAAAGCGGGGGCGATCCAAGATTCCGACCGGGCGGCTTGGCGCGGCCTGGGCGCGGGTCTACCATCTCGCCCGGGTTTTATCTTAGGGAAGATGACCGAATGACCACTTTACTGCGCGCCTCCTGGCGCATGCGGCCGCTGCTGCTTTGCCATCTATTCGCCGCCCTGCTGCTGGCCAGCTGGGTGTGGGAACCGACCCGCCTGTTGTGGGACCACTTCGACGACCAGTTATTCCGCCTGCTCAACACGCCACTGGCGGACGGTGGCTGGTGGGCGAAGACCTGGGCGATTGGCAGCCTGCGGCCGATGGACGTCGCCGCCGGGCTGATCATGCTGAGTTTCCTGCTGCACCGCGGCTGGGTGTTCCCCGGCAACGAGGTGCGCCGTGCGCTGTTCGCCTTCGTCGCGATCCTGCTCCTGCTGTTGCTGGTGCGCACCGGATTCACCGCGCTGGCCAAGCTGCTGGACTGGCAGCACGCCAGCCCGTCGCTGGTGATCGACGGCGCCGTGCGCCTGAGCGAGCTGTTCCCGGACTGGGACCGCTGGGAGCTCAAGGACGCATCCGAGCGCAGCTTCCCCGGCGACCACGCCTCGGTGCTGCTGCTCTGGGCGCTGTTCCTCAGCTTCTTCGCCCGCGGCTGGCGGCTGCTGGTGATCTGGGGCCTGGCCACGCTGTTCATGCTGCCGCGCCTGGTCGCCGGCGCGCACTGGGGCTCGGACGACTTCGTCGGCGGCCTGTTCCTCAGCCTGCTGGCCATCGCCTGGGGTTGCTGCACGCCCTACGCGAGCCACTGCAGCCATGCCCTGGAACGCCTCACCGCGCCGCTGTTCGCCCTGCTCGCGCGCCTGCCGATGATCGGCCGGATGGCGCTGGTCCGCGGCGACTGAAGTACCTCAGTGGCTGTCGCGGAAGGTGAACAGCTGACGACGCTGCTTCTTGCTCGGCCGGCCGTCGGTGGTGACGCCCAGACTGCCGGCCTTGCGCTGCGCCGCGGCCTGTTCGCGGCGCTCGACGCTCTCGGCGGTTTCCTCGTAGAGGGTCTGCGCCTCGGGTGCGCCGCGGCGCACCACCGATAGCGCCAGAATGCGCACCGTGCGCTCGTCGAAGCCGGTACGCAGGGTCAGTTCCTCGCCGATCTTCGGCTCCTTGCTCGGTTTGCAGCGCTCGCCGCGGCAGTGCACCTTTCCGCCTTCGATGGCCGCCTTGGCCAGCGCCCGGGTCTTGTAGAAGCGGGCCGCCCAGAGCCACTTGTCCAGGCGCACTTTGTCGTCGTCTTTCTCGCTCATGCGGGTTCCGATTGTGTAGGGTGCGGTCATCGCACCATGAAATGTCCCCCGCGGTAAACCACCGGTAAGCCCGCTGCGTGCAGTTGTCATGCGGGCTCACTAGAATGCCGCCTTCCTGAGAGGAAGCCGCCTTTGGATAGCCCCGAAGCCTTTTGCGTGACCGGCCTGCGCGAGTGGATCGCCCTGCCCGACCTGGGTGTCGTCGGCCTGCGCGCGAAGATCGACACCGGCGCCAGCACCTCGGCGCTGCATGCCACCGAGATCAGCGAGTTCGAGCGCGACGGCGAACGCTGGGTACGCTTCAACGCGCACATCGGCACGCTGGTGCAGCGGCGCCACCGCTGCGAAGCGCCGATTGTGACGCGCAAGACGATCAAGAGCTCCAATGGCCAGGCCCAGGCCCGTTACGTGATCCGCACCCTGCTCGCGCTGGGTGAACGGGCATGGCCGGTGGAATTCACCCTGACCTGCAGGAAAACCATGCGATATCGCGTGCTGTTGGGATCGAAAGCGCTGGTCGACGGTCGATTGCTGGTCAATCCCGCGCACGCCTACCTGCTCAACAAACCCCAGATACTCACTTCTCCCGGTGCCCAATGAAGATCGCCGTGCTGTCGCGCAATCCGCGCCTGTATTCGACCCGACGACTGGTGGAGGCCGGCCAGGCGCGCGGTCACGAGATGCAGGTGATCGACACCCTGCGCGCCTACATGAACATCGCCAGCCACAAGCCGCAGATCCACTACCGCGGCGGCCCGTTGGAAGGCTTCGACGCGGTGATCCCGCGGATTGGCGCCTCGGTGACCTTCTACGGCTGCGCGGTGCTGCGCCAGTTCGAGATGATGGGCGTGTTCCCGCTCAACGAGTCGGTGGCGATCAGCCGCTCGCGGGACAAGCTGCGCTCGCTGCAACTGCTCTCGCGCAAGGGCATCGGCCTGCCGGTCACCGGCTTCGCCCACTCACCTGACGACGTGCCGGACCTGATCCGCATGGTCAACGGCGCGCCCTTGGTAATCAAGGTGCTGGAAGGCACCCAGGGCATCGGCGTGGTGCTCTGCGAGACGGAGAAGGCGGCGGAATCGGTGATCGAGGCGTTCATGGGCCTGAAGCAGGACATCATGGTGCAGGAGTACATCAAGGAAGCCGGCGGTGCCGACATCCGCTGCTTCGTGGTCGGCGACAAGGTGATCGCCTCGATGAAGCGTCAGGCCGCGCCCGGCGAATTCCGCTCCAACCTCCACCGCGGCGGCACCGCCAGCCTGATCAAGATCACCCCGGAGGAGCGCATGACGGCGATCCGTGCGGCCAAGGTGATGGGGCTCTCGGTGGCCGGCGTCGACATCCTGCGCTCGAACCACGGCCCGCTGGTGATGGAGGTGAACTCCTCACCGGGTCTGGAAGGCATCGAAGTGACCACCGGCAAGGACGTCGCCGGGCTGGTCATCGAGTACCTGGAAAAGAACGCCGAGCACGGCCTGACCCGCACCCGCGGCAAGGGCTAGGAAGCCACGAGCACAACGCTCGCTACCCTCAGATCAAGCCGGCATCCGCGAGCTTCTGCTCCAGCCCGGCGAGATCGGGAATTCTCGCCAGGTCGTCGCCCAGCTCGACCACGTCCAGCTCCAGCGGCGCCAGCGGCGCGTCGGCCCGACGCAGGCTGGCATCGAGCTTCAGCGAGCGGGGAATGCCCTGGATCAGCAGCGCGATGAATTTCACGTGGGAGCGCCCGCCGATGGCGTTGAGCACGGCGACGCGCGCGCCCGGAACCACCTTCGCCTCGCCCCCGGACGCCGCCTCGAAGGACAGCAGCGGCAGGCGCAGGTCGCGCCAGGCGATCTGCCCCAGCAGCCAGGCCGGCATGCCCGCCTGGGTCTGCGGGGCGCGGTAGGTGATGAGTTCGGCCAGCGCCACGTTGGGCACCAGCAGGGTGCGGTCGGTCAGCGGCAGCAGCAGCCCGGTGACGCTCGCGGCGCCGTTCTGTTCAATGACGGCCTGGCTCATCGCGACGGGCTCCGGTAATACGGGGTGAAGGGCTGGGCGGACATCAGTTCAGGGCCTCGGCCAGGCGCGCCACCAGGGCTCCGGCCAGCTCGCGGGGATCGCCGGTGAGGCTGGAGTAGCCCGCTTCGCGCAGGCTGTCCGGCATGCTCGGGCAGGCGCAGGTGTCGGCGCGTTGCGTCCAGATTTCCGCGCCTTGGCGGCGCACGTAGGCCGCCGCGGCGCTGCCGTCGCTGCCCATGCCGCTGAAGGCGATGACGCCGCAATGGCGACCGAACTGCTGGGCCAGGTTGAGCATCATCTGATCGATCGACGGCGCGTAGGGCTCGGGCCAGCTCTGGGTCGAGACCTGCATGAGGCTGTCTTCGTCGAAGCGCAGCTCGTTGCCGATCGGCACCACCACGACTTCGCCGCAGCGCACGCTGTCGCCGGGGCGCACCGGGTTGACGTGCCACTGGCTGTGCCGGCCGACCGCCTGCGGCAAGCGCGACTCGAATGCGGCGTCGATATGCTGGGCGTAGAGGAAACCCGCCGGCAGGCCACCCGGCAAGGCGTCGAGAAACGCCTTCACCGCCGCCGGACCGCCCAGCGAGGCGGCCAGCAGCCATACCTGGCGCGCCGGTTCGCCGGCCTGCAACGGGCTCTGCGCCAGCGCCTGCGGCAGGTCCACGCGCGGCGGGCGCTGCGCCTCGGAAAGCAGCGCATCGAGGCTCGGGCCGACCGCCTGCGCCGGGTCGCCGATCAGCCGCTTGAGCTTGCCGAACAGGCTGCGCTCCCAGCGCGGGTAATGCTCCGAATGCCGTTCGGGCGCATGCCCCTCGCCGAACAGCACCGGCGCGTTGGTGCGCTCGAGGAGGCTGTCGAGCAGCGCGGAATCCTCCGACTGCTGCGCCAGGTCGACCAGCCAGAGGTCGGTTTCGCAGGCCTCCAGCGCGGCATCGTCGAGGCGCGCCGGGTCGCTGTTCAGCACTACCTGATAACCGTTGCCGGCCAGCGCATGCTGCAGCACGTGACGCTGCAGCGAGGTGTCGGCGATGACGGCGATACGCGCCGCCGCTTTCTCACTCATGGGATTTGACCAGTTGCTGGATGCACTCGAGCAGGAGCGATTCCTGATAGGGCTTGCCCAGGTATTCGTTGACGCCGATGGCCATCGCCCGCTCGCGGTGTTTTTCGCCGGTACGCGAGGTGATCATGATGATCGGCAGGTCCTTCAGGCGCTCGTCGTGACGCACCAGCGTGGCCACCTCGAAGCCGTCCATGCGCGGCATCTCGATGTCCAGCAGCATGATGTCCGGCTTCTGCTCCTGCAGTTGGGCGATGGCATCGACGCCGTCCTTGGCGGTCAGCACGTTCATGCCGTTGCGCTCGAGCAGGCGGCTGGTGACCTTGCGCACGGTGACCGAGTCGTCCACCACCATCACCAGCGCCGGCCGTTCGCTCTCCACTTCGCCGCCGAGCGGGCCGCCGCCATGCGGCAACAGATGCGTCTGGCGTGCCTGCAGCGCGCGGATGGTCGCCAGCAGGTCGAGAATCACCACCACGCGGCCGTCGCCGAGGATGGTCGCGCCGGAAATCCCCGGCACGCCGGCGAACTGCGGGCCGAGGCCCTTCACCACGATCTCCCGCGAACCGGCCAGGCTGTCCACCTGCACCGCCACCGAGTATTCCGCCGAACGCACCAGGATCACTGGCAGCGGCAGGCTCTGGCCGATCAGCTTGGGCTGCTGGCCATTGCTCAGCAGGTCGCCGAGGTAGCGCAGCTCGTAGGGCTGGCCGGCGTACTCGAAGCGCGGCGCATCGGGCGCGTAATAGGCTTCCAGCTCGTACGGCGAGACCCGCACGATGCCCTCGATGGTGTTCAGCGGGATGGCGTAGAGGTCCTCGCCGGAATACACCATCAGCGCGCGGTTCACCGACACGGTGAACGGCAGGCGGATCTGGAAGCGCGTGCCCTCGCCCGGCGTCGAGTCGATGCTCATCGAACCGCCGAGCTGCTTGACCTCCGAATGCACCACGTCCATGCCGACGCCGCGCCCGGAAATCTGCGTGACCTTCTCCGCGGTGGAGAAACCGGCCTCGAGGATGAACTGCAGCACGTCGTGATCGGAGATTTCCGAGGTATCGCTCATCAGCCCGCGCTCGATGGCCTTGCGGCGCACCGCTTCGAGGCGGATGCCCGCACCGTCGTCGGCCAGGGTGAGGAGGATGTCGCCGCCCTCGCGGCCGAGGTTGAGGCGAATCGTCCCCTGCGCCGGCTTGCCGGCCGCCTGGCGCCGCTCGGCGCTCTCGATACCGTGGTCGACGGCGTTGCGCAGCATGTGCTCGAGCGGTGCGACGATGCGTTCGAGCACGCTGCGGTCCATCTCGCCCTCGGCGTTGCCGACGACGAACTCGACCTGCTTACCCAACTCGCTGGCGACCTGGCGGACGATCCGCCGCAGGCGCGGCACCAGGCGGTCGAACGGCACCATGCGCGTGCGCATCAGGCCTTCCTGCAGCTCGGTGTTGACCCGCGCCTGCTGCAGCAGCAGGGTTTCCGCGTCGCGGTTGCGCGCGGCCAGGGTTTCCTTGAGGTCGAGCAGGTCGGAGGCGGACTCGAACAGCGCGCGCGACAGCTGCTGCAGCTGCGAGTGGCGGTCCATCTCCAGCGGATCGAAATCCTCGTAGCCGGCGCGCTCGGCCTCGGCTTGGTAGCGGCTGAGGATCTGCGCCTGGGTTTCGGTGTCCAGGCGGCGCAACTGGTCGCGCACCCGTTCGATGGTCGCTTCCATCTCGCCGAGGGTGAAACCGACGTCGCTCACCTGCTGTTCGACCCGGCCGCGGAAGATGGAGGTTTCCCCGGCCAGGTTGACCAGCCCTTCGAGCAATTCGGCGGGCACCTTGACCAGCTCCTGCGGGCCGCGCCGCGCGTTGTCCTGCTGCGCGGCTTCCTGGGCACGGCGGACGAACGGCAGCACGCGGTTCTCTCTGGTCGTGCCGGCGGCCTGGCTGGCCGCCACGATGGGCGCGTCCAGCACCAGCGCGCCGCCCGGTTCGGCCGTCACCTGCTCGGCCGCCTCGTCGCTCTGCGCCAGGCGCCGGCGCAGACCATCGACCTCCTTCTGCAACCCTTCGAAGCCCGACTGCACGTCCAGCACCAGGCTTTGTGGCCAGGGCGCGCCCTGCAGCAGGGCCTCGCCGAGGCGCTGCTCCAGGGCGTGGGTCAGGTCGCCGAGGGTCTTCTGGCCGGCCAGGCGCGCGCCGCCCTTGAGGGTATGCAGTACGCGAAGCATCTCATCGATCGGCTCGCTGTCGTTGGGCTTGTCTTCCCAGCTGCCAAGCGCGGCTTCCAGGGCTTCCAGCAGCTCGTCGGCCTCTTCGAGGAAGATGTCGAGGATTTCCGCCTCGGCGCCCTCGTCCTCCTCGACAGGGCTCGGGGCCGGCTGCAAGCGCACGCTGGTGGGCACGCTGAGCTGCTCGTCGGGGTTGGCGCGCCAACGGCGGATCGCCTCGATGAGGTCGTCGCCGCCCGGCACGGCCGAGCGCTCGCGCACCGCTTCGAGCATGTCGGCAAGACGGTCGTGGCAGGCCTGGAGCAGCCCGAACAGCGGCTGACTGGCACGCAGGCGCCCGCCGCAAAGGCCTTCGTAGAGAAATTCCAGCTCGTGCGCGAGGTCACCGATCTCGCGGATCTCGGCCATCCGCGCGCCGCCCTTGAGGGTGTGCAGGTCGCGCTGCAGGGCCTCCAGATCGACACTGTTGTCGACATCGCCCATCCAGCGCTGCAAGGCGGCGCCGGCGCTGTCGATGATGTCGAAACCTTCCTCGAGGAAGATGTCCACCAGTTCGTAGTCGCGTTCGTCCTCGACCACCACCGGCTTCGGGGTCGGCGCGGACGCCGGGGTGTCCTCCGGTGCCGCTTCGAAGACCAGCGGTTCGTCGGTGTCCGCTTCGGGCTCGACGCTGTGCGCGGCATCCTCGGCCGGCTCCGACGACACTTCCGATGGCGGAAGCTGATGCGCGTGGGCCATCGCCGCGCCGCTGGAGCGGAAATCGCGGACGATGCTGATCAGGGTATCGGCCGCCGCCAGCGGCTGGTTCGCCTTCAACTGGTCGAGCAGGATGGCCAGGCAGTCGTGGCTGCGGCGCAACAGTGCGACCAGCTCGGCGCTGACCCCGTAACGGCGGTCGAGCAGCCCCTCATAGAGGCTTTCGAGTTCATGGGCGAGTTCGCCGATCGGATTGATCTCGGCCATCTGCGCGCCACCGCGCAGGGTGTGCAGGTCGCGATGCAGGGATGACAGCACCAGATGGTTTTCCGGGTCGTTGACCCAGCGCTGCAGGGCCTGGCCCGAGCTGTCGAGGATATCCACGGCTTCCTCGAGGAAGATGTCGACCATTTCCTCGTCCAGCGAGCTGACGCGCGCCTGCACGGCCGGCAGGTCGTGACTCATGCGCTGCTCGACCGCCGCCTCGACAGCCGTCTCGCCGTCGGGCTCGCCCCAGCCCTGCGCATCCTGCGCGGCGGCCTCCTCGCCCTGTTCCACGAGCGCGGACGGCAGTTCGCCAGGAACCTGCTCGACCTCATCGAGCAGGGCGCGCAACGCTTGCACGCGCTCCGGCTGAGCGGTTACCTGCTGGCCGGCGGCGACCTGATCCATCATTCCGACGAGCGCCTCGTGGGACAGGTCGACTTCCCGGAAGAACGCCGGGCTGACCGTGCGGCGGCCGTCCTGCACCGCGCTGTAGGTGTCCAGCAGCGCCTGGCACAGCTCGTCGATCTGCGGCAGCTCGGCCATCCGCGCGCCGCGCCCGAGCGTGCTCAGTTCTTCGCGCAGCGCGCCCAGCTCCTGGCGTTCGGCGGGGTGTTCGTGCCAGCGATCGAGCAGGTCGGAGGCGTCCAGCAGGATGTCCATGCCTTCGGCGAGGAACAGCGCGATCATCTGCGGATCGCGGGCGCTGCCCGACTCGCCGCTACGCGCGCTCTGCGCAGCCTCCAGGCGTTCGCTCAGGAGCTTCTGCACGCGGGCGATGAGCGCATCGGCGCCCTCGATCGGGCGGAACGGATGCGTCTCCAACTGCGCCAGCCCCTCGCGGAACAGCGCCTCGGCGTCACGCAGCAATTCGGCCTCGGCCAGATCCAGTGGAATCAGGTTGGCCTTGAGCTCCTTGACCATGCGCTCCAGCGGCGCGGCGATTTCCGCCATCGGCAGGATGCCGGCCATGTGCGAGCTGCCCTTGAGGGTATGCAGCGCGCGTTGCAGTTCGTCGTTGACCGGCCGCGGGAGTTCCTCCGCACAGGCGGCGAGAAACTTCCTCAGGGTATCCAGATGAGCGTCCGCCTCGTTGCGGAAGATCTCCAGCAACTGCGGGTCCAGGCCTTCCTCGGCTTCTTCAGTGGCATCCTGCGAAGTTGCCGCCGTGGTTACGGCCGCGGACGTGGCGACGCTGTCCGGGCCGTCACTAAAACGCGGTGGTGTCTGCCCCCTCGCCAGTGCGTGGGCGATGGCCGCGAGCTGATCGACGTCGTCGCGCTGGCGCTGCGCCCTGGCGGCGAACTCCTCGACCAGTTCGGGCATCAGCGCGACCACGCCGAGGATCACCTGCTGCACCGGCTCATCAGGCTCGATGCTCCTGTCCAGCACGCGGTTGAGCAGGTTCTCGATCGACCAGGCGAGTTCGCCGATGACCAGCGCACGAACCATCCGGCCACTGCCCTTGAGCGTGTGGAAGGCGCGGCGCAGTTCGGTGAGCGCCGCCTTGTCGGCGAGGTCGGCCTGCCACTTCGGCAGGTACTCGGCGATGGTTTCCATGACTTCGCCGGCCTCTTCGATGAAGACTTCCAGCAGTTCCTCGTCCATCGGTTCTTCGTCGGCGGGCGGCGGCAGCAGACTCGGCGGCACTTCGCGCGCCGGCGGGTTTATTGCCTGGCTCGGCGCGGCCATGACGTCGGCCATCGACAGCGGCTTGTCCTCGACCTGCGGCTCGGTGACCTCGGGGTGTGCCTCGGACAGGCCCGGCAGCTCGACCTCGGGCAGTTCCAGCGCGGCGATGTCGCGTTCGTCGAAACTCAGACCGCCCTCATCCAACGACTCGAAACTCAGCTCCGGCAGCTCCAGCGTGATGTCGTCCTGCGCACCGATGACCGGGGGCAGCTCGTCGAGCGGCAGGTTCAGGCCGAAGTCGGCGACGGGCTCTTCGGGCGCAAGCTCGCCAAGGTCCCAGCTGTCGTCCAGGCCCGGCAGCGTGGCCGGTTCGTCCGGTAGCAGCTCCAGGCTCACCTCGTCCTGAGCGCCGGTGACCGGGGGCAGCTCATCGAGCGGCAGGTCGAGGCTGAAGTCGACGACGGCGGGCTCAGCGGCCACGGGTTCGCCGAGATCCCAATTTTCAGCGTGCAGCTCCGGCGCGGCGGGTTCGGCGGCAAGGTCGAGCGGCGGCAGCTCGAAGGCTTCGGTGTCGGCCTGCGGCGCGGGCGCATCCGGCACCGCATCGAGTTCGCCGGTTTGTCCGTCACTACCGGGCAATGGCTCGCCCAGGTCCCAGTGATCGGCGTCAGCGAGCGGCAGGTCTGCGCTCTGCACCTCGGTCAGGGTCGGCGGCGCGGCGAGAGGCTCGATCTGCGCGTCCTGCGCGGACAGCGAATCGATCGGCGAATCGAGTTCGGCGGCGGGCTCGGGCAGCGGCTCGCCCAGGTCCCAGTGATCCGTGTCGGCGGGCGTCGCCTGCTCGGGTTCAGGAGCGAGGACCGACGACGGCGATTGCACAGCGGCATCGACGGGCGATGGCTCGGCCTCTTCGTCGACATGGGCAAGTATCGGAGCGCTCTCCTCGGCCGACGGCGCGGGTTCGAGTTCGTCCTCGACCAGCTCTTCGGCTTCGGCAGCGAGCAGTTCCATTTCCTGCAGCGGATCGCTCAGGGCGCTCAGCTCGGACTCGGACTCGGACTCGGACTCGACGTCAGTCGGCAGCACGCCTGGCGCCTCAGCAAGGGCGGCGTGCGGTTGCACTTCGTCAAGCGACTCGCCCGGCTCGAGCGGCAGCACGTCGATCGGTTCGGAGAGTTCGTCGAGCGGGACGGGGACCAGCAGCGGTGCGTCAGGCTCCGCTGCGGGGAGCAGTTCGTCGTCGAGGGGATGATCGGCCTCGTCGGCGATGACCTCGATTTCATCAAGCGGATCGTCCAGCGCCGCCGGAGACTCCTCGGCCGTCTCCGGGAGCGGGAGAATCGGCTTGCGGACCAGCGCATAACCGAGGTTACCGAGGCTCTCCTCGGCGACGTCGAGGATCATGTCGCCCTGGGCGGCGTGATCTTCGGACAGGCGCTCGAGGTAGTACTCGACGCTGGTGATGGCGTCGGCCAGGGTGTCCAGGCTCTGCCAGTTGGGCACCGCCTTGCGCGCCAGCAGTTGTTCCTCGATATAGCGGTTGCAGGCGCGCAGCAGTTCGGCGGCGCGTTCCAGCGGGATCATCGCCAGCCCGCCGCGCACCTGGGTGAGCAGTTCCGGCACGCGGGCCAGATGCTCGTGGTTCCATTGCGAAGCGATGAACTCGATGATCGCATCCTTCGCCTGCTCCAGGCCGGTACGCGCTTCCTTGATGACCAACTGGTGAATCTGCGCGACGTCGGTGGTCGGCAGGTGACTTTCCTCGCCCGCGCCGTCATCGCTCTGCCCGACCATTCCGGCCAGCGTCGCTTCGACGTAGAGCAGCGCGCCGGCGATATCCATCAGCGCCGCGTCGGTAGGCTCGCCGTTGCCCATGGACAACTGATGGACGACGTCGAGCTGATCGAGGATGACCTTGCGCGGCTGGCCGAAGCCGAGCATCGCCAGGGTGTCGGCGATCTGCTTCAGCGGAGCCCGCAGGCCATCGAGTTCGGCGACGCCGGTGCGGTCGCTGCGGACGAACAGGTCGAGGCTGTCCTTGACCCGCACCAGCTCCTCGCACAGGGCGGCGACCACGGAGCGCATCGCGTCGCGGTCGGGACCGGCCAGGCGCGCGCGCTCTTCGTCGACCAGCTCGCTGTCCGGCAGCGCGTCGTCGAGACGGTAGTGGTCCTTCAGCGCGCGGATGCGCGGCGACTGGACCGGCGCCTTGGCGATATAGAAGAGCAGGTTCTTGGTCAGCTCGTCGGAGGCCGCCTGGTTGATGCCATCGGCGCCCTGCTCGACCAGCCGCTTGAGTTCCTTGTCGACCTGACGCAGCAAGCCACGGACCGAGGTGCCGTTGGCCACGCCGCCGTTGGACAGGCCTTCGACCAGGCCCGAGGAAATCTGCCAGAGCGGGCCGAGCGGAGCGCCCTGGCACAACCCTTCGAGGCGCGCGAACACCCGCGCCATGTAGCCGAGGTTGGTCGGCAGGTCCTGGTTGCGTAGCACGCCGACCAGCGCCACCTGCTGCATCTGCCGCAGCTTGCGCAGCAGCGGCAACAACTCGGCGTTGTGCAGGCGCTCGAGGGCATCCGGCGAGACGGCCGGCAGGGCCGCCGAGAGGTCGGGCGAGAACAGGCTGGTTTCCGACATCAGGTTTTCGCCGCGGGCCGCGCGCAGGTCGTTGAGCAGCGGCAACACCACCATCGGCAGGTCGCGCCGCGCGCTCTGCACCCGCTCCAGATAGGTCGGCAGCTGCAGGATCGCCTGCATCAGCACTTCCAGCGCCTCGCGCTGGTTGTTCACCCGGCCTTCCATCAGGGCCTGGGCCAAACGTTCCATTTCCTCGGCAAGGAGCGCCGCGCCGTAGAACTCGACCATCTGCAGGGTGCCCTGCACCTGATGCACATAGGTCAGGCAGAAACTCATGCGCGTGGAATCCTGCGGATTCTCGACGAACGCCTCCAGCGCCTGACGCGCCTGCTTCAGCGTTTCGGCGATTTCGCCCTTGACCCACTCCAGGGCGACATAATCGTGCCGATCACCCATAGCCACTCCAGTCATACGCGTGTGTTACCCCTACGGGTAAAAGCCAGAACCTGCTCGTCGGCCACAGGCACCAGGTCCGGATGCTGCCAACCCGCCACCTCACCGACCCCGACCACCAGCAGGCCACCCGGCGCGAGACGCTCGGCCAGCCGGTTGAGGATCTCGCGGCGGCGCCAGCGGCGGAAATAGATCAGCAGGTTCTGACAGAAAATGACGTCCATGCCGGACATCGGCGCCTTGGACAATTCCAGCACATTGAGCCGTGCGCAACAGACGCGAGCCGCCAGTTCGGCGGAAATCTCGTAGCGTCCGTCGCCCCGACGGTCGAAGTAGCGCTCGCGACGCTCGTCGCCCATCGGCTCGAGCCGGCGTAGGTCGTAGTGGGCCTCGCGCGCCCTGCTCAGGGCGCTGAGGCTGATATCGGTGCCGGTCACGCCAAAATGCTCGGGCCACGGACTGTCGTGCAGCACCTCGGCGGCGGCGATCGCCAGTGAATACGGCTCCTCGCCCGTCGAACAACCCACGCTCCACAGCGACCAGGCCGACGGCATGCCCTGCCGCTCGAGCCGCTCGCGCAGGTAGCGGTCGAGCAAATCGAACGACGGCCGATGGCGGAAGAAGCGGGTTTCCTGAATCGTCAGATGATCCAGCAGCTTCGACCACTCCACCGCCCCGCGCGGGCCTTCGACGACCTGCCGGTAGTAGCTGGTGTAATCATCGATACCGAGTTCGCGCATGCGTGCGCTCAGATTGGTCTGCAGGAACACCTGCCGCCCTTCGTTGATCACCAGGCCGGTGCGCGTTTCCAGCAGCGTTCGCCAATCATGGAATTCCGCTGCCGACATCTCCGCCAGGGGTTTCAAGGCCCAGACGCCACTTGGCTGCATACCCTGCCCCTCACTCATGGACCTTCGCCTCCGTCGGCCACCCAGGCGGGCGGTCGACGCTGCCCCACTCAGGCCTGCTCCGCTGCTTCCGGCAGGGTGAAGCCGGACACCGACCGACGCATCTCGCTGGCCATCTTCGCCAGGTTTCCGATGCTGCGCGCGGTGGCGGTGGTACCGGCGGAGGTCTGCGAGGTGATCTCCTGGATCACGTTCATGGTGTTGGAAATGTGGCCGGCCGACGAAGCCTGCTGACGGGCGGCGTTGGAGATGTTCTGGATCAGCGCCGCGAGGGTCTTGGATACCTTCTCGATCTCTTCCAGGGCAACCCCGGCGTCCTGCGCCAGGCGGGCGCCGCGGACCACTTCGGAGGTGGTCTGCTCCATCGAGATGACCGCCTCGTTGGTGTCGGTCTGAATCGTCTTCACCAGCGCCTCGATCTGTTTGGTCGCGCCCGAGGAGCGTTCCGCGAGGCGCTGTACTTCGTCCGCCACCACGGCGAAGCCGCGGCCCGCGTCGCCGGCCATGGAGGCCTGGATCGCGGCGTTGAGGGCGAGGATGTTGGTCTGGTCGGCAATGTCGTTGATCAGGCTGACGATGTCGCCGATCTCCTGGGACGATTCACCGAGGCGCTTGATCCGCTTCGAGGTGTCCTGGATCTGCTCGCGGATGTTGTCCATCCCGGTGATGGTGTTGTGCACCACCTCGTTGCCCTTGTTGGCGATCGCCACGGAGCGCTCTGCCACCGCGGTGGATTCGGAGGCGTTCGCCGATACCTGGTCGATGGACACCGCCATCTCGTTGATCGCCGCGGAGGCCCCGGCGATTTCCTGCGCCTGGTGCTCCGACGCCTCGGCCAGGTGCATCGCCGTGGCCTGGGTTTCCTGGGCGGCCGCGGCCACCTGGACGGCGGTCAGGTTGATCGTTTCGACCAGGTCGCGGAGCTGGTCGATGGAGTAGTTGATCGAGTCGGCGATGGCGCCGGTGAAGTCCTCGGTCACCGTCGCGGTCACCGTCAGGTCACCGTCGGCGAGGTCGGCGATCTCGTCGAGCAGGCGCAGGATCGCCGCCTGGTTGCGGTCGTTCTTCTCGGCGGTTTCGGCCAGCGTGCGGCGGGTGTCCTGCACCATCACCAAACCGATGAGGATGATCGCGCCCAGCACCAGCGCGCCCAGCAGGTAGCCGGCGAGGGTATTGACGGAGCGGCCTTCGGCCAGGGAGTTGAAGCCGTCGGTCAGCGCCGAGGCTTTTTCCAGCAGGGTCTGCGATACGGTGAAGATGGTATTGGCGGATTCGCGGACCTGGAACAGTTCCGGCGAGGTTTCGAGAATCTCGTCCACCGAACCGGAGACGAACTCAAACAGCTCGGAAATCTCCGCCAGACGCTCCCGCGCCGCGGCATCGCTGACCTTGGCGATGTTCATCGACGGGTTGCCTTCGAGCATCGCCGTGTGCACCCGACCGAACAGGTTGGCATCGCGACCGAACATGTCGGCGGCCTGCACCGAATCGGCGTCGCCGGCAAGCACCTTGTTCACCGAACCGAGGATACGTTCTGCCAGCAGCGACTGCCGCTGCGCCACCGAGACCTGGGCCGCGGGCGCGCCGCTCTTGAGCAGGATGTCGACGACTTCCTCGTACTCGACCTGCAGCTGCGGGATGGTCTCGGCGAGGGTCGCCGCCACCTGATGCAGCGAAAGAACGGTCTGTTCGGAAGCGATGATCGCGTCGGAGTTCTGCCGCAGGCTGTCCCAGTCCTGCTGCACGGCGGCCATCTGCGCCTGCACGGCGGGCGGCGCACCCGGAAGCCCGGCGCCGTCGCCATCACGCAGGTAGCCCCAGCGCCTCTCGAAGTCGTTGCGCGCGTCCTTCAGCAGGGCGAAGGCTTCGACGGTACCCGCCGCCGCTTCGGTGGCGTTCTTGGCGATCCGCTGGGACAGCACGCGCAGCTCGCCGGCATGGCCGAGGTACTCGGTGTCGTTGTTGGTCTGCGTGCTAAGGTAGGCGAAGTTGGCGAACAGCAGCACGATGGAGACGATCAGGACTATGAAGAGGCCGCCGATCAGCTTGCTGCTGCGCATACCCGCGAGAAGATTACCGCTCTGTTTGCTCATAACTGGCCCCCGCCTGGACCTACCGCCGATCTAGATTCCCATACACATCAAAAGAGCCGGCAGCGCCGGCCCACCAAAAACTGTCACATCGAGACGTCGAGAAAACCCGGATGGCGCGCCAGCGCATGGGGGCTGAATACCAGCCATTCACGCTCGCGCTGGAACACGCCATGGATGAAGGGTCGCACTGCCTCGCCCACCCCGGGCAGGCGCTCGTCAAAGGTATCCACCGAAAAATGCTGCATGCCGAAGACTTCGTCGACGATCAGCCCGGCGAACACGTCCTGATGCTCCACCACCAGCACCCGCCGCTGCTTGCGCAGGGGTGACAGCTCGCTGCCGAGAAACCCGCAGAGGTCCATGATCGGCAACAGCCGTCCACGCACGTTGGCCACTCCTTTCACCCAGGGTTTCACACCGGGCAACAGGGTGTGCCGGGGCTCGTGCAGCACCTCGCCGATCTCCCCCATCGGCGCCACGAAATGCTGCTCGCCCATGCGAAAACCGATGCCGCCCCAGCTTTGTACGGCTTCCTGCTGCGAAGGCAGGCCCACGGCCAGCGCGCGACAGCGCTGATCGATCTCGAGAAGGAGCTCAAAGGGAGCGCGCGCGTCCGCCATGCCGGCCTGACCTTGTCAGCTGCTGAGGGAAGGTGCCGGCGTCAGCCGGCCAGTACGCTTTCGATGGTCTTGACCAGGGTGTCTTCTTCGATCGGCTTGGTCAGGTAGTCGCGCGCGCCCTGGCGCTTGCCCCAGACCTTGTCGGTTTCCTGGTCCTTGGTGGTGACGATGATCACCGGGATGTGACTGGTGTCGGCATCCTTGGACAGCTGGCGGGTCGCCTGGAAGCCGTTGAGGCCAGGCATGACGATGTCCATCAGCACCACGTCCGGCTTCTCCTGGCGCGCCAGGGCTACGCCGTCCGCGCCATTCTCGGCCTTCAGGACCTCATGGCCGTGCTTTTCGAGCATGGCGGTGAGCTTGTACATCTCGGTAGGAGAGTCATCAACAATCAGAATTCGAGCCATGGTGTCCCCATACGAAAATAGCGTCGCCGACCCAGTGGCCGACGTCAGGAAGCGTGTTCCACCGGAGTGAAGTCCGGTACGTGAGCCTTTATCGCGCCGAGCAGTTCTTCTTTGCTGAAAGGCTTGGTCAGGTACTGGTCCGAGCCGACTATGCGGCCCTTGGCCTTGTCGAACAGGCCGTCCTTGGACGACAGCATGATCACAGGTGTGGATTTGAAGGCACTGTTGTTCTTGATCAGCGCACAGGTCTGATAGCCGTCGAGCCGAGGCATCATGATGTCGACGAAGATGATGCTGGGATGGCTGTCGGCAATCTTGGCCAGCGCATCGAAACCGTCCACCGCGGTTATCACGTCGCAACCCACTTTCTTGAGCAGGGTTTCCGCCGTGCGACGAATCGTTTTCGAGTCGTCGATCACCATCACCTTCAAACCGTCGGAATGCTGTTCCATGTCTGCCCTACCATCGCCTCGGTGAGTCGTTGCATTGCTATTCCGGTACGCCAGAACCGTGCCGATGACGGGTTGCGACCCGATCGCCGAGCTGTTTTAGCACACTCTCCACATGCAATCTATAAGCCCCGGACGCGCAAGGTTTTTCCTTGACCGGGGCGGGTTGCAGCGCCACCCTTGGCGCCTCACGATCCAGCCTCGCGGCCCCTCGTTGCCGCCTCTTTGCCACCGCGGAGGATACCCCCACATGAGCGTTCGCCTCGGGATTGTCATGGACCCCATCGCGCGAATTTCCTTCAAGAAGGACAGTTCGCTGGCCATGCTGCTGGCCGCCCAGGCGCGCGGCTGGTCGCTCTTCTATATGGAGCCGCAGGACCTCTATCAGCGCAGCGAACAGGCCTGCGCCCGCGTTCGCCCGCTGAAGGTGTTCAACGACCCCGAGCGCTGGTTCGAGCTGGAGGCCGACGTCGACATGCCGCTGGGCGAACTGGACGTGATCCTGATGCGCAAGGATCCGCCGTTCAACAGCGAGTACATCTATGCCACCTACCTGCTGGAGCAGGCCGAAAAGGCCGGCGCGCTGGTGGTCAATCGTCCGCAAAGCCTGCGCGACTGCAACGAGAAGCTCTTCGCCACGCAGTTTCCGCAGTGCACGCCGCCGACCCTGGTCGCCCGAAGGGCCGACATTCTGCGCGAGTTCGTCGCCGAGCACGGTGACGTCATTCTCAAACCGCTCGACGAAATGGGCGGCGCCTCGATTTTCCGCCACCGCGAGGGCGACCCGAACCTGTCGGTGATCCTCGAGACCCTGACCCTGCTCGGCACCCGGCAGATCATGGCGCAGCGCTATATCCCGGCGATCAAGGAAGGCGACAAGCGCATCCTGATGATCGACGGCGAGCCGGTGGAGTACTGCCTGGCGCGCATCCCGGCCGCTGGCGAGACGCGCGGCAACCTCGCTGCCGGCGGGCGTGGCGAGGCGCGGCCGCTGAGCGAACGCGACCGCTGGATCGCGGCCCAGGTCGGTCCGTTCCTGCGCGAGCGCGGCCTGCTGTTCGTCGGCCTTGACGTGATCGGCGATTTCCTCACCGAGATCAACGTCACCAGCCCGACCTGCATCCGCGAAATCGACAAGGCCTACGACACCCGCATCGGCGAGCGCCTGATGCAGTCGATCGCCGACAAGCTCGGCCGCGGCTGAGGCGGCAACCGCTCGTGCCCTCCACACGGCGCGGCAAGGGTCGCGGAAGGGACCGCGGCGCCGGCCGCGTGGACATTTCCGCGACGCCTGTTCAGACTGCGCGGCTACCGCGATCCGCCGACGCCCCGATGAACGCAGCCAGCCTACCGCCCGCCCTCCAACGCACCGCTGTTCGCCCGGCGGACCGGCTGGGCTTCACGCTGTTCGTCGCCGCCGTGCTGCACATCGCGCTGATCCTCGGCGTCGGTTTCACCCTCGCCGAACCCGAGCAGATCAGCAAGACGCTGGAAATCACCCTGTCGACCTTCAAGAGCGAGACCAAGCCCAAGGAGGCCGACTTCCTCGCCCAGGACAACCAGCAGGGCAGCGGCTCGCTGGACCACAAGGCGACCCCGAAGACCACCGAACAGGCGCCGTTCCAGGACACCCAGATCAACAAGGTCGCGCCGCCCAGCGCACCGAAGGCCGCACCGGCGCCCGCCGAGGCGCCCAAGGCGGCAGTCGCGACCACCAAGCCGAAGGCCGAGAAGACCCCGGCCAAGCGCGAACAGCGCCAGCCGGAGCCCGACCCGGTGCCGCAGAAGGCGCCGGCGTTCGACAGCGCGCAGCTGAGCAGCGAGATCGCCAGCCTCGAGGCCGAGCTGTCCACCCAGCGCGAGCTCTACGCCAAGCGGCCGAAGATCCATCGCCTCAACGCCGCCTCGACCATGCGCGACAAAGGGGCCTGGTACAAGGACGACTGGCGCAAGAAGATCGAGCGGGTCGGCAACCTCAACTACCCGGACGATGCCCGCCGCCAGCGCATCTACGGCAGCCTGCGCCTGCTGGTGTCGATCAACCGTGACGGCACGCTCTACGAAGTGCAGGTGCTGGAGTCCTCCGGCCAGCCGGTGCTCGACCAGGCCGCCCTGCGCATCGTCCGGCTGGCGGCGCCCTTCGCGCCGTTCAGCGGTGACCTGGCCGACATCGATCGCCTGGAAATCATCCGCACCTGGCGCTTCGAGCGCGGCGACAAGCTGTCCAGCCGCTAGCGCCGCCCGCGCCTCGTACACATGCCGACCGCGTTCGCCCCTTGTGGCCCGAGGAACGAAACCTGAAACTAGGCGACATGAAAATCGACGCACCCAGCTACCTCAAGCACCATCTCCTGATCGCCATGCCGCACATGGCCGACCCGAATTTCGCGCAGACGGTCATCTACTTGGTCGAGCACAACGATCAGGGCGCCATGGGCCTGATCATCAACCGCCCGAACGGCCTCAGCCTCGCCGACGTGCTCGAACAGCTGCGCCCGGACAGCGAGCCGGCGCCGCGCTGCGCGGACATCGCGATCTTCACCGGCGGCCCGGTGCAGACCGATCGCGGCTTCGTCCTGCATCCGGCGGGCGAGGTCTACCAGGCCACCGTGGCGCTCGGTGACCTGTCGCTGTCCACGTCGCAGGACGTGCTCTTCGCCATTGCCGAAGGCAACGGCCCGGCGAAGAGCCTGATCGCCCTCGGCTATGCCGGCTGGGAGGCCGGGCAACTGGAGGCCGAACTGGTCGACAATGCCTGGCTCAGCTGCCCGGTGGACCTCGACATCCTCTTCCAGACGCCGGCCGAACGTCGCCTGGACGCCGCCGCCGCGCACCTGGGCATCAACCTCGCGTTGCTCACTTCCCAGGCCGGCCACGCATGAGCGCACCGCGCCTGCTGCTCGGCTTCGATTACGGCACCAAGCAGATCGGCGTCGCCGTCGGCCAGGCGATCACCGGCCAGGCGCGCGAGCTCTGCGTGCTCAAGGCGCAGAACGGCGTGCCGGACTGGCAGAAAGTCGAAGCGCTGATCAAGGAGTGGCAGCCGGACGCCATCGTCGTCGGCCTGCCGCTGAACATGGATGGAACGCCGAGCGAGATGAGCGCCCGCGCGGAGAAGTTCGCCAGGCGCCTGAACGGCCGCTTCAACCTGCCGGTGCACACCCACGACGAGCGCCTGACCACCTTCGAGGCCAAGGGCCAGCGCCTGGCCCAGGGCCAACGGGGCGGCTATCGCGACAACCCGGTGGATGCCCTCGCCGCCGCGCTGTTGCTGGAAGGCTGGCTGGAGCAAAACGCCGGCTAGGACGACGCGCCACGGTGGCCGATCGTCGCAACCAAGAATTCTGTACGGAGACAGCCATGAACCTGCCCAACCCCGCCGACCTGCTACCGCAGATGGCCCGCGACCTGCAGCGCCACCTGGCCGATCGCGGCATCACCGAGCCCCGCTTCATCGGCATCCACAGCGGCGGCGTGTGGGTCGCCCAGGCGCTGCTCGCCGAGCTCGGCAGCGACGCGCCACTGGGCACGCTGGACGTGTCCTTCTACCGCGACGACTTCAGCCAGAACGGCCTGCACCCGCAGGTGCGTCCGTCTGCCCTACCGTTCGAGGTCGAGGGCCAGCACCTGGTGCTGGTCGACGACGTGCTGATGAGCGGGCGGACCATCCGCGCCGCGCTCAACGAGTTGTTCGACTACGGCCGACCGGCCAGCGTGACGCTGGTCTGCCTGCTCGACCTGGAGGCCGGCGAGCTGCCGATCCGTGCCGACGTGCTTGGCGCCACCCTGTCGCTGGCCCCCGACCAGCGGGTAAAATTGATCGGCCCCGCGCCGCTCGCGCTCGAGTCCAAGACCCTCTCCGCCTCCTGACAAGGCCACCTCCATGTCTATCGCCGCCAAGCGCTCACTGCAGCTCAATGATCAGGGCCAGTTGCGTCACTTCCTTTCGCTCGACGGTTTGCCGCGCGAGCTGCTCACGGAAATCCTCGACACCGCCGACTCCTTCCTCGAGGTCGGCGCGCGCGCGGTGAAGAAGGTCCCGCTGCTGCGCGGCAAGACCGTGTGCAACGTGTTCTTCGAGAACTCCACGCGCACGCGCACCACCTTCGAGCTGGCGGCGCAGCGGCTGTCCGCCGACGTGATCAGCCTGAACGTCTCGACCAGCTCGACCAGCAAGGGCGAGACGCTGTTCGACACCCTGCGCAACCTGGAGGCGATGGCTGCCGACATCTTCGTCGTGCGCCATGCCGACTCCGGCGCTGCGCACTTCATCGCCGAGCACGTCTGCCCGGACCTGGCGATCATCAACGGCGGCGACGGCCGCCACGCGCACCCGACCCAGGGCATGCTCGACATGCTCACCATCCGCCGCCACAAGGGCGGCTTCGAGAACCTCTCGGTGGCCATCGTCGGCGATGTCCTGCACTCGCGGGTGGCGCGCTCCAACATGCTCGCGCTGAAGACCCTCGGCTGCCCGGACATCCGCGTGATTGGGCCGAAGACGCTGCTGCCGGTGGGTATCGAGCAGTACGGCGTGCGCGTCTTCACCGACCTCGCCGCCGGGCTCAAGGATGTCGACGTGGTGATCATGCTGCGCCTGCAGCGCGAGCGCATGCAGGGCGGCCTGCTGCCCAGCGAGGGCGAGTTCTACCGCCTCTACGGCCTCACCGAGCAGCGCCTCACGCTGGCCCGCCCGGATGCCATCGTCATGCACCCGGGGCCGATCAACCGCGGCGTCGAGATCGAGTCGGCGGTGGCCGACGGCGCCCACTCGGTCATCCTCAACCAGGTGACCTACGGCATCGCCGTGCGCATGGCGGTGCTGTCCATGGCCATGAGCGGACAGACCGCGCAGCGCCAGATCAACCAGCAGACCGAGGAGCAGCTCTGATGCGTACCCACATCCTCGGCGCCCGCCTGATCGACCCGGCCAGCGGCCACGACGGCGTGGCCGACCTGTACCTGGAGGACGGCCGGATCAAGGCCATCGGCGCCGCGCCGGCCGGCTTCGACGCCGAACACCGGATCGACGCCCACGGGCTGGTCGCCGCACCGGGCCTGGTCGATCTTTCCGTCGCCCTGCGCGAGCCCGGCTACAGCCGCAAGGGCAGCATCGCCAGCGAAACCCTGGCCGCGGCCGCCGGCGGCGTCACCAGCCTGTGCTGCCCGCCGCTGACCCGCCCGGTGCTGGACACCCCGGCCGTCGCCGAACTGATCCTCGACCGCGCCCGCGAGGCCGGCCACTGCAAGGTCTTCCCGATCGGCGCGCTGACCAAGAACCTCGCCGGCGAGCAGCTCGCCGAGCTGGTCGCCCTGCGCGACGCCGGCTGCGTGGCCTTCGGCAACGGCCTGACCAACTTCCCGAGCAACCGCAACCTGCGCCGTGCGCTGGAGTACGCGGCGACCTTCGACCTGACCGTGGTCCTGCATTCCCAGGACGCCGACCTGGCCGAGGGCGGCCTCGCCCACGAAGGCCCGACAGCCAGCTTCCTCGGCTTGCCGGGAATCCCGGAGAGCGCGGAAACCGTGGCCCTGGCGCGCAACCTGCTGCTGGTGGAACAGAGCGGCGTGCGCGCCCACTTCAGCCAGCTGACCAGCGCCCGCGGCGCGCAGATGATCGGCGAGGCCCAGGCCCGCGGTCTGCCGGTGACGGCGGACGTGGCGCTGTACCAGTTGATCCTCACCGACGAGGCCCTCGCCGAGTTCTCCAGCCTCTACCACGTGCAACCGCCGCTGCGTACCGCCGCCGACCGCGCGGGGCTGCGCGAGGCGCTCAAAAGCGGCGTGATCTCGGCGATTTCCAGCCATCACCAGCCGCACGAGGCGGACGCCAAACTGGCCCCGTTCGGCGCCACCGAACCGGGCATCAGCAGCGTCGAGCTGCTGCTGCCGCTGGCGCTAACCCTGGTGCAGGACAGCCTGCTCGACCTGCCCACCCTGATCGCCCGCCTCAGCAACGGTCCCGCCGCCGCCTTGCGCCTGCCCGCCGGCAGCCTGCGCGTCGGCGCCGCCGCCGACCTGGTGCTGTTCGACCCCGCGGCCAGCACCCTGGCCGGCGAGGCCTGGCGCTCCAGGGGCGCGAATTGCCCGTTCCTCGGCCACGCGCTGCCCGGCGCGGTGCGCTACACGCTGGTCGACGGCCACGTCTGCTACCAGGCCTGAAGCCCGGAAAAGAAAAGCCCGCCGATCGGCGGGCTTTTTTTTTCGTCTCGACCGCGCGCCTAGCGCAGGCGGGCGTTGCGCATCGACACCTGATCGTTGAGCGTCCAGAAGTCGTAGAGCACGCCTACCAGGAACAGCCCGCCGGTGCACAGGTAGAGAATGCCGGTGAGCCACTTGCCCTGGTACATGCGGTGCACGCCGAACAGGCCGAGGAAGGTCAGCAGCAGCCAGGCGACGTTGTAATCGGTCGGGCCGGCGTTGAAGCGCAGGTCGGCCTCGCGATCCATCGCCGGAATCAGGAAGAAGTCGATGATCCAGCCAACGAAGAACAGGCCGAAGGTGAAGAACCAGATCGTCCCGGTGACCGGCTTGCCGTAGTAGAAGCGGTGCGCGCCGGTGAAGCCGAAGATCCACAGCAGATAACCGATCAGCTTGCTGTGCGTGTCCTGTCGTTGCATGGCTATTCCTCTGGAGTGAAGCGATTTCGGTGCGCCGACGACCGGGGCCGCCCTTCGCTTGCAGGCGCGGAAAATTGTACGAATACTGTATTTAAATACAGTATTTGGTGCAAATCATGGACATCACCGACAAGCTCATCGTGCTGGCCGATGCTGCCAAGTATGACGTTTCCTGCGCCAGCAGCGGAGCACCAAAACGCAGCTCCCGCGGCAAGGACGGCCTGGGCGCCACCGATGGCGCGGGCATCTGCCACAGTTTCACACCGGATGGCCGCTGCGTCGCGCTGCTGAAAATCCTGCTGACGAACTTCTGTCTCTACGACTGCCAGTACTGCGTCAACCGGCGCTCCAGCAACGTGCCTCGGGCACGCTTCACGCCCGAGGAAGTGGTTCGCCTGACCCTGGATTTCTACCGCCGCAACGTCATCAGCGGCCTGTTCCTCAGCTCCGGCATCATCCGCTCCTCGGACTACACCATGGAGCAGCTGACCCGCGTAGCCCAGAGCCTGCGCGAAGACCACGGTTTTCGCGGCTACATCCACCTGAAGACGATTCCCGACGCCGACCCGCTGCTGATCGCCCAGGCCGGGCGCTACGCCGATCGCCTGAGCGTGAACATCGAGCTGCCCACCGAGGACAGCCTGGTACACCTGGCGCCGGAGAAGAACGGCCGCACCATCCGCCAGGCGATGGGCGCGATCCGCCTCGGCGTCGAGGAAGCCGGCAGCGAGGCCCGCGCGCCGCGCTTCGCCCCCGCCGGGCAGAGCACGCAGATGATCGTCGGTGCCGACGCCACCGACGACCGCACCATCCTCGATACCGCGCAACGGCTGTACGGTGCCTACGGGCTCAAGCGCGTCTACTACTCGGCCTTCAGCCCGATCCCGCAGAGCCCCACCACGGTGCCGCTGCAGGCACCGCCGCTGCTGCGCGAACACCGCCTGTACCAAGCCGACTTCCTGCTGCGCGGCTACGGTTTCAATACTGAGGAACTCCTCGCCGGCCCCGGCAACCTGGCGCTGGACATCGACCCCAAGCTGGCCTGGGCGCTGAATCACCGTGCGCAGTTTCCAGTGGACCTCAACCGCGCCGAGCCGATGCTGATCGCTCGCGTGCCCGGCATCGGCGTGCGCAACGCCAGGCGCCTGGCCCTGCTGCGGCGCGAGCGGCGCATCCGCTACGACGATCTGGTGCGCATGCGCTGCTCGATGGACAAGCTCAAGCCGTTCATCGTGGTGCAGGACTATCGGCCGCGCAGCGACGGCTCCGAGTCCGCCGCGCTGCGCCGCGCGCTGAGCGACACACCCGCGCAGATGGCCCTGTGGTGATGCGTCTGGTGCGCTTCTCCGGCCGCTTCGCCGACTGGCGCAAGGAGTGCCGGACGCTGCTCGAGGATGGCGTCGCCCCACACACGCTGACCTGGCAGGTGGATAGCGCCGGCGACGACCTGTTCGCCGCGGTCGGCGAGGAACCGGCGCGCTACGCCGACACGCGCGCCGCACTAAAGGTCCCGCGGGAATTGCCGGAACTGCTGGAAAGCGCCGCGCGCTTTCGCGCCGACGACCGCTGGGCGCTGCTCTACCGCGTGCTCTGGCGCGTCACCGGCGGCGACCGCAGCGCCATGCTTGCCGGCGACATCGACGGCGCCGTGCTGCAACGGCGGGTCAAGGCGGTGCGCCGCGAAGCCCATCACATGCACGCGTTCCTGCGCTTCCGCCAGCGCGACGCCGCCCTCGGCGCCCCGCAGTTCGTCGCCTGGCACGAGCCGGCCCACGACGTCCTCGACCTTGGCGCCGAACACTTCGCCGAACGCATGGGCCGCAGCACCTGGCTGATCGCCACGCCGGACGGCGCTGCGCATTTCGACGGCACGCGCCTGCACTACCAGGAAGGTTGCCCGGCCGAACTGCGCGCCTTCGCCGAAGGTATCCGCGACGACGGCGAACGGCTCTGGCAGGCCTACTACGCCAGCACCTTCAACCCGGCTCGGCTGAACGAAAAGGTGATGCGCGGGCACATGCCGGCACGCTTCTGGAAACACCTCCCGGAAGGCCCGCTGATCGCCGAACTGATGAGCCAGGCACGTGCCGGGCAGCAACGCCTGGCGCAGACCGCAGCGGTCGGCGAGCAGGACGGCCGGCAGGTGCTGATCGCCCGCGAGAAGGCGCAGCCGCAGCGACCGTTGCCCAGTTCGCTGGAAAACTGCCGCAACTGCGACATCTGGCGCGACGCGACCCGCGCGGTGCCGGGCGAGGGTCCGCCGCGGGCGCGGATCATGCTGCTCGGCGAGCAGCCCGGCGACCAGGAAGACCTGGCAGGCAAACCCTTTATCGGCCCCGCCGGCGAGGTGCTGGCACGCGCCCTCGCCGAAGCCGGATTGCGCCGGGAGGACGTCTACCTGACCAACGCCGTGAAGCACTTCAAGTGGCAACCGCGCGGCGGGATCGCCGGGCGCGCGGCCACGCGCCTGCACGCCACGCCGAAACCGGCCGAGATCAAAGCCTGCCGCGGCTGGCTGGGCAAGGAGCTGGAGGAGGTGCAGCCGCAGGTGATCGTTGCCCTGGGCCGCACCGCGCTGGCGTCGCTGCTGGAAATCCACGACCCGCAACGCGTACGCCTGGCCGATTTCGCCGGCCGGGCGTTCGCTCATCAGGGTCGTTGGGTAGTGGTGGCGCCTCATCCCGCCGCGGTGCTGCGCGCGGCAGATGCCGCCGAGCGGCGCTTCGCCGAACTGGCGGAGGCGCTCAGGCAGGCGAGCGAGCTGCAGGAAGTCATGCCGACCTAGGGTGGCGCCGTGCCCGACGCCACCTGGGGTGGGCTGAAGCCTACCCTACGAAGCGTGAACCTCAGCGGAAGCGCCGGCCCGGATCGTCGTCGCTGACTTCCAACGACAGCCCCTGGGACACGCTGGTGAGGTGATCGCCGTCGGTTTCCGAGCCAAGCTTGATCATCAGGCGCAGGTCGTTGGCCGAGTCGGCGTAGGCCAGGGCATCCTCGTAGGTGATCTCGCCCTGGTTGTAGAGGTTGAACAGCGCCTGGTCGAAGGTCTGCATGCCCTGCTCGGTGGAGCGCTTCATCAGCGACTTCAGCTCGTGCACTTCGCCCTTGCGGATCAGGTCGGCGGCCAGCGGGGTGTTCAGCAGCACTTCGATCACCGCACGGCGGCCCTTGCCGTCCGGCGTGGGCACCAGTTGCTGGGCGACGATAGCGCGCAGGTTCAGCGAGAGATCCATCCACACCTGCTGCTGCCGGTCGGCCGGGAAGAAGTGGATGATCCGGTCCAGCGCCTGGTTGGCGTTGTTGGCGTGCAGCGTGGCCAGGCACAGATGGCCGGTTTCGGCGAAGGCCACGGCGTAGTCCATGGTTTCGCGGGTGCGCACCTCGCCGATCATGATCACGTCCGGTGCCTGGCGCAGGGTGTTCTTCAGCGCCACCTCGAAGGATTCGGTGTCGATGCCCACTTCGCGCTGGGTCACGATGCAGTTCTGGTGCTGGTGGATGAACTCGATCGGGTCCTCGATGGAAATGATGTGGCCGCTGGAGTTCTTGTTCCGGTAACCGATCATCGAGGCCAGCGAGGTGGATTTGCCGGTGCCGGTGGCGCCGACGAAGATCACCAGGCCGCGCTTGGTCATCGCCAGTTTCTTGAGGATTTCCGGCAGGCGCAGGTCTTCCATGGTCGGGATGTTGGTCTCGATCCGCCGCAGCACCATGCCGACCAGGTTGCGCTGGTAGAAGGCGCTGACGCGGAAACGCCCGACACCGCGGGCGCTGATGGCGAAGTTGCACTCGTGCTGGGCGGCGAAATCGCGGCGCTGCTGCTCGTTCATCACGCCGAGCACGGTCTCGCGGGTCTGCTCCGGCGACATGGGCGTCTTGGTCACAGGCAGGATGCGCCCGTTGACCTTCATCGACGGCGCGACACCGGCGGTGATGAACAGGTCGGATGCGCCCTTCTCCACCATCAGGCGCAACAGTTTTTCGAATTCCATGGGCTCGCTCACGTGCAGCTCCGTTCTGGCTGGATCGGTGGAAAGGGCGGGATGTCAGCCCGCGGCCTCAGAAGTTTTCCGGGGTCTTGGCCTTCTCGCGGGCGTTCTCGCGGGAAACCAGGCCCTTGGCGACCAGCCCCTTGAGGCACGAGTCGAGGGTCTGCATGCCCAGCGAGCCGCCGGTCTGGATCGCCGAATACATCTGCGCGACCTTGTCCTCGCGGATCAGGTTACGGATCGCCGGGGTACCGATCATGATTTCGTGCGCCGCGACGCGACCGCCACCGATCTTCTTCAGCAACGTCTGCGAGATCACCGCCTGCAGCGACTCGGAAAGCATCGAGCGAACCATGGATTTCTCCTCGGCCGGGAACACGTCGACGATCCGGTCGATGGTCTTCGCCGCCGAGGTGGTGTGCAGCGTGCCGAACACCAGGTGGCCGGTTTCCGCCGCGGTCAGCGCCAGGCGGATGGTTTCCAGGTCGCGCATCTCGCCGACCAGGATGATGTCCGGGTCTTCGCGCAGGGCCGAGCGCAGCGCCTCGTTGAAGCCGAGGGTGTCGCGGTGCACCTCGCGCTGGTTGACCAGGCACTTCTTCGATTCGTGAACGAATTCGATCGGGTCTTCGACGGTGAGGATGTGGTGGTACTTGGTGTTGTTCAGGTAGTCGAGCATCGCCGCCAGGGTGGTCGACTTGCCCGAACCGGTCGGACCGGTGACCAGCACCAGGCCACGCGGCACGTCGGCCATCTTCTTGAAGGTGTCGCCCATGCCCAGGTCTTCCATGGTCAGGACCTTGGAGGGAATGGTCCGGAACACCGCGCCGGCGCCGCGGTTGTGGTTGAAGGCGTTGACCCGGAAACGCGCGACGCCGGGCACCTCGAAGGAGAAGTCGGTCTCGAGGAATTCCTCGTAATCCTTGCGCTGCTTGTCGTTCATGATGTCGTAGATGAGCGCATGCACCTGCTTGTGCTCCATCGCCGGCAGGTTGATCCGGCGCACATCGCCGTCTACGCGGATCATCGGTGGCAGACCGGCCGACAGGTGCAGGTCCGAGGCGCCTTGCTTGGCGCTGAAGGCAAGCAGCTCGGTAATATCCATGGAAGTCCCCAATCACGAACGAGCAGATGGCATCGACAGGAAGGCGCGGCGGGCGGGGCGGGAAGCCCGACCTTCGCTCGCTACGCTTTCCGACAGCCTGATAGAATGCCGGACCTCTAAAGCGGGTCGCAGAGCGCAAGTAATGTCCACGATAGCAGAGAATATTGCAAAGGTCGGCGCGCGCATCCGTCGGGCGGCAGAGGCCGTACAGCGGGATTCCCAGGGTATTTCGCTGCTCGCCGTGAGCAAGACCAAACCCGCCGCCGCGCTACGCGAAGCCTATGCCGCGGGGCAGCGCGATTTCGGCGAGAACTACCTGCAGGAAGCCCTCGACAAGCAGCGCGAACTGGCCGACCTGCCGCTCACCTGGCACTTCATCGGGCCGATCCAGTCGAACAAGACCAAGCCCATCGCCGAGCATTTCGCCTGGGTGCACTCGGTCGACCGGCTGAAGATCGCCGAACGTCTTTCCGCGCAGCGCCCCGCCGGGTTGCCGCCGCTGAACATCTGCCTGCAGGTGAACGTCAGTGGCGAGGACAGCAAGTCCGGCTGCGCCGCCGCCGAACTGCCGGCGCTGGCTGCGGCCGTGGCTGCGCTGCCCAACCTGCGCCTGCGCGGGCTGATGGCGATTCCCGAACCGAGCGACGATACGGCCGTGCAGCGCGCCGCCTTCGCGCGCTTGCGCACGCTGGGCGAAGAACTCGAGCTGCCGCTGGACACGCTGTCCATGGGCATGAGCCACGACCTCGAGGCCGCCATCGCCGAGGGCGCGACCTGGGTTCGTATCGGCACCGCGCTGTTCGGCGCGCGCGATTATCCGCAGGCCTCCACCCCCTCCGACAAAGGAAACCCCGCATGAGCAGTCCCCGCATCGCCTTCATCGGCGCCGGCAACATGGCCACCAGCCTGATCGGCGGCCTGCGCGCCCAGGGCGTTCCGGCCGAGCGCATCCGCGCCAGCGACCCCGGCGCGGATGCCCGCGCGCGCGTCGCGGCCGAGCACGGCATCGCGCTGTTCGAGAGCAACGCCGAGGCCATCGAGGGCGCCGACGTGATCGTCCTGGCGATCAAGCCGCAGGTGATGAAGAGCGTCTGCCTGGCGCTGGCGCCGAACCTGCGCGAGGGCCAGCTGATCGTCTCGATCGCCGCCGGAATCACCGCGGCGAGCATCGAAAGCTGGCTGGGCGAGCGCCCGCTGGTGCGCTGCATGCCGAACACGCCGGCGCTGCTGCGCCAGGGCGCCAGCGGCCTGTACGCCAACCCGCGGGTCAGCGCCGAGCAGCGCGGCCAGGCGGAGCAACTGCTGTCCGCAGTGGGCCTGGTGGAATGGCTCGACGAGGAACGCCTGATCGACGCGGTCACCGCCGTCTCCGGCAGCGGCCCGGCGTATTTCTTCCTGCTCATCGAGGCGATGACCGCCGCCGGCGAACAGCTCGGCCTGCCGCGCGAAACCGCCGCCCGGCTGACCCTGCAGACGGCCCTGGGCGCCGCGCGCATGGCCAGTGAAAGCGATGTGCCGGCCGCCGAACTGCGCCGTCGCGTCACCTCGCCGAAAGGCACCACCGAAGCGGCCATCACCGCGTTCCAGGCGGGCGGATTCGACGCGCTGGTGCAGCAGGCGCTCGACGCCGCCGCGCAGCGCTCCGCCGAACTCGCCGAACAACTGGGTCAATAAGGAGCTATCGATGACCGGTCTCAACACCGCCGCCATCTACGTGATTCAGACGCTTGGCAGCCTCTATCTGCTGATCGTCCTGCTGCGCTTCATCCTGCAAATGGTCCGCGCCGATTTCTACAACCCGATGAGCCAGTTCATCGTGCGTGCCACCCAGCCGCTGCTGCGCCCGCTGCGCAAGGTGATTCCCGGCTTCGGCGGGGTCGACCTGGCCTCGCTGGTGCTGGCGATCCTGGTGCAGATGCTGCTGATGGTGATCACCCTGATCCTGATGGGCTACGGCGTCGGCGGCTTCCTCCTGCAGGTTCTGATCTGGGCGATCATCGGCGTCACCTCGCTGTTCATGAAGGTGTTCTTCTTCGCCCTGATCATCAGCGTGATCCTGTCCTGGGTCGCGCCCGGCACGCACAACCCGGCCGCCGAACTGGTCAACCAGATCTGCGAGCCGCTGCTCTCGCCGATCCGCCGCATCCTGCCCAACCTCGGCGGGCTCGACCTGTCGCCGATCTTCGCCTTCATCGCGCTCAACCTGATCGACATGCTGGTGATCAACAACCTCGCGGCGATGACGGGAATGCCGAAAATCCTCAGCCCGTTCATGTGAGCGGCGCGTACTTCCGCTGGGACGGCGAGGACCTGCTCCTCGCCTGTCACCTGCAGCCCAAGGCCAGCCGCGACGAGTTCGCCGGGCTGCACGGCGACCGGTTGAAGATCCGCCTCACCGCCCCGCCGGTGGAAGGCAAGGCCAATGCCCATCTGCTGGCCTTCCTCGCCGAGGCGTTCGGCGTGTCGAAAAGCCAGGTCAGCCTGGAAAGCGGCGAACTGAACCGCCAGAAGCGCGTGCGCATCCGTCACCCGCGACAACTGCCCGCACTTCCCGGTTTGACCGCTCGCCCCGCCTGAGCGACCTTACGGCCGGGCGCTGCCGGTGCCGCGTTGAACCCCTGCATCGGCTTTTCCATAATGCGGGCTCGCCGTGTCGTGCCTCTCGCACGCTGCCATCAGGATCAATCGAATGAGCATGGAACGCCTCAGTCAGCAGGTGGACGCCTACGTCGGATGGAAGCGCGAGCTGATCCGCGAAATCATCCGCTACCGCAGCTGGCTGGCGAGCAACCGGCTCGGCTCCGACGCGGTGGAAGCCCGGCTCGATCGGGCGCTTCGCCTGCTGCGCACCGACCACATCACCCTGGCCTTCGTCGGCGAGTTCTCGCGCGGCAAGAGCGAGCTGATCAACGCCCTGTTCTTCTCCCAATACGGCCAGCGCATGCTGCCTTCCCGCGCCGGTCGCACCACCATGTGCCCGACCGAGCTGTTCTTCGACCCGCGCTCCGAGCGTCCCTACATCCGCCTGTTGCCGATCGAGACGCGCATCTCCGCCACCCGCGTGGCGCAGTTCAAGCGGCTTCCGCGGCACTGGGTGAACATTCCGCTGGATGCCAGCGATCCGGACAACATGGCCCAGGCCTTCGCCCAGCTGGCGCAGGCCAAGCCGGTGCCGGTGGAACAGGCGATTGCCCTGGGTTTCCACCCCGACGCCCTGGAAGCCAGCGGCCGGCCCGGTGAAGTGCTGGTGCCGGCCTGGCGGCACGCCCTGGTGCACATCGATCACCCGCTGCTGCGCCAGGGCCTGCGCATCCTCGACACGCCCGGCCTCAACGCCCTGGGCAGCGAACCGGAGCTGACCCTGTCGATGCTGCCCGGCGCCCAGGCGATCATCTTCCTGCTCGCCGCCGACAGCGGTGTCAGCGCCAGCGACCTGGACATCTGGGAACAGCACATCCGCCAGATCGACGACGACACCCCGGCCAGCCTGTTCGCCGTGCTGAACAAGATCGACACGCTGTGGGACGACCTCGCCGGCGAAGCCTTCGTCGAAGCCAGCATCCGCCAGATCCAGGCTACCAGCGCCGGCCAGCTCGGCATCGACATTCAGGACATCCTGCCGCTGTCGGCCAAGCAGGCGCTGCTGGCCAAGGTCCGCGGCGACCGCGCGCTGCTCAAGCGCAGCCGGCTGGGCGAACTCGAGGAGCTGCTCTGCGAGCGCATCGTCGCGCAGAAGGAACGGCTGCTCGAAGACCAGGTGGTGAACCAGGTGCTCGGCCTGCTCAACAACAGCCAGCACGTGCTGCAGCTGCGCCTGGAAAAAGCCCGCGAACAGCAGGCGCTGCTCGGCAGCCGTCAGCAGGACGACGGCCAGCTGCTGTTCGAGCTGACCGCGCGCACCCGCCAGGAGCACGCTCGCCACCACAAGCGCCTGCTGACCCTGAAGACCAACCAGCGCCTGCTCAAGCGCCAGGGCAACCTGCTACGCGCGGCGTCGCGCCCGGAGCGCCTGGAGCAGCACCTGCAGGACGTTCGCCGCAACCTCACCGGCAGCTGGACCACGCTGGGCATCGGCCAGGCGATCCTCGGCTTCTTCGATGCGGTGGACACCGACCTGCACCACCTGCAGCAGGAGGCCGAGATGGCCAACAAGATGGTCGGCGCCCTCTACCGCCGGCACAACGAGGAGAACCCGTTGCACGGCATCGACGCACCGCGCTTCGACGCCAGCCGCTACCTGCGCGAACTGCACCAGTTGCGGGTCAAGGCCGACCAGTTCCGCCTGCACCCGAAAACCCTGTTCACCGAGCAGCGCGCGCTGACCCGGCGCTTCTTCGCCACCCTCGCCCAGGAAGTCATCGGCCTGCACCGGCGCCTGCGCCAGGCCGCCGAGCAGTGGGCGAGCGATGCGCTGACGCCGTTGCTGCAGCACGCCCTGGAGCACAAGCAGGCGCTCGAGGGCCACATGCTGCAACTGCGCGAGCTGGCCCAGCGCACCCGGCAGGTGCGCCAGCGCGGTCAGGTGCTCGAGCGCTATCTCGCCGACCTGGAAAAACAGCTGGCCCAGGCCAACGAGATGCTGCGCGTCCTCCGCCGCCCGTCGCCGATCCAGCGCCAGGCCAAGGTGGTCAGCCTGCCGGGAGCGATGCGCCTCTGACCGCAACGCTCGGCGGCGCCCGCCGCGCGATTTCCCGCTGCGCCGATACAGGGTGAATTGCCCGGCGCTTCCCTTTAGACTTTGCCGCCTTATTTCCGCGAGAGCAGGGTCGATGTCCTCTGTCTTCCCCGATGATTCGGTCGGTCTGGTCAGCCCGCAGGTGATGACGTTCAGCGAGCCGCTGGCGCTGGCCTGCGGACGCGATCTGAACGGCTATCAGTTGGTCTACGAAACCTACGGCGAACTGAACGCGGCGCGCAGCAACGCTGTACTGATCTGCCATGCCCTGTCCGGCCATCACCATGCCGCCGGCTACCACAGCGACAGCGAGCGCAAGCCCGGCTGGTGGGACAGCTGCATCGGCCCGGGCAAGGCCATCGACACGCGCAAGTTCTTCGTCGTCTCGCTGAACAACCTCGGCGGCTGCAACGGCTCGACCGGCCCCGGCAGCATCAACCCGGCAAGCGGCCGCCCCTACGGCGCCGACTTCCCGGTGGTGACGGTGGAGGACTGGGTGAACAGCCAGGCGCGCCTCGCCGATGCATTGGGCATCGCCCAGTGGGCGGCGGTGGTGGGTGGCAGCCTCGGCGGCATGCAGGCGATGCAATGGGCGATCAGCTACCCGCAGCGCATCCGCCACTGCCTGGCGATCGCCTCGGCGCCGAAGCTGTCGGCGCAGAACATCGCCTTCAACGAAGTCTCGCGCCAGGCGATCCTCTCCGACCCGCAGTTCCACGGCGGGCATTTCCAGGAACAGGGCGTGATCCCCAAGCGCGGGCTGATGCTGGCGCGCATGGTCGGCCACATCACCTACCTGTCGGATGACGCGATGGGCGAGAAATTCGGCCGCGAGCTGAAGACCGACAAGCTCAACTACGACTTCCACAGCGTCGAGTTCCAGGTGGAAAGCTACCTGCGCTACCAGGGCGAGGAATTCTCCGGGCGCTTCGACGCCAACACCTACCTGCTGATGACCAAGGCGCTGGACTACTTCGACCCGGCGGCGGCCCACGGCGGCGACCTGGCGCGGACCCTGGCGAAGGTCGAGGCGGACTTCTGCGTGATGTCCTTCACCACCGACTGGCGCTTCTCGCCGGCCCGCTCGCGAGAAATCGTCGAGGCGCTGATCGCCGCGAAGAAGAACGTCAGCTACCTGGAAATCGACGCCCCGCAGGGCCACGACGCCTTCCTCATGCCGATCCCGCGCTACCTGCAGGCGTTCGACGGCTACATGAACCGGATTCTGGTGTAACCATGCGCGCCGACCTCGACATCATCCAGGACTGGATTCCCGCCGGCAGCCGCGTGCTCGACCTCGGCTGCGGCAACGGCGAACTGCTCGCCTGGCTGCGCGACAACAAGTCGGTGAGCGGCTACGGGCTGGAAATCGACCCCGGCAACATCGCCGAATGCGTGCGCAAGGGCGTCAACGTCATCGAGCAGGACCTCGACAAGGGCCTCGGCAACTTCGCCAGCAACAGCTTCGACGTGGTGGTGATGACCCAGTCGCTGCAGGCCATGCACTACCCGGACAAGGTGCTGGAAGAAATGCTGCGGGTCGGCAAGACCTGCATCATCACCTTCCCCAACTTCGGCCACTGGCGCTGCCGCTGGTACCTGGCGAGCAAGGGCCGCATGCCGGTGTCGGATTTCCTGCCGTACACCTGGTACAACACGCCGAACATCCACTTCTGCACCTTCGAGGACTTCGAGGCGCTCTGCCACAAGTTGCAGGTGCGCGTTCAGGACCGCCTGGCGGTCGACCGCGAGCACCGCCACAGCCTCGGCAGCCGGTTGTGGCCGAACCTGCTCGGCGAGATCGGCATCTACCGGGTCTGCGGCCCGAGCGTGGCCGACGCGCTGATCGCCGTCTGAATCCCGATCATCACCCTGGAGCCCCGACCATGCGCCGCCTGACCCTGTTCCTCGTAGCCCTCTGCCTCGCCGTGCCGGCGCTGGCCGAACGCAAGCAAAGCTTCGGCGCACTGGACGTGCATTACAGTGCGTTCAACTCCAGCTTCCTGCAGCCGGACGTGGCCGCCGCGGCCGGCCTGGTGCGCAGCAAGCAGCAGGGCGTGCTCAACGTCGCCCTGGTGGAGGCCGGCAAGCCCGCCGCCGGCGAGGTGCGTGGCGAGGTGAAGGACCTGCTCGGCAAGCGCACCGCGCTGACCTTCCGCCAGGTCCGGGAGGGCGAGTCGATCTACTACCTCGCGCAGTTCCCCATCGAGTCGCGGGAAATGCTCGCCTTCTCGCTGAAGATCAAGGCCGCCGGCGGCGCCGAGCAGAGCCTCGACTTCTCCCAGGAAATCTTTCCGGACGAATGAACATGTTCAACGAACTGGTCCTCGCCAGCCATAACGCCGGCAAACTCAAGGAACTCCAGGCCATGCTCGGCGCCAGCGTGAAGCTGCGCTCGGTGGGCGAGTTCAGTCCGGTGGAACCGGAGGAAACCGGCCTGTCGTTCGTCGAGAACGCCATCCTCAAGGCGCGCAACGCCGCGCGGCTGTCCGGATTGCCGGCACTGGCCGACGATTCCGGGCTGGCGGTGGACGTCCTCGGCGGCGCGCCGGGCATCTATTCGGCGCGCTATGCCGACGGCCAGGGCGATGCGGCGAACAACGCCAAGCTGCTGCTGGCGCTCAAGGACGTGCCGGAAGCCGAGCGCGGCGCGCAGTTCGTCTGCTGCCTGGCGCTAGTGCGGCATGCCGACGACCCGCTGCCGATCCTCTGCGAAGGCCTCTGGCACGGTCGTATCCTCAACGAAGCGCGCGGCGCCCACGGCTTCGGCTACGACCCGCTGTTCTGGGTGCCGGAGCGCAACTGCTCCAGCGCCGAGCTGGGCCCGGTCGAGAAGAACCAGATCAGCCACCGCGCGCTGGCGATGGCGCTGTTGAAGCAGCGCCTGGGCCTGGCATGAACCCGACGCCCTCTCCCCCTGCCGCGAAGGGCGCGGGGAGTCGAAACCAGGGCACGGGTTTCCAGCTCCCGCCCCTGGCGCTGTACATCCATATTCCCTGGTGCGTGCGCAAATGCCCGTACTGCGACTTCAACTCCCACGCCGCCGGCCCCGAGCTTCCGGAAGACGCCTACGTCGATGCCCTGCTGGCGGACCTTGAGCTCGATCTGGTCCATGTCCACGGCCGTCCGCTGAGTTCGATCTTCTTCGGCGGCGGCACCCCGAGCCTGTTTTCCGCCCGCGCGCTGGGGCGTCTGCTGCAGGGCGTCGAGCGTCGCGTGCCGTTCGCCGAGGACATCGAGATCACCCTGGAAGCAAATCCCGGCACCTTCGAGCAGGCCAAGTTCGTCGACTACCGCGCGCTGGGCATCAATCGCCTGTCGATCGGCGTGCAGAGTTTCCAGGCCGAGAAGCTCAAGGCGCTGGGGCGTATCCACGACGGCGACGAGGCGATCCGCGCCGCCGACATGGCCCGCGCCGCCGGCTTCGACAACTTCAACCTCGACCTCATGCATGGCCTGCCGCAGCAGTCGCTGGAGGACGCGCTGGCCGACCTGCGCATCGCCATCGCCCAGGCGCCGGCGCACCTGTCCTGGTATCAGCTGACCATGGAGCCGAACACGGTGTTCTGGAGCCAGCCGCCGGAGCTGCCCGAGGACGACACCCTCTGGGACATCCAGGAAGCCGGCCAGGCGCTGCTCGCCGAACACGGCTATGCGCAGTACGAAACCTCGGCCTACGCCCGCCCCGGCCGCCAGGCGCGGCACAACCTGAACTACTGGAGCTTCGGCGACTTCCTCGGCATCGGCGCCGGCGCCCACGCCAAACTCAGCGGCCCGAACGGCGATATCCGCCGCACCTGGAAGACCCGCCTGCCGAAGGATTACCTGGATGCCGGCAAACCCTTCCAGGCCGGTGAGAAGCGGCTGGTCGCCGAGGACCTGCCGTTCGAGTTCATGATGAACGCCCTGCGCCTGGTCGACGGCGTGCCGGCCGAGCGCTTCAGCGAACGCACCGGCCTGCCGTTGTCGAGCATCGCCAGCGCCTGCGCCGGGGCACGCCAGGCCGGCCTGCTGGATGAAGACCCGGGCCGGCTGCGGCCCACTGCGCATGGCCAGCTGTTCCTCAACGATCTGCTGCAGCGCTTCCTGCCCTGAAGGTCCAGGCATCGGCCCGCTTGCCGGGAAGCGGCTTGCGGCTGGCGCCCTCCGGCGCGGCCCACGGGGCGAGCGAGACGGGTAATGCGCATTGGCACCCCGTAAACTCCACATCCTGGCCTTTTCGCCTTCCCGACCCTCGCTCGCCGGACCGTGCACGGACCTGAGCGCGCCCCGTCCACCCCCCACTCAAGGAGCATGCATGGACTTCGTACTCGACCTGATCGCCACCCTCTCGCGCTGGTGCCGCGGGCACCTTTCGGAGATCGCCATGGCCCTCATGGCGACGCTGCTGGTGCAGTTCGGTCCGTCGATCAACGCCTGGGTGCAACGCTCGGTCGGCAGCCTGAACTTCGTCCTGCGCACGCTGATCTTCGTGCTGGTCTGCGCCATCGGCTACGGCCTGGCGATGGTCTTCTTCACGCCCTGGGTGGCCAAGGGGCTCGGCTACTTCAACAACTACACGCTGGCGCCGGTGTTGCTGCTGGTGTTCTTCCTGATCGGCGTGCTGGCCGATCGCAGCTGACACGGCGCCGTTCGCCGGATGAAAAAAAGGGCCACTCGCGTGGCCCTTTTTCGTGGCGGTCGACTCAGCCCTGGCTGGGCGGCGACACAGGCGCCGGCTGCGGACGCCAGCTCTGCCCGCCGGTTTCCGCCTCCATCGCCTGCTGGATCGCGCGCTTGCGCTTCTCCTCGGCGCGCCGGGCGAAGAACCAGGCGAAGAACGTGAAGATCGACACCACCAGCAGGATCAGGCTGGCGACGGCGTTGATCTCCGGCTTCACGCCCAGGCGCACGGCGGAGAACACCTCCATCGGCAGGGTCGTGGAACCGGGCCCGGACACGAAGCTGGCGAGCACCAGGTCGTCGAGCGACAGGGCGAAGGACATCATGCCGCCCGCCGCCAGGGACGGCGCGATCATCGGGATGGTGATCAGCAGGAACACCTTCCACGGCCGCGCGCCTAGGTCCATCGCCGCCTCCTCGATGGACAGGTCCAGCTCGCGCAGCCGCGCCGACACCACGATCGCCACGTAGGACGCGCAGAACGTGGTGTGGGCGATCCAGATGGTGACGATGCCGCGCTCCTGCGGCCAGCCGATCAGTTGCGCCATCGCCACGAAGAGCAGCAGCAGCGACAGACCGGTGATCACTTCCGGCATCACCAGCGGCGCGGTGACCAGGCCACCGAACAGCGTGCGTCCGCGGAACTGCGGGATGCGGGTGAGCACGAAGGCCGCCATGGTGCCGAGCACCACCGCCGCGATGGCGGTGTAGCAGGCGATCTCCAGCGAACGCATTACCGCGCCCATCAGCTGGCGGTTGTCCAGCAGGCCGGCGTACCACTTCACCGACCAGCCGCCCCAGACCGTCACCAGCTTGGAGGCGTTGAACGAGTAGATCACCAGGATCAGCATCGGCGCGTAGATGAACAGCAACCCGGCCCAGAGCATGAACGTGGTCAAGCGGAAGTGCTTCATGCCTTGCCCTCCAGTTCCTTGGCTTGGTTGCGGTTGAACAGGATGATCGGCACGATCAGGATCGCCAGCATCACCACCGCCAGGGCGGAAGCCACCGGCCAGTCACGGTTGTTGAAGAACTCCTGCCAGAGCACCTTGCCGATCATCAGCGTCTCCGGTCCACCGAGCAGCTCGGGGATGACGAACTCGCCGACCACCGGAATGAACACCAGCATGCTGCCAGCGATGATGCCGTTCTTCGACAGCGGCACGGTGATCTTCCAGAAGTTGTTCAGGTTGCTCGAGCCCAGGTCGGACGCGGCCTCCAGCAGGCTGTTGTCGTGCTTCACCAGATTGGCGAAGAGCGGCAGGATCATGAACGGCAGGTACGAATAGACCACGCCGATGTACACCGCGAGGTTGGTGTTGAGGATCTGCAGCGGCGTGTCGATCAGCCCGATGTCGAGCAGGAAGCCGTTGAGCAGGCCGTTGTTGCTGAGGATGCCCATCCATGCATACACCCGGATCAGGATCGCGGTCCAGGTCGGCATCATGATCAGCAGCAGCAGCGTGGTCTGCGACTCCTTCTTCGCCCGCGCCATGGCGTAGGCCATCGGGTAGCCGATCAACAGGCAGACGATGGTGCTGATCGCCGCCATCTTCAACGAGCCGAGGTACGCCGCCAGGTACAGTTCGTCCTCGGTGAGGAACAGGTAGTTGCCCAGGTTGAGGATGATTTCCAGCTTTTGCTCGGCGTAGCTGTAGATCTCGGTATACGGCGGGATCGCCACGTCGGCTTCGGCGAAGCTGATCTTCAGGACGATGAAGAACGGCAGCAGGAAGAACAGGAACAGCCAGAGGAACGGCCCGCTGACCACCGCCGCGCGCCCCGGATTCAGGTGGCTGAAGCGGCTGAAGAGCAGCGCCACGCCGACATACACTGCGGCCACGGTCGCCAGCACCACCAGCAGCGTGCAGATCTGGTTGATCGACAGCCCGAGCGCCTGCCAGAAGGTCCCGGCCGGACCGATCAGATTGAGCAGCGTCACCGCGCCGATGATCACTAGCGCCGCCGCGACGACCACGATCCCGCGGTCATTGAGTGGGTTCGTGAGTTTGCTCATGACTGCAGCACCACGCCGCTATCGTCCTCCCAGTAGACCACGACCGGATCGTCCCAGGTCGGCCGCTTGCCGCGGCGCTCGGCGTTGGCGATGAAGGCCTGAACGATCTGCCCGGACGCCAGCTTGATGTAGTACACCGAGTGGCCGCCAAGGTAGGCGATGTCGTGCACGGTACCGTTGGACCAGTTGTAGGTCGGGTGTTCGTGATCGGCCGGCAGCTGGCTGGCGATCAGCAGTTTTTCCGGGCGCAGGGCGTAGGTGATCCTGGTTTCCTGGGCGCGGGTACTGATGCCGTGGCCAATGTAGATCGGGTTGTCCAGGGCCGGGCAGTTGATCACCGCGTGGTCGGCGTCATCGGTGACGATCTCGCCGTCGAACAGGTTGACGTTGCCGATGAACTCGCAGACCAGCCGGCTCGCCGGGGTCTCGTAGATGTCCACCGGGCTGCCGATCTGGGCGATCCAACCGAGGTGCATGATGGCGATCCGCTGGGCCATGGTCATGGCCTCTTCCTGATCGTGGGTCACCATCACGCAGGTCACGCCGACGCGCTCGATGATCTGCACCAGTTCGAGCTGCATCTGCGAGCGCAGCTTCTTGTCCAGCGCCCCCATCGGCTCGTCGAGCAGCAACAGCTTCGGCCGCTTGGCCAGCGAACGGGCCAGCGCCACGCGCTGGCGCTGGCCGCCGGAGAGCTGGTGCGGCTTGCGCTTGGCGTACTGGGTCATGTGCACCAGCTTGAGCATTTCCTCGACGCGCTCGTCGATCTGCTCCTTGGACAGCTTGTCCTGCTTGAGACCGAAGGCGATGTTCTGCGCCACGGTCATGTGCGGGAACAGCGCGTAGGACTGAAACATCATGTTGATCGGCCGCTCGTAGGGCGGCATGTCGGTGATGTCCACGCCGTCCAGCAGGATGCGCCCCTCGGTGGGCCGCTCGAAGCCGGCGAGCATGCGCAGCAGTGTCGACTTGCCCGAGCCCGAGCCGCCCAGCAGGGCGAATATCTCGCCGCGGTTGATGGTCAGCGAGACGTCGTCGACGGCGACGGTTTCATCGAATTTCTTGGTGATGCGGTCTATTTTCACCAGCACTTCTTTCGGCTGCTGGTCGCCCTCGAGGGCTTTCTTGTAGGCGCTGGAGGCAACGGCCATGGGCTAACTCCCGGGAAAAATAGAGCCCGGCCAGAAGGCCGGGCGGACACTCACTTGCCAGTCTTGATGGTGGTCCAGCTGCGAGTCTGCATGCGCAGGACCTTGGGCGGCAGCTCGGCCTGCACGTAGAGCTTGTCGAGAACCTCCTGCGGCGGATAGATGCCGGGGTTGTTCAGGACCTCCTGGTCCATCAGCGGGCCGGACGCCGGAGTCGGGTTGGCGTAGCCGACGTAGTCGCTGATCTTCGCCACCACCTCAGGCTGCATGATGTAGTTCATGAAGGCATGCGCCTCCTTGACGTTCTTCGCATCGGCCGGGATCGCCATCATGTCGAACCACAGGTTGGCGCCTTCCTTGGGGATGGCGTAGGCGATGTTCACGCCCTTGCCGGCCTCTTCGGCGCGCGACTTGGCCTGGAAGATGTCGCCGGAGAAACCCACCGCGACGCAGATGTTGCCGTTGGCCAGATCGCCGATGTACTTCGAGGAGTGGAAATAGGTCACGTAGGGGCGCACGGCGAGCAGCTTGGCCTCGGCTTTCTTGTATTCCTCGGCGCTCTGGCTGGCCGGGGACATGCCCATGTAGTTGAGCATCGCCGGCAGCACTTCATCCCCGGAATCGAGGAAGGACACGCCGCACTTGCTCAGCTTCTTCATGTTTTCCGGCTCGAACACGGTGGCCCAGGAGTCGATGTGGTCGACGCCCAGCGCTTCCTTGATCTTGTCGACGTTGTAGCCGATGCCGGTGGTGCCCCACATGTACGGCACCGCGTACTGGTTGCCGGGGTCGTTGACCTCGAGTTGTTTGAGCAGCTTGGGATCGAGATTCTTCCAGTTGGGCAGCTGCGACTTGTCGAGCTTCTGGAATGCCCCGGCCTTGATCTGCTTGCCGAGGAAGTGGTTGGACGGCACGACCACGTCGAACCCGGTGCGGCCGGCGAGCAGCCTGCCTTCGAGGGTTTCGTTGGAGTCGAAGACGTCATAGATCGGCTTGATGCCGGTGGCCTTCTCGAAGTCGGCGAGGGTGGTTTCGCCGATGTAGTCGGACCAGTTGTAGATGTGGACGGTGGATTCGGCCTGAGCCGTGGCGATCAACCCGAGGGTCATGGCGGCGCCGAGCAGCGTTTTGTGGAAATCGATGTTCACACGTCTTTCCTCGTTCCTTGGTCAGTCGTCGGAGCCTCGCGGCCCGGTTCGCGGTCAGCCTTGCACGCATCCGGTCTCCGCCTGGCGGGCGCCGTGTGCGAGGGGTGGAACGCCGCGGCTGGCGCCGCGGCACGTCACGGCCGCCGGCGAACGCTCCGCTGTTGGCAGAGCGCGCCGGAGGCCATTTGCTGCTTACTTGCCCGACTTGATGGCGGTCCAGCTGCGAGTCATTGCGCGCTGCACTTTCGCCGGCAGGTCCGGGAAGGCGTAGAGCTGCTTCATCACCTCAGGCGTCGGGTAGATGCCCGGGTCGGTGCGGATCGCCTCGTCCACCAGTTCGGTGGCGGCGGCGTTGCCGTTGGGGTAGGACACGTAGTTGCTGATCTCAGCAATCACGTCCGGCTTGAGCAGGAAGTTGATGAACTTCAGCGCGCCTTCCGGGTTCTCCGCGTCTTTCGGAATCGCCACGGTGTCGAAGAAGGCACCGGCGCCTTCTTTCGGGATGTTGTACAGCACCTTCACGCCGTTCTTGGCTTCTTCGGCGCGGGATTTGGCCTGGTAGATGTCGCCCGAGTAACCGATGGCCACGCAGATGTTGCCGTTGGCGAGGTCACCGATGTACTTCGAGGAGTGGAAATAGGTGATCGACGGACGCACCTTGAGGAACAGGGCCTCGGCTTCCTTGAGTTCTTTCGGGTCCTGGCTGTCAGACTTGTAGCCCAGATAGTGCAGGGCGGCCGGCAGAATTTCGGTCGGCGAATCGAGGAAACTCACGCCGCAGCCCTTGAGCTTGGCGATGTTTTCCGGCTTGAACACCAGGTCCCAGGAATTGACCGGTGCGTTGTCGCCCAGCGCAGCCTTGACCTTGTCGGCGTTGTAGCCGATGCCGATGGTGCCCCACAGGTAGGGAATCGCGTACTGGTTGCCCGGGTCGCTGATTTCCAGGGTTTTCATCAGGTCGGGGTTGAGGTTCTTCCAGTTCGGCAGCTTGGACTTATCCAGAGGCTGGTAGACGCCGGCCTTGATCTGCTTGGCGAGGAAGGAGTTGGACGGCACCACCACGTCGTACCCGGCCTTGCCGGCGAGCAGCTTGGCTTCGAGCACTTCGTTGCTGTCATAGACGTCGTAGACGACCTTGATGCCGGTTTCCGCGGTGAACTTGGCGATGGTGTCTTCGGCGATGTAGTCGGACCAGTTGTACACGTGGAGGACTTTGTCGTCGGCCTGCGCCGCGCTGAACGCCATGCCCGCGAGGGACAAGGCGAGAAGGGTCTTGCCGATTTTTTTCATGCCTACAGCTCCTGTTGTCTGAAAAGTCCGAGCCTGGCTCCCGTCACCCCCAGGGTGAGCCCGACCAGCGCCTGCGCAGTCTGGCAAGGGACGGGGCGCGTTTACAACGTTCGCCGAGGCAAAAGTCACTGCCGCGGTAAAAGTCATTCCCGCGCCCTCACCCCTCAACCCAGCACGGCGTTGGCGGTGAGGTCGAGGCAGGTGCGCGCCTTGGTCACCAGTTCATCGATCTCCGCCTTGCTGATCACCAGCGGCGGCGAAATGATCATGGTGTCGCCGACGGCCCGCATGATCAGACCGTTGTTGAAGCAGTGCTCGCGGCATTGCATGCCGACGCCCAGGTCGCCGAAGCGCTCGCGGGTCGCCTTGTTCTTCACCAGCTCCAGCGCTCCGACCATGCCAACGCCGCGGGCTTCGCCCACCAGCGGGTGATCAGCCAGCTCCTGCCAACGTTTTTGCAAGTATGGTGCCGTTTCCGCCTTGACCGTTTCGACGATGCGTTCCTCCTTGAGGATGCGCAGGTTTTCCAGCGCCACCGCCGCCGCCACCGGATGCCCGGAGTAGGTGAAGCCGTGGTAGAACTCGCCGCCGTGGTTGAGCACTTCGACGATTTCGTCGCGCACGACCACCCCGCCCATGGGGATGTAGCCACTGGTCAGGCCCTTGGCGATCGGCATCAGGTCCGGCGCATTGCCGTAGTACTGGCTGCCGAACCATTCGCCGGTGCGGCCGAAGCCACAGATGACCTCGTCGGCGACGAACAGGATGTCGTAGCGGGCGAGGATTTCGCGAATCTTCGGCCAGTAGGAGTCCGGCGGCACGATGACCCCGCCGGCGCCCTGGATCGGCTCGGCGATGAAGGCCGCGACGTTGTCCACGCCGAGTTCGAGAATCTTCTGTTCCAGTTGCTCGGCGACCTTGCTGCCGAACGCTTCGGCCGACAGGTCGCCGCCTTCCCCGTACCAGTACGGCTGGTCGATGTGGACGATGCCGGGAATCGGCAGGTCGCCCTGACCGTGCAGGGCCTTCATTCCGCCCAGGCTGACGCCGGCGACGGTGGAGCCGTGGTAGCCGTTCCAGCGGCCGATCACCACCTTCTTCGACGGCTTTCCCTTGGTCGCCCAGTAGTGACGGACCATGCGCAGTACGGTGTCGTTGGCTTCCGAGCCGGAACCCGTGAAGAACACGTGGTTCATGCCTTCCGGGGCGATGTCGGCGATCGCCTTGGCCAGTTCGATCACCGGCGGATGGGCGGTCTGGAAGAACAGGTTGTAGAACGGCAGCTCCTGCATCTGCTTGTAGGCCGCATCGGCCAGCTCCTTGCGCCCGTAACCGACGTTGACGCACCACAGGCCGGCCATGCCGTCGAGGATCTTGTTACCCTCGCTGTCCCATATGTAGACGCCGTCGGCCCGGGTGATGATCCGCGCGCCCTTCGCGTTGAGCTGCTTGTAGTCGGTGAACGGCGGCAGATGGTGATCGCGGCTGAGCGCTTGCCACTGCTGGGTCTGCGCATTCTTGATCGGTTGCATGGACATTCCTCCTGATTGCGGTTGGCCGCCGCGCGGGGCGGCGGCCCGCGGGTCAGACCGAGAGCAGCAGGAACTCGCGTTCCCAGGAGCTGATCACCCGCTTGTAGTTTTCATGCTCGGCGCGCTTCACCGCCACGTAGCCGGTGATGAACTTGGCGCCGAGGTATTTCTCCAGTGCCTTGCAGCCTTCCATGTGCTCGAGGGCGTCCTCGATGGTCAGCGGCAGGCGCAGGTTGCGGCGCTCGTAGCCGCGGCCCTTGACCGGCGCGCTCGGACGGATGCCCTCGACCATGCCGATGTAGCCGCACAGCAGGCTGGCGGCGATGGCCAGGTATGGGTTGGCGTCGGCGCCGGCCAGGCGGTTCTCCACGCGGCGGTTCTGCGGATTGGACTCCGGCACGCGCAGGCCGACGGTGCGGTTCTCCTCGCCCCACTCGACGTTCACCGGTGCCGAGGTATCCGGCAGGAAGCGGCGGAAAGAGTTCACGTTGGGGGCGAACAGCGGCAGCAGCTCGGGGATGAATTTCTGCAGGCCGCCGATGTGGTGCAGGAACAGCTCGCTCATCGAACCGTCTTCGTTGGAGAAGATGTTCTTGCCGGTCTTGATGTCGACGATGCTCTGGTGCAGGTGCATCGCGCTGCCCGGCTCGTCGGTGATCGGCTTGGCCATGAAGGTGGCGGCGACGTTGTGCTTGAGCGCCGCCTCGCGCATGGTCCGCTTGAACACCAGGATCTGGTCGGCCAGGTGCAGCGCGTCGCCGTGACGGAAGTTGATCTCCATCTGCGCCGGACCTTCCTCGTGGATCAGCGTGTCCAGGTCCAGGCCCTGCAGCTCGCACCAGTCGTACATGTCCTCGAACAGCGGATCGAATTCGTTCGCCGCATCGATGGAGAACGACTGCCGCCCGGTTTCCGGACGCCCCGAGCGGCCCAGCGGCACCTGCAACGGCAGGTCGGGATCTTCGCAACGCTTGGTCAGGTAGAACTCCATCTCCGGCGCCACGATCGGCTGCCAGCCCTTGTCGGTGTAGAGCTTGAGAATCTTCTTGAGGATGTTGCGCGGCGACAGTTCGATGGGGTTGCCCATCTTGTCGAAGGTGTCGTGGATGACCATCGCGGTGGGCTCGATGGCCCAGGGCACCAGGTACACGGCGTTCTCGTCCGGGCGGCAGAACATGTCGATGTCCGCCGGGTCGAGCAGGTTGTAATAGATGTCGTCCTCGACGTAGTCGCCGGTGACCGTCTGCAACAGCACGCTCTCCGGAAGGCGCATGCCCTTCTCGTCGAGGAACTTGTTGGTCGGCGAGATCTTGCCCCGAGCGATCCCGGTCAGGTCGCCGATAAGGCATTCAACTTCGGTGATTTTGCGTTCTTTCAGCCAGCTGGTCAGCTGGTCGAGCTTGGTAGTCATAAAGACCTCAGGGTTGTTTGCGTCGCGGCAAGCGCTGCAGCTCCCAGCGTAGCGCCGACCGGGGTGGTCAGCGCAACGGAAAAAGCGCAGAAAGTCGTCGCTCAGCGTTGCCCCGCCCTCTCCCTGCAAGCCTCACCAAAGGCCTGGAAGATGGCGAGATAATCCGGATTTGAAAGCACCTGCCACTCCGGGTGCCACTGCACGCCGAGGGCGAAACTCCGCGCGTCGATGGCGGAGAAGGCTTCGATCAGCCCGTCGGGGGCCGTGGCCTCGACACGCAGGCCGGGCGCCAGGCGGTCGATGCCCTGGCCGTGGATGGAGTTGACCTGAATCTCCGCCGCCAGGCCGAGCCCGGCGAGCACGCCGCCAGGCTGCACGTGCAGCGCATGACTGGGCGCGTATTGCACCTCGACCGGCTCGTTCTCAGGCTCGCGGTGATCCTGGAATGGGCCGGCCTCATGGACCTTCTGGTGCAGGCTGCCGCCGAGCGCGACGTTCATCTCCTGGAAGCCGCGGCAGATGCCGAGGATCGGCACGCCGGCCGCCAGTGCCGCGCGGATCAGCGGCAGCGTGGTGCGGTCACGCAGGCTGTCGTGGGGCGTGCCGGGCGCGCTGGCGGGGCCGCCGTAATAATGAGGTTCGACGTTGGAAGGCGAGCCGGTGAACAACAGACCGTCTAGATTTTCCAACAGGGTCGGCTGGTCGATCAGCTCGGCCAGCGAAGGGATGATCAGGGGCAAACCCTGGGCACCGACGGCCACCGCGCGGACGTACTTGTCGCCGGCGATATGATAGGGATGGAGGCCGATCTGCTTGGTGCACGCGGTGACGCCGATCAACGGCAGGCGAGGCATGGGACACCCGATTGTTTGCTGTCTGGGGTTCTGCCGGAGAGTAGCGTTGTTCATTTTTTTACACAACACTTCTGTAAAAAATATAACACACCCGTGTCGGGCGGCGCCGTAAGCCAAGTTTTCAGGCCCCTCGCAATGCCCTGAAACGCCCCAAAGATGGCCGCAAGGCTCCTTTTTAGGGCAATATGGGGCACTATTGACATCACAAGGGGATTCGGATTGACTCCCTTCACATCAGTCGCATGATTGATATTTTTAACAATATAGGTGTTGCATCATGTCGGTACCCCCGCGTGCCGTTCAGCTCAACGAAGCGAACGCATTCCTTAAGGAACATCCTGAGGTCCTGTTCGTCGACCTCCTGATCGCAGATATGAATGGCGTGGTGCGCGGCAAGCGCATCGAACGAACCAGCCTCCACAAGGTTTACGAAAAGGGCATCAACCTCCCCGCCTCGCTCTTCGCCCTCGATATCAACGGCTCCACCGTGGAAAGCACCGGCCTCGGCCTGGACATCGGCGACGCCGACCGCATCTGCTTTCCGATCCCCAATACCCTGAGCAACGAGCCCTGGCAGAAGCGCCCCACCGCGCAGTTGCTGATGACCATGCACGAGCTCGACGGCAAGCCGTTCTTCGCCGACCCGCGCGAGGTGCTGCGCCAGGTGGTGGAGAAGTTCGACGCCATGGGCCTGACCATTTGCGCGGCGTTCGAGCTGGAGTTCTACCTGATCGACCAGGAGAACGTGAACGGCCGTCCGCAGCCGCCGCGCTCACCGATCTCAGGCAAGCGCCCGCACTCGACCCAGGTCTACCTGATCGACGACCTGGACGAATACGTCGACTGCCTGCAGGACATCCTCGAAGGCGCCAAGGAGCAGGGCATCCCGGCCGACGCCATCGTCAAGGAAAGTGCCCCGGCGCAGTTCGAAGTCAACCTCCACCACGTCGCCGATCCGATCAAGGCCTGCGACTACGCGGTGCTGCTCAAGCGGCTGATCAAGAACATCGCCTACGACCATGAGATGGACACCACCTTCATGGCCAAGCCCTACCCGGGCCAGGCAGGCAACGGCCTGCACGTGCACATCTCGATCCTCGACAAAGACGGCAAGAACATCTTCGCCAGCGATGATCCCCAGCAGAACGCCGCTTTGCGTCACGCGATCGGCGGTGTGCTGGAGACCATGGGCGCCTCGATGGCCTTCCTCTGCCCGAACGTGAACTCCTACCGCCGCTTCGGCGCGCAGTTCTACGTGCCGAATTCGCCATGCTGGGGGCTCGACAACCGTACCGTGGCGTTGCGCGTGCCGACCGGCAGCCCGGAAGCGGTGCGTATCGAGCAACGCGTCGCCGGCGCGGACGCCAACCCGTACCTGCTGATGGCGGCGCTGCTGGCCGGCGTGCACCACGGGCTGACCAACGAGATCGAGCCGGGCGAGCCGATCGAGGGCAACTCCTACGAGCAGAACGAGCAGAGCCTGCCCAACAACTTGCGCGACGCGTTGCGCGAGCTGGACGACAGCGAGGTGATGGCGAAGTACATCAGCCCCGACTACATCGACATCTTCGTCGCCTGCAAGGAAAGCGAGCTGGAAGAGTTCGAGCACTCGATCTCCGACCTCGAATACAACTGGTACCTGCATACCGTCTAAGGGTCCGACGCCGGCCTCGCCGGCGCTCCTTGCACCGCCAATGCCGAAGACCGCCTGGCCACGCGCCGCAACGGACGGTTCTCGGCGGCGCTTTGCCGCGCATCGTCAACCAGGGAGGGTTTCAATGCTTCGCCGTATCTCGCTGCTGTTCGCCCTGACGCCGTTGCTGGTGTTCGCCACCGAGGCCACGCCGTCCGGCCCCAGCATCACCGTCTACAACTGGAACGACTACATCGCGCCGCAGGTGCTGGAAAACTTCGAGCGTGAGAGCGGCATTCACGTCGACTACCACACCTACGCCACCGCCGAGGAACTGCTGCAGCGCCTGGATGCCGGCGACGCCATCGACGTCGCCGTGCCGTCCCACGACGCGTTGCCGAAGCTGATCCGCGAGAAGCGCCTGCAGCCGCTGGATTTCGCCCGTCTGCCGAACCGCAGCCACCTGGACAAGTCGCTGCTGAACAAACTCGCCGCGTTCGATCCGCAGAACCGTTACGCGGTGCCCTATCTGTGGGGCTCGGTCGGCCTGGCGATCAACCAGCCGAAAGCCGAGGCCGCCTACGGAGGCCCGCTGCCGAACAGCTGGAGCCTGCTCTTCGACCCAGTGCAGAGCGCGCGCCTGGCGGGCTGCGGAATGAGCGTGATCGACGCGCCGGACGAAGTGCTCTCGATACTCCTCAACTACACCGGCTACAGCCTCGCGCGCAGCTCGACCACTCGCCTGCGCGCCGCCGGCGAAACCCTGAACGCGCTACGGCCACGGCTGAAGTACGTCGACAGCGAGCGCTACATCGACGACCTGGCGAACGGCAGGCTCTGCGTGTCGCTGGCCTGGGTCGGCGACGCCCTTGCCGCCGCCAAGGCCGGGCAGCCGGTGCGCTTCTTAATTCCCGAGGAAGGCTCGGCGCTGTTCATCGATAACCTGGTGATTCCGGCCAGCGCGCCGCACGCCGACTTGGCCCATCGCTTCATCGACTACCTGATGCAGCCGCAGGTGGCCGCGCTGATCAGCGAGGAAACCCTCTATCCGAGCCCGAACGCCGACGCGCAGGGCTTCATCGACCCGGCCCTGCGCGACCTGCCGGGGCTCTACCCGGACCGAGACACCAAGCGCCGGCTGTTCGCCCTGGACCCGCTGCCGGACGGCCACGCCAGCGTGCGCGACGAAGTCTGGGCGCGCTTTCGCAGCGGCGAGTGAGGCGGCGGGCGTAGCGACAGGCTTTTCGCTATGCTCGCCGCTCTACAGCGCCCGCACAGGACCCCACATGCCGCGCACCGCCACGCCCCGCAAACCCCGCGCCAGCAGCCAGGCGAGGATCGACGCTATCCTCGTCGCCGCGCGCGCCCTGCTGGCCGAACAGGGTATCGTCGGGCTCTCGGTGTACAGCGTGGCCGAGCGCGCACAGATCCCGCCGTCCTCGGTCTACCACTTCTTCGCCGGCGTTCCCGCCCTGCTCCAGGCGCTCACCGCCGAGGTGCACGCCGCCTTCCGCGCCTGCCTCGCCGAGCCCATCGCCGACGACGACCTGCGCACCTGGCGCGATCTTTCGCGGATCGTCGAAGCGCGCATGCTGGCGATCTACGCCGAGGACGCCGCCGCGCGACAGTTGATCCTCACCCAGCACGGCCTCGCCGAGCTGGTCCAGGCGGACCGCCAGCACGACCTCGAACTGGGCCGCCTGATGCAGGCGCTGTTCGACCGGCATTTCGTCCTGCCGGCGCTGCCCACGGAGATCGAGGTGTTCGCCCTGGCCATGGAACTGGGCGACCGGGTCTATGCCCGCTCGATGCAGCAACACGGCTGCATCACCCCGCGCCTGGCCGAAGAGGGCCGGCGCGTGTTCGATGCCTACCTGGGGCTCTACCTTCCAGAGTTTTTACCGCGCCGTCCATGATCCGATCTTTATCGGCCTAATGCACTTAAATATGGTATGCAACGCTACTAAATCCTTTTGAATATCGATCTTTATCGACTATAAGTCTGCCATCCGAACCGCTCGGGAACCGTCCCGAACGCCACGGTCCAACTCCATTCCGGCGCAGGCCGCCCAGCAGAATTCTCGGAGAGCACAATGCCGACACTCGACACCACACCGCGCGCCGACGGCTTCCACATGCCGGCCGAATGGGCGCCGCACAGCCAGACCTGGATGATCTGGCCACAGCGCCCGGACAACTGGCGCCTCGGAGGCAAGCCGGCACAGGCGGCGTTCACCGCGGTGGCCAAGGCCATCGCGCAGTTCGAGCCGGTGACCGTCGGGGTGTCCGCGGAACAGTACGAGAACGCCCGCGCGCAGCTGGATGCCGACAACATCCGCGTGGTCGAGATCAGCAGCGACGACGCCTGGGTGCGCGACAGCGGCCCGACCTTCGTCATCGACGGCAAAGGTGGCGTGCGCGGGGTGGACTGGGACTTCAACGCCTGGGGCGGCCTCGACGGCGGCCTCTATTTCCCGTGGAACCGTGACCGCCAAGTGGCGGGAAAGGTGCTCGAGATCGAGCGCTGCGACCGCTACCGCACCGAAGGCTTCGTGCTCGAGGGCGGATCGATCCACGTGGACGGCGAAGGCACCCTGATCACCACCGAGGAGTGCCTGCTCAACCGCAACCGCAACCCGCATCTGTCGCGTCAGCAGATCGAGCAGGTGCTCGCCGAGCAGTTGGCCATCGACACCGTGATCTGGTTGCCGGACGGCCTGTACAACGACGAGACCGACGGCCACGTCGACAACTTCTGCTGCTACGTGCGCCCTGGCGAAGTGCTGCTGGCGTGGACCGACGACGAGCAGAACCCCAACTACCCGCGCTGCCAGGCGGCGATGCGCGTGCTGGAAAAGGCGCGTGACGCCAAGGGCCGTCCGTTGCAGGTGCACAAGATGCCGATTCCGGGTCCGCTGTACGCCAGCGACGAAGAGTGCGCGGGCGTCGACAAGGCGCTCGGCTCGCAACCGCGCGATCCGTCGATCCGCCTGGCGGCTTCCTACGTGAACTTCCTGATCGTCAACGGCGGCATCGTCGCGCCGCGCTTCGACGACCCACTGGACAGCGAAGCGGAGGCGATCCTCGCGCGGCTTTTCCCGCAACACCGCGTGGTGATGGTGCCGGGCCGCGAGATTCTCCTCGGTGGCGGCAACATCCACTGCATCACCCAGCAGCAACCGGCGCCCTGAGCGTTCGATGACCGATAAAAAAGCCCCGCCGATTGGCGGGGCTTTTTGTTACGCGGCCGGTCAGTTGGCCACAGGGAACGGCTGCGGCCGCGGCGTTTGTGCCGTAGAAGGCGGCAGGATCGGCAGGGCGAAGCTCGGCTGATCGCCGGTCAGGGTCTTGAGGAAGGCGACGATCTGGCCGACTTCATCGGTGCTCAGTTTGCGACCCAGCTGCAGGCGCGCCATCACATCCACCGCCTCTTCCAGCGTCCAGTAGGCGCCGTCGTGGAAGTAGGGGTAGGTCAGCTCGACGTTACGCAGCGTCGGCACCTTGAACATCATGCGATCGGCATCCTTGCCGGTCAGCCCGGCGACACCCTCGGCCTTGTTCTTGGTGGCATAGGCTTCGACCATGCCCATCTTCTGGAACGAGCCGCCGCCCACCGCCGCGCCGTTGTGGCAGGCCACGCAACCGGCGCTCTTGAACAGCTGATAACCCTCCTGGGCCGTGCTGCTGATGGCGGTCGCATCGCCGAGCAGCCAGCGATCGAACGGCGAGTGCGGCGTGACCAGGGTTTCCTCGAAGGCCGCAATGGCGTCGGTGACGTCGTCGATCTTCACGCCATCGTCGCCATACACCACCTTGAACGCCCCGCGGTACTGCGGGATCGAGCGCAGCACGTCGAGCGCCAGTTCATGCGAGAAGGCCATCTCGCCGGGGTTGGCGATCGGGCCGCCGGCCTGTTCCTTGAGCGTCTTCGCCCGACCGTCCCAGAACTGCGCGATGTTCATGCTGGAGTTGAGCACGGTGGGCGAGTTGATCGGCCCCTGGTGCCAGTTGTGACCGATGGAGGTCGGCAGGTTGTCGCTGCCGCCCATGCTGAGGTTGTGGCAGGAGTTGCAGGAAATGAAGCCGGACTTGGACAGCCGCGGATCGAAGAACAGCTGCTTGCCGAGTTCGACCTTGCTCGCGTTGACCACCTTGGCGGGCTGGATCGGCTGGATGGGTTCATTGCCGGGGGTCGGACTGGCAGCCCAGGCAGTCGCGCCCAGGCTCATCGCTATGGCTAACATCAACGGCTTGTACATGGCCTTTCTCCTCAGGCTCGTCATTTAAAACGACGATGGGCCTGGGGAGGCGCTCAAGGCTTGACGCTGGTCAAGCGCCGCGGAACGGCCAAAAACAATTCATCACAAGATGTGTTCAAGGCGAACGATATCGCGACACTCGGTCACAGGTCAGGCCAGGACGATCTGATTCTTGCCCTGGCGCTTGGCCTGATACATCGCCGCGTCCGCGCGGGCGAACAGATCGCCGAGGGCTGCATCCTCGATGCGCAAGCTGACCAATCCCTGGCTAACGGTGACGCCGAACGGCTCGCCCTCAGCGCTGCTGAAGATCAGCCGCTGCACCTCGCGCTGCAGGCGCTCGGCGATCTGCTGCGCCAGCGCCGGGTCGCAGCCGGGGAACACCGCGGCGAACTCCTCGCCACCGATGCGCCCGAACAGGTCGCCGCGGCGCAGCGCCGTAGCACCGCACTGGGCGATGCGCTGCAGCACCTGATCGCCCATCTGGTGGCCGTGGGTGTCGTTGATCTTCTTGAAGTCATCGATGTCCAGCAGCAGGAACGCCAGCGGCGCGCCGAAGCGGTTGGCGTGCTCGAACTCGCGCTGGGCGCAGTCGAAGAAATGCCGGCGGTTGCTGCTCTTGGTGAGCACGTCGGTGGTCGCCAGGCGCTGCAGTTCGCCTTCGAGCTGCTTCTTCTCGGTGATGTCCTCGGCCATGCCGACGATGGTCAGCGATTCGCCACTGCCGATCTGCCGGTTGATGAAGCATTTGTCGCTGAGCCAGCGAATCTGACCGTCAGCGCGGATGATGCGGTACTCGCGAAATTCCGCGGCGCCCTTCTCGACCGCTTCGGCGAGACTCTGCTCGGCGTACTCCAGGTCGTCGGGGTAGATGCTGTTGCGCCATTCGCCGTAGTCGGCGAGCAACAGCGCGGCGGAACGGCCGAAGATCCGTTCGTAGGCGGGGCTCACGTAGATCATCCGTTGGGTCTGCCAGTCGAATGCCCAAAGCACGGCGTTGACGCTGCCCAGCAGGGCGCTGAACAGGCGTTCGCGCTCGCTCAGGCGCGCGACCTCGCCCTGCGCGTGCATCAGCGCGAGCAGTGTCTCCGCTGGAACCGGCAGTTCCGAAAGTGTGGTCTTGCTATCCATTTCCCTGACCTCGCACAGGCACGACAAAAACCCACCAGGCAAGTGGGCCATGACTGAGAGAGGCGATCGGAGGCTTAGTTCCAGCCGTGCGTGCGTTCCGGACGCGCGGCGTGGACTGGTTCACACGCTGGCGGGACGCAGCGAATAGGTCTTCAGCTGTTCGGCGAACTCGCGCAGGGAGTGGATGCCGCTGGCCTCCGCCTCGTGGACCCATTCCTTGATCGCCGCGAGCATGTCGTGGCCGTTGCTGCTGGTACGCGCCCAGATCTGCTGCAACGCCAGGCGCTTCTCGTAGATCACCTTGAGTGCCTGGCTGTGCGCCAGCAGGTTCTCGATACGCGCGTGATGGGTTTCCTGCAGCAGGCTCGGCTCGCGCGACAGCAGGCGCTTGCTGCGGCGGAACAGGTGACGCATCGAGGCATCGGCCTTGCCCAGTTCCTGCTTGACCAGCGGCGCGATCACCAGCTTGCGGTACTGCGCCATGATCTGGAAACGGTTGTTGAGGATCGCCATGGCGGTGTCCATGTCCAGGCTGCCCTTGCCTTCGACGCGGTGGGCGATGGGCGCGACACGTTGCACCTTGGCCAGACCAAGCAGGCTGAACAGCCGTATCCAGGCCCAGCCGAGGTCGAACTCCCAGCGTTTCACCGACAGCTTCGCCGAATTAGGGTAGGTGTGGTGATTGTTGTGCAGCTCTTCGCCGCCAATGAGGATGCCCCAGGGCACCAGGTTGGTCGCGGCGTCACGGCACTCGAAATTGCGATAGCCGACCGCATGCCCGAGGCCGTTGATGACGCCGGCCGCCCAGATCGGAATCCAGGCCATCTGCACCGCCCAGACGGTCATGCCGAGCACGCCGAACAGCGCCAGATCGATGATCGCCATCAGCGCGATGCCGCCGGCCGGGAAGCGCGAATAGAGGTTGCGCTCGATCCAGTCGTCCGGGCAGTTCTTGCCGTAGATGCGCAGCGTGTCGGCGTTCTTCGCCTCCTCGGCGTAGAGCTCCGCGCCCGTGCGCAGCACCGTGCCCAGGCCTTTGTGCACCGGACTGTGCGGATCGTCCACGGTCTCGCACTTGGCGTGGTGCTTGCGGTGGATGGCGGTCCACTCGCGGGTGTTCATCGCAGTGGTCAGCCACAGCCAGAAACGGAAGAAATGCTTTAGCGCCGGGTGCAGCTCCAGCGAGCGGTGCGCCGAGTAGCGGTGCAGATAGACCGTCACACCGACGATGGTGACGTGGGTGAGCAGCAGGGTGACAGCGACCAGCTGCCAGCCGGATAGATCGAGAAAACCGTTATACCACATAGACTTAGTTGCCCTTTGGAGCGATAGGGTGGACCTGGATCGAAGCAATCCGATTATCTTCGACGCGGGTCATGAAACCAGCGGGTCTTTTCGATCAATAATGCAAACCCGCATCTCACATATAATGAACGCTAACTCAAACAGGGCAAGGAACCAGCGGTTACATGAAATTGCATCGCAGCGCGCTGCGCCTGGCCCTCATCTATTGGATATGCGCCAGCCTGTGGGTGGTGTTCAGCGACCAACTGCTGTTCAAGCTGTTCGGGACCACCGAACGGATGCTCCTTTGGCACAGCGCCAAGGGCCTCGCCTTCGTGCTGGTGACCAGCGCCCTGCTGTACGCCCTGCTCAACCTCTACTTCTCGCGGATGAGCCTGCAGCACTCCGCCCGGCGTGCCAACGAAGCGAGCCTGCGGCAGGCGGCGGCGGTTTTCGACAGCACCCTGGAAGGCGTCCTGGTGACCGATACCGAGCAGAGGATCGTGCACGTCAACCGCGCGTTCCAGCGCATCACCGGCTACGAGGAGAAGGAGGTGATGGGCAAGGTGCCGTCGATGTTCCAGTCCGGCCGTCACGACGACGCCTTCTACCAGGTGATGTGGAAAAGCCTCAACCAGCGCGGCGAGTGGAGCGGGGAAATCTGGAACCGTCGCAAGAGCGGTGAAATCTTCCCGATCTGGCAGAACCTGCGCGCGATTCACGACGAGAACGGCGAGCTCAGCCACTATGTCGCGGTGTTCTCCGACATCACCGCGATCAAGCGCTCGCAGAACGAACTCGATCACCTGGCCCACCACGACCCGCTGACCAGCCTGCCGAACCGCCTGCTGTTCATCGAGCGCGTCGAAAGCGCGCTCAAGCGCATCTTCGCCGACAAGCGCGGCGGCGCCGTGATGGTGGTCGACCTCGACCACTTCAAGCACATCAACGAGAGCCTCGGCCACAACATCGGCGACCAGTTGCTCAAGGGCGTCGCCGAACGCCTGCGCGGCCTCCTCGAAGACGGCATGACCCTGGCGCGGATGGGCGGCGACGAGTTCGCCCTGATCTACGAGGACTGCCCGCATGTCGAGCAGGCCGCGGCGCTCGCCACGCGCATCCTCGAAGAGATCAAGGCGCCCTTCAGTCTCGGTGGCCACGAACTGTTCACCGGCGCCAGCATCGGCATCAGCCTCTATCCCGGCGACGCGCGCACCGTGCAGCAACTGCTGCGCAACGCGGATTCGGCGCTGTTCAAGGCCAAGAGCAGCGGTCGCGAAGGCTATGCCTTCTACACCCAGGAGCTGACCGCCTACGCGCACCAGCGCGTGGAGCTGGCGGCATCGCTGCGCCACGCCCTCGAGGGCGGCCAGTTGCGCGTCTACTACCAGCCGGTGCTACGCCTGTCCGACGGGCACATCGTCGGTGTCGAGGCGCTGGTGCGCTGGCAGCATCCGGAGCGCGGGCTGATCTCGCCGGGTGAGTTCATCCCGATCGCCGAGGAAAGCGGGCTGATCGGAACCATCGATGCCTGGGTGCTCGAGGAGTCATGCCGGCAGATGCGCTGCTGGGTGGAACAGGGCCGCGAACTGGAATTCGTCGCGGTGAACATTTCCAGCCGCGTGTTCAACCGCGGCGACCTGCCCGATCGCATCGTCGAGACGCTGGAGAAGACCGGGCTGGAGCCGGCGCGCCTGGAGCTGGAAGTCACCGAGAGCGCGATCATGCACGACCCCGACGGCGCCCTCGACCAGTTGGTGCGCCTGCGCGTGCTCGGCGTGCGCCTGTCCATCGACGACTTCGGCACCGGCTATTCATCGCTGCTGCGGCTCAAGCGACTGCCGGTGCACAAGCTGAAGATCGACCAGGGCTTCGTCGCCGGCCTGCCCGACGAAAGCGAGGACATGGCCATCACCCGCGCGGTGATCGCGCTGGCCGGCAGCCTGGGGCTGAAGGTGCTCGCCGAGGGCATCGAGACCCCGGAACAGGCCGCGTTCCTCCTCGAACACCACTGCGATCTCGGCCAGGGCTACTGGTTCGGCCGCCCGGTGCCGGCGGAGAAGCTCGACTGGCGCGATCGCCCGCCTGCCAGCCAGGCATGAAAAAGGCGAGCCCGGGCTCGCCTTGATCGTTACCGCCAGAGGAACCGGCTCGGTCCCGCGAGCCATGCCCGGACGGTTATCCGCAAAGACAGACTCCCGCGCCGAAGCACCTTGGCCGCATGCGGCTATCCGGGCCGTTTCAATGCCCGGGACCGGCCCACAGCAGATCAGAGCTTGGCGATGGATACCTCGGTGGATTTGACGAAGGCGATCACTTCGCTGCCCACACCCAGTTCCAGCTCCTTCACCGAGCGCGTGGTGATCACCGAGGTGACCACGCCGGCGGCGGTCTGCACGTCGATTTCCGAGAGCACGTCGCCCTCGATGATTTCCTTGATGGTGCCCTTGAACTGGTTGCGGACGTTGATGGCTTTGATGGTCATGGCGTTTCTCCTGGTTCGGTACGGATGGATTCGTGGGTCAAAGCGCCCAGCGCAGTTGCGTCGGGAGCGGTGAAACGGGGTCCGGCTCGTTGTCGCCGGGCGGCAGCGCCAGCACGCGGTCGAGCACCTGGGCTTCCAGCGCCGCCAGGCGCGCCGAGCCGCGGTGGCGCGGACGGGCCAGCTCGACCGGCAGGTCGAGGCCGATGCGGCCGTCCTCGATCAGGATCACCCGGTCGGCGATGGCCACGGCCTCGCTGACGTCGTGGGTGACCAGCAGCACGGTGAAGCCATGCTGCTGCCAGAGGCGTTCGATCAGTTGCTGCATCTCGATGCGGGTCAGCGCATCCAGCGCACCGAGCGGCTCGTCGAGCAGCAACAGGCGCGGCTGGTGGATCAGCGCGCGGGCCAGCGCCACGCGCTGCTTCTGCCCACCGGACAGCGCCGCCGGCCATTCGCCGGCGCGATCGGCCAAGCCGACCGCCTCCAGTGCATCGCGGGCCTTCTGCCGCCAGTCGCCGGAAAGACCGAGGCCGACGTTGTCGATCACCCGTTTCCACGGCAGCAGGCGCGCGTCCTGGAACATCAGCCGGGTTTCCTCGCGGGCACTGCCGAGGTCCGCCGAGCCGGCCAGCAGTTGCCCGGAACTGGGTGAATCGAGCCCGGCGAGAAGGCGCAGCAGGGTGCTCTTGCCGCAACCGCTGCGACCGACCACCGCTACGAATTGGCCGGCCGGGATGTTCAGCTCGATGTCCTTGAGCACTTCGCGCTTGCCGAAGGTCTTGTGCAGGCCGCGCACCGCCAGCGGGATGCCGCGCTTGAGGTTCTGCGGGGGTTGTTGGGCGGTCATGCGGCACCTCGCTTGGGCTGATACGCCGGGTGCCAGCGCAGCCAGAGTCGCTCCAGGCCCCGGGCGGCGACGTCGGCCAGCTTGCCAAGCACCGCGTAGAGCAGGATCGCCAGGACCACCACGTCGGTCTGCAGGAACTCGCGGGCGTTCATCGCCAGGTAGCCGATGCCGCTGCTGGCGGAAATGGTTTCGGCGACGATCAGCGTCAGCCACATGAAGCCGAGGGCGAAACGCACGCCGACCAGGATCGACGGCAGCGCGCCGGGCAGGATCACCTGGCGGAACAGGGCGAAGCCGGACAGGCCGTAGCTGCGCGCCATCTCCACCAGCGCCGGATCGACGTTGCGAATGCCGTGGTAGGTGTTCAGGTAGATCGGGAACAGCGTGCCGAGGGCGACCAGGAAGATCTTCGCGCTCTCGTCGATACCGAACCAGAGGATCACCAGAGGGATCAGCGCCAGGTGCGGGACGTTGCGGATCATCTGCACGCTGCTGTCGAGGAAGCGCTCGCCCCAGCTCGACAGCCCGGTGATGAAGCCCAGCAGCAGGCCGATGCCGCCGCCGATGGCGAAGCCGATGCTGGCGCGCCAGCCACTGATCGCCAGGTGTTGCCAGAGCTCGCCGCTACGCACCAGCTGCCAGCCGGCGGTGACGACGGCGCTGGGCGCCGGCAGGATGCGGCTGGACAGCCAGCCCGCCTGCACGGCGATCTGCCAGGCCGCCAGCAGCGCGATGGGCAACGCCCAGGGCGCGGCGCGCAGGGCCAGTTTGTGAAAGGTCGTGTTGCTCATGGTTGCCTCGAAACCTTGTGTACCGTCTGTATTCCCGGATTCATCCAGGCTACTGACTGAGAAAGCCCTCTCCCCCAGCATTTTCCTCATCAATGGGAGAGCCGGAGGAACATCGATTCGTAGGGTGCGCCATGCGCACCAATGGGTGCCGCAGGCAATCGCGGTGCGCGCAGCGCACCCTAGGACTCGATCTGTAGCCCGGATGCAAGCCGGAAAAACCTCTACCCTGCGCTACCCTCAGCTCGCCGCCGCGGCCTTGGGCAGGATGTCGTTGGCGACCATTTCACCGAAGGGGCTGACGAAACCGCGGGCCTCCGGCTGCTGCGGCCGGGCCACGTCCAGGTGCGGGAACAGCAGTTCGGCGACCCGGTAGGACTCCTCCAGGTGCGGGTAGCCGGAGAAGATGAAGGTGTCGATGCCCAGGTCCGCGTATTCCCTGACCCGCGCGGCCACGGTCGGGCCATCGCCGACCAGCGCGGTGCCGGCGCCGCCGCGCACCAGGCCGACGCCGGCCCAGAGGTTCGGCGACACTTCCAGGTTGTCCTTGCTGCCGCCATGCAGCGCGGCCATGCGTTGCTGGCCGACCGAGTCGAAGCGCGCCAGGGATGCCTGGGCGCGGGCGATGGTGTCGTCGTCGACGTGGGCGATCAGCCTGTCGGCGGCCTTCCAGGCCTCCTCGTTGGTCTCACGCACGATCACGTGCAGGCGGATGCCGAAGCGCACCTCGCGGCCCTGGGCGGCGGCTTTCTCGCGCACCTGGGCGATCTTCTCGGCGACGGCGGCCGGCGGCTCGCCCCAGGTCAGGTACAGCTCGACCTGTTCGGCGGCGAGGTCCTGCGCGGCATCGGATGAACCACCGAAATACAGCGGTGGGCGCGGCAGCTGGATCGGCGGGTAGAGCAACTTGGCGCCCTTCACCTGGATGTGCTTGCCGGCGTAGTCGACGGTTTCGCCCTCCAGCACCCGGCGCCAGATACGGGTGAACTCGACGGAAGCTTCGTAGCGCTCGGCGTGGGACAGATTCAGGCCGTCACCGGCCAGTTCGTCGGGATCGCCGCCGGTGACCAGGTTGAACAGCGCGCGGCCGTTGGACAGCCGGTCGAGCGTGGCCGCCTGGCGCGCGGCCACGGTCGGCGAAATGATCCCCGGACGCAGGGCGACGAGGAATTTCAGACGCTGGGTCACCGGGATCAGCGAGGCGGCGACCAGCCAGGAATCCTCGCAGGAGCGCCCGGTGGGAATCAGCACGCCGCCGTAGCCGAGGCGGTCGGCCGCCTGGGCGATCTGCTGCAGGTAGCCGTGGTCGACGGCACGCGCGCCCTCGGCGGTACCCAGGTAATGGCCGTCGCCGTGGGTCGGCAGGAACCAGAAGATGTTCAAGCTCATGGAGTGGTCTCCTAGACATTCATGTCCCTCTCGCGAGGGAGAGGGTTCGGTCACTGCTGGGCGACTTTGCCCGGGGGATTCCAGATCACATCGGCGATGCGCAGGCGTTTCGGAATCAGCTTCAGGTCGCTGAAGGCGTCGGCGATCTTCTGCTGCGCCGCGACCACCTCCGGCGACAGCGGCAGCGCCCCGAACCCCTGGCGCTTGACGGTGATCAGCGCGATGTCCTCGGGCAGGCCGAGCAGCGGCGCGACCTGTTTGGCGACGGCTTGCGGATCGGCCCTGGCTTCGTCACCGACCTGGCGGATCTCGTCGATCAGCGTGCTCAGCACCTGCGGGTGTTTCTCGGCATAGGGACGTGCGGCGAGGTAGAACTGGTGGTTGTCCACCAGGCCCTTGCCGTCACGCAGGGTGCGCGCCTGCAGTTGCTGTTCGGCGGCGGCCTGGAAGGGGTCCCAGATCACCCAGGCGTCGACGCTGCCGCGCTCGAACGCGGCGCGGGCGTCGGCCGGCGGCAGGTAGACGGACTGGATGTCGCTGTATTGCAGGCCGGCGTCCTGCAGGGCGCGCACCAGCAGGTAATGCACGTTGGAGCCCTTGTTCAGGGCGACCTTCTTGCCCTTGAGTTCGGCGACCGAGCGAATCGGCGAGTCCTTCTGCACGAGGATCGCCTCGCTGCTCGGGGCCGGCGGTTCGTGGGCGACGTAGAGCAGGTCGGCACCCGCCGCCTGGGCGAACACCGGTGGGGTCTCCCCGGTCACGCCGAAGTCGATGGCGCCGACGTTGAGGCCTTCGAGCAGCTGCGGGCCGCCGGGGAATTCGGTCCACTTGACGTCGATGCCCTGGGCCGCGAGACGCTTCTCCAGCGTCCCCTTGGCCTTTAGCAGCACCAGCGTGCCGTATTTCTGATAGCCGATGCGCAGTGCATCGGCCTGAGCCTGGGTAACGGCGCCGAAGGTGATGGCCGCGGCAAACAGGGCGGCCAGGCTTCGACGCAAGGTAATGGTGCGCATGGCGCTCTCCTTGGCGATGTCTTGATTGGCTACCTGCTTGCCCGTTGGCGGGCGAGTAAGGCGAGGTTTGGGGTGTTCGGGTCAGATGCTCCAGCGGGCATTCACCAGCCGGTCGTTCAACAGGTTCGGGTCTATCGGCTGCGGACGCCGGGCCAGCGCCGCGGAAAACTGCTCGAGGGCGTCGTGCAGGCGCTGTTCGAGCGCCGGCGCCAGTTGCGGATGGCCATCGCCGTAGTCGATCTGGCCATCCTCGGCGAACACGCCGTGCAGCATGTCCTGGGCCTTCAGCGCAGCGAGTACCGGCTTCAGCGCGTAATCCAGGGCGAGCATGTGCGCCGCGCTGCCGGCGGTGGCCAGCGGCAGCACCACCTTGTGCTGCAGGGCGCGCTCGGGCAGCAGGTCGAGAATCACCTTCAGCGCGCCGGAGAACGACGCCTTGTACACCGGCGTCGCCACCAGCAGGCCATCGGCGCGGCCGACCTGTTCGATCAGCTCGCGCACCCGCGGGCTGTCGAACTGGGCGTGGAGCAATTCCTCGGCGGAGAAATCACGCACGCCGTAGCTCACCACCTCATGGCCACGCCCGTGCAGCCAGTGGCGGGCGCGCTCCAGCAGCACGCCGGAGCGCGACTTGAAGCTGGGGCTGCCGGCCAGGGAAACGATCAACACGTGCGGCGTCTCACTTGTCCGGCTGCGGGGTAAGCCGCAGGTAGGGCTTCACCGCGCGATAGCCTTTCGGGAAGCGCTGGCGGATTTCGTCCTCGTCCTTGAGCGACGGCACGATCACCACCTCGTCGCCGTCCTGCCAGTTGGCCGGGGTGGCGACCTTGTGGCTGTCGGTGAGCTGCAGCGAGTCGATGACGCGGAGGATCTCGTTGAAGTTGCGCCCGGTGCTGGCCGGGTAGGTGATGGTCAGGCGCACCTTCTTGTTCGGGTCGATGACGAACAGCGAGCGCACCGTGAGGGTATCGCTGGCGTTCGGGTGGATCAGGTCGTAGAGGCCGGAGACCTTGCGGTCGGCGTCGGCGAGGATCGGGAAGTTGACGCGGGTGTTCTGGGTTTCGTTGATGTCGTCGATCCACTTCACGTGGGAATCGACCGGGTCCACCGAGAGGGCGATGGCCTTGACGCCGCGCTTGGCGAATTCGTCCTTCAGCTTGGCGGTGAAGCCCAGTTCGGTGGTGCACACCGGGGTGAAGTCCGCCGGGTGGGAGAACAGCACGCCCCAGCTGTTGCCGAGCCATTCGTGGAAATGGATCGGGCCTTCGCTGGATTCCTGTTCGAAGTCGGGGGCGATATCGCCGAGTCGGATGCTCATGCTGTTTCTCCTGAAGGTGAGCGTTGCGTGGGCTCACTATGCTCAGGCGGCAGACAAATTAAAAAGAATAAATATTAATTTGTTTATTCTATAAATGAATTAAAACACTTCACGGCAGCATGCGAACGCACGGCAAAAAAAGCCGGGCACTGGGCCCGGCAAAGTTGCCCGAGGAGGCAATCAGAGCGCGTGCGACTGGTACAGCTCGGTCAGCGCCTGGCCACGCAGGCTGGCCAGTGCGCCAGAGCGGCGGTCGCGCGGGCGCGCCAGTGGCACGTCGATTTCGCGGGTCAGGCGACTCGGCTGTCCGCCGAGGATCAGCACCCGGTCGCTGAGGTAGAAGGCTTCGTCGAGGTCATGGGTGACCAGCAGGATCGCCACTTCGTAGCGCTGCGCCAGCTCGGCGACGAGGTCCTGCAGGCGCATTCGGGTGAAGGCATCCACCGCACTGAAGGGTTCGTCGAGCAGCAGCAACTGCGGCCGCCCGTAGAGCCCGCGGGCTATCGCCGCGCGCTGCGCCATGCCGCCGGAAAGCTGCTTGGGCAGCGCCTCGCCGCGCCCCTCCAGGCCGACGTCGCGCAGCAGCTGCCGCACCCATTTCTCGTCGCCGGCTCGTCCATCGGCGAACGCGACGTTCTGCGCCACGTTCAGCCAGGGCAGCAGGCGCGGCTCCTGGAACACCACGCCGATGCCGCGGGCGGTGCCGAAATCCAGCAGCGGGTTGCGTTCGAGATGCCCCTGGAAGTCGCGGTCGAGTCCGGCGGCGATGCGCAGCAACGTGCTCTTGCCGCAGCCGCTGGGGCCGAGCAGGCTGACGATCTCGCCGGGCGCCAGGCTCAGGCTGACGTCGTCCAGCACGCGCAGGCCGGCGAAGGATTTGTGGATGCGTTGCAGGGCCAGCAGTGCGCTCATGCGCCGCCTCCTTCGCCGTCGAAATTGTCGCGCCAGCGCAGCGCGCGGTGTTCCAGAGCCTTCAGCAGGCTGTCGCTGAGCTTGCCCATCAGGGCGAGAACGACGATGGCCACCAGCACCAGGTCCGGCCGCGAGGTTTCGCGGCCATCGGTGAGCAGATAGCCGATGCCCTCGGTGGCGGCCAGCAGCTCCGCCGCCACCACGCACAGCCAGGCCATCGACAGGCCGTTGCGCAGACCGGTGAACAGGTACGGTTGGGCGGCCGGCACGAAGATCCGGCGGATCTGCTGCAGGCGCGGCAACCGATACAGCTCGCCGAGCTCGACCAGCTTGCGGTCGACGTTGCGGATGCCGGCCACCAGGTTCATGTACATCGGGAAGAACGAGCCGATGGCGATCAGGGTGACCTTGAGGTTTCGTCGATGCCCAGCCAGATCAGCAACAGCGGCACCCAGGCCAGCCCAGGCACCGCGCGCAGCGCCTGGAAGGTAGGGTCGAGATAGGCCTCCAGGCGTCGGCTGATGCCGACCGCCGAACCAAGCAGCAGCGCCAGCGAGGCGCCGATGGCGAAGCCCAGCAATACGCGCAGGGTACTGGCGAGGATGTGCTGCCAGAGTGGCCCTTCGGCCAGTTCCAGCAGGGTGACGAACAGCTCGCTGGGCGCCGGCATCAGGTAGGCCGGAATCCAGCCGACGCGCACCACGGTTTCCAGCAATGCCAGCAGCAGTGACGGCACCAGCAGCCCGCGCAGGCTACCGAGGCGCCCGATCAGCAAGGCGCGCCAGGCCGGCGCCGCGGACCGCTCGGCGAGCCGCGGCGTGTCGCCGATACCCACCCGCTGCATCTCAGCGGGCCTCGATCAGCGGCCCGGCCAGGCGCGCGTCGATCAGGCTGTTCAGCGCGCCGCCGACATCGGCGCCGCGACGCAGGATGCCGTCGGCCTGCAGCAGCGGGATCACCGGCTTGATCGCGTCCAGATGCACCTGGCCAGGCAGTGGCCGGCTGAGGTCGTAGCGGCCGAGTTGCAGGCGGATGACCTCCACCGGCAGCTGGGTTTCGCCGGCGATCAGCGTGGCCGCCTGTTCCGGGTTGGCGACGATCCAGCGACGGGCGCGCTCGTAGGCCTCGATCACCTGGCTGACCGCGGCCGGATGCTCGGTGAGGAAGGCCTCGCTGGTGTTGAGGAAGGCGCCGAGGCCAAAGCTGTCGTTGCGGTAGAGAAAGCGCGCGCCGGCCAGTTCGGCGGCGGCCATGTGCGGGTCGAGACCGGCCCAGGCGTCGACACGGCCCTGTTCCAGCGCGGTGCGGCCTTCGGGGTGTTGCAGGTGGACGATCTTGATGTCCGAGGGTTTCAGTCCATTGGCCTGCAACGAGCGCAGGAGGAAGAAATAGGGATCGGTGCCCTTGGTCGCGGCGACCTGCTTGCCCTTCAGATCGGCAATGCTCTTCAGCGGCGAGTCCTTCTGCACCAGCAGCGCGCTGGGCACGTACCACAGGTAGCTGTAGACGGCCTTCACCGGCTGGCCGTTGGCGCGGCTGACGAACGCGGAAATGCTCGAGGTAAGGGAGAAGTTGGAGGCGCCGCTGTTGAGGAATTCCAGGGAGTTGTTGCTGCCGCGCGAAAGCACCCAGCGCACCTGGGTGCCCTGTTTGCCGAAGGCGTCCTCCAGCCAACCGTTGTGTTTGACCACCAGGCTTTCCGGCGAATAGAAGGCGTAGTCGAGACGGACTTCGTCGAGTTTCTCGGCGTGGGCGCCGACGGACAGGAGCGCTGCCAGAACGGCAGTCAGCCCCCGACGCAAGGTGTGCAGACCCATGGGTCTTCTCCTCATCTTAGGGGTGGTGCCTTCTATCCCGTTGGCGGGCGAGTCAGGTCATTGCAGGCAAGGTGCGGACGGCCGGCGGGCCGCCCGCGGGGTTTCGCTCAGAGCAGCGTCAGGGTGTAGCTGACGATGAAGCGGTTTTCGTCCTGGTCGTTGGCGGTGGTGTTGCCGCGCAGCGAGGCGTTGCGCCAGGAGAAGCCGAGGCCCTTGAGGGCGCCGCTCTGCAGGGTGTAGTCGAGGCGGAAGTCGCGCTCCCATTCCTGGCGATCGCCGCCCACGGCGTCGATGTCGTCGCCCGACAGGTAGGTGATAAACGCCTTCAGCCCCGGCGCGCCGAGCTTGGCGAAGTCGTAGCTGTACTCCGCCAGCCAGGTGCGCTCGCCGGCGGAGAGGAACTTGCCGATCTGCCGGTCGGTGATCAGGTAGGCGGTGGAGCCGTCACCCTGGTTGAGGAACGGAAAGGCGCTGTCGCCCGAGACCTGCTGGTAGCCGCCGCTCAGCGCATGGCCGCCCAGGGTGTAGGTGAGGAAGGCGCTCCAGGTGTCGTTGTCCACCTCGGTGCCGCTCACCGTGTTGGCGGCGGTGATTTCGCCCTGGCCGCGATAGCCTTCGGCGCGCCCGGCGACGCTGCCGTTCTTGCCGTCGGAATCGCTGTGGAAGTAGCGCAGGTCGGTCTTCAGCGCGCCCGGTCCGATGGCCCAGCTGTGGGTCAGGCCGAGGAAGTGCTGTTTGTAGAAGTCTTCCAGGTTGCCGTAGTAGTACTGCAGCAGCAGGTCCTTGGAGACCTTGTAGTCGGCGCCGGCGTAGCGGAACTGGTTGGAGTCCGCCTGCACGCCGCCGACCGAGGCGGCACCGGCGATGCGCAGGCCGACGTCGTCGGAGGAGGCGCGGGTCTTGGTGTGTTCCAGCTGGCCGGCGATCAGCGTCAGGTTGTCGATTTCGGCCGAGGTCACCTGGCCACCGTCGAACAGCTGCGGCAACAGGCGACCGTCGTTGAAGTTCACCACCGGCAGTTTCGGCTGCAGGGTGCCGATGCGCGCTTCGGTCCTGGAGAGGCGCAGCTTGGCGGTCACCCCGGCCTTGCTGAAGTCGTCCACGGCCTTGCCGTCGCTCTCCAGCGGGAACAGCTGGCCGGGACGGCGGCTGTCGCCGTTCTGGCTGTTGCCGCCCGAATCCAGCTTCACGCCGAGCAGGCCGACCACGTCCAGACCGAAGCCGACGGTGCCTTCGGTGAAGCCCGAGGCGTAGTTGAAGATGAAGCCCTGCCCCCACTCGTTGGCCTCGGCCCGGTTGTCCGCAGTGTTCTTGGTGTTCAGGTCGTAATAGAAATTGCGCAGGCCAAGGCTGGCCTTGCTGTCCTTGATGAAATCGGCGGACGCCTGCTGGGCGACCGTCGCCAGCGCCACGGCCAGCGCCAGGGATGACGTGTTCATGCTCGTAATGCTCCAGGTTGCTGTGTCTGTTGCTCCTTGTGCCGGGTGGCTCGAGATGGTCGGGTCATCGTCGTTGGCAAGGGAGCCGCCTGGGTCGGCCTTTGCAGAGGCACGAAGCGGCAGCTGGGGTGCAATTTAAGGAGTCTTTTATGATTCCAATAAAGACTTTTTTAGAACTTTTTAATAATCTTATGGAATAAATGAGACGTCTAAGCTAATTCTTAAAAAATATTTATATCGGGCTTTTTAGATCGTTTAGCTTTGCTGTACCGGACCACCGGACCCACTCGAATTCCAGATTCCGTCCGGTCCCCTCTGCGTGCGCGACCGGCACATTCCAGAGGTCCCCATGGCCATCGCCAAACTGCTTCGTCTTCCCCTCGTGCTCGCTCTCGGCTTCGGCCTGATCGCCGGCGCGCAAGCGGAAACCACCCTGCGTATCGGTTACCAGAAATCCTCAACCCTGATCAGCCTGCTGAAAATCAACGGCGCGCTGGAGAAGGACCTCGCCCGCCAGCAGATCACCATCAGCTGGCACGAATTCCCCTCCGGCCAGCCGCTGCTCGAAGCGCTCAACGTCGGCAACGTCGACCTCTCCGCCGACGTCGCCGACACCGTGCCGGTGTTCACCCAAGCGGCCGGCGGGCAACTCACCTACTTCGCCCAGGAAGCGCCGTCGCCAGGCGCCCAGGCCGTGCTGGTGCGCAAGGATTCGCCGCTGCATTCGCTGGCCGATCTCAAGGGCAAGAAGGTCGCCGTGACCAAGGCCGCCGGCAGCCACTACCTGCTGATCGCCGCGCTGGCCAAGGCCGGGCTGAAATTCAGCGACATCCAGCCGGCCTACCTGACGCCGGCCGATGGTCGCGCCGCGTTCGAGAGCGGCAACGTCGACGCCTGGGTCACCTGGGAGCCCTTCCTCAGCGGCGCCCAGGTGCAGCTGGACGCCCGCACTCTGGCCGACGGCAAAGGCCTGGCCGACTACCAGCGCTACTACCTGACCAGCAACGCCTTCGCCAAGGCGCACCCCGAAGTGCTCGACGCGGTGTTCGCCGAGCTGGTGAAGACCGGTGACTGGTTGCGCGCGCATCCCGCCGAGGCCGCGAAAACCCTTGGCCCGCTGTGGGGCAACCTGAAGCCCGAGATCGTCGAGCAGGCCAACGCCCGGCGCAGCTATCAGGTGCGCGCGGTGAAGCCGGAGAACCTCAAGGAACAGCAGAAGATCGCCGATGCCTTCTTCGCCGCCGGCCTGCTGCCCAAGCCGGTCGACGCGCTGGACGTGTCGATCTGGACGCCGGGCGCCAAGCCATGAGCGCCGAAGCCCGGCTGAGCCAGGGCCAGCCCCAGGGGCTGCTCGACCCGCGATTGTTTCCCTACGACTTCGGCCGCTTCGGCGGCAAGGTCGAACGCCTCGCCCAACGCCTGGCCGCCAGCGCCGTGGAGCGCGACCGCCGCGGCGGCAGCGCCCAGGCCGAACGCCAATTGCTGCGCGACAGCGGCCTGCTCTCCCTCGCCGTGCCGCAAACGTTCGGCGGCCAGGGGCTGGACTGGCCGAGCCTCTATCGCCTGGTGCGCTACCTCGCCGCGGCGGACAGTTCGCTGGCCCACCTGTTCGCCTTCCAGCACCTGCAGGTCGCGACCATCCTGCTGTTCGGCAGCGCTGACCAGCAACGCCACTGGCTGGGCCGTACCGTGCAGGAGCGCTGGTTCTGGGGCAACGCCGCCAACGGCCGCGACAACCGCCTGAGCCTCGACCGTCGCGACGAACACTTCGAGCTCAACGGCAGCAAATCCTTCTGCTCCGGCGCGCTCGGCTCGGACGCCCTGGTGATCAGCGCGCCGCGTCCCGGCAGCCGCGACGAGCGGGTGTTCCTGGTGCTGCCGGCACAACGCGAGGGCCTGGCGATCAACGACGACTGGGATGGCTTCGGCCAGCGCCAGACCGACAGCGGCACGGTGCAGTTCGACAACGTCTTCGTCGATGCCGGCGAGCTGCTCGGCCCGGTCGGCGCCAGCCCGCGCGGCACGCTGCGCACCTGCCTGTCGCAGCTGATCCTCACCCAGCTCTACCTCGGCAACGCCCAGGCCGCGCTGGACGCGGCGCTGCGCTACACCCGCGAGGAAGCGCGCCCCTGGCCGGCCTCCGGCGTCGGGCAGGCCAGCGACGATCCGTACAACCAGCTGCGCTACGGCGACCTCTGGCTGCGCTATCGCAGTGCCCTGCTGCTCGCCGAGGAGGCCGCGCAGCGTTTGCAGACGGCCTGGGAAAAACCCGCGCTGACCGCCGCCGAGCGTGGCGAGGTAGCCCTGGCCGCGGCGGAGGCCAAGGTGGTCTCGGCGCGCGCGGCGCTGGACATCACCGCGCAGATCTTCGAGAGCATGGGCGCCCGCGCCACCAGTTCGCGCTACGGCTTCGACCGCTTCTGGCGCAACGTGCGCGTGCACAGCCTGCACGACCCGCTGGACTACAAGGTTCGCGACCTCGGCCGCTGGCTGCTCGACGGGGTGCCTCCAGTGCCCTCGATCTACTCATGAAGCGCCCGTGGCCAGCGCGTCTGTGGCGCGCAATCCAGCTGGCGGCGCAGGCATTCAGCTCGCCGGAGCCGCAGCTGATCCTGCGCAGTGACACCGCGTCGGCGAAGGCGCGGAACCGGCAATCCTGAACGAACCTTTCCCATGAAAAACGGCGCCCGAGGGCGCCGTTCCTTTTCGCCGGACGGCCACCCTAGATGACGAAGAAGCCGTGGGTGCCGTCGCGACCGAGCTGCTCCACCAGGCCGAACTCCCAGTCCAGATACCCCTGCATCGCCTCGCGCGGGTTGTCGGTGCCTTCGTACGGGCGCCGGTAGCGGTCGATGCGCGAGCTGGCCAGGCGGGCGTCGCCGACTTCCAGCGGCAGTCCGGCGGCGCGCCAGGCGGCGGTGCCTCCGGCGAGCAGGAACACCGGCTTGCCGGTGGCCGCGGCGAATTCCTCCACCGCGTAGCGCGCCAGCAGGCTGCTGGCGCAGGTGAGCACGTAGCGCGACGCCGGCGGCAGCTGCTCCAGCGCCTGGCGCAAGCCGGCACGCAGGGCCCACCAGGCACCGGGCACATGCCCGGCGACGTGGTTGGCGCTGCTGGTCAGGTCGAGCAACTGGGTATCGCCTTCGGCCAGCCAGTCCCGCAGCGTCGCTGGGGCGATCTCGCTGGCCGGCGGCGCCGCCGGACGCGGCGTAGGCCACTCGCCGCGCTCGCCGAAGGCCGTCGCGTCGAGGCCGTCGAGCACATGCACCTCCCAGCCCATCTGCGCCAGCCAGGAGGCGCTCATGTTGGCGCGCACGCCGTCGTCGTCCACCAGCAGCACACGCGCGCCACGCACGCTGGCGTAGTGATCGGTTTCCTGCACCAGTTGCCCGCCCGGCACCGGCCGTGCGCCGGGCAGGTGGCCGGCGAGGTATTCCTCCGCCGTGCGCACGTCGAACAGGTAGGTGGTGCGCCGTTCTTCGGCCTGCCAGGCGGCGAGGTCCTGCGCCGTGGCGCGGCCTACGCCGGCCTTGTCGGCCACGCCGCGCGCCGAGCCGGCGGCGACCCTGCGGGTAGCCTCGGACACCTCGCCGATGCGCCGCGCCTGGCCCTTGTCGAGGGTCTGCCCGGCCAGGGTCCAGCCGATGGTGCCGTTACGCAGCGCGGCGACCGGGTTGGGAATCCCGGCGTTCACCAGCGACTGGGTGCCGATGATGCTGCGCGTGCGCCCGGCGCAATTGACGATCACCCGCGTCGCCGGGTCCGGCGCCAGCTCGCGCACGCGCAGCACCAGCTCGGCGCCGGGCACGCTGATGGAGCCGGGGATGTTCATGGTCTGGTATTCGTCGAAGCGGCGGGCGTCCAGCACCACCACGTCGGCCCGGGCATCGAGCAGCGCCTGGACCTCTTCGGCGGCCAGCGACGGCGTATGGCGGCGGCTTTCCACCAGCTCGCCGAAGGCCTTGCTCGGCACGTTGACGTCGCGGAACAGTTCGCCGCCGGCATCGCGCCAGCCGGCCAGGCCGCCCTCGAGCAGTGCCACGTCGCTATAGCCGAGGTCGCGCAGGCGTTTCGCGGCGATCTCGGCGAGGCCTTCGCCATCGTCATAGACGGTGATTGGCGTGTCGCGCCGCGGCACGCGGGGGAAGATCTCCAGCTCCAGTCTGGACAGCGGCACATTGGCCGCGAACAGCGGGTGCGCCTGGGCGAACGGATCTTCCTCGCGCACATCGAGCAGGGCCAGTTCCTGGCGGGCGAGCAGGGCGCGGCGCAGCGCGGCGTAGGATCGGACGGGGAACGAACTCATGCGGGAAGAGACTCCTTGGACAGGTCCCAGAGGTTGGGCAAGGTGCTGTTGGAATATCCCGAGATGAACGGCTTGCTGCCGCCCTCGGGCGGATACACCGCGCGGCTGACCGCGCCGATGTTGGCGCCGTAGACGTGGATGCTGATGGAGGTGCGGTCGGCGAAGGCGTTGCTGACCCGGTGGATGTCGCCAATGCGCGGCGATACCGCTTCCACCTGGCCGGGCTCGAGACGCAGCGCCGGGCCGCTCTCGCGCAGCACGCCGTCGTCCTCGCTGCTGAAGTTTTGCGCCAGCTCGGCGCCGCGCAACATGCCGATCAGGCCCCAGACGCGGTGATCGTGCACCGGCGTGGCCTGGCCCGGTCCCCAGACGAAGCTGACCACCGAGAAGCGCGACTGCGCGTCGGCGTACAGCAGGTATTGCTGGTAGTACTGCGGATGCGGCTGGGCGAAGGCCTCCGGCAGCCAGTCGTCGTGGCGCACCAGCTCGCCGAGCAACTCGGCGCCGCGCTCCAGCAGGCGTGCCTCATCGGTTTCGCGACCGACCAGGGCGGACAGCCCGGCGAGGAAATGGCGCAGGCGATAAAGACGTGGGGCTTGGCTCATGACAAGTGCTCAACGGGGACGATGGCGCTAAGCTAGCAACCCGCTGCATGCTTACAAAATTCAATTTGGTCATAAGCTAATATGCGAATCCAGCATGAAAATTGATGATATCGATGCCTTTGTCGCGGTGGTCCGCCTGCAGTCGCTGAACCAGGCGGCGGAATCCCTGCAGCTGACCCAGTCGGCCGTGACCCGGCGCCTGCAGAACTTCGAGGAAACCCTCGGCGTGGCGCTGCTGGACCGCAACACCAAGCCGCTCAAGCCCACCGCCATCGGCCTGCGCGTGTACGAGCGCTGCCGCGTGGTGCTGCGCGAGCTCGATTCGCTGCGCGATCTGGTGGCGCAGGACGCCATGCCCAGCGGCGCGCTGCGCCTCGGCGTGCCGCAGACGATCGGCGACAGCGCGCTGCTCGAAGCCCTGCAGGCGTTGCGCGGCAGCTACCCGGACCTGCAGGTGCAGGTCTCCAACGGCTGGGGCGCGAGCCTGATGAAGAAGCTGGAGAACGACGAACTGGACGCCGCCGCCGCGCTGTTCCCGGCCGGCAAGCAGTTCCCCGAGGGCATCGTTGGCCGTTCGCTGGCGCGTATGGGCCTGGTCATCGTCGCCGCGCGCGGCTCGGCGCCCAGGCGCAGCTACCGGTTGGCCGACTGCCAGGCCCGCGGCTTCGTGCTCAACCCCGACGGCTGCGGCTTCCGCGCCGGCCTGCAGCGGGCGCTGGCCGAGCAGGGCCTGAACCTCAAGGTGAACCTGGAAATCTTCGGCACCGACCTCCAGCTGAGCCTGGTCGCCAACGGCATGGGCCTGGGTCTGGTGCCGCTGCCGCTGCTGCAGGACAGCCACCACCGCGACGCCCTCGACGTGCTCAACGTGGTCGACTTCAAGCCGATGATCGACCTCTGGCTGCTGCACGCCGCCTTCCTCGGCAACCTGCAGGGCGCCGTCGAACGCTTCGGCGAATCCGTGGCACAACGCCTGGCGGCACCGGCCGACGCAGCCTGAGCATCCTCCAACCGTAGGGTGCGCCGCGCGCACCATCGGAGCCGCACCGAAGAGTCGGTGCGCATGGCGCACCCAACGACGTACTTCCTGACTCCCGGTGAAGCCCCGTAGGGTGCGCCGCGCGCACCTCCGGGCAACGCCGAAGAGCCGGTGCGCATGGCGCACCCTACGGCGTACTGCCTGACGCTCGGTGCCCCTCGTAGGGTGCGCCGCGCGCACCGCTGGAGCCGCGCCGAAGAGCCGGTGCGCATGGCGCACCCTACGGCGCACGTCCTGACTCCCCGTGAAGCCTGACCGTAGGGTGCGCCGCGCGCACCACCGATGCAGCACGGAGTAGCCGTGCACGCACGCAGCACCCGGCACATAACCACCCACGCCTCAGTTGCGCGATTAGCATATTAGAATATGCCTAAAATGAATTTCCATCCTGATTGGCTTGCGACTAGCTTATAAGCGCTCGTTAGGCGTTTTCATTTCCTTATATGGAAATAGCGCAGTAGCAGTCCAAACCAACAGGAGCACACGCATGAGCGTGGAAATCATCGGCATGATCACCGCGACGCCCAGCGCCGAGGTCGACCAGCCACTCGGTGCGGCGGTGGACGCCGACTTCGTCCGCCGCTTCGCCCAGGCCCACGAGAGCGCCGGCTTCGACCGCGCGCTGGTGGGCTACTTCTCCAACGGTGCGGAAGGCGCCGTGGTCAGCGCGTTCATCGCCGCCGCCACCGAGCGCCTGGGCATCCTGCTGGCCTACCGGCCGGGGGTGATCGCGCCGCCGCTGGCCGCCCGGCAACTGGCGACGCTGGACCAGTTCAGCAACGGCCGCGTGGCGCTCAACGTGATCAGCGGCGGCAGCGATGCCGACCAGCGGCGCGACGGCGACTACCTCGACCACGACGCGCGCTACGCCCGCACCGACGAATACCTGCAGGTGTTGAAGACGATCTGGACCGCGCAAGCACCGGTCGATCACCACGGGCGCTTCTACCGTTTCGACGGCGCGCTGCCGAACGTGCGCACCCAGCAGAAGCCGCATATCCCGATCTACTTCAGCGGCTCCTCGGACGCCGCCGTCGAGGTCGCCGCGCGCCACGCCGACACCTACATGCTCTGGGGCGAGCCGCTGGCCGACTTCGCCGCCCACGTGCAGAAGGTCCGCGCGGCGGCGCAGCGCCAGGGCCGCAGCCCGCGCATCTCGGTGTCGTTCCGGCCGATCGTCGCCGACACCGAGGAAGCCGCCTGGAAACGCGCCGCCGAAATCCTCGAACGGGTGCGCGAGAACCGCGCGCGCCTCGGCCTGCCGCTGAACGACCACGCCCCGGCCAACGTCGGCTCGCAGCGCCTGCTGGCCGCGGCCCGGCGCGGCGACGTGCTGGATCAACGCCTGTGGACCGGCATCGCCCAGCTGACCGGCGCGCAGTGGAACTCCACCGCGCTGGTCGGCACCGCCGAGCAGGTCGCCGAAGCCCTCGGCGAATATCACCTGCGCGGCGCCTCGACCTTCCTCATCCGCGGTTTCGATCCGCTGGACGATGCCCTCCTCTACGGCCGGGAACTGATCCCGGCCATCCGCGAACGCATTGCCGGCCTGCAACGTCGCCACGCCGGCTGATCAAGGGACATGAATCGCATGAAGCTGCTCCACGCACTCGCCACACTCGTCCTGCTGACGCCCCTGGCACAGGCCGCCGAACAGATCACCCTGCGCGTCGGCGATCAGAACTACTACAACGTGCGCGCCTCGGTGGAAGCCTCGGGCGTGCTCGAAGGCGCGCCCTACACGGTGGACTGGAAGCACTTCCAGTCCGCCGCGCCGGTGGCCGAGGGTCTGGATGCCGGCGCCCTCGACCTGGGCTTCCTCGGCGACTCGGGCTTCATCTTCCTCGCCGCCAAGGGCGCGCCGGTGAAGCTGATCGGCGTCTCGCGGCAGAACCCGGACACCATCGCGCTGCTGGTGCCGAAGGACTCGCCGGCGAAAAGCATCGAGGACCTGAAGGGCAAGAAGGTCGCCTACTGGCCCGGCGCCTGGAGCCAGCAGCTGACCCTGCGCGCGCTGGAGAAGGCCGACCTGCCGAACGACTACGTGGAGTTCGTCAAACTGATGCCGATCGACGCCGCCGCGGCGCTGCCGCAGGGCAGCATCGATGCCTTCCCGGTCTGGGAACCCTACATCTCGCAGCAGATCGTCTTCTCCGGCGCGCGGCCGATCATCACCGCGCGCAACCTGATGCCCGGCCTGTCGAGCATCGCCGCCAACGCCAACTCCCTGGAACCCAAGCGCGCCGCGATCGCCGATTTCCTCGGCCGGCTGCAGAAGGCGCGTGCCTGGGTCGAGGCCAACCGCCAGGCCTACGCCGACCTCTGGGCGAAGAAGGCCAACCTCGACCAGGCCGTGTCGCGGCACTGGATCGACCAGGCGCACATGACCATCGAGCCGGTCGACACCCAGGCCGCCGCCGATTACCAGGCGACCGCCGATTTCCTCGCCAAGACCGGCGCGCTGCCCAAGCCGTTCGATTTCAGTGGCGTGATCGACACCTCATTCACCGCCGCCTTCCACTGAAGGCCGGCGACACACCAGGGAGCACTTAGCATGAGCGTTCAGTTTCTCGGCATGATCGGCCACCGGCTGTCCTCGGAAATCATTCCCGCCGTCGGTCCGGTGTTCGACAAGCAGTACATCACCGCCGCCGCGCAGGCCCACGAGGCGGCCGGCTTCGACCGCCTGCTGGTCGGCTACTGGTCGGATCAGCCGGACGGTTTCCTGGTCACCGCGCTGGCCGGGCTGGCCACCTCGAAGGTCGGCCTGCTGCTCGCGCACCGCCCCGGTTTCGTCGCCCCGACCCTTGCCGCGCGCAAGCTGGCAACCCTCGAGCACCTGCTCGACGGCCGTCTGGCGGTGAACGTGATTTCCGGCGGCAGCGATGCCGAGCAGCGTCGCGACGGCGATTTCCTCAGCCACGACGAGCGCTATGCGCGCACCGACGAGTTCCTCGACGTGGTGCGCCGCGTCTGGCAAAGCGAGCGGCCCTTCGACCACCAGGGCACCTATTACCAGGCCGAGCAGGCGTTCTCGGCGATCAAGCCGCTGCAGAAACCGCACCTGCCGATCTTCTTCGGCGGCTCCTCGCCGGCGGCGCTGAAGGTCGCCGGCAAGCACGCCGACGTGTACATGCTCTGGGGCGAATCCCTGGACCAGGTGCGCGACACCATCGCCGCCGTGCGCAGGGAGGCCGGCAAGCATGGCCGTCGTGTGGAGTTCAGCGTGTCGTTCCGGCCGATCCTCGGCGCCACCGAAGAAGAAGCCTGGGCCAAGGCCGAACGGATTCGCGCGGCAACCCGCGAGCAGTTGATCCAGGGCGGCAACCCGTTTCCCAAGCCGAAGCCGCAGAGCACCGGCGCCCAACGCCTGCTGCAGGCGGTGGAAAAGGGCGATCGCCTGGACAAGCGGCTGTGGACCGGCGTGGCCGCGCTGGTCGGCGGCGGGCACAACTCCACCGCGCTGGTCGGCACCGCCGAGCAGGTCGCCGATGCGCTGCTCGACTACTACGACCTCGGCGTCACGCATTTCCTCGTGCGCGGTTTCGACCCGCTCAACGACGCCATCGAATACGGCCGCGAACTGCTGCCGCTGACCCGCGCCAAGGTCGCCGAACGCGACGCCCGCAACGACCGGGGAGCACGCGCGTGAGCCAGGCGCTACGCAAGGCCGAACCCGTCGCGCCGATAACGGACGCGCAGGCGCTGGACGCCCTTTGCGCGACACTCGCCGCCAGCGCCGCGCAGCTCGACCGCGATGCCGAGTTTCCCCACGCCAACCTGGCGCTGCTGCGCGGCGCCGGGCTGCTCGGCCTGGCCACGGCGCGACGTTTCGGCGGCGACGAGGCGGAGCGCAGCCGGCTGCGCGAGGTGATCGGCGAGGTGGCGCGAGGCGAGCCCTCCACCGCGCTGCTGCTGGCCATGCAGTACATCAACCTGCGCCGCCTGCAGCGCAATGCCACGTCGCCTCGGCCGCTGCTGGAGCGCGTGCTGCGCGAATCGGTGAGCGACGGCGCGCTGATCAACGCCTTTCGCGTCGAGCCGGAACTCGGCTCGCCGGCGCGCGGCGGCCTGCCGCAGACCCTCGCCCGGCGCCACCCGGACGGCTGGCGGCTGAGCGGGCACAAGCTCTACACGACCGGCATCGCAGGGCTGACCTGGCTGCTGGTGTGGGCGCGCAGCGACGATCCGCAGCCGCTGGTCGGCGGCTGGCTGGTGCACCGCGACACGCCGGGCATCCGCGTGATCGAGAGCTGGGACCACCTGGGCATGCGCGCCACCGGCAGCCACGAGGTGATCTTCGAGGATGTGCAGCTGCCGCCCGACAGCGCGGTCGACGTGCAGCCCTTCGCGCACCAGCCGGGTATCGACGACGCCGCTGTCGCCGCCTTCCAGGGCGACAACGCGATCCTCCTCGCCGCGCTCTACGACGGTGTCGCCCGCGCCGCCCGCGACGACCTGCTCGGCTGGCTGGCGCGGCGCGTGCCGGGCAGCCTCGGCGCGCCGCTGTCGAGCCTGCCGCGGGTGCAGGAAGCGGTCGGTCGCATCGATGCGCTGCTGCTGAGCAATCGCCTGCAACTACGCGGCTCGGACGATCCGGCGCTGAGCGTCGGCGAGCTGGGGCAGATCAAGGTGAATGTCATCGACAACGCCATCGACGCCGTGCGCCGCGGCCTGGAGCTGGCCGGCAACCACGCGCTGGAACACGCCAATCCGCTGCAACGGCACTACCGCAACCTGCTCTGCGGCCGCGTGCACACGCCGCAGCCGGACAGCGTCTGGCTGGCGGCCGGCAAGGCAGCCTTCGCCACCCTGTGAACCGCGCCGGCGAGCCGCCGGCACTTTCCCTCGAGACCGCACGCGCGGACCGACTCCCCTTTTCCTGGCCACGGCCAACCGGAGATCCGTCCATGCGTCATCCCCTACTCGCCACCGTCGGCCTGCTGCTGTCACTGACGGCCAGCGCCATCGCCCTCGCCGCCGAGGTTCCGACCCTGCGCATCGCCGACCAGAAGGGCAACATGCGCGCCCAGCTGGAAGCCGCCGACGCGCTGCGCGACCTGCCGTACCGCATCGAATGGGCGGAATTCCCCGCCGCCGCGCCGCTCGCCGAGGCGCTCAACGCCGGCGCGGTGGATGCCGGCATCATCGGCGACGCGCCGCTGCTGTTCGCCCTCGCCGCCGGTGCCCAGGTAAAGGCCATCGCGGTGGACAAATCCGACCCCTACGGCACGGCGATCATCGCCCGCCAGGGTTCGCCGCTGAAGGCCGCGCAGGATCTCAAGGGCAAGCGCATCGCCACCGGCAAGGGCTCCATCGGCCACTTCATCACCCTCAAGGCGCTGGCCTCGGCCGGGCTGACGGCGAAGGACGTCGAGCTGCGCTTCCTCACCCCGGCGGACGCCAAGATGGCCCTGGCCAACGGCTCGGTGGACGCCTGGGCGACCTGGGAACCCTACACCGCGCTGGCGGAAACCGCCGACCACGCCAAGGTGGTGGTGAACGGCCGCGGCCTCTGGGCCGGCAACAGCTACCTGGCCGCCACCGACGCGGCGCTGGCCGATCCGGCACGCCGCGCCGCCCTGCAGGATTACCTGCAGCGCCTGGCCGACGCACAGCGCTGGGCCTACCGCAACCTCGACAGCTACAGCGCCAGCCTGGCGCGGATCATCGGCTTCCCCGAGGACGCCGCGCGCCTGCAGTTCGAACGCCGCAAGCTGCACTGGCTGCCGCTGGACGCGGAGACCCTGGCACAACAGCAGGCCACCGCCGATTTCTACCACGCCAGCGGGCTGATCCCGGAACCGCTGGATGTCACCCCCACCTTTGACCGCAGCTTCACGCTGAACAGCCAGCAGGCCGCGCTCGAAACCGACAGGAACGTCAAATGAAACCGTTCGACAACAATCGCCTTTCCGCCCTATCCCGCCGCCGCCTGCTGGGCCTTGCCGGAACCGCCGGCGCCGCCGCCCTGCTCGGCCGCTTCACGCTGGCCGACGAGCACGTGCATGAGCATTCCCCCGCCAGCGCGACCGCGCCCGAACGCTCCTTCGTGCTGCCCGAGCGGCGCAAGCTGAAGCTGGCGATCAACCTCAACGCGGTGTGCCTGGCGCCGGTGGCGGTGGCCGAATCCCAGGGTTTCTTCAGCAAGCACAACCTCGACGTGGAGTTCGTCAACTTCGGCAACTCAACCGAAGTGCTGCTCGAAGCCATCGCCACCGGCAAGGCGGACGCCGGCGTCGGCATGGCGCTGCGCTGGCTGAAGGCGCTGGAGCAGGGCTTCGACGTCAAGCTCACCGCCGGCACCCACGGCGGCTGCCTGCGCCTGCTCACCGCGGCCAACGGCGGCGCCAGCAACCTGGAAGCGCTCAAGGGCAAGACCATCGGCGTCACCGACATGGCCAGCCCGGACAAGAACTTCTTCTCGATCATGCTCAAGCGCCACGGGGTGGACCCGGTACGCGACGTGGAATGGCGGCAATACCCGGCCGACCTGCTCGGCACCGCGCTGGACAAGGGCGAAGTGCAGGCGGTGAGCGGCAGCGACCCGTTCATGTACCGCCTGCTCAAGGGCGGCGATTTCGTCGAGCTGTCGACCAACCTGGCCGAGGAATACGGCCAGCTCAGCTGCTGCGTGGTCGGCGTCACCGGCACCCTGGCGCGCCAGGACAAGGCCGCCGCCGCGGCGCTGACCCAGGCGATCCTCGAAGCGCACAGCTGGGCCGCCGCGCACCCGGACGTGGTCGCCCAGGACTTCCTCAAGTACGCGGTGAACACCTCGCCCGAGGAAGTAAGCGCGATCCTCAAGGACCACACCCACGCGCATCACGCCAGCGGCCCGGCCTTCGTCAAGGAGATCGCCTACTACGCCCGCGACCTGAAGGACGTGGACGTGCTGCGGCCGAGCACCGACCCGCAAAAATTCGCGGAGAGCATCTATGTCGACGTCTTCTCTTGAGTGGAGCGCCGCCCGCGAACGCCCGGCACCCGCGCGGCTGTGGCGCACCGGGCTGCTCGCCGGCGCGGCCTGGGGCGGGCTGGGCCTGCTCACCGCGCGGCTGCCCAACGCGATCCGCGACTGGCCGCTGACCGCCGAGCTGGCGAGCCTGAGCTTCGTCGTCGCCGCCTTGCTGGCCGGCCTGGCGCTGGCCGGGCGCTGGGTGCCGGCACGCCTGCGCGCGGCCGGCCCCTGGCTGGTGGCGCTGGCGCTGCTGCTCGGCGCCTGGCAACTGTTCACCGCCAAGCTCGGCTGGTTGCCGGTGCCGTTCTTCGCGCCGCCGCAGGCGTTGCTGGAGGTCTACCTGGAGGATTGGGCGCGCCTGGGCGAAAGCCTGCTGCATTCGCTGGCGCTGCTCGGCAGCGGCGTGGCATTCGGCGCGGGCTGCGGCTTTCTCGCCGGCGTCTCGATCGGCTGGTCGCGACGCATCGGCTACTGGCTGCATCCGGTGTTGCGCCTGCTCGGCCCGGTGCCTTCCACCGCGCTGCTGCCGCTGTGCTTCTTCCTGTTCCCGTCGAGCTGGAGCGCCAGCGTGTTCCTCATCGCCCTGGCGACCTGGTTCCCGGTCACGGTGCTGACCTGGTCCGGCGTGGCCAGCGTCGAGCGCGGCTACTACGACGTGGCGCGCACCCTCGGCGCCAGCCCGTGGTTCCTGATCCGCCGGGTGGCGATTCCCGCCGCGCTGCCGCATGTCTTCGTCGGCCTGTTCATGGGCCTGGGCGCCTCCTTCTCGGTGCTGGTGGTGGCGGAGATGATGGGCGTGAAGGCCGGCCTCGGCTGGTACCTGCAATGGGCGCAGGGCTGGGCCGCCTACGCCAACATGTACGCCGCCCTGCTGCTCATGGCGCTGGTCTGCTCCGGGCTGATCAGCGCGCTGTTCCTGATCCGCGACCGCGCCCTGAGCTGGCAGCAAGGAGCGATGAAATGGTAGCCACCGCGCGTTCCCCGATCCCCACCGAGCGCGGCCTGCGCCTGGACATCCGTGGCCTGGCGCACGCCTTCGAACTCAAGGGCGAGCGCCTGCCGGTATTGCAGCGCCTGGACCTGAGCGTGGCGCCGGGGGAGATGGTCGCCCTGCTCGGCCCGTCCGGTTGCGGCAAGTCGACCCTGCTGCGCCTGGTCGCCGGGCTGGAGCCGCTGCAGCACGGCGAGCTGCTGGCCGATGGCGCGCCGATCGCCGGGCCCGATCCGTCGCGCGTGGTGGTGTTCCAGGACCCGACGCTCTACCCGTGGCGCACGGTGTGGGACAACGTCGCCCTCGGCCTGCAGGCGCGCGGCCTGCTCAGGCAGCAACGCGGACGGGTCGACGAGGCGCTGGCCAAGGTCGGCCTCGGCGAGTTCGCCCAGGCCTATCCGCGGCAGCTTTCCGGCGGCATGGCGCAGCGCGTGGCGCTGGCCCGCGCGCTGGTCAACGACCCGCGCCTGCTGATCCTCGACGAGCCGCTGGGCAAGCTCGACTCGCTGACCCGCATCGCCATGCAGGGCGAGCTGATCCGCCTCTGGCAGCAGCAAGGCTACAGCGGCCTGCTGGTGACCCACGATGTCGAGGAGGCGTTGCTGCTGGCCGACCGCGTGCTGGTGTTCAGCGACCGGCCGGCGCGGGTGCTGGCGGAGTTGCAGGTGGCACGCGACTACCCGCGCCACCGCGACGACCCGCACCTGGTCGAGCTACGACGCCAGGCGCTGGAGCTGCTCGGCTTGGGCAAGGACTGGTAGCCCGTGCATCGGTGCGCGCGGCGCACCCTACGAAAGCACGCACCGGTCCTCGTAGGGTGCGCCATGCGCACCGTGACCGGTTCGATCAGCGGCCGAGTTCGGTGTTGAGGTCCGGCTGCACCAGTTCGATCCAGTAGTTGTCCGGGTCGCTGATGAACGCCACGTCCTTCATCTTGCCGGTGTCCAGGCGCTTGACGAAGTTCACGCCCAGCTCCTCGAAGCGCGCGCAGGCGGCGCGGATGTCGGGCACCGCGAAGCAGATGTGGCCGAAGCCGCGCGGCTCGCTGTTGCCGTTGTGGTAGGCGGAGTCGTCGTTCTCGGTGCCCCAGTTGTGGGTCAGCTCCAGCACGCTCTGCCGGCCGAAGGTGTAGCGCTGCCGCTCGCCAACCTCTTCGGGCACCGTCTCGCCCTTGGTCATCGCCAGGAAATACAGCGAGAACTGGCCTTCCTCGAAGTCCAGCCGACGCAGCAGGCGCATGCCCATGACGCGGGTGTAGAAGTCCAGCGAACGCTCCGGGTCCTTGACCCGCAGCATGCTGTGGTTGAACACGTAGTCCTGGGTGGCCGCATCCGGGGTCGCGCAGACGCCGGCCTGGGTTTCGGTGGTGAACGCCATGGTTTGACTCTCGCTGGAAAAAACACCGCGCCAGTGTAGAAATCCGCTCCCGCCCGGGGGTAGCAACCGGGTACTACGATGCGACATCCGCCGCGAAGCACCGGCCAGGCCGCCGGCGCCCGGCTACTCAGGCGCTGCGGCGCACGCCGCTCACGGCGCGGTTCGGGGCGAGGGCGATCAGCTGCGCCGGGGCGGCGGACTCGCGGCCGTTGGCGAGGAATACGGTGCAGATCACCCGCAGCAGCGACGCCAGGTTGTTCACCTCGCCGCGACGCAGGATGACTTCCTCGTAGACCTGGTTGATGAATTGCGGCACGCCGTAGCCTTCGCCGGCGGCGATTTCCTCGAGGATCGACCAGAACTCGTTTTCCAGACGAACGCTGGTGACCACGCCCTGGATGCGCACCGAGCGGGTCTGGCATTCGTAGAGGCTGGGATCGGTCGACACGTAGATATTGCACATGGTGGCTGTACTCCGGTTTCACGACCTTTTCTTCGCCGGGCGCGCCGGCAAGGCCTGTTGTTCGTCGCGGTCAGGCGACCGCTCGCGTCTCGACCATAACCCCTCGGGTAAATATCCGCCAGTTTGCCCGACTGTAGTAATTCGCTATTACCAGCCGCCGTAACGAACTGCCCTAGGATGATCTCCACGGCAGGAAGGCGCCCTCGCGACCTTCCCCTGACAAAAACAAGAAGAAGGAGAATCCGATGAGCGATCTCGCACTGAGTCGCCGCCGCTTCCTGCAGGGGAGTGGCGGTCTGTTGATGGGAACCCTGCTGTTCAGCTCCGGACCCATCGCCCTGCTCGCCCCCAGCCAGAGCTGGGCGCTGGAGCTGACCACCCTCGACAGCGCCACCGGCCAGCGCCTGCTCGCCATGCTGCGGCGCATCTACCCCCACGACGACATGGAAGACGCGGTCTACGCGCTGACGGTGAAGGACATCGACAGCAAGGCCTCCGCCGATCCGGGCCTCGCCGAGCTGCTGAAGAAGGGCGTCGCCGACCTCGATGCGCGCGCCGGCGGCGACTGGACGCGTCTCGACGAGGCACGCCAGGTGGCGATCCTCGAAGCCATCCAGGACCAGCCGTTCTTCACCCAGGTGCGCGCCATCGCGGTGAACTCCCTCTACAGCAACGAGCTGGCCTACCACCACTTCGGCTACGAGGGCGCCTCTTTCCCCAAGGGCGGCTACCTGCACCGCGGTTTCAACGACCTGTCCTGGCTGCCCAACCCGCCGGCCGACGCCAGCCCCGCTCCCTACGGTTGAGGAACCCGATATGACGACCTATCAGCATGACGACGATTCGGTGGTGGTGATCATCGGCTCCGGTGCCGGCGGCGGCACCCTGGCCAACGAACTCTGCCAGAAGGGCATTCCGGTGGTGCTGCTGGAAGCCGGCGCGCGGCAGAACCAGGGCACCTTCGTCAACGACGAATGGCCCTCCTTCAACCAGCTGGCCTGGAGCGACACCCGCACCACCTCCGGCAGCTGGCGCATCGCCAGGGACTTCCCCAACCTGCCGGCGTGGATCTGCAAGACCGTCGGCGGCACCACCACGCACTGGGCCGGGGCCAGCCTGCGCCTCCAGGAACACGAATTCCGTGCCCGCGAGACCTATGGCGAACTCAAGGACGCCCAGCTGCTGGACTGGCCGCTAACCCTCGCGGAACTCGAGCCCTACTACGCCCGCGCCGAGGACAAGATGGGCGTGACCCGCACCAACGATATCCCCGGCCTGCCCGGCAACAACAACTTCAAGGTGATGTACGCCGGCGCGCAGAAGCTTGGCTACCAGCACTGCTCCACCGGGCGCATGGCGATCAACAGCCAGCCGCGCGCCGGCCGCGCCTCCTGCCAGCAACTGGGCTTCTGCTTCCAGGGCTGCAAGATGGGTGCGAAATGGTCGACCCTGTACACCGAGATCCCCGCCGCCGAAGCCACCGGCAGGCTCGAACTGCGCGCCGAATCCCAGGTGATCCGCATCGAGCACGACGCCCGGGGCCGCGCCAGCGCGGTGGTCTACGCCGACGCCAAGGGCCAGTTGCAGCGGCAGAAGGCGCGCGTGGTAGCGGTGGCCGGCAACGCCATCGAGACGCCGCGCATCCTGCTCAACTCGGCCTCGACGCTGTTCCCCCACGGCCTCGGCAACGGCGCCGGGATGGTCGGCAAGCACTACATGCGCCACACCACCGGGTCGGTGTTCGCCGAGTTCGACGAAGAGGTGCACTTCTACCGCGGTACCATCATGGCCGGCATCATCAGCGACGAGAACCGCCACGACACCTCGCGCGGCTTCGCCGGCGGCTATGAGATGGAAACCATCTCCCTCGGCCTGCCGTTCATGGCGGCGTTCTTCAACCCCGGCGCCTGGGGCCGCGACTTCACCGGCGTGATGGACCGCTACACGCACCTCGCCGGGATGTGGCTGGTGGGCGAGGACATGCCGCGCGAGAGCAACCGCGTCACCCTCAACGACGGCGTCAAGGACGCCTTCGGCATGCCGGTGGCCAACGTCCACTACGACGACCACCCGAACGACCTGGCCATGCGCGAGCACGCGTTCAAACAGGGCGAGGCGCTGTACCAGGCGGTCGGCGCGAAGAAGGTTCACCGCGTGCCGCCGTACCCGTCGACGCACAACCTCGGCACCTGCCGGATGAGCGCCAAGGCCGACGACGGCGTGGTCAACAAGCACGGGCAGAGCCACGAGGTACCGAACCTGTTCATCTCCGACGGCAGCCAGTTCACCACCAGCGCGGCGGAGAACCCGACGCTGACCATCGTCAGCCTGGCGATCCGCCAGGCCGACTACATCGCCGAGTCGCTGAAGACCAATGCTGCCTGAACCGTCCCGCAGCGGCGCCCGCGCGCCGCTGCGGGACGCCACTCACCGACCGGAGAACCGCCATGCTCAGCATCCAGGCCCTGCGCGCCTTCGCCGACAACTACATCTGGCTGCTCCAGGACGTTGCCCAGCGGCGTTGCGCGGTGGTCGATCCGGGTGACGCCGAGCCGGTGCAGGACTGGCTGCAACGCAATCCGGGCTGGCAGCTCGCCGACATCCTGGTCACCCATCATCACGACGACCACACCGGCGGCATCGCGGCGCTCAAGCGCAGCACCGGCTGCCGGGTGATCGGCCCGGCCGGCGGGCGCATCCCCGCGCTCGACCTGACGCTGCACGACGGCGACCTCTGCGCGGCGCTCGGCCAGCGCATCGAGGTGATCGGCGTACCCGGCCATACCCTCGACCACATCGCCTACTTCCTGCCGGGCACGGCAGGCGCGCGGCCCTGGCTGTTCAGCGGCGACACCCTGTTCGCCGGCGGCTGCGGGCGGTTGTTCGAGGGCAGCGCGCAACAGATGCACGACTCCCTCACCCGTCTCGCCGCGCTGCCGGCCGAGACCGAGGTGTTCTGCGCCCACGAGTACACCCTGGCCAACCTGCGCTTCGCCTGCGCGGTGGAACCGGACAACCGTGAACTGCGCCAGCGGCTGGAACAGACCGAGGCGATCCGCGCCCACGACGGCATCAGCCTGCCGTCCAACCTCGCCTGCGAACGCGCCACCAACCCGTTCCTGCGCACCGGCGAGGCCAGGGTGCGCGAGGCCGCGGCACGTTTCAGCCGCTGCCAGCAGGCCGATCCGGTGGCGGTGTTCGCCGCCCTGCGCGAATGGAAGAACGGCTTTCCGGGTTGATCTCGCGAGGCGCGCACGCCACCCTGAACGCCCACGCACCACCGCCCGGTGACTCCGCTGACCGCTTCCGCCCTGCCCCCGAAACGCCGCTCGCGCCGACGCATCGCCGCCTGGTCCGCGTTGCTGGCGCTCCTGCTGCTGGCCCTGCTCAGCCTCGTCTGGGCGCGGCTGCTGCACGGCCAGGGCATCGAGCGCCTCGACCTGAACGGGCTGCGCATCGGCGCCGACGGCGTGCAGGCGCAGCGCCTGTCGCTACAGCGGCGCGGCGCTGACGGCGCGCGGCTGTACCTGGTCGTCGACGACCTGCTGCTGGATTGGCGCGACGGCGGACGCCTGCGCATCGGCCAGTTGAACATCGACCTCGACACGCCCGCGCAGGCCGACGCCGGGGAGGCCGCGGCGTTCGACCTGGCGGCGCTGCCCGAGCTGCCGGCATGGCTGCCGCGGCGCTTCGACATCCAGCGCATCGACGCCAACCTGCCCTGCGCCGCCGGGCGTTGCGCCCTGCTGGGTTCGCTGAGCCTGCGCCACGCCGGTGCCGCGGTGTTCCCGGCCAGCCTCGAGGCGAACCTCGAACGCGACGGCCGCCAGGTGCAGCTGCTCGGCCTGCTCGAAGGCGATCGCCAGGCGCCGCGGCTGTCGCTGGGGCTGGCGATCGACGAACAGCCGCGCGCCAGCCTGCGTGTCGCCCTCGCGCCGAGCGCCGACGGCCAGTCGCTCAGCGGCCAGCTGTCGGTGCCCAACCTGCAGGAGGCGCCCTGGCTGGTGGAATGGCTCGGCGAATGGATGCTGCTCGGCGAACGCCAGGTGCCGCTGGCGCCGGAGGCCATGCAACTGGCCGCCGACTGGCAGTTGCAGCTGCCCGCCGGCGCGCTGCGAGCCAGCGACCTCGGCGTCGCCAGCGGCAGCGCGCGGGTCGAAGCGCACCTGCCGCAGCCCTGGCCGCTGCCGGACGTCGGCCAGGTCCAGGGCGACCTGCAACTGGGCGCCACGGCGGATCGCGGCCACTGGCTGCCCGGCGAAGTGCGCGCCAGCCTGCACCTGGACAATCTCGCCGGCAGTTGGCGCGACGCGCTGCCCGCCGGCCTGCGCGCCGACAGCCTGGACCTGCGCATCGTCCCGGCCGAAGGCCCGCGCAGCGACGGCCTGCTGCCCTTCGATCTGCGACTGGCCAGCCAGGGCGCGCTCGCCGCCACCCTCGAAGCCAGGCTCGCCAGCGCCACGCAGCCGCCCTGGGTTCTGCAGATCGACAGCGCGCGCCTGCGCGGCCAGAGCACCGGGCTCGCGCTGGACGGCCTGCGCCTGAGCCGGCCGGGCCTCGACCTGGCCTTCAGCGGGCAGGTCGATCAACGGCAGGCGCGGCTGCTGCTGGGCAACCCCGCGCAGGTGCACAGCGAACGCGTCGACCTGCTCGACGCCGGCCAGTCGACCCTGGAACTGCACGCGCTCGACGCCAAGCTGGCCGGCGTGACGCTGGACGCCGGCTATTCCGATGCCGGCCTGGAAACCTTCCGCACCCAAGGTCCCGCACGTCTGCAAACGACCCAGCTGCGCCAGGCCAGCCTGCGGCCACAGGGCTGGAGCTGGCAGGGCAAATTCGACAGCGACCTCGCCGCGCTGAAGGCGGACGGCGCGCTGGGCAACGACGCCGGTTTGCCCGCACAGGTGCAGCTCGACTACGCCTACGGCGGCGCGCTGCACCTGAAGGCGCAGGTGCAGGAACTGTTCATGCGCGCCGGCAACCCGCTGGCGAAGACCCTGGCGGACTGGCCGGCGCTGCTGGAACTGGGCGACGGCCGGCTGCGCGCCCATGCGCAACTCGACCTGCGCGACGGCGTGCCCGAACTGGACCTGGGGCTGAACGCGCAGAACCTCGGCGGCATCTACGACCGCGTGGAGCTGTCCGGGCTCAGCGGCGATGCGCGCGTCACCCTGAACGACAAGGCCCTGCAACTGGAACTGCCCGACCTGCGCCTGGGCGAACTCAATCCGGGCCTGGCGATCGGCCCGCTGCGTTTTGCCGGACGTTACCGCACCAGCCTGCAACGGCCCGCCGCCGGGCGGCTCGACTGGCAGCGCGCGGAAACCGCGCTGCTCGGTGGCCGGCTGTGGCTGGAGTCCGGCAATGGCGACCTGGCGGCGGCCGGTCTCGATCTGCCGCTGCAGCTGCGGGGACTGCAACTGGCGGAACTGTTCCGCGCCTATCCGGCCGAAGGCTTGAGTGGCGACGGCGTGCTCGACGGGCGCCTGCCGCTGCACTGGAACGGCCAGGCGCTGCGCATCGACCAGGGTGAAGTCGCGGCTCGGCCGCCGGGCGGCATGCTGCGCTTCCATTCGCCGAAGATCATCGCCCTGGCCCAGGCCAACCCGGCGATGAAGCTGGTGGCCGACGCGCTGGAGGATTTTCGCTACGAGCTGCTCAGCAGCGCGGTCAGTTACGATGAGGCCGGCAAGCTGATGCTCAACCTGCGCCTGAACGGGCGCAATCCGGACCTGGAACGCGGCCGGCCGTTCAACTTCAACATCAACCTGGAAGAAGACATTCCGGCCCTGCTGACCAGCCTGCAACTGAGCGGCCGGGTCAGCGAAACCATCCAGCGACGGGTGCAGGAGCGTTTGCAGCGCCCGGCCGCGTCGCCCACCGAGGAGAAACCCTGATGGTTCAGCGCTACATCCTCGCCGTCGCCCTGCTGCTGTTGTCCGGCGTCGGTTGTACCCCCACCGTGCAACTGGCGGTGCCCAACGAGCCGATCAACATCAACCTCAACGTGAAGATCGAGCACGAGATCTACATCAAGGTCGACAAGGCGCTGGACAACGTCCTCGACGAATCCAGCGGCCTTTTCTAGGAGACTTGCCATGCGCCTTCGCCATACCTTCGCAGCCAGCCTGCTGGCCCTCTGCCTGGCCACTCCGACCTTCGCCCTCAGCCTCAACGAGGCGATGTCCGCGCTCGGCGCCGCCAAGGCCGCCGGCCAGCTCGGCGAGCAACCCGACGGTTACCTCGGCGTGGTCAAGCCCGGCGGCCAGGCCGAGGACATCGCCGCGCAGATCAACCAGGCGCGCCGCGCCGAGTACCAGCGCCTGGCCAAGCAGAACGGCATCGCCCTGGGCGACGTCGAGGCCATCGCCGGCAAGAAGGCGCTGGACAAGACCCCGAGCGGGCAATACATCCAGCTCAATGGCAAATGGATGAAGAAGTAAGCCGATGGACGCCGACGACAAGGACGCGATCAGCCGCCTGACCCTCGCCCACTACGCGCGCAACGCGGAAGGCTTTCGCGAGGGTACCCGCGATCACGACGTCAGCCAGAACATCGCCGCGCTGCTGCGCCACATCCGGGCCGAGGCGCCCTTCGCGCTGCTCGACTTCGGCTGCGGGCCGGGCCGCGACCTGCGCACCTTCAAGGCCCTCGGCCACGCGCCGGTCGGCCTCGACGGCACCGCGCGCTTCGTCGAGATGGCCCGCGCCGACAGCGGCTGCGAGGTCTGGCAACAGGATTTCCTCGCCCTCGACCTGCCGCCGGAACGCTTCGACGGCGTGTTCGCCAACGCCTCGCTGTTCCACGTACCGCGCGCCGACCTACCGCGCGTGCTGCGCCAGCTGCACGCCACGCTCAAGCCCGGCGGCGTACTGTTCGCCTCCAACCCGCGCGGCGACAACCGCGAAGGCTGGAGCGGCGAACGCTATGGCGCCTGGCACGACTGGGCGCGCTGGCGCGACTACCTCACCGCCGCCGGCTTCACCGAGCTGGAACACTACTACCGGCCCGAAGGCTTGCCGCGCGACCAGCAACCCTGGCTGGCGAGTGTGTGGCGGCGCTGACGTAGAACACTTCCGGCGCAGCGGTTAATTACCTCGATGCCATTGAAAAAGTTATCAGCTTATAGGCCTAAGTGAGCGCTTATTACCTATTGAATTCGCCTCCGCCAAAACGATCTTGATAAAGGCGAACCTGCCAGATTCCACTTGATACATATCAACTTTCAATGCGCCGCCCAATTGAAAGAATGGCTCCCCGTATAATCAAACCCTAGGGAGTTAATATGAGTCTCAATGTTTTCTGGTTCCTGCCAACGCACGGCGACGGCCGCTACCTGGGCAGTGCCAATCAGGCACGCGCCGTGGATCAGGCCTACCTGCAACAGATCGCCCAGGCGGCGGAAAAGCTCGGCTACGGCGGCGTCCTGATTCCCACCGGGCGTTCCTGCGAGGACTCGTGGATCGTGGCTTCCAGCCTGGTTCCGGTGACCCGCACGCTGAAATTCCTGGTCGCCCTGCGCCCGGCGACCTTCTCGGTGACCGCCAACGTGCGCATGGCCGCGACGCTGGATCGGCTGTCCGGCGGACGCCTGCTGGTCAACGTGGTGGCCGGCGGCGACTCGTCCGACCTGGAAGCCGACGGCAACTTTCTCGGGCATGACGAACGTTATGACCACGCCGACGAATTCCTCAGCGTGTGGAAGAAACTCTTCGCCGGTGAAACGGTGGACTTCGACGGTGAACATATTCAGGTAAAAGGCGCACGGCAGATATTCCCCGCCTTGCAGCAACCGCATCCGCCGTTGTTCTTCGGGGGTTCTTCGCCGGCCGCCCATCAAGTGGCCGCCGAACATGTGGACTTATATATCTCCTGGGGTGAAACACCCGAAGAAGTGGCGAAGAAGTTCGCCGACATCCGTCGCCGCGCCGCCGCCCTCGGCCGCACCGTGCGTTTCGGCGTGCGCCTGCACGTGATCGTCCGCGAGACCGAGCAGGAAGCCTGGCAGGCCGCCGATCGCCTGATCAGCCACCTCGACGACGACACCATCGCCCGCGCCCAGGCCTCGCTGGCGCGGATGGATTCCCACGGCCAGCAGCGCATGCAGGAACTGAACAACGGCAAGCGCGGCGACCTGGTCGTCAGCCCCAACCTCTGGGCCGGCGTCGGCCTGGTGCGCGGCGGCGCCGGCACCGCGCTGGTAGGCAGCCCGCAGCAGGTCGCCGACCGCCTGCTGGAATACGCCGAGCTGGGCGCCGACACCTTCGTGCTCTCCGGCTACCCGCATCTGGAAGAGGCCTACCGTTTCGCCGAGCTGGTGTTCCCGCTGCTGCCGCTGCCGCTCCAGGAAAAACTCGGCGCCAACCTGATCAGCCCCTTCGGCGAAGCCATCGCCAACGACCAGTTGCCGCTGCGCGCCGCGCAGAGCTGAGTCGCCAACCTTCGCCCGGCGCACGCCGGGCGAACGACACTCACGTTTTCCCAGGCAAAAAAAAACGCCGACACATTCCGCTGTCGGCGTTGGAAAAGAGGCGCGGGCGGACCCGCACACTCGTGGCTAGCAGCCAGGGGAAGAGATCAGAACGCCGGAATCACCGCGCCTTCATACTTCTTCTCGATGAAGGCTTTGACCTCGGGGCTGTTCAGCGCCTTGGCCAGCTTCTGGATCGCAGCGCTGTCCTTGTTGTCCGGACGGGCGACCAGGTAGTTCACGTAGGGCGAGCTCTTGTCTTCGATCAGCAGCGCGTCCTTGCTCGGGTTGAGACCGGCTTCGAGGGCGTAGTTGGTGTTGATCAGCGCCAGGTCGACCTGGTCCAGCACGCGCGGCAGCAGGGCCGACTCCAGTTCCTTGAACTTGAAGTGCTTGGGGTTCTCGGCGATGTCCTTCGGCGTGGCCAGGGCGTTGCTGGGGTCCTTGAGTTTCAGCTCGCCGTTCTTCTGCAGCAGCAGCAGGGCGCGGCCGCTGTTGCTGCCTTCGTTGGGGATGGCGATGGTGGCGCCGTCCGGCAGCTCGGCGAGGCTCTTGTACTTCTTCGAGTAGCCGCCGAAAGGCTCGACGTGCACACCCTCGACGATCACCAGGTGAGTCCCCTTGCCGGCGTTGAAGTTGTCCAGGTAGGGCTTGGTCTGGAAGTAGTTGGCGTCGAGGCGTTTCTCTTCCACCTGCACATTCGGCTGCACGTAATCGGTGAAGACCTTGACCTCGAGGTCGACGCCTTCCTTGGCCAACTGGGGTTTCACCAGTTCGAGAATTTCCGCGTGGGGAATCGGCGTGGCGGCGACGGTGAGTTTTTCCAGGGCGTGGGCGAATTGGGTGGTCAGGGCAGCGGCAAGTGCCGTCACAAGCAGGGTCTTTTTCATTCGGGTCGCTCTTCCATTGGGCGTTGTCGCGGCGCTGGATCTCAGCGCGCGCGAAAGACGGATTCCCGGCCGGATACGGCTGGGTGTGGCGAGACTAGCCGGATTCTTTATTCCATTAAAATATTGTTTTTTTATTTTGTTATTCCAATACGCATTGATAAAGTCGCGAAATGAAAGAGCCCCGGCGCCTGCGCGAAGGGGCTTTGATCCACGAGAGCGGCATCAACGTGGCAGGCGATCGTCCGGCTGCAGCAGCGGCACCTCGACGCTGAGGGTGTCGGGGTACTTGATCCCGGCGCCGGTGTTCAGCGCCACCACGCGCTCGCCGGCCCTGATCCAGCCGGCCTCGCGCAGCTGGCGGGCGGCGGCGAACAGCGCGGCGCCTTCCGGGCAGATGAACGCGCCCTCGGTTTGCGCGACGCGGCGCTGCTCGGCAAGCAGGTCGGCGTCGTCCACCGCGATGGCGTAGCCGTCGGTCTCGTACAGCGCTTCGAGGACGAGGAAGTCGCCCAGCGCCTTGGGCACGTTGATGCCGAACGCCACGGTGCTGGACGCGGCCCAGAACTCCGAGGCCGCCGCGCGTGCTTCCCAGGCGCGGACGATCGGCGCGCACCCGCTGGCCTGCACCGCGACCAGGCGCGGCAGCGGCTGGTCGGCGGAAATCCAGCCCAGCTCGCGCAACTCCTTGAACGCCTTGTGCACGCCGATCAGGCCGACGCCACCGCCGGTGGGGTAGAGAATCACCTCGGGCAAGCGCCAGCCGAACTGCTCGGCGATCTCCAGGCCCATGGTCTTCTTGCCCTCGATGCGGTACGGCTCCTTGAGCGTCGAGGCGTCGTACAGCCCGCCTTCCGCCACCGCCTGGGCGACCTGGCGGCCGGCATCGGAGATCAGCCCGTCGACGAGGAACAGCTGCGCCCCGGAGGCGGCGGTTTCGTTGCGGGTGATCAACGGCGCGTCCTGCGGCATGACGATGGTGGCCTGGATGCCGGCGCGCGCGGCGTACAGCGACCAGGCCGCACCGGCGTTGCCGTTGGTCGGCATGGCCAGCGCGCGCACGCCGAGCTCCTTCGCTTTGGACACGCCGACCGCGGCGCCGCGTGCCTTGAACGAGCCGCTGGGGATGATCCCCTCGTCCTTCATCCAGAGGTCGTCGATGCCCAGCTCGGCGCCCATCCGCGGCAAGCGCAGCAAGGGCGTGAAGCCTTCGCCGAGGCTGACCCGGTTGGCTTCGTCGAGCACCGGCAGCAGTTCGTGGTAGCGCCACAGGCTGGCTTCGCGGCCGATCAGGTCGCTCGGCTTGAGCGCCCGTTTCAGGGCGTCGAGGTCATAGGCCACCAGCAGCGGCGCGCCGACGCGGCTGAGTTGCTGGATGCGGTCGGCCGGGTAGCGCTCGCCGGTCTTCGGGCAGTAGAGGTGCGACAGGTAACTGTAGGGCATGGCTGTTCATCCTCGAACCGCCGCGCGAACGCGGCGGTTCGTCAGCAGGCGGGACCGATCAGCTGCCCGGATTGACGTGGGCTTCCTCGAAGAAATAGTCCTTCCAGGACGCCGCCTTGTTCTTCAGCACGCCCAGCTCGTTGAGTTTCTCGGCGTAGATGAAGGTGCGTTCCGGGGAGACGGTGAAGTCGATCTCCGGGTCTTCGACGATCTTCTGCACGAAGGCCAGCGGCAGCTTGGATTGCTCGACGTCGATGTAGGTCTGCGCGGCCTTGGCCTTATCCGCCTTGATGATCCGCGAGGCCTCGACGAGGGCGTCATAGAAGGCCTTGTAGGTCTTCGGATTCTCATCGTGGAATTTCTGCGTGGTGTAGAGCACGTTGAAGGTGGCCTGGCCGCCGAGGATGTCGTAGGAGCTGATCAGCTTGTGCACCTTGGGGTTTTCCAGCGCCTGATACTGGAACGGCGGGCTGGAGAAATGCGCGCTGATCTCCGAGCCGCCGGCCAGCAGCGCGGCGGTGGCGTCCGGGTGCGGCAGGCTTACGGATATCTTGTCGAAGCGCTGGAAATCGGCGTTGCCGTAGCGCTTGGCGGTCTCGATCTGCAGGGTGCGCGACTGGAAGCCGACGCCCGCGGCCGGCACGGCGATGCGGTCCTTGTCGGAGAGGTCGTCGAGGGTCTTCACCTCGGCACGGTTGCTTAGCAGGTAGTTGGGCATCGAACCCAGCGAGGCGATGGCCTTGACGTTCTGCTTGCCGCGGGTGCGGTCCCACACGGTGAGCATCGGCGGCACGCCGGCCGAGACCACGTCCAGGGCGTTGGCCAGCAGCGCCTCGTTCATCGCGGTGGCGCCGGAAATGGTCCGCCAGTCGACCTCGACGTTGTCCAGGCCCAAGGCCTTGCCGTGTTTCTCGATCAGCTTCTGTTCCTTGACCACGTCGAGGATCAGGTAGCCGATGCCGAACTGCTGGGCGATGCTGATGCTGCCTTCGGCCTGGGCCAGCGCCGGCGCCAGCAACGCGGCGGCCAGCAGGGTGTTGCGGATGCGATGGTTCATGGTGTCCCCAAAAAGGTAGTGGCCGCTGACGGCCGGATTTCGGTGTTGGCAAAGGCCGATCCGGCGGCCCGGTCTCGGAGAACTCTGGCAAGGCGGATCACGCTTTGGCGGCCCATCGGGTGGCGAGCCAGCCAAGCCTCCGCCCGGTGGATAAAAAGAGCGTTATCCACCTACATGCGCCGTAGGGTGGATCGTGCTTCATCGATCCACCGGGGGGCTGTCCCAGCCCGACCTCCGCCTGGTGGATGCAAAGAGCGTCAGCTACGCGCCCCGATCCACCCTACGGCGCGATTAACCGCGCTGCATTCCCCAGCGCTTCACGGTGACTCGCTCCAGGGTGGCGAACACCAGGTTCTCCACCACCAGGCCGATCAGGATCACCGCGACCAGCCCGGCGAAAACCTTGTCGGTGTACAGCTCGTTGCGGTTCTGGAAGATGTACCAGCCCAGCCCGCCCTTGCCGCTGGAGGCACCGAACACCAGTTCGGCGGCGATCAGCGTGCGCCAGGCGAAGGCCCAGCCGATCTTCAGCCCGGCGAGGATCGACGGCAGCGCCGCCGGTACCAGGATCAGCAGGACGAAACGCAGCCCGCGCAGGCCGTAGTTGCGCCCGGCCATGCGCTGGGTTTCCGAGACGCCGAGGAAGCCGGCGTAGGTGTTCAGCGCCAGCGGCCAGAGCACCGAATGCACCAGCACGAAGACCAGGCTGGCCTGGCCGAGGCCGAACCAGAGCAGCGCCAGCGGCAGCAGCGCGATCGGCGGCAGCGGGTTGAGCATCGACGTCAGGGTGCTGAGCAGGTCGCGGCCGAGCTGGGTCGACACCGCCAGGGTGGTCAGGCCGAACGCCAGGACGATGCCGATCAGGTAACCCTTGAACAGGATCGACAGGGAAATCCCGACGCGCTCGATCAGCACGCCGCTGGCCATGTCTTCGAAGAAGGCGCGGGCGGTCTGCAGGAAGCTCGGCAGCATCAGGTCGTTGGCCTGGTAGCGCGCGACCACCTCCCAGAGCACGGCCAGCAGCACCAGGATCAGCGTCTTGCGCAGCCAGCCCTGTTGCCACAGGCGTTGCACCAGCGGCAGCTCGCGCTCCAGCGGCAGGCCGACCAGCGGCGCCAGGGTGATTTCGTATTCCTCGCGCACGGGCGGGATCAGTTTCATGGTGGTGCTCCCGTGTCAGTTGGAAATGCGGATGTCCTGGAAGCGCAGGTCGGGCTCGACCTGTAGCTCGCCGTCTTCATCGAACAGCAGCCGGTGAATGCGCTGCGCGGTGTGCTGGAAGTCGACGCCGCCCAGGCTGTTCAGGTCGAATGGGTGCGCGTTGATCTCCGCCCGCACGCGCCCCGGATGCGGCGAGAGCAGCAGGATGCGGTTGCCCACCACCAGCGCCTCCTCGATGGAGTGGGTGACGAACAGCAGGGTGAAGCGCACTTCGTCCCACAGCTGCAGCAGCTCTTCCTGCATCTTGCGGCGGGTCAGCGCATCGAGCGCGGCGAACGGCTCGTCCATCAGCAGGATCTTCGGCTGCATGGCCAGCGCGCGGGCGATGGCGACGCGCGCCTTCATGCCGCCGGAAAGGGTGTGCGGGTAGGCGTCGGCGAAGGCGGCCAGGCCGACCTTCTCCAGGTAGTGCAACGCGCGCTCCTCGGCCTCGCGGCGCTTGAGGGTGCGCGAGGCGAGCAGCGGGAACATGACGTTCTGCTTCACCGTCTTCCACGGCGGCAGTTGGTCGAATTCCTGGAACACCACGATGCGGTCGGGGCCCGGCTCGCTGACGCGCTGGCCGTCGAGGCGGATTTCCCCGTCGCTCGGCTCGATGAAGCCGGCGACCGACTTGAGCAGGGTCGACTTGCCGCAACCGGACGGGCCGAGCAGGACGAAACGGTCGCCCGGATAGACGTCGAAACTCACTTCATGGGTGGCCCGCACCACGCGCTGCGGGGTCTTGTATTCCAGGCTGACCTTGTCCACGTGCAGCAGTGCTGCCAGTGCCGAAGCGCTGGCCGTGTGGCCTTGCAGGACGGCGTTCATCGGATTTCCTTTACTGGGTGGGGGCTGAGGAGGCGCGCCGTTCAGAACGGCACATCGCCCTGGATGGTGGTGCGGTGCATGCGCCGGCGCAGGTGGCTCGGGCAACCGGTGGCGAGGTGGATCAGCGAACGGTTGTCCCAGAACACCATGTCGTGCGGCTGCCAGACGTGGCGATGGATGAACTCCGGGCGCGCGCTGTGGGTGTACAGCTCGGCGAGGATCTGCCGGCTCTCGTCCTCGGGGACATCGAGAATATGGGTGGTGAAGTTCTCGTTGACGAACAGGCCCTTGCGCCCGGTTTCCGGGTGCGTGCGCACCACCGGATGGACCACCGCCGTGACCTCGGCGAGCTGCGCCGCGGTCAGCGTCGGCCGGCGAATGCCCTTGAACACTTCATCGGCGTAGCGCGCCGTGTAGAGGTGCGCCGCGCGTTTGCCCTGGATCGCGCGGGCCAGCTCCGCCGGCAGGGTCTCGTAGGCCAGCTGCTGGCTGGCGAACAGGGTGTCGCCGCCCTCTTCCGGCAGCTCCTGGGCGTAGAGCATCGAGCCCAGGCTGGGGAATTCCTTGTAGGACAGGTCCGAGTGCCAGAACTTGCCGGCATCGCCCAGGCCGATCGGCTGGCCGTTCTCGACGATGTTGGAAATGATGAAGACTTCCGGGTGCCCGGCCAGCAGGAACTGCTTGAGCACGTGGATCTGCAGCGGGCCGAAACGGCGGCTGAAATCGACCTGCTGTTGCGGGCTGATGTGCTGGTCGCGGAACACCAGCAGGCCGTGGTCGAGGTGGGCGCGGTGCACCCGGGCGAAATCCGCGTCATTCAGCGGGCGGGCGAGGTCGAGGCCGACGATCTCCGCGCCGAGTTGGCCCAGCGGACGGATTTCGAAGTGTTGCGAGGTGGTCTCCGGGGAAGGAGTCGCCACCGCAGTTACCGCGTTCATGGATGTTTCTCCATGCAGGCGCGACGGACGCGCGCAGTGAAAGGATCAGGACGATGTCGCCCTGGCTTCTCGTTTCATGTGCGGCGCGCCGGTTGGCCGGCAGGTACGCGAGTGACGACTATAAGTGAATAAGAATGGCGGATATAAATACGATTAGCGCATAAGGTTATGGCCGGGCGCGCGGCTCGTCCGCCAGCACCCGGCGCAGCAGATCGAACAGCGCAACACGCGTCTGCGGGTCCTCGCTGGCAAGCTGCAGCTGCCGTTCGAGACGCGCCAATCCGCAGGGCGCGGGCAGGTTCAGGTGCTCGGCGAGAATCTCCGCGCCGCTGCTGACCAGCAGTGCGAAGTGGATGACGCTCTCCAGCTCGCGGGTGTTGCCCGGCCAGTCGTGCTGCTCCAGCGCCTCACGCGCGGACTGGGCGAACTGCGGCAGCGCAAGGCCGAGGCGCTGGGCGTAGGTGCCGAGGAAGTACTCGCCCAGGGCGAGGATGTCGCCGGGCCGTTCGCGCAACGGCAGCAGGTGCACATAGCCGTCGCCCAGGTAGTGGTAGAGGCGCTCGTTGAACTTGCCGGCGGCAACGGCCTGGCCCAGGTCGATGCTGGTGGCGGCGACCAGGCGCACGTCCGCCGGACTCGGCTGGCGCGCGCCGACGCGGATCACCTCGCGGGTCTCCAGCGCGGCCAGCAGCTTGCCCTGCAAGGCCAGCGGCAGGTCGCCGATCTCGTCCAGATACAGCGTGCCGCCGGTCGCCGAGCCGAACCAGCCGGCGCGGCTGCTGGCCGCGCCGGTGTGGGCGCCCGGCGCATGGCCGAACAGCTCGGCCTCACCGTAGGTCGGGCTCAGCGCTTCGCAGTTGACCGCGACGAACAGCCCCTGGCGCTCGCTGCTGCGGTGGATGTAACGCGCCAGCAGCTCCTTGCCGGTACCTGTTTCGCCGCGGATCAGCACCGGCAGTTCGCTGTCGGCGAGCTGCTCGACGCGTTCGCGCAGCTGCCGCGAGCGCGGATCGATGAACACCAGCGCCTTGGCGCGAATGCTCAGCGGGTTCTTTTCGGCATCGGGGAAAGCCAGCAGCGGCTGGCGCAGGTCGTCGTGCATGGGATTGTTCCTGAAACGTCGAGGCCGCCGGGGCTTCCATGGGCGCGGCGGCCTCGATTGAAGAAAGAAGGACTCAGGCGCTGTGTCGTGCCAGCCGGTCGATCCGCGCCTGCAGCCGGTAGAGCCAGGCGAAACCCTGCTCCCAGCGGGTGTAGCCGGACTTCACGTTGATGTGCCCCGCGCCGACCAGGATGCTCGCCTCGGATTCCCAGCCACGCGCCAGCTCCAGCGCGCGGGCGGCGGTGGCGGCCGGGTCGTCGTCGGAGCCGATCAGCTGGCTGGGAAACGGCAGCGGCCGCGTGGGAATCGGCGCGAAGTTGTGCAGCGCTTCCGGGCATCCGGGGCGCTCGACGTCCGCCGGCGCCACCAGCAGCGCACCACGCACGCGGCGCAGCAGGGCAGGCGAGGCCTGCTCGGCCCAGTGCGCGACGGTGACGCAACCCAGGCTGTGGGCGATCAGCATCACCGGCGTGCGTTCGGCGGCGATTTCGCGCTCCAGCGCCGCCACCCAGTCCTCACGTTGCGGTCGCTCCCAGTCGACCTGCTCGACCCGCGCGCTGTTCGGCAGGCTGCGCTGCCAATGGCTTTGCCAATGCTCGTCCGAGGAGCCCTGCCAGCCGGGCACGATAAGGTAGCGGATCGATTCGTTGCGCATGTTCGCCTCCAATGTTCTGGCGGCAGTGTAGGCAGCTTGAATCGAGCAATGAAGGAATAAAAGATTATGTTCTTATTCTATAAATCCCAAATAGCCGCAACGCGGCGTGCGCTCTAAAGGTTATATAAAAATACTAAAACGGTATTTTTAAGAATAAAAATACCTCTTTATATTCCGCTCCACGCCATTGCCATCGCATGGCGCCCAGCGAAGGAAAGACCCATGAGCGCAACCATAAGAAGCGTCGATGGCCAGGACGAGCAAACCATCCTGCGCGAAATCCAGAGTGCCCTGCGCGACCTGCGTTTCGGCTCGGTGGAAATCACCGTCCACAACGCCCAGGTCGTGCAGATCGAACGCAAGGAAAAATTCCGCCTGCAGCCGTCCTCCGGCAAGCCGGCCTGAATTCACCCCGACCGGACCGCCGGAGGCATGAGCATGAAAACGATTAGAAGAAGCATGTCCCCGCACGGCTATCGCCGCTGTTGCTGGCGAATGCGCTGAACCCCGATCGAACCGCACCAGCCAACACTGAAGAATTCATCCGCGCGCCAGGAACGGCGCGCTTCGGAGCGCACCATGTCGACCAAATCCATCCGTTCGTTCAGCCTGGCGCTGATCGCTGGCGCCCTGTTCAGCGCGCAGTCCTTCGCCGCCACCGAACTGCTCAACGTCTCCTACGACCCTACCCGCGAGCTGTACGTCGAGTACAACGCCGCCTTCGCCAAGCACTGGAAGGCCGAGACCGGCGAAGACGTGGTCATCAAGCAATCCCACGGCGGTTCGGGCAAACAGGCTCGCGCGGTGATCGACGGCCTGCAGGCCGACGTGGTGACCCTGGCGCTGTCCGGCGACATCGACGCGCTGAACCTGCTCAAGCCGCTGATCGACCCCAACTGGCAGGCGCGCCTGCCGCAGAACAGCACGCCGTACACCTCGACCATCGTGTTCCTGGTGCGCAAGGGCAACCCGAAACACATCAAGGACTGGGACGACCTGGTGAAGAGCGGCGTCGAGGTGATCACCCCGAACCCGAAAACCTCCGGCGGCGCGCGCTGGAACTTCCTCGCCGCCTGGGCCTACGCGAAGAAAAAGTACGGCAGCGATGACAAGGCCCTGGAGTTCGTCACCGAGCTCTACCGCCACGCCCCGGTGCTCGATACCGGCGCCCGCGGCGCGACCATCAGCTTCGTCCAGCGCCAGCTCGGCGACGTGCTGCTGGCCTGGGAGAACGAGGCCTACCTGTCGCTCGCCGAGGAAGGCGGCGACCAGCTGGAAATCGTCACCCCGTCGCTGTCGATCCTCGCCGAGCCGCCGGTTTCGGTGGTCGACGCCAACGTCGATCGCAAGGGCACCCGCAAGGTCGCCGACGCCTACCTGCAATACCTCTACAGCGAAGAAGGCCAGCGCATCGCGGCGAAGAACTTCTACCGTCCCCGCGATGCCAAGGTCGCGGCCGAATTCAAGGACAAGTTCGCCCAGCTCGAACTGGTGACCATCGACAAGGAGTTCGGCGGCTGGAAGCAGGCTCAACCCAAGTTCTTCGATGATGGCGGCGTGTTCGACGACATCTTCAAGAAGATCAATCAGTAGGGTGGGTTAGCGGCGGGTCCGCGACAGCCCCGTCCTTCGCAGGGACGGGCGCCGCGTAACCCGCCGGCGGCTCATCGGGCATCGCACGCTCCGCACCACGCATCGATACCTTACCCAAGGACGCCACATGTCCCACCGAACCTCCCCGGTCATACCCGGCTTCGGGCTGACGCTGGGTTACACCATCAGCTACCTCGCGCTGATCGTTCTGATCCCCCTCGGCGCCATGCTGATCTATTCCCTGCAGATGACCGCCGAACAATGGTGGTCGCTGATCAGCAGCCGCCAGGTGCTGTTCTCGCTCAAGCTGTCGTTCGGCACCGCGCTGTTCGCCGCCCTGCTCAACGGCGTGCTCGGCACCGTGCTGGCCTGGGTGCTGGTGCGCTACCGCTTTCCCGGCCGGCGCATCATCGATGCGATGGTCGACATGCCCTTCGCCCTGCCCACCGCGGTGGCCGGCATCGCACTGACGTCGCTGTACGCGCCCAACGGGCTGATCGGCTCGCTGTTCCCCTTCAAGATCGCCTACACCCCGCTGGGCATCACCCTGGCGCTGGTGTTCGTCACCCTGCCCTTCGTGGTGCGCACCCTGCAGCCGGTGCTGGCCGACATTCCCAAGGAGATCGAGGAAGCGGCGACCTGCCTGGGCGCGCGCCCCTTGCAGGTATTCCGCCACGTGCTGCTGCCGAGCCTGCTGCCGGCCTGGGTCACCGGTTTCGCCCTGGCCTTCGCCCGCGGCGTCGGCGAGTATGGCTCGGTGGTGTTCATCGCCGGCAACATCCCGCTGAAGACCGAGATCCTGCCGCTGCTGATCGTCTCCAAGCTCGACCAGTACGACTACAAGGGCGCCACCGGGATCGGTGTGCTGATGCTGGCGGTGTCGTTCGTGCTGCTGCTGTTGATCAACCTGCTGCAGCGTCGCCTGCAGCCGCAGAACTGAGGAGCGCGGGATGAGCATCGCAAGCGCAACCCTGGCCAAGGACAGCGCCGTGCGCGCCAGCGTGCAGCGCACGCCCGCCGCGCTGATCCTGATCGGCCTGGCCTGGATCATCTTCGCGGTGGTCCTGCTGCTGCCGCTGTACATCGTCGTCACCCAGGGCCTGCAACGCGGGCTGGACGTGTTCTGGAACGCGATCAGCGAACCGGACGCGATCTCCGCCCTCAAGCTGACCCTGCTGGCCACGGGCATCTCGGTGCCGCTGAACCTGGTGTTCGGCGTCGCCGCGGCCTGGTGCGTGACCAAGTTCGAGTTCCGCGGCAAGAGCCTGCTGATCACCCTGATCGACATGCCGTTCTCGGTCTCGCCGGTGGTCGCCGGCCTGATCTACGTGCTGCTGTTCGGTTCGCAGGGCGTCTTCGCCCCGTTCCTCCAGGCGCATGACCTGCAGATCGTCTACGCCGTGCCGGGGATCGTCCTGGCGACTATTTTCGTCACCTTCCCCTTCGTCGCCCGCGAGCTGATCCCGCTGATGGAGGAACAGGGCACCACCGAGGAAGAGGCCGCGCGGCTGCTCGGCGCGAACGGCTGGCAGATGTTCTGGCACGTCACCCTGCCCAACGTGAAATGGGCGCTGATCTACGGCGTGGTACTCTGCACGGCCCGGGCGATGGGCGAGTTCGGCGCGGTGTCGGTGGTCTCCGGACACATTCGCGGGATGACCAACACGCTGCCGCTGCACATCGAGATTCTCTACAACGAATACAACATAGTCGCCGCGTTCAGCGTGGCGATCCTGTTGCTGGCGATGGCGCTGGTGATCCTCCTGCTGCGGCAGTGGAGCGAATCGCGGCTGAGCCGCAGCCTGGTGCGCGACGACGAGTGACCGCGCGCCAGATACCGAACGAAACGACCGGCGCCGCGCGCCGTCACCCGGCCAACGCCGTGGCACAGCAAACGAGGCTGACATGAGCATCGAGATTCGTGGCATCAACAAGCACTTCGGCAACTTCCAGGCGCTGAAGAACATCGACCTGCACATCCGCAGCGGCGAGCTGGTCGCCCTGCTCGGCCCGTCCGGCTGCGGCAAGACCTCGCTGCTGCGCATCATCGCCGGCCTGGAAACCCCGGACACCGGCAGCATCGTGTTCCATGGCGAGGACGTTTCCAGCCATGACGTGCGCGACCGCAACGTCGGCTTCGTCTTCCAGCACTACGCCCTGTTCCGCCACATGACGGTGTTCGACAACGTCGCCTTCGGCCTGCGCATGAAGCCGAAGAAGCAGCGCCCGAGCGAAAGCGTGATCGCCAGCAAGGTCCACGAACTGCTCAACCTGGTGCAGCTCGACTGGCTCGCCGACCGCTACCCGGAGCAGCTCTCCGGCGGCCAGCGCCAGCGCATCGCCCTGGCCCGCGCGCTGGCGGTGGAACCGAAGATCCTGCTGCTCGACGAACCCTTCGGCGCGCTCGACGCCAAAGTGCGCAAGGAGCTGCGGCGCTGGCTGGCACGCCTGCACGAAGAGGTGCATCTGACCTCGGTGTTCGTCACCCACGACCAGGAAGAAGCGATGGAAGTCGCCGACCGCATCGTGGTGATGAACAAGGGAGTGATCGAGCAGATCGGCACCCCGGCGGAGGTCTACGAGAAGCCCGCCAGCGAGTTCGTCTACCACTTCCTCGGCGATTCCAACCGCCTGCAACTGGCCGAGGACAACCACCTGCTGTTCCGCCCGCACGAAGTCTCGCTGTCGCGCTCGGCCGCGGACGAGCACCGCGCCGCGCAGGTCCGCGACATCCGCCCGCTGGGCGCGATCACCCGCGTGACCCTGCAGGTCGACGGCCAGGACGAACTGATCGAGGCGGAAGTCGCCAAGGATCACGGCAGCCTCGCCGGCCTCGTCCGCGGCGAAACCCTGTACTTCAAGCCGAAGGCGGTCCTCACGCCGTCCGGTGCCGTGCAGCACGTCTGACCGCCCCGCCGCCGCGCGCCAGACGGGCGCGCGGCCTTCCGGCCAACCCGCGCCGGCCCCTCTCGCCCCTCATTCCGCCGCGATTGCGCACGCAATGGCGCCGAGCGCGACGCGTTCGATCGTAAAAATCACACTTTCGAGCAATCCGAAAACTCCGTTTCGGCGTTAGGCTATGCACCGACTGCCCAGAGAGGCAGCGCTGGCTCACAACAATAAGATCAGGAGCTTTCCGGAAATGAATCCCAAGCCATTCCTCGTACTGCTGTGCACCCTCCTCGCCGGGCTGACGACCGCCGCCGCGCCCGCCGCACAAGCCGAGCTGTCGGTTCTCGAGCAGGTGCAGATCTACGCTTCACGCGCCACCTCGAGCCTCATCCTGCTGCGCGGGGAAGGTTTCCAGGACATGCACCGCGAACGCCTCGAACAGGACATCAAGGCCCTCGATGCCGCCATGCGCCGCGTGCCGGAACCCAGCAGCGCGCTGCTCGCCGAACAGCGCGACCTGGTCGCCGAACTGCGCCGCGGCGTAGCCTTCGGCCCCCGGGAGGACGCCATGCCCTGGGGTTATCCGCTGGAGCTGAACAAGCGCCTGCGCGACTTCCTCACCGCCGCCCGCGCGATGCCCGGCGCGCCGCACACCGAAGTCGCCGCCAAGGTGGAGTACCTCGGCGTGCAGTACCTCAACCGCGCCTACCTCGGCGCCTTCGAGATCGCCCGCGAGCAGCCGGAGAACTACCTCGGCCAGGACGAACGCCAACTGGTGCCGTCCATCGACGCGGAGATCCAGACCTTCGCCGCCCGCGACCCCGCCGCCCTGGCCCGCCTGCAGACGCGCTGGAAGTTCCTCCGCGCCGCGCTGCTGGACCTCAACAGCCAGAGCAACTCGCTGATCAGCGTGTCCGGTCGTCCCTACGCGCCCACCGTGGTCGACCGCAACACCCGCACCCTCAGCGACCAGTGGATGAGCATGAATTGAACCATCGCCGCATTCCGTAGGGTGCGCCATGCGCAGCGAAAACATCCGCCACATCTGCGCCAAACCCTGAAACCGTATCGTCACCCACGGTGCGGGCAGCGCACCCTACGGGGCGTGTCGCGCTTACGCCCATCCTTCCAGGCGCATCCCGGCGCGCACCAGGCGCTGCTCTTCCTGCTCGATCTCGCGCAGGTTGTCGCGAATGCTCTGGATATGGTCGCGCGCCGCGCGCTGCGCCTGATCGGGCAGGCGGCCGATCACCGCCTGGTAGAGGCGCGCGTGCTGGCGGTCGATCTGGCGCTTCTGCAACGGCCGGTGGTAGAGGTTGTTCACCGAGGCATAGACCGTGCTGAGCATCAGGTCGGTGAGCGATTGCAGCGTGTGCACCAGCACCGGATTGTGCGACGCCTCGCAGATCGCCAGGTGGAAGGCGTGGTCGAGCCGCGCATGTTCCCTCGGGTCGGTGCCCTGGCCTTCGTGAGCCGCGAGCATTTCCTCGTAGCGCCGGCCGAGCAGGACGAAATCCGCATCGGTGCCCCGCAGTGCCGCCAGCCGTGCCGACTCCGCCTCCAGCAGCACGCGCACTTCCAGCAGGTCGTAGAGCGTGCGCGGCTGCGAGCTGAACAGGTGCATCAGCGGCGTGGCATCGCGCTTGCCGGACAACGAGGCGACGAACGAGCCGCGGCCCTGGGCGGTCTCGATGATGCCGTGGCCGCGCAGCACGCGCAGGCCCTCGCGCAGCGCCGAGCGCGACACGCCGAGCTTGTCGCACAGGCGCCGCTCCGACGGCAGCGCCTGGCCGACCTTGAGCACGCCGTCGACGATCAGGCGTTCGATGCGCTCGGCGACCCGGTCGGCGACCTGGGCACGTTCGATGGGCGTTTCCGTAAGCATCCTTCACCTCGCCGTACTGGTAGGACCAGATAAAACCCGCCAGTCATGAGTGAGCGGCCGGTTATCTCTGGCTGCCATTGTGCCTGGCTTGCAGCGATCTGTACGCCCGGCGCCCCTGCAAAAACTGGTAGGACCAGTGCTGTCGGCGATGGACGTGCGCGCGGACGCCGGCGCACCATGCGACGCATACGCGCCTACCTCGACCGGGCGGTGCGAGACAACAACGACAATAGAGCTGACCGAGCCTGATATGAACATCCTCTACGACGAGCGTGTCGACGGCGCGTTACCGAAGGTCGACAAGCAGGCGCTGCTCACCGAGCTGCGCCGGCAATTGCCCGACCTGGACATCCTGCACAGCGCCGAAGACCTCAAGCCCTACGAGTGCGACGGCCTCTCCGCCTACCGCACCACGCCGATGCTGGTGGTGCTGCCACGCCAGATCGAGCAGGTCGAAACCCTGCTCAAGCTGTGCAACCGGCTCAAGGTTCCGGTGGTCGCGCGCGGCGCCGGCACCGGGCTGTCCGGCGGCGCGCTGCCGCTGGAGCAGGGCATCCTGCTGGTGATGGCGCGCTTCAACCGCATCCGCGAGATCGATCCCGCCGGGCGCTGCGCCCGCGTGCAGCCCGGCGTGCGCAACCTGGCGATCTCCCAGGCCGCCGCGCCCCACGACCTCTACTACGCGCCGGACCCGTCCTCGCAGATCGCCTGCTCCATCGGCGGCAACGTCGCCGAGAACGCCGGCGGCGTGCACTGCCTGAAGTACGGCCTGACCGTGCACAACCTGCTCGCCGTGGAAATCGTCACCATCGAGGGCGAGCGCATGACGCTCGGCTCGGACGCCCTGGACAGCCCGGGCTTCGACCTGCTGGCGCTGTTCACCGGCTCCGAGGGCATGCTCGGCGTGGTGGTGGAGGTCACCGTCAAGCTGCTGCCCAAACCGCAGGTGGCCAAGGTGCTGCTGGCCAGCTTCGCCTCGGTGGAAGCCGCCGGGCGCGCGGTAGGCGACATCATCGCCGAGGGCATCATCCCCGGCGGGCTGGAGATGATGGACAACCTGGCGATCCGCGCCGCCGAGGACTTCATCCACGCCGGCTACCCGGTGGACGCCGAGGCGATCCTGCTCTGCGAACTGGACGGCGTCGAAGCCGACGTGCACGCCGACTGCGACCGCGTGCGCGCGGTGCTGGAAAGGGCCGGCGCCAGCGAAGTGCGTCTGGCCCGCGACGAGGCCGAGCGCGTGCGCTTCTGGGCCGGTCGCAAGAACGCCTTCCCGGCGGTGGGGCGGCTGTCGCCGGACTACTACTGCATGGACGGCACCATCCCGCGGCGCGAGCTGCCCGGCGTGCTACAGCGCATCGGCGAGCTGTCCGGCGAATTCGACCTGCGCGTGGCCAACGTCTTCCATGCCGGCGACGGCAACATGCACCCGCTGATCCTCTTCGATGCCAACCAGCCCGGTGAGCTGGAGCGCGCCGAGGAACTCGGCGGCAAGATCCTCGAACTCTGCGTGGCGGTGGGCGGCAGCATCACCGGCGAACACGGCGTCGGGCGCGAGAAGATCAACCAGATGTGCTCGCAGTTCAACTCCGACGAGCTGACGCTGTTCCACGCGGTGAAGGCGGCCTTCGACCCCGAGCGCCTGCTCAACCCCGGCAAGAACATCCCGACCCTGCACCGCTGCGCCGAATTCGGCGCCATGCACATCCATGCCGGGCAGCTGCCCTTCCCCGAACTGGAGCGTTTCTGATGAGCGTCGAAACACTCGCAACCGGCGACGCCGACATCGGCGAACGCCTGCTCGCCGAGGTCCAGCAGGCGCTGGCATCCAACACCCCGCTGGCGATCCGCGGCGGCAACAGCAAGGCGTTCCTCGGACGTCCGGTTCAGGGCACGGCGCTGAGCACCGCCGAGCACCGCGGCATCGTCAACTACGACCCCACCGAGCTGGTCATCAGCGTGCGCAGCGGCACCCCGCTCGTCGAGCTGTGCGCCGCCCTGGAAGCCGCCGGGCAGATGCTGCCCTTCGAGCCGCCCGCGTTCGGCGCCGCGGCCACCGTAGGCGGCACCGTGCTCGCCGGGTTGTCCGGCCCACGGCGGCCATGGGCAGGTTCGGCACGCGACTACGTGCTCGGCGCGCGGGTCATCACCGGGCTGGGCAAACACCTGCGCTTCGGCGGCGAGGTGATGAAGAACGTCGCCGGCTACGACCTGTCGCGGCTGATGGCCGGCAGCTTCGGCTGCCTCGGGCTGGTCACCGAAGTCTCGCTCAAGGTGCTGCCCAAGCCGCGCCTGTGCACCAGCCTGCGGCTGCAGATGGACACCCGCAGCGCGCTGGCGCGGCTTTCCGAATGGGGCCAGCAGCCGATCCCGATCAGCGCCGCCAGCCATGATGGGCAAGCGCTGCACCTGCGCCTGGAGGGCGGGGAAGGTTCGGTGAAGGCGGCCTGCGACCGCCTCGGCGGCGACCCGCTCGACGCCGGTTACTGGGAGCGGCTGCGCGAACACCGGCTGGATTTCTTCGCCGACGAACGTCCGCTGTGGCGCCTGTCGTTGCCGAACAACGTCGGCGAACTGGCGCTGCCCGGTGAACAACTGATCGACTGGGCCGGCGCCCAGCGCTGGCTGAAGTCCGACGCCGACGAGGCGCACATCCGCGCCATCGTCGCCGAGGCCGGCGGCCACGCCACCTGCTACAGCGCCGGGCACACCGACACGCCCTTCCAGCCGCTGGCCGCGCCCCTGATGCGCTATCACCGCCAGCTCAAGGCTCAGCTCGATCCGCAGGGAATCTTCAATCCCGGGCGGATGTATTCCGAGGTCTAACGCGTGCAAACCAATCTCTGCGATCAAGCCAAACGCCTGGAACAGGCCGCCGAAGCCGAGCGCGTGCTACGCAGCTGCGTGCACTGTGGCTTCTGCAACGCCACCTGCCCAACCTACCAGTTGCTCGGCGACGAGCTGGACGGCCCGCGCGGGCGCATCTACCTGATCAAGCAGTTCCTCGAAACCGACGTGGTGACCGAGAAGACCCAGCTGCACCTGGACCGCTGCCTGACCTGCCGCAACTGCGAAACCACCTGCCCGTCCGGCGTCGAGTACCACAAGCTGCTGGACATCGGCCGCGCCGCGGTCGAGGCGCGGGTGCCGCGCTCGCCGGGCGAACGCGCGCTGCGCGCCGGGTTGCGCGCGGTGGTGCCGCACGCCGGGCTGTTCAAGGCGCTGATCCGCACCGGCCAGGCATTTCGTCCGCTGCTGCCGGAAGCGCTCGAGAACAAGCTGCCGCGCCACGCGCGCCCGGCCAAGGCACACCCGCTGGCGCGCCATGCGCGGCGCGTGCTGATGCTCGAAGGCTGCGTGCAGCCGGGGCTTTCGCCAAACACCAACGCCGCTACCGCGCGGGTGCTCGACCGCCTCGGCCTGAGCGTCGAGCCGGCCCGCGAGGCGGGCTGCTGCGGCGCGGTGGACTATCACCTGAACGCCCAGGAGAAGGGCCTGGAGCGTGCCCGGCGCAACATCGACGCCTGGTGGCCGGCGATCGAAGCGGGCGCCGAGGCGATCCTGCAGACCGCCAGCGGCTGCGGCGCCTTCGTCAAGGAATACGGCCACCTGCTGCGTGACGATCCGGCCTACGCGGCGAAGGCCGCGCGGGTCAGCGAACTGGCCAGGGACCTGGTCGAAGTGCTGCGCGAGGAACCGCTGGAGAAGCTCGGCATCCACGCTGACCGGCGCCTGGCGTTCCATTGCCCGTGCACCCTGCAGCATGCGCAGAAGCTCGGCGGCGCGGTGGAAGGCGTGCTGTCGCGGCTCGGCTTCCACCTCACCGCGGTGCCCGACGGCCACCTCTGCTGCGGCTCGGCCGGCACCTATTCGATCACCCAGCCGGAGCTGTCAAGGCAACTGCGCGACAACAAGCTCAACGCCCTGGAGAGCGGCAACCCGGAAGTCATCGTCACCGCCAACATCGGCTGCCAGACCCACCTCGACGGCGCCGGCCGCACGCCGGTGCGGCACTGGATCGAGCTGGTCGAGGAGGCGCTGCACTAGCGCAGCACGAGGTGCGCATGGCGCACCCTACGGACGAGGCCACCGCGCGGGCGGCCGTAGGGTGCGCCGCGCGCACCGGGCATTGCATCAGAGGCTGTGCGGCCGCTCCCAGTAGCCGGGCTGGTTGTACTGCGCCTTCAGGAAGTCGATGAAGCAGCGCACCTTCGCCGGCAGGTAGCGTTGCTGCGGGTAGACCGCCTGGATGTCGTAGTCCGGCAGGGCGAATTCGTCGAGCACGGTGACCAGTTCGCCGCGCTGCAGCTCCGAGTGGATCTCCCAGGTCGAGCGCCAGCCGATGCCCAGGCCCTGGCGAATCCAGGCGAACAGCAGCTCGCCGTCGTTACAGGCGAGGTTGCCGGCGACCTTCACGGCCACCTGGCGACCATCGCGCAGGAAGGTCCAGCCGCGGTGCTGGCCGCCCTTGAGGTTGAACGCCAGGCAGTTGTGCCGGGCCAGGTCCTCGAGGGTTTCCGGCCGGCCGTGCTCGGCGAAGTAGCCGGGCGTGCCGCACACCACGCGGCGGTTGGGGAACAGCTTGATCGCCACGTAGTTGGGGTCGGTGACCGCGCCGATGCGCAAGCTCATGTCGTAGTTCTCGCCGATCAGGTCGATCACGCTGTCGGTGAAATCGAAGGACAGCTTGAGCTCCGGAAACAGCTTCTGGAACGCCAGTACGTGGGGCGCGACGTGCAAGCGGCCGAAGGATGCAGGCGCGGACACCACCAGGTGGCCGCTGACCGACGACGAACTGCTGCTGATGCTCGCCTCCACTTCGTCGAACTCGCGCAGCAGGTGGCGGGCGCGCTCCAGCAGCTGCTCGCCGGGCTCGGTGAGGGTCAGCCCGCGGGTCGAGCGGTGCATCAGCTTCACCCCCAGGCGCCGCTCCAGGGCGTCCAGCCGGCGGCCGAGGATCGCCGGCGTGACGCCCTCGCTGAGCGCGGTCGCGGCGAAACTGCCGCGCTGGGCGACCTGAACGAAGCTGTGTAATTCGGTGTAGCGGCTCATTCGATACTCCCAATATCGATAGAAACCCTTTTCCGGGCATTTTCCCCGCCCAAGGCCTGATCCATCCTCGCATCCATCAATAAAAATATCGACTCGAAGGCCGAGGGAGCGATGACGAGGCCCGACGCCGTCGGGCGCGAGTACGGCGGCATTGCCCACTACCGACGCGGCACGTCGAAGGCGTCCTGCACATGGCGATAGCTACAACGGCGCCCGTCCGACAACACGACGTGTGCAATGGCTCGACCAGCACCGATACCGTGATGGTTCACCCGCGATGGCGCCCTGAAATCCACCGAGCCTCTCCGCGCGCTCTGGAATGCCCTTCCTGCCGATCTTGGGATATCGCTGAGCCAGGGTAAGTCGATACTTCCGGTATCGACAGAAAACAGTTTTTAGCTGTTCATCCTCGTCGCCCGCTGAGCCATCCTTTCCCCATCACCCACCCGGCGGATCATTTCTTCGAGCGCGCTCGGCAAAAGTCAGCGGGGTGTGGTCTGAAGAAACCGACCCCCACGCCGCGGCCGGGGTTAGCGATGATCCTGTCCGCGTTGCCACTGCCCAACAAGAACGAGGCCCCACATGCTCAGCAAAGCCGTACTCAGCCAGACCGAAGTCAGCCGCATCCTCAGCGCGGCCCGTAACGAAGCGCAGCAGAACGGCTGGGCCGTGACCATCGCCGTGGTCGACGACGGCGGCCACCTGCTGGCGCTGGAACGCCTCGACGGCGCGCCGGCGAACAGCGCCTACATCGCCCCGGAAAAGGCCCGCAGCTCGGCCCTGTCGCGCAAGGAAACCAAGGCGCTGGAAGACATGGTCAACGGCGGCCGCACCGCCTTCGTCACCGCCCCGCTGATGACCTCGCTCGAAGGCGGCGTGCCGGTGCTGGTGGAAGGCCAGGTGGTCGGCGCCGTCGGCGTGTCCGGGGTCAAGGCCGACCAGGACGCGCAAGTGGCCAAGGCCGGCATCGCCGCCCTCTGAGCAGCGCCGGTCAGCCCGCGTCGGCCAGCGTAGAGCACGTGCCCCGCAGATCGCGCGATAGATGAACAGGCTGCAACCGTCACCCGAACAAGAGAGAGACCGAACATGACCGAACGCGTAACCCTCAATCGCCTGCAGGTCGCCGCCAACCTGCAACGCTTCGTCGACGACGAAGTTCTGCCCGGCAGCGGTATCGACAGCGCCGCCTTCTGGGCCGGCTTCGATGCCCTGGTGCATGACCTCGCGCCGAAGAACCGCGCGCTGCTCGCCGAGCGCGACCGCCTGCAACAGGAGCTGGACACCTGGCACAGGGCCAATCCGGGCCCGGTGCACGACCTGCCCGCCTACCGCAGCTTCCTCGAATCCATCGGCTACCTGCTGCCGCAGCCGGCCAGCGTCGCCGCGCGCACCGCCAACGTCGACCGCGAGATCGCCGAGCAGGCCGGCCCGCAGCTGGTGGTGCCGGTGATGAACGCGCGCTATGCGCTGAACGCCGCCAATGCCCGCTGGGGCTCGCTGTACGACGCGCTCTACGGCACCGACGCGATCAGCGAGGACGGCGGCGCCAGCAAGGGCCCGGGCTACAACGAAGTGCGCGGCGCCAAGGTGATCGCCTTCGCGCGGGCCTTCCTCGACCAGGCCGCGCCGCTGGCCAAGGGTTCCCATGCCGACGCGCAACGCTACCAGGTGGTTGGCGGCCAGTTGCAGGTCGCACTGAAGGACGGCAGCACCAGCGGCCTGGCGCAGCCCGAGAAGTTCATCGGTCACCAGGGCGACGCCGACCAGCCGGTCGCCCTGCTGCTGAAGAACAACGGCCTGCACTTCGAGATCCAGATCGACGCCTCCAGCCCCATCGGCCGCACCGACGCCGCCGGGGTAAAGGACGTGCTGATGGAGGCCGCGCTGACGACCATCATGGACTGCGAGGACTCCATCGCCGCGGTCGACGCCGACGACAAGGTGGTGGTCTACCGCAACTGGCTGGGCCTGATGAAGGGCGACCTGGTCGAGGAACTGGACAAGGGCGGCAAGCGCGTCACCCGCCGCCTCAACCCCGACCGCGAGTACACCGCCGCCGACGGTTCCAGCCTGACCCTGCATGGCCGCTCGCTGCTGTTCATCCGCAACGTCGGCCACCTGATGACCAACACCGCGGTCCTTGACGGCGAGGGCAACGAGGTGCCGGAAGGCATCCTCGACGGCGTGTTCACCAGCCTGATCGCGCTGCACGACCTCCAGCGCCGCGGCAACTCGCGCAGCGGCAGCGTCTACATCGTCAAGCCGAAGATGCACGGCCCGGCCGAAGTGGCCTTCGCCAACGAGCTGTTCGGCCGCGTCGAGGACCTCCTCGGCCTGCCGCGCCACACCCTGAAGATGGGCATCATGGACGAGGAGCGGCGCACCAGCGTCAACCTCAAGGCCTGCATCGCCGAGGCGGGCGACCGCGTGGCGTTCATCAACACCGGCTTCCTCGACCGCACCGGCGACGAGATGCACACCGCCATGGAAGCCGGCGCGATGCTGCGCAAGGGCGACATGAAAGGCAGCGCCTGGATTCAGGCCTACGAGCGCAACAACGTGCTGGTCGGGCTGTCCTGCGGCCTGCGCGGTCGCGCGCAGATCGGCAAGGGCATGTGGGCGATGCCGGACCTGATGGCAGCCATGCTGGAACAGAAGATCGGCCATCCGAAATCCGGCGCCAACACCGCCTGGGTGCCGTCGCCGACCGCCGCCACCCTGCACGCGCTGCACTACCACCAGGTGGACGTACAGGCCGTGCAGCAGGAGCTGGAGAAGATCGACCTCGCCAGCCAGCGCGACGACCTGCTCGCCGGCCTGCTCAGCGTGCCGGTGGCCGCCGAGCGCAACTGGAGCGCCGCGGACATCCAGCAGGAGCTGGACAACAACTGCCAGGGCATCCTCGGCTACGTGGTGCGCTGGGTCGAACAGGGCGTCGGCTGCTCCAAGGTGCCGGACATCCATGACGTCGGCCTGATGGAAGACCGCGCCACGCTGCGTATCTCCAGCCAGCACATCGCCAACTGGCTGCACCACGGGGTAGTTGGCGAAGCGCAGGTGCGCGAAACGCTGGAGCGCATGGCCAAAGTGGTCGACGGGCAGAACGCCGGCGATCCGCTGTACACGCCAATGGCCGCCGACTTCGGCAAGTCCTTCGCCTTCCGCGCCGCCTGTGACCTGGTGTTCAAGGGCCGCGAGCAACCCAGCGGCTACACCGAGCCGCTGCTGCACCAGTGGCGCCTGGCGTTCAAGAAAGGCTGATACGAAGGCGTAACCGCCGGGCAGTCGCGACCGCGAACCGCCCGGTGCCAACGAGGCCCCGCTTGGCGGATCGGGCGTTCTGCGATAGGTTGCCGACGCAAACCGTGAGCGTCGCCTGAGGTAGATATGAAGAAGTGGCAATGTGTTGTGTGTGGGCTGATCTACGACGAAGCCGAGGGCTGGCCGGATGACGGCATCGCCGCCGGCACGCTCTGGCAGGACGTACCCGAAGACTGGCTGTGCCCCGATTGCGGCGTCGGCAAGAGCGACTTCGAGATGATCGAAATCGCCTGATCCGCGCCCGAAACCCCACGGCGGCCCCAACGGCCGCCGTTTTTTTGTCCGTCGCAGGCGCGGCGGGCCGCGGCGAATTGGCGAACGCGGCGCTTTGCGCTACGGTCGTCGGCCCGCCCCATCCTCGACGGAGAGAATCATGAGTGCACCCCTGGTGATCATCGGCACCGGCCTGGCCGGCTACAACCTCGCCAGGGAGTGGCGCAAGCTGGACAGCGAAACCCCGCTGCTGCTGATCAGCGCCGATGACGGCCGCTCCTACTCCAAGCCGATGCTTTCCACCGGCTTCGGCAAGGACAAGGATGCCGATGCGCTGGTGATGGCCGAGCCCGGCGCCATGGCCGATCAGCTCAAGGCCGAAATACGCACGCACACCCGCGTCACCGGCATCGACCCCGGACACAAGCGCCTGTGGATCGGCGAAGAAGCCGTCCCGTACCGTGACCTGGTGCTCGCCTGGGGTGCCGAGACGCTGCGCGTACCGGTGGCCGGCAATGCCCAGGACGCGATCTTCCCGATCAACGACCTGGAGGACTACGCGCGCTTTCGCAGCGCCGCGGCCGGCAAACGCCGCGTGCTGATCCTCGGCGCCGGGCTGATCGGCTGCGAGTTCGCCAACGACCTCAGCCTCGGCGGTTTCCAGGTGAGCCTGGTGGCGCCCTGCGAGCAGGTGATGCCGGCGCTCCTCCACCCGGCCGCCGCCGGCGCGGTGCAGGCCGGGCTGGAAAGCCTGGGCGTGAACTTCCACCTCGGCCCGACCCTGGCCAGTCTCGACCGCGTCGGCGACGGCCTCGACGCACACCTATCCGACGGCTCGCGGATCACCTGCGACCTGGTGGTCTCCGCCATCGGCCTGCGCCCGCGCACCGACCTCGCCGCTGCCGCCGGGCTGCAGATCAACCGCGGCGTGATGGTCGACCGCCAGCTGCGGACCTCCCACGCGAACATCTACGCACTCGGCGACTGCGCCGAAGTCGATGGCCTCAACCTGCTCTACGTGATGCCGCTGATGAGCTGCGCCCGCGCGCTGGCGCAGACGCTGAACGGCACGCCGACCGCGGTGAGCTACGGCCCGATGCCGGTGACGGTGAAGACGCCGGTGTGCCCGCTGGTGGTCTCGCCGCCGCCGCGCGGCAGCCAGGGCGAATGGCAGGTCGAGGGCAGCGGCGCGGATATCAAGGCGCTGTGCCTGGGCCCTGGCGGAGAGCTGCTCGGCTACGCCCTGACCGGCAGCGCGGTGCAGGAGAAACTCGCGCTGAATCGACAGCTGCCGGCTCTGCTGGCGTAAATGCCGCCCGTTCTGTCGCAAAAAGCCTCGAGTTCCCTTCGCCAGTCTTGAGCCACGACTGGCGCGGGCTCCGGAGGCATGCCATCCTCCGTGGGGTCTGCCGCAGCGCAGAGCTGTTGCGGCGCCTAGGGCGCTGTTCGGGAAGAGCAGCACGGACACAACAACAATAACCGTCAAAGAGGCATCTATGCGCAAACCGGAACTCGCCGCCGCCATCGCCGAGAAGGCAGACCTGACCAGAGATCAGGCCAATCGCGTACTCAACGCCGTTCTCGATGAAATCACCACCGCACTGAACAAGAAGGACAGCGTGACGCTGGTCGGATTCGGCACCTTCGTGCAACGCCACCGCGGTGCCCGCACCGGGAAGAATCCGCAGACCGGAGAGCCGGTGAAGATCAAGGCCAGCAACACCGTCGCCTTCAAACCGGGCAAATCGCTCAAGGACGCCGTCAACTGACGCCGCCAACCCGTCGGGAACGACCCTCTCGCCTGCCGTGAAGGGCCGTCTCCGACGGGCGCTCCAGCCCGCTGCCAAACCACCCGCCGAACCACCCGAAAGTCCAGCTGTGAGGGTCCGGGCGAGCCGCTAGAATCGCGCCGCCGTGTCAATTCTCCCCCGAGGCTGCGCATGAAATTCCGCTTTCTTCTCTGGATGCTGGGCCGAATGATGGCCAAGGCAAGCCGCGACAACCCCGCCTTCCGCCAGCAGCTGGCCGGCAAGGATCTGGTCTTCCAGCTTCACACTCTCGACGGCAAGCTCGCCCGTCACTACATCGTTCGCGACGATCGCGTGATCGGCAAACGCGGCCCGGCGGTGGCGCCCGCCTTCGCCCTCGGCTTCAAGGATGCGACCTACGGTTTCGCCACCATGACCGCGAAGAACAAGCAGCTGGCGTTCATGCAGGGCATCCAGAACAAGGACATCCAGATCCAGGGCAACCCGGCGCTGGTGATCTGGTTCCAGGGCCTGACCAAGTACCTGGCGCCGAAGAAGAAAAAGCCGGTGGACAAAGCCGCCTGAGGCGATTCCAGATAACGAAAAAGGGGCCTCACGGCCCCTTTTTCAGATCGGCTGCATTCAGTTCGGTTTGCCGAACTGCGACGCCAGATCGCGCAGCGCGGCTTCGGCGGCGAGCACCTTGTTCACCGCGTCGTTGGCTTTCTCGCGGGTGATGTCGAGGCGCTCGAAGAGGCTGTCGGGAATCTCGCTCTCGGGACCGGAGCCGATGCCATGCGCACGCAGCAGGCGCACTGCGAGGAACACCAGGTTCGGGTAGACCGCGTAGTCGCCGTCGTAGTCCGGATCGTTCTGGAAGCGCAGCGCGGTGCACAGCTCTTCGGGCATGTCCCAGTGCTGCATCAGCCAGCCGCCGATCTGCTCGCGGGTGATGCCCAGCAGGTGATGCTCGACGATGCTGTGGTCGATGTGCGGATTGACCTCCAGGTGCCGGCAGATCAGCGAGAAATGCGGCGGGAAGACATGCGCCAGCACCAGGTAGCCGAAGTTGTGCAGCAACCCCGCAAGGTAGGTGAGGCCGGCCTCCGGGCGGTGCGTGCGCGGCATCGCGCGGGTCAGGCCCTCGATCACGGCGGCGGTGTAGATCGCCTGGTGCCAGTAGGGCGTGGCCTGCTGCGGATGATCCTTGGGCAGCGCAAGGGTCTTGCCCAGCGCCAGGCCGAGGGCCAGGTTGATCACCAGATCGAAACCGAGCACGCGGACGATGGCGTCCTCGACCGAACGGATCTTGCCCGGCGCCGCGTAGTAGGGCGACGCCGCCCAGCTGACCACCTGGGCCGCCAGCGCGGGGTCGGTTTCCACCACGCCGGTGATGTCGTCGACGCTGGCGGCCGGGTCGACCCGCAGCTTGACGATCTTCTGCGCGGTCTCGGCCAGCGGCGGAATCTCGATGGTTTCCTCCAGACGCTGCTGGATGCGACGTGCGGTGAACGCCTGCACCGCCTGGATGATTTCGGCACGGTCGTCGTGCGGGCGTTTCAGGTTCGGCCGGATGTTGCTCAGCGGCTCGCCGAAATGCGCGGAGCTGGCCTTGTTCAGCAACGTCTTGAAGCTGTCGCCGGCGATGTCCAGCAGCAGCCCCGGCTGGCCCGACTCGATGCTCAGCTCGCGCTGCTGCAGCAGCCGCTCTTCGTACAGGCATGGCGAGCTGGTCAGCATCGGCAGCGCCGGAAGCAGGCTCAGCGCGTGCTTGCTCAGCATCTTTTCCAGGCGCTCGGGCTTCACCGCGGTGAGCTGGCGCCCGGTCAGTTCGGCCAGGCGGCCGAGGTCGAGCATCTGGCTGCGCGGGTAGAGCACCAGCAGCGCGCCAACGGCGTCCTCGAGCAGCACCGCCTGTACCCGCTGTTCCGGGTTCAACGCGCCCTGCTCGCTGCGTTCCTTGAGAGGCAGGCCGAGCTTCTCCAGCAGTTGCGTGATCAGCGCAGGGGTATGGGGCGTATCGTCGGAGACAAGCGCGACTTCGGTCATCAACTGATTCCTACAGGCATTTGTGCCGAAGTATACCCATCGTTTCCGCCGTGCGCGGCCTCCCCCGGCAAGCGGCGCGTGAGCGCCGTCACACCTGGCCGTATTGCTGGCCGTGGCGCAGCCAGCGCTCGAGCAGCGGGCTGACATGCTGCGGCCATTGCGCCAGCAGAGTCTGCGCCGCATCGCGCACCGCCGGCAGCAGCTCGGCGTCACGCATCAGGTCGGCGACCTTGAACTGCAGCAGGCCGGTCTGGCGGGTGCCGAGCATCTCGCCGGGGCCGCGCAGTTCGAGGTCCTTCTCGGCGATCAGGAAGCCGTCGCAGGTCTCGCGCATGATCGCCAGGCGCTCGCGGCCCATCTGCGACAGCGGTGCGTGATACAGCAGCACGCAATGGCTGGCCGCGCTGCCCCGCCCTACCCGTCCGCGCAGCTGGTGCAGTTGGGCGAGGCCTAGCCGCTCGGGGTTCTCGATGATCATCAGACTGGCGTTGGGCACGTCGACGCCCACTTCGATCACCGTGGTCGCCACCAGCAGCTGCAGCTCGCCCTGCTTGAACGCGGCCATGATCTCGGCCTTCTCGGCGGGCTTCATGCGCCCGTGGATCAGCCCGACACGCACCTCGCCGAGCGCCGCGGTCAGCTCCTCGAAGCTGGTCTCCGCCGCCTGGCAGGTCAGCTCCTCGGATTCCTCGATCAGCGTGCACACCCAGTACGCCTGGCGGCCTTCGCGACAGGCGGCGCGAACCCGCTCGACCACTTCCAGGCGGCGGCTGTCGGCGATCACCAGGGTGTTCACCGGCGTGCGCCCCGGCGGCAGTTCGTCGAGGATCGAGGTGTCGAGGTCGGCGTAGGCGCTCATCGCCAGCGTCCGCGGGATCGGCGTGGCGGTCATGATCAGCTGGTGGGGGCAGAGTCGCCCGTCGATGCCTTTCTGCCGCAATGCCAGGCGCTGCTGCACGCCGAAGCGGTGCTGCTCGTCGATGATCACCAGCGCCAGGCGGGCGAACTTCACCTCGTCCTGGAACAGCGCATGGGTGCCGACCACCATCGGCGCTTCGCCGGCGATGCGCTGCAGCGCCGCCGCGCGGGACTTGCCCTTGAGCTTGCCGGCCAGCCAGGCGACCTCGATGCCGAGCGGTTCCAGCCAGCGGCTGAAGTTGATGAAGTGCTGCTCGGCGAGGATCTCCGTGGGCGCCATCAGCGCCACCTGGTAACCCGCCTCCAGCGCCTGCAGCGCGGCCAGCGCGGCGACCACGGTCTTGCCGGCGCCGACATCGCCCTGCACCAGGCGCAGCATCGGCTCGTCCTGGGCCAGGTCATAGGCGATCTCGGCGCCGACCCGGCTCTGCGCGCCGGTGGGCGCGAAGCCGAGGTTGCGCAGGAACCGCCCGGGCAGCTCGCGCGCCGGCGGCAGGCTCGGTGCCTGTTGCGCGCGGACCGATTCGCGCAGGCGCTGCAGCGACAGCTGGTGGGTCAGCAGTTCCTCGAACGCCAGGCGCCGCTGCGCCCAGTGCGCGCCCTCGGCGAGCTCCTCGAGATCGGCATCCGGCGGCGGGCGGTGCAGGTAGCGGATCGCCTCGGCCAGCGGCCCGAGGTGGTAGTCGCGAGCCAGTTCATCGGGCAGCCAGTCCGGCAGGCTGTGCGGCCCGAGACGCGCCAGTGCCTGCTGGCTGAGCTGGCGCAGGCGCTGCTGGGTGAGGCCTTCGGTGGTCGGGTAGATCGGCGTCAGCGTCTGCTCCACCGGCATGTCCTGCGCGTCGCTGAGCGCGCGGTACTCCGGGTGGTAGATCTCCAGCCCGGTGGCGCCGGGGCGGACTTCGCCGTAGCAGCGCAGGTGACTGCCGCGCTTGAGGCCGTCCTTCTGCGCTTGGCTGAAGTGGAAGAAGCGCAGGCTGAGCGTGCCGCTGCCGTCCTGCAGGCGCACCAGCAGGCTGCGGCGCCGCCCCATGACCACGTCGGCACCGGCGACGATGCCTTCGATCACCGCGTCCTGGCCCGGACGCAGCGCGCCGATGGGCGTGACGCGGGTGCGGTCCTGATAGCGCAACGGCAGGTGGAAGAGAACGTCCTGCAGGTTTTCCAGGCCAACCTTGGCGAGCTTCTCGGCGAGCGCAGCGCCCACGCCCTTGAGCGCGGTCACCGGGACCTGGGCGAGCTGGGTCATGCCGTTTGCACGGCATCCTGCGGGCGCGCGACCGAGCAGAGGCGGATCGAGTCGGCCAGTACTTCGATGGCCTTGGGCCGCGGGAAGCTGGCGCGCCAGGCGATCGCCACGGTGCGCCACGGTGCGGGCGCCGTCAGCGGACGCACTTCGATCACGCCGGGGGCGTAGTGATGGCTGTCGACGGCGGAGAACGGCAGGATCGACACGCCGAGGCCGGAGGCGACCATGTGGCGGATGGTCTCCAGAGAGCTGGATTCGACCGTGGTGTGCTTGGCCGCTTCCTCGCCCTTGCGCAGGGTCGGGCAGGCTTCCAGCACCTGGTCACGGAAGCAGTGGCCCTCGCCCAGCAGCAGCAGGCTCTTGTCGTTGAGCAGCTCGCTGTCGATGGTCTTCTTCGCGGTCCACGGATGGCCGGCCGGCATCAGCACGTAGAACGGCTCGTCGTACAGTGGCTTGGTCAGCACATCGGCTTCGTTGAACGGCAGCGCGACGATGATCGCGTCCAGCTCGCCGGTGCGCAGCTTGTCGCGCAGCACGTGGGTGAAGTTTTCCTCGATGTACAGCGGCATCTGCGGGGCGACGCGGTGCAGCTGCGGGATAAGGTGCGGAAAGAGGTACGGGCCGACGGTGTAGATGGCGCCGACCTTGAGCGGCGCGGCAAGCTGATTCTTGCCCGCCTGGGCCAGCTCACGGATGCCCTGCGCCTGTTCGAGCACCTTCTGCGCCTGGGTGACGATGCCCTCGCCGGTCGGCGTCAGGCGCACCGCGCTCTTGCTGCGCTCGAAGATCAGCACGCCGAGTTCGTCTTCGAGTTTCTTCACGCCCACCGACAGCGTTGGCTGACTGACATGGCAACGATCCGCCGCGCGGCCGAAATGCTGCTCCTGGGCGAGGGTGACGATGTAGCGCAGTTCGGTGAGGGTCATGAGTGTCTTCCATTGAGTGCAGCCAAGCATAACGGCTGCACCCGATGGAACCAACCGCTATGGCCGACGGGCGTCGGCCGCGAATCCCGGAGCCGGCCGGCGACCTGGCGAGTTGGCGTCAGACAAGGCCTGGGCGGCCGAGCGGTAATGCCTGGGGGCGCGGAGTGATGATCGGTATCCGCTTCACTCGTCCTTCGGGCCGCGCCGCCGCGCGTTGGCCGCAAGCACCGTCCGAAGGTATCTGGCCGGCCCGTTTCACCGCAATCTGACCGACGCGCCGCCGTTGTCAGCTGCGTTTGAGCTCATAGCTCAGCGGCATGATGATCTCGATCGTGCCGTCGTTGAGCAGCTCCGGCGGCGGCTTCGGCAGCGGTTGCGCCTTGCGGATCACTTCGAGCGTGGCGCGATCGATCAGCCGGTTGCCGGAGCGGCCGACCAGCTCGTAGGCCAGCACGCGGCCTTCGGCGTCGACCGTGAAGCGCAGGCTGTTGGTGCGGATGCCGGGCTTCTCGCCGCGCTTGGCGGCTTCCGGGTATTTCTGGAAGCGCGCCAGTTGCGTCTGCAGCTGGCTCTGCCAGGTCTGCTTGGCCTGCTGCCGGGCGATCGAGACGCTCGGCGCATCGGAGGCCGTGGGCGCGGATGCACGCTCGGTAGGCGCCGGCTCCGCATCTTCCTCGGATTTCTCCGGGGTAGGCTGCGGCGGCTTGGGCTCCGGCGGTTTTTCCTGAATGGGCTTCGGCTTGGGCTTGACCACCGGTTTGGGCTTGGCCAAGGCGATCGTCGGCTTCGGCGCTTCGACCAGTTTCGGCTCGGGCTCCGGTTCCGGCTCAGGCTCCACCTTCGGCGGCGGAGGCGGCGGTTTCACCGGAGCGGGCTCCAGCTCGACCATCATCGCCGCGGGCGGCAGTTCCACCGGCGGCGTGTGCGGACGCCAAAACAGCGCCCAGCACGCCAGCCCGACGTGCAGTCCGAGCACCAGCAGCAGGCTGACGCTCCACAGCGACAGGGTGTGCGATCGACTCATTTTCCGACGGTCTCGAGTCCCACCAGGCCGATCTTCAGGTAGCCGGCGCCGCGCAGGGCGTCCATGACTTCCATCAGGTTGCCGTACTCCACGGCGGTGTCACCCCTGACGAAGATGGTCTTGTCCTTGTCGCCGCCGGTCAGCGCGTCCAGGGTCGCGCCGAGCTTTTCCTTGGCGACCGCGTCGTTGCCGACGAACAGGCTCTGGTCTTCCTTGATGCTCAGGTAGATCGGCTTGTCAGGGCGCGGCGCGGGCTTGGCGGTGGACGCCGGCAAGTCGAGCTTGACGTCCACGGTGGCCAGCGGCGCGGCGACCATGAAGATGATCAGCAGCACCAGCATGACGTCGATGAAGGGGGTGACGTTGATCTCGTGCGACTCGACGAGGTCATCGCCCCCTTCGTTCAGATGCAGGCCCATGGTTCAGCCCACCTTGGCCACGTGCGGCGCCTGGCTGCGTTCGCCCGGCGTCGGCAGATGATCGAGGTCGCGGCTGACCAGCAGCAGGACCTGGGCGGAAGCGTCGGCTACCTGCGCCTTGTAGCCGGTGATGGAGCGGGCGAAGACGTTGTAGATGACGACCGCGGGAATCGCCGCGACCAGGCCCAGCGCGGTCGCCAGCAAGGCTTCAGCGATGCCGGGGGCGACCACGGCGAGGTTGGTGGTCTGCGATTTGGCGATGCCGATGAAGCTGTTCATGATGCCCCAGACGGTGCCGAACAGGCCGACGAAGGGTGCCGTGGAACCGATGGTGGCGAGCACGCCGGTGCCCTGGCTCATGTTGCGTCCACAGGCGGCGACCAGGCGTTCGAGGCGGAAGCTGACGCGCTCCTTGATGCCGTCCTTTTCCCTGCTACCGGCAGACAGCTGCAGCTCTTCCTGCGCGTCCTCGATCAGCAACTGGCTGAAGCTGTGCTTCACGCGGGCCTGTTCGGCGGCCTGGTTGAGCGTGCGCACGCCCTTCAGCTCGACCAGTTCGCGACGCAGGCGGCGCTTGGCGCGCAGCAGCTCCAGGCCCTTGGCGATCCAGATCGTCCAGGTGATCACCGAGGCGATGGCCAGGCCGATCATCACGCCTTTAACGATGACGTCGGCATTCTGGAACATGCCCCAGGGGGACAGGTCGTGCGGCAGGCCGTTTTCCGTCTCGGCAGCGGCCAGTGCCTCGGCGTCGGCATCGCTCAGCGGTGCCGCGGCGTCACCCTGCGGCGCGGGCTGCGCGCTGGCGTCGACGGCCGGCTGCTGCGACGCGTCGCCCGCCGGAGCGGCGTTCTGAACCGGAGCAGCCGCGGGGGCGTTGGTGGTGCCTTCGCTCTGCTGGGCGAAACCGGCAACCGGCGTCAGCAGCAGGCTGAACAACAGGGCGCCGAGAATGCGAGACAACGGCTGGGCGCTGGAGAGGATGGATTTCATGCGGGCCTGACCTGAGAAGAAAACAAAGGCAATTACCGGGCGTTTTGCACGCCGGACCGGAAGGCCTGCCATTATTGCAATTAATTCTTGTTTGTAAACTGAAATGCTTCGCGACCTTACGGTCGCCGACTCGGAAAGCGGCGAGGCAGCCGCTATGCTGCTCTTTTTTGCGGAGCACGCCGATGTCCGAACACCCTTCGCTGTTGATCGCCGGCTGCGGAGATATCGGCTGCCGGCTCGGCGAGCGGCTGGTCGCCGCCGGCTGGCGCGTCCACGGCCTGCGACGAAACGTCGCCGCGCTGCCCGCGGCGGTGCTTCCAATCGAGGGCGATCTGGCCGCACTGGACGTACCCCCGCAGTGGCCGGACGCCGCCCCCGACTACGTGGTGTACGCCGCCGCGGCCAGCCAGCATGACGAGGCCGGCTACCGCGCCGCCTACGTCGATGGCGTGCGCCACCTGCTCGGCTGGCTGCGGCAGCGCAACCAGCGGCCGCGGCGCCTGCTGTTCGTCTCCAGTACCGGGGTCTATGCCCAACATGATGGCGAATGGGTGGATGAGCGCTCGCCCACCCAGCCAACCGGCTACACCGGCCGGATCATGCTGGAAGCCGAGCGGCTGGCGCTCGCCAGCGGCCATCCGACCAGCGTGGTGCGCATGGCCGGGCTTTACGGGCCGGGCAGTCGCTGGCTGATCGAGCAGGCCCGGCAGGGCTATCGGGCGAGCCGCGAACCGCCGCTGTACGCCAACCGCATCCACCGCGACGACGCCGCCAGCCTGCTGGCGGCCCTGCTGCAGGCGGGCGCCGCCGGTCAGCCGCTGGACGACTGCTACCTCGGCGTGGACGATACGCCGGCGCCGTTGCACGAGGTGATCGACTGGCTGCGCGAACGCCTTCGGGTCGGCGACGTGCCGGACCAGCCGCTGTCGCGGCGCGCCGGCAGCAAGCGCTGCAGCAACGCCCGCGCGCTGGCGCTGGGTTGGCGTCCGGCCTATCCAAGTTACCGCGAAGGCTACGCGGCGATGCTCGACTGAGCCGGCGGCGGCCGCGAGGCATGCATCTTGCTGCGAGGCAAGCACCTTCCTCTGCCGGTCGCCGCCATGCTGCATTCGCACCTGACCACCCTGCACGCGGTCTCCCTGGCCCTCGACATCCTCTGCCAGGACGGCACGATGAGCCCGGAAACGCTGCTCGCCGGCAGCGGCATACGCCTGCAGGACCTGCAACGCACCGACCTGCGCATCGCCATCGCCCAGGAGCGCCGCGTGTTCCTCAACGCCGTCGCGCAGCGCTGCGACCTCGGCCTGGAGATGGGCCGGCGCATGCACGTGTCGTCCTACGGGTTGCTTGGTTACACCCTATTGTCCGCCGCCACCCTGGGTGACGCCCTGGAGCTGGCGCTCGGCTACCCGGCGCTGCTCGGCACGCTGTTCGAGCTGCGCCTGCGCGACGAAGACGGCGTGGTCTGGATGGAGGCCGGCGGCTACCGCGAGCTGCCCGAGCTCGAGGTGTTCAACGTCGAGTTCTGCCTGGCCTCGCTGAAGCTGATCTGCGATGACCTCCTCGGCCAGCCGCTGCCGTTGCTCGGCGCGTGTTTCCAGCACGCCTCGCCCGCCTATAACGCGCTCTACGCGCACAATTTCCCCTGCCCGGTGCGCTTCGACGCCAGTCGCAACGCCTTCGGCTTCGCCCGCCACTGGCTCGAACGCCGCCTGCCGTTGGCCGATGCGGTGACCCACCGCGACATGCTCGAACGCAGCCGCCAGCTCAACCGCGAATTCGCCTGCCGCCAGGCACTGATCAGCCGTGCCCGCCAGGTACTCGCCGGCGCCCTGCCGCGGGCGCCCGGCCTGGAGGAACTGGCGCGTCAGCTGCACTGCTCGCCGCGCAGCCTGCGCCGCCACCTGCAGGACGCCGGCACCTGCTACCAGGCGCTGCTCGACGAGCTGCGCTATGAACATGCGCGACAGCTGCTGGAACAGGAGCGCCTGCCGATCCACCGCATCGCCGAAGCCATGGGCTACAGCGAGACGGCGAGCTTCCGGCATGCCTTCCAGCGCTGGAGCGGAACCACGCCGAGCCGCTTCCGGCATCCCGCGGCGGCCGGCTGACCAGCACCGCCGCGCACCGGGAGAGGGCAGCCGCGGCCCCATCCTGTGGCCACATCGATCCCTTTTTGGCCGCTCCGCACGTTTCCTCGCGCGCCCAATCACCGGACACTGGAACGCAGCCATCGCCGGGAGAACGACACCATGCTGACCGTCTATAGCGACGACCACCGCCTGCACCACGGCCGCTGCGAACTGATCGACGGCGAGTTGAAGCCGTGCTTCGAAATGCCCTCGCGCGCCGACCACGTGCTGCAGCGCGTGCGCCAGCAGAACCTCGGCGAGGTCATCGCGCCCACCGACTTCGGCCGCGCGCCAATCGAACGCATCCACGACCGCGCCTACCTGGAATTCTTCGAGGGCGCCTGGGCACGCTGGGAGGCGATGGGCCGACCGGGCGACCTGATGCCCTTCACCTGGCCGGCGCGCACCCTGCGCGGGGTGATACCGGACAACCTGCACGGCCAGCTCGGCTACTACAGCTTCGACGGTGGCGCACCAATCACCGCCGGCACCTGGCAGGCCGCCTGGAGCGCCGCGCAGGTCGCCCTCAGCGGGCACCAGCACCTGGCCGGCGGCGCCCGCAGCGCCTTCGCCCTTTGCCGTCCGCCGGGCCACCATGCCGCGGCCGACCTGATGGGTGGCTACTGCTACCTGAACAACGTCGCCATCGCCGCCCAGGCCTTCCTCGACGCCGGCTGCAAGCGCGTCGCCATCCTCGACGTCGACTATCACCACGGCAACGGCACCCAGTCGATCTTCTATGGGCGCGACGACGTGCTGTTCACCTCGATCCATGGCGATCCGCGCTTCGAGTTCCCGTTCTTCCTCGGCTATGCCGATGAAACCGGCGAAGGCGCTGGCGAGGGCTTCAACCTGAACCTGCCGCTGCCCGCCGGCAGCGCCTGGGCCGCCTGGGGCGCGGCGCTGGACAGCGCCTGCGAGCGGATCGCCGCCTACGGTGCCGAGGTGGTGCTGGTGTCGCTGGGTGTGGACACCTTCAAGGAAGATCCCATCTCGCAGTTCAAGCTGGACAGCCCGGACTACCTGCGCATGGGCGAACGCATCGCGCGTCTCGGCAAGCCGACCCTGTTCGTCATGGAGGGCGGCTACGCGGTGGAGGAAATCGGCATCAATGCGGTGAATGTGCTGGAAGGTTTCGAAGGCGCCTGACCACAGGCGGCGACTCGATGTTGGGAGTTCATTTCATTAGGGGGAAGAACATGAAGAAGATCCATCGCCTGCTCGGCAGCGCGATCTGCGCTGCGACCCTGCTGGCCGGCGCGGCACACGCCGCCGAACGTGAACTGCGCGTCTACAACTGGGCGGACTACATCCTTCCGCAGACCCTCAAGGACTTCCAGCAGGGCAGCGGCATCAAGCTGATCTGGGACACCTTCGACACCAACGAGGCGCTCGAGGCCAAGCTGCTCACCGGCAACTCCGGCTATGACCTGGTGGTGCCGTCCAACCAGTTCCTCGAAACCCAGATCAAGGCCGGCGTGTTCCAGAAGCTCGACAAGAGCAAGCTGCCGAACTGGAAGCACCTGGACCCGGCACTGCTCAAGCTGCTCGACTCCAACGACCCGGGCAACCAGTACGGCGTACCCTACATGTACGGCACCGTGCTGATCGGCTTCAACCCGGCCAAGGTCAAGGCCGCGCTGGGCGACAACGCGCCGGTGGACAGCTGGGACCTGGTGTTCAAGCCGGAGAACATGGAGAAGCTCAAGGCCTGCGGCGTGGCGATGCTCGACTCGCCGACCGAAATCCTGCCGATCGCCCTGCACTACCTGGGCCTGGACCCCAACAGCACCAATCCGGACGACTACAAGAAGGCCACCGAGCTGATGCTCAAGGTCCGTCCCTACGTCACCTATTTCCACTCGGCGAAGTACATGACCGACATCGCCAACGGCGACATCTGCGTGGCCGTGGGTTACTCGGGAAGCTTCTACCAGTTCGGCAACCGGGCCAAGGAAGCGGGCAACGGCGTGGTGGTCGACTGGCGCCTGCCGAAGGAAGGCGCGCCGATCTGGTTCGATACCTTCGCCATTCCGAAGAGCGCGAAGAACGTCGAGGAAGCCCACGCCTTCCTCAACAACCTGCTCGATCCGAAGGTGATCGCGCCGATCAGCGATTTCCTCGGCTACCCGAACCCGAACGCCGACTCCATGCCGCTGGTGAGCAAGGAGATCAGCGAGAACGTCGGCCTGACGCCCACCGCCGACGCGCAAAAGACGCTCTACACGGTCAGCCCGCTGCCGGCGAAGGCCGAACGCGAGCGCACCCGCGCCTGGACCAAGATCAAGTCCGGCACCTGATGGTTTTCGACGCCAAAAAAACCGGCCAGTGGCCGGTTTTTTCGTTCTGCCGCCATCATTCGCCGCGGATGTAACCCTCGAGGTGCTGGATCAGGCTTTCCTGCTCGGCATTGATCTCCTTCACCAGGTCGCCGATCGACAGCAGGCCGATCAGCCGCCCTTCCTCGATCACCGGCAGATGGCGCAGGTGACGCTCGGTCATCAGCTGCATGCATTCCTTGATGTCCTGGCGCGGATCAACGGTGATCACCGCCGAGGTCATGATCGCGCTGACCGGCGTACCGATCGAGGAACGCCCCTGCAGCACCACTTTGCGCGCGTAATCGCGCTCGCTGACGATGCCCACGAGGCGGCCGTCGACATCGGTGACCGGCAGCGCGCCGACATTCTTCTCCGCCATCTGGCGGAGCGCGTCGAGCACGGTGTCCTCGGGCGCGATGGTGTGGATGCTCTGGATCTGTTTGCCCTTGAGAATTTGCGCGACGCTCTTCATTGGATTCTCCCTGTTCTCGCCCACGCCGGCGGCTGGCTGTATTGGTCATAGCATTCCGTAGCCAGCGCGCCAGTTCAAAGCGACATAACGCATCGACGCGATTGAGAAAATTCGCGTACGCGCTCCAAACATAGGAGGTCAGCCGTGTCGGCGGCTCAGCGCGCCGCGCGGTAGACCTTCTTCAGCGCGGTCAGATCGTCGGGACTGCAGAGGCTCGGCGTTGCGCCGGTCATGTCGTAGCAACGCTGCCCGAAGCCCATCGGCCAGTAGATGATCGCGAAGGGCGGCCAGAAGATCGAAGCCGGGCGGAAGCGCGCTCGCAGACGGCCGCGCTCGGTCGAACCGGTGGCGCTGGTCAGCGTGTAGGGCACGCCGCCGGCGCGGTTCCAGAAGAACGGCCGAACCTTGATCAGGCCCTGGTGGTACTGCTGGGGACGCTCGTTGATGGCGATGGTGCTCTGCTCGGGCAACTTGAACCAGGCCTTGGTGGAACAGGCGCTGGTGAGAAGGGCGAGGCAGAGCAACAGGGCGATGCGCAGGAAGGACATGCGGACAATTCCTTTTGTGGGGACGGGAAATGCCGGGGTCCAGCCCGGCGGGCGCGGAGTATACCGATGGCATTCCGGCGCACAAGAAAAAGGGAGCCCAAAGGCTCCCTTTTCATACCCGGCAGCTGTCAGCCTTCGATTTCCACCAGCACTTCGCCCGGATTGACGCGGTCGCCCTTGACCACGTGCACCGCCTTGACGGTACCGGCGATGGGCGCCTGCACCTCGGTTTCCATCTTCATCGCCTCGGTGATCAGCACGGCCTGGCCGGCCTTGACCGTGTCGCCTTCCTTGACCAGCACGTCGACGATGTTGCCCGGCATGCTGGTGCTCACGTCGCCCGGCGCGCTGGCCTGCTTGCGGCTGCCGTCGGCGCCGGCGACGTAGTCGTTGAGCGCCTCGAACACCACCTCCTCGGGCATGCCGTCGATGGACAGGTAGAAGTGCCGCTTGCCGCTGCCCTTGACGCCGACGCCGGTGATGTCGACGCGGTAGCTCTCGCCGTGCACGTCGATGACGAACTCGGTGGGCACGCCCTTGCCGCTCACCGGTGCCACGCCGCCGGCTTCCGGTATCGGCAGCAGCGCTTCGGGAACCAGGTTGCCGGCTTCGCGTTCCTCGAGGAACTTGCGGCCGATGTCGGGGAACATCGCGTAGGTCAGCACGTCCTCTTCGCTCTTGGCCAGCGCCCCGATTTCCTTGCGCAGCTTGTCCAGCTCCGGCGCAATCAGGTCGGCCGGACGCACGTCGATGACCTCTTCGTTGCCGATCGCCAGGTGCCGCAGCTTGTCGTCGACCACGCCCGGCGCCTTGCCGTAGCGGCCCTGCAAGTACAGCTTCACCTCGTTGGTGATGGTCTTGTAGCGCTCGCCGGCGAGTACGTTGAACACCGCCTGGGTGCCGACGATCTGCGAGGTGGGCGTCACCAGCGGTGGGTAGCCGAGGTCCTTGCGCACCTTCGGGATTTCCTCGAAGACCTCGTTGATGCGGTTCAGCGCGCCCTGCTCCTTGAGCTGGTTGGCGAGGTTGGAAATCATCCCGCCAGGCACCTGATTGACCTGCACACGGGTGTCGACGCCGGTGAATTCGCTCTCGAACTGGTGGTACTTCTTGCGGATCGCGTAGAAGTACACGCCGATCTCCTGGATCAGCGCCAGGTCGAGGCCGGTGTCGTAGGGGCTGCCGCGTAGCGCGGCGACCATCGATTCGGTGCCCGGATGGCTGGTGCCCCAGGCCATGCTGGAGATGGCGGTGTCGATGTGGTCGGCACCGCTCTCGATGGCCTTGAGCTGGCACATGCTGGCCACGCCGGCGGTGTCGTGGGAATGGATGAACACCGGCAGCGGGGAGGCGTCCTTGAGCGCCTTGACCAGGTCGCCGGTGGCGAATGGCGTCAGCAGGCCGGCCATGTCCTTGATCGCGATGGAGTCCACGCCCATCGCCTCCATGGCCTTGGCCTGGGCGACGAAGGCGTCGACCGTGTGCACCGGGCTGGTGGTGTAGCAGAGGGTGCCCTGGGCGTGCTTGCCGGATTTCTTCACCGCGCGGATCGCGGTTTCCAGGTTGCGCACGTCGTTCATCGCGTCGAACACGCGGAACACGTCGATGCCGCGGGCGGCGGCCTTGGCGACGAACGCCTCGACCACATCGTCGCTGTAGTGGCGATAGCCGAGCAGATTCTGCCCGCGCAGGAGCATCTGCAGGCGCGTGTTGGGCAGTGCCTCACGCAGCTGGCGCAGGCGCTCCCACGGGTCTTCCTTGAGGAAGCGCACGCAGGCGTCGAAGGTGGCGCCGCCCCAGACCTCCAGCGACCAGTAGCCGACGCGGTCGAGCTTGTCGCAGATCGGCAGCATGTCTTCGGTGCGCATGCGCGTGGCGAGCAGCGACTGATGGGCGTCGCGCAGGATGGTATCGGTGACCGTGATCTTCTTGCTCATCTCTGATTCTCCCTCTGGCCGCTGATCCGCGGCGACCCGGCCCAGGCCGGGCACGATTCGTTAAAGCCCGGCGTGGGCGGCGATGGCGGCGGCGATGGCCAGGGCCAGCTCGCCCGGCTTGCGCTTGATCGAGTAGTTCAGCAGCTCCGGATGGTTGTCGACGAAGCTGGTGTTGAACTGGCCGCTGCGGAATTCCGGGTCTTCGAGAATCTGCTGGTAATAGGTAGCGGTGGTCTTGACCCCCTGCAGACGCATGTCGTCCAGCGCCCGCGAACCGCGCGCCAACGCCTCCTCCCAGGTCAGCGCCCAGACGATCAGCTTCAGGCACATGGAGTCGTAGTACGGCGGGATGGTGTAGCCGGTGTAGATCGCCGTGTCGGTACGCACGCCGGGGCCGCCGGGCGCGTAGTAGCGGGTGATCTTGCCGAAGCTGGGCAGGAAGTTGTTGCGCGGCTCCTCGGCGTTGATGCGGAACTGCAGGGCGAAGCCGCGGTACTGGATGTCTTCCTGCTTCACCGACAGTTGCAGGCCGGAAGCGATGCGGATCTGTTCGCGGACGATGTCGATGCCGGTGATTTCCTCGGTGATGGTGTGTTCCACCTGCACCCGGGTGTTCATCTCCATGAAGTACACCTCGCCATCGGCGAGCAGGAATTCCACGGTCCCGGCGTTCTCGTAGCCCACCGCCTTGGCCGCGCGCACCGCCAGGTCGCCGATGTAGGCACGCTGCTCGGGGGTGAGCTGCGGGCTCGGGGCGATCTCGATGAGCTTCTGGTTGCGCCGCTGGATCGAGCAGTCGCGCTCGAACAGGTGCACGGTGTTGCCGAAGGAGTCGGCGAGGATCTGCGCCTCGATGTGCTTGGGCTCGACGATGCACTTCTCGAGGAACACCTCGGCCGAACCGAACGCCTTGGTCGCCTCGGAAATCACCCGCGGGAAGTTCTGCTCCAGCTCCTCGCGCGAGTTGCAACGGCGAATGCCGCGCCCGCCGCCGCCGGAGGTGGCCTTGAGCATCACCGGATAACCGATGCGCTCGCCTTCGCGCAGTGCTTCGGCAAGGTCGGCGACGTTGCCCTCGGTGCCCGGCGTGACCGGCACGCCGGCCTTGATCATGCTGCGCCGCGCTTCGGTCTTGTCGCCCATGCGGCGGATCACCGAGGCCGACGGACCTATGAAGCGAATGCCCCGCTCCACGCAGATTTCCGCCAGCTCGGCGTTCTCCGAGAGAAAGCCATAGCCGGGATGCAGGGCATCGCAGCCGGTTTCCACCGCCAGGTTGACCAGCTTGCGCGGGTTCAGATAGCCGGCCAGCGGATCATCGCCGATGAAATGCGCCTCGTCCGCGCGCTTGACGTGCAACGCCATGCGGTCGGCTTCGGAGTAGACGGCCACCGAACGGATGCCCATCTCGGCGCAGGCGCGCACGATACGGACGGCAATCTCTCCGCGGTTGGCGATCAGGATTTTCTTGATCACGCGTGTCTTCCTCGACCCAGTGAACAGATGCCCAGCGTGTGGGCGGCGTGCGACCGGACTTCATGTAGCGGCCTTGCGGCAACACTACGCCGGATCACCGATCAGCAAAAATCAATAATTGTTGGGTCAGCTATTAGGAATGACTTATCTTTCTGCTGGTTCGAGCAACCCGTAATTCCCAACGCGCCGCGAAGAGGTCGGAATAGATGCGTAAGTCCTTGATGCGCATGACGTTGCGTCAACTCCAGGTATTCAACGCGGTGTGCGACACGCGCTCCTACAGCCGCGCCGCGGAGGAAATGTCGCTGAGCCAGCCGGCGGTGAGCCTGCAGATTCGTCAGTTGGAAGAGCTGATCGGCCAACCGCTGTTCGACTACGTGAGCAAGAAGCTCTACCTCACCGATGCGGCGGAAGCGCTCAAGCGCGCCAGCCTGGACATCTTCGGGCGCCTGGAAAGCCTCGACATGCAACTGTCCGACCTGCAGGGCTCGCTGCAGGGCCAGCTCAAACTGGCGGTGGAATCCTCGGCGAAATACTTCGTGCCGCACCTATTCGCGGCGTTCCGCGAGAGCCATCCGGAAGTCAGCCTGCAACTGGTGGTGATCAACCATGCCCAGGCGGTGCGTCGGCTGTCGGCCAATCGCGACGACCTGCTGATCATGTCGCAGGTGCCACAGGACGGCTCCCTGGAATTCCTGCCGTTCCTCGACAACCCGATCGTCGCCGTGGCTCCGGCCGGGCATCCGCTGTGCGCCGAGACCTCGCTGACGCTGCAGGACCTGACGCCCTGGCCGCTGTTGATCCGCGAAACCGGCTCCGGCACGCGCCAGGCCTGCGAGGACTACTTCCACCAGAAGCGCGCGCACTTCGCCCAGACCCTGGAGCTGAGCTCCACCGAGGCGCAACGCGAAGCGGTGATCGCCGGGCTCGGCCTGGCGTTGCTGCCCCGCCACGCGGTGCGCCGCGAGCTGGAAGGCGGCCTGCTGCGCGAGCTGCCGGTGCGCGAACTGCCGCTGATGCACAGCTGGTGCCTGGTGCACCCGCGCGGCAAGTACCTCTCGCCGGTGGCGCAGACCTTCTTCGCCTTCGTCCGCGGCGAACGGGCGAGGATCAGTGCGCTGGCGGCGCGCTTCGGCGGTCGTCCAGCGAACCGCTGAGGGCGTTGAGGGCAATCAGGTCGGGGTAGGCATCGAGTTCCTGTTGCAGCAGGCGCTGCTCGGAATAAGCCTCGATGGCGCGGCGGAATTCCATGCGCCGCTGGTCGAGCTGCTTGCGGCGGTTCTTGCTGTCGAGGGTGGAGGGCTGACTGAGCATTGCTGGTACTCCCCTTGGACGAGTGGAGCACCAGTATCCTGCGTGCAAATGACGGTTTGGCGACAGCGCGGACGCCTCAGCGCGTCAGAATGAGCCCGTCCAGCTCATCGCCACCCAACGCGCGGGCTGCTGGCCTTCGCTGGTGGCGTTGAACAGCAGCGCTACCCGGTTCTCCTGCATCCGCCAGGCGGCGCCGAGCTGGGCACGCACCCAGGCGCGGTCGTCCGAAGCCTGTTGCAGGCTGAAACGCTGCGCTCCCCAGTAGGCGTCGATGTCATCGGCGTCATCCTGCACCCGACGAACGCCTTCGAAGCCGGCCAGCAACTCGAGATGGTCGGCCAGCGGATACCGGGCGTTCAGGCCCAGGCGCATTTCCGAGACGGCCTGCTCGCGCGTGGCCAGCGACATCGCCTGGCTGCCGCCCTTCTCGTCATACGACGAAACCCGCGCCTGCACATAGTTCAGGTCCGCATAGGGCGACAGTTCCACCCCCATCGGCTGCCACAGGCGCTCCCAGTCCAGGCGCGCGCGCAACGCCCAGGTATCGACCTTGGGGTCGGCGCTGGACGTCTCGGCGCCGAGAAGAGTCGAGTACTCGCGGCGGGTATCGGCTTCGCCATGGTTGTAGTACGCCGTCAGCGTCGACCACAGATTCGGCGACACGGCCGCCACCGGCGCGATGAATTCCAGCAGCAGATACTCACCGCGCTGTTTGACGGAGCCGGGGCCCGCATGACCGTCCTGCGCGCGGGTCTTGCCGACAGCGAGACCCAACTGGGCGCCGCTCTCGGTCAGGCGCTGGCATCCACCCACCTCCGCGGCGCCACTGGTGTCGCCGGTGCCGCTCAGGTCATCGCCACCCCAGTCGCCCGCCAGCCAGGCGCAGTTCTGCTTGCCGGGCGCGACGCGCATATCCAGCGGATGGCCGTGGTTTCCGCTCAGCACCAGGACCGCCGAATCGATCGCCAGGCTGGAGACTCCGCTGGCCTGCCGGCGCAGGCCATCGAGCCCGCTTGGTTGCACCTGGACCTGCACCTGCACAAGGTGCAGCGTCGATTCCTTCTGGATGTTGTAGTCGGTAAGCGTGCGCCCGTCCTCGAGCTGCTTTCCGGCGAAGATCAGCCTCTGCTGTTCCGGCGCGATGCCCTCCTTTTCCTGGATTTTCTCCTTGATGTTCTCGATGGAGTCGCTGGGCTCGACCTCCAGCGCGATGGTCTTGCCGGTCAGGGTCTTGACGAAAATCTGCATGGCGAACGCGGGCGTGGCCAGGCCGCACACCAGCACCATCAGCAGGGCGCGCAGGGAGAGGGAACGCTTGAGAACGTGAGGCATGGGGCGGCATCCGGGGGCGAAATCAGCAGAGCCGCGCACGGTAGCAAAGTGACACCATCAGAGCCAGAACAAAGGTGCCTGACTATTCGCCCTGCTGCTTTGTCGTCTTCGGCGACAGGCGCAGACTTCTCAGGCTGCGCTTCACGCTCTTCAGATGGTTCACCAGCGCCGGGCCGCGCGCCATCGCCACGCCCATGGCGAGCACGTCGATCACCACCAGGTGGGCGATGCGCGAGGTCAGCGGGGTGTAGATCTCAGTGTCTTCCTGCACATCGATGGCCAGGTTGACGGTCGCCAGGTCGGCCAGCGGCGTCTGGCTCGGGCACAGGGTAATGAGCGTGGCGCCGCTCTCGCGAACCACGTTGGCGGTGATCAGCAGGTCCTTGGAGCGCCCGGACTGCGAGATGCACACGGCCACGTCAGTGGGCTTGAGCGTCACCGCCGACATTGCCTGCATATGCGGGTCCGAATAAGCGGCAGCGGTCAGCAGCAGGCGGAAGAACTTGTGCTGCGCATCCGCCGCCACCGCCCCGGATGCGCCGAAACCGTAGAACTCCACGCGCTGCGCCTGCGCACAGGCGGAGATGGCCCGCTGCAGCGCCTGCGGATCGAGGTGCTCGCGCACTTCCATCAGCGTGTGCAGCGTGGTGTCGAAGATCTTCAGGCTGAAGTCGGTGACCGAGTCGTCCTCATGGATCGCGAACTGGCCGAAGCTGGCGCCGGCGGCCAGGCTTTGCGCCAGCTTCAGCTTGAGGTCCTGGAAACCGTTGCAGCCGATGGCGCGGCAGAAGCGCACGATGGTCGGTTCGCTGATGCCGACGTCATGGGCCAGATCGGCCATGGAACTGTGCATCACGGCGGCTGGATCGAGCAGCACGTGGTCGGCGACCTTGAGTTCCGATTTACGCAGGAGATGACGGGATTGGGCGATGTGCTGCAACAGGTTCACAGGCAGGACTCGTTCAGGATCGGGTGGTCGGGGCTGTAGTGGCCTTGTAGTTATACTACATGAAAAGCCTTCGCGCCCAGTCGCGGTGCGGCTTTCATCTGTGTAGTGCGCGTTCCTCCGCCGCTCTCCGCCCCTGTGCAGCTTCCTGCGCAGGCGTGGTGCTGCCAGCGCTGCGCCAAATCCGCCAGGCGCCGTGGGCCGCGCGTATCCGGCCATTGCGCAACGCCCTGCCGGGGATTCGGCAGAGGTTTGCGCAGCTGGAGCGGGCTCAGCCGTCGACAAAAACTCTGTTTCGCCGCACGAATCCACAAGTGGCTGATAAAGCTCGATATTTCCTCGCCTGGCACGTTTTTCGTTAGAGCAGGTACTCCCGGGCCAACCGGTCCATGACAGCAAGGAGAGCACTCATGCCAACCCCCGCGTACCTGTCCCTCGAAGGCACCAAGCAGGGCCTGATCACCGCTGGCACCTTCACCGAGGACTCGGTGGGCAACATCTTCCAGGAAGGCCACGAGGACCAGATCCTGGTCCAGGCCTTCAACCATCAGGTGATCATTCCGCGCGACCCGCAATCCGGCCAGCCGACCGGCCAGCGCGTGCACAAGCCGCTGATGATCACCAAGGTCTTCGATAAATCATCGCCGCTGATCTTCAACTCGCTGACCTCCGGCGAGCGCCTGAGCAAGTGCCGCCTGGAGTGGTACCGCACCTCCTCCACCGGCACCCAGGAGCACTACTTCACCATCGAGCTGGAGGACGCGGTGATCGTCGACGTGCAATCGCGGATGCCAAACTGCCAGGACCCCAACCTGTCGCACTTCACCCATCTCGAAGACGTCTATTTCACCTACCGCAAGATCGTCTGGACCCACGAAGTGTCCGGCACCTCGGGCTCCGACGACTGGCGCACGCCGATCGCCGCCTGAATCCGTTCGCCGGGGCATGAACTGGCCCTGGCACCTTTTCCGGCGCGCTCTGCCGCTCGCCCAGCGAGGCCTACACGCAGAGCGCCCTTCGCATCACCGGGAGACAGGGAATGTTCGCAGCGGCCAACACCGCGCACTTCACACTGAGCCTCGAAGGCCAGGCGCACGACCTGCAGGTGCTCGCGTTCCAGGGCCGCGAGGCGCTTTCCACGCCCTATGCCTTCGACCTGGAACTGGTCAGCGAGCATCCGGACCTGGACCTGGAGTCCCTCCTGCACACCCCCGCCTTCCTCGCCTTTTCACACGCCGGCGGCGGCGTTCACGGGCTGGTCCGGCGCATCGCCCAGGGCGAGTCCGGCAAGCGCCTGACCCGCTATCGGATGACCCTGGTGCCGCAGCTGGCGTACCTGGCCTACCGGATCAACCAGCGCATCTTCCAGCACCGGAGCGTGCCGCAGATCGTCGCCCAGGTGCTCGAGGAGCACGGCATCCTCGCCGGCGCCTACCGCTTTCAGCTGAGCGCGTCCTATCCCGAGCGCCTCTACTGCACCCAGTACGACGAGTCCGACCTGCACTTCGTCCAGCGCCTGTGCGAAGAGGAAGGCATCCACTACCACTTCGAGCACAGCGCCGCCGGCCACGTGCTGGTGTTCGGCGACGACCAGACGGTATTTCCCCGACGCGCGCCCGTGGCCTACCAGCAGGACAGCGGCCTGGTCGCCGACCAGCCGGTGATCAAGCGCTTCGGTGTGCGCCTGGAAACCCGCACCTCCCGCGTCACCCGCCGCGACTACGACTTCGAGAAACCGCGCCTGCTGCTGGAGAGCGAAGCCCGCAGCGACGCCCAGCCGGACCTCGAGGACTACGACTACCCGGGCCGTTTCGTCGATCGGGGCCGCGGCAAGCACCTGGCCAAGCGCGCCCTGGAACGTCATCGCGCCGACTACCAGCTGGCCGAAGGCGACAGTGATCAGCCCACACTCTCCAGCGGCCATTTCCTCGCCCTCTCCGCCCATCCGCGCGCCGCCTGGAACCAGCTCTGGCTGCTCGACGAAGTGCTCCACGAGGGCAAGCAACCGCAGGTGCTGGAAGAGTCGACTCATCAGGACCAGGCAGAAGGCTTTACCCAGGGCTACCGCAACCACTTCAGCGCCCTGCCCTGGGACGTGCCCTATCGGCCGCCCTTGAACCATCCCAAGCCACGCATCCTCGGCAGCCAGAGCGCAGTGGTCACCGGCCCGCCTGGCGAGGAAATCCACTGCGACGAATACGGCCGGGTCAAGGTGCAGTTCTTCTGGGACCGTCACGGCCAGGCCGACGACAGGACCAGCTGCTGGCTGCGGGTGTCCAGCAGCTGGGCGGGCGACCGCTACGGCGGCATCGCCATCCCGCGGGTCGGCATGGAAGTGCTGGTGAGCTTTCTCGAAGGCGACCCGGACCAGCCGCTGATCAGCGGCTGCCTGTACCACAAGGAACACGTGGTGCCCTACGCGCTACCGGCGCACAAGACCCGCAGCGTGTTCAAGACCCTCAGCTCGCCCGGCGGCGCCGGCTACAACGAACTGCGCATCGAAGACCGCCAGGGCCAGGAACAGGTCTACCTGCACGCCCAGCGCGACTGGGACGAAAACATCGAGCACGACCAGAAGGTCCGCATCGGCCACGAACGCCACGACACGGTGGAAGCCAACAGCTACACCGAGCTCAAGGCCGAGGAGCACCGCACCACCCAGGCCGACCGCCGGGTCGAGGTCAGGGCCGATGATCATCTGGGGATTGGGGGGGGTCAGCACGTCAGGATTGGTAACGGGAAGTTCGTCGAGGCCGGCCAGGAAATCCACCTGAACAGCGGTATTAAGGTGGTTCTCGAAGCCGGCAGCGCACTCACCCTCAAGGGTGGTGGCAGCTGGATAAAGCTGGATGCCAGCGGCATCTGCATCAACGGCGCCACGGTGAAAATGAACTCGGGCGGCGCGCAAGGGCGGGGTACCGGCATCCGTATCCTCGGCCCGCTGCTTCCAGGTGCCGCCGCCGTATCCCAGGCCGGCGACGTGCTGAGCAAGCCCCTGTCGAACGCGCTCGCGTCAGTGCCTTTCAGCAGCCCAGTTGCAGAGGAAGAGGAGGAAGAGCTTGAAGAAGGTGGAATAACGCTGCGCATCGGTGTGTTCTTCGATGGTACGGGTAACAACCGATCCAACAGCGAAAGCGTCGCCGGCTGCCATGCCAAGGATGTGAACCTGCAGGATGCGGCCGAAGACATTCGCCGGTTCTGCGCGGCCTATGGTTACGACGGGCTTGGCCGCTCGCCGAACAACAGCTACGGCAACGACGTCACTAACGTGGCGCGGCTGTATGACCTGTATGTCGACCAGAGCTACGAAGAGCTGGGGCCCGCTGCGAGGCAGGCTTCTTTCGCTGTGTACATGGAAGGGATCGGTACCAGCAGCGGCGGTGATGATTCCCTCTATAGCCAGGTGACCGGTTTGGGCGAAACGGGCGTTCTGGTGAGAGTCGAGCAGGCTCCAGATGCTATCCAAGAGCGTGTGGCTCGGTTCGTCGAAAAAAATCCCGATGTTCTGATCCGTCGCATCGAGTTCGACCTGTTTGGCTTCAGCCGCGGCGCTGCGGCCGCCCGGCATTTTGCCAACGATTTGTTGAAAGGTCCGGGCAGCCTGCTTGCTGCTGCTTTGCCAGCAGACTCGCCGATGCTGGCTCCGGGGTTTGCCTGGCAGCCCAAGGTCGACTTCGGCATCGCCTTCGTTGGTCTGTTCGATACGGTCGCCGGCATTTTCGATCCGCTGCACGGCGATCTCACCCCGGCCAATGCACTCAATCCCGGCCTGAATCTGCGGTTGGCTCCGGGGGATATCGGCAAGGTCGTGCAGTTCGTTGCTCGCGACGAGCATCGCTACAACTTTGCCTTGATCAAGACGGATAACGACATCGTCCTGCCCGGCGCTCATTCGGATATCGGTGGCGGATACCTGCCACAGGCCCGTGAGCGGCTGCTGCTGAGCAAACCGCGCCTCAGCACGGAGAAATCCTACATTTCCAATGAGCGGTCCAAGGCCTATCTGGACACCCTCCGGGCGCTCGATGCGGATCTGCTTCCACTCCAGCGCTACGGGCTGGAACTGGAGATCGTCAGTTGGGCAGTGAACAGCGAGAACAACTACAGAAAAGCCTGGCATCAGGAAGAAAAACGCGTGTACGCCGCGGTGCGCAGCGACCGCCAGGTGGCGGGTGGGCTTTCTCTGGTGTACCTGCGAGCGATGCGCGAGGCGGCGGTGAAAGCAAAGGTGCCCTTCAAGGATATCCCTCCGAGTCCGCACTTGGCTTTCCCGGTCGAACTGGAGTCCATATTCCAGAAACTGCAGGCACTCGTCCTCGGCGAAAGTGCCACCCCAGCGCTGAGCGAGGCTGAAGAGTCCCTTCTGTATCGGCACTACATCCATCTATCCGCGCACTGGAATGCATCCCTCAGCATCGCCTTCGCCAATCGGCCGACCGATAGCGGAGTACGGGAGGAATATCCCAATGAATGAGCTGAAGCGTCTCTGCGTGCTTTGCTTCGGCCTTGTGCTCACCGGTTGCGTCCATGGCCTTGGTCGGCCACTGCCCTATGAGTCCTGGTGGCTAGGCTTCGGGGGGCCTAGCTACATGGAAGTGTGGATCGAAACGGCGGACGCGGTGGATATCCAGGGGCATGTGTTTCGGCGAGCGATGAGTGGCATTGCGTCGGTTCAGACCCCACCTAACTTCAAGGGTAAGCCGGAGGGGTGGCCAGCTAACCCGGGAGGAGGAAAAGGCAAGAACGTCCATGGCGCCGACCTGCCCCGCTTGATCTACGTGCGCTGGCAATCCTTGGCCGAGCCGCAGACCTACGAGGCCTACATTGAAATTCCCGAGGCGACCCGCCAGCAGATGCTCAGTAGCGAGCAAGTCTACTGCCGCGGTTTGGGTAAATGGATCACCGATTACCGCAACACCCTGACTATCGGATTGGCGCCTGGTGGCGTCACCAAGACCTGGATTATGGGGGTATGCCTTTCCGCCATCGAGGTCGCTCGTGTGCAGGGGGCAGTGGTGAAGATCGGACCATTCCTGGGGAGAAGTGGTGGTCAATACGCCCTGCCGCTCGAGCCGGAGTCCAAAGCCTACATCGAAAAATTCGGGATTCCCTATGGATCCTGGTAGGCGCTGCTCGCGCGTAGTTGCGAGGAGCCTATTAAGCCGACATTCAGGCCCAGGGAGGGCCGATGGAATGAACAGATTATTGCTCTGCAGCCTGCTGGCGATAGCGCTGGCTGGCTGCTCCGGAAACTACCGGTTCAACGACGATCAGTATCGGCCGCTGGGCGATCCGCAGGTGACCAATCGCGGTAACTGAAGGCAAGGAGTTACATGCCATGGAACTGGTTTTCGATATGGTCGGCACGCAGCAGTTCGCCCCCGGCCTGCTCACCAGCAAGACCTTCAAGCAGGCTGGCGGGATCATTGGGCGCGCGGACAACTGCGACTGGGTCATTCCCGACCGCAAGCGCGTGCTGTCTGGCTGTCATGCTCAAGTCAGCTATCGCGACGGCGCCTTCTATCTGACCGACACCAGCAGCAACGGCATCCAGCTCAAGGATAACGGTGCCAGCCTGGGCAAGGGCCGTCCGCAACGGATCGAACATGGCGCGGTGTACTGCCTCGGCGACTATGAAATCCGCGCGCGGCTGGTTCAGGACCCCGCCTCGTTCGAGTGCGACGTCGGCCGTCCGCAACCTGCCGGCAGCATCATTCCCGACGATGCCTTTCTCGACTTGGACCCGCTGATCGCGCTTGACCAGCAGGAGCGCATTTACGCCGAAGTCGATGAACTCGCGGCGCTGACCCGTCCGCAGCCTCCCGCAGCGCAGCAGCGCGATTACGCGCGGATAGACACCGAGAGCCTGCCGATCCCCGCGCTGGTTCCGGCGGTGGCTGCGGTTGCTGCGCCCACAACGGCGGCGGCGCCAACTTTTCCGGAGAGCTTCTGGGAGCGATATGCACGAGCCCTGGGCGTCGACCTCGCCGAGCTCGACGATGTGCAGCGGGAAGCCCTGGTGCTCAGAACCGCACGCCTTCTTCGGCAAAGCATCGCCGGGCTGCAGCAGAGCCTGAGCACGCGCCGCGAACTGAAGAAGGAGCTGCGTCTGCCGCTGACGACGGTGCAGCCCACCGGGAACAACCCTCTCAAGAACGACCCGGACGGGCAGTCGGCGCTGGCCGCCCTGTTACGTGAGTCTGGTCCGGGCCAGCTCAGCGCCGAACAGGCGATCAACCGTGGCTTTCGCGACCTGCAGGCACATCAGGTCGCATTGCTTGCCGCCAGCCGGACGGCGCTCAAGAGCCAGCTGGAACTGCTATCGCCCGAGCAACTGGCGCTGCGCTTCGAGCGCGAGGGCAAATTACTGTACGCCACCGCGGGTGCGCGGTGGCGCGCCTACGGACGCCTGCACCGGGTCATTCGGCAGGACGATGAATGGAGCGAACGGCTGTTCGCCGGCGATTTCGCCAGAGCCTATGAAGAACAGGTCAGGCTCATCGCGACCCTCAACAATGACCTTCAAGGATGATGCCCATGATTCGTTTGCTGGCCCTGCCGGCCGCCGTGTTTGTCCTGGCCGGCTGCTCCTCGCTGTCGCCGTACTCGACCCTGACCAAGCTCGATCTCGAGCTGCGCGGCAGCGACACCCTGAACCCCGACCTCAATGGGCGGCCCTCTCCGATCGTCCTGCGCCTGCTCGAGCTGAAGCATCCCGTGGCGTTCGAGAATGCCGATTTCTTTTCCCTCTATCAGCGTCCTAAGGAAGCCCTGTCGCCGGATCTGGTCGCCCTCGAGGAGCTCGAACTGCGGCCGGGAGAAGAACGGCAACTGAAGCTGTCCGTTCAGGAGGGCAGTCGCTACGTCGGCGTTCTGGCGGCCTATCGCGACCTGCCGGAGGCCCGCTGGCGCTACGTGATCGCGCTGCAGCCGCAGGAGCGCAAGACCATCACGCTGCTGCTGGATGAGCGCGGCATCGAGGATCCGGCGAGCGTCGTGGCCCCGGTAGGTAACCGGCCATGACGACGCAGAGGGTGGTCTGGCAAGAAGGCATGCTGCTGCGCCCGCAGCACTTCCAGCAGAACGACCGGTACTACGACTACCAGTTCAAGGTCCGCACACAGCGCCTGGACAGCTACGCGTGGGGCTTTTTCTCCCTGGAGATCGACCGCCAGTTCCTCGGGACCGGAAAACTGGTGCTCAGTCAGGCCAGCGGCATCCTGCCCGATGGGACACTGTTCGAGATCGGCGCCGAGCGCGAGCCGCTGGCGCTGGACGTTCCTCCGAACACGGGTAACACGCCGATCTACCTGGCCCTGCCGCTGGTTTCGGGCAATCACATCGAAACTCGCCGGGTCGAGCAGAAGGACGTTCTCGCGCGTTACACCGCCATCGAAACCGAGGTGACCGATTCCAATGCGGGCGACGCCGCGGCGAGCCAGGTCAATTGTGCGCGGCCGGATTTCCGCCTGCTCCTCGGCGAGCAGCAGAGCGACCAGGCCTACGTCAAACTGAAACTCTGCGATGTGCTGGATACCACGCCGGACGCGCTGGTCAGTCTCGATCCGGAGTTCATTCCGACCTTTCTGCATTTCCAGGCCTCTGTCTATCTACAGTCGTGCCTCAAGGAAGTGATCAGCATGCTGGCTCATCGCGGCGATACGCTCGCGGAGCGGATCAGTGCCACCGGCAAGGTGGGCGGCGCCGAAGTCGGCGACTTCATGATGCTCCAGCTGATAAATCGCTACGAGCCGCTCCTGCGCCATTACCTGGGCATCGAGCAGGTACATCCGGAGCAGATTTTTCGCGAACTGCTCGGGCTTCTCGGTGAGCTGGCGACCTTCGCCAGCGAGAGCAAGCGTCCACGTCTGGACCGTCGCTACCAGCACAGCGACCAGGGCCTGAGTTTTCGCCGGTTGATGGATGCGATCCGTCAGGTGCTGTCGATGGTGCTCGAACAGCACGCCATCGAGTTGCTCTTGCAGCAGCGTCAGTACGGTATCCAGGTGTCACCGCTGCATGATCACACGCTGCTTGGCGCGGCATCGTTCATCCTCGCCGCCAGTGCCCAGTGCGACTCCGAGGAACTGCGCAATCGGCTGCCGGCGCACCTCAAGGTCGGCCCGGTGGAGCGCATCCGCCAGTTGGTGAACCTCCATCTGCCCGGAATCAGGGTGAAGCCGCTGCCGGTGGCGCCACGACAGATCCCGTTCCACGCCGGCAAGACCTACTTCGCGCTCGAACTCAACTCCGAGGAGCTGGCGCAGCTGGAGCGCTCCGGTGGTTTCGCCTTCCACCTGTCCGGTGAATTCCCCGGTCTCGAGCTGAAATTCTGGGCGATCAGGAACTGAACGACATGATCAGAGAAATGGATTACGCGCAGGACGACAGGACCGTCATCCTCAATCGCCACGGCGATGCACCGGCGCAAAGCCCGCTCACCGACTTCGCCGCGCCGCCCCGATACGAGCAACTGGAGGAGCGGATGATCTACGCCGCCCGCCTGCGTCCGGCACAGGCGTTCAACCTCAGCCTCAATCCGCTGGTGGCGGCCGCCTCGTCGCTGCTCTCGGACGTGGTGCGCCTCAAGCACAGCTTCGAGGCCGAGGATATCGGCGCGTTGCAGGCCCGCCTGGCCAGCGAGATCAAGCTGTTCGAGCACCGCGCGCTGCATGACGGCGCCGAAAGCAGCCAGGTAATGGCCGCCCGCTATGTGCTCTGCACGGTGCTCGACGAAGCGGTGGTGACCACGGCCTGGGGCAACGAAAGCGAGTGGTCGCAGATGAGCCTGCTCAGCACCTTCCACAACGAAACGTTCGGCGGCGAGAAGTTCTTCCAGCTGCTCGAGCGGCTTTCGCGCAACCCGGTCAAGCACCTGCCGATGCTGGAGCTGATGTACCTGGCGTTGTCCCTCGGCTTCGAAGGCAAGTTTCGTGTCCTCCCGCGCGGCATGCTGGAGCTGGAGGCGATCCGCGACAGCCTGTATCGACAGATTCGCCAGCTGCGTGGCGATGTCCCGCGGGATGTCTCGCCTCACTGGCAGGGGCTGAAGGATTCGCGGCGGCGCCTGGTGCGCATCGTTCCAGGATGGATGGTGGCGCTGTTCACGCTGATTTGCCTGGCGATCACCTATGGCGGTTTTGCCTGGGCGCTCGAGGCGCAGCGCGAAGCCGTACTGCAGTCCTACCGACTGCCCGACCCGGTCGCCACCGACCGTCAGTGAATCGAGGATGGAAGAAATGAAAGGATTCTTCGCCAAACTCGGCGCCTTCATGCGCAGGACATGGGTCTGGACACTCTGTCTCGTGCTTCTGCTGGCGCTGCTCGTGTGGTTTGCCGGACCCTTGCTGGCTGTTGGTGACGTCCGCTTCTGGGAGTCCGCAGGCAGCCGACTGCTGAGCATCAGCGTGCTGTTTCTGCTGTGGGGCCTCGGTATGGTTTTCGCCAACTGGCGCGCGACGGCCCGCAAGAAGCGCGAGGAAACGGACGAGGTGGCGCAGCAACGCAAGCGCCGCGACAGCCTGCTCAACGAGGAGCAGGGCGAGTTGCGCAGCCGTTACCGCGACGCCTTGCGCACCCTGCGCCGTTCGAGCCTGTACCGCGGACGTAGCGAGCACTGGCGCAACCAGTTGCCCTGGTACCTGCTGCTTGGCCCGCAAGGCAGCGGCAAAACCAGCCTGCTGGACTTTTCCGGCCTGGAGTTCCCGCTGAACCCGCGCGAGGATCGTTTGACGCGCGAGGTGTCCGGTACCCGAAACGTCGACTGGTACTTTGCCGAGCATGCGGTCCTCATCGATTGCGCCGGGCGTTATCTCACGCAGCCGGATGCAGCAGTGGACGCATCGGCCTGGCAGACATTGCTTGGCCTGCTGCGTCGGCGGCGAGCCCGTCCCCTCAACGGCGTGCTGGTGAATGTTCCAGTCGATTGTCTGCAGAGCGAGAGCGAGCAGGTGCTGGAGGCGCTTGCCCGCCAGGTGCGTCAGCGCCTGCACGAACTGCATCAGCGACTCGGCGCGGAAGTGCCGGTCTACCTCGTATTGAGCAAGGCCGACAAGGTGCCCGGCTTCGAGGAGTTCTTCGATTCGCTTTCCCGAGAGGAAAGCGACCAGGTGCTCGGCGCCAGTTTTCGCCAGGAGCAGAACGGTACTGACGCCCAGGTGGTCCGCCAGGAGTTCGAAGAGCTGCTGCGTCGCCTGAACAGTCAGGTGATCCAGCGCATGCACCAGGAGCGCGATACCCAGCGGCGCGGGCGGATTCTCGACTTTCCCCACCAGTTGGGACAGATCGGCGAACACCTGTGCCTGTTCATCGAACTGGCCTTCTCCGGCAACCGCTACCAACGCGCCAGCCAGTTGCGGGGCTTCTACCTGACCAGTGCGCCGCAGGTACAGGACGAACTCGATCCGGACACGCGTGCCATAGGGCGCCAGCTGGGTTTGGCGAGCGGCGCGCTGCCGATGTTCCGGCGCGGACGTGCGCGGTTCATCCATCACCTGCTGGATCAGGTGATCTTTCCCGAAGCCGAACTCGCCGGGCTCGATCAGCGGGAGCGGCGACGCATCGACTGGGGGCAGCGCGGCCTGTATGTCGCCGCCTGCATCTGCCTGCTGGGCTTTGGCGCACTGTGGGCCAATGGGTTTTCGGCGAACCAGAATCGCCTCGAACAATTGCGCGCGCTGGCGCAAGGCCTCGGCCCCGCGCGTAGCGAAACGGCCCGACAGGGGGATGCCGTCTCCGTACTGAAGGCGCTCGATGACAGCTTTGCGGCCACCCAGGTGTTTCCGGGCGCCGACGAGGTGTCGATCGTCGACAGGGCCGGGCTGTATCAGCGGCGCCAGGTGGAGCCCAGCGTCACGCAGAACTACCGGCGCGACCTGGAGCACCTGCTGTTGCCGCGTATCGCCGGGCAACTGGCCGCGCAGGTCCGCGCCAGCCTGGGCGACCGTGAGCGTCTGCTCGGTAGCTTGCGCGCCTACCTGATGCTGAATCTCGAGGAGCGCCGCGACCCTGCGGTTCTAGGTGAGAGGCTTGCCGCCGACTGGTCGCAACGTTATCCCGGTAACGCACAGGTTCAAGAGGGGCTGAGCAACCATCTCGAACATCTGCTCGCCGGGCCCTTCAGCTATGCGCTGGACGACCGACTGGTCGCCCAGGCGCGCGAGGTGCTCCGCCGCGAATCATTGGCCAACGTCGTTTATCGGATGCTGCGTGAACAGGCGCGCAGCCTGCCGGACTACCGGTTCGCCCAACAGTTGGGTCCGCAGGCCGCGCTGTTCGGCGGAAGCGATTTCGCCATTCCGGGGTTCTATACCCAGCGTGGCTACGGGCAATTCTTCGTCGGCCAGGGTCCGGCACTGGTGCGTGACCTGATGCGCGACAACTGGGTGCTAGGGGAGGGCGATGGGCTGAGCGGTGGCGACCTCAATCGCCTGCTGGTGGACATCGAGCAACTGTACTTTCGTGACTACGCCAACTACTGGTCCGAGGCGCTGGCGCAGCTTTCCCTGGAGCCGATCGGCGACGCCCGTCAGGGAGCCGAACAGCTTGCCGGCCTGACCGCGGCGAACTCGCCGTTGCTGCAACTGCTCGCCGAGGTGCGGGACAACACCCGTTTTCGTGACCTTGCCGACGTGACCGAGGAGGGCCCGGAACTCGCCGACGCCGCGAAGGCGCTCGGTGCGAAGCCCAAGCTCGTCAAGCTGGCCGGCGTCGCGGAACAGGCCCAGACGAGCCTGGCGAAGGCGCTGCCGGATACCGCGCGCAAGGCTGTGGAGCGACGCTTCCTGCCATTGCACCAGTTGCTGGATGACAACGGCGGTCCCGCTCCGCTCCTGCTGACGACCTTGCAAGCCCTCGACGGGCTGCAGCAGCAGTTGGCCGGCCTGGCCAGCGCGAGTGCGCCCGAGCAGGCGGCCTTCGAGTTGGCCAAGGCGCGCATGGGGGGCCAACTCGATGCGATCAATCTGCTGCGCGGTAGCTCCGCCCGTCTGCCGCAACCGGTCGGCGCCTGGCTCGGTGGGCTTGCCGAGGACAGTTGGATGCTGGTGCTCAATGGCGCCCATGACTATCTGAACCAGCGCTATCGGAGCGAGCTGTATGCGGCCTATCAGGGCTCGCTGAACCGCCGCTATCCGTTCGATGCGAGCAGTGCCAGCGATGTGGCGCTTGCCGACTTCCGCGAGTTCTTCAAGAGCCAAGGGATCGCCGAGCGCTTCTTCGAGGCCTACCTGAAACCCTTCGTCAGCGGTGCTGCCGACCGTTATCAACTTCGTCGGGTCGATGGCCGCGGGCTGCCACTGTCACGCGAATTCCTCCTGCAGATGGCGCACGCGCAAATCATCCGCCAGAGCTTCTTCGCCGAGAACGCCAGCGAGCCGCAGGTGCTGTTCACGCTGGAGCCCTATTCGCTGGACTCCAGCCTGGGGCGCGCGGATTTCAGCGTGGGGGAACAACAACTGGAGTACCGCCACGGGCCCATCGTGCCGACCGCCTTCCACTGGCCGGCGGCGGCCAGCGACGGGCGGACCAGCCTGGTGGTCGAGGAGTTGGGCGGCCGGCGCGTGGGCATCGAGCGCAACACCGGGCCCTGGTCGCTGTTTCGCCTGATCGACCTGATGCAGACCGAGTACTACAGCGGTCGCGATGTGCTGATGCTCAAGGCCGACCTGGGTGGGTTGCGAGCCAACTACCTGCTGCACAGCCAGCGTTCGCCGAACCCCTTCGACGTCGCCATGCTGCGTGACTTCAGGCTGCCGGAAACCCTGTGATGAGCGCGCTGGCCGAGCGCCTGCGCAGCGCGGCGCGGACCGACACCGGCAAGGTTCGCGCGCGCAACGAGGATGCCTTTCTCGACCTGCCGGAACGCCGCCTGTGGGTCGTCGCCGATGGCATGGGCGGGCATGAGCGTGGCGCGCTGGCGAGCCGGCTGATCGTCGATCGACTGGCCGGGCTGCCCGATGAGCGTGATCTGCAGGTGCGTGTGCAGGGCCTTCGGCGCTGCCTGCACGAGATCAACCGGCGGCTGCATCAGCAACTGACCGTGACCGCCGAGCGGCCCGACCCGGTCATCGGTAGCACCGTGGTGGCTCTGCTGCTGGAGGGCGCGCGGGGGGCGTGCGTGTGGGCCGGGGACAGCCGCTGCTATCTCTGGCGGCGCGGCAGGCTTTATCAGTTGTCCCGTGATCATTCCCTGGAGCAGCAACTGCTCGACCGCGGTGAACTCAGCCCGCAGCAGGCGGCACGGCATCCCGCGGCGCAGGCGCTGACCCGCGCCATCGGCGTCGCCGAGCCGCTGAGTCTGGATATCCTCGAGTTCGATATCTTCCCGGGCGACGTGTTTCTGCTCTGTAGCGACGGGCTCTATCGCGAGCTGTCCGTCGGTGCGCTGGGGGCGGCGCTCAGCTTGCCATCGCCGCAGTTGGCGATCCGGCGTCTGTTCGACGAGGTGCTGGGTGGCGCGGCGCGGGACAACCTCAGCGCCGTGGTGGTGCGCCCATGAACGATCCGCTGGCGCAGCTCGCGGCGGAGGCGGTCGCCGACCCGGACCTGACCTATTTTGCCTTCGCTGCCGGCGCGCGTAGCGGGCCGCGCGTGCCGCCGCTGATGCCGACATCGGCGGCATTGCCCGAGGTGCTCTGCGGGCGCTACCGGATAGAGCGGCTGTTGGGTGTCGGTGGTATGGGCGCTGTTTACCAGGCGTGCGACCTGCTGCGCGAACAGTTCGGCGACCCGCAGCCGTATGTGGCGTTGAAGACCCTCGGCGAAGACTTCGCCGAATACCCGGACGCCAGCGCACTGCTCTACAGCGAGTTCGCACTGACCAGCCGCCTGCGCCACGCCAACGTCGTGCAACTGCATGCGTTCGATATCGACCCGCTGAGCCAGCGCGCCTTCATCACGCTCGAGCTGCTGAGCGGTTGCACGCTGGATCGCTTCATCGACGAGCACCCGGCCGGCGCGCCGTGGGGCGATGCGCGGGAGATCGGGCTGGCGCTTCTAGAGGCGTTGGCCCATGCGCATGCGGCTGGCGTGCTGCATGGCGACCTGAAACCGAGCAACGTGATGGTTGGCGACCAGGGTCTGCGGCTGTTCGATTTCGGCCTCGGCCAGGCCCAAGAGAATCGGCTGCCGGGGTTGCCGCAATTGTGCCGCAGCCGTTTCGCTGCCTGGACGCTGCGCTATGCGGCGCCGGAACTGCTGGATGGCGAGGCGCTGAGTGCCGCTGCCGACATCTACGCGCTGAGCTGCGTGCTCTACGAGCTGTGTACGGGGCGGCACCCGTTCCGCCGCCTCAGCGGCAAGCAGGCGCGGGCGATGCAATTGCAGGCAGAGGCCTCCGTCCTGGCGCCCCCGATTGCTCGCGCCTTGCAGGCCGGCCTGGCCTTCGACCCTGCACGCCGGGCAAGCCTGGAAGAACTGCTTCAGGCCTTCCGCACGGCACCGCAACCGTCGTCACGGCTGATGCGCTGGCTGGGCCGGTGGCCGGCATGAGCCGGAATCCGGCGCAGCGCCGTCGTGGCGCTGGCTGAAGAGGAAGCTGGTGCAGATGCCGTATCGAATGTCGTTTGGCAGGCCTGGATCAGCGGCGCCTGTTTGACGGCGCTAGAAACCGCTCGCCAGGCGACGCCTTCCTTGATCCTCAGCGTTCCGCCATTTCCCCGCACAGATCCAGCGCCAGCCAGCGTTGTGCCTCGGCCTGGTCGAGGCCGGCGCCGAGGAGGGTGAAGAGTTTGCCGAGGGCGGCTTCGCGGGTCATGCCGCCGGCGGAGACGAGGCCGGCGTCACGCAGCTGGCTGCCGGCGGCGTAGACGCCGAATTCGACGTGACCCTGGGGACATTGGCTGATGGCGGCGAGCACGACGCCGCCGGCGTGGGCTTCGCGCAGGGCGGCGAGCAGGTCGGCATCGCCCGAGGGGCCGGTGCCGCTGCCGTAGCATTCCAGCAGCAGGCCGCGCACGCCGCTGGCGAGCAGGGCGCGGACATGGCTGGCCTGGACGCCGGGGAACAGCGGCAGTACCGCGAGATTCACCGGTTGGCGCGGCTGGCGGTAGGCGAGTGCAGACGGCAGTTCGGCGGCGCGTTCGCCTTCGCGGCGGCGCGGCAGCACGGTGAAGGCGTCGAAGGCATCGCTGCGCAGTTTGCTGACCCGCGCGCCGTGCATCAGCTCGCCGTTGAAGAACAGGTGCACGCCCGGCTCGATGCCTGCCTCCAGCGCCGCCAGGGCGCCACACAGGTTGGGCCAGGCGTCGCTGCCGTCGGCGCCGGCCGGCAGCATGGCGCCGGTGAGCACCACCGGCACGCCGAGGCCCAGCAGCAGGAAGCTCAGCGCGGCGGCGCTGTAGGCGAGGGTGTCGGTGCCGTGCAGCAGCAGTACGCCGTCGTGGCCGCCTTGGTCGACGGCGGCGACGATCTGCTCGCGCATCGCCAGCCATTCGCGCTGGGACATGTTGGCGCTGTCCAGCAGCGGCAGCATTTCCTGGAAAACGAAGCGCGGCGCCGGCACCTCATGGCGGGCCAGGTGTTCGCGCATGCGCGCCTCGAAACCGCCGGCGGGCACCAGGCCTTCGGGTGTCTGCAGCATGCCGATGGTGCCGCCGGTGTAGAGCACGAAGAGGTTGTTGACGGCGCTCATGCCTGAATCCTGGGTAAGCGGAGGGGAAATCGGGTGGGCCAGCATAGCGCCGAATCCGCCGGCGAATGCGCGCCGGCGTGGGCGAAAAGCGTTACCCGATACGACGATGCCGCCTCCCCGCGGGGCGGAGAAACGGCATCCGGTCGACGCGTGGGAGTGCTTAGCGGTGGCTTTCCACCAGGCTGGCCGGCGCCTGCTCGTGGGTCGCGCTGCTGGCCGGCGCGCTCGGCCAGGCGTCGCGGTCGAGGTCCAGGTCGGCGAACTGGCGGGCGTCGAACACCGGCTGGCCGACACCGGCGCTGCGCTGGGCGTCGTAGTCCTTCATCACGCGCAGGCCGACCTTGATCAGCAGTGCCAGGGCGATCAGGTTGACGAAGGCCAGGCAGGTCATGGTGATGTCGGCGAAGGCGAACACGGTGGAGAGGTTCTGCATCGAGCCCCAGCAGATCAGCGCCAGCACCAGGCCGCGGTAGGTCAGCAGCGCGGTGCGGCTCTTGCCGAGGAGGAACTGCAGGGCGTTCTCGCCGAGGTAGTAGTTGTAGAGGATGCAGGTGAAGACGAACAGGCTCAGCGCGACGCTGACGAAGATCCGGCCCCAGTCGCCGACGACCGCGGCCAGGGAGTTCTGCGTGAGGACGATGCCGTCACCCTCGAAGCCCGGCGTGTAGAAGCCGGAGAGCAGGATCAGCAGCGCGGTGCAGGTGCAGATCACGAAGGTGTCGAGGAACACGCTGAACGCCTGGACCACGCCCTGGGCGGCCGGGTGTTTCACCGCGGCGACGGCGGCGACGTTGGGCGCGCTGCCCAGGCCGGCTTCGTTGGCGAACACGCCGCGCTTCACGCCCATCACGATGGCGCTGCCGAGCAGGCCGGCGAATGCCGGTTCGAGGCCGAAGGCGCTCTTGACGATGGTCACCAGCATGTCCGGGACCAGTTCGATCTGGGTGCAGATCACGTAGAGGGTCACGCCGATGTAGGCCAGGGTCTTCACCGGCACCAGCAGGTCGGAGACCGAGGCGATGCGCTTGATGCCGCCGACGAACACCAGGCCCAGCAGCACGGCCAGGCCGATGCCGGTGTACTGCACCGGGAAGCCGAAGGCGTTCTCCAGCGAATGGGTGACGGTGAAGGACTGCAGGCCGTTGAAGGCGAAGCCGTAGGTGACCAGCAGCAGAACCGAGAAGATCATCGCCATCCAGCGCAGTTTCAGGCCGTGCTGGATGTAGTAGGCCGGGCCGCCGCGATACAGGCCGTCGCCGTCGGCGCGCTTGTAGACCTGCGCCAGGGTGCATTCGAAGAAGCTGCTGGACATGCCGACCAGCGCCGTCACCCACATCCAGAACACGGCGCCGGGCCCGCCGAGGGTCACGGCGATACCCACGCCAGCGATGTTGCCCGCGCCGACGCGGCCGGCGAGGCTCAGCATCAGCGCCTGGAAGGAGCTCAGCTGTCCGCCCTGGCCGCGGAGGGATTCCTTGAACACGGTGAACATGTGGCCGAAGTGGCGAAACTGCACGAAGCGCGAGCGCAGGGTGAAGTAGCTGCCGAGCCCGACGATCAGAACGATCAGCAGCTTGCCCGACAGGAAATTGTTGATCACTTCAAGCATGGAGGTCTCCTCGACTCTTATTGTTCGTAAGCAGCGGTGGAATGCGCCAGGCGCGGAAAAACGTGGGGCGCATGGTTGGCCAAGGTTCCGCTCCAGGCAATTTCGCAGGTCGATTCGAGGTGACGCGAGCTGATGCTACAATCGCGCCCCTCGCATCATCCGAGGGCGCGTCGTGTCGGATAATCTGGGCCTCAATCTCAAGCTGCTGTGCAGTCACTACCGCTCTATCGCGGAGGTTTGCCGCAAGCTCGCGATCAACCGCGCGCAGTTCAACAAGTACCTGAACGGGCAGAGCCGCCCCACGGCCTACAACCTCAGGCGCATCGGCGATTTCTTCGGTGTCGAGGACTACGAGCTGGGCCTGCCCGCCGAGCAGTTCGCCCGGCTGATCGGCGCACGCGCCAGCGACACGCCGAGCACGCCCTCCGGCGACCCGCTGTACAGCCTGCTGCAGCCGCTGCGCGAGCAGTCCGCCAGCCTGGCGCGCTACTGCGGGTACTACTTCGAGTACTCCAACTGCATGTCCGTGCCGGGCAACATCCTGCTTTCGCTGGTGCACCTGCGTGAGGAGCGCGGCACCTTCCTGTTCGAGCGCCAGGAACGTCAGGAGCGCTCGGCGAGCAGCAACCTGCCGGCCGAGGACTGGGTGCGCTGCCGCTACCTGGGTGCGGCTTTCCACCTGCAGGACCGGGTGTTCCTGATCGACTACGAATCGCTGACGCTCAACGAGATGAGCCAGACCATCCTCATCCCCAGCTACAAGAGCCGCATCACCCGCCTCAACGGCATCAAGACCGGCGTCTCCAGCGGTGATCGCCGCACCCCCGCCTGCACGCGCGTGGTGTGGGAATTCCTCGGCGAGGAGATCAACCGGGTTAGCGCCTATCGCCAGGTCATGCTCTACCGCCCGGACGACCCGCGCATCGACGATGACGTGCGCCAGCGGCTGGCGGTCGGGCCGGTCAGGGACGGTTTGTTCGAGAGCTCGTGAGCGCTGTGGCCGTTCGCTGTGCTTTCGCACGGGCGGTCGGCGTCTAGCTGAGGTTGCCTGGGAGCCTGAGCATGCACGCGCTGTTAAGTGAAATCCTCGACGAAGTTCGCCCGCTGATCGGCCAGGGCAAAGTGGCCGACTACATACCCGCGCTGGGCGAGGTGCCCGCCGCGCAACTGGGAATCGCCGTGTACGGCCTGGATGGCGAAGTGTTCAGCGCCGGCGATGCGCAGACGCCGTTTTCCGTGCAGAGCATCTCCAAGGTGTTCAGCCTGGTGCAGGCCATCGAGCACTCGGGCGAGTCGATCTGGCAGCGCCTCGGCCACGAACCCTCCGGGCAACCGTTCAATTCGCTGGTACAGCTGGAGTTCGAGCGCGGCCGGCCGCGCAATCCCTTCATCAACGCCGGTGCGCTGGTGATCTGCGACATCAACCAGTCGCGCTTCGCCGCGCCGGCGCTGTCCATGCGCGATTTCGTCCGGCGCCTGTCCGGTAATCGCGAGGTGGCGGTGGACCTGCACGTCGCCGAATCCGAATACCGCCACCGCGCGCGCAACGCGGCCATGGCCTACCTGATGCAGGCCTTCGGCAATTTTCACAACGACGTGGAAGCGGTGCTGCGCAGCTACTTCAGTCACTGCGCGTTGCGCATGAGCTGCGTGGACCTGGCGCGGGCCTTCTCCTTTCTCGCCAACGACGGTTTCTGCACGCACAGCGGCGCGCAGATTCTCAGCGAGCGGCAGACCCAGCAGGTCAACTCGATCATGGCCACCAGCGGGCTGTACGACGAAGCCGGCAACTTCGCCTACCGTGTCGGCCTGCCGGGCAAGAGCGGCGTGGGCGGCGGCATCGTCGCCGTCGTGCCGGGGCGCTTCAGCGTATGCGTGTGGTCGCCGGAGCTGAATGCCGCGGGCAACTCGCTGGCGGGAATGGCCGCCCTGGAGCTGCTCAGCCAGCGCATCGGTGCCTCGGTGTTCTAGGTCGGCGGCGCCTGTTGCCTTCTCCCCCGACCCGGAATCCGGCCCATAAAAAGGAGATACAGCTCGCGCCGTATCTCCCTGAGGGACTTGGGGAGAGTGGCCCCAATGCCGGGTGACCGTTGACGCGTCAGGGCTTACACGGTCGCCTTCAGCGGCACCAGGCGCGGGGCGATCATGTTTTCCGGGCGCAGGATGTCGGCGAGCATGGCGTCGTCGAGCAGGCCTTCGGCGCGCACCAGTTCGAGTACGCCGCGGCCACTGTCCAGCGCCAGTTTGGCGATGCGCGTGGCGTTCTCGTAACCGATGTAGGGGTTCAGCGCGGTGACCAGGCCGATCGAGTGCTCGACCAGTTCGCGGCAGCGCTCGACGTTGGCGCTGATGCCCACCACGCAATGCTCGCGGAGCATGTCCATGGCGCGCTGCAGCAGGCGGATCGAGTCGAAGATCTTGTAGGCGATCAGCGGTTCCATCACGTTGAGCTGCAGCTGGCCGCCCTCGGCCGCCATCGTCAGCGCCAGGTCGTTGCCGATGATCTCGAAGGCGACCATGTTCACCGCCTCGGGAATCACCGGGTTGACCTTGCCCGGCATGATCGAGCTGCCCGGCTGGCGCGGCGGAAGGTTGATTTCGTTGATCCCGGTGCGTGGGCCGCTGGAGAGCAGCCGCAGGTCGTTGCAGATCTTCGACAGTTTCACCGCGGTGCGCTTGAGCATGCCGGAGAACAGCACGAACGCACCCATGTCGGAGGTGGCTTCGATCAGGTCGGCGGCGGCTTTCAGCGGTTGGCCGCTGATCTCGGCGAGCCGGGCGACGGCGATCGCCTGGTAGCGCGGGTCGGCGTTGATGCCGGTGCCGATGGCGGTGCCGCCGAGGTTTACCTCGGTGAGCAGCTCGGGGGCCAGGCGGCGCAGGTGCTGGAGGTCTTCGCCGAGGGTGGTGGCGAAGGCGTGGAACTCCTGGCCGAGGGTCATGGGTACGGCGTCCTGCAACTGCGTGCGGCCCATCTTCAGCACCTGGGCGAACTCCTCGCCCTTGGCGGCGAAGGCCTGGATCAGGCTTTCCAGGCTGGCCAGCAGGGTGTCATGGCCGAGCAGCAGGCCGATGCGGATCGCCGTCGGGTAGGCATCGTTGGTCGACTGCGCCATGTTCACGTCGTTGTTCGGGTGCAGGTGCTGGTACTCGCCTTTCTGCTTGCCGAGCGCCTCCAGCGCCAGGTTGGCGATGACCTCATTGGCGTTCATGTTGGTCGAGGTGCCGGCACCGCCCTGGATCATGTCAACGACGAACTGCCCGTGGAATTCGCCGCGGATCAGGCGTGCGCAGGCCTGGCTGATCGCCGCGTGCTTGTCCGCCGACAGGTAACCCAGCTCGCGGTTGGCGTCGGCTGCGGCCTGCTTGACCATCGCCAGGCCGACCACCAGCTTCGGGTAATGCGCCAGCGGGACGCCGGACAGGCGGAAGTTGTTGAGCGCGCGCAAGGTCTGGATGCCGTAGTAGGCCTCGGCGGGGACTTCGAGGGTGCCAAGCAGGTCTTTTTCGATGCGAGGGGCGGCGACGCTGGACATGATCGGGGGCTGACTCTGGGAAAGGCGGACGAGGCCGCGATGGCGTGCAGAGTAGGGCGGCCAACACGGTGCCGGCCAATGCTGTTAAACGCTGCCCCATGCCGGAACGGCATGAGCATCCGCGTGACCTTGGCCGGCGACGGGACGTGTCCGGCCGGAATGCTCCCGGAATACGGCGAATACGTTGCCTTGCTGTGCATTTCGACGACCGTTGAATGACGGAGCGGGTGAGCGTCCTGATGCAGTAGAGGCATAATCTCCTCGCCATCTTGCCGAGAACCGCCATGAACCTGGAAACCAAATGGTTGGAAGATTTCATCGCCCTGGCCGCCACGCACAGCTTTTCCCAGGCGGCGCAGAAGCGCTTCGTCACCCAGCCCGCCTTCAGCCGGCGCATCCGCAGCCTCGAAGAGGCGCTCGGCCTGACCCTGGTGAACCGGGCGCGCACGCCGGTGGAGCTGACCGAGGCGGGGCAGCTGTTCCTGGTCAGCGCGCGCAGCGTGGTCGAACAGCTGGGCGAGGTGGCGCGCCATCTGCACCACCTCGAAGGCCAGCAGGGCGAGGTGTTGCAGATCGCCGCGGCGCATTCGCTGGCGCTGGGGTTCTTTCCGGCCTGGATCGCCGGTCTGCGCGAGCAGGGCCTGAACATCGCCAGCCGCCTGCTGGCGAGCAACGTCGGCGAGGCGGTGCACGCGCTGCGCGAGGGCGCCTGCGACCTGATCCTCGCCTACTACGACCCGGATGCCGCGTTGCAGATGGACCCGGAGATCTTTCCCTCGCTGCACCTGGGCGCCACCTCGATGCTGCCGGTGTGCGCGGTGGCGGCCGACGGCCAGCCGCTGTTCGATCTCGACAGCGGGCAGAGCGTGCCGCTGCTCGCCTACAGCGCTGGAGCCTTTCTCGGTCGCTCGGTGAACCTGCTGCTGCGCCAGCGTGCGCTGCGTTCGACCACGGTCTACGAAACGGCGATGGCCGACAGCCTCAAGAGCATGGCGCTGCAGGGGCTGGGCGTGGCCTGGGTGCCGCGGCTGAGCGTGGAGGCGGAGCTGGCGCGCGGCGATCTGCGCGTGTGTGGCGGCGAACACTGGCAGGTGCCGCTGGAGATTCGCCTGTACCGCTGCGCGCTGTTGCGCAAGGCAACCGTGCGCCTGCTCTGGCGCAAGCTCGAAAGTGCCGCGAACAGCGCTCAGGAGTGAGCTTTCCGGGCTTTTTTCGATCGGCCTGGCAGGGTGGAAAAACGACCTATACTCCTGCTGCTTTTCGTGCTTGAAGACCGCTCTTCACCGTTCGCTACTAACAATAAAAACGAGGTGGCACATGATCTGGCAACAACTCTACGACCCCTTTGGCAATGCGCTTTTCTCGACGTTGATGGCCGCCGTCCCGGTGGTCGTGATGCTCGCGGCGCTGGCCTTCTTCCACGTCAAGGCACACCTGGCGGCCTTGATGGCGCTGGGCTCGGCGCTGGTCATCGCGATCTTCGCCTTCGGCATGCCCGCCGGCATGGCCGGTTCGGCGGCGCTCTACGGCGCGGCCAACGGCCTGCTGCCGATCGGCTGGATCGTCCTCAACATCATCTTCCTGCACCGCCTGACCACCGAGAACGGCTCGTTCAAGGTGCTGCAGGACTCCCTGGCGCGAATCACCGACGACCGGCGCCTGCAGCTGCTGCTGATCGCCTTCTGCTTCGGTGCCTTCTTCGAGGGCGCGGCGGGCTTCGGCACGCCGGTGGCGGTGACCGGGGCGATCCTCATCGGCCTCGGTTTCTCGCCGCTGGCGGCCTCCGGCCTGGCGCTGATCGCCAACACCGCGCCGGTGGCGTTCGGCGCGCTGGGCACGCCGATCATCACCCTGGCCAAGGTCACCGGGCTGGACGAGATGGAGCTGTCGGCGATGGTCGGCCGGCAACTGCCGTTCTTCTCGGTGATCGTGCCGTTCTGGCTGATCTGGGCCTTCGCCGGCTGGCGCAAGATGATGGAAATCTGGCCGGCGATCCTGATCGCGGGGGTCACCTTCGCCGTGCCGCAGTTCATCGTCTCCAACTACCACGGTCCGATGCTGGTGGACGTAATCGCGGCGCTGATCTCGATGGCCTGCCTGACCGGCTTCCTCCGGGTCTGGAAACCGAAGACCGTCCACACCTCGGCGGCGCTGTCGGGCCGCGTCGACAATTCCAAGGTGGATGTCGATCCGGATGAGAAGCCCGGCGGCGCCGCGGCGTTCTCCGGCGACGGCCAGCGCGCCGTGCTGCGCGCCTGGATGCCGTGGATCATCCTCACCGTGTTCGTCTTCGCCTGGGGCACCCAGGGCTTCAAGTCGATGTTCGATACCCGTCCCGCGCTCGATCCGCAGACCGGCGCGGTGCTGCTCGACCCCACCGGCAAGCCGAAGACCGAGGCCAACCCGATCTTCTCGCCGGTGCTGACCTTCGACGCCATCCACCAGAAGATCGAGAAGGTGCCGCCGGTCGTGCCCCAGGCGAAAACCGAGGAGGCGCTGTACAAGTTCAACTGGTTCACCTCGACCGGCAGCGGCATCCTCCTGGCGGCGATCATCGGCGGTCTGCTGATGGGCTACTCGCCACTGGCGCTGGCCAGGCATTACGTGAAAACGATCTGGGTGGTGCGCTACTCGCTGATCACCATCGTGGCGATGCTCGCGCTCGGTTTCCTCACGCGCTACTCGGGGCTGGACGCGACCATGGGCCTGGCGTTCGCCGCGACGGGGATCTTCTACCCGCTGTTCGGCACGCTGCTCGGCTGGCTGGGGGTGGCGCTGACCGGCTCGGATACCGCGTCCAACGTGCTCTTCGGCGGCCTGCAGAAGGTCACCGCCGAACAGCTCGGGCTGAGCCCGGTGCTGATGGCGGCGGCCAACAGTTCCGGCGGGGTGATGGGCAAGATGGTCGATGCGCAGTCGATCGTGGTCGCCTCAACCGCGACGCGCTGGTACGGGCACGAGGGTGAAATCCTGCGCTACGTCTTCTTCCACTCCATCGTGCTGGCCGTGCTGGTCGGCCTGCTGGTGACGCTGCAGGCGTACGTCTCGCCGTTCACCGCGATGGTGGTGGGCGGGCACTGACGCCGACGACGGGCCCGCAGCGCCCGTCACGATCCGGCCATCCGCGCGGGATGGCCGCGAAGCGAAATCGCGACCGGTCCTCGCCGGTCGCTATCGAAGTTTCCTGATAAGCATTATCATTTGAGTCATTTCGTCGCGCCGCCCCGGCGCACAGCCGTGACGCCGTCGTGCAATGACTCCCGATCGCCCTTCCCCCGAGCCGCCGCCGCTGGATTCCCAGGAGGATTTCCTGCGCGTGTTCCTCGCCAACCGCCAGCGCCTGGAGTCGCTGGTCAGCCGCCAGGTCGGTTGCCGCGCCACCGCCGCCGATCTGGTCCAGGACCTGTTCCTGCGCTTCTGGCGCCGGCCGGTGCTGCAGGTCGAGGAAATGGGCACCTACCTGTTGCGCTGCGCGCGCAACCTGGCCATCGACCACCTGCGCCTGGAAGGTTCGCGCAGTCGCACGCTCAACGCCTTCCCGGTGCCCGACGAACAGCGCCCGGATGCGCTGGAAGCCGGGCTGCTGGCCGGCGACGACCTGCGCAATGTGGACGCGGCGCTGCGCGGCCTGCCGGAGCGCACCCGGCACATCTTCCTGCTCAACCGCATCCACGGCTGCACCTATGGCGAGATCGCCCGGGCCGTCGGCGTGTCCCAAAGCGCGGTGGAAAAACATATGATGCGCGCCCTCGAGGCCTGCAAGGCGAGCCTGGCGAATCCGCCGGCTCCAGCCAGGGAAAGCTCAGCGCCAGGAAGCCCAGCATGACAGCGCCCGCGTCCGATTCACCGACCGCCCGCCAGGAGCGTGAAGCCTGGCGCTGGCTGCTGCGCCGCCGTCGCGCGCCGCATCGCCATGCCCACGCGTTCATCCGCTGGCTGGCGGCCGACCCCCGGCATCTGGACGCCTACGCCCGCGCCGAGGCGCTGTGGAGCGTCAGCGAAGCGCCGGCGCGGTCGCTCGCCGACGAGGAGGCGCGCGCGTTGCAGGGCTATCTGCAGACCCTTCGGCGCAAAAACCGGCTGCCGCTGCTCGGCCACTGGCCCGGCGCGCTGGCCGGCGCCTGCTGCCTGCTGCTGGTGCTCTGGGGCGGCGGCTGGCTGCGTCCGGTACAGGCGTGGCAGAACCTGCGCGCCGATGAAGTCAGCGCCGCCGGTGAAGTGCGCGAGCTGAACCTGGGCGACGGCTCGCGCGTGTTGCTGGATGCCGACAGCGCGCTGAACGTTCGTATCGAAGGGCCGCTGCGGCGAGTCGAACTGTTGCGCGGCGGCGCCTGGTTCAAGGTCGCGCATGACGGCCGTCCGTTCCAGGTCGAAACCGGCGACAGCATCACGCGGGTACTCGGCACCGCCTTCGAGGTGCGTCGCCAGGCGTCGGGCACGGCGGTCACCGTCGAAGAAGGCCGCGTGGAAGTCGCCGCCGCCGGTGAAACCCGCGTGCTCGGCGCCAACCAGCGCGTGCGCCTGGCCGACGGGCACCTCGGCGAGCCGCATGCCGTGGACAGCCACTTGGCGCTGGCCTGGCGCGACGGTCGGCTGAGTTTCCTCCAGGCGCCGTTGGGCGAGGTGCTGGAGGCCCTGGGCAGCCGCTACCGCGGGCGCATCCTGCTCCTCGACCCAGCCCTCGCCGCGCGCCGTGTCAGCGTGTCTGTCGCCGGCGACGACGCCCCGTCCGCAGTGGCTTCGCTGTGCGCCGTGCTCGGTTGCCAGAGCACGCTGCTGTTCGATCGGCTGATCCTCATCCGCTGAGCCGGCGGCACTTTTTCCCGTCGGCGGCGATTATTTTCCGCGTCCAAGTGAGGTAAACGCGCGGCGGCTTCGTGTAGTGGTGGTGCGATCAATTCGCATCAACGCCATTTCCTCTACGGAGACCGCACGATGAAACGCCCCTTCCCGCCGCTCACTCCGTTCGCCGCCGCTCTGCTGTTCCTCGGCGTTGGCCTGCCGGCGCCCGCCCACGCGCAATCCACCGCGGAGCAGGTCGAAGGGCGCTTCCGGTTCTCCCTCGCCGCGCAGCCGCTGGCGCAGTCGCTCGACCAGTTCAGCCGCATCACCGGTCTGGCGGTGGTCTACACCAGCGCCTTGCCGGCTACGCTCGGCGCGCCGGCGCTCGAGGGCTCGATGAGTGCCGCGCAGGCACTGCAGCGGTTGCTGGCGGGCAGTGGCTACGCGTCCCGCCAGGTCGACGAACGAACCTTCACCGTCGAGCCACAGGCCGCGACGCAGGCGATGAACCTGGATGGCCTGACGGTGACCGCCGAGGACGCCAGCCGCTACAGCTATCAGCCCAGCGGCACACCCTCGATCACCCGCAGCGGCGCCCCGCTCCTGGAAGTGCCGCAGACCGTCAACGTGGTTCCGGCCCAGGTGCTGCGCGACCAGAAACCGCGCAACCTCGACGACGCGCTGAACAACATCAGCGGCATCACCCAGGCCAACACCCTCGGCAGCACCCAGGACGCGGTGAGCAAGCGCGGCTTCGGCGACAACCGCGACGGCTCGATCATGCGCGACGGCCTGCCGTCGATCCTCGGCCGCAGCCTCAGCGCCAGCGCCGACCACGTCGAAGTGCTCAAGGGCCCGGCGGCGCTGCTCTACGGCATCCAGGACCCGGGCGGAATCGTCAACGTGGTCAGCAAGAAGCCGCAGCTGGAGCAGTACAACGCCCTGACCCTGCGTGGCTCGACCTACGCCCACGGCAAGAGCGGTAGCGGCGGCGGGCTGGACAGCACCGGCGCGTTGGGTGACAGCGGGCTGGCCTACCGGATGATCGTCGACCACCAGGAGGAGGATTACTGGCGCAACTTCGGCAACTTCCGCGAGACTCTGGTGGCGCCGTCGCTGGCCTGGTACGGCGAGGACACCACGGTCAACCTGAGCTACGAGCATCGCGAGTTCGAGACCCCGTTCGACCGCGGCACGGCGATCAATCCGGCAACCCTGAAGCCGCTGGACATCCCGCGCACACGCCGGCTGGACGAGGCCTTCAACGTCACCGAAGGGCGTTCGGACCTGACCCGGCTGGCCGTCGAGCACCGCCTGGACGAAACCTGGAAGGCCAACTTCGCCTACGGCTGGACCCGCGAGACCTACGACGACAACCAGGCGCGGGTGACGGGCGTCAACGGCAACGGCACCGTGACGCGGCGTATCGACGGCACCCACGGCGCGGTCAGCAGCGACAGTTTCGCCACCGCCAGCCTGAGTGGCGACCTGCAGATCGCCGGCTATCGCAACGAACTGGTGGTGGGCATCGACAGCGAGAAGCGCAAGATCTTCCGCGCCGACCTGATTCGTGGCGGCAACAGTCCGCTGAACTACGACGATCCGGTCTATGGCACGGTCGATCCGTCCGACGTGGCCGATGCCGGATCGAGCGACCAGACCGACAAGCTGCGCACCGACTCGCTGTACCTGCAGGACTCGCTGCACCTGGACGAGCACTGGATCCTGGTCGCCGGCGGCCGCTACCTGATCTACGACCAGTACGCCGGGCGCGGCCGGCCATTCCGGGCCAACACCAACATCAATGGCCAGGTCTGGGTGCCGCGCGGCGGCGTGGTCTACCGCTTCGACGATAGCTTCTCGCTGTATGCCAGCTACAGCGAGTCGTTCAAGCCGAACTCGACCATCGCGCCGTTGGCCAGCGATGCAGTGATCGATTCGTCCGTCGCGCCGGAGGAGGGCAAGTCCTGGGAGCTGGGCGCCAAGCTGGATATCCCGGACCGGGTCACCGCCAACCTGGCGCTGTTCGACATCCACAAGCGCAACGTGCTGGTCACCGAGGAGGTGGGCGGCTCCACCGTCAGCCGCGCGGCGGGCAAAGTGCGCTCCTACGGCCTGGAACTGGATGTCAGCGGCCAGCTCAGCGAACGCTGGAGCCTGATCGGCAGCTACGCCTGGCTGGATGCCGAGGTCACCGAGGACCCGCTCTACCAGGGCAATCGTCTGCAGAACGTGGCGCGGAACACCGCGTCGCTGTCGGCGGTGTACCAGGTCGGTTCGCTGTTCGGCGGCGACAACCTGCGCCTGGGCGCCGGCGCGCGGCACGTCGGCGAGCGTGCCGGCGACGCCAGCAACACCTTCGACCTGCCGGCCTACACGGTGGCCGACGCCTTCGCCAGCTACGACACGCGCCTGGGCGGCCACGACGTCGGCTTCCAGTTCAACGTGAAGAACCTCTTCGATCGCCGCTACTACTCGTCCAGCGCCAGCCGCAACTACGTTTCGGTCGGCGAGGCGCGGCAATTCCTGGTGTCCACCACCGTCAGCTTCTAGCACCGTCGGGCGAGCACCTGCGGACGCCGTTTGCGGCGCGGCGGGGGCGATGCGCGGCAGGCTTCGGGGGCGCCGAACGGCGGGCTGTCGCCGCTTGCGCCTTGGGTTATACTGCGCGGCCTTCGCGGCCCGGCACGGTCGCTTCGCACACAAGCCACGCCTGGTCTCCAGCGTGGCTTGTTGGTTTCTGCGCCCGCGGGCGCCCGACGCAAGAGGCACGACGATGAGCGCACTGGTAGGCGTGATCATGGGCTCCAAGTCCGACTGGTCCACCCTCAGTCACACCGCCGAGATGCTGGAAAAACTCGGCATACCGTTCGAGGTGAAGGTGGTCTCCGCGCACCGCACGCCGGACCTGCTGTTCCAGTACGCCGAGCAGGCCGAGGAGCGCGGTATCCAGGTGATCATCGCCGGCGCCGGCGGCGCCGCGCACCTGCCGGGCATGTGCGCGGCCAAGACCCACCTGCCGGTGCTGGGTGTGCCGGTGCAGTCGTCGATGCTGTCGGGCGTCGACTCGCTGCTGTCCATCGTGCAGATGCCCGCCGGCATTCCGGTCGCCACCCTCGCCATCGGCAAGGCCGGCGCGGTGAATGCGGCGCTGCTGGCGGCGAGCATCCTCGGCCACACGCACCCGCAGTTCCACGTCGCGCTCAAGCAGTTCCGCGACGAGCAGACCCAGACCGTACTGGACAACCCGGACCCGAGGGCTCAGTGATGAAGATCGGCGTGATCGGTGGCGGCCAACTGGGCCGCATGCTGGCCCTGGCGGGAACTCCGCTGGGGATGGACTTCGCGTTCCTCGACCCCGCGCCGGATGCCTGCGCCGCCGCCCTCGGCGAGCACATCCGCGCCGATTACGGCGATCAGGACCACTTGCGCCAGCTGGCCGACGAAGTGGACCTGGTGACCTTCGAGTTCGAGAGCGTGCCGGCGGAAACCGTGGCCTTCCTCTCGCAGTTCGTGCCCGTCTACCCGAACGCGGAATCGCTGCGCATAGCCCGTGATCGCTGGTTCGAGAAATCGATGTTCAAGGAGCTGGGCATTCCGACGCCGGAATTCGCCGACCTCCATTCGCAGGCCGATCTCGACGCCGCGGTGGCCGCCATCGGCCTGCCGGCGGTGATGAAGACCCGCACCCTGGGCTACGACGGCAAGGGGCAGAAGGTCCTGCGCACCCCGGCCGACGTGGCCGGCGCGTTCGCCGAACTGGGCGGCGTGCCCTGCATCCTCGAGGGCTTCGTGCCCTTCACCGGGGAAGTCTCGCTGATCGCGGTGCGCGCCCGTGACGGCGAAACGCGCTTCTACCCCTTGGTGCACAACACCCACGACAACGGCATCCTGCGTCTCTCGGTGGCCAGCACCGTGCATCCGCTGCAGGCGCTCGCCGAGGATTACGTTGGCCGCGTGCTGAACAAACTCGACTACGTCGGCGTGCTGGCCTTCGAGTTCTTCGAAGTGGACGGCGGGCTGAAGGCCAACGAGATCGCCCCGCGCGTGCACAACTCCGGGCACTGGACCATCGAAGGCGCCGAGTGCAGCCAGTTCGAGAACCACCTGCGCGCGGTCGTCGGCCTGCCGCTGGGCTCCACCGCCGCCCTCGGCGCGAGCGCGATGCTCAACTTCATCGGCGAAGTGCCGCCCACCGAGCAGGTCGTGGCGCTCGCCGACTGCCACCTGCACCACTACGGCAAGGCCTTCAAGGCCGGGCGCAAGGTCGGCCACGCCACCCTGCGCAGCGCCGATGCCGCGACGCTGAAACAGCGCATCGCCGCCGTCGAAGCGCTGATCGCCAAGGTCTGAGCCACGCCGAACCCGCGCGCCCGGCGCCGCTCGCGTGGCTCTCCCGCGGGCCTTGCGCAGTTTTTCGCGAACTTGCGTTTGTCCTCTCCGGTCCCATGCACAACGCGGCGCTTTGCCGCGTCTCTTTCATATTCAGGAGATTCGCATGGGCATCATCGGAACCATCTTCATCGGCCTGATCGTCGGCCTGGTCGCACGCTTCCTCAAGCCTGGCGATGACAGCATGGGATGGATCATGACCATCCTGCTGGGCATCGGCGGCGCACTGCTGGCGACCTATGGCGGCCAGGCCGTGGGCATCTACCAGGCCGGCGAAGCGGCGGGCTTTATCGGCGCGGTCGTCGGTGCGATCATCCTGCTGGTGATCTACGGCCTGGTCAGCCGCAAACGCTGACCGATCGGGCCGCTTGCGGCCCACCCCCCTCTCTTCGACCGAATCCATGCGCCGACTCTCTCTGTTGCTGCTGTGCCTGCTGTCTTCCCTGGTTCATGCCGAGCTGCCTGAAACCGACTGGCTGGAACTGATGCCGCCGTCGGACCGCAAGGCGCTCGAGCAGATGCCCGAGATCAGCCATGACACCCCCGAAGGCAAGGGCTTCAGCGCCAAGGGCGGCATCAAGCAGGAGAAGGGATTGCCGGCGGTGATGTATTCGGCGAAGACGGTGGCCAAGCTCGACGGCAAGGCGCTGCGCCTGGGCGGTTATCCGGTTCCGCTGGAGTCGGACGCCAAGGGGCGCAGCACCCTGTTCTTCCTCGTGCCGTATCCCGGCGCCTGCATCCACGTACCGCCGCCACCACCGAACCAGATCGTGCTGGTGCGCTATCCCAAGGGCATCTTGCTGTCCGACATCTACGCGCCGCTGTGGGTCGAGGGGCCGCTGAAGGTGGAGAAGGTCAGCAACGACATGGCCGACGCCGCCTATGCGCTGGACGCCACCCGAGTGCGCCCGGTCGAGGACGCGGACCTCTAGGGTGGCGATCAGCGCCGCGCTGCGCCGCGCGTTTCGCGCGCAGGCGAAGCAGACCGACGGCATCGACCTCGCCGTCTATTCGCACTTCGACAAGGACCCGCTGGAGCCGATCATCGGCCTCGGCGACCCGCACGCGCCTCTGGCATTCTTCGGCCGCGATCCTGGCCGCGAGGAGGTGTGCCACGGCGAGCCCTTCATCGGCAGCGGCGGGCAGATCGTGCGCAAGGTGCTCTACCGGCAGCTGCACGGCGAGTCGACGAGCGACTTCGAGGCGCTGCGCGGGGTGGGCCGGCCGTTCTTCTGGATCAACACCGTGCCGTACAAGCCGCTGGGCAACAAGGCCTGGTCGATGGCGGTGAAGAGACGCGTCCATCCACTGATGCGCGAGCTGTTGCTGAAAGGCTGGCAGGGGCGCGACGTGGTGACCCTCGGCCGCGAGGCATTCCTCTGGTTCGCCATCTACCAGCCGCGCGAGGTGCGCCGGGCGCTGGAAGCGTTCTGGCAGCGCGAAGACCGCTTCACGGCGCACATCGAGGTCGAGCTGTCCGAAGCGGGTGTCGCGCGGCGCCTGCGTCTGCACCCGTTGCCGCATCCCTCACCGCTGAACCAGGTCTGGTTCAAGCGCTTTCCCGAATTGCTGCGCGCCCGGCTGGAGGCGTTGCAGATCGGCGCGGATTTCCGCCCGGCGTAGGGTGGATGTCGCCTTCCACATCCACCCGCGAATCCAACACTGGCCGCGGGTGGACATGAAAGGTACAGGTGTCCGCCTCAGCCCAGCGTCTTCTCCACGAGCCCGCGGCTCGCGGCCAGCACGTCTTCCTGGCACTGCGCGCTCGCCATCATGCGCGCCAGCACCAGGGCGCCGACGCACTGGGCGATCAGTGCCCAGGCCAGTTGTGGGTCGCCGAGCACCTCGCTCCAAGCCTCTTGCAGCTGGAGCAGCCAGCGCTCGGCTTCTTCGCGTACGGCGGGTTCGGCGCGGGCGATTTCCGCGCCCAGGCTGGGGATCGCGCAGCCACTGTCGGGTCGCCGGACATGGGCCATGCTCAGGTAGCGCGCCAGGCAGCGCCGCAACTTGGCGCGGTTGGCGTCGGTGCCCCCGGCTTCGCCGCCGCCAAGCAGTTTGAGGCTATGGCTCAGTTCGCGGCGGACGATGGCGGCGAACAGCTCGTCCTTGGAGGAAAAGTGGCTGTAGAAGGCGCCGCCGGTGAGGCCGATGGCCTTCATCAGCCCAGCCACGCCGGAGGCCGAGAAGCCGCCATGCTTGGCGATGGCGCCGCTGCTTTCGAGCAGTTTCTCGCGGGTCTGATCCTTGTGATCGGCGGCGTAGCGCACGGGGCCTCCTGTGTCGCAGGCAACTTGACGATGCGGCGGATCGTAGCATAACGTCCGTTTAGTAAACGATCATTCAGTAAAGAGGCCATCCATGCATAACAACAAGAAGGTTGCCCTGATCATCGGTGCCGGCGATGCCACCGGCGGCGCCATCGCCCGGCGCTTCGCCCGGGAGGGATACGTCGCCTGCGTCACCCGGCGCAGTGCGGACAAGCTGCAGCCGCTGGTGGATTCGATCCGCGCCGAGGGCGGCGAGGCGCACGGTTTCGCCTCGGACGCCCGACGCGAGGAGGCGGTACAGGCGCTGTTCGAGGAGATCGAGCGGGACATCGGCCCGGTCGAGGTGCTGGTGTTCAACATCGGCGCCAACGTGCCGTGCAGCATCCTCGAGGAAACCGCGCGCAAGTACTTCAAGATCTGGGAAATGGCCTGCTTCTCCGGATTCCTCTGCGCCCGCGAAGCGGCGCTGCGGATGGTCGGCCGCGAGCGCGGGACCATCCTCTTCACTGGTGCCACCGCCGGGCTGCGCGGGGCCGCCGGGTTCGCCGCCTTCGCCGGGGCCAAGCACGGCATCCGCGCGTTGGCGCAGAGCATGGCGCGCGAACTGGGGCCACGGAACCTGCATGTCGCCCACGTGGTGGTGGACGGCGCCATCGATACGGATTTCATCCGCGAGAACTTCCCGGAGAAGTACGCGACGAAAGACCAGGATGGCATCCTCGACCCCGAGCACATCGCCGATAACTACTGGTTCCTGCACAGCCAGCCGCGCGATGCCTGGACCTTCGAGCTCGACCTGCGCCCCTGGAGCGAGCGCTGGTGAGCGAGGCCGCGGAACAACCCACAACAAGAGAACGAATCGATGAGTAAAACCGTGGAATTCCTGTTCGACGTCGGCAGCCCCGCCAGCTACCTGGCGTACACCCAGCTGCCGAAGCTGTGCGCGGAGGCCGGCGCCGAGCTGATCTATGTGCCGATGCTGCTGGGCGGCGTGTTCCAGGCCACCGGCAACGCCTCGCCGGCCGCGGTGCCGGCCAAGGCCCGGCATTCCCATATCGACCTGCAGCGGTTCGCCGACCGTTACGGCGTGCCGCTGGCCTTTCCCGCCGGCTTCCCGATCAACACGCTGACCCTGATGCGCGGTGCCGTCGGCATGCAGCTCCGCGAGCCGGAGCGTTTCGAGGCCTATCTGCAGGCGATCTTCCGCGCGCTGTGGGTGGACGCGCGCGAGCTCGGCGATCCGGTGGTGCTGGGCAAGACCCTGGTGGAGGCCGGCTTCAATCCGCAGGCGATGCTGGCGCTGGTCGGCGATCAGGAGGTGAAGGATGCGCTGAAGGCGAACACCGAGGCCGCGGTCCGGCGTGGGGTGTACGGCGCACCGACGATGTTCGTCGGCGACGCGATGTTCTTCGGCCAGGATCGCCTCGACTTCGTTCGCGAGGCGCTGGCCTGAGCCGGAAGCCGGCTCAGGACGCCTGCGCCACCGGCAGGCGGGCGAGGGTGCCCTTGTCCAGACCGAGCATGCGCGCGGCCTTGGTTTCCGCCAGCGCCTGCGGCGGGTCTCCCGGCGTCTGCGCGGCGAGCTGCGCGGCCAGGTTCATGATCAGCGCCTCGCGCGAGTAGACCCCGCTGCCGAGTTGGTAGGTGGCGCCGATCAGCTGGCGCAGGTCCAGCGGCAGGCGCCAGCGGGTGCGCATGGCGCCCCCGAAGCCGGCACTGTGGCGCTGCAGGCTGCTGTCGATGCTCAATTCGTCCAGGGCGCCGGCGGCGTTGCGCCAGTCCTGCAGCGAGCGCAGCACGGCGAGGTCGCCCAGGCGATGCAGCAGACCGGCGGTGTAGCACAGCTCGGCGTCGACCTTGAGTCGCTCGGCCAGCCAGTGCGCGTAGTCGGCCGTGCGCTGCGAATACTCCCAGAAATGCCGGGCCAGCCCGGCGAGCGTCTCGTCCGCCAGGTTGGCGCTGCGTTGCAAGGCGACGCCTAGGGCGAGGTTCAGCGCATGCACCACACCGACCCTGGGCAGCGCCTGGCCGAGGGTCTGGCAGTTGCCGCCCCGGGCACGCTGGGCCGAATTGGCGACGGCGATGAGCTGGGCGGTGAGGTGCGGGTCCTTGCCGAACAGCGCTTCCAGTTCGCCCAGGGCGCAGTCGCGACTGTTCAGGCGCTGCAGCGCCTCACGCACGCCGTCGAGCAGTGGCGCGCCCTCGGCGTTTTCGCGCTGGTCGGCGAGAAAGGCGTCCAGGGTCATGCCCGGGGGCGCGGCGGGAGGCGTGTAGACGACCTCTTCGCCCGGCGCGATCAGCACCTGCTGCAGCCGTCGCAGCAGCTTCTCGGCCTCGAAGGGCTTGGTCAGGTAGGCCGTGGGGTGCAGCGGCAGCGCCGCGCGCACGCTGGCGGTGTCGGCGTTCGCGCCGATGAGGAAGAACGGCAGCAGCGGCCTGGATCGGTCGCGGCGCAGCTGACGCAGCAGTTCCAGGCCATCCAGCCCGCGCAATTGCGAACTGGCGATCACCAGGCTCGGCGGCCGGCGCTGGCACAGCTCGAGCACCTGCTGGCCGTCCTCGAAGCGCTGGATATTCGCGTCGCAGCGCGCGCTGCGGACCAGTTGCACGAGCAGATCGGCGGTCCAGCGATCGTCTTCGGCGATCAGGACGGTCGGCGGTGGGCGCTTGTCGGACATCGGTACTCCTGTGGTCGAACGGTTCCGGTGCGCCGACGCGATCGGTCGATCTGGCGGCGTCTGCCGCTACCGGAGGCTTCCTTGCGGACGTGTGCTGGTGGCGAGAGGTACGTATCGCGGCACCGAGCGCGGGGATTTTACGGCAAAAAAAGACCCGCCGAAGCGGGTCTTTTCTACAGCGCAACTCAGGCGAGTTCGTCGAAGCACTCGGCGACGATCGCCAGGCCGCGGTCCAGCTGGGCATCGGGAATGGTGACCGGCATGAGGAAGCGGATGACGTTGTAGTAGGTGCCGCAGGACAGCAGGATCAGGCCTTTATCGCGGGCGCGGGCGACGATCTTGCCGACCAGTTCGGCGGCCGGCTTGTGCACGTCGCCACCCTCGAACAGCTCGATGGCGACCATCGAACCGAGACCGCGAACGTCGCCGATCACCTTGTGCTTGGCCTGGACCTCGCGCAGCGCGGCCTTGACGCGTTCGCCGACGGCGTTGGAGCGATCCAGCAGTTTCTCTTCGTCGAACACCTTGAGCACGGCGAGCGCCGCGGCGCAGGCGATCGGGCTGCCGGCATAGGTACCGCCGAGGCCGCCGGGGGCGATCACGTCCATGATCTCGGCCTTGCCGCAGACGCCGGAGATCGGGAAGCCGCCGCCGACCGATTTGGCGAAGGTGGTCAGGTCCGGCACCACGCCCAGTTGCTCGGTGGCGAAGAAGGTGCCGGTACGCCCGGCGCCGGTCTGCACTTCGTCGGCGATCAGCAGGATGCCGTGTTGGTCGCAGAGCGCGCGCAGGCGCTTCATGAACGCCGGCGAGTTGACGTAGAAGCCACCCTCGCCCTGCACCGGCTCGATGATGATCGCGGCGATGTCCTGCGGCTGGGCATCGTTCTTGAAGATGCGCTCGATGCTGGCGATCGAGTCGTCCTCGCTCACGCCGTGCAGCGGGCAGGGCGCCAGGGCGCGGAAGATGCCGCCGGGCATCAGGCCCATGCCGGCCGAGTAGGGCACCACTTTGCCGGTCAGGCCGAGGGTCATCATGGTGCGGCCGTGGTAGGCGCCGGTGAAGGCGATCACGCCGGCGCGGCCGGTGGCGGCGCGGGCGATCTTGACGGCGTTTTCCACCGCTTCCGAGCCGCTGGTGACCAGCAGGGTCTTCTTCGCGAAGTCGCCCGGCACGCGCTTGTTGATCTCTTCGCAGAGCTCGACGTAGGGCTCGTAGGCCAGTACCTGGAAGCAAGTGTGGGACAGCTTGGTGAGCTGCTCCTGCACCGCGGCGACGACCTTGGGATGCAGGTGGCCGGTGTTGAGCACGGCGATGCCGCCGGCGAAGTCGATGAACTCGCGGCCTTCGACGTCGGTGACCGTGGCGTTCTCGGCCTTCTCGGCGAAGATCGGGTGGATCTGGCCGACACCGCGGGGAACGGCGGACTGGCGGCGCTGCATCAGTGATTCGTTGGTCTTGCTCATGATCTCCTCTTGGCCGCTCATCGTGCGGACCGGGTCAAGGATGAAACGCGCCCGGAGTCGCTGGCGGCAGCATACGATGATCGACTGCCACAGCGCTTCCGGGCGCCTTGGGGGTATTCGCGGCGCACCCGACACCCGCCGGGCGCGCCACCTCGCGGCTTATACGCCGCCGAGGCAGAGGTATTTCAGTTCCAGGTAGTCTTCGATGCCGTACTTGGAGCCTTCGCGGCCCAGGCCGGAAGCTTTCACGCCGCCGAACGGCGCGACTTCGGTGGAGATCAGCCCGGTGTTGATGCCGACCATGCCGTACTCCAGCGCCTCGGCCACGCGGAACACGCGGGACAGGTCGCGGGCGTAGAAGTAGGACGCCAGGCCGAACTCGGTGTCGTTGGCCATGGCGATCACTTCGGCTTCGTCCTTGAAGCGGAACAGCGGCGCCAGCGGGCCGAAGGTCTCTTCCTTGGACACCTTGGCATCCTTCGGCACGTTGACCAGGATGGTCGGCTCGAAGAAGCTGCCGCCGAGGCTGTGCGCCTTGCCGCCGCTGACCACCTGGGCACCCTTGCTTAGCGCGTCCTCGATGTGTTCCTTGACCTTGGCCACGGCCTTGTCGTCGATCAGCGGGCCGGTGGTCACGCCGTCGTCCATGCCGTTGCCGACCTTGAGCTTGGCCACCGCGACTTTCAGTTTCTCGACGAAGGCATCGTAGACGCCGTCCTGGATGTACAGGCGGTTGGCGCAGACGCAGGTCTGTCCGTTATTGCGGTACTTGGAAATCAGCGCGCCCTCGACGGCGGCGTCCAGGTCCGCATCGTCGAAGACGATGAAGGGCGCGTTGCCGCCCAGTTCCAGGGAGACCTTCTTGATGTCCTTGGCGCATTCCGCCATCAGCTGGCGACCGATTTCGGTGGAGCCGGTGAACGACAGCTTGCGCACCACCGGGTTGCTGGTCAGCTCGCCGCCGATGTCGCCGGCGCTGCCGGTGACCACGCTGAGCACGCCTTTCGGGATGCCGGCGCGTTCCGCCAGCTCCATCAGCGCGAGGGCGGAGTAGGGCGTCTGCGAGGCGGGCTTGATCACCATGGTGCAACCGGCGGCGAGGGCCGGGCCGGCCTTGCGGGTGATCATCGCGGTGGGGAAGTTCCACGGCGTGATCGCCGCGGTGACGCCGATCGGCTGCTTGATGACGATGATGCGCTTGTCCGGCTGGTGGCCGGGAATGGTGTCGCCATAGATGCGCTTGGCTTCTTCGGCGAACCACTCGATGAACGAGGCGGCATAGGCGATCTCGCCCTTGGCTTCGGCCAGCGGCTTGCCCTGTTCCAGCGTCATCAGACGGCCCAGGTCCTCCTGATTTTCCATCATCAGCTCGAACCAGCGGCGCAGCTTGATCGAACGCTCCTTGGCGGTCAGCGCACGCCAGGCCGGCAGCGCTCGTTCAGCGGCCTCGATGGCGCGACGGGTCTCCGCCTTGCCCATCTTGGGTACGCTGCCGATGACTTCGTTGGTGGCCGGGTTGTTCACCGAGATGGTCTGGCCGTTGTCCGCGTCCAGCCAGGCTCCGTCGATGTAGGCTTGCTGACGGAACAGCGTGGAGTCTTTGAGTTGCATGGCGGTCTCCTGGGGGCCGGATCGGAAGCGCTGATCCGGCATGGGTGGTAACGCTCCGTTCGGGGGCGGCGATTCGTGCGCGCGGCGCGCGAACACGATGAGCTTCCTTCCCTTTCGAATTCAAGGAACAGACAGCGTTCGGCGATGGCGCCAGAAAATAAGGTGGTGCGTTTGAAATCTCAAACGAATGCTAGGGACAATCGCTGAAAAGAGCAACGACGTTGAGGAAGCGAAGGCATAAATGCGACAGGATTCAACCGTCGATCAATTTTATGTTTGATATATCGAACACTGCGAACTTTCTCGAAGAAATCGGGGTCAAGTGGTGGCAGGACTTGAACCTGCTTTTGCCCCTGTCTTCCTGCGCGGAAGCGGAGCGCCTGGCGATCCGATAGAGCTTCGAGAGCTGACCTTACTGGATGAAGCTTATGGATAAGTGCGTTGCGATGCCGGATATCGCCTGGTACCTGATTCAGTGCAAGCCACGGCAGGACGGACGGGCGCTCGAGCATCTGAGTCGTCAGGGTTTCGAATGCTTCGGGCCCACCCTATCGGTTGAAAGCATCAAGGCGAACAAGCTCTGCCGTACCGAGCAGCCGCTGTTTCCGGGTTACCTGTTCGCGCGGATCGCCGCCGACGGCAACTGGACGGCGCTGCGCTCCACGCGTGGGGTGAGCCGAGTGATCGGGTTTTGCGGGCATCCGTGCCAGGTCGATGACGCGATCGTCGAGCAACTCAGGACACGCTGTGCGGCGGATGCGGGGCAGGTGGTGTTCAGTCCTGGGGACAAGGTTCATATCAAGACCGGTCCGCTGGCGGATATGGACGCGATTTTCCTGGCGATGGATGGGGATGAGCGGGTGGTTCTTCTGCTCAATATCCTGCATCGCGAGCAGCAGGTAAGAATGAAGCTTTCGCACCTTTCGGTGTGACGATATTTTGACTGTGGGCATACATATTGCCTGATTAACGTCACTGTCATCGATCTCCTGTAGTATCGAGGCATTGATCAGGGATAAGGGCTGTCGACTTGTCCCACCCAGAAAGTGCTAGAGCCGCCGCCTCGTTCTCAAGGAAACGACGAACCTTGGGGCGGTAGCGTGCCTGACGGTCCCGTCGGCCACCTGGCTCCAGCTGTTGTCTTCTTCGCCCCCCAAGGGCGGCCCTGCACTGTAATGCTGCGTTTCCACCAGGGGACGTTCCAGTGAAGGGCAATCTCGCGTCACCTCTAATTCCAAGAAACCACGTAACGAAATTTTTTTATTGCCATGCGCTTGGTCGGCCCTGCCTTTCCCGGTCGTTTGGCGATGGGCCAAGTGCCAGTATCAACGATAAGGACGTTCTTCTATGCGCCATGCAGTGACCGTATGGGTTATGGCTTTGAGTGTTGCCGCAGTGGGCGCCTTCGCCGCGGATGAGCGCGCTACGGAGGTCGATGTCGATTGCACCGCGCTCAGCGCGCAGCAGATCGGGCAGATGACCCGCGTGGACGACCAGGTTCAGCTGCAGGCGATCGCCGCTCTGATCGAGGCCTGCCCGGCCAACGTGGACGCGATCATCGCCGCGGCAATCGATGCTTCGCCCGAGGATGCGGAGCTGATCGTCGCCTCTGTCACCGAGCAATTGCCCACGGCCGCTGGGGGGCCGGCGGCGGATAGTGGCAATTTGTTTACGCCGGGGAACTCAACCGGCCGGGATACGTCGAATTCGGTTCCATCGCCTGGTTCGGGTGGAGGCGGAAGGGTCGGGGGAAGCTCCGGCCCGGCAGCAAGTGCAAGCTGAGAGTCGGTCGAGGCGCGGGGACCGAGCTCGGTGCACGGAGCCGGTCAGTTTTGCCAGCGTGCTTCTTATAAAAACGTGTGAATGGAATCTCCAATCATGATGAAAACGCTAAAGGTCGTGGCTTTCGCCTCCGTCGCGTCGCTGTCGTTCAATGCTTCTGCCACCAACTTCGGTGGCATCAATCTGGGCCGGATCGATCTCGGTTCCAAGTTGATCGTAAGCAAGAGCTACAGCAGCCCGTGGGCAAGCCCCGTCGATAGTCATCTTGCGCTGAAAAGCCTCGCGGACCTCAACGCGCTCGCGCGTCTGACCCTCGCGGCTGCTTACGACAAGTTGAAAAATGCGCCCTCGTTGCCCTCGCACGGCAACTGGAACGGCCATCCTGGCACTACACCCGGTGGTTGCGCCCCGGGTGGCCCGGTAGCTAGCGCAAGTTGAGTGATGGCCGCGGTACCCGGGCCAAGACCCGGGACCGCGGTCCATCTGTATTCCAATCGTCCTTATTCCTTCGTGAGAATGGATTCGAGCAACTATGAAAATACCCAAGGTAATGGCTGCCACGTTCGCCGGTTCCATGTCGTTCAACGCCGCTGCCACCGAGCCTCAGAGCATCGATGTGGCGGGCTTCGACTTCACGCCGACCCTGTTCGTCAGCGAGAGTTACGACGACAACATTCGCGGACGCAAGACCGATGAGGAATCCTCCTGGATTACCAACATCAATCCGACCTTCCTTCTGAGCGCGGAAACCGGCAAAAGCGGCTACCAGCTCAAATACGAGCTGGACGACAAGAACTACCACTCGGATTCCCAGGTCAGCCATACCGATCACCACCTGACGCTCAAGAGCGTTCTGGAATTCACCGCGCGCAATCGCCTGCGCTGGGATGTCGGCTATCACAAGGTCGAAGAGACCTCGGACACCGCCGAGATCGATGAAAACGACAAGTACACGCTGAAGAACGTAGGTGTCGGTTACACCTATGGCGCGCAGACCGCGCGCAACCAGCTGGACTTCGGGGCGAACTATCTGGAGCGTCGCTATCAGAACAGCGGCAACCTCAACGAGGACCAGGAATACGACTCCACCGCTCTGGTCGGCACCTGGTACCACCGCCTCGGTGCACGCACCCGTGTACTCGGCGAGCTGCGCCACGCGACCTTCGATTACCTGCAGCAGAACAGCGAACGCGACAGCACCGATACGGCAGCCCTGGTCGGCGCGACCTGGGAAGCCACCAAGAAGACCTCCGGCGCGATCCGCTTCGGCGCCGAGCGCAAGAACTTCGACTCGAGCGACGTCAAGGATTACACCAGCCCGATGTGGGAAGTGGGTGTCGCCTACAAGCCGCGCACCTATTCGACCTTCAGCCTGGACACCCGTCGCGCGTTCGACGAAGGCGACGATGGCGCCACCACCGTGCACGACACCACCACCACGCTGGGCTGGAAGCACGAGTGGACCTCGCGCATCGCCACCGATCTCAACTACCGCTACTCCGATCGCGAGTACGAGGCGGTCGACCGTACCGACAAGCGCAGCTCCTACGGCGTCGGCGTGACCTACGCCATGCTGCGCTGGCTGGACATCGGGCTCGGCTACCGTCACCTGAAAAACGATTCCAGCCTCGATACCGAGGGTTACGTCCGCAACATTTACATGGTGAGTTTCGATGTCAGCCTCTGAAGCCCGGGTGGCACTCAACGCCGGAAACAGTCAGTTCGCCAAGGAAATCGCGCGCATGTCCATTCGCACTCTACTCAAGTTCTTCAGCCTGATTCTGTTGTTCGGCTATGGCGCCGTCGCCAGCGCCGCCGATGCGGGTTATCGCCTCAGCTCCGGCGACGTGATCAAGGTCAACGTGTTCGGCGAGCCCGATCTGAGCTTCGCCGAAATCCGCCTGAACGACGCGGGCACCTTCTCCTACCCCTTCGTCGGCGAGGTCCAGGCCAAGGGCAAGACCACCGGCGAGATCGAGAAGCTGCTGACGCTAAAACTCAAGGACGGCTACCTGGTCGACCCCCGCGTTTCCGTCAGCGTGATCAATTACCGCGAGTTCTACATCAGCGGCGAAGTGAAGTTGCCTGGAGGCTATCCCTATCAGCCCGGCCTGACCCTCGACCGTGCGATCGCCCTGGCCGGTGGCCTCAGCGAACGCGCATCGACCAAGCGCATGACCATCATTCGCGGCGCCGACAGCACCCGCAAACCTGAAAAAGCGACGCTGGACACCCTGGTGAACCCGGGCGACACCATCAATATTGAGCAGGGATTCTTCTGATGATCTTGGAAAGTATTAGCCAGAAGGACCGGGCGTTGCCGCATGCCTCCCTGGAGGATGACAACGACTTCATCGACCTGCGACGCATCTGGCGCGCCATCTGGTCGCGCAAGTGGGGGATCCTCACCCTGGTGCTGGTGGTCACGCTGCTGACCTCGCTGCTGATGATGAGCATCAAGCCGCTCTACAAGGCCTCGGCCACGGTAATGATCGAACCCAAGGGCAACCAGCCGTTGACCTTCCAGCCGATCACCGACCAGAGCTCGGGCATCAGCGAGTTCCTGCAGACCCAGCTGAGCCTGATCCAGAGCCGCGGCGTGGCGGAGAAGGTCGTTCGCGACCTGCGCCTCACCGAGCACCCGGATTTCGATCCGCGCCAGCAGCCGCAGCCGCTGATCAACATCGCCGGCCTGGTCAAGCGCTTCAGCATCGACAGCCTGATTCCCGGTGCGGTCCCCAGTGGGGATGACGAAGACAAGCCGATGACCGATGCGGAAATCTTCGATGCCGTGACCCAGAACCTGATGCATCGGACCGAAGTCTGGGCCGAGGGCAAGAGCCAGCTGGTCAACGTCGCCGTGGAAATGCCTGACCGGCTGACCGCCGCGATGGTCGCCAACGCCCTGGCGCAGAGCTACATCGAGAAGCAGCTCGAGTCGCAGATGGAAATGTCGCTGGCTTCGACCAACTGGATGAACACCCGGTTGACCGAGCTGCGCGCCACCCTGCAAAGCGCCGAGGACAAGCTGCAGGCCTATCGCGAAGCGGAGGGCCTGGTGGACGTCGGTGGCGTGTCGACCATCAGCGCCAACACGTTGTCGGTCACTGGCGACCGCATGATCGACGCCCGCCGGGCGCGCGCCGAAGCCGAGAGCCAGTTCCGTCAGGTCGAAACCATGCGCAAGGCCGGGCTCGATCGCCTGACCAGCGTCCCTGCGGTGCTCAGCAACCCGCTGATCCAGCAGTTCAAGGCGGAAGAGGCCCGTGCCCGCGCCAAGGTCGAGGAGCTGTCGCGTCGTTACGGGGAAAACCACCCGTCGATGATCGCCGCCCGTTCCGACCTCAGCGCGGCGAAAGCCAGCCTGCAGACCCAGGTCGACCAGGTTGTCGCCGGTATCGAGCGCAACTATCAGCTGGCCGTCGCCAACGAGAACTCGCTGGACTCCTCGTTCAACAAGAACAAGGCGCAGATCCAGGACATTTCGCGCAAGGAATTCAAACTGCGTGAACTGCAGCGTGACGTCGACAGCAACCGCACCCTGTACGACACCTTCATGACCCGCATGCAGGAAACCGCAGCGACCTCGGACATGAACTCGTCGAACGCGCGCATCGTCGACACCGCCATCGCGCCGATCGAGCCCAGCGCGCCGAACAAGCGCCTGATCATCGTCATCGCCGCCTTCATGTCGCTGGTCGTCGGTGTCGGCCTGGCGCTGCTGCTGGATGTGATCAACAACACCTTCAAGTCGCCGGAAGACGTCGAGACCAAGCTGAACCTGCCGGTACTCGGCATCGTTCCGCTGATCCCGAAGAAGAGCCGCATGCAGATCGCCCACCAGTTCGAGCAGAGCCAGGACAAGCGCTTCTGCGAGGCGATCCGGACCATTCGTACCAGCGTGATGCTCAGCGACATGAGCCAGCCGCACAAGGTCGTGGTGATCACCTCGTCCGTTCCCGGCGAGGGCAAGAGCGCCGTGGCCGCCAACCTGGCGTTCGCCATGGGCCAGCTGGAGCGCGTGCTGCTGATCGACGCCGACCTGCGTCGGCCGACCCTGGCCAAGAGCTTCGACTTCCCGGTCGGCGCGCCTGGCCTGGCCAACCTGATCGCCGGCACGGCGAAGGCCGAAGACTGCATCCAGACCGTCGGCAATGTCGACATGCTGCCGGCCGGTGTGGTGCCGCCGAACCCGCTCGAACTGCTGGCCTCGCCACGCTTCGCGAAGTTCCTGGAAATCACCAAGGAGCGCTATGACCGCATCATCGTCGATTCGCCGCCGAGCCAGGCGGTCAGCGACGCCACCCTGCTGTCGACCTTCGCCAACGCGGTGATCTATGTGATCAAGTCGGAAAGCACGGCGATCCCGCTGGCGCAGAAAGGCATCGGCCAACTGCTGCAGAGCGGCGCGCCGCTCACTGGCGTGGTGCTCAACCAGGTGGACGTACAGAAGGCCGCGAAACACGGCAGCTACAGCGGCTACTACGACCACTACGGTTACAGCAACGGCGAAGAGAAAGCGTAAGGACCCCTCGGGCGATTCATCACGTAGCGCACTCATCATGATCGACCTGCACAGTCATCTGCTTCCCGGTATCGACGACGGCGCGCCAGACATGCCGACCGCCCTGACCCTCGCCCGCGTGGCGGTGGGAAATGGCATCACGCACATGGTCTGCACGCCGCACATGCATCCTGGTCGTTACGACAACGACGCCGGCAACATCCGGCAGGTCTGCAAGGCCTTCGCCGACGCGCTCAAAGGCGCCGGCATCGACTTGCGGGTGAGCGCCGCCGCCGAAGTCCGTTTCGGCAGCGAAATGATGAACGGCATCTGCGATGGCAGCATCCCGTTCCTCGGCGAATGGCAGGGCAAACGGGTCCTGCTGCTGGAGTTCCCGCATGCGGAGATTCCGTTCGGCGCCGAGCGCATGACCCAGTGGCTGATCGGCAAGGGCATCGTTCCGCTGATCGCCCACCCGGAGCGCAACAAGGCGCTGATGCATATGCCGTCGAAGCTCAAGCCGTTCGTGCTGCAGGGTTGCCTGCTGCAGCTGACCGCCGGATCGGTCGCCGGGAAATTCGGCGAACCGGCGCGGCGGCTGGCCCACGCGATCCTCGAGGAAGACCTGGCGACGATCATCGCCAGCGACGCCCACAACCTGCAGCACCGACCACCGGAACTGGCCTGCGGACGCGATCACGCGGCGCGCATCGTCGGTGACCGCAAGGCCGAGGCGCTGGTGCTGGATACGCCCTGGAAGATCGCGCAGGGCCATTTCGCTGCGCAGACCGCCGACCTGAAAGCCGAACTTTCCACCGCTTGATCAATCACATGGACCCCCACAGAAACAACGCCCATGACCGAGTCTCCTGTTCTGGCGCATGGCCGCGCCGCAAAGCGTAGGTCGCGCCGCTCCGAGCCGACCCAACAGACACCGCTGTACCGTGCCATCTGCATCGGCATGCTGCCGCTCGCCGCGCTGGTGATCGGTCTGTCCTGGACGATGATGCGGGCCGGCATCGACAGCTATCGCGCCGAACGCTTCCTGCAGAGTTGGGAAGCCAAGGGCATGCCCGACGCCGAAACCCTGGCGGCGGGACGTCAGGCGGCCGAGCACGCCATCGAGCGCTTTCCGGCGCCCAACGGCGAGTACCTCGATCGGCTCGGCCGGGTGCTCAGCTGGGAAAACGCCGACGCACCCTACGGTGCGGCCGAGGCCCAGGCTTCGCGCCAGGCGGCACTGGAGACCTACCGCGCGTCGCTGGCGGTTCGTCCGGGCTGGCCGTGGACCTGGCTGCGCCTGGCCAGCACCAAGCTCAGCCAGCAGGCATTCGACGACGAGTTCGCCGATGCACTGTCGCGCTCCAGTGCCCTGGGCGCCAATCGCATCGAGATGGACCGCGACCTGGCCCGCATCGGCTTCGAAGGCTGGCCATCGCTGACCACCGAACAGCGCGTGCTGACGCTCAAGGCCGCCGCCCGTACCGTCGGCTACAGCTACCCCGAAGCACAGAATTTATATGGCCTTGCGCAACGCGCCGGGCTGAACGTCCCGCTCTGCTGGAGCTTGAGCGAGGACATCCGAGCAAAGCGGCAAATATGTAAAAAAGAGGGATCATCATGATCGCTGAACGTACCAACCCAGCCGTGAACCGGCGTGGTCTTACCTTCTGGGGTCAATGGCTATGCGGCATTACCCTGGCCAACCTGGTGCTCTATGTCATGGTCGACCAGCGTTACGACCAGATTCCGACGGAGTACCGCGTGCTGATGATCCTTACGGTCCTCGGCTCGGTGCCGGCGTACACGCTGTGGCGCGTCTACCACAAGCGTGACAGCTACCGTTCCGGCCTCGGCCGTCTCGCGGCGGGCTGGTTCACCCTGCTCAGCGGGCTGATGTTCATCGCCTTCGTCAGTGGCAGCACCGAGATGTTCTCCCGCGAGCTGGTGTTGCTGTGGGGCGTGCTCGGCCTGGCCGTGCAGTCGCTGAGCTTCATTCCGTTGCGCTACCTGGCCTCGCTGCACTCGCGCAAACTGCGCAACGAACGCACCTCGGTGATCATCGGCACCTGCCCGCTGGCGCTGACCCTGGCCGAGCGCCTGAGCGTCTCGAACCGCGTTCCGCTGATCGGCCTGATCGCGCCGGAAGCCGAAGCCGAGCCGCATCAGGAAGGTCAGTTCCCGGTGCTTTCCGGTCTCTCCGAGCTGCGCAACATCATCGATCGCAATGGCGTGCGTCGGGTCTACATCGCCCTGAACCTGGACAAGATCGCGCAGATCGAAAGCCTCTACATCGACCTGCTCGACATGAGCGTGGATGTGGTCTGGGTGCCGGACTTCGGCAGCATGATGCTGCTCAACCAGTCGATCTCGCAGATCGAGCAGCTGCCGGCGATCTACCTCAACGAAAGCCCGCTCAGTTCGCACCCGGCGGCCGTGTTCAGCAAGGAGCTGCTCGATCGCAGCCTGGCGCTGATGGCCATCGTACTGCTCAGCCCGGTGCTGATCGCCGCGGCGATCGCGGTGAAGCTGTCCTCCCCCGGCCCGGTGTTCTTCCTGCAGCCGCGGCACGGCTGGAACGGCGAAGTGATCAAGGTGTGGAAATTCCGCTCCATGTTCGTCCACCAGGACGACAAGGTGGTGCGCCAGGCCTCGCGCGACGATCCTCGCGTCACCCGTGTCGGCGCCTTCCTGCGGCGCACCTCCATCGACGAGCTGCCGCAGCTGTTCAACGTGCTGCGCGGCGAGATGGCGCTGGTCGGTCCGCGCCCCCACGCGGTCACCCATAACCAGTACTACAGCGACAAGATCATGGCCTACATGGCGCGCCACCGAATCAAGCCGGGCATCACCGGTCTGGCGCAGGTCACCGGCCATCGCGGCGAAACCGAGACCGTCGAGAAAATGCAGCAGCGGGTCGAGAAAGACCTCGCTTACATCAATCACTGGTCGCTCTGGCTGGACATCAAGATCCTGATCAAGACGCCCTTCACGCTGTTCTCGCGGAACATCTACTGAGCCGCGGCGGTCCCAAGGGCCGCCTCGTCGCTTCGCGGCGCCGTTCGCCCGGCGCCTGCCACGACTACATCTTGTCTAAATCAGGGACCTCTCCATGAACATCACCGTCATCGGAACCGGCTATGTAGGCCTCGTCACCGGCGCCTGCATCGCCGAAATGGGTAACACCGTCGTCTGTGTCGACGTCGATCCGAAGAAGATCGAGAACCTCAAGAAAGGCATCCTGCCGATCTACGAGCCGGGCCTCGAGAACGTCGTCACCAGCAACTTCGAGTCCGGTCGACTGCTGTTCACCACCTCGCTGGTCGAGGCGATGAAGAGCTCCGACGTGTTCTTCATCGCCGTCGGCACCCCGCCCGGCGAGGACGGTTCCGCTGACCTGCGTTACGTGCTGGAAGTGGCCAAGCAGATCGGTGCCAACCTGGCGCGCCCGGCCATCGTGGTGAACAAGTCCACCGTTCCGGTCGGCACCGGCGACAAGGTTCGCGCGGCGGTCGCCGAGCAACTGCAGCAGCGCGGTGTGGAGATCGATTTCGAAGTGGTGTCCAACCCCGAGTTCCTCAAGGAAGGCGCCGCGGTGGACGACTTCATGCACCCCGACCGGATCATCATCGGCACCAGCAGCGAGCACGCCAAGCGCGTCATGGGCGAGCTCTACGCGCCCTTCGTGCGTAACCACCCGCGGATCATGTACATGGGCATCCGCGATGCGGAAATGACCAAGTACGCCGCCAACGCCATGCTGGCGACAAAGATCTCCTTCATGAACGAAGTCGCCAGCCTCTGCGAGCGTCTGGACGTGGATGTGGAGAACGTTCGCCTGGGCATCGGCTCGGACCAGCGCATCGGCTATCACTTCATCTACGCCGGCTGCGGCTACGGCGGCTCGTGCTTCCCGAAGGACGTCAAGGCGCTGATCAGCATCGCCCACCAGAACGACTTCGAGCCCAAGCTGCTGCAGGCGGTGGAAGCGCGCAACGACCTGCAGAAGCAGTCGCTGTTCAACAAGATCGTCACCCACTATTCCGGCGACCTGGCCGGGCGCACCTTCGCCGTCTGGGGCCTGTCGTTCAAGCCGGGCACCGACGACATGCGCGAAGCGCCCAGCGTGGTGCTGATCAACAGCCTGATCGCCGCCGGCGCCAGGGTGAAGGCGTTCGACCCAATCGCCCATGAGACCGCCCGCGCCGAATTCCCCGCGGAGCATTTCAGCAACGGCGATCTGGAAATCGTCGACGGCCAGTACGAAGCGGCCATCGATGCCGACGCGCTGGTGCTGGTCACCGAGTGGAAGCCGTTCCGCCACCCGGATTTCCGTGCCCTGAAGAAACTGCTGAAGAGCCCGCTGATCCTCGACGGGCGCAACCAGTACGATCCGGTGCAGCTGCAACGCGAAGGCTTCGACTACTACGGCATGGGGCGCAAGGCCATCAATGCCGCTTGAGAACGAGCTGCTGATGACAGGCGTCGACCCCACCGGGGGCGCTGGAAAACCGCACGGCAAACTGCGCGGCTTCCTGCACCAGAGCATGCGCAGCAAGCTGTTGCGCAACATCATCACGGTGGTTTCGGGAACCGCGGGCGCGCAGGCCATGACCATGGCCTTCATGCCGGTGATCACCCGCCTGTACGGGCCGGAAGCCTACGGCATCCTCGGCGCGTTCATGAGCCTCACGCTGATGATCATTCCGATCGCCGCGCTGACCTATCCGGTCGCCATCGTGTTGCCCAAGCGCGACGCCGATGCCCGCGGGCTGGTCAAGCTCTCGCTGATGATCGCCGTGGTGCTGGCGTCGCTGATGGCGCTGGTGCTCGGGTTGTTCGGTACGCCGATCGTGCACCTGATGGGGCTCGAGGAAATCTCGCCGTACCTGATGCTGCTGCCGGTGGTGATGTTCTTCGGCGCGGCGCTGGAAGTCGTTCAGCAGTGGCTGATTCGCCAGCAGCGCTTCAGCCTCACCGCCAGCATCGCCATCGCGCATTCGCTGCTGCACAACAGCATCCGGACGCTGGGCGGTTTCCTGATGGCGATACCGGCGGTGCTGGTGATCACCACGGCGCTGGGGCCGGCGCTGCAGGCGGTGATGCTGACCATCGGCATTCGCCGTACCCGCGACAGGGCCGACGCGGTGGTCGATCTCGAGCCGCCGATGAGCAGCGGCGAGCTGGCGCGGCGCTACAGCGATTTCCCGCTGTTCCGTTTCCCGCAGATGCTGATCAACACGGTCTCGCAGAACCTGCCCACCCTGGTGCTGGCGTCGGTCTTCGGGCCGGCGGCGGCGGGCTTCTTTACCGTCTGCAAGCAGGCGCTGAGCATGCCCACCAACCTGATCGGCAAGTCGGTCGCTGATGTGTATTACCCGCGGATCAGCCAGGCGATCCAGCGTCACGAGCCGATCACCGCGATGCTGGCCAAGGCCACCGCCGGGCTGGCGCTGGTGGGCCTGCTGCCCTTCGGTTTCGTGTTCCTCGCCGGACCCTGGCTGTTCGCCCTGGTCTTCGGTGAGCAATGGCACACCGCGGGCGAGTTCGCGCGCTGGCTGGCGCTCTCCGAATACGTGGTGCTGATCACCCGGCCCTGCACGGTGGCGATTCCCGCGTTGCAGCTGCAGGGACGCTTCCTGGTCTTCGAAATGCTCAGCACCGCCCTGCGCCTCGGCGCGCTCTTCTTCGGCGCCTGGGTGATGAAAGACGCGTTGATCACCGTGATGGCCTTCGCCGGCGCCAGCGTATTGATCTACGTGGCGCTCATCGTTTCCGTCCTGATCGCCGCGAACAACCATCGGCCGTCCTCGACGGCGGCCCACTGAGCAGTATTCCTTACGAAAGAGACAGGCTCCGCCAATGACCCAGAGTGCACCCACCATCGTTGCTGTCGGCTATAACCGGCCGAAAAGCCTGGCCCGGCTGCTGACCTCCCTGAGCAAGGCGCACTACCCGTCCGAGGGCGTCCGCCTTGTCATCAGCCTGGACAATTCGGGTAATCCGGAACCGCTGAAAGTCGCCGAGGCCTTCGACTGGCCGTTCGGCGAGAAACGCATCATGGCGCGCGAGACCCGCATGGGGCTGCGCCAGCACATCCTCAGTTGCGGCGACCTGACCGAGGAGTACGGCGAGATCATCGTGCTGGAGGACGACCTGTTCGTGTCTCCGCACTTCTACGAGTACGCCCGCAAGGCGCTGGACTTCTACGCCGACGCGCCGCAGGTGGCCGGTATCAGCCTGTACGGCAACCAGCAGAACCAGACCGCCGCGCTACCGTTCACGCCGATCGACGACGGCGGCTCGGACGTCTACTTCATGCAACTGGCGGCGTCCTGGGGGCAGGCGTGGTCGCGCAAGCACTGGCAGGGTTTCCGCACCTGGCTTGACGCGCACGGCACCGACATATCCGATGTCGCCGGCATCCCGGCCGATATCCGTGCCTGGCCCGAGTCGTCATGGCTCAAGCTGTACAACGCCTACATCATTTCCCGCGACCTGTACTTCGTCTACCCGTACCGTTCGCTGAGCACCAACTTCGGCGATCCGGGCGAGCACTTCTACATCGCCTCGTCGCGGTTCCAGGTGCCGATCCAGCTCAAGGCCAGCGACTACCGCTTCGCCCGCCAGGAGGACAGCCTGGCGGTGTACGACGCCTACTGCGAGCTGTCGCCGTCCAGTATCAAGCGACTGAACGGCAAGCTCGCCGCCTACGATTTCAGCGTCAACCTGTACGGCTGCAAGACCGTCACCAACGGCCTGCAGCTGACCCGGTCGAAGCAGGCGGGCCTGCATAATTTCAGTCTGTCGATGAAGCCGATGGAACTGAGCATCCTTTATGACCTCGAAGGCGAGGGCATCGCCCTCATCGAGACGGCAAGGCTGACGGCTGGCACCCGCTCCGACCCCAAAGCGGAGTACGACACCTACCGCTTCTTCTACAAGTTCCCATCGATCCGCGTGATCCTGTTCGGCGTTATCGAACGGTTGACGATGCTGATCAAGAAAGCGCGGACCGGTTGATCCGTCCGCGTGGCGAGTTACCCCTTTTACCTATCGACTTGGATGCATGAGGCTTCGAAAAATGGAAAAAAAACGCGCGTTGGTAACCGGTATCACCGGACAGGATGGTTCCTACCTGGCCGAGTTCCTTCTGGAGAAGGGCTATGAAGTACACGGCATCAAGCGCCGCGCTTCGCTGTTCAACACGCAGCGGGTGGATCACATCTATCAGGACCCGCACGTCGAGAACAAAAACTTCGTCCTCCACTACGGCGACCTCAACGACTCGTCCAACCTCACCCGCATCATCCAGGAAGTGCAGCCTGACGAGGTCTACAACCTCGGCGCGCAATCCCACGTGGCGGTGAGCTTCGAAGCCCCCGAATACACCGCCGACGTCGACGGCATGGGCACCCTGCGTATCCTCGAGGCCATCCGCCTGCTCGGCCTGGAAAAGAAAACCCGTTTCTACCAGGCCTCGACCTCCGAGCTGTATGGCCTGGTGCAGGAAATCCCGCAGAAGGAAACCACGCCCTTCTACCCGCGCTCGCCCTACGCGGTGGCCAAGCTGTACGCCTACTGGATCACGGTGAACTACCGTGAGGCCTACGGCATGTATGCCTGCAACGGCATCCTCTTCAACCACGAATCGCCGCGCCGTGGCGAAACCTTCGTGACCCGCAAGATTACCCGCGGCCTGGCCAACATCGCCCAGGGCCTGGAGTCCTGCCTGTTCATGGGCAACATGGATTCGCTGCGCGACTGGGGCCACGCCAAGGACTACGTGCGCATGCAGTGGATGATGTTGCAGCAGGAAACCCCGGATGACTTCGTCATCGCCACCGGCGTGCAGTACTCGGTACGCGAGTTCATCCGCTGGTCCGCCGCCGAGCTGGGCATCACCCTGCGCTTCGAAGGCGAGGGCGTGGACGAGCAGGCCATCGTCGAGCGCATCGAGGGCGATCTGGCGCCGGCGCTGAAGGTCGGCGACACCATCGTGCGCGTCGACCCGCGCTATTTCCGTCCCGCCGAAGTGGAAACCCTGCTCGGCGATCCGACCAAGGCCAAGCAGAAGCTCGGCTGGACCCCGGAAATCACCGTTCAGGAAATGTGCGCCGAGATGGTCCGCGAAGACCTCAAGGTCGCCCAGCGCCACGCCCTGCTGAAGCGGCACGGCCATGACGTTCCGGTCTCCGTGGAGAACTGAGCATGCAGCAGCCTCAACGCATCTTCGTCGCCGGCCATCGTGGCATGGTCGGCTCGGCGATCGTCCGGCTCCTGCGCCAGCAGGGTGACGTGGAAATCGTCACCCGCGGTCGCGACGAGCTGGATTTGGTCGACCAGGCCGCCGTGCAGGCGTTCTTCGCCGCGGAGAACATCGATCAGGTGTACCTGGCTTCGGCCAAGGTCGGCGGTATCCACGCCAACAACACCTATCCGGCCGAGTTCATCTATCAGAACCTGATGATCGAGGCGAACATCATCCACGCCGCCCACGCCAACGGCGTGCAGAAGCTGCTGTTCCTCGGTTCCTCGTGCATCTATCCCAAGCATGCCGAGCAGCCGATGAAGGAAGAGGCGCTGCTGACCGGCATTCTGGAAGCGACCAACGAGCCCTACGCGATCGCCAAGATCGCCGGGATCAAGCTCTGCGAGAGCTACAACCGCCAGTACGGCCGTGACTACCGCAGCGTGATGCCGACCAACCTGTACGGTCCGCACGACAACTACCACCCGGAAAACAGCCACGTGATCCCGGCGCTGCTGCGCCGTTTCCACGAAGCCACCCTGCGTGGCGACGAGGAAGTGGTGATCTGGGGTAGCGGCACGCCGATGCGCGAGTTCTTGCACGTCGACGACATGGCTGCGGCCAGCGTCCACGTGATGAATCTGGACGAGGCCACCTACCAGGCCAACACCCAGCCGATGCTCTCGCACATCAACGTCGGCACCGGCCAGGACTGCACCATTCGCGAGCTCGCGGAAACCCTGGCCAAGGTTACCGAGTTTCAGGGGCGCCTGGCGTTCGATGCGACCAAGCCGGACGGCACGCTGCGCAAGCTGATGGACGTTTCGCGTCTCGAAGCCCTGGGCTGGAAGTCGAAGATCGGCCTGGAAGAAGGGTTGCAGGACGCCTACCGCTGGTTCGTCGAGCACTTGGACGACGTCAGGGGCTGAGCGGATGTTTCTCGACGCCGAGGACTTCCGACGGGTAGTCGGAGCGACACCGCTCATCTCCCTGGACCTCGTCGTTCGCAGCGGCGAGGGAACCATTCTCCTGGGTGAACGTCTCAACCGACCGGCGCAAGGTTTCTGGTTCGTCCCGGGGGGACGCATCCAGAAGAACGAAACGCTCGACGCCGCCTTCCGTCGCCTCACCATGGGCGAGCTGGGCATCCCGTTCGAGCGTTCCCAGGCGCGGTTGCTGGATATCTACGAACACTTCTACGAAGACAGCGTGTTTGGTACGGATTCATCCTCGCCGAATACGCATTACGTAGTGGTCGGCTATTTGCTGGATTTACCGGCCGGCCTGGTGCTCGATCCGCCGCGCGAGCAGCACGGGCACTACCGCTGGTGGTCGCCGAGCGAAATGCGCGACAGCGAGCAGGTACACGAAAACACGCGGGCCTATTTGCGCGCACTGGTTTGATGCGTTCGCCGGTGAAGACGATGGCGGTGGCGGATCCACCCCTTACTTCAAGCGATCAACTGGAACACTCAAAGGGAAGTTCGTACATTGAGGAAGCTTCTTTCTTACCAGAACCTGTTGTTCGTGCTCGTGCTGGCGAACTCGGCCTGCTTCTTCCTCACGGACGACAAGAAGGCTGGCATACCCTACCTGCGTGAACTGTTCCTGCTGGCGATATTGGCGGCATCGGCACTTCTGCTGGTCACCTGGAAACGCCTCTATCAATCCAAGGCCTGCCTGTGGGTGGTCTTCATCGGCATCTGCCTGCCGGTGATGTCGTCGATCCTGGCCAAGCTCAACTTCGGCCAGCCGATCGTCTACGGCCTGCTGGAGGAACGCCGCAGTTTCTACTTCCTGATCTTCTTCCCGACGTTGTTCCTGCTGCACAAGGCGAAGCCGACGGAGCCTCAGCTCGAGCGGTTCTTTCTCGTCTCGGGCCTGTTCTGCGTGGCCGTCGGCTTCCTCTATTACTTCAAGATCATCCCGCAGAACAGCGGGTTCGCCTTCGAGGTGGACGCGAAGGAGCTGGGTAGCGAAGACAGCATGCTGCGTCCCAATCGCTACCGGATCGGCTCCGGCTACGTGAGCATCTGTGCGTTCATGATCATGTACAGCCTGCGCCGCCAGATCACCCTGGCGCGGGTGATGCTGCTGTTGCTCTTCACCGCCTACCTGTGGCTGGTCCTGCAGACCCGTTCGACGATGGTGGTCTGGGCGCTGGCCGGGCTGTGGATTTTCCGCGACCGTATCGGTTCGCTGCTGAAGCTGGGCGCCGTCGCCTCGATCATCCTGGTGGTGTCCTACTTCATGATTCCGGACTTCTACGCCACCCAGTTCGAGCGCTTCGACGCCTTGCTCAACGAGGCGACCACCGGCCCCGGCGTGCGGAACATCACCACCGGGATCATTCTTCAGGAAGTGGCGAAGAACTGGTACATCGGAATGGGCGCGCTGTCCCTGCAGTGGAACGGCGGCTTCTCGACCCTTTACAACCCCTGGTTCTACCTGTCGGACGTGGGCATCGTCGGCGTGTATTACCGCTTCGGGTTCCTAACTCCGGTCATCGCCCTGATCTTCTATGGCGGTTTCCTGAGCATCATGAGGGACTGCAAAAACAAGGGCGATCTATTGAGCGCCATGAAACTGCCTTTCGTATTTGGTTTGATCAATATGTTTCTGTCCAACTCAATTATGTATGGGGGAGATCTCCTAGGCATTTCAGCAGCCTGTTTCTTGTATTTCTCTAGAGTAAGAGCTAAGGCACCGGCACCGTCTACCACGCAGAACGAGCGGATCAGTTATGACAAGTTTCAGCATCGTTACCATTAACTGGAATAACCTCGCTGGCCTGACCAAGACCTATGAAAGTGTCGCGGCGCAGACCTACAGGAACTTCCGCTGGATCGTAATCGATGGCGCTTCCAACGATGGCAGCGTCGAATGGCTGAAGGAACTCAAGGACGATCACGCCGAAATCACTTCTGAGCGCGACAAGGGCATCTACGACGCGATGAACAAGGGCCTGGTGAAAGCCAGCGAAACCCCGGGTTACACCCTGTTCCTCAATAGCGGCGATACCTTCTATGACGAGTCGGTACTCGAAAAGGTGGCCAAGGCCGTCTCCGAGGCCGAGCATCCGCCGAAGTACGTGTATGGCGATTATTACCTGCAGAACGCCGCGGGCGTGCTGCGCGCCGCCTCGGCGAAGAAGATCGACCGGTTGATGATGGGCATGCCGTCCAGTCACCAGGCGATGTACTTCGAGAACGAACACCTGCGTACGGTCCGCTTCCGCGAGAACTACAAGCTGTCTGCGGACTACTGCATGATCGTGGAATTCCTCCACGGACTGGACCTGTCCAAGGTCGTGCTGCAGCTGAAGACGCCCCTGTGCGTTTTCGACACTACCGGTATCTCCCAGCAGCGGCGTTTCGATGCGCTCAAGGAAGATATGCAGATACGGCGGAACTACATGAAGTTGTCTTCCGCCAAAGCCTCTGTTCTTTACCTTCTGCACTACGTACATACCCACACCAAGTTGGTGAGGGCGGCACTCGGCCGATAAGAAGACCGTCGTTCGCACGGGTTGTAGTTGAAACCCGTGTCGATGGCCTTCGGGCGTGCGTAGAAAAGATCAGTTTTTGCAAGGAGGTAATATGAAAGTATTCGACATTGAATTTTATCGCGGTGACAAGGCCAGCCTGGTCAAGGAACTCACCGACGCGAGCCAGAACGATTACAGCTATATCGTCACTCCCAACGTGAACCACATCGTTCAGCTGGAGCACAACAAGGAACTGCGCCGGGCCTACAGTCATGCCAGCCTGCGCATCTGCGACAGCAAGATACTGCTGCCGGTGCTGAACCGTCTCAAGGCCAATGTCGCCGAGGCGATTCCCGGCAGTACGCTGACCGAGTCGCTGGTGGAAGTGGCCAACCGCGAAGGCTGGACCATCACGGTGATCGGCTGCGAGGACGACGTCGTCGCCACGCTGCGGCAGATGTATCCGAACATCGTCTTCAACCACCACAACCCGCCCATGGGCTTCATCGACAATCCGGTCGAAGTCGAACGCTGCGTGTCGTTCATCGTCCAGCATCCGGCACGGCTGATCTTCTTCTCGGTTGGCTGCCCGCGTCAGGAAGCCCTCGCGCTCAGGGTCTACGAGAGTGAGCAGGCGGTGGGGGTCGGCCTGTGCGTCGGTGCTTCGCTGAATTTCCTGTCCGGGAAGATCCAGCGTGCTCCGGAATGGATGCAGCACCTCTCGCTGGAGTGGCTGCACCGCATCTGCATGGAGCCCAAACGGCTTGTAAAACGCTACGTGGTGGACGCCTACAAGGTGTTTCCGATCATCGTCAGGCAGTTCAAGAACAGACAATCGATTTTTATGGGGAGGGCTCAGCAATGATTCCAGTGATCATGTCCGGTGGTAGCGGTTCGCGCCTGTGGCCGCTTTCGCGTCAACTCAATCCGAAGCAGTTCCTCAACCTCGGTGAGGGCTCGCTGTCGATGCTGCAAGCGACCATCAAGCGCCTGGAAGGCCTGGACATGCAACTGCCACGGCTGATCTGCAACGAGGAACACCGTTTCCTCGCGGCCGAACAGCTGCGCCAGCTGGGCATGGATAACGCAGGCATCGTGCTCGAACCGGTCGGTCGCAATACCGCACCGGCCGTTGCGCTGGTCGCCCTGCAGGCGCTCAGCGAAGCCCAGGATCCGCTGTTGCTGATCCTCGCGGCGGATCACCTGATCCAGGACACCCAAGCCTTCCATGACGGCATCCGCAAGGCGGTGCCGCTTGCCGAAGCCGGCAAGCTGGTGACGTTCGGCATCCTGCCGACGCACCCGGAAACCGGTTACGGCTATCTGGAACGTGGCGAAGCCGAAGGCGAGGGCGCCTACGTGGTCAGCCGCTTCGTCGAGAAGCCCGATCTGGAAACCGCCGGGCGCTATCTCGCCAGCGGCAATCATTTCTGGAACAGCGGCATGTTCCTGTTCCGTGCCAGCCGCTACATCGCCGAGTTGCAGGAATTCCGTCCGGACATCCTCGAAGCCTGCCGTGAAGCCATGGCCAGCAGCGAGCAGGACATGCTCTTCACCCGCGTCGGTCGCGAGGCGTTCACCGCCTGCCCGGAAGATTCCATCGACTACGCCGTCATGGAAAAAACCCGCGACGCGGTGATGGTTCCGCTCGACGCCGGCTGGAGCGACATCGGTTCCTGGTCCGCGCTGTGGGATGTGAGCAGCAAGAATGGCGAAGGCAACGTGTTCCGCGGCGACGTGCTCAACCACGGCAGCAGCAACACCTACGTGCATGCGGACAACCGCCTGGTGGCCACCGTCGGCGTCGAGGATCTGGTGATCGTCGAAACCAAGGATGCGGTGCTGGTGGCGCACAAGGACGAGGCGCAGCACGTCAAGCGCATCGTCGAACAGCTGCAGCGCGAGAAGCGCAGCGAGTTCCAGAACCATCGCGAAGTCTACCGTCCGTGGGGCGTGTACGACTCCATCGACCAGGGCCCGCGCTACCAGGTCAAGCACATCACCGTGAAGCCGGGCGCGAAGCTGTCGGTGCAGATGCACCACCACCGCGCGGAACACTGGATCGTCGTCAGCGGCACCGCCAAGGTGACCAATGGCGAGGAGACCTACATGGTCACCGAGAACCAGTCGACCTACATTCCGATCGGCCAGGTGCACGCGCTGGAAAACCCGGGCGTGATTCCGCTGGAGCTCATCGAGGTGCAATCGGGTGCGTATCTGGGAGAGGACGACATCGTGCGCTTCTCCGACAAGTACGGCCGGGTGGCGCCGGTGGTGGTGGAAACCCTGGTGGCGGGCTGAGCCGCTGGCGGGCTCGCGTGTTGCGAGGATGTGTCTTGCGAGAAATCACCTGCCCGAGCGCGTCCGCTGCGCTCGGGTGGTGAGGCCGGTCAGTTGGGACCGGGTTTGGTGCAGTTGCCGCCGTTGATGTACTTCTTCAGGATCGCCCACTGCGCCTGATCCTGGCCGGTCTTGGTCGGCTCGACGGACAGCTTGTAGGTTCCCCATGAAGGGCCGGCAGCCCAGTAGGTCATGGTGATGCAGTTCTTCTGCAGGTAGGCCAGGGTGTTGTCCATGGCTTGCAGGTAGCGGGGGTCATCGTTCGGGATGCCGAATTCGCCGATGTGACCTTTCTTGCCGTGCTTCTTCAGCCAGGCGACGAAGGGCTCAATGCGTTTGACGCCGATCATCGGGTCGAAATTGGCCGGTGCGGTCTTGTACTGGCCGCTGCCGTTGTCGTCGATGTAGGCATGCGCCGAGTAGATGATGTTGTCGGCCTTCGGGTCGGTGAGTGCCGCCATCGGGTCGTTGTACCAAGGCCAGGTGTAGGCGCCGGAGTAGGAACGGCCTTCGACAAAAAGCGGTTTTTTCTTGTCATAGACCCGGATGCCGTTGATGCCGGCCTGCGCCGCTTGCGGCCAGTACTTGTCGGCATCGCCGTAGGGCTCGTTCATGATGTCGTAGCCATAAACGGCAGGGTTGTTCTTGTAGCGGTTACCGATCAGTTCGCCGAGCTTGCGGAAGTCGGAAAAGGTAACCTTGGCGGAGCCGATGACTTCGTTGTTATAACGGGCATAGTTGTGGATATCGAGGATCACCTTCACGCCGTACACGTTGGCCTGGGCGAGCATGTCGTCGAGGAGCTTGGTGTACGCGGGGTCCAGCGGGCCGTACAGCTTGGGCTGCAGGCGTTCCCACTTGAGAGGGAAGCGGACCAGGGTGATGCCGCGTTCTTTCCACTTGGCGAAATAGGTTTTGTCCGGGAAGAAGTAGTTGGTGCCGTTTTTCCCGGGGATCGCGCCGGACGAGAATTCGGCGCCAGCGATGTTGATCGAAACGAGGGGGAGCTTCTCTTGAGCCTGGACGGCCGAGCCGATCAGGAGCGCTGCCAGAGGAAGAACTCTTTTAAGCGTGTGAAACGTGTGAGTCGTGGCGTTCATGGGTGGGTTCCTAAATGGTGGATGGGTGAGCTCCCTGGAATTAGTTATAAAATCCATGATAATTTTTTAGCGCGGCAAATGGGTTAACTGGTTCACGCTTTTATTAATTGAATTAACAATAATCGAGGTAGAAGCGTAAATGAACGGTGCAATCCGGCTTCAATTCCATAACCGAGAAATCCAGAGATAATTCTTCATGAAAAATCCGATTGTTAGGAAAGAAGATTTACTCGTCCGGCGATTGATGTTGCTTGAGGAAAATGAGACCGAAGATTTCCTCAGGAATCTGCGCATGGTTAAACGGCCGAGCATTCTGGGATTCCTCAATCAACATGGATACAACATTACGCAGCAGAACCTGTCTGCCCGTAAGAGCTTTCTTAAAGTCGACTACCTCCTGCGAGATGGTATTGGCATCAAACTGGCCTGCAAGGTTAATGGTGTTGAGCCAAAGGCCAACCTGAACGGAACCGATTTCATTCCGAAGCTTCTGGACTTCTTCATCAACGATGACACCGTTGATTGCCAGTATTTCGCCATGGGTACTCAGGAACCCTGGCTTAGCAAAGGAGCGGACAAGCTTTTCAGAGGCCGGCCGTTCCATGCCATCGATGGTTTCAAAACTATCGACGAGTACGTGGAGTTCTTTAAGACCGCCTATCGGGAAGGAGCGATGCCGATCATCGTGCTGGCGATGGGCATGCCGAAGCAGGAAGCGGTGGCCGTGCGCCTCAAGAACGAGCTGGACATGCCGGCGCTGTTCGTCTGCGGCGGTGCCATCGTGGATTTCTCCGCCGAGCGTTTCGAGCGCGCGCCGGAGTTCTTCAGGAAGTTCGGCCTTGAGTGGCTGTATCGCCTGCTGATGGAACCGCGCCGCCTGTTCCGTCGCTATGCCGTAGGCATTCCGCTGTTCTTCTACTACGTGGCGCGGAACAGCTTCGGTGCAAAGCCACATGACGGCGGACAAGTGCTGAAGCGCCAGTCCTGAGGGGTGGTCGCGTCGTCAGAGGTCTCCCAGACCCCTCAGGCCGGACGTTGCTTCTGGCGCCGGTCCACCAGATGATGGTTGGCCAGCACCGCTATCGCGCAGAGGACCACGAAGGTCGCTGCATTCGATGGTATCTGCAGGTTGAAGTCGGTGGTCGAATGGATGAGCAGCGCAAGAATGCCCATCCCGGCACCGAAGCCGATGCCGTTGCGGTACAGGGAATCCTTGTGGCGCATGGCTTTCAACGCGTAATACAGTGAAATCAGCACGAACAGCGCCAAGGGTATGCAGCCGATCACGCCGTACTCGATGAAGAACTGCAGGTAGTCGTTGTGGGCATGGTCGAAATGCAGGGGGAGTCCCGTGGCGTAAGGCGGGAAGACCGACTCGAAGCTTCCCGCGCCCTGCCCGATGATCGGCCGGTCCTGGGCCAGCGGCAGCGCCAGCGCATAGACATCGCCCCGTAGCTCGTTGGCTTTCTGAACCACTTCCCCTTGTTCGACGACGTCGTTGAGCCGCGTGTTCACCAGGCGGTCCTTGAGTTCGTCGAGCCCGAAATACTGGCTCACCACCAGCACATCGACCAGTACCAGGCTGGCGAAGATCAGCCCGTTACGCAGGCGGTTTTCCTTGTGCAGCAGCAGAAACAGCGCACCGACCAGCATCAGGCTGCCGAAGAATGCGGTGTTGCCCATGCGCGAATGGCTCATGACCAGGCCGATGACCATGATCACCAGCGCCAGGCGCAAGCGGGCCTTCGGGCCCATCAGGGTTTCCAGCACGCTGACCCAGTGGAACTGCCCGCCCTGGCGCAGCGCGAGCAGCAGGCCGATGCCGATGGCCAGGGTCATCTCCAGATAGCCCGCCAGGTGATTGCGATTGACGAAGGTGCCGGTGGCGTGACCGATGTGATAGTCCTTCGGCCCGAAAAGCAGGCGCTCCACGCCGGATAGCGTCATCGCGGAGCCGAAGAAGGCCTGGAAGGTGCCGCTGATCACCAGCACGCCGATCAGCAGGGTCAGGCGCTTGCGGGTGCGGAAAACGCCGATCACCAGCAGATAGAGCAGGCAGTAGGTGCAGCCCAGGAGGAAATACTGGGCCGACGCGCCGGCGTCGCGGCTCAGGCCGCCCAGCCACTGGATGGCTACCCACAGCTGAACCAGCGCCAGCAGGCCGAGCGGCAGCAGGGCATGTCGGAACGACGAGCCCAGCGGGCGCTGGCGTTTGAGCTGAAGCAGCGCCCAGGAGGCGGCCAGCAACGCGGTGACGAAGCAGAAGAAGGCCATCGACCAGTCGCGGTTGCTGCCCAGGGGCAAGGGCAGCCAGACAAGCAATGACAACAGCGCGCCAAGGATGCAGCGCTCTAAGGCTTGATAGGGTTGAGGCATAAACAGGGCTTATCTCGGCAGAAAATCGTTTCATTGTGCAGGCAAGGCATCAAGCGAGCCATCTTTATGTGGCCATTTGCCTTCTTTTTGGCCTGCTCGGCGACCGGTGACCGGTCGTGCTCGGCATGGACGTTGCGCGCTCGCATGCGTATCATGCGCCCCGCAACGCACCAGTAGCTCAGCTGGATAGAGTACTGCCCTCCGAAGGCAGGGGTCGTGGGTTCGAATCCCGCCTGGTGCGCCAGTTCAAGTTTCCAGTATCGGTCGATATCTGCGAAACGCCAGAGCCCGCCACGAGCGGGCTTTTTATTGCCTCGTTTTCCCCTTCGATCAACAGGTTTTTTTCATTCGATATGTGATCAGCGACTCTACGGAACTGCGCGGTCTTAATTAGTCTAATTCCCGAAATCCAATGACTGTCATGTAACGCTGTATATATGGCTAGTGGCTGTTTGGCATCAAGTAGTTAATTCCCTCTGCAATTGGACCCGTCTATGACCCCCCAAAGCGCCCCTCGTAAAAAGGTACTGGTATATAAGTCCCAACTACTGCCTTATTCCGAGACCTTCATTCGTGAACAAACACGGTGCCTGGAAAGTTGGAGAGGAATCCTGGTCGGCGATCAGGTCATGGAGAAAGGTCTTTCCCTCGACGGGCTCGATGTCCGTGTGCTGGGCAAGAAGAACCGTGTCGTTCGCAAGTTGGTCAACACCGTCAACGAATTGCTCGACCGCCCCTCGCGTTCGGCGCTGAGCCAGTTGCGCAAGGAAGACGCCCAACTGCTGCACATCCATTTCGCCACCGAGGCGGTACGCATCTGGCCGTTGATCCGCGCATTGCAGTTACCGACGCTGGTGACGTTGCACGGCTTCGATATCAACGTGTACCGCGAATACTGGGAGGCCGGCGGTGGCGGGCGACAGTTGAAGCGTTACCCCGAGCGTCTGCTCGAACTCGCCAACTACGAAAAGATCCACTTCCTTGCCGTGTCCGAGGCAATCAAGAAGAGCGCGATCGAGTACGGAATTCCCGAGCACAAGATCAGCGTCAGCTATATCGGGATCGATACCGACCAGTTCGTTCCGGGGCCGATTCCCATGGCCGAGCGCAAGCAGGTGCTGTTCGTCGGGCGGATGGTCGAGAAGAAGGGCTGCGAATACCTGCTCAACGCCTTCGCCGACATCCAGGACGCGTGCCCCGAGAGCGAGTTGCTGATCGTCGGCAACGGCCCGCTCGAGGCGTCGCTGAAGGCCATTGCCGACGCGCGCGGGGTGCGGGCACGCTTTCTCGGCGCACTGCCCAGCGAGCAGATCCGCACCCTGCTGGGCAGCGCGCGGGTGCTTTGCATGCCTAGCATCACCGCCGAGAACGGCGATGCCGAAGGCCTCGGCATCGTCCTGCTGGAGGCGCAGTCGTCCGGTGTTCCGGTGATCACGTCGGCGCGCGGCGGCGCGCTGGAGGGCATCCAGCATGGCAAGACCGGGTTCGCCCACGAGGAGAAGGACGTCGAGGCGATCAAGGGCTATCTGAAGGAAATCCTGCTCAACGACGAGCTGGCCATAGCCTTCGGTATCGCCGCCCGCGAGCATTGCGTGAACAACATGAACATCAAGTCCTGCATGCGTGTTCTCGAGGGTTACTACGACACCTATTCGCGCGCATTCGGGCGCTCCTCCACGGCAGAGGCGAGCCTGGTGACATCCGCCTCGCGCTGACCTGCACCTTCCGACGACAAGGCCCGCCTCGCGCGGGCTTTGTCGTTTTCGCGGCAGGCGATTGCGCCAGGTCGGCCCACGCTGTCGCCGGCGTCCCGAGCTGGTATGGTTCGGCCTCCAGTCCATCGGAGAACCCGCATGCTTTCGAAGAAAATCCATTGCGCCTGGCTGTTGCCGGTCGCCTTGCTCGCCGGTTGTGCCAGCCATGACGAGGCGCCGTCAGCCGCGTTGCAGCCCGCGGCCACGCCTCCTGCCGAGACCTGCACGGCTAGCGCGGTGCAGTCGCTGATCGGGCATCCGGTCAATCCCGCCGTTCTCGAGCAGGCGCGCCTGCAAGCCGGCGCGCAGCGCGCTCGGGTGCTCAGGCCGGGAACCGCGGTGACGCTCGAATACGACTCCCAGCGGCTGAACCTGGATACCGACGACGCCGACCTGATCACCCGCGCCTCCTGCGGCTGAACCGGACACAGGGACGCCTTCAACGCAGGGAGTGAGCGCAGGTGCCGTCTTTCCAACCGAATCGCGTGCTGCCGTGGTTGCCGTTCCTGGCGATCGCGGCGGTACTCGCGCTGTACCTCAGCCAGCCCCTGCCGTTGCTGGCAGTGCGCAATGCGGTGTTCGACCAGTACCAGCGCTGGCAGCCGCGGGTTTACCGCGACGCGCCGGTGCGTATCGTCGATCTCGACGAGCAGAGCCTGGCGCGGATCGGCCAGTGGCCCTGGCCGCGCACGCGGGTGGCGGAGCTGGTGGAGCGTCTGCAGCAGGCCGGAGCGGCGGCGATCGTGTTCGACGTGCTGTTCGCCGAACCCGACCGCACCTCGCCTTCCGCATTCCTGCGCGACACGCCTCTTCCTCCCGCCGTGAGCGCCGAGCTGGCGCGACTGCCGGACAATGACGAGGTGCTCGCCGGCGCGCTGCGCAACGGCGGCGTGGTGCTGGGCTTTGCCGCCGAGCGCGGCGAATCCCGTGGCGAGTTGCCGGCAAGCCGCTTCGGTAGCGTGCTGCAGGGGGCTTCGCCGTTGCCCTGGCTGCCGGCGTTCGGCGGCACCGTCGCGGCGCTGCCCGCGCTGCAACGGGCGGCGGCCGGCAACGGCAGCATGACCTTTCTTCCCGACGCTGACGGCGTGGTGCGCCGCGTGCCGTTGTTCCTGCGGGTTGGCGACACGCTGCTGCCGTCGCTGGTGGCCGAAGCGCTGCGGGTCGGCCAGGGCGCGCGCAGCTACCGGCTGCGGGTCGACGAGGACAGCGGGATCGAGCAGATCGAGGTCGGCGCCGCACGGATCCCGACCACCGCCAGCGGTGAGATGTGGGTGCATTTCACCGAGCATCGACCTTCGCGCAGCCTGCCGGCCTGGCAGGTGCTGGCCGGCGAGGCTCCGGCCTCGGCGCTGGCCGGCGCCATCGTGCTGATCGGCACCTCGGCGCAGGGCCTGCAGGACCTGCGCTTCAGCCCGCTGGGCGGAATCATTCCCGGTGTCGAGGTGCACGCCCAGGCGCTGGAGCAGGTGCTCGGCGGCGACTACCTGACCCGTCCCGGTTGGGCGATGGCGGTGGAAACCGTGCTGGTGCTGCTCGGCGGGATACTTCTCGGTCTGCTCGCCCTGCGCAGCCGCGCGCTGGTGTCGACACTGCTCGGCGGTGCGGTCCTGCTCGCGTTGAACGCCGCCGGCTGGCTGGCGTTCGCCCGCTACCAGTTGCTGCTCGACCTGTTCGTACCCTCGCTCGGGCTGGGCGTGGTGTTCATCGTTGCCAGCATCGTCCGGCACATGGCCGCCGAGCGCGAGCAGCGCTGGGTACGCGAGGCGTTCTCCCGCTACGTGTCGCCGAACCTGGTGGCGCACCTGATGAAGAACCCCGGGCAGTTGCAACTGGGCGGCCAGCGGCAGCAGTGCAGCTTCGTCTTCACCGATTTGACCGGCTACACCCGGCTGATGGAGAGCCAGCCAGCGGAAGAGGCGGTGGGCCTGCTCAACGATTACCTGGAGGGCATCATCCGCATCGCCTTCGCGCATGACGGCACCCTCGACCGGATCGTCGGCGACGCCGTGGCGATCATGTTTTCCGCGCCCGTGCAGCAGGCCGATCACCCGGCCCGCGCGCTGGCTTGCGGCCAGGCCATCCAGCGCTTCACCGAGGACTACGCGGCCGCCCTGCAAGCCCGCGGCACGCCGTTCGGGCTGACGCGCATCGGTGTGCACAGCGGCGAAGTGGTGGTCGGCAATTTCGGTGGCTCGGCGATCTTCGACTACCGCGCGCTGGGCGACCCGGTGAACACCGCCTCGCGCCTGGAAAGCCTGAACCAGCACATCGGCACCACGCTGTGCGTGTCCGCGGCGATCCGCGAGCACTGCCCATGGGCACCCATGCGGGCGGTCGGAAGCGTGGTGTTGAAAGGCAAGAACGAGCCGGTGGCGGTGTTCGAACCGCTGCGCGGCGAGGCGGCAGATGAACAGTACGACGCGGCCTTCGCCCTGCTGGAGCAAGATCCGGCCGGCGCCCTGGAAGCCTTCGAGGCGCTGCATGCCACGCGACCGGACGACGGTCTGGTGGCTTTCCATGTGCACCGACTGCGCGCCGGCGAACGCGGCACGCAGTGGGCGATGACGCGCAAGTAGGGCGTCAGCGGACCAGCACTTCGACGCGGCGGTTCTTCGGCTCCGCGGTGTCGTCGGGCGTCTTCACCAGCAGGTTGCGTTCGCCGTGGGAGGTGACCACCAGTTCCAGCACCTGCACGCCGTTGTCGCGCAACAGCTTGGCGATGGTTTCCGCGCGTTTCTGGCCGATCTTCTCGTTCCACGCCGCGCCGCTTTCGGTGTCGGTGTGGCCGATCACCGACACCGCTGACGGCCCTCGGGAGATGATCGTCTTCAGCACTTCCTGCAGCGCCAGCTTGGATTCGTCGGTGAGCACCGCGCCGCCGGACTTGAAGTACAGCAGGTAGCTCACCGGCAGCGCCGGCTGCGCGTTCAGCGCGGGGGTGAAGTCCGCCGCGATGCGCTGCGGCTCCACCGGCACGGCGGTCTGGGCAGCCTTGCCGTCGAGCATCACGCCCTGCTGCTTCTGGTTGACCAGCGTGGTGCCCTGGGCGGTACTGACGGTGATCGCCCCGGTGCTGCCATCCGGGCTTTCCATCAGCACCACGTAGGACGAAGGCTTGCTGGCGCAGCCGCTGGCGAGCAGGCCGAACAGCAGCAGGCCGAACAGGCGAGTCATCATCGGCCTGCCTCCTCGACCTTGACCAGGAAGTGCGTACCGCGCACGCCGATGGTGCCGGTCGGCGTATGCACCTCGACCGCTTCCGGCTTGAGCTTGGCGATCACCCCGGAGATGTAGTTGAGCGTTCCGCGGCTGATGTTGGCGTTGAGCTTGAGATCGCCCTTGGCCGGCTCGTAGAGGTATTCGTCGACCTTCAGTTCGCTGTTCGGGCCGAAGGACATCAGCGTACTGTCCTCGAAGGTCACGCCGAGCGTGCCGGCTGGCCCGGTACGCAGGCTGGAGCCGACCTGCAGCGGCATGCCGACGCTCGCCGGCCGGGCGACGCCGTCGGTCACCACGAAGGCTTCTCCGCTGACTTTCATCACGTAGCCGATGGGCTTGTCGCCGGGTTCCGCGTGGGCGACGCAGGCGACGAGGAACAGGCCGGCGAGCGCGCGGGGTGAGGTCTTTTTATTGAAAAGCATATAACCTCCAGTGAGTGGGTCAGAGTCCGCGACGACGGACATCGGCAGTACGGCCCGTAACTCGAGCGCGCCGCAGCACCAGGCTGCAGGCCAGAGAATACGGGCCGTCGATGAGGAGCAGATTGCAGTATGACATCATGGATATTCAAGTTCAGATTCCAGAGCTGGACGGTCTTGCTGGCGGGATTCTTCGTCCTGCAGATGCTGCCGATCCTCGCGCTGAATCTGGGCGTCGATCCGAAGCAGGCGCTGCTGCTTTCGTTCCTCTGCGTGCTGGTGACGCTGCCCACCGTGCTGTTCGGCTTCCGCAGCATGAACCGCACCATCGATACCCTGGCCGAAGACACCCGGCTGATCCGCGATCTCGACTTTTCCGGAAGGCTGCCACAGGAGTCGGTGTTCTTCGAGGTGGACAGCCTGAGCCGCAACCACGCCGAGATGAAGGCCGCGCTGCAGCGCCAGACCCGGACCCTGCAGGAAACCCAGCACAAGCTCTCCAGCCTGGTGGAAAACGGCCTGCTGCTCTCCTCCGAGCGCGACCGCACCGCGCTGCTGCGGCACATCCTGCTCGAAGGCAAGCGCATCTGTAACGCCGATGCCGCGACCATGTACCTGAAGACCGAGCACGACAGCCTGCGCTTCGCGTTGCGCTCGATGGACGATGCGCTGCCGTCCTTCGAGATTCCGCTTCACGACCCGCTCAGCGGCGCGCCCAACGAAAAACACGTGTCCACCTACGTGGCGTTGCACAACGAGGCGGTGCTGATCGACGACGTCTACGGCGAGACCCGTTTCGACCTCAGCGGCACGCGTCACTACGACAGCGAGTCCGGCTACCGCACCGTGTCGATGCTCGCGGTGCCCCTGGCGCCGCGGCAGGGCGAGGTGATCGGCGTGCTGCAGTTCATGAACGCCATCGACCCACAGAGCGGCGATGTGATCGCCTTTCCCCGGCAGGTCCTGAGCTTCGTCGAGGCGCTCGCCTCGCAGTCGGCGATGGCGCTGGAGAACCACAACCTGATCGATGCGCAGAAGGTTCTGATCGATTCGATGATCGAGATCCTCGCCGGCGCCATCGATGCCAAGAGCCCTTACACCGGTGGGCACTGCGAGCGCGTGCCGGACCTGGCGATCATGCTCGCCGAAGAGGCCTGCAAGGTCAGCGAAGGGCCGCTGGCGGACTTCAACTTCGCCAGCGCCGACGAGTGGCGCGAGTTCCGCATCGGTGCCTGGCTGCACGACTGCGGCAAGATCACCACGCCCGAGCATGTGGTGGACAAGGCGACCAAGCTGGAAACCGTCTACAACCGCATCCACGAGGTGCGCATGCGCTTCGAGGTGCTGCTGCGCGATGCCGACATCGCCCGCCTGGAAGCGCTGCGCGGGGGAGAGGACGAGGCGCGGGTGGAGGCGCGATATCGGGACGAGGTCGCCCGGCTGCATGCGGATTTCGCCTTCGTCGCCGAGTGCAACATCGGTGGCGAGCTGATGGCCGAGGAACGCATCGAGGCGCTGCGTAGCCTCTCCGAGCGTCGCTGGGTCCGCCACTTCGACGACCGCCTGGGGCTCTCGCACGGCGAGCTCGAGCGCCTGCAGGCGGTTCCGGTGCAGCCGCTGCCGGCGGTCGAACAGTTGCTCGCGGACAAGCCGGCGCACCTGCTGCCGCGCCCGCCGGGCAAGGCGCTGGACCCGAAATACGGCTTCAAGATCAACGTCCCCGAGCACCTGTACAACCATGGCGAGCTCTACAACCTGAGCATCAGCCGCGGCACCCTGACCGAGGAGGAGCGCTTCAAGGTCAACGAGCACATCATCCAGACCATCGTGATGCTCGAGAACCTGGCGCTGCCGGCCAACCTCAAGCGCGTGCCGGAGTACGCCGGCACCCATCACGAGACGCTGCTGGGCACCGGCTACCCGCGGCAGCTGGACCGCAACAGCCTGTCCATTCCGGCGCGGATCATGGCGATCGCCGACATCTTCGAAGCGCTGACGGCATCGGACCGGCCGTACAAGAAAGCCAAGACGCTCTCCGAGTCGATCCGCATCCTCGCCAACCTGCGCGACAAGGGCCATATCGATGCGGACCTGTTCGCGCTGTTCCTGCGCGCCGGCCTGCACCTGCGCTACGGCGCGCGCTACCTGCACGCCGAGCAGATGGACGAAGTGGATGTCGAGGCGTATCTGGGGGCCTGCGCGGCCTGACGACGCTGCGCCGTCCGGCGCGGCGGGGAACCTACTGAGACGGCGTATCGTCGTCCTTCTTCAGGCACTTGGCCAGCAGCGTGGTGAGCGTCTGCCGGTCCGCCGGGTCCAGCGGCGCGAACATCTCTTCCTCGCACTGATGGATCAATTCCTGGGCGCGATTCATCGTCTGCAACCCGTCGGGATTGAGGTACAGGCGAAAACGTCGCTGGTCCTGTTCGTCGCGGCAGCGGCAGATCAACCCGTGGGTTTCCAGTTCGCGGACGCGGCGGGTGATGTAGGCCTTGTCGATGCCACTCAGCCGCGCCAGGTCCTGCGGACTCAGGCCGGGCTCTATCTCGAGCATCTCCAGCATGTGCGCATCGGGCGGGTTCAGCGGTACGCCGGCTTCCTGGAATTTCGACAGGATGTTTCGCCGAAGCTTCAGGAAGACCCAGCGCAGCGCGCGGGACAGGTCGGGTTCGGACATTCGTCGGGCCGGAAAGTAAGGGATGAGAAAATATAGTTGATCATGTCAACTATCTGCAATTAAAGTTACCCGATATCAATAATGACGTCGCCCCCTTTCCGGGGTCTCGCACCCTCTTTAGCCAGATTTTCCCAGCCGAGCCGCCCCGGGCGTGTTCGGTCGTTTACTCAATTTTGTGAGGAAAAGTCATGCGATCACCCTACGCCATGCGTGCGCTGGTTCCGGCCCTGGCAGCAGCCCTCGTGCTCGTCGGCTGTGGCAAGCAGGAAGCTCCAAAGCAGGCACCGAGCGCACCTCAGGTCGGTGTGGTCACGCTGCAGGCGCAGCCTTACGCGAGCACTTTCGAGCTGCCGGGTCGCACCTCGGCCTTCCGCATCGCCGAAGTGCGTCCGCAGGTGAGCGGCATCATCCTCAAGCGCCTGTTCAAGGAAGGCAGCGAGGTCAAGGTCAACGATCAGCTCTATCAGATCGATCCGGCCACCTACCAGGCGACCCTCAAGAGCGCCGAGGCGACGCTCGCTTCGGCGCGCTCGCGTTCCGACCGCTACAAGGCGCTGGTCGCCGATCAGGCCGTCAGCCGCCAGGACTACGACGAGGCGCGCGCCGCCACGCTGGAGGCCGAAGCGGCGCTGGAGCAGGCGCGCATCAACGTGCGCTACACCAAGGTCCTGGCGCCGATCAGCGGCCGCATCGGGCGCTCGATGGTGACCGAGGGCGCGCTGGTCAACACCGGCCAGGCCGATGCGATGGCGATCATCCAGCAGCTCGATCCGATCTACGTCGATGTCACCCAGGCGTCCAAGCAGATGCTCCAGCTGCGTCGTGATCTCGACAGCGGCCAGCTGCAGAAGGCCGGGGAAAACGCCGCCAAGGTCACCCTGACCCTGGAAGACGGCAGCACCTACGGCCACGAAGGCAAGCTCGAATTCTCCGAAGTCAGCGTCGACGAGGGCACCGGCTCGGTGACCCTGCGCGCGGTCTTCCCGAACCCCGACCACACGCTGCTGCCGGGCATGTTCGTGCACGCGGAGCTGGTCGGCGGCGTGCGCAGCCAGGCGATCCTCGTGCCGCAGCAGGGCGTGACCCGCAATACCAAGGGCCAGGCGACCGCGATGGTGGTCAATGCCGAGAACAAGGCCGAGCTGCGGGTGCTCAAGGCCGATCGCGCGGTAGGCAGCCAGTGGCTGGTCAGCGAAGGCCTCGCGGCCGGCGACCGGGTCATCACCGAGGGCCTGCAGTACGTCCATCCGGGCGCCGAAGTGAAGGCGGGCCCGGCCAGCAACGTTCAGGGCGATTCCGCCAAACCCGCGCCCGATAACGGCGCCCAGGGTCAGCAGTAAGGCGCAGAGGCTAGCCCCATATGTCCAGATTCTTTATCGATCGACCGATCTTCGCCTGGGTCATCGCCCTGGTGATCATGCTTGCCGGTGGCCTGTCCATCCTCAAGCTGCCGATCAACCAGTACCCGAGCATCGCCCCGCCGGCCGTCGCCATCCAGGTCTCCTACCCCGGCGCCTCGGCGCAGACCGTGCAGGACACGGTGGTGCAGGTGATCGAGCAGCAGATGAACGGTATCGACGGTCTGCGCTACATCAGTTCGGAGAGTAACTCCGACGGCAGCATGACCATCACCGTGACCTTCGAGCAGGGCACCAACCCCGACATCGCCCAGGTCCAGGTGCAGAACAAGCTGCAGCTCGCCACTCCGCTGTTGCCGCAGGAGGTCCAGCAACAGGGCATCCGGGTGACCAAGGCGGTGAAGAACTTCCTCATGGTGATCGGCCTGGTCTCGACCGACGGCTCGATGAACAGGAACGACCTGGCCAACTACATCGTTTCCAACATCCAGGACCCGATCTCGCGGACCAAGGGTGTCGGTGACTTCCAGGTCTTCGGCGCGCAGTACGCCATGCGCATCTGGCTAGACCCGGCGAAGCTGAACAACTTCCAGCTGACCCCGGTGGACGTGCGCACCGCGGTCCAGGCGCAGAACGTCCAGGTGTCCTCCGGCCAGCTCGGTGGCCTACCCGCCATTCAGGGCCAGCAACTCAACGCCACCATCGTCGGCAAGACCCGCCTGCAGACCGCGGAGCAGTTCGGCGCGATCCTGCTCAAGGTCAACCGTGACGGCTCCCAGGTTCGCCTGAGCGACGTCGCCAAGGTCGAGCTGGGCGGCGAGAACTACGCCATCAGTGCGCAGTACAACGGCAACCCCGCGTCGGGTCTGGCGATCAAGCTGGCCACCGGCGCCAACGCGCTGGAAACCGCCAAGGCGATCCGCGCCACCATCGACCAGTTGAAGCCGTTCTTCCCGGCCGGCGTCGAGGCGGTGTTCCCCTACGACACCACGCCGGTGGTGTCCGCCTCCATCGAAGGCGTCGTGCACACGCTGGGCGAAGCCATCGTGCTGGTCTTCCTGGTGATGTTCCTGTTCCTGCAGAACTTCCGCGCCACGCTGATCCCGACCCTGGCGGTGCCGGTGGTGCTGCTGGGAACCTTCGGCGTTCTCGCGGCCTGCGGCTTCACCATCAACACGCTGACCATGTTCGCCATGGTCCTGGCCATCGGCCTGCTGGTGGACGATGCCATCGTGGTGGTGGAGAACGTCGAGCGGGTGATGACCGAGGAGGGCCTGTCGCCCCTGGAGGCGACCCGCAAATCCATGGGCCAGATCCAGGGCGCCCTGGTCGGTATCGCCCTGGTGCTTTCGGCGGTGTTCCTGCCGATGGCCTTCTTCGGCGGTTCCACCGGGGTGATCTACCGGCAGTTCTCGATCACCATCGTGTCGGCCATGGCGCTCTCGGTGCTGGTTGCCCTGGTGTTCACTCCAGCGCTCTGCGCGACCCTGCTCAAGCCGGTGAAGAAGGGTGACCACGGCGAAGGCAAGCGCGGCTTCTTCGGCTGGTTCAACCGCTCCTTCGAGCGCGGCGTGCACCGCTACGAACGCAGTGTGGGCTCCATCCTCAGACACAAGGCGCCCTACCTGCTGATGTACCTGGTGATCGTCGGCATCATGGTCTGGATGTTCACCCGCATTCCCACCGCCTTCCTTCCCGAGGAAGACCAGGGCGTGCTGTTCGCCCAGGTGCAGACGCCGGTCGGTTCGACCGCCGAGCGCACCCAGGCGGTAGTCGACCAGATGCGCGAGTACCTGCTCAAGGACGAATCGAGCACGGTCAGCTCCGTGTTCACCGTGACCGGCTTCAACTTCGCCGGCCGCGGGCAAAGCTCGGGCATGGCCTTCATCATGCTCAAGCCCTGGGCGGACCGCACCGACAAGGGCAACGACGTGTTCTCCCTCGCGGGGCGTGCGCAGGCGCATTTCTTCGCCTTCCGCGACGCCATGGTTTTCGCCTTCGCGCCGCCGGCCGTACTGGAGCTGGGTAACGCCACCGGCTTCGACTTCTTCCTGCAGGACCAGGCCGGCGTCGGCCACGAGGCGTTGACCAAGGCGGCCGGCCAGTTCATGGAGCTGGCCTCGAAGAACCCGACGTTGGTGCGCACGAGGATCAACGGCGTTGCCGACGAGCCGCAGTTCCAGCTCGAGATCGACGACGAGAAGGCGCGTGCCCACGGTGTCAGCCTGTCCGACATCAACGACACCCTGAGCATCGCCTGGGGCTCCAGCTACGTGAACGACTTCATCGACCGCGGTCGGGTGAAGAAGGTCTACCTGCAGGGGCAGCCTGATGCGCGGATGTCTCCGGAAGACCTGAACAAGTGGTACGTGCGCAACGCCGACGGGCAGATGGTGCCGTTCAACGCCTTCTCCAGCGGCCACTGGGTCTACGGCTCGCCGAAGCTGGCCCGTTACAACGGCGTTTCCGCGATCGAGATTCTCGGTGAGCCGGCGCCCGGCCAGAGCACCGGCGCGGCGATGAAGGCGGTCGAGGAGATCATGGCGCAGATGCCCGAGGGCATCGGCTATTCCTGGACCGGCCTGTCCTACGAGGAGCGACTGTCTGGCTCGCAGGCGCCGGCGCTCTATGCGCTGTCGCTGCTGGTGGTGTTCCTCTGCCTGGCGGCGCTCTACGAGAGCTGGTCGATTCCATTCTCGGTGATGCTGGTAGTGCCGCTGGGGATCATCGGTGCGCTGCTGTTCACCAGCTGGCGCGGGCTGTCCAACGACGTGTTCTTCCAGGTCGGGCTGTTGACCACCATCGGCCTGGCGGCGAAGAACGCGATCCTCATCGTCGAGTTCGCCAAGGAGCTGCACGAGCAGGGCAAATCCCTGACCGAGGCGGCGATCGAGGCCTGCCGGTTGCGTCTGCGTCCGATCATCATGACCTCGCTGGCGTTCATCCTTGGCGTGGTTCCCCTGGCGATCTCCAACGGCGCCGGTTCGGGCAGCCAGCACGCGATCGGTACCGGGGTGATCGGCGGCATGCTGTCGGCCACCGTCCTGGCGATCTTCTGGGTGCCGCTGTTCTACGTAATGGTCAGCTCGATAGGCAAGGACAAGCGTCCGAAGGCCACTAGCGAGGAGGTCGAGCAATGAAAAAGTCTCTCTTGAGCCTGGCGCTGATCAGCGCCCTGACGGGTTGCTCGCTGATCCCCGACTACCAGCGCCCCGCGGCACCGGTGGACGCGGCCTACCCGGCCGGCGACGTCTATCCGGAGTCCAACACCGCCGGCGGCACGCCCGCCGCCGAGCTGGGCTGGCGCGAGTTCTTCCAGGACGCCGACCTGCAACTGCTGATCAGCAGCGCCCTGCAGAACAACCGCGACCTGCGCGTCGCCGCGCTAAACGTCGATGCCTACCGCGCGCAGTACCGCATCCAGCGTGCCGAGCTGTATCCGCAGGTCAGCGTCGGCGGCGGCGCCACACGCCAGCGCCTGCCGGCCGACCTGTCGCGCTCGGACGGGGCGTCCATCAGCAGCCAGTACAGCGCCACCGTCGGCATCAGTGCCTGGGAGCTGGACCTCTTCGGGCGCCTGCGCAGCCTCAACGAACAGGCGCTGGAGCAGTACTTCGCCACCGCCGAAGCGCAGCGCAGCACGCAGATCAGCCTGGTGGCGAGCGTCGCCAACGCCTGGTTCACCCTGCAGGCGGACCAGGCACTGCTCAAGCTCGCCAACGACACGCTGGGCACCTACCAGCGCACCTACGAACTGAGCCAGCGCACCTTCGATGTCGGCGCCAGCTCGGCGCTGGACCTGCGCCAGGCGCGCACTTCGGTGGACAGCGCGCGCGTCAGCGTGGCGCAGTACCGCCGCCAGGTCGCCCAGGACCGCAACGCGCTGGCCCTGCTGCTCGGCGGCCCGCTGCCGCAGAACCTGCAGCCCGACGACGACCTGTACGCTGTGCAGCTGGCGGAAGTCCCGGCCGGCCTGCCTTCCGAACTGCTGCAGCGGCGCCCGGACATCCTCGCCGCCGAGCACAACCTGAAGGCCGCCAACGCAGTGATCGGCGCCGCCCGCGCGGCGTTCTTCCCGAGCATCACGCTGACCGCCAACGCCGGTACGGCGAGCAGCCAGCTGTCCGGCCTGTTCGACGGCGGCTCGGGGACCTGGCTGTTCGAGCCGCAGATCAACCTGCCGATCTTCACCGCCGGTAGCCTGAGCGCCAGCCTGGATGCCATCGAGATCGCCAAGAACATCGAAGTGGCGGACTACGAGAAAACCATCCAGACCGCGTTCCAGGAAGTCTCCGACGGCCTCGTCGCGCGGCAGACCTACCGCGAGCAACTCGAGGCCCAGCGTCAGCTGGTGGCCAGCACCGAGGACTACTACAAGCTCGCCGATCGCCGTTACCGCGGTGGCGTGGACAGCTACCTGATCCTGCTCGACGCGCAGCGCCAGCTGTTCAGCGTGCAGCAGAGCATGATCGGTGACCGTCTCGCCCAGCTGACCAGCGAAGTGAACCTGTACAAGGCCCTCGGTGGCGGTTGGCAGGAACGCACGGCGCCGCTGGTGCCGGTGGCCAGCGCCAACTGACGTCACCCGTTGCAGGCAAAACGCCCGGCATCCGCCGGGCGTTTTCGTTTCCATGCGTAACGGTGCGCGCGGCGCACCCTACGGCGGTACGACTCCATGCCCGCACGATGCCGTGCGGCGCAAACGCTGTCGGGTGTTTTTGGTTTCGTCGGTTAACGGTGCGCATGGCGCACCCTACGGCGGCGCGACTCCATGCCCGCACGATGCCGTGCGGCGCAAACGCTGTTGGGTGTTTTGGGTTTTCGTCGGTTAACGGTGCGCATGGCGTACCCTACGGGGCCGCTGCCAAGACGTAGGGTGCGCCATGCGCACCGATGCCAGGCTGCGTCGGGAACCAGACCGCTAAAGCACACCGCGCTCGCGCAGCGCCGCCACTTCGCTCGCCGCCATCCCCAGCCATTCGCGCAGCACCTGTTCGCTGTGCTCGCCGAGCAGCGGCGGGGCGTTGCGGTATTCCACCGGGGTTTCCGAGAGGCGGATCGGGCTGGCCACCTGCGGCACGCTGCCGGCCAGCGGATGCGGCAGCTCGACGCGCAAGCCACGGGCGATCACCTGCGGATCGGCGAACACCTGGGCCAGGTCGTTGATCGGCCCGCAGGGCACGCCGGCCTGCTCCAGCGCGGCGACCCATTCGGCGGTGGTCCTGAACACCGTGGCCTGGCGGATCAGCGGGATCAGTTCGGCGCGATGGGCGACCCGCGCCCGGTTGCTGGCGAAGCGCGGATCGTCCGCCCACTCCGGGTGCCCGGCGACTTCGCAGAACTTGCGGAACTGGCCGTCGTTGCCGACCGTGAGAATGAAGTCGCCATCGGCGGTGGGGAAATCCTGGTAGGGCACGATGTTCGGGTGCGCATTGCCCAGGCGTTTCGGCGCGACGCCGGTGGTCAGGTAGTTCAGCGCCTGGTTGCCGAGGCAGGCGACCTGCACGTCGAGCAGCGCCATGTCGATGTGCTGGCCCAGCCCGCTGCGCTCGCGCTGGTTCAACGCGGCGAGCACCGCGACCGCCGAGTAGAGCCCGGTGAGGATGTCGGTCAGGGCCACGCCGACTTTCACCGGGCCGGCGCCGGTTTCGTCGTCGCTGCGCCCGGTCAGGCTCATCAGACCGCCGAGGCCTTGGATCATGAAGTCGTAGCCGGCGCGTTTGGCGTAGGGGCCGGTCTGGCCGAAGCCGGTGATCGAGCAGTAGATCAGCCGCGGGTTGAGCGCCTTCAGCGCGGCATAGTCCAGCCCGTAGGCGGCCAGCCCGCCGACCTTGAAGTTCTCCAGCACCACGTCGGCCCTGGCCGCCAGCTCGCGGACGATGCGCTGGCCTTCGGGCTGGGTGAAGTCCAGGGTCAGCGACTGCTTGTTGCGGTTCGCCGAGAGGTAGTAGGCGGCCTCGGTGGTGTTCTCGCCGGCTTCATCGCGCAGGAACGGCGGGCCCCAGTGACGGGTGTCGTCGCCGACGCCGGGGCGCTCGACCTTGACCACCTCGGCACCGAGGTCGGCGAGGATCTGCCCGGCCCAGGGCCCGGCGAGTACGCGGGACAGGTCGAGTACACGGATGTGGGACAACGCGCCGGACATGGGTGAAACCTCGAAGCTCAAGTGAACCTGGGATGGATGACTGCACCCCCATCCACCGTGCGTGGCCAGCGGCGGATGGAAAAGCGTCGGCTACGCGCCCCGATCCCCGTCAGAAGAACGCCTGGATACCGGTCTGCGCGCGGCCGAGGATCAGCGCATGCACGTCGTGGGTGCCTTCGTAGGTGTTCACCACCTCGAGGTTGACCAGGTGCCGGGCAATGCCGAACTCGTCGGAGATGCCGTTGCCGCCGAGCATGTCGCGGGCCAGGCGGGCGACGTCCAGCGCCTTGCCGCAGCTGTTGCGCTTCATGATCGAGGTGATTTCAACCGCCGCGGTGCCTTCGTCCTTCATCCGCCCCAGGCGCAGGCAACCTTGCAGCGCCAGGGTGATTTCCGTCTGCATGTCGGCAAGCTTCTTCTGGATCAGCTGGTTGGCTGCCAGCGGGCGACCGAACTGCTGGCGGTCCAGGGTGTACTGGCGCGCGGTATGCCAGCAGAACTCGGCGGCGCCCAGCGCGCCCCAGCTGATGCCGTAGCGCGCGGAGTTGAGGCAGGTGAACGGGCCCTTCAGGCCGCGCACGTCGGGGAAGGCGTTCTCTTCCGGACAGAACACGTTGTCCATCACGATCTCGCCGGTGATCGAGGCGCGCAGGCCGACCTTGCCGTGGATCGCCGGCGTGCTCAGGCCGTCCCAGCCCTTTTCCAGCACGAAGCCGCGGATCTCGCCGGCGTCGTCCTTGGCCCAGACCACGAACACGTCGGCGATCGGGCTGTTGGTGATCCACATCTTGCTGCCGGTCAGGCGATAGCCGCCGTCGACCTTCTTCGCCCGGGTGATCATCGAGCCAGGGTCGGAGCCGTGGTTCGGCTCGGTCAGGCCGAAGCAGCCGATGTACTCGCCGCTGGCCAGCTTGGGCAGGTATTTCTGCCGGGTCGCCTCGTTGCCGAATTCGAAGATCGGCACCATCACCAGCGAGGACTGCACGCTCATCATCGAGCGGTAGCCCGAGTCGATGCGCTCCACCTCGCGGGCGATCAGCCCGTAGCAGACGTAGTTCAGCCCGCTGCCGCCGTAGGCTTCGGGGATGGTGGCGCCGAGCAGGCCGGTATCGCCCATCTCGCGGAAGATCGCCGGGTCGGTCTTTTCATGGCGGAAGGCTTCCAGCACGCGCGGCGCCAGCTTGTCCTGGGCGAACTGCTGGGCGCTGTCGCGGACCATGCGTTCTTCTTCGCTAAGTTGCTGATCGAGCAGCAGCGGGTCGATCCAGTTGAAGCTTGCCTTGCCGGCCATGAAGACGTCCTCGTGCGGGAGTGAAGGGGGCCTGCGCGTGGAGGGCTTCAGCCACCGCCCACGCAGACCGTCATGCTTCTAGCCTAGGCAGGCCAGGACGGACTGACAAACGAGGATTTCGCAGCCCATTGTGCGAATATCTCACTCCGGGATAGTTTAAATCGGTCAATAAGTGGCTGATCAGTGAGGGCTTCGCATAGATGCGCCGGAAGATTCCCAGCACCGCGGCGTTGATCGCCTTCGAGGCCTCGGCCCGCCACGAGAGTTTCACCCGCGCCGCCGAGGAGTTGTCGCTGACCCAGGGCGCGGTCTGCCGGCAGATCGGCACGCTGGAACAGTTCCTCGGCGTCGCACTGTTCCGCCGTTCGCGACGTGGGGTGAAGCTCACCGAGGCCGGGCTCGCCTACTCCCGGCGAGTGGCGACGCAGCTCGACGCGGTGGAGCGCGACACCCTGGCGGTGATGGGCCAGCAGGGCAATCAGGCGGTGGAACTGGCGCTGGTGCCGACCTTCGGCACGCAGTGGCTGCTGCCGCGGCTGAAGGCCTTCCAGCGCCTGCACCCGGAAGTCACCGTGCACCTGACCAACCGCACGCGGCCGTTCCTCTTCGCCGACACCGCCTTCGACGCGGCGATCTATTTCGGCGACGCCAACTGGTCGGGCACCCAGTCGCATTACCTGATGCCGGAGAACTCGCTGCCGGTGTGCAGCCCGGAACTGCTCGAAGGCCGTGGCGAACTGAGCGCGGCGCAGATCGCCCGCCTGCCGCTGCTGCAGCAGACCACCCGGCCCTACGCCTGGCGCCAGTGGTTCGGGTCGCTGGGCATGAACGTCGCGGGGGATCTCGGCGGGCCGCGCTACGAGTTGTTTTCCATGCTCGCCCAGGCCGCCGAGCATGCGATGGGTGTGGCCCTGATCCCGCCGTTCCTGATCCAGCGTGAGCTGGCCGAGGGCCGCCTGGTGATCGCTAAGGAACACGCCTGCCTCAGCGACAAGGCCTATTACCTGATGATTCCCGAGCGCAAGGTGGAGTCCGCCGCGCTGATCGCCTTCCGCGACTGGCTGCTGGAGCAGGCCCTCGATTACCGCGAGACGCCGTCGCGCTGATGGCCAAAGGCCGCCTGTACATCCGTACTATTGGTTCATCCCCTCCCCGGAACTAGCGTTCCACCCAGCCCGAACGTCTGCCGCCTCAGAGCGGCCGGCGCCGCAGGTGGGCTCATAACGACAATCGTCCGTCCCCAGGAGGAGAACATGAAAGCCCTCGCTCTCGTCGCCCTAGGTCTTGCCCTGACCGGCTGCGCCGCGCCCGGCCAGCAACAGGCCACCCAGGCTTCGCAGAAATTCGACGTCACCTACATCAATCAGAACCTGGTTTCCGGCAAGACCAGCTCCAGCGACGTGATCAACCGCTTCGGCGCCCCGGATTCGCGCAGCGTGTCGGGTACCGGCGAAGAACGCTGGACCTACCGCCGGCAGGCCACTACCGGCTCATCCGGCAGCCTGATGGATTCGCTACCGACGAGTCTCAAGCGCCGCCTGAACAACACCGCGGCGAAGAGCGAATACGGTTCCGACGTGCTCGGCATGGCCGACTCGATGCTCAGCGGCCAGGGTAACGGCCTGGTCAATGCGGTCGCCAATAACGGCGCCGCCGCGCCTGCGCCGCAGGCCTCTCTGCTGACCATCTACCTGCGTAAGGGTGTCGTCTCGCGCTTCGATTACTGACCGCCGGCCACGCGTCGCGCCGCTGTCCGGCGCGGCCGCGACGCGGCTACCATGGCCGCACCGGGCCCAGCGGGGCGCGCCGATTTCCAGCAGGAACCCGTCGCATGGAACGCATCATCGTCGCCGACGACCATCCGATTTTCCGCGAAGGGCTGGCGCGCATCGTCCGCCGGATGATGCCCGCGGCGCACATCGAGGAGGCCGCCAACCTGGACGCCGTGCTGGCGCTGGCCCGCCAGGCGCCGCCGGAAGTGCTGATCCTCGACCTGATGTTTCCCGGCCTGAGCGTGCCGGCGTCGATCCGCTCGCTGCGTCAGGAATTCAATCGCTCCTCGATCATCATCGTTTCCATGATCGACGATGAGGCGCAGATCGATCAGGTGATGGCGGCCGGTGCCGACGGCTTCGTCGGCAAGTCGCTGCCACCGGACGAGATCGGCGACGCGATCCTGGCGATCCGCGCGGGGGAGTTCGTGGTTCGCTACGTCCGCGGCGGGATTCTCGGGCAGAGCCCGGAGCGGGCCCGTCTGCAAGGCCTGACGCCACGCCAGCAGGAGGTGCTGCGGCTGCTCACCGCCGGCCTGTCGAACAAGGAAATCGCCCGCGAGCTGGACATATCGCCGTTCACCGCGCGCCTGCACGTCTCCTCGCTGCTGCAGGCGCTCGGCGTCGCCAGCCGCGCCGCTGCCGCGGCCCTCGGCGCCAGTGCCGGGCTGCTCGCGCGGCGCTGATCAGGCCGACTGCGCCTGCAGGTCCAGCTTCAGCGCCAGCAGCATCGAACGCAGCTCCGCCGGCCGTACCGGCTTCGCCAACACCGGCACCTGGGTGTCGTTCAACGCCTGCTGCGCCTTTCGCACGTCGTGCCCGGTGATCACGATCGCCGGCACGCGGCGACCGTGCAGGCGGTTGAGGTAGTCGATGCAATCGGCGCCGGACATGCTGCGGCCGAGGTCGAAATCGGTGATGACCAGATCGAAGTCCGCCGTGGTGTCCAGCGCCGAGGTGGCGCTGTGCACCTCGCAGCCCCATTTCTGCAGCAGCGTGGCGGTGGCCAGCAGCACGTCGCGGTCGTCTTCGATCAGCAGCACCCGCAGGCCGGTGAGCAGGCGCCGGTTGGAGCCCTCGTTCTGCGCCGGTCGGTATTGGTCCGCGCGGCTCAGCGGCAGGCCCTCGATGGCGACGCTGGTGCCATGTCCGGGCCGCGAGCGGATACGCACGCCGAGGCCGAGCATGTCGGCGATGCGCTTGACGATGGAGAGGCCGAGGCCGACGCCCTCCACGTCATGGTCGCGCGAGCGGCGGACGCGGTAGAACTCGTCGAACAGGTGCGGCAGGTCCTGCGCATCGATGCCCGGACCGCGGTCGTGGATTTCTATGGCGAGGCCGCCGTCGCGGCGCCGGCAGCCAATCAGCAGCGCCTTGCCCGGCGCGTACTTCAGCGCGTTGGAGAGCACGTTCTGCAGCAGCGTGCCGAGCAGCGCGGGGTCGCAGCGCACGTGGCAGCGGCTCGGGCGGACCTTGATCGTTACACCGGCCCAGCGCGCGGCCTCGGTGTTCTGCCGGACCAGCCCGGCGAGCACCTCGTCCATCGCCAGCACCTCGGCGCTCGGCACCACCTGGCCGTTGTCCAGGGTGTAGACGTCGAGGATCGAGCGGAACAGCTGTTCCACGCTCAGCAGCGAGCGGTCGATGTTGTCCACCATGCGACGCTCCTCGTCGCCCAGCCGGGCGTCGCGCAGGCAGGCGGTGAACAGGCTGATGGAGTGGATCGGCTGGCGCAGGTCGTGACTGGCCTGGGCGAGCAGGCGCGATTTGGCCAGGCTCGCCGTCTGCGCCTGCTCCGACGCCTGGCGCGTGCGGGTCAGCAGGACGTGCGCGTAGGCCGGCACCATGAAGGTGGTCACCAGCAGCGTCAGCGGCACGAAGGGGTTTTGCCAGAGGTACGGCGACAGCAGCGCCATCACGCCGATCGACAGCAGCGCCAGGCCCGTCGCCAGCGTCAGGTAGCGCGTGCCGTAGCGCATGCCGTTGCCCACCGTGACCCAGAGCAGCGCACCGTAGACCGGCAGCATCGCCTCGCCGCCGATGATCATCGCGAAGGTGATCGCGGCGTAGTCGTGAACCATCGCCAGCAGCCGTCGCACCGGTTTGACGCCCGGCTTGCGCACGATCCAGGCGATCAGGGCGAAGGACGCCACGAGAAAGGCGGCGTTGTAGATCAGGATGCTGCGCAGCTGCGCCTCGACCAGATAGCCAGTGAGGTAAAGGAGCATCACGTAGAGCGTCGCGATGCTGGACAGCACCAGGCGGACCAGGGCCTGCGAGCGTTCCGTATCACGTGTCGAAGGGGCAGGGCGGATCATCGTCGGGGTTTCCGTCGTAGCGTCCGGCAAGGGTAGCAAGTTGCGCGCCCGTCATCCGGGCAGGTGTGTCTGGTATGTAACAGCTGACCATGTAGCGTTCTGTCGTGTTTGCTACATGGTCCCGGCGACGCTGTGTCGCAGCTGTGGTGCACCTCGTGGCGGTTCAGACGAAAAACCGACTGATGGCAGAGCATTCGATTCGCCCATGGACCGCCCCCACTGACGAAGCCGTTTCCCCGCTACAGGCTGCATAGCCCGCGGGCTGTGGCCTGAAAGGGAAATACCGGGTCAAACCGTGACTTGTAGTTATTGCCGCGACAGCCCTTCATAACTTCTTGATGGGTGTCGCGGTTCAGTTGCAAAATGCCGCGCCCCGCCGTTTCGCTTGCGGCACGGGATGTGCTGCCGGTCCGATTCGGCGGTAAACAGCGCCTGTCATAACAATGATCGCAGGAGATTGGTCAGTGCATATCGGTGTTCCCCTCGAAACCCATGCTGGAGAAACCCGCGTCGCGGCGACTCCGGAAACCGTCAAGAAGCTGATCGGCCAGGGCCATCGGGTGACTATCCAGAGCGGCGCGGGCGTCGCCGCCAGCCTGCCGGACGCCGCCTACGAGGCGGTGGGTGCAAGCATTGGCACCGCCGCCGACGCCTTCGCCGCGGACATCGTGCTCAAGGTGCTGGCACCCAGCGACGACGAGCTGCCGATGTTCGCCGCCAACGGCGTGGTGATCGGCATGCTCAATCCGTTCAGCAACGAGACCATCGGCAAGATGGCAGCGCGCGGGCTGACCGCCTTCGCCCTGGAAGCCGCGCCGCGTACCTCGCGCGCGCAGAGCCTCGACGTGCTGTCGTCGCAGGCCAACATCGCCGGCTACAAGGCGGTGATGCTCGGCGCCAACCATTACCCGCGCTTCATGCCGATGCTGATGACCGCCGCCGGTACGGTGAAGGCCGCGCGCGTGCTGATCCTCGGCGCCGGTGTCGCCGGCCTGCAGGCGATCGCCACCGCGCGCCGTCTGGGTGCGGTGATCGAGGCTTCGGACGTGCGTCCGGCGGTGAAGGAGCAGATCGAGTCCCTCGGCGCCAAGTTCGTCGACGTGCCTTTCGAGACCGACGAAGAGCGCGAGTGCGCCCAGGGTGTCGGCGGCTACGCGCGGCCGATGCCGGCCTCGTGGATGCAGCGTCAGGCGCAGGCCGTGCACGAACGCGCCAAACAGGCCGACATCATCATCACCACCGCGCTGATTCCCGGTCGCCAGGCGCCGACGCTGCTGCAGGAAGCCACCGTGCAGGAGATGAAGCCCGGCTCGGTGATCATCGACCTGGCGGCCTCGCAAGGCGGCAACTGCCCGCTGACCGAGCTCGATCAGGTGGTGGTCAAGCACGGCGTGACGCTGATCGGCTACGCCAACCTGGCGACCCAGGTGCCGGCGGACGCCTCGGCGCTGTATTCGCGCAACCTGCTCGACTTCCTCAAGCTGGTCCTCGACAAGGACGGCCAGTTCCACATCAACCTGGAAGACGACATCGTCGCGGCCTGCCTCATGTGCAAGGGCGGCGAAGCGGTGCGCGTCAACAAATGAACACGGCCCTCTCCCGCGGGAGAGGGAGCCCGAAGGGCGGTTGCGGACGGCGCTGCGCCGGACCCTCGCCCCTGGCCCCTCTCCGCGGAGAGGGAGTGAGCCCACTCAGAAAAGGATCACCCCGATGGACCTGATTTCCGACGGCATCTACAACCTGATCATCTTCGTGCTGGCGATCTACGTCGGCTACCACGTGGTCTGGAACGTCACTCCCGCGCTGCACACCCCGCTGATGGCGGTGACCAACGCGATTTCCGCCATCGTCATCGTCGGCGCCATGCTCGCCGCCGCGCTGACCGTCACCCCGCTGGGCAAGACGATGGGCACCCTGGCCGTGGCCCTGGCCGCGGTCAACGTCTTCGGTGGCTTCCTGGTCACCCGGCGGATGCTGGAAATGTTCAAGAAAAAGGCCCCGAAAGCCGAAGCAGGGAAGCACTGAACCATGAGCATGAACCTGATCACCGTTCTCTACCTGATCGCTTCGATCTGCTTCATCCAGGCCCTGAAGGGCCTTTCGCACCCGACCACGTCGCGGCGCGGCAACCTGTTCGGCATGCTCGGCATGGGCCTGGCGGTACTCACCACCGTGGCGCTGATCTACAAGCTCGGTGCCGAGCTGGCGACTGCCGGCATCGGCTACGTCATCGTCGGCCTGCTGGTCGGCGGTAGCGCCGGCTCGATCATGGCCAAGCGTGTCGAAATGACCAAGATGCCCGAGCTGGTCGCCTTCATGCACAGCATGATCGGTCTGGCCGCGGTGTTCATCGCCGTCGCCGCCGTGGTCGAGCCACAGTCGCTGGGCATCGTCGCCAGCATCAACGACCCGATTCCGGTCGGCAACCGCCTGGAGCTGTTCCTCGGCGCCGCCATCGGTGCGATCACCTTCTCTGGTTCGGTGATCGCCTTCGGCAAGCTTTCGGGCAAGTACAAGTTCCGCCTGTTCCAGGGTGCGCCGGTGCAATTCCCCGGTCAGCACATGATCAACCTGGTGATCGGCATCGCCATCCTGGTGCTCGGCGTGACCTACATGTTCACCGGCAACCTGGTGGCGTTCAGCCTGATGCTGATCTTCGCCTTCGTCATCGGCGTGCTGATCATCATCCCCATCGGTGGCGCGGACATGCCGGTGGTGGTGTCGATGCTCAACAGCTATTCCGGCTGGGCGGCCGCGGGTATCGGCTTTTCGCTGAACAACTCGATGCTGATCATCGCCGGTTCGCTGGTGGGCTCGAGCGGCGCGATCCTCTCCTACATCATGTGCCGGGCGATGAACCGCTCGTTCTTCAACGTCATCCTCGGCGGCTTCGGTTCCTCGGCTGACGCCGGTCCGGCCGCGGGCAGCAGCGAGCAGCGTCCGGTGAAATCCGGCTCGGCCGACGACGCCGCGTTCCTCCTGTCCAACGCCGACAGCGTGATCATCGTTCCCGGCTACGGCCTGGCGGTGGCTCGCGCGCAGCACGCGCTGATGGAGCTGGTGGAGAAGCTGACCCACAACGGCGTCACCGTGAAGTACGCGATCCACCCGGTGGCCGGGCGCATGCCCGGGCACATGAACGTGCTGCTGGCGGAAGCCGAGGTGCCCTACGAGCAGGTCTTCGAGATGGAAGACATCAACGCCGAGTTCGGGCAGACCGACGTGGTGCTGGTGCTCGGCGCCAACGACGTGGTCAACCCGGCGGCGAAGAACGATCCGAAATCGCCGATCGCCGGGATGCCGATTCTCGAAGCCTTCAAGGCCAAGACGATCATCGTCAACAAGCGCTCGATGGCCAGCGGTTATGCCGGCCTGGATAACGAACTGTTCTACCTGGACAAGACCATGATGGTCTTCGGCGACGCCAAGAAGGTCATCGAGGACATGGTCAAAGCGGTGGACTGAGTCCCCAATGCCAGACGCCCCGCCGGCTCGCGCCCGCGGGGCGTTTTTCGTTCGGTCGGAGGATTCCGCTGTGGGATCTCACGCGATGCCGTTACCGGTCCAGTGATCGTTATGGATGGCAGGTGCGCACGCGGGAGAATTACCGGCTGTACTGTGCCGGTTCCAGGCGCTAGAAACACCATTCTCTGATTTTTAGGGTATGCCACTGGATTTTTCGGATAAGGCCATAGAAAGCTCTGGCAAAACGGCTTCATCCAGAACTGTGCTCTAAAATATCGATGAAACTGTACTGGTCGTGTGTCACTTAAGCGTGCAGAGCGGGCGGTTTGGGTAGAAATATCGCACCAACAGCGAGCATTACCGGAACAGTTGCGGCATTCGGTAACAGAACAGTTTGGAGGTGAAACCGTTAAAACCAGCACAATTTCGGGTAACTGTGACTACAGGGTTCTCTTCCCAAGGCGCATCATTTACCTCAGAAATTAACCGAACCCGCCGAGTGCGGAAGGACGTCATCATGGAACGCACCCTGAGTTCCGAACTGAACACCCAACAAGTCTCCTCGAAATCGGCAATGCCGCTTCGCCTGCTGGCCAACCTCCTGCAATGGCAGCGCCGCATGGCCAGCCGTCATCAGCTGGCGCGTCTGGATTCCCGCCTGCTCGCCGACGCCGGTATCAGCGAGGCACAGCGCTTCTCCGAGCTGAACAAGCCGTTCTGGCGCTGAGTGGATGCCGCGTAAGCGCGTGACACGCGAAAGCGTGCCGAACAGAAAACCCGTCGCCGACAACGCCGACGGGTTTTTTTGTATCTGCGCACTCGAAATCCAGGGCGAGACCCCGTAATGCCCTGAAACGCAACCCGCGCCACTCCGCGCCGGAACCCGCCTCGTTTGCGCTAGTCTGAAGCTGCCGGGCGATCCTTCGCATCGCCGCTTTCCGGGACATCGCCATGCGCCGCCTCATCCTCCTTTGCTCGCTGCTCATCACCACGCCGACCTTCGCCTCCAGCTTCGTCGCGACCCTCGACCAGATCGGCGATGCCTTGTCCGCCACCGTCGATGGCACCAGCGATCTCATCTCCTCCGTCACCGATTCCAAGCTGGTACCGGCGCGTTCGGATGCGGCCAGTTTCGTCGCCAGCCAGGGCGAGATCCGCGGCGCGCGGCTGGAAGCGGCGCTGCGTTACCTGCGTGAAGAAGGGGTGCAGCCCGGCGCCAGCGATATGCAGCTGGCCGAGGCGATCCTTGCGCGCTGAGCCCACACTGGCACTGCCGCGACGCATCCGTTAGCCTTGCCGCGCCCGGCACCACCGGCTCGCAGCGTGGCTGGCGTCTTCGCCTACACAGCCCGTCGTTCGGCCTCTTGCCGCTTCGTTGAACTGGCGAGCCTGTTGCCCGTCCAATGGCGACTCATTCAGGGAGACCCACCATGCGTACCTCGTTGCTCGCCGCCTCGGCGATCCTGCTGTTCACCGTCGACGCCGCTCAGGCCCATACCCTGGAAGCCACCAGCAACATCGTCGTCCGCGCCCTCGGGCGCAGTATCGATTTCACCTCCGACACCACCACCTCGGTGCGCGACATGAAGGTCGTGGTCCAGGCCCGTGACGACGCGGCGAGCTTCGTCGCCAGTAACGGCGAGATTCGTGGCGCTCGCCTGGAAGCCGCCTTCGGCGCCCTGCGCGCCCGTTATCCGCAGGCCGCTGCCGCCGACGACCAGGAACTTGCCAGCGCCATCCTGGCGCTCTGACCGCACTCGCCGAGGGCCGCCCACCCGATGTTTTCGCGACTGCTCGGCGTTTTCCTGCTGCTGTTCGCCTGCGCCAGTCACGCCGACCTGCGTCTGCGACTGGACGAGAAGGGCCTGGATGCGGCGCAGATTCAGGCCAGCCAGGCGCTGATCGACGAAGCCTTCGCCAAGCTGCCGCCGCGCTTCATCCAGGCGCTGGACCGGCAGGTTACGGTGCACTGGTCGCACGACCTGCCGGATAACGGTTACGGGCGCATCACCCGCCTCGATGCCTTGTCGCTGAATGCCCGGCTGCTGCACGGCCTGGTGGACGGCAGCGCCGCCCACGAGCGCACCGGGCGTCCCCACGGCACGGTGCGCGCCGAGCTGCTCGCCACCGTGCTGCACGAGCTGACGCATCTCTACGATCGCGCCCGCCTGTGGTCGCCCGAGGAGCGCGCGCGCCTGCAGCGCTGCCGGCGCGAAGCGCAGAGCCATGGCCTGGTCGGCCAGCGCGATGCCTGCCGCGGCGACGTGCAGCGCCGCTTCACCCTTTCCGATGATCCGCGCCTGCTCGACCTCGCCGGCTGGCAGCAGGCGGTCGGCCAGCGCGGCGCACGTGAAGGGCGCAACGGCATGGTCGCGCGCAGTGCGGACGGCTACGAGCTGAGCAACCCGCGCGAGTTCGTCGCGGTGAACATGGAGTACTTCCTGCTGGACCCGGAGTACGCCTGCCGGCGACCCTCGCTGCAGCGCTATTTCAGCGGACACTTCGGCTGGGCGCCGGCGCGCGCCCAGGCCTGCCCGGCCGAGTTCGCCTACCTCAACGCCAGCAGCGACTACCAGAAGGCGCCGCTGGGCAAGCTTGATCCTGCGCGCGTCTACGAGGTCGACTACCTGTTCGCCGAAGCCAACGACAACTGGGTCAGCCGCTGGGGTCACAGCATGCTGCGCCTGGTGGTCTGCGCGCCCGGTCGGCCGCGCGGTCCGGCCTGCCGGCTGGACCTGGACCAGCACCTGGTGCTGTCCTTCCGCGCCTTCGTCGGCGACATCCAGCTGTCCAGCTGGGACGGCCTGACCGGTGTGTATCCGTCGCGGCTGTTCATCCTGCCGCTGGCGCAGGTGATCGACGAATACACCAAGGTCGAGCTGCGCAGCCTGGCCTCGATCCCGTTGCGCCTGCCGCGCGAGCAGCAGGACGCGCTGGTGCGCCGCGCCGCCGAGCTGCACTGGAGCTACGACGGCAACTACTACTTCCTCTCCAACAACTGCGCGGTGGAAACCCTCAAGCTGCTGCGCAGCGGAACCGGGCGCGCCGAGCTGGAGGGCCTCGACAGCATCATGCCCAACGGGCTGCTCGACTCGCTGGCCGGGCGCGGCCTGGCCGACCGCAGCGTGCTGGCCGATCCGAAGGAAGCGCTGCGCCTGGGTTATCGCTTCGACTCGTTCCGCGACCGCTATCAGGCGATGTTCGCGGTGATCAAGCAGCGCCTGGCGGTGCCGCAGGCGAAGGTGGACGACTGGCTGAGGCAGCCGGCCGCGCAACGCCGGCCGTGGCTGCAGCGCGCCGACCTGCAGGCCAGCGCCGCGCTGCTGTTGCTCGAGCAGGCCGCGTTCCGCCAGCAGCTGCTGCTGGCCCAGGATGAGCTCAAGCAACGCTACATGGGCGCCGATGCGGCCAGCGACCCGACGCTGAACAAGGCCGGCGATACCATCGGCCGGATGCTGCTCAACAGCGGATTCCTCAGTCGTCCCGCCGAGCTGCTCGAGGGCGGTTATGGCCTGCCGCAGCCGAGCGAGTGGGCGCGCCTGGAACAACAGACCGCCGATCGCCAGCAGACCCTGCGCAACCTCAGCGACGACCTCGACAAGGACCTGCGCGAGCTCCTGCTGCCTGAGCGGCGGCGCGAACTGGAGGACAGCGAGGCGAACCTGAAGCAGGTCGGCGAGCACCTGCGCGCGCTGCACCAGCAGGCCGGCGGGCTGAAGCTGCCCTGAGGCGGTGGGGCTGACGGTGAACTTGGTGGGCTGAGGCCCCTACGGGAACGGTCGCGGCCCTGGTGGGCTGAAGCCCACCCTACGAGATCGCGGCTGGGTGGCGGTCCGCTTCAGTCCGCCGTATCCACAAGGCATCGTTGTCTCGCTTCGCCCGGGGCCGATCGGGGCGCTCGAACGAACTGTTTCCCGCCCACCGCCTCTGATGAAGACTCAATCCATCGGAGTATTCGTCATGAAGAAGACCGCATCCGCCGTCTGGCAGGGCAACCTCAAGGAAGGCAAAGGCACCATCAGCACCCAGAGCGGCGCGCTGAAGGAAAACCCGTACGGCTTCAACACCCGCTTCGAAGGCGCGCCGGGGACCAACCCCGAAGAGTTGATCGGCGCCGCGCACGCGGGCTGTTTCTCGATGGCGCTGTCGATGATGCTCGGTCAGTCGGGACTGACGCCCGAGCGGATCGACACCACCGCTGAAGTGACTCTGGACAAGGTCGGCGAGGGCTTCGAGATCACCGCCATCGCGCTGACCCTGAAGGCGCGCATCCCGGGCACCGACGATGCCACCTTCCAGGAAATCGCCAACAAGGCGAAGGAAGGCTGCCCGGTATCGAAAGTGCTGAATGCGAAGATCAGCCTGAGCGCCACGCTGGAGAGCTGAGGCAGGAGACGCCGGAGCGGCCTGCGGGTCGCTCCCTGGCGTGGGGGGCGTGATTGGACGGGCGGTATGGCGCTGCGCAGAGCGCCGGCTCAGAGCACGAAGTTCATCATCTCGCGGCGATGCTGCGGATTTTCCAGTTCGTCCACCAGGCCCGCGGCGATTCGGCGCAGCGACTGCAGCGGGGCATTGCCGTCGTTCTCATCCGCGCGGCGAAAGTCGTCGAGGACGAAGTCGCCGGTGATTTCCGGCGCGGCCACCAGCGTCCAGTCCAGCGTGCCGTCCAGCAGCAGCGCGCTGCAGGCGTCGTCCAGCCAGGCGGGGTCGACGATCAGCAAAAGCCGCTGCACCTTCGCTTTTGGCATGCCGGCGTCCAGCGCGCGCAGCGCATCCGGCAGGTCGCCCTGCCGGCCCGGCGGCAGATCGTCGGCCCCCACGGGCAGGCGCGGTGCACTGGCGAACACGATCACCGCGTCCATCCCGGCGACGCTTTCGCCGACGCTCGCGGCATCGTAGAGATCGCCCAGCTTGGCGCGCAGGCCAGGGTGCACGTCGACGGCATTGAGGTCGCCGACCACCGCCACCGTCTCATGCTGGCGGCTCAGCAGTTCGCTCAGCAACGCGCTGCCGAGGCTCGAGTGCGCGCCGTACAGGGCGAACTTCAGGACCGGCGTTTCGGCGTTGCGCATGGCGTCAGCGGCGCGAGATCAGCCAGCCGATCAGGGCCAGGGCGCCAACGCCCACCAGCGCGGTGGACAGCGGATGCTGGCGTGCACATTCGCCGGCGGCTCGGCTGGCCTTGAGGGTCTTGCGCGAGAGGTCGCCGTAGGTGTCGCCGAAGGTTTCGCGCGAGATGTTCCACAGGCGCTCGGCACGGTCGCTGAGGTCGTGGATGCTGCGACGCGAGTCGCGGCTGGCGCTCTGTTGCAGGTCGTGCAGGGCGTTCATCAGGTTGTCGATTTCGTCCTGGATCTGCTCTTTGGTGGTCGGAGTGCGGGAAAAGAGGCTCATGGCGAATGCTCCTTCAGGGGAATGTGCTGCGTTGGACCGCCGCTTCGCGCAGAGGTGCACTGCGTTTTGCCGGCGATCGCCGCTTCGCTGGCGGCGAGGTGGGTAGGGCGCCGTGCCGAAAGCCCCTCGCGCCGCGCCGAAATTTTCTTATACTGCCGCGGCCAGGCTCCCGCCAGGCCTCAGTCCACCTGCCCATGACGTGCCCCGTGAAGATATTTCGCCCGTTGCTCCTGCTGCTTTGCGGCAGCGCTCTCAGTGCTTCCCTCCATGCGGCCGACAAAGGCGCTGCGGCTCTCCCGCCGGTGCAGGAGCTCGCCTCCGGCAGCGCCCTGCTGGTCGATCTGAACAGCGACAAGGTGCTCTATTCCAGCAACCCGGACGTGGTCGTGCCGATCGCCTCGGTGACCAAGCTGATGACGGCGATGGTCACCCTCGACGCCAAGCTGCCGCTGGACGAGGTGCTGCCGATCGACATCGCCGACACCAGGGAAATGAAGGGTGTGTTCTCCCGCGTGCGCGTCGGCAGCGAAATCAGCCGCCGCGAGATGCTGCAGCTGGCGCTGATGTCCTCGGAAAACCGTGCCGCCGCCAGCCTGGCGCACCACTATCCGGGCGGGCAGAAGGCCTTCATCGCGGCGATGAACGCCAAGGCGCGCGCGCTGGGCATGAGCCACACGCGTTACGTCGAGCCCACCGGGCTGTCGCTGGACAACGTCTCCACCGCCCGTGACCTGGTGCTGCTGCTCAAGGCCAGCCGCCAGTATCCGCTGCTCGGCGAGATGAGCACCACCAAGGAGCGCACCGTGGCGTTCCGCAAACCCAACTACACCCTGGGTTTCCGCAACACCAACCACCTGATCTACAAGGCCAACTGGAACATCCAGCTGACCAAGACCGGCTTCACCGACGAGGCCGGGCATTGCCTGGTGATGCGCACCACCATGGCCGGCAAGCCGGTGGCCTTCGTGGTGCTCGATGCGTTCGGCAAGTACACCCACATGGCCGACGCCACCCGCCTGCGCAACTGGCTGGAAACGGGCAAGGTCACCGCGATTCCGCTGGCGGCGAAGAGCTACAAGCAGCAGAAGAACCTCGCCGCGCGGGAGAAGGCCGCGCAGCCTGCGGCGAAGATGCAGGCCTCGAAGTAGCGGTCCTGCCGGGGCGTCGAGCCCCGGCCCTCCTGTTCAACGGCGCAGCAACTCGTCCATCGCGGCGAACACCTGCCGCATCGCCTGCGCCTCGCGGCCCGGCCCGCCGGCGCAATGTCCCCAGTCCGATTCCAGCACGCGCAGCTCGGCGGCGGGGATCAGGCTGGCCTCGTGCCGCGCATCGGTCACGGTGAAGTACAGGTCGCTGCTGCTCGGCATGATGATCGCGCGGGAGCGGATGGCCGCCAGCGCAGGCTCCGAGGGCTGGCTGCTTTGCCAGCTGTCGAGCACGCAGAGCAGGTCATTGGCGTCCTGTTCCAGGTGATCCTTTTCCCAGAACGCCAGTAGCGCCTCGACGTCGGCGAAGCCCAGTTGGCGATACAGCGCCTCTCTATAGAAAGCCTGCGAATAGGCCCAGCCGGCATAGACCCGGCCGAAGGCGCGCAAGCCGCGTTCCGGCGGCGCCTCGTAGCGACCCTCCTGCCAGGCGGCGTCGGCGCGCAACGCGGCTGCCACGCCGTCGAGGAACACCCGGTTGTGCGGCCAGCAGCGCGCGGTGGCGCAGAACGGCAGGATGCGTTCGACCTTTTCCGGATGGCGCATGGCCCAGGCGAAGGCCTGCATGCCGCCCATCGACCAGCCGCACACCAGCGCCAGCTGCCAGTCGCCGAACAGCGCATCGAGCAGGCGCCGCTGCGCCTCGACGTTGTCGTCCAGCGACACGCGCGGAAAGTCGGCGCCGCGCTGGCCCTCGGCGGCATTGCTCGGCGACGTCGACCAGCCCGAGCCGAGCAGGTTGGTCAGCACCACGCAGTAGTCGCCGCCGCTCAACGGGCTGCCTGCGCCAAGCAGGGGCAGGCTGCCCCAATGTGAGCCGCCGTAGTAGCTGGGAATCAGCACGATGTTGTCGCGCGTGGCGTTCGGCTGGCCAACGACCTGGTAGCAAAGACGCGCCTGACGCAACGCTGCACCGCTTTCCAGAGCCAGTTCACCCAGCTCGAAGAAGAGCTTTTCTCTTTTCATATCAGTCAATTGCAGTTCGCTCCCGTGGCGAATCGGCGGCTGGGCGAGGTGCTCGCGGACCTCCGCTATCGCCGTTATATATACACGATGGCATGTATGTTGAATGAAGGAATCGTGCCACCGCCCGCTGGGCGCTGAACCCTTTTCCTGTTGGAGCACTGCAATGAGTCGTCATCCCGAAGCGGAAAACCTGAAGAACAGCCTGCAAGCCAAAGGCGTGAAGTACGCCATGGCCAGCTACGTGGACATTCACGGCGTGATCAAGGGCAAGTTCGTGCCGCTGTCCCATCTCGGGCAGATGCTCGGCGGCTCCGAGCTGTACACCGGCGCCGCGCTGGATGGCGTGCCGCAGGACATCAGCGACAATGAAGTGGCGGCCATGCCCGACCCGGCCAGCGCCATCCAGTGCGCTTGGAACAAGGACCTCGCCTGGTTCGCCAGCGACCTGTACCTGGACGGCAAACCGTTCGCCGCCTGCTCGCGCGGCGCGCTGAAGCGCCAGACCGATGCCGCCGCGGCCATGGGTTACACCTTCAACCTGGGCATCGAGACCGAATTCTTCATCTACAAGGACAGCGCCGACGGCGGCTTCGAGCCGATCAGCGTGCGCGACGACCTGGCCAAACCCTGCTACGACCCGCGCGGGCTGATGGACAACATGCACATCATCGGCGAGCTGGTGGAGGCGCTGAACGAGATCGGCATGGACGTCTACTCCTTCGACCACGAAGACGCCAACGGCCAGTTCGAGACCGACTTCAAGTACGCCGACGCCATGACCATGGCCGATCGTTTCGTGTTCTTCCGCATGCTCGCCAACGAGATCGCGCGCAAGCATGGCGCCTTCGCCAGCTTCATGCCCAAGCCCTCGGCCAAGCGCACCGGCAGCGGCGCGCACTACAACATGTCGCTGGCTGACCGCGAGACCGGGCGCAACCTGTTCGAGCCCGACGGCGACGACCTGCACGACTGCGGCGTGAGCAAGCTCGGCTACCACTTCATCGCCGGCGTGCTCAAGCATGCCCAGGCCATCTGCGCGGTGATCGCGCCGACCGTGAACAGCTACAAGCGCCTGGTGCGCAAGGGCAGCATGTCCGGCTCCACCTGGGCGCCGGTGTTCGTCTGCTACGGCAACAACAACCGCACCAACATGTTGCGCATCCCGTCGCAGGGCGGCCGCGTCGAGTGCCGCGCCGCGGACATCTCCTGCAATCCGTACCTGGGCGCTGCGATGATCCTCGCCGCCGGCCTGGAGGGTGTACGCGAACAGCTCGAGCCGGGTTTGCCGCACCGCGAAAACATGTACAACTACACCGAGAAGCAGGTCGCCGAGATGAACATCGAGTGCCTGCCGCGGACCTTGAGCGAGGCCATCGATGCCTTCGAGAAGGACCCGCTGAGCCGTGAAGTCTTCGGCGACAGCCTTTTCCAAGCCTTCGTCGACTTCAAGCGTGACGAATGGAATGCCTATCACACCCACGTATCCGACTGGGAAATCCAGCGTTATCTGAAATTCTTCTGACCATTCTTCGACCGAACAAGGAGCTGCACATGTCGTTCAAGACACTGAAAACCCTGCTCTGCGCCACCGGCCTGGCCTGCGCCAGCCTGCTGCCGATGGCCGCGCACGCCGAACAGAAGCAACAGTTCAACCTGGCCTGGACCATCTACGCCGGCTGGATGCCGTGGAAGTACGCGGAAGAGTCCGGGATCATGAAGAAATGGGCGGACAAGTACGGGATCGAGGTGAAGATCACCCAGATCAACGACTACGTTGAATCGATCAACCAGTTCACCGCCGGCCAGTTCGACGCCGTGGTGCTGACCAGCATGGATGCCCTGTCGATTCCCGCCGCCGGTGGCGTCGACAGCACTGCGCTGATCGTCGGCGACTACTCCAACGGCAACGATGGCATGGTCATGAAGGACGGCGACCTGAAGAGCATCAAGGGGCAGAAGGTCAACCTGGTCGAACTGTCGGTCTCGCATTACCTGCTGGCCCATGCGCTGGAAAGCGTCGGCCTGAGCGAGCGCGACGTGCAGGTGGTCAACACCTCGGATGCGGACATCGTCGGCGCCTTCGCCAGCAAGGACGTGCGCAACGTGGTGACCTGGAACCCGCTGCTCGATGAAGTCGAGAAAACCCCCGGCGCCAAGCTGGTCTTCGATTCGAGCAAGATCCCCGGCCACATCAAGGACTTGACCCTGGTGAACAGCAAGACCCTGGCGGACAACCCGGCCTTCGGCAAGGCCGTGGTCGGTGCCTGGTACGAAGTGATGGGCATCATCGCCAGCGACACCAAGGAAGGCGCCGACGCCCGCGCGTTCCTCGGCAAGGCCTCGGGCACCGACCAGGCCGGCTACGAGTCGCAGCTCAAGGGCATGAAGATGTTCTGGAAACCGACCGACTCGCTGAGCTTCATCGAAAGCGAAGAGGCCTACAAGGCGATGGACAGCGTCCGACACTTCTCCTTCGACCACGGCCTGCTGGGCGAAGGCGCCTCCAGCGTCGACTTCATCGGCATCAGCATGCCCAACGGCAAGCTGCTCGGCGATGCCGGCAACACCAAGCTGCGTTTCGACACGACCTACATGCAGATGGCTGCCGATGGCAAACTCTGAGAACCTGTCTGCGACCTGCGCACCGGCCTCCGGCGCGCCAGACTGTTGACCGGTTCCGAGGGCGCATCCGCCTCCCGCATGGGGGGTTGGACGGCCTGACGCCTGGACCAAGGAGGCCCCTTCCCGGGGCCTTCCATTACCTACGAATCCGCTATGCGCCGCACCAAAGAAGACGCCGAGAAAACCCGCCTGAAAGTCATCGAGGCGGCGCTCGAACAGTTCAGCAAGACCGGCTACTCGCGCACCACCCTGGCGATGATCGCCGACGCCGCCGGCTTCAGCCGCGGCCCCATCTACTGGCATTTCAAGAACAAGGACGAACTCTACGAGGCCGTCCTGCACTATTCCCAGGAGCCGCTGGAGCACCTGGTGGCGCAGAGTACGGCGTTGGCCGACACGCCGCTGGAAGCCATCCGCTACCTGATCGCCCACTGGTTCAGCCTGTTGATCGAGAACCGCTGGCACCGCCAGTCCTTCGAGATCCTGCTGAACAAGACCGAGCTGACGTCCGAAGTCGCCGGCACCATGCGCCGCGAGCGCAAGCTGACGCGCGCCATCGTGCACTGCCTGGCCAGCCACATCAGCCTCGCCCGCGAGCGCGGCGAACTGGGCGGCGAGCAACCGGCGGAGGACTGCGCGGCGCTGCTCTACAGCGCGCTGATGGGCATCACCCAGACCTGGCTGGCCGACCCCAAGCTGTTCAGCCTGAAAAAGAACGCCGCCTTCTTCACCACCAACCTGATGCAGCTGTTGCCGACGAAGGGCTGATCTTGGACAGCGGCGGTCGTGTGGATGGTCTGGTGATCGTTTGGTGGGCTGAAGCCCACCCTACGGGTTCGGTGAGGGTCGCGTGGGCTGATGCTCATCCTACGGGTTCGGTGAGGGTAGGGTGGGCTTCAGCCCACCATCCCCAACGCCCGCATGAGTCTCCTGCCCGCACTCCGCAACGGGTCACTCCCCAAACACCCCCTCGATCCCCGCACCGCCGCCCCAATCCGCCGGCAACATTCCGTGCTTCACATACCGATGAAAACTCGAATGCGGCCAATCCCCGACGCGCTTCACCAGGCCATGTCTGACCGGGTTGCAGTGGATGTAGTCGATGTGCCGCGCGAGGTCTTCCTCATCGCGAATGCGGTGCTCCCAGAACCTTCGTTGCCAGAGCCCTTTCTCGCGTTCGCGCTGCTTGCTGGCGGCTAGCTTCTCCGCCGCCGGTAAGCGCATCGAGAAGCCGGCCTTGATCAGGCTCCAGCGCGGCGAGTAGGCGTGATCGTGCGGCGGCAACGTCCAGAGTGCGTGCAGGTGATCGGGGAGGATGCAGATGGCCGGGGTGTCGAACGGCGTTCGCTTCATCGCGGTGGCGTAGGCCTGGCGCAGGTCGTGGATGGCGTCGACCAGCAGGGTGGAGCGGCGATCGGCGAGGGTGACGGTGAAGAAATAGGTGCCGCCGGGCATCCGTTCGCGACGGTAATTGGGCATGCGGCAATCCTTTGCCTGGCGACGTTCGGTGTGGCGCGGTGGGCTGAAGCCCACCCTACGGGGTTCGGTGAAGGTAGGGTGGGCTTCAGCCCACCAGTCCCAGCTCCAGCCCCAGCTTACCCGCGCGCGCCGCGCACGCCTTGCGCCAGCTCCGCGCAGAGGCCGAGCACGCCGTCCACTGCCTGCTGCGGGGTTTCCGCCTGGGCGATCCGGTCGATCAACGCGGAGCCGACCACCACGCCGTCGGCCAGGCGCGCGATGGTCGCCGCGTGGTCCGGGGTGCGGATGCCGAAGCCGATGGCGATCGGCAGGTCGGTGTGGCGGCGCAGGCGGGCGACGGCCTGCTCGACGTGTTCCAGGGTCGCCGAGCCGGCACCGGTGACGCCGGCCACCGAGACGTAGTAGACGAACCCGGAGCTGCCGTTGAGCACGGTCGGCAGGCGCTTGTCGTCGGTGGTCGGGGTGGTCAGGCGGATGAAGTCGATGCCCGCGGCCTGCGCCGGATCGCAGAGGTCTTCGTTATGTTCCGGCGGCAGGTCGACGACGATCAGGCCGTCGACGCCGGCTTCCAGCGCCTCGCCGATGAAGCGCTCGACACCCATCTTGTGGATCGGGTTGAAGTAGCCCATCAGCACCAGCGGCGTGGTCGAGTCCTCGACGCGGAATTCGCGGACCATCTGCAGCGTCTTCGCCAGGTCCTGCTTCGCCGCCAGGGCGCGGATGTTGGCCAGCTGGATCGCCGGGCCGTCGGCCATCGGGTCGGTGAAGGGCATGCCCAGCTCGATCACGTCGGCGCCGGCCTTGGGCAGGCCCTTGAGGATCGCCAGCGAGGTGGCGTAGTCCGGGTCGCCGGCGGTGACGAAGGTGACCAGGGCGGCGCGGTTCTGTTGCTTCAGCTCGGCGAAGCGCGTCTGCAGGCGGCTCATATATGTTCTTCCTGTTCGTCGTAGTGGTGCATGACGGTTTGCATGTCCTTGTCGCCGCGGCCGGAGAGGTTGACCACCATCAAGTGATCCTTCGGCAGGCCAGGGGCGCGCTTGAACACTTCGGCCAGCGCGTGGGCGCTTTCCAGGGCCGGGATGATGCCTTCCAGGCGGCAGCATTTGTGGAAGGCGGCGAGCGCTTCCTTGTCGGTGATCGAGGTGTACTCGACGCGCCCGATGTCGTGCAGCCAGGCGTGCTCGGGGCCGATGCCGGGGTAGTCGAGGCCGGCGGAAATCGAGTGCGCGTCGATGATCTGGCCGTCGTCGTTCTGCAGCAGGAAGGTGCGGTTGCCGTGCAGCACGCCGGGCACGCCGCCGTTCAGGCTGGCCGCGTGCTGGCCGGTCGCGATGCCGTGGCCGGCGGCTTCGACGCCGATGATCTGCACCGATTGGTCGTCGAGGAACGGATGGAACAGGCCCATGGCGTTGGAACCGCCGCCGATGCAGGCGACCAGCGAGTCCGGCAGGCGGCCTTCCTGGGCCTGCATCTGGTCACGGGTTTCGCTGCCGATCACCGCCTGGAAGTCGCGGACCATCGCCGGGTACGGGTGCGGGCCGGCCACGGTGCCGATCAGGTAGAAGGTGGAGTCGACGTTGGTCACCCAGTCGCGCAGGGCTTCGTTCATCGCGTCCTTCAGCGTGCCGGTGCCGGCGGTGACCGGGATCACCTCGGCGCCCAGCAGCTTCATGCGGAACACGTTGGCCTGCTGCCGATCGATGTCGGTGGTGCCCATGTAGATCACGCACTGCAGGCCGAAACGCGCGGCCACGGTGGCGGTGGCCACGCCGTGCATGCCGGCGCCGGTCTCGGCGATGATGCGTTTCTTGCCCATGCGCCGGGCCAGGAGGATCTGCCCGATGCAGTTGTTGATCTTGTGCGCGCCGGTGTGGTTCAGCTCCTCGCGCTTGAGGTAGATCTTCGCGCCGCCGCAGTGCTCGGTCAGGCGTTCGGCGAAATACAGCGGGCTCGGCCGGCCCACGTAGTCGCGCTGGAAGTAGGCCAGCTCCTTGGCGAAGGCCGGGTCCTGCTTGGCCTTCTCGTATTCGGCGGCGAGGTCGTGGATCAGCGGCATCAGCGTCTCGGCGACGTACTGCCCGCCGAACGAACCGAACAGGCCTTTGGCATCGGGGCCGTTGCGGAATGAGGTCATGGGGGAGCTCCTGTTTGGCTGCCCTCTCTCGCTTGCGAGAAAGGAGCTGGGGGAGAGGATGACGCACATGCTACCGATGTGGGCCAGGATGAAAAGCGATAAGATCGCCTCAACCTGTCAGGAAAACTCACGAATATGAGCCGCGACCTTCCTCCGCTGAATGCCCTGCGCGCCTTCGAGGCGGCCGCCCGCCTGGAGAGCGTAAGCCAGGCGGCGGAAGAGCTGCACGTCACCCATGGGGCGGTCAGCCGGCAGATCCGCGCGCTCGAGGAGCACCTGGAGCTGGTGCTGTTCGTGCGTGAAGGGCGCGGCGTAAAACTCACCGAAGCGGGCGTTCGTCTGCGCGATGCCGCCTCCGACGCCTTCGAGCGCCTGCGCGGCGTCTGCGCCGAACTGCGGCAGGCGGCGGTGGACCGGCCGTTCGTGCTCGGCTGTCCGGGCAGCCTGCTGGTGCGCTGGTTCATTCCGCGTCTCGACCGGCTCAACCGCGAGCTACCGGAGCTGCGCCTGCAGTTGTCCACCAGCCAGGGCGAGCTGGACCCGCGCAGCCCCAACGTCGACGCCACCCTGTTGTTCGCCGAGCCACCCTGGCCGGCGGACATGCAGGTGCACGAGCTGGCGCGCGAATGCATCGGACCGGTGCTCAGCCCGCGCTATGCGCGCTTCGCCGACCTGCAGGCGGCTGCTCCGGCGCGTTTGCTGGATGAGGCGTTGCTGCACACGGCCTCGCGTCCGCAGGCCTGGCCGGAATGGGCGCGCGCGCAGGGGCTGGACGAGCAGTCATTGCGCCTGGGGCAGGGTTTCGAGCATCTCTATTACCTGCTGGAAGCGGCAGTGGCCGGCCTCGGCGTAGCCATCGCGCCGCAGCAACTGGTGGCCGACGACCTCGCCGCCGGGCGCCTGGCCGCGCCCTGGGGCTTCGTCGAAACGCCAGCGCGGTTGGCGCTCTGGGTGCCCACCCGGCGCAACGACCGCCGCGCGGAGCGCCTCGCGGAATGGTTGCGCGGGGAGTTGTAGGGGGCAACGTAGGGTGGGCTTCAGCCCACCAAGTCGGGTTGGCAATGGTGGGCTGAAGCCCACCCTACGACGTGCGTTTCCTGTAGGGCGGGTGCAACCCGCGCGCGCCCTGGGCTACGGAAGGTGCGCATAGCGCACCCTACGAGGTGCAACGGCCCGATCCGGCGAGCGTTTTCGCGTTCAGAACGAGTACCTGGCCGTCAGCTTGAAGTTTCGTGGGTCGCCGTAGATGTCGTACGGGCCCCAGGTGCTGGTGGCGATGCTGCGGTAGTAAGTCTTGTCGAACAGGTTGTTGACGTTCAGCTGCAGGTCGAGCTGGCGGGTGGCCTGGTAGCCCAGCACCAGATCCGCGATGGCATAGGCGCGCTGTTCGTTGGTCTTGGCCTCGTTGTAGATGCGACTTTGCTGGTAGACGTTGCCACCGACGCGCCAGCGGTTGAGTTCGCCGGGCAAGGTGTACAGGGTCGACAGCTTGAACATCTGCTTGGGCGAATAGGTGTCGAAGCGCGTGCCTTCCACCGTCGGGTCGGCATCCTTCTTGTACGTGGCATCGACGAAGGTGTAGCCGGCGCCCATCTGCCAGTTGGGCGTGAGCGCTCCTTGCACTTCGAGTTCGATGCCTTTGCTGCGCACCAGACCGGAGGCCTCGGAGCAGGATTCCGAGGGGTAGGTGGGGCATCCCGACTGGTCGTCCAGGGCGACCGCGCGGTTGGTCTGGTCGATCTGGAACAGCGCGATGCTGGCATTCAGGGCGCCGTCGAAATACTCGCCCTTCAGGCCGATCTCGTAGTTTTCGCCCACGATGGGCTCGATCACCTGCCGGTTTATGCCCTTGGCGGTCTGTGGCTGGAAGATATCCGTGTAGCTGGCGTACACGGAGTGGTGCTGGTCCAGTTCGTAGATCAGCCCGGCATACCGGGTGACATTGCGCACCACCTTGTAGTCGCCGGCGTCGCCATCGTCTTCGTCGTAGTCGTACCAGTCCAGGCGACCGCCGAGGATCAGTTTGAGCGGGTCGGCCAGGCTCAGGCGCGTGGTCACGTAGGTGCTGTCCTGGGTGGTGACATCGGTACTGGAGGCCGAGCTGACGGCCAGCGCTGGTTTCGGGTTGCCGCGGGGATTCCAGTTGTAGGGGTCGACAGTGCCCGGCAGGTAACCGCCGCCGAAGTCGCCAAGGGTGTATTCGAGGCGGCGCTTGCTGGCGCCCACCACCAGTTCGTGCTCGCGCCCCAGCAGTTGGAAGGGTCCGCTGGCGAACACGTCCAGACCGTTTTCTTCCTGCTCCATGGTCTGCGCCCACAGATAGCGCCGCGAGTTCCAGATCGAGCTGGCCAGCGCGTCGTCGTCCGTATCCGCATGCAGGGCCGCCACGCGCAGCGTCCAGCCGTTGTCGAAGCGGTGTTCTAGGTTGCCGGACACGCCGACGGTGCGGTCGTCCAGGTACTCCCAGTCGTTACCGAGGAAGGTGTCGCGCGGGACGTCCAGGTGGCCGCCGTCGGCGGCCAGGGGCAGGCCGCCCCAGAAGAAGTTGGTGTGATTCTTCTGCCGATAGGCGCGCAGGGTCAGCGTGGTGTTCGCGCTCAGGTCCGCCTCGCCCGTGGCATAGAACAGGTTGTGGTCCTCCTCCACGGCATCACGGAAGTTCTGGGCATCCTGATAGGTGGTGACCACGCGTCCCCGCAGGGTACCGGCGTCGTTCAGCGGTCCGCCGACATCGGCGGTGATGCCGTAATCGTCCCAACTGCCGGCGCTGGCGCTGACAGTGCCCTGGAACACCGGGGTGGGGCGCTTGTAGACCAGGTTGATCGCTGCGGAGGGATTGCCCGCGCCCTGCGTGAGGCCGGTCGCTCCGCGCACGACCTCGACCCTGTCGTACATCGCGAGGTTCGCCGTCGCGTTGGGCATGTAGGTCAGGACACTGGTCGGGAAGCCGTCGTACATGAGGGTGCTGACGGCGAAGCCACGCGACGTGAAGGACGTCCTGGCGACGCCGCCGGAGTTGTCGACGAACAGTCCCGGCGTGCTGCGCACCGCGTCTTCGATGGTGGTCATGCCTTCGTCGTCCATCCGCTGGCGGGTGATCACCGTCACCGATTGCGGCGTCTCGCGCAGCGACAGCGGCAGCTTGGTCGCCGTCTGCATCTGCCCGGTGGTGTAGGAGCCGCTGCCTTCGGTGGTGTCGGAGAGACCGCTGCTGCTGACGTTGATCCCGTCCAACTCCAGCGCGCTGCTCCTTTCGGGCGCCAGCTCCAGCGCGTAATTGCCCTGCGCGCGGGTCGCCCGCAGGCCGGTGCCGGCTAGCAAATGGGCGAGGCCGTCGTTCACCGTGTAGCTGCCGCTGAGTCCCGGGCTGCTCTTGCCGGCGGTCAGGCGCGAGTCCACCGAGAGCAGGATGCCGGCTTCGCTGGCGAAGCGGTTGAGCGCCTGGTCCAGATTGCCGGCCGGAATGGCGTAGCCGCGCGCCTGTTCGCTGGCGGCGGATTGCGCCAGGGCGCTCGGCGATGACAGCAGCGGGGTGGCGGCCAGCAGGCTGGCGAACAGGGCAGGGGTGATCGAACGGCTCAGTTGCGAGCGTTGTAAGGGCCGGTGCGGCATTCCTATTGATCCTCTTGAGAATGCTTCTTGATTGAATTCAAGAGGTATCCCGAACGAGCCGGGAAAAGCGTCAATCGGCGGGACGATTTTTGTGGCTGGCCGCCGCGCCAACCTCCGTCGTCCGTCTCAGGCGCGGGCGCGGACGGTGACCCAGTAGCGCGTCAGGCTGTGCACCTCCACGGGCAGGGACCGTTGCAGCGCAGCGAGCACGCGCTCGGTGTCGGCCAGGGGGAACACGCCGGTCAGCGGCAGATCGGCCACCTGCGGATCGCAGCGCAGCACGCCGGGGCGGTGACGCGAGAGTTCGGCGATGAACCGGCCCAGCGGCATCCGTTCGGCAACCAGCCGGCCTTCGCTCCAGGCGATGGCGTTGCGGTCCGCGGCTTGCACCGCGCCCGCTCCGTCGGCGCTGAACCACAGCGCCTGGCCAGCCTGCAGGCGTAGCGCCGCCGCGTGGCGTGGGCGGATTTCCAGTTCGCCCTGGTAGAGGCCGACGCGCGTGCCGCCGCCGACTTCCTGCACCGAGAAGCGCGTGCCCAGCGCCTGCACGTCGCCGCTGGGGGTTTCCACGATCAGCGGGCGATACGGCGCGATGGCCTCGTGGCCGCTGCTGAGGAGGATCTCGCCGGCCAGCAGGCGGATGCGTCGCTCGCGCGCGCTGAACAGGATGTCCACCGCGCTGCCGCTGTTCAGGTCCAGGCGGCTGCCGTCGGAGAGCTCGCGATGCAGGCGTTCGCCGGTTCCGCTGCGCAGATCGGCCAGCGTCTCGCGCCACGGCAGCTGCGCCTGGGCGAAATAGCCGCTGCCGCCGGCCACCAGCAGCACGCCGAGCAGCTTCAGGGTTTGCCGGCGCCGCGCGTCGGGCATCTCGCGCAGCACCGTGCAGGCCATCTCTGCGGGCACGCCGGCCAGGGTGCCCTGTAGCCGCTGCAGGCGCTGCCAGGCGCGCTGGTGTTCGGGGTCGGCGGCCTGCCAGGCGGCGAAACGGCGCTGCGTGGCGCCATCCAGTTCGCCGCCCCAATGCACCATCAGCCAGTGGCTGGCCTGCTCGACGATGGCGGGGGCGATGGGAGGATCGGTGGCGGGTTTCATTCGGCGTAGAGCACCTGATAGCAGGCCTGGATCGCGCGGATCATGTACTTCTGCACCGAGCTGACGCTGACCTGCAGGCGCTCGGCGATCTGCGGATAGGTCAGCCCCTCGAACTGCGAGAGCAGGAAGGCCTCGCGAACCCTGGGCGGCATGCCGTCGAGCATGGTGTCGATGCGCAGCAGGGTCTCGATGACGATGGCGCGGGTTTCCAGACAGGGTGTTTCGGGCTCCGGCAGCGCTGCCAGGCTTTCCAAGTAGGCCTGTTCGATGCGCTGGCGCCGCCACTGGTCGATGACCAGGTTGCGCGCGATCTGCGCCAGGTAGCTGCGGCCCTCGCCGACGCCGGGCAGGCGCCGCGTCACCAGCAGGCGCAGGAAGGTGTCCTGGGCGATATCCGCCGCCCGCTCGCGATCGCCCAGCCGCCGCCGCAACCAGCCTTGCAGCCAGCCATGGTGGTCCTGATAGAGCGCACCGAGCTGCGCATGGGACGCCGGTTCGGGAAATGCCGTGGACATCCCGCCTCCTGGAAAAGATCTCAAATAAGAACGTGTCGCAATTCTACGGGTGCGGCGGGGTGATTGGGAATTCCCGAGTGCAGGGCGCGCGCCACGATGCCTTTCGGCTGACGATGGGCCGATGCCACCCGGTGGAGGATGGATGAGCCGCTGGAGCGACCTGCGTACCCGACACTCTCCCGTCGCGGCAAATCAGGCGCCGGGTAACCGACATCGCGCCCTGGCGGCGAATTCGGGTTGAACCGGAGCAGGCCTGGCCCGTCGAACGCCAGTAGCCTTTTTTGGAGTGCAGCGCCCATGACCGTCCCCAGCCCGCGTCTGGCGACGCCGGTACTGCCGAGTCGTCCGGTGGCCTTCCTGATGCATTACGTGCGTCAGCGGCCCTGGCACTTCGGCGGCATGTTCCTGCTCATCGTCGGCGCTTCTGGCTGCGGCGTGGCGGTGCAGTACGGGATGAAGCTGCTGGTGGACGCGATGGCCACCGACGACCGCGTCAACGCCGCGGTATGGCCGCCTCTCGCGGTGTTCATCGGCCTGATCGTGCTGGAGAACGCGTTCTGGCGCGCCGGCGGCTGGCTCGGCTGCCGCACCGTGGTGTCGAGTTGCGTCGACGTGCGCGTCGACCTGTTCCGCTACCTCACCGGCCACCCGATGCGCTACTTCAGCGAACACTTCGCCGGCGCGCTGGGCAACCGCATCACCGCCACCGGCACCGCGGCGGGCTCCATCTTCGGCGGGCTGGCCTGGCGCATCATGCCGCCCTGCGTGGATTTCGCCGGCGCGGTGCTGGTGCTGCTGACCGTCGACGTGCGCATGGCGGTGACGCTGATCGGCTTCGTGCTGCTGGTGGCGGCGCTGATCACCGGGTTCGGCATCCTCGGCCGCTCCAAGCACCAGCGCTTCGCCGCCCAGGCCGCACGGGTCGGCGGCGAGCTGGTGGACGTGGTCAGCAACGTTTGGACGATCAAGGCGTTCTCCGCCCGCGAACGCGAAAGCCGCCGCCTGGCCGAGGAGATCGGCGTCGAGGCGCTGGCGCACCGGCGCAGCTGGATGTACCTGGAAAAGGCCCGGGTGATCCACGACATCTGCCTGTCGGTGATGGCCGGCGGCATGCTGATCTGGGCGATCAGCCTGTGGCGCACCGGCAACATCAGCGCCGGCGACGTGGTGATGGTCAGCACGCTGACCTTCCGCATCCTGCACGGCTCGCGCGAGCTGGCGCTGGCGCTGGTCGACACCACGCAGCAGCTCGGCGCCATCGCCGACACCCTGAAGATCATCGTGCAGCCGCACGCGCTGGACGACCCGGAAGCCAACCTGGCGCTGTCGCAGGGGCAGATCGAGTTCCGCGACGTGACCTTCCGCTACCCCGACGGTCGTCGCGTGTTCGAGCATTTCGAGCTGAGCATCCCGGCGGGGCAGAAGGTCGGCATCGTCGGCTCCTCGGGCGCCGGCAAGTCGACCCTGATCAGCCTGATCCAGCGCCTCGACGACCCGCAGGCCGGGCGGGTGATGATCGACGGCCAGGACATCAGCGAAGTCAGCCAGGACAGCCTGCGCGAGCGTCTGGCGGTAGTCCCCCAGGAAGCCGCGCTGTTCAACCGGACGATCCGCGAGAACATCCGCTACGGCCGTCCGGACGCCACCGACGAGGACGTGGTGATGGCCGCGAAGAATGCCTTCTGCGACGCCTTCATCCGCGAGCTGCCGCAGGGCTATGACACCCTGGTGGGCGAGCGTGGGGTGATGCTCTCCGGCGGACAGCGCCAACGTCTGGGCATCGCCCGCGCGTTCCTCAAGGATTCGCCGATCCTGATCCTCGACGAGGCGACCTCGGCCCTGGACACCCATTCCGAAGCGGAAATCCAGGCCGCCCTGGCCGACCTGATGCAGGGCCGCACCGTGGTGGCCGTGGCCCACCGGCTGTCCACGCTGGCCAGCTTCGACCGCATCGTCGTGCTACAGAAGGGCGTCATCGTCGAGGACGGGCCGCCCGACGAGCTGCGCCGCCAGGGCGGGCTGTTCCAGTCGCTGTGGACGATCCAGGCGGCCGGCTTCAAGCACGAGCAGTCGGACCGCGGCTGAGCCATGCGCCGTGAAGCGGTGGACTCGAGCAGCCTGCGCAGCGTCGGTTACCGCGAGGACAGCGCCGAGCTGGAGGTCGAGTTCGCCAGTGGCGCCTGCTATCGCTACGCCGGGGTGCCGCCGGAAGTCCATCGGGCGCTGCTCGCCGCGCCGTCCAAGGGCACCTGGTTCAACCGCGAGTTCAAGGCCTTCGGCTTCGCCTACGAGCGACTCGCCGACTAGCGCGCCGCGCCGGAAAACGCCGCCTCGTTCATGCCATCGAACTTTTTCCGTGCATCTCCGGCCTGATTAAGTAGGCGGGCCAGCCCGCGACGCTTCAATCACTCATCCCAAGGGGAGAAAGGCATGTCGGATCATCACACCTACAAGCTGGTCGAGCTGGTTGGCTCATCCACGACTACCATCGAAGATGCCATTAGCAACGCACTCGCCGAGGCGTCGAAGAGCGTCAAGCTGATGGAGTGGTTCGAAGTCGTCGAAACCCGTGGCCACATCGAGAACGGTGCGGTCGCGCATTACCAGGTCACCATCAAAGTCGGGTTCCGTGTCGAGCACAGCTAAGGCGCTGAAGACGGGGAAACCAGGGTCGTAAACCAACGAGGGAACGAAGATGAAAAGAGTACTGATGGCAGTGGGCTTGAGCGTGCTGGCTTCCTCGGCATTCGCCGCCGGCAAGCCCTGTGAGGAACTGAAGGCGGAAATCGCGGCGAAGATCGAGGCCAAGGGCGCGTCGGGCTTCACCCTCGAGGTGGTCGACAAAGGCGCGGCGGCGGATGGCAAGGTGGTCGGCAGCTGTGAAGCTGGCAGCAAGGAAATCGTCTATCGCAAAGGCTGATTTCCTCGCGCACGAGGTACGAAAACGGCCCGAATCGGGCCGTTTTTTTTGCGCGGAGGCGATGTTCCGTTAGAAACACACGCCGCAGGTTGCCCCGCGCCAGACCGTAGGGTGGGCTTCAGCCCACCAATGATCGCCGCCGATACCCAGGCGGGCGGCGGTGGGGCGGATAGCGGTGGGCTGAAGCCCACCCTACGAACCGAGATATCAGGCGCCGTGCAGTTCCCCGAGGATTTCGTAGGAGCGCAACCGCGAGGCGTGTTCGTAGAGGTCGCAGGTGAAGATCAGCTCGTCGGCCTGGGTCTGTTCGAGGAGGATTTCCAGCCGCGCGCGCACCTTTTCCGGCCCGCCGATCACCGCCATGCCGAAGAAATTCCCCACCGCATCCTGCTCGTGCGGCAGCCAGCGACCGCGCATGCTTTCCACCGGCGGGCGCAGCACCAGGCTTTCGCCGCGCAGCAGGGCGAGGATGCGCTGGAATGCGGTGGTGGCGAGGAATTCGGCCTGCTCGTCGTCGTCCGCGGCGATCAGCGGAACGCCGAGCATCACGTAGGGTTTGTCGAGCACCGCCGAAGGCCGGAAATTCTCCCGGTACAGGCGGATCGCCTCGTGCACGTAACGCGGCGCGAAGTGCGAGGCGAAGGCGTAGGGCAGGCCCTTGGCGGCCGCCAGTTGCGCGCTGAACAGGCTCGATCCGAGCAGCCAGATCGGCAGGTTGCTGTCGGCGCCGGGCATCGCCACCACGCGCTGGTTCGGCTGGCGCGGGCCGAGCAGCCTTTCCAGTTCCTCCACGTCGCGCGGGAAATCGTCGGCGCTGCCCATGCGGTCGCGACGCAGCGCGTGGGCGGTGAACTGGTCGGCGCCGGGCGCGCGGCCCAGGCCGAGGTCGATGCGTCCCGGGTACAGCGCCTCCAGGGTGCCGAACTGTTCGGCGATCACCAGCGGCGCGTGGTTCGGCAACATGATCCCGCCGGCACCGACGCGGATGCTCGACGTGCCGCCGGCCAGGTAGCCGAGCAGCACGGCGGTGGCGGAACTGGCGATGCCGTCCATGTTGTGGTGCTCGGCGACCCAGAAGCGGGTGAAGCCGAGCTTCTCGACGTGGCGCGCCAGCGACAGCGAATTGCGCAGCGCCTGGGCGGCGTTGCCATCGTCGCGGATCGGCACCAGGTCGAGGGTGGAAATACGGGTATTGGCGAGTCGGGACATGTCGTTCACCTCGTTGTATGAGGGCTAGATGCGGGCGCGGCATGCCGAAGACAAGCCCGCACGCCGCAATCCCGACGGACGCGGCGCTGGTCCGCCGTCAGCCCTTGTCGGGCTGCGCGCAGGGAATCTGCGCGGCGTAGCGTTTCTCGTAGCGGCTCAGCAACGGCTGGGTGGTCAGGCCGTGGACGAGGATGCTCAGCGCGACCACCGACAGCGTCAGGTCGGTGACGTCCACCCGCGCCGACTCCTGCAGGTGATGGTTCAGCGCGTAGCACAGGTAGTACAGGCTGCCGATGCCGCGGATGCCGAACCAGCCGAGCAGGCGCCGCTGCGGCCGGGTGACCAGGCTGCGCGGGAACACCAGCCACACCGACAGCGGCCGGATTACCGCGAACAGCGCGAGGCCCAGCGGCACCGCGCGCCAGTCCCAGTGCGCCGTCAGCACCACGCCGAGGATGGTCACCAGCAGCACTTCCAGGCTGCGTTCGAGCAGGTTGCCGAAGCTGAGGATGTCGCTCATCAGCACGCCGGCGGCGATCTTCGGCTCGTCGATGCGCATGCCGTCGACGTCGAGCTTCTGCGGGATCTCGCCTGCCAGGCGCGGCAGGACCTTGCGCGTGATGTGCTCGGCCGGCTCGGCGGCATAGCCGCTGGAGGAAATCTCCGCGTGACGCAGGCCGACGCCCGCGGCGAAGGTGGCCAGGAAGCCCCAGGCGCCGATGGATTCGGCGATCACGTAGGACAGCGCGATCAGCGCCAGGGCGAGGAAATCGTTGGGCGAGATGCCGGTTTCGGCGTGCCGCGCGCGCAGGTAGATCGCCAGCCGGCCGACCAGTTTGCCGAGCACGAAACCGCTCGCCAGCCCGGCCGGCACCGCCCACAGCAGGCGCTGCCAGAACCAGTCGTCGACCCACGCCCAGGAGCCGCCGCCGTATTCGATCAGCAGCAGGCCGAAGACCACGAAGGGGAAGGCCACGCCGTCGTTGAAGCCGGCCTCGCCGGTGAGGCCGTAACGCACGCGGTCGCAGTCGCTGGCGTGGTTGACCTGCACCAGGCTGGCGAGCACCGGATCGGTGGGGGCGAGGATCGCGCCGATCAGCACCGCGACGCCCCAGCTCAGGCCGAAGCCGTAATGCCCGAGCAGCGCCACGCCGCCGATGCACAGCAGCATCACCGGGCCGACCAGCAGGTAGGCGCTGAGCCAGGCTGGGTCGCGGAACGGCAGGCGCAGCTTGATCCCGCTGGCGAACAGCGAGACCAGTACGGCGACTTCGGCGAGGTGCTCCAGCCAGACCGAGATCTGGTCGAAATCGGCATGCCAGAGGCCGATGCCGAACTGGCCGATGACAACGCCGAAGGCCAGGTAGAGGATCGAGGTGGTGACCGGCAGCCAGCGCAGGAATGCCGAGGCCAGGGCCAGCGCCAGCAACAGGAGGCCGAGCACGGCCATCCATTGGGTGAAATTCATGGGAAACGAGTAGCCCGCTCATCGAGCCCGGAGTAGGCCCACGGTTTTTCGATGCCCGGGCGGCGGTTCAGGTTCCGCCGGGTTTCAGTAGGGGCCGCAGCGCAGCAGCTTGGCGCTCGCCAGCGGCTCGCGCCCTTCGCCATACAGCCAGCCCTGCGCCTTGAGCACCAGCGGCCGCGCTTCCAGGCGGTAGCGCTGGCCGGGGATGAAACCGTCGTAGCGCACGCGCAGGTAGCAGGTGACCTGGGACGGGCCGCTGGAATCGACGCCGCCGCCGCGGTTGACCTCGTACTGATAGCGCACGTCCAGCTCGTGGGCGCCGGGGCCGACCTGGAAGTAGCGCGCATCGTCGAGGCGCTTGCCGTCCAGCCGATCGGCCGAGATGTCGCCGACCGGCACCGCCCGCACGTCGACCCAGGCGAGGTTCGGATCGGGTTTCGGAAGCGCCGCCGCGCAGGCGTGCAGCAGCGGCAACATCAGGAAAACGGCCAGGTTACGCATCGTGGAGTCCTCGTCTGGGGACCGCAGAATAACCGCTATACGCCACCGCAGCGTTGTTCCTGGCCACGGCCGAGCAGTTGGTTCTGCTGGTCGTAGAGTTTGACCCACGGGCGGAAGCCCCATTCGCCCGCCTCCAGGCGATAGCGACCGCCGGCATCGAAGTCGTCGTACTTGAGCGTCAGCCGGCAGTCGCGCTGCAGCGGCTGGTCGTGGCCGGTATTCGCCGCGCTGACCTCGAAGCGATAACGCACCGTCAGCGCGTGGCTACCCGGCTCGACCTGGAAGTAGCGATCGTCCTCCAGCGGCTTGTCGTCCACTTCCAGCGCCAGCGGCGGGACGCCCTTGGCATCGAGGTCGACCCAGGCCTGGTTCGGGTCGGGCCTGGGCATCCACAGCGAGCATCCGTGCAGGGTCAGCAGGCTCAGGCAGAGAAGGGCGGCACGCATCGGCGTCTCCAGTCGGGGTGATCGAAGCGCGGCGGCGCTGGAGCGCACTGCCGCGATGGGATAGGGTCGCCGGCATGTCGCCGCCAAATATCCCGTTACTCGACAACCGCGCCCTGCGTTGGGTTCCCCTGCTGCTGTGCCTCGCGTTGAGCGGTTGCTCCAGCTATTACGGGCAGTTGCTGCAGGGCCAGCTGCAGGTGCTGCGCCAGCGCGAACCCATCGACGCGGTGCTCGCCGACCCCGCGCGCGACCCGCACCTGCGCCAGCGGCTGGCGCTGGCGCAGCAGGCGCGGCGCTTCGCCAGCGCCGCCCTGCACCTGCCGGACAACCGCAGCTACCGCGTCTACGCCGACATCGGGCGGCCGTTCGTGGTGTGGAACGTCTTCGCCACGCCGCGCTACTCGCTGGCGCCGGTGGAGCACTGCTTCCCCATCGCCGGCTGCGTGGCCTATCGCGGCTATTACCAGCAGGGCCGGGCGCGCGGCGCCGCGGCGCTGCTGAGCGAGGAGGGGCTGGACACCTACGTCGGCGGCGTCGAGGCCTACTCGACCCTCGGCTGGTTCGACGATCCGCTGCTCAGCAGCATGCTGCGCTGGGACGACGACCGCCTCGCCGCGACGATCTTCCACGAGCTGGCGCACCAGCAGCTTTATGTGGCCGACGACACCGCGTTCAACGAGTCCTTCGCCAGCTTCGTCGAGCAACAGGGCCTTCGCGAGTGGCGCATCGCCCGCTGCCTGCCAGCGCCGGATGCCCGTCAGGAGCGGCAGCGTCGACAGTTCACCGAGCTGATCCTGACCAGCCGGGAACGCCTGCAGGCCCTCTACGCCGAACCGCTCGACGCTGCGCAGAAAGGGGCCGGAAAGGCCACCGAGTTCGAGCGACTGCGTGCCGAATATCGCACCCTGCGTGATGGGCAGTGGGGCGGTGACACGCGCTACGACGCCTGGATGGCGCAGCCGCTGAACAATGCCCGCCTACTGCCGTTCGGTCTCTACGACCAGTGGGTGGAGGCCTTCGCCGTGCTGTTCCAGCGGGCGAATGGCGACTGGCGCGAGTTCTATCGGCGCGCCGCGGAAATCGGCCGGTTGCCGGCGGCCGGGCGGGAACAGGCGCTGGCGTCCTTGCTCTAACCCAGCTAGAACAGCCTGATCGAGCCCCGGGGAGACCTACATGAAGCGCTGGACAGTGGCCGCCATGGCCACGCTGCTGTGTCACACGGCGCTCGCCGCGCCCAAATCCTGCGAGGAGCTGAAGCAGGAGATCGAGGTGAAGATCCAGGCCGCCAATGTCACCAGCTACACGCTGGAGATCGTACCGGTCGCCGACGTCGAGGACGCCAACATGGTGGTCGGCAGCTGCGAGGGTGGCAGCAAGAAGATCATCTACCAGAAGAACGACTGACGGCGCCGCGCGGCTTGCGAGAGAGGGCGTTTTCATAAGAGAATAAATGATAGGAATTATCATTTAGGTTCTGTCCTTGCGCTCCCCCGATCAGGCCGTCGACATCGCCACCCAGCAAGCCGTGCAGGTGCTCTATCGCGAGCACCACGACTGGCTGCGGCATTGGCTGCGCAGGCGTCTGCCCTGCGGGGAGAACGCTGCCGACCTGGCCCAGGACACCTTTGTCCGCGTGCTTTCCAGTCGCCAGGCGTTCGATCTGCGCGAGCCGCGCGCCTATCTGAGCAGCATCGCCCGCAGCCTGATGATCGACGGTTTCCGCCGCCGCGCCCTCGAGCAGTCCTACCTCGATGCCCTCGCCGCGCTGCCCGAGCCGTTGGACATCTCGCCGGAAGCGCGCGCGCTGATCATCGAGACCCTTTTGGAGATCGACCGCCTGCTCGACGGCCTCGGCCCGCGCTGCCGCGAGATATTCCTGCTCGCCCAGCTCGACGGTCTCAGCCATGTGGAGATCGGCCGGCGCCTGGGCGTATCGACTAACACGGTGCGCAAGTACGTGGTACGCGGCCTGACCCAGTGTCTGCTGCTGATGGGCGACTAGGCATGGGCAGCATCGCGCAACCCTCGCTGGCCGTATTGCAGGCCGCCGCCAATTGGTACCTGGACCTGCAGGCCGCGCCGCACTGCGCCGCCACGGGCGAGGCGCATCGGCGCTGGCTGGAGGCCGACCCCGCGCACCGTCAGGCCTGGAGTCGCATGGAGCGCCTGCAGGGCAAGCTGGGCGGCCTGCCGAACGGTATCGCCCCGGCCGCGCTGCGTGGGGTCGACGGTCGCCGCCGTGCCAGCCTCAAGCTGCTCGGCCTGCTGCTGCTCGGTGGGGGTGCTGCCGGCCTTGGCTGGCAGTCCGCGCCCATGCGCAGCGTGCGCGCCGACGAGTACACCGCCGTTGGCGAGCGCCGCAGCCTGCGTCTCGAGGATGGCGGCCAGGTGCGCCTGAACAGCGACACTGCCCTCGACATCCGCTACGGCGAGCGCCTGCGCGAACTGCACCTGCGCCGTGGCGAGATCCATGTGCAGACCGCCAAGGACACTGAGGACCGGCCCTTCGTGGTGCACACCGAACAGGGCAGCATCCGCGCCCTGGGCACCCGATTCCTGGTGCGCCAGGACGGCGAGCGCACCCAGGTGCGCGTGCTGCAGCACACGGTGGAGGTACGCCCGCTGGACGCGCCGGACCGGCCACTGCGCGTCGAGGCTGGCCAGCAGCTGTGGTACGGCGCCACGGCCTGCGGCGCCATCGAGCCGTTGGAGGCGCATGCCGATGCCTGGCTGCGCGGCATGCTGGTGGTCAGCGACTGGGCGCTGCCGCGTTTCATCGACGAGTTGGCGCGCTATCGTCCGGGCCTGCTGTCCTGCGACCCGGCGCTGGCCGGGCTGCGCATCTCCGGCGCCTTCCAGCTGGCCGACAGCGACGCGGTGCTGGACAACCTGCGCAGCACCCTGCCGCTGCGCGTGCGTCGGCTGACCCGTTACTGGGTGCGGATCGAGCCGGCCTGAACCGACGCGAAAATATTTTGCCTGGGGTGTTGTTGATTTCGTTTCTCATTCGACTTGGTTAGGAAAGCGCCCGTAGTGCGCTCCCTGTCAACGCTCCCAGGAACCTTCCATGTCGCGCCAGACCGCTCCGCGCAATACGTCGTTGCTTCGTAGCTCCCCCTGCCTCAGCCCGCTGGGTGTGGCCATCAATCGCGCGTTGCTCGGCGCGGTGCTGGCGCTGCCGGTTGCCAGCCTGGTGCAGGTGCAGCCCGCCTGGGCGCAGAGCGTGGTAGCGCAGCACGACTTCGCGATTGCCGCGGGTTCGCTGGAGTCGGCGCTGAACAGTTTCGCCGCCACCACCGGCGTCAGCGTGTCCTATTCCCCGGAGACCGTGCGCGGCCTGCAGTCGCCGGGAGTGCAGGGGCAGCTGTCCGCCGATGAAGCGCTGCAGCGCCTGCTGTCCGGCAGCGGCCTGCAGGTAACGCGGCAGGCTAGCGGCAACTATTCGCTGCTGCCGGCGCCGGAAGCCGGCTCGACGTTGCAACTCGATGCCATCACGATCACCGGCGCCGGCCTGGGCGAGATCACCGAGGACACCGGCTCCTACACCACCGGCTCGACCAGCACCGCCACCGGCCTGCCGCTGTCGATCCGCGAGACGCCGCAGTCGGTCTCGGTGATCACCAGCCAGCGCATGAAGGACCAGAACCTCACCCAGCTCACCGACGTGGTGCGCCAGACCCCCGGCCTGACCCTCAGCCAGAGTGGCGGCAACGGTGGCGACAGCAGCGGTATCTACTCGCGTGGCTTCAGGGTGGAGAACTACCAGATCGATGGCCTGCAGCTGCTCGACAGCAACTACGGGAGCCCTGCCCAGAGCAACGACATGGTGCTGTACGACCGCGTCGAGGTGATCCGTGGCGCCACCGGCCTGACCAACGGCGTGGGCACCCCCGGCGCCACCCTGAACATGATCCGCAAGCGCCCGACGGCCGGCTTCAGGAGCAGCGTCACGGTCACCGGCGGCTCCTGGGATTACCGCCGCACCGAGGCCGACGTCAGCGGTTCGTTGACCGAGAGCGGCAACGTGCGCGGCCGCCTGGTCGGCGCGTATCAGGAGAACAACTCCTATGTCGACCGCCTCGGCGAGCGCAAGGAAGTGTTCTACGGGGTGGTCGAGGCCGACCTGAGCGCAGACACCCTGCTGACCTTCGGCATGGACTCGCAGTCCGACGACTACGACGGCCACGCCCGTAGTGGCCTGCCGCTGTTCAACAACGACGGTACCCGGTCCGATCATGACGAGTCTGATTCCGCCGCTGCCAAGTGGGCCTATTCCAATCGCAGTGCCGTCTCCGCCTTCGCCATCCTCGAGCACAACCTGACCGAGCGCTGGAAGGCCAAGCTGAGCCTGAACAATCGTCGTAGCGAATACGATGAGCTCAGCGGCTATGCCGGGGGGAACAACGGAGAGGCTGGAGCCGATCCTGCCTCGATCGTGTTTTATGCCAACCGCTGGAAGGCCAAACCTGTACAGAACAGCTTCGACCTGAACCTGGCGGGCAGTTTCGACCTGTTCGGTCTGGAGCACGACGCTATCGTCGGCTACAGCCGGCAGAAGACCGACTACAACACCCCGGCCTACACCTGGTGGCGCGATCCCGTGACGGGCGACTTCCCGGTGATCGACAACATCTACACCTGGAACGGCAAAGTGCCGACCAAGCCTGATCTGCAGGCCTACGGTCGTATCGACTACGAGGAAGAGCAGGGCGCGGCCTACGGCAGTACCCGTCTGCGCCTGAGCGAAGACCTGTCGTTAATCCTTGGCGCGCGGTTCATCGACTGGGAAAACACGATCAAGAACGAGTACTACGACGGCACGCCTAACGACGGTAGCAGGCGCAGTGAAACCGGCGTGGTCACCCCCTTCGCCGGCCTGGTCTACGACCTCAACGACATCTGGTCGGTGTACGGCAGCTACACCAGCATCTTCAAGCCGCAGAGCAACAAGACCCTGACTGGTGCCTATATCGATCCGCTGGAAGGCTTCGGCTACGAAGTGGGCAGCAAGGCTGCCTTCTTCGACGAGCGCCTGAACGTCGGCGTGGCTCTGTACCAGATCGAGCAGGACAACCTGGCCGTGTCGTTGGGCGATGGGCAGCTGGCTCCGGACGGCAGCCAGGCCTACCGCGCCGAATCCGGCACCAAGACCCGTGGTTTCGAGGTGGAAGTCACGGGTGAAGTGGCCATCGACTGGCAGCTCAGCGCCAGCTTCAGCCGCAACATCGTGCAGGATGCCGACGGCAACAAGCTCAACACGAACATTGCGCAGAACACCGTCAAGCTGTTCACCACCTACGTCCTGCGCAGCATCGGCAATGGCCTGACCATCGGTGGCGGGATCAACTGGCAGAGCGAGATCTACAGCGATGGCGTCGGTCCGGCGCGCAACCAGCGCTTCACCCAGGATGACTATGCGGTGGTCGACGTGATGGCACGCTACCCCATCACCGAGCAGCTCAGCGCCACCCTCAACCTCAACAACCTGTTGGACGAGGAGTACTACACCAGTTCCAGCTCCAGCTATTTCGGAGAGCCGCGCAACGCCAGCCTCGGCCTGCGCATGGAATTCTGAACCGCTCGTTGCGTCGCCGAAATATCCGGTCACAGCTTGGTCGGGCTGGTGCTTCCGGTTTTGCCGAGCCTATCCGTCCTCAAGTGTGGGCCACTGCGTTGTCGGTGCGCCCCGCACGCTTCGCCGCCGGTGCTGCCGGCGGCCTTCCTGTTCCGGCTTCAATGGTCGCTCGCCGATGAAATCGATTTCTCCCCGCTCTCGCGCGCTGCTCTCGCGCACGCTGGCTGCCTTGCTTGGCGGCTATGCGCTGACCTGCGCCAGCGTGATCTTCCTCGGCGCCGTGCTGCCGCTGCCCAAGAGCCAGGCGATCCTCGCCGCCTCGCTGACCAGCTTCGCGGTGTACACCGCGGTGATCGTCTGGGCGTTCGCCACGCCGAACCTGACGCGCATCTGGCGGGTGCTGCTGATCGCCTCGCTGGCACTGACCGGCGCCGGCCTGCTGTTGGGAGGTGACGCATGAGCAAGGTACAGAGCGGCGCGGCCGAGGGCGGTTTCCGCCAGGCCATGGCCTGGCTGCATACCTGGGGCGGGCTGTGGGCCTGCTGGGTGCTGTTCGTGATCTTCCTCACCGGCAGCCTGGGCGTGTTCGACGAGCCCATCACCCGCTGGATGAAACCGCACCTGCCGCAGGCCAGCGAGGCCACCGGCGACACCCGCATGGGCGATGGCTTCGATCGGCCACAGGCCGTGCGTATGGCCCGTACCTGGTTCGAGGAGAACCAGCCCGACGCGCATTTCTGGGGCATTGGCCTGCCGTCGGACGAGGACCCCTCGATCCGCCTGTTCTGGCAGGACCCGCAGGAGAACTTCCACAACGCCCGCATCGACGCCAGCACCGGCAACCCGGTGGACGGCTCCCGCGAGCGTGACAGCGAGGGCGGCCACCACTTCGTGCACATGCACTTCGAGTTCCACGGCGGCACCGCCGGCATCTGGTTCGTCGGCGCCTTCACCATGGCCATGCTGGTGGCGCTGGTCAGCGGCATCGTCATCCACAAGCGTATCTTCAAGGACTTCTTCACCTTCCGCCCGGGCAAGGGCCAGCGCAGCTGGCTGGATGCGCACAACGCCCTGTCGGTGCTGAGCCTGCCGTTCCAGCTGATGATCGCCTACACCGGCCTGGCGACCTTCTACGCCCTGTACATGCCGGCCGGCATCGCCGCGCACTACGACAGCGAGGAGGCCTACTTCGCCGACCTGCTGGCCCAGCCGGCGGCCCAGGAAATCACCGGCATCGCCGCGCCGTTGGCCGCGTTCGACGGCATGCTGCTGCATGCCGAGCAGCAGCTGCAGCGCCCGGCCAGTTTCGTCAGCATCGAGCACCCCAACGACAGCAGCGCCTCGGTGCGGGTGTTCGGCCGCTTCATCGAGAAGCCGGGCGAGTACCGCCTGCTCGGCGACGGCGGCGGCCGGGTGTTCTTCAACGGCGTGACGGGTGAGCAGAGCGACGTGCAGATGCCCGGCGAGCTGCGTGGCGGCGCCGCACAGGACGTGCAGTCGGTGATGGCCAACCTGCACTTCGCCGCCTTCGGTGGGCACCTGGTGCGCTGGCTGTACTTCATCAGCGGCCTGGCCGGCGCGGCCATGCTGGCCACCGGGGCCCTGCTGTTCATGGTCAAGCGCCGCCAGCGTTCGCTGAACGAGTTCGGCAGTGCCACGCCGCGCGTGTACCGGGTGATCGAGGTGCTCAACGTCGGCACCCTCACCGGCCTGACCATCGCCTGCGTGGCGTTCTTCTGGGGCAATCGCCTGCTGCCGCTGGGCATCGCCGACCGCCCGGAATGGGAGATCGCGGTGTTCTTCGCCGTCTGGCTGCTGAGCGTTGTCCACGCCGGCCTGCGTCCTGTTGCGCGGGCCTGGGTCGAGCAGCTGCTGGCGCTGGCCGCCCTGTGCCTGCTGCTGCCGCTGCTCAACTGGCTGACCGTTGGCGATCAGCTGTTCAGCTACCTGCAGCGCGGCGACGGCGAGCGTGCCGGCGTCGAGCTGGTGGCGCTGGGCACCGGTGTGCTGTCGCTGTGGGGCGCCTGGCGCCTGACCCGGCCGCGCAGGGCACCGGCAGCTGGTCGCCAGCGCGCCGCCGCGGCGCAGGCGCGATCATGAGTCTGACCCTCGCCGTGATTCTCGCCGCCGCGCTCTGCTACGCCGGCATGGCCGGCCTGTGCCTGGGCATGGACCGCCATCATTCCCAGGTGTGGAAGGCCAAGGCGCCCAATCGCCAGCGCCTGTTGCGCGTGGCCGGCTGGCTGCTACTGGCGCTGGCCGTGTGGCCGTGCGTACAGATCTGGGGCGCCGCCGTCGGCCCCGTGGTCTGGTGCGGCATGCTCAGCGTCGGCGCCTTCACCCTGGTCCTGCTGTTGCCCTATCGCCCGCGTGTCGCCGCGCTGCTGGCCGCCGTGGCGGCCGGTGTCGGCCTGCCGGTCCTGTTGTTGAGCGCCGGCTGAGCCGGCACCGTTCAAGGAAGATGTAGTCGATGACCTCGCGTTTCTCCCCGCTCCTGCGTCGTGGCCTGGTGGCCGCCGTGATCCTCGGCCTGCCGGCGCTGATCTGGCTGTCCTGGGATGACGCGGTGGCCTACGACACCGTGGCCATCGGCCGCGGCGACGTCGAAGCCAGCGTCACCGCCATCGCCACCCTGCAACCACGCGAGTCGGTGGACGTTGGCGCCCAGGTGTCCGGCCAGGTCACCCGCCTGCACGTGCAGCCCGGCGACCGGGTGGAGAAGGGCCAGCTGCTCGCCGAGATCGATGCCAGCCTGCACCAGGCCTCGGTCGAAGCCGACCGCGCGGCCCTCGACGGCCTGCGCGCGCAGCTGGCCGAGCAGCAGGCGCAGCTCGACCTGGCGCGCCAGCAGCACCTGCGCCAGCAGCGCCTGGCCGCTGACGAGGCGACCCGCGAGGAGGACGTGCAGATCGCCGTCGCCACCCTGCGCTCCGCCGAGGCGCGCCTGCGCCAGCTGCGTGCGCAGATCGCCGAAGCCAGCGCGCGCCTGCGCGGCAACGAGGCGCAACTGAGCTACACGCGCCTTTACGCGCCCATCGCCGGCACGGTGATCGGTGTCGACGTCAAGCAGGGGCAGACCCTCAACGCCACTTACCAGACGCCGACCGTGCTGCGCCTGGCCGACCTCGGCGCGATGACCGCCTGGACCAAGGTTTCCGAGGCCGACATCCGCCGCGTGCGGGTCGACATGCCGCTTTACTTCACCACACTCGGTGGCGACGGTCGCCGCTGGCACGGCAAGGTGCGCCAGGTGCTGCCGGCGCCGCCGGTGACGCCGAGCGCCTCCGGAGAGTCCGCGGCGGTGCCGCAGACGGTCAAGGCGGTGCAGTACACCGTGCTGTTCGACGTGGCCAACGACGACGGCGAGCTGATGCCGCAGATGACCGCCCAGGTGACCTTCGTCACCGCCGCCGCGCATGACGTGCTGACCGCGCCGCTGGCCGCGCTGCAGCCGGTGGAGGGCCAGGCCGGGCTGTTCAGCGCCCGCGTGCTGGAGGCTTCCGGTCGCGCCGCCGCGCGTGAAGTGCGCGTGGGCGCGCGCAGCCGCCAGCGGGTGGAGGTGATCGAGGGGCTGGGCGAGGGCGAGTTGCTGGTCATCGGCGAGCGCGCGCCCGCGCCGTCGAGGTTCCAGTGGTGAGCGACACGCCGCTGATCGAACTGCGCGGCATCCGCCGCCGCTACGGCGGGCAGAACGGCGCACCGGAAGTCGAGGTGCTGCACGGCATCGACCTGCGCATCGCCGCCGGCGAATTCGTCGCCATCGTCGGCAGCTCCGGCTCGGGCAAGTCGACCCTGATGAACCTCCTCGGCTGCCTCGACCGGCCCAGCGCCGGCAGCTACCACTTCGCCGGCCACGACGTCGCCGAACTGGACGCCGACCAGCTGGCCTGGCTGCGCCGCGAGGCCTTCGGCTTCGTGTTCCAGGGCTACCACCTGATCGCCACCGAGTCGGCCTGCGAGAATGTCGAGGTGCCTGCGCTGTACGCCGGCATGTCCGCCGAGGAGCGCCGTCAGCGCGCCAGCGCCCTGCTCACCCGCCTGGGCCTGGGCGAGCGCCTGGACTATCGCCCCGGCCAGCTCTCCGGCGGTCAGCAGCAGCGCGTGTCGATCGCCCGCGCGTTGATGAACGGCGGGCGCATCATCCTCGCCGACGAACCCACCGGTGCCCTCGACTCGCACAGCGGCCGCGAGGTCATGATCCTGCTGCGCGAGCTGGCGGCGGCCGGGCACACGGTGATCCTGATCACCCACGACCGCGAAGTGGCGGCCCAGGCCCGGCGGGTCATCGAGATTCGCGACGGCGCGATCATCGGCGACAGCGCTGCGCCGTTTGGCGGCGCGCAGCCTAATCCGGCCGCCTTGCCGGCGCCGAGCTTCGACGGCATGAGCCTGCAGGGAGCCGGCTGGAGCGCCCTCGGCGAGGTGCTGCGTTCGGCTTGGCGGGTGATGCTGCTGAACCGCTTCCGCACCGCGCTGACCCTGCTCGGCATCGTCATCGGTGTGGCCTCGGTAATCGTCATGCTGGCCATCGGGTTGGGCACCAAGCAGAAGGTTCTGGCGCAGATGGCCTCGATGGGCGCCACCACGCTCTACCTGTACGCCGCGCAACCGCCGGAAGGCGGCCCCTGGGGCGTGCTCAGCGAGAGCGACCTGGAGGCCCTCGGCCGCCTGCCGGAGATCGACCTGTTCACCCCGGTGATCGGCAACCCGCGCATGGTCCAGTACGGCAACGCCTCGCGCGACATCTACGTGTTCGCCAGCAACGAGCAGTTGCCGGCGATCCAGCACTGGCCGGTGGCCGAGGGGCGCTTCTTCACCGCCGCCGAGGACCAGAACCTGGCGCCGGTGGTGGTGCTCGGGCACAAGGCGCGCACGTTCTTCTTCCGCGACGAGCCCAACCCGCTGGGCAAGCAGCTGCTGATCGGAGAGGCGCCGTTCGAGGTCATCGGCGTGATGGCCGAGAAGGGCCGCGAGTCCGGCGCCGACTACTACGACGAGATGGTTTTCATCCCCTACGCCGCCGGGCGTGCGCGGGTCTACCAGGACATCGCCGAGCCCGAGTACGCCGCGCTCACCGCCGCCTCCACCGACCAGGTGCGGGCCGCCGAGAGCGCCGCCCGCGAGCTGTTGCTGGCGCGCCATGGCCGCGAGGACTTTCAGGTCGATAACGCCGCGGCCAAGGTCCAGGCCGAGGCCGAGACCCAGGACAGCATGACCCGCATGCTCGGCCTGATCGCCGCCGTGTCGCTGCTGGTCGGCGGCATCGGGGTGATGAACGTGATGCTGATGACGGTGCGCGAACGTACCCGCGAGATCGGCGTGCGCATGGCCACCGGCGCGCGCCAGCGCGACATCCTCCGGCAGTTCCTCGGCGAGGCGGTGCTGGTCACCCTGGTCGGCGGCAGCATCGGCGTGCTGGTCGGCCTGATCGGCGGCGCCGCCCTGCTGGCGGCCGGCGTGCCGCTGATCTTCTCCCTGTCGGCGATGCTGCTGGCCTTCGCCTGCGCGGTGGGCACCGGCCTGCTGTTCGGCTACCTGCCGGCGAAGACTGCCGCCGCCCTCGACCCGGTCGCCGCCCTGGCCAGCGAATGAACGAGTTTTCCATGTCCCGATACCCGCTGACCCTGCTCGCCCTGCTGGCCCTCGCCGGCTGCACCAGTACCTCCGAGGCACCGCAGGCGCTGCCCCCCGCGCCCGCCGAATGGAACCATGCGGTTTCCGCTGCCGCGCCTCCGGATGCATTGTGGTGGCGCGCCTTCGCCAGTGCCGAGCTGGATGCCCTGGTGGAGCAGGGTTTGGCCGACAACTTCGACCTGGCCGCCGCCGCCGCGCGCCTGCGCCAGGCCGAGGCCCGCGCCCGCGCGGCCGGCGCGCCGCTGCTGCCGCGTCTGGACGGCAGTCTCGGCGCCAGTCGCGAGGGCCGCCCGGGCGGCGACGCCGACGTCGCGGGCAACCTTTACGGCGGTGGCCTGGCCGCCAGCTACGAGGTCGACCTGTGGGGCCGCTTGTCCGCCGACCGACAGGCCGCCGAGGCCGAGCTGGCCGCCAGTCGCTTCGACCGTGACGCGCTGCGCCTGACCCTCAGCGCCAGCCTCGGTGAGACCTGGCTGCGCCAGGTGGCCCTGGCCGAACGCCTGCGCCTGGCCGAACTCAACCTGGCCAACGCCGAGCGGGTGCTGGCCACCGTGCAGGCGCGCCAGGTGGCGGGCTCCGCCACGCAACTGGAACTGGCCCAGCAGCGCGGCCTGGTGGCCGAGCAGCGGCGCTCCCGCGAGGCGCTGCGCCAGCAGGCCGACGACGTGCGCAGCACTCTCGCCGCGTTGCTCGGCCAGGCGGCGCCGGCCGAGCCGTCGAGCGCCGCGCTGACTGCACTGGTCGTGCCCTCGGTGAGCGCCGGCCTGCCCAGCGAGCTGCTGCTGCGTCGCCCCGACCTGGCTCGCGCCGAGGCGCAGCTGAGCGCCGCCGATGCCGACCTGCGTGCGGCGCGGGCGGCCATGCTGCCGCGGCTGAACCTGTCGGCGGGTGCCAGCGGCTCTGGTGGCAGCCTCAACCGGGCGTTTGCCGATCCGGTCTATTCCCTGGCTGCGGCGCTGACCGCGCCGATCTTCGATGGTGGCGCCCTGGCCGCCGAGCGCGACCGCGCGGCGGCGCGCCGCGAGGAGCTGCTCGCCGACTACCGGCAGAGCATCGTCGCGGCCTTTGCCGACGTGCAGGTGGCGCTCAATGCCGGCGCCGGCGTCGAGACCCAGTGGCAGGCCCAGCAGGAGGTGCAGGCCCAGGCCGAGCGCGCCCTGCAACTGGCCGAGCGGCGCTACCGCGCCGGTGCCGAGGACCTGCTCAACCTGCTCGATGCCCAGCGCACCCTGTATGCCGCCGAGGACCAGAGCGCCCAGCTGCGCCTGGCCCGTCTGCAAGCGAGCGTGGCCCTGGCACGGGCGCTCGGCGGTGGCTGGCAGGCTGCTACGGACGAGTGAAGGCTTGCTGCAGCTCGGCCAGCGAGGCGAAGTACCAGGCCGGCGACTCGGCCATCAGCTCGGCATGGCTGCCGAAACCGTAGCCGATGCCGACCGCCTGCAGGCCATTGCGATGGGCGCCGATCAGGTCGTGCTTGCGGTCGCCGACCATCAGGCAGTCGGCCGGATCCAGGCCTTCCTCGGCGAGCAGGTGGCGGATCAGCTCGACCTTGTCGGTGCGCGTGCCGTCCAGCTCGCTGCCGTAGATCACCTTGAAGTGGCGGTCGAAGCCGAAGTGGCGGGCAATCTCGCGGGCGAACACGGTTGGCTTCGAGGTCGCGATGTACAGCGTGCGGCCCTGGGCGTTGAGCACGCCGAGCATCTCCGGCACACCCTCGAACACCCGGTTCTCGTACAGCCCGGTAACCTTGAACCGCTCGCGATAATGCCCGACCGCCTCCCACGCCCGCGCCTCGTCGAAGCCGTAGTACTGCATGAACGCCTGCAGCAGCGGCGGCCCGATGAACGGCTCCAGCTTCGCCAGGTCCGGCTCGTCGATACCCAGCTGCGCCAGCGCATGCTGAATCGACCGCGTGATGCCCACGCGCGGGTCGGTGAGGGTGCCGTCGAGGTCGAAGAGAACGGTGGACTGATGCATGGGGCCTGTCGCGCACTGAGAACGGGCGCGAATTGTCCCGCACCCCAACCCGAGCCGCAAATCACCAACCGGAAATCGGTTACGTCGCATGGAGAGGATGTTGAGCTGCCTGTGCAGCAGTGAAGCCGTGGCCGGGCACGGTGATCCGCAGCGGCGCTTTCTGAGCTGCCCATCCGGCAGTGAAGGAGGGGCTTTATTCGCTCGCGCTGGCCGAGGTTTTCTGAGCTGCCTATCCGGCAGTGAAGGCGATGGGCGTGGCGGGGGCGTCGCTGATTCATTTCTGAGCTGCCTATCCGGCAGCTCAGAAAAGCGCGACGGAGGTGCGGAATGAGCGCGACCACTTCACTGCCGCGTAGGCAACTCAGAAACATCACACGGGGCGCCCAGCGCCCCGCCGGAGCTTCACTGCCGCGTGGCAGCTCAGAAAAGAACCGAATCTGGTGGTCGGGGGTCGGGCCGCTTCACTGCCCCGTACGCAGCTCAGCAACCCAGCTCTGCCCCATCGGCAGTCGCCGGCCGCTTCATGCCTGACCGCCGTGTGGATGGTCGGGATGCAGGGCGTCGTGCGGGTGCAGGTGGGGGTGGGCGGTGCAGTGGCTGCGTTCCAGTTGCAGGGTGCAGTGGCTGATGTCGAAGGTGTCGTGCATCAGTTCGTTGACCCGTGCGATCAGGCGGTCGCCGTGCTCCGGGTCTAGGGTGTCGGCGATCACCAGGTGCGCCGAGAGCAGGCGCCGTTGTGGGGTCAGGCCCCAGATGTGCAGGTCGTGCACGTCCTCGACTTCAGGTTGCGCGGCCAGGGCTTCGCGTACCGCCTGCGGGTCGATGCCCGAGGGCACGCCTTCGAGCAGCACGTTGGAGCTGGTGCGTAGCAGCGACCAGGTGCGCGGCACCACCCAGAGCGCGATCAGCACGGCGACGATCGGGTCCGCCGGGGTCCAGCCGGTGTAGCGCACGATCAGCGCGGCGATGATCACGCCCACCGAGCCGAGCATGTCGCTGAGCACTTCCAGGTAGGCGCCGCGCAGGTTCAGGCTGTCGTCCTGGCTGGCGGTGAGCACGCGCATGGCGATCAGGTTCACCACCAGGCCGAGCACGGCGATCGCCAGCATGGTGCCGGTCTGCAGTTCCGGCGGCTGCATCAGACGGCGCACCGCCTCGACCATGATGTACACCGCCACGCCGAGCAGCAGCAGGGCGTTGAAGGCGGCGGCGAGGATCTCGAAGCGCGCGTAGCCGAAGGTCCGCCGCGCATCGGCCTGGCGCCTGGACACGCGGATCGCCAGCAGGGCGATGAGCAGTGCGGCGGTGTCGGTGACCATGTGCGCGGCATCCGAGAGCAGCGCCAGCGAGTGGCTGAGCAGCCCGCCGATCAGCTCGGTGAGCATGAAGCCGCCGGTCAGCGCCAGGGCGATCCACAGGGCCTTCTCGTTCGCCTGGTTACCGTGTCCGCCGTGGGAATGATCGTGTGCCATGCGCTGCACCCTGGGAATGTGAGCAGAGGACCGGGGCGAGGCCGGCGAAGTTCGCCGCGGCCGTCAGTGGTCGAAACCGGCGGCCAGGTGCTGATCCTTGAGTTTCACGTAGTTGCCGGCGGTGTAGGCGAAGAAGCTGCGTTCCTTGTCGCTCAGCGGACGCGCCTGTTTCACCGGGCTGCCGACGTAGAGGAAGCCGCTTTCGAGCACCTTGCCCGGCGGCACCAGGCTGCCGGCGCCGATGATCACCTCGTCCTGCACCACCGCGCCGTCCATCACGATGCTGCCCATGCCGACCAGGATGCGGCTGCCCAGGGTGCAGCCGTGAAGGGTGACCTTGTGGCCGACGGTGACTTCGTCGCCGATGATCAGCGGGAAGCCGTCCGGGTTGAACGGGCCGGCGTGGGTGATGTGCAGTACGCTGCCGTCCTGGATGCTGGTGCGCGCGCCGATGCGGATGCGGTGCATGTCGCCGCGGATCACGCTGAGCGGCCAGACCGAGCTGTCGTCGCCGATCTCGACGTCGCCGATGACCACCGCCGAGGCGTCGACGAAGGCGCGCTCGCCGAGCCGCGGGGTGCTGCTGTTGTATGTTCTGATCGCCACGATAGAAACCTCTCTGGCTGCGGTGAGCCCCGATTGTAATTAAGATGGAAGGCATGTCGCTGAACGATGACCGCGGGAAAGGCTGCCGCCGCGCGTGGTCACAGCATGAGAACCTGTTCACGATCTGCTGCGCGTCGGCCCTACTGCGTCAAAAACAGGCTGGATCGCCAGCCCGGTCGGATGCTCATTTGCCACTCGTAAAGTCGCTCGCGACTCCGACCGGTCCTCGCTGTTTTGACCAGCCGGAGGCTGCTACTGACGTAGCGCCTTGCAGGGCTCCAGCTCGCGAGATCGTGAACAGGTCCCAAGAACCCACGCTACAGGTGAACCCCGTGACCGCCGAAAATCCCCTGCTCCAGTCCTTCGACCTGCCGCCGTACTCCGCGATCAAGCCCGAGCACGTCGAGCCGGCGGTGGACGCCATCCTCGCCGACAACCGCGCCGCCATCGCCGCGCTGCTCGACACCCCGTCGGCGCCCAGCTGGAGCAGCCTGGTACTGGCCCTCGACGAGCTGGGCGCGCGCCTCGGCCAGGCGTGGAGCCCGGTCAGCCACCTCAACGCCGTGTGCAACAGCGCCGAGCTGCGCAGCGCCTACGAGGCCTGCCTGCCCAAGCTCTCCGAGTACTACACCGAGATGGGCCAGAACCGTGCGCTGTTCCAGGCCTACGAGGCGCTGGCGAACAGCCCCGAAGCGGCCGGCTTCGACGTGGCGCAGAAGACCATCCTCGAGCACACCCTGCGCGACTTCCGCCTGTCCGGCATCGACCTGCCGCCCGCCGAGCAGAAGCGCTACGGCGAAATCCAGATGAAGCTCTCCGAGCTGACCAGTACCTTCTCCAACCAGTTGCTCGACGCCACCCAGGCGTGGACCAAGCAGATCGACGACGAAGCGCAACTGGCCGGCCTGACCGATTCGGCGAAGGCGCAGATGAAGCAGGCGGCCGAGGCCAAGGGCGTCGAGGGCTGGCTGATCAGCCTGGAATTCCCCAGCTACTACGCGGTGATGACCTACGCCGACGACCGCGCCCTGCGCGAAGAGGTCTACACCGCCTACTGCACGCGCGCCTCCGACCAGGGGCCGAACGCCGGGCAGAACGACAACGGCCCGCTGATGGAGCAGATCCTCGACCTGCGCCAGGAGCTGGCCAGGCTGCTCGGCTTCGGCAGCTATGCCGAGCTGTCGCTGGCGAGCAAGATGGCCGAGTCCACCGACCAGGTGCTGAGCTTCCTGCGCGACCTCGGGGTGCGCGGCAAACCCTTCGCCGAGCAGGACCTCGCCGAACTCAAGGCCTTCGCCGCCGAGCAGGGCCTGCACGACCTGCAGAGCTGGGACGTCGGCTACTACAGCGAGAAACTGCGCGAGCAGCGCTACAGCATTTCCCAGGAAATCCTTCGCGCCTACTTCCCCATCGACAAGGTGCTCTCCGGCCTGTTCGTCATCGTCGAGCGCCTCTACGGCATCCAGATCGCCGAGCTGAAGGGCTTCGACAGCTGGCACCCGGACGTGCGCCTGTTCGAGATCCGCGAGAACGGCGAGCACGTCGGACGCTTCTTCTTCGACCTTTACGCCCGCGCCAACAAGCGCGGCGGCGCCTGGATGGACGGCGCGCGCGATAAGCGCCGTACCGCCGGCGGCGAGCTGATCAGCCCGGTGGCCAACCTGGTGTGCAACTTCACTCCGGCGGTCGGCGGCAAGCCGGCGCTGCTCACCCACGACGAAGTCACCACGCTGTTCCACGAATTCGGCCACGGGCTGCACCACCTGCTGACCCGTGTCGAGCATGCCGGCGTGTCCGGCATCAACGGCGTGGCCTGGGACGCGGTCGAGCTGCCCAGCCAGTTCATGGAGAACTGGTGCTGGGAGCCCGAGGGCCTGGCGCTGATCTCCGGCCACTACCAGACCGGCGAGGCGCTGCCGCAGGCCCTGCTGGACAAGATGCTGGCGGCGAAGAACTTCCAGTCCGGGCTGATGATGGTGCGGCAGATCGAGTTCTCGCTGTTCGACTTCGAGCTGCACGCCACCCACGGCGACGGGCGCAGCGTGCTGGAGGTGCTCGAAGGCATTCGCGACGAGGTGTCGGTGCTGCGTCCGCCGGCCTTCAACCGCTTCGCCAACAGCTTCGCGCACATCTTCGCCGGCGGTTACGCGGCCGGTTACTACAGCTACAAGTGGGCCGAAGTGCTCTCCGCCGACGCTTTCTCCCGGTTCGAGGAGGAGGGCGTGTTCAACGGTGAAACCGGCCGCGCGTTCCGCGAGGCGATCCTCGCGCGCGGTGGCTCGCAGGCGCCGATGGTGCTGTTCGTCGACTTCCGCGGCCGTGAGCCGAGCATCGACGCGCTGCTGCGCCACCTCGGTTTGAGCGCGGAGGCGGCATGAGCGACACGCCCGTGATCAAGAAGCGCTTCATCGCCGGCGCCGTGTGCCCGGCGTGCAGCGCCGCCGACACCATCAAGATGTGGAGCGTCGACGACGTTCCTCACCGCGAGTGCGTCGCCTGCGGCTTCTCCGACACCCTCGACGCGCAGGGCAACTCGGTGCCCAGCGAACTGCCCACGCGGGTCAGCAAGCCGGCGCCGAAGCGGGCCGACCCGAAGATCGTCCCGGTGCAGTTCTTCCCCAATCCGAAGCTGAAGAAGCCCGAGTGACGGCGCCCGTGTGGCATCTGGTGTGCGGCGACAACGCGGCCGAAGGCGTTGCCTCGGTGCTCGGCGAGGCCCTGGCGCGGCAGTCGCTGCGGGTGCTGCGCGACGACCTCGCGGTCGGCCCGCTGCGTGACGTCGGCCGCCCGCCGTGCGCCGCCCGCGCGGCGTTCTGGAGCGCCGTGTGGCCCGCGCAGGTGCTGCCGGTGCCGGCGTTCGATACCGATCTGCCGGCCGACGCGCAATGGCTCGCCGGGCTGGCGCGCGGGGGTGCAGAGGTCACCCTGTGGCACGGCGACAGCTGCTCCGAGCAGTTGCTGCTGGCGCGCGTGGCGGCGGCGCTGGACGGCTCGGACCTGGCCCTGTGGGAAGTCGCCTGCGGCACCGGCGATACCCGCGTCGCCCAGCGCAAGGCCGTCGCCATGCGCCACCCCCGGGAGCTGCTGGAGCTGCATCGGCCGCGCCTGATGGACGCCGAACGGCGCCACGCCCTGGCCGCCCAATGGCGCGCGGCGGTGGCCGAGGATGCCGATGTGCGCCGCTGGTCGGACGGCGAATTCCATGGCGAGACGTTCGCCACCATCGACGCCAGCCTGCTGGACTTCTGCACGCCGGAATGGCAGCCGCTGGCCCAGCCGATGGGCGACACCATGCGTCACTGCGACGGGTTCTTCGCCAGCGACTTCTTCCTCGCCTGGCGCGCCCGCGAACTGGCGGCCCGCGGCGCGTTGCATCTCGAGGGCTCGTTGCAGGGCCGCTATAGCGAGCAGCGGGTGCGGCTGGCCTGATACGGCGCTGCGCACGCAGGTTGCGCGACCGTTCACGGCTACGCCATGTAGGGTGGGCTTCAGCCCACCGATGGCATGGTGCTCCGGTGGATTGGTGGGCTAAAGCCCACCCTACGGAGGTAAGGCCGCCTGGGGGGCGAGATGCGCTAGTCGAAACCCAGGCGCGTAGGGTGGGCTTCAGCCCACCGATAGCGCGGCGCTCTGGTGGAATTGGTGGGCTAAAGCCCACCCTACGGAGGTAAGGCTGTCTGGGGGCGGGGTGCGCTAGTTGAAATCCAGGCTGTCGCGCAGTGCCTGCACTTCGCCGGCGACTTCGTTTTCGCGTTCCACCGGCATGGCGTAGGTCAGCGAGTAGATGGTGTCGCTGCCGCGCGCGGCGAGCAGGGTCTGCTTGAGCGCGGGGTTGCCCTGTTGGCTGATGGTGCAGCGAACTTCGTGGGCGGCGATGTGGCCGAGGGTGGTCGCCTGCGGCTTGCTGCAACTGGCCAGCAGGCCACTCCGGGCGAAGCCCAGTTGCAGGCCCTTGCGCATTTCCTTCAGCAGGTTCTCCAGGTTCACCGCGGCGCCGGCGGCCAGCGGCATGCGCGTGAGTTCCAGCACCAGCGCCTGCGAGCCGTCGGCCTGCAACTTCACCGCCTGCTGGCGCTCGCCGGTCACGCCGTCCTCGAAGGGCGAGCGCGGCGCCGGCATCTCGCTGACTTCCCAGCCGGCCGGCCAGACGACCTGCAAGCCGCCCGCGCGGGCCGACAGCACACCGCCGAGCAGGCAGAGCGAGAGCAGGGTGGGGACGAGCTTCGGCATGGCGGTATCCGTGGCAAAAGTGGGGCAAGCCTGCCTGAGTACGCGGACCGCGACAATCGCGGCGCAGCGCCTAGACCGGCGGCTGCCGGTCCGGCTCGGTGGGCGGCGCGTGTTCGGGCGACGGCGTGGGCTTGCCGCGGTCCAGGTCGCTGTGGATGTCGGTGCGCAGCTGCGGCAGGGACTGCGGAAACTCGCGGCCGATGAAGGCGATCAGCTTTTCACGCACGTAGCAGCGCGCATCGAAGTTCAGCGAGGCGTCCGGCGAGCTGACCAGGATGCGCAACTGCATGGCCTTTTCCGAGGTGTCGGTGACCTGCAGTACGCTCACCCGGCCGTCCCACAGGTGCGGGATTTCCTCGCACAGGCGCTGCAGTTCGCTGCGCAACGGCTCCAGCGGAATCAGGTAGTCGACCCAGAGAAACACCGAGCCGAGGATGCTGGCGTCCTTGCGCGTCCAGTTCTGGAACGGGTTCTCGATGAACCACTGCAGCGGAAGCACCATGCGCCGGTCGTCCCAGATGCGCACCACCACGTAGGTGCCGGTGATCTCCTCGATGCGGCCCCATTCGCCTTCGACGATGACCACGTCGTCCATGCGGATCGGCTGGGTGACGGCGATCTGCAAGCCGGCGATCAGGTTGCCCAGCACCGGCTTGGCGGCGAGGCCGGCGGCCAGGCCGATGAGGCCGGCGGAGGCGAGGATGGTGGTGCCGATCTGGCGCACTGGCGGAAAGGTCATCAGCATCGCCGACACCCCGAACAGCAGCACCAGGAACCACAGCGTGCGCACCAGCACGCGGGTCTGGGTCTGGATGCGGCGGGCGTTGAGGTTGTCGCGGATGTCCAGCGGGTGCTTGATCAGGATGCTCTGCTCGACCGCGCGCACGCAGCCCATGAAGAACCAGGTGATCGCCGCGATCAGCGCCAGCGTGGTCAGGTGGCGCAGCCCGTTGATCCACAGCAGCGCGTCGCTGGCGGAGCCGAGCAGCCCCTGCAACGCCAGCAACGGCACCACCGTGAGCAGCGGCTGCTCGACGTGTTCCAGAAGAATCCGCGCGAAGGAAAAGTGTTTCGCCACCCGCTTCAGCACGGCCATCGCGATGCGTGCGGCGATGCTCACGACGACCATCAGCACCAGCGCAGCGATCAGCAATTGCAGCCAGGGATCGGAGACGTAGTCTTTCCAGTCGATCGGCATCCGCAGCGTTCCTCCGTCAGGTCTGGCGGCGCTTGATCGCGCAGCCGGTCAGGCTCGGGTGCGGCCGAGGATGAAACGCCGCCCGACCCGTTCACCCGGAGTGGACCGGCGTTGCGCCGGCAGAGTTCGGCGAACGGCCGTGCCAGAGCGTTCGCGGGGCGGCGAACGCTCTGCGAGGTCAGGTGGTTTTCGCGGGCTCCTGGTCGGCGTCGTCTTCGCGAATCCGGTACCAGGCGACGTACAGCGCCGGGAGGAACAGCAGGGTCAGCAGCGTCGCGCTGAAGATGCCGCCGATCATGGCGTAGGCCATCGGCCCCCAGAACACCTCGCGGGCGATCGGGATCATCCCCAGGCTGGCCGCGGCGGCGGTCAGCAGGATCGGCCGGCGGCGGTGCTCGGTGGCCTCGATCACCGCGCGCCAGGGCGAATAGCCGGCGCGCTCGAAGGCGTCGATCTGGGTCACCAGGATCACCGAGTTGCGGATGATGATGCCGATCAGCGCCAGCACACCGAGGATCGCCACGAAGCCCAGCGGCGTGCCGGTCGGCACCAGCGCCAGGACCACGCCGATCAGCCCCAGCGGCCCCACGCTGATCACCAGGAACAGCTTCTGCACGCTGTGCAGCTGGATCATCAGGAAGGTCGCCATGAGGAACAGCATCAGCGGCAGTACCTTGGCGATCGGCCCCTGCGCCTTGCCGCTTTCCTCCACCGTGCCACCGGTGGCCACGCGGTAGCCGTCGGGCAGCTTGCTGGCGAATTCCTCGATCGCCGGCTTCAGCTCGGTGACCAGGTCGGTCGGCTGGATCTCGCCGTTGACCGCCGCCTTGATGGTGATCGTCGGCTTGCGGTCGCGGCGCCAGACCAGCGGTTGCTCCAGCTCGTAGCTGAGGGTGGCGAAGGCGCGCAGGGGAATCGACACGCCGCTGGCGTTGACGATCTGCAGGTTCTCCAGGGTTTCCGGCGAGCCGCGCTCGGCGTCCTCGGCGCGGCCGATCACGTTGATCAGGTAGATGTCGTCCTTCACCTGGGTGACGCTGGCGCCGGTGACCACGCCGTTCATGATGTTCGCCACGTCCTCGGAGGACAGCCCGAGCTGGCGCGCCTTGTCCTGGGCCACGTCGATGCGCAGCACCTTGCCCGGCTCGCTCCAGTCGTAAACGATCTCGCCGATGTTCGGGTTGGCGTCGAGCAGGCCGGCGAGGTCGAGGGCGTGCTTGCGCACCTGGTCGATGTCCTTGCCGCTGATGCGGTACTGGATCGGCCGCCCCACCGGCGGGCCCATCTCCAGCGGCTGGACGAAGCTGCCGATGCCGACGAAGTCCTGGCGCAGGCGCTGGCGGAGTTTTTCCATCAGCCGGCCGCGTGCTTCCAGGTCCTTGCTGACGATCACCAGCTGCGCATAGAAGGGGTTCTGCAACTGCTGGTCCAGCGGCAGGTAGAAGCGCAACGCGCCCTGGCCGATGTAGGTGCTCCAGCGGGCGATGTCCGGGTCGTCCTTGAGCGTCGCCTCCAGGCGGTCGACCTGCAGGCGCGTCTCGTTGATCGAGGCGGCCTGCGGCAGGTTGAGGTCGACCAGCACTTCCGGGCGGTCGGAGGAGGGGAAGAACTGGTTCTGCACGAAGCGCATGCCGAACAGCGAGGCGGCGAACAGCAACAGGGTCAGGCCGATGGTCCACCAGCGGTGGCGCATGGCGAGCAGCAGGCCGCGGTCGAAGGTGCGGGCGATGCGGCCGGGCTCGTCCGACGTGGACTTGAGGTTCTTCTTGAGGATGTGAACCGCGATCACCGGGGCGAAGAACACCGCCACCACCCAGGACACCAGCAGCGCCACGGCGATCACCGCGAACAGGGTGAAGGTGTATTCGCCGGCCGAGCTGGCGTTGAGGCCGATGGGCACGAAGCCGGCGACGGTGACCAGGGTGCCGGTGAGCATCGGGAACGCGGTGGAGGTGTAGGCGAAGGTTGCCGCGTCCTTCAGCGAATCGCCTTCCTCCAGGCGGGTGACCATCATCTCCACGGTGATCATCGCATCGTCCACCAGCAGGCCGAGGGCGATGATCAGCGCGCCGAGGGAAATCCGCTGCATGGTGATGCCGCTGTATTCCATGAACACGAAGACCATCGCCAGCACCAGCGGGATCGAGCAGGCCACCACCAGGCCGGCGCGCACGCCGAGGCTGACGAAGCTGACGATCAGCACGATCACTACCGCCTCGAACAGCGCGCGGGTGAAGCCGCCGACGGCTTCCTCGACCACTTCGGCCTGGTCGGACACCTTGTGCACGCCGATGCCCAGCGGCAGCTCGGCGCTCAGTGCGTCCATCTTCTCGTGCAGCGCCTTGCCGAACACCTGGATGTTGCCGCCGTCCTTCATGGCCACGGCCAGGCCGATGGCCGGCTTGCCGTCGTAGCGGAACAGCATCTGCGGCGGGTCGACGTAGCCGCGACGGATCTGCGCGATGTCGGAGAGCCGGTAGAAGCGGTCATCGAGGCGCAGGTTGACCTGCTCCAGGTCCTTCTCCGAGGCGAACTGGCCGCTGGTGCGCACGGAAATGCGCTCCGGCCCGGCTTCGATCACCCCGGACGGCGTCACCGCGTTCTGCGCCTGCAGGCTCTGCATCACCTGGGCCTGGTCGATGCCGAGGGCGGCCAGCTTGCGGGTGGAGAAGTCGAGGTAGATCACCTCGTCCTGGGCGCCGACCATCTCCACCTTGCCGAGGTTGTCGACGCTGCGGATTTCCGCGCGCACCCGTTCGACGTAGTCGCGCAGCTGGCGGAAGCTCAGGCCGTCGGCGGTGAAGGCGTAGATCGAGCCGTACACGTCGCCGAACTCGTCGTTGAACGCCGGGCCCTGGATGCCCTGGGGAAACTCGCCGCGGATGTCGTCGACCTTCTTGCGCACCTGGTACCAGATTTGCGGGATGTCCTCGGCATCGGTGGTATCGCGCAGGAACACCATGATGGTGGCCTCGCCCGGTCGCGTGTAGCTCTTCACGTAGTCCAGCGAGTCGAGCTCCTCGAGCTTCTTCTCGATGCGGTCGGTGACCTGGTTGAGCGTTTCGTCCACCGTGGCGCCGGGCCAGCGGGTCTGGATCACCATGGTCTTGATGGTGAAGGACGGGTCTTCCTCGCGGCCGAGGTTCTTGTAGGAGAACAACCCCATCAGCAGGCCGACGAACATCAGGTACCAGACGAACGACTGGTGGCGCAGCGCCCATTCCGAGAGGTTGAAGCCGCCGCTGCGGGCGTCGTCGTGCTTGTCGTCGCGGTCCGTCATGGCTGTACGCCCTCGTCCATCTTCACGGCCTGTCCGGGCTTGAGTTCGCTGAGGCCGGCGATCACCACCCGCTCGCCGGGCTGCAACTGGCCATCCACGGTGATGCTGCGCTCGTCGCGGGCGAGCAGCGTCACCTCGCGCGGCGCCACGGTCATGCTCTGCCGGTCGATCACCCAGACGCGGGTCTTGCCATCGACTTCCTGCAGGGCGCTGAGCGGCAGCTGGCTGCGCGGCGCGACCTTCTGCTGCAGGGTCACGCTGACCGCGGTGCCGAGCAGGAAAGCCGGCGGCGTGTCGGCCAGGGTCAGGCGCACGCGGCGGGTGCGGGTGGCGGAATCCGCCTGCGGTTCGATCTCGCGCAGGGTGCCGGTGGTGCGCGCGTCCGGGTCGAGTTGTGCGGCGACCTCGAAGCGCAGGTCGGGGCTCAACGCGTCGGCGAGGTTGGCCGGCAGGTCGAACACCGCTTCCTTCACGTCGGGGCGCGCCAGGGTCACGACTTCCTGCCCGGCGGCCACCACCTGCCCGGCTTCGGCGTGCCAGGCGGTGACCACGCCGTCGTAGTCGCTGCTCAGCGTGCTGTAGCCGAGGCGATCGCTGGACTGCTGCACGCGGGACGCGGCCTGGTCGCGCGCCGCCGCGAGGGTCTTGAGCTCGGTCTGCGCCTGTTCGAGGGTCGCCTTGGCGCCGACGCCGCGGTCGAACAGCTCCTGCTGCCGGCGCGCGTTGGCCTGGGCGTTGATCCATTGCGCTTCGCTGCGCGCCAGTTCGCCCTGGCTGGCGCGCAACTCGTTCTGCTGGTCGGTGGGGTCTAGGGTCGCCAGGCGGGTGCCGGCCTTCACTTCGGTGCCGACGTCCACCAGGCGCTGGGCGATGCGCCCGCCGACGCGAAAGCCCAGCGTGGTTTCGTAGCGCGCCTGGATAATCCCGGCGAAGCGCCCGAGGCTCTGCTCGGCCTGTGCCTGGACCTCGCTGTAGAGCACCGGGCGCACCGCTGCCGGCGCCGGCTCGTCGTTGCCGCAACCGGCGAGGGCGAGGCCGGCGAGCAGCCCGGCCAACAGGCGTGCGCTCATGGCTTCTGCTCCTGTTCGGCGATCTCCACCTGCTGGCCCGGATGCAGCAACTGGCCGCCGGCGATCACCACCCGCGCACCGGATTGCAGGCCGTCGGCGATCACCACCTCGCCGGTGGCGTAGCGCGACACCTTCACCGCCTGCAGATCGACCTTATCGTCGGCGCCGACCCGCCACACCGCCGGCTGGCTTTCCTTCTTGGTCAGGGCGGCCCAGGGCAGCACCACGCTGCTCTGCTCGCCGGCGGTGATCCGCGCGGTCACCGCCGCCCCCAGCGGCATGCCGTCCGGCACGTCTTCCAGGGCGATCTTCACCTGCACCGTGCCGCTCTGTGCGGACACCGTCGGCGTCACTTCGCGCACGCGTCCTCGGGCCTTCACGCCGGGGTCGTCGAGCAGCGCCACCTCGACGACTTCGTCTTCCGGCGCGACCAGCGATTCGTAGACGTTGAACACGGCGTCTCGCTCGCCGTCGCGGGCCAGGCCGAAGATCGGCGCGGTCGCCTGGACCACCTGGCCGACCTCGGCCTGGCGCTCGGTGATCACGCCATTCGCCTCGGCCACCAGGTCGGTGTAGGACAACTGTTCGCGGGCGCTGGCCAGCTGCGCCTCGGCGGCGGCCAGGGAGTTCTTCGCGCTGCGCTGCGCGGCGAGGGCGGAGTCGTATTCGCTGCGGCTTGTGTAGCCCTTGGGCAGCAGCTTCTGCTGACGCCAGAGGTCGGCCTCGGCCTGCTTCAGGCGGGCTTTTTCGGCCTCCACCGCGGCCTCGGCGGCGCTCACGTTGTTGCGCTGATCCTGGGGATCGAGCCGGGCGAGCACCTGGTTGGCGGTGACCGAATCGCCGACTTCCACCCGCCGCTCGATGATCTTGCCGCCGACGCGGAACGACAGCTGCGTCTGCACGCGGGCCTGTACGTCGCCGGTCAGCGTGGCGTTGGCCTCGTGCGGCACGACCTCCACCTGCTGCACGTAGACCCGCGGCTTCTGCGCCTCGCGCGGAGCGTCTGCGCCGCAACCACCCAGCAGGGCGAGCGCGAGCAGGGCGTACAGGCAACGCAACGGGAGGAAGGGACGGCGGGTGGGCATGCGAATTCCTTGCACGAATCGAACGGGCGTTCGTTGATATGCGACTGCGCCGTTCGTCGGGGGTTCCGGTTCGCCGGCGATGGCCCCTCGCGGCGACCGACTGCCGAACGGCAGCTGCGGCAGCCGTGCGAATCCGCTTAAATACTGTATGCATGAACAGTTATCGAGAGGCCGAGCATGAGTGTTCTTCCGCCGCGTGGTCGCGGGACCGCCAGCAATCCGCACAACCGTTTCGCGCCAACCCGCAGCGAGGCCGAGCACAGCGACTGGTACGAGGAGGACGTGCCGCCCAGCCGCGCCACGGAGGTGCGCAGCGAACGGGCGAAGACGGTGATCAGCTACAACCGCTCGCCGGATGTCGGCTTCGAGCGCTCGGTGAATCCTTATCGCGGGTGCGAGCACGGCTGCATCTATTGTTTCGCCCGGCCCAGCCACGCCTACTGGGACCTTTCGCCGGGGATCGATTTCGAGACCCGGCTGATCGCTAAGACCAACCTCGCCGACGTGCTCGAGGAGCAGTTGGCCAAGCCCGGCTACGTGCCGCAGCCGATCGCCCTGGGCATCAACACCGACGCCTACCAGCCGATCGAGCGCGAGCAGCGCCTGACCCGCCGCGCGCTGGAAATCCTCCTGCGCCACAAGCACCCGCTGCACCTCATCACCAAGGGCTCGCTGATCCTGCGCGACCTCGACCTGCTGCAGGAGCTGGCCAGCCAGCGCCTGGTCAGCGTGGCGTTCAGCCTGACCACCCTGGACGACGAGCTGAAACGCATCATGGAGCCGCGCGCCGCCTCGCCCGGCGCGCGCCTGCGGGCGATGCGCACGCTGCACGAGCACGGCATACCGGTCAGCGTGATGACCGCGCCGATCATCCCGATGATCAACGACCGCGAGCTGGAGGCGATGCTGGAAGCCGCGCGCGATGCCGGCGCGCGCTCGGCCGGCTACGTCCTGCTGCGGCTGCCGCTGGAGATCGCCGGGCTGTTCGAGGAGTGGCTGGCGGCGCACTTTCCCGAGCGCGCCGAGCATGTGATGAGCCTGATCCGCCAGTCCCGCGGCGGCAAGGACTACGACAGCCGCTTCGGTACGCGGATGCGTGGCGAGGGGCATTTCGCCGACCTGCTGGCGCAGCGTTTCAAGCTCGCCAGTCGGCGCCTGGGGCTGGATAAACGCAGCAGCGACGAGGGACTGGATTGCGGCCTGTTCAGTGTGCCCGGTAGGCAGATGAGCCTGCTGTAGCCGGGGCGGCGTCGTCCGGGCGCGGCAGGTTTTCGGCGATTTCCGCCAGGTCGAGCGCCAGGGTGACGCCGAGCTGCCGCGCCAGTTCGGGCCAGTCGGCGCCGTCTTCCTGCAGCTCCACGTGCAACCGGTACGCCCGCACCGAGCCGCGCTCGAAGACCTCGGCGCCGAGTTGCCCAGCCACCGCGCCGGCGACCGCCCGGTCCAGATCGTTGGCATAGCGCTCGCCGATCAGCTGGTGCGCGATCAGGTTGGCCACCGTGGTATCCAGCGGCGTCAGCGGCCGGCCGAGGTGGGTGATGTAGCGGTCGTTGATCTCCTCTACCAGGCGATGGGCGAGGTAGGCGGCGTCGAGCAGCGCGCCGATGTTCTTGCGCTCCACTGGTGCGCCGGGCCCGACGAAGAAGGTGTTGGCGGTTGCCAGCAGCGGCTTCACCTGCGCCTCGAGGCCGGCGTCCTCCGCTACCCGAGCGGCCGCCTCCAGCATCGCCGGAACCTGTTCGACATAGCGCTCGACGAAGCGCGTGAGCACCCCGCGATGATCGTGCACGCCCAGCTGGATCGACGGGTGCAGGCGCAACAGCCGCGCCTCGATCTGCCGGGCGAGGTCGCCGGTGGTGGTTTCCTGGCGCTGGGCACGCTGGATCAGATCGCGCAAGGCGAGGGTGTTCATGAAGGCTCCGGGATGGCGAATTGAAGCAGACAACATAGACCTTCCGATCAGGTACATCAGACCGGATCGTCATAATTACAACACGGTTATGCGACGCGGATATAACGCTAAAGCCCGCGCAACGCCTGCGTTGCAGCCTGCGAGTCGGTGTCTATACTCGGATTCGAAAGGCGTTACCTGAGAAGCCCGGCGTGCACCTGCCGAGGTTTATCGGCCGTCGAAGTCCGTAGTCTCGCAGCCGTTCCCTTGGCCACCAGCCGTGCTGGCGGAAATAACAAGAACAAGAAGGGGAACCCGCAATGATGCGACATCCACGTGTCTGGATGTGCACGTCGCTGTGGTTGCTGATCGGCCAGGCCCAGGCGGCCTGGACGGTGAACATGCAGCCCGGCGCGACCGAGGTCAGCCGCTCGGTCTTCGATCTGCACATGACCATCTTCTGGATCTGCGTCGTCATCGGCGTGCTGGTCTTCGGCGCGATGTTCTGGTCGATGCTCATCCACCGCCGCTCCACCGGGCAGCAGCCCGCGCACTTCCACGAGAACACCCGCGTCGAAATCCTCTGGACGGTGGTGCCGCTGCTGATCCTGATCGTCATGGCCGTGCCGGCCACGCGCACGCTGATCCATATCTACGACCCCACCGAATCCGAACTGGACGTGCAGATCACCGGCTACCAGTGGAAGTGGCACTACAAGTACCTGGGCCAGGACGTCGAGTTCTTCAGCAACCTGGCCACGCCGCGCGAACAGATCCACAACCAGCAGGCCAAGGACGAGCACTACCTGCTGGAGGTGGACGAGCCGCTGGTGCTGCCGGTCGGCACCAAGGTGCGCTTCCTGATCACCGGGGCCGACGTCATCCATTCCTGGTGGGTGCCGGCGCTGGCGGTGAAGAAGGACGCCATTCCCGGCTTCATCAATGAATCCTGGACGCGCATCGACGCGCCCGGCATCTACCGCGGCCAGTGCACCGAGCTGTGCGGCAAGGACCACGGCTTCATGCCGGTGGTGGTGGAGGCGAAGAGCAAGGAGGACTTCGACGCCTGGCTCGGCACCAAGAAGGCCGAGGCGGCCAAGGTCAAGGAACTCACCGCCAAGGACTGGACGCTGGAAGAGCTGGTGGCGCGCGGCGACAAGGTCTACCACACCACCTGCGCGGCCTGTCACCAGCCCGAAGGCCAGGGCCTGCCGCCGATGTTCCCGGCGCTGAAGGGCTCGAAGATCGCCACCGGTCCGATCGAGGCGCACCTGAGCATCGTCTTCCACGGCAAGCCCGGCACCGCGATGGCGGCGTTCGGCAAGCAGCTTTCGGAAGTCGACATCGCCGCCGTGGTGACCTACGAGCGCAACGCCTGGGGCAATGCCAAGGGCGACATGGTCACGCCCAAAGACGTGCTGGCCCTGAAACAATCCGAGGAGTGACGACATGAGCGCAGTCATCGAACCGGGTCGCGTAGAACCGGGCCATGTCGAACAGGCCCACGGCGACCACCACGGCCCGGCCAAGGGCCTGATGCGCTGGGTGCTGACCACCAACCACAAGGACATCGGCTCGATGTACCTGTGGTTCAGCTTCTGCGCGTTCCTGCTCGGCGGCTCGATGGCGATGGTGATCCGCGCCGAGCTGTTCCAGCCGGGGCTGCAGATCGTGCAGCCGGAATTCTTCAACCAGATGACCACCATGCACGGCCTGATCATGGTCTTCGGCGCGGTGATGCCGGCCTTCGTCGGCCTGGCCAACTGGATGATTCCGCTGATGATCGGCGCGCCGGACATGGCGCTGCCGCGGATGAACAACTTCAGCTTCTGGCTGCTGCCGGCGGCCTTCGGTCTGCTGGTGAGTACGCTGTTCATGGAGGGTGGCGGGCCGAACTTCGGCTGGACCTTCTATGCGCCGCTGTCCACCACCTACGCGCCGGAGAGCGTGACCTTCTTCATCTTCGCCATCCACCTGATGGGCATCAGCTCGATCATGGGCGCGATCAACGTGATCGCCACCATCCTCAACCTGCGCGCGCCGGGCATGACGCTGATGAAGATGCCGCTGTTCGTCTGGACCTGGCTGATCACCGCCTTCCTGCTGATCGCGGTGATGCCGGTGCTGGCCGGCGTGGTGACCATGATGCTGATGGACATCCACTTCGGCACCAGCTTCTTCAGCGCGGCCGGCGGCGGCGATCCGGTGCTGTTCCAGCACGTGTTCTGGTTCTTCGGCCATCCCGAGGTGTACATCATGATCCTGCCCGCGTTCGGCGCGGTCAGCTCGATCATCCCGGCGTTCTCGCGCAAGCCGCTGTTCGGCTACACCTCGATGGTCTACGCCACCGCGGCGATCGCCTTCCTCTCGTTCATCGTCTGGGCGCACCACATGTTCGTGGTCGGCATTCCGCTGGTGGGCGAGCTGTTCTTCATGTACGCGACCATGCTGATCGCCGTGCCGACCGGGGTGAAGGTATTCAACTGGGTGAGCACCATGTGGCAGGGCTCGCTGAGCTTCGAGACGCCGATGCTGTTCGCCGTGGCCTTCGTCATCCTGTTCACCATCGGCGGCTTCTCCGGGCTGATGCTGGCCATCGCCCCGGCGGATTTCCAGTACCACGACACCTACTTCGTGGTGGCCCACTTCCACTACGTGCTGGTGCCCGGCGCGATCTTCGGCATCTTCGCCTCGGCCTACTACTGGCTGCCGAAGTGGACCGGGCACATGTACGACGAAACCCTCGGCAAGCTGCATTTCTGGCTGAGTTTCGTCGGCATGAACATGGCGTTCTTCCCCATGCACTTCGTCGGCTTGGCAGGCATGCCGCGGCGGATTCCGGACTACAACCTGCAGTTCGCTGACTTCAACATGATCTCCTCGATCGGCGCCTTCACCTTCGGCGCCACGCAGATCTTCTTCCTGTTCATCGTCATCAAGTGCATCCGCGGCGGCAAGCCGGCGCCGGCCAAACCCTGGGACGGCGCTGAAGGCCTGGAGTGGACGATCCCCTCGCCGGCGCCGTACCACACCTTCCAGGTGCCGCCGGACATGAACCCGGTGCACGAACACCGCAAGGGTCCGGGCGATGAGGTGCTGCCATGAGTGCGCCACGCCACTGTGCGCATGCAAACGTAGGGTGCGCCGCGCGCACCACTCCGAGCGACGGAGTGCGCAGGTCATGAGCGAGCCCATCCCCACCCGTCGCCTGATCGGTCGGCTGCTGGTCCTGGTGGTGGCGATGTTCGCCTTCGGCTTCGCCCTGGTGCCGCTCTACGACGTGATGTGCGACGCCTTCGGCATCAACGGCAAGCCGTCCGGCAATGCCTATCAGGGCAGCCAGGTGGTGGACGAGGCGCGCCAGGTGCGCGTGCAGTTCCTCGCCACCAATTCAGCCGACATGGGCTGGGAGTTCCATCCCAAGGCCGACGAGCTGGTGCTCAGTCCCGGCGCGGTGGGCGAGATGCTCTTCGTCGCGCGCAACCCGAGCGACCGGCCGATGACCGCGCAGGCGATACCCAGCATCGCGCCGTCGGAAGCGGCGGCGTACTTCCACAAGACCGAGTGCTTCTGCTTCACCCAGCAGATGCTGCAGCCGGGCGAGCGCATCGAGATGCCGGTGCGCTTCATCGTCGACCGCGACCTGCCGCGCGACGTGCATCACCTGACGCTGGCCTACACCCTGTTCGACATCACCGCGCGCAAGCCGCCCGTCGCCCTCAACGGCGGTTGAGCAGGGGCCAAGGAGAAGAAAAATGACGCCACCCCATGAAGAGTATTACGTCCCGGCGCAGAGCAAATGGCCGATCATCGCCACCCTCGGCCTGCTGATCACGGTGTTCGGCCTGGGCACCTGGTTCAACGACCTGTCGGCGGCGCGGGAGAAATCCCATGGCCCGCTGATCTTCTTCGTCGGCGCGCTGTTCATCGCCTACATGCTGTTCGGCTGGTTCGGCAACGTCGTGCGCGAGAGCCGCGCCGGGCTCTACAGCGCGCAGATGGACCGCTCGTTCCGCTGGGGCATGGGCTGGTTCATCTTTTCCGAGGTGATGTTCTTCGCCGCGTTCTTCGGCGTGCTGTTCTACGTGCGCTACTGGGCCGGCCCCTGGCTGGCCGGCGACGGCGCCAAGGGCGTGGCGCACATGCTCTGGCCGAACTTCGAGTACAGCTGGCCGCTGCTGAACAACCCCGACCCGAAACTCTTCCCGGCGCCCAAGGGCGTGATCGACCCCTGGAAGCTGCCGCTGATCAACACGCTGCTGCTGGTCAGCTCCAGCTTCACCGTGACCTTCGCCCACCACGCGCTGAAGAAGGGGCAGCGCAAGCCACTCAAGCTCTGGCTGGCGGCGACCATCCTGCTCGGCGCGACCTTCATCGCCCTGCAGGTCACCGAGTACATCGAGGCGTATCACGAGCTGGGCCTGACCCTCGGTTCGGGGATCTACGGCGCCACCTTCTTCATGCTCACCGGCTTCCACGGCGCCCACGTGACCATGGGCGCGCTGATCCTCACGGTGATGCTGGTGCGCATCCTGCGCGGGCATTTCAGCGCCGATCAGCATTTCGGTTTCGAGGCGGCGAGCTGGTACTGGCACTTCGTCGACGTGGTGTGGATCGGGCTTTTCGTCTTCGTCTACGTGCTCTGAAGGCAACGCAGGGCGCAGGCCGTAGGGTGGGTTTCAGGCCGTAGGGTGGGCTTCAGCCCACGCGATACACGGCTATTCGGCTGGACGATGGTGGGCTGAAGCCCACCCTACGGCCCGCTGAGGGCGCTACCAGGCCACCTGCGACGTCAGCTGGCCGCTGTAGAAACCCCAGGCGACCAGCGCCAGGGTGAGCGCGGCGCAGGTGGCGCGCAGGTAGAGGGAGCCGAGCAGGCGCTGGCCCCGGCCCTGGTCCTTGACCAGGAAGAACAGCCCGCTGAACAGGCTGACCAGTGTGGCGAGCAGCAACAGGAGGATCGCGGCCTTGAGCATGGCGGACTCCGAGGAGGGGCAACGCGGTGCAGTATAGTCACTCGCTCTCCGGCCTCCGGGCCGGCGCCCGGCGGCGCTTCCAGCCCGGCTGGCTGCCCAGCCTGGTGGTGCTGGCGCTGCTGCCGGCGCTGCTCGGCCTGGGCTGCTGGCAACTGTCGCGCGCCGAGCAGAAGCGCGAACTGTTGAGCGACTACGAGGCCCGGCGCAACGCCGCGCCGCTCGAACTGGCGCGTTTGCAGGCGATGCCGGACAGGGCCTTCCGCCGCGTGCGCCTGCACGGTCATTTCGACGAACGCCACAGCGTGCTGCTGGATAACCGCATCCAGGCCGGGCAGGCCGGCGTCGAACTGCTGCAGCCCTTCCGCGACACCGACAGCGGCCGCTGGGTCCTGGTCAACCGTGGCTGGCTGGCCTGGCCGGACCGCCGCGAGCCGGTGCGCTTCAGTACGCCGGACGGCGCGCAGACGCTGGTCGCCTGGCTCTACCAGCCGCCGGGCGCGAGCTTCGAGCTGAAGGACATCCAGGGCTACGACTGGCCGCGGCTGGTCAACCACGTCGACGCCGCCGGCCTCTGGCGCGAGCTGGGCATCGACGGGTTGGCCGACGAGCTGCGCCTGGAACCCGGACCGGCCAGCTACGCGGTCGACTGGCCGATCGTCGGCCTGGGCCCGGAGCGTCACCTCGGCTACGCCGTGCAGTGGTTCGCCCTGGCCGCGGCGCTCGTCGCCCTGTTCGTCTACCTCGGAATCCACAACGCGCGGGAGACTCGCCATGCACTCAGCCTACGCCCTGAATGAGGCACCGCCGCGGCGCGGCCGTCTGCAACTGCTGCTGATCCTCCTCGTGGTGATCGGGCCGATGGTGCTCGCCACCGCGATGTACCAGTGGCGCTTCTGGGTGCCCGACGGGCGCAACTACCACGGCGAGCTGCTGGGTGACGGCCAGAGCCGCGCCAGCCTCGGCGTGCAGGGCGACGACCGCCACTGGCAACTGCTGGTCACCGCGCCGCAGGGCTGCGCCGAGGACTGCCGGCAACTGGTCTACCTGGCCCGGCAGATCAACATCGGCCTGGGTCGCGATGCCGACCGCGGCAGCCATGCGCTGGCCAGCGCGCAGCCGCTGGACGAGGAATACGCCAGCCGCCTGCGCCGCGAGTACCCGCAATTGCAGCGCTACCCGCTGGACCCGCAGCGCTATCGACAGGCCCAGCCCGACGGCGCCGCGCAGCTGTGGATCGTCGACCCGCACGGCAACCTGGTGCTGCGCTACGGCGCCGGGGCCAACGGCAAGTCGATCCTCAACGACCTGCGGCTGTTGCTGAAGATCTCGCGCATCGGCTGAGCCGGATCGTGGCCTGCTGCGCGTCGGCCGGACCGCGTTGGAAATGTCCTGGCTGGCTCTGGCTCGCGAGGCTTGAGTCTCTGGAGTCGCTGCACAACGAAGCACCGCTGACCATAAGAACAACAACAGGAGTCGCCCCCATGGCTCGTCCCGGATTTCGCCTCGCCCTGTTCGCCACGCTGCTCGCCCTGCTGGTGATCCTGCTCGGCGCCTACACGCGCCTGACCCACGCCGGCCTCGGCTGCCCCGACTGGCCGGGCTGCTATGGCTTCATCCACGTGCCGCAAACCGAGGCGCAGCTGGCGCATGCCGAGCTGCGTTTCCCGGAGGCGCCGGTGGAGGCGCGCAAGGGCTGGAGCGAGATGATCCACCGCTATTTCGCCGGGATGCTGGCGCTGCTGGTGTTCGCCCTGGCGCTGCAGGCGCTGCGTCACCGCGACGACAGCGAGCGGCCGCTGGGCCTGCCGTTGCTGTTGCTCGGCGTGGTGCTGGCACAGGCGACGTTCGGCATGTGGACGGTCACGCTCAAGCTCTGGCCGCAGGTGGTGACGGCGCACCTGCTCGGTGGTTTCGCCACGCTGGGGCTGTTGTTCCTGCTGACGTTGCGCCTGTCCGGCGCCTTCGCCCCGCGTCCCGAACTGCCCGTCCACCTGCGCCGGCTGGCCGCAGCCGGGCTGGCGCTGGTGATCGGGCAGATCGCCCTGGGCGGCTGGGTCAGTTCCAATTACGCCGCGGTGGCCTGCGTCGACCTGCCGACCTGCCACGGCGAGTGGTGGCCGCAGGCGGACTTCGCCAACGGCTTTCACCTCAGCCAGCAGATCGGTCCGAACTACCTGGGCGGGCAGCTCGACAGCGAGGCGCGCACGGCGATCCATCTCGCCCACCGTGCCGGCGCGCTGGCGGTCAGCGTGGCGCTGCTGGCGCTCGCCGCGCAGCTGTTCCGCCATGGACTGGCACGCTACGCCGGCGTGCTGCTGGCGGCGCTGGCGCTGCAGATCGGGCTCGGCCTGAGCAACGTCCTGCTGCACCTGCCGCTGGCCGTGGCGGTCGCGCACAACGGCGGTGGCGCCTGTCTGCTGCTGGTGCTGCTGCTGGTGAACCATCGGCTGCGGGTTGGCCGGGTGCGGCATCGCGTATCGCTCGGCGCGCGGGTGCCGCTGGCGTCCCGGCCGGCGGCGCAGGGGATGCGGATCTAGCGCGTTCCGGCCACGCCGTGAAGCAAGCGAGGCATTGCACGATCAACCCCTTTCCAGCGGGAAAGGGACGGGTGAGGGAAACGTCCCTCGACCACAGAGGAGTTCCCCATGAACACCACAGCCAACACCCGCTCGAACACCGCCACCTGGCGCGACTACCTGGAGCTGACCAAGCCCAAGGTGGTGCTGCTGATGCTGATCACCTCGCTGGTCGGCATGTTCCTCGCGAGCCGCGCCGGAGTGGCCTGGAGCGTGCTGCTGTTCGGCAACCTGGGCATCGCGCTGTGTGCGGGCGGCGCGGCGGCGGTGAACCATGTGGTCGATCGGCGCATCGATTCGCTGATGGCGCGTACCCACAAGCGGCCGCTGGCCGAGGGACGGGTGTCGCCCGCCGCGGCGCTGACCTTCGCCCTGGCGCTGGCGGTGGCCGGGCAGGCGCTGCTGCTGGCCTTCACCAACCCACTGACCGCCTGGCTGACGCTGGCCTCGCTGCTCGGTTACGCGGTGATCTACACCGGTTTTCTCAAGCGCGCGACGCCGCAGAACATCGTCATCGGCGGGCTGGCCGGGGCGGCGCCGCCGTTGCTCGGCTGGGTTGCGGTGACCGGGCAGCTGTCCGCCGAGCCGCTGCTGCTGGTGCTGATCATCTTCGCCTGGACGCCGCCGCATTTCTGGGCGCTGGCCATCCACCGCCGTGCTGAATACGCCAAGGCCGACATCCCGATGCTGCCGGTGACCCATGGTGTGCACTACACCAAGCTGCACATTCTCTTCTACACGCTGGTATTGTTCGCCGTCAGCCTGTTGCCCTTCGTCATCCGCATGAGCGGAATGCTCTACCTGGCCTGCGCGGTCGCCCTTGGCGGGCGCTTCCTGCACTGGGCCTGGATGCTCTACCGGGACAGCCGGCCACACGCCGCGATGGCGACCTTCAAGTACAGCATCCTGTATCTGTTCGGGCTGTTCATCGCGCTGCTGATCGACCATTACCTGTTCGTGAGCCTATGACCCGCATCCACAAGACCGTTTTCGTTCTCGTCGCGCTGATCGCCCTGGTGATCGGCCTCACCGTGCACAAGGTGCTCGACCGTCGAGGGGGCGCCGACCCGGCGCAACTGCTGGATGCCGGCATCATCCTGCTGCCGCAGTCGCGCCAGGTGCCATCGTTGAGCCTGACCGACCAGGACGGCAACGCGCTCGCCGTGGACGAGCTGAAGGGCCGCTGGAGCCTGCTGTTCTTCGGCTACACCTTCTGCCCGGACATCTGCCCGACCACCCTGGCGCAGATGCGCGAGGTCAAGGGCCTGCTGCCGGCCGAGGCGCGCGAGCGGCTGCGCGTGGTGCTGGTCAGCGTCGACCCGAACCGCGATACCCCGCAGCAGCTCAAGCAGTACCTGGGCTATTTCGACCCCAGCTTCATCGGCCTGACCGGGGAGCTGGAGCGCATCCAGACCCTCGCCAACGGCGTGAGCATCCCGTTCATCCCGGCCGACACCAGCAAGCCCGGCTACACCGTCGACCACAGCGGCAACCTGGTCATCATCGGGCCCGACGGTCGCCAGCGCGGTTTCATCCGCGCGCCCTTGAACAGCCAGAAGCTCGCCGCACAGCTGCCGGCGCTGTTGAACAGCGAGGGGTGAGTCCGCCGCGATGGGCGCCGGGCCCTCGCGCGGTGCCGACGGAGAAGGACGTCGGTGTCACTATTCCCAATTGAAATTGATTCTCAACAAAACGTAAGATGCCGCTTCCTTCATCCCTCCCCAGTGGCAGGAATTCGCTTGTCGGAGTCCGATCTCAAGAGCCTCTTTCTCCAGCATGCCGAGGCGCTGCAGCGCTATCTGCGGCGCAAGGGCAGCGATCCCCAGCTGGCCGCCGACCTGGTTCAGGAGAGCTTCCTGCGCCTGGCCGAGCGGTACGGCAAGGAGCACATTGATAACACCCAGGCCTGGCTCTACCGGACGGCGCAGAACCTGCTGATCGACCACGTGCGTCGGCAGCGTCGGCACAGGACCGACTTGGTGCCGCAGGAGGACCTCGACGATATCGTCGAGGAGCGCCCGGGCCTGGACGAGCAGACCATCGCCGAGCGCCGCACCCGGCAACTGCACGCCGCGGTCGCCGAATTGCCGCCGCGAACCCGCGAGATCTTCCGCCTCAACCGCCTGGAAGGCCTGACCTACGCCGAGGTGGCGCGGCTTTTGGATATCTCCGACAGTTCGGTGCAGAAGCACCTGGCGAAGGCGCTGGCGCACGTCATGCAGCGCCTGCAAGCGCCGTGAGGAGCGCCGATTACCGAGTCGCCGCCGGTAGCGCGTCATACTGCATATAACCAGAAACCGTGAGAACACCGTGACCAGTCAGGACATGCGCGAGCAGGAGATACGCGAGGAGGCCGCCCTGTGGGTGGTCCGTCTCGGCGCGGGCGAGTTGCCCGCCGACGCCGCCGAGGAGCTGCGCGCCTGGCGCGAACGGGACCCGCGGCATGCCCGGGCGCTGGCCTTCGCCGAGGACACCTGGTCCGCCCTCGGCCAGCTCGGCGCGGCGCCAGTGGAGACGATCCCCCTCGCCATGCCCGCGCGCGCGAGGCCCGTGCCGCGGCGGCCACGACGACTGCTGCGCCGCCTGGCGATTGCCGCCAGCCTCCTGCTGGCGCTCGGCCTGGGGATCGAGCAGGGTTCGCAGAGACTCGTGCCCTTGCTCGCCGACGCGTCCACCGGCACGGGCGAGATTCGCTCGCTGCGCCTGGCCGACGGCAGCCTCGTCGAGCTGGATGCGCAGAGCGCCATCGACCTGGCCTTCAGCGACCGCGAGCGGCGCGTGCGGCTGCTCAGGGGCGAAGCCTATTTCCATCCCGCTCCGGTGAGTGCCGCCGAACCGCGTCCCTTCGTGGTGGAAGGCGCGGGCGGCAGCAGCCGTGCGCTGGGTACACAGTTCGTCGTCGGCCTGCGCGACGGCGGCGCCTGGACCGGCGTGCTGGAGCACAGCGTAGCCGTGAGCCTGGAGCACGAGCCTCGCGACGGCGCCCGCGAGCGTGTGCTGCAGCAGGGGCAGAGTGCCGGTTACGACGCCGAGCACGGCGTGCAGCCGTTGCAGGTCGACCTGCAGCGCGCCACCGGCTGGCGACGCGGCATGCTGGTGTTCGAGGCGGTGCCGCTGCAGCAGGTGGTCGCGCAGATCAATCGCTACCGGCCCGGCCGTCTGGTGATCGCCGATGCTGACCTCGCCCGGCGCGAAGTCAGCGGCATGTTCCGCCTCGACAGCCTGGACAGCGCGCTGGACACCCTGGCCAGGGAGTTGGGCGCCAGCCGCGTTGGCCTGCCGGGGCTGACGCTCCTCTACTGAGCCGGCGGCTCGCCATCAGCCGCCGTAAAAACCCGCAAAAAATTCCTGATCGTATTACTGAGTTTCTCCGCCTGGTGCGTCTTCCTGTTGAGAGTGATTTGCATTAAGCGAATAACGTACAGGAAGGGCCAGGGGAAACGGATGAGGATCGAAGAAAAACCGCGCAGGTCCCCGGGGGGGATGGCTTGCGCCGCGATCATGGGATTTGCCGCCTGCGGCTGGGCCGCGAGCAGCCCGGCGCAGACCACGCCCGTCGCGCCCGTCGCGCGGACCGAGGCGACGGTGATGTTCGACATCCCGGTGCAGGCGCTGGGCAGCGCGGTGCTCAGTTTCGCCGAGCAGTCCGGCTTCCAGGTGTTCTTCGACAGCCGCACCCTGGACGGCCTGCGCAGCAGCGAAGTGCAAGGTCGCTATACCGCGCAGGACGGCCTTGCCCGGCTGCTCGCCGGAACGCCGATCACCTACCGGTTCGGCGATGATCGTCGCGTCAGCCTGCAGCGCCTGGCCAATCCCGCCGGTGCGCTGGAGCTGGGCACGCTCAGCGTGAGCGCGCACGCGGACGAAGCCAGCGACTGGATCTACGAGACGCCGGCGTCGGTCAGCGTGATCACCCGCGAGCAAATGGACAAGCGCCCGCCGCAGCATGCCGCCGACATGCTGGTGGACACGCCGGGGGTAACCAGCGCGGTCAACCGCCAGGACCCCGCGCTGTCGGTGAACATCCGCGGCATGCAGGACTTTGGCCGGGTCAACATGATGATCGACGGCATGCGCCAGAACCACGTGGAAAGTGGTCACCAGCAGCGCAACGGCGACTTGTACATCGATTCCGAGCTGCTCAGCGAAGTGGTCATCGAGAAGGGGCCGAGTGCCGGCGTGCACGGCGCCAACGCGATCGCCGGCAGCGCGGATTTCCGCACGCTGGATTACGACGACATCATCCTTCCGGGCGAGGATCACGGGGTTCGCCTGCGCGCCGGGACGGGCATTGGCGGCTACGCGAACGGCATCAATTTCCAGGGCAGCGCGGCGCTGGCCGGGCGCTTCGACGAGCGCTTCGAGATTCTCTTCGCGCGCAGCGAGAAGAGCCTGGGCGACTACGCCATCGGCAATCGCGGGCGCTCCTGGGAAACCTCGGCGGTTTCCTCGGGCCAGCAGCAGATCGACGAAGTGGCGTTTTCCGATCAGCACCAGGATTCCTGGCTGGCCAAGGCGCGCTGGAAGATCGATGACGACCAGAGCCTGCAGCTCACCTACACCGGCACCGACCTGTCCTACACCAATACCTCCAGTTGGGACCAGAACACGGCCGCCGGCTGGGAAGACTATGGCGACGCCAGCGCGAAGTCCGATTCCTATGCGATGGACTGGGTGTTCAGGCCGGACAACCCGCTGATCGACCTCAAGCTCAAGCTCTATTACGTCAGCACCGAGAACCACCGCACGGTCGAACCCAGGCCCGGCGAGCTGAACGATTTCGCCTGGGACAATGGCTACTGCACCGGCGCCACGGTGTCGTCGAGCTGGCAGTCCTACTGCCTGGCGGGGATGCGCAGGTCGACGATCAGCCACACCGACACCCTGGGCCTGCAACTGGACAACACCTCGCGCTTTCACCTCGAGGCGGCGAACGCGGAGCTGGCCGCCAACTACGGCATCGAGTGGTTCCAGGACGAAGGGAAATCGAGCAACGCCTCGGCGCGCAACGGCGTGACCACCGCCTACCTGGACGACCTCGCCGGCAACAACCTGAACCCCAATGGCCTGCGTGACGTGGCCAGCGCGTTCTCCTCGCTGACCCTTGAAAAGGGCTCGGTGACCCTGAAGGCGGGCCTGCGCTACGACTGGTATCACCTGCGCGGGAAGGCCGATGTCCCTGGGGTGGAGAGCCAGTACCTGAGCCGCCTGTCGGCGTTCACCAACTACTTCTGCGCGCGTAACCAGAACTCCTCGACCAACAGGAACGGCTGTGCGCTGGGTCGGCAGGGCGATGTGAACGCGATTGCCAGCTGGGTCAGCTCCACCAGCGGCGAGAACTACTACACCTCCACGCGTTTTGCGCCGTCGTGGACGGACAAGTCGGTGGTCAGGGAAGAAGAAGTCGATCGAAGCGAAGGGCGCTTCTCGCCCTTCGCCTCCGCTTCATGGAAGCCGCTGGACTGGCTGGAGCTGTTCGCCAATTGGGGCAAGGCGTACCGCCCGCCGGCCATGACCGAAACCCTGTGGGGCGGCAACCACGCCGTAGGCTCCTCGGCGACGATGTACCCGAACCCGCTGCTCGATTCCGAGCGTTCCACGAGCTGGGAAGCGGGTTTCAACATCCTGCAGCGCGACCTGCTCAAGGATGACGACCGGCTGGGGCTGAAACTGGCCTACTTCGACACCAGGGTCGACAACTTCATGTTCACCGGCCTGACCAACGCGGTGCCCGGATCGCTGACGCATTCGGACAGCAACGTGTTCTTCGTGAACAACCTCGAAGTGACGCGGTTCCGTGGCCTCGAGCTGGAGGCCAATTACGACGCCGGCCTGTTCTACGGCGGCGTCAATGCCACCAGATACCTGGGCGGTGAAAACGATTTCTGCAAGAAGCTGCGCCCGCTGGGCAGCCAGATCAGCCATTACGACCAGCCCAACGAAGACGGCTCCATGACCCCGCAACATATCCAGGCGGTGGCCGCCGGTTACAGCTCGTACGAGGCGATGCTCGACGCACAGACGATGTGCGGGGTCGGCACGGTCATGAGCGCCACGCGCGCCATCCCCATGGACCGCCACGGCGCGCAGCTCGGCATGCGCCTGCTCAACGACGCGCTGGACCTGGGCATCCGCTACAACCGCAGCGAGGGCGCCAAGCCCAGTAACTGGGCGGGCGACGACAACCTCTGGGACTCCTATACGACCTGGGACTTCTACGCCAGGTACCAGGTGGTCAAGAACGTGGCCGTCAACCTGGCCGTGGAAAACATACGCGATGAAAACTACCTGAGCGGTTACTCGGACATGTTCACCCGGACCTATGCCCCTGGGCGCACCGTTCAAACAGCCATCGAAGTGAAATTCTAAATGACCGCCCTGTCGGTCGTTTGAATGGCGGTATCGACCCTACCGTCTCGTCAAAGCGCCTGTGGCGTTTTCCATGAACGGCCCATCGCGGCCACGTGATATGAAGGACTGCATAATGGCAACTGCAAGCTTTACCTACAGCCTGGATAGCACCGACTACCCGTTCGGCGACAGTTCCACTTCCACGCTGGAAGATGTGCTCTACAACTGGAGCGCCGACGGTATTCCGGGGACCCATCCGAGCAACACGGGCGGGTTCTACACCGGCGGCGTGGCCTCCGGTTTCAGCGGCGATACCTATGCGTTCACCACGGGCAGCGGTTACGCCTTCAGCATCAGCGGCGAGTTGAGCTACTACTTCCCGCCGATCAGCGGCTCGACCGTGCCGGGCGCCACGCCGCACACCCTCTACGGCACCCTGGAAAGCATCTCCTTCGGCGGTGGGCTGAATGCCGATGGCAGCGTCGACTCGCCGTTCCTCACCATCAGCTTCGACGATCCGATCACCAGCGCCCTGCTGGAAGGGCACGCCGGCGACGTGCATACGCTCATCAACGACCTGATGGGCGCCTCGGTGGACCAGCTCCTCAGCGTGCTCGAGACCGATTACGGCGTGGACATCGGCGACACCCTGGCCGATCTCGGCAGTGCGTCGCTGGTGGGCGTATCCGCCGCCGACGACTACCTGCTGGCCGCCTGATCGCCACGCAGTAAAAAGCGGATAAAAGATCGCTCTTTTACCCGCCCGGAAAACCACGCAACCGAGCTTTTGCCGAGAGCGGTTGCGTGGCCCGCGAATTTTCCAGCCCGCTGCGATAGCGAGTCAATCATGAGCGCAATGACCCCGATCCCTGCGCGCGCGCCGTGCGCGGCAGTCGCCCGCCGCGCATGCCTGCCGGAGCCGCGCCGATGACCCGCGCGGATCGCCAGGCGGGCGATGAGATCATCGACGTGCTGCGTGCGTTCAAGGGCGCGCTGTGGAGCGTCGGCCTGTTTTCCGCGGTGATCAATCTGCTGATGCTCGCCCCGTCGCTGTACATGCTGCAGGTCTACGACCGCGTCCTCGCCTCGGGCAACCGAATGACCCTGGCCATGCTGACGCTGATGATGCTCGGCCTGTTCGCCTTCATGGGCGTGCTCGAATGGGTGCGCAGCCAGGTGGTGATCCGCCTGGGTACGCGGATGGACATGCGCCTGAACCAGCGGGTCTACGACGCGGCGTTCGAGGCCAACCTGAAAAGCGCCAACCTGTCGGCCGGGCAGGCGCTGGCCGATCTCACCAGCCTGCGCCAGTTCGCCACCGGCAATTCGCTGTTCGCCTTTTTCGATGCGCCCTGGTTCCCGGTCTATCTGCTGGTGATCTTCCTCTTCCATCCCTGGCTGGGTGCGCTGGCGGCGCTGGGCGCGGTCGTGCTCACGCTGCTGGCCTGGCTCAACCAGCATCTGTCCGGTGCGCCGCTGGCCGAGGCCGGGCGCATTTCCATCCGCGCCAGCCAGCGGGCCAGCGCCAACCTGCGCAACGCCGAGACCATCGAGGCCATGGGCATGCTGGGCAGCCTGCGCCAGCGCTGGCTCGGCGAGCACCAGGCGTTCCTCTATCAGCAGAACCTCGCCAGCGAGAAGAGCGCGCTGATCGGCGCCTGGTCGAAGACCACCCGCCTGGCCCTGCAGTCGCTGATGCTTGGCCTGGGCGCCTGGCTGGCGGTGTCCGGTGCAATCACACCGGGGATGATGATCGCCGGCTCGATTCTGGTTGGGCGGGTACTCAGCCCGCTGGACCAGTTGATCGGCGTGTGGCGCCAATGGGTATCCGCGCGCCTGGCTTACCAGCGCCTCGCCCAGTTGCTGCGAAACAACCCGCCCCGACCCACCGTCATGGCGCTGCCCGCGCCGCTCGGCGCCGTGCAGCTCGAGCGCGTCAGCGCCTGTGCGCCGGGAACGCGCCAGCCGGTGCTGAGCAACATCGGCTTCGCCCTAGATGCCGGAGACGTGCTCGGCGTGCTCGGCCCTTCCGGTTCCGGAAAGTCCAGCCTGGCGCGCGTGCTGGTGGCCGCGCAGCCGCTGCTGGCCGGCAAGGTGCGCATGGACGGCGCCGATCTGCACCAGTGGGACAGGCAGGCCCTCGGCCCGCATCTAGGCTACCTGCCGCAGGACGTGCAGCTGTTCGCCGGCAGCATTGCGGAGAACATCGCCCGCTTCGGCGAAACGGATGCCGAACAGGTGGTCGCGGCCGCGCGGATGGCCGGTGTGCACGAGTTGCTGCTGGCGCTGCCGCAGGGCTACGACACCCTGCTCGGCGAGAACGGCAGCGGCCTTTCCGGTGGACAGAAGCAGCGTGTCGGCCTGGCCCGCGCGCTGTATCGGCTGCCGGCGCTGATCGTGCTCGACGAGCCCAACGCCAACCTCGATGAAGCGGGCGAGAAGGCGCTGCTCGCGGCCATCGACCAGCTCAGGCAGCACAAGCGCACGCTGGTACTGATCACCCACAAACCGGCCCTGCTCGCTGGGGCGGACAAGCTGCTGCTCCTGCGCGCCGGCCAGATGCAGGCGTTCGGCCCCGCCGCGCGGGTCATGCAGGACCTGCACGCCGCGGCCCGTCCGCAGGCCGCCTCGGCGTTGAAAGTGGCGCCCGGCATCAGCATGAGTTACGGCATCCAGCCGACGACTTGAGCCTTCGACAACGGATCGGAATACGCCATGCACGACAGCTCCACGCCGCCCAGCCCCACCACCGCGCAGGTGCTGCACATCGATGAGCGCAGGCACGCGCGTCTCGGCCGCTGGCTGGTGCTGGTCGGCTTCGGCGGCTTCCTCCTCTGGGCGGCACTGGCGCCGCTGGACCGGGGCGTCGGTGTGTCCGGCAGCGTGGTGGTGGCCGGCAATCGCCAGGCGGTGCAGCCCGTCTCCGGCGGCCTGGTCCGGCGGCTGATGGTTCGCGAGGGCGATCAGGTGCAGGCCGGGCAGGTGCTCCTGCAACTGGACGAGACCGACGCCCGCGCCCTGCGTGACGCCCTGCGCGTGCAGTACATCGGCGCACGCGCCAGCGAAGCGCGCTGGCTGGCCGAGCGCGACGGCCTGGAGCGAATCAGCTTCGCACCCGACCTGCTGCAGGCGCAGAGCGATCCCTGGGTCGACACCGCCCTGGAGCTGCAGCGGCAGTTGCTGCGCAGTCGCCGTCAGTCCCTGGAGTCGGAGCTGGCCGGCCTGGGCGAAACCATCGCCGGAACCGAGGCCACGCTGCAGGGCTTGCGCGCGTCGATGCAGCACAAGGAAGAGCAGCGCGCGTCGATGCGCGAGCAGCTGGACGGGCTGCGCGAGCTGGTGCGCGAGGGGTACGTGGCGCGCAATCGGCTGCTGGAAAACGAGCGTCTGTACGCCCAGGTGAATGGCGAGATCTCCCGCGACCTGGGCGATATCGGGCGCACCCGGCGGCAGATCCTCGAACTCCGGCTGCGCGTCGAGCAACGCCGCGAGGAGTACCGCAAGGAAGTCCGGGAACAACTCAGCGACAGCCGCCTGAGCGCCCAGGAACTGGCGGCCCGCCTGAAGGGCGCGGAGTTCGAGCTGAGCAATGCCCTTCTGCGCGCGCCGGCCACCGGCACCGTGGTCGGCCTCAACGTGTTCACCGAGGGCGGGGTGGTCAGCCCGGGGCAGACGCTGATGGAAATCGTCCCGCTGGACGCGCCGCTGCTGGTCGATGCCAGGGCGCCGGTGGAACTGGTGGACAAGCTGCACCCGGGTCTGGACGTGGAGCTGATGTTCTCCGCGTTCAGCCAGAGCCGCACGCCACGGGTGAACGGCAAGCTGACCCTGGTTTCCGCCGACCGATTGCTCGACCCCAAGACCGGCGAGCCGTACTACAACCTGCGCGTGCAGGTGGACGATCAGGGCCTGCGCCAGTTGCAGGGCCAGGTCATCCGTCCCGGCATGCCGGTGGAGGCCTTCGTGCGCACGGGGGAGCGCTCGTTGCTCAACTACCTGTTCAAACCCCTGGCCGACCGTACCCACATGGCGCTGGTGGAAGAATGAGGCGCGCGCTCGCCTCGCTGGGGTGGGCCGCCGCGCTCTGCGGCCTGCCAGGCCCGGCGCTGGCGCTAGGCCTGATGGACGCCTACGCGTTGGCCCTGCGCAACGACCCGACCTTCCAGGCGGCGACCCGCGAACACGAGGCAGGCCGCGAGAACCTCGCCATCGGGCGCGCGGGCCTGCTGCCCACGCTGGCGTACAGCTACCGCAAGTCCCGGAACGCCTCGACGGTCAGCTCCGCCGACACCTCGGTCGACCGTGATTACGCCAGCTACAGCTCCGGCCTGACGCTGCAGCAGCCGTTGTTCGACTACGCGGCCTGGGCCGCCTACCGGCAGGGCGTGGCCAAGGCGGCACTGGCCGACGAGCGCCTGCGCGGACGCAGCCAGGAACTGGCGGTCCGCCTGTTCGGTGCCTACAGCGAAGCCTTGCTGGCGGGCGAGGAGATCGACCTGGCGCGCGCCCAGCTGAAGGCCTATCGCGAACAGCTGGCGCTCAACCGGCACAGCTTCGAGGCTGGCGAAGGGACCCGCACCGACCTGCTGGAAACCCAGGCCCGGCGTGACCTGTCGGTGGTCCAGGAGATCGAGGCGCACGACGCGCTGGATGCGGCATTGCGCGAGTTGCAGGCGATCGTCGGCGAGCCGGTGGAATTGCCGCAGCTGGCGCCGTTGACCGACTCGTTTCGCGTGGCGTCGCAGGTGCCCGAGCGCTTCGAGGCCTGGCGCGACTTGGCCATGGCCAACAACGCCGAACTCGCCAGCCAGCGCCACGGCCTGGATGTGGCCGAGCAGGAAATCGAACGCCAGCGCGCCGGCCACCTGCCGACCCTGGGGCTCTACGCCACCACGCGCCGGACCGAGTCGGAGTCGGAAAGCACCTACGACCAGCGCTACGACACCGACAGCGTCGGCATCCAGTTCAGCCTGCCGCTGTTCTCCGGCGGGCGGACCTCGGCGGCGCGGCGCCAGGCCAGCGCGTCCTACGCGCAGGCGCAGTTCGAGCTGGATGCGCAGCGCGACGGCGTGCTCAACGAGCTGCGCCGCCAGTTCAATCTGTGCGCCAGCAGCCAGGCCAAGGTGCGTGCCTATGAACTGGCGGTGAATTCCGCCCGCTTGTTGATCGAGGCCACACGCAAGAGCGTCGGCGGCGGCGAGCGGGTCAACCTCGACGTGCTCAATGCCGAGCAGCAGTACCACCAGGCGCGCCGCGATCTCGCCGAAGCGCGCCACGGCTACCTGCGCGCCTGGCTGCAACTGCGCTTTCTCGCCGGCACGCTGGATGAGGGCGATCTGCGGACGTTGCTGGGTTTCTTCGTCGAGGGCTGAGGTTTTTTACTGAGCCCGCGCCGCTGGCTCGTCTTTATTCTCAACGGGCGGCTGCCCGCCATCGACCTTCACCCCGAGGACATCCGCAATGACCGCATCGCACGCCCAACTGTCGCACCCGCTGCGCTCGCAGCGCCTGAACCAGCTGACCCACCAGCCGCACGACCGGCTGGAGGCGCTGGTCAAGAGCCACGAGCCGTTCGCCAGCCGCGAGAACTTCGCGCGTTTCGTCACCGCCCAGTACCTGTTCCAGTACGACCTGCAGAACCTCTACAACGACCCGCGCCTGGCGCAGCTGGTCGACGATCTACCGGCGCGTTGCCGGGTCGAGGCGGCGCGTCTGGACCTGGTCGATTTCGGTGTGCCGCTGCCCGAGGGCGATGAAAGCATTCGCGGACGCACCCTGGGCGTCGGCGCTGCGCTGGCCTGGATCTTCGTTTCCGAGGGCTCCAAGCTGGGCGCCGAGTTCCTGTTCAAGAAGGCCGCCGCGCTGCAGCTCGATGAAACCTTCGGCGCGCGTCACCTGGCCGAGCCGGCCGGCGGTCGGGCGCAGGGCTGGAAGCGCTTCGTAAAGGTGCTCGATGGCATCGAGCTGGATGCCGAGCAGGAGCGCGAGGCGGAGGCCGCGGCGATCGAGGCGTTCGAGCGTTTCGCCGTGCACCTGGAACGCTGCTTTGCCTGAAGCGGCGCTGGTCGCGCCCGGTCGCCTGCGCTGGCTATGGCTGGCGCTGGCGCACCTTTCCCTCGGTCTGGCGCTGCTCGGGGTGTTCCTGCCCGGCCTGCCGACCACCGAATTCGTGTTGCTCGCCGCCTGGGCCGCCTCGCGCAGTTCTCCGTGCCTGAGCCAGTGGCTGGAGCATCACCGCCTGCTCGGCCCGCCGCTGCGCGACTGGCGCAACGGCGGGGTGATCGCGCGGCGGCGCAAGTGGCTGGCCAGCCTGAGCATGGCGCTGGCCTTCGCCGTGGCGACGATCACGCTGCGGCATTGGCCGTCGCTGCTGGGCATCGGCCTGGGCATGCTCTGCGGCGCGCTCTGGATCTGGTCGCGGCCGGAGCGCCGTCCATGAAAAAGCCCGCATCGAGCGGGCTTTTTCGTTCACCAGGGTTCGCCGCGTTGCGATCCCTCTCCCCCGGCCCCTCTCCCATGAATGGGGAGAGGGGAGCGGAGTGCGCCCTAGTTTGAGCGAGCGGCTTTCTGCATCGGGCAAGCGTTTTCTGCGGCCGTGATCAGAACGCCGGCACCACGGCGCCGTTGTACTTGCTCTGGATGAACTGCTTCACCTCGGGGCTGTTCAGCGCCTTGGCCAGCTTCTGGATAGCCGGGCTGTCCTTGTTGTCCTGGCGGGCGACGAGGATGTTCACGTAGGGCGAGTCGCTGCCTTCGATGATCAGCGCGTCCTTGGTCGGGTTGAGGCCGGCTTCCAGCGCGTAGTTGGTGTTGATCAGTGCCAGGTCGACCTGGTTGAGCACGCGCGGCAGGGTCGCGGCTTCCAGTTCGCGCACCTTGATGTGCTTGGGGTTGCTGGCGATGTCCTTCGGCGTGGCGAGGATGCCGCTGCCGTCTTTCAGGGTGATCACGCCGGCCTTGGCCAGCAGCAGGAGCGCGCGGCCGCCGTTGGTGGCGTCGTTGGGGATGACCACGTTGGCGCCTTCGGGCAGCGCGTCGATGTTCTTGATCTTGCTGGAGTAGGCGCCGAAGGGTTCGACGTGCACGCCGGCGACGCTGACCAGGTCGGTGCCCTTGCCCTTGTTGAACTCATCCAGGTACGGCTGGTGCTGGAAGAAGTTGGCGTCCAGGCGCTTCTCGGCGACCTGCACGTTCGGCTGCACGTAGTCGGTGAAGACCTTGACGTTCAGCTCGACGCCTTCCTTGGCCAGCGCCGGTTTGACGAATTCGAGGATTTCCGCGTGCGGGACGGCGGTCGCCGCGACGGTGATCTTGTCCGCGGCCTGGGCGGAGAAGGCCGCGAAGACGGCGAGGGCAGTGAGCAGTTTTTTCATCGTAAGGTTCCTTGTGGGAGAGTTCCGCGGGTCCCGCATCAGGCGGGTCGCCGCTTTTCGGTTATTCGGGGCGTTGCGTCACTTGCGCGAGAAATGCACCACCAGGCGGTCGCCGATGCTTTGCAGCACCTGGACCAGTACCAGCAGGAGAATCACGGTGACCACCATCACGTCGGTCTGGAAGCGCTGGTAGCCGAAGCGGATCGCCAGGTCGCCGAGACCGCCGGCACCGACCACGCCGGCCATCGCGGTGTAGGACACCAGGGTGATCGCGGTGACGGTGATCGCCGCGAAGATGCCCGGCCGGGCCTCCGGCAGCAGCGCGTCGAGGATGATCTGGCGGGTCGTCGCGCCCATCGCCTGGGTCGCCTCGATGATCCCGCGGTCCACCTCGCGCAGCGCGGTTTCCACCAGGCGCGCGAAGAACGGCGTGGCGCCCACCACCAACGGTGGAATCGCTCCGGCGACCCCCAGCGAAGTGCCGGCGAGCAGCACGGTGAAGGGAATCATCACGATCAGCAGGATGATGAACGGCAGCGAGCGCAGCACGTTCACCACCAGCGACAGCAGCGCGTAGAGCGGGCGGTTGTCGAACAGCTGGCGCGGGCCGCTGAGGAACAGCAGCACGCCCAGCGGCAGGCCCAGCAGCACGGTGAACAGCAGCGAGCCGCCGAGCATCAGCAGGGTGTCGAGGGTCGCCTGCCAGATCTCGTACCAATCGACGTTGACGAACAGCGTGGCGAGAGTCTCCATCAGCGCAATACCTCCAGGTGCACGTCGGCGGCGCGGAACTGCGCCAGCGCGGCGTCGATGTCGCCGCCGACCAGCGACAGGGTGAGCTGGCCGTAGGGTGTCTCGCGAATGCGATCGATGCGGCCGGCGAGGATGCTGTAGTCCACGCCAGTGTCGCGCGCGACCTTGCCCAGCAGCGGCGCGTAGGTTGACTCGCCGTGGAAGGTCAGGCGCAGGATGCGCCCCGGCACCTGGGCGAAATCGTCGCGGCGTTCGTCCTCGTCGACCTGCTCGGCCTCCAGCACGAAACGCCGGGTGGTCGGGTGCTGCGGGTGAAGGAAGACGTCCGCCACCGCGCCCTGTTCGACGATCTCCCCGGCGTCCATCACCGCGACGCGGTCGCAGACGCGACGGATGACGTCCATCTCGTGGGTGATCAGGACGATGGTCAGGCGCAACTCGCGGTTGATCTGGGCCAGCAGTTGCAGCACCGAGGCGGTGGTCTGCGGGTCGAGCGCGCTGGTGGCCTCGTCGCAGAGCAGGATAGTCGGCCCGGTGGCCAGCGCGCGGGCGATGCCGACGCGCTGTTTCTGCCCGCCGGAAAGTTGCGCCGGGTATTTCTTCGCGTGGTCGCCGAGGCCGACGCGGGCCAGCAGTTCGGCGACGCGGGCATCGATCTCTGCACGCGAACGCACGCCGGCCAGTTTCAGCGGCAGCGCGACATTGTCGGCGACGGTTTTCGAGGCGAGCAGGTTGAAGTGCTGGAAGATCATCCCGACGCGCTGGCGGAATTGCCGCAGGCCGTTGGCGTCCAGTGCGGTGACGTCTTCGCCGTCGACCAGGATGCGTCCGCCGCTGGGTTCTTCGAGACGGTTGATCAGCCGCAGCAGGGTGCTCTTGCCGGCGCCGGAGTGGCCGATCAGACCGAAGATCTGGCCGCTCTCGATGCGCAGATCGGTGGGCTGCAGGGCCGGGATTTCGCGGCCTGCGCGCTTGCCGGCGACGCGGTATGTCTTGTGGACCTGGTGAAACTCGATCACGGGAAACGAACCTTTTGGGCGTGGGCCTGATCGGCCTGGGGTGGCCAGGGGGCGCGCATTTTAGCGGGTTTGCTTAGGCCCGCTTAGCATTTCTTGTCGAGCGTAGCGCATGCAAAGGCATAAGCCGGAGGGCACTCGGGGCCGCAGCGGCTGCTTGTCGGTTGGAGGGAACGGGCGCGCCACGGTTCCGGTCACTAACAGGAAGCCCCTGAGCCGGCACTCGCAGACCGGCGGCAACCCGAACCGACCCGATAAGGAGATAAACCGCCGATGGCCACCAAAAAGCCTGCCGCGAATACCAGCGAAGCCGCCGGTACCGACACCCTCGACCGCGCCAACAGCAACGCCAAGCTGGAGCAACTGGAAGACTTCCGCTCCGACGCCACCGGTGCCGCCCTGCGCACCAACCAGGGCGTGAAGATCGCGGATAACCAAAACACCCTGAAGGCCGGCGCGCGCGGGCCGTCGCTGCTGGAAGACTTCATCATGCGTGAGAAGATCACGCACTTCGACCACGAGCGCATCCCAGAGCGCATCGTGCACGCCCGCGGCACCGCCGCCCACGGCTATTTCCAGGTGTACGAAGCCCAGGGCAAGAAGCTGTCGAAGGCTGGCTTCCTGCAGGACCCGGCGAAGAAAACCCCGGTGTTCGTACGCTTCTCCACCGTGCAGGGCCCGCGTGGCTCCGGCGACACGGTGCGCGACGTGCGCGGTTTCGCCGTGAAGTTCTACACCGACGAGGGCAACTTCGACCTGGTCGGCAACAACATGCCGGTGTTCTTCATCCAGGACGCGATCAAGTTTCCCGACTTCGTCCATGCGGTGAAGCCCGAGCCGCACAACGAGATTCCCACCGGCGGCAGCGCCCACGACACCTTCTGGGACTTCGTGTCGCTGGTGCCCGAGTCCGCCCACATGGTGCTCTGGACCATGACCGACCGGGCGATCCCGGTGAACCTGCGCAGCATCCAAGGCTTCGGCGTGCATACCTTCCGCATGATCGACGTCGAGGGTAAGTCGCGCTTCGTCAAGTTCCACTGGAAACCGGCCCAGGGCGTGCGCTCGCTGCTTTGGGACGAGGCGCAGAAGCTGGCGGGCAAGGACACCGACGCGCATCGCCGCGACCTCTGGGAAGCCATCGAGTCGGGTGACTATCCGGAGTGGGAGCTGGGCGTGCAGATCGTCGAGGAAGAAGACGAGCACAAGTTCGACTTCGACCTGCTGGACCCGACCAAGATCATCCCCGAGGAACTGGTGCCGGTCACTCCGCTGGGCAAGATGGTGCTCAACCGCAACCCGGACAATTTCTTCGCCGAGACCGAGCAGGTCGCCTTCTGCCCGTCCCACGTCGTGCCGGGCATCGACTTCTCCAACGACCCGTTGCTGCAGGGCCGGCTGTTCTCCTATACCGACACGCAGATCAGCCGCCTCGGCGGGCCGAACTTCCACGAAATCCCGATCAATCGTCCCGTGGCGCCGAACCACAACGGCCAGCGCGATGCCCAGCATCGCACCACCATCGACAAGGGCCGCGCGTCCTACGAGCCGAATTCCATCGACGGCGGCTGGCCGAAGGAAACCCCCGCCGGCCCGGTGGACGGCGGCTTCGAGAGCTATTACGAGCGCGTCGACGCACACAAGGTGCGCGAGCGCAGCGAGTCGTTCGGCGACCACTTCTCCCAGGCCACGCTGTTCTTCAACAGCCTCTCGGCACCCGAGCAGGAGCACGTCATCGCGGCGTACAGCTTCGAGCTGGGCAAGGTCGAGCGGCAGTGGATTCGCGAGCGCCAGGTAAACGAGATCCTCGCCAACATCGACCTGGGCCTGGCGCAGAAGGTGGCGAAGAACATCGGCGTCGCGCCGCCCAGCGCGCCCACGGTGAAGCCGAAGAAGCTGTCGCTGGAGAAATCCCCGGCGCTCAGCCAGCTCAACCTGCTGTCTGGCAACATCAAGGGCACCAAGATCGCCGTGCTGGTGGCCGACGGCGTGAATGGCGACGACGTCAAGGCGATCAAGAGCGCGCTGCTGGCCGAGGGCGCGCACGTGAAGGTGCTCGGCCCGAACGCGGCGCCGGTCACCGCGGCGGACGGTTCCGCGTTGCCGGTGGACGGCTCCGCCGAGGGCATGCCGTCGGTGGCGCTGGATGCGGTGTTCGTGCCGGGCGGCGCGAAGAGCGTCGAGGCGTTGTCGGCCGATGGCGTCGCCAAGCACTACCTGATGGAGGCCTACAAGCACCTCAAGGCGATCGCCCTGGCCGGTGAAGCGAAGGACCTGCTCAAGGTGGTCAGCCTCGAGGAGGACGAAGGCCTGCTCACCGGTGCCGATGCGGGCGCGGTGCAGAAGGACTTCATCGCGGCCATCGCCAAGCACCGCGTGTGGGCGCGCGAGCCGAAGGCGAAGAGCGTTCCGGCCTGATCCGTGAGTGAAGCCGCGCTGTCTGGTGCGCGCGGCGCACCCTATGGTGCTGCCATGGGCGCGCGGCTCGCTTCTGTAGGGTGCGCCGTGCGCACCGGCGCTCTGCCGATGTAAACCAGAAGCCCGGCAGGTGCCGGGTTTTTTCATGTGCTTCGGAACTCGACTGAAGGAATACGGGCGGCTCGGTGCGCGTGGCGCACCCTACGGTGCTGCGAGGGTCGCGAGGCTCGCTTCTGTAGGGTGCGCCGTGCGCACCGTCGATCTGCCGATGTAAACCAGAAACCCGGCAAATGCCGGGCTTTTTCATGCGCTTCGAAGGCTCAGCTGAAGGTGGACGGATCAGGCCCGGTGCGGCGTCCTTCGTCCAGTTCGGCGATGCGCAGCAGGTCGTCGGCATCGAGGCGGAAGTCGAACACATCGAGGTTCTCGCGGATGCGTTCGGGGTGCACCGATTTCGGGAACACGATCGAGCCCAGCTCGATGTGCCAGCGCAGCACCACCTGGGCCGGTGTCTTGCCGTGCTTCTGCGCCAGCGCCTGGATAGTCGGATGGGGCAGCAGGTCGCCGCCGCGCGCCAGCGGGCTCCAGGCCTGGGTGGCGATCCCCTTGTAGCGGTTGAAGTCGCGCATTTCCTTCTGCTGGAAGAACGGATGCACCTCGATCTGGTTCACCGCCGGCACCACGCCGGTCTCCATGATCAGCACCTCGGCGTCGTCCGGGCGGAAGTTGGAGACACCGATGGAGGTCACAAGGCCTTCCTCGCGCAGGCGAATCATGGCTTTCCAGGCGTCGAGGAACTTGCCCTGGTCCGGGCACGGCCAGTGGATCAGGTAGAGGTTGACGTGATCCAGGCCGAGGCGCTTCAGGCTCTCCTCGCAGGCGCGCAGCGCCGAGTCGTAGCCCTGGTCCTGGTTCCACAGCTTGGTGGTCACGTAGAGCTGCTCGCGCGGCAGCCCGGCAGCGGCGATGCCGGCGCCGACGCCGCGCTCGTTCTTGTAGATCGCCGCGGTGTCGATGTGGCGGTAGCCCAGTTCCAGTGCATGGCGCACGGCGTCGGCGGCCTCGTTGTCGGGGATCTGCCAGGTGCCGAGGCCGAACTGGGGAATCTGCGTACCGTCGTTCAGGGTGATGTCGGGAATGCTGCTCACGGGGTAGGGTCCTCCATCGGAGCGTTTCAACGGGTGTGGGCATCTGACCACGGCGGACGCCGAGGCATTCCCCCGATCGTCGCAATCGGGCGCCAAGGCCCATGCTAGACGCAGATCAGTAACCCGGGTGCGACAATTTCGCATACTCATGGCATACCCACTGGCGGAGCACTGCCATGAACGTCCCGGCCGCGACACCCGAATCACGCGCGCGTTTTCCCCTGCCCATCGGCCTGCTGGCCGGCATCCTGGCGATGGTCGTGGTGCTCCTGCTGCCCCTTTCCGCCGACCTTCCCGTGGCCGGTCACCGAGTGCTGGCGATCCTGGTCTTCGCGGTGATCGTGTGGATCACCGAGGCGGTGTCCTACGAGGCCAGCGCGATCATGATCACCGCGCTGCTGGCGGTGCTGGTCGGCACCGCGCCGACCCTGGCCAACCCTGGGGTGGTTTACGGCAGCACGGCGGCGATCAGCATGGCCCTGGCCGGCTTTTCCAACCCGGCGCTGGCGCTGGTCGCCGGTGCGCTGTTCATCGCCGCCGCGATGACCCACACCGGGCTCGACCGCCGCATCGCCCTGGTCACCCTGTCGAAGGTCGGCACCAGCACCCGGCACATCCTCGCCGGAACCATCCTGGTGACCATCCTGCTCAGCCTGGTGGTGCCGAGCGCCACCGCGCGCAGCGCCTGCGTGGTGCCGATCATGATGGGCATCATCGCCGCGTTCGGCGTCGACAAGCGCTCCAATTTCGCCGCCGGGATGATGATCATCGTCGCCCAGGGCACCAGCATCTGGAACATCGGCATCCAGACCGCCGCCGCGCAGAACCTGCTGCTGGTCGGCTTCATGGACAAGCTGCTCGGGGCGCGGGTGAGCTGGATCGAATGGCTGGTCGCCGGCGCGCCCTGGGCGATGCTGATGTCCGTCGTGCTGCTGTTCATCGTCATCAAGCTGCTGCCGCCGGAAACCGATTCGGTGGCCGGCGGCAAGGAGGCGGTCGCCCGCGAGCTGCGCGAGCTGGGCCCGATGACCGGCGCGCAGAAGCGCCTGCTGATGGTCTCGGTGCTGTTGCTGCTGTGCTGGGCGACCGAGGGCAAGCTGCATCCCTTCGACACCACCACCACGACCTACGCCGGGCTGGTGCTGCTGATGCTGCCGCGCTTCGGGGTGATGACCTGGAAGGACGTGCAGGCGCGGATTCCCTGGGGCACGGTGATCGTCTTCGGCGTCGGCATCAGCCTTGGCAGCGTGCTGCTGACCACCCAGGCCGGGCAGTGGCTGGCGGTGCAGGTGGTCGCCTACACCGGCCTCGACGGACTCGGCCCGCTGGCCATCTTCGCCGTGCTCGGGGCCTTCCTTATCGTCGTCCACCTGGGTTTTGCCAGCGCCACCGCGCTGACCGCGGCGCTGCTGCCGATCCTCATCGCGGTGCTGCTCAACCTGCCCGGCGAATTCAACCGGCTGGGGCTGAGCATGCTGCTCGGTTTCGTCGTCAGCTACGGCTTCATCCTGCCGATCAACGCGCCGCAGAACATGGTCTGCCTGGGCACCGAGACCTTCAACGCGCGCCAGTTCGCCAAGGTCGGCCTGCTGGTGACGGTGCTCGGCTACCTCAGCATGCTGCTGTTCGCCGCCACCTGGTGGCACTGGCTCGGCTGGATCTGAGACTTGCGGTGCGCGCGGCGCACCCTACGGCCGCGGTACAACCCGGCTTCGTAGGGTGCGCCATGCGCACCGGGGCGCCGTCAGGCGCGCTTCGGCCAGGCGAAGCTGAGGAGGAACAGCAGCGCGGCGCTGACCACGATGGACGGCCCGGCCGGCGTGTCCTTGAACCAGGACAGGCTCAGCCCGGCGCACACCGCCACCAGCCCCAGCGCGCTGGCTCCACCGGCCATCTGCTCGGGGGTACGCGCGTGGCGCTGCGCGGCGGCCGCGGGAATGATCAGCAACGAGGTGATCAGCAGCACGCCGACGATCTTCATCGCCACCGCGATGACGATGGCGATCAGCAGCATCAGCGCCAGGCGGATCGCCGCCACCGGCAGGCCTTCGACCTTGGCCAGCTCCTCGTGCACGGTGATCGCCAGCAGCGGCCTCCACAGCGGCACCAGCACCGCCAGGACCAGCGCACTGCCGCCGAGAATCCACGCCAGGTCCGCCGGGCCCACCGCCAGCAGGTCGCCGAACAGGTAGCCCATCAGGTCGATGCGCACGTCGTGCATGAAACTCAGCACCACCAGGCCGAGCGACAGGGTGCTGTGGGCGAGGATGCCGAGCAGGGTGTCCGAGGCCAGCGGCTGGCGCTGTTGCAGCGTTACCAGCAGCACGGCGAGCAGCACGCAGCCGACGGTCACCGCCAGCGTCGGGCTGACGTCGAGGAGAAAGCCCAGGGCGACGCCGAGCAGCGCGGCGTGGGACAGGGTGTCGCCGAAATAGGCCATGCGCCGCCAGACCACGAAGGAGCCCAGCGGGCCGGCGACCAGCGCCAGGGCGAGGCCGGAAAGCAGGGCGTTGAGCAGGAAGTCAGGCATGGTCGTGGTTGCAGTCCGGTCCGTGTACGTGCGCCTTGACCACGCCGCCATGCAGGGCGTGGTCGTGATCGTGGCGGTGGTGATAGATCGCCAGGCTCTTGGCGTCCTGGCCGAACAGTTCGATGAATGCCGGGTCGCCGCTGACCTGCTCGGGATGGCCGGAGCAGCACACGTGATGGTTCAGGCAGACCACCTGGTCGGTGGTGCTCATCACCAGGTGCAGGTCGTGAGAGACCATCAGCACGCCGCAGCGGTACCGGTCGCGCAGACGGGTGATCAGCCGGTACAGCTCGGCCTGGCCGGCGACGTCGACGCCCTGCACCGGTTCGTCGAGCACCAGCAGCTGCGGCTTGCGCAGCAGCGCGCGCGCCAGCAGCACGCGTTGCAGCTCGCCGCCGGAGATGTTCCGCAGCGGGCTGTCGATGACCTGCTCGGCGCCGACCTCAGCCAGCGCCGCAAGCGCCGAATAACGCGTCACCCCCGGCACCAGGCGCAGGAAGCGCAGCACGCTGAGCGGCAGTGTCGCCTCGATCTGCAGCTTCTGCGGCATGTAGCCGATGCGCAGCTTCGGCAGGCGCCAGACCTCGCCCCGCGCGGGTTTGAGCAGGCCCAGGGCGATCCGTACCAGGGTGGTCTTGCCGGCGCCGTTGGGGCCGATCAGGGTGACGATCTCGCCCGCTTTCACGGTCAGTTGCACGTCCTGCAGCACCGCCTTGGCGTTGAACTCGACGCCCACGCCGCTCAGGCGGATCAGCTCGTCGCTCATGCCGCCTCCCGGCAGCTGGCGCAGAGCCCGACCACCTCGACGGTCTGCCCCTCGGCGCTGAACCCGACGCCCTCGGCGGCGGCGGAAATCGCCGCGCCGATCGCCGGCTGCTGCAGCTCGATGGCGGTATGGCAGCTGCGGCAGATGAGGAACTGGCCCTGGTGCACGTCGCCGGGATGGTTGCAGCCGACGAAGGCGTTGAGCGAGGCGATGCGGTGCACCAGGCCGTTTTCCAGGAGGAAGTCCAGCGCCCGGTAGACCGTCGGCGGCGCCGCGCGGCGACCGTCGGTCTCGCTCAGCACGCCGAGGATGTCGTAGGCGCCGAGCGGCTTGTGGCTCTGCCAGACCAGCTCCAGCACGCGTTTGCGCAGGGCGGTGAGCCGCGCGCCCTGGCGCTCGCACAGCGCTTCGGCGTCGGCCAGTGCGGTATGCACGCAGTGACTGTGATCGTGGGGCAGGCAGGCCAGGGGCGTTTTCATGGGCGGCGACGTTCGGCTGGAGAGACGTTATTCTATAACTTTCGAAAGCCCAGGTGTCCTTACGTGTTTCGTTTTCTTCTGCTCCCGCTGCTGCTCCTGGCTGGCTCCGCGCACGCCGACGTGCGCCTGCTGACCAGCATCAAACCCCTGCAACTGATCGCCGCCGCCGTGCAGGACGGCGTCGGAACGCCCGACGTGCTGCTGCCTCCGGGCGCCTCGCCGCACAACTATGCGCTGCGTCCGTCGGACGTTCGCAAGCTGCGCGAAGTCGAGCTGTTCTACTGGATCGGCCCGGATCTGGAGACCTTCATCCCCCGCGTATTGCAGGGCCGCAGCGGGCCCGCGGTGACGGTGCAGACGCTTCCCGGCCTGCACCTGCGCCATTTCGGCGAGGGCGAAGCGCATGGCGATGACGGCGAGCACGATCATGAGCATCGCCCCGGCACGCTGGACGCGCACCTCTGGCTGCTGCCGGACAACGCGCGGGTGATCGCCGCGCGCATGGCCGCCGACCTGAGCGCGGCCGATCCGGACAACGCGGCGCGCTACCAGGCCAACCTGCAGGCCTTCGAGCGCCGCCTGGGTGCGCTCGACCAGCGCCTGCGCCAGCGCGTCGCCGGCGTCGCCGGCAAGCCCTACTTCGTGTTCCATGAGGGGTTCGACTACTTCGAGTCTGCCTACGGCCTGCAGCACAGCGGCGTGTTCAGCGCCGCGACCGAGGTGCAGCCGGGCGCGCGACACGTCGCCGAGATGCGCGAGAAGCTGCAGCAGGCCGGCCCCGCCTGCGTGTTCAGCGAGCCGCCGTGGCGGCCGAAGCTCACCGAAACCCTGGCTGAAGGGCTGCCGGTGAAAATGGCCGAACTCGATGCGCTGGGCGCCACGCTGAATGCCGACGCGAACGGCTACGAGCGGCTGCTGGACGACCTGGCGAACAACCTGGCCGGCTGCCTGGAAGGGCTCTGAGTCGGCAGATCGCGTAGTACCCGTAGGGTGGGCTTCAGCCCACCGGGGCCGTGCAGTATCGCGTGGGCTGAAGCCCACCCTCCGAAGCCGCGCCGTCACGTAGGGCGGGTGCGACCCGCGTGTCCCTGTCTCGAACGTGCATCGATCGCGGGTTTCGCCCGTCCTACAACGAGCGCAGTAGTAGGGTGGGCTTCAGCCCACCAACGCCTCGCCGTATCCCTTGAACGGAAGCCCACCGGCAACGCCAGGTCGCGGTGCGCCGGTCCGGTGCCCTACAGCGCGATCGGCAGGGCCAGGTCGACCCGCTGGCGCTGCGCCAGGCGGTGTTCGAATTCGGCGGGGTCGTGGATCAGCACTTCCTGCCCGGCGTTGGCATCGGCGGCGATCAGCCGGGACAGCCAGAAGCGCACGCAGGCGACGCGCAGCAGCACCGGCCAGAGTTCCGCTTCGGCCGGGCCGAAGCGCCGCTGGCTGGCATAGGCACCGAGCAGCGCGCGGGCGCGCGGCAGGTCGAGGGCGCCGTCGTCCCTGGAGCACCAGTCGTTCAGGGTGATCGCCACGTCGTAGAGCATCGGCCCGCTGCAGGCGTTGTAGAAGTCGATCACCCCGGACAGGTGCGGGCCGTCGAAGAGGACGTTGTCGCGAAACAGGTCGGCATGCAGGTTGGCCTGCGGCAGCGCGAGGATCGCCGCGCGCTGCGCCTCGATCTCGTCCAGCACCGGCTGCAGCAGGTCGGCGGCGGCGGCGGGCAGTTGCGTACCGAGACGCCGCCCCTCACCGAGCATCCAGTCCAGGCCGCGGTCGCTGCGCCGCTGCAGTGGCTTCTCGCAGGTCGCCTTGTGCAGCTTGCCCAGCAGGGTGCCGACCTCCACGCAATGGTGCGCGTTCGGCTGGGCGACGTGCTTGCCCGGCAGCCGCGGCTGCAGCAGTGCCGGCTTGCCGGCCAGGCTGCGCAGGGCATCGCCGTTGGCGCTGCGCAGCGCGTAGGGCACCGGCAGCTCGGCACCGTGCAGCACGTCGAGCAGTTCGATGAAGAACGGCAGATCCTGCGAAGGGCCGCGCTCGATCAGCGTGAGGACGAACTCGCCATGCTCCAGGCTGACAAAGAAATTGCTGTTCTCGCTACCCGCGGCGATTCCCTGGAAACTTTTCAGGCGCCCGAGTCCGTAAGGCGCGAGGAAGGTTTCCAGCTGCGGCTGTTCGAGCGGCGTGAATACCGACATCAGCGTCCTACCATTTGAAGATTTCCCAGGCCGGAATCAGCATGTCGGGCTGGTCCGAGCGGATGAAGTTGCCGTCGCTGCCGTCGGCGCGCACCAGAAAGTACGGCTTGCCATGCTTGGGCGTGATCTTGATCGCGTAGAGAAAGCCGTTCTGGCGGTATTCCTGCACGGTCTTGTCGCCGTCCTGGCGAATGGTCACCTCGGGGTCGGCATCGGGCCGTTCCTGGGCGATCGCCGCCAGGGGCAGGCAAGCCAGCAGGCCAGTCAGCAGGTAGGTGGGTGCGCGCATGTTAACCTTCCTTCTTTAACGTCAACGGTCCGGTCATTCTAACCCGGCCCTATGCAAAAGGTTGGTCCCACGCATGTCCCAAGCCCCCCTCGTCCTGGTGGACGGCTCGTCCTACCTGTACCGCGCCTTCCACGCCCTGCCGCCGCTGGCCACCTCCAAAGGCATGCAGACCGGCGCGGTGAAGGGCGTGCTGAACATGCTCAAGAGCCTGCGCAAACAGTATCCGGACAGCCCCTTCGCGGTGGTTTTCGATGCCAAGGGCGGCACCTTCCGCGACGCCATCTTCGCCGACTACAAGGCCAACCGGCCGCCGATGCCCGATGACCTGCGCGACCAGGTCGAGCCGCTGCACGCGAGCGTTCGCGCGCTGGGCTTCCCGCTGCTGTGCGTCGAAGGCGTCGAAGCCGACGACGTGATCGGCACGCTGGCGCGCCAGGCCGCCGGCGAAAAACGCGACGTGGTGATTTCCACCGGCGACAAGGACATGGCGCAACTGGTCTGCCCGCACGTCACCCTGGTCAACACCATGACCGGGCTGGTGATGGACCCGGCCGGCGTGGTCGAGAAGTTCGGTATCGGCCCCGAGCTGATCATCGACTACCTGGCGCTGATGGGCGACAAGATCGACAACATCCCCGGCGTGCCCGGCGTCGGCGAAAAAACCGCGGTGGGCCTGCTGGCCGGCATCGGCGGCGGGCTGGACGTGATCTACGCCAACCTCGGCAAGGTCGCCGAGCTGCCGCTGCGCGGAGCCAAGTCGCTGGCCGCCAAGCTCGAAGAGCACAAGGAGATGGCCTACCTCTCCTACGAGCTGGCGACCATCAAGCTGGACGTGCCGCTGAATATCGAGATCGACTCGCTGCACCCCGGCGAGCCCGATCGCGAGGCGCTCGCCGCGCTCTACGGCGCACTGGAGTTCAAGAGCTGGCTGGAAGACCTGCAGCGCGAAGCGAAGGCCAGGAAGCTCGAACAGCCCGCCAGCGGTGGCCTGTTCGACGCGCCGGACGTGCCGCCGCCAGGCAGCGATCACCTGCAGGCGGAAGTGTCGCAGCAGTACGAAACCATCCTCGACCAGGCGCGGTTCGATGCCTGGCTGAAGAAGCTCGAGGCCGCCGAGCTGTTCGCCTTCGACACCGAGACCACCAGCATCAATGCGCAGGTCGCCGAGCTGGTCGGAGTGTCCTTCGCGGTGACGCCGTTCGAGGCCGCCTACGTGCCGCTGGCGCATTCCTACATGGGCGTGCCGGCGCAGCTCGACCGCGACGCCGTGCTGCGCGCGCTCAAGCCGCTGCTCGAAGACCCGAACAAGGCCAAGGTCGGCCAGCACGCCAAGTACGACATCAACGTGCTGGCCAACGCCCCGGTGCCGATCGAGGTGCGCGGCGTGGCCTTCGACACCATGCTCGAGTCCTATGCGCTGGACGCCACGGCGACCCGTCACGACATGGACAGCCTGGCGCAGCGCTACCTGGAGCACGAAACCATCCGTTTCGAGGACATCGCCGGCAAGGGCGCCAAGCAACTGACCTTCGACCAGATTTCCCTCGAGCAGGCCGGCCCCTACGCGGCCGAGGACGCCGACGTCACCCTGCGCCTGCACCGGACACTCTGGGACAAGCTGCAGGCCACGCCGTCGCTGGCGGGCGTGCTGCGGGACATCGAGATGCCGCTGGTGCCGGTGCTGGCGCGCATCGAGCGCAACGGTGCGCTGGTCGACGCCAACCTGCTGGGTCGTCACAGCCTGGAGCTGGGCGAGAAGATGGTCGCGCTGCAACGCGAAGCCTTCGAGCTGGCCGGCGAGGAGTTCAACCTTGGCTCGCCCAAGCAGCTCGGCACCATCCTCTATGAAAAGCTCGGCCTGCCGGTGATCAGCAAGACCGCCACCGGCCAGCCGTCGACCGCAGAAGCGGTGCTCGCCGAACTGGCCGAGCAGGATTACCCGCTGCCCAAGGTGATCATGCAGTACCGCACCCTGAGCAAGCTCAAGAGCACCTACACCGACCGCCTGCCGGAACAGATCAATCCGCGTACCGGGCGCATCCACACCTCCTACCACCAGGCGGTCACCGCCACCGGACGGCTGTCCTCATCGGACCCGAACCTGCAGAACATCCCGATCCGCACCGCCGAGGGGCGGCGCATCCGCCAGGCGTTCATCGCCGCGCCCGGCTACAGGCTGCTGGCGGCGGACTACTCGCAGATCGAGCTGCGCATCATGGCCCACCTGGCGCAGGACGAAGGGTTGCTGCATGCCTTCCGCAACGGCCTTGACGTGCACCGCGCGACGGCCGCCGAAGTCATGGGCGTGAGCCTGGAAGAAGTGACCAACGAGCAGCGGCGCAGCGCCAAGGCGATCAACTTCGGGCTGATCTACGGCATGAGCGCCTTCGGCCTGGCCAAGCAGATCGGCGTCGACCGCAAGCAGTCGCAGGCCTACATCGACCGCTACTTCACCCGCTATCCGGGCGTACTCGCCTACATGGAACGTACTCGCGAGCAGGCCAGCGATCAGGGCTACGTGGAGACGCTGTTCGGCCGGCGCCTGTACCTGCCGGAAATCCACGCGAAGAACCAGGGCCTGCGCAAGGCGGCCGAACGCACGGCGATCAACGCGCCGATGCAGGGCACGGCGGCGGACATCATGAAGCGCGCGATGGTGGCGGTGCAGGCCTGGCTGGACGAATCCGGGCTGGACGCCCGGGTGATCCTGCAGGTGCACGATGAACTGGTGCTGGAAGTGCGCGAAGGCCTGGTCGACGCGGTTCGTGAGAAGGTCCGCGCGCTGATGAGCGGCGCCGCGACGCTCGACGTGCCGCTGCTGGTGGAGGCTGGCGTCGGCGCCAACTGGGACGAAGCGCACTGATTCCAGGCCCGGGTTCGCGCCTCGGGCGGGGAACTTTTTCCGGAGCTGGCCGGTCACAGATTCTGAATGGGTGAAGCCGTTCAATGCTCCTTGTTGTGTTTTAGTGTTGGCAGATATCTGGACCCCGCCCTAGCGGTCCGGACTTAAACCTCGAACTTCTCCCTCCCCATACGAAGTTCGAGGTTTTTTTTCGCGCGCATTTCGACCACGGCCTATTCCTCGGGCTGGTCGTCCTCTTCCTCGTCGTCCAGCAGTCCCAGCCATTGCGCGAGCACCAGCTGCGCCTCCTCGATGCCCTGGCGTTTGGGCGCCGAGAACAGCTGGATGCTCACCACGTCATTGCCCCAGCCCTGCTGGATATCGCGCTGCACCTTGAGCAGGGCGTTCTTCGCCGCGCCGTAGGCGAGCTTGTCGGCCTTGGTCAGCAGAATGTGCATCGGCATGCGGCTGGCGGTGGCCCAGTCGAGCATCATCCGGTCGAAGTCGGTGAGCGGATGGCGGATGTCCATCATCAGGATCAGCCCGGCGAGGCTGTTGCGGCTGCTCAGGTAGGCTTCCAGGTGTTTCTGCCAGTGCTGCTTGAGCGGGATCGGCACCTTGGCGTAGCCGTAGCCGGGCAGGTCGACCAGGCGCCGATGCTCGTCGAGGCTGAAGAAGTTCAGTAACTGGGTACGCCCCGGCGTCTTCGAGGTGCGCGCCAGGCTGGCATGGGTGAGGGTGTTCAGCGCGCTCGACTTGCCGGCATTGGAGCGCCCGGCGAACGCCACTTCCAGACCTTCGTCCGCAGGACATTGGTCGACTTTTGCTGCGCTGATGAGGAAGGCGGCCTGTTGGCACAGACCGAGAATCGGGTTCTTGAATGACATGGGTTTTCCAGAGTGCGACCGGGTGTCGCAGGAGGCGGTTTCGTTTCCGTTTCGGCGACGCCAGTATATAATGCCGCAGATTTTGTGTGCGCTTTCATCCTGTTGCACGGGGGTGAGTTCACGTCGATCCATGGATTCGCGCGACAAGACGCGAACCTCATGGCGGTCTCGCTGTATGCCGCCTCGCGGGTTGTGCATGGACTGCAAAGCCGAGGCTTGTCTGGTCCCATTTGTGCGCCATGAGCCCGGTCCATAACTCTTTCAACCTTAGCCGTAATTGGATTAGCTGATGAACAAAGTACTCGTGAGTCTGCTGTTGACCCTGGGCATCACCGGTATGGCCCACGCTGCGGGTGATGCCGCTGCCGGCCAGGGCAAGGCCGCTGTCTGTGGTGCCTGCCATGGCGCGGACGGCAACAGCCCTGCGCCCAACTTCCCGAAGCTGGCTGGCCAGGGTGAGCGCTACCTGCTGAAGCAGTTGAAAGACATAAAGGCTGGAACCTCGCCGACCGCCGAACCGGGTACCGGCCGCAAGGTGCTGGAGATGACCGGGTTGCTGGAGGGTTTCAACGATCAGGATCTGGCCGACATCGCCGCCTATTTCTCCAGCCAGAAGATCGTCATCGGCGCCGCTGATCCGGCGCTGGTCAAGCAGGGCGAGGCGCTGTTCCGGGGTGGCAAGGTGGCTGACGGCATGCCGGCGTGCACCGGTTGCCATTCGCCCGACGGCAGCGGCAACTTCGCCGCCGGCTTCCCGCATCTCGGTGGCCAGCATGCCACCTACGTCGCCAAGCAGTTGACCGACTTCCGCGAAGGCAATCGCACCAACGACGGCGACACCATGATCATGCGCGGTATCGCCGCCAAGCTCAGCAACAAGGATATCGAAGCGGTATCCAGCTACATCCAGGGTCTGCACTGACGCCGGCCGAGGGGTAGGAAAAAGGGTGGCGATGGCCACCCTTTTTCGTTTCCGGCGCCGCTACAATAGCTCGAACCCGGACCGTTTCCCTCGGTCGAAGCCAGGCCCGCCGTGGGCGGCTATGAAACCCAAGGAGTCATGCATGCGTAACCTGATCCTCAGCGCCGTTTTCGCCACCGCGGGTCTGATCGGCGGGCTCGCCCAGGCTGCCGAGCCGGAGGCTGGCAAGCAGTACGTCGAGCTGAGCAACCCGGTACCGGTATCCAAGCCCGGCAAGATCGAAGTGGTCGAGCTGTTCTGGTACGGCTGCCCGCACTGCTACCAGTTCGAGCCTACGATCACCCCGTGGGCCAAGAAGCTGCCGGACGACGTGAACTTCGTTCGTGTACCCGCCATGTTCGGCGGCGTGTGGAACGTGCACGGCCAACTGTTCATCGCCCTGGAAGCCATGGGCGTCGAAGCCAAGGTGCATGACGCCGTTTTCGCCGCGATCCACAAGGAAGGCAAGAAGCTCGCCGACGAAGACGAGATGGCCGACTTCCTTGCTGACCAGGGTGTCGACAAGGAAGCTTTCCTGAAGACCTTCAACTCCTTCGGCGTGAAGAGCCAGATGGAGAAGGACAAGAAGCTGGCCATGGCCTACCAGATCACCGGTGTGCCGACCATGGTCGTGAATGGCAAGTACCGTTTCGACCTGGGCACCGCGGGCGGCCCGGAGCAAACGCTGAAACTGGCCGACTTCCTGATCGAGAAGGAGCGTGCCGCACGTTGAGCGGCACGCGCGGGAGCGTGGCATGTTGCGGCGCTGGAGTTCCGAACGCGCGGTCAGCCTGTGCAATGCGCAGGTCAACCCGCATTTTCTTTCGTCCGACGGCCTGCCCGCCGACGGACGCCTGCGTCTACTCAGCTTCAATATCCAGGTCGGAATCAGCACTGCCCGTTATCACCACTACCTGACCCGCAGCTGGCAGCACCTTCTGCCCCACGGCGGGCGGGCGCTGAACCTGCAGCGCATCGGCGCGCTGCTCGATGGCTACGACCTGGTGGCCCTGCAGGAAGTCGATGGCGGCAGCCTGCGCTCGGGCTACGTCAACCAGGTCGAACACCTGGCCCGGCTGGGCAAGTTTCCCTATTGGTACCAGCAGCTCAACCGCAACCTCGGGCGATTCGCCCAGCACAGCAACGGGTTGCTCAGCCGGCTGAACCCCAGCCAGCTCGAAGACCACCCGCTGCCCGGCCCGCCCGGTCGCGGCGCGATTCTCATGCGCTTCGGCGAAGGCGAGGACGCGCTGGTCGTGGTGATGATGCACCTGTCGTTGGGGCCGAAGACGCGATCGCGCCAACTCGCCTACATCCGCGAACTGATCGGCGGCTATCGCCACCAGATTCTCATGGGCGACATGAACACCCTCGCCGCCGACCTGATCGAGCATTCGCCGCTGCGTGATCTCGGGCTGCTCGCGCCACAGGTCGAGGCGACCTTCCCGAGCTGGCGCCCGGTGCGTTGCCTGGACCACATCCTGCTCAGCCCCGGCCTCGCTCTAGAACGGGTGGAAGTGCTGAGCCAAGCCATTTCCGACCACTTGCCGGTCGCCGTCGAAATTCGCTTGCCGAGCAGCCTCGGTGGCGATTCTGCGCTGGTGCCGCGTCCGTCCACACCGGTGGAGCCATGAGCGACGATCTTCAGCGCTGGAAAGACAAGTACCTGGAAAGCCTCGAGCAGCAGGAGCGGCTCGAGAAGCGCTGGGAGGTTCGTCTCGATCTGCTGCGCCGCGGCCTGGTGCGCAGCAGCCTTGCCGCCGAAGGCAGCGACCGCGGCGTCGACCAGTGCATGCAGGAGTTGCGCGAGATCGTTCGTCGCGACGACTTCGACGCCAGCCTGTCGGCGCTGATTCCGCGCCTGGAAAAGGCCGTGCTCGATTCCGAGCGCCGCCGCGGGGAACGCGTCGGCCAGCTCAATGGTGCGCTGGCCTCGCTGGTTACCCAGTTGCAGCAACTGCCGTTGCCCCGCGATGTGCGCAAGGCGTTGAAGCGGTTCGCCCGTGGCATCGAAGAGCGCGCCGGACAGACACGCGAATTGCCGGCGCTGATGATCGAACTCAGCGACCTGCAACGCCAGGCGCTGACCCAGCTGGAAAACGACGAGAAGGAGCGTCCCGGCCTGTTGCAGCGGTTGTTCGGCACGCGTGACCCCGTCGATGCGTCCGATACCGATGAAGGGCCGGCCGAGAGTCCTTCGCGTGCTCCTGCCGAGCCTGCCGCCGAGGCCGCTGTCGCGCTGCAGCCGATTCCCGCCGCGGATGCGACGCTCGCGGATGACGTTACGGCAACGCCTGCCGAAGCGCCCTTGCCACTGCCCGAACCGGATGCCGAGGCGGTCGCCCAGGCGCTGCCGGCCCAGCCGAAGGTGATTGCGGGAGTCGGCCTTTCGCGCATGCATCTCGACAGCCTGCCGATGGCCGCTGCGATACTCGAGCCGGCCGATCCCGCCTATGCGCTGCCGGCGCAGAGCGAGCCGGCCTACATCGTCATCGCGGCTCGGGTCGAGGCGATCCTGCTGGGCATGCTCGACGAATTGCCGTTGCCCGAGAGCCATCACGCGCAGTCCGCGGCGCTCGCCGAGCGGATTCGCGGCGGGCTCAACTGGTATGAGCTGGTTCCGGCGTTGGAGGACCTTGCCGTGCTGATGCAGGCCGTGGTCGGCAGCGGGCAGCACGAGTTCGAGGAGTATCTCCGGCAACTCAACGAGCGCCTGGCAAACTTCCAGGGCAGCCTGGTGGACGCCCAGGAAGGCTACGTCGATGGCCTGGCGTCGGCGCGCGAGCTGGACAGCGACCTGCGCCAGCAGGTCACCGGTCTGCACAGCAGCGTGCAGGAAGCGAACGATCTGTCCGGCCTCAAGCAGGTGATCGAAAGCCGCCTCGAAGGGCTGCTTCACACCATGGACGAGTACCAGCGCCAGCGCGACCAGCGCGAGGAGCAGGTCGCCGGCCGGCTGCAGACGCTGGTCGAGCGGGTCGCCAGCATGGCGCAGGAAGCCAAGGGTTTCCGCGAGAACCTCGAGGAGCAGCGGCAGAAGGCGCTGGTCGACGCACTCACCGGTCTACCCAACCGGGCGGCGTGGAACGAGCGTCTGGAGATCGAGGGTGCGCGCTGGCAGCGCTATGGGGGCGAGCTGCTGATGGCGGTGCTGGACGTCGACCACTTCAAGCGGATCAACGACGAGTATGGCCACCTCGCCGGCGACAAGGTGCTGAAGATCATCGCCGGCGAGTTGGCCAAGCGGGTGCGGGTGACCGATTTCATCGCGCGCTTCGGCGGTGAGGAGTTCGTGCTGCTGATGCCTTCCACGCCGATGGAAGGCGGACTCAAGCTGCTCGACGTCCTGCGCACGGCCATCGAGGCCTGTCCGTTCCACTTCAAGGGGCAACCGGTAACGATCACGTTGTCCGGCGGTCTTGCCGCGTATCACCCGGGCGAGGTGGCCGAACAGGTCTTCGAGCGCGCCGACCAGGCGCTGTATCGCGCCAAGCGTGGCGGGCGCAATCGTATCGAGAGCGAGCGCTATGACGCCTGTAACGACTCCTTGTCCTCATTGGGTACGCCGTAGAACTGCTCCTCGGCATTGGGCAGGTAGTCGGTCCAGGATTCCGGGACTTTCGACAGGCGTGGATAGTCGATCATCTCCAGTTGCAGCAAGGGCAGCAGGAACGGCGTGTGCCGCAGCTGCGGCGAAACCACGCGCAATTCCGGCAGCCACAGGCTGACGTAGGTGCCCTCCGGATCGAGGTCGCGCGCCTTGCGCAAGGCGTTGAAGGTGTCGCTGCGCTTCGGATCGCTGGCGTAACCGGCGACATAGGCCCAGTTGCCCCAGCTGCTCGCCGGGTCGTAATCGAGCTGGTGTTCCTCGAACCAGGCGGCGCCGTGGCGCCAGTCCTGCTTCAGGTCGTGAACCAGGTAGCTGGCGACGATTTGTCGGCCGCAATAGGACATGAACCCGGTATCGGCCAGTTCGCGCATGTTGGCATCGACGATCGGCATCCCGGTGCGCCCCTGGCACCACTGCTGGAAGCGTTCGTCGATCTTGTCCGGCGCGCGCGCCGTGGCTTTCACGCCGCCGGGCTCGAACAACGCCTGGCCGTGGCGCTCGAGGGTCAGGCGGAAGAATTCGCGCCAGAGCAGCTTCTGCCACAGACAATGGGTGGACTCGTTGCGCCCGTAGCGCGACTCGTGGCGACGTAGCTCGGCGGCGACCCGTCTTGGCGAAAGGCTGCCGTTGGCCAGCCAGGGCGAGAGCTTAGAGGAATACTCGGTGCCGATCAGCCCATGGCGATTTTCGATGTAGTTGCGCACACCCTGGCGTTCCCAGAGGTAGTCGCGCAGGCGCGATTGCGCCGCCGGCTCGCCACCGGCAAAGGGGAAGGCGCTGTTCGGCACGCTGAGCGGTTCGCCCAGGCCCAGTTGCGACAGCGTGGGCATCGGCAGCAGCATGTCCTGCGCCGCCTGCGGGAAGACCGGCAGGCTGCGCGGCACCGGACGTGGCTGGAACACCGGCAGGCGCTGCTCGACGACCCGGCAGAACTCGCTGTAGACCTGCGGCATCTGCTCCAGGCCCTTGAGCAGCTCTTCCATGCGGAACAGCGAATTGCCCTGGAATTCACGCAGGCGTACATGGCCCAGTCGCGAACGGACCTCCGCCAGCTGGGTGAGCTCTTCCGGCGCGATCTCTTCCAGCGTCAGCACTTCCTGGATATCCAGGCGCTGGACCAGATCGGGAATCACGTCTTCGGGATGGCCGGGCAGCAGCAGCAGCCGCGAGCCCAGCGCGCGCAGCGAGTTGTCCAGAGCGGTGATGCTTTCGAGAAGAAAGCGGGCGCGATGAACGCCCAGGCGACGCGCGCCCAGCGGTCCGCTCCTGACCCACTTGGGGTCCAGGATGAACACCGGGATCAGTTCGTCCGCCTCCATGCCCGCCCACAACGCCGGATGGTCATCGAGCCTGAGATCCTGTTTGAACCAGAGCAATGCGCGGCGCATACGTTCGTCGTCCTTAGCTGATCAGCGCGCGAGTTCGTCGCAAACGCCGCTTCGCTGAAATAGAGCTTCTATAACAGCTTGGTGTTCCGCGGCAAACAACCGCATCCGCCGAGCGGCACGTGGAAATGCCAAAAGGTCGAGGTTTTTTCGCCAGGGATGACTTTTCGGCGTTCGCCCGGAAAGCTGCCGGGGCGCCTGAGAGTGGTTATGCTGTTCGACTCTTTTACTGTCGCCGTCGTTTCGCCATGAAGTGTTCAGCCGTTTTGCTTGCCTTTTTCCTTCTTGCCGGTTGCAGCAGCGGCCCGCGCCTCGACACCTCGTTCACCTCGAGGGGGCAGAACAGCCGCATCCAGTACGTGGTGGTCCACTACACCTCCGCCGATCTGCCGCGCTCGCTGGCCATGCTGACCCAGGGAGAGGTCAGCGCGCATTACCTGATCAGCACCAGCCCGGTGAAGATCTATCGCCTGGTGGATGAGAACCGCCGCGCCTGGCACGCCGGCGTCAGCCAGTGGCAGGGGCGTACCTGGCTCAACGCCAGCAGCATCGGCATCGAGCTGGTGAATCCGGGCTTCGAGGAGCAGCCGGACGGCACCTTGCGCTGGATTCCCTACGACGATGCGCAGATCGATGCGCTGATCGTGTTGCTCAAGGACATCGTCAAGCGCCATGACCTGCCGCCGGGCAGCATCATCGGCCACAGCGATATCGCGCCGCAGCGCAAGACCGACCCGGGGCCGATGTTTCCCTGGAAGCGCCTGGCCGATGCCGGGCTGGTGCCCTGGCCGGACGCGGGCCTGGTGGCGCGCTATCAGGCCCAGTTCGCGCAGGCGTTGCCGTCCGTGCTCTGGTGGCAGCAACAGCTCGCCGTGCAGGGCTACGAAGTGCCCCAGCACGGCGTGCTGGACGGCCCCACGCGCAAGGTGATCGGAGCGTTCCAGATGAAGTACCGGCCGACCCGCTTCGACGGCGAGCCGGACGCGCAGACCGCCGCGCTGCTGCTCAGCCTGAACCAGGCGAGCGCGCGGCCCTGAGTGGCCTCAGATCGGCAGCGCCAGATAGAACACCGTGCCCTGGCCGAGGCGCGAGTGCACGCCGAGGCGGCCGCCGTGCAGCCGCGCGATTTCCTTGCACAGCGCCAGGCCGAGACCGGCACCGCCCTGCTTGCGACCGATCTGCACGAAAGGCTCGAAAATCCGCGATTGCTGGCTGTAGGGAATGCCCTCGCCGGTGTCCTCCACGCTGAGAATTACCCGCTCCCCATGGCGCCGCGCCTGCAAGCGAATGCTGCCGCCGGCGGGGGTATAGCGCAGGGCGTTGTCGAGCAGGTTGTCGAACACCCGCTCCATCTGCGGACGATCGATCTGTACCGTGGGCAGCGGCAACTGCATGTCCAGCTCCAGCGACACCTGCTGCTCGGCGGCCTGGCCAGCGAAGCGCAGGCGAACGTTTTCCAGCAGTTCGCCGACGTCGCAGGGGCGTAGCTCCAGCTTCTGCTGTCCGCTCTGGTAGCGCGAGAAATTCAGCAGGTCGTTGATCAGGCGGACCAGTCGGCGCATCTCCTCGTCGACCGTCTGGATCAGGTCGCTCTCGCGGCTCTCCGGACCGAATTTCAGGCGCTCGCGGAGAAGGCCGAAGGCCATGTGCATGCCGGTGACCGGGGTGCGCAATTCGTGGGAGGCGCGCAGGACGAACTCATTGCGCACCCGCTCGAAGGCACGCTGGCTGGTCACGTCGCGCAGGATCAGCACCGCGCCCACCGTGCGGCCCTGGGCATCGCTGATGTTCGACAGGCGCCAGGCGAGCAGCCGGGTCTCGCCGCCGGCCTCGATCACCAGGTCGTCCTGCGGTGCCTCCAGCGGCTGGTCGCCGAGCACCTTGTGCACGGCATCGTCCAGGGCCGGCTGGTTGAGTGCCTCGCCCAGGCTCAGGCCGATGTGCTCGTTGCTCCAGGCCAGCTGGCGCTGGGAGACCGGGTTGGCGTGTTCGATCTGACCGCGCTGGTCGATGATCAGAAGACCGTCGTCGATGCTGTCGAGCAGGGCCTGCAGGCGCTGCTGGCCGCGCAGCAGGGCCTCGACGTTGGTTTCCTTGAGCTCGCGAAGCGCTTCGGTCATCAGCCCGAAGCGGCGGATCAGGGTGGACATCTCGGCGATCGGCGACACCGGCAGGACCACGTTGAAGTCGCCCTGGCCAATCTGGTCGGCGGCTTTCGACAGGCCCTCGATCGGCGCGCTGAAGCGCCGCGCAAAGCTGTGCGCGGTGATGTAGCCGAGCACCAGCACGGCCAGGCCGATCAGGCCGAGCAGGATGGCGATCAGAATCGAGCGGTTGCGTGCGTGTGCGCCTTCGCTGCGCATGTCGCCCAGCGCGTCCTGCTGCATCTTCACCAGGTGATCGCGCAGCTGGGTGTAGGCCTTGCTGAACGCCGGATTGCCGGTGAAGCCCTGAAGCGGCTGGCCAGGCTGGTCGAGGAAGGCGTTGTAGGCATCGAACTCGTCGCGCGCGAGCTGCAATTGCTCGACATCCGGGCCCTTGGCGTTGTGCTTGATGGCATCGTCCAGGGTGCGCTGGAAATCGCTGCGGATCTGCTCCAGCCGCTGCGTCTGCACCGGCCGCTCCAGCAACAGCGCCAACTGGTTGCCGAGGTTCTGGCGAAGCTGCTGGGCGACTTCGATGACCACGAAGTTGCTGCGGATCAGCTGGTCCTGCGACTGCGCCATCTGGATCACGCTGAACACGCCCAGGCACAGGCCGAGCAGGGCCAGGGTCATCAGCGAAGAAATGCCCAGGAACAGCCGGGCACGCAGATTCATGATGGCTTTCATAGGCCGTACTGTTTGCGCTTCCGATACAGCGTCGAGGCGTCGATGCCCAGGGTTCTGGCGGCCTGGTCGAGGGTTTCGCTGGTGGCCATCACCGCGGCGATGTGGGCTTTCTCCAACTGTTCCAGGCTCAGCGATTCACCGACGCGCGGCGCGCTGTTGCCACCGCTGTGGGTGCTCATGCCGAGGTGGCTGACTTCGACGTATTCCTGCGGGCAGATGATGCTGGCGCGCTCGATCACGTTGCGCAGCTCGCGCACGTTGCCGGGCCACGAGTAGCTGGTCAGCGCATCGCTGGCCTCGGCGCTGAAGGCGCGCGCCGGGCGGCCGTAGCTCTTGACGAATTGCGAGAGGAAGCTCTCCGCCAGTTGCAGCACGTCTTCCGGCCGTTCGCGCAGCGGCGGCAGGTTAAGGGTGATGACGTTGAGGCGGTAGAGCAGGTCTTCGCGGAAGCGTCCCTCGCGGACCATGTCCTCGAGGTTCAGGTTGGTCGCGGCGAGAATGCGCACGTCGGCGCGGCGGGTCACCGGGTCGCCGACGCGCTCGTATTCCTTGTCCTGGATGAAACGCAGCAGCTTGGGCTGGAGGATCAGCGGGAAATCGCCGATCTCGTCGAGGAACAGCGTGCCGCCGTCCGCCTGGCTGACCCGGCCGAGGGTGTTCTCGGTGGCGCCGGTGAAGGCGCCGCGGTTGTGGCCGAACAGCTCGCTTTCCATCAGCTCGGCGGACAGCGACGGGCAGTTGATGGTGACGCAGGTCTTCTTCGCCCGGCGGCTCCAGCCGTGAATGGCGCGGGCCAGTTCGCCCTTGCCGGTACCGGATTCGCCGAGGATCAGGATGTTGGCGTCGGTATCGGCGACCTGGCGCGCGGTTTCCAGCACTTTCATCATCGCCGGGCTGTTCGAGCCCAGGCCGTTGCTGCGCTGGCGCACTTCGCCTTCCAGGGCTTCCAGGCGGGCGGCGAGCTGGCGGACTTCCAGTTGCTTGGCCGCGGCGAGGCGCAACTGGTCGGGGCTGCACGGCTTCACCAGGTAGTCCGCCGCGCCCAGCTGCATGGCGTCCACCGCGGTGTCGATCGCCGAGTGGGCGGTGACGATCACCACGCGCATCCACGGCGCCTGTACCTTCATCTGTTGCAGTACGTCGAGGCCGTTGTCCTCGCCCAGGCGCAGGTCGAGGAAGCACAGGTCGAACACCTGCCGTTGCAACAGCGAGTCGGCCTGCGCCGCGCTGTTGGCGGTGGCCACGGTGTAGCCCTCGTCTTCCAGGCAGTAACGGAAGGTGCGCAGGATGGCCGCCTCGTCATCCACCAGAAGAATGCGGCCGTTGGCCTCGATCTTGTTTTCCACTTTCATACTCCCCGTTCAACGCGCTCGGCTATGTCCCGGATGCGCTCGATGCGCATCGCAGCGGCTGCCTTTTTCTCGTTTTCCGCAGCTCGGCGTTTGCTTAGTCCCGTAATTGCCGTGCAAGTTGCACGGTCGATAGTGCCTTATCCTGCAGCGTGCATGAAGATAACTTCCGCCAGCTATCCAAGATATTGAATATAAAGAGAAATTAATTCAGAAGACGTGGCATGTCGATTGCGACCACAAGGCCAAATGGAGCGATTCATCCTTCGCTCGACCTGGCCCGGTCACGCGACACCCTCCGCCCGCTGCGGCGACCCATGACGATCCGGGCCTGTTCCGCGCCTGCCTGGCGCTTTCTCCGGAGAACGGCCATGAACGACAAGACCCACACCCTCAACGAGCTCATCGAGATCACCCGTGATGGCGAGCGCTTCTACCGCCACGCCCTGGGCGAAGTGAAAAGCCCGGAGTTGCGCCAGGTGTTCGAGGAGATGGCGCAGGTGAAGAACGCCGTCATCCAGGCGCTGGCGGTGAAGGTGGCGGCCGGCGACGAACATCCGGCGCAGGGTGGCACGCTGTCCGGCAGGCTTCGCGAAGCCTATGCCGATGCGCGAGCCGGCCTGGCGTCCGACAAGGACGCGACCTACATCGTGCAGCTCGAAGCCACCGAGGACCGCATCCTCGCCGCCTACGAGGACGCGCTCAAGGAGGCGGACGCCGACGTCCAGGCGCTGCTGGGCATTGAGCTGCCGAAGATTCGTGCCTGCCACGCGCGCATGAGCGCGCTAAAGAAGAGCCTCGCCTGAATGCGACATTCGGGCACGGATGCCTGAGCCGGCGCACGACCTTGCAAAACGCACGAAGGGAAAATGGACCATCGTGCAGATTGCCACCGAAAGCCTTCGAATACTCTAAATAAGTTATTGATTTTAAAAGACAAAAAAACGAATTGCAGATGGCACGGCGGCTGCAATGTTAGTCACATACGAAATTGAAACGCGCTGGAAACCAGTCGCTCGGAGGAATCAGGATGAACAACCAACTGCTCAAGTCGCCCCTCTCCAAAGGACTGTTCGCCGTAGCCGCGTTGGTGTTGATCCAAGTGACCGAAAAACCGCAGACCGTCGCCGTTCAGGCTTCTGGTCTGGCCGTGGTCGAAACCCCGTGGGGCCAGGTGCAGCGCCTGCAACCGACCCTCCAGGTGCAGGCTCAGGTTGCACAGCAGTACACCCAGGAATCGCTGCAGCCCGCCACGCAGCCTTCTGCTCGCGAAAGCCAGCAGATCTGGAACGAACTGCCGAAGCAGGAAAGCTACGTTTTCTAACGAAGGACATCGCTGGCAGAGCGGTGAAAAGGAGATGGACATGTGGATTCTTGCTTTTGTGATCACTGCCCTGCTGTTCCTGGGATTGATGATGAGTTGTGCACTCGTGGTCGGCCAGGCGCTGTTGGAGAGTCATTACGTCAATGACCGTGAAGAAACCGTAACCGCGTCCGGACACACCCCCGAGGTCGTCTGAACGCTAGCAACATCAAAAACGAGAAAGAGGAAAATCCTATGTTGAGCTGGGCCATAACCTTCCTGATCATCGCCATCATCGCTGGTGTTCTCGGCTTCGGTGGTATTGCCGGCACTGCCACTGGAATCGCCAAGATCCTGTTCATCCTGTTCTTGGTGTTGTTCGTGGCTTCGTTCATCTTCGGCCGCATGCGCGGACCGCGCTAACCCGGGCCTGGAATGCCCGATTGCCCGGCTGAGTCGGGCAATCGAGAGAATCGCGACTCAAGGAGGGAGTCGCCCGCTGAGCGATAGGGAATTCATCGATCAGCGAAACGGCTGGCCTTCAGCCGTCACTCATCCGACAGCGGATGTGATCAGGGGGCCGGGTTGCTCTGAATGCTTTGAATTCGGAGCGACCTAGGGGTACAGCGAGTACTCCCGTTCGCGGGCCGGATCAGGCGAAGCTGCACCGGAGTCGTCAATCGACTCCGGTGGGCAGCTCAATCACGTGTACAGGCCGTTCGGCCGCTTCCAGCCTCTTACTGCAACCTCACCGCCAGCTTCGCCACGTGCGCGCCCTGGAATTTCGCCAGGCTGAGCTCCTTCTCGCTCGGTTTACGCGAGCCGTCCGGCCCGGCGATGGTGGCCGCGCCGTAGGGCGAGCCGCTGCGCACTTCGCTGATGTCCGAAAGCTCCGGCGCGCTGTAGGGCAGGCCGACGATCAACATGCCGTGGTGCGCCAGCGTGTTCCAGAACGAGGTGATGGTGGTTTCGGTGCCCGCGCCGGTGCCGGTCGAGGTGAACACACTGCCGATCTTGCCGATCAGCGCACCCTTCGCCCAAAGCCCGCCGGTCTGGTCGAGGAAGGTACGCATCTGCCCGGCCATGTTGCCGAACCGCGTCGGGCTGCCGAACAGGATGGCGTCGTAGTCGGCCAGCTCCTGCGGCGTGGCGAGCGGCGCAGCCTGGTCGAGCTTGGCGCCCGCCTGCCGGGCGAGGTCCTCGGGCATGGTTTCCGCCACCCGCTTGAGCGTCACCTCCACGCCCTCGACACTGCGCGCGCCCTGCGCGACGGCTTCGGCCATCTGCTCGATGTGGCCGTACATGGAGTAGTAGAGCACCAGGATTTTCTTCATCTTTCGCTTCCTCGCTTGGTGGATGACAGCAGAAAGCAAGGTAGACCATGCCGTGACCGCGAAGTGTCGCGCAGTTATCATCCAGCCTCCTGTTTGCGGAGGTCTGCATGCTCAACGGCTTATGGCTGGGCTTTTTCGTTGTGGCGGCCGTTTCCGCACTGGGACGCTGGCTGCTCGGCGGCGATGCGGCGGTGTTCGCCGCGCTGGTGGAAAGCCTGTTCGCCATGGCCAAGCTGTCGGTCGAGGTGATGGTCCTGCTGTTCGGCACGCTGACGCTGTGGCTCGGCTTCCTGCGCATCGCCGAGCAGGCCGGGCTGGTCGACTGGCTGGCGCGAATGCTCGGGCCGCTGTTCAGCCGGCTGATGCCGGAGGTGCCGCCCGGCCACCCGGCGCTGGGGCTGATCACCCTCAATTTCGCCGCCAACGGCCTCGGCCTGGACAATGCCGCCACGCCGATCGGGCTGAAGGCGATGCGCGCGCTGCAGGAGCTCAATCCGAGCCAGACCGTGGCGAGCAACGCGCAGATTCTGTTCCTCGTGCTCAACGCTTCGTCGCTGACCCTGCTGCCGGTGAACATCTTCATGTACCGCGCGCAGCAGGGGGCGCCCGACCCGACCCTGGTGTTCCTGCCGATCCTCCTGGCGACCAGCGCCTCGACCCTGGTCGGGCTGTTCTCGGTGGCCTTCATGCAGCGCCTGAAACTATGGGACCCGGTGGTGCTCGCCTACCTGGTGCCGGGCGCGCTGATCCTCGGCTGCTTCATGGGCGTGCTCGCCACGCTGTCGGCCACCGCGCTGGCGGCGCTGTCGTCGCTGCTCGGCAACCTCTGCCTGTTCGGCCTGATCATGACTTTCCTGCTGCTCGGCGCGCTGAAGCGGGTGCCGGTCTACGAGAGTTTCGTCGAGGGCGCGAAGGAGGGTTTCGACGTCGCCAAGAGCCTGCTGCCCTATCTGGTGGCGATGCTCTGTGCGGTGGGCGTGCTGCGGGCGTCCGGTGCGCTGGACATCGGCCTGGACGGGATCCGCTGGCTGGTCGGCGCGCTGGGGCTGGATGGGCGTTTCGTCGATGCGCTGCCGACCGCGTTGGTCAAGCCGTTCTCCGGCAGCGCGGCGCGGGCGATGCTGATCGAGACGATGCAGAGCCAGGGCGTCGACAGCTTCCCGGCGCTGGTCGCGGCGACGGTGCAGGGCAGCACCGAAACCACCTTCTACGTGCTCGCCGTGTACTTCGGCGCGGTGGGCATCCAGCGCGCGCGGCACACGGTCGGCTGCGCGCTGCTGGCGGACCTCGCCGGGGTCGTCGCGGCGATCCTGGTCTGCTACTGGTTCTTCGGCTGAACCGACGCCCCTGGCCGTTCACGATCGGCTGAGCGTCGGCAGGCTGCCTTGGAGATGCCCGGAAGGCTCATCTATTTTCGTGTGACGCCGCTTCCCCGGGCGTTTTCGTCCGCCCGTCAGCAGGCGCTCAGTGCGCGTCGTTGCCCTCCGCCTGGGAGGGGCTCGGCAACAGGGACCAGCGCCCCTCGAAGCAATCGCCACTGTCGAACAGCCGCTGCAGTTCCTGCGGCGGCTGCGGCCGGCTGAACCAGTAGCCCTGGGCATAACGGCAGCCTTCGCGGGCGAGGAAGTCCAGGTGTTCTTGCAGTTCCACGCCCTCGGCGACCACCTGCAGGCCGAGGCTGGCGCCCAGGCCGATGATCGCCCGGCTGATCGCGGTGAGCTCGGGATCGTGCGGGGTGCCGCTGATGAAGCTCTTGTCGACCTTGAGGATGTGCAGCGGGAAGCGCTTCAGGTAGCCCAGCGACGAATAGCCGGTGCCGAAGTCGTCCAGCGCCAGGCGGATACCCAGGCTGGCCAGTTCGCGCAGGCTGGCGAGGGTCTCCGCGCTGTCTTCCATCAGCAGGCTTTCGGTGATCTCGAGAATCAGGCTGGCCGCCGGCAGGCCGGTTTCGCGGAGGATGTCGGCGACCCGCGCGGCGAAATCCATCTGCCCCAGTTGCCGGCTCGACAGGTTCACCGAACAGCGCAGGTGGGCCTGGCCGTCCAGTTGCCAGCGGCGCACCTGGCGACACGCCTCGCGCAGCACCCATTCGCCGACGCGGACGATCTCGCCGGACTCCTCCAGCGCCGGGACGAACTCCAGCGGCCCGACCAGGCGTCCCTTGTGCCGCCAGCGCACCAGCGCCTCGACGGTCTGCAGGTAGGGGTGGCCATGGTCGATGCGGCAGATCGGCTGGTAGTGCACCTCGAACTGACCCTTGGCCAGCGACTGCGACAGCGCGCTCTCCAGCTCCAGCTGATGTTGGGCGGCGACCTGCAGCTCCTCGCTGTAGCGGGCGAACTGCGATTTGCCGGCGGCCTTGGCGCGGTACAGCGCCAGGTCGGCTGCCTGCAACGCATCCAGCGTGCGGCCCTCGTCGCGCAGCGGGGCGATGCCGATGCTGGCGCTGACCACCAGTGCGTGTTCGCGCAGGTGCAGCGGATGCTGGAGGCTTTCCAGCATGCGCTGGGCGACCTGTTCGGCGTCGGCCTGCAGGGCCATGTCGTCGAGCAGCACCACGAATTCGTCGCCGCCGAAGCGGATGAGGTGGTCGCCAGGGCGCAGGCAGCGTTTCAGCCGGTGGGCGACCTCGATCAGCACGTGGTCGCCAGCGGCATGCCCGAGGCTGTCGTTGATGAGCTTGAAGCGGTCGAGGTCGATGAACATCAGCGCGGCCTGGCGGGCGCCGGCCTTGCGCTGGCGTTGCAGCGCCTGGTGCAGCAATTCGTCGAGCCGGGTGCGGTTGGCCAGGCCGGTCAGCGGGTCGTGCCGGGCGGCGTGGCGGAGCTGGCTGTCGACCGCCTTGCGCTGGCTGACGTCGGTTTGCGAGCCGGCCATCCGCAGGCCGCCCTGGCGGTCCCGCTCGGCCACGCCGCGGACCAGCACCCAGGCGAACTCGCCGTCGGCGCGACGAATCCGGTATTCCATGTGCAGGAACGCGGTTTCGTCGCGCAGGTGGGCGTCGATGGCCTGGCGCAGCGAGGGCAGGTCGTCCGGGTGCACGCGGCTGAACCAGCCCTGGCTGCTTTCGCTGAAGCTGTCGCGGCCATAGCCGAGCATGCTCGCCCAGCGCTCCGAGACGTACAGCCGGTCGTTCACCACGTCCCAGTCCCAGAGCCCGTCGTTGGCGCCACGCAGCGCGCGGGCGAAGCGCGCCTCGCTGTCTTCCAGGGCCTGGCGCTGGGCCGCGGTGTAGATGTCGATCGCCAGCGTCATGTCGAAGAACACGGCCTTGAGCATGCTCTGGTAGAGCGCCGCGTTGGGGCTGTCGGCGAACAGTGCGTCGGTCATGCCATCCAGGTACATGCGATAGGCGCCCATGTACCACTTGAGTTCGACGCCGACGCGCTCGTGGACCAGGCCGATCTGCAGCCGCTCGCGCACGTAGTCGCGGTCGTACGGCCCCATCCACAGGCGCCGGTAGTAGTTCAACTGGCTGCGCTTGAGGCGCCTGAGAGTGTCCGCGTCGTTGAGAATCCGCTGCAGCGGGTCGAATTTGACCATGTGCGCGTACAGCGCCTCGACGAAGGCCGCGTGGGGCTCCTCCATCAGGCCTGCCGAGCGGCTCAGACGCGCCGCGTCCTGTTCGTTCCAGCCGAGGAAGCGGCAGCGGTTTTCGACCTCCTGCCGATCCAGGCCGATGCGTTTGAGCAAGCCTTGAAGTTCCTGTTCCGGCCTCATTTCATCCTCTCCTGGAAACTCGAGCCCCAAAAAAAAAGCGCCGCGATGGCCACCCTCTCTCAAAGATGTCCATCGCGGCACTCTGTCTTTCAGGCCCTGAATGTCCTGCCCGGCAAAGCCGATTCCCGCTCATGCGGAACCAAGGGCGCCCTTTTAACCTACTCGATGCGTCTCGGACAACTCGGCTAGCAGTCGCGTGAGCTGCCGGCGCAGTTCGCCGAGCTCGCGGGACTTGAAGGAATGCCGGGTGCGTTCGAGCACGGCCACGGTTTCGGCAAGGGCAGCGTGCAGTTCGCCGTTCGGGTTCAGGCCCGCATCGCCGAACCAGCGGCAAAGCGGCGCCTGGCTGCAATCCACCGGCGAGCAGACCACTTCGCCGTCCAGGTCCATCGAGCGCAGGAGCAGACGAAGGCGCTGCTCCGTTTCCGGATGAGCGCAGACGAGCAGGACGGGTGCGGCGGGTTGGCATGGCATCGGTAGCGACCATAGCGAAGGGCCATTACAGAATATCCCTCCAGTACGCCCGCCCGTTGACCCCGGTCAGCCCCGCTCGCCGCCTGCCTTCGGCGTCTCGACATCGGCCGCGTCGGCCGCGTCCTGCGCGGGATGCGGCGGGCTGAACGGGTCCGCCCCCTCGCTCGGCAGGGCGCCGGTTTCGCCATCCTCGAGCACCGCGTACGCGCTGCTGCAGAAGAACGAGTTGAGGCGCTTCATGTCGGCGATCAGCTCCAGGTGCAGCGAGCTGGTTTCGATGCTCTGCACCACCTGCTGGCTCAGGCGTTCGACGTGGGCATGGGCCAGGCGCCGTTCGCGCACGCGGAAGCGGCGCTTCTCGCGCAGCAGCTGGCGGGCGCCCTGGCGGTCGCCGGAGAGGAACACGGAAAGCCCCAGGCGCAGATTGGCCAGCAGCTGTTCGTGCATCTCGTTGAGTTCTTCCAGGCCCTTTTCGGAGAAGGAATGGCGCCGCGCCGTCTTGTGGTGCTGCAATTTGCCGAGCATGTGCTCGATGGTGTCGCCGGCGTGTTCGAGGTTCACCGCCAGCTCGATGATTTCCGCCCAGCGCCGGGCGTCCGCATCGGCCATGGCTTCGCGGGGGATTTGCGCCAGGTACAGCTTGACTGCGTTGTAGAGGGCGTCGACGTCGTCGTCGAGGCGACGGATTTCCTGGCCCGAGGCCTGCTCGTCACGCTGCAGCACCTCTTGCAGGCGGACCAGCATGTGGTCCACCAGGTCGCCGATGCGCAGGGTTTCGCGCACCGCGTTGGACAGCGCCAGGCTCGGCGTTTCCAGCGCGCTGCGGTCCAGGTGGCGCGGCCGGGCGACGCCGTTGTCGAGGTGTTTTTCCGGCAGCAGCAGCGTGCACAGGCGCGCCATCCAGCGCACCGTGGGCAGCATCAGCAGGCAGCGCAGGGTGTTGTAGACCAGGTGGAAACCGATCACCAGATTCGCCGCCTCGAAGGTCTGCTGCTCGTTCATCCAGTTCACCAGCGGGTGCAGCAGCGGCGACACCAGCAGCAGGCCGAGCAGCTTGTAGAGCAGGCTGCCCAGCGCCACGCGGCGGCCGGCGGCGGATTGCATGCTGCTGTTGAGGAACGCCAGCACGCCGCTGCCGATGTTGGCACCGATCACCAGCCCGATCGCCACCGGCAGGCTGATCAGCCCGGCGCTAGCCAGGGTCGCGGTGAGCAGAACGGCGGCCAGGCTGGAGTAGGTGGCCATCGCCAGGAGCGCGCCGACCATCGCGTCCAGCAGCAGGTCGCCGGTGAGCGAGGCGAACAGCACCTTGATCCCGCGCGATTCGGTGATCGGCAGGGCGGCGGCGACGATCAGCTGCAGCGCCAGGATGATCAGGCCGAGGCCGATGAAGGCACGGCCGAGCTGGCCGATACGGGTCTGCTTGCGCGAGAGGAACAGCAGGACACCGGCGAAGATCAGCAGCGGCGACAGCCAGGACAGGTCGAAGGTCAGTACCCGCGCCATCAGCGCCGTGCCGACATCGGCGCCGAGCATGATGGTCAGCGCCGGCGCCAGCGCCATCAGGCCCTGGCTGACGAACGAGGTCGCCAGCAGCGCGGTGGCGTTGCTGCTCTGCACCAGCGCTGTGACGCCGATGCCGGCGGCGAAGGCCAGCGGCAGGCGGTTGATGCTGTGGCTGAGGATGCGCCGCAGTTGCGAGCCGAACACCCGCAGGATGCCGGTACGCACGATGTGCGTGCCCCACACCAGCAGCGCGATGGCGGAAAGCAGATTGAGCAAGGTCAGCATAAGACGGCCTCCCTGGCGATCGATGTGCGTCGGAAATACCGGATCGCCTGAGCGAGCAGGCGCGGCGGATACCCTTGGGTGGACAGGATATCGCCCCACGGGTTCGCTTCAACGCGCGGCCGATGGCGCGATTATTACAGAAAGGTTTCAGCCGGTTGAATGCCGGGCCGGCTCATTCGCCGAGCCCGTCGGCGTCCGGCGTGTTGCCGTCCAGGCGGATGCGCAGCGCCAGATCGGTGCGCGATTCGGCGTTCTTCAGTGCCTGCTCGAGGCTGATCGCGCCGGATTGCTGCAACGCGAAGAGGTGCTGGTCGAAGGTCTGCAGCCCGCTTTCCGGCGCGGTGCCGATGGCGTCCCTGAGTTCGCCCAGTTCGTCGCGTTTGATCAGGTCGCGCAGGTGCGGGGTCGCCAGGAGCAGTTCCACGGCCAGCACGCGGCGCTGCCGCAGCCCCGGAATCAGGCGCTGGGCGACGATCGCCAGGAGGTTCTGCGAGAGGTCGGCGAGGACCTGCTTGCGCGCGCCCTCGGGGAAGAAGTGCACCACCCGCTCGATCGCCTGCAGGCTGCTGGTGGCGTGCAGCGTAGCGACGCACAGGTGGCCGGTCTCGGCGTAGTGCAGGGCGTGCTGCATGCATTCGGCGTCACGTACCTCGCCGAGCATGATCACGTCCGGCGCCTCGCGCAGCACGTTGCGCAGCGCGGCGGCGAAGCTGTGGGTGTCCAGGCCGACCTCGCGCTGGTCGACCAGCGAGCGCTTGTGCGAGTGGATGAACTCGATGGGGTCCTCGATGCAGAGGATATGCCCGCCCTTGCGCGCGTTGCGGTGGTCGAGCAGGGAGGCGAGGGTGGTCGACTTGCCGGAACCGGCCGCGCCGACCACCAGAATCAGGCCGCGGTCGAACAGCGCCAGGCGCTCCAGCGGTGCCGGCAGGCCCAGCGTGGCGAGCGCCGGGATATCGCTCTTCACATGGCGCACGACCATGCCGACCTCGCCGCGCTGCAGGTAGACGTTGGCGCGGAAGCGCCCGACCTGCGGCACGCTCACCGCCAGGTTGAGCTCCAGCTCGCGCTCGAACTCGGCGACCTGCGCCGGATTCATCAGCGCGTAGGCCAGTTGGCGCACCGCGCCGGGGCCCAGAACCGGGGCTTCCAGCGCCACGGAATTGCCGTCTACCTTCACGTGCGGCGGCGCGCCGACGCTGAAGAACATGTCCGAGCCACCGCGCTCGGCCAGTTGGCGCAGCAGGGTGTGGATCTCCTGATCGGGGGCGCTGTGATTGTCCATTTCGTCGTTGCTCCTGCTGCGCTTCCGGGGATCGGAGGCGCATGATCGTGCAGGTGACGCCGCGGCGCAATTCGACGCAGGCGCCGCACCGCCCCCATCGTTGCACCGCGAGGAAACCATGCAGCACAAGTACGAAGAAGTCGCCCGCAACCTGCTCGGCGCGCCCTATGGCGAACTCGACGAAAACGCCCAGCGCGTTGCCCGTCACCTCGCCAGGCACACGCCGATCGCGCGCAACACCGCGCAGGAAGAGGAGGATGCCGCCAGCTTCGGCCAGCGCGCCGCGGATGCCATCGCCAGCTTCGGCGGTTCCTGGGCGTTCATCCTCTCGTTCATCGGGCTGATCGTGGTCTGGGTCGGGCTCAACTCGCTGATCCTGGCCCGTTACGACGCCGCCTTCGACGCCTATCCGTACATCCTGCTCAACCTGTTCCTGTCGATGCTGGCCTCGATACAGGCGCCGCTGATCCTGATGTCGCAGAACCGCCAGGCGGAGAAGGACCGCATCAACGCCGAGCACGACTATGAGGTCAACCTCAAGGCCGAGCTGGAAATCATGCTGCTGCACGAGAAGGTCGACGCCCTGCGCGAAACCCAGTGGCGCGAACTGGTGGCGATGCAGGCGCAGCAGATCGAACTGCTGGAGCGGCTGGCGCAGCGGCAGGCCTGATCGGCTCGCGGCGACGTGAACCGGCGGTGAACTGATAACCTAGGCATTCCCCCGGCAGACCGCGCATCCATGCTCAACCTCTACCACGCTCCCGATCTGGAAACCCTCGGCGCCCTGGCCACGCGCCTGCTCGCCCAGCCGCAACGCGACCCCTTCGCGCCGGCGCGCGTGGTGGTACCGAGCCAGGGCATCGGCCGCTGGCTGACGCTGCAACTGGCGCGCGAGCAGGGCATCGCCATGCAACTGGAGGTGAAGCTGCCGGCGGCGTTCGTCTGGGACCTCTCGCGCCAGGTGCTCGGCCAGTTGCCGGAGCAGTCGGCGTTCACCACGGTGACGCTGACCTGGCGCCTCTACGACTGGCTCTGCGAGCCGGCCAACCTGCAGCGCGCCGAGCGCCTGCAGCGTTACCTCGAGGGTGGCGACGAACGCCGGCGATTGTCGCTGGCGGCGAAGATCGCCGACGTGTTCGACCAGTACCTGCTCTATCGCGACGACTGGCTGGCGGTCTGGGAGCGCGGCGAGCTGTGCGACCTCGGCCCCGACGAAGCCTGGCAGGCGCTGCTCTGGCGCGAGCTCACCGCCGACGGCCACCCGCATCGCGCGCGTCTGCTCGACGACCTGCTGCAACGCCTGTACGACCCCGCGCCCCTCGCCGACCTGCCCGAGCGCCTGCTGGTGTTCGGCATCAGCTCGCTGCCGCCGCACCACCTGCGCGTGCTCGAGGCCCTGGGCCGGCACACCGAGGTGGTGCTGTTCGCCCTCAACCCGTGCCGCGAGGCCTGGGGCGATATCCGCGACATCCGCGAGCTGGCGAAACAGCCGGAGCTGAGCCCGGATGAATGGTATCTGGATGTTGGCCACCCGCTGCTCGCCAGCCTCGGCAAGCAGGGGAGGGACTTCTTCGACAGCCTGTTCAGCCTGGCGTCGGCCGATGGCAGCCAGGAAACCGGGCTCTATTCGGAAGACGCCGATCTCGTCGACGACAGCCTGCTGCACGCTTTGCAGCACGACGTTCTGCGCCTGCGTACGCGCCAGGCCGACGAGCGCATCGCCCTGCGCGAAGACGAACGTTCGCTGGAGCTGCACGTCGCCCACTCGCCGCTGCGCGAAGTGGAAATCCTCCACGACCAGTTGCTCGCGCGCTTTGCCGCCGACCCGAGCCTGACGCCGGACCAGGTGGTGGTGCTGACCCCGGACATCGAACGCTACGCACCCTACATCGAGGCGGTGTTCGCCTCGCGCACCGGCGCGTCGCGGCAGGCCTCCCCGCGCATTCCGTTCAGCCTCGCCGACCGCAGCCTGCGCGCCGAGCTGCCGCTGCTGGAAGCCTTCCTCGAACTGCTCGCGCTGCCGGAAAGCCGCTTCGCCGCCGAAGACGTGCTGGCCTGGCTGGAGCAGCCGGCCATCGCGCGGCGCGCCGGCATCGAGGCCGAAGACCTGCCGCTGCTGCGCGACTGGCTGCGTGATGCCGGCGTGCGCTGGGGCCGCGATGGCGAACACCGCCGCGCCCTCGGCCTGCCCGGGGACAACGCCTTCACCTGGGCCCAGGGCCTGGACCGTCTGCTGCTGGGCTTCGCCGCGCCGCCGCAACTGGCCGGCGAGGCGCTTCCGCTGCTCGGCGACAGCCTGCCGCTGGACGCCCTGGAGGGCGCGCGCGGGCAACTGCTCGGGCGCCTCTGCGCCTTCGTCGGCACGCTCGCCGGCCTGGCCGCAAGCCTGCAGCGCGCGCGTCCCCTGGCCGACTGGGCGCTCGACCTGCAAGGTCTGATCGACAGCCTGTTCGACGAGCGCGAAGCCGGCGACACCCTGTTGTTGCTCAGCCAGGCCTGCGCCGCGCTGGCGCGCCAGGCCGCGGATGCCGGCATCGTCCGCCCGCTGGAGCTGGCCCTGGTGCGCCAGCAGCTCGGCGCCGCGCTGGAGGCCGGTGGTGGCGCCTCGGGTTTCCTTACCGGCGCGGTGACCTTCTGCACCATGGTGCCGATGCGCAGCCTGCCGTTCCGCCAGGTCTGCCTGCTCGGCCTGGACGACGGCGCGCTGCCGCGCCGCACGCCGGTGGCCGGCTTCGACCTGATCGGCAAGAAGCCGCGCCGGGGCGATCGTGCGCGGCGCCTCGACGACCGCTACCTGCTGCTGGAAACCCTGCTCTCGGCGCGCGATGGCTTGTACCTCAGCTACGTCGGCCGCGACCCGCGCGACAACGCCGTGCTGCCGCCCTCGGTGCTGGTCAGCGAGTTGCTCGAGGCCGTCGACATCACCGCCGTTGCGCCGAATGGCAAGGCCAGCGCCGCGATCACCGTCGCGCACCCGCTGCAACCCTTCGCGCCGGGCAACTTCCAGCAAGACGGCCAGCAGTTGGGCTTCTCCACGTCGTGGTTCCGCGCCGCGCGACGCCTGGCCGAAGCGCCACAGCTGAGCCCGCCGCCCTTCATCGGGCAATTGCCGGAGCCGGGTGAAGAGTGGCTCACGATTGAGCCGTCGCAGCTGCTGCACTGCTTCCACCATCCGGCGCGATTCCTCCTCGAACAGCGCCTCGGTTTGCGCCTGGCCGACGAGGAAGAAGCCATCGCCAGCGACGAGCCGTTCGCCCTCGAAGGCCCGGCCCGCCGTGGCCTGCGCACCCTGGCACTGCAAGCGGTGGAGCGCGACTGGAGCGAGCAGGATGAGCGCCGCATCGCGCGCGCCGCCGGCTGGCTGCCGCCCGGCGAACTCGGCCACGCGCTGTGGGGCAAGCTGCGCGGCCCGGTGCGCGCCTTCGCCCCGCGCTTGTTCGAGGCACGCCCGGAGGATGCGCCGCAGCCGCTGCTGGTGGATGTCACCCTGGCCGGCGTGCGCGTGCATGGCTGGCTCGACGGCGTGACCGCCAGCGGCCTGTTCGACTGGCGGCTGTATGCGCCCGGCGCCTGGGACTTGCCGGGTTTCTGGCTGCGGCATCTGCTGCTGAACGTCGCCGCCGGCGAAGGGATCGCCCGCGACAGCCTGCTGATCTCGCCGGCCGGCGACTGGCAGCTCGGCCCGCAAACCAGTTCGCACGCGCTGCTGGAGCCCTGGCTGGCCGCCTACCGCGAGGCGCTCAGCACGCCGCTACCGTTCCTCACCCGCAGCAGCCACGACTTCGCCAAGGCGCTGGTCACCCCCAGCGCACGCAGCAGGAAGGAGCCCCTCGAGGCCGCCCGCGGCGCGGCGCAGAGCGCCTGGCTCGGCGCCGACTTCAGCCCGATCCCCGGCGAAGCGCTGGACCCTTGGTACGCCCTGGCCTTCCGCGACCGCGACCCCCTCGGCGAACGCTTCGAACAGCTCGCCGAACAGCTACTCGGCCCGGCGTTGCTGGCGTTGGCCGCCGACGAGGAGGACGCATGAGCCTCGACCTGCAGACTTCGTCCTTCACCGGCCGCTCGCTGATCGAGGCGAGCGCCGGCACCGGCAAGACCTGGACCCTGACCGCGCTGTACGCGCGCCTGCTGCTGGAGCAGCAGCTCGGCGTCGGGCAGATCCTCGTGGTCACCTACACCACCGCCGCCACCGCCGAGCTGCGTGAGCGCATCCGCGCGCGCCTGGCGGAACTGCTCGCGGTCTATGAGGGCACGCCGAGCAGGGACGACTTCCTCACCGAACTGCACCGTCGCCACCCCGGCGAGGACGCGCGGCGGCGCCTGCTGCTGGCCGTGCACGGCTTCGACGAGGCGGCGATCTTCACCATCCACGGCTTCTGCCAGCGTGCCCTGCAGGATTCCGCCTTCGAGGCCGGCGGTGACTTCGACAGCGAGCTGACCCAGGACGACCGCGAGGTGCTCGACGCCTTGCTCGGCGACGCCTGGCGCCACGTGCTGGCGGAGGCCGACCCGGCCTGGGCGCGCTACCTGGCCAAGCAGAAGATCACCCCGGCGGCGCTGCGCCAGCGTCTGCGCAGCCACCTGGGCAAGCCCTACCTGCGCGTCGAACCGCGCGAGGCCCCGGCGCAGGACGCACTGGCCGCCGCGAATGCGGCCTGGGAGCAGGCCGCGGCGCTGTGGCACGAGGCCGGGCAGGCCTGGATCGACGAGCTGCGCGCCCACCCCGGTCTCAGCCAGAGCACGCACAAGGTCGGCAAATTCTCCCTGTGGCAGGGCGAGCTGGAGAGTTACTTCGCCGACCCAGCCGCGCTGTTCGAGCCTCCCCAGGCGCTGGAAAAACTCGGCACCGCCGCGTTGGCCAAAGCCTGCAAGAAGGGCCATGAGGCGCCGGTATGCGCCCTGGCGCATGCCCTCGATGACCTTGCCCAGGCGCTGGCCGAGGCAATTCCCGCAGGCAAGCAGAAGCTCATCGCCCTGCTGGTGCAACTGCTCGACCAGCTCAACGCCGAGCTGCCGGCGCGCAAGGCGGCGCAGCGCCTGCTGGCCTTCGACGACCTGCTCAACCGTCTCGACGAGGCGCTGCACGGCCCGGCCGGCGACGACCTGGCCGCGACCCTGCGCGCGCAATACCCGCTGGCGCTGATCGACGAATTCCAGGACACCGATCCGGTGCAGTACCGGATCTTCGACCGCCTCTACCCGGTTGTTCCGGGCGGGTCGCGCAGCAGCCCGGGCGGCGACCTGTGTTTCGTCGGCGACCCCAAGCAGGCCATCTACGCGTTCCGGGGCGCCGACCTGGCCACCTACCTCAGCGCCCGCGCGGCGGCCGCGCGGCGCTACGACCTGCCATTCAACTACCGCTCAACGCCGCAGCTGATCGACGCATTGAACCGCCTGTTCGATCGCCCGCAGCCGTTCGCCGAAAACGGCCTGGACTACCCGCCGGTCAGCGCCGGAGCCAAGCCTCGCGCGCAGCTGGTGCTGCCGGCGGCGGAAGGCGATGCGCCGCTGGCGCTGGTCTGGCTCGGCGACGAGGGCTTCAACAAGGGCCGCGCCGGCGAGATCGCCGCACTCGACACCGCCCGGCGCATCGCCGGGCTGCTCGCCGCCAGTGCCGAGGGCAGCGCCTATTTCGACGAGGATGGCCGGCGCACGCCGTTGCGCGGCGGCGACATCGCCGTGCTGGTCGCCAGCCACCGCGAGGCCGCCAGCGTCGCCGGCGAACTGGCCGCGCGCGGCGTGCCCAGCGTGCGCCGCGGGCGCGACAGCGTGTGGCACAGCGAGGAAGCCGGCGAACTGGCCGCGGTACTCGCCGCCTATGCCGAGCCGGGCCGCGAAGGCGTGCTGCGCTATGCCCTGGCCAGCCGCCTGCTCGGCCGCGATGCCGCGCAGCTGGCGCGTTGCCAGGACGACGAACGCGCCTGGGACAAGGAGCGCGCCGACGCCGAGCAGTACCACCAGCTGTGGCAACAGCACGGTTTCATGCGGGTGTTCCGCGCCTGGCTGGATCAGGAACAGGTGGCCGAACGCTTGCTGGCGGGCATCGACGGCGAGCGCCGGCTGACCAACCTGCTGCATCTGGCCGAGCTGCTGCAGGCCGAGAGCCTGCAACGTCCCGGCCTGGAAGCGCTGCTCGCCTGGTTCAACGGCCAGCGCAACAGCGAGGGCGCCGGCGACGATGCCCTGTTGCGCCTGGAAAGCGATGCCGAGCGCGTGCAGATCGTCACCATCCACACGTCCAAGGGCCTGGAGTATCCGCTGGTGTTCTGCCCGTTCCTCTGGGACGGCAAGCTGCTCGGTCAATTCACCGACAGCGCCCGCTGCCACGATGAAAACGGCCAGCCGCTGCTCGACCTCGGCAGCGCGCGGCTCGACCAGCGTCTGGAAAAAGCCCGGCGCGAAGTGTTCGCCGAGAAGCTGCGCCTGACCTACGTGGCGCTGACCCGCGCGCGTGACCGGCTGTGGCTGCACTGGGGCCCGGTCGCCGTGCCCAAGCCGAAGAAGGACGGTGGCCTGCCCGACGAAGGCCTGCACAGCAGCGCGTTGGCCTGGCTGCTGCACGGTCGGCAGTTGCCCGGAGACGACGCCCTCGGCGAAATCGCCGCGCACCTCAGCGAGAAGCCCGGCGTGGCGCTGGCGGCCGAGCTGGACCGCCTGGCCGAGAGCAGCCAGGGGATGATCGCCCGCGTGGGTCTGCTCGACCGCGAAGCCACTGCCGGCGGCGAGCCGCGCGCCCAGGCGCCGGCCGCGCTGCAGCCGTTCCAGCGCAGCCTGCAGAGCGCCTGGCGCATCGGCAGCTTCTCCGGGCTGGCCGCCGGCATGCACATGGAGGCGCCGGACCGCGACGCCTTGGCGATGCCGGCCGCCAGCGAGCCGGGCGTAGGTTTCTTCGCCTTCCCCCGTGGGGCGCGGGCGGGGACCTGCCTGCACGCGATTCTCGAAGACTGGGCGCGGGACAAGGCGCCGCTGGCCGAGCTGGTCGCCCCGGCGCTGAGTGCCCACGGCATCGACGCCGAGACCTGGGGCCCGATCGCCGAGCAGCACCTGCAGCAGGTCCTGGAGACCGATCTCGACCGCGCCGGCCTGACCCTGGCCAGCCTGCAACGCGCCCGTCGCCTGCCCGAGCTGGGCTTCACCTTCCCGGTAGCGAACCTCGACGTGCAGCGCCTGCGCGTGCTGCTCGCCGACCCCGCGATGGGCCTGGCGGAACCGCTGCGCCTGGCCGCCGAGCGCCTGGAGTTCGACAGCCTCGAGGGCTTCCTCAAGGGCTTCATCGACCTCACCTTCGAGCACGCCGGGCGCTGGTACATCCTCGACTACAAGTCCAACTGGCTCGGCCCGGACGCCAGCCATTACGGCGGCGAACGCCTGCTGCAGGCCCTGGCCGACGAACATTACTACCTGCAGTACCTGATCTACCTGGTGGCGCTGCGGCGCTTCCTGCGCCAGCGCCTGGCCGACTTCAGCAACGCGCAGCTTGGCGGCGCCTACTACCTGTTCCTGCGCGGCATGCCGCAGGCCGGCGTGTACTTCGCCCGGCCCGGCGATGCACTGCTGGATGCCCTCGACCGACTGTTCGCCGGAGCGGCCACATGATCGGTGTAGGGCGGGTGCAACCCGCGTGCGCACCGTGGCCCCGTACGGGGATATCGGTGCGCATGGCGCACCCTACGGGGGTTGCCGATGAACCTTGCCGAATGGCCGCTCGCCGTAGGGTGCGCCGCGCGCACCGCCAACACCGCGGTGGCTACTGGTGCGCATGGCGCGCCCTACGGGGGTTGCCGATGAACCTTGCCGAATGGCCGCTCGCCGTAGGGTGCGCCGCGCGCACCGCCAGCTCCGCAGTGGCGACTGGTGCGCATGGCGCACCCTACGGAGGTTGCCGATGAGCCTTGCCGAACTGCCGCTTGGGCCGCTGGAACGCGCCTTGGTCGATAGCCTGCGCCGCCTCGATCCGGCGGCGGGGGAGTCGGTGCTGGCCGCCGCCGCACTGTGCTGCGAGGCGTTGGGCGCCGGCGATGTCTGCCTGTTGCTGGAGCGCCGCGCCGGGCGCCGCCCGTGGCCGGAGCACGCCTTCGTCCTGCCGGGCCTGGCCGACTGGCGCGCGCAGTTGCAGGGCAGCGCGCTGGTCGGTGCGCCGGGTGGCTTCGCGCCGCTGATCCTCGATGGCGAGCGCCTGTACCTGGCGCGCTACCACGCCTACGAAACGCAGCTCGCCGCGCAGTTGCTGCGGCGTGCGGCGGATGTTCCCGAAGTGGATGAAGCGGCGCTGGGGGAAAGCCTGGCGCGGTTGTTCGCCTTCAACGCCGGCACCCTGCCTGACTGGCAGCGCCTGGCCGCGGCGCAGGCGGTGCGTCGGCGCCTGTCGGTGATCTCCGGCGGCCCCGGCACCGGCAAGACCACCACCGTGGTACGTCTGCTCGCGGCGCTGCTGGAACAGCCGGGCGCCGCCGCGTCGGGCGCCAGCGACCTGGCCATCGGCCTGGCCGCGCCCACCGGCAAGGCGGCGGCGCGCATGGCCGAGGCGATCCGCACCGCTAAGGCGGCGCTGCCGGTGGACGAGGCGATCAAGGCGGCGTTACCGGAAGAGGCGCGCACGCTGCATCGCCTGCTCGGCAGCCGTGGCGATACGCCCCGGGTGCGCCACGACGCGGCGCGGCCGCTGGCGCTGGACGTGCTGGTGGTCGACGAAGCCTCGATGGTCGACCTGGCGCTGATGGCCAAGCTGGTCGACGCGTTGCCGCCGCACGCGCGGCTGATCCTGCTCGGCGACAAGGACCAGCTGGCCGCGGTGGAGGCCGGCGCGGTGTTCGCCGAACTCTGCGAAGGGCGCGGTTTCGACGCCCAGGCGGTGGCCGACCTGCGGCGCATCACCGGCCAGGCCGTGGCGGTCGAGGCGCCGCGCTCGAAGCTCGGCGACGCCGTGGTGCTGCTCACCCATAGCCACCGTTTCGCCGGCGACAGCGGCATCGGCGAGCTGGCGCGGCGGATCAACGGCGGCGATGCGGCGGGCACCCTGAGCCTGCTGCGGGAAAACCGCGCCGACCTGCACTGGCAGGACCAGCCGTCCCCGGCGGCGCTGCTGGAACGCCTCGACCAGGCGTATCGCCCCTACCTGCAGGCGACGCGCAGCGGCGACCCGGCGCAGGCCTTCGCCGCGTTCAACGCCTTCCGCGCGCTCACCGCGCAGCGCGAGGGGCCGTGGGGCGTGACGGGTATCAACGAGGCGCTGGAAGCGCGCATCAAGCGCCGCCTGAGCCTGCCCGAGCGCGAACGCTGGTATCCCGGCCGCGCGGTGATGGTGCGGCAGAACGACTACGCCCTCGGCCTGTTCAATGGCGACATCGGCCTGTGCCTGCACGGTGAATTCGGCCTGCGCGTCCATTTCGAGGGGGAGGACGGCTATCGCGCCTTCGCCCCGGCGCGCCTGCCCAGCCACGACAGCGCGTTCGCCATGACCGTGCACAAGAGCCAGGGCTCGGAGTTCGGCGAGGTGCTGCTGGCACTGCCCGAACTGCCCAGCCCGTTGCTGACCTGCGCGCTGTTCTACACCGGCATCACCCGCGCCAAGCACCGCGTGGACATCTGGGGCCGGCCGGCGCGCCTGCTCGACGCGGTGGAAACCCGCGCCGAACGCGCGGCCGGCCTGGCCCGGCGGCTGGCGCGCGAGGACGTGCCCATGGAGACTGCGCCGGCGACGCCCGACCAGGGCCAACTGGACCTCTTCTGAGACGACCAGAGGTAAGTGGCGCCGCTCAACTACGCGGCGCGGCGGCCGATAACAAAGTTCAGCGTCGTTACGACCATTCGGCGATGGCGTGGCCGCGCGAGAACTGCCTAAATGCAGGCATGACCGGTCAATAACAACGAGAACGCCGCATGTCATCCAGCTACCGTTGCCACCCCGTCGCCTGCCTGCTGCACGCGACCGGGCTGATCCTGCTTGTCGTCGTCTACCAATCCTGGGCGTTGCCGCTGTGGCTGAGCATTCCGGCGGCGCTGCTGCTGGCGCTGTGGCCGTGGCTGGGCCCCTGGCAACGTCCGGCGGAAGGGAACGCCGCGCCACAGCCGGCGACCGACTTCAGCGCGCTCAGCCAGAGCCTGTCGCGGCACACCAGCCACAACGCGCTGTATGCCGCCCAGGTCTCGTTCGGTGTGCAGCAACTGGCCGGCAAGCTGCAGTCGCAAATGGCCGCGGTGGACCAGCTGGCCGCCAGCGCCGAGGCGATGACCGCCACCGGCGAGGACAGCGCGCAGCGTACCGGGCATACGCTGGAAGCCGCGCAGGCCGTGCGCCAGAGCGCCGACAGCGGGCAGCACGAGCTGCAGCAGGCGATCGGCCGGATGCAGCAGCTCAGCGCGCAGACCGCCGCCAGCCGCGAGCTGATCGCCGGGCTCGGCGCGCGTACCGAGCAGATCGGCCAGGTCACCGCGGTGATCCAGTCCATCGCCAGCCAGACCAACCTGCTGGCGCTCAACGCGGCCATCGAGGCGGCGCGTGCCGGCGAGGCCGGGCGCGGTTTCGCGGTGGTCGCCGACGAGGTGCGCAACCTCGCCGCGCGCACCGCCGAGGCCACCGGGGAGGTCGGCCAGATGGTCGCCGACATCCGTCAGCAGAGCGAAGCGGTGGTCAATCATATCCAGCAGCAGGCCAGCGAGCTGGACGAAGCGGCCGGGCAGGTCGAGCAGACCGGCCGTCAGCTGTCCGGCATCGCCGGGCTGGCCGGCGACGTCGAGGCGCAGGTGGCGCAGATCGCCGCCGGCACCCAGGACAACCAGCAGCGCCTGGTGGAACTGTTCGAGGCGCTGGCGCAGTTGCGCGCCGACGCCCACGCCAGCGATGCGCAGACGCGCCAGCTCGGCGAGGCGGCGACGCAACTGGTGGGCCAGGCCGAGGCGGTCAGCGAGCAACTCGCCGAGGTGCGCCTGGACGATTATCACCAGCGCATCTTCGACCTCGCGCAGGAAGGCGCGGCGGCCATCGCGGCGCGGTTCGAGGCGGATATCGCCGCCGGCAAGCTGAGCGTCGACGACCTCTTCGACCGCAACTACCGGCTGGTCGCCGGCAGCAAACCGGCGCGCTACCGCACCCGTTTCGACGGCTACAGCGACGACGTCCTGCCGGCCATCCAGGAGCCGTTGCTGGCGCGTCACGACGGCCTGGTGTTCGCCATCGCCAGCACCCCGGAGGGCTACGTGCCGACGCACAACCGCGCTTTCAGCCATGCGCCCACCGGCGACCCGGCGCAGGACATGCTGCGCAGCCGCAGCAAGCGGATCTTCGACGACCGCACCGGACGCCGCTGCGGCAGCCACCAGCAGCGCCTGCTGCTGCAGACCTACATGCGCGATACCGGCGAGCTGATGCACGATCTCTCGGTGCCGATCCGCGTGCTGGGCCGGCACTGGGGCGGGCTGCGCCTGGGCTATCGCCCCGAGCCTTGAGAGCCCGCTCGCCGTGAGGCCGCTTGCCGTCTGCCCGGCGCTTGCGCATCATCGAGGCCTCAACCCTGAGGACAACAACAATGAAAACCCTCGTCGATCACCTGGCCCAATACGCCGACTACCACCGCGACAAGCGCAACATCCTCACCCATTTCGTCGGTATCCCGCTGATCGTGGTCGCCGTGGCCGTGCTGCTGTCGCGGCCGGGTCTGTCGCTGGGCGGTTTGTGGCTGTCGCCGGCGGCTCTGCTGGCATTGGTGACAGGGCTGTTCTACCTGCGCCTGGACCTGCGCTTCGGGCTGGTCATGGGCGCCTTGCTGCTGCTCAGCCTGGCCGCCGGCGCGGCGCTGGCGGTGCAGGGCACCGCGTTGTGGCTGGGTGCCGGGCTCGGGCTGTTCTTCGTCGGCTGGGTGATCCAGTTCGTCGGCCATTACTACGAGGGGCGCAAGCCGGCGTTCGTCGATGACCTCATGGGCCTGGCGGTCGGCCCGCTGTTCGTGGTCGCCGAGCTGGCCTTCCTGCTCGGCCTGCGCAAGGACGTCGAGCGGCAGATCGAAGAGCGCGCCGGGCCGACGCATGTCCGCGGGCGCGACGCCACCGCCTGAGCAAACCGCCAGTTCGGGTAGACTCCGCGCTTTGAATCTCGCCCAGGTTGCCGTGTCGATCCCTTCTTCCGCTTCTTCCCCCCGCTGGCTCGGCGCTGCCGAGCTGCCACCCGCCGCCGATGCCGCCGTGCGCGACTGGTTGTTCGACCAGGGCTCGCTGACCCGTCGCCTCACCGCCCTGGCGGACGGCGCGTTCGACGTCACGCCGCTCGCCGAAGGCTGGCAGCCGCTGCGCGACGAGGAGTGCGCGGCGCTCGGTGTCGCCCCGGGCAGCCAGGGCTGGGTGCGCGAAGTGCTCCTGCGCGGCCACGGCCAGCCCTGGGTATTCGCCCGCAGCGTCGCCGCACGCGCGGCGCTGGAGGGCTCCGGGCTGGCGCTGGAGGCGCTGGGGCGGCGCTCTCTGGGCGAACTGCTGTTCAGCGACCAGGCCTTCGCGCGCGGCGAGTTGCAGGCCTGCGTCTATCCGGCCGAATGGCTGCCGGGCGAACAGGCCGCGGCCGGGCTCTGGGCGCGGCGTTCGTGCTTCCGCCGTGGCGCGCTGGGCGTGCTGGTCGCCGAGGTGTTCCTGCCGGCGCTGTGGCACGCCGCCGGGGCGTGATCCGCGCGCCGCGCTTCGACGGCGACGGCGAGCCGGTATACTCCGCGCGACCGGATCGGAGCCGCCCTCGATGTACACCCGCCTGCTGCACTCACTGAACCGCCTGCACCCGCGCACCTGGGACTTCATCCAGCTGATGCGCCTGGACAAGCCGATCGGCATCTACCTGCTGCTGTGGCCGACGCTGTGGGCGTTGTGGGTGGCGGCCAAGGGCGTGCCGAGCGCGAAGAACCTGTTCATCTTCGTGGCTGGGGTGCTGCTGATGCGCGCCGCCGGCTGCGTGATCAACGACTACGCCGACCGCGATTTCGACGGCCACGTCGCCCGCACCCGCGCGCGTCCCCTGGCCAGCGGGGCGATTCGTCCGAAAGAGGCGCTGGTGCTGTTCGCCGTGCTGCTGGCGGCGAGCTTCGTGCTGGTGCTGTTCACCAACGTCACGACTCTCTGGCTGTCGATCGGCGGCGTGGTGCTGGCGGCCAGCTACCCGTTCATGAAGCGCTACACCTTCTACCCGCAGGTGGTGCTCGGCGCGGCGTTCTCCTGGGGCATGCCGATGGCGTTCACCGCCGAAACCGGCAGCCTGCCGGCAGCGGCCTGGTTGCTGTACATCGCCAACCTCTTGTGGACGGTGGCCTACGACACCTACTACGCCATGGCCGACCGCGAGGACGACCTGAAGATCGGGGTGAAATCCACCGCCATCCTGTTCGGCGACGCCGACCGCGCTATCATCCTCACGCTGCAACTGCTGGCGCTGCTGTGCCTGCTGCTGGCCGGCGGGCGCTTCGAGCTGGGCGGCTGGTTCCATCTCGGCCTGGGCGTGGCCGCGGCGTGCTTCGCCTGGGAGTTCTGGACCACCCGCCGGCGCGAGCCGCTGGTGTGCTTCAAGGCCTTCCTGCACAACCACTGGGCCGGGCTGGCGATCTTCCTCGGCATCGTGCTGGATTACGCCTTCTAGGCGGACGCGCGCCTGTCACATCGCTGCAACATTTCCGTTATCTAATGCGACGCATAGATGGTTTGGGCAGGAATGGACATGGCAGGTAGAACAATCCTCATCGTGGACGACGAGGCGCCGATCCGCGAGATGATCGCGGTGGCGCTGGAGATGGCCGGCTACGAATGCCTCGAGGCGGAAAACACCCAGCAGGCGCACGCGCTGATCGTCGACCGGCAGCCGGACCTGATCCTGCTCGACTGGATGCTGCCCGGCACCACCGGCATCGAGCTGGCGCGGCGCCTCAAGCGAGACGAGATGACCGCCGAAGTGCCGATCATCATGCTCACCGCGAAGGGCGAAGAGGACAACAAGATCCAGGGCCTGGAAGTCGGCGCCGACGACTACATCACCAAGCCGTTCTCGCCGCGCGAGCTGGTCGCCCGGCTCAAGGCCGTGCTGCGCCGCGCCGGGCCGGTGGACAACGAGGCGCCGATCGAGGTCGGCAGCCTGCTGCTCGATCCGGTCAGCCACCGTGTCACCATCGACGGCAAGCCGGCCGAGATGGGCCCCACCGAGTACCGCCTGCTGCAGTTCTTCATGACCCACCAGGAGCGCGCCTACAGCCGCGGCCAGTTGCTCGACCAGGTCTGGGGCGGCAACGTGTACGTCGAGGAGCGCACCGTGGACGTGCATATCCGCCGCCTGCGCAAGGCGCTGGGCGAGGTGCACGAGAACCTGGTGCAGACGGTACGCGGTACCGGCTACCGCTTCTCCACCAAGAGCTGACGGCGGGCGCGACCAGCCGGCCGTTGCGAACCGGTAGACTGCGCATGACCGATCGCCGTTTCCTCCCGCACAGGACCTGACCCGCCTTGAACACCGACTGGCGCCGCATTCTGCTCCGCCACCTGCTCGCGCTGATCGGCGGCGGGCTGTTGCTCGGCTTCATCAGCGATGCCTACGGCTGGAGTTTTGCCCTCTGCCTGGCGCTCTACCTCGGCTGGCTGCTGCGCGACCTGCTGCGTCTGCGGCGCTGGCTGGAAAGCGCCGACGCACAGGCCGAAGTGCCCGAGGCGCGCGGCCTGTGGGAAGACCTGTTCGACCGCATCTACCACCTGCAACGGCGCAACCGCCAGGCGCGCGAGCGCCTGCAGGCGGTGATCGACCGCGCCCAGGAATCCACCGGCGCGCTGCGCGACGCGGTGATCATGCTCGACAGCGGCGGCAACCTGGAATGGTGGAACCCGGCGGCGGAGACCCTGCTCGGGCTCAAGACCCGCCAGGACGGCGGCCAGCCGGTGGGCAACCTGGTGCGTCATCCGCGCTTCAAGGAGTACTTCGAGCAGGAGCAGCACACCGATCCGCTGGAGATTCCCTCGCCGATCAACGAGGACCTGCGCCTGCAGTTCCTCATCACCCGCTACGGCAACGGCGAACGCCTGATGCTGGTGCGCGACGTGACCCGCGTCCACCAGTTGGAGCAGATGCGCAAGGACTTCGTCGCCAACGTCTCCCACGAGTTGCGCACGCCGCTGACGGTGATCGCCGGCTACCTGGAAACCCTGCTCGACAACGACCCCGGCACCAGCCCGCGCTGGCGCCGCGCCATGCAGCAGATGCAGGAGCAGGCCGGGCGCATGCAGAACCTGCTCAACGACCTGCTGCTGCTGGCGCGCCTGGAGGCCACCGATTACCCCTCGGACAACCAGCCGGTGGCGGTGGAGCCGATGCTGCAGTCGATCCGCACCGATGCCCTGGCGCTGTCCGGCGAGCGTGGCCACCGCGTGCAGCTGGACATGGAAGTGGGCCTGCGCCTCAAGGGCAGCGAGGCCGAGCTGCGCAGCGCCTTCTCCAATTTGGTGTTCAACGCGGTGAAATACACCCCGGCCGGCGGCGACGTGCGCATCCGCTGGTGGAGCGACGCCCAGGGCGCACACCTGGCGGTGGCCGACAGCGGCGTCGGCATCGAGGCCAAGCACCTGCCGCGGCTCACCGAGCGCTTCTACCGCGTCGACTCCAGCCGCGCGCTGAGCACCGGCGGCACCGGCCTCGGCCTGGCCATCGTCAAGCACGTGCTACTGCGCCATCGCGGCAAGCTGGAAATCGCCAGCGTGCCGGGCAAGGGCAGCGTCTTCACCTGCCACTTCGCGCCGGCCCAGGTCGTTCCGCTTTCCGTCGGGGCGTTGTCCGCTGCGGAGGACTGAGCCACGCCTGCGCGCGGCGTTCGCGGCCAGGCCCGTGGCGCCGGGGCTGCCGCTCGGCCACTCGCCGCCGAAACTGTTGCAAAGCCTGAATCCAACCCTCAACCTTGAGCCATCATCAGCCCTACGAACCCCCCATGGACCCTTCCCCTAGCTCCCTCTACACCTATTTCGCCGACTTCGGCCTCGTGCTGTTCGCCCTGTTCCTCGTGCTGCTCAACGGCTTCTTCGTCGCCGCCGAGTTCGCCATGGTCAAGCTGCGCGCCACCCGGGTCGAAGCCATCGCCAAGACGAGCGGCTGGCGCGGGCAGATCCTGCGCACCGTGCACAACCAGCTGGACGCCTACCTGTCGGCCTGCCAGCTGGGCATCACCCTGGCCTCCCTCGGCCTCGGCTGGGTCGGCGAGCCGGCCTTCGCCCACCTGCTGACGCCGCTGCTGCAGTACTTCGATATCGACTCGCCGGCGCTGGTCCACGGCATCGCCTTCTTCAGTGCCTTCTTCATCATTTCCTACCTGCACATCGTGGTCGGCGAGCTGGCTCCGAAATCATGGGCGATCCGCCAGCCCGAGCTGCTGTCGCTGTGGACGGCGGTGCCGCTGTATCTGTTCTACTGGCTGATGTACCCGGCCATCTACCTGCTCAACGCCAGCGCCAACGGCATCCTGCGCATCGCCGGGCAGGGCGAGCCGGGGCCGCACCACGAGCACGCCTACAGCCGCGACGAACTCAAGCTGATCCTGCACTCCAGCCGCGCCCACGACCCCAGCGACCAGGACATGCGCGTGCTGGCCTCGGCGGTGGAGCTGGGCGAACTGGAGGTGGTGGACTGGGCCAACTCCCGCGAGGACCTGGTCTACCTCGAGCGCCACGCGCCGCTGGAGGAAGTCTTCGAGGTGTTCCGCCGGCACAAGTACAGCCGCTACCCGGTGTACGACGAGGCCGCCGAGACCTTCGTCGGCGTGCTGCACATCAAGGACCTGCTGCTGGAGCTGTCGCTGCTGGAAATGCTGCCCTCGGCGCTCAAGCTCGACGACCTGATCCACCCTATCGACCGGATTTCCCGGCACATGCCGCTTTCCGCGCTGCTCGAGCAGTTCCGCCAGGGCGGCTCGCATTTCGCCCTGGTCGAGGAGGCGGACCACAAGGTGGTCGGCTTCCTGACCATGGAGGACGTGCTCGAAGTGCTGGTGGGCGACATCCAGGACGAACACCGCAAGGCCGAGCGCGGCATCCTCGCCTACCAGCCGGGCAAGCTGCTGGTGCGGGGCGACACGCCGCTGTTCAAGGTCGAGCGCCTGCTCGGCGTGGACCTCGACCACGTCGAGGCGGAAACCCTCGCCGGGCTGATCTACGACACCCTGAAACGGGTGCCGGAAGAAGAGGACGTGCTGGAAACCGACCATCTGCGGATCATCGTGAAGAAGATGAAGGGTCCGAAGATCGTCCTCGCCAAGGTCGTCAAGCTGGACTGACGGTTACCCCCAGCACCTGCCGCAGGCGTTCGCCGTCGAGCGCCCGGCAGACGCCCTCGGGCTTCTGCATCGGCGCATCCTCGGCGGCCAGCATGGCGTTGAGCACGGCTTCCTCGGTGGCCTGTACGGCCGCCAGGTAGAGCGCGTCGAAGCACTCGTCGTTGAGATAGTCCAGGTTCAGCCGGGTCGGCGCCAGCTGCGGCAGCGGGCGCGGGTTGGCCACGCTGAAGGCGATGAAGATATCCCCCGAATTGTTGCCGCCCGGCGTACCGCCCAGGGCGATGCCCAGCCCTGCGCGCTGTGCCAGGCGCTTGAGCTGGTGCGGCAGCAGCGGCGCATCGGTGGCCAGCACCACGATGATCGAGCCGCGCTCGCGCTCCAGGCCGACCGGTGCGTCCTCGCCCCAGCGTTCGCCGACCGGCACGCCGAGCACCTTGAGCCAGGCGCGCTGGCCGTGGTTGGCCTGCACCAGGGCGCCCAGGGTATAGCGCTGGCCGTCGATCTCGATCAGGCGCGAGGCGCTGCCGGTGCCGCCCTTGAAGCCGTAGCAGATCATCCCGTTGCCGCCGCCGACGTTGCCTTCGGCGATGGGCCCGTCCTGTGCATCGTCCAGCGCGGCGAGGGCGTCGGCCTCGCTGACGTGCTGGCCGTTGATGTCGTTGATCACGCCATCGTAGGTCTCGGCCACCACCGGCATCGCCCACAGGTGGTTGGCGTCCCAGGCCTCGGCGTACTGGCGCAGGGTCCAGCGGGTCGCGGCGTGGTGGACGATGCCGACGCTGTGGGAGTTGGTGATGCACAGCGGGCCGACGAAGTAGCCGCCGTGCTCGATCCAGTGGGTGCCGGTCATCTCGCCGTTGCCGTTCAGCGCGTGGAAGCCGGCCCACACCGGCTGCGGCTCGCGCGCATGGCCACGGGGGAGGATCGCGGTGACGCCGGTCTTCACCCGCTTGCCGTTGTCGGCGAGGTAGTCGAGGGTGCGGTAGCCGACGCGGACGCCGGGCACGTCGGTGATCGCGTTGTGCGGGCCGGTGGTGCCGGGAACGGCCAGGCCGAGTTCGCGGGCGCGGGGTTTAGCCATGGGCGTGGTCATCCGAGGAAGTGGCGGGCTTGCGGTTGCGCAGGTACAGACCGAGAGAGGCGATCAACAGCGAGGCGAGCAGCAGCAGGGTGGCGATGGCGTTGATTTCCGGCTTGATGCCGCGGCGGATCATTCCGTAGATGAACACCGGCAGGGTGGTCGAATCGACACCCGAGATGAAGTAGGTGATCACCAGGTCGTCCATCGAGATGATGAACGCCAGCAACGCGCCACCGAGCACGCCAGGGAGGATCTGCGGCAGGGTGATGCGGCGCAAGGTGGTCCAGGCCGAGGCGCCGAGATCGGCCGAGGCCTCTTCCAGGCGCGTGTCCATGCCGGCCAGGCGCGCGCTGACGATGAGGAACACGTAGCTGATCAGGAAGGTGCAGTGGCCGATGATGATCGAGCCCTTGCCCAGCGGCACGCCGGCGCCGACGAAGAAGATCAGCAGGGCGATGCCGAGGACGATGTCCGGCATCAGCATCGGCAGGAACAGCAGCACCCGGTAGAAGCCCTGCAGGCGGAAGCGGTAGCGCGCCAGGGCCAGCGCGGTGAGCGTGCCGACCAGGGTCGAGATCAGCGTGGTGACCAGCGCCACGGCGAGGCTGGTGCGCAGCGCCGCCAGCAGTTGCCCGGTGGATTCGACGTAGAGCGCGTTCTCGCTCAGCGAATTGGACAGGCCGAACAGCGAGCGATACCAGTCCAGGCTGGCGCCGCTCCAGATCATCATGTTCAGCGGGTTGCCGTTGAACGAGTAGGCCACGATCAGGCCGATCGGCAGGTAGAGGAAGACGAAGAACGCCAGGCTGTAACCCCCCAGCAGGCGGCGGCCGACGAGTCCGAGCAGTCTGTTCATCGGGCGGCCTCCTTCAGCGCGGCGCGCCCCTGCCAGCGCACGTAGAGCAGCAGGAACAGCAGCACCGCGGCCATGATCAGCATCGCCAGGGCGGCACCGAACGGCCAGTTGCGCGCGGCGAGGAACTGCTGCTCCACCAGGTTGCCGATCATCAGCACGCGCGCGCCGCCGAGCAGCGACGGCACGATGAAATTGCCCAGGCTGGGAATGAACACGATGATCGAGCCGGCCGCGATGCCCGGCAGGGTCAGCGGGAAGATCACCCGCCAGAAGCTCTGCCAGCGCCCGGCGCCGAGGTCGGCGGAGGCTTCCAGCAGGCGCCGGTCGAGCTTCTCCACGCTGGCGTAGATCGGCAGGAACATGAACGGCACGAAGATGTAGGTCATCCCGAGCAGCACCGCGCCCTCGGTGTAGATCAGGTCGAGCGGCGCGTCGATCAGCCCCAGCCCCTGCAGGCTGGCGTTGAGGAAGCCGGTGGGGCGCAGGATCAGCACCCAGGCGTAGAGGCGCACGATCAGGCTGGTGAAGAACGGCAGGGTGATCAGGAACAGGCAGAAATTGCGCAGCCGCTCCGGCTGGCGGCTGACCCAGAACGCCGCCGGGTAGCAGACCAGCAGGGTCAGCAGCACGGTGATCGCGGCCAGCTTGAACGAGCGCAGGAGGATCTGCAGGTAGACGACGTCGAATTCCTCGTTGCTGCCGTCGGCCCAGCCGAGGATGCGGCCGAAGTTGTCCGGGTAGAAGGTCCATTCCACGCCGCCGTACATGCCCGGCTCGAGCAGGCTGTAGAGCGCCATGATCGCCAGCGGAACGACGAAGAACAGGCCGATGATCAGGGTTGCCGGGCTGAGCAGCCCGGCCAGGCGCCAGCGCGCGCGGTTCTCGGCGGTGAGCATCAGGCCTCCCCGGCGATCAGGTGCGCGGCGTCCAGCGCGTACCACAGGCGCAGGCTGGAGCCCGGATGCAGGCGTTGCAGGGCCTGGCGCGAGGCGTCGCGCACCACCGCCTTGATGCGGCTGCCGGTGGCGCTGAGCAGGCTCACTTCGAAATCCTTGCCGATGAACACGGTCTGCTCGACCACGCCGTCCAGCGCGCCGTGCGCGGCCGGGTCGCCGGGGCAGTCGAGGTGGAATTGCTCGGGGCGCAGCAGGATGTGCAGCGGCTGGCCGACCTGCAGACCGGCGCTCGGCAGGCGCAGCGGATCGCCCTGCTCGCCGACCAGCGTGGCGACGCCGTCCGCGCAGGATTCGACCCGTGCGCGCAGCAGGTTGCTCTCGCCGATGAAGCCGGCGACGAAGGCGTTCGCCGGGCGGTCGTAGATGTCCTGCGGCGCGCCGACCTGCTGCACGTGGCCGCCGTTGAGCACGACGATGCGGTCGGACATGGTCAGCGCTTCTTCCTGGTCGTGGGTGACGAAGACGAAGGCGATGCCCAGCTCGTGCTGCAGGTTCTTCAGCTCGCGCTGCATGGCCTGGCGCAGCTGGCGGTCGAGGGCGGAGAGCGGCTCGTCGAGCAGCAGCAGGGCGGGGCGGTCGACGATGGCGCGGGCCAGGGCGACGCGCTGCTGCTGGCCGCCGGACAGTTGCCCCGGCTTGCGCTTCTCCAGCCCGCCCATGCCGACCAGTTCCAGCGCCGCGCCGACGCGCTGGCGGCGTTCGGCTCTGGCCACGCCGCGCACGTCGAGGGCATAGCCGACGTTGTCGCCGATCGACAGGTGCGGAAACAGCGCGTAGCTCTGGAACACGGTGTGCACCGGGCGCCGGTTAGGCGGCACCTGGTTCATCGCGACGCCCTGGATCAGCAGTTCGCCGCTGTCGAGGCTCTCGAAGCCGCTGATGGTGCGCAGCAGGGTGGTCTTGCCGCAGCCGGAGGGGCCGAGCAGGGTGACGAACTCGTTGGCGCCGACGCTCAGGTCGACGCCGTCCAGGGCGCGGACGGCGTGGCCTTCGGGGGTGCGGTAGTGCTTCACGGCGGCCCTGATTTCGACCACCGGGTTGTTGGCATGTGACATGAACGACTCCGGGAAAGCGCAAGGTCGCGACCGGCGCGAGCGGCGGTCGCGAACCTTCTGGGAGTGAGCCGGCTGGCGGGTGACGCCGGCGCGGACGGGACCTGCCGGCGGGTCAGTTCGCCGTGCGCACGCGCGTCCAGGCGCGGTCGTACTTCTTCAGGTCCTTGCCGAGGTCGTGGAAGATCTGCAGCTTGGCCATCACCTCCGGCCCCGGATTGACCTCCGGGTTGTCGCGCAGCTCGGCCGGCAGCAGCTTCAGCGCTTCCTTGTTCGGCGTGCCGTTCATCTGCTGCTCGGTGTTCAGCGCGGCGATCTCCGGCTGCAGGAAGAACTCCATGAAGCGCTTGGCGTTGGCCTTGTTCGGCGCGCTTTTGAGGACGCACATGTCTTCCTGGTAGAGCGTCGCGCCCTCCTTGGGAATCACGTAGGCGAGATGCTCGGGGTCCTGCTTCACGTACATCATCGCGCCGACGAAGTAGTGCGCCGCGGCGACGTCGCCGGACTGCACCATGGGCACGCTCTCGTAGGTGAAGGCGGAGACCAGCGGCTTGCGCTCCAGCAGCCAGGATTCGGCCTGCTTGATGTCCGCAAGGTCGGTGCTGTCCACCGATTTGCCGTTGACGATCAGGCCGACGCCGAGGGTCTCGCGCATGTCGTCGAGCATGATGACCTTCTTCCCGGCCTTGGCCTCGGCGAAGAAGTCGGCCCAGGACTCGATCGGTTTGCTGACCTTGGTCTTGTTGTAGAAGATTCCCACGGTGCCCCAGGCGTAGGGCATGCAGTACTCGCCCTTGGGGTCGGACTTGGCGCGCAGGAAGCTCGGGTCGATGTTGGCGAACGCCGGGCTCCGGTCGATGGAGGTCTTTTCCAGCAGGCCGAGGGCGGCCATGCTGTCCTGCATGTGCACCGAGGGGAAGACGATGTCGTAGCCGCTGGCGCCGGCCTGCAGCTTGGCGAGCATTTCCTCGTTGCTGCCGTAGGTGTCGAGGGACACCTTGATGCCGGTCTGCTCGGTGAAGCGGCTGAGCACCTGCGGGTTGATGTAGTCGCCCCAGTTGTACAGGTGCAGCTCCTCGGCGGCCTGGCCGGCGGCGCTGGCGAGCAGGGCCGAAACGGCCAGTGCACCCCGCGCGAGGTGGCGCAGGGCATTGCGGTGATAGGGTGCGGGCATGTTCCTGTACTCCGTTTCTGATTATCCGCCCGCGTGAGCGAGCCTTTGGTTGGGGCAGGAATTGCATGGCCGAAGGGCCGAAAGGAAGAACGCGTGTTTCTAGTCGTTATGTTTTGCCGGGCGGGTCGAGCATATAGTAGATTTCTTCCAGTCATCAATACTCTGACATAAAAATTCCAGAGCTAGCGGAGCTTCGCCCATGCTGGACAGCAAGATGGAACAACTGAGCGGCAAGCTGACCCCGGCCGAGCGCTCGCTGTGGGCGTACATCCAGGCCAACCTGGAGAGCCTGTCGTTCGAGAACGGCACCACCCTGGCGCAGAAGAGCGGCGTCAGCCCGAACACCGTCAGCCGCTTCCTGCGGCGCCTCGGCTACAAGGGGCTGAAGAGCCTGAAGGAAGAACTGCGCGACGAGGTGCGCGTGCAGTCTCTGCTCAACAGCACCCTGCTCGAGCGCGTCGAACGCCAGCCAGACGACCTTCTGGCGCACCTCAACGAGGAAATCGAGGCGCTCACCGCCTTCGCCAGCCAGCTCGGCAACCAGCACTGGCAGGACGTCGTCGCCCGCGTAAGCGAAGCCGAGCGGGTGTTCGTCTGCGGCTTCCAGACCATCCGCGGGCTCGCCGAGGATTTCGCCAACCGCCTTTCGCTGGTGCGCTCCGGGGTGGAATACCTCGACCTCTACAGCGGCGTGCTCGGCCACTGGCTGGACAGCCGCGACAAGCGCTGCTGCGTGATCCTCATCGACATCGCGCCCTACGCCGACGCCGGCATCGCCTTCGCCAACACCTGCCTGAAGAACGACACCGACCTGGTGGTCTTCACCGACGAGTACGGCATCGCCCGGCACATCGACACGCCCTGGATCATCACCATGAAGACCAAGACCGGGTTGATCCTCGAGTCCACCGGCGGCCTGACCAGCGCCCTCAACGTGCTGCTGCATTGCGTGGCAGCGCAGCGCAAGGACGAACTGAAGGAGCGCATGGCGGCCTACCGGGAGCGTGTGCAGAGCCTCAAGCTGTACCGCTCCTGAGGCCGCGCCCGGTGGCGCCTGGCGGCGGACGCGGGCGGTCTGGCGCGGGCGTCTGGTACACTCCGGCATCCTCGTTGCACGGTCCCGTCGCCGGCCGTGCGCACCCCGCGCCTCATTCCACTGCCCGCCGATCCCATGTCGCTCAAGCTCGTCTCCGTCAACATCGAACGTTCCATGCACCTGCCGCGTGTCGAGGCCTTTCTCCGGCGCGAACGTCCGGACGTGCTCTGCCTGCAGGAGCTGTGCGAGCGCGACATTCCGTTCTTCGAGGCACTGATGGGCAGCCGCATGAGCTTCGCGGCGATGGCGCGCTATCCGGGGGAGGGGCCGGACAACGTGGTCGGCGTCGGGCTGATCGCCCGCGAGACGGCGTTGGCGGACGTGTGCGCCGAGTACTATTCCGGCAGCGCCGGGAGCATCCGCGAGATGACCTTCCTCAACACGGACGGCAAGCGCGGCGCCGACCCGCTGAGCATCGCCGAAGTCATGCTCAGCGCCAGCGTCGGCGGCTTCCGCATCGCCGTCACCCACCTCAACGTCACGCCGTTCGGCACCTCCACGCCGTACCAGCGCGAAAGCGCCGGCAAGCTGATCGGCCTCGCCGAAGCACAGGCGCGGCAGGCCGGCGACCTGTTGCTGGCGGGCGACTTCAACGCCCCGCGCGGCCGCGCCACCTTCGACCTGATCGCCGAGCATTTCATCGACGGCATCCCGGCGCAGCACACCACCAGCATCGACGGCTCGCTGCACCGCGCCGGGGACATCCCGTTCATGGTCGACGGGCTGTTCCACACGCCGGGCTACCGGCTCGAGGATGTCGTCCTGAGCACCGGCGTCTCCGACCATTGCGCCCTGAGTTGCCGGCTCAGCCGGACCTGATCCCGCACCGGCTCCAACACCGTAACGCCGTAGGGTGGGCTTCAGCCCACCGGCCACGCGCCCTCCGTCACCCCGCGCCCACGCCGTTCAGGCCGGCGCGCTGCGGCTCAGCTGTTCGAGCAGTTCCAGATCGGTGCTCATGCCGGAGGTTTCGCGGATGCGATTGAGGATTTCGCGCTTGAGGGCGAGAAATTCCGCGGAGAGCTTCATGTCCTGGTGGCGTTCGGCGGGCAGCGGCACGTCGTAGACGCTGTCGATGCGCCCCGGCCGCGGCGCCATCAACACGATGCGCCCGCCCAGGTAGATGGCTTCCTCGACGTCGTGGGTGACGAACAGGATGGTGCTCTTCTCCAGCCGGTGCACGTGGCGGATCAGGTCGTGCATCACCTCGCGGGTCTGCGCGTCCAGCGCGCCGAACGGCTCGTCCATCAGCAGGATCTGCGGCTTGGGCATCAGCGCGCGGGCGATCGCCACGCGCTGCTGCATGCCGCCGGAGAGCTGGTTCGGGTAGGCATCGGCGAACGCCGAGAGCCCCATCAGGTTGAGCAGCGCATCGGCGCGGCCGCTGGCCACCTCGACATCGGCGTCGCTGTTGACGGTGTCGGAGACGACCTTCAACTGGCGGCAGAACTTGATGTTCTTCATCACCGTCAGCCAGGGGTAGAGGCTGTAGTGCTGGAACACCATGGCGCGGTCGATGCCGGGGCTGTCCACCGCGCGGCCGTCGACCAGGATGTCGCCGGCGCTGTGCCGTTCCAGGCCGCCGATGCTGCGCAGCAGGGTCGACTTGCCGCAGCCGGAGGCGCCGACGAAGGTGATGAATTCGTTCGGGCGGATCTCCAGATTGATGTCCTGCAGCGCCTGCACCGTTTTGCCGCGACTGGCGAACACCTTGTCGACATGGCTTATGCGGATTTTCGCGTCGTTCATCGCGCTTACCTCTTCAACCAGGGGAAGGCCAGGCGGCCGAGCCAGCGGAACGCCTGGTCGGTGAGCAGGCCGATGACGCCGATCAGCAGGATGCCGGCGAAGATCTTGTCCGTCTGCATGTAGCGCTGCGCCTTGAGGATGGCGTAGCCGAGGCCGGAGTTGGCGGCCACCAGTTCGGCCACCACCAGGTAGGTCCAGGCCCAGCCGCAGGTGATGCGCAGGGTGTCGAGCAGCGCCGGGCGCGCCGACGGCAGGATCACCAGCTTGATCACCTCGTAGCGGCTGGCGCCCATGGTCTGCGCCGCCTCGATCTGCGCCATCGGCACCCGGCGAACGTCCTCGGCGACCATCAGCACCATCTGGAAGAAGGTGCCGATGAAGATGATGAGGATCTTCGAGCCCTCGTCGATGCCGACCCAGAGCATCACCAGCGGGATGAAGGCCACCGCCGGCATGTAGCGGATGAAGTCGGTGAGCGGCTCGAGGAACGCCTGCACCGGACGGTAGGTGCCGATGTAAAGGCCCAGCGGCAGGGCCAGCAGCGCCGAGGAGCAGAAGCCGCCCATCACCCGCCAGACGCTGATGGCGATGTCGGCGAACAGGCCCTCGTCGGTCAGCCAGTGGCCGAGGCGCTTGATCACGGCGTCCGGGCCGGGCAGGAACATCGGGTTGGACACGCCGAAGGTGGTCGCGGCCCACCACGCCAGCAGCGGCGCCAGCAGCCCGGCGAGCGCCAGGCCCCAGATCGCGCCGCGCGGCAGGTCTCCACGGATGACCCACCAGCGGGCGGCTTTCGGCGGCGCCGCCGGACGTGTTTCGGGCAGGGGGCGATGGGCGGTCATGGTTCGTTTCTCCGGGGTGAAGACGGGCTCGCGCAGGCCTGCCAGCCGCCCTGCGGCGGCGTGGCACCGAGGTGGCCGAGGGTCTCGGCATCCAGCAGTTGCGCGGGTTGGTCGGGGTCGATGCGGCTCGGCAGGAGCGCCTGGCCGACCCGCTCGGGCAGCGTCGATAACGCGATGCGCCAGGGCTGCGTGCCCTGGCAATGGCGGCCGAACGACAGCTCGAAGTCGAGCAGCGTGCCGGCCTCCGCGCCACCCGCCAGCAGCGCGGCGAGCGAGGGCGCGGCGGGCAGGGCGGTGGCGCGACCGGCGGCGAAGAGGAAGCAGTCGCCGGCCAGCAGCAGGCAACCCTGGCGGCCGTCGCCGGCGCTCAGCCAGGTGCCCCAGTTGCGCCCGAGGGATTCCGGCAGGCGTTCCCAGACCTCGTGGTAGCCGCCGTCGAGGCCGTCCTCGAGCACGCGCTCGCTGGACTCGAAACGCATCCGGCCGATGTCCTCGCGGCCGCTCGGCGGCTGGAAGTCGATCGCCCGGTGCCACTGGCAGAAGTCGTCGTTGACCTCGGTGACGCCGGCGAAGCCGGCCTGCAGCACGCGCTCGGTCTCGCTGCTTGGTGCCGGCTGCGGAATCCGCAGGTCGGCGAACAGGCGCTCGGTCTGCAGCCAGTAGACCTGGGTGCTGCTGTCGTGAACGCCACCGGTGGTGGTCAGCAGCGTGCGCTGCCAGACCCCGAGGTAGGCGTCGGGAACAGGTTTCATGAATGGAACTCCGGGAACTGGCGCAGGCCGTTGAAGAAGGCCATGTCGTGGTTCGGCCACAGCTCGCCGCCGGTCTCCCGCGCCAGCGCCTTGAGCTTGCGGATGCTGTCGATGGCCATGTCCTCGCGATCCTGCCAGAGCGTGCCGGGAGCGATTTCCTCCTCGATGTTCTCGGTCAGGTCGGCGGCGTCGCCGGCGAGGATCACCGGCTTGCCCTCGGGCAGCTCGATCAGCAGCGACATGTGCCCGGCGGTGTGGCCGGGCGTGTCGATCGCGCGCACGCCGGGGACCAGGTCGTACTCGCCGGTCTGCACCTTCCAACGGTAGTCGCCGGCGAAATCGTCGGCGAAGTAGGCCTCGTCGGCCTGCCCGCGGGCGGCCTCCAGCTCGGCGGCGTGCACGTGCACCTCGGCGCCGCAGACCTCGCAGAGACCGCCGGCGTGATCGAAGTGCAGGTGGCCGAGGAACACCAGGTCGATGTCCGCCGGGGTCAGGCCGAGGCGGGCGAAATGCGCCGGCAGGCGCTGCTCCTCGCTCATCTGCGGCGCGCCCAGCGGGAAGTCGCCGTACCAGCGCTCGCGCAGCGCCGGGTCGGCGATCTTGCGGTAGTCGCAGCCGACGTCGTAGAGAATGCGCCCCTGCTTCGTCTCGATCAGGTAGGCGAGGATAGGCGCCTCGATGGCGATGCCCTGGCCACGGCGGTAGGTGGAGATCGACTTGTCGTAGCGGTAGGTCGCGGTGAGCAGCGGCCACAGGCGGGTTACCTGGGTCATCGGCGCTCCTCCCATTCGGCCAGTACATCCTGACTGTCGAGGACGCGGCCGAACAGCCCGCCTTCCACCGCCATCATCGCCACCACGGCGGCATGCAGCGTGGCGTGCGCCGAACCGCAGGCATCGTCGACCAGGGTGCAGGCGAACCCGAGATCCACCGCGCTGCGCAGCGTCGAGGACACGCAGACCTCGGTGGTCACGCCGGTGACGATCAGCTCGTCGATGCCGCGGTTGCGCAGCATCAGCTCCAGGTCGGTGTGGGCGAAGGCGCTGTAGCCGGGCTTGTCAATCACCGGCTCGCCGGGCAGCGGCTGCAACTCGTCGATCAGGTCGTGGCCGTACTCGCCGCGCACCAGCAGGCGCCCCAGGGGGCCCTGGCCACCGATCGGCGCACCCGCGCACTCAGCGCGCCGGCGCTTGCTTTCCGGCAGGTCGGCGAGGTCGGGACGATGGCCCTCGCGGGTGTGGAAGATCGCCAGGCCGTGGCGACGGGCGCCGTCGAGCAGGCGCTGGATCGCCGGGATCGGCGCGCGCAGGCGCGTGATGTCCAGCCCGGCGCGGTCGGCGTAGCCACCGGCGGCGCAGAAGTCGCGCTGCATGTCGATGACGATCAGGGCCGTGCTCACAGCGCGAATTCCTTGCGCACCGCCTGGGCGATGCCGTTGCAGATGTCGCCGGCCATGCGCGCGCCCTTCTCGGCGCTGGAGCCCTTGGCCGAGGACAGCACGCCGGACGGCGGCACCCACTCGGTGCGGCTCGGGTACATGTCGTAGGGCGGGAAATCGGCGGGCGGATCGTTGGGGATCAGGTCGATGCGCACCAGGTTCGGCAGGTAGTGCAGCATCAGCGACGTCTCGATCACCGCCGCGTGCTCCAGGGCGAAGCCGGGGAAGCCTTCGGGGAACACGTCGGCCAGGGTCTGCTCGCTGCAGAAATCCCAGTGCTCCAGGCGCATCACCTGCAGCTTCGCGGTGGGGCCCAGCTCGCGCAGCGCCAGCTCGATGCCCTCGGTGACGAACCACTGGTTCTCGTAGTGGCCGTCGACCAGCACCAGGCGGGTCACGCCGTGGCGGGCGAACTCGCGCACGGCGTCGCGTACCAGGGCGATCAGGGTCTGCCCGTCGAGGCTGGTGGTGCCGCAGAAATGGTTGCCGCCGCCGCACTTGGGCTGCGACTTGTAGCCGTAGGACAGCGCCGGTGCGACCAGCCCGCCGACGCGCGCGGCGACGTCCTCGCAGAGCGCGCTGGCGAGCAGCGCGTCGGTGCCCAGCGGCAGGTGCGGGCCGTGCTGTTCGGTGGCGCCACAGGGCAGGAAGACCACGGGCGATTCCTCGCTCACGCGGCGGGCGTATTCGACCCAGCTGAGCTGGTCCATGCGTACGGTTGTCATCGGTTTGCCTCGCAGACAGACGGAGGGGTGGGCCGCGGCGGACGCGCGGCGATGAAGGCGGCGGCCAGCACCAGGGCGCCGCCGAGCCATTCGCGCAGGCCGATCTCGCGCTCGCCGAAGGCCGCCGAGCTGAGCACCGCGGCGATCAGTTCGACCAGCGCCAGCACCGCACCGCGGCTGGCCTCGACGTGGCTGAAGCCGTACTGCGCCGCGGCCATGGAGACCAGCCAGAAGGCACCGAACAGCGCCACCAGGCCCCAGGTTTGCACCGACATCGGCGGCAGGCCGCGGCCCTGGATCAGGCAGAACAGCGCGCCGAAGGCGGCGCTGCCTAGAAAGGCGACCAGCGCCTTGCTGGTCAGCGGCACACGCTCGGCCGAGCGCGTGGCGATGTTGTTGAGGGCGAAGGCCATGCCGGCGGAGAGCGCCAGGGCATCGCTGCTGTGCAGCGCCTGGAAGCTCTCGCGGCTGACGCCAAGGGTCAGGGCGATGCCGAGCATGGCCAGCAGCACAGCGCCGATACGCGTGGCGTCGAGGCGTTCGCCGAGCAGCAGCCAGCCGCCCAGCAGCGCCCATACCGGCGCCAGGTAGAACAGCAGCATGGCGCGCATCACGTCGCCTTCGGACAGCGCGCTGACCAGCCCGGCGGTGGCCCAGCCGCCGCACGCGCCGATCGCCAGCAGGTTGAAGCGCTGGCTCCACCAGGCGCGGCGCTGGCGCAGGATCAGCGGCAGGCTGACGAGGCTGAGCAGGCCGTAGCAGGCGAGGATCAGCGGCATGCCGAGCAGCCCGCGGTTGGCGAACATCTGCAGCGGAATCCAGCCGAGGCCCCACAGGATCGCGCCGCTCATCAGCGCCAGTTCCGCTCGCAGCAGGCTCATCTTCAGCCCATCCAGGCGCCGCCGTTGGCGCCGAGGGTCTGACCGTGGAAGAAGCTCGCCTGCGGCGAGACGAGGAACAGCACCGCCGCGGCGATTTCCTCGGGGCGCCCGAGACGGCCGGCGGGGATCGCGGTTTCCGCGGCGATCATCTCGGCGCTCATGTGCTCCAGCGAGACCATCGGCGTGTCCACCGGGCCGGGCGCCACCGCGTTGATGCGGATCGCCGGGGCGAACTCGCGGGCCAGCGACTTGCTCAGGCCGATCACCCCGGCCTTGGCGGTGCAGTAGGCGACATACTGGGCGCGGCCGAGCTGGCCGAGTTCCGAGGCGATGTTGACGATGCTGCCGGTGCCGCGTGGCTGCATGTGCCTCAGCGCCTGGCGGCAGCAGCGGTAGACGCCGCCGAGGTCAACGCCGAGCAGACGTGCCCAGTCGTCCTCGTCGGTGTCGAGGAAGGCTTTCTCGAGAATGATCCCGGCGTTGTTCACCAGGATGTCCAGCGGCCCGTCGCCGAGCACCTCGACGAACATCGCCTCGACCTGCTCCGGCGAGGCGACGTCGGCCTGTACCGCGTGGGCGCGGCCGCCGCCGGCGACGATCTGTGCCACCAGCGCCTCGGCGGCCTGCGGCTGGTCGAGGTGATTGATCCACACCCGCGCGCCGGCGTCGGCCAGCGCGATCGCGATGGCGCGGCCGATGCCCTGGGTGGCGCCGGTGACCAGCGCGACCTGGTGTTCCAGTGGCCGCGCCATCAGTGCATGACCTCGCCGTGGCTGACCGACAATGCCTGCCCGGTGATCGGCGTCGCCAGTGCGCTGCCGAGGAACAGGAAGGTGCCGGCCAGGTCCGCCGGCGTGAGCAGTTCGGGCACCGCCTGGGCGGCGAGGATCGTGGCCAGTTCCTGCTCCTCGCTGCGCCCGGCCTCGGCGGCCATCACCCGCAGCGAACGCATCGCCGCCTCGGTGGCGATCCAGCCGGGGCACACGGCGTTGACGCGAATCCTCCGCCCGCCCAGTTCCCAGGCCAGCGAGCGGGTCAGGCCGATCACCGCGTGCTTGCTGGCGACATAGGCGGAAAACCCCGGCACGCCCTTGAGGCCCCAGATCGACGCCTGGTTGATCACACTGGCGCCATCCTTCAAGTGCCCCAGCAGGGCGCGGGTCAGGCGCAGCATCGAGGCGACGTTGTTGTCCAGCAGCGCCTGCCAGTGGGCATCGGCCTGTGCGCCGGTATCGCTCAGTGGCGTGGCGTACTCGACGCCGGCATTGTTGATCAGCACATCCAGCGGCCGCCCGCCGCGGCGAGCGGCGTAGTCGGCGATGGCAGCGCTGTCGCCCAGGTCGACGCAGGCGATGCGGCTGGAGGTCAGCGTCGCCAGTTCCTCGGCGACCTGCCCCAGCGCCTCGGCGTTGCGGTCGAGCAGATCCAGGGTGGCGCCCTGCTCGGCGAAGGCGCGCGCCAGGCCGCGCCCGATGCCGCTGGCCGCGCCGGTGATCAGCACCTGTTTGCCGCGGTAGTCGATCATGCTCACACCGCCGTCAGAAAGGACACGCCGACCGCGCCGTAGAAACCGTCGGCGCGGTGTTTGCCTTCCGGCTCGACCACGCCGTAGTTGTCGTCGATGACGCGGCGCAGGCGGTGCTGGTGGAAGCTCTTGAACAGCAGGTGCATCGGCAGCACCTGGGCGTAGTCGTCGCCGTACAGCTGCTTGTGCAGCGCCGGCAGGCGGTACCAGGGCGCCACCGGTTTTTCGTGGTGGGCGTTGTGGTAGGCGAAGTTGAGCAACAGCAGGTCGAGCACCGGCCAGCGCACCGAGACCACGTTGCTGAAGGTGTTCATCTGCTCGTAGGTGCGGTCGCGGGTCTTGTCGTCAGGGATCTTGCCGCCGTCCTCGAGCACCGCGAAGGCGTCGTAGGTGTGCTGGTAGGCATCGGTGAAGCGCAGCACGGTGAGCATGATCGACCAGGCGACGAAGTACAGCACGGCGGCCAGCGGCGAGGCGTAGGCGAGCAGGCCGAAGAGCACGCCGCGGATCAGCAGGGTGAGCGCGACCTTGCGGCGGTTGGCGCGGTGCTTGGCGTTGTCGGTGATGAACGGCAGGAGGATCACGTAGTAATGCATGATCAGCTCGACCGCCGGCACGTAGGCCCATTCCGCGGCCAGCACCAGCTTGCGGAACCAGGCCGGGCTGCGGGCGAGGAAGGCCTTGGTGTCGAAGGTGATCACGTCGGCGCGGTCGACGTGGTGGCGCATGTGCTTCTTGCGCAGGTCCTGGAAGCCGGCGTAGCAGCTGCCGCAGATCCAGCTGCACAGCTCGCCTGCCCATTCGTTGTGCCGGGGCTTGGCGAAGATGGTGCCGTGGGCGAATTCGTGGATCAGGTAGGCGGCGACGATCATCGCGTGGGCCAGCAACAGCGTGCCGGCAGCGATCGCCGCCCAGTGACCGGAAAGCAGCAAGCCGATGCCGCCGACGTAGCCGACGAGGGTGTAGGCGATGGCCAGGCTGTTGGCCAGGCGGCCGTCGGCGTAGCGGTAGATCTGGGTGGACATGGGTTCCTCCAGCGGTGGAGCGCGGGCTCGCCGCGGCGATCTCTGGCGCGGTTGCAGCGTCGGCGGAGGGCAGTGCCCTCCGCCGGCGAGGACACGATTACTCGGTCAGCGCTTTGACGAACTGGGCGTCGTAGGTCTTGGCGAAGTCGGGGATCTCCGCGATCTGGCCGTTATCCTTGAGCAGCTTGGCGATCACCGCGCCGCTGCCGAAGAACGAGGTGGTGGCCTCGGCCTTGGTGAAGTTGGTTTCCATCTCGTTGAGCGGGATGTTGTACACGCCGCTCATCTGCGCCTTGGCTTCTTCGGCGTCGACGCCGAGCACCTTGCCGATGATCTTCGCCGCTTCGTCCGGATGGCTCTGGATGTAGGCGAGGCCGTCGAGGTAGCCGAGGATCAGCGCGCTGATCGCGGCGGGTTTCTTGGCGATCATCTTCTCGTCGAACACCAGCACGTCGGTGATCAGGCCGGGCGCGTCCTTGGAGGAGTAGACGACGTGAAACTTGTCGCCGGGCATGCCGAGGATCTGCGACACGTTGGGCTCGTAGGTCACGCCGATCGGCAGGCTGCCGGAGGCCATGGCGCCGGGAATGCCTTCGGGCGTCATGTTGACCGGCTGGATGTCCTTGTCGGTCAGGCCGTTGGTCTTCAGCGCATAGGCGAGCAGGAAGTCGGACGGCGACAGCGGGTTGAAGCCGACCTTCTTGCCCTTGAAGTCGGCCACCGAGGTGATGGATTTCTCGGCGACGATGGCATCGCCACCGTTGGAGAAGTCGATCGGCATCACCACCTTGTGCGCCAGACCCTTGGCGGCCGAGTTGATCACCTGGTCATAGGTGAGCATGCCGCCGTCCAGCGCGCTGCCGGCCATCGCCGACGGGATCATCGCGGGGTCGTTGAAGAACTGCAGCTGCACCTTGAGGTTGTGCTTCTTGTACAGATCGAGGGCATCGGCGACGTAGAAGGGCGCGTAGCCGGCCCAGACCACGGTGCCGATCTTCAGCGATTCGGCCGCGGAGGCGGCAACCGGGAGTAGCGTGGCGGCGGCCAGACAGAGGCCGGCGAGGGTCTTGCGGAACGCGAAGCGGGTTAGCGACAGGCTCATGGCGGAACTCCTACACAGGGAATCGGGCACGGGATGACGACGCGTCTCCCGGGCTTTTATCCCGCCGTGTAGCCCCCGTGTCCTTGGGGCCGGAGAACTCTCGGACCTGCCATCCACTCGCGTGGACCGGAACCCTAGTTCGCCTCTGGTGTTGCTCCTGTGTGCCAAGCGTCATGAGTGCACGATGTACCAGCGTTGCCGGCGCGTTGACTCATCCCGTTCGCTTGGGTTTTTGCAAGTCCGGTGCCAGTTTGTCGCAGCCTGCCCGCCGGGTCGGCAAACCCCAGCGCGTTCAACGGGTTGGCGGCATCCGGCGGAATCGGTGCGGGGAATGTCCGTCGCGCCTGCAACGCTTCGGCGCACCAGCGGCAGGCGCCACGCCAGTTTTCAGTGCAGCGAAGCCGCCTACTCGCCCCCCACGGCGAAATTGGGCAGCGCGTTCACCGGCTGGGCGAAGTCGAAGGGAATCGATTCCAGCGCCAGGCCGACGTTGCGCTGGACCACGAAGTGCAGGTGCGGACCGGTGCTGTTGCCGGTGTTGCCGGAGAGTGCCAGCGCGCTGCCGGGCAGCACGCGCTGGCCCTCGCGCACCTTCACCGAGCCCTGCATCAGGTGCAGGTAGACGCCCATGGTGCCGTCGTCGTGAAGGATCCGCACGAAGTTGCCCGAAGGGTTCTTGCCGCGCCCGCTCTGGTCGTTTTCCACCTTCACCACCATCCCGGCGCGGGCGGCGACGATGGGCGTGCCCTCGGGCATGGCGATATCGATGGCGTAGCGGCCCTTCGGCGTGTTGTGGCTGTAGCCGCCGTTAGCGCCCTGGCTCTTGCGGAACGGCCCGCCGCGCCAGGGCAGCGGATAGCGCACCGCCAGCGGCTGCAGGCGCGGATCGCCGAGGGCGTAGCGCAGCTTGGGCGTGTAGCGCAGCGGCTGGCTGGGATCGCGCGGCGCGAGGGTGGCCAGGCGGATCGAGCTGCGTGGCGGCAGTACCCAGTGGATCGGCTTGTCCGGCGCGCCGACCGCGTTGTCGAGCTTTTCCAGGCGCAGTTCGACTTCCACCGGCGCGTAGAGGTCGTTGCGCACGCTGAGGGTCTCGCCGCCGGCGTGCTTGTGGGTCTCCAGCTTCACCTGGTTGTCCAGGCGCTCGACCATGCGGTCCTGGAACACGAACACCTTCGCGCCGGGCGCGGCCTGGTCGCTGTAGGTGACCACGCCGTTGGCGTCGGTGTACTTGTAGACGGTCAGCGCGGCGGCCGGCGCGCTGAGCGCCAGCAGGCAGCAGAGGAAGAACAGGCGTCCGGGCATGGGGTTCCGCAGTGGAAGGGGTCGCGAGGCGAAGATAGCAGCGCCGGCCCGGCTCGGCGAATCGCCGGTCGTCGTTTGCCGGGCATGCGTTGGGTGACCGCGCGGGATGGTGGGCTGAAGCCCACCCTACGGTGGCGATTGCTTCTACAAGGGCGATGGTGTTGGTAGGGCGGGTGCAACCCACGAAACGGGGTTGCGGGGGCTTCAGGCGCCGGGGACGAAGTGTTTCTGCGCGGTGCCGCGGGCGATCAGGCGCGAGAGGTAGTCCATCTTCTGCGGGTCGCGGTCGACGAAGCGGAAGATCAGCTGAAGCCAGTCGCTGTCGGGTTTCGGCTCGAAGGCGGCCACCGAGTGGAGGTAGCCGTTGAGGCGCGCGACTTCGCCGCCTTCGCCCTGCTCCAGGTCGAGCACCGCGCTTTCCAGCACCTGCGGGATCAGCTCGCCGCGGCGCACCACGATGGCCGCTTCCTTCAGGCTGATGGCCTTGATCACGCAACCGAGCATGCCGCCGGGCAGGCGCAACTGGCCCTGGCCCCGGCCTGTCGGCGCGGCGGCGGGTGCGGGTTTGCTGGCCGCGGGAGCCGCGGGGGCGGCCACCGGTCGCGGTGGCTGCGCGGCGCTGGTGTTGATCACCGCGGCCTTGCCGCCGGTGAGCGCGGCGAGGGAGTCGTTGGGTATGCCACCCGACAGCGTGCGCGCCGGCGCGGAGGCGGACAGCGCCTCGAGCTTGCCGGCGCGGCTCAGGGCCTTCTTCACCTTGTTGATCAACTGGTCGTTGGAGAAGGGCTTGCCGATGTAGTCGCTGACGCCGGCCTGGATCGCCTGGACCACGTTTTCCTTGTCGCCGCGGCTGGTGACCATGATGAACGGCGTGGTCTTGAGCGTGTCCTGTTCGCGGCACCAGGTGAGCAGTTCGAGGCCGGACATCTCCGGCATTTCCCAGTCGCAGAGGATCAGGTCGACGGTCACGCGGCCGAGCAGCTGCTGGGCCTTGCGCCCGTTCACCGCTTCTTCCAGCTGGATGCCGGGAAAGTGGTCGCGTAACCCCTTTTTCACCAGATCGCGAATGAAGGAGGCGTCGTCCACCACCAGCACACTGACTTTGCTCATCGGCCACTCCTGAAGATTGGACCTAAGCATAGCCTTGGCGAGTAGCTAATGGCTAACCGCCCACGCCATGGGCGGAAAATCCCGGACGGGGCCTCGGGGAAGCGCGCGCGCCGCCGGCGGCCGGATGCCGGGGCAGGGCGCGCGTGGCTCAGGGCGCGATTTCTTCCGGTTCGCCGGGGAGCTGGCGTCTCTTCTTGGTCAGCCCGGTGTGGCGCACGTCGGTGCCGCGCACCAGGTAGATCACCAGTTCGGCGATGTTGCGCGCGTGGTCGCCGATCCGCTCCAGTGAGCGCAGCGCCCAGATCACGCTGAGCACGCGGGAGATCGAGCGCGGGTCTTCCATCATGTAGGTGACCAGCTCGCGCAGCGCGGTCTTGTATTCGCGGTCGACGGTCTTGTCGTACTGCGCCACCGAGAGCGCCAGGTCGGCATCGAAGCGGGCGAAGGCGTCCAGCGCTTCCTGGACCATCTTGCGCACCTGGCCGCCGATGTGGCGCACCTCGACGTAGCCGCGTGGCGACTCGCCTTCCTCGCACAGCTGGATGGCGCGGCGGGCGATCTTGGTCGCCTCGTCGCCGATCCGCTCGAGGTCGATCACCGACTTGGAGATGCTGATGATCAGGCGCAGGTCGGACGCCGCCGGCTGGCGACGGGCGAGGATGCGCACGCATTCCTCGTCGATGTTGCGCTCCATCTGGTTGATCTGGTCATCGATCTCGCGGACCTGCTGGGCGAGGCCGGTGTCGGCGTCGATCAGCGCGTTGACCGCGTCGTTGACCTGCTTCTCGACCAGGCCGCCCATCGCCAGGAGGTGGCTGCGAACCTCCTCCAACTCGGCGTTGAATTGCTGGGAGATGTGTTGGGTGTGGCCGTCTTTGTTGATCATTCTCTAACTCCGCGAAAAACCGGTAGGGTGCGCCGCGCGCACCAGTGGCGAGTCGGTGCGCGCGGCGCACCCTACGGCACGAGTCCCTAGCCGTAGCGGCCGGTGATGTAGTCCTCGGTCTGCTTCTTCGCCGGGTTGGTGAACAGCGTGTCGGTGTCGCCGAATTCGATCAGCTTGCCCATGTACATGAACGCCGTGTAGTCGGAAACCCGCGCGGCCTGCTGCATGTTGTGGGTGACGATGACGATGGTGTACTTGCTCTTGAGCTCGTAGATCAGTTCCTCGACCTTCAGCGTCGAGATCGGGTCGAGCGCCGAGCAGGGTTCGTCGAGCAGCAGCACTTCGGGCTGCACCGCCACCGTGCGGGCGATCACCAGGCGCTGCTGCTGGCCGCCGGAGAGGCCGAGGGCGGAGTCGTGCAGGCGGTCCTTCACCTCGTCCCACAGCGCGGCGCTCTTCAGCGACCATTCCACCGCTTCGTCGAGCACGCGCTTCTGGTTGATGCCCTGGATGCGCAGGCCGTAGACGACGTTCTCGTAGATGCTCTTGGGAAACGGGTTGGGCTTCTGGAAGACCATGCCGACGCGGCGGCGCAGCTCGGCGACTTCCACGCCCTTGCGGTAGATGTTCTGGCCGTCGAGGAGGATCTCGCCGTCGACACGGCAGCCGTCGACCAAGTCGTTCATCCGGTTGAAGGTGCGCAGCAGGGTCGACTTGCCGCAGCCGGACGGGCCGATGAAGGCGGTCACGCGCTGCTTGGGAATGTTCATGCTGACGTCGAACAGCGCCTGCTTGTCGCCGTAGAACAGGTTCAGGCCGGGGACTTCGAGGGCGACGGTCTCGTCGGCCAGGCGCAGGCTCTGCTTGTCGCGGCCGAGGGCCTTGATGTCGATGCCGTGGGTATGCGTTTCGTGCTGCATGGGGTGCTCCCTACGCTAACAATTCGGTTAGCCGGCCGCGCGGCGCGCGTCCGGCGCAATTCATTCAGTGGTCCAGCGCCTTGTACTTCTCGCGCAGGTGGTTGCGGATGAACACCGCGCTCAGGTTGAGCAGGGCGATCACCAGCACCAGCAGGAGCGCGGTGGCGTACACCAGCGGTCGCGCGGCCTCGACGTTGGGGCTCTGGAAGCCGACGTCGTAGATGTGGAAGCCCAGGTGCATGATCTTCTGGTCCAGATGCAGGTACGGGTAGTTGCCGTCCAGTGGCAGCGCCGGCGCCAGCTTGACCACGCCGACCAGCATCAGCGGGGCGACTTCGCCGGCGGCGCGGGCCACGGCGAGGATCAGGCCGGTCATCATCGCCGGGCTGGCCATCGGCAGTACGACCTTCCAGAGGGTTTCCGCCTTGGTCGCACCGAGCGCCAGGGAGCCTTCGCGCAACGCCCGCGGGATACGCGCCAGGCCTTCCTCGGTGGCGACGATCACCACCGGCACGGCGAGGATCGCCAGGGTCAGCGACGCCCACATCAGCCCCGGCGTGCCAAAGGTCGGCGCCGGCAGGGCTTCGGCGAAGAACAGCCGGTCGATCGAGCCGCCCAGCACGTAGACGAAGAAGCCCAGGCCGAACACGCCGTAGACGATCGCCGGGACCCCGGCGAGGTTGTTCACGGCGATGCGGATGACCCGCGTCAGCGGCCCCTGCCTGGCGTACTCGCGCAGGTAGATGGCCGCCAGCACGCCGAACGGGGTGACGATCACGGCCATGATCAGGGTCATCATCACGGTGCCGAAGATGGCCGGGAAGATGCCGCCCTCGGTGTTCGCCTCGCGCGGCTCGTCGCTGAGGAATTCCCACAGCTTGGCGAAGTAGAAGCCAAGCTTGGCGCCGGTGCCCATGGTGTTCGGCCGGTAGGCGCGGACCACCTTGCCCAGGCTCATCTCCTGCTCCTGGCCGTCGACGGTGCGCACCGTCACGCTGTCGCGGTCGAACTGCTGGTGCAGGTCGTTGAGCTGACCTTCGAGGACCTTGTACTCGGCACCCCACTGCGCGCGCTCGGCGTCCAGATCGGCCTGCCCGGCGGCGTCCAGCTGGCCGTTCATCTCCAGCTTGCGGGTTTTCAGGCGCAGGCGCTCAAGGCCGGCGTTGATGCGCCCGATGTCGCGTTTTTCCAGTTTGGAAATCTGCCCGTAGAGCGCGTCGACGCGGCCGATGCGCTGCTGCATCGCGGCCCAGGCGTCGTCACCCTCGGCGATCACCTGGCCGTTTTCCTTCACGTTGACCAGGTAGCCGTAGAAGTTGCCCCACTCGCGGCGCTCCATGACCATCAGGTTCTGCGGCGTGCGCAGGTTGCTGGTCCATTCGGCGACCACCCAGGTGAAGTCGGCGCCATACACCTCGCGGTTGCCGACCTTGAACAGCTCGCGGGTCATGAACTCGCCGCCGTTCACGTCCACCGGCAGGCCGGCCCCGGCCAGGCGCGCGCGCGGCACTTCCTCGGCCTGGACCAGCTCGCCGGCCATGACCTTGGCGGGCGTGCCGGGCACCTGGTAATCGGCTTCCAGCACATCCGCCGGCCAGAAGTTGGCCAGGCCGCGGGTGGCGATCACCGCCAGCAGGCCGACGGTCATGATCACCGCGATGGACACGCCGCTGGCGGTCATCCAGACCCAGGGCGAGCCGCTCTTGAACCAGGATTTCAGGGTTTGCTGTTTCACCGCTCGTACCTTCGTTCGTTTCGCCCGGCGACGTCGCGCCGTGCAGTGCATTCATCGGGGAGAAGCCAGCACCCCTGCGGGTCTGAGCGCGTTCTCCCGCCCTGCGGGCACCCTCTCCCCGAGGGGCGAGGGCCATCAGCGGGCCGGCGTGGCCGGCCGTGTATCTATAGCGAGGCGTACTTCTTGCGCAGGCGGGTACGGATCACTTCCGCCAGGGTGTTCATCACGAAGGTGAAGCTCAGCAGCACCAGCGCGGCGAGGAACAGCACCCGGTAGTGCGAGCTGCCCACTTCGGATTCGGGCATTTCCACCGCGGTGTTGGCCGCCAGGGTGCGCAGGCCCTCGAAGATGTTCATGTCCATGATCGGCGTGTTGCCGGTGGCCATCAGCACGATCATGGTCTCGCCCACCGCGCGGCCGAGGCCGATCATCAGCGCTGAGAAGATCCCCGGGCTGGCGGTGAGGATCACCACGCGGGTCATGGTCTGCCAGGGCGTCGCGCCGAGGGCGAGGGAGCCGAAGGTTAGGCTTTTCGGCACGCTGAACACGGCGTCCTCGGCGATCGAGAAGATGTTCGGGATCACCGCGAAGCCCATCGCCAGGCCGACCACCAGGGCGTTGCGCTGGTCGAACGCGATGCCGAGGTCGTTGGACAGCCAGTGGCGCATGTCGCCGCCGAACAGCCAGTTCTCCAGGTGCCCGCTCATGCCCAGCGACAGCGCGCCGACGCCGAGGATCACCGGGATCAGCAGCGCCGCTTCCCAGCCCTCGGGAATCGCCAGGCGGACTTTCTCCGGCAGACGGCTCCACAGGTAGGCGGCGAGGAGGACGCCGACCGGCGTCAGCAACAGCAGGCTGAAGATGCCCGGCAGGTGCCCTTCGACATAGGGCGCGAGGAACAGCCCGGCGAAGAAGCCGAGGATCACCGTCGGCAGCGCTTCCATCAGCTCGATCACCGGCTTGACCTTGCGGCGCATCGCCGGGGCCATGAAGTAGGCGGTATAGATGGCTGCGCAGATCGCCAGCGGGGCGGCGAGGATCATCGCGTAGAAGGCCGCCTTCAGGGTGCCGAAGGTCAGCGGGGCGAGGCTCAGCTTGGGCTCGAAATCACTGTTGGCCGAGGTCGACTGCCAGACGTAGCGCGGCTCGTCGTAGTTCTCGTACCAGACCTTGCTCCACAACGCGCTCCAGGACACTTCCGGGTGCGGGTTGTCGACCACGAAGCGTTGCAGCTGTCCGTTGGACTCCACCAGTAGGCGCGAAGCGCGCGGCGACAGCGCGGCGTGGGTCGGGCCGTCGGCGACCCGCTCGACCAGCAGGGTGCGGTGCGCGGTACTGTGGAAAATCCCGAGCATGCCGTCGGCGTCCAGCGCCATGAAGCCTTTGCGACGTTCCTCGGGGACGATCTGGGTGATCGGTTTTTCGCCGAGGCTGAAGTCGCGGATGTGCGTCAGCACCGATTTGCCGTCGCCGTCGCGGACCATGAACCACTGGGCGATGCCGCCCTTGCTGTCGCCGACCAGCAGCGAGGTACCGCCGAGCAGCGGGCTGAGGGTGCTGACTTCGGCGTCGCCCTTGAGCATCGCGTAGCGGCCGTTGAGGCTCTTGCTGCGCAGGTCGAAGACGTCGGCGGTGGCCTTGCCGTTGATCACGTAGAGCCACTGCTGGCGCGGGTCGATGACCAGCGCCTTGATCGGCTCGGCGATCTGCGGCAGGCCGATGCGCGTCTCGTCCTGGCTGACCTCGCCGGTCATCAGGTTCTCTTCGCGGCTGATCGACAGCAGGCTCAGTTCGGCGCCGGTGGAGCCGGCGAGCATCAACGTGTCGCCGTTCTCGCTGAGCGCCACGTGCTCCAGCGCGCGGCCCTGTGGGTCGAGCACGATCGGCGCCTCGCCGAACGGGTACTGCAGCGTCGGCGTGATGGTCTTGACGTTGTCCGGGTAGGTCACCGGGTAGGTGTGGGTGAACACCAGCACCTGGCCGTTGGACAGGCCGAGCAGCACGCGGTGGCTGCCGGGCTGGTCCTGGCTCACCGAGGTGATGCTGGCGCCCGCCGGCAGCGGCAGCTGCACGCGGTTCAGCGGCGCGCTGTCCTTGAGGGTGAAGAACTGTACCTGACCGGCGCGATCGAGGCGCATCGCCACCTTGTTCTGCTCTTCCACGGCGAGCAGCAGCGCGTCGTTCTGCGCGGCCAGCCAGGCGGGCTGCTGCGCTTTCAGCGGCTTCAGCTCGGCGCCGGCGAAGATCGGCAGCACCACGTGGGCGAGGTAGAAGAAGATCAGCGTGATGGCGCCGAGCACGGCCAGGCCACCGATCGACACGTACCAGCGGGTGAGCCGGTCCTTGAACGCGCGAACGCGCCGTTTGCGTTGCTGGGCGGGGGTGTTGAAATCCAGCCTCAGGCCGTTCGATTGGGCGCTCATGCTGTTGTTGGCCAGGTCATTCATGAGGAATTCTCGGGGCGCTGCGAACAGGGCCGCTTGTTGCGAGGGTCTTCAATCTAGCCGTCTTCTGTGACAGATAGATGACAAGGTGCTGACATGACGATGCCCGCCACCCCGGAGGAGCAGCGGGCTTCGTCAGGCACGACGGGCGCCTTGCGGTCGCCGCGCGCCCGTTACAGGCCGGCGTCCTTCAGGGCCTTCTCGACCACCTTGGCCGGCAGCGGGATGTAGCCGTCCTTCACCACCACTTCCTGACCCTGCTTGGACAGGACCATCTTCAGGAACTGCGCTTCCAGCGGCGCCAGGGGCTTGTTCGGCGCCTTGTTCACGTAGACGTAGAGGAAGCGCGCCAGCGGGTACTTGCCGGACAGGGCGTTGGTTTCGTTGGCTTCTTCCAGCTCACCCTTCTTGTTGACCAGGGGAACGGCGCGGACGCTGGAGGTCTTGTAGCCGATGCCCGAGTAACCGATGGCGTTCAGGGTGCTGGAGATCGACTGCACCACCGAGGCCGAACCCGGCTGCTCGTTGACGTTGGACTTGAAGTCGCCTTTGCACAGCGCTTCTTCCTTGAAGTAACCGTAGGTGCCGGATACCGAGTTGCGACCGAACAGCTGGATCGGCTTGTTCGCCCATTCGCCGGTCAGGCCGGTTTCACCCCAGGACTTGATCTCCTTCGGCTCGCCGCACAGGCGGGTGCTGGAGAAGATCGCATCGACCTGCTGCATGGTCAGTTGCTTGATCGGGTTGTCCTTGTGCACGAACACGGCCAGCGCATCGATCGCGACCGGAACGGCGGTCGGCTTGTAGCCGTACTTCTCTTCGAAGGCCTGGATCTCGGCGTCCTTCATCTGACGGCTCATCGGGCCCAGGTTGGAGGTGCCTTCGGTGAGTGCCGGCGGCGCGGTGGAGGAACCGGCGGCCTGGATCTGGATGTTCACGTTGGGGTAGAACTTCTTGTAGTTCTCGGCCCACAGGGTCATCAGGTTGGCCAGGGTGTCGGAACCGACGCTGGACAGGTTGCCGGACACGCCGGAGGTTTTCTCATAGGTGGGCAGCGCCGGGTCGATCGCGGCGAACGCGCTTGCGGTGCCTACGCCAGCGGCGACGAAGGTCAGGGCCGCCATTAGACGATTCAGTTTCATGCCTTGCTCCTAGCATTCCAGTGTGGGTCGAACGGGGGCCAGTATCGGCAGGCCGTATGAACACTCTATGAAAGGTTTATGACAATTGAATGACCGTCGCAGAAACGCCGAGGCCGCGCGTGGCGGGCCTCGGCGCGGCACCTGGCGATCAGTGCGGGGTGGCTTGCCAGCGCTCGGCGTCGAGCAGGTAGAGACCCAGCGCCAGGCCCAGGCCGCACAGTGCCAGCACGTAGTAGGCCGGGCCGAGCGGGCTGTATTTGAGCAACAGCGCGACGCTCATCGGCGTCAGCCCGCCGAAGATCGCGTAGGCCAGGTTGTAGGAGAACGACAGCCCGGTGAAGCGGACGGCGGCGGGGAAGGCGTTGACCATCACGAAAGGCACGGCGCCGATGGTGCCGACGCACAGGCCGGTCAGCGCGTAGAGCGGGAACAGCAGGTCCGGGTGGGCGTGCAACTGGCTGTAGAAAGTCCAGGAACTGGCGGCCAGCAGCAGGCTGCCGACGACGAACACCTTCCCGGCGCCGACGCGGTCGGCCAGCGCGCCGGCGGCGATGCAACCGAGGCTGAGCATGACGATGGCCAGGCTGTTGGCCTTCAGCGCCTGGGCGGCGTCGAAGCCGTAGGCGCTCTGCAGCACGCTGGGGGTCATCAGGATCACCACTACGATGCCGGCGGAAAGCACCCAGGTCAGCAGCATGGAGATCGCCACCGCGCGGCGATGGCCGCGCAGCACGGTCTTCAGCGGCAGTTCGTCGGCCAGCGCCTTGCGTTGCTGCAGTTCGGCGAACACCGGGGTTTCGTGCAGCCAGCGGCGCAGGTAGACCGAGAACAGGCCGAACACGCCGCCGATGACGAAGGGCACGCGCCAGGCCCAGGCGGCGATGTCCTCGGCGCTGTAGAGGCTGTTGATCAGCGTCGCCATCAGCGAGCCGAGCAGGATGCCCGCGGTCAGGCCCGAGGTCAGGGTGCCGCAGGCGTAGCCGACGTTGCGCCGCGGCACGTGCTCGGCGACGAACACCCAGGCGCCCGGCACTTCGCCGCCGATCGCCGCGCCCTGGATCACCCGCAGCAGGAGCAGCGCCAGCGGCGCGAGGATGCCGATCTGCGCGTAGGTCGGCAGCAGGCCCATCAGCAGCGTCGGCACCGCCATCAGGAAGATGCTCAGGGTGAACATGCGCTTGCGCCCGAGCAGGTCGCCGAAGTGCGCCATGACGATGCCGCCCAGCGGGCGCGCCAGGTAGCCGGCGGCGAAGATGCCGAAGGTCTGCAGCAGGCGCAGCCACTCGGGCATGTCGGCGGGGAAGAACAATTTGCCGACCACGGTGGCGAAGAACACGAAGATGATGAAATCGTAGAATTCCAGCGCGCCGCCAAGGGCGGAGAGGGCGAGCGTCTTGTAGTCGTTGCGGGTCAACGGGCGCGTCACCGGCGCGGAACCGGTAGGCAGGGCATGCATGGCGGTGTTGTATCTCGTGGAAGGCCGCGGCGTTGAGCCGCCGCAGCCGCGGACTCTAGCAAATTGCGACACATCGACACAGCTTTTGCGGGGCGCCTCGCGAAAAGCGGAACCCTGCGGTCGTCGCTCGACGCATCCGCCGATATACTGCCGGCACGGCAGCGCCGCCCGTCCCGGCGCGCGTCGCCGGGGGCATTGCGCAAAGATCGTCCGTCCGGCGAGCGGCACAGAACCGCGTCATCGTGATCCGACGGGGTCTTTGCGGAATTCCCCACTTAAACCGCGTCTCTCCAATTCCAATAATTGAGAGGCTGAGGCTTCCAGGCAATGATCGAGATCGAAGAAGAAAACCTCACCCCCCAGGGTGACCTGGCCTTGCAGATAACCGCTCTACCGCGCGAAACCAACGGTTTCGGCGACATCTTCGGTGGCTGGCTGGTCGCGCAGATGGACCTCGCCGGCACCGCCATGGCGAGCAAGGTCGCCGGCGGCCGTGTCGCCACCGTAGCCATCGACCGCATGGCGTTCCTGGTTCCGGTGGCCGTCGGCGCGCAGCTCTCCTTTTATACCGAGGCCCTGGAAGTCGGGCGCAGCTCGATCCAGATGCTGGTCGAGGTGTGGAGCGACGACCCGCTTTCCAGCGAATGGCGCAAGGTCACCGAGGCGGTGTTCGTCTTCGTCGCCATCGATGGCAGCGGGCGCACCCGCCCGGTACCGCCGCGCCGCTGAGCCCTTTCTTCACCTGCCGCGCGTCGTCGCCCCTCGCGTCGGTGCCGCGGCCTGTCCGCCATTCTGGCGACGTTTTTTCGGAGATTCCCGCATGGCCCTGGCCTCCCGCAGCGCACACATCGAACGCATCGAGCGTGGCGACCTCGCCTGCTGGCAGATTCGCGGCGCCGACGGCGCCGAGCTGCTGATCGCCGAACAGGGCGCCCAGGTGCTCGCCTACACCCCGGCCGGCGGACGCCCGCTGATCTGGCTCAGCGAGGACGCCGCGTTCACCCGCGGCCAGTCGGTGCGTGGCGGTGTGCCGGTGTGCTGGCCGTGGTTCGGCGACCTGGCGCGCAACCCTGCCGAAGTGCAGGCGATGCGCCAGGCCGATACGCCGGCGCCGGCGCATGGCGAGGTGCGCGCGCGTGACTGGCAGTTGCTGAACATTGCCGACGAGGACGATGGCGTGTCCATCGAATTCATCCTCGACGCCGCCGAGGACGGCCTGCTCGGCTGGCCGCATGCCCTGGAGCTGAAGCTTGCCGTTCGCCTCGACACGCGCCTGAGTATCAGCCTGAGCACCACCAACCTGGGTCGCGAGCCGGTGGCGTTCAGCCAGGCGCTGCACAGCTACTTCGCGGTCGGCGATATTCATCAGGTCCGCGTCGAGGGGCTCGAAGGGCGCCGCTACATCGAGACGCTGGAGAACTGGCAGGCGCGCCGCCAGGAGGGCGCGCTGCGCTTCACTGGCGAGACCGACCGCATCTACCTGGACCTGCCGCCGACGCTGAGCATCGTCGACCCGGCCTGGCAGCGGCGCATCGTGCTGCAGGCCAGCGGGTCGGATTCGGCCGTGCTGTGGAACCCGTGGATCGACAAGGCCGCACGGCTCTCGCAGTTCGCCGACGACGCCTGGCAGCGGATGCTCTGCATCGAAACCGCCAACGTCATGGACGACTGCATCGTCCTGGCGCCGGAGGCGACCCACGAGATGGGCGTCTCGATCCGCGCCGAAGCGCTCTGATCGGCGCCGCTCAGCGCCCGCCTTTCACGTTCGCGAAGTCCTGCCTCCCGAACGGGCTGACCCGGTAACCCTCGACATCGGCGCGTACCAGCGCGCTGGCGGTCGGGTGCGCCAGCGGCAGCCACAGCGCCTGCTCCTGGATCAACTGCTGCGCCTGCCGGTACAGCGCGCTGCGCTCGGTCTGGTCGGAGGTGCGCTTGCCGTCGCCGATCAGCCCGTCCAGGCGTGGATCGCAATAGCGCGCGAAGTTGAGCCCGGATTGCACCGACGCGCAGGAAAACTGCGGGGTGAGGAAGTTGTCCGGATCGCCGTTGTCGCCAGCCCAGCCCATGAACAGCAGATCGTGCTCGCCGGCCTTGGCGCGGCGGATCAGCTCGCCCCATTCCAGCGTGCGGATCTCGGCCTGGATGCCGACCTTGGCCAGGTCGGCCTGGAGCATCTGCGCGCCGAGACCGGGGTTGGGGTTGAGCAGGCTGCCGGAGGGGCGGGTCCAGATCGTCGTCTTGAAACCGTTGCCCAGGCCGGCCTCGGCCAGCAGCTGGCGCGCCTGCAGGGGATCGTAGGCATACCCCGGCAGGTCCTTGGCGTAGCTCCAGGTGTTCGGCGGATAGGGGCCGCTGGCGGCCGTCGCGCTGCCCTCGAAGACCACCTTCAGGTAGCTCTGCCGGTCGAACGCCAGGTTGATCGCCTGGCGCACCTTGGCCTGGTCCAGCGGCGGATGCTGGCTGTTCAACGCGACGAAGGCGGTCATGAAGGCGGGCGTCTCGATCACCTTCAGCTTGGCGTCGGCCTGCGCCTCGCGCACGTCCTGCGGTTTCGGCGACAGGGCGATCTGGCACTCGTTGCGGCGCAGGCGCTGCAGGCGCACGTTGGCGTCCGGGGTGATGGCGAAGATCAGCGCATCGGCCACCGGCTTGCCGGCGAAGTAGTCCGGGTTGGCGATGTAGCGCACCGCCGAATCCTTCTGGTAGCGCTTGAGGATGAACGGGCCGCTGCCGATCGGCTGGCTGTTGAGCTTATCCGGCGTACCGGCGGCCATCAGCTGGGCGGCGTACTCGGCGGAATAGATGGAGGCGAAACCCATGCTCAGGGTGGCGAGGAAGGTTGCGTCCGGATGCTTGAGGACGATCATCACGCTGTGCGGGTCGCTGGACTCGATGCGTTCCACCAGGCTCGGCCACTGCATCGACTGGGCGTGCGGGTAGCCGGCCGGCGCGGTCCTGTACCAGGGATGCTCGGGGTCGAGCATGCGGCGGAAACTGAACAGCACGTCGCTGGCGTTCAGCGTGCGGCTCGGGGTGAAGTAGTCGGTGCTGTGGAACTTCACGTCGTCGCGCAGCGTGAAGCGGTAGCTCAGGCCGTCGGCAGAAACTTCCCAGTGCGTCGCCAGGCTCGGCACCAGGGTGCCTTTCTCGGCATCGAACTCCACCAGGCGGTTCATCAGCACGTCGGCCGAGGCGTTGGTGGTGGTCAGCGAGTTGTACTGGACCACGTCGAAGCCGTCCGGACTGGCTTCGGTGCACACGGCGAGGGTGGCGGCGTTCGCCAGCAACGGGCAGAACAGCAGGGATAGAATGGCGCGGCGCACGGCGAACTCCTGTGGACTGGCGCGGGGGACTTACCCTAGACCATGCACTGCGGCGGAACAACGGCTTTGCGGCGACGGACGGTAGTGCGCCGCACAGCCCCGCCGCCCACACCGCGCGCCGGTAGCGCCGCGGGCGCCCGCTTCGGCGATGGCATGTTTCGCCTTGCTAGGGTAGGGGTGTTCTGGTATAAAGCAGCGCTCTTTTCTAGGGGCCTGGTTCCTTCCCACGAAGGCGCAGCCAGTAAGACCCCGAAGAAACGTGGCGCCAAGCGCCGAATCAGAGAGATCAAGCGGCCAACCCATGCCGGGTTGGGCATGTGGTTACAGAGGGCTGAGTCATGTCGAGAGTCTGTCAAGTTACCGGTAAGGGTCCGGTAACCGGGAATAACATTTCCCACGCAAACAACAAAACCCGTCGTCGTTTCCTGCCGAACCTGCAGCATCACCGTTTCTGGGTCGAGACCGAGAAACGTTTCGTGCGTCTGCGCGTTTCTGCCAAGGGTATGCGTATCATCGACAAACGCGGTATCGACGCCATTCTGGTCGAACTCCGCGCCCGTGGCGAAAAGTTCTAAGGCTTCGGTCTTTTTAGGAGAGCAACATGCGTGATCTGATCCGTTTGGTGTCCAGCGCCGGTACCGGCCACTTCTACACCACCGACAAAAACAAACGCACTACGCCCGACAAGATCGAAATCAAGAAATTCGATCCGGTCGTTCGTAAGCACGTGATCTACAAGGAAGCCAAGATCAAGTAATTGATCGGCCCTTGATGGAAGAAGCCCGCCGATCGGCGGGCTTTTTCTTGCCTGCAGGAAACCTGAGGGCCTGTTCGGATCTCGCCAGCCCGCGCGCGCTCAGCGGGTCGCCTGCTCGAAGATCACGTAGACCTTGCGGCACCGTTCGACGACTTCCCAACTCCCCTGAAAGCCGGCCGGGATGACGAAACGGTCGCCGGCGCGCACGGTGCGGCTGCCGCCGTCGGCAGCGTGAAGCACCGAGACGCCCTCGAGAATCTCGCAGTACTCATGCTCGCTGTAGTTCACCGTCCAGTGGCCGGGCTCGCCCTCCCAGAAGCCGACGTTGAATTGCCCGCAGGGGCTGGCGAAGACGTTGCGCACGCCCTGGGCGGGATCGCCGGAAAGGATTTTTTCCGCGGCCGGGCGGTACTGCTCGAGTGGGGCGCTGGAGTGCGCGAGGTCGACGATCTGTTCGATGGACATGCTCGGAAGCTCGAAAAGAGGAAAGTTCCGAGTTTATGTTTAATAAAACGAACATGAGAAGAGCTTTTGCCCTGCGCTGTAAAAAATATTGAAAACCCCGGCGCCTGTGGTTTAGGGTGGCCGGCACCCTTGCGCGACGGTGCCGCACTCGCGCCAGCGTCCAACGAACGAAGAGGATTGCCCCATGACCCTGACCCGCAGCGACTGGGAACAGCGCGCCAAAGCCCTGCACATCGAAGGCCGCGCCTTCGTCCACGGCGCCTACCGCAACGCCGCCAGCGGCGAGACCTTCGAGTGCATCAGCCCGGTCGACGGCCGCCTGCTGGCACGAGTCTCCAGCTGCGACAAGGTCGATGCCGAGGCCGCCGTGGCCGACGCCCGCGCGGTGTTCGAGTCCGGTATCTGGTCGCGCCTGGCGCCCGCCCGGCGCAAGGCGATCATGATCCGTTTCGCCGACCTGATCGAAGCCAACGGCGAGGAGCTGGCACTGCTGGAGACCCTCGACATGGGCAAGCCGATCAGCGATTCCATGGCCGTCGACATTCCCGCCGCCGCCCGCGCATTACGTTGGAGCGGCGAGGCGATCGACAAGATCTACGACGAGGTCGCCGCCACCGCGCATGACGAGCTGGGCCTGGTCACCCGCGAGCCGGTTGGCGTAGTCGCCGCCATCGTTCCGTGGAACTTCCCGTTGCTGATGAGCAGCTGGAAGCTCGGCCCGGCGCTCGCCACCGGCAACTCGGTGATCCTCAAGCCGTCGGAAAAATCGCCGCTGACCGCCATCCGCATCGCCGCGCTGGCCATCGAGGCGGGCATCCCGGCCGGTGTGCTCAACGTGCTGCCCGGCCACGGCCACACGGTCGGCCGCGCGCTGGCGCTGCACATGGACGTCGATACTCTGGTGTTCACCGGCTCGACGCGGATCGCCAAGCAGCTGATGGTCTACGCCGGCGAATCGAACATGAAGCGCGTCTGGCTGGAAGCCGGCGGCAAGAGCCCGAACATCGTCTTCGCCGACGCGCCCGATCTCAAGGCCGCCGCCGAGGCCGCCGCCAGCGCCATCGCCTTCAACCAGGGCGAGGTCTGTACCGCCGGTTCGCGGCTGCTGGTCGAGCGCTCGATCAAGGAGCAGTTCCTGCCGCTGGTGATCGAGGCGCTGAAGGCCTGGAAGCCGGGCAACCCGCTCGATCCGGCCACCAGCGTCGGCGCCCTGGTCGACACCACGCAGATGAACAACGTGCTGTCCTACATCCAGGCCGGTCACGACGACGGCGCCAGGCTAGTCGCCGGCGGCAAGCGGGTGCTGGAGGAAACCGGCGGCACCTACGTCGAGCCGACCATCTTCGATGGCGTGGACAACGCCATGCGCATCGCCAAGGAAGAGATCTTCGGTCCGGTGCTGTCGGTGATCGCCTTCGACGATGTCGAGGAAGCCATCGCCATCGCCAACGACACTGTCTACGGCCTGGCCGCGGCGGTCTGGACCAGCAACCTGTCCAAGGCGCACCTCACCGCCAAGGCGCTGCGCGCCGGCAGCGTGTGGGTCAACCAGTACGACGGCGGCGACATGACGGCGCCCTTCGGTGGCTTCAAGCAGTCGGGCAACGGTCGCGACAAGTCGCTGCACGCCTTCGACAAGTACACCGAGCTGAAGTCCACCTGGATCAAGCTGTAACGGCCTGTTCGGCGTCTGCTGCGCGGCGTTGAGCGCAGGCTCGCCTGTCGCTCGCGAGGCTCCGGCAGATTCCAGAACACGCTCAGCGGGCCTGACCCGCGTAGAAGAAGGTCCGCCCCGGTACACGGGGCCGGCTCGTTGCGAGCCCTACCTGCGGCCGGGTTTCCTTGGGAAGCCCGGCCGTTTGCTTTGCTGCCGTGAAAGAAGAGAGATCGACCATGCGTTGGGGGACTTATTTCGCCGTCTGTACGGCGGTGATCAGCATCGGGTTGGCGCTGGGCGTGACCATGCCGCTGGTGTCGCTGCGCCTGGAGGGCTGGGGCTACGGCAATTTCGCGATCGGCGTGATGGCGGCGACGCCAGCGGTCGGCGTGCTGCTCGGCGCGTCGCTGGCCGGCCATCTCGCCGCCCGGCTGGGAACCACGCGGCTGATGCAGACCTGCCTGCTGCTCGGCGCGGTGTCGGTGGCGTTGCTGGCGCTGGTGCAGCACTACGCGGTATGGCTGGCGTTGCGCCTGGGGATCGGCGTGGCGCTGACGATGGTGTTCATCCTCGGCGAAAGCTGGATCAACCAGTTGGCCCCGGAAAAATGGCGCGGCCGCCTGGTGGCCCTGTATGGCACCGGCTATGCGCTGAGCCAGCTGTCCGGGCCGTTGCTGCTGAGCCTGCTCGGCACCGACAACGACTCGGCGTTCTGGACCGGCACCGGCCTGCTGGTCGGCGGTTCGCTGGTGCTGCTCGGCCGCTCCGGCGCGCCGCGCGTGGATGCCCATGGCGCTTCCGGGCGAGGCCTGTTCGCCTTCTGCCGCAAGCTTCCGGCGATCGCCTGGGCGGTGGCGCTGTTCGCCGCCTTCGAGGCGATGATGCTGACCCTGCTGCCGGTCTACGGGTTGCGCCAGGGATTCACCCAGGAGGTGGCGCTGCTGATGGCCAGCGTGGTGGTGGTCGGCGATGCCGCGCTGCAGCTGCCGATCGGCCTGCTCGCCGACCGCATGTCCCGCGGCGCGCTGTTCCGCGCGTGCGGCGTGCTCCTGCTGGTGTCGAGCCTGAGCATCCCGCTGCTGCTGCACACCTCGGTGATCTGGCCGCTGCTGGTGCTGTTCGGCGCTGCCGCCGGCGGTCTGTTCACCCTGTCGCTGATCCTCATCGGCGAGCGCTATCGCGACGACGAACTGGTTCGCGCCAATGCGCACGTGGCGCAGCTCTGGGGATTGGGCTGCCTGGTCGGCCCGCTGCTCACCGGCGCGGCCAGCCAGTGGCTCAGCGGGCATGCGTTGCCGCTGGTGATGGCGACGGGCGCGGCGGTGTTCGTCTGGCTGATCCGGCGCCCGGGAGGCTTCATCGAGGTGTCGACGCAGAAGACGTAGGGCGGTTGCCGTCTGCTCCTGCTCTTCGTAGGAGCCAGCTTGCTGGCGATGCCTTTGGGAGGGTGCGATACCGCTGATCGCCAATCTCGTAGGGTGGGCTTTAGCCCACCAACCTGCCGGCATATCTCGGTGGGCTGAAGCCCACCCTACTGTCAATCGGATGACCTTGGCCTTGGCATCAGCCTGTCGCTGCGTTGCCTGGCTACAGCAACCGTTCCAGCCCGATGACCTTGGCCAGCCAGGCGTTGAACTGGCGCCAGGCGCCGCCCGGCTCCCTGTCGATGCGGTGCAGGCGACGATTGTCCTCGGCGATCCACACCAGCCGCCCGTTCTCCAGGCGCACCTCGTAGCTGAGCGCTGGCGCCATGCCTTCCAGGGTCAGGCGGCGCACCTCGCCGGCCAGCTCCGGGCTGTCCACCAGCACGCCGACCTCGGTGTTCCAGAGGATCGAGCGCGGGTCGAAGTTCAGCGAGCCGATGAACACCTTGCGCCGATCGAACACCAGCGCCTTGCTGTGCAGGCTGGACTCCGAGGAGCCGCTCAGGTTGTAGGACGCCTCCTGCTCCGGCTGCCGGCGCAGCTCGAAGAGCTTCACCCCGTGACGCAACAGCGCCTTGCGGTAGGGCGCGTAACCGCCGTGCACCGCAGGCACGTCGGTGGCCTCCAGCGAGTTGGTCAGCAGGCTCACCGAAACGCCCGCGTCGGCGCGCCCGGTGAGGTAGGTCAGCCCATCCTCGGCGGGCACGAAGTAGGCGGAGATCAGCATCAGCTCCTCGCTGACATTGGTCAGCTCAGGGCCCAGTTGCGAAGTCAGCAGCAACTGTGGATCGGGCTCGCTCTTGAGGATCTTGGTCGGTGCATCCCACATCGCGCTGCCGTGCGCCCAGATCAGCTCGTTCAGCCAGCCTGCCAGGCGCGGGTGGTCCTGGTAGTCCATCAGTCGCTGGTAGTTCTCGCGCTGCTCGATCTGAGCCGCGTTGAGATAGTCGGTCAGTCCGCGACGGGTCTTCGCCAGGTCGCGGGCGCTGGGCGGAAAGCTGACGAATTGCTCGATCGGCTTGCTCAGCGCGCTGTTCCAGTACTGATCGAAGCTCTGCCCGAGCTGTTCGGCCACCGGGCCGGCGCCGAGCAGGTCGATGTCGGTGAAGTTCAGGTTCGGCTCGACGTCGAAATACTCGTCGCCCAGGTTGCGCCCGCCGACCACCGCCACGGCGTTGTCCGCCAGCCAGAGTTTGTTGTGCATGCGGCGGTGCTGCAGGGTGACGTCGAACAGCCGCCCCAAGGCGCGGGTGATGCCGGTGGCGCGGCCCAGGTGCAGCGGGTTGAACACCCGTACCTGGACGTTCGGGTGGGCGCCGAGCAGGGCGATCTCGTCGTCCTGGCCGTCGCTGGTGGTGTCGTCTAGGAGAATGCGCACGCGCACGCCGCGGTCGGCGGCCTTGAGCAACTCGTCGATCAGCGCGCGGGTGCTGAGGCCGTCGTGGACGATGTAGTACTGCAGGTCGAGGCTCTGCCGGGCGGCGCGGATCAGCTCGGCGCGGGCGATGAACGCCTCGGTGCTGGAAGACAGCAGGCGAAAGCCGGACTGTCCTGCCGGGTGCTGCCGTGACTGGGCGATGAGGGCGGCGCCGAGCGGCGAATCCTTGGCCGGCAATGCCTGGCTGGGCTCGATCGGCACGTGATTGGCGCAGGCGGTCAGCAGTAGCGCAACCAGCAACAGCAGATGTCGACGCAAAGTAGCCTCCCGCTACGTTCAACCTAGCGGTTAGACGGCTCTCTCGCGGTTTGATTCAGCGAAGCGGCGCGAGGGCTCTGGGGCGGGCAATCGCGCCGCTCAACTTTCAGCCATCTGCGCCGCCACCGCTTCGCCGACGGCGCGCACCGCCTGCTCGATCGGCGCGCTCGGCTTGCTGGCGTAGTTCATCCGCAGGCAGTTCCGGTATTTTCCCGCCGCGGAAAAGATGCTGCCGGTGGCGATCTGTATGCCCTGGCTGGCGAGGGTACGATTCAGCCGGTGACTGTCGAAGCCCTCGGGCATTTCCACCCAGATCATGAAACTGCCCTGCGGCTGGCTGACCTTCACCCCGGCTGGGAAGTAGCGGGCGATCCATTCGATCATCACGTCGCGGCTGCGCTGGTACTGTGCGCGCATGCGCCGCAGGTGCGGTTCATAGTGGCCGCCGCTGATGAATTCGGCGAGCGCCAGTTGCGGCAGTTGTGCGGTGGCGCCGGTGCCCATGTATTTCATGTGCAGCACGCGGTCCAGGTAACGGCCAGGGGCGATCCAGCCGACCCGCATGCCGGGCGCCAGGGTTTTCGAGAAGGAGCTGCAGAGCAGCACGCGGCCATCCTCGTCGAACGACTTGATGGTGCGCGGGCGCGGGTAGCGGTAGGCCAGTTCGCCGTAGACGTCGTCCTCGATGATCGCCACGTCGTAGCGCTGGGCCAGCGTCAGCAGGGCGCGCTTGTTGGCCTCCGGCATGATGTAGCCGAGCGGGCTGTTGCAGGTCGGGGTGAGCTGGATGGCCTTGATCGGCCACTGCTCCAGGGCCAGCTCCAGCGCCTCCAGGCTGATCCCGGTGAGCGGGTCGCTGGGCAGCTCCAGGGCCTTCATGCCGAAACCCTTGAGCGCCTGCATCACGCCATGGAAGCTCGGCGAGTCCACCGCGACGATGTCGCCGGGCTCGCACAGGGCGCGAATGGCGGCGGACAGCGCTTCGTGGCAGCCGGTGGTCACGACGATCTCGGTGGCCGGAATCTGGCAGCCGGAGTCGAGCATCAGCCGCGAGATCTGTTCGCGCAGGCCGATGTCGCCATAGATGTTGCCGTAGGTGAGGGTGTTCAGGTCCTGGCGCCGGCCCAGCCGTGACAGCGAGCGCAGCAGCGGTTTCAGCGTCGGGCTGCTGATGTCCGGGCGGCCGCGCCCGAGCTGGATCAGCTTCTCGCTGGGCTCGCCGCCGATCTGCTCCAGCACCTGATCCCACTGCGAGACCTCCACCGGCCGCTGCGCGTTGCGGATCACGTTGGGCAGCGCCGGCGCCTGGCGCGCGGCGGGCACGAAGTAGCCCGACTTAGGCCGCGGTGTCGCCAGGCCCTGGTCCTCGAGGTGCCGGTAGGCCTGCTGCACGGTGCTCAGGCTGACTCCGTGCTCGACGCTCAGCGCGCGCACCGACGGCAGGCGATCACCGGGCAGGTAGAGGCCCTGCTCGATGCGGGCGCCGATCACATCGGCAAGGTTCTGGTAAAGCGTCATCGAGTGAGGATTCCTCTGCAATCAGTACAGATACGTCAAAAACTATCGATTCAGAGGTGATTTTCGCCCGGCTGTATGGGGTAAATTTCTATACGCTGAATCTGTATCGGTTTTTCGATGGACGCAATGATGTTCTCCCATACAGATGAAGGCAAGGAGAGCGTCATGCGCGACTCGATCAAAAGCTGCGAGGAACTCGTCGAACCCGTACCGGTGCTGGAGGATCGGCGCCCGACGCTGCGCCTGGTGCCGGCCGCGCCGGTGGGCGAGGGGCGCTGGGTGGTGTTCTGGCGCGCCCTGCGCACCCGCAAGGCGCTGCTGAGCCTCAGCCGCCACGCCTTGCACGACATCGGCCTGAGCCGCGCCGATGCGCTGGCCGAGGCGGAAAAGTCGATCTGGACGCTCTGGCGCGAGACCGGACGCGGGACGCGCCCGGACCGGTGAGGGCGACGCCCGTGTCACGCCAGCCCGGTGGCTTCCTTGAAGCGGTACCAGAGCATGCCCAGGGCGAGCATCGGCGAGCGCAGGCGTTTGCCGCCCGGAAAGGTGATGTGCGGAACCTTGTCGAACAGATCGAAGCCGCCGCCCTGCTGCCCACTGATGGCTTCGGCGAGGAGCTTGCCGGCCAGGTGGGTGGCGTTCAGTCCATGGCCGGAATACGCCTGCGCGTAATACACGTTGGGGCGATCGGCGAAGCGGCCGATCTGCGGCAGGCGATTGGCGCCGATGCCGATCATCCCGCCCCACTGGTAGTCGATACGGGTGTTTTCCAGTTGCGGGAAGACCTTGAGCATCTTCGGTCGCATGTAGGCGGCGATGTCCGCCGGGTCGCGGCCTGAATAGTGGCACGCGCCGCCGAACAGCAGGCGGCGGTCGGCGGACAGGCGATAGTAGTCCAGCGCGACGCGCTGGTCGCAAAGCGCCATGTTCTGCGGGATCAGCGCCTGTGCCTGGTCCTCGGAAAGCGGCTCGGTGGCGATCACGTAGCTGCCGGCGGGCAGTACCTTGCCGCCGAGCCGCGGCTCCAGGTCGTTGATGTACGCATTGCAGGCGAGCACCAGGGTCTTGGCGCAGACCCGGCCCTGTTCGGTATGCACCTTCACCCCGTCGCCGTACTCGATGCGTATCACTTCGGAATGTTCGAACAGGCGCACGCCCAGCGCGGCGGCGGCGGCGGCCTCGCCGAGCGCGAGGTTGAGCGGATGCAGGTGGCCGGAACCCATGTCGATCAGCCCGCCGACGTAGCGGTCCGAGCCCACCACGCTGTGCATCTCGCCCGGTTGCAGCAGGCGCAGCGGATGCCGATAGCCCAGCCCCTGCAGCTCGGCCATGTCCTCGGCGAAACCGGCCAGGTCGGCCGGCTTGTTCGCCAGGTCGCAGTAGCCCCAGGTCAGGTCGCAGTCGATGGCGTGCTTCTCGATGCGCCGGCGAACGATTTCCACGGCTTCCAGGCCCATTAGCTTGAGTGAGCGTACGCCGTCCTCGCCGAGCACTGGGCGGAACTGCTCGACGCCGTGGCCGACGCCGCGAATCAGCTGGCCGCCGTTGCGTCCGCTGGCGCCCCAGCCGATCTGCCGGGCCTCCAGCAGCGCCACGGAGAACCCCCGTTCGGCCAGTTCGATGGCGGTATTTAGCCCGCTGAAGCCGCCGCCAACGATGCACACGTCGACGCGCAGGGCGTCGCGCAGCGGCGGGTAGCTGAGCGCCTGGTTGGCGGTGGCGGTGTAATAGGAAGGAGCATGCCGATCCGTGTGCACCGGAAGCCGAACGCGAGCGCTCATGTGTGAAATCCTGATTAGGGTGTGTGGAAAATTTTACGCAGCATAGGGGGGACACCGTCGAGCATCAAGGCCCGGAGGCCGTGGCGGAAGTGTCAGGATGCCGCTGGATCGGCTTTGGCGCGGCGAGCGCGCTTCACTGCCAGGCGAACCGATCGGCCGGCTCACCGTCCGAGGAATAGGCGCCTTCTAAATCAGTCCGGCACCGGCAGGTTGAGGCTCTCCTTCACCTCTTCCATGACGATGTAGCTTTTCGATTCGCGCACGTGCGGCAACTTGAGAAGGATGTCGCCGAGCAGCTTGCGGTAGGAGGCCATCTCGTTGATCCGCGCCTTCACCAGGTAGTCGAAGTCGCCGGACACCAGGTGGCACTCGAGCACGTGGGGCAGCTTGAGCACGGCGCGGCGGAACTCCTCGAAGGTGTCGCCGGACTTGTAGTCGAGGCTGATCTGCACGAACACCAGCAGGCTGGACTTCAGGTGCTGCGGATTGAGCCGCGCCGAGTAGCCCATGATGATGCCCTCGCGCTCCAGCCGGCGGACCCGCTCGGTGCAGGGTGTGGTGGAGAGGCCGATGCGCTCGCCCAGCTCGGTGAAGGAGATGCGGCCTTCTTCTTGCAGGATGCGCAGGATGTTGCGGTCGATCTTGTCCAGCTCGCGGCGCGATTGGTGCTGAGTTCTCACAGGAGATAGCCCTCCACAAAAAGCCTTTCGGCCCAGATTTGTCGCCAAATATAGCTTTTTAAATAGTCAAAATCACTGCTTATTGCTCCATATACTGCCGCACATTCGGGTTCGACAAACTTAGCCGTTCGGATGGCGTCCGGGCGAGGAGGCAGCATGCGTGTTCTGGTTCTCGGTAGCGGTGTCATTGGTACCGCCAGCGCCTATTATCTGGCCCGTGCCGGCTTCGAGGTGACGGTCGTCGACCGTCAGCCCGCGCCTGCCATGGAAACCAGTTTCGCCAACGCCGGCCAGGTCTCGCCCGGCTACGCCTCGCCTTGGGCGGCGCCCGGCGTGCCGTTCAAGGCGATGAAGTGGCTGCTGCAGAAGCATGCTCCGCTGGCGATCAAGGCCACCGGCGACGTTCAGCAGTACCTGTGGATGGCGCAGATGCTGCGCAACTGCACGGCGGCGCGCTACGCGGTGAACAAGGAACGCATGGTGCGCCTCTCGGAGTACAGCCGCGATTGCCTCGACGAACTGCGTGCGGAAACCGGCATCGCCTACGAAGGCCGTCAGCTCGGCACCACCCAGCTGTTCCGCACCCAGGCTCAATTGGACGCCGCGGCCAAGGACATCGCCGTGCTGGAACAGTCCGGCGTGCCCTACGAACTGCTCGACCGTGCCGGCATCGCCCGGGTCGAGCCGGCGCTGGCCAAGGTCACCGACAAGCTCGCCGGCGCGCTGCGCCTGCCCAACGACCAGACCGGCGACTGCCAGATGTTCACCACGCGGCTGGCGGAAATGGCCCGCGCGCTGGGCGTCGAATTCCGCTTCGGGCAGAACATCCAGCGCCTGGATTTCGCCGGCGACAGGATCAACGGCGTGTGGATCGACGGCAAGCTGGAAACCGCCGACCGCTACGTGCTGGCCTTGGGCAGCTACAGCCCGCAGTTGCTCAAACCGCTGGGCATCCGCGCACCGGTCTATCCGCTCAAGGGTTACTCGCTGACCGTGCCGATCACCAACGCGGCGATGGCGCCCAGCTCGACGATCCTCGACGAGACCTACAAGGTCGCCATGACCCGCTTCGACAACCGCATCCGCGTGGGCGGCATGGCCGAGATCGCCGGCTTCGACCTGAGCCTCAACCCGCGCCGCCGCGCCACCCTGGAGATGCTGGTCAACGACCTCTATCCCGAGGGCGGCGACCTCGCCCAGGCCGAGTTCTGGACCGGCCTACGCCCGGCGACCCCGGACGGCACGCCGATCGTCGGTGCTACGCCGTTCCGCAACCTGTTCCTCAATACCGGACACGGTACCCTGGGCTGGACCATGGCCTGCGGCTCCGGCCGTTTCCTCGCCGACCTGATGGCGCAAAAGCGCCCGCAGATCAGCGCCGAAGGCCTGGACATCACCCGCTACGGCAACTCACAGGAGACCCACAAGCATGTCCATCCAGCGCCTGCGCACTGAAAAACGCTTCAGCGAAATCGTCATCCATAACGGCACCGTCTACCTGGCGGGGCAACTGGCCGACGACTACGCCGGCGACATCCGCGCGCAGACCCGCGAGACCCTGGCCAACATCGACCGCTTTCTGGCCGAGGCGAGCAGCGACAAGTCGAAGATCCTTTCGGTGACCATCTACCTCAAGGACATGGCCGACTACGCCGGGTTGAACCTGGAGTGGGACGCCTGGGTCGCCGAGGGCGCCACGCCAGCCCGCGCCTGCGTCGAGGCCGCGCTCTACGACCCGCGTGTGCGGGTGGAAATGAGCGTGATCGCCGCTCAGGCCTGACCGCTGCCCGGCCGCGCGCCGGGCCTCCTTCAATCCTTCAGAAGTCCCGAACCATGCGCCCCGCCCGTGCCCTGATCGACCTGCAAGCCTTCCGTCACAACTACCGCCTGGCCCGCGAAGTGGGCGGCGCGCGCGCCCTCGCCGTGGTCAAGGCGGATGCCTACGGCCACGGCGCGCTGGAATGCGCGGCGGTGCTGGCCGACGAGGCGGACGGTTTCGCCGTGGCGATGATCGAGGAAGCGCTGGAGCTGCGCGCCGCCGGTATCCGCGCGCCGATCCTGCTGCTGGAAGGTTTCTTCGAGGCCGATGAACTGGCGCTGATCGCCGAGCACGACCTGTGGTGCGTGGTGCATTCGAGCTGGCAGATCGAGGCTATCGAGCGCACCGCGCTGAGCCGGCCGCTGTGCGTCTGGCTCAAGCTCGACAGCGGCATGCACCGCGTCGGCCTGCATCCGGCGGAGTTCCAGCAGGGCCACCGGCGGCTGCTGGCCAGCGGCAAGGTGGCCAAGGTCGTGCTGATGACCCACTTCGCCCGCGCCGATGAGCTGGACCACGGCCGCACGGCGGAGCAGCTCGCGGTGTTCGAGACGGCCCGCGAAGGGCTGGCCGCGGAAGTCAGCCTGCGCAACTCGCCGGCGCTGCTGGGCTGGCCGCAGCTCTTTCCCCAGCAGCGCCCGAGCGACTGGCTGCGGCCGGGGATCATGCTCTACGGCGCCACGCCCTTCGAAGAGGCGCACCCGTTGGTCGATCGGCTACGGCCGGTGATGACCCTCGAATCGAAGATCATCTGCGTGCGCGAGCTGCCCGCCGGCGAGCCGGTGGGCTATGGCGCACGCTTCGTCAGCGAGCGCCCGACGCGCGTCGGGGTGGTCGCCATGGGCTATGCCGACGGTTACCCGCGGCACGCTCCGAGCGGCACGCCGGTGAGCATCGACGGCCAGCCGAGCCGGCTCATCGGGCGCGTCTCGATGGACATGCTCACCGTCGATTTGACGGACCTGCCGCAGGCCGGGCTCGGCAGCCGGGTGGAGTTCTGGGGCAAATCCGTTTCGGTGAGCGAGGTCGCCGCCCGGGCCGAAACCATCCCCTACCAGCTGATGTGCAACCTGAAGCGCGTACCGCGCGTCCATTCGGGCCACTGAAGGCCCCTCTGCAGGCCCCAGGAATCCTGGGCTGCGGCGCTTTTGTGCGGGAAACCTGATCGCAGCGTTGTAAATTCCGAACGCTGTGCGATGATACGGCCCACTTCGACCGCAGCTATCCCCTCGAGGAGGGTTCAACCATTGGACGTCGGTGTTCGACTGCAATCCATCCGCAAGCACAAAGGCCTCTCTCAGCGTGAACTCGCCAAGCGTGCGGGCGTCACCAACAGCACCATCTCGATGATCGAGAAGAACAGCGTCAGCCCCTCGATCAGCTCCTTGAAGAAAGTGCTCGGCGGCATCCCGATGTCGCTGGTGGAGTTCTTTTCCCTGGATTTCGAACAGGACAACCAGACCCAGGTGGTCTACCGTGCCAGCGAGCTGCTCGACATCTCCGACGGCGCCGTGACCATGAAGCTGATCGGCAAGGCGCATCCCAGCCGCGCCATCGCCTTCCTCGACGAAACCTACCCGCCGGGGGCGGATACCGGCGCGGAGATGCTCAACCATGACGGCGAAGAGGCCGGCATGCTGATCGACGGGCGCCTCGAACTGACCGTCTCCGGCGAGCTGTTCGTGCTCGAGAGCGGCGACAGCTACTACTTCGAGAGCAACAAGCCGCACCGCTTCCGCAACCCCTTCGACAAGCCGGCGCGACTGATCAGCGCCACCACCCCTGCCAACTTCTGAGGCCACGGCTGCGACGCGATGCCGCAAGCCCATGCATGGCGCAGGGTTGTTTCGGCTGGGCGGGCTTATCGGTATACTGGCGCCCGCTCGCGAAACCGTGGCCGCGAGCGTTTCTAGCCACGATGAGGGTGTAAGGGTGAACTGGATAAACAAGATGCTGGTGGCGAATGCCGCCGCGCTGGCCCTGTGGGCGATGAGCGCTCAGGCTGCGACCAATGATGAGATTGCCGCACGCCTCAAGCCGGTTGGCGAAGTATGCGTGAGCGGCCAGGAATGCAAGGGCGTCGCCGCCGTTGCCGCGTCGGCTTCCGGCGGTGGCATGAGCCCCGACGACGTGATTGCCAAGCATTGCAACGCCTGCCATGGCGCTGGCGTGCTCGGTGCACCGAAGATCGGTGATGCCGCGGCCTGGAAAACCCGTGCCGACGAACAGGGTGGCCTCGACGGTCTGCTGGCCAAGGCCATCAGCGGGATCAACGCCATGCCGCCGAAAGGCACCTGCGCAACCTGCTCCGATGACGACCTGCGTGGCGCCGTCAAGAAGATGTCCGGTCTCTGATCGCACGTCTTCGCTGAAAGAGCCGCCTCCGGGCGGCTTTTTCATGCCTGCGATTCGCCTCCCCGGCTTCGGCACGCCGCGGGGATCAAAGCGGCATCCGGGCGGGTCCAAACTCCGACGCATTCGCCAAGGAGTCCGCCGGTGCCTTCCTGCACGCTGGAACAGGCCGTCGATGCCGTGCTGGCACGCATCGAGGGTCACATTCGCCTGGGCCTGCCACTGGGGCTGGGCAAGCCGAATCGATTCGCCAATGCGCTCTACCAGCGCATCAAGCAAACGCCGCAGCGCGAGCTGACGATCTACACCGCATTGTCGCTGGGCCGCCCGCAGGCCCACAGCGAACTCGAGCAGCGGCTGCTCGGGCCGTTCGTCGAACGGGTGTTCGGCGATTATCCCGAGCTCGACTATCGCCTGGACCTGCAACGCGGCGAGCTGCCGGCGAACATCCACATCGAGGAGTTCTACCTGCAGCCCGGCAGCCTGCTGGACAGCCCGCAGGCGCAGCGCGGCTACATCAGTCTGAACTACAGCCAGGTCGCGCGCGATCTCGACCGCAAGGGCATCAACCTGGTGGCGCAATTGGTGGCCCGCCGCCGCGACGATCCGGATTGCCTGAGCCTGTCCTGCAACCCGGACATCACCCTCGACCTGATGCCGCTGCTCAAGCGGCGCCGCGAGGCCGGCGAAACCCTGCTCAGCGTCGCCCAGGTGCATGCCGACCTGCCGTACATGCCCGGCGACGCCGAGTTGCCCGAGGACGAGTTCGACCTGCTGATCGAGCCGCTCGAGCGTGACACGCTGTTCTCCACGCCGAACATGCCGGTCAGCCTGCAGGACCATGCCATCGGCCTGCACGCCAGCACGCTGGTGCGCGACGGCGGCACCTTGCAGATCGGCATCGGCGCCATGGGCGATGCGCTGAGTGCGGCGCTGCTGGCGCGCCAGGCCGACAACGCCGGCTACCGGGCGGTGCTCGAGGAGCTTCGCGTGCCGCAGGGCTGGGGCGAACTGATCGAGCGCGAGGGTGGCCTGGCGCCGTTCGCCGAAGGGCTCTATGGCTGCAGCGAGATGTTCGTGCTCGGGATGCTGGCGCTGATGGAGGCCGGCGTGGTGCGCCGCCCCGTGTACGCCGACGCGCGCCTGCAACGGATGGCCAACCTCGGCGCGCTGGATGCCCACGGCAGGCCGCGCAGCCTGGGTACGCTGGTCGCCGCCGGGCTACCGGCGCGGATCACGCCGCGCAGCCTGCTCTGGTTGCAACGTCACGGCCTGCTCGACGGCGAGGTCCGTCTGGAGCGGGACGGCGTGCGCCTGCCGGACGGGCGGCTGGTCAGCGCCGATCTCAACGACCGCGCCAGCGAGCAGGCGCTGAGCGAATACCTCGGGCAGGCTGCCGGCGTGCTGGTGCACGGTGGCTTCTTCCTTGGCCCGCAGGCCTTCTACGAACGCCTTCGGCAGATGAGCCACGCGCAGCGCCAGCGGGTCGGCATGACCGGCATCGGCTTCATCAACCGCCTGTATGGCGACGAGGAGCTCAAGCGCCTGCAGCGCCGCGATGCGCGCTTCATCAACAGCGCCTTCACCGTGACCCTGCTCGGCGCCGGCGTGGCCGACCAGCTGGAGGACGGCCGCGTGCTCAGCGGCGTTGGCGGGCAGTACGACTTCTTCGCCCAGGCCCACGAGCTGGAGGGCGCGCGCTCGATCCTGATGCTGCGCGCCTGGCGCGAGTCGGGCGGCGAGGCCAGTTCGAACATCGTCTGGCAGTACGGCCACACGACCATTCCGCGCCACCTGCGCGACATCGTCGTCACCGAGTACGGCATCGCCGACCTGCGCGGCAAGAACGACGAGGAGGTGATCAAGGCACTGCTGCGCATCGCCGACTCGCGGTTCCAGGACGCGCTGATCGAGCAGGCGCAGAAGGCCGGCAAGCTGTCGGCGGACTTCCAGCTGGACTGGGTCCACCGGCAGAACACGCCCTGGCGACTGCTCGACGTGCAGTCGCAGCATCCGCGGCTGTTCGCCGAATACCCGCTGGGCTGCGATTTCACGGCCGAGGAGCAGGCACTGCTGCGCGCGCTGCGCTGGCTGAAGAGCAAGCTCAAGCTCAGCGAGATCCTCGAACTGGGCATGGCCACGCTGTTCGACCTGCCGGAGCCGGCCGCCTATGCCGCGCACCTTGAGCGCATGGGGCTGGAAAAACCCGAGGGCCTGCGCGAGCAGCTTTACCAGAAACTGGTGCTGGCCGGCCTCAAGGCCACCGCCCAACACTGAGGACCGAGCGATGCCAAGCACCGCGCCGAGACCGGAGACCCTGCATTTCGCCAGCGACGGACGCACGCCGAACAGCCCGTTGCCGGTGCTCATCTACCGTCGGTTGCCGCTCGGTCAGGACGCGCTGGCCGAGCGCTTCGAGGGGCTGTTCGCCAGTCACCTGTGGCCGCCGCGCTGGCGCGCGAGCGTGTTCGACTATCAGCATTACCACGCCGACACCCACGAGGCGCTGGGTGTGGCGAGCGGCTGGGCGCGCCTGCTGCTGGGCGGCGAGTCGGGAACCGAGGTGGAGGTGCGCGCCGGCGACGCGCTGGTGCTGCCGGCCGGCACCGGGCATTGCCGACTGCAGGCCAGCGAGGATTTCCTGGTGGTCGGCGCCTATCCACCGGAGTGCGACTTCGACCTGCAGCGCCCCGACGCGGCGACCCATGACGCCCACCGCGCGCGCATAGCCCGCGTCGCACCGCCACTGACCGATCCGGTGGCCGGCAGTCAGGGCCGGCTGGTGGGGCTGTGGCGACCGCCGCACTGAGTCGGCCGTCGGCGCCGGTCAGTCGACGAAGGTGACCTTGCCGTCTTTCAGCGATTTCACCCGGGCCAGGGACTCGACGCGGTAGCCCTCGTTCTCCAGCAGGCTGCGGCCTTCCTGGAAGGACTTCTCGATGACGATGCCGAGCCCGGCGACGCTGGCGCCGGCCTGGCCGATCAGGTCGAGCAGGGCCTTGGCGGCGTGGCCGTTGGCGAGGAAGTCGTCGATCACCAGCACGTGGTCATTGGCGTGCAGGTGCTTGGCGGAGATGGCGATGGTGCTTTCGGTCTGCTTGGTGAAGGAGAACACCTTCGAGATGTACAGGTTCTCCCGCAGGGTCAGCGACTGGTACTTGCGTGCGAAGATCACCGGCACGCCGAGCTCCAGGCCGGCCATCACCGCTGGCGCGATGCCCGAGGCCTCGATGGTGACGATCTTGGTGATGCCCTGATCGCGGAAACGCTCGGCGAAGGCGTGGCCGATCTGCTGCATCAGCCGCGGATCGATCTGGTGGTTGAGGAAGGCGTCGACCTTCAGCACCTGCTCCGACAGCACGATGCCTTCGGTGCGAATTTTCTCTTTCAACAGTTCCACGAACGCGGCCCCCTGCGACCCCAAGGAAAGCCGCGCATTCTCCCGCAAAACGGCTCGGTATGCCCGTCAATTCCACCGGCCGCCGGGCGGAAACCTTGCAATGGGTCAAGCAGGCGTGTCGCGCCGCTGTTCTTCGCCTTTGGCTCGGTTAGAATCCGACCACGCCCACGCGGATCGCCCCGATGAATCGTCCGTTGCACATCCTGCTCATGTTGCTGCTGCTCGCCACCACGGCGGGGCGGGGGATGGCGGCGTCGGCGATGATCGACTGCACGCAGATGCCGATGACCAGCCATGACGGCGGCCTGATGACGGCCTCGGCGCATGCCGCGATGGCTGCCTCCTGCGACAGCTCGTCCGCCAGCATGGACCACGACCTCGGTCTCTGTTGCCTGGCCTGCGTCGCCCTGCCGTTGGCCTCCAGCCTGATGGAGCCCGGCGCCGCGCCCGTACACGCCGCGCCCCTGCTCGGTGATCCCGAGCGTTACCGAAGCATCGTTCCCGACCCCTTGCGGCGCCCGCCGCGCTCCCTCGCCTGATCGCGCGTCTTCCTTCTCTTTCGACTTTCGCGGACAGCCGCCGTCGTCCTTGCGCGACCGCGCCTGTTCCGCCCGATCAGGATTTCACAGATGAACGCATCCTTTCCGGCGCTTTCGCGGCGCCGTTTCGTCCAGGGGCTGGGCGCCGGTGGCGCACTGGCGCTCGCCGGCGGCTGGCCGCAGGGCGCACTGGCGCAGGCCGTCGCGCCTTCGCCGCGGCAACTCTCGGGTAATCGCTTCGAACTGGAGATCGCCGAGCAGGCGGTCAACTACACCGGCCGCGCGGCGCTCGCCACCACGGTGAACGGCTCGCTGCCGGCGCCGACCCTGCGCTGGCGCCAGGGCGAGGAGGTCAGCCTGCGGGTGACCAACCGCCTCGCCGTACCCAGTTCGATCCACTGGCACGGCATCCTCCTGCCGGCCGACATGGACGGCGTGCCCGGCATCAGCTTCGCCGGCATCGCGCCGGGGGAAACCTTCACCTACCGCTTCCGTGTGCTGCAGGCCGGCACCTACTGGTATCACGGCCACAGCGGCTTTCAGGAGCAGACCGGGCTGTACGGCGCGCTGCTGGTCGAGCCCGAACACGGCGAGCCGCTGGCGGTGGAGCGCGACTACACGCTGATGCTCAGCGACTGGACCGACGAGGACCCGATGCGCATCTTCGGCCGGCTGAAGGCGGACAGCGAATACTTCGCCCGCGCCAAGCCCAGCGTGGCGCAGTTCGCCCGCGACGTCGAAAACCTCGGGCTGGCCGCCGCCTGGGACAGGCGCGCGATGTGGAACCGCATGCGCATGAGCCCCACCGACCTGCAGGACGTGTCCGGCGCTACCTACACCTACCTGGTCAACGGCGCCACGCCGGCAGCCAACTGGACGGCCATCGCCGAACCCGGCGAGCGGGTGCGCCTGCGCTTCATCAACGCCGGCACCTCGACCTACTTCGACGTGCGGATTCCCGGCCTGCCGCTGACGGTGGTCGCCACCGACGGCCAGGCGGTCGCCGAGGTGACGGTGGACGAGTTCCGCATCGCCCCCGGTGAGACCTACGACGTGCTGGTGCGCATGCCGGACGCGCAGGCCTACAGCATCTTCTGCCAGTCCATGGACCGCAGCGGCTACGCCCGCGCGACCCTGGCGCCGGTGGCCGGCATGCAGGCGGCGGTGCCGCGCCTCGATCCGCCGGTCTGGCTGGACATGCGCGACATGGGCCACGGCGAGGGAACCATGGCCGGCATGGAACACATGGCAATGGCGGGGATGGATCATGGATCGATGGCCGGGATGGATCACGCCGCCATGCCCGCCAGCGCGCCCTTGCCGACCTCGGCGCAGGTCGACATGCGCGTCGCCAATCCGTCCGACGCGCTGGACGATCCCGGCCCGCGGCTGCGCGGCAACGGCCGTCGCGTGCTGACCTACGCCGACCTGAGCAGCCTGGGCGGTGGACTCGATCCTCGACCGCCGGCGCGCGATCTGGTGCTGCGCCTGACCGGCAACATGCAGCGTTTCGTCTGGGGCTTCGACGGGCTGAAGTACAACGAGGCCGAGCCGATCCCCCTGCGTTACGGCGAGCGCCTGCGCCTGCGGCTGATCAACGACACCATGATGAATCACCCGATCCACCTGCACGGGATGTTCTTCGAGGTGGAGAACGAGGCGAGCGGCGTGCTGCTGCGCAAGCACACCGTCAACGTCCAGCCGGGCAAGCAGGTAGCGCTGCTGGTCAGCGCCGATGCGCCCGGCGAATGGGCGTTCCATTGCCACCTGCTGTATCACATGGAAGCGGGCATGTTCCGCAAGGTGGTGGTCGCATGAGGCGTTTACTGATGATCGCCGCGCTGGCGCTCGCTCCGGCGCTGCAGGCCGAGGAAATGTCCGGCATGACGCACGACATGCATGGCATGGGGATGATGGACCACGGCATGCCGGCGCCGACGGGCGACGCGGGAGACGCCAACCGCATCCTGCCGCGCGAAGAGCAGGCGCCGCCGATGCCGATGCCGGCCAGTCATGACCAGCACCGCCACGGCGAGTCGCTGGCCCATCAGGTGCTGTTCGAGCGGCTCGAGTACCGGGACGGGCGCGATGACCACGGCCTGGCCTGGGACGCGGACGCCTGGTGGGGCGGCGATACCGACAAGCTCTGGCTGCAGAGCGAGGGTGAGCGTGTCGGCGGCGAGAGCGAAGGGCGCGCGGAGCTGCTCTGGTCGCATGCCGTCGCGGCCTTCTGGGACAGCCGCCTGGGTGTACGCCAGGACTTCGGCAGCGATCCCGACCGGCAATGGCTGGCCTTCGGCATCGCCGGCACCACGCCCTGGTGGTTCGAGGTGCAGGCCAGCGCCTACCTGGGGCCGAACGGCCGCAGTGCGGCGCGGCTGGAGGTCGAGCGCGAGCTGCAACTGAGCCAGAAGCTGGTGTTGGCGCCGCAACTGGAGCTGGACGCCTACGGCAGGGACGACCGCGCCAGGGCGATCGGCAGCGGCCTCGCCGAGGGTCGTTTCGGCTTGCGCCTGCGCTACGAGGTCACGCCGCAGTTCGCGCCCTATGTCGGCCTCGAGTGGACCCGCCGCTTCGGCGAAACCGCGTCGCTCGGGGAGGATCGGGACGAGGCGCGCAGCGACTCGCGCCTGGTCGCCGGCCTGCGCTTCTGGTTCTGACGGAAAAGGGCTGAACCCCGGTCGTGCGCCTCGGGAAATCGGGCGTCGCCGGGGTCTCCGCAGCCGCGCTCAGCGTGCCTTGCGGTACGTGCAGGGCTGCCAGTAATCCTTGAGGATCAGGTTGAGCGGGCCGGACCAGCCGCGCTTGCGCAGCTCGGCGGAGATCAGCACGTTCATGATGCCGTGGCCGACGAGCATCACGCTGCCGTGGATCCTGGCCAGTTCGATGAGACGGTCGGCGGCTTTGCGGGCGCGCTTGCGCGACACCCGGATCGATTCGGTGTGCCGGGAGAAACCGAGGAACCAGGCGCCGCGGAACAGTATCCGCCAGACCTTCACCGGCAGCTTCGGCCCGTTCCAGTCGGGGTAGGGCAGGTGCGCTTCGGCGAACACCTCGTCGACCTCGTCGGTGCATCCGCCGGCGATGCGGGTGCGCGATTCCACGCAGCGCGAGATCGAGCTGCAGGCGAACACCTCGGTGCGTTTCGCCTGGTCGATCAGCGATTGCGGCACTTCGGAGCACACCACCGGCGCGCGGTTGTAGCCTTCGATCCAGGTCTTCATTTCGCGGGGCGTACAGCGTTCGGCGCCGGAGTAGTTCGGGCGACCGTGGCGCACCAGGGTGATCTGCATGATGGGCGAGGTCCCTCTGCGTGGTCGGCGCTCGGGATGGCGCGCCTGTCCGGGTTCGATGCCCGGCGCAGGGCGAAAGTTGCGCGACCGGCGGTGATCGCCAGGCGGAACGGCGTTCCGGCGCAAAAAAAAGCCCCGCCGAAAAGGCGGGGCGTTCGTTCGTGGCGCGAGCCGGAATCAGCGGTTGCGCAGGGTTTCGCCGAGGAACCAGGCGCGCTCTTCGGCCTGGTCGATCCACTCTTCCAGCAGGCTGGTGGTGGCCACGTCGTTGGCGTCGCTGGTCAGCGTGTGGGTGCTGCGCATGTAGGCGGCCAGGGCCTGGTTGTCGGCGTGCAGCTCGCTGAGCATCTGCTCGGCGCTGAGGTTCTCCACTTCGCTGCTCTGCAGGCGCTTGCTGGCGACCACCTGCTCCACCGAGCGCAGGGTCGGCTGGCCGATCTTGCGTGCACGTTCGGCGATCGGATCGATGATGGCGAAGATCTGCGCGGCCTGGTCGTCCAGCAGCAGGTGGTACTCGCGGAAGTGCGGCCCGCTGACGTGCCAGTGGAAGTTCTTGGTCTTGAGGTACAGCGCGAACATGTCGGACACCAGCACGGTGAGGGCCTTGCCGATCTCGACGGCGTTGCCGATGCCGGCGTCCGGGCCTTTCGCGGCCTCGTCGCGGACGCTGTTGACGGTTTTCAGTTCCTGCTTGGCGCTTGCAGTGGCCATGGTGCTCTCCTCGAAAAATAACGATCTCCGCGCGGTGGCGGCGTTGAAACCTTGGGTTCAACTAGACCACACCCGCGCTGTGGTTACTCATCACTTTTGTCGATGGCGCCAAGCAGCGTTATCTATGGACCGTTAGCGCTTGAGCATCGAGCGCATCGCCGCCAGGGCGTCGTTGCCCCGCGCGGCCTTCACTTCCACCGGCGCGTCTTCCTGGCCTTCCCAGATCAGGTCCTCGGGCGGCAATTCGTCGAGGAACCGGCTCGGCGAGCACTCGATGATCTCGCCGTACTGCTTGCGCTTGGCGGCGAAGGTCATGGTCAGGTTGCGCTTGGCGCGGGTGATGCCGACGTACGCCAGGCGGCGCTCTTCCTCGATGGTGTCGGCTTCGATGCTGGAGCGGTGCGGAAGGATTTCCTCCTCCACGCCGAGGATGTACACCGAAGGAAACTCCAGCCCCTTGGACGCGTGGATCGTCATCATCTGCACGCCCTCGGCGCCTTCTTCCTCTTCCTGCTGGCGCTCGAGCATGTCGCGCAGGACCAGCTTGCCGATGGCCTCCTCGATGGTCATCTCGCCGTCTTCATCCTTCTCCAGCGTGTTCTTCAGCGCATCGACGAGGAACCAGACGTTGCCCATGCGCGCCTCGGCAACCTTGTCGCTGGAGGCGTTCTGGCGCAGCCACTGCTCGTAGTCGATGTCCATCACCATGCTGCGCAGCGCGGCGATGGGATCGTCCTGCGAGCACTGCTGGCGGAGCTTGTCCATGTAGCGTTTGAAGCGCGAGAGACGCTCGGTGTAGCGGCTGTCGAGGTGTTCGCCGAGGCCGATCTCGTCGCTGGCGGCGTACATGCTGATCTTGCGTTCGGTGGCGTAGTTGCCGAGCTTTTCCAGGGTGGTCGAGCCGATCTCGCGGCGCGGCACGTTGATCACCCGGAGGAAGGCGTTGTCGTCGTCCGGATTGACCAGCAGGCGGAAGTAACTCATCAGGTCCTTCACCTCCTGGCGGGCGAAAAAGCTGGTGCCGCCGGACAGGCGATAGGGAATCTGGTGGTGCTGCAGCTTCAGCTCCATCAGTTTGGCCTGGTAGTTGCCGCGGTAGAGGATGGCGAAATCGCTGTACGGGCGCTCGGTGCGCAGGTGCTCGGTGAGGATTTCCAGGGCCACGCGCTCGCACTCGGCGTCTTCGTTGCGGGTGCGGATCACGCGGATCTCGTCGCCCATGCCCATCTCGCTCCACAGCTGTTTCTCGAAGGCATGGGGGTTGTTGGCGATCAGGGTGTTGGCGCACTTGAGGATGCGGCTGGTGGAGCGGTAGTTCTGCTCCAGCATCACCACCTTCAGCGACGGGTAATCCTCTTTCAGCAGCATCAGGTTTTCCGGGCGCGCGCCGCGCCAGGCGTAGATTGACTGGTCATCGTCGCCGACCACGGTGATCTGGTTGCGCATGCCCACCAGCAGCTTCACCAGCAGGTACTGGCTGGAGTTGGTGTCCTGGTACTCGTCCACCAGCAGGTAGCGGATGCGGTTCTGCCACTTTTCCAGGATGTCCTTGTGCTCCTGGAACAGCTTCACCGGCAGCAGGATCAGGTCGTTGAAGTCCACCGCGTTGTACGCCTTGAGCGTGCGCTGGTAGTGCAGGTAAACGATGGCGGCGGTCTGTTCCTTGGGGTTGCGCGCGTTGGCCAGGGCCTCGTCGGGCAGGATCAGCTCGTTCTTCCAGCTGTCGATGAGGTTCTTGATCTCGTCGGCGCCGTCATCGCCGGCGTATTCCTTCTGCATGATGTCGGTGAGCAGCGCCTTGATGTCGCCATCGTCGAAGATCGAGAAGCCCGGCTTGTAGCCCAGGTGCGCGTACTCCTTGCGGATGATGTTCATGCCCAGATTGTGGAAGGTCGAGACCGTCAGCCCCTTGCCCTCGCTGCCGCGCAGCAGCGTGCCGACGCGCTCCTTCATCTCGCGCGCCGCTTTGTTGGTGAAGGTCATGGCGACGATGTGGCGGGCCTGGATGCCGCATTTCTGGATCAGGTAGGCGATCTTGCGGGTGATCACGCTGGTCTTGCCGGAGCCGGCGCCGGCGAGCACCAGGAGTGGGCCGCCGACGTAGTTCACGGCTTCCTGCTGCCGGGGATTGAGTCGGGACATGGTCGTCGCGTTTCGCTCAGGAGAAGGGGCGGCATTCTAGCAGGCACTGGGCCGCTGGCTCGCGCCGTTGCGCTGATGGCAGCGTGCCACGGCTTGGTTATTTCGCCTGCTCCAGTAGGCTACGGGTGAATTGTCAAATGGCCGTCGACGATTTCGCGCCCGGCCGGGTCAGGGAAGACCGCCAGAAAAACGACTCCCGAACAGTGCCAGGCAGCACGGGTTGAGCCCCTCGCGCGGTGATGCGAGGCCGCGATCCGCAGCCTGGCCACCGTCGTAGTGGTGAGGGAGGCTCCGGCGAACACTGTCATGGCCTGGGGAGGTCGCGTGCCCGCGCTAGTGCAACCCTCGCGTTTGATTCTTCTTGGCGACGATCCGTCCTGGGTCGGGCTGCTGCGCGACCGGCTGACGACCCTCGACAATGCGCCGCAACTGGTCAGCGCGCCGTCTTGGGAAGGCGTGGCGGAACTGCTCGACGACGACTGCCTGCTGCTCTGCACGCCGGACCAGTTGCCTGCGGCCGGCGCCAGCACGGTGCCCATCGTGATGCTGCTGGAGGCGGAACCGGAAAGCGTGCCGCCCAGCGTCAGCGACTGGCTGGTGTACGACGACACCAGTCCGGCGACGCTGCGCCGCTGCCTGCGTTATGTCGCCGAGCGCAGCCTGCGTCGCCGTTTCGGCGAGCTGGACCCGCTCACTGGCATCGCCAACCGCCAGGGTTTCCAGGCGCTGCTGAGTGCGCGCATGGCCGAGCAGGAGGGCCGTGGCTTCGCCCTCGGGCACCTGGACCTGGACAACTTTCGCGCGGTCAACGACAGCCTCGGTTACGAGGCCGGCGACAGGCTGATCCTGCAAGTGGTCGCGCGGATGAAGGACCAGCTCGGCGAGAGCGATCGCCTGGCACGCCTGGGTAGCGACGAATTCGCCCTGCTGATCGATACCTCCAACGACTTCCGCCGCGCCGAGCGGCTCGCCGCGCGGGTCGTCGAGGCCCTGGAAGAGCCTTACTGGCTGGAGGGCGAAAGCCTGTTGATCGGCTGCAGCCTGGGCCTGGCGCACGCCAATGGCGGCGCGATCGACCCGCTGATGTGGCACGCCCACATCGCCATGCAGCAGGCCAAGAACGCCCAGGGCTGCACCTTCCATCTCTACGACGAGCGCATCAACCACAGTGCCCGTACCCGCGCCCGGCTGGAAGGCGAGCTGCGCCGGGCGCTGCGCCGCGACGAGCTGGTGCTGCATTACCAGCCGCGGCTGTGCCTGCAATCCGGGCGCTTCCTCGGCGTCGAGGCGCTGGTGCGCTGGCAGCATCCGCGCCGGGGGCTGCTGGCGCCGAGCGAGTTCGTTCCACTGGCCGAGGAGAGCGGCCTGATCGTGCCGCTCGGCTACTGGGTGATCTCCCGCGCGCTGCGCGACATGCAGGACCTGCGTGCGAAGGGGCTGCCGGCGCTGCACATGGCGGTCAACCTGTCGTTCCGCCAGTTCCAGGACAGCCAGTTGCTGCCGACCCTGAGCCGGCTGATCGAGGAAAACCAGGTGGACGCGCGCTGGCTGGAGTTCGAGCTCACCGAGACGGCGGTGATGCGCCGCAGCGACCAGGTGCGCCAGACCATGCAGGCACTGCGCAAGCTCGGCGTGCGCTTCTCCCTGGATGACTTCGGTACCGGGTTTTCCTCCTTCGTTCACCTCGACCGGTTGCCGATCGCGTTGCTGAAGATCGACAAGAGTTTCGTCGGCGGCATGAATGACAAGGCGGAAAGCTATCGGCTGGTGCGGGCGATGATCGATCTGGCGCACAACCTCGGTCTGGACGTGGTCGCCGAGGGGGTGGAAAGCGCCGAGCAACTGGCGCTGCTGGCGCGCTTCGGCTGCGACCAGGTGCAGGGCTACCTGATCAGCCGGCCGCTGGCGCTGCAGCATCTCGTCCAGCTGCTCTCGGGCGGTCCGCGCCAGGCCAACCCGCAGCAGCCGTCCTAAGCCAGGCCGCTGGCGCGGTACTGCAGGGCTTCGGCGAGGTGCGCGCGGTCGAGGGTCGAGACGTCTTCGAGGTCCGCCAGGGTCCTCGCTACCTTCAGTACCCGGTGCGCCGCCCGCAACGACAGGCCGAGACGCTCGCAGGCGGTTTCCAGCCAGAGGCGGTCCTCCGCGCTCAGCAGGCAATGCTCCCGCAGCCCCTGCAGGTCGAGGAACGCGTTGGCCATGCCCTGGCGCCGCAGTTGCCGCTGGCGCGCCGCGGCGACGATGGCCGCCGCCTCGTGGCTGCCCATGCCGTGTCGCGGGGCGGTATCCAGGGCCATCGGCTCGCGCAGCACGGCGACGTGCAGATCGATGCGGTCGAGCAGCGGCCCGGACAGCTTGCCGCGATAGCGCTGGATCTGCTCGGAGGAGCAACGGCAACGTGCGCTGGGGTCGCCGAGGTAGCCGCACGGGCAGGGATTCATCGCCGCGACGAGCTGGAAGCGTGCGGGAAAGCGCACCTTGTCGTTGGCCCGGGCAATGACGATTTCGCCACTTTCCAGGGGCTCCCGGAGGACTTCCAGGACCTTGCGGTCGAACTCCGGCAGTTCGTCGAGAAACAGGACGCCCTGGTGAGCCAGGGTGATTTCGCCGGGGCGCGGGCGACTGCCGCCGCCGACCAGCGCCGGTGCCGAAGCGCTATGGTGCGGATGCCGAAAGGGGCGCTGCGGCCAGGCTTCCAGCGGTGTGTGGCTGGCCACGGAGTGGATGGCGGCGACTTCCAGTGCCTCGCGCTCGTCCAGCGCGGGCAGCAGTCCCGGCAAACGGCTGGCCAGCAGGGTCTTGCCGGTGCCCGGCGGGCCACTGAGCAGCAGGTTGTGCGATCCGGCTGCGGCGACCAGCAGCGCGCGCTTGGCGGCGATCTGCCCCTGTACGTCCGCAAGGTCGGGGTAGGGCAGCAGGCGGCGCAGCAGACCCTGCGCCTGGAACGGCGCCAGCGGAGTCTTCGCGCTGAAATGGGCGGCCAGTTCCAGCAGATGGTCGGCGGCGAAGACCACCAGCCCGGACGCCAGGCTGGCTTCCTCGGCGTTGGCCTTCGCCACGACCAGGGCGCGTCCGGCCGCGCGGGCGGCCAGCGCGGCGGGCAACACGCCCTGCACCGGCCGTACTGCGCCGGAAAGTGCCAGTTCGCCGAGACATTCGCAGTTGGCCAGGCTTTCCACCGGCAGTTGTCCGCTGGCGGCGAGGATGCCCAGCGCGATGGCCAGGTCGAAGCGGCCGCCGTCCTTGGGCAGGTCGGCCGGAGCCAGGTTCAGGGTGATTCTGCGGGGTGGAAAGTCGAAGCCCGAGTTCAGGATGGCGCTGCGCACGCGGTCCTTGCTTTCCTTCACCGCGGTTTCCGGCAGGCCCACCAGCGCCAGGGACGGCAGGCCGTTCGCCAGGTGCGCCTCGACGGTGACGGGCGGGGCTTCCACGCCGACCTGGGCGCGGCTGTGGACGATGGCCAGGGACATGCATCACTCCTTGATGACATGCCGCTCGCCGAGCGCGATTCACTCGACGGCGGGAGGGGACTCTTTCGCCAGGCGTTCTTCGAGTTCAAGAACCTTGCTTTCCAGGGCTTCGAGGCGAGCGCGGGTGCGTGCGAGCACGATCATCTGGCCGTCGAATTCGTCGCGGCTGACCAGGTCGAGCTTGCTGAAGGTGCTTTGCAGCAACGCCTTGAGCTGCGATTCGAATTCTTCGCGCTGAACGGGGCGCTCGCCATTGAACAGTCGCGAAGCGTGAGTGCTGAGGGCATCGAGCAGGGCTTTGGGCGGCAACATGGGCTAATTCCGGTGACAGTGGCGGCGGAGTCTAGCATGGCGCCGGAAATTCCCGGCCTTGAGGCATAAGCGCACGTTTATCGCGCATGCGCTCTGTAGGGTATGCTCCGTTTTGGTGCGCATTGACGATTTGGCTGGCTCGATTGGTGATCGATCTGCCCGCGAGCCCCCAAAAACCGTCTATCGCCGTAGATGGCAAGCTTTCTGCTTAGCTGCCTGTGACGCGTGCACCGATGCAGTTCCGGTGCGTTAGGCGAAGCGGGGGAGAATGCTTCGTCGGGAACGGTAGGTTGATGTCGGCGCGGCCGAGCCAGGGCCGCGACGCGTTACAAAGCCAGACACTGCGCATAGACTTGGTTCAGGTCATCTGTTCCTGGGGCAAGTCATTTACACGGGAGATAGTTATGAAGCTAGTCACTGCCATCATCAAACCGTTCAAGCTGGACGACGTGCGCGAGTCGCTGTCGGAGATCGGCGTGCAGGGCATCACGGTCACTGAAGTCAAAGGCTTCGGTCGCCAGAAAGGTCACACCGAGCTGTATCGCGGCGCCGAATACGTCGTCGACTTTCTGCCCAAGGTGAAGATCGACGTAGCCATCGCTGACGATCAGCTGGACCGCGTCATCGAAGCCATCACCAAGGCCGCCAACACCGGGAAGATCGGCGACGGCAAGATTTTCGTGGTGAACCTCGAACAGGCTATCCGTATCCGTACCGGCGAGACCGGCACAGACGCGATTTAAGCCCCCGACCCCGACCCAGGAGATATACAGATGACTCTGCGTCAGTTCGCAGGGCTTGGAGCCCTTTTGTCCCTTTTCACCCCCGGTTTGGCCATGGCTCAGGAAGTTACCCTGAACTCTGGCGATACCGCCTGGATGCTGACTGCCACGGCTCTCGTGCTGTTCATGACCATCCCTGGCCTGGCGCTGTTCTACGGCGGCATGGTGCGTTCGAAAAACATTCTCTCGGTAATGATGCAGTGCTTCGCCATCACTGGCCTGATCAGCATCGTCTGGGTTGTCTATGGCTATAGCCTGGCGTTCGATACCACCGGTATGGAGCAGGGCGTCGTCAACTTCAACTCCTTCGTGGGTGGCCTGTCGCGCGTCTTCCTCAGCGGCCTGACCGTCGACAGCCTGACCTCGGCCTTCCCGGAAAGCGTTTTCATCACCTTCCAGATGACCTTCGCGATCATCACCCCGGCCCTCATCGTCGGCGCCTTCGCCGAGCGCATGAAGTTCTCCGCCATGCTGATCTTCATGGTCGTGTGGTTCACCCTGGTGTACGCACCGATCGCCCACATGGTGTGGAGCGGCAACGGTGGTCTGCTGTGGGACTGGGGCGTGCTGGACTTCGCGGGCGGCACCGTAGTGCACATCAACGCCGGTATCGCCGGTCTGGTTGCCTGCATCGTGCTCGGCAAGCGTAAAGGCTACCCGTCCACTCCGATGGCTCCGCACAACCTGGGCTACACCCTGGTCGGCGCCGCCATGCTCTGGATCGGCTGGTTCGGCTTCAACGCCGGCTCCGCTGTAGCTGCCAACGGCACCGCGGGCATGGCCATGCTGGTCACCCAGATCGCTACCGCCGCCGCTGCCCTGGGCTGGATGTTCGCCGAGTGGCTGACCCACGGTAAGCCGAGCGCCCTGGGCATCGCTTCCGGTGTGGTTGCCGGTCTGGTCGCCATCACCCCGGCCGCCGGCACTGTCGGCCCGATGGGCGCCCTGGTGATCGGTCTGGTCGCCGGCGTGATCTGCTTCTTCTGCGCCACCAGCCTGAAACGCAAACTGGGCTACGACGACTCCCTGGACGCCTTCGGCGTGCACGGCATCGGCGGCATCATCGGCGCTCTGCTGACCGGCGTCTTCGCCGCTCCGGCTCTGGGTGGCTTCGGCACCGTGGAAGACATCGCCGCTCAGCTGTTCATCCAGTTCAAAGGCGTTGCCTTCACCGTTGTCTACACCGGCATCGTGACCTTCGTGATCCTCAAGGTTCTCGATCTGGTCATCGGCCTGCGTGTCAGCGACGAGACCGAGACCGTTGGCCTCGACCTCGCCGAGCACAACGAGCGCGGCTACAACCTGTAATACGCTCCACCAGGAAAAGCCCGGTTCGCCGGGCTTTTTTTTTGCCTGCGAAACGGCCTCCGCCTTGCTATACAGAGATCGCAGCGTGCGGCGAAAGTCGCCACCCCCGGCTAAATTGAGGCCCTGGCTGGCCTTTGTTTTTTCCGGCGTCGCGCTAGAATGCGCCCGCCAAAAGGGGAGAACGCCAGATGTGGCTGCAGCGATCGATCACCTTGCGGGCGCGTCCGCGTGGTTTCCACCTGATAACCGACGAAGTGCTGAGCTTTCTGCCGGAACTGTCCCGTTATCGGGTTGGTCTGTTACACCTGTGGCTGCAGCACACGTCGGCGTCGTTGAGTGTCAATGAGAATGCCGACGCTGCGGTGCGTCGCGACTTCGAGCGGTTCTTCAACCGTTTAGTGCCGCAGGGGGCCGACGGCTATGAACACGATTACGAAGGCCCCGACGATCTGCCGGCGCACTTCAAGGCGAGCCTGCTGGGCTGCCAGCTGAGTCTGCCGATAGCGTCGGGTGAGTTGGCGCTGGGGACCTGGCAAGGTGTCTACCTCGGTGAGCACCGCGACCAGGGCGGTGCACGGCGGTTGATCGCTACCCTGCATGGCGAAGTTTGCTGATTTTTTCCTGTCGCGCAGTGTAGCGGCGGGACCATAACAACCTGCTTATCGCGAGCGTGAGGTCGAACATGAGCGACGAAGAACTGGAACAGGACGAACTGGAAGGAACCGACGAGGACGAAGGCGAGGAGCTCGCCGCTGCCGAAGACGTCGATAGCGAAGACAGCGAGAGCGAGACCCCTGCCCCGGCCGGCAAGAAGGCCAAGGCAGCCGTCGAGCCCGAAGAGCTGCCCAGCGTCGAAGCCAAGCAGAAGGAGCGTGACGCCCTGGCCAGAGCCATGGAAGAGTTCCTCGCGCGCGGTGGCAAGGTGCAGGAAGTAGAGCCCAACGTGGTCGCCGATCCGCCCAAGAAGCCCGACAGCAAGTACGGAAGCCGCCCCATCTGAGGCTGTCCCGCCGATGAAAAAGCCCGCCATGTCGCGGGCTTTTTCATGGCTGGCGTTCGGCTCAGTCGCGGTTCCAGGCGTCCAGCAGCGCCGGCAGCTCGGTCAGGCTGCGAATCTGCGCATCCGGGGCGCCCGGTTGTTCCCAGGCGTTGCCGAGCGGGTTGTACCAGACTGCGCGCATCCCCGCCGCCTGGGCACCGAGAATGTCGTCGCCGGGATGGTCGCCGACATGCACGGCACGCTCGGCCTGCGCATCGGCGCGGCGCAGCGCTTCCTGGAACGGATGCGGATCGGGCTTGCCGACGCCGAGTTCCTCGGCGCAGAGGGCGAAGCGGAAGTAGTCGGCCAGGCCCAGGCGACGGACGTCGGCGTTGCCGTTGGTGATCACCGCCAGCGCATAGCGTCCCGCGAGTTGCTCCAGGGTGGCGAGGGTGTCCGGAAAGAAGGTGATCTGGTGGCGGGCGTCGAGCATGGTCTGGAACGCGCCCTCGGCGAGTGCGCGTGCCTCGCCTTCGCCGTGGCCCAGTTCCGCCAGCGCATGGAAGAGTGTGCGCCGGCGCAGTTCGCTGAGGCGGTACCTGAGGCCGGGTTCGGCTTCCACCAGGCGCGAGCGGATGCCCCACAGATGATCGACCGGCAACGCGCCCAGGCGCGGCGCGTGGAGGTTGAGCCAGTCGCGCATGCTGCGCTCGGCAGCGACGATCACCGGGCGGTTGTCCCACAGGGTGTCGTCGAGATCGAAGGTGACCAGTTGGATGCTCATTCGGGTTCGCTGCGCCTCTTCGCCCGCGGGTGGGCACTGTCGTAGACCTTCGACAGGTGCTGGAAGTCCAGGTGCGTGTAGATCTGCGTGGTCGCGATGTCGGCGTGGCCGAGCAGCTCCTGCACCGCACGCAGGTCCTGCGACGACTCCAGCATGTGGCTGGCGAACGAGTGGCGCAGCATGTGCGGATGCACGTGCTGACCCAGTTCGCGCACGCCGGCCAGATGTACGCGCTGGCGGATCGCGCGCGCGCCCAGGCGCTGTCCCTGGCGGCTGACGAATACCGCGCGGTCCGCCGGATTGGCCAGGGCGCGCAGGCCGAGCCAGGTGTCCAGCGCTTGGCGCGCGTAGCGACCGACGGGCAGCTCGCGGACCTTGTTGCCCTTGCCGTGTACGCGGACCAGACCGGCCGACAGGTCGAGGCCGTCGAGGTCGAGGCCGGCCAGCTCCGATAGTCGCAGTCCGGATGAGTAGAACAGCTCGAGCATGGCGTGATCGCGGCGGGCGAGGAAGTCGTCCTCCACCGCGCCATCCAGCAACTGTTGGGCGCGATCGGCGTCCAGCGTGCGTGGCAGGCGCTTCTGCGCTTTCGGCGGGCTGAGGCCCGCGGCGGGATCGTGGTTGGAGCGACCTTCGCGGATCAGGTAGCGATACAACCCACGCGTCGCCGAGAGCAGTCGTGCCAGGCTCGGGCTCGACTGTCCGCGCTGGTTCAGCTGGGCGACCAGGCGACGCAGGCGGCGCGTATCCAGCGACTGCCAGTCGGCCAGTTGCTCCTCTTCAGCGAAGGCGAGCAGTTTGCCGAGATCGCGGCGATAGCCTTCCAGCGTGTGTGGCGAGACCTGGCGTTCGCTGCGTAGGTGCTCCAGGTAGGCGTCGAGATCGTTCTGCATGGGGCTCCGGTCAGGCGTGTTCGCATCCAGCGGAGCGCCGTGCCGGGCGACTCAGCGCACCGAGCGCAGCGGCGCCGAAAATCCCGGCAGCACGCGAGACAGCACTTCGCCTAGGTAGCTGAGGAACAGTGTACCCAGCGAGCTCTTGTAGTGCTGCGGATCGGGGCTGCCGACCGCGAGCAGGCCGTGCAGGCCCTGATGGTTGAGCGCGACCACCGCGGCGGAACCGACCTTCTCGCGGTCTTCGTCGCCGAAGAGGAAGGCCAGCTCGTGGCTGCGCAGCACGCCGCAGAGGGTCTTGCTGCCGCTAAGCAGGCCGCCGACCGCCTGGTGCGCTTCGGCGACGCTCACCGAGCGGCCAACGCCCAGCGGCGTTTCGCTGAACAGGATCAGACTGACGAAGGGCACCTGGAACTCGTGACGCAGGCTGTCTTCGACGGCGCTGACCACTTCTTCCAGGCTGCCGGCGTCGAGCAGGTCGAGCACCAGGCGGCGGGTCTTGTCGAACAGCCGGTCGTTGTCGCGGGCGACATCCATCAGCTGCGACAAGCGATGGCGCATCTCGATGTTGCGCTCGCGCAGCAGCTTGACCTGGCGCTCCACCAGCGACACCGCCTCGCCCCGCGAATGCGGGATGCGCAGCTCCGGAATCAGCTCCTCGAAGTCGACGAAGAATTCCGGATGCTCGCGCAGGTAGGCGGCGACCGCGGCGGCGTCGAGTACAGGCGGCTCTTGGTTTTTCTCGCTCATCGCTGGCTCTTGTTCATAGACGGATCTGGCCTTCGTACACGCGTACGGCAGGGCCGGTCATGATAACCGGGTGACCGGGGCCTGCCCACTCGATGGCCAGGCGGCCGCCGGTGAGGTCCAGATGCAGCGGCGAATCCATCCAGCCCTGCTGGATCGCGGCAACCGCGGCGGCGCAGGCGCCCGTTCCGCAGGCCTGGGTTTCGCCGACGCCGCGTTCCCACACGCGCAGGCGGGCCAGTTTGCGGTCGAGCACCTGGAGGAAGCCGACGTTGACCCGCTGCGGGAAGCGCGGATGCTGTTCCAGTTTCGGCCCCAGCGTGCGCACCGGAGCGGCCTGCACGTCGTCGACGCGCAGGACGGCGTGCGGATTGCCCATCGACACCGCGGCCAGCTCGACGCTTTCGCCGTCGACCTCGACCCGATAGCTCAGCGCCTGGCTTTCGGCCTGGAACGGAATCTCGCTCGGCAGCAGGCGCGGTGCGCCCATGTCGACGCTGATCTGGCCGTCGGCGCGCAGGGTCAACTCGATGATGCCGCCCTTGGTCTCGACGCGAATCTCGCGCTTGCTGGTCAGGCGTTTGTCGATGACGAAGCGTGCGAAGCAGCGCGCGCCGTTGCCGCATTGCTCCACTTCCGTGCCGTCGGCGTTGAAGATGCGATAGCGGAAGTCGACGTCCGGATTGCTGGGCGGTTCGACGATCAGCAACTGGTCGAAGCCGACGCCGGTGTGCCGATCGCCCCACTGGCGTGCGTGTTTGGACTGGATGTGCGCGTGCTGGCTGACCAGGTCGAGGACCATGAAGTCGTTGCCCAGGCCGTGCATCTTGGTGAAGCGCAATAGCATGGTCGGGCCCTCAGACCGGTAGCAGGCTTTCGCCTGCGTAGAGTTCTTCGAGGGTTTCGCGACGGCGCACTTCGTAGGCCTGTTCGCCGTCCACCAGCACCTCGGCGGCGCGGCCGCGGGTGTTGTAATTGGAGCTCATCACGAAACCGTAGGCCCCGGCCGAACGCACGGCCAGCAGGTCGCCCTCGGCGAGTGCCAGTTCGCGGTCCTTGGCGAGGAAGTCGCCGGTCTCACAGATCGGGCCGACCAGGTCGTAGCGGCGCTTCTCGCCGTCACGCTGCTGCACCGGTACCACGTCCATCCAGGCCTGGTACAGCGCCGGGCGGATCAGGTCGTTCATCGCCGCATCGACGATGGCGAAATCCTTGTGCTCGGTGTGCTTCAGGTACTCGACCTGGGTCAGCAGCACGCCGGCGTTGGCGACGATCGAGCGGCCCGGCTCGAACACCAGGGTCAGCGCGCGGCCGGCGATGCGCTGGCGCACCGCGGCGATGTAGTCGCTGGCCAGCGGCGGGGTTTCGTCCTTGTAGCGCACGCCGAGACCGCCGCCGAGGTCGAGGTGGCGGATCTGGATGCCACGCTCGGCGAGGCGGTCGATCAGGCTCAGCAGGCGGTCGAGGGCATCGAGGAACGGCGGCAGGCTGGTCAGCTGCGAGCCGATGTGGCAGTCCACGCCGAGCACCTTGAGGTTCGGCAGGCTGGCGGCGCGCGCGTACACCGCCTCGGCGTCGGCGATGGCGATGCCGAACTTGTTTTCCTTGAGCCCGGTGGAGATGTACGGATGGGTGCCGGCGTCGACGTCGGGGTTCACTCGCAGCGAGATGGCGGCGCTCACGCCCTGTTCGGCGGCGACTTCCTGCAGGCGCTCCAGCTCGTCGGTGGATTCGACGTTGAAGCAGTGCACGCCGACTTCCAGCGCGCGGCGCATGTCGTCGCGCGATTTGCCCACGCCGGAAAAGATCACCTTGCCGGCATCGCCGCCGGCGGCGAGCACGCGTTCGAGTTCGCCACTGGAGACGATGTCGAAGCCGGCGCCCAGGCGCGCCAGCAGGTTGAGCACGCCCAGGTTCGAGTTCGCCTTGACCGCGAAGCAGACCAGGTGCGGAACACCGGCCAGCGCATCGGCGTAGGCGCGGTACTGCGCCTCGATATGGGCGCGCGAGTAGACGTAGGTCGGCGTGCCGAAACGTTCGGCGATGGCGGACAGCGCCACGCCCTCCGCGAACAGCGAACCGTCGCGGTAGTTGAAGGATTCCATGATGCCTCCTCGGTGGAAGCGCCCGTTCCGCCGGCACTCGGTGCGGCGGCCGCGGGCGACCTCGTCGAACCCGTTCCCGATCTGCTGCGGCGTGAAAGCGGCCTTCGGGGCTTATCTACGATGCGCAGATTCCGCCGTCTCGGGCCTTGCGGGGCCGCTTCAGGCCTGTCCGGCGCTAGCTCGCCAGACCGGGAACCGGGTTCTTAGAATTCGAAACGATCTTTGCTGTTGGCGGCCTTTTCGTCGTCCGGATGGTACAACGGCCCTTTCTGGCCGCAGCCGGCGAGGGTGGCGCTGAGCACGACCAGCGCGAGGAAGGGAAGCAGCAGGCGCTTCATGGCGAAAATCCTTGTGAAAAGCGTGATTGCGCCGGAGTATACCGGCCGCCCGGCGCCTTGCCTATGCGCAGGACTCCCGTCCGGCGCGGCTTACGGCGGTTCTCGCGGGGCATTGGCGGAGGTCCGACGAATGGCCTCGCGATGGCTGCCGAAGGGCGGCAACGGCATCGCCCGGCCATCGTCGCGACTGGCGTGCCGGGAGATGATTGGCTACGACAAGACTGTTCCATTGACGAGGATTCACCCGATGAGCCTGAGCGAAGCCCGCTACCATGACCTGATCGACGCTGCCCAGCAGGAGATCGAGGACGTGTTCGACGACAGCGACCTGGACGTCGATCTGGAGAATTCCGCCGGGGTCCTCACGATCGGTTTCGAGAACGGCACGCAGGTGATCCTCAGCCGCCAGGAGCCGCTGCGCCAGCTGTGGGTCGCCGCACGTTCTGGCGGTTTCCATTTCGACTACGACGAGAAGAGCGCGCGCTGGATCTGCGACACCAGCGAGGAGCCGCTGGGCGAACTGATGGCGCGGGTGACCCGCGAACAGACCGGCAGCGACGTTGAGTTCGAGGAACTCTGAGCCGACGCCGGGCGCGGCGTCGGTGGCGTCGCCCTGCTGTCGGCGCTGCTGCCTCGACGCGCTGGACGTCTGCCTGGGCTGCGGCCGCAGCCTTGAGGAAATCCTCCAGTGGAGCGAGTCTGACGACGCACGTCGTCGTCAGATCGTCGATGCCGCCGCCGACCGCCTGCGCAACCGGCAACCCTAGCCTTATCTTCCCTCGCGCTCAGGGCGTTCCCAGCAACGCCCCATTCAGCGCCTCTTCCAGCTTGGCCTTGTAGCGCAGGTAGTCGATGGTCTGCAGCTGGCCGTCGCTGGCCACCTGCGAGAGGTCCAGATCGGTCAGGTAGCAGCGATAACGCTCGTTTTCGCGACGCTGCTCGACAATGTGCCGCGCCACGGCGGCGAACAGGTCGGCACCGTATTCCAGTTCGGAAAATTCCCGGTCATTGCAGTACAGGGTGACGTTCTCGCGCACGCTGTCCAGCGGCTCGACGATCGCCTGGACGTTGTAGAAAAACGGGTTGTCCGAACTCTGCGGCGCGGCGCGGCGCTCCAGGCGCTGGGCGCGCAGGGGCGGCGCCGGCAGCACTTCGTAATAGCGGATATCCAGCGGCAGCGCCGGCAGCTCGTCCAGCGGCTGCGACGCGTTGCGCCGGTAGAGCACCGACTGCAGGAAGCGCTGCAGCGGGTTGAGCAGGCTGTGTTCGTCGCGGAAGGGCAACTGCTGGCGCCACAGCGCATTGCGTTCGTCGAGCACGCTCAGCTCGGCGAAATCGCCGGCCAGGCGGTAGAACACCTGGATGCAGTCGGCCTGCCCCAGCGGCAGGATCAGCGCCAGCTCGCTGCCCTCCAGCGCGTAGCGGTCCAGGTGCAGCGGGCTGAAATGGCCCAGCCCCGCGCCCAGGTGCTCGACCAGCGCCGGCAGGTCGGCGAGGGCAGCGTGACTGACGGCCTGGCCGGGATTCAGTTCGAGGAGGTGGTACTGCTGCTGGACCTGCACCAGGTAGCGGCTGTTGCGTTCGCCGTCGAGGTGGCCGAGTACGTCCTGGAAAAGCTCCTCCACGCGCTGGGCGATCGCCGGCGCCCGGTTGCGGCAGAAGCAGCGCACCCGCAGGTCCGGGCGCGCGCGGCCCGCGGGCAGGCTGTCGAGGACGCTGCGCAGGCAGTCGAGCAGCGCGAACGGGCCGTCGAAGCGGGCGACCAGCATCTCGTTCCAGCTGTTGAGGGTGACCTGGTCGAGGGTCAGCACCAGGTTCTCGCGCGCGCCGGCATAGCCCAGCGCGTCGGTGCGCTCGGTGGTCAGGTGCACGTTGAGCTGGCTGTGCTGCCTGAGCGGGTCGACGCCGACGTTCACCAGCAGCAACACCTCGCTCGGCGCGCTGGCGCGCAGCAGGGCGCTCTCCCCGGCGGTCGGCAGCGGCAGCGGGAAGACCTGGCGCAGGCTGGTCAGCAGGTTGTTCAGTTCGAACTCGCTGAGGTCGGAGCTGCCGGCGTGCAGGGTGAGCCGCGTGCTGGCGTCGATGACGCCGTTGCGATGGCACCAGGCGAGCAGGCCGATCAGCTCGCGGGCGCGCTTGAGCGGCGCGAAATCCTGCCATTCCTGGGCGTTCAGGTTGCCGCCGAACAGCGCCCACTGGCTTTCGCCGTTGTATTCGCCGAGCGAGGCGTGCACCAGGGTCAGCGCATCCTCGGCGAGGTCCGGGGCGATCCCCGGGTTGACGTTCTCGACCTTGCCGGCCTTTCGCTCGAAGGCGGCGTAGAGGCGCCGGCCGAGCACGCCGAGGTCGCGGCTGTTGAGCGAGCTGCCGACCTGCAGGTTGCGCGCGAACTGCGAGAGGAAGCGGTAGCTGTAGGTCAGCTCGTTGACCAGCGCGCGGCGTTCGGCGCTGACCTGGCGGACTTTCCACTGGCTGCGGCTGTCGAGCATCGCCAGTTGCCGTGGCGGCCATTGCCACTCGTCGGCGAGGCGCTCCAGAAGCAGGCGTTGCCAGCTCTTCGCCCGGCCGCGGGCGGGGCGGCTGAGCTTCTTGTTGATCTTCAGGTAGAGGCTCCGGCGCACCAGTTCCAGGCGTTCCTGCTCGCCGCGTTCGCCGAGGTACTCCTCCAGTCGGCGCAGCACGACGATGTAGGGGTCGAGTTCGTCGAGGTCCAGCTGGTTGGCGAACACCGCGCGCTTGAAGCGCAGCGCCAGGCATTCGACCTGCGGATGCTCGCTGGCGTAGACCTCGGTGAGCAACAGCTTGAGCACCGACTTGTAGGGCGACTCGATGCCCTTGAACAGCTGCCACATGCCGGCGCCGATGAATTCGCTGGGCGGAATCCGTGCCAGGTGACCGAGGTCGAGCACCTCCTCGGCGCGGATGAAGCGCTTCGACAGTAGCGTGTGCACGTACTCGGCATAGCGCTGCTCCTCGTACGCCGGCACCAGCCACCACACCGGCGTGCGTCCGCCGAGCCAGATCGCGGTGCGGTAGAACTCGTCCAGCAGCAGGTAGTGCTGGGTGGTGCCGCAGTCATCCGAGGTCAGCTTGCCTTCGCGCTCGCCGCTGGCGAAACGCGAGGGGTCGATGAGGAAGAAGTGCGCCTCGGTGCCCTGGGTGGTGGCCCAGGCTTCGAGTTGATCGCACTTGCGCTGCAGGTCGGCGACTTCGGCGGCGCTCAGCTCCGGCGCGTGGCAGACCCAGATATCCATGTCGCTCTGATCGGCCTGCGCGACGGTGCCCAGGCTGCCCATCAGGAATAGACCGTGGATCGGTTGCCGGGGCTTGCCGGCGAGTGGGTTGCCGGTGCGCTCGCGGTAGGCGAAGGAACGGGTCAGGCGCTGCGCTTCGGCGAGGATCTGGTCGTCCGGCTGAAAGCCCGAAAGGCCTGCGGGCGTGGTGCCGGAGACGTAGCCGGGAAGCAGCGGGTGGTTGACGTGGAACAGCAGCGGCATCAGCCGCAGGACCAGTTGCTGGCGCGTGGAAAGCATCTGCATGGCGCGCTGCAGGCGACCGTCATTGACCGCCAGGTAGCGCGCGCGAAGCTGCTTGAGCACCTTGCGGTCGATACCCTCGTCGATGTCGGGGCGAATTTCGTGGCTGCGCGACATGGCGGGTCCGCGTCGAATGAGGGCGCCCAGCCTATCAGGAGGTGCGCCGAATGCTCAGTGTATCGGGCGTTTCGGGGCGTTCTTGAGGGGAAACGCCGGCGCAGAGGCCGGCGAAGCGGGGCGGTCCGGCGTCAGGCCGTTTCGGGTTCGAAGGCCAGGATGGTCAGCAGCGATTGGGCATGCTCGGCGGCGTCGAGGCCGAGGCTGGTCAGGTAGCCGCCATCGGCGGCATCGACCAGGCCCTTGTCGTACAGCCGGCGAACGGCGGCAATGGCGGAAGGCGCGGCAGTGTGGTGGATCTTCAGTCCTTCCTGGGTGTTGGCCAGGTTGAACAGGGCGAGGATTTCGAGTTCTGCGATCAGCTCGGGCGTATAGGACATGGCAACTCCAGAGTGTGAGCCCGCCTACTTTGGGCGGGCATCAGCAGTGTAGACCGCGATCAGTCGGATGTTTCATGACGCCAGGCAGTCAGGATGCGCTCATAGCGTCCGTTTTCGTGAATGCGCTGCAGGCCCTCGTCGAAACGCTGCCGCAGTTCGTCGGCTCCCGGGTAACGGCGGGAAAACGACAGGCTCAGCTGCGGGCGCAGGACGCTGGCGACCGCCACGAACTGGTCCTGCAGGGCCGGCGTCTCGCGAAACAGCGCTTCGCTGGTGCCTCTATAGGCCACGCAGTAGTCGACGCGACCGCGCTGCAGCATCAGAAAACCGTTGAGATCGCGGCGCACCGGCACCCGCTTCAGGGTCGGGTGCTGATCGATGAGCGGCCCGTATTCGTAGCCGATCACCATCGCCACCTTCTTTCCTGCCAGTTGCCCGAGGTCGTCCAGGGCCTCCGCCTGGTCGCGGCGCGCCCAGAGCATCAGTTCGGCACTGAAGAGGGGCTGGGACAGCTGGAACTCGGCGGCGATGCGCCGGTCCGGTGCGGTGTTGAAACAGCCGGCGATGGTGCCCTGGCGGGCCAGCTGCATGCAGCGCGAGTAGGGATAGGCGACCAGTTCGACATCCGCGCCGACCGCCTCGAAAGCGGCCCGGACGATGTCCGCCGACATGCCGGTTATCTTGTCGTCGCGCAGGGCGGTGTAGGGGTACCAATCGTCTTCGGCGCCGACCACGTAGTGTTCGGCCAGCGCTTGCGCACCAAGGAGTGCAGCGGCAAACAACAACAGCAAACGCGGTACGAGCATGAACGAACGGCCGGCAATGAGTCGACGGAAGGCAAGCAAGAGTCCAGCCAGCCGTGTTCAGTCGTCCTCCGGCAGCTCCGGGAGCGCGCGCAGGGCCTGCTCGTACCAGTCCATGTCGAAACCACGGTCGTCGCGCAGCATCGTGCGGATTTCCTGGGCCAGGACCTGGGCCATCAACGCGAGAATGTCTTCGCGCTCGTAGCCGACCAGGGTCAGCTTGTTGAAGGTCGCCTGTGCCGCCGCCGGCTCGCCGGCTTCGAGCTGGTTCTCGATGGCTTCGATCAGCCGCGCTTCGGCGAATGCTTCGTCGTCGTTTTCGTTCATGCTGTTTTCCCGTGAATGAGGCGCCAGTCTGCCATGCGCGCGGCCTGCGCGGCAGACGCGCGAGAACGAATCGCCCGCGATGCCGCTCTATTGCTGGCGTCGAGCCGATGAAGAACCTGGAGTGTTCCCCGCATGATCACCTACTACCTGCCCAGCAGCGAGGGCCTGCGCGCCTGTCATCCCGACGACCTCGGCGAGCTGCCCGCGGAGGCGCTGTGGATCGACCTGCTGAACCCGACGCCGGCCGAGGAGAAGTTGGTGGAAAAGGCCCTCGGCATGGGGGTGCCGACGCGCGAGGAAATGGCCGAGATCGAGGATTCCTCGCGCTTCTATGAGGAGAACGGCGCGCTCTACATGACCACCAGCGTGGTCACCGGCATCACCGAGAAACACCCGCGTTCGGAGGAGTCGTCCTTCGTGCTGTCCGAGCGCTGGCTGGTGACCGTGCGCTACAGCGAGATGACCGCATTCCGCACCTTCGTCAACAAGGCCGCGCGCCAGGCCGACTGCCACCAGAACAGCGACATGCTGTTCGCCTCGCTGCTGGACAGCATGGTCGACCGCATCGCCGACGTGCTCGAGGAGCTCCAGGCGCAGCTCAACAGCCTGTCGCAGCACATCTTCAGCGAGACCCGCGAGCGCGCCCAGGAAAAGGCCGACCTGCAGCGGGTGATCAAGGATCTGGGGCGCTACAACTCGCTGCTGGCCAAGCTCAACGAAAGTCTCCTGAGCATCGGCCGGCAGATCACCTACGTGCGCCAGGCTGGCAATGGCTGGCTCAGCGAGGCGGCGCGGACCTGGCTCAAGTCCAGCGAGCGCGACGTGCGCTCGCTCAACGACTACCAGACCAAGATGTCCGGCGAGATCGTCTTCCTGCTCGACGTCACCCTCGGGCTGATCAACATCGAGCAGAACAGCATCATCAAGGTGTTTTCCATCGCCGCCGTGCTGTTCCTCCCGCCGACGCTGGTCGGCACCGTGTACGGGATGAACTTCAAGGTGATGCCGGAGCTGGACTGGACGCTGGGCTACCCGATGGCGCTGGGCATGATGGTCGGCTCGGCGCTGCTTTCCTATGCCCTGTTCAAGTACAAGGGTTGGCTGTGAGCATCGCTCAGGCGCTGGCACTCACCGCGTTGCCCGTGGCGCTGCCGCCGGCTTCCTTGATCGCCTTCATCAGCATCGCGTAGGCCTGGGTCAGCGAGCTGTTCAGCGAGGCGACCTCGGTCTGGGCCGCCTGCAACGCCGCCTGACTGGCTTCGGAATCGGGGTTCGCGCTGGCGTCGCGGCTCGCCTGGTCCAGGCGCTTCTGGGCCTCCTTGAGCTGCTCCTGAAGCTTGGCGATCATTTCCTTGAGCTTGTCCACCGTGCTGTTGGAACTGTCGCCGCTCGAGCCGCTGGCCTTGGCGGCGGTCGCCTGGTTGGGCTTGCCGATCGACAGCTTGCCGCTGGTCGCGGCGTCGCTGTTGGCGACGGCGCCGTTGGCAGTGCTGGCGATACGCGTATGCGCGGCGAGGTTCTGGCTGATGCTGGTCATTACCGCCTTCCCTGAAGAGGTTTGCCAGGCTATCGGCCAGCGAACGCCCGGCTTGAGGGCGATGCGGGCCGCGAATGCGGCCCGGGGCGGCGGCTCATCGTGTGGCGAGCAGTTGCTTGCCACGCAGCACGGCGGCGCGGACCTGCGCCGGCGCGGTCCCGCCAATATGGTCGCGGGCGTTGACCGAGCCTTCCAGGGTCAGCACGGCGAACACGTCCTGCTCGATCTGGTCGCTGAACTGGCGCAATTCGTCGAGGCTCATCTCCGCCAGGTCCTTGCCGGACTCGACGCCGTACTTCACCGCATGGCCGACGATCTCGTGGCAGTCGCGGAACGGCAGGCCCTTGCGCACCAGGTAGTCGGCCAGGTCGGTGGCGGTGGAGAAACCGCGCAGCGCCGCCTCGCGCATGATGGCGGTCTTCGGCTTGATCGCCGGGATCATGTCGGCGAAGGCGCGCAGCGAATCGCGCAGGGTGTCGGCGGCGTCGAACAGCGGTTCCTTGTCTTCCTGGTTGTCCTTGTTGTAGGCCAGCGGCTGGCCTTTCATCAGGGTCAGCAGGCCCATCAGCGCGCCGAACACGCGGCCGGTCTTGCCGCGCACCAGCTCGGGGACGTCCGGGTTCTTCTTCTGCGGCATGATCGAGGAGCCGGTGCAGAAGCGGTCGGGCAGGTCGATGAACTGGAACTGCGCGCTGGTCCAGAGCACCAGCTCTTCGGAGAAGCGCGACAGGTGCATCATCGCCAGCGAGGCGGCGGCGCAGAATTCGATGGCGAAGTCACGGTCGGACACGCCGTCCAGCGAGTTGCCGCCGACCGCCTCGAAGCCGAGCAGGCGGCAGGTGGTTTCGCGCCGGATCGGGTAGGTGGTGCCGGCCAGCGCGGCCGAGCCGAGCGGCATGCGGTTGGTACGCTTGCGGCAGTCGACCAGGCGCTCGTAGTCGCGCGACAGCATCTCGAACCAGGCCAGCAAATGGTGGCCGAAGGTCACCGGCTGAGCGGTTTGCAGGTGGGTGAAGCCGGGCATGATGGTTTCGGCTTCGCGCTCGGCCTGTTCCAGCAGCCCCTGTTGCAGGCGGGTGATCTCGGCCAGGATCAGGTCGATCTCGTCGCGCAGCCAGAGGCGGATGTCGGTGGCGACCTGGTCGTTGCGCGAGCGGCCGGTGTGCAGCTTCTTGCCGGTGATGCCGATGCGGTCGGTCAGGCGCGCTTCGATGTTCATGTGGACGTCTTCCAGGTCGACGCGCCACTCGAAGGTGCCGGCCTCGATCTCCGCCTGGATTTCCTTCAGGCCGTTCTCGATCGCGTCGCGCTCGCCGGCGGTCAGTACGCCCGCCTCGGCGAGCATGGTGGCGTGGGCGATGGAGCCCATGATGTCGTGCCGGTAGAGGCGCTTGTCGAACTCGACGGAGGCGGTGAAGCGCGCGACGAAGGCGTCGACGGGTTCGCTGAAGCGGCCGCCCCAGGACTGGTTGGTTTTTTCGGCACTCATGGACATTCTCTCGGCTAGGCGCGGGGCCGCGGCAGCGGCCTGAAACGTGCGGCGATGATAGCAAAAGCCGCCACCGGCTTCAGGCGCTGCTGTGGGCGGCAGGCTTTGCCTGTAGCCTGTGCCGATTATCAGAGGGGGAGACCTGCCGGGATGCGAGTCGACTGGCTGAACCGCGCCCGCACCACGGCGCCCATCGATGACTTCTTCGTGCCCGAGCTGTGCGAGCCCGAGGCGCTGCTGGCGCTGATCCTGCTCGCCGAGCTGCTGGTGCTGGTGCTGGTGCTCGCCGAACCGATGCTGCCGGGCTTCAACTGGGTGCGCCTGGCGCTGAGTTCGCTGTTCGTGCAATGGATCGTGCTGCTCTCCGCCGCCGTGCTCTGCCGCCTGCGCCCGCTGCTGGCGCGTCTGCGTGCGGCGCTGGCCGGCGCGGTGTGCTGCGCGATCGTGGTCGCGCTGACCCTGACCTGCACCGCGTTCGCCGATCATTTCAGCCTCGGCGGTCCGCTGCCGCGCAGCGGCGAGGTCAATCTCTACCTGCGCCACGGCCTGATCGGGCTGATCATGTCCGCGCTGCTGCTGCGCTACTTCTATCTGCAGAGCCAGTGGCGCCGCCAGGAGCAGGCCGAGCTGCGCGCGCGCATCGAGTCGCTGCAGGCGCGCATCCGCCCGCATTTCCTGTTCAACAGCCTGAACAGCATCGCCAGCCTGGTGGCGATCGATCCGTACAAGGCCGAGCAGGCGGTGCTCGATCTTTCCGACCTGTTTCGCGCCAGTCTGGCCAAACCCGGAACGCTGGTGTCGTGGAAGGACGAACTCGAATTGGCGAAACGCTATTTGTCGATCGAACAATATCGACTTGGCGAGCGTCTACACCTTGAGTGGCAGGTGGAGGGGGTGCCGGACGATCTGCCGATTCCGCAGCTGACCTTGCAGCCGCTGCTGGAAAACGCACTGGTCTACGGTATCCAGCCACGCATCGAAGGCGGCCTTGTCTGTATCGAGGCGGAGTACGAGGCGGGAGTATTCACGTTGCGGGTGAGCAACCCTTATGAAGAAATCGCCGAAGCGAAACCGTCCAGGGGAACACGACAGGCGCTGGTGAACATTGAGGCGCGCATCACGGCACTTTTCGGGCCAAGAGCGAGTCTCAGCGTGGAGCGCCGTGATGGGCGGCACTTCACCTGTCTACGCTATCCTTGTGCAAGACTCACGCAGGAAGCCAGAGCAATATGAATGTCCTGATTGTCGACGACGAACCTCTCGCTCGTGAGCGCCTTAGCCGACTGGTGGGCGAACTTGATGGTTATCGTGTATTGGAGCCCTCGGCCAGCAACGGCGAAGAGGCGCTCGCCCTGATCGAAAGCCTGCGGCCCGACGTGGTCCTGCTCGACATCCGCATGCCCGGCCTGGATGGCCTGCAAGTGGCTGCCAAGCTATGCGAAAGCGATGCGCCGCCGGCGGTGATCTTCTGCACCGCACACGATGAATTCGCCATCGACGCCTTCGAGGTAAGCGCGGTGGGTTACCTGGTCAAACCGGTACGCGCCGAGGCCCTCGCCGATGCACTGAAAAAGGCCGAACGACCGAACCGTGTGCAGCTCGCCGCGCTTACCCGGCCCTCGGTCGAGCACAGCGGCCCGCGCAGCCATATCAGCGCGCGCACCCGCAAGGGCATCGAACTGATTCCGCTGGATCAGGTGGTGTTCTTCATCGCCGACCACAAGTACGTGACCCTGCGCCACGAGGGCGGCGAGGTGCTGCTGGACGAGCCGCTCAAGGCGCTGGAAGACGAGTTCGGCGATCGCTTCGTGCGCATCCACCGCAATGCGCTGGTCGCCCGCGAACGCATCGAGCGCCTGCAACGCACGCCCCTCGGGCATTTCCAGTTGCACCTGAAGGGTCTCAACGGCGATGCGCTGACCGTTAGCCGGCGCCATGTCGCCGGTGTGCGCAAGTTGATGAACCACCTCTAGCTTCCGCGCTTCGGCCCCGTTCAGCGGGGCCACCCGACACGCCGCAGTCCGACGCGCGCCCGGCCCTGAGCCGGGTCAGCGATTGCGTCGGTCGCGGCCTGTTATCATTCGGCGCAGTTCATTCTCTGGAATTGCCCCGATGTCCCGCGAAATCCGCATCGCCACCCGCAAGAGCGCCCTGGCCCTTTGGCAGGCCGAATTCGTAAAGGAAAGCCTGGAAGCCGCCCACCCCGGCCTGACCGTCAGCCTGGTCCCGATGGTCAGCCGCGGCGACAAGCTGCTCGACGCCCCGCTGGCGAAAATCGGCGGCAAGGGGCTGTTCGTCAAGGAGCTGGAAACCGCGCTGCTGGAGGACGAAGCGGACATCGCGGTGCATTCGATGAAGGACGTGCCGATGGATTTCCCCACCGGGCTCGGCCTGTTCTGCATCTGTGAACGCGAAGACCCGCGTGACGCCTTCGTCTCCAACACCTACGACAGTCTCGAGTCGCTGCCGGCCGGCAGCATCGTTGGCACCTCCAGCCTGCGCCGGCAGGCGCAACTGCTGGCGCGGCGGCCGGACCTGACCATCCACTTCCTGCGCGGCAACGTGAACACGCGTCTGGCCAAGCTGGATGCCGGCGAATACGACGCCATCATCCTCGCCGCCGCCGGGCTGATCCGTCTTGGTTTCGAGTCGCGCATCCGCGCCCGCATCAGTGTCGAGGACAGCCTTCCCGCCGGTGGCCAGGGCGCCGTAGGTATCGAATGTCGTACCGCCGACCTCGACCTGCACGCGCTGCTGGCGCCGCTGAACCACGCGCCGACCGCCGTGCGGGTCAACGCCGAGCGGGCGATGAACAAACACCTCAATGGCGGCTGCCAGGTGCCGATCGCCTGCTACGCCGAGCTGGAAGGCGAGCAGCTGTGGCTGCGCGGCCTGGTCGGCCAGCCAGATGGCGGCCTGCTGCTGCGCGCCGAAGGCCGCGCGCCGGCGGGCGACGCCGAAGCGCTCGGCGTGCGGATCGCCGAGGCACTGCTGGCGCAGGGCGCGCAGGACATTCTCGCCGAGGTCTATGGCGAGGCCGGGCAGCCGTGAAATCCGGCTGGCGCCTGCTGCTCACCCGCCCGGCCGAGGACTGTGCCAGCAGCGCCGCGCAGCTCGCCGAGCATGGCGTGCATGCCAGCTGCATGCCCCTGCTGGAGATCCAGGCGCTGGAAGAAAGCGCCGAACAGCAGCGCCTGCTGCGTGACCTGAACCGCTATCACGCGGTGATCGTGATCAGCAAACCCGCCGCGCGCATCGGCCTCGCACGGCTGGCGAGCCACGGGACAGCGGTGCCGGAAAGTCTGCGCTGGTTCAGCGTCGGCGCCGCCACCGGAGCGTTGCTGCGCGACCACGGGCTCGACGCCTGCTGGCCGCACACGGGCGATAACAGCGAGGCCCTGCTCGCCATGCCGCAGCTGGCCGAGGTGCTGGCGCAGGCCGAGCCGCGGATTCTGATCCTGCGCGGGGAGGGTGGCCGCGAACTGCTCGCCGAGCGGTTGCGTGAACGCGGCGCGCATGTCGACTACCTTCCTCTTTATCGCCGCGCCCTGCCGGAATACCCTGCGGGCGCCCTGCCCGAGCGGGTCAGATCGGAACGCTTGAACGGCCTGGTGGTCAGCAGTGGGCAGGGTTTGGAACATCTGCGCCTGCTGGCGGAGCAGGCCTGGCCGCTGCTGGCCGAGTTACCCTTGTTCGTACCGAGCCCGCGGGTCGCCGAGCTGGCCCGCGAGGCCGGTGCCCGAATCGTTGTGGATTGTCGCGGTGCCCAGGTCGCGGCGTTGCTGGCGGCGCTGGAGGACCGGCCCGCCCCCTGATGCAAAGGATGGATACGTGAGCGAAACCGACGCGAAGATCGCCGAAGCACAAGACCCCGTCACCCCCGTCGAAGTCGCTGCCGAGCCCAGGCGGCCGGGCAACGGCGTTGCCGTTCTGGCGCTGCTGGTGGGCATCGCCGCGCTGGCCATAGGCGGTTGGGCGAGCTGGCAGTCGCATACCCAGCAGCAGCTCGAACAACGCCGCCAGGCCGAGCAGGCGAGCCTCGCGAAGCAGGTCGACGAACGCCTGCAGCAGAACGGCCAGCAGGTCGAAGCTCGCTTGCAGGGCCTGCCCAGCGCGCAGAGCATCGACGAGCAGCGGCGCCTCCTGGTGACCCTGCAGGGCGACCAGCAGCAACTGGCGAAGACCATGACCAGCGTGCTCGGCGCCAGCCGCGAGAGCTGGCGTCTGGCGGAGGCGGAGCACCTGCTGCGCCTGGCGATCCTGCGTCTCACCGCGCTGCAGGACATCGCCAGCGCCACCGCCCTGGTCCAAGGTGCCGACGACATCCTGCGCGCGCAGGACGATCCGCTGGCCTTCGCCGCCCGCGGTGAGCTGATCAAGGCCCTGGAGACGCTTCGCGCGCTGCCGCAGCCCGACCGTAACGGCCTGTTCCTGCAGCTTTCGGCGTTGCGCAGCCAGGCCGATCAGTTGCAGACCCTCGCGCCGGAGTATGAGATCGACGAGACGGGCGCGGCGCCGGCCCCGACGCAGGCGCCCTGGTGGCAGCGCACCTGGGACAAGCTCTCCAAATACGTGCGCCTGGAGCTGCATGCCGACCAGGACATTCGTCCGCAACTGGCCGGGCAGAGCCTGGCCCAGGTGCGTCTGACCCTTTCCCTGGCGCTCGAACAGGCGCAGTGGGCGGCCTTGAACGCCCAGCCGGAAATCTACCGCGCCGCCCTGACGCAGGCGCAGGAACTGCTGAAAACCTATTTCGATGCGCAAAGCCACGAGGTCGGCGCCCTGGCATCGCGCCTGGCGCAGCTCGCCGAGCAACCGGTGAGCGTCGAGATTCCCGACCTGCGTCCGGCGCTGCTTAGCCTGCAGGCCTATCTGAAAGAACGCGAGGCGCCACGGCAGGACAAGCCCGCGGCCGATGAGGCCGAACAGCCGGCGGATGCCGTGGAGGCAGGCGAATGATCCGCGCATTGCTGGTGCTGCTGGTCGTCGCCGTCGCTGCCACGCTGCTCGGCCTGGCGATCTCCGAGAGCAGCGGCTACGTGCTGATCGCCTACCGCGGCTTTCGCTACGAATCCAGCCTGTGGGTCTTTCTCGCCCTGCTGGTGCTGCTCGGCCTGACGCTGTATCTGCTGCGCCTGGTGGCGCGCCTGCTGGTCGCCTCCAACGGCGCGCTCAACCCCTGGTCGAAGAAGCGCCGCAGCCTGCGCACCCGGCGTGCCGCCGAGCACGGGCTACTGGACATGCTCGAAGGTCGCTGGGAGCGTGCCCTGCGTCACCTCAAGCTGGCTGCCGAGAACGAGCCGCAGCCGCTGATGTACTACCTGGGAGCTGCCCGTGCAGCCAATCGCCTGGGCCAGTACGAAGAGAGCGACAACCTGCTCGAGAGCGCCCTGCAGCGTCAGCCCAAGGCCGAACTGGCGGTGGCGCTGACCCACGCCGAGCTGCAATGCGAGCGCGGCGACCTGGAAGGCGCGCGCGACACCCTGCAGGCCATGCACGAGCGTCATCCGGGGCATCACCAGGTGCTGCTGCAACTGCTCGCGGTGCATCGCCAGCGGGGCGAGTGGGCGGCGTGCGGCGCGCTGCTGCCGGAGCTGCGCAAGCACAAGCTGCTGGGCAACGAAGAGCTGCTCGAGCTGGAACGCGCCAGCTGGCGCGGACGGCTCAGCCAGTCGACCGATCTGGCGACGTTGCAACAGGCCTGGCAACACCTGCCCTCGGCGCAGAAGCAGGACCCGGAGATGCTCTTCGCCTACGCCAGCCAGCTGCGTTACCTGGGCAGCGACGCCGACGCCGAGGAAGCGCTGCGCGGACCGTTGAAGAAGCATTACGACAGCCGCCTGATGGATTTCTACGGCGACCTGCAGGGGCGCGATCCGGCGGCCCAGCTGGAGATCGCCGAGGGCTGGCTGAAGCAGCATCCCGAGGACCCGCTGTTGCTGCGCGCGCTGGCGCGGATCAGTCAGAACAGCGCGCTGTGGGGCAAGGCGCGGGACTACTACGAGGCGAGCCTCGGCTTCTCCCGCGATCCGCGCACCTGCGCCGAACTGGCGCGACTGTTCACTCGCCTGGGCGAGCACGAACGCAGCAACCAGCTGTTCCAGGAAGGTCTCGGCCTGCTGCCGCGCAACCTGCCTGCGACCACCTGAGCACCACGCCGGCGGCCGGATGGCGCCGCGGCTTGAAAGGCCGGGGCGCTTTCCTCTACCGTAGCGGCCTTTCCCGTCAATCGGTGCCTTCATGTCTTCCCTGGCCAGTTCGCGTTCGCTGTTCCTGCTCGCCTTTCTCGCCTGCGTGCTCGTCATGGCCGGCGCGCTTTACCTGGAGCATGTGGTCGGTCTCGAGCCGTGCCCGCTGTGCATTCTCCAGCGCATCTGCGTGATCGCCTTCGGGCTGGTCTGCCTGGTCGCGGCCATCCACGGCCCGCGTCGTCGCGGTCGCCGGGTCTACTCGACGTTCGCCCTGATCGCGGCGGTCGCAGGCGCTGCGGTCGCCGGGCGCCAGGTCTGGTTGCAGAAGATTCCTGCCGAAGAACTGCCCGCCTGCCTGCCGAGCCTCGACTACATGATGGAGGCGCTGCCGTTCCAGGACATCATCCGCCTGGTGCTGCACGGCACCGCCGACTGCGCCGAAGTGAAGTGGACGCTGTTTGGCCTCAGCCTGCCGGAGTGGAGCATGCTGGCGTTCGCCGGGCTGATCCTCTTCGCGCTGTTCCAGCTGCTACGCCGCGACTGAGCGACGAGCTCGCACCGCGCGCACGCCCTGCCGGGAAGCGAAACGCCGAACGGGGCGCGGGCCTTCCCCGGCGATGACGGAATCGAGGTAAACATCCCGTTCGATTTTTCCGACCGGGCACCTTGATGGTCCATGGTCTGGGGCATACTCTGGTTTTTCACGCGGCCCGGAAGGCGTCATTTCCGGGTCTCTTCCCACGCGCATGCGCTGCCGACCAAGCACCACGTCCGGCGCCGAAGTACAGAAAACACCGATAAAGGGAAGCGAGGACATCATGCTCGAGAGCTGTCATAACGCCCAGGAGCGCTGGGGTGGCGTACACCAGATGATCGACCGCTGGCTGCAGGAGCGCCATCAGCTGATCAGCGCCTATTACACCTTCGAGGCCGAGCCGGACGGCCTGGCCGTAACTCCCGAGGCCTTGCAGGCCTTCTGCGAATTGCTGCTCGACTACGTGTCGGCCGGGCATTTCGAAATCTACGAACAGCTGCTCGGCGAAGGGCGCGCGTTCAACGAGAGCCGCGGGCTGGAGCTGGCCAAGCGGATATTCCCGCGCATCGAGGCGATCACCGAAGTCGCGCTGCGCTTCAACGACCGCTGCGCCAAGGGCGATTGCGCCGCCAGCAAGGACCTGCTGGACGAACTGAAACACCTGGGGCAGCTGCTCCACGAACGTTTCGAGCTCGAAGACTGCCTCATCGAAGTCCTCCACACCGCCCACCAGCAGACCGCCGCGGCGGTCTGACCGGTGTCACGAAGCCGCCCCGCACGGGCGGCTTCAGGTGGGACGCTGCCGCTTGATCTTCTCCGGGCCTCATTCGCAGGCTCTCGAACTCCCGTAACGGCGCTGTCACATTCCTGTCATTGGCGGGCCTTCGCTCGGACGACTACTATGGGCCAGTCAAATTGCCCAGGAGCCCTCCATGTCGGCGAAAAAAAGCAAGAAAGCGGTGCCCACGCCGCTGCATCTGTTGCAACAACTCTCCCAAAGCCTGCTGGAACACCTCGACAACGCCTGCACCCAGGCGCAGGCGGATGCCGAGAAGCTGCTCGCCAAGCTGGAGAAGCAGCGCAGCAAGGCTCAGGACAAACTGCATGGCGCGCACAGCAAGCTGCAGCTCGCTGCCGCGGCGGGCAAAGCCAAGGCGCAGTCCAAGGCCCGCAAGGTCATCGACGAGCTGGAAGGCTTGCTCTCCGCGCTGGAATCCCGTCAGGCCGAGACGCGCGTCTACATCGTCCAACTGAAGAAGGATGCCCAGCAGAGCCTGAAGCTTGCGCAAGGCGTCGAGAAGGTGAAGGACGCCGCGGACAAGGCCCTCGATGCCCGCACCGCCGTGCCTGCGGTGAAAACCGCGAGCAAGCCGGCCGTCAGCCGCGTGGTCAAGCCTGCGGCGAAGCCGGCCCAGCCGCGCACCCGAGCCGCTGCCAAACCCGCTGCGGCCTCGGCTGCCGTCAAGCCCGCCGCGAGCGCGAAGCCGGCCGCCAAGCCCACTGCTAAACCCGCCAGCAAGGCGCCCGTCGCTCCGGCGAAGGCCGCCAGTACCGCCAAACCGGCACGTCCGGCCGTCAAGCGCGTCGCCAAGCCGGCGGCCAAGCCCGCCGCTCCGGCCGCGGTTGCCGCGGTCTCCAGCGCGGCTCCGGCGACCCCGGGCGATACGCTCTGAGGCACTGAAAGGCACCACCGGCTTTCGCGACGCCATGAAAAAGCCAGGCTTTCGAGCCTGGCTTTTTCGTTCGTGCCGTAGCGGCGATCGGGTCTAGTCCGCCGGCAGCAGGTGCAGGGTGCCCTCGGCGTGCGCCGCGACATCGTCATCGCTCATGCGCATCGGCTGGTAGCGTCCGGCGATGTAGTCCCGTGCTTGATCGGCGTTGTGACGATCGAAGAGCGCGCCGCTCTGCCCGACCGGGTTGATGCCGAGGCTGTGCAGCGGGTCGTCGAAATCCACCAGGCGGCGCGTCGAAGGGCCGTAGGTGACCGGCCAGGGCGCCGGGCCGATGCGCTGGGACAGGTTGTTGGGCAACTCATGGCCACCCGGAGCGGCGAAGGGGCCGACGTTGAACAGGCGATCCAGCGGCTTCTGCTGGCCCAGCGCGTGGGCATGGGTGACCTGGTGCAGGGTTCCCCAGGCCCAGCCCTGCGGGTCCTTGCCGAAGTGTTCGCGCAGGTGCGCGAGGGTGGCCTGCCAGGCCTTGCCCAGTATCACGGCGCGGTTTTCCGTCTCGCCCGTGGTGCGGTCGTCCCACCACGGCGAGCGGGCATCGGCCACCAGCCGCGGCAGCGCATGGTCGAGGACGCGGGTGCTGAGCAGGGTGTCGAAATAGTCCGCGCCCAGTTCGTCGGCCATGGCGGCGCGGGCGATCTCGTAGAGCAACTGGTTGAACAGGCTGGCCTCCACCGAGTCGAGGCTGTGTTCGCCGTCCCAGGCGGCGAGGCGCTCGAGCAGCGCGCGGTCTTCGCCCTCGCCGACCTGGCTGCGCAGGTCGGCGAGGATCGGCAGCAGGATGCGTTCGTAGTAGTCGGTCTTCGCCTCCAGTTGCAGCGCCTGGCTGTTGTTGCGGTCCCATTTCACCGTGGCGTCGGCCAACTGGCGGTCAAGCTCGCGGCCACGGTCGGGCAGGTTGTAGTGGCCCGGAATCTCGATGCCGGTCGGCGAGACCGGCTGGAAGTTGGCCGAGATGATGTAGCCGCGCGCCGGGTTCTCCTCCTGCGGGTTGGCGCTGAACGGGTAGAAGCCGGGCTTCTCCGCTTCGCCGCGGCGCGCATCGAGGATGAACAGCGGATTGACCCCCTCGGGGCGCCTGACCAGCTTCGCCGCGGCCCACCAGGCGATGTCGCCGTGCGCGTTGGCATAGACCAGGTTGAGGCCGGGCGCATGGATCTTCTCGGCGGCGGCGCGCGCCTGTTCCAGGCTGTCGGCGTCGCGCAGACCGTAGAAGGCGTCGATCAGTGGGTTCTCGGTTTCCAGGAAGGCCCACCACATGGCGATCGGCGTCTTGCCGGCGGCCTTGCCCAGGGCGTCGGTGATGATCGGTCCGTGCGGCGAACGGCGCAGGGTCAAGGTGACCGGCTCGGCGCCCTTCACCCGGATGGTCTGCTCGGTCTTTTCCATCGTCACCCAGCGACCCTGGTAGCGAACCTGCTCGGGGTCGTCCGGGTTGACCTCTTCGGCGATCAGGTCGAGGTCGGTGTTCTGGAACATGGTCAGGCTCCAGGCATGCCCGGCGTTGTGGCCGAGCATGGCAAACGGCGTCAGCGCCTGGTAGTGGCCATACAGCTCGCTGCCTGGCATCTGCGTGTGCGCCTCGTACCACACCGCCGGATTGGAAAAGCGGATGTGCGGATCGCCGGCCAGCAGCGCCTTGCCGCTGGCGGTGCGCGCGCCGGAAACCACCCAGGCGTTGCTGCCCTCGAACTGCGGCAGGCCGGCATCTTCCAGCCCCTCCGCGCTCAATTGTGCGATGCGACCCAGATCCTTCCAGTCGCCAGCGGCCAGGGCTGGCCCGGCGAGCGCGCCCTGAGGCTGCCAGTCGATGTCGAAGGCGCGCAGGTAGTCGGCGCCCAACCGGTCGCGGATGAAGGTCAGCAGCGGATTGGTGCGCAGGGATACGGCGAAGCTGTACGCGGTGTAGCCGTTGATGGCGAAGGTGTCTGCCGCGGTGAAAGGCCGTTTGCGGATGCCCAGCAGATCGAACTCCAGCGGGGCCGGATGGCTGTCCTGGAACTGGTTGACGCCGGCCAGGTAGGCCTCCAGCGCCTTCCAGGGCTTGCCGTTGCGGTCGACGCGCGCGGCGTAGGCCTCGGCATGTTCGCCCAGGCGCAGGGTGCGGAACAGGCGGTCGGTATCGACCAGCTTGGCGCCGAAGATTTCCGCCAGCTCGCCGCGTGCCAGGCGGCGCATCAGTTCCATCTGGAACAGCCGGTCCTGGGCGTGGGCGTAGCCGAGCGCGCGGTACAGGTCGGCTTCGGTCTGCGCGCGGATGTGCGGCACGCCGCGGTCGTCGTAACGGATCTCGACGGGCTTTTCGAGGCCGGCCAGGTGCCGTTCGCCGGAGCGCGTCGGTTGTTTGCCGTGGAAGTACCAGGCGCCGCCGCCGGCCACGACGGCGAGCAGCAGGACGAGCAGCGTGAGCACGCGTTTCATCGGTGTTCCTTGTTGTTATGGGCTGATCCGTTGCGCATTCTGCCGTGCGCGGAGGGCGGCGGGGTGGTGCCCCGCGGCGCAAATACTGCGAGATCAGTCTTCCGTATCGTTCCACGGACAGTAGCAGCCGACGGCGAGGGTGTTGGTGGCGCTCACCGTGCGGCCCTCGGCCAGTGCCTCTAGCACCGGCTCGATGAAGCTGTTGCCCGAGGTGCAGCTGGCACCCTCGCTGTAGGGGCCGAAATAGACCAGTCGCCCGTTTGCATCCCAGATGCCCACGGCCGGGCTCGCCGGAAGGTCTTCCGAACCGGGCAACTGCTCCAGCGGCTGCAACGCCTCCAGCGCTTTCGGCAGATGGCCCGTGCTGCCGGGCTTCTGCACCGCGTAGAAGCTCACGCCGCGGCTGGCGAAGCGCTCGATCAGTTCGGCGAGGTGCTGCTGGTTGCCGACGTTGCACGGGCAGGCCGGGTCCCAGAAGTGCACCAGGCGCACCGGCCCCGGTCCGGCGAGGCGTGCCGGCAGTTGCAGGCTGCCGCCGTCGAACAGCGTGGTGCGGTTGTCGAACGCGCGGATGTAGCGCGCCTGGTACCACCAGATCGCGAACAGCAGGGCGATCAACCAGATCAGGCCGAAGAGGCTGGCGAGAACGATTTTGCGGCGCGGCGACATGGGCATACGGCGGTTTCCGAGGGTGGCATAGCTTGCCATGCCGGCGTCGCGGGTAGAATGTCGAACGTCAAGCGAGTCCCCGGAGTACCCATGTCGTCGCCTCCCTTCCAGCCCGATAGCCTGCGCCTGGCGCTCAGGCGCTTGTCCGCCGACGAGGAGGACGCGCCGCAGGTGCTCGGCTACCGCCACTACTACGGGCTGGACCCGGTGGCGCGGCATCCGCAGGTGCGCAGCCGGCTCGGCTGCTTCCAGGCCGGCGACTACCAGATCGTCGTGCAGGCCTGGTTGCCGCCCAAGCCGGTCGCCAGCCTGCTGCTGTTGCACGGTTACTACGATCACATGGGGCTGTATCGCCACGTGATCGACTGGGCGCTGCGAATGAACTACGCGGTACTCGCCTGCGACCTGCCGGGCCACGGGCTGTCCAGCGGCGAGCGTGCGAGCATCGGCGATTTCGCCGAGTACCAGACCGTGCTGCAGGGGCTGATCGCCGAAGCGGCGACGCTGGATCTGCCGCAACCCTGGCACCTGTGCGGGCAGAGCACCGGCGGGGCGATCCTGCTCGATCACCTGCTGCTCGGCGAGCCGGCGGCGCAGCTCGGTGAAACCATCCTCCTGGCGCCGCTGGTGCGGCCGCGTTCGTGGGGCTGGTCGCAGCTGAGCTATCGGCTGCTCAAGCCCTTCGTCGAATCCATCCCGCGGCGCTTCAGCGTCAACTCCGGCGACGCGGAATTCATCGACTTCGTCCATCGCCTCGACCCGCTGCAGCCGCGAACCCTGCCCACCGCCTGGGTCGGCGCGCTGTCACGCTGGGTGCCGAAGATCGAGGGCGCGCCGCGCAGCCGGCGCAGCCCGCTGATCATCCAGGGCGACGCCGACCTGACCGTCGACTGGCGGCACAACCTCGAAGTGCTGGAAGACAAGTTCGCCACGCCGCAGGTGCTGATGCTGGCGGACGCCAGGCATCATCTGGCCAACGAGAGGGAAGCGCTGCGCGAGCGCTATTTCGAGTTTCTCAGCCAGCGTCTCGAAGGCTGAGCGGGGCGTCGCCTGCCGCACCGCGCGTGGCGGTGCGGCGCGGGCGAATCAGATGCCCTGCGAGGTTGTCGCGTTCGCTGCCAGTCCGGCGCGCAGGGCGGCCAGGGCGGCCTGGTAATACTGCTTGCCGTCGGGCGACTCGGCGAAGGTGACGTACTCCTCCAGTTCCGGGTCGGACAGTTCGCTGTAGACGTGCAGCAGCGTGTTATCGATGTTGCCCTCGATCTGCTGCTTCATCCGCTGCCGCTGGCCATCGAGCATGCCCTGCGCCTGACCGCCGCCGAGCAGGCCGGGGATCATCTGGCTGAGGCTGTCGGCCGCGACGCCGGCCAGCGCCAGGCTGACCTCCGCGGCGGCGTCGCCAATCGGGATCGCCTGCGCCAGGTGCCGTACCAGCAGTCGGCGGGTGGCGCTGGCCTCGATCGGCGGCAGGCCGTTGGCGTGGCGGGCGAGTTGGTCGCTGCGGGTGGCGAGCTGCTCGGCGGCGACGATCTTGCGTCCCAGCGGCGCCTGGAAGAAGGCCAGCGCGGGTTGCGGTTGGGGCAGGTTCTGGCGCAGCGCACCGATCGCCCGCTGGTCCATCGCCTGCGGCGCGAAGCGCCGATTGCTGTTCTCCACCAGCGTCTGGTAGACCGCCGGCGGCAGGGTGCTGCGGTAGCGCTGCTGGGCGGCGCCCAGGGCATCGCTGAAGTGCGCGCGTTGCTGCGGCCAGCCGGCGGCCTGGTAAAGGTCGCTGTACGCGTCGGCGCGGGCGCCGAGGCTGAGGAAGACGAGAATCAGGCTGAGAAATACGCGCATGGAAGCTCCTGTGGGCAGGGGACGTATTGTCGGGGGCGGTGGCCGGCATTGTCGAGCGCGCGGGAGATGATCTGCGACGGTTGCGCGTCGATCCGGCCTGCTAGAATGCCGCGCATGTCGACCCCCCCGAACCTACCGTCGTTGCAAGCCCTGATCGATGACCTTGCCGTGCAGGGTTGGTCGCAGCAGCCTGCCTTTCTCCCGCAGTCTCTGACCGCCGAACTGGCGCAAGAGTGCCGTTCCCGCGCGGCCGCGGGAGAACTGGCCCCGGCGGCGATCGGCCGGGCCGCCGGGCAGGCGATCGTCGAGGGCATTCGGGGCGACCGGATTCTGTGGATCGAGGGCGGGCAGTCGGCTGCCTGCGAGCAGTTCCTGGACGCCATGGAGGCGCTGCGCCAGGCGCTCAATCGCCAGCTGTTCCTCGGCCTCGAGGAGCTGGAGTGCCACTTCGCCTTCTACGCGCCCGGCGCCTACTACCTGCGCCACTTCGATCGCTTCCGCGACGACGACCTGCGCACCATTACCGTGGTCTTCTACCTCAATCCGGACTGGCTGCCGGAGCAGGGCGGCGCACTGCGCCTGTACCTGGACGAGTCGCGCAGCCTCGACGTGCTGCCCGAGGCCGGCACCCTGGCCTGCTTCGTCTCCGCGGAGTTCGCCCACGAAGTGCTGCCGGCCAGCCGTGATCGCCTGTCGTTGACCGGCTGGTTTCGCCGGCGCAGCGACAACGTCCTCTGATCCCATGGAAAAGCTCCTCGTCAGCCGCTGCCTGCTCGGCCAGCGTGTGCGCTATGACGGCGGCGCCCATGGGCCGTTCTCGCCGTTGCGGCAGTGGCAGGCCGAGGGCCGCGTGGTCGCCGTCTGCCCGGAAGTCGCCGGTGGCCTGCCGACGCCGCGCTCGCCCGCGGAAATCCCCGGCGGGCAGGGCGCCGAGGTACTCGACGGGCGCCTGCCGGTACTCACCGTCGACGGCGCTGACGTCACCGCGGCCTTCGTCCGTGGCGCCGAGGTCGCCCTGGCCCTGGTTCGCCAGCACGGCATCCGCCTGGCCGTGCTGAAGGCGCGCAGCCCGTCCTGCGGCAACCTGCAGAACTACGACGGCAGCTTCTCCGGCGCCCTGGTCGATGGCGAAGGCGTGACCGCCGCGCTGCTGCGCCAGGCCGGTGTGCGGGTGTTCCACGAGGGGCAGTTCGCCGAGGTGACGCAGGCGCTGGCGGAGCTGGAGGGGCGCGGCTAACCGTTTCGCCCGCGCATGAAAAAGGGAGGCCGAGGCCTCCCTTTTCATTGCCGCGCCGCGCTTAGAACAGCACGCGGGTACGGATGGTGCCGTTGATCTGGTGCAGCTTCTCAAGCGCCAGATCGGAATAGGTGGCATCGACGTCGATGACCACGTAGCCGACCTTGTCGTTGGTCTGCAGGAACTGGCCGGAAATGTTGATGCCGTTGTCGGCGAAGACCTTGTTGATCTCGCTCATCACGCCCGGAATGTTCTGGTGGATGTGCAGCAGGCGGTGCTTGCCCGGGTGCGCCGGCAGGGCGACTTCGGGGAAGTTGACCGAGGACACCGAGGTGCCGTTGTCGCTGTACTTGACCAGCTTCTCGGCGACTTCCAGGCCGATGTTGGCCTGCGCCTCGGCGGTGGAACCGCCGATGTGCGGGGTCAGGATCACGCGATCCAGGCCGCGCAGCGGGCTCTCGAAGATGTCGTCGTTGGACTTGGGCTCCACCGGGAACACGTCGATGGCCGCGCCGATCAGGTGCTCGTCCTTGATCGCTTCGGCCAGCGCGTCGAGTTCGACCACGGTGCCGCGGGCGGCGTTGATCAGGATGCCGCCCTTCTTGATCGCACGGATCTCGCGCTCGCCGATCATCCACTGGGTGGACGGCAGCTCCGGCACGTGCAGGGTGACGATGTCGCTCTGGCCGAGCAGGTCGTGCAGGTTGCTGACCTGGGTGGCGTTGCCCAGCGGCAGCTTGGTCACCACGTCGTAGAAGCTGACCTGCATGCCCAGCGCTTCGGCGAGGACCGAGAGCTGGGTGCCGATCGAGCCGTAGCCGACGATGCCGAGCTTCTTGCCGCGAATCTCGAAGGAGTTCGCCGCGCTCTTGATCCAGCCGCCACGGTGGCAGGAAGCGTTCTTCTCGGGGATGCCGCGCAGCAGCAGGATGGCTTCGGCGAGCACCAGTTCGGCCACCGAGCGGGTATTTGAGTAGGGCGCGTTGAACACCGCGATACCGCGCTCGCGGGCAGCGTTCAGGTCGACCTGGTTGGTGCCGATGCAGAAGCAGCCGACCGCCACCAGTTTCTTCGCGCAGTCGAAGACTTCTTCGGTCAACTGGGTGCGCGAGCGGATGCCGATGAAGTGGGCGTCAGCGATCTTGTTCTTCAGTTCGTCGCCGGAGAGCGCCGTCTTGATGAATTCGATGTTGCTGTAACCAGCCGCCTTCAGGGTATCCACGGCATTCTGGTGGACGCCTTCGAGAAGAAGGAACTTGATCTTGCTCTTGTCGAGGGAGGTCTTGCTCATCTGCTTGAACCTGTTGTCCCGGAGCCGGTAAGCCGGCAAAAGTGGCAGGAAACGGCAGCTCGGGGCTGCTCGTGTGAAACCGTCCGGAATCGCCTGGGAGGCGCGATCCACGGGGAGCGCATGCTAACATGATCTCCTTTTTTCTGGCTTGGCTGCGACCTGAAAGCTTCTCAGGTGGCGCATGAACGACACGAGAGTTGCACTGATGACCGATGCTGCCCTGATCGACCCCGCCCTGATCGAAGCGCTGAAAACCCTGGTCGAGCCCGGCAAGGTGCTGACCGACAGCGCGTCGCTGGACACCTACGGCAAGGACTGGACCAAGCACTACGCGCCGGCACCGTCCGCCATCGTCTTCCCGAAGACCGTCGAGGAAGTGCAGGCCATCGTGCGCTGGGCCAACCAGCACCGCGTCGCGCTGGTGCCCTCGGGCGGCCGCACCGGGCTGTCGGCCGCCGCCGTCGCCGCGCATGGCGAAGTGGTGGTGGCGTTCGACTACATGAACCGCATCCTCGACTTCAACGCCACCGACCGCTCGGTGGTCTGCCAGCCCGGCGTGATCACCGAACAGCTGCAGAATTTCGCCGAGGAAAACGGGCTGTATTACCCGGTGGACTTCGCTTCGGCCGGCTCCAGCCAGATCGGCGGCAACATCGGCACCAACGCCGGCGGGATCAAGGTGATCCGCTATGGCATGACCCGCAACTGGGTGGTCGGCCTGAAGGTCGTCACCGGCGAGGGCGAATTGCTGGAGCTGAACAAGGACCTGGCGAAGAACGCCACCGGTTACGACCTGCGCCACCTGTTCATCGGCGCCGAAGGCACGCTGGGCTTCGTCGTCGAGGCCACCATGCGCCTGGAACGCCAGCCGACCAACCTCACCGCGATGGTCCTCGGCACGCCGGACTTCGAGTCGATCATGCCGGTGCTGCACGCCTTCCAGAGCAAGATGGACCTGACCGCCTTCGAGTTCTTCGCCGATAATGCGCTGGGCAAGATCCTCGAGCGTGGCGACATCCCGGCGCCGTTCGAGACCCGCTGCGCCTTCTATGCGCTGCTCGAGTTCGAGGCCATCACCGAGCAGCGCGCCGACGAGGCGCTGGCCACCTTCGAGCATTGCGTCGAGCAGGGCTGGGTGATCGACGGCGTGATGAGCCAGAGCGAGACCCAGCTGCGCAACCTCTGGCGCCTGCGCGAAGACCTCTCGGAAACCATCGCGCCGTTCACCCCGTACAAGAACGACATCTCGGTCACCGTGTCCAAGGTCCCGGCGTTCCTGGCCGAGCTGGAAGGCATCGTCAGCGCCAACTACCCGGACTTCGAAGTGCTCTGGTACGGGCACATCGGCGACGGCAACCTGCACCTGAACATCCTCAAGCCGGCCAATCTCAGCAAGGACGAGTTCTTCGGCAAGTGCGCCACGGTGAACAAGTGGGTGTTCGAGACGGTGCAGAAGTACAACGGCTCGATCTCCGCCGAGCATGGCGTCGGCATGACCAAGCGCGATTACCTGACCTACAGCCGTTCGCCGGCGGAAATCGCCTACATGAGGGCCATCAAGGCCGCGTTCGACCCGAACGGCATCATGAACCCCGGCAAGATCTTCGCCTGAGCGCCGCGGGCGCGGGGATGCGCTTCATGCAGTTTCGCAGGCGGGCGCAGGCCCGGCCTGCGGTCTGAAACCCCAACGGTTTTTCCTTCCACCCCTGCCCAAGGAGTCGCCCCCATGAGTTACCAGCATCAATATGTCGACGGCACCCATATCCACTTCCCCATGGGCAAAGTGGTCTGCATCGGTCGCAACTACGCCGAGCATGCCAAGGAACTCAACAACGCCGTGCCGACTGAACCGCTGCTGTTCATCAAGCCGGGCAGTTGCGTGGTGCCGATCGCTGGCGGCTTCAGCATTCCCCAGGATCGCGGTTCGGTGCATTACGAGGCGGAAATCGCCGTGCTGATCGGCAAGCCGCTGTCGCGCACGCCGAGCGAAGAGGAAGTCATCGACGCCATCTCCGGTTTCGCCCCGGCCCTCGACCTGACCCTGCGTGACGTGCAGGCCAAGCTGAAGGAGAAGGGCTACCCGTGGGAGCTGGCCAAGTCGTTCGACGGCGCCTTCGTCCTCGCGCCCTTCATTCCGGGCGATTCGATCGGCGACCTGGGCGACATCGGCATTCGCCTGGTGATCGACGGCGAAGTGCGCCAGGACGGCAACAGCCGCGACATGCTCAACCCGATCCTGCCGCTGATCCAGCACATCGCCAGCCACTTCAGCCTGCAACCGGGCGACGTGATCTCCACGGGTACGCCGGTGGGCGTGGGGCCGCTCGCCTCGGGCAGCACCCTGAAGCTGGAACTGGTCGGCCGTTCGAGCTTCGACAGCCAGGTGCTTTGACGCTTGAACGGCCCGCCGCGCGGCGGGCCGGACGATGCGCTTTCGACGGCTTGGCGAAAGCTCCCCCGGGCATCCTGCCGGGCGTTCAGCTCGGCGTAAGCTCCGCCTGATATCCCTGCGCCACCTTTCCCTTCCGAGTAGTAGCGTCGATGCGTGTCGCCCTGAATCCGAAAATACTCCTGGCCGCCTCGCTGGCTGTCCTGCTGGTGCTGAGCGGTCAGTACTTCCGCCTGTTCGAGCGCGGCTGGTTCGCGCTCCAGGAATGGCGCCACGCCGATGCGTGGGAAGCGCGCTCGGTATGGTTGCCCGATTACCGGGTGACGCTGGACGGCCAGCCGATCGAAGGCCTCGACGAGGACCTCTCGGCGCTGACCTACGACCCGGACCGCAAGACGCTGTTCTCGGTGACCAACAAGCATCAGCGACTGGTCGAGCTGTCGCTGGACGGACGCCTGCTGCGCAGCGTCGAGCTGGTGGGCTTCAAGGACCCCGAGGCGGTCGAATACATCGAACCCAACGTCTACGTGATCGCCGATGAGCGCCGCCAGCAACTGGTGCGCGTGCAGCTGGACGAGAACACCCGTTCGGTCGACGCGAGCTCGGCGCAGAAGCTCTCCCTGGGAATCGGCACCAACGGTAACAAGGGCTTCGAGGGGCTCGGCTACGATACCGCGGGCAAGCGCCTGTTCGTCGCCAAGGAGCGCGATCCGGTGCGTATCTACGAGGTCCGCGGGTTCCCCTACGGCACGTCGGCGGAGTCGATCTCGGTGCACGTACTGGAGGATCGCAAGCGCGATGCCAGGCTGTTCGTGCGCGACCTTTCCAGCCTCGAATACGACCGCCAGAGCGGTCACCTGCTGGTGCTCTCCGACGAGTCGCGGATGATCCTGGAGCTGGACGTGGAGGGCCGGCCGATCAGCAGCCTGTCGCTGCGCGCCGGGCAGAACGGCCTGGCGAAAAGCGTCCCGCAGGCCGAGGGTCTGGCGATGGACGACGAGGGCGCGTTGTACGTGGTCAGCGAGCCGAACCTCTTCTACAAGTTCGAGAAACCCGCCAGGTGAACGCCACGCCGTTGCGGCGTGGCGTCTTGCGTCAGAACTGCAGGCTGACCCCCAGCGAGTAGCCGGTCTGGCTGCCTTCGCTGTGGCCGAAGCGGCTGTTCGCTTCGGCGAACACGGCGAACATCGGGTTGATCAGCAGGCGACTGCCCAGTTGGGCGCGGCCGAAGCGGGTGTCCACGCTGCCGAGTTCGGCGACCCGCACCTGGCGATCGCCACGGCTGACCAGGTCGACGTCTTCGAGGCGACCGTCACCCAGTTCCTTGACCAGTGCCACGCTGCCGTAAGGCTGCAACTGCATGCCGTTGCCCAGGGCCAGGTTGCCGCGCAGGCGCCAGCCGAGGCTGGCTTCCAGCGAGTCGAAGGTCTGATCCTCGTAGCCGAGGGCCGTGCGCAGGTCTTCGCGTTCGTTGAAGCTGTCGATGCGGTAGTGGCTGTAGTCCAGGCCGGCGAAGGGGCCGCTGCGCAGTTCGCCGAAGCTGAAGTCGTAGCCGCCTTCGACGCGGGCGCTCCAGAACAGCGCGCTGGTGTCGCCGCTGAGTTCCTGGTCGAGGAGCACCGGGCCGCCGTCACTCTGGATCTGCAGGTGGCGGTCGCTGTCGAAGCTGGCGTGTCCCAGGCTGAGGTCGCCGGCCAGCCAGGCCGGGCCGCCGTCGTTGAGCAGGGCGTAGACGCCGGCCAGCCAGGTGTCGTTGTCCAGCTTGCCGCGATGTTCCAGTTCGTCGCGACCGTTCTGGTAGCTCAGGCTGGCACCCAGGTTGAGGCTGTCGCTGAGCTGATAGTCCCCCAGCATGTACAGGCCGAAGCGACGCGCCTCGGGGTTCGGCGCTTCGTCGAAGCCCTGGTCGGGGGCGATTTCGCCGTCGGCACCGATCTCGCCATCGAAGCTGCCGGTTTCGCGACTCATGCTCTGCAGCGTCAGCCAGCGGCGTTCGTGCAGGCGGCTGAGGGTCTGGTGCTGGCGTTGCAGGTTGTCCTGCATGTTGCGCGCGACGGCGCCGCCGGATGCGGTGGAGGCCAGCAGGTCGGCGTTGGTCAGTTCCAGTACCAGGCGGCTGAGCAGGCGCGAGTAGTCGCGCAGGCGCTGCTCGATGCGCTCGGCGCCGAAGGCGTCGGTCAGCACCTCCTCGTTGTCCAGCGTCGGGTTGTGCCAGGTCGCGCCACCGGGAATCGCCGGGTTGGTGGTCTGCTCGTAGCCGTCCAGATCGCCGATGTCCCAGTTGGTCGCCTCGATGTAGAGGATCGGCACGCCGAGGTTCTCGAAGGATTCGCCGTCGCTGCAGCAGCCGGTGCCTATCGGGTATTCGTCGTTATATCCGGGGTTGGATTCCAGTGCGATGTTGAGCTCGTCCGCGATGCGGAGGGTCTGGTCGCGCCAGGCGGCCAGCGCCGTGTTGTTCGCGCTGTTCTGGCCTGAGTGGGCATACATCTTGTCGCCGGTGATCAGGCTGTCGAGGTTGATCATGCCGAGCATGTTGGCGCGCTGGGTGGCGTCCAGCGAGGCGACGTAGGCGGCCGAACCGCGCAGGCCTTCTTCCTCGGCGCCGAAGCCGACGATCTGCACGCCGTTCTCCATCTTCAGGCCGCCGAGGTTGCGCGCGATCTCGGTGAGCACCGCGGCGCCGGAGCCGTTGTCGTCCAGGCCTTGCAGGGTGGGCCTGCCATAGTAGGTATCGAAGTGGGCGCCGATGACCACGTAGCGGTCAGTGGTGCCGGCGGCGGAGGCGATGACGTTCTGCGACGCGCGGGTGCCGTTGGACCAGGTGAAATTCTGCCGGCTCAGGGTGTAGCTGTTGCCCATCTGCGCCGCCATCCAGTCGGCGGCGCCGGCGAAGTTCGCGGTGCCCCGATAGCGACCCGGATAGTCGTTGATCAGGGTGTCGAGTGTAGTGGCGGCATGCTCGCCGTACTCGTATGCGCCTGCCCAGTTGGGCAGCAGTGCACTGGCGAGGGCCAGGCTCAGAATCGAAAGCTTTGACACGAGACGCTCCTGCGGTTTGTTTTTTGGCGCGGAGCCGTTTGCAGGATGTGCGCCTCAATCTGGCACGAACGTCAGGTTGGCGCCTGGCTGTCCGAATGAGTCGCCTTTGTACACGTTTGTATCAGGTACTTTACATTGGCCTGTGAGGCCCGTTCCAGAGCCATAAAAAAAGCGCACCGGGCAGGTGCGCTTCGCTTGGCAGCAGAGGCGGCTGGGTGGTGAGCTGCCCTCAGCGGGTCAGCGTTTGCACGCCATCGGCGGTGCCCAGCAGCAGCAGATCGGCGGGGCGCGCGGCGAACAGGCCGTTGGTGACCACGCCGACGATGTTGTTGAGGTCTTCCTCGAGTGCCATCGGGCTGTCGATGCGCAGGTTGTGCACATCGAGGATGATGTTGCCGTTGTCGGTCAGCACGCCCTCGCGGTACACCGGGTCGCCGCCGAGTTTGACGATCTGCCGGGCGACGTGGCTGCGCGCCATGGGGATCACTTCCACGGGCAGCGGGAAGCCGCCGAGCAGCGGCACGCGTTTGCTGCCATCGGCGATGCAGATGAAGGTGCGCGCCACCGCGGCGACGATCTTCTCGCGGGTCAGCGCGGCGCCGCCGCCCTTGATCAGCTCCAGGCGGTCGTTGGCTTCGTCGGCGCCGTCGACGTAGAACTCAAGGTCGCTGACCGTGTTCAGCTCGTAGACCGGAATCCCGTGGCCCTTGAGGCGCGCGGCGGTGGCTTCGGAGCTGGCCACGGCGCCGTCGAACTCCATCTTGTGCCGGGCCAGCGCGTCGATGAAGCAGTTGGCGGTGGAGCCGGTGCCGACGCCGACGATGCTCTTGGCGTCGAGTTTGGGGAGGATGAAGTCGACCGCGGCCTGGGCCACCGCCTGCTTGAGTTGGTCCTGGGTCATGTCCGTTTCCGCGCCGCTGGGGCTTTCAAAAGACGCCATTATAGCCGTGCGAACCGCCAAAACCGCGCATTCGTTGTGGTCCGTGGCGGAACGGCTGGAGTAGACTTCCGGGTCCCCGAAGTGCCCGCCAGTGAAGCCGTGATGCTCGAACAGTACGTCAAGAAGATCCTCAGCTCGCGCGTCTACGACGTCGCCGTGGAAACCCCGCTGCAGCCCGCCCGGCAGCTCAGTGAGCGCCTGGGCAACCAGATTCTGCTCAAGCGCGAAGACCTGCAGCCGGTGTATTCCTTCAAGGTGCGCGGCGCCTACAACAAGCTGGCGCAGCTGTCCGCCGAGGAACTGGCGCGCGGCGTGGTCACCGCTTCGGCCGGCAACCACGCGCAGGGCCTGGCGCTGGCCGCCCGCGAGCTGGGCATCGAGGCGACCATCGTCATGCCGCGCACCACGCCCGAGCTGAAGGTGCAGGGTGTGCGCGCCCGCGGCGGCAAGGCGGTGCTGCACGGCGACGCGTTCCCCGAGGCGCTGGCGCATTCACTGAAACTGGTCGAGGAAAAGGGCTACGTCTACATCCACCCCTACGACGACCCCCACGTGATCGCCGGTCAGGGCACCGTGGCGATGGAAATCCTCCGCCAGCACCAGGGCCCGCTGGATGCCGTGTTCGTTCCGGTCGGCGGCGGCGGCCTGATTTCCGGGATCGCTGCCTACATCAAGTACCTGCGCCCGCAGACCAAGGTCATCGGCGTCGAGCCGGACGATTCCAATTGCCTGCAGCAGGCGCTGGCCGCCGGCGAGCGCGTCGTGCTGCCGCAGGTCGGGCTGTTCGCCGACGGTGTCGCCGTGGCGCAGATCGGTCTGCACAACTTCGAGATCTGCCGGCATTACGTCGACGAAGTGATCACCGTCAGCACCGACGAGATCTGCGCGGCGATCAAGGATATCTACGACGACACCCGCTCGATCACCGAGCCGGCCGGCGCGCTGGGCGTGGCCGGGATCAAGAAGTACGTCGAGCGCGAAGGCGTGCGCGGGCAGACGCTGGTGGCGATCGACTCCGGCGCCAACGTCAACTTCGACCGCCTGCGCCACGTCGCCGAACGCGCCGAGCTGGGCGAGAAGCGCGAGGCGATCATCGCCGTGACCATCCCCGAGCAGCCCGGCAGCTTCAAGGCCTTCTGCGAGGCGATCGGCAAGCGCCAGATCACCGAGTTCAACTACCGCTACCACAGCGAGCGCGAGGCGCAGATATTCGTCGGCGTGCAGACCCACCCGGAGAACGACCCGCGCGCGGCGCTGGTGGAGAATCTCCGCGGCCAGGGCTTCCCGGTACTCGACCTGACCGACAACGAGCTGGCCAAGCTGCACATTCGTCACATGGTCGGCGGCCACAGCGCGCAGGTCGACGACGAGATGGTACTGCGCTTCGAGTTCCCCGAGCGGCCGGGCGCGCTGTTCAACTTCCTCAACAAGCTCGGCGGGCGCTGGAACATCTCGATGTTCCATTACCGCAACCATGGCGCCGCCGACGGTCGCGTACTGGCCGCGCTGCAGGTGCCGCCGGAGGAGCGCCACCAGGTGCCGGCCGCGCTGGAAGCCATCGGCTATCCCTACTGGGACGAGACCGAGAATCCCGCCTACAAACTGTTCCTCGGCTGACCGATGCGCATCCTGTTGGTGGGCGCGGGCGGTTTCATCGGCCGTCACCTGCTGACAGCCTTGCAGGCGGGCGGCCATGAAGTGGTCGCTACCTCGCGCTCGGGACGGGGCGCCGAGCTGCCGGGCGTCAGCTGGCGCGCTCTGGACCTCGCCACGCTGGCGGACGACCCCACGGCGTTCGCCTGGCCGGAGCAGGTCGAGCTGCTGATCAACGCCGCCGGGCTGCTCGATACCGACGCCGAACACCTCGACCGCGTGCAGCACCGCGGCACCCGCGCGCTCTTCGACCTCGCCGCGCAATGGCCGGTGAAGGTCATCCACATTTCCGCGCTGGGTGCCGGCAGCCAGCGCGACGTTCCCTTCCTCGCCAGCAAGGCCATCGCCGACGACCACCTGCTCGAACTCGGCGTGCCGGCCGTGGTGCTGCGCCCGTCGCTGGTCCTTGGCCAGGGCAGCGCCAGCAGCGCCTGGCTCGGGCGTTTGTCGGTGTGGCCGCTGGCGCCGCTGCTGGATACCCGCGCGCAGCTGCAGCCGTTGCACATCGACGATCTGATGGGCGCCGTGCTGGCGCTGCTGCGGCACTGGCCGGAGGAATCCTGCGTGCTGCCGGTGGTGGGCGGCGAGCCGATGACCCAGGCCGAGATCGTCCAGTTGCTGCGTCGCCAGCAGGGCCGCGGGCGCGCGCTGACCTTCGCGCTGCCGGGCTGGCTGGCGGCGATCGGCGCCTTCCTCGGCGACACCTTCGGCTGGCGCGCGCTGAATTCGCAGACGCGCACGTTGGCGCGGCGCGACAACATCGCCTCCGGCGAGCCGCTGCAGGATGCCTGCGGCTACCGCGTGGCGCCCCTGCGCGCGCGCCTGCACGAGTGGCCGGACGCCCGCAGCACCGCCAGCGATGCCCTGCGCCCGTTGCTGCTGGCGAGCCTGCTGCTGGTCTGGCTGGGCACCGCCTACGTCTGCCTGGGGCCGGGCTTCAACTGGGGCCTGAGCATCCTCGCCGAGGCCGGCGTGCGCGGCGAGGGCGCGGCCTGGCTGGTTCGCGTCGGCGCCGTTTGCGACGCGCTGCTCGGCCTCGGCCTGCTCAGCCGCCGCTGGCGCAGGCCGGCCCTGCGCGCGCAGCTGGCGCTGATGCTCGGCTACAGCCTGATCCTCACGGCGATCCTGCCGTACTACTGGTTCGATCCGTTCGCTGCGCTGGGCAAGAATCTGGTCCTCATGGTCGCCACGCTCTGGCTGTTGTGGACCGAGCCTGGAGCTGGACAAATGCGCCGATGAGCTTCTACCTGACCCTCAAGACCCTGCACATCCTCTCGTCCACGGTGCTCTTCGGCACCGGCCTGGGTTCGGCCTACTACAGCCTGCGCGCCTGGCTCAGCGGCCGCGTCGAGGTGATCGCGGTGACCTTCCGCCACCTGGTCTTCGCCGACTGGGTGTTCACCGCCACCGCGGCGGTGTTCCAGCCGCTTTCCGGGCTGGGTCTGGCGCACCTGGCCGGCTTCGACATCACCCAGCCGTGGCTGCTCTGGAGCCTGGGGCTCTACGTGTTCGCCGGCGCCTGCTGGCTTCCGGTGGTCTGGCTGCAGATCCGCATCCATCGCCTCGCCGAGGACGCGCTGCGCGACGGTACGCCCATCGCGCCGGTCGCCGCGCGCTACATGCGCCTGTGGTTCATCCTCGGCTGGCCGGCGTTCGCGGCTTTTCTGATCATCTTCCATCTCATGGTGAACAAGGGCTTCTGATGACGCAGGCAGCCAGAAAAGCCCCCTCCGCTGTCGTCGTCGTGGCGCTGGTGACCGCCCTCTGCCTGACCGGCGACTCGATGCTCTACATCGCCCTGCCGATCTACTGGCGCGAGGCGGGGCTGGATTCGCTCTGGCAGGTCGGCGTGCTGCTGTCGGTGAACCGGCTGGTGCGCCTGCCGTTCAACCCGCTGATTGGCGCGCTGTACCGGCGCATCTCGCTGAAGACCGGCCTGCTGCTGGCGGTCGTTCTGGGCGTCATCACCACGCTCGGCTACGCGCTGGCCAGCAGCTTCGTCGCCTGGCTTGCGCTGCGGGCGCTGTGGGGCGTGGCCTGGTCGTTCTTCCGCATCGGCGGCATGTCGACGGTGGTCTACAGCGCGGCCGAGGGCGGTCGCGGGCGGGCGATGGGGCTGTACAACGGGCTGTACCGGCTCGGCAGCCTCGGCGGCATGCTGATCGGCGGGTTGCTGGTTCCGCTATACGGATTGCCGGCGCTGGCCGCCGGTTTCGGCATCGCCTCGCTGCTCGGCATCCCGCTGTTGCTGATGGGCTTCCGGCTGCCGCCGGGCCACGAGCAGGCGGCGTCCGCTGCCGTGGCGGTGGCGCAGGGCGAGCCATTGCTAGGACGCTTCTGGAACCGCGTGGTGCTCAGCGGTTTCTGCATCGCGCTGCTGATACAGGGCGTGCTTGCCGCGACGCTCAGCGCCCTGATCGAGCATTACTACGGCGCCCGCATCGACCTGTTCGGCCTGTTGCTCAGCGTCACCGCGCTGTCCGGGCTGCTGCAGGCGGCGCGCTGGAGCTGGGAAACCTGGCTGGGTGGCCGTATCGGTCACTGGAGCGATGGCGCGCGCGGCCGCCTGCCGCTGCTGATCGGCACGCTGGTGCTGGGCGCGCTGGGATTTGCCGGACTCGGCAGCGGGTTGCCCTTGGGCCTGTGGCTGCCGACCTGCCTGCTGGTGATGCTGCTGTGCACCGCGCTGACCACGCTCAACGATGCGCTGGCGGCGGATGCCGCCCGGCGCGGCGACGTGGTGCGGGCGATGACGCGCTATTCCGTGGCCCAGGATCTGGGCGCCGCGCTGGGGCCGGTGCTGGCGTTCCTGCTGGTGCCGCTGCCCGGAGGCTTCATCTGGTTGTACGGCGGCGGCGGGCTGATGCTCGCCGTGCTGGCCGCGGGGTGGTGGCGCAACCGGGACGCGGCGCCGCTGTCAGCGTAGCGAGATGACCGGCCAGCCGCGGCGCTCGGCCTCTGCGCGCAGGGTCGGATCGGGGTCGACGGCGACCGGGCGGGTGACCTGTTCGAGCAGCGGCAGGTCGTTCATCGAGTCGCTGTAGAAGGCGCTGTCGGAGAGATCCAGGCCGTTCTCCGCGAGCCAGCGGTTCAGCCGCGTGACCTTGCCTTCCTTGAAGCAGGGCACGTCGGTGGTGCGCCCGGTGTAGCGCCCGTCGGCCATCTCGCATTCGGTGGCGAGCAGGGTCTCCACGCCCAGGCGCGCGGCGATGGGCTGGGTGACGAAGCGGTTGGTGGCGGTGATGATCAGCAGCTTGTCGCCGGCCGCGCGGTGCTCGGCGAGCAGCGCCTCGCCCTTGGGCAGGATGATCGGCTCGATGCACTCCTTCATGAATTCCAGGTGCCAGTCGGCCAGTTGCCGCATCTCGCTGCGGCCGAGGATTTCCAGGCTGAAGTTGAGGTACGCCTGGATGTCCAGCTTGCCGGCCAGGTAGTCCTGGTAGAAGGCGTCGTTGCGCGCCTTGTAGGCGACGCCGTCGAGGATGCCGCGGGCGCACAGCCAGTCGCCCCAGGCGTGGTCGCTGTCGCCGCCCAGGAGGGTGTTGTCGAGATCGAATAGGGCCAGGCGCACGGTGAACCTCTCTTGGCGAAAAGCCCGCAGCATAGCGAAAAAGCCCCGCGCGCTGCAGGTACGCCGGCATTAGCGACACGCCGCGACGGCGATTTCGGCGAATCGCGGCGCGCAGGCGCCAGCCGCCTTTCGGCCGCGTGCCCTTTTATGGAACAATGCCGAAACATGCGTTTACGAGGTTGCTCGCCGTGATCGATCCTGATGGTTTCCGCCCCAATGTCGGCATCATCCTGACCAATGATGTCGGGCAGGTGCTCTGGGCGCGTCGCATCAATCAGGATTCCTGGCAGTTCCCTCAAGGCGGTATCAACGACCGCGAAACCCCCGAAGAAGCGCTTTATCGCGAGTTGACCGAGGAAGTCGGTCTCGAGGAGCAGGATGTGCGTATCCTCGCCTGCACCCGCGGCTGGTTGCGCTACCGCCTGCCCCAGCGCCTGGTGCGCACCAACAGTCAGCCGCTTTGCATCGGCCAGAAACAGAAATGGTTCCTCCTGCGCCTGACCGGCTCGGAGGAGCGGGTGCGCATGGACCTGACCGGCAAGCCCGAGTTCGACGGCTGGCGCTGGGTCAGTTACTGGTATCCGCTGGGCCAGGTGGTGACCTTCAAGCGCGAGGTTTACCGCCGGGCCCTGAAAGAACTCGCCCCCCGCCTGCTGGCGCGGGACTGACCACCGACCTAGAGCCCAGCCATGCTCAACGTGCTGCGTAAGATCGTCCAGGAAGTGAATGCCGCCAAGGACCTCAAGACGGCGTTGGGCATCATCGTGTTGCGGGTCAAGGAGGCCATGGGCAGCCACGTCTGCTCGGTCTACCTGCTCGATCCGGACACCAACCGCTTCGTTCTGATGGCTACCGAGGGCCTCAACAAGCGCTCCATCGGCAAGGTCAGCATGGCGCCGAACGAAGGCCTGGTCGGCCTGGTCGGCACCCGCGAAGAACCGCTCAACCTGGAAAACGCCTCCGATCACCCGCGCTACCGCTACTTCGCCGAGACCGGCGAGGAGCGCTACGCCTCCTTCCTCGGCGCGCCGATCATCCACCACCGCCGAGTGATGGGCGTTCTGGTGATCCAGCAGAAGGAAAACCGCCAGTTCGACGAGGGCGAGGAAGCCTTCCTGGTGACCATGAGCGCGCAGCTCGCCGGCGTCATCGCCCACGCCGAGGCCACCGGTTCGATCCGCGGCCTGGGCCGCCAGGGCAAGGGTATCCAGGAGGCGCGCTTCGTCGGCGTGCCCGGCGCGCCCGGCGCGGCGGTCGGTACCGCGGTGGTGGTGCTGCCGCCGGCGGACCTCGAAGTGGTGCCGGACAAACCGATCAAGGACATCGAAGCCGAGGTCGAGCGCTTCAAGGCGGCGCTCGAGGGCGTGCGCCAGGACATGCGCGAGCTCTCCAGCAAGCTCGCCAGCCAGCTGCGCAAGGAAGAGCGCGCGCTGTTCGACGTCTACCTGATGATGCTCGACGACGCCTCCATCGGCCTGGAAGTGAAGCGCGTGATCCGCACCGGACAGTGGGCCCAGGGCGCGCTGCGCCAGGTGGTGATGGAGCACGTCAAGCGCTTCGAGCTGATGGACGATCACTACCTGCGCGAGCGCGCCTCCGACGTGCGCGACATCGGCCGCCGCCTGCTCGCCTACCTGCAGGAAGAGCGCAAGCAGAACCTGGTCTACGACGACAACACCATCCTGGTCAGCGAGGAATTGTCGCCGGCGATGCTCGGCGAAGTGCCGCAGGGCAAGCTGGTCGGCCTGGTCTCGGTGCAGGGCTCGGGCAACTCCCACGTGGCGATCCTCGCCCGCGCCATGGGCATTCCCACGGTGATGGGCGTGGTCGACCTGCCGTACTCCAAGGTCGACGGCATCCAGCTGATCGTCGACGGTTACCACGGCGAGGTCTTCACCAACCCCAGCGAAATCCTCCGCCGACAGTACGCCGAGGTGGTCGAGGAAGAGCGCCAGCTGACCCAGGGCCTGGACGCCCTGCGCGCCCTGCCGTGCGAGACGCTGGACGGTCATCGCATGCCGCTGTGGGTCAACACCGGCCTGCTCGCCGACGTGGTGCGGGCGCAGGAGCGCGGCGCCGAGGGCGTCGGCCTGTACCGCAGTGAAGTGCCGTTCATGAACGGCCAGCGCTTCCCCAGCGAGAAGGAACAGCTGGCGATCTACCGCGAGCAGCTCGCCGCCTTCCACCCGCTGCCGGTGACCATGCGTACCCTGGACATCGGCGGCGACAAGGCGCTGTCGTATTTCCCGATCAAGGAAAGCAACCCGTTCCTCGGCTGGCGCGGCATCCGCGTCACCCTCGATCATCCGGAAATCTTCCTGGTCCAGGCGCGCGCCATGCTCAAGGCCAGCGAAGGGCTGAACAACCTGCGCATCCTGCTGCCGATGATTTCCGGCATCCACGAACTGGAAGAGGCGCTGCACCTGATCCACCGCGCCTGGGGTGAGGTGCGCGACGAGGGCACCGACGTGCCGCTGCCGCCGGTGGGCGTGATGATCGAGATCCCCGCGGCGGTCTACCAGACCCGCGATCTGGCGCGCCAGGTGGACTTCCTCTCGGTCGGCTCCAACGACCTGACCCAGTACCTGCTGGCGGTGGACCGCAACAACCCGCGGGTCGCCGACCTCTACGACTACCTGCACCCCGCGGTGCTGCAGGCGCTGCAGCACGTGGTACGCGACGCGCATGCCGAAGGCAAGCCGGTGAGCATCTGCGGCGAGATGGCCGGCGATCCTTCCGCCGCCGTACTGCTGCTGGCGATGGGTTTCGACAGCCTGTCGATGAACGCCACCAACCTGCCCAAGGTGAAGTGGCTGCTGCGGCAGATCAGCCTGAGCAAGGCGAAGGAATTGCTGACGCAGCTGATGACCATCGACAACCCGCAGGTCATCCACAGCACGCTGCACCTGGCGTTGCGCAACCTCGGCCTGGGCCGCGTGATCAACCCGGCGGCGAGCGTCCAGTCCTGAGTCGGCCGGCGCCTCCCCGCCGTTTCTGCAGGTTTTCGCGCCGGCGCCGCTGCCGGATGTTCGCGGCGCGCGTTGGCCGGCTGCCGAGTCTTGCTTTACAGTTCATGTCACGACTCGTCATGACGCGTACCCGATGAACTCCAAGACGCCCGCCCAGCTGATTCCCCATTCGCCGGTACCGCTGTACACCCAGCTCAAGGAGCTGCTGCGCGCGCAGATTCTCGACGGGGTGTTCGCGCCGCATACGCGGATGTCTTCGGAAAGCGAGCTGGGCGAGGCCTACGGGGTCAGCCGCATCACCGTGCGCCAGGCGCTGGGCGACCTGCAGAAGGAAGGGCTGATCTTCAAGATCCACGGCAAGGGCACGTTCGTCGCCAAGCCCAAGGCGGTGCAGAACGTCAGTACCTTGCAGGGCCTTTCGGAGGCGATGTCGGCCTCCGGCCACGAGGTGCTCAACCGCATGCTCAGCCAGCGCTTCGTGCCGGCCGGGCGGCTGGTGGCGGAGCGCCTGGGCGTGGAGGAGAGCTCCACGGTCTGCGAGATCAAGCGGGTGCGGCTGATCAACCGCGAGCCGGTGTCGCTGGAGGTCACCTACCTGAGCCAGGCGCTTGGCGAGCGGCTGCAGAAGGCCGACCTGGTTACCCGTGACATCTTCCTGATCCTGGAGAACGATTGCGGCGTGCCGCTGGGCCACGCCGACCTGGCCATCGACGCGATCCTCGCCGACGCCGAGCTGGCCAAGGCGCTGCAGGTGTCGGTGGATGCGCCGATCATGCGCATCGAACGCCTGACCCATGCCGCCGACGGCACGCCGCTGGATTTCGAGTTCCTCTACTACCGCGGCGATGCCTTCCAGTACCGCCTGCGCGTCGACCGCTAGTTTCCTTTGCGCAGTCCCCGAGACCGTCCATGGACGGTCTCTTCGTTTCTGCCGCCGGCCGGCGCCGGCACTTGTCCTACTTGTCGCATCGATCCGCGCGCGGCCTGCGCCTCGCTGGAACCCGGCCGCTCCGCTCGCACCAGCGGAGGGCGCAACGGCGTGCCGCGACGGCCCGTAGGCCTGAGCCTCCATCCGTCAATTAATCCTTGAGAAACAAGCGGCTATACCCCTGCTGCGACCAAGTGGCACGGCCAATGCACCCGTATTTGAAGCCGTTATGGCTTGTTAGTACAAGTTGCCCGGACTACAGGTGCACAACCATGAACAACCGTAAAAGCCTGATCGTGTCATGCGTGTTCGCGTCACTGTCGATGCTGGGCAACCCAGCGTTCGCCGAAACCATCCGTATCGGCATCGGCCACCAGAGCATGGTGACCAATACGGTCTCCGGCGGCGTGGTCCTGGAGAAACTCAAGCTGATCGAGAAATACCTGCCCAAGGACGGCAAGTACGCGGATGCCGACTACAAGATCGATTTCAAGGATTACGATTCCGGCCCTCCGATCACCAACCAGATGCTCGCCGGCAAGCTCGACTTCGGCGTGATGGGCGATTACCCCCTGATCGTCAACGGCGCCAAGTTCCAGGAAACCGGCAAGTTGCAGACGCGCCTCGTCGGCATCACCGGCTACAACCGCCGCGGCACCGGCAACGGCATCGTGGTGCCGACCGGTTCGTCGGCGCAGAGCCTTGCCGATCTCGCCGGCAAGTCGATTTCCACGCCGGTTGGCAGCGCCGCCTGGGGCATGACGCTGAAAGCCCTGCGCGACGCCAAGCTGTTCGACCAGGTGACGATCATCAACCAGGCGCCACCGGTGGGCGCGGCGAACATCGCCGCCGGCAAGATCGACGCGCATGCCGACTTCTGCCCGTGGTCGGAAATCATGGAGTTCCGCGGTACCGGGCGGAAGATCTTCGACGGCAGCGAGGCGGGCATTCCCACCTTCCACGGCATCGTCGTGCGCGAGGATTACGCGAAGAAGTACCCGGAAGTGGTCGAGGCGGTGCTGCGCGCCACGCTGGAGGCGCAGCGCTGGATTCAGGCCGATCCGGTGCGCGCGGCGACCCAGGTGGCCGAGTGGACCGGCGTCGACAAGGAGGTGCTCTACCTCTACTTCAGTGCAGGCGGCATCACCACGATGGACGCCAGCATCAAGCCGGCCTGGGTCGATGCGCTGAAGTACGACCACGCGCTGTTGCAGAAGGAGAAGCAGATTCCCGACCTCGACTTCGCCCAGTGGATCGACGACAGCTACCTGAAGAAGGCCTATGCCGCCGCTGGCCAGGATTACCCGGCGGCGCTGCAGGCGATGGTCGAGCCGATCCCCGGCAACCCGGCGCTCAAACCGGCGGAAATCTGGTTCGCCGACGCCGGCGTGGTCGGTTACGACAGCGTCGCGGCGATGCTCGAGGCCTATAAGCAGGCCGGCGCGGCGGGCAAGAAGGTCAACGCCAGCTACGTCTACGACAAGCCGAGCGGGATCAAGCTGTTCGGCAAGTCGGCCTACCTGGTGCAGGACGCTTCCGGCGCGGTCGTCGCCTTTCGCAAGAAGGTGGATTCCGAACAGTACGTCGCCCAGTCCGGAGGCAAGCCGCTGACGCTGGCGACCTTCGCCGACGCCAAGGTGGCCGCCGCCGACTGAATCCGCAGCGGACGAGCGGGACGCCAGATCCCGCCGCCGACCCGCAATGCCTTGTACGCGGCTCGCAGAGCCCGTGCCCCGTGTAGCCGCGAGGTGTGTGATGAGTGTGAAACCCAGTCCCGTCTTCAAGCCGGTGGAGGCGCCGAGCGTGCCCGTTCACGAGGTGCCGCCGGTCGCCGTGCTGCCGGTCGCCAACGCCCCGCGACGCAAGGTGCCGCCGCGGGTCCGGCGTTACCTGGTGCGCAGCTTGGCGCTGCTGGTGGCGCTGCTGCTCTGGCAGCTGGCGTCGAGCACCGGCTTCGAGCTGTTCGTCAAATTCGAGAACGTGCCGACCCCGGTCGCGGTCTGGCAGGCGCTGCTGGTGGAACTGTCCAGCGGCGAGTTCTACCTGCACATCCTGCATAGCCTGCAGCGTATCGGTATCGCCTTCGCCCTGGCCGCGGTGCTCGGCGTTTCCCTCGGCATCGCCATGGGCCGTTCGCCGCTGGCCGAGGACATCATCCTGCCGTACATCGAGCTGCTCCGGCCGATTCCGGCGGTGGCGTGGATTCCGCTGGCGATCCTGATGATGCCCAGCGAGGAGTCGAGCATCATCTTCATCACCTTCCTCGGCGCGCTGTTCCCGGTGGTGCTGAACACCTGCCAGGGCGTCGAGCAGAGTTCCAAGCTGCTGGTGCGCGCCGCGCGCAGCCTCGGCGCCAGTCGCACCGCGATCCTCTGGCATGTGGTGATTCCCGGCGCCATGCCGAGCATCGTCACCGGCCTGGCGGTGGGCATGGGCGTCGCCTGGTTCTCCCTGCTGGCAGGGGAAATCATCAGCGGGCAGTACGGCATCGGCTACTTCACCTGGGCCTCCTACACCCTCATCGAGTACCCCAAGATCATCATCGGCATGCTCGCCATCGGCGGCCTCGGCACGCTCTGCACGCTGCTCGTGCGGCTGGCCTGCTCGCCGCTGCTGCGCTGGCAGAAGCGCGGAGGGCACTGAGTGGACGCACCTTCGGCAAGCCCCGCCCCGTCGCCCGTGGAGGATCAGGACATGAACAGCGCCACCCAGCTCAACCGTCTCGCCGTGCTCGACCACAGCCGCCTGGCGCGCAGCCAGGAAGGCAGCAGTCGCAAGGGCCACATCAGCGTTCGCAACGTGCAGGTGGAGTTCGGCAGCGATGCCGGGCGCCGCGTGGCGGTGCAGGACGCCAACCTGGAGATTCGCCCAGGCGAGTTCGTCTGCCTGCTGGGACCGTCCGGCTGCGGCAAGTCGACCCTGCTCAATGCGGTCGCCGGCTTCGTCGAGCCCTGCGCCGGCGAGTTGCGCGTCGACGGCCAGCGGGTGAAGGGCCCCGGGCCCGAGCGCGGCATGGTGTTCCAGCAGCATTCTCTGTTCCCCTGGAAGACGGTCAAGGAGAACGTCGCCTTCGGGCCGCTGATGGCGGGCGTTGGCAAGTTCGAGGCGGATCAGGTGGGGCGCACCTTCCTTGGGCTGGTCGGCCTCTCGGCCTACGAGGATGCCTTTCCCGAGACCCTGTCCGGCGGCATGCAGCAGCGCGTCGGCATCGCCCGCGCCTTGGCCAACTACCCCAGCGTACTGCTGATGGACGAGCCGTTCGGCGCGCTGGACGCGCAGACGCGGATCATGATGCAGGAGAACCTGCTGGATATCTGGCGGGAGTTCCACAACACCGTGCTGTTCGTCACCCACGACATCGACGAGGCGGTGTTCCTCTCCGACCGCATCGTGGTGATGAGCGCGAGTCCGGGGCGGATCATCGCCGACATCCCGGTCAGGCTGCCGCGACCGCGCAGCCAGGACCTGCTCACCGAACCCGCATTCATCGCCCTGAAGCGCGAATGCCTGGCGCTGATCCGCCAGGAAACCCTGCACGCCTTCGAACAACAGAACGCCACGCACTGATCCTTCACGGACGCCCGTCGGTAATGGCGACGGGCGGTTCATCCGGAGCAGATCGGACGTTGACAATCGGATATCTAGTTTATAACTTGTCATAACAAGTAGGGAGGAGCTGAGATGAACCTTGCCGTTGCGACCCTCAACCCGAGTGACTCGCCGCAGCCGCTGTACGCGCAGATTCGCGATCAGCTGCGTCGGCAGATCCTCGAAGGCGGCTACTCCGCGTACCAGCAACTGCCCTCGGAAAAGAGCCTGATGGGCGCTTTCGGCGTCAGCCGCATCACCGTTCGCCAGGCGCTCAGCGACCTGCACAGCGAGGGTCTGGTGTTCAGCGCCCAGGGCAAGGGCACCTACGTCAGCCGGCCGAAGGCGGTGCAGAACATCCAGCGCCTGCAGGGCTTCGGCGAGGCGATGGCGGCGCAGGGCTACGCGGCGAGCGCGCGCCTGCTCGGCTTCCAGGAGCGCCGGCCGCCGCGCGCGGTGAGCGAGGCGCTGGGTCTGGCCACGGGCGAGGAGGTGATCGAGGTGACCCGCGTGCGCTACCTCAACCAGCAGGCGGTGTGCGTCGAGAGCAGCTACTTCCCGCTCACCATCGGTCGCCGGCTGTTCGGCCTCGACCTGTCCGGCGACATCTTCCCGCTGCTGGAGAACCGCCTCGGCATCGCGCTGGGCGCGGCGGACATCGGCCTGGAGTCGGTGCGTTGCGACGAAGCCGCGCAGCGCCACCTGAGCCTGGGCGCCGACGAGCCGATCCTGCGCGTCGAGCGCCTCACCCACGACCGCAACGGGCGGCCGATCGATTTTGAATACCTCCGCTTTCGCGGCGATTCCTTCAAGTACCAGTTCCGCGTCGAGCGGAAATAGGAGGCAGCATGCAGATTCAAGACATCCCGGTGATCGACACCGACGTGCTGGTGATCGGTGGCGGCACGGCCGGCCCGATGGCCGCAGTGACCGTCAAGGAGCAGGACCCGAACCTCAGGGTGATCCTCCTGGAAAAGGCCAACGTGAAGCGCTCCGGGGCGATTTCCATGGGCATGGACGGGCTCAACAATGCCGTGGTGCCCGGCCACGCGACGCCCGAGCAGTACGTGCGCGAAATCACCATCGCCAACGACGGCATCGTCCACCAGCCGGCGATCATGGCCTACGCGCAGCGCTCTTTCCCGATGATCGAGAAGCTCGACTCCTGGGGCGTGCACTTCCAGAAGGACGAGACCGGCGACTACGACATGAAGAAGGTCCACCACCTCGGCACCTACGTGCTGCCGATGCCGGAGGGCCACAACGTCAAGAAGATCCTCTACCGCCGCCTGCGCCGGGTGCGCGTGGAAATCGAGAACCGCTACCAGGCGACGCGCCTGCTGAAGGACGCCGAAGGCCGGATCGCCGGCATGGTCGGGGTGAACACCCGCACCGGCGAGCCGATCATCATCCGCGCCAAGGCGGTGATCATGGCCACCGGCGCCGCCGGGCGCATCGGCCTGCCGACCTCGGGCTACCTGTTCGGCACCTACGAGAACCCGGCCAACTCCGGCGACGGCCACGCGATGGCCTACCACGTCGGGGCGGACCTGGCGAACCTCGAGTGCTTCCAGATCAACCCGTTGATCAAGGACTACAACGGCCCGGCCTGCGCCTACGTCACCGGTCCGCTCGGCGGCTACACGACGAACGCGGCGGGCGAGCGCTTCATCGAGTGCGACTACTGGTCCGGGCAGATGATGCTGGAGTTCTTCAAGGAGCTGGAATCGGGCAGCGGCCCGGTGTTCCTCAAGCTCGACCACCTCGCCGAGGAAACCATCCAGGAAATCGAGACGGTGCTGCACACCAACGAGCGCCCCAGCCGCGGGCGCTTCCACGACGGCCGGCAAACCAACTACCGGCAGAAGATGGTGGAGATGCACATCTCCGAAGTCGGTTTCTGCAGCGGGCATTCCGCCTCGGGCGTGTGGACCGACGAGACCGGCGCCACCACCGTGCCGGGCCTCTATGGCGCCGGCGACATGGCCTCGGTGGCGCACAGCTACATGCTCGGCGCGTTCGTCTACGGGCAGATCTGCGGCGAGAACGCGGCGGCCTTCGCCAGGGACCGCGCCGAACCGCAGCTGGACGAAGCCTACATCGCCGCCGAGCTGGCGCGGATTCGCGCGCCGCTGGCGCGCACCGATGGCATCCCGCCCGAGCAGATGGAATACAAGGTCCGCCGCCTGGTGAACGACTACCTCCAGCCGCCCAAGGTCACCCGCAAGATGGAGATCGGCCTGGAGCGAATCCTCGCCGTGCGCGAGGACGTGGACAAGCTGGTCGCCCGCGACCCGCACGAGCTGCTGCGGGCGCTGGAGGTCCAGTCGATCATCGACTGCGCCGAGATGGCCGCCCGCGCCTCGCTGTACCGCACGGAGTCGCGCTGGGGCCTCTATCACTACCGGGTCGACTTCCCCGAGCAGGACAACGCCGAGTGGTTCTACCACAGCCGCCTGTTCAAGGACGCCAACGGCAACATGGCCCATGGCAAGCGCCCGATCGCCGACTACGTGGTCGAGCTGGGCGAGGAAAAGGACGCCTACAACCGCTTGCGGGTCAAGAAAGCCGCCAACGGCTGACCATCCATGACGCGGGAACGGGCCGTGCCATTCCCGCGCGACAGAACCATTGCCTGAGTGCGAGGAGAGTTTCATGCCATTGGCCAACCATAAATCCAGCGTCCCGGTGATCGTCGACGAAGACAAGTGCATCGCCGATAAGGGCTGCCGCGTGTGCATCGAGGTCTGTCCGCTGGACGTCCTGTGGATCAACGAAGAGACCGGCAAGGCGCACATGAAGTACGACGAGTGCTGGTACTGCATGCCCTGCGAGGCCGACTGCCCGACGGACGCCGTGAAAGTGAACATTCCCTACCTGCTGAGCTGACCCGCGCAGCCGCGCTTGCCGGAGAAACCCTATGAAGCAATACGACGATCCCGAACTGCAGCGCCTGGCCGGCGAGCTGGCCTCCGACGACCCGGAGATTCGCCGCGTCGCGGTGCTCGATCTGGTCGACAGCGGCGAGCCGGAAGCGGCCGAGCTGCTGATCCTGGCGCTGAAGGACCCCGACCCCTCGGTTCGCCAGGAGGCGGCGAAGGTGGTCGACGAGTTCGACGCGGCGGAGATCGCCGACGCGCTGCTCGCCGCGCTGGGCGACGACGATGAAGTGGTGCGCAATGCCGCGGCCCATGCACTCTCCGATCTCAAGGACCCGGCGGCGGCCACGCCGCTGCTGGCCGCCCTCAGCGCGAGCAGCGCGCCGTTCGTGACCGCCGGCATCCTGCGGGCGCTGAAGGCCTTGCGCGACCCGCGCAGCCAGGGCCCGGCGCTGGAATGCCTGGGCCATGCCGACCCGCAGGTGCGCCGCGAGGCGGTGGCGGTGCTCGGCTGGCTGCGCCAGTTGCAGAACCTGCCGGCGCTGATGGAGCGCGCCCACGGCGATTCCGACCCGGAGGTGCGTCGCGCCGCCGCCGGTGCGCTGGTGTATGCCGAAGCCGGGCAGGTCGGGCCGATGCTCATCCAGATCCTGCGCGACGAGCACTGGCAGGTGCGCATCGAGGCGGCGGTGAGCATCGGCAAGCTGAACTACCGGGACGGTGTTCCCGCCCTGGTCAAGGCGACCGAGGATGAGTTCTGGCAGGTGCGCGAGAAGGCCGTGGACAGCCTAGGCAAGCTGGCGGCGGTGCCGGCGATTCCCGCCATCGGTGCGTGCAGCCATGACCCGATGCCGAACCTGCGCAAGGCCGCCATCGGCGCGCTGGGCACGATTGCCCACGCGGACGGGCGGCCCTACGTGGAGGCGGCGATGGACGACGCCGACCCGGACGTTCGCAAACTGGCGCGCTGGGCCATGTCCAAGCTCGACGCCGCGGCCTGAACCCGTTGCCCGCGGCGCGTCCGGCGCCGTGTGGCTCGACCTTCCTGCTGGAGAAACACGCCATGACCTACGTGGTGACGGAAAACTGCATCCGCTGCAAATACACCGACTGCGTCGAAGTGTGCCCGGCGGACTGCTTTCACGAGGGGCCGAACTTCCTCGTGATCAACCCGGAGACCTGCATCGACTGCTCGCTGTGCGCGCCAGAGTGCCCGGCCGACGCGATCTTCGCCGACAACGCGCTGCCAGCCGGGCAGGCGCATTTCCTTCAGCTCAACGTCGAGCTGGCCGAGGTCTGGCCGGTGATCGCCGCCTCCAAGTCGCCGCTCGGCGAGGCCGAGGACTGGGTCGACCGTGGCGACAAGCTGCAATACCTGGAGCGTTAGGCCGTGACCGCGTTCGACCTGAGTCGCTGGCAGCGTGCGCTCCTGCTGCTGGTGCTGATCGGCGCCGCCACCCAGGGCAGCGCCCGCCCGCTGGATATCGACGCGGCGGTTCTGCGTCCGCCCGAAGTCGCCGCGCTGATCCTGCCCGACTGGCAGGCGCTGGCTCCCGTTCACTATGCGCGGCTGTAGCGCCGCAGGAGGAATACTCATGTCCGCACAGATCGCCGCGCCGCTGGAAGTGCGCCTCAACCGCCGCGAGCGCCACCTGCAACTGACCTGGCCGGACGGCGCGGTCAGCCAGTTGAGCTGCCTGATGCTGCGCCGCTGTTGCGCCTGCTCCAGTTGCACCCAGGCGCGACGCGGCGAGCAACTGCGCCTGCTGGATGCCGGTCTCGGCCTGGAGCGCGTCGAGCTGTTCGGCGTCAGCGGCCTGCAACTGCACTTCAGCGACGGCCACTCGCGCGGCGTCTACCCGTGGCGCTACCTGCGGGAACTGGGCGAGGGCGCCTGAGATCCGCCGCACCCGAAACGTCTCTTTTCATTCACCCAACCGCCTGCGGGCGATGCATTCCGGAGAGCCTGCATGGCAGCCATTGGTACCGAAAGCGTTCTCAGCGTCCATCACTGGAACGACTCCCTGTTCAGCTTCAAGACCACCCGCGACCCCGCGCTGCGCTTCGAGAACGGCCATTTCGTGATGATTGGCCTGGGCGTCGAAGGGCGTCCGCTGATGCGCGCCTACAGCATCGTCAGCGCCAACCACGACGAGCACCTGGAGTTCCTCAGCATCAAGGTGCCGGACGGCCCGCTGACCTCGCGCCTGCAGCACCTCAAGGAAGGCGATCCGATCTTCATCAGCCGCAAGCCGGTCGGCACCCTGGTGATGCACGACCTGCGCCCCGGCCGGAACCTGTTCCTGTTCGGCAGCGGCACCGGCCTGGCGCCGTTCATGAGCATCATCCGCGACCCCGAGGCCTACGAGCGTTTCGAGCGGATCGTGCTGGTGCACAGCGTGCGCACGATCAGCGAACTGGCCTACCACGACTACATCAGCCACGAATTGCCCGAGCACGAATTCCTCGGCGAGGAGGTCCGCGCCAAGCTGGTCTACTACCCGACGGTGACCCGCGAGGCGTTCCGCAACCAGGGCCGCATCACCACGCTGATCGACAACGGCAAGCTCTGCGACGACATCGGCTTGCCGCCGCTCAACCCGCAGAGCGACCGGGTGATGCTCTGCGGCAGCCCGGCGATGCTCGACGAGCTGACGCGGATGCTCGATGCGCGCGGTTTCGAGGCCTCGCCGCAGCAGGGCGAGCCAGGCGACTACGTGATCGAACGGGCTTTCGTCGAGAAGTGAGCGCGGCGGGCACTCAGCCCGCGGGCAACTGCAGGCGGGTTTCGCCGAGGGCGCGGCCGCGTTCGCCGAAGCGCCGCTCGACGAGCTCGCGGTGGCCCTGGGCATCGTCGATCAGCACCGTGCTGGCGCGGGTGCCGTAGGTCGCGCTGGCGATGAACGGGCTCGACAGCAGGCGCTCCGTGGCGAGGCCGACGCCGGTGTCCGGCAGGGCTTCGTCGGCCGCGGGAGCGGCATCCTGCAGCAGTTCCAGCAGCGCCGCCGGAGTGGGGGCTTCCAGCCGTTCTGCAAGGCCCGAGCGGGTGCGCTGCAGCTTCGGCCAGGGGGTATCGAGGTCGGCATTGGACAGGCCGTAGACGCCCGCCGGCAGCCGCCCTATCCGCCCGGCGCGGGAGTTGAGGTGCCACAGCTGCGCGCCGTCGCCGAGCAGCAGGTTGAAGCCGGCGTAGTCGGCGATTCGCTCGCGCAGCCGTTCCAGATAGCGTTCGGCGTCCAGGCTGCCGCGCAGGAAATCGGCGACCAGCTCGCCGCGCGAACGGTCGCCCAGGGCCTGCCGCGGATCGCGGATGTTGGTCAGCGCGGCGAAGCGGTTGCCCGGGCCGACACCGAGCCAGGTGCCGCCGGCCTGCAGGTCGCGCCCGGCGAACACGCCGGGGCAATCCGCCCATTCGCCCAGGGCCTGGGTCGGGCGCCTGTAGAACTCGTCGCGGTTGGCGGCGACGATCAGCGGCAGTTCGTGGCCCGGCCGCCAGGCGAAAACGATCAGGCACATGGCGCACCGCTCCCGCTGCCGGGTCGACGGTAGAAAGCGTTCATCCGTTGTTCTCCTTGTTTCCCCCACTCTACGGAAAGCCCCGCGGCGCTGCCAACCTCGCCGGTGGAGTGGCGGCGGGGCTTCCGCTACCATGCCGGTTCGTTTTCGGAGACCTCGATGGAATTCCTCCTCTACCTCGTGCTGGGCGCCTGCGCCGGCGTGCTTGCCGGGCTGTTCGGCGTCGGGGGCGGCCTGATCATCGTGCCGGTGCTGGTCTACAGCTTCACCGCCCACGGCTTCCCCGTCGAAGTGCTGACCCAGATGGCGGTCGGCACCTCGCTGGCGACCATCTGCTTCACCTCGATCAACGCGATCCGCGAGCACCACAAGCGCGGCGCGGTGCGCTGGCCGGTGTTCGTCTGGATGACCGTCGGCATCGTCGTCGGCAGCGGCCTCGGCGCCTTGACCGCGGCGCACATCCACGGCCCGATCCTGCAGAAGATCATCGGCAGCTTCGCCGTGCTGGTGTCGATCCAGATGGCCCTGGATATCCGTCCCAAGGCCAGCAAGGAGCTGCCCGGGAAGCCTGGGCTGACGGTTGCCGGCGTGGTGATCGGCTGGGCCTCGGCGATCTTCGGCATCGGCGGCGGCTCGCTGACCGTGCCCTTCCTCTCCTGGCGCAGCGTGCCGATGCAGCAGGCGGTGGCCACCTCGTCGGCCTGCGGGCTGCCGATCGCACTGTCCGGCGCGGCCTCGTTCGTCCTGGTCGGCTGGGGCAATGCGCAACTGCCCGCATACAGTTTCGGTTTCGTCTACCTGCCGGCGCTGCTCGGCATCGCCGTCGCCAGCATGTTCTTCGCCCGCTTCGGCGCGCGGCTGGCGCACCGGCTGTCTCCGAAAGTGCTCAAGCGCCTGTTTGCCCTGCTGCTGTTCAGCGTGGGGCTGAGTTTCCTGATTTAAGGAGTCGCAATGCTGCCTTACCCGCAAATCGACCCGGTGGCGCTGGCCATCGGTCCGCTGAAAATCCACTGGTACGGCCTGATGTACCTGATCGGCATCGGCAGCGCCTGGTGGCTGGCGTCGCGCCGGCTGAGCCGCTTCGAGCCGAGCTGGAACAACGAGAAGCTCTCCGACCTGGTGTTCTGGACAGCCATGGGCGTGATCCTCGGCGGCCGCCTCGGCTACGTGCTGTTCTACGACCTGGCCGCCTACGTGGCCAACCCGCTGCTGATCTTCGAGGTGTGGAAGGGCGGCATGTCGTTCCACGGCGGCCTGCTCGGCGTGATGCTGGCGACCTGGTGGTTCGGCAAGCGCAACGGCAAGAGCTTCTTCGAGCTGATGGACTTCATCGCGCCCTTCGTGCCGATCGGCCTGGGTGCCGGGCGCATCGGCAACTTCATCAACGCCGAGCTGTGGGGCAAGGCCAGCGACGTGCCCTGGGCGATGATCTTCCCCACCGACCCGGCACAACTGCCGCGGCACCCCTCGCAGCTCTACCAGTTCGCCCTCGAGGGCGTGGCGCTGTTCCTGATCCTCTGGGTCTACTCGCGCAAGCCGCGGCCGACCATGGCGGTGTCCGGGCTGTTCGCGCTGTGCTACGGGATCTTCCGCTTCATCGTCGAGTTCGTCCGCGTACCGGACGCCCAGCTCGGCTACCTGGCCTTCGGCTGGCTGACCATGGGCCAGGTGCTGTGCATGCCGATGATCCTCGGCGGTCTCGGCCTGATGGTCTGGGCCTATCGCCGGCAGCCGCAGCCGGCCTGATTCACCCGGGTCGGCGGGCATCGGTCGCTATCCACTTGAGACAAGCCCGCCCGACTCTTACCATGCTGCCTCCATCCGCGCCGGCATGACCGGCCCGCACGAGCCCCGCGATGAAACAGTACCTCGACCTGATGCGCCACGTGCGTGACCACGGCACCTTCAAGAGCGATCGCACCGGCACCGGCACCTACAGCGTGTTCGGCTATCAGATGCGCTTCGATCTGGGCGCCGGCTTCCCGCTGGTGACCACCAAGAAGTGCCACCTGAAGTCGATCATCCACGAGCTGCTGTGGTTTCTGCAGGGCGACACCAACATCCGCTACCTGAAGGAAAACGGCGTGCGCATCTGGGACGAGTGGGCCGACGAGAACGGCGATCTCGGCCCGGTCTACGGCTACCAGTGGCGCAACTGGCCGGCGCCCAACGGCGAGGCGATCGACCAGATCGCCAAGCTGGTGGCGATGCTCAAGAGCAACCCGGATTCGCGCCGGCTGATCGTCTCCGCCTGGAACCCGGCGCTGGTCGACCAGATGGCGCTGCCGCCGTGCCACGCGCTGTTCCAGTTCTACGTCGCCGACGGCAAGCTCAGCTGCCAGCTCTACCAGCGCTCGGCCGACATCTTCCTCGGCGTGCCCTTCAACATCGCCAGCTACGCGCTGCTGACGCTGATGCTGGCGCAGGTCGCCGGGTTGCAGCCGGGCGATTTCGTCTGGACCGGCGGCGACTGCCACCTCTACGCCAACCACCTCGAACAGGCCGACTTGCAGCTCACCCGCGAGCCGCTGGCGCTGCCGACGATGAAGCTCAATCCCGAGGTGAAGGACCTGTTCGCCTTCCGTTTCGAGGACTTCGAGCTGCAGAACTACGAGGCGTATCCCCACATCAAGGCGCCCGTCGCGGTCTGAGCGGCCCGGTTGTCGCGGCGCTCAACCGCAGGCTGCGGTGGGTGGGGGCGAAGCCCGGCGGGTAAACCGGCGATCGGCTCCGATTCCCACCGCAACGCGCTCGATACGTCGTGCGCTTTCGCATCGCCTTTTGCTTTCCACCGTCCTGTTTGCTTTCCCCGCCCCAATCACCCGCCGTGCATCCTTGGCTGTTGCCGATCGCTGCGAGCCGCTGTTCGTGCCGATTTGCGGGCAGGTTATGCCGCCTGCGTGGGCCTCGGGTACTCAGCGAGGGGGCAGGGCGCCGGCGGGAAGTTTGCGGTAGAGGGTACGGACGCTGACTCCCAGGGTTTTCGCCATGGCGCCAAGATCGCCGTTGAACTGCGCGAGCAGCCAGCTCAGATAACGCTGTTCCAGCGTGTCCAGGTCCACCGCTTCGTTCAGGGTAAAGCCTTGGGTGGCGGGCCCGGTGAGTGCCGGTTCGTCGCCGTCCAGCAGGTCCGCGAGCGTGATGTTCTCGCCGTCGGCCATCAGGGTGGCGCGTTCGATGAGGTTGCGCAGCTCGCGGATGTTGCCGCTGTAGCGACGCGCGCTGAGCCAGGCCATGGCTTGCGCGGTGAAAGGGCGTCCCGGGCGGCGGTCGACCCGACTGAGCAGCGAGCTGGCCAGTAGCGGGATGTCCTCGGCCCTTTCGTGCAGGGCGGGGGTATGGATCGGGAAGGTGTTGAGGCGAAAGTAGAGGTCGCGTCGGAAGGTTTCGGCCTCCACCATGGCGCGCAGGTCGCGGTGGGTCGCCGCGATCAGGCGGAAGTCGGCGGGACGGCTATCCAGTCCGCCGACCCGGCGAAAGGTGCCGCTTTCCAGCAGGCGCAGCAGCTTCACCTGCAGGGTCAGGGGGAGCTCGCCGATTTCATCGAGAAACAACGTGCCGCCGGCAGCCGCTTCCACCAGGCCCAGTTTGCGATGGGTAGCGCCGGTGAAGGCGCCCTTTTCATAGCCGAACAGTTCGCTCTCGAACAGGGTTTCGGTCAGCCCGGCGCAATCGACGACGACGAAGGGGCTGTCGCGGCGGTCGCTGGCCTCGTGAAGCGCGCGCGCCACCAGCTCCTTGCCGGTCCCGGTTTCCCCCAGCAGCAGGACCGAGGTGCTGGCGCTGGCGACACGCAACATGCGCTCCAGCATCCTCACGAACGCCGGCGAGCGTCCCACCAGGCCTCGGGCGGCGGTCTGGCTGCTGGCCTGGCGCACCACGCGAAGGGTCTCCACGAAGTAGCTGATGCGCCCATCCTCGTCGCGGATCGGACTCAACTCGACGTCGACGTGCTCCTCGCCGCGGGCCGTGTGGTGCAGATGCAGGACGCGCTGGGCGGTGCCGCTCTCTTGGCAGCGGCTCAGCGGGCAGGCTTCCCCCGCCTGATCACAGGGCACGTCATAGTGGTGTGACACGGCATAGCAGGTGCGCCCCAGTGGGCTGCTGGCGGAGCCGAACTCTTGGATGTATGCGCGGTTGGCGCCGACGATGCGGAATTCGCTATCCATGACGATGCGGGGTTCGGGCAGGCCGTCGAGGAAGGAGACCAACTCCGGCAGCGAATAGGAGTCCATGGGACACCTTTGACAGATATGTCAAAGCAGTTTGCCATATCTGGCGAGCGGCTGTCGCAAGGGCAGGTCGCCGCCTCCCGCGTCCGGCCCCAAATGCCCGGAATTCGCGCCCTGGCAAGGCGTTGATGCCGATGGCACGGCTCTTGTACTGCGTCCTGGGGGAAGCAGGACCCTGGAGCCGAGATGAACGTAGACCTTCCATCCACGCCGCCGTTGGCTCGTGAGTTGTTCCTGATCGTGCTGCTCAAGCTGGTACTGCTCGGCCTGATCTGGTGGGCGTGCTTTGCACACCAGCCTCGGATCAAGGGCGAAGCGCTCGCCGAGGGGCTGCTCAGCAGGGTTTCTGCTTCCTCTTCCGTCGCCTCACACCCTCCGAGGAATCCCTGACCATGCTCACCGATGAACTGGTGGACCTCTCGCGGCTGCAATTCGCCGTTACGGCCATGTACCACTTTCTATTTGTTCCACTGACCCTGGGTTTGGCGTTCATTCTGGTGATCATGGAGGCCTGTTACGTGCTTACCGGCCGCCAGGTCTACAAGGACATGACGCAGTTCTGGGGCAAGCTGTTCGGTATCAACTTTGCGCTGGGAGTGACCACCGGCATCACCATGGAGTTTCAGTTCGGTACCAATTGGGCTTACTACTCGCACTACGTCGGCGACATCTTTGGCGCACCGCTGGCCATCGAAGGGCTGATGGCGTTCTTCCTGGAATCGACCTTCATCGGCTTGTTCTTTTTCGGCTGGGACCGCCTGTCACGCGGCAAGCACTTGTTGGTGACCTTCCTCATGGCGTTGGGCTCGAACCTCTCGGCCTTGTGGATTCTCATCGCCAACGGCTGGATGCAGGACCCGGTGGGCTCGGTGTTCAGCGATGTGACCATGCGCATGGAGCTGGTGGACTTCTGGGCCGTGGTGTTCAACCCCACCGCGCAGGCGAAGTTCGTGCATACCGTGTCGGCGGGCTACGTCACCGCCTCGGTGTTCGTCCTGGCGATATCCAGTTACTACCTGCTCAAGGGGCGCGACCTCGACTTTGCCCGTCGCTCGTTCCGGGTGGCGGCGGCGTTCGGCTTCGCCTCTGCCTGCTCGGTCATCGTCCTGGGCGACGAGTCGGGCTACACGGTCACGGCTTCGCAACAGACCAAGCTCGCAGCCATGGAAGGCATGTGGCAGACCCTCCCGGCGCCCGCGCCCTTCACACTGTTTGCCCTGCCCGACGACGAGGCGCGGCAGAACCGCTACGCACTGGAGATTCCCTGGGTGATGGGGCTGATCGGCACCCGCTCGCTGAGCCAGGAAATCCCCGGTATCCGCGAGATCGAGGCGCAAAACCGCGAACGTATCGCTTCGGGCGCCGTCGCCGTGCAGGCCTTGGCGGTATTGCGAAGTCGTGAGGCCAGCGAACAGGCCAAGGCCCAGGCACGGATACCGTTCGAGGCGCACAAGGCCGATCTCGGCTTTGGCCTCCTGCTGCAGCGCTATACCAGCGACTACAGCCAGGTGACCCCCGATCTGATTGCCCAGGCCGCTCGCGACACCATCCCGAAAGTAGCGCCAATGTTCTGGAGCTTTCGCCTGATGGTGCTGCTGGGCTTCGCCTTCTTCGCCCTGTTCGGCCTGGCGCTCTACTTCAGCCTGAAGAACAGCTTCATGCAGAAGACGTGGCTGCTGCGCTGGGCGCTGTGGTTCCTGCCCACGCCCTGGCTGGCCTGCGAGCTGGGCTGGTTCGTCGCCGAATATGGCAGACAGCCCTGGACCATCTACGGGGTACTGCCGACGCACCTGTCGGTGTCCAGCCTGACGCCGGCCAGCCTGTATGGCTCGCTGGGCGGCTTTGTCGGTTTCTACACGCTGCTGCTGGGGGTGGAGATGTACCTGATGATCAAGTTCGCCCGCCTCGGCCCTGCGTGTCTCGGCAGCGGGCGATACGGCGCCTCTGCGGCGCCGTCCGGTGCGCTTGCCCGTCCCGTGGATATTTGAGGACAACGCCATGCTCGACTACATGACCTTGAAACTCATCTGGTGGGTGCTGGTAGGGGTACTGCTGGTGGGCTTCGTCATCATGGATGGCCACGACATGGGGGTCGGCACGTTGCTTCCCTTCGTCGGCCGCAGCGACCCGGAGCGACGCGTGGTGATCAACACCGTGGGTCCGCACTGGGACGGCAATCAGGTGTGGTTTATCACCGCCGGCGGGGCGATCTTCGCCGCCTGGCCATTGGTGTACGCCACGGCCTTCTCGGGCTTTTACTGGGCCATGCTGGCGGTGCTGTGGTCGCTGTTCTTTCGCCCGGTAGGCTTCGACTACCGCTCGAAAATCAGCGATCCGCGCTGGCGCAGCACTTGGGACTGGGGGCTGTTCATTGGCGGTGCGGTGCCTCCCCTGATCTTCGGTGTGGCCTTCGGCAACCTGCTTCAGGGAGTGCCCTTTCACTTCGACGACAACCTGCGCTCCACCTATACCGGTACGTTCTGGGCCCTGCTCAATCCCTTCGCGCTGCTATGCGGCCTGCTGAGCACGGCGATGATCACTGCCCACGGCGGCCATTACCTGATGCTGCGCAGCGAGGGCACGGTTTATCAGCGTGCCCGTCGCGCTGCCATGGGTTTTGCGGGGTTGGCACTGGTGTGCTTCGTTGCTGGGGGGCTTTGGGTTCAGCTGCTGCCAGGGCATGTCATCACCATCGCCGCATCCCCCAACGCGCTGCCCGATCCGCTGGCGAAAACAGTGGCGCTGGTTCCGGGTGCCTGGCTTGACAACTTCCGCCAGGCTCCGGTGCTCTGGGGCGTACCGGGGTTGGGGATAGGGGCGTTGGCGCTGGGGTTCGCCATGGCCTTGCTGAATCGTCCGGGCTCGGCCTTCGTGGCCTCGGCGCTGGCGATGACGGGCGTCATCGGTACTGCCGGGGTGGCGTTGTTCCCCTTCATTCTGCCGTCGTCCACCGACCCTTCTTCCGGTCTGACGGCCTGGGATGCGGTGTCCTCGCACTTCACCCTGGGCCTGATGCTGGGCGCCACGCTGATCTTCATGCCGCTCGTCGTGCTGTACACCAGTTGGGCGTACCGGGTGATGGCCGGCAAGGTGACGCTGGAGTTCATCCGCCAGCACGACAGGAGTGCCTATTGAGGAGGCTGCCATGCGACTGATCGGCGTTAGCAGCCAGGATGGGCGCACCGTGACCGGCCATGCCGGACGTTGCCGACGATTCTTTCTATTCGGAGACCGGGGCGGGCCGATGATGGGCACCTTGGAACTGACCGCCGGCCAAGTGCTGCATCGTGGCCCTCCGGGCGCCGATCACCCGCTCGGACGGATCAAGGTACTGGTGACGGCCGGGATGCGCCCGGGCCTGCAGGCGTCGTTGGCCAGCTGCGGAATCAATGTATTCATCACCGACGAGCAGTCGCCGGAGCTGGCCGTGCGCCGGTTCCTCGAGGGCGCGCCGTCACTCCCCTGTCTCGACGGCCGCCGCTGAGGCGACGCGTCGATCCAATGAGGTAATGGTCATGTGGTATTTCGCCTGGATTCTCGGCCTTGGTCTGGCCTTGCTGCTGTCGGTTCTCGCCAATCTGTACGGCGACGCCCGGGAAGCGCGCGCCGTCGTCCGTGAGGGCGACTAGCGCGCCAGCTGCGCCGAAAGGGCTGCTACCTGCTCCGCCCGCTCGGGCTGGTGCAGCGCGGCGCCGGCGTTGAGGCTCGACCAGCGGGGGTGCGCCCGCGCCTTGCGCAGCGGTTCGGGCAGGTCGCCCTGGCGCCATGCCGGGTCCTGCCGCAGATCGAGGCGGATGGCCTGTTGGGCGGCGTGGCCGCGACGAGCCAGGGCGTCGAGCAATTGCCGCTGACGCAGCGCCAGCAGCCGCAGTACGGCGTCGTCCAGGGTGAGTTCACGCTGGCCGCGGAGCTTGCCCAGCAAGCGCTGGCCATAATGACGCGCAGTCTGAGCCCCGCCACCGGCGAGGGCGCCGACCAAGGCGGCGGCGCCAAGGGTGAGGCCGCCCACCAGCAAATCGACACCAGCGCCAGCCGCCGCGCCAGCCGCCACGCCACTCCCCAGGTTGACGCTCAACTGTTTCAGCGTCTCCGGGTTGAACAGGTCGTCACCCCAACGGCCGTCGAGCAGGGGTAAATCCGTGACGTCGGCCGTTCCGCCGTCGAACGCATACAGGCGCAGCAGGGCATCGACGCACTGTTGTTCGCGGCGCCGCACGTCTTCATGCAGTGCCATGACCGCGGACCTTGCCACGGCGGGTTCAGTCGCCACCTGACGCCGGCAGGCGGCGATATCCACCAGCAACTCGGCGATCAACCGACGGCCGTCTTCCTGTCGCGCCCGGGCCTGCGCCTCGTGATCGGCGATCAGGCGCTCCAGCTGCGGGCGCGAGCGCTCCAGCAGCAGCGCCAGGCTTTCGTACAGGCGCCGCTCGCCATCCAGCGGCGGCGCCACGCTGTCGAAGCGCACCAGCGCGTGCAGCCCGAGCCGCGCCAGCGCCTCGCGCCAGTCGTCCTCGCGGGTGGCCGGGCTGGCGATGAAGTTGAGCACCGGCAACAGCGGCTTGCCGCAGCCGGCGAGCACCGCCAGCTCGTCGCGGTACTTGGCCAGTACCGGTTCGCGGGCGTCGATCACGTAGAGGCCGGCGTCCGAGGCGAGCAGTTGACGCAGCACCTTGGCTTCCTGCTCGAAACGCTGGCGCGCCTCGCTGCCATCCAGAAAGCGCGCCAGCCGCGCCGGACCGTCGAGGCGTTCGCCGGGCCGCTCGCTGCGCTCGAGGTGATCGAGCAGGGCGATGGCGTCCTCCAGGCCGGGCGTGTCGTACAGCTCGAGCAACGCATCGCCGTCCACCGACAGCCGCGCGCCCTCGACGTGGCGGGTGGTGCTCGGCCGGTGCGAGACCTCGCCGAAGCCGATGTCGCGGGTCAGGGTGCGCAGCAGCGAGGTCTTGCCGACGTTGGTGTGGCCGACCACGGCCAGCTTCAGCGGGGCGCTCATCGGTGCTCACCCCTGTTCGGGAGGCCTTGGTGGGTGAAAAAAAGGGCGTCATCCATCCGGCGTTCGATCGGCTCAGTCATGGCCCGTCTCCAGCCAGCCCAGCGGCGCATCGCCGTGCTTCAGGCCGAGCGCATCCAGCGCCTGGTGCCAGTCGCCCAGGCGGGCGCCGTCCAGCGCCTCGCCGGGGAGCGGCGCGAGCAGCCAGATACGCGTGGCCGCGGCGCAGCGCGACAGTTCGCCGATCAGCGCCAGGGTGCCGCGGTCGGGCGAGCGGCGCGGGTCACAGGCGATGGCCAGGCGCGCTGGCGCGAAGCGGCTGAGCTGATCGAGCAGGCGATTGCGCTGTTCGCGGCTGTCGAGGATGCCGGCATCGGCGACGCCCGCGGGCAGCGCCGGCGGCCAGGGGCGGCGGTCGTCCAGCTCGATGGCCACCAGCAGCGCGCCCTGGCCGTCGCCGATCAGCGCGCCGGCCCTGTGCTCGGGCAGCGACGCCGGCGCGGCATCGGCCACGCCGAGGCGTTCGCTGGTCGGCTGCAGGCGCTCGCGCAGCACCTGGTAGCCCGGCAGCGCGAGGTCCAGCGCCAGGCGCCGCGTGCCGGTCTTCCAGCGCCACAGGCAAAACAGCGTCAGCAGCAGGCGCGGCAGCAGGCCGTAGACCAGCAGCACGCCGAGCAGCCAGCCGGCCCAGGCCTGCCGCGCGCCTTCGTCGACCAGCGCCTGGGCGCCGCTGGCGCGGATCGCCGCGGCGTCCGGCACGCTCAGGCCGAGCAACGCGGGCAGGGCGCCGAGGGCCTGGGTCAGGGCGACGAAGGTGTCACCGGCGAGGATGGTGGTCTCCCAGACGAAGCCGTAGCGGCGGGTGGCGAACAGCATCAGCAGGGTCACGGCGGCGGTCGCCAATAGCAGCGTCCACAGCCCGTGCACCAGCAGGCCGAGGCCCCAGCGGCTCAGACGCTGGCGGCGCAGCAGGATCAGCAGCGCCGGCAGCAGGTGTGCGGCCTGGGCGTCGCGGGCGAGTTTTTCGCTGAGCCACAGCCAGAGCCGTCCGAGCGCGCCACCGCCGCCGTTGCCGAACGCCGACGCCAGCGCCCAGCCGAGCAGGGTGATCAGGTTCAGGCCGAGCAGGCTACCCAGCGCCCAGAACACGTTGACCGGCCGCAGGCCGTCGCCCAGTGCGGCGACGGCGAGGCTCGCGCCGCTGACCAGAGCCAGCAGGGCCAGCAGCAACAGCGCCAGCCGCGCGCCCTGTCGCCAGTGCAGCAGCGCGGCGCGCTGGCCGTCGCGTTCGGCCAGCAGCAGGGCGCGGGCCTCGATGCGTGCGCCCAGCTCGCCGCCGGCAGCGCTCGCCCGGCGATTGGCCTCGGTGTCTTCCAGCGGGCCGCCGTGTTCTTCGCGCAGGCGCACGGCTTCGGTCAGCCAGAGGCGGTCGAGGGGAGCGATCGGGGGCAGGGCGGTATCGGGCACGCGGCGGCTCGTCTGACGGATTGATCCCGAGGATAACCGCTTGACGCCCCGGCTTCACCCGCGCGGCTTCATTCGCCGACGTCGAGCCGTTATCCTCCGCGGATGAATACGACCCGGCTACCCCTCGCCCTGATCGCCGCCCTCGCGCAGAACCGCGTGATCGGCCTCGACAACAAGATGCCCTGGCACCTGCCGGCGGACCTCAGGCACTTCAAGGCCATGACCCTCGGCAAACCGGTGATCATGGGCCGCAAGACCTGGGATTCCCTCGGCCGCCCGCTGCCAGGGCGCCTCAACCTAGTGGTCAGCCGCCAGCCCAACCTGATGCTGGACGGCGCCGAGGTCTTTCCGACCCTGGAACAGGCGCTCCTGCGCGCCGAGCAGTGGGCGCGCGAGCAGGGTGCCGACGAGCTGATGCTGATTGGCGGCGCGCAGCTCTATGCGCAGGCGCTGGATCAGGCCGAACGGCTGTACCTCACGCGCATTGCTGCCAGCCCCGAGGGCGACGCCTTCTTCCCGGCGTTCGATGAGGCGCAGTGGGCGCGCGTCTCCAGCGTCGAGCATCCGGCCGAGGGCGAGGCGCCGGGTTATGCGTTCGAGGGGTGGGTCAGGCGCTGAGGCGACTGGTGCACGCGGCGCAGGCGTTCGTAGGGTGCGCCGTGCGCACCGCCAGCACCGAAATCAGGGCAGCAGCGTCTTCAACTCGGCGCTGACCGCCGAACCGTCGATCTGCAGGTAGGCGATGCCGATCGGCAGCTTGAAGCGACGCGGGCCGGCGCTGCCCGGATTCACGTAGAGCACGCCGTCGCGCAGCTCCTGCCGCGGGGCGTGGGAATGTCCGCTGATCACCACGTCGATGCCTTCCGAGACCGGGTCGAGGTCGAGTGCCTTGAGGTCATGCAGGACATAGACGCAGACGCGTCCGAAGCGGATCAGCAGGCGCTCGGGAATGTCCGCGGCCCATTCCTGGTCTTCATCGTTGTTGCCGCGAATCGCCGAGAGAGGCGCTATCCTCTCCAGCTCGACGAGAATCCCGGGATTGCCGATGTCGCCCGCGTGGATCAGATGATCGCACTGCTTCAGAGCCTCCAGCGCTTCGTCGCGCAACAGACCGTGGGTATCCGAAATCAGTCCGATCTTCATCACTACCCTTGTGCAGAAAATGATCGCGAAGGGCCATCTTCGCACAGCGTCCGGCAGAAAACAGGGATCTTCGGCGAAGTGGCTTGATCTGTTGCCGTTTCAGGTTCGCCGCGGGCGAACAGGCTCCGCCAGGCGCCCGCGCGGGCATGGCCGATACACCGCTGACTACTGAAAGGATCTACCGATGAGCACGCTCGTTCGCCTCTGCGCCCTGTCTTCGCTGCTACTGCTCGCCAGCCCCCTGCTAGCGGCGCAGAGCTGTACCGACAAGGAACAGGAGCTTCAGCAGAAGCTCGACGAGGCCCGCCAGCAGGGCGACAGCGCGCGGATCGACGGGCTTTCCACGGCCCTCGATCAGGTGCGCGAGCGTTGCACCGAGGAGAGTCGGGCTGCCGACCGCAAGGATCGCATCGCGGCCAAGCAGGCCGAGGTGTCGAAGCGCGAGGCCGACCTGCGCGACGCCCAGCGTGACGGCGACCCGAAGAAGATCGCCAAGCGCGAGCGCAAGTTGCGTGAGGCCCGTGAGGAATTGATGCGCGAGTAACGCGCGCCGCGTGTGGGTTACGCGGGCATCGCAACGAAAAAGCCCGGCGGTTGCCGGGCTTTTCGTGTGGGCGTGCCGGTCGGGATCAGCCGTCGAGCAGCGCCTTGTTGCGTACCGCGCCCTTGTCGGCGCTGGTGGCGAGCAGGGCGTAGGCCTTCAGCGCGGTGGTCACCTTGCGCGCGCGCGGGGCGGCGGGCTTCCAGCCTTTCTTGTCCTGTTCGATACGGCGATGGGCAAGTTCCTCGTCGCTCACCAGCAGGTTGATCGAGCGCTTCGGAATGTCGATCAGTACCTTGTCGCCGTCCTGCACCAGGCCGATGGCGCCACCCGCGGCGGCTTCCGGCGAGGCGTGGCCGATGGACAGCCCCGAGGTGCCGCCGGAGAAGCGCCCGTCGGTGAGCAGCGCGCACTGTTTGCCGAGGCCCTTGGACTTCAGGTACGAGGTCGGATAGAGCATTTCCTGCATGCCCGGACCGCCTTTCGGGCCTTCGTAGCGGATGATCACGATATCGCCAGGCTGCACCTCGTCGTTGAGGATGCCCTTCACCGCGCCGTCCTGGCTCTCGAAGACCTTGGCGCGGCCCTCGAAGACATGGATCGACTCGTCGACGCCGGCGGTTTTCACCACGCAGCCGTCGAGCGCGATGTTGCCGTAGAGCACCGCCAGCCCGCCTTCCCTGGAGAAGGCATGCTCGACGCTGCGGATGCAGCCTTCGGCGCGGTCGTCATCCAGGGTGTCCCAACGGGTCGCCTGGCTGAACGCGGTCTGCGTCGGGATGCCGGCCGGGCCGGCCTTGTAGAAGGTCTTCACCGACTCGTCCTGGGTGACGGTGATGTCCCATTTCTCGATGCCTTCGCCCAGGGTGCGGCTGTGCACGGTCGGCAGGTCGGTGTTGATCAGGCCGCCGCGGGCCAGTTCGCCGAGGATGCCGATGATGCCACCGGCGCGGTGCACGTCTTCCATGTGGTACTTCGGCGTGTTCGGCGCCACCTTGCACAGCTGCGGCACCTTGCGCGACAGGTCGTCGATGGCGCGCAGGTCGAAGTCCAGTTCGGCCTCCTGGGCGGCGGCCAGCAGGTGCAGGATGGTGTTGGTCGAGCCGCCCATGGCGATGTCCAGGGTCATGGCGTTCTCGAAGGCCGCGCGGTTGGCGATGTTGCGCGGCAGCACCGAGGCGTCGTTCTCGCCGTAGTAGCGGCGGCACAGCTCGACGGCGGTGCGCCCGGCCTGGAGGAACAGCTGTTCGCGGTCGGCGTGGGTGGCCAGCAGCGAACCGTTGCCCGGCAGCGCCAGGCCGAGGGCTTCGACAAGGCAGTTCATCGAATTGGCGGTGAACATCCCGGAGCAACTGCCGCAGGTCGGGCAGGCACTGCGCTCGTATTCGGCGACCTTCTCGTCGGAGGCGCTGGAGTCGGCGGCGATGACCATGGCGTCGACCAGGTCCAGCCCGTGGCTGGCCAGCTTGGTCTTGCCGGCTTCCATCGGCCCGCCGGAAACGAACACCACCGGGATGTTCAGGCGCAGCGCGGCCATCAGCATGCCGGGGGTGATCTTGTCGCAGTTGGAGATGCAGACGATGGCGTCGGCGCAGTGCGCGTTGACCATGTACTCCACGGAGTCGGCGATGATCTCGCGGCTCGGCAGCGAATAGAGCATGCCGTCGTGGCCCATGGCGATGCCGTCGTCCACCGCGATGGTGTTGAACTCCTTCGCCACACCGCCGTGTTTCTCGATCTCGCGGGCGACCAGCTGGCCGAGGTCCTTCAGGTGCACGTGGCCGGGCACGAACTGGGTGAAGGAGTTGGCGATGGCGATGATCGGCTTCTTGAAGTCTTCGTCCTTCATCCCGGTGGCGCGCCAGAGGGCGCGGGCGCCGGCCATGTTGCGGCCGTGGGTGGAGGTTTTCGAACGGTAATCGGGCATGACGGTTTCCTGCGGCTGATCAGGTCGTTATGAGGCGTATGGTGAGCGTCGCGAAAAACGGATGCAAACGGCGTTGACCGTGCGTACGCGATGGCCGAAGGGCGAGGCGGGATCACCGCTCGCGTGGCCCAAACTCAGGCCCGCCGAAGGATGGATGGCAGGGAATGCTGCGATTCTACGCCGCAGCCCGCGCCGAGGGAAAGGCTGGCCGGGCGCGCGGCGTCCGATCGACGGCGCCTCGCGAGCGGGCGTGAAGAAGGCTGCACAGGCAATGGCCGAGGCTCAGAAGGCGTAGGCCAGTTGCGCCCAGACCCTCGCCTGGCGCGCGCCGTCGCCTTGCGCTTCGTGCTCGCCGACCTTCCAGGCCGCGAGCACGCTGATGTTCCAGGGGCGCGTCGCCCACTTGGCGCCGAACCCGGTTCCGGACAGGCGGCGGGGCGCGGTGTCGTTGGCCCCGCTCGGTGTATTCAGGCGTGCTTCGCCGTGGTCGGCGAAGCGCATGCCTGCGGATCGAGTCGCGCCCTGGTGAAACGCTGCTGACGGCGACGATTCAGGGGGCGCGGGAGGGTGCGGCGCTGGCAGCGCCGCTCAGGCGCTCGGCAGCAGGCGACAGATCAGGCTCTTGATGTAGCGCGTTTCGGCGATGGCCGGGTGCACCGGGTGGTCCGGGCCCTGGGCGCCGCGTTCGAGCAGCTGCATGTGGCGGTCGAGGTGGCGGGCGCTGCCGAGCAGGACGTTCTGCAGGTCGTCCTCCGGCAGGTGCATCGAGCAGGACGCGCTGACCAGGATGCCATCCTTGTTCAGCAGGCGCATGGCCTGCTCGTTGAGGCGGCGGTAGGCGGCCTCGCCGTTCTTGAAGTCCTTCTTGCGCTTGATGAAGGCCGGCGGATCGGCGACCACCACGTCGAAGCGCTCCTCGGCGGCCTTGAGCTCCTTCAGCGCCTCGAAGACGTCGCCTTCCACGCTGATCACCTGGTCGGTCAGGCCGTTCAGCGCGGCGTTGCGCTGCACGCCGTCGAGGGCGAAGGCCGAGGCGTCGACGCACATCACTTCGCTGGCGCCGAAGGCCGCCGCCTGCACGCCCCAGCCGCCGATGTAGCTGAACAGATCGAGCACGCGCTTGCCCTTGACGTAGGGCGCCAGGCGCGCGCGGTTCATGCGGTGGTCGTAGAACCAGCCGGTCTTCTGGCCTTCCATCACCGGCGCCTCGAACTTCACGCCGTTCTCTTCCAGCCCGACCCACTCCGGCACTTCGCCATGGGCGACGCTGACGTAGCGCTCCAGGCCTTCCGCGTCGCGCGCGGCGGAATCGTTCTTCCAGAGGATGCCGCTGGGCTTGAGCACCTGGACCAGCGCGGCGAGCACGTCATCCTTGTAGCGCTCCATGGTCGCCGAGGCGAGCTGGGCCACCAGGATGTCGCCGAAGCGGTCGACCACCAGGCCGGGGAGCAGGTCGGAGTCGCCGAACACCAGGCGGTAGAAGGGCTTGTCGAACAGCCGCTCGCGCAGCGACAGGGCGACCTTGATGCGGTGCACCAGCAGCGACTTGTCGAGGACGTGCTTGGTGTCGCGGGACATCAGGCGGGCGCAGATCAGGTTGTTCGGCGAGAGGGCGACGATGCCCAGTGGCTTGCCTCCGGCCGCCTCGAGGATCGCCTGGTCGCCGGCGGCGAAGCCGGCAAGCGGCGAGGCGGCCACGTCGATCTCGTTGCTGTACACCCACAGGTGACCGGCACGCAGGCGGCGATCGGCGTTGGCTTTGAGGCGCAGGCTGGGTAAGGACATGTTCATCTCCGGAAGGGGAGTGGAATTCTAGCCGGATAGTCGTCGCCGTGCAGGATTTGACATTTCTCATGGCGCCAGACAAACGGCGCGGCGCAGAGTCGGCGCGCTCATCCATGGAGGTGCCCCATGCTTCAGATTTCCCGACCCGCGCTGGGCTTTCCGCTCTGGCGCCTGGGCTTCCGGCCGTTCTTTCTCGGCAGCGCCGCCTATGCCTGCGTGGCGCTGGGCCTGTGGCTCCTGGCGCTCTCCGGCGCCCCGGTCTGGCAGCCGACCGGCGGTTGGCTGGCCTGGCACCTGCACGAGATGCCGTTCGGCTTCGGCGTGGCCGCGGTGGCCGGTTTCCTGCTCACCGCGGTGCCCAACTGGACCGGCGCCCAAGCGCTGTCTGGCCCGCCGCTGGCCGCACTGTTCCTGCTCTGGCTACTGACGCGCCTGGCCTGGCTCGGCGGGGCGCCGCTGGCGCTCTGCGCGGTGCTGGAACTGGCCTTCCTGCCACTGCTGGCCTTCGCGCTGGGGCGCAGCCTGTGGCGCGCGCGGCAGCGCAACAACTATCCGCTGGTGGGTGTGTTGCTGCTGTTCGCCCTCGCCGATGGCCTGGCGGTGGCCGGGCAACTGCTCGATCGCGCCGACTGGCAGCGCCAGGGCGCGCATGCCGCGCTCTGGCTGCTGGCGGCGCTGAGCGGAATCATCGGTGGGCGGGTGATTCCGTTCTTCACCCAGCGCGGTCTCGGTCGGACGCAGGCAGTGCCGGCGCTGAAGTGGCTGGAGCGCCCGGCGCTGGCCGGGCTGGCCGTGCTCGCGATCCTGGCGGCGGCGGGACTCGATCTGCAGCCACGCGCCTGGATGGCGCTGCCGTTCGGCCTGGTGGGCGTGCTCCACGGCATTCGCCTGTCGCGCTGGTACGACAAGGGCCTGTGGCGCGTGCCGCTGCTCTGGTCGCTGCACCTGGCCTACGCCTGGCTGGTGCTGGCGCTGCTGGGCATGGCCGCCTGGCACCTCGGGCTGATCGACAACGGCAGCGCCGCGCTGCACGCGCTCACCGTCGGCGGGCTGGCCGGGTTGATCCTGGCGATGATGGCGCGGGTCTCCCTGGGCCACAGCGGCCGTCCGCTGTTGCCACCGGCGGGCATGCGCTGGGCCTTCGTCGCGCTGAATGCGTCGGCGTTCGCCCGCGTACTCTTGCCGACGTGGCTGCCGCAAGGCGCGCTGGTGCTCGCCGGCCTGCTCTGGCTGCTGGCGTTCGGGATGTTCCTGGCGCGTTATGCGGGTTGGCTGTGCCAGCCCCGGGTGGACGGGCTATCGGGCTGAACGCAGGCGCTGCAGGGCGTCGGCGTCGAGCAGGGTGACGGCGGTGCCGCGCCCGGCGATCAGCCCCTGGCGGCGCCAGTCGGCGAGTTGCCGGCTGAGGGTTTCGCCGCGCATGCCCAGGCTCGCGGCGAGCTGGCCGAGGCGCAGCGGCAACTTCAGGTCGTCGCTGCCCTGGACGCCGCGTTGTTCCAGCAGATAGCCGGCCAGTCGCTGGGCGCAGGAGTCCGCCGCCAGCCGCTCGCCCAGGTCCACGCTGCGCAACAGGCTGCCGCTGACGCTCTGCAGCAGGCGCAGGGACAGCGCCGGGTGCGCCGCGCAGAGCCGGTGCAGGGCCTCGCGCGGCAGCCACCAGCCGGACACCGCGGTCTGCGCGCGGGCGCTGGCCGGGTAGCGACCGTCGGCCATGAACAGCGCCGCCACCGCGATCAGCTCGCCGCGGCCGAACTGGCCGAGCACGCGCTCCTCGCCATCCAGGCCGAAGCGCAGCACCTGCACCTCGCCGTCGCCGAGCAGCAGGCAGCGTCGGGCCTGCTCGCCGCTGCGAAACGGCAGGTCGCCGGCGGGAAAGCGGCAGCGCTGCAGGCTGCCGGAAAGGGTCTCCAGCTCGGTCGGCGGCAGGTCGTGGAAGAACCGGTGGGCGGCGAGCAGGTCGAGGGCGGAGGAGGGCATGGCGGTCGGCGTCGGGAATGAGCGCGCATCTCAGCACAGGCGGTGGACCGGGCGCCAGTTGCGCGCCGGGCGTGCCTGCGACTTTGGTATGACGCACGTTTCGTGGGGGCTTGCATCGACTACGCTGCGCACCTTCCAGCCCAGCTCGCGAGACCCCAACCATGCATTCCGACCGTGTGCGCCTGCCCTCCCTGCTCGACAAACTAATGAGTGCGGAACAAGCCGCCGCGCTGATCGAAGACGGCATGACCGTCGGCATGAGCGGTTTCACCCGCGCCGGTGAAGCCAAGGCGGTGCCGCGCGCGCTGGCCGAGCGGGCCCGCAAGCATCCGCTGCAGATCAGCCTGATGACTGGCGCCAGCCTCGGCAACGACCTCGACAAGCAGCTCACCGAGGCCGGTGTGCTGGCCCGGCGCATGCCGTTCCAGGTCGACAGCACGCTGCGCAAGGCGATCAACGACGGCAGCGTGATGTTCATCGACCAGCACCTCTCGGAAACCGTCGAGCAACTGCGCAACCACCAGCTCAAGCTGCCGGACATCGCCGTGATCGAAGCGGTCGCGATCACCGAGGACGGCCACATCGTGCCGACCACCTCGGTGGGCAACTCGGCCAGCTTCGCGATCTTCGCCAAGCGGGTAATCGTCGAGATCAACCTGGCGCACAACCCGAATCTGGAAGGCCTGCACGACATCTACATCCCCACCTACCGGCCCACCCGCACGCCGATCCCGCTGACCCGCGTGGACGACCGCATCGGCAGCGGGGCGATTCCGATCCCGCCGGAGAAGATCGTCGCCATCGTCGTCAGCAACCAGGCGGATTCGCCATCCACCGTGCTGCCGCCGGACGCGGAGACTCAGGCCATCGCCGACCACCTGATCGATTTCTTCAAGGGCGAAGTGGCGGCCGGGCGCATGAGCGACAGCCTCGGCCCGCTGCAGGCCGGCATCGGCAGCATCGCCAACGCGGTGATGTGCGGGCTGATCGAGTCGCCGTTCGAGAACCTCAGCATGTATTCCGAGGTGCTGCAGGACTCCACCTTCGACCTGATCGACGCCGGCAAGCTGCGCTTCGCCTCGGGCAGTTCGATCACCCTGTCGGCGCGGCGCAATGCCGAGGTATTCGGCAATCTGGAGAAGTACAAGGACAAGCTGGTGCTGCGGCCGCAGGAAATCTCCAACCACCCGGAAGTGGTGCGCCGCCTCGGCATCATCGGCATCAATACGGCGCTGGAGTTCGACCTCTACGGCAATGTCAACTCGACCCACGTCGGCGGCACGAAAATGATGAACGGCATCGGTGGCAGCGGCGACTTCGCCCGCAACGCGCACCTGGCGATCTTCGTCACCAAGTCCATCGCCAAGGGCGGCGCGATCTCCAGCGTGGTGCCGATGGTCAGCCACGTCGACCACACCGAGCACGACGTCGACATCCTGGTCACCGAGCAGGGCCTGGCCGACTTGCGCGGCCTCGCTCCGCGTGAACGGGCGCGGGCAGTGATCGACCATTGCGTGCACCCCAGCTACCGCGCGGCGCTGAACGACTACTTCGAGCGTGCCTGCGCCAAGGGTGGTCACACCCCGCACCTGCTGCGCGAGGCGATGCAGTGGCACATCGACCTGGAGGAAACCGGAAGCATGATCGGCGGCGTGCTGGGTGTGGCGGCAAGCGCCTGACCTGAACCGCGAACGAAAAAGCCCGGCATCGCCGGGCTTTTTCGTCTGTGTCGTGATCAGGCCGCCAGCACGTCGATCAGCTTCTGGCTGAAGGCGGGGATGTCGTCGGGCTTGCGGCTGCTGATCAGCGTGCCGTCCACCACCACCTGCTGGTCGATCCAGTTGGCGCCGGCATTCTTCAGGTCGTCGGTCAGCGATGGCCAGCTGGTCATGGTCTTGCCCTTGACCAGGCCGCTGCTGGCGAGAATCCAGCCGCCGTGGCAGATGACCGCGATCGGCTTGTTCGCGTTCGCCGCGCCCTTGACCAGCGCCTGGGCCTTCTCGTCGGTGCGGATGGTGTCGCCGTTGACCACGCCGCCGGGCAGCAGCACCGCGTCATAGTCGTCGATGTTGGCGCTCTCGAAGGTCTTGTCGACCTCGAAGGTGTCGGCTGGCGTGGTGTGGTTCCAGCCGGTGACCTTGCCGGTCTTGGCGGAAATGATGTGGGCCGTCGCGCCGGCCTTTTCCAGGGCGTCTTTGGGGCCGGTCAGCTCGACCTGCTCGAAACCGTCGGTGACCAGGATGGCGACTTTCTTGCCGTTCAGCGATGCGTTCATGATCTCTCCTCGAAGGTCTGGGGCGCAGCCTGCAAGCCCCCTCGCAGAGCCTGGCGGGGCCAGCTTGCGCGCTGCGCCGTGCAAGAAATACCGAACGGCGCCTCAGGTGAAAGTTCGGTGTCGCGGACGAGCTGCAAATGGCAAACTGCGGCAATTCCCCCACTTCACCGATGTACCCGACATGTCCCAGGAACTCTCCTCCGAACAGATCCGCAAGGCCCTGCAAGGCATCAGCGTGCCGCCCCAACCGCAGATCATGGTCGACCTGCAGATGGAGCAGTTGATGCCCAACCCGGATCTCAAGGCGATCGCCAAGCTGATCAGTCAGGACCCCGGTTTGTCCGGCGCGCTGCTGAAGATCGTCAACTCGCCCTACTTCGGCCTGGCCAACAAGGTCAGCTCGATCCAGCGCGCGGTGAACCTGCTGGGTTGCAACAGCGTGATCAACATCATCAACGCGCAGTCGATCCGCGGCGAGATGAGCGACGAGACCATCGTCACCCTGAACCGCTTCTGGGACACCGCGCAGGACGTCGCCATGACCTGCCTGACGCTGGCCAAGCGCGTCGGCATCCAGGCGGTGGACGAGGCCTACGCGCTGGGGCTGTTCCACAACTGCGGCATCCCGCTGATGCTCAAGCGCTTCCCGCACTACATGAGCGTGCTGGAGGAGGCCTACGCCAGCACCACCGCCGAGCGCCGCGTGGTGGATACGGAAAACCGCCTGCTCAACACCAACCACGCGGTGGTCGGTTACTACACGGCGCGTTCGTGGAACCTCAACCCGCACCTCTGCGAGGCGATCGCCAACCACCACAACGCGCTGGCGATCTTCAGCGAGGACTCCGGGCGCGACAGCCAACTGAAGAACCTGCTGGCGATCCTCAAGATGGCCGAACACATCTGCGGCTGCTACCGGGTGCTCGGCGGCCAGACCGAGGACCACGAGTGGCACGTGGTGCGCCCTTACGTGCTGGATTACATCGGCCTCTCCGAGTACGACTACGAAACCCTCAAGGAAAGCATCCGCGAGCTGGGCGTGGGCTAGCCACTGCCCGTAGGGTGCGCCATGCGCACCTTGCGGATCGCTCGATGCGCTTTTCTCGCGCCTTACCCCTCCCTGGCAGCCCGACGTTCCCATGCCCGAATTACCCGAAGTCGAAACCACCCGCCGCGGCATCGCTCCCCACGTCGAAGGTCAGCGCGTCGAGCGGGTGATCGTGCGTGAGCGGCGCCTGCGCTGGCCGATTCCCGAGGACCTCGACGTGCGCCTGTCCGGGCAGCGCATCGAACACGTCCAGCGGCGCGCCAAGTACCTGCTGCTGCAGGCCGAGAGCGGCACGCTGATCGCCCACCTGGGCATGTCCGGCAGCCTGCGCCTGGTGCCCAGTGGCCAGCCGGCGCTGAAGCACGAACACGTGGACTTCGAGCTGGAGTCGGGGATGTCGCTGCGCTACACCGACCCGCGCCGCTTCGGCGCGCTGCTCTGGAGCGCCGATCCGCTGGCCCACGAGCTGCTGCGCAACCTCGGGCCGGAGCCGCTGACCGACGCCTTCGACGGCGAGCGCCTGTTCGAGCTGTCGCGCGGGCGTTCGATGGCGGTCAAGCCGTTCATCATGGACAACGCGGTGGTGGTCGGGGTGGGCAACATCTACGCCAGCGAGGCGCTTTTCGCCGCCGGCATCGACCCGCGGCGCGCAGCGGGAGCGATCTCCAGGGCGCGCTACCAGCGCCTGGCGCAGGAGATCAAACGCATCCTCGCGCATGCCATCGAGCGTGGCGGCACGACCCTGCGCGACTTCGTCGGCGGCGACGGGCTGCCCGGCTATTTCCAGCAGGAGCTGTTCGTCTACGGTCGCGGCGGCGAGTTCTGCAAGGTCTGCGGCAGCACCCTGCGCGAGGTTCGTTTGGGCCAGCGCGCCAGCGTGTATTGCGGCCGCTGCCAGCGCTGAGGCGTGACCTCTCGGCGATGATAAGAAGCGCACGCTGACAAACGCCGCGGCACTGTTATAGTTACGCCAAAGCCCCGTACCTCCTGAAGGACCGCCCGATGAACCTGTTTCGTTGCACTGCTCTTGTCTTGGCGCTGACCACCGTCTCGCTGGCTTTGCCCGCTCAGGCCGGGCAGGCCGTGGAGGAGAATTCGTCGGGCGACCCGATGTACACCGTCGAGGCGCCACCTGCCTACGCCATGATCGGCGATCTGGTTATCGCGCGGCCCCTGCTGATCGCGGCGACCGTGATCGGCGCGGCTGCGTTCGTCGTGGCACTGCCGTTCACCGCCGCGAGTGGCGGCATCGGCGACTCCGGCAAGGCGCTGGTGGTCGATCCCGGCAAGGCCGCCTTCGTGCGCTGCCTGGGCTGCACCACCACCGGTTACAACCACGCCGACTGAGGCGAACCCGCTGCAAAGAAAAGCCGGTCAATCGACCGGCTTTTTCATGGCCCTCGGAAATACCGCGGCGGTGCCTATGCCGCGGGGGTCGCTGGCGGCTTCGACGCGGTTGGACGGCTTGTGCCAGCGCAGTACCTGCAAATTGCCGTAGCGCCGGTCGACCTGTTTGAGCGTATAGCCGCGCGCCTGCAGGTCAGCGACTTCCGCGGGGCTGAAGGCGTCCGCCTCGTACTCCAGCACGTCCGGCAGGTATTGGTGATGGAAGCGCGGCGTCTTCGGCCATTCGGCCACCGGCTTGCCGTCGAGGTAGTCCAGCACGGCGAGCAGCACCATGCTCGGGATGCGGCTGCCGCCGGGCGTGCCGAAGGCGGCGAAGTCGTCGCGGCTCTCGATGAAGGTGGGGCTCATGCTCGACAGCGGGCGCTTGCCGGGGGCGACGGCGTTGGCCTGGCTGCCGGCCAGCGCGTAGGTGTTGGAGCCCTGCGGATCGGCGGCGAAGTCGTCCATTTCGTCGTTGAGCACCACGCCGCTGCCGGCCGGGCTGAACGCGGCGCCGAAGGGCAGGTTGATCGACAGGGTGGCGGCGACCGCGCGCCCGTCGGCGTCGAGCACGGCGAAGTGCGTGGTGTTGTCGCCTTCGCGCCAGGCGGGCGAGGGCGGCAGTTCGGCGCTCGGCGTGGCTTTTTCCGGGTCGATGCCGGCGGCGAGGCCCTTCAGGTAATCGGCGCGCAGCAGCCTGGCCAGCGGCGCGGGGACGAAATCCGGGTCGCCGAGCGCGCCGCGGTCGCGGTAGGCGCGGCGCAGTACCTCGGTGACGTAGTGCGCACGCTGCAGCTTGTCGGCCTCGCCCAGCGGCAGTTGCTGCAGCATGGCGAGGCTCTGCGCCAGGGCCACGCCACCGGCCGAGGGCGGCGGCGCAGCGATCAGCTCGCGGCCGCCGGCGAGGGCGAAGCGCAGCGGCGCGCGTTCGACCACGCGATACTTGTCCAGGTCTTCCAGGGTCCAGATGCCTCCGGCGGCGCGCACGCCGTCGACCAGCCGCTGCGCCACGGCGCCCTTGTAGAACCCGTCGCGGCCCTGTTCGGCCAGTGCTTCCAGGGTGGCGGCCAGTTCCGGCTGGCGCAGCACGTGGCCCTCGGCCGGGATTTCGCCGTCCACCAGGAACAGCCGTGCGCTTTCCGCATCGTCGCGCAGTGCGGCGAGGCGCCAGGCCGCGCGTTCTCGATAGACCGCGTCGACCGCGAAACCGTCGCGGGCGAGGCGGATCGCCGGCGCCAGCGCGCGTTTCAGCGACAGCTTGCCGTAGCGTGCGGAGAGGTCGACCAGCGCCGCCGGCAGGCCGGGAATCGCCGCGGCCAGGGCGCCGTCGAGGGACAGCCGCGGCTGCACGACGCCGTCGCGCCGGTAGAGATAGGCATCGGCGGCCTGCGGGGCCCGCTCGCGGGCGTCGAGGAAGTTGTAGCGCAGCGGATCGCCCGGGCGGCGCAGCAGGAAGAAGCCGCCTCCGCCGAGTCCCGAGCCGTAGGGTTCGACCACCGCCAGCGCGGCGGCGACGGCGACGGCGGCGTCGAAGGCGTTGCCGCCGTCATCGAGGATTTCCCGGCCAGCGGCGGTGGCCTGCGGATGCGCACTGGCGACGGCGGCCTCGCCTGTGCTCTGGGCCTGGGCGGTGCAGACGAGGAGGAGGGCGGCGAAGCCGAGGAACGCCCGCTGCAAGCGGCGCATGTCAGGCCTTGCCCGTGATGATCAGGTACTTGCTCATCAACTGCTCCCGGGTTTCGACGCGCGCCTCGTCGAGGGGAATGCAGTCCACCGGACACACCTGCTGGCACTGCGGTTCGTCGTAGTGGCCGACGCACTCGGTACACAGGTTGGGATCGATGACGTAGATCTCCTCGCCTTGGGAAATCGCCCCGTTCGGGCACTCGGGTTCGCAGACGTCGCAGTTGATGCAATCGTCGGTGATTTTCAGGGACATCGAACAACTCCTGCCGAGGCGAACGGCCTGGGCACTGGCAAGGTGGCCGTAAATTGTGCCGCATCGTCGCCGGGCTTGCACGCCGCGGCGGCGAATGGGGACGGGCGCGGCGTTCGATCCGGCCGCGCGCGAAGGGTTCCGCGTCAGCGCTTGAAGCGTTGCGCGAGGGCCCGGGCGACCGCGGGATGAACGAACTTGGTGATGTCGCCGCCGAGGTTGGCGATCTCGCGGACCAGCGTCGAGGAGATGTAGGAGTAGTGCTCCGACGGCGTGAGGAACAGGCTCTCCACGTCCGGCGCCAGTTGACGGTTCATGTTCGCCAGCTGGAATTCGTACTCGAAGTCGGACACCGCGCGCAGGCCGCGCAGGATGATGTTGGCCTGCTGCTCCTTGACGAAATGCGCCAGCAGCGTGGAGAAGCCGACCACCTCGACGTTGGGCAGGTGCCGGGTCACTTCGCGGGCCAGTTCGACGCGTTGCTCCAGGGGGAACAGCGGGTTCTTCTTCGGGTTGGCGGCGACGGCGATGACCACGCTGTCGAACAGCTTCGATGCGCGTTCGATGAGATCGCCGTGCCCCTGGGTGATGGGGTCGAACGTACCCGGGTACAGCACTCGGTTCATCGCGATGTCCTGGCAGGATCAAGGGGACCCGGATGGTAGCGCAGCAGGCCGGAGCGGCCAAGCGGGGCGCGATGGCGTGATCGTCGGCATTCTTGTGGCGAATGGGCGGGATGCGCGCCGCGCTGAAGCGGGGTCGCGCGGCTCACGCCTTCAGCCGTTCGGCCAGTTGCGTGGCCAGCTGGGCGGTGAGCCCGTAGACCGACAGCTGCGGGTTGGCGCCGATGCTGGTGGGGAACAGCGAGCCGTCGTGGATCGACAGGTTCTGCAACTGGTGATGCCGGCCCATGCTGTCGGCCACCGCCCGTTTGGGGTCCTCGCCCATGGCGCAGCCGCCCATCACGTGGGCACTGCCCAGGCGCGTGCGGAACAGCTCCAGGCGCAGGTCGTCGATCAGCTCGCGCGCCGCCTTTGGCGTGGTCACGTAGTTGGCGTCGGCGTGCAGCGGCAGGACCGCCTTGGCGCCGGCGGCGAACTGGATTTCGGCCATGGTCTGGAAGGCGCGGCGCAGGCCGTCCCAGGCATAGTCGCTGACCTGATAATCGAGCACCGGCGAGCCGTCGCCGCGCAGCTCCACGCTGCCGCCCGTGCTCTGCGGGTGGAAGCCGTCGCGCAGCAGGGCGAGCATCACGTTGGTGTGCGGCAACTGCTCCATGCGCAGCGCGTTTTCCTCGCCGAAGCGGCCGAGCAGGGTAGAGGACAGCGCCGGTTGCAGCGGCGGCACTTCGAGCTTGAAGGACATCCGCCCGGTGGGCCCGTCGTCCCACTGGAAATGGTCGGAATAGATCGACTGCGGTGCCCCGTAGAACGGGTTGATGACCTGCTCGAACTGCGCGGCGGAGAAGTTCACCAGGTGCAGGAAGGTGCGCTTGCCGGTGCGCCCGTGCGGGTCCGGCGCGGCGGAGCGCAGGAGGATCGCCGGGGTATTGATGCCGCCGCCGGCGAGCACGTAATGCCGCGCCTTGACCGTGATGCGCCGCCCGGTCGGCGCCACGCAACGCGCGTCCAGCGCCTGGCAGCTCAGCCCGGCGACCCTGTCGCCGTCGAGCAGCAGCTTATCGGCGCGGGCCAGGTAGAGCAGCTCGCCACCCTTGTCGAGGGTTGCCGGAATGGTCGTCACCAGCATCGATTGCTTGGCATTGGTCGGGCAGCCCATGCCGCAGTAACCGATGTTCCAGCAGCCGCGCACGTTGCGCGGGATGACTTTCCAGTGATAGCCGAGTTTCTCGCAGCCTTGGCGCAGCACGTCGTTGTTGCCGTTCGGCGGCAGTGCCCAGGGCGTCACGCCGAGGCGTTCTTCCATCCGCGCGAACCAGGGCGCCATCTCGGCGGCGCTGTGGCCCCTGACGTCGTACTCGCTTGCCCAGTGTTCGAGGGTCGGCTCCGGGGTGCGGAAGCTGGAGGTCCAGTTGACCAGCGTGGTGCCGCCGACCGCGCGACCCTGGAGGATGACGATGGCGCCGTCCTTGCTCATCCGGCCGATGCCTTCCTGATAGAGGCTCGGATACGCCTCGGCCTCCTGCATCTTGAAGTCGCTGCTGGTCTTCAGCGGACCTTCCTCGATCAGCAGCACCTTGTAGCCGGCGGCGCTGAGGATTTCCGCCGTGGTGCCGCCGCCGGCGCCGGTGCCGACGATGGCCACGTCGCATTCCAGGGTCAGGTCGTTTTCCAGGCGTGAGCCGTCGTGGGTCTTCCAGCCGCGGGCCAGGCCTTCGCGGAACGGATCGGGTACGGGCATTCAGGCCTCTCTTGTTCTTATGGGTTCTGGATTCACAACGCGCCTGCGGGCTGGCGGGCGACGCGCCGCCATCGTCAGATCGTCGGCGGGCCAGGATAGCCGCAATGCGCCCAGGACTCCTGGCGGCTGTACCAGGCCATCATCACCAGCTTGAGCAGGGACTCGTGGCCCATGCGCAGCAGGGAGATGGAGCTGTCCTGCCAGCGTGCGAGGAACTGGCGGATGTCGTCGGCTCCGGCGTTGTCCCAGCTACGCCAGACGCCGGTCAGCGGCCCGCGGGTGATCGGCAGGGCGAGCACGTCGAACAGTTGCAGGGTCAGCTTGAGCAGTTCCGGGGAGAGGTGGTCGAGGCTGTAGTCGAGGCTCTGCAGGGTGCCGGCGATCGCGTCGGGCATCTGTGCAGCGGGCACGGCGCCTTCGAGCAGCACCGGGATCAGCGCGCGGAGAAAGGGCAGGTCGGTTTCGCGCAGCACGGTATAGCCGCTGGCCGGGCTGCTCGCCGAGCAACCGCTGAGCGCGGCGCCGAGGCCGGCGGTGGCGAGAAACGCCGAACCGACCAGGCCGGCCCTGAGCAGGCCGCGGCGGCTGAGCGCCGGGGTGGAAAGCGTGGTGTTGGTCATTCGTGTGGTCACCCTAGGGTTCGCCGCGCCCGCGTCAGCGGATGAACAGTCTGTAAACCAGCTTCTGGATCGCCTTGCCGTAGGGCGGGTAGATCATCCGCGCGGCGTTGAAGCGTGGCTTGCTGAACACCGCCTTGGCCTTGCTGAAGGTGAGGAAGCCTTCGTGGCCGTGGTAGTGGCCCATGCCCGAGGGGCCGACGCCGCCGAAGGGCACGTCGTCCTGCGCGACGTGCAGCAGGGTGTCGTTGAGGCAGACGCCACCCGAGTGGGTCTGCGCCAGCACGCGGCGCTGCTCGGCCTTGTCGTAGCCGAAGAAGTACAGCGCCAGCGGGCGTGGCCGCGCGTTGACGTACTCCAGCGCCTCGTCGAGCGTCCCGTAGGGAATCACCGGCAGCAGCGGACCGAAGATCTCGTCCTGCATCACGCGCATCTCGTCGTTCACGTCCAGCAGCAGGGTGTGCGCCAGGCGCGCGCCCTGGCTCTGCGGGAACAGCGGCAGCAGGGTCGCGCCGTGTGCCTGCGCATCGCTCAGGTAGTCGTTGAGCCGGGCCAGCTGGCGCGGGTTGATGATCGTCGTGTAGTCCGGATTGTTCTCCAGCGTCGGGAAGAAGCGCTGCACCGCCTCGCGGTAGGCGGCGACGAATTCCTGCAGGCGCGCCCGCGGCACCAGCACGTAGTCCGGGGCGATGCAGGTCTGCCCGGCGTTCAGCGTCTTGCCCCAGGCGATGCGCTCGGCGGCCTGCGCCATCGGCGCCTCGGCGCTGATGATCACCGGCGACTTGCCGCCCAGTTCGAGGGTCACCGGCACCAGGTTTTCCGCCGCCGCACGCATCACCTGGCGGCCGATGCCCGTGGCGCCGGTGAACAACAGGTGGTCGAAGGCCAGGCGCGAAAAGGCGATGCCCACCTCGACGTCGCCCTCGACCACCGCCACCAGGTCTTCCGGATAGATCTTCGCCAGCAGAGTCTTGAGCAGGCGCGAGGTGGCGGGTGTCGATTCGCTCATCTTGATCATCACCCGGTTGCCGGCCGATAACGCGCCGATCGCCGGGCCGAGGGCGAGGAACAGCGGGTAGTTCCACGGCACGATCACGCCGATCACCCCCAGCGGCTGGTAAACCACCTGGGCGCTGGCCGGCTGGAACTGCAGCCCCACGGCACGCCGCGAGGGCTTCATCCATTTGCGCAGACGCTTGCGGGCGTAAGCGATGCCGTGCAGGCAGGGCATGATTTCGGCGAGCAGGGTTTCGTCGGCCGAGCGGTTGCCGAAGTCCGCGTTTATGGCGGCGACGATCGCCTGCTGTTCATCGAGCAGCAGCCGGTGCAGATCGCCGAGGCGACGGATGCGCTCCTCGGCGGAAGGCATCGGGTCGGCACGAAAGGCGGCGCGTTGCCGGGAAAGAAGCGCTTCCAGCGGCCCGGCATCCTGGGGTGCGACGGATGGGGAAGGGGTGATCAGGGCGAGATCGGCGGGCATGGCGGCACCTTGGCGGGGCGGTTGTTATTGTCGTTCGGGAATTTTTAGAGCAATTGCTCTAAAGTGTCAAATGCCGGGACGCCCGCGCCTGTCGAATGGAGCCTGGGCGGCCGGTGCGAACCGCGCCAGCCAACCAAAAGCGGGTGCGGCCGATCCGTGGAGGTGTGCCCGTGCGCCCCGCGTTGTACCTTGTGCCCACCTGTCCCCATCGAGCGAGCCATGCCGCCAGCACCCAAGACCCGCGAGCGCATCGTCCAGGCCAGCCTGCAACTGTTCAACGCGCAGGGCGAACGCAGCGTGACCACCAATCACATCGCCGCGCACCTGCAGATTTCGCCGGGCAACCTGTACTACCACTTCCGCAACAAGCAGGCGATCATCGCCGAGCTGTTCGCCGAGTACGAAAGCCGCGTGGATGTCTTCCTGCGCCGTCCGGAACGTGCGCTGACGGTGGACGACAAGACCTTCTATCTGGAAGCGGCGCTCGCCGCGATGTGGCACTACCGCTTCCTCCACCGCGACCTCGAACACCTGCTGGAAACCGACGCCGCGCTGGCCGAGCGCTACCGGCAGTTCGCCCAGCGCTGCCTGACCCACGTGCAGGCCATCTACGCCGGTTTCGTCGAGGCCGGCATCCTGCGCATGACGCCCGCGCAGGTGGAGGCGCTGAGTCTGAATGCCTGGATCATGATGACCTCCTGGGTGCGCTTCCTCTGCACCGTGCGCGGCGCCTCCGCCGAGCTCGACGAGGACCTGATGCGGCGTGGCATCTACCAGGTGCTGGCGCTGGAGGGCGGCTACCTCACCCCTGCCGCGCAGGGTGCGCTGGATCGGCTCTACGACCGACTGTTCGTGCCATTGGGGCGGGTGCTTGGGCAGGAATAGCGCTGTCCGTGGCCTGGGGTGGAACGTCCTTCATCGATCTACCGGGCGGAGCGACCAACCCGCGTCTGGCTAGCGCTGCGCCAGCCACTGCGGGATGCGGCGCTCCAGGTAGTACAGCGGACGCCACGGCGAGCCCTCGACGAAGCCGACGTGCCCGCCCTTCTCCTGCAGCTCCAGCGTGGTGCTGGCCGATAGCTCGTCCACCGCCGGCACGCTGTGGGCGAAGACGAAGGGATCGTCGGCGGCCTGGATGATTAGCGTCGGCACGCGGATGTCGCCGAGGAAATAGCGGCTCGACGAGCGCCGGTAGTAGTCCTGCGCATCGGCGAATCCGTGCAGCGGCGCGGTGATGCGTCCGTCGAAATCCCAGAAGGTGCGCACATCGTCCAACGGACCGAGCTTCTCCATCACCGACAGCCGGTCGGCCATGCCCTGGTGGGCGAAGAGACGCTGCTTGTCCTTCACGTAGGCGAGCATGGCGCGCATGAAATGCGCCTGGTAGACGCGCGAAAACCCCAGGCCGATGCGGTCGGCGCACTGGTCCAGGCGAAAGGGCACCGACACCGCCACGGCGCCCCGCAGCGGGCAGTTCGCGGCGCGCTCGCCGAGGTATTTGAGCAGCACGTTGCCGCCCAGCGAATAGCCCACCGCGTGCAGCGGCGCCAGCGGACGCTTGCGCTGCAAGTGTTCGATGACCGCGCCGAGGTCGTCGCTGGCACCGGAATGGTAGGCGCGCGGCAGCAGATTCGGCTCGCCCGAGCAGCCACGCCAGTTGATCGCCACGCTGGCCCAGCCGTTCTCGCCCAGGCGCCCCTGCAGGCCCATTACATAGTGCGAGGCGGACGAGCCGGTGAGCCCGTGCAGCACCAGCACCAGCGGCGCCTCGGTGTCGTGCGGGCCGTGCCAGTCGAGATCGATGAAATCGCCGTCCTCCAGCCACAGCCGTTCACGCTGGCGATCTAGCGGCTGCGGCGTGCGGCAGAACGGCGACCACAGCGTCTGCAGGTGCGGGCCGGGCAGCCACCAGGCCGGCTGGAAGGGGTGAGGCATGGGGGCGCGCTCGGTATGTCTGGCATGCCGCCGAGAGTAGCGATTCGGTATTGCCTGGAAAAGCCTGTTCCTGGCTCAAGCCTCAGCGGTTGTCTGTTTGAGGGTGCGAACGGAGGTGTAACGTGTACCGAACAGGCCATAGCGGCGGCGGCGAGCGACTTCAAGGAGCAGGTCGAGATGTTCTCCGTCGATGTTCGTCAAGTTATTAGCCTTCACTTGCGTGGAGAAAAGTTTAGGGCGGGCGGCATATTGTTTCAGGGTATCGCTCAGGCTGTTGAATAGTTGCTGGCGAGTTTCAAACGGGATGTCATGTACACCCTGCGAACGCAAATACTCTTTTACTCTCATGTAGCAGTTGTTGATGAAACTCTGGGTTTTCACGTTCTTTATCGCGTGAAAGGTCGTGCGCTCGGCATCATCGTGGGAAATCGCTTCGACGAAGTGGTTCGGATAACGTTTTTGCGCGTTGGCGTTGAGAAACGAAAGCCGGTGATACAAGTCGTCATCTTCACCGCCCCAGCCACGAAAAACCTCGTCGTAACCGTTGACAGCGTTGAAGTCTTCACGGCTGCAGATGACCGTTCCGTAAGTTTCAAGGTTGGCCAGTCCTTCGCCCGGCTCTGCGCGATAGAAGTGATGCGGCTGCAGGTTTTCCTGCATCCATTGCAACCAGCCATCCTGGATGATGATGTCGGCGTCGATAAAGCAGATCCAGGGCGAAGTCGCATGCGCCGCACCCGTGTTTCGTGCCCTTGGGAGGCAGAAGCCGGGATCATCGGTCACACGGATTACCTTTACCGAAGGCAGGTTCGCCTCTACCCAGTCGCCGGTGTTGTCGGGGCAACCGTAATCCACCAAAATCACCTCCCCCGGCTCTGCTGCAACAATGACCGGGAGCGTCTGTTTCACGTGGTGCAAACGCCCTTTACAGGTAGTAACGAAAGTAATGGGAAACATGGATTTTCTCGGAGTTAAATATGCGTGTTCTGGTAACGGGTGGGGCAGGGTTTATCGGGTCGCATTTATGTCGGCGACTGCTCGAAGAAGGTCATGAAGTACTGTCGGTCGACAACTATTTCACCGGCAGTCGCCGCAATATTCAGGATCTTCTGAGCAACCCGCGCTTTGAGGTTATGCGCCACGATGTGACGTTCCCGCTTTATGTCGAAGTCGATCGTATTTTCAACTTCGCGTGCCCCGCTTCGCCGGTACATTATCAGCGCGACCCGGTGCAAACAACCAAGACCAGCGTGCACGGCGCGATCAACATGCTGGGCTTGGCCAAGCGCACAGGCGCGCGGATCCTTCAGGCCTCCACGTCGGAAGTGTACGGGGATCCAGAATGCCATCCGCAGACGGAGGATTACTGGGGAAGAGTCAATCCCATCGGTATCCGAAGTTGCTATGACGAAGGCAAGCGCTGTGCTGAAACACTGTTCTTCGATTACCACCGCCAGCACGCGCTGGATATAAAGGTGGTGCGTATCTTCAATACTTACGGGCCGGGCATGCAGTTGCATGATGGGCGCGTGATTAGCAACTTCATCGTTCAGGCATTGCTTGGCGAAAACATCACCATCTATGGCGATGGTAGTCAGACCCGTTCCTTCTGTTTCGTCTCGGATCTGATAGAGGGTGTGATCGGCATGATGGACAGTCCGGTCGATCTGACCGGGCCGGTGAACCTCGGCAATCCGGCTGAGTACAGCATCAGGGAGATCGCCGAAACCATCATCGCGCTGTGTGGCTCAGCGTCGAAGCTGACCTATATGCCGCTGCCGCAAGATGATCCGAGGCAGCGTCAGCCAGACATCACCGTCGCGCGCGAGCGCCTGGGCTGGCAGCCGAAGGTGGCGCTGGAGGCCGGTCTGTTGCAGACCATCAGTTACTTCCGCGAGATACTGGAAACGGCCTGAGTCGCTAGCCGCGCTCCCAGAGCGCGTAATGCACCTGGCCGGCGTTCTTCTCGCGGTGCAGGCGCCAGTTGGCCGGCATTGGCAGGCCTGACGGGGCGCCTTCGCTTTCGGTGTAGATCCACGCGTGTTCGGCCAGCCAGCCGCGGTTTTCCAGCAGCTCGCAGCTGGTCTGCAGCAGGTTCTGGTGGAAGGGCGGATCGAGGAAGACCACGTCGAACGGCTGCGCGGCCTGGTTTTCCAGGTAACGCAGCGCGTCACCCTGGACCAGTTGCCCGCGCCCGCAGGCCAGGGTGTCGAGGTGCTGGCGTAGCGCGGCCAGCGCCTCGCCGTTGGTGTCCAGCGCCAGGGTCTGCCCGGCGCCGCGCGACAGCGCTTCGAGGAACAGCGCGCCGCTGCCGGTGTAGGCATCCAGCACGCGGGCGCCCTCGATATACGGCGCCAGCCAGTTGAACAGCGTCTCGCGAACCCGGTCCGGGGTCGGCCGCAGGGCCGGCCCGTTGGGAAAGGCGAATCGCCGGCTGCGCCATTCGCCGCCGATGATGCGCAGCGATCCCGTGCCGCCATGGGGCTTGGCGGCGCTACGAGAGGGTTTGACGGTCTGTCCGCGCATCAGTGCTCCGGGACCCCGAGGGGCTGTTCGGCGGGTTTGTCGGTCGGCGCCGGCAACGGCTTCTGCGCCACCGTGGGGCCGGCCGTGACGACGACGAAGTTGTCGGCGGAGAGGTGTTTCGCCATCGCCGCCCTGACCTGTTCGACGCTCAGCGCCTGGGCCTGGTTCATGAAGTCCTGCAGATAACTCAGCGGCAGGTCGTAGAAACCCATGGCGCCCAGTTGGCCGACGATGTTGGCGTTGCTCGCGGTGGTCAGCGGGAAACTGCCGGCCAGCTCGCGCTTGGCGTCGTCGAGTTCCTTCTGCGTGGGGCCTTCGGCGAGGTAGTCGCGGACGATCTGTTGAACCAGCCCGAGCGTGCCTTCGCTCTGCTCTGCGCGGGTCTGCAGGCTGATCATGAACGGGCCGCGCGCCTGCATGCCGGAGAAGCCGGAGCTGACGCCGTAGGTCAGGCCGCGTTTCTCGCGCACCTCTTTCATCAGCCGGGTGCCGAAACCTCCGCCGCCGAGAATCTGGTTGCCCATGAACAGCGCCGCGTAATCCGCGTCGCCGCGCTTGATGCCGAGCTGGGCGAGCAGGATGTGGGTCTGCTTGGAGGGGAATTCGATATGGCTGAGGCCGGGTTTCGGCGCCTGCGGTTCGGCCATCTTCGCCAGTGCCGGGCCTTTCGGCAGGGCGCTGGAGACCTGCGCGGCGATGGCTTCGGCCTCGCTGCGCGAGAGGTCGCCGACCAGTGCGATGACCACGTTGCCGGCGGCATAGGCCTTCTGGTGGAAGGCGCGCAGCTGTTCCAGGCTGATCGCCGGGAGGGTCGCCTCGTTGCCGTCGCTGGGGTGCGCGTAGGGGTGGTCGCCGTAGAGGCGCTCGAACAGCGCATCACCGGCCAGCTTGCCGGGGTTCTGCTTCTGGTACTCGAAGCCGGCCAGCAGCTGGTTCTTGATCCGCGCCAGCGAGTCGGCGGGGAAGGTCGGCTTGCCGATCACTTCGGCGAACAGCGCCAGCGCCGGCTCGCGCTTGTCGACCGCGCTCAGGCTGCGCAGGCTGGCGATGGCCATGTCGCGGTAGGCGCCGTTGCCGAAGTCGGCACCCAGGCCCTCGAAGCCTTCGGCGATGGCGCCGACATCCTTGCCGGCGACGCCTTCGTTGAGCATCGCGTTGGTCAGCGTGGCCAGGCCGGGCACGTCGCCGTCCTGGGCGCTGCCGGCGGCGAAGGTCAGGCGCAGGTCGAACATCGGCACCTCGCGGGCCTCAACGAAGAGCACCTTGGCGCCCTCGGCGGTCTGCCAGCTCTGGATGTCCAGGTTGCGGTAGCTCGGCGCCTTCTTGTCCAGCTCGGCCAGCGATTCGAGCCTGGCCGGCGCTTCGCTCTGGCGGGTCGCGGCTTGCGCGGCGGGCTGGCGGTCATGGTTGACGTACACGGCCAGCAGCACGATGAGAATGATCAGGACGAGGCCGAACAGGCTGTGGCGCAGGTCGTTGCTGGACTCACTCATCGTGGGCTTCCTCGGGCAGAACGTGGGCGACGCTCAGCCGCGTGCGGGTGAAGTAGGTGCTGGCGGCGGCCTGGATGTCCGCCGGGGTCACGGCTTCGAGATCGGCGAGTTCCTGGTCCATCAGCTTCCAGGACAGGCCGACGCTCTCCAGCTGGCCCATGGTGTTGGCCTGGCTGGTGATCGAGTCGCGCTCGTAGACCAGCCCGGCGATCACCTGGGCGCGGACGCGGGCCAGTTCCTCGGCGGACGGCGGGGTTTTCTTCAGCTCCTCGAGCAGGCGCCAGACGCCGGCTTCGGTGTCGGCCAGGGTCTTGCCCGTCTGCACGTTGGGCGTGGCGCTGACGACGAACAGGCTGTCGCCGCGGGTATAGGCCTCGTACCAGGCGGACGCGCCGGAAACCAACTCCTCGCCACGCTCCAGCCGCGACGGCAGCCGAGCGCTGTAGCCGCCATCGAGCAGCGCGCCGATCAGGCGCAGGGCGTTGACGTCGCGCGGGTCCTTGGCGGTCGCCAGGCCTGGCACGTTGAAGCCCATGATCAGGCTCGGCAACTGGGTCTTCACGTGCAGCGTCAGGCGGCGCTCGCCGGGTTCGGCCAGCTCAAGCGGACGCTTGGAGGAGGGCACCGCGCGTTTCGGGATGTTGCCGAACCAGCGCTGGGCGAGCGCCCTGACCTCGTCGGCGCTGACGTCGCCGACCACCACGAGGGTGGCGTTGTTCGGCGCATACCAGCTCTGGTACCAGGCGCGCAGTTCGTCGATCTGCATGCGCTCGAGGTCGGCCATCCAGCCGATGGTGGGAATGCTGTAGCCGCTGGCCGGGTAGGCCATGGCCTTGAAGCGCTCGAAGGCGAGGGCGTTCGGCTTGTCGTCGGTGCGCAGTCGGCGTTCTTCCTTGATCACTTCGATCTCGCGGCTGAACTCGTCGGCCGGCAGCTTGAGTCCGGCCATACGGTCGGCCTCCAGCTCGAAGGCGACGTTCAGGCGATCACGCGCCAGCACCTGGTAGTAGGCGGTGTAGTCGTCGCTGGTGAAGGCGTTTTCCTCGGCACCAAGGTCGCGCAGGATCAGCGAGGCCTCGCCCGGGCCGAGCTTGCGGCTGCCCTTGAACATCATGTGTTCGAGGGCGTGGGAGAGCCCGGTGCGACCCGGCTGCTCGTAGCTTGAGCCGACCTTGTACCAGAGCTGGGAGACCACCACGGGAGCGCGGTGGTCCTCGCGGACCAGCACCTTGAGGCCGTTGTCGAGGCTGAATTCGTGGGTGGGCGAGGGTTCCGCGGCGAGTAGCGGCAGCGGCATGCAGAGGGCGCCGAGGAGCACGCCGGCGACACGGCAGAGAAGCGCTTTGTTCATCGAATGGACCTTTCGGGCGGGCCGCCGGGTCTTAGCCTCAGCGGGCGAGGAGGTGCTAGGATACGCATCCATTTTCCCGGCGGCCATGCCTGTCGGGGCCGCCCTGCGACGCTGCCTTCGCGGGTGGCGGAAAACCTGCTCGAGTCGCCAGGGTGTCGTCCCTTTCGTTTCGCCCCGTTCGGCCGACGCCCTCTTTATATGTTTGGACGAGCCCGCCGGCGCGGCGCTCCCTTGAGATACCCGTCCCCATGTTTGGTTCCAACGACGACAAGAAGCCCCCGGTCGCCCCGGAAGAGAAGAAAGGACTGTTCGGCTGGCTGCGCAAGAAGCCGCAGGAAAGCGCCGGAACGCCTTCGGTAGAGACAACCCCGATCGCCCCACGGGCGGAGGCCGAACCGAGCCTCGAAGAAGCCGCCGCCGAGCCGCTGCCGAGCCCCGGCGCGCCGCAGCCTGCGGCGCAGGAAAGCCGGCCCGAAACCCTCGCCGAAGCGGCGCCCGAGGTCGCACCTGCGCCCTTGCCGCAGGCGTCCATGGCCGAGCCCGAGGCAATCCCCGCCGCGCCGGCTGAAGTCGCCAGGCCCGCCGACAAGGCCGGTTTCTTCGCCCGTCTCCGGCAGGGCCTGTCGAAGACCAGCGCCAGTCTCGGCGAAGGCATGGCCAGCCTGTTTCTCGGCAGGAAGGCGATCGACGACGACCTGCTCGACGAACTGGAAACCCGCCTGCTGACCGCCGACGTCGGCGTCGAGGCCACCTCGGCGATCATGCAGAGCCTGACCAAGCGCGTGGCGCGCAAGGAGCTGGCCGACAGCGGCGCGCTGTACAAGGCGCTGCAGGACGAACTGGCCGCGCTGCTCGCTCCGGTCGAGCAGCCGCTGCGGATTCCGGCGCAGGTCCGTCCCTATGTGATCCTGGTGGTCGGCGTGAACGGCGCCGGCAAGACCACCACCATCGGCAAGCTGGCCAAGAAGCTGCAGCTCGAAGGCAAGAAAGTCATGCTCGCCGCCGGCGACACCTTCCGCGCCGCGGCCGTGGAACAGCTGCAGGTGTGGGGCGAGCGCAACAACATCGCGGTGATCGCCCAGCACACCGGCGCCGATTCTGCCTCGGTGATCTTCGATGCGGTGCAGGCCGCCAAGGCGCGCGGCGTCGACGTGCTGATCGCCGACACGGCCGGGCGTCTGCACACCAAAGACAACCTGATGGAAGAACTGAAGAAGGTCCGCCGGGTGATCGGCAAGCTCGACGAGGCGGCGCCGCACGAGGTGCTGCTGGTGCTCGACGCCGGCACCGGGCAGAACGCGATCAACCAGACCAAGCAGTTCAACCAGGCGGTCGCGCTCACCGGCCTGGCCCTGACCAAGCTCGATGGCACCGCCAAGGGCGGGGTGATCTTCGCCCTGGCCAAGCAGTTCGGCCTGCCGATCCGCTACATCGGTGTCGGCGAAGGCATCGATGACCTGCGCGACTTCGAGGCCGAGGCCTTCGTCAAGGCGCTGTTCTCGGAGAAAACCCCCGCATGATCCGTTTCGACCAGGTCGGCAAGCGCTATCCCAATGGCCATGTCGGCATCCACGAGCTGTCGTTCCGTGTGAAGCGCGGCGAATTCCTCTTCGTCACCGGCCATTCCGGTGCCGGCAAGAGCACCCTGCTGCGTCTGCTGCTGGCGATGGAGCGACCCACTACCGGCAAGCTGCTGCTCGCCGGGCAGGACCTGTCGACCATCACCAACGCGCAGATTCCCTTCCTGCGCCGGCAGATCGGCGTGGTGTTCCAGAACCACCAGTTGCTCTTCGATCGCACCGTGTTCGACAACGTCGCACTGCCGCTGCAGATCCTCGGCCTGGGCCGCGACGAGATCGCCGAACGCGTCGGCACCGCGCTGGAGCGCGTCAGCCTGCACGACAAGGCCGAGCTGTATCCGGCCGACCTGTCCACCGGCCAGCAGCAACGCGTCGGCATCGCCCGCGCGGTGGTGCATCGCCCGGCGCTGCTGCTCGCCGACGAACCCACCGGCAACCTCGACCCGCGCCTTGCCGCGGAGATCATGGGCGTGTTCGAGGACATCAACCGCCTTGGCACCACGGTGTTGATCGCCAGCCACGACCTGGCTCTGATCGCGCGCATGCGCCATCGCATGCTGACCCTGCAGCGCGGACGCCTGATCGGCGACGGGGAGGCCGCATGAGCGCCACCCGCATGCCACCACCCAACCCGTCCGAGCGCGTCGGGGCTGCGCGCAAGCAGCAGCCGGAGCCGCAGAACCAAGACGACGGCCCGGACTTCCGTACCCTGCTGCACGCCTGGCTGGAAAGCCACCGTGCGAGCCTGGTGGACAGCCTGCTGCGCCTCGGCCGGCAACCGATCGGCAGCTTCTTCACCTGCCTGGTGATGGCCATCGCCCTGAGCCTGCCGATGGGCCTGTCGCTGCTGCTGAGCAACGTCGAGCGCCTCGGCGGTTCCTGGCAGCGTGCCGCGCAGATTTCCCTCTATCTGCAGATGGACGCCACCGACAAGGACGGCGAGGCGATGCGCGACAACATCGCCACGATGCCGGGCGTCGCGGATGCCGAATGGATCAGCCGGCAACGCGCGCTGGACGAGTTCCAGCAGCAATCCGGCCTCGGCCAGGCGCTTAAGGAACTGCCGGACAACCCGCTGCCCGGTGTGGTCCTGGTGACCCCCAACGAGATCGACAAGGCCGCCCTGGAAGCACTGCGCCAGGCGTTGTCCGAGCTGCCCAAGGTGCAGCAGGCGCAGCTCGACCTGGTCTGGGTCGAGCGGCTCACCGCGATCCTCGGCCTCGGCGACCGTTTCGTCTTCGGTCTCACGGTGCTGCTGGTGCTGGCGCTGCTGCTGGTGATCGGCAACACCATCCGCCTGCACATCGAGAACCGCCGCACCGAGATCGAGGTGATCAAGCTGGTCGGCGGCACCGACAGCTACGTGCGCCGGCCCTTCCTTTACATGGGCGCGCTCTACGGCCTGGGCGCGGGGCTGCTGGCCTGGCTGGTGCTGGCCTTTGGGCTGGACTGGCTGAACCAGGCGGTGGTGCGTCTGGCGGGGCTGTACAACAGCGACTTCGCCCTCGCCGGCGTGCCGCTCGACGACGGCCTGTCGTTGCTGCTGGGGGCGGTGTTCCTCGGTTACATCGGCGCCTGGCTGGCCGTGGCGCGCCATCTGCGCGAGCTGGCACCGCGCTGATCCGATCATCGAGATCCACTTTTTAGATAGATAAAACCTATATATTTCAATTGGTTGAAGGTCCTGTAGCAATCGGTCCGGAAGGAACTTGGCGACCGTCTTGCAGTCCAATGCTGCAGTGATAAACTGCCCGACGTTTGATGAATCGGAGGATTCGAATGACCACTTCATTGCAACCTGTGCGTGCGTTGGTCCCAGGCTCGAACCTGGAGGCTTACGTGCACTCGGTCAACAGCATTCCGCTGCTGACCCAGGAGCAGGAACGCGAACTGGCCGAACGCCTCTTCTACCAGCAGGACCTCGAGGCGGCCCGGCAGATGGTGCTCGCGCACCTGCGCTTCGTCGTGCACATCGCACGCAGCTACGCCGGTTACGGGCTGAACCAGTCCGACCTGATCCAGGAAGGCAACGTCGGCCTGATGAAGGCCGTGAAGCGTTTCAACCCCGAAATGGGCGTGCGCCTGGTTTCCTTCGCGGTGCACTGGATCAAGGCCGAGATCCACGAGTTCATCCTGCGCAACTGGCGCATCGTCAAGGTCGCCACGACCAAGGCTCAGCGCAAGCTGTTCTTCAACCTGCGCAGCCAGAAGAAGCGTCTGGCCTGGCTGAACAACGACGAAGTGCAGCGCGTGGCGGAAAGCCTCGGTGTCGAGCCGCGTGAAGTGCGCGAGATGGAAAGTCGCCTGAGCGGCCACGACATGGCCTTCGATCCGGCGGCGGATGCCGACGACGACAGCGCCTTCCAGTCGCCGGCGCACTACCTCGAAGACCACCGCTACGACCCGGCCATGCAGATGGAAGACGCCGACTGGAGCGACAGTTCCTCTGCCGGTCTCTACGAGGCGCTGGAAGGCCTCGACGAGCGCAGCCGCGACATCCTCCAGCAGCGTTGGCTGGCCGAGGAGAAAGCGACCCTGCATGACCTGGCGGCCAAGTACAACGTCTCCGCCGAGCGCATCCGCCAACTGGAGAAGAACGCCATGAACAAGCTCAAGGGCTCGATCCAGGCGTAAGCGACCGGTAATGAAAAAGCCGCACCTGGGTGCGGCTTTTTTCTGTCTGCGATTCGCCGATCCGGGACGACCTCAGGGCAGCCGGCCTTTGAGCGCCATCAGGTAGTCGCTGCCGCCCAGTTGCCGGCTCTGCTGGCGAATCCAGCTGGCTCGGCGGCTGACGTAGGCGCTGGGTCGGCTGGCGCTCCATTCGCGCGGGTTCGGCAGCACTGCGGCGAGCAGGCTGGCCTGACGCGCCGAGAGGTAGGCGGCGCCGATGCCGAAGTGATGCTGCGCCGCGGCCTCGGCGCCAAAGATGCCGTTACCGAACTCGACGCTGTTGAGGTAGACCTCGAGGATCCGCTGCTTCGGCCAGAGCAGCTCCAGCAGGCCGGTGAACCACACTTCCAGGCCCTTGCGCAGCCAGCTGCGACCGGACCAGAGGAACAGGTTCTTCGCCGTTTGCTGGCTCAGCGTGCTGGCGCCGCGTAGCGAGCCGCCGCGTTCGTTGTGCGCCATCGCCGCCTGGATCGCCGCGACGTCGAAGCCCCAGTGCTCGGCGAATTTCTGGTCCTCGCCAGCGATCACGGCGATCTTCAGGTCGTCCGGCAGCTGTTTCAAGGGCCGCCAGGTGCGCTGCAGATCGATCGGCTCACCGTCGTTCCACGACTCGATCTTGCGCTCCACCATCAGCGCGGTGAACGGCGGCGGTACCCAGCGAAGTACCAGTACCAGCAGGGCGCTGAGGGCGACGAAGCCAAGTAAAAGCTTGACCAGGCGACGGTACAGCGTTCGGAGCATGGGCTGGCCTCAATCCGTTGTGGGCCGGTCGACAGGCTGCGACTGAGGGTCGCGACAGGTCCGATCCGGAATAGGAATAATCGGTGCAGCGCGCCATTATAGCGGCGCATTCCCGCCATCTGGAGTTACACATGCTGCGCCTGCATCTGATGCTTTCTGCGTTCTTCGGTTTCACCGGCGTGGCCCTTGGCGCATTCGCGGCGCATGGCCTGAAGAGCCGCCTCAGCGCCGAATACCTCGCGGTGTTCCAGACCGGCGTGCATTACCAGATGATCCACGCCCTCGCCCTGTTCGGCGTTGCGCTGCTCTCGCTGCATGCGCCGAGCCGACTGCTGAGCATCGCCGGCGGCGCCTTCGTTCTCGGCATCCTGCTGTTTTCCGGCAGCCTCTATGTGCTGACCCTGATCGGCATCGGCAAGCTCGGCATCATCACCCCGATCGGCGGCGTGGCCTTCCTGGTTGGCTGGGCGTGCCTGGGGCTGAGCGCCTGGCGCCTCACCCCCTGATCGTTCCGGGACGAATGGTGCCCGATGCCCTTGGTCCACCGGGGCGATCGGGCTAGAATGCCGACCCCGTAAAATCGCGACCATTCCAGCCCATGCATATCCAGTTGAACGGCGAATCCTTCGAGCTCCCGGACGGCCAGACCGTCGCGGACCTGCTCGTGCGCCTCGATCTGGTCGGGCGCCGGGTGGCCGTCGAGCTCAATCTGGACATCGTTCCGCGTAGCCAGCACGCCAGCACGTCGCTGGCCGAAGGCGACCAGGTCGAGGTCGTCCATGCCATCGGTGGCGGTTAACCGCACGAGGAGTTTCCCCATGAGCGCAGTCCCCAACGACAAGCCTTTCGTCCTGGCCGGTCGTACCTACCAGTCGCGCCTGCTGGTCGGCACCGGAAAATACAAGGATCTGGAGGAAACCCGCGCCGCCATCGAAGCCTCCGGCGCGGAGATCGTCACCGTCGCCGTGCGGCGCACCAACCTCGGCCAGAACCCCGGCGAGCCGAACCTGCTCGACGTGATTCCGCCGTCGCGCTACACCATCCTGCCGAACACCGCCGGCTGCTTCGACGCCGTAGAGGCGGTGCGCACCTGCCGCCTGGCGCGCGAACTGCTGGACGGCCACAAGCTGGTCAAGCTGGAAGTGCTGGCCGACCAGAAGACCCTCTTCCCGAACGTGATCGAAACGCTCAAGGCGGCGGAAACCCTGGTCGCCGACGGTTTCGACGTGATGGTCTACACCAGTGACGACCCGATCATCGCCCGTCAGCTTGCAGAAATCGGCTGCATCGCGGTGATGCCGCTGGCCGGACTGATCGGCACCGGGCTGGGCATCTGCAACCCGTACAACCTGCGCATCATCCTCGAGGAATCGCCGGTTCCGGTGCTGGTCGACGCCGGCGTCGGCACCGCCTCCGATGCCACCATCGCCATGGAGCTGGGCTGCGAGGCGGTGCTGATGAATAGCGCCATCGCCCACGCGCAGAAGCCGGTGCTGATGGCCGAGGCGATGAAATACGCCATCGAGGCCGGGCGACTGGCCTACCTCGCCGGACGCATGCCGAAGAAACTCTACGCCAGCGCCTCGTCGCCGCTCGACGGGCTGATCCGCTGAATCCCCGGGCGCGCGCGACGCGCCCTTTCCTTCGACGCGGCGCACCTTCAGGTACGCCGCGCCTCTTCGCGCCACGGAAACAACCCGCATGACCGAACCGTCCGAAAGCCCCATCGCCCTCGAAGCCGAACGCCCGATGCGCACCATCAAGAGCTTCGTGATGCGTGCCGGACGCATGACCGAGGGCCAGCAGCGCGGTCTCGAACAGGGCCTGCCGAAGTTCGGCCTGGAGCTGGGCGACGGTCTGCGCGACTTCGATGAGGTGTTCGGGCGTCGGGCACCGCGCACCTTCGAGATCGGTTTCGGCATGGGCCATTCGACCCTGGAAATGGCTGCCGCCGCGCCGGAGCAGGACTTCATCGGCGTCGAGGTACACCGGCCGGGCGTCGGTGCGTTGCTCAACGGTCTGCTCACCCAGCGCATGGACAATGTCCGCGTGTACAGCTGCGACGCCCTGGAGGTGCTGCGCCAGTGCGTCGCCGACGCCAGCCTCGAGCGCGTGCTGCTGTTCTTCCCCGACCCCTGGCACAAGGCGCGCCATCACAAGCGGCGCATCGTCCAGCCGGCGTTCGCCGAACTGGTGCGCAGCAAGCTCAAGCTTGGCGGCGTGCTGCACATGGCCACCGACTGGCAGCCCTACGCCGAGCACATGCTCGAGGTGATGAACGCCGCGCCTGGTTATCGCAACCAGGCCGCGGACGGGCAGTACGTGCCGCGCCCCCAGGAGCGCCCTGTGACCAAGTTCGAGCGCCGCGGCGAGCGCCTCGGCCACGGCGTCTGGGACCTCAAGTTCGAGCGTATCGACTGAGCGTATCTGGTGCGTAGCGTACCAATTGCATTGCGATACCGTTGCAGGTCACAATTGAGAATAATTCCTACCTGCGTCGGCGCCCTAGTGGCGCTCGGAAATCGCCGTGCCCACACCCCAAGCCGCGCTCAATCGTGAAATCGGTTCGCTCTACCAACGTCACCACGGCTGGCTATGCGGCTGGCTGTCCTATCGTCTGGGCAACGCCTGCGAGGCGGCGGACTTGGCGCAAGACACCTTCATCCGCGTACTGATCGCCGCCGGCAAGCGGCAGACCGTCTTCTGCCAGGACGAGTTGCGCGAGCCGCGCGCCTACCTGACCACCGTCGCCAAGCGCGTGCTGCTCAACCACTACCGCCGCCAGTCTCTGGAGCGTGCGTGGCTGCAGGCGCTGGCGTTGCTGCCCGAGGCGGACGTGCCGTCGCCCGAGCAGCAGTGGCTGCTGATCGAAGCGCTGCACGAAATCGACGCCATGCTCGATGGCCTGCCCGGCGCGGTACGCCAGGCGTTCCTGCTGGCCCAGCTCGAAGGCGTCGGTTACGCCGAGATCGGCCAGCGCCTGGGTGTCTGCGAGCGCAGCGTGAAGCGTTATGTCGCCCAGGGCCTGGCCCACTGCATGCTGGCCCTCGCGTGAGCGGTCCGGTTTCCCCGCAGGTGGTGCACGAGGCGGCGTGCTGGTTCGTTCAACTGCAATCCACCGACGCCAGCCCCGCCGATCATGACGCTTGCCAGCGCTGGCGGGCCAGCCATGCGGAGCACGAAGCCGCCTGGCAGCAGGCGTTGCAGGTCAGCCAGCGCTTCGGGTCACTGCCTTCGGCGCTGGGAATGCAGACCCTGGCCCGCTCGCGTCGCCAGAGCCGCCGCGGCGTGCTGAAGTCCGTACTGGTGCTCGGCGCCGCGTTGCCGGCGGGGTGGATGATGGCCCGCGAACAGGCTTGGTTCGCCGATTACCGCACGGCGGTGGGCGAGCGCCGTCGCCTGCAATTGCAGGACGGCACGCGCATCGAGCTCAACAGCGGCTCGGCCATCAGCGTGCGCTTCGACGCCGACTGCCGTCGCGTGACCCTGTTGCGCGGCGAGATGCAGGTGGACGCCGCACGCGACTGCACGGCAGGTGTCTGCCGGTCGCTGGTGGTGGAGAGCTGTGGTGGCGAAGTGATCGCCGAGCAGGCGACGTTCGTCATCCGCCAGATGGCGCCCGGCAGCCGCGTCAGCGTGCTGTCCGGTGCGTTGCAGTTGGTGCCGCAGGATGCGCCGGGCGACGGTGCCTGGCTGCGGGCAGGACAGCAGGCGCTGCTGACGCGGGCTGGCGTCGGGCCGCTGGGCCAGGCATCGGCCCATGCGGCGGACTGGACCCGCGGCGTGCTGCGCGCGGCCGACATGCGTCTGGGCGAGTTCGTCGCCGAGCTGGCGCGCTATCGGACGGGCTGGCTGCTGTGCGATCCGCGGGTTGCCGAGCTGCGCCTGTCCGGAACCTTCCAGCTGGACAACAGTGGCCCGGTGCTGGACAGCCTGGCGGCCGCCCTGCCGGTGCGCGTCCAGTACCGCACGCGCTACTGGGTGAGCGTCGTTCCGGTGTAAGCCGGGTCGCGGACGATAATTTTCGGTCTGGCTGTCCCCTTTGCGGTTCTCGTGTGTCAAGGCGGCAGAACTCCACTGCCAACCAGACGAGATACTGCATGAACAGCACCGCGCCGCTCCATCCTCCCGCGATCTTCGCGCGCCATGAACCGTTGCGCCAGGCCGTGCGCCGCAACCTGCTGATCGTCGGCCTGTTGGGCGCCGGTGTGTGGCAGCCGTCGCTGCACGCCGCCGAGGCGACGCAGGTCGAAACCGCGAACTATGCGATTCCCGCCGGAGACCTGGGCGAGGTGCTTTCGCGTTTCGCCGAGCAGGCCGGAGTCAGCCTGACGCTTTCGCCCGATCAGGTGCGCGGCAAGCGCAGCGTCGGTCTGCGCGGCAACTGGACGACCCGCGAGGGGTTCCGCCAGTTGCTCGAAGGCAGCAGCCTGCAGGCGGTGCCGAGTGGCGATGGCGTGTTCGTACTGCGCCCGCTGGGCGAATCCTCGGCAATGCAACTGGGCGGCAATACTGTCACCGGCATGGCGGAGCAGGACGCCAGCGGTCCGCTCGATGGCTACCTGGCCAAGCGCAGCGCCGCGGGCACCAAGACCGACACGCCGCTGATCAGGACGCCGCAGGCGATTTCCGTGGTCACCCGCGACCAGATGGACGATCAGGCAGTGACCAACGTGGCCCAGGCGCTGCGCTATACCAGCGGCGTGTTCACCGAATACCGTGGTTCCTCGCACCGGGTCGACGAAGTCTTCGCGCGTGGTTTCGGTTACCTGCCTACCTACCTCGACGGCCTCAGCTTCGGCGGCGAATCCTACTCGCAGATCGATCCCTGGATGCTCGAGCGGGTGGAGCTGATCCATGGCCCTGCTTCGGTGCTTTATGGCCAGGCGACCCCCGGCGGGTTGCTGAACATGGTCAGCAAGCGTCCCTCCCTGGCGGCGAAGAATGCCGTGCAACTGGGCGCTGGTAGCGATTCGCTGGTCAACGGCGCCATCGACCTGAATGGCCAATTGGACGAGCAGGGTGACTGGCTGTATCGCTTCAATGGTGTGGCCAGCAAGGGCCAGAACGAAGTCGATCACGTCGAGGAGGAACGCCAGGCGTTCGCTCCTGCGCTGACCTGGAGCCCAGACGAAGACACCCGTCTGACCCTGCTCGGTTACTACCAGAACGATCCCGAGGCCGGTTATCGCAACTTCTGGCCGACCGCCGGCGTCGCCAACTCGGGCCCATACGGGCGGCTGTCGCGGCACTTGGATGTCGGGGATCCGGACTGGTACAAGTCGACCCGCGAGCAGACCAGCCTCGGCTACCTGTTCGAACACCGCTTCAACGATGCGCTGACCTTCCGCCAGAATGCTCGGTTGCTCAAGGAGAACGGCCACTACCGGCAGATGGTTTTCCAGTTCATGAGCAATGCCTACACCCTCGAACGGCAACCGGCCGACAACACCGAGGACATGCGCCAGTTCGTCATCGACAACCAGTTGCAGTTCGACCTGCAGACCGGCGCCCTGGCGCATACCCTGCTCGCCGGCGCCGACTACAAGCGCACCCACCTGGACACCTGGGGCGCGCGTGACCTGAGCTATTCCGGCGAGTATCCGCTGGACATCCGCAACCCGGTCTACGGCATCACCCTCGGCAGCCTGACGGTGAACACCGACCAGAGCCAGAAGGCCGAGCAACTGGGCATCTATCTGCAGGACCAGATCGAGCTGGGCGGCTGGAACCTGATGATCGGCGGGCGCCAGGACCGCTCCGAAGTGGTCACCGACAACCACCTCAGCGGCAGCCGCGTGACCGTCGACGACGACAAGTTCACCGGCCGCGCCGGGCTGCTCTACGCCTTCGACAACGGTATCTCGCCGTACCTCAGCTACAGCACCTCGTTCGAGCCGGTGCTGAGCAGCGGTGCACCTGGCTCATCGCCGTTCAAGCCAACCTCCGGCAAGCAGACCGAACTGGGCCTGAAGTACCAGCCGCCGGGCAGCGAGGCGCTGTTCAGTGCGGCGTTGTTCGATCTGGCGCAGCGCAACGTGGTCACCTACGACAGCGTCAATGGCTACAACACCCAGACCGGTGAAATCAAAACCCACGGGCTGGAGCTGGAAGCGCGCGGCCGTGTGCTGTCGAACTGGGAGCTGATCGGTTCCTACACCTTCCTTCAGCCGAAGGTGAGCAAGTCGGAGCAGACCGGCATCGAAGGCAATCAGCCGGCGCGTCAGCCCAACCATCTGGCGTCGGCCTGGGCCACCTACCGTTTCGACGCCGCGCCGCTGGCCGGGTTGTCCATCGGCGGCGGCGCGCGTTACGTCGGCTCCAGCTACGGCAACGCGGCGAACACCTACAAGGTGCCGTCGATCCTGCTGCTCGATGCGATGCTCGGCTACGAGCTGAAGTACCTGGCGCCAGAACTTGCCGGCGCCTCGCTGCAGATCAACGCCAGCAACCTCGCCGACAAGCAATACGCCGCCTCCTGCGCCGCGGTGGACACCTGCTTCTACGGCTCCAGCCGTACCCTTACCGCCAGCGTGAACTACGCATGGTGAGGCGGCTGGCGATCCTGTTGCTTGCGCTTGTGGTGCTGGAACCGCTGGCCGCCGCCGAGCGCGCCTACGTCGGCCAACTGGATGCGCAGGGCGGCAAGCGCATCCCGTTGAGCCTGAATGCCGGCGACTACCTCACCGGCGAGCTGCCCGGCGCCGGCCTGGGCCTCGACCTGCAGGACACCGAAGGTGCTCATCTGCGGCGGCTGGTACCGTCGCAGGGTGGCCGCCGCAGCTTCATGCTGGTCGCGCCGGCCGGCGGCACCTTTCGCCTGCAACTGAGCGGCGCGCCGGCGGCCGACTACCGGCTGGAGTTGCAGCCGGTGGTGCCGCTGACGGCGCAACGGGCGCCGAAGGAGAGGCTCGCCAGTCCGCGCCTGCGCGCGCTGCAGGACGAACTGGCGCGCGGCGGTGACAGCGAAGCGTTCTGGCGCGAGATGGCGGTTCGCGGTACGCCGCTGGTGGAGGCGCTGGACGCGCAGCAGGATCGGGTGACCTTCCTCTGGCGGGGCGCGCGGCACAACGTGCGGCTGTTCGGCGGCCCCGGCTACGAACACGCCGCGTTGCAGCGGCTGGGCGATTCGGATGTCTGGTTCAAGACCTTCGAGCTGCCGCGGCAGACGCGGCTGTCCTATCAACTGGCGCCGGACGTTCCTGAACTGGATGCCGACGCCATGACCCGGCGCCGGGCGATCCTCGCCACCGCTCAGGCCGATCCGCTGAACCGCGGCGCCTTCCCGGAAAGAGGCCCGGATGCCTATCAGTACGACTCGGTGCTGGAGCTCGCCGAGGCACCGCCGCAGCCCTGGATTGCCCCACGGCCCGGTGTGGCCAGGGGCAGCCTGCAGCGACACAGCTTCGCCAGCATGGCGCTGGGCAACACGCGCTCGGTCTATCTGTACCGGCCCGCCGGCTATCGACCCGGCGCCAAGGGCAATGCGCTGCTCTACCTGTTCGATGCCGAAGCCTACCTGGGCAAGGTGTCGACACCGACCATCCTCGACAACCTGATCGCTGCCGGCCAGATCCCACCCACCGCGGTGGTGCTGATCGACAATCCGAGCCCGCAGAGTCGCGCCGCCGAGCTGCCGCCGAACCCGGATTTCGCGCATTTCCTCGGCGAGGAGCTGACGCCCTGGCTGCGTCGGCAGGGTATCAGCGCCGCGGCGGAACGCACGGTGATCGGCGGCTCCAGCTACGGCGGGCTGGCTTCGGCCTATGCGGCGTTGCGTTATCCGCAGGTGTTCGGCAACGTGCTCAGCCAGTCCGGGTCGTTCTGGTGGGCGCCGCCGGGGGGCGAGGCGCAATGGCTGACCCGCGAATACATCGCCGCGCCGAGGCTGCCGCTGCGTTTCTATCTGGAGGCTGGGCAGTTCGAGGGCGGTGTGGGCCAGAGCGGCATCTTCGAAACCACTCGCCACCTGCGCGACGTGCTGCGGGCGAAGGGCTATCCGGTGATCCACCGCGAATGGGCCAGCGGTCACGACTACCTGAACTGGCGCGGCACCCTCGCCGACGGACTGATCGCGCTACTTGGACGCCCGCAGGGCTAGTGTCTTCGGCTAGAATGGCGCCCCAGAGCGTCACACGCTCCCCTGACTTCCGGCCTGCCTGGCCTCGAGCCGCCCGTTGGGCGGCTTTTTTATGCGCGGATGAATCCCTTCGTAGGGTGCGCCGCGCGCACCGAATGGCCCCGGCGGTGGGTGGTGCGCGCGGCGCACCCTACGAAACGCTTGTCGCATCGCCCTGCGTCTGCGATCGCGGGTTTCAGCCGCCCTACAGCAGGGATTGCAGCGCCGGGTGATCGAAGCCGGCGAGTTCGCGCAGCCAGTAGTGCGTGGTTTCGCCAGCGTCTTCCGGCCAATCTGCGGAGGCGGATTCCAGCCGGCGCAGCAGTTCGCGCTCGGCCCGCAGTTCCAGCGCCTTGACCTGCTCGCGCAGTTCGGCCAGTGCGGCGTCGCTGGCCGCCGCGGCTTTCCAGCTCTGGCGAAGCTGGCGCAGCGGCGTGACTACGGTGGCCTGCCAGGGTTTCGCCTGCGCCTTCAACTGCTCCGCGCGCGCCGCCGTGCAGCTCACGCGGCGTTCGCCGAGCCAGGCGCCGCAGAGCAGCAGGCAGACGTCCGCGCCCTCGGCCTGCAGCGTCAGGCAGGCGCTTTCCACGCCGGGACGGGCGTAGCGGGCGAGGGCGAAACTCCATAGATCGGCGGGCATTCGGCACTCCGGGCGGGGTGGGGGCGAAGCTGATAAACTCCGCCGCCATCATGATACGACTACAGAATCTTACCTTGCAGCGCGGTCCGCAGCGCCTGCTCGAAGGCGCCGAGCTGACCCTGCACCCCGGCCAGAAGGCCGGCCTCGTGGGTGCCAACGGCGCCGGCAAATCCAGCCTGTTCGCGCTGCTGCGCGGCGAACTGGGGCCGGACGCCGGCGACTGCCAGTTGCCCGCCGACTGGCGCATCGCGCACATGCGCCAGGAGATCGAGACCCTCGATCGCCTGGCAGTGGACTACGTGCTCGACGGCGACCTCGAGTTGCGCCGCGTGCAGCGCGGGCTGGCCGTCGCCGAGGCCAGCCACGACGGCGCCGCCCTGGCGCGGCTGCACACCGAACTGGACAACGCCGATGGTTACAGCGCCGACGCCCGTGCGCGCAAGCTGCTGGCCGGGCTGGGCTTCTCCAACGAACAGATGGAGCGCCCGGTCGGCGACTTCTCCGGCGGCTGGCGGATGCGCCTGAACCTGGCGCAGGCGCTGATGCGGCCGTCCGACCTGCTGCTGCTCGACGAACCGACCAACCACCTCGACCTCGACGCCATCCTCTGGCTCGAAGGCTGGCTGAAGAGCTATCCCGGCACCCTGGTGCTGATCTCCCACGACCGCGACTTCCTCGACGCCGTGGTCGACCAGATCGTCCACCTCGAACAGCGCAAGCTGACCCTCTACCGCGGCGGCTATTCGGCCTTCGAACGCACTCGCGCCGAGCGCATGGCGCAGCAGCAACAGGCGTTCGAGAAGCAGCAGGCGCAGCGTGCGCACATGGAAAGCTTCATTCGCCGCTTCAAGGCCAAGGCCAGCAAGGCGCGCCAGGCGCAGAGCCGGATCAAGGCGCTGGAGAAACTCGAGGAACTGGCGCCGGCGCACATCGATTCGCCCTTCGATTTCGTCTTCCGCGAGGCCGACAAGGTCTCCAGCCCGCTGCTCGACCTCGCCGAGGGCCGTCTCGGCTACGGCGAGCGCGCGGTGCTGGAGGCGGTCAAGCTGCAACTGGTGCCGGGCGCGAGGATCGGTCTGCTCGGGCCGAACGGCGCCGGCAAGTCGACGCTGATCAAGACCCTCGCCGACGAGATCCAGCCGCTCGGCGGGCGCCTGACGCGCGGCGAGAACCTGGTCATCGGCTACTTCGCCCAGCACCAGCTGGACGCCCTCGACGACAAGGCCAGCCCCTTGCTGCACCTGCAGCGCATCGCCCCTGGCGAGCGCGAGCAGACCCTGCGCGATTTCCTCGGTGGCTTCGACTTCCGTGGCCCGCGCTGCGACGAGCCTGTGCTGAATTTCTCCGGTGGCGAGAAGGCCCGCCTGGCGCTGGCGCTGATCGCCTGGGGCAAGCCGAACCTGTTGCTGCTCGACGAACCGACCAACCACCTCGACCTGGAGATGCGCCTCGCGCTGACCATGGCGCTGCAGGATTTCGAGGGCGCCGTGCTGGTGGTCAGCCACGACCGGCACCTGCTCAAGAGCACCACCGACGAATTCCTGCTGGTCGCCGATGGGCGCGTGCAGGCCTTCGACGGCGATCTCGAGGATTACGCCCGCTGGCTGCTGGACTACCGCGCGCGGCAGCAGCCGGTGGCGGTTGCCAGCGGCGCGGACAAGACCGACAAGCGCGCCCAGCGGCAGGCCGCCGCGGCGTTGCGTCAGCAACTGGCACCGCACAAGCGCGAGGCCGACAAGCTGGAGAAACAGCTCGGCGAGGTGCAGGAGAAGCTCGCCGCGCTGGAAACCCGGCTCGGCGACGCGGCGCTCTACGAGGCGGGACGCAAGGACGAGCTGCGCGATCTGCTGGCCAGCCAGACGAGCCTCAAGGCGCGTGAGGGCGAGTTGGAGGAGCGCTGGCTGGAGGCGCTGGAGGTCCTCGAAGGGTTGCAGCGCGAACTGGAGGCGGCATCGTGAACGAGGTCTACCTGTTCCTGCAGCAGAGCTGGCTGCAGCCGGTGTTCGAAGGGCTGAAGATCCTGCTCATCGTGCTGGTCGCCTACATCCTGCAGCGCCTGGTATGGCGGGGGCTGACGCGCCTCGGCGAGCGCTACCAGCTGCCGGTGGAGCTGCTGCTGCCGCTGCGCGGCGGCTTGCGCTGGTTCATCATGGGCAGCGCCTTCATCATGGTGCTCGAGCGCCTCGGCGTGTCGGTGACCGTGCTCTGGACGGCGGTGTCGGGCTTCATCGCGGTGGCTGCGGTGGCCTTCTTCGCGATCTGGAGCGTGCTCTCCAACCTGTTCTGCGCGGTGCTGATCTTCACCGTCGGGCCGTTCCGCCTAGGCGACGTGGTCGAGGTGCTGGACGCCTCGGACAAGCCCGGCATCAAGGGCCGCGTCGCCTCGATCAACCTGCTCTTCACCACCCTTGAAGAAGTCGACGAGCACGGCAACACCTGCTCGGTGCAAATCCCCAACACGCAGTTCTTCCAGAAGTCGGTGCGCCGCTGGCGCGGCTCCGAACCCTTCACCCTATTCTCCAACCGCGACGAATGATCGGAAGGTAAGTCCCATGGCACTGCATACCTGGCTTGCGTTCCTGGTGGCCTGTTGGGTCATCAGCCTGTCCCCCGGCGCCGGGGCCATCGCCTCGATGTCGGCGGGCCTGCAGTACGGATTCTGGCGCGGCTACTGGAATGCGCTGGGGCTGCAGGTTGGCCTGGCGCTGCAGATCGCCATCGTCGCCGCCGGTGTCGGCGCGGTGCTGGCCACCTCGGCGCTGGCCTTCGCCCTGATCAAGTGGTTCGGCGTCGTCTACCTGGTGTGGCTGGCGATCAAGCAATGGCGCGCGCTGCCCGCCGACCTGCCGGATGCCGCTGCCGCACGACCCATCGGCCGGCCGCTGAGCCTGGTCCTGCGCGGCTTCCTGGTGAATGCCAGCAACCCCAAGGCGATCGTCTTCATGCTCGCGGTGCTGCCGCAGTTCATCGATCCTGCGCAGCCGCTGATGGGGCAGTACCTGGTGCTCGGCGCGACCATGATCGTCGTCGACCTGATCGTCATGGCCGGCTACACCGGCCTCGCTTCGCGGGTTTTGCGCCTGCTGCGCACGCCGCGCCAGCAGCGCCTGATGAACCGCAGTTTCGCCGTGCTGTTCGTCGGCGCCGCCGGTTTGCTGGCGACGGTGCGCCGGGCCGTGGTGTGAGCGAAACGCCGATGCGCGTCTGGATCGATGCCGACGCCTGCCCCAAGGCGGCGAAGGAGCAGGTGGTCAAGTTCGCCCTCAAGCGGCGCTTCCAGGTGCTGCTGGTAGCGGGCCAGCCGCAGATAAAACCGGCCTTCGCGCTGGTGCAGTTGATCGTGGTGCCGAGCGGCCCGGACGCCGCCGACGATTACCTGGTCGAGCACGCAGAGCCCGGCGATCTGGTGATCTGCAGCGACGTGCCCCTGGCCGACCGGCTGGTGAAGAAGGGCGTGCTGGCGCTCGACCCGCGCGGCAAGGTGTTCGACGAGCGCAACATGGGCGAGCGCCTGGCGGTGCGCAACCTGTTCACCGACCTGCGCGAGCAGGGCCAGGCTGGCGGCGGTCCGGCGGCCTATTCGGAGCGCGATCGCCAGGCCTTCGCCAATACGCTGGATCGGCTGCTCGTGCAGTTGATGCGTTAGGCGCCGGCTTCTCAGGCCATTTCCAGGACCTGGTCCACCAGCTTGTTGATCCCGGCGGCCGCTTCCGCGATGGACTGGGCGAGCATGTAGGCCGGCGTGGTCACCAGCTTGTGCTCGGGGTCGACGACGATGTTGTCCACCTCGCACTCCTCGTGCCGCGCGCCCATCTGGGTCAGCGCCGCCGCCGTGTCGGCGTCCTTGCCGATGGTGCAGGTGACGCCTTCACCGAAGATCTTCGCCGCCATCGACGGCGCGATGCACATCAGCCCGATGGGCTTTTCGGCAGCGGCGAAGGCCTGGGCCAGCGCCAGCACGTCGGGCTGCACGCTCATGTTGGCGCCGCTGACGGCAAAATCGCAGAGGTTCTTCGCCGCGCCGAAACCGCCAGGCACGATCAGCGCATCGAACGCCTCGGCCTTGGCTTCGCGCAGGTCCTTGATCTGGCCGCGGGCGATGCGCGCCGACTCGACCAGCACGTTGCGCGTCTCGGACACCTCGTCGCCGGTGAGGTGGTCGACGACCTGCAACTGGGCGATGTTCGGCGCGAAGCATTGCACCTGCGCGCCACGCTGGTCGAGGCGCAGCAGGGTGAGCACGCTTTCGTGGATTTCCGCGCCGTCATAGACGCCGCAACCGGAAAGGATCACCGCTACTTTCTTGCTCATCGCCATTCTCCTGGGCAGGTGGAACGCTTCGGCGCCGGCAACTGCAGGGCCGTCATTCATATGGATGTCACGATTGTGCGGCGGTTCAGCCACCGGCGCGATGCGGCGGGGCGAGGCTCAGCCGCGACGCGCCAGGTGCAGGCGGCGCAGCCACAGCAGGACGCCGCCGAGCAGCAGCGCGCCAAGCACGTAGAGCTCGTAGCGGCGCAGGTTGCCGAGCAGCCCTTCGAGGGCGGCGCCGAAGTGATAGGCGGCCACGGTCAGTACGGTGGCCCAGACCAGCGCGCCGAGGGCGTTGAGCAGCAGGTAGCGTCCGGGTGAATAACCGGACAGGCCGATCGCCACCGGCATGACCGTGCGCAGGCCGTAGACGAAGCGGAAACCCAGCACCCAGAGGTCGGGATGGCGGCGAAAGTAGGTCAGTGCCCGGTCGCCCAGCACCTGCCAGCGCGGACGACGTTGCAGGATCGCGCGGCCGTGGCGGCGTCCCAGGTAGAACCACAGTTGGTCGCCGGCGTAGCTGCCGAGGAAGGCGGTGAGCACCACCAGTTGCACGTTCAGGTAGCCGCGAAAGGCCAGGAAACCGGCTACCACCAGGATCGTCTCGCCCTCGAAGAAGGTGCCCAGGAACAGGGCGATGTAGCCGAAATTCTCCAGCAGGTGTTCGAGCATGGCGGGGGTTAAGCCGGAAAAAGGTAGGGCGCAGCCTACTCCTATCGCGGCCGCACGGAAAAGCACGCGGATCAATGCGCCCGGTCGCTCGACGGATCGCGCCGGGCTGGTGACAATGTTCGCTTGAGTGCCTTTGCGGCACCTGCCGTCATCAAAGGGTCATAATGACGGCCTATAACCGTCACACTGTGCCCGCTCGTGCGGGTCTGGAGTCCGCCGTGAGTTTTACCCCCGCCAATCGCCTGTTCCCTGCCACCCGCCTGCGGCGCAACCGCCGCGACGAGTTTTCCCGTCGTCTGGTGCGGGAGAACCAGTTGAGCGTGGATGACCTGATCCTCCCGGTGTTCATCCTCGATGGCGAGAATCGCCGCGAGCCGGTCGCCTCGATGCCCGGCGTCGAGCGGCTGTCGATCGACCAGTTGCTGATCGACGCCGAAGAGCTGGTCGAGCTGGGGATTCCCTTGATCGACCTGTTCCCGTTCATCCCGGTCGAGCGCAAATCCCTCGACGCCGCCGAAGCCTGGAATCCCGATGGCCTGGTGCAGCGGGCGATCCGCGCGCTGCGCGAGCGCTTCCCCGAGCTGGGCGTGATGACCGACGTGGCGCTCGACCCGTACACCACGCACGGCCAGGACGGCATCATCGACGCCGACGGCTACGTGCAGAACGACATCACCATCGACGCGCTGGTCAAGCAGACCCTGTCCCACGCCGAGGCCGGCGCGCACATCGTCTCGCCGTCGGACATGATGGACGGGCGCATCCAGGCGATGCGCGAGGCGCTGGAGGTGGCCGAGCATCCGAACGTGCGGATCATGGCCTACTCGGCCAAGTACGCCAGTGCCTACTACGGCCCGTTCCGTGACGCCATCGGCTCGTCCGGAAACCTCGGTTCGGGCAACAAGTACAACTATCAGATGGACCCGGCCAACGGTGACGAGGCGCTGCACGAAGTCGCCCTCGACCTCGCCGAAGGCGCCGACATGGTCATGGTCAAGCCGGGCTTGCCCTACCTCGACGTATTGCGCCGGGTGAAGGACGAATTCCGCGTGCCGACCTTTGTCTATCAGGTCAGCGGCGAGTACGCGATGCACATGGCGGCCATCCAGAACGGCTGGCTGTCCGAGGCGGTGATCATGGAATCGCTGATCGCCTTCAAGCGCGCCGGTGCCGACGGCATCCTCACCTATTTCGCCAAACACGCGGCCAAGGCCCTCAAGCAAGGGCATTGAGATCACGCAGGAGACTCGATGAACAGCAGCGAAGGACTCACTGAAACCCCGCTCGACGAGGTGCCGGCCCCGGCCATCGCCGAGACGCCGCAAACCCCGCCCGCGGAGGCGCTGCCCGAGGTGGCCCCCGCCGAGCCGGCCGCGCCGGTTCCGGGGGTCGACGACAGCAGCCTGTACATCCACCGCGAGTTGTCGCAGCTGCAGTTCAATATCCGCGTGCTGGAGCAGGCGCTGGACGAGTCCCAGCCGCTGCTGGAACGGCTGAAGTTCCTGCTGATCTTTTCCAGCAACCTCGACGAGTTCTTCGAAATCCGCGTCGCCGGGCTGAAGAAGCAGATCACCTTCGCCCGCGAGCAGGCCGGCGCCGATGGCCTGCAGCCACACCAGGCGCTGGCGCGGATCGCCGACTTGGTGCACGAGCAGGTCAACCGCCAGTACGCGATCCTCAACGACATCCTTCTGCCGGAACTGGCCAAGCACAACGTCAACTTCATCCGTCGCCGCTACTGGACGCCGAAGCTGAAGGCCTGGGTCCGCCGCTATTTCCGCGACGAGATCGCGCCGATCATCACGCCGATCGGCCTCGACCCGACGCACCCGTTCCCGCTGCTGGTGAACAAGAGCCTGAACTTCGTCGTCGAGCTGGAGGGGATGGACGCCTTCGGTCGCGACTCCGGCCTGGCGATCATTCCGGCGCCGCGGCTGCTGCCGCGGGTGATCCGCGTGCCCGAGGACGTCGGCGGCGCCGGCGACAACTTCGTGTTCCTCTCCTCGATGATCCACGCGCATGCCGACGAGCTGTTCCACGGCATGAAGGTCAAGGGTTGCTACCAGTTCCGCCTGACGCGTAACGCCGATCTGTCGGTCGATGCCGAGGACGTCGAGGACCTGGCGCGTGCGCTGCGCGGCGAACTGTTCTCGCGGCGCTACGGCGATGCCGTGCGCGTCGAGGTGGTGGAAAGCTGTCCGAAGCCGCTCACCGACTACCTGCTCAAGCAGTTCGGCCTGTCCGAAAGCGAGCTGTACAAGGTCAACGGGCCGGTCAACCTGACGCGCCTGTTCAGCATCACCGGCCTCGACAGCCATCCCGAGCTGCAGTACGCGCCGTTCACCCCGCTGATTCCAAAGCAGCTGCAGAACCGCGACAACCTGTTCAACGTGGTCGGCAAGCTCGACTACCTGCTGATGCACCCGTTCGAGTCCTTCACCCCGGTGATCGACCTGCTGCGTCAGGCCGCCAAGGACCCCAGCGTGCTGGCGATCAAGCAGACGCTGTACCGCTCCGGGGCCAACTCGGAGATCGTCGATGCGCTGGTCGATGCCGCGCGCAACGGCAAGGAGGTCACCGCGGTGATCGAGCTACGCGCGCGTTTCGAGGAGGAGTCCAACCTGCAACTGGCGAGCCGCCTGCAGGCTGCCGGCGCGGTGGTGATCTACGGTGTGGTCGGTTTCAAGACCCACGCCAAGATGATGCTGATCCTGCGCCGCGAGAACGGCGAGCTGCGCCGCTACGCGCACCTCGGCACCGGCAACTACCACGCCGGCAATGCCAAGCTGTACACCGACTACAGCCTGCTGACCGCCGACGTGGCGCTCTGCGAGGACCTGCACAAGCTGTTCAACCAGTTGATCGGCATGGGCAAGACGCTGCGCATGAAGAAGCTGCTGCATGCGCCGTTCACCCTGAAGAAGAACCTGCTGGAGATGATCAACCGCGAGGGCGTCGCCGCCAGCGAAGGGCGTCCGGCGCAGATCATGGCCAAGGTCAACTCGCTGACCGATCCAAAGATCATCCGCGCCCTGTACAAGGCCAGCCAGGCGGGCGTGAAGATCGACCTGGTGGTGCGCGGCATGTGCTGCCTGCGTCCGGGTGTGCCGGGTGTTTCGCACAACATCCAGGTGCGCTCCATCATCGGCCGGTTCCTCGAACACAGCCGCATCTACTACTTCCTCAACGGCGGCGACGAGAAGATCTTCCTCTCCAGCGCCGACTGGATGGAGCGCAACCTCGACAAGCGCATCGAGACCTGCTTCCCGGTGGAGGGCAAGAAGCTGATCACGCGGGTGAAGAAGGAGCTGGAGTCGTACCTGACCGACAACTCCCAGGCCTGGGCGCTGCAGTCGGACGGCAGCTACGTGCGCTGCAGCCCGACCGGCAACCAGAACTCGCGCAACGCACAGGCCACGCTGTTCGATCGGCTGACGAATTCGGTGACCGCGCGCTGAGCAACGCGCCAGGGTTTCCCGTCACTCGCCCGGACACCCGGGCGAATCCCCTCAGATGCGCCCGCGAACCTGCTTCGGCGTCAGCCCGAACTGACGCTTGAACGCCGTGGCGAAGTTCGTCGCGCTGTTGTAGCCGGCGATCCAGGCCGCCTGGGCCACGTTGGCGCCTTGCCTTTCCAGTGCTTCGCGGGCCTCCAGCAGCTTGCGCACGCGCTGGTACTCGAAGACGGTGGTCCCTTTGTGCAGGCGGAACTGGCGCTGCAAGGTGCTGGTATTGACGCCGGCTTCCCGCGCGATCCGTTCCAGCGACCAGCCATCGGCGGCGCCGCTGTCGAGCAGCTCCACAACCCGCAACAACCGGCGGTGTTCGTGCGGACGCAGGCTGCCGACCGGCAGCGTCGCCTCGTGGGTGATCGTGGTCAGCGCCTCGCCGGCGATCTCCAGCGCGCGACTTTCCAGGTAGAGGTTCTGCAGCATCGGGCTGTAGCCCGGCGGGCAGAGCATCTGTTCGGCCAGCGCCAGCAGCCGCGCCGACGGCTGCCAGTGGCGCACCTCGAGGTGCTTGCGCTTGAAGCCGACGATCTGCGCGTAGCCGGCGTGCTCGTCGAGCCCGCCGGACTCGAACCACTCCGGCGCCAGGCTCACCACCAGCTTGCGGACATGCGCGCCGCGCTTCGCCTCGCGGCTGAACAGCGCGGGTTCGGCGAGGGCGATCGCCAGGCCTTCCGGCGGCGCACCGAGCCTGCTGCCGATGCGCAGCGCCTTGTCGCCGTAGCGCACGTCGCTGTGCCCTTCGAGGAAGAGGGCAAAGCTCAGGCGTGGCAGGACTTCCACCTCGGTGCAGAAGTCCTGCAGTTCATGGCAGTCGGAACAATGCAGCGACAACCCGGTACGCAGGTTGTGCCAGCGCACTTGGCCCTGGAAAAGGCGCTCCTCGTCCGCCGACTCGTTGCGCAGGAAGCGCAGCCGGGTTTCCGAATTCAGCAGATTGGAACGGCCGACGAAGGATTCGGGGCTGCACATGGGGGCTCCTTGCGACGAGTCGGCGGCAGGCCGGCTCCGGGAAAACGACGGCGAGCAGGAGAGTGGATGGCGCAAACCTTTTGCTCGTTTGCGCAAACCTTTTGCGGGTAGCGCTGTGGAAGACTACCGCCCGACATCAGTTGATGCAAATCGTTATCATTTGATTGATTGGGTGCGGTCTTCGCGCCCGTTCGGGGAGTTCACCGTGGCAACAGTCGCAAAACCGCCCATCTTCATCCGTCGCCGCCTGGTCGTCGCGTTGCTGGCCGCCAGCACCGGCCTGGCCCACGCGGCTGACTCGGACACCGACACCTCTGCCGCGAGCGCAGCCATCCAGCTGGAGGAAGGCAAGGTCCTCGGCACCGCCGCCGAAGAGCTCAAGCAGGCACCGGGCGTTTCGGTGATCACCGCCGAAGACATCAGGAAGTCGCCGCCGGCCAACGACCTTTCCGAAATCATCCGCCGAATGCCGGGCGTCAACCTGACCGGTAACTCCACCAGCGGCCAGCGTGGCAACAACCGGCAGATCGACATCCGCGGCATGGGCCCGGAGAACACCCTGATCCTGGTGGACGGCAAGCCGGTGAGTTCGCGCAACTCGGTGCGCATGGGCTGGCGTGGCGAGCGTGACAGTCGCGGCGATACCAACTGGGTGCCGGCCGAACAGATCGAGCGCATCGAGGTGCTGCGTGGCCCGGCGGCGGCGCGCTACGGCTCGGGCGCGGCGGGTGGCGTGGTGAACATCATCACCAAGGCGCCGACCGAGGAAATGCACGGCAACGCGACCGCATACATGAGCTTTCCCTCCCACAAGGAAGAAGGCGCCAGCAAGCGCATCAACTTCTCCCTCGACGGGCCGCTCACCGAAAACCTTTCCTACCGGTTCTACGGCAACGTGGCGAAGACCGACATGGACGATGCGGACATCAACGCCGGGCATCAATCGCCGCGCACCGGGACCAACGCCGCCAGCCTGCCGGCCGGCCGCGAAGGGGTGCGCAATCGCGACCTGAACGGACAGCTGGACTGGCGTTTCGCCGAAGGGCAGAAGCTCAAGCTGGAGGCCGGCTTCAACCGCCAGGGCAACCTGTACACCGGCGACACCCAGAACACCAACACCAACGCCTTGGTGCAGCAGATGCTGGGACATGAAACCAATACCCTGTATCGCCAGAGCTATGCGCTGACGCACGAAGGCGAGTTCGATTTCGGCTCGACGATGAGCTACCTGCAGTACGAGCGCACGCGTAACCGCCGCCTTGGCGAGGGGCTCGCCGGTGGTATCGAGGGAATCTTCAACCCGAACGGCGCCCTCGGCCCAGTCGGCGTGAGCACCGCCGAGCTGAAGACCACCACCGCCCACAGCGAAGTCAGCCTGCCGTGGGAAACCGCCATGCCGCAGGTCGCGACGATCGGCGTGGAATGGCAGGACCAGCGCCTGGATGACAGCAGCTCGAACTCGCTGAACTTCTCGCTGCCGCAGTTCGGCAACAACACCCTTCCGGGAATCGATGCCACCAACCGCGGCAGCAAGACGTCGGCGCGCCTGGCTTCGCTGTTCTTCGACGACAACATCGAGTTGCGTCCGGGCACGACCCTGACGCCGGGCCTGCGCTTCGACCACCACAGCGAGTCCGGCAGCAACTGGAGCCCGGCGCTGAACCTGTCCCACGCATTGACCGAAGCCTGGAGCCTCAAGGCCGGTATCGCGCGCGCCTACAAGGCGCCCAACCTCTACCAGACCAACTCGGAGTACCTGCTCTACAGCGCCGGTCAGGGCTGCTGGGGCGGTGCCGGAAGCGGCGCCAGCGCCGGCTGCTATCTGGTCGGCAACAAGAACCTCGAGGCCGAAACCAGCGTCAACAAGGAACTGGGCGTCGAGTTCAACGAGGGCGGCGTCACGGCCGGCGTCACCTACTTCCGCAACGATTACCGCAACAAGATCGAAGCGGGTACCAGCCCGGTCGCCTATTCCTCCACCGGCCGCCGGGTGTTCCAGTGGGACAATGTCGACAAGGCGCTGGTCGAGGGCATCGAAGGTACGCTGAACCTGCCGCTGAGCGAGTCCGTCACCTGGAACAACAATTTCACCTACATGCTGCAGTCGAAGAACGAGGACACCGGTGATCGCCTGTCGATCATCCCGAAGTACACCCTCAATTCCATGCTCGACTGGCAGGCGACCGAGCAGCTCTCGCTGCAGGCCACCGTCGTGTACTACGGCAAGCAGCAGCCGAAGAAGTACAACTACCAGGGCGTTGCGGTCTCGGGCAGCGAGGCTCGGGAAATCTCGCCCTACGCCATCGCCGGGCTCAGCGGCACCTATGCGTTCAGCGAGAAGCTGAGCGTCACCGCAGGCGTATCGAACCTGTTCGACAAGCGCCTCTACCGCGAGGGCAACTCGCAAACCACCGGGACCGCGCCGAACCAGATCTTCGGTGCCGGCGCCTACACCTACAACGAACCTGGGCGGACGTTCTACACCAGCGTCAGCACGTCCTTCTGAGGGGCGTGAGTCCCGAAGCGCGGCGCCGCAGGGTCGCCGTGCTTCGTCCTGCCAGGCCATCCGTGAACCGCTGATGAGGGCCGTCGCTGCACGAGCGGCGAGGCCTGCGGTCGATCGACGAGGAGCAAGCGATGATCCACTTCCATGCCCGGGTGCCGACCGCCGAGGCTTCGCGCAACATGACCCGGCTGTGCAAGCACTTCCGCCACAAGGTCAGCGTGGACTATGACGAACGCCAGGCGAACGCAGCGTTTCCCTTCGGCCTGTGCCGCATGCGCGCCGAGGCGGACGCGCTGCTGCTGGACTGCCAGGCCGAGCCCGGCGAGGCGCTGGCGCGCCTGCAGTTCGTGCTCGCCGACCACCTGCTGCGCTTCTCGCGCGATGAACGCCTGATGATCGAATGGCAGGACGGGGCGAACCCGGAGATGTGAGCCGGCTCAGCGTGCCTTGAGCTGATAACCGACCCGCGCCAGCCATTCGGCTTCCTGGGCGAAGTCGGCCTGCGTCAGCGGGTTGTTCTCAAGCCAGCCGTCCGGGAAGACCATTTCCAGGCTGCGCCGTCCGGCCTTGAGCTGGACCTTGGGCATTTCCTGTGTGCCGCGGATGTGGTGGAAGAGGATCGCGAAGCGTAGCAGGATGCACAGTCGCACCAGCTTGTCGGAGTCGGCGGTGAACTCCACGTACTTGTCGCGCGGGATGTTGCGGCGGTGGCCGCGCACCAGCAGGGCCAGCATCTGCTGATCCTGGCGCGAGAAGCCGGCCAGGTCGGAGTGCTCGATCAGGTAGGCGCCGTGCTTGTGGTAATGGTAGTGGGCGATGTCCAGGCCGATCTCGTGGACCCGCGCCGCCCAGGTCAGCAGTTCCTTCCAGGCTTCGTCGCGCAGGTCCCAGGCGTCGGCGACCTGCTCGTAGGCCGACAGGGCCTTGGCCTCCACCCGCGCGGCCTGTTCCAGGTCGACGTGGTAACGCTCCATCAGCGACCCGAGGGTGCGCTCGCGAACGTCCTCGTGGTGCTGGCGGCCGATCAGGTCGTAGAGCACGCCCTCGCGCAGCGCGCCCTCGGAGTGCAGCATCTGGTCGAGCTCGAGGGCGTCGTAGATCGCCTCGAGGATCGCCACGCCCGCCGGGAAGATCGCCCGACGGTCGGGCTTCACGCCGTCGAGGTCGATGCGCTCGACGTCTCCCAGCTTGAGCAGGCGGATCTTCAGCAGTTTCAGGCCCTGCGGGTTGACCTCGCCGTTGCCGTTGCCCTCGCCGCGAATCGCCAGGCCGACGGCGCGGATGGTGCCGGAGGCGCCGAGCGCTTCCTGCCAGCCGAGGCGGCGCAGCGCATGCTCGATGCCCATCAGTTCCAGGCGCGCCGCGGTGTAGGCCTGGGCGTAACGCGCCGAGGTGATCTTGCCGTCGCGGAAATAGCGCTGGGTGAAGCTGACGCAGCCCATCTGCAGGCTTTCTCGCAGGAGCGGTTCGAAGCGCTGGCCGATGATGAATTCGGTGCTGCCGCCGCCGATGTCGACGACCAGCCGTTTGCCCGGCACGTCGGGAGAGGTCTGCGACACGCCCAGATAGATGAGGCGGGCTTCTTCGCGGCCGGAAATCACGTCCACCGGATGCCCGAGAATGGCTTCGGCCTGGCGGATGAAGTCGCCCCGGTTGCGCGCTTCGCGCAGCGCGTTGGTGCCGACGATGCGCACCGCGCCCTGCGGCAGGCCATTGATCATCTGTGCGAACAGGCGCAGGCAATCGAGCCCGCGCTGCATGGCTTCGGCGCTGAGCTGGCGGTTCTCGTCGATCCCGGCGGCCAGCTGAACCTTGTCGCCGATGCGCTCGAGAATGCGGATTTCACCGCGATCGGCCTTGGCCAGGACCATGTGGAAGCTGTTCGAGCCCAGGTCGATGGCGGCGATCAAAGGGAAATGTTTGGCAGGAGCTGACGGCATGCTTAGCGTCTCGAGTTAGAACCGCGCCATCCTGCCACGATAGGGCGACTTCGCCAATTCGGCGCCCGTGGCGCTGCCGATCAGGGCGCGCAGGTGAATCAGGTCGGCATCGGTTGGGACAGGCATGCGCGGGCAAAGGTTGCGCCGCCGCCGTCGATAGGATTTGCCTTGGCCGCGATAGCGAAGCTCAATCGCCCGCGGCTTTCGATCCGTAGGCAAGCGGGCTATGATGGCCGCCAATTTCGATTCTGACCACGGAGACTTCCATGAGCGAGTTCATTACCCACGTCAGCGATTCCAGCTTCGATCAAGACGTGCTGCAAGCCGACGGTCCGGTTCTGGTCGACTATTGGGCCGAGTGGTGTGGCCCGTGCAAGATGATCGCGCCGGTACTCGACGAGATCGCCCAGACCTACCAGGGCAAGCTGAAGATCTGCAAGCTGAACATCGACGAAAACCAGGACACCCCGCCGAAGTATGGCGTGCGCGGCATCCCGACCCTGATGCTGTTCAAGAACGGCAACGTCGAGGCGACCAAGGTTGGTGCGCTGTCCAAGTCGCAACTGGCGGCATTCCTCGACGCCAACATCTGACGCCGCTGCGCTGCAGACGGCGAATTAAAGGCCCCGCAAACGACGGGGCTTTTTTCTGCGCAAAAGCTAGACGCTCGAACAAAGCCGGTGTTACATTCGGCTCGCTGCATTTTCTGACGCAGCCCTTCGCAAGCCGCCATCGCCGCACTCCTACTCCAGTCAGTACTGCGATTCCTTCGCCTCCCCCCGGCGCGGTCGGCATCCCAAGCTAAATGCTTCCTTCCTATACTTCGTATCTACGTCATTCCTATGAATCTGACCGAACTCAAGCAAAAGCCGATTACCGAACTGCTGGAAATGGCCGAACAGATGGGCATCGAGAACATGGCCCGTTCGCGCAAGCAGGACGTGATCTTCTCGCTGCTCAAGAAGCACTCCAAAGGCGGTGAGGAAATTTCCGGTGACGGCGTGTTGGAGATACTCCAGGACGGTTTCGGCTTTTTGCGCTCCGCGGACTCTTCCTATCTCGCCGGCCCGGACGACATCTACGTCTCGCCGAGCCAGATCCGCCGCTTCAACCTGCGTACCGGCGACACCATCATCGGCAAGATCCGCCCGCCGAAAGAAGGTGAACGCTACTTCGCGCTGCTCAAGGTCGACTCGATCAATTACGATCGACCGGAGAACGCGAAGAACAAGATTCTCTTCGAGAACCTGACCCCGCTGTTCCCCACCAAGCGCCTGGTCATGGAAGCCGGCAACGGCTCCACCGAAGACTTGACCGGCCGCGTGATCGACCTCTGCGCACCGATCGGCAAGGGCCAGCGCGGCCTGATCGTGGCGCCGCCGAAGGCCGGCAAGACGATCATGCTGCAGAACATCGCGGCGAACATCACCCGCAACAACCCCGAGTGCCACCTGATCGTTCTGCTGATCGACGAGCGCCCGGAAGAAGTGACCGAGATGCAGCGCACCGTGCGCGGCGAAGTGGTCGCTTCCACCTTCGACGAGCCGCCGACCCGCCACGTGCAGGTCGCCGAAATGGTGATCGAGAAGGCCAAGCGCCTGGTCGAGCACAAGAAGGACGTGGTCATCCTCCTCGACTCCATCACCCGTCTGGCGCGTGCCTACAACACCGTGATCCCGAGCTCCGGCAAGGTCCTCACCGGTGGTGTCGATGCCCACGCCCTGGAGAAACCGAAGCGGTTCTTCGGCGCCGCGCGGAACATCGAGGAAGGCGGTTCGCTGACCATCATCGCCACCGCGCTGGTCGAGACCGGCTCGAAGATGGACGAAGTGATCTACGAAGAATTCAAGGGCACCGGCAACATGGAGCTGCCCCTGGACCGTCGCATCGCGGAAAAGCGCGTGTTCCCGGCGATCAACATCAACCGCTCCGGCACCCGCCGCGAAGAGTTGCTGACCGCCGAGGACGAACTGCAGCGGATGTGGATCCTGCGCAAGCTGCTGCACCCGATGGACGAAATCGCCGCCATCGAGTTCCTTCTCGACAAGCTGAAGGACACCAAGACCAACGATGAATTCTTCTTGTCGATGAAGCGCAAGTAAGGATTCGGCAGGTCGACGAAAGCCGGGGAAACCCGGCTTTCGCGCATCTGCAGGTTCATGCGTCCGGCGGTTGGCGCTAAACTCGGCGCCCCCGCCTGCACGCTCCAGCGAGGCTCACCCATGCAGTATCGCGACCTACGCGACTTTATCAGCGGCCTGGAACAGCGCGGCGAACTCAAGCGCATCCAGGTGCCGGTTTCCCCGGTTCTCGAAATGACCGAAATCTGCGACCGCACCCTGCGGCGCGAGGGGCCGGCGCTGCTGTTCGAGAACCCTACCGGCTTCGACATGCCGGTGCTCGGCAACCTGTTCGGCACGCCCAAACGCGTGGCCCTGGGCATGGGCGCCGAAGACGTGGGAGAGCTGCGCGAGATCGGCAAGCTGCTGGCCTTCCTCAAGGAGCCGGAGCCGCCGAAGGGCCTGAAGGACGCCTGGTCCAAGCTGCCGATCTTCAAGAAGGTGCTGAGCATGGCGCCCAAGGTGTTGAAGGACGCGCCGTGCCAGGAAGTGGTCGAGGAGGGTGATGACGTCGACCTGGCCAAGCTGCCGGTGCAGACCTGCTGGCCAGGCGATATCGGCCCGCTGATCACCTGGGGGCTGACCGTCACCAAAGGGCCGAACAAGGAGCGGCAGAACCTCGGCATCTATCGCCAGCAGGTCATCGGCCGCAACAAGCTGATCATGCGCTGGCTCAGCCATCGCGGTGGCGCGCTGGATTTCCGCGAGTGGTGCGAGAAGTTTCCCGGCAAACCCTATCCGGTGGCGGTGGCCCTGGGCGCGGACCCGGCGACCATCCTCGGCGCGGTGACGCCGGTGCCGGACAGCCTCTCCGAATATGCCTTCGCCGGCCTGCTGCGCGGGCACAAGACCGAACTGGTGAAATGCCGCGGTAGCGACCTGCAGGTGCCGGCCAGCGCCGAGATCGTCCTCGAGGGCGTGATCCATCCCGGCGAGATGGCCGACGAAGGCCCTTACGGCGACCACACCGGCTACTACAACGAGGTCGACCGCTTCCCGGTGTTCACCGTCGAGCGCATCACCCGCCGGCAGAAACCGATCTACCACAGCACCTATACCGGCCGGCCGCCGGACGAGCCGGCGATTCTCGGCGTGGCGCTGAACGAAGTGTTCGTGCCGATCCTGCAGAAGCAGTTCCCGGAGATCACCGACTTCTACCTGCCGCCCGAAGGCTGCTCGTACCGGATGGCGGTGGTGACGATCAAGAAGCAGTATCCCGGCCACGCCAAGCGCGTGATGCTCGGCGTCTGGTCGTTCCTGCGCCAGTTCATGTACACCAAGTTCGTCATCGTCACCGACGACGACATCGATGCGCGCGACTGGAAGGACGTGATCTGGGCAATCACCACGCGGATGGACCCCAAGCGCGACACGGTGCTGGTCGACAACACGCCGATCGACTACCTCGATTTCGCCTCGCCGGTCTCCGGGCTCGGCTCGAAGATGGGCCTCGATGCCACCCACAAGTGGCCGGGCGAAACCAGCCGCGAGTGGGGCCGGGCGATCGTCAAGGACGAAGCGGTCAGCCGCCGCGTCGACGAACTCTGGACTTCCCTGGGAATCGACTGAATAGTCCGTCTTGCCTTGAACACCGAGCAGAACCCACCGATGAAAGTGACCTTGCAGCCGTCCGGAGCGGTACTCGACACGCTTCCCGGCGAGCGCATCCTCGATGCGGCGCGCCGGCTCGGCTACGACTGCCCGCAGAGCTGCCGCAACGGTAACTGCCATGTCTGCGCCGCGCTGCTGGTGGAGGGTCGGGTACGCCAGGGCGGTGAGGTGCTGGACCAAGGCGAGCTGTTCACCTGCCTCGCCGAGCCGATGGAGGACTGCGTGCTGCAGTGGGACGGGGTGCTCGCCCCTGGCGAATTGCCGGTGCATGAGCTGAGCTGCCAACTGATCGAGTGCATCGACGCCGGCGGCGACGTGTTCCGCGTGCGCCTGCGGGCGCCGGCCGGCAAGCCGCCGCGCTACCACGCCGGGCAGTACCTGCAGGTGCTGCGCGAGGATGGCGAGTGGGCGGCGTTCTCCCTGGCGTCCTCGCCGCATTCGGGCCGCGAGCTGGAGCTGCATGTGCTGGCGCGGGAGGACTCCGCGCGCAACCTGCTGGCGTTCGTCCAGCGCCAGGGTTTCGCCCGTGTGCGCCTGCCGTTCGGCGATGCGCACCTCGCCGAGTTGCCCGACGGCCCGCTGGTGCTGATCGCCGCCGGCACCGGCATGGCGCAGATGCACAGCCTGATCGAATACTGCCGCAGCCAGGGGTTCGCCCATCCGGTGCATCTGTACTGGGGCGCGCGCCAGCCCGACGATTTCTACCACGTGCCGCACTGGCAGGAATGGCAGACGGTGGACAACCTGTTCCTGCACCAGGTGGTCAGCGACCTGTGTGGCTGGGAAGGCCGCTGCGGCCTGCTGCACGAGGCGATCCGCGAGGATTTCGCCGACCTCGGCGCGCTGCATGTCTACGCCAGCGGCTCGCCGGCGATGGTCTATGCGACCCTCGACGCGCTGGTGGAGGCGGGCATGGATGCGCATCAGATGCGCGCCGACGTGTTCGCCTACGCGCCCCGCTGAGGTCGAGCCCGCGCGCGCATCCACGAAAGAGGTGAGGAAGCCTGCAAAAGGCCGCCCGAGGGCGGCCTTTTTCGTGAGCGGCTAAGGATCAGCGCACCTGCACCACGATCTTGCCCACGGCCCGGCGCTGGCCGAGCGTATCGATGGCGGCGCCGGCCTGGTTCAGCGGGAAGGTCTGCGATACCAATGGCTTGATCTTGCCTTCGGCGAACCAGTGGAACAGCTGCTGGAAGTTGGCGGCGTTGTCCTGCGGCTGGCGCTGGGCGAACGAGCCCCAGAACACCCCCACCAGCGACGCGCCCTTGAGCAGCGTGAGGTTGGCCGGCAGGGCGGGGATGGTCCCGCTGGCGAAGCCGACCACCAGCATGCGGCCATTCCAGGCGATGAAGCGGAAGGCTTCCTCGAACAGCTCGCCGCCGACCGGGTCGTAGATCACGTCGACGCCCTTGCCGCCGGTCAGCGTCTTCAACTGGTCCTTGAGGCTGCCTTCGCTGTAGTTGATCAGCTCGTCGGCGCCGGCGTTCTTCGCCACCGCCAGCTTTTCCGCGCTGCTCGCCGCGGCGATCACCCGCGCGCCCAGCGCCTTGCCGATTTCCACCGCGGCCAGGCCGACGCCGCCGGAGGCACCGAGCACCAGCAGGGTCTCGCCCGGCTGCAGGTTACCGCGTTGCTTGAGGGCGTGCATCGAGGTGCCGTAGGTCATGCCGAAGGCCGCCGCACTGGCGAAGTCCATGCCCTCGGGGATCGGCATCACGTTATAGCCGGGCACCGCGACCTGTTCGGCGAAGCTGCCCCAGCCGGTCAGCGCCATGACCCGGTCGCCGACCTTCAGGTGGCCGACCTTTTCGCCCACTGCCGCGACCACCCCGGCCGCTTCGCCGCCCGGCGAGAACGGGAAGGGCGGCTTGAACTGGTACTTGCCCTCGATGATCAGGGTGTCGGGGAAGTTGACCCCGGCGGCGTGCACGTCGAGGAGCACTTCGTTGCCCTTGGGCTGCGGGCTGGCGATGTCTTCGAGGACCAGGCTGTCGGCGGGGCCGAAGGCTTTGCAGAGCACGGCTTTCATCGGGGGCTTCCTTCGTTCTGATTGTTGGCCTGGCAGTGTAGGGGCGAGGCCTGCCCGGTCAATCAGCATGCCCCTGCCTGATGGCCGGGCATAAGCCGTGATCGCCGGCGGGCTTGGGCGCGGCACGCACACTGGCTATGCTAGGCGCAGACCTCTGGAGAATCGGCTTTGAAAACCTGCATCGCGTTACTGCTCGCCCTGTCCCTGCCGCTGGCGCACGCCAACGAGGAAGCCGAACCCAAGGAAGGCGAGGCGGCCGCGCCGACGACGGCCTACATCGGCCTCACCCCCGCGCTGGTCGGCAACTACGGGTCCGGGCCGAAGCTGAAGTACTACAAGGCGGACATCGCGCTGCAGGTGAAGAGCGCCGACGCCAAGGCCAAGGTCGAGCACCACGAGCCCTTGATCCGCAATCAGCTGGTGATGATCTTCTCGCAGCAGACCGACGAGAGCCTGGGCAGCCCGGACGGCAAGGAAAAGCTGCGCCAGGAGGCGCTCAAGCAGGTCCAGGACGTGCTCCAGCAGGAGGAAGGCGCGCCGCTGGTGGACGACCTGCTGTTCAACAACCTGGTCGTCCAGCCCTAGCCCGGCGTTTCAGGCCATCTGCGCCAGCGTCTTGCGGAAGCGGCTCAGCGCGGCGAAGAAGAACAGGCTGCCGATGCCGATGATCGCCAGCAACTGCGGCCAGATGATCGACAACCCCGCACCGCGGTAGAGAATCGCCTGGGCCAGGGCGACGAAGTGGGTCGTCGGTGCCAGCAGCATGATCCGCTGGATCACCTCCGGCATGCTCTCGCGCGGCGTGGTCCCGCCGGAGAGTATCTGCAGCGGCATCAGCACCAGGATGATCAGCAGGCCGAGTTGCGGCATCGAGCGCGCCAGAGTGCCGAAGAAGATGCCCATCGAGGTGGTGGCGAACAGGTGCAGTGCGGCGCCTGCGAGGAACAACCCCACCGAGCCGGCGATCGGCACCTGCAGCCAGCCCTGGACCACCAGCAGCAGCGACAGCGCCGCAGCGCCGAGTACCACCGCGCCCATCGACCAGACCTTGGCCAGCATGATCTCGAACGGTGTCACCGGCATCACCAGCAGGTGCTCGATGGTGCCGTGCTCGCGTTCGCGGATCAGCGCCGCGCCAGTGAGAATGATCGAGAGCATGGTGATCTGGTTGATCACTTCCATCACCGAGCCGAACCAGGTGCGCGTCAGGTTCGGGTTGAACTGCATGCGCACGTTCAGCTCGGCGTGTTGGGCGGCGAGGGCGCGGTAGCGGCCGATGAATTCGCCGATCTCGCTGCTGACGATGTTCTGGATGTAGCCGGCGCCGGTGAACGCCTGGCTGATCTGGGTGGCGTCTACGTTCAGTTGCAGCGCCGGCTGGCGGCCGGCGAGCACATCGCTCTGGAAGTTCGGCGGCACGTTCAGGGTGAAGGTGTAGAGCCCGGCGTCCATGCCATGGTCCATGCGGTTCAGGTCGATCAACGCCGGGCTGAGAAAGTAGGGCGGCTGGAAGCTGTGGACGATCCGTGTGGACAGCTGCGAGCGGTCCTCGTCGACCACCGCGATCGCGGCATTGTGCAGGCTCTCCGGCATGCTGGTGGCGGACGAGTAGACGCCAACGCTGAACGACCAGACGATCAGCGCCAGCAGCGCGTAGTCGCGGCCCAGGCTGCGGAACTCCTTGAGCCCCAGGTGGAGGATGTTGGCCAGGCGCTCCATGGTCAGGCCTCCTGCTTCTTCAACAGTGTCGTGCTGAGCAGCGTCAGCAGGGGAACGGTCAGCAGCAGCGGCATGAAATAGGCGGCCAGGTCGGCGACGCCCAGCGCCTTGGAGAAGGCCCCGCGGCTGATCACCACGAAGTGCGACGTCGGATAGAGGTGCCCGATCAGCGCGCCCAGACCTTCGAGTGCCGACACCGGGTAGATCAGGCCGGAGAACTGGATGGCCGGCAGCATGGTGGCGATGGCGGTGCCGAACACCGCGGCGATCTGGCTGCGGGTGAAGGTCGATATCAGCAGGCCGAGCCCGGTCGAGCAGAACAGGTAGAGCAGCGCGCCGATTGCCAGGGCTGCCGGGCTGCCCTTGATCGGCACGTCGAACACCAGCACCGCGAAGGTGACGAGGGAGAGGAAGTTGAGCAGGCCGATGCCCACGTAGGGCAGTTGCTTGCCGAGGAGGAACTCCAGCTTCGTGACCGGGGTGACGTAGAGGTTGATGATCGAGCCGAGCTCCTTCTCGCGGACCACGCCGAGTGCGGTGAGCATCGCCGGGATCAGCATCAGCATCATCGGGATCACCGCCGGCACCATGGCCTTGAGGCTTTCCACGTCGGGGTTGTAGCGGTAGCGCACCTCGAGGTCCGCCAGCGCCGCAGCGCCGGGTTGCGGCGAGCGCCGCGCCAGCTCGCGCAGATAGTCGTTGTGCAGGCCCTGCACATAGCCGTTGATGGTGTCGGCGCGGGTCGGCATGGCACCGTCGATCCACATGCCGATCTGCGGGCTGGCGCCGCGCTTGAGGTCGCGGCCGAAATGCGCCGGGATTTCCACCGCCAGGCTGATCTCGCCATCGCGCATGCGCCGCTCGAGGTCGGCGTAATCGGTGATCGCCGGGCGCTCGGTGAAGTAGCGCGAGCCGGTCAGGTTGAGCACGTACTCCTGGCTGGTGGTGGTCTGGTCTCGGTCGAGCACGGCGAAGGTCAGGTTCTCCACGTCCAGGTTGATGCCATAGCCGATGATGAACATCAGCAGCAGCGGGCCGAGCAGCGCCAGCGTGCGACGGATCGGATCGCGGCGCAGCTCCATGCTCTCGCGCAGCGAGTAGCTGAGCAGCCGGCGCAGGCTGAAGCGCCGTTGTGGCTGCGCCTGCGGCGCCACGGGCGCGCCGACCGGCGTTGCCGGCTCGGATGCGCTGGCGGCGCCGGTGGCTTCCTCGAGGTAGGCGATGAAGGTCGCCTCCAGGGTCGGCAGACCCCGCTTGGCGATCAGCGCCTGCGGGGTGTCGCTGTCGAGCACTTTGCCCGCGTGCATCAGCGAGATGCGGTCGCAGCGCAGCGCTTCGTTCATGAAGTGGGTGGAGATGAAGATGGTCACGCCATCGTTGCGCGACAGGTCGATCATCAGCTCCCAGAAACCGTCGCGGGCGATCGGGTCGACCCCGGAGGTCGGCTCGTCGAGGATCAGGATTTCCGGCTTGTGGATCACCGCCACCGCCAGCGAAAGACGCTGACGCATGCCCAGCGGCAGGGCGTCGGGCAGGGCGTCCAGTGAGCCGAGCAGGTCGAAGCGGCCAGCCATCTCGGCGACCCGTGCGTCGATCTGCTCGCGCGGCACATGGAACAGCTGGGCGTGCAGCACCAGGTTCTGGCGCACGCTGAGTTCGGCGTACAGCGAGAAACCCTGGGACATGTAGCCGACCCGGCGGCGGGTGTTCATGTCTTGCGGGTCGACCTTCTGGCCGAACAGGAAGGCCTCGCCCTCGCTGGCCGGCAGCAGGCCGGTGAGCATCTTCATGGTGGTCGACTTGCCGCAGCCGTTGGAGCCGAGGAAGCCGAAGATCTCGCCGCGCTCGATGCGGAAATTCACATGGTCGACCGCGACGAAGTCGCCGAAGCGGCAGGTCAGCTCGCGCGCCTCGATGGCGATCTGTCCGGCTTCGTCCTGGGGGCGCGGCGGAATCACCAGTTGCCGGTGATCGCGGCGTTTCTCCTCCGGCTGCAAGGCGATGAAAGTTTCCTCCAGGCTGCTGCAGCCGGTGGCATCGCGCAGTTCCTGCGGCGTGCCGGTGGCGAGGATGCGCCCGTCGTCCATCGCCATCAGCCAGTCGAAGCGTTCGGCCTCTTCCATGTAGGCGGTGGCGACCAGCACGCTCATGCCGCGGCGTTCGCTGCGCAGGCGTGCGATCAGCTCCCAGAACTGGTTACGCGAGAGCGGATCGACGCCGGTGGTGGGCTCGTCGAGGATCAGCAAATCCGGATCGTGGATCAGCGCGCAGCACAGCCCGAGCTTCTGCTTCATGCCGCCGGACAGCTTGCCGGCCGGGCGATCGGCGAAAGGCGACAGTCCGGTGCTGGCGAGCAGGTCGGCGATGCGCCGCTGGCGCTCGGCGGCATCCTGGCCGAACAGTCGGCCGAAGAAGTCGACGTTCTCGAACACCGACAGCGTCGGGTAGAGGTTCTTGCCCAGCCCCTGCGGCATATAGGCGATGCGCGGGCAGACTGCGCGGCGGTGCGCGGCATCGGCCATGTCGCCACCGAGCACTTCGATGCGGCCCTGCTGGATCTTCCGCGCCCCGGCGATCAGCGCCAGCAGGCTGGATTTCCCCACCCCGTCAGGGCCGATCAGGCCGACCATCCGGTCCGCCGGGATGTCCTGATCGACACCGCGCACGGCGTAGGTCTCGCCGTAACGCAGGTCGACCCCGTGCAGCCGGGCGACCGCGGGCTGCGAGTTCACTGCGGAACCTTGGTCTGCAGCCTTTCGGGCCATTCAACCTGCGGGTCGAGGCGCAGGTAGGCCATGCCCGGCACGCCCGTCTTCACCTGGGCGAGGTGTTGCTGCAGCAGCGCCGGATCGATGCGCGCCTTGACCCGGAACATCAGCTTCTCGCGCTCGCTGGCGGTTTCCACGGTTTTCGGGGTGAACTGGGCGACGCTGGCGACGTAGGACACCTTGGCCGGAATCACGTACTGCGGGATCGCGTCGATCACCAGGCGCACGTCCGAGCCGAGGGCGACGCGGCCGGCCTGCGCAGAGGGCAGGAAGAAGGTCATGTAGACATCACCCAGGTCGACCAGGTTGAGCACCTTGCCGCCGGCAGCGAGCACTTCGGCGGGCTGGGCGATGCGGTACTGCACGCGACCGCTGCGCGGCGCCTTCAACTGGCTGTCGTCGATATCGGCGAGCAGGCGGTCGACGCTGGCATTCGCGGCCTCCACCGCGGACTGCGCCTCGATCACCTGCGAGCGTGCGGCGGCGATGCCGGCATCCGCCGAGGCCACCTGCGAGCGCGCCGCCGCCAGCGCCGCCTGGGCGCTTTGCAGGTGCGCCAGGTCGTCATCGAGTTGCTGCCGGGGCATGGCGTTGCGCTGCACCATGGCCGCGGTGCGCGTGTAGCGCTTGTCGCTGGCGGAGAGTTCGGCCTGACGCTGGCGCACCACGGCTTCGGCGGTGGTCTTCTCGCTTTCGCGCAGGCTGACCTGGGCCTGCGCGGTGCGCGTGGCATTTTCCGCCTGGCGCACCTGGGCGCGGGCTTGTGCGAGTTGCGCCTCGAGCACCTGGGTGTCCATTTTCGCCACGGTCTGGCCGGCCTCGACGAAGTCGCCTTCGTCCACCCCGATCGAGGCGATGCGCCCGCCGAGCTTGCTGGCGACGTCGATCTCGGTGGCCTCGATGCGCCCGTTGCCGCTGGCGATGCCGTCTTCCAGGCCACTGGGACGCCATTCGAACCAGGCCAGCGCGGCGAGGATCAGGAGCCCGGCGAGAATGCCGGCGCGGATCGTCCATTTTCCCTTGAGTGTCATCGGGAGCTGCCTTCTGCTGCGGAGGGGGACATCGGCCCGTCAGGATAGACGACGAGCCGATGCCTTTACAGGTTCAGCTTGAGACGGGCGGCAGTTGGTCGCACTGATTCGGATCAAGCGCGTCCCAGCGCATGCTCCGGTTGCGCCCTGCGCGCTTGGCCCGATAGAGCGCGCCGTCCGCCTGAGCCACCAGGGTTTCCGCGCGATTGTCGGGCACGTCGCGCGAGGTGGACAGACCGATGCTGACGGTCACCCGGCCCAGCGGGCTGTCGGGGTGAGGGATGCGCAGTTCGGCGATCAGCCGCTGCAGTCGCGCGGCGACGTGCTCGGCGCCGGCCTCGTCGGTGTCCATCAGGATCAGCGCGAACTCTTCGCCGCCGTAGCGGCAGGCGACGTCGCCTTCGCGCTGCAGGCAGCGTTGCAGCTGGCCACCCACCTGGCGCAACGCATCGTCGCCCGCGAGGTGGCCGAGGGCGTCGTTGTAGGCCTTGAAGTGGTCGATATCCAGCAACAGCAGGGCCAGCGGCCGCGCAGTGCGGCACATGCGCCGCCACTCCGCCTGCAGGCGTTGGTCGAAAAAACGGCGGTTGTAGAGCCCGGTCAGACCGTCCTGCTGCGACAGCCGCTGCAGGTGCGCTTCCAGTTGCAGGCGTTCGCTGTTGTCGCGGGACACGCCGATCAGGTATTCGTGGCCATTCACCTCCACCAGCTGGGCACTGATTTCCGCGGCCCTGCCGCTGCCGTCGCGACGGCGCATCTCGCGCTGGAAGATCGGCGAGGTATCCTCGCGCTGGGCCTGGCGGACTTCCTCCAGCCAGGCGTGATAGCCGGGCAGGATCCGTTCCGGGTCCTCGCTGAACAGCCGGGCGAAGCTCTGCGCGTCATAGCCGAGGCTGTCGTAGGTGGCGCGGTTGGTGTGCAGCAGACCGCCATTCTTCGGGTCGATGATGAACAGGCCGTCGCTGCTGGAGTCGGTCAGGTCGAGCACCAGTTGCAGGCGCTCGCGGCTGTCGATCAGCACCTTTTCGATCTCCTCGCGCTGGCGCATTTCCTTGTTCAGGCGACGGTTGCCCGCCTTCAGCGCACGGGCGCGGCGGTCGTTTTCCATCGCCAGGGCGAGGGCCGCCACCAGCAGCAGGCTGATCACCAGGCCGGCGCCAAGGACGAACTCGGGCAACGGGCTATCCAGGCTGGCGACCAGTTCACGGGTCGGGCTGAGTTGCAGCGCAAAGGCATCGTTGTTCAGCAGGTGCAGCGGAACCTGCTGCTGGAGGTCGTCGCGCGCCTCGCGGGTGGTATGGGTGTAGATCGAATTCTGCCGCTCCAGCAGGCGCACGTTGAACTCGTCGGCGCTGTCCGCGAGCAGCTCGTCCATCAGCTCCTCGACGCGGAAAACCCCCTGCACGAAGCCGTCGAAGCGCGCTACGCCCTGTTTGTCATGCAGGTAGATAGGGTCGTAGAGGACGAAGCCGCGGCCGCCCTGGACCAGGGCGAAGCTGTTGGAAAACTGCGGCTGGCCGCTGGCCTTGGCCTGCATGGCGATCGGGTAGTTCGGGTGCTCGGGCGTGAGCTGGAAATCGCGCGCGGCCTCGTTGCCGGCCAGGGGCAGCAACCAGTGGATGCGCAGGTCGGCGCCCATCCACTGGATCGACTGATAGCCCTTGAAGTGGCGCAGGGCGAACTCGACGTTGAGTGTCCACTCGTCGTGTGGAATGCGCCCGTGGAAATCCCACAGCTGGGCGATGCGCGAGAGGTTCTGCACCTCCTCGTCGATGTTGCTCTCCAGCGTCTGCGCCAGCGCCCGCGCGTGATAGGCGACGCGCTCGGCGACGCGTTCCTGCTGGATGCTGCGCAGCTTGTGCCACAGCAGCCCGCAGCCGCCGAACAACAGAATCAGCAGTAACAGCAGTAACAGGCGCGCGGACCAGACGAAACGCTTACGAGGCATCGGGGATTCCAGGGTAATTGGCTGCTGTCATAGCACAGTGCCGCCAGCCGCTCAACGCAGCGCGAGCACGCGCAGCCAGTGGTCCTCGTCGATGGGCATCACCGACAGGCGGCTGCCCTTCTGCAGCAGCGGCATCCGCGCCAGCTCCGGCTCATCGCGCAGGCGTTTCAGGCTCAGCAGCACGGGAAACGCTTCGACGAACGCCACGTCACGCGCGCTCCAGGGGTTCTTTTCCAGGCTCGCCCTGGCATCGAAGTAGGGGCTCTCGGGGTCCACTGCCGTGGGGTCGGGATAGGGTTCGCTGACGATCCTGCCGATGCCGGCGATGCCCGGTTCCGCGCAACTGGAGTGATGGAAAAGGAACAGTTCGCCCACATTCATGGCGCGCAGATAATTGCGTGCCTGATAATTGCGCACGCCATCCCAGCGCGCCTGCCCCAGGCGCTGCAGGTCGCGGATAGACAGCTCGTCGGGTTCGGACTTCATCAGCCAGTGCGGCATGAACTTGCTCCTTGTTTTCGGTGTCGGGGTGGGGCCGATTCTGGTCTGACGTGCGGTCATCTAGCCAATTGCACGGACTCCTGGCTTGGCGGAAAATGCCGCCCGTTCGACCCGCAACGGCCGCGAGCCCGAAAAGAAAATGCCGGCGAACATTGCGCAACATTTGCCTGGAAGGGGGAGGCAATTAGATGAAACGTAAACCTGATCTGTTGTGGGTTCTGGTCATTCTGTTCGGTCTGGGTGTGGTGACTACCGGCTACACCCAGAGTCAGTGGGAACGCCCCGGTGACATTCCGGTGAGCGTTTCGGCGCAGCAGCAACGCTGATCGCCTTCCGCGCCACGCATCATCCGGTGGCGCCGTACCATCCGCTGTCGGTAACGCATGCCTGCAGCGGGATATCCCAACTGGCCTGGGCCAGTCGATCCACCTTCTGACAGTCATGCGCCAAGCCGATCAATCGCGGCTTGTGTATCCCCTTGCGGCGCTGCAGAAATGCCAGGCTGCGGTCATAGAACCCGCCGCCCATGCCCAGCCTTCCGCCGTTTTCATCGAAGCCCACCAGCGGTAGCAGGATCAGGTCCAGTGCCCATGGCTTGCGTTGCCGCTTCGGCACGCGCGTCGGTTCGGCTATGCCGAAGCGGTTGCCGCGCAAGCGTTCGCCCGCGCGTACGCGCTGGAACGCCATGCGCGTGCGCGGCCAGGGATTAAGCACCGGTAGATAGGTCGCCTTGCCGCGGCGGCGTGCCTCCTCGAGCAGGAGGCGCGGATCTATTTCGCCGTCATTGGGCAGGTACATCGCGATGTGCCGGGCACGCCGAAACAGCGCGTGCTGCGCCAGGCGGCGGTAGAGCGCGCGGGCGGCCTGGCGTTGTTCGAGGCGACTCAGGGAGCGACGCCGCCGTCGCAGCAGGCGACGCAGTTCGGCGCGGGAAAGGGATTCGCTGGCGATCATCAAGGACGGGCCGCTGCGGATGACCGAAGAATCCGCGGACCGAGTCCACGGATTGAAAAGGTGACTCCCCGAGGTGCCGCTGTCGGTTTGACCCTTGAACCCGAAAGTTCAAGGTGGCGACTGCAGGAGACCGTAAGGCTTTCCGTCAGGCGGACATGCACACGGGCCCCACGTGCAGCCTCCAGGGTTTTGCGTATCGGGAGAGGGACGTGACCAACTGGCGCACACACCAGGGAGCTGTGGCGAGTATACCCCAATAGGCCGCCATGCAATCAGCTACGGGCTTCATCCGGATCGGTGGCAAGGGCCTCGTCGACCCGGTCCAGCAGATCGCGCACCTGCTCGCGGGTGGAATCCGCCTGCAGATCGAGGCGTTGCTGCTTGTGCAGCAGGTCGTGGGTGATGTTGAGCGCGGCCATAACGGCGACGCGGTCGGCGCCGATGACTTTGCCGCTGGTGCGTATCTCGCGCATCTTGCCGTCCAGGTAGCGCGCGGCGCTCTCCAGGTTGGCTCGCTCGTCCTGCGGGCAGGAGATGCAGTACTCCTTGTCGAGAATCTGCACGTTTACGGTATTTGGCTGGGTCATTAGTCCTGCTCCAGGGCTTTCAGGCGCGAAATCATCGCTTCGACCTTCTGCCGGGCCATTTCGTTCTTTTCGATCAGATGAGCGCGCTCTTCGCGCCAGGAACGCTCGCTTGCCAGCAGGAGTCGGTTCTGCGTCTTGAGCTGCTCTATGCGCTGGATCAACAGCTCCAGCTTGCCCGCGAGCGCTTGCAGTTCGGCGTGTTCCATGGGCTCCCTACTTGGGCTGATTGATGGGCGGAACTATAACAGCCGCTCGGCAGGACGCCGGGCCGGCATCGCCCGATCCGTCGCGCGAAGGGCTCGCGGCAAACGGCCACGGCGGGTGCCGACGTGCTGCGACAGGGCTGCCTTCGGGTCGTCAGGCTGCTAGGATACCTGGCCCTCATTCTAGTGATTGCGCCCTTCCGCGCCTAGCCGCCCATGCCTTCTTCGAACTCCCCTTACACCGCCTTCGCCGCGCTGCTTTCCAGCAGCGGCCACCCCGTTTCCCCGGCCGAACTGCATGGCCTTCTGCTCGGTCGCAGCTGCGCCGGTGCAGACTTCGATCACGCAGCGTGGCTGCAGGATGCCGCCGAACTGCTCGGCGGCGAGCCGCAGGACAACGTGCGCCAGGCGCTCATCGGCCTGCAGGACATGGTCAAGGGCGAACTCACCGGCGACGACATCGCCGTGGTCCTGCTGCTGCCGGGCGACGACGCGCCGCTGAGCGAGCGTGCCGTCGCCCTCGGCCAGTGGTGCCAGGGCTTCCTTGGCGGTTTCGGCATGACCGCCCGTGACGGCGCATTGTCCGCCGAGGCCATGGAAGTGCTGCAGGACCTCGCCGCCATCGCCCAGGTGCAAAGCGCGCTGGAAGAGTCCGAAGACGGCGAGAACGACTACATGGAAGTGATGGAATACCTGCGCGTCGCGCCCCTTCTATTGTTTACCGAATGTGCCAAGCCGGTCGCCGCGGCGCCCGTTGCGAGCAAACCCTCCCTGCACTGAGAAGCTAAGGCGTCCTGCCATGACCAGCATCCCGAAGTCGGAATACGCCCGCCGCCGCAAAGCGCTGATGGCGCAGATGGAACCCAACAGCATTGCCATCCTGCCGGCCGCGCCGGTGTATATCCGCAACCGCGATGTCGAGCATGTCTATCGCCAGGACAGCGACTTCCAGTACCTCTCGGGCTTTCCCGAGCCGGAAGCGGTGATCGCCCTGATTCCCGGCCGCGAGCACGGCGAGTACGTGCTGTTCTGCCGGGAGCGCAACCCCGAGCGCGAACTGTGGGACGGCCTGCGCGCCGGCCAGGAAGGCGCGATCCGCGACTTCGGCGCCGACGATGCCTTCCCCATCGGCGACATCGACGACATCCTTCCCGGATTGATCGAAGGTCGCGAGCGGGTCTACTACGCGATCGGCACCAACCCGGAGTTCGACCAGCACCTGATGGAGTGGGTCAACGTGATCCGTTCCAAGGCGCGCCAGGGTGCGCAGCCACCGAACGAATTCGTCGCCCTCGACCACCTGCTGCACGACATGCGCCTGTACAAGAGCGCCGCCGAAGTGAAGGTGATGCGCGAGGCCGCGGAAATCTCGGCGCGCGCGCACATCCGCGCCATGCAGGCGAGCCGCGCCGGGCTCTTCGAATATCACCTGGAAGCCGAGCTGGACTACGAGTTCCGCAAGGGCGGGGCGAAGATGCCGGCCTACGGCTCCATCGTCGCGGCCGGCCGCAACGGCTGCATCCTGCATTACCGCGAGAACGACGCCGCATTGAAAGACGGCGACCTGGTGCTGATCGACGCGGGCTGCGAGATCGACTGCTACGCCAGCGACATCACCCGCACCTTCCCGGTCAGCGGCGTGTTCTCCACCGAACAGAGGGCGCTCTACGAAATCGTCCTGGCGGCGAACGTCGAGGCCTTCAAGTTCATCGGTCCCGGCCGCCACTGGAACGAAGCCCACGAGGCCACCGTGCGGGTGATCACCGCCGGCCTGCTCGAGCTCGGCCTGCTCAAGGGCACGCTCGACGAACTGATCGCCAGCGAAGCCTACAAGCCCTTCTACATGCACCGCGCCGGCCACTGGCTGGGCATGGACGTGCACGACGTCGGCGACTACAAGGTCGGCGGCGAATGGCGCGTGCTCGAGCCGGGCATGTCGATGACCGTCGAGCCGGGCATCTACATCGCGCCCGACAACGCCAGCGTGGCGAAGAAGTGGCGCGGTATCGGCATTCGCATCGAGGACGACGTCGTGGTGACCCGCACCGGCTGCGAAATCCTCACCGGCGGGGTGCCGAAAGGCATCGACGAAATCGAGGCGCTGATGGCCCAGGGCCGGCGCGAGGTGGCATGAGCATGCAACGGACCCAGATTGCGATCATCGGTGGCGGCCTGGTCGGCGCCAGTCTTGCCCTGAGCCTGCAGGCCGGCGCCCGGCAGCGTGGCTGGAAAATCGAGATGATCGAGCCGTTCGCGCCCGGCGACAGCTACCAGCCCAGCTACGACGCGCGCTCCTCGGCGATTTCCTACGGCACGCGGCTGATCTATCAGCGCCTGGGCGTGTGGGAGAGCATCGCCCGGCGCGCCGAGCCGATCCTCGACATCCATGTCTCCGAGCGCGGTCGCTTCGGCGCCACCCGTCTTTCCGCCAGCGCCGAGCGCGTGCCGGCGCTGGGCTACGTGGTGGAGAATGCCTGGCTCGGCCAGTGCCTGTGGGAAGCGCTGCACAGCGACGTGATCAACTGGCGCTGCCCGGCGGTGGTCGAGCAGATGCAGCCGCGCGAGGACGGCTACCGACTGATCCTGGGCGATGAGACGACGCTCGATTGCGACCTCGCGATCCTCGCCGACGGCGGCCGTTCGGGCCTGCGCGAGCGGCTCGGCATCCAGGTCGACAAGACGCCGTACGGGCAGACCGCGCTCATCGCCAACGTCACCCCGAGCGAGGCGCATCGCGGGCTGGCCTTCGAGCGCTTCGTCGCCGACGGGCCGATGGCGCTGCTGCCGCTGGCCGACAACCGCTGCGCGCTGGTCTGGACGCGGCCGACCGAGGAGGCCACACGCCTCGCGGCGCTGGACGACCAGGCCTTCCTCGGCGAGCTGCAGCGGACCTTCGGTTACCGCCTCGGCGCGTTTCGCCAGGTCGGCGCGCGGCACCTCTACCCGCTGGTGCTGATCGAGGCACAGGAGCAGGTGCGCTCGCACCTGGTGGTGCTCGGCAACGCCGCCCACGGCATGCACCCGATCGCCGGCCAGGGCTACAACCTGTCGCTGCGCGACACCGTGGAACTGGCGGAAACCCTGCTGCGCAGCGAAGCGCCGCTGGGCGACCTGGCGACCCTGCAGGGCTACCTGGCGCGCCAGCGCCTCGACCAGGAGATGACCATCGGCTTCTCCGACCGCGTCACCCGGCTGTTCACCGCGGCCGATCCGGCGCTCTCCAGCGTGCGTCATCTGGGGCTGCTTGGTCTCGACCTGTTGCCGCCGGCCAAGCGCTGGTTCGCCCGCCAGGCCATGGGGCTCGGTACTCGCGTCAGCTGATTCCGCCGCGTTCGCCAGAGGCTCTGGCGCTGCGGCATAAGCGCGCGAAGATTCCCCGGAAACGGGCGCGCCGGGGCGTGAACTGGTAAAAACGCAGCTTCTTCGGCGGCGCTCCGGCGCTGGTTCCGTAACGCCCAACGGGCGAAACCCCAGGTTCGGCTGCTTCGCCAGGCGAGGCGGCCTTAAGGAATACGATGCAGATGCAAGCGGATGTGATCATCGTGGGTGCCGGCATGGTCGGCAGTGCGCTGGCCCTGGCACTGAAGGACAGCGGCCTGAAAATCCTCCTCCTCGATGGCGGTCCGTTGAGCCTCGAGCCCTTCGACAGTAGCGCCGCGTTCGAGCCGCGGGTCAGCGCGCTGTCCGTCGCCAGCCAGCGCATTCTCGAGCGCCTGGGCGCCTGGGAGGGCATCGTCGCCCGTCGCGCCAGCGTCTATGAAGACATGCAGGTGTGGGACGGCAGCGGCACCGGCAACATCCATTTCTCCGCCGCCAGCGTGCATGCCGAATCGCTCGGCCATATCGTCGAGAACCGCGTGGTGCAGGAGGCGCTGCTCGAGCGTCTGCTGGGAACCCGCGTCGACCTGCTGCCCAACGCGCGCGTCGACCAGATCAAGCGCAACGACGACGGCTGGCTGCTGACCCTCACCGAGGGCCGCGAGCTGAGCGCGCCGTTGCTGATCGCCGCCGACGGGGCCAACTCCACCGTGCGCCGCCTGGCCGGCTGCGCCACCCGCGAGTGGGATTACCTGCACCACGCGATCGTCACCAGCGTGCGCAGCGAGAAACCGCACCTGCGCACGGCGCGCCAGCGTTTCACCGATGACGGCCCGCTGGCGTTTCTGCCGCTGGACCGTGACGGCGACCAGCACTGGTGCTCGATCGTCTGGTCCTGCACGCCCGCCGAAGCCAGCCGCCTGATGGCGCTGGAGGACGGCGCGTTCTGTGCCGAACTGGGCAATGCGTTCGAGCATCGTCTGGGCGAGGTCCAGGCTGCGGACCCGCGGTTGTGCATTCCGCTGCGCCAGCGCCACGCCAAGCGTTATATCCAACAGGGCCTGGCGCTGATCGGCGACGCTGCCCACGTGATCCACCCGTTGGCCGGGCAGGGCGTGAACCTGGGTTTCCTCGACGCCGCGGTGCTCGCCGAAGTGCTGCTGCACGCGCTGCAGCGCGGTGAAACACTGGCCGACGAGCGTGTGCTGAGCCGCTTCGAGCGTCGGCGGATGCCGAACAACCTGGCGATGATGGCGGCGATGGAGAGCTTCGAGCGGCTGTTCCAGAGCAACCTGTTGCCGCTGCGCTGGCTGCGCAACACCGGCCTGCGCCTGGTCGACAAGCTGCCGGAAGCCAAATCGCTGTTCGTTCGCCAGGCGCTTGGACTGTCCGGCGATCTTCCCGAACTGGCCCGCCTCTGACGTTGTGCCGGGCGCTTCCTGGCGTCCGGCGATCCTCTTCCAGTGCTCTTCGCACTCTCCGTCAGAACCTGGCGACGGTCTTTTCGCGCCACGATTTCCTTCGTATCCGCCCGCCCGTCGGACCGCCTCGAGGCCGGGCCGCGGCCCTGCGGGCGGACATCAACTGCGACAGAAACCCGGGATGACCGCCCCCCACCTTGCGGCTACAATGCGCGCCATTCGATGCGGCCGACCATCCCCGGCAGGCCTGTGTGGATCTGCGCAAGCCCCGTCAACCGCGGGTTTCAGCCAGATCACCAGGCCCGAACGCATCTCGCCGGACCCGGAAGGAGAAACCCATGGGTAAGCGTACGCCCCTCTATGACCAGCACCTGGCGCTCGGCGCCAAGATGGTCGACTTCGGCGGCTGGGACATGCCGCTGCACTACGGATCGCAGGTCGAAGAGCACCATCAGGTGCGCCGTGACTGCGGTGTCTTCGATGTCTCCCACATGACCGTCGTCGACCTGTCCGGCAGCGATGCCAAGGTCTTCCTGCAAATGCTCCTGGCGAACGATGTCGCGCGCCTGGCGAGCCCCGGCAAGGCCCTCTACAGCGCGATGCTCAACGAGCGTGGCGGCGTGGTCGACGACCTGATCGTCTACCTCACCGAGGACGGTTACTGCCTGGTGGTGAACGCCGCCACCCGCGACAAGGACCTCGCCTGGATGCAGCAATGCAGCGAGGGTTTCGACGTCGAGCTGCGCGAGCGTGCGGACCTCGGCATGCTGGCGGTGCAAGGCCCGCAGGCGCGAGCGCGTACCTGCGAGCAGGTCAATCACGTGCGCGCCGAATTGATTCGGGCGCTCAAGCCGTTCCAGGGCTTCGCCGATGGCGACTGGTTCATCGCCCGCACCGGCTACACCGGTGAGGACGGCCTGGAGATCATCCTGCCGCAGGATCAGGTCGCCGGGTTCTTCAGCGAACTGGTCGGCGCCGGCATCTCGCCGATCGGCCTCGGCGCGCGCGACACCCTGCGCCTGGAAGCCGGTATGAACCTCTACGGCCAGGACATGGACGACAGCACGTCGCCGCTGATCTCGAACATGGCCTGGACGCTCGCCTGGGAGCCCGCCGAGCGCCAGTTCATGGGCCGCGCCGCGCTCGAGGCACAGCGCGCCCAGGGCGCCCTGCCACGTCTGGTCGGGCTGGTGCTGGAAGAGCGCGGCGTGCTGCGTGCGCATCAGGTGGTACGCGTGGTCGGCGTCGGCGACGGCGAGATCACCAGCGGCAGCTATTCCCCGACGCTGGGCAAATCGATAGCGCTGGCACGCGTGCCGGCCGCCACCGGCGTGCGCGCCGAGGTGGAAATCCGTGGCAAGTGGTATCCGGTTCGGGTCGTCCAGCCCACCTTCGTCCGCCATGGCAAAGTACTGATCTGATCGCCGGGCCTTCCGCTCCGCAGGTTTTCCGCGAAAAGCCGCGCGGGGCTGCTAAATTACCGGCAGTTTTTGCCAACTCTGGAGACCAAGAAAATGAGTGATATCCGTGCCGACCTGCGTTACGCCGCCAGCCATGAATGGGCCCGCCTGGAAGCCGACGGCACGGTCACCGTGGGCATTTCCGACCATGCCCAGGAAGCCCTCGGCGACGTGGTCTTCATCGAACTGCCGGACGTCGGCGCACAACTCGCCGCGGGCCAGGAAGCCGGCGTCGTCGAGTCGGTGAAGGCTGCCTCGGACATCTACGCCCCGGTCGGCGGCGAAGTCATCGCGGTGAATACCGGCCTGGCCGATGGCCCGGAAGGCGTCAACAGCGATCCCTACGGCAGCTGGTTCTTCAAGCTGCAGCCCAGCGACGTCAGCGAGCTGGACAAGCTGCTCGATGCCGACGGCTACCGCGCCGCCGCCGACGAAGCCTGAGTTCCGGCGAGCACCGACCGTGTCGGGTGCCCTCGGCTCATCGAAACCGGCGTTCGCGCCGGTTTCGCGTTTCTGCCCGGTGTCTCCTTCGCCGCGCCGGGAACGCGCTCCGCGGCCCGCCGGTCGGTGCCGAGTGCGCTGCATCAATAAACGCCTAGGGGAGCATGGTGGCTTTTCTGTCATAATCGCGCCCCCTCAAGAGTGGTCCTGAACCTTCATGTTCGAACTTTTCAGCGGGCTCGATGCCTGGCTGGTGCTGAGCCTGGTGCTCGCTCTGGCATTCGTCCTCACCTTCGAATTCATCAACGGTTTCCATGACACTGCGAACGCGGTCGCCACGGTGATCTACACCAAGGCGATGCCTCCGCACCTCGCCGTATTCGCTTCGGGTGTGTTCAATTTCCTCGGCGTGCTGCTCGGCGGCGTGGGCGTGGCCTACGCGATCGTCCACCTGCTGCCGGTCGAGCTGCTGATCAACGTCAACACCGCCCACGGCCTGTCGATGGTGTTCTCGCTGCTCGCCGCCGCCATCGCCTGGAACCTCGGCACCTGGTACCTGGGGATTCCGGCGTCCAGTTCGCACACCCTGATCGGCTCGATCCTTGGCGTCGGCCTGGCCAACGCGCTGATCACCGGGATTCCGGTGGGTGACGGGATCAACTGGCAGAAGGCGATCGACATTGGCCTGTCGCTGATCGTTTCGCCGATGGTCGGTTTCGTCGTCGCCGGCCTGGTGCTGCTCGGCCTGAAGTGGTGGCGGCCGTTCTCGAAGATGCACAAGACCCCCGAACAGCGCCGCAACAAGAAGCACCCGCCGTTCTGGAATCGCCTGGTGCTGGTGCTGTCGGCGATGGCCATGAGCTTCGTCCACGGGTCCAACGACGGGCAGAAGGGCATCGGCCTGATCATGCTGGTGCTGATCGGCCTGGTGCCGGCCAAGTTCGTCCTCGACCTGAACGCCAGCACCTACGAGATCGAGCGTACCCGCGACGCGGCGACCCACCTGAGCATGTTCTACGAGCGCAACGCCGATTCGCTGGGCGATTTCCTCGCGCTGAAACGTCGCGACGTCGACCTGCCGCCGGAATATCGCTGCGATCCGAAGCTGACCGTGCCGACCATCGCCGCGCTGAAGGCCAACCTCGAGGGCATCGACGACTACCGTACCCTCAGCGAAGCCAAGCGCATCGAAGTACGCCGCTATCTGCTGTGTCTGGACGACTCGGCGAAACTGGTCGGCAAGCTGAACGTGCTCTCGGGACGTGACAAGTCGGACCTCGACAAGCTGCGCGGCGACCTCACCACCACCACCGAGTACTCACCGTTCTGGGTGATCCTGGCGGTCGCGTTGGCGCTCGGCATGGGCACCATGATCGGCTGGAAACGGGTGGTCTTCACCGTGGGCGAGAAGATCGGCAAGCAGGGCATGACCTATGCCCAGGGCATGTCTGCGCAGATCACCGCCGCCTGCGCCATCGGCCTGGCCAACGTCTTCAGCCTGCCGGTATCGACCACCCACGTGCTGTCGTCCGGTGTCGCCGGGACCATGGTGGCGAACAAGAGCGGGCTGCAGGGCAACACCATCCGCAACATCCTGCTGGCCTGGGTGCTGACCCTGCCGATCTCGATGGCGCTGGCGGCGCTGCTGTTCTGGACCGCCACCCGCGTGTTCGGCTGACGCCGGGCCGCTTGAAAAGGCCGCCTACGGGCGGCCTTTTTGTTGCCCACAGCATGGGCGACGGCGGATGACAGGCATGAAAAAGCCGCCCGGGGGCGGCTTCGTCGTCGCTGCAGGATCACTGGGCCGGCTGTTGCTCGGCGGTCAGGATCGCGGTGGCCAGGGCCATGTCGTCGGCCTGCAGGTCAGGATTGTTGCCGCGCACCTGCTGCAGGGCGGCTTCCAGGTAGGGACCGCGGATCGCGCCATTGCTGGCGACGAAACTGCTGGCATCGTCCTGCGCGGCATAGACGATCTTGTCGTCCTTGAAGGTGGAATACAGCGACGCGGAAATACCGGCGGAGGTGGCGTAGTCACGCACCCCTGCGGCCATGGCGGCGGTGGCAGGCAGGCAAAGCGCCAGCGAGGCGATCAGAAGTTTATTGCGCATGATAGGGCTCCTTTTGAACGGCCCGTCGAGGGGGACCTACCCATCAGAAAGCGCGGTGCGGCAAACAGTTCCGTTCGTCGTACCTTCCCTCAGGCTGCTTCGACCCTGAGCAGTACGCCGTCCTGGCCGATCACGCGCACTTCGCTGCCTTGCGGCAGGTCCGGGCCGGTCACCAGCCAGAGGCTGTCGCCGGCCTTGATCTTGCCGCGTCCGTCGACGATCGCTTCGTGCAGGGCGAAGCGCCGGCCGAGGAATTCCTGGCCGCGCTGGTTCAGGCCCGGCTGCTCCGACGGCGACTTGCCACTGCGCTGGCGCCGCCACCAGTACACCGCCGTCAGGATCGACAGCACGCCGAACAGCACGAACTGCAACGCCCAGGGCAGCGCCGGGAAAACGAAGCCGGCCAGCGCCACGCCGGCCGCGGCCACGCCGATCCAGAGCAGATAACCGCCGGCGCCGAACACCTCGAGGATCAGCAGCAGCGTGCCGAAGGCCAGCCATTGCCAGGGCGAGAGGTGTTGCAGGTACTCGATCATGGCCGCTTGTCTTCGGGTGCGTTGCCGAAGGTGGCCTTGACGATCTCGCCGATGCCGCCGACCGCGCCGATCACCTGGCTGGCTTCCAGCGGCATCAGGATCACCTTGCTGTTGTTGGAGCCGGCCAGCTTGCCGAGGGCGTCAATGTACTTCTGCGCGACGAAGTAGTTCACCGCCTGCACGTTGCCGCTGGCGATGGCCTCGGAGACCACGCGGGTCGCCTCCGCTTCGGCGGCCGCCGCGCGTTCGCGCGCCTCGGCCTCGAGGAAGGCCGCGGCACGCTCGCCCTCGGCGCGGAGAATTTCCGCCTGCTTGTGCCCTTCGGCGGTGAGGATCGCCGCCGAGCGCGACCCCTCGGCTTCGAGAATCTGCGCGCGCTTGACCCGCTCGGCCTTCATCTGCCCGGACATGGCGGCCATCAGGTCGGCCGGCGGGCTGATGTCCTTGATCTCGATGCGGGTGATCTTGATGCCCCAGGGCGCGGTCGCTTCATCGACGGTCTTGAGCAGCTTCTCGTTGATGTTGTCGCGCTGGCTGAGCATCGCATCCAGCTCCATCGAGCCGAGCACGGTGCGGATGTTGGTCTGCAGCAGGTTGCGGATCGCATGCACCAGGTTGTTCACCTCGTAGGCGGCCTGGGCGGTGTTGATCACCTGGTAGAAGCACACGGCGTCGATCTGCACGGTGGCGTTGTCGGCGGTGATGACTTCCTGCGGCGGGATGTCCAGCACGCTTTCCATCACGTTGATCTTGTGGCCGATGCGGTCCATCACCGGGACGATGATGTTCAAACCGGGCTTGAGCGTGGTGGTGTAGCGACCGAAGCGCTCCACCGTCCACTGGTAGCCCTGCGGCACGACCTTGAAGCCCATGAAGACGATGGCCACGGCGAGGCCGACGAAGAGAAAGATGACGCTGGCGACTTCCATTGCGGTTCCTTTGCGAATGAAGAGGAAGCGCCAGTCTAACCCGGATCGCCGGCCGGCTCAGGTTCCCGGCCGACCAAGCTGTTGCCGCACGTTGCGTTCACTTCTGCTCGCTCTGCGGCGTTACCCGGAGGATTTCCTCGATGGTGCTGAGGCCGGCGGCGACCTTTTGCGCGCCGGACAGGCGCAGGCTGCGCATGCCATCTTTGAAGGCCTGGCGGCGGAAGGCGACGAGGTCGATGTCGGCGGTGATCAGCGGCTTGATCGAGTCGTTGAGCAGCATGATCTCGTAGACCCCGGCGCGCCCCCGGTAACCCGTGTCGCGGCATTCGTTGCAGCCCACCGCGCGGTGCGCTCCGGTTGGCAGCGGCGCGCTCCAGGGTTTGGTCAGGCTGTGCCAGTCGGCTTCGTCGAGTTCCACTGGCGCCTTGCAGTGCGGGCACAGGGTGCGCACCAGACGCTGCGCCATGACGCCCAGCAGCGTCGCCTTGAGCAGGTAGTGCGGTACGCCGAGTTCGAGCAGGCGGGTGATCGCGCTGGGCGCGTCGTTGGTGTGCAGGGTGGAGAGCACCAGGTGGCCGGTGAGCGCCGCCTGGATGGCCATTTCGGCGGTCTCCAGGTCGCGGATCTCGCCGACCATGATGATGTCAGGGTCCTGGCGCATCAGCGCGCGCACGCCGCTGGCGAAGGTCAGCTCGATGTTGTGCTGCACCTGCATCTGGTTGAACGCCGGCTCGATCATCTCGATCGGGTCCTCGATGGTGCAGACGTTCACTTCCTCGGTGGCCAGTTGCTTGAGCGTGGTGTAGAGGGTGGTGGTCTTGCCCGAACCGGTCGGCCCGGTGACCAGGATGATGCCGTTCGGCTGGCCGGTCATCGATTGCCAGCGGCGCAGGTCGTCGGCGGAGAAGCCCAGCGCGTCGAAGCTCTTGAGCAGCACCTCGGGGTCGAAGATACGCATCACCATCTTCTCGCCGAACGCCGTCGGCAGCGTCGAAAGACGCAATTCGACCTCGCCGCCGTCGGGCGTCTTGGTCTTGATCCGGCCATCCTGCGGCTTGCGTTTCTCGGCGACGTTCATCCGCCCGAGGTTCTTCAGCCGGCTGATGATGGCGATCGTCACCTGCGCGGGGAACTGGTAGACGTTGTGCAGCACGCCGTCGATGCGGAAACGCACGGTGCCCATCTCGCGGCGCGGTTCGATGTGGATGTCGCTGGCGCGCTGCTGGTAGGCGTACTGGAACAGCCAGTCGACGATGTTGACGATGTGCGCGTCGTTGGCGTCCGGTTCCTGGTCCTGCGCGCCGAGGCTGAGCAACTGCTCGAAGTTGCCCAGGTTGCTGATTTTCTGGTCGATCGAGTTGGCGCCGCTGACCGAGCGCGCCAGGCGGTAGAACTCGGTGGTGAAGCGCTGGATCTCCGCCGGGTTGGCCACCACGCGCTTGATCGGGCGCTTGAGCACGTGGGTCAGGTTGGCTTCCCAACTGACCACGAAGGGCTGCGCGCTGGCGATGGTGACCGCCTCGGCGTCCACCGCGACGGCGAGGATCTTGTGCCGCTGGGCGAAGGCGAAGGACATCAGCGGGGTCAGCGCGGCGACGTCGATCTTCAGCGGGTCGATGCGCAGGTACGGCTGCCCGGCGTGGTCGGCGAGCCAGCGCGTGAGGGTTTCCAGATCGAGCTTGCGCGGCGGGTTGGCCTTGTCCTCGACCTGCTGTGCGGCGAGGAACTCCAGCGGGTGCTGCTGGTTGTTCAGCGAGCTGCGGCGGATCGCCAGGCACTGCTCGGCGGCGTTCTGGTCGATGCGGCCCTGGGCGACCAGGTCGCGGAGCAGATCGGCCAGATCGAGCGTGCGGTCGGCGGCGGAGGAGGTGAGGGCGGACATGCGGAGTCCCCTTGAGCGGCTGGGGGACTAGGATGCCCTAATCCCGGTGATCGCAGAACCTGCGCCTGGCGGCTAGCCGGGCAGTTGATCGGCCTCGCGACGCGGCAGCGCCGGTGGCGGCGTCAGGCCCATGGAGACGTAGATGCTGGTTAGCGTATCGACGCCCATGTTGGCCGGGCGAATCCATTCCTGGGGCACGTAGAGCAGGCCGCCGCCGACCGGGATCGGCGCGGTCGGCACCAGGATAGCCACGTGCGGGCGGCCTTCCAGGTCGACCGTCACGCCGCTGGGCATCAGTGCCAGCACCGCCGCGCCGTCGCCCCCGAAGAAGCACCAGACCGGGCTCATGCTGGTGATGTCGGCGTCCTTGTCGCGGTCGAGCAGGCCGACGAAGCGGTCCGCGAGGTTGTAGAAATTGCCGATCAGCGGCACCCGCCGCAGGGTCACCCGGAACAGCCAGGCCAGCGGCCGGCGAAAGCCCAGCTGCACGGCCAGGCCGAGCGGGTAGAGGCTGGCGAGGATCACCAGGGTGCCGACCAGGTAGGCCAGGTAGGAATTGCTGGCGAACGGCTGGCCGAGCGCGGCGAGCACGCGGCCGATCAGCGTTGACGGACCGACGATGCCGTTGAGCAGGTTGACGATCCAGGCCAGCAGGGCAAACGTCAGCACCAGGGGCAGCAACGCGATCAGCCCGGTCAGCCAGGTGGCGACGAGGGATTGGAAGCTTCGTTTGAACACGCGGGGCTCCGGTGGATGAACAGGTCGCCGGAGCTTGCCAGATTATCCCCGGAGGAACTATCGGCAGGCTCTGCGGCGCGGGCGGTGTGGGTGTGGTGGGCTGAAGCCCACCCTACGCGTTCGCAGATGCCCGATGGTTGAGTGAGGGCGCGGCTTAGACCTGCCCCACGAATTCGCGGGCTTCAGCGGTTGAGCGTCTTCCAGGCGCGCAGGGTGCCGACGGTGCGGGCCTGCTGCTCGCGTTCGTCGAGCACGCCGTCCTCGTCGCGCGGGCGGTTCGCCAGGTCGACCAGCTTGCTCAACTCGCCGAACAGCCGGTCGGTCTCCGCCAGCTCCAGCACGCCGCGGCCCAGGCGCAGCCAGACCAGCAGGCGCTCCAGGCGCGGCAGTTGCTCGGCGAGGTCCTCGGGCTGCAGTTCGTAGCGCGCCAGCGGCAGCGCCTTGGCCTCGTCGCCGAGTTGCCGTGGCAGCCATTTGCCCAGCGGCGCGGCGCCCTGGCGCGTCCCGCGCTCGTTGCGACCAGCGGTCCACTGGCGGCCCAGCAGCCAGTTAGAGGCGTTCAGCGAGAACACGCCCCAGCGCGTGCCGGCCAGCTCTTCGGCGAACAGCCCTGGCGCCGCCTGGCGCACGCTTTCGTCGTCGTGCCCGGCGAGCAGGCGTGGGCGCCAGTCGGCCAGCAGCGCATCGAGGCTTTCGCGCAGCGCGTGGCTGCTCGAACGCGGCGCGGCCTGGCCGAGGCTGCTGAGCAGGGCGCGCAGGTCGACCAGTTGGCGCAGCCAGTCCTCCAGCAGCTTCCAGTGGCCGTTGAAGCGATATTGCTCGGCGAGGCGCTGGCTGCTGCCGAGCAACTGCCAGGCGAGCGCGGCGAAGGCATCGTCCAGCGCCATCAGGCCATTGAGCTCCGCGGCGGGCAGGCTGACGGCGTAGCTGTCCGGATCGAACAGGCGATAACCGCGCTCGGCCTTGCTGATGTCGCAGGGCATCAGCGGCAGGCTCGCGGCCAGCTCGGCGGCCAGCTCCAGCAGCGCCTCGGGTTCGCCCTGGCGCAGTTCCAGCTCCAGCTCGCAGATTTCCTCCTGCTTGCCGTCGGCGAGCACCTGGCCGAGGTCCAGCGCCGCCTCGACGACTACCTTGGCCTTGCCGCGACCCCAGGCGATCTCCGCGCGTTCGCGGACGAAATCGGTGGTGAACAGCGGTTTCAGGGTCTTCTTGTCCAGGTCGGCCAGGCTTTCCGGCCAGCAGTCGTCGCCGAGCAGCTTGATATCCAGCCTGGCTTTGGGCAGGTTCCATTCCCACTCGTTGCGTTCGGACAACCCGGCGACGCTGCGCCCGCGGCTCTTCAGGGTCTGGATGAACAGGTCGCCGTCGCGACGCACGCGCAGGGCGACCCTGGCCTGAGCCAAATCGCGATTCGGCGTGTCGTAATACTGGTTGAGCAGTTCACTGCGCTCCCAGCCGGACTTGTTGCGCTTCTTCAGTAGCGGGTGCTCGCGCAGTGCGGCGAGGGTTTCGCGGCTGGCGCGCAATTTGATTTCGGTTTCTTTGTGCATGGCCGTGGCGTTCGACGCAGCGCGGGACGGCTGCCGGAAGCGGAAAGTCTACAGGACGCGTCCGCCGCACGCTTTCACGATGCAGAACCCTGGAGTATTCATGTCACCGCCCAACCTGAAAGAACGCTTCGCCGCGCTGATCGCCGCGCCGTCGGTGAGCTGCACCCAGGCGCACTGGGACCAGACCAATCGCCCGGTGATCGAACTGCTGTCCAGCTGGCTGGGCGACCTCGGTTTCGTCTGCGAGACCCAGGAAATCAGCCCCGGCAAGTTCAACCTGCTGGCCAGCTACGGCAGCGGTCCCGGCGGCCTGGTGCTGGCCGGGCACAGCGATACCGTGCCGTTCGACGCGCCGCTGTGGAGCGGCGACCCGCTGCAGCTGCGCGAGGCCGACGACCGTTGGTACGGCCTCGGCGTGTGCGACATGAAGGGCTTCTTCGCGTTGATCATCGAAGCGGTGCTGCCGTTGCTGCAGCAGCCGTTCCGCCAGCCGTTGCTGATCCTCGCCACCTGCGACGAGGAAAGCTCGATGTCCGGCGCCCGCGCGCTGGCGCGGGCCGGACGGCCGCTGGGGCGCGCCGCGGTGATCGGCGAGCCGACCGGACTGCGGCCGATCCGTCTGCACAAGGGCGTGATGATGGAGCGCATCGACATCCTCGGGCAAAGCGGCCACTCCTCCGACCCGAGCTTCGGCCACAGCGCTCTGGAGGCGATGCAGGCGGCGATGCACGAGTTGTTGCTGCTGCGCGGCGAATGGCAGCGCGAGTACCAGAACCCGCTGTTCAACGTGCCGCAGCCAACCCTCAACCTCGGCTGCATCCACGGCGGCGACAACCCGAATCGCATCTGCGGGCAATGCTCGCTGGAGTTCGACCTGCGCCCGCTGCCGGGGATGGACCCGCAGCAGCTGCGCGCGGCGATCCGCGACAAGCTGCAGCCACTGGCCGAGGCCCGCCAGGTGCAGATCGACTTCGCTCCGCTGTTTCCCGAAGTGCCGCCGTTCGAGCAGGCCGCCGACGCCGAGCTGGTGCGCCTTGCCGAGCGGCTCACCGGGCACGCCGCCGAGGCGGTGGCATTCGGCACCGAAGCGCCTTATCTTCAGCAGCTTGGCTGCGAGACCCTGGTGCTCGGCCCCGGCGATATCGCCTGCGCGCACCAGCCGGACGAGTACCTGCAGCTGTCGCGCCTGGAACCTTGCGTGAACCTGCTGCGCGAGCTGATCACCCATTACTGCCTGAACCCCGCCCGCTGAGGCCGACAACGGAGTACCCCGTGCTACGACGATGAGTCCCTCCCCCGAGGACCGAGACGCCGCCACCCAAGGCCTCTCCGCGACCCCGCGCCCGACCGGTGCGGGGAGTTATCCGATCGACAGCGGTTCTTTCATGCACGACTACGTCAACTGGCTACGCCACGCTTCGCCCTACATCAACTCCCACCGGGAGCGCACCTTCGTGGTGATGCTGCCCGGCGAGGGCGTTGCCCACCCCAACTTCGGCAACATCGTCCACGACCTGGTGCTGCTGCACAGCCTCGGCGTGCGCCTGGTGCTGGTCCACGGTTCGCGCCCGCAGATCGAGGCGCGGCTGTCGGCGCGCGGGCTGACCCCGCACTTCCACCGCGACCTGCGGATCACCGATGCGCAGACGCTGGAGTGCGTGATCGACGCCGTCGGCCACCTGCGCGTGGCCATCGAGGCGCGCCTGTCGATGGACCTGGCCGCCTCGCCGATGCAGGGCGCGCGGCTGCGGGTATCCAGCGGCAACTACGTCACCGCGCGGCCGATCGGCGTGCTCGACGGCGTCGACTACCACCACACCGGCGAGGTCCGCCGCATCGACCGCAAGGGCATCGGCCGCCAGCTCGACGAGCGCAACATCGTGCTGCTCTCGCCGCTGGGCTATTCGCCGACCGGCGAGATCTTCAACCTCGCCTGCGAGGACGTGGCGATGCGCGCGGCCATCGACCTGGCCGCCGACAAGCTGATCCTGTTCGGTGCCGAGCACGGCCTGCTCGACGAGAGCGGCAAGCTGATCCGCGAACTGCGCCCGCAGCAGGTGCCGGCGCATCTGCAGCGCCTGGGCAGCAACTACCAGGCCGAACTGCTCGATGCCGCCGCGCACGCCTGCCGCGCCGGGGTGAAGCGCAGCCACATCGTCAGCTACGCCGAGGACGGCGCGCTGCTCACCGAGCTGTTCACCCGCGACGGCGGCGGCACGCTGGTCGACCAGGAGCAGTTCGAGCAATTGCGCGAGGCGAGCATCAAGGACGTCGGCGGGCTGATCGACCTGATCACGCCGCTGGAAGAGCAGGGGATTCTGGTGCGCCGCTCGCGCGAAGTGCTGGAGCGGGAGATCGAGCAGTTCAGCCTGGTCGAGCGCGACGGCCTGATCATCGCCTGCGCGGCGCTCTACCCGATCGCCGATTCCGATGCCGGCGAACTGGCGTGCCTGGCGGTGAACCCGGATTACCGCCACGGAGGGCGCGGCGACGAACTGCTCGAACGCATCGAGGAGCGCGCCCGGGCGGCCGGGCTGAAGACCCTGTTCGTGCTCACCACGCGCACCGCGCACTGGTTCCGCGAGCGCGGCTTCGAGCCTAGCGGCGTCGAGCGCCTGCCGGCGGCGCGTGCCTCGCTGTACAACTTCCAGCGCAACTCGAAGATCTTCGAGAAGACGCTGTAGGCGCCAAGGCGGTGCGCGCGGCGCACCCTACGCCAGCGAGCCGGCATGCGTCGCGGGGGAACGCTGTGCGCAATCGGCGCGCCTGGATCACTCCTCACGGGTTCGGCGAGGCACCGCCCGGTGGGTCACGGCGCGTCACGCTCGGCGCGGAACCAAACTTCCGGAATGCGCCTAACCCACCCTACGGCTAACGCAGCGCGCGATCTCGTAGGGTGCGCCATGCGCACCAACCCTCTCGTCTCGACTGCCCCCGGGGCGGCGTTAGGCGACGCACCGCCCGGTGGGTTACGGCGCGTCACGTTCGGCGCGGGACCAAACTTCCGGGAATGCGCCTAACCCACCCTACGGCTAACGCAGCGCGCGATCTCGTAGGGTGCGCCATGCGCACCAACCCTCTCGTCTCGACTGCCCCCGGGCGGCGTTAGGCGAGGCACCGCCCGGTGGGTTACGGCGCGTCACGTTCGGAGCGGGCCCCACCCTCCGGAATGCGCCTAACCCACCCTACGGCTAAAGTCGGACGTCTTGCGTAGGGTGGGCTTCAGCCCACCATCGCAAGCGCCCGCTGGGGCAGCGTGCGTTTAGCCGCGCCAGACCTGCAGCAGGTCCTGCGATTCCATCACCAGCCCCAGGTGCAGCGAGACCATCGAGAACGCCGCGGACTCCAGGTGTTCGTCGGTGCCGCGCACCAGGTCGCGCAGGACGATCACCCGGTAATTGAGGTTGTTCGCCTCGAAGGCGCTGTTGAGCACGCAGCAGTCGGCGAAGCCGCCGTTGAACACCAGAGTGTCGATGCGCTGGTTGCGCAGCAGGAAGTCCAGGTCGGTGGGATAGAAGGCCGACAGCCGGCGCTTGTTCGAGACCATCAGGTCGCCCGGTTCGACGCAGGTCACCCATTCGGTCCAGATCGAGCCCTCCAGCGCGTGTTCGGCGTGGTTGGGAATCTCCCCGACGTGCAGCGGGAAGGTCCGCCGCCAGGCTGCCGGAATCCCGTTCATATCGTCCGAGCCGTCGGCGCGCAGCACCGAGCGGATGTGCACCACGCGCACGCCCAGCGCGCGGGCCTGATCGTGGAAGGCGTCCACCGGCGCCACCAGCTCGCGCGCGCGTGGCGCCGGGCAGGGGCATTCCGGCGAGTCGTCGAGGTGCCCGCGGTGAAGGTCGATGGAGATGATCGCGGTGCGGCTGGGGTCGAGGTAGTCGGCGAATTGCGCCGCGTCCAGCTCGCGCGGTTGTTCATAGACGAAGGTGCGCATGCGGGCTCCTGGGAGTGGGTAATGGGTAGTTTGCGGAAGAGTGCGGTCTGCGCCCTGGTGGATGTGAAAAGCGACATCCACCCTACGAAAAGCCGATCGGTGCAGTGGCTATGATCGGCGCGTCATCCGCAACTCAACGCTTTCGTAGGGTGGATCGCGCTTCATCGATCCACCGTGCGGTGCCGCGCCTGACAGCGAAGTAAAAGACGGGCCCCGTTCAGTCGTTCAGCGCCGTTCCTCGCGCACATAGGGTTCGCCCAGCGCGCCGGGCTGCGCATTGTTCTGGCGGCCGCCGAGGGCGACCCAGATCATCACGCCGAGGGTCACCGCATAGGGCGTCATCAGCACGAAATACTGCGGCAGGCGCACCCCGGCGGCGGCCAGTTGCGGGATCAGCGCCTCGATGCAGCCGAACAGCACCGCGCCGGCCAGTGCCTTCCACGGCGACCAGCGGGCGAAGATCACCAGCGCCACGGCTATCCAGCCGCGCCCGCCGCTCATGTCGGCGATCCACATCTTGGTGCTCAGCACGGCGATGTAGGCGCCGGCCAGGCCGACCAGCGCCGAGCCGGCCATCACCGCGGCGAAGCGGTAGGCGAGCACCGGGATGCCGGCGGCATCGGCCGCCTGCGGGTTCTCGCCCACCGCGCGCAGGCGCAGGCCGGACGTGCTGCGGTTGAGGTACCAGACCACGCCGAGGAAGATCGGCACGGTCAGGTAGACCATCAGGTTCTGGTGGAACAGCTTGCCCACCAGCGGCAGCTCGGACAGCGGCCAGAGGGCCAGCGCGGGCAGCCCGCGGATCGGCTGGTTGGTCCATTCCAGCAGCGTGCCGAGCAGGCTGGTGAGGCCCTGGCAGAAGAACACCAGGGTCAGTCCGGCGATCACCTGGTTGACCCGCAGGACGATCACCATCACGGCGAAGAGGATCGACACCAGCGCGGCGGCAGCCATTCCGGCGAGCAGCGAGAGGCCGGCCACGCCGAAGGCCAGCTGCGTGCCGATGCTGGCCAGCGCCCCGGCCAGCAGCAGGCCCTCGGCGCCGAGCGAGAGCACCCCGGCGCGCTCGGTGAGAATCAGGCCCAGCGCGGCGAGGGCGTAGGGCACGGCGAAATCGGGCACGTTGCCGAGCCAACTGGCGAGCAGGTCCATCAGCTTTCCCTCCCGGCGATGCGGCGGATGCGGTGGCGAATGAAGAAGTCCGAGGAGGCGACGCAGATGACGATCAGCGCCTGGATAAGCTGAACCATGGAAAACGGGATCTGGTAGAACACCTGCAGGTTGCGCCCGGCGACGAACAGGGTCGCCACCAGCAGCGCGACGATGGTCGCCGCCAGCGGGTTGTTGCGCGCGAGGAAGGCGATGAGGATGCCGGAGAAGCCGTAGCCCTGGTAGAACGCCTGGGTCAGGCGGCCTTCCTGGCCGGCGGCGACGACGAAGCCGGCGATCCCGGCGAGGCCGCCGGAGAGCAGCACGGTGCCGACGATCACCTTGCGCACCGGCACCCCGACCGCATCGGCGACACGCGGGTTGGCGTCGACGAAGCGCAGGTACAGCCCGGCGCGGCAGACGCCGACGAACCACCAGGCGAACAGCGCCACCAGCACCGCCAGCGGAATCGCCATGCTGTAGCCGTCGAACATCTCCGGCAGGCGCTCGAAGGCGCGGTACTGCGGCGAATAGGGGAAGGAATCCTTGGGGTCCTTCCACGCGCCGTAGACCAGGTGCAGGAGGAAGTTGGCGGCGATGTAGTTGAGCATCAGGGTGGAGATGATCTCGTTGACCTTGAGGTTCAGCTTGAGCAGCACCGGCGCCAGCGCCCAGGCCAGCCCGGCGAGGGTGGCGGCGACGAACATCAGCGCCAGGCGGGTGGATTCCGGGCCGACCTCGAACAGCGAGATGGCGGTGGCGGCGATCCCGCCCCAGATCATCTGGCCCTCCAGGCCGAGGTTCCAGAAGCGCGCGCGGAACGCCAGGCAGCCGGCGATGCCGACCATGACGATGGGCGCGGCCTGGAACAGCACCGCGCGCAGGCTCTGCGCATCGAACAGGGTGAGGATGACGAACTCGTCGAGCAGCTCGCCGCCAGGGACGCCGGCGGCGATCAGGATGGCCGCGGAGATGCCCAGGCCGAAGATCAGCGATACGGCGAGGATCAGCGCCTGCCAGTGCCAGGCCATCTGCTGGCGGATTTCCAGGGCGTAGCGGCGGCTGGTCAGCGGCTGGCGCTTCGGCGCGGACGTGGGTCGGGTTGCGTTGGAAAGCTCAGACATGGTCCACCATGGCTTTGCCGATCGCCTGGCGATCGGCGGGTCGTTCGAATTCGGCGACGATCTTGCCGGCGCTCATCACGCCGATGCGGTCGGCCAGGGCCAGCACTTCGTCGAGGTCCTCGCTGATCAGCAGCACCGCGGCGCCGCTGTCGCGCGCAGCCAGCAGGCGCTGGTGCACGGCGGCACCGGCGCGCACGTCGAGGCCGCGGCTCGGGCTGTGGGCGAGGACGATGCGCGGCTCGCGGGAGAACTCGCGGGCGATCACCAGCTTCTGCGCGTTGCCGCCGGAGAGCAGCGCGGCCTTCTGGCGGACGTTGCGCACGCCCTGCACGTCGAAGCGTTCCACGGCGGCCTGCGTCTCTTCCCGCGCGCGGCCTTCGCGCAGCAGCCAGAACGGTCCGTAGCGGCCGCTGTGGACCTGGCCGATGGCGAAGTTCTCGGCGATCGACAGGCCGCCGGCCAGCGCCAGGCCGTAACGGTCGGCGGGGATCGCGGCGATGCGCAGGTCGCGGCGCTGGTCCATGTCGGCGGTGCGCAGGTCGCCGAAGCCTTCCAGGGCGATCTCGCCCTCGCTGGGTTCGGGCAGCCCCATCAGCACGTTGGCCAGCTCGCTCTGGCCGTTGCCGCCGACCCCGGCGATGCCGTAGATCTCGCCGCCGCGCAGGCTCAGGTCGATGCCGTCGAGGATGCGTCGGCCGCCGATCTCCGGGGATTTCAGCCCGCGCACGCTGAGCAGGGCCGGGCCCGGTTCGCTGCGCGCATGCGCCGGCGCCGGTAGCGACTCGCCAACGGTGAGCTTGACCAGGTCGGCGATGGAGACCTGCTGCGGGTCGAGGGTTTCCACCGTGCGGCCGCCGCGCATCACCGTCACGCGGTCGGCGAAGCGTTTCACGTCGGCCATCCGGTGGGTCACCAGGATCACCGCCGCGCCTTGCCGGGCAAGGCCTTGCACGGTGGACAGCAGGCGTTCGCCTTCCTGGTCAGTGAGCACCGCGGTGGGTTCGTCGAGGATCAGGATCTTCGCCCCGGCGAGCAGCACCTTGAGGATCTCCACGCGCTGCTGCTCGGCGATGGACAGGTCCGCCACGGTCTTCTTCGGGTCGATGGAGAAACCGATCTGCTCGGCCTTCTCGGCGATCAGCCGTTCGGTCTCGCGCAGGCGCTTGCGGTGGCTGCCGTCGCTCCGCGGCAGGCCGAGCAGGATGTTCTCGGCCACGGAGAACGGCTTCACCAGCTTGAAGTGCTGGTGGACCATGCCGATGCGCTCGCGCGCGGCATCCGCCGGGCCCTTGAGCTGGACCTTGTTGTCGTCGATCAGCAGTTCGCCGGTTTCCGGCGCGTAGAGCCCGGCGGCGATGTTCATCAACGAGGATTTGCCGGCGCCGTTCTCGCCCAGCAGGGCATGAACCTCGCCCCATTTGACCGTGAAGCTGGCGTCGGAAAGGGCCTTGAAGCCGTCGAAGGACTTGCTGACGCCGGTGAGTTGCAGGGCGTTGGGCATTTGGATTCTCGGGATAGAGCGGAGGCGTGCGGCCGCCCGTGGAGGAAACCTCTGGAGCGGCTTTGCCAATGGCTTCGCGCACGAAGCCATTGGCAAAGGGACCGCGGCGCGGTCCCCGTTGGCGAGGGTTATTTCTGGGTGATCACGCCGGGTACGTACCAGTCCATCTTCCACAGGTCGGCGTCGGACAGGGTGCTGCCGGCCGGCACGCGTTCCTTGCCTTCGCGGTCGACCAAAGGCCCCGCGTAGATGTGCTTGCCGTCGATGATCGCCTGGCGCTCGGCCATGATCTTCGCCTTGGCTTCCTCGCTCAGGCCGACCTTGCCGAAGGCGATGTCGCCGCCGCCCTCGGGGATGGTCATGAAGGCACCGTAGGGCGCCGGCTTCCAGTTGCCGGCGGCGATCTTCTTCAGCTCCGGGACGAGGAACTTGTCCCAGGTCCAGATCGCCGAGCAGATGGTCGCATCCGGGGCGAACTGGCTGAGGTCGCGGTGGTGGCCGGTGCCGTACACGCCGCGCTCCTGAGCGACGATCTGCGGGGTCGGGGTATCGACGTGCTGGCCGATGACATCGGCGCCCTGGTCGATCAGCGCCATGGCGGCGGCGCGTTCCTTCACCGGGTCGTTCCACGCGCCGGTGTAGATCACCGTGGTGGTGGCATTCGGGTTCATCTGCTTGGCGCCCATCTCGTAGGCGTTGACGGTCCAGTTGACCACGCCGAACGGGTTGGCCGCGACGAAGCCCAGCTTGCCGGTCTTCGACGCCGCGCCGGCCGCCATGCCGCACAGGTAGTGGGTCTCGTAGGTACGGCCGTAGAAGGATTCGAGGTTATGCCCGTTGGTAGTGCCGGAACCGTTGAGGAAGGCCACCCTGGGGTATTTCTCGGCGAGTTCCTTGAAGGTGTCGGAGTAGCCGAAGGCGGTGCCGATGACGATGTTGGCGCCGCGCGAGATGAAGCGCTCGGCCGCCGGCTTGATCGCCGAGGCGCTCTCCGGGACTTTTTCGACGAACTGGATCTTCTGCCCCAGCTCCTTCTCGATCTTCACCCGTGCCTCGTCGAAGGCCTGGGTCCAGCCGCCATCGTTCTTCGCATCGAAGTAGATCATCGCGATCTTCGGCGGGCCTTCCAGGGTGAAGCCGTCATCGGCCATCGCAACGCCGGCCACGCTGACCAGCACGGCGCTGTAGAGGCTTCTCTGAATCCATTTGTGCATTGCGTCGTCTCCGGGAGTGAAGGTGGTGTGCATTCCTCCCCTCTCCCGTTTACGGGAGAGGGGCTGGGGGAGAGGGGAAAACCGCCCTCTCCCTAACCCTCTCCCATGAATGGGAGAGGGGCGAAATGTGCGCTGTCGAGCGTTTGCGCGGCCCTACAGCATGAAATTGATCCGGAACACGTTGCCTTCGGGGTCGAGCAGCACCGCCTGGTACCAGTTGTAATAGGTGGTGTAGGGCGCCTTGATCAGCGTCGCGCCGGCCTCCAGGGCCAGCGGTACCCGGAGGTCGACGTCCGCCTGGCTGTCGACGTCGATGTTCAGCAGGAACTTGATGCCGCGGGTCTCGGCCTGGTCGGCGAGGCCGAGCAATTCGTAGGCGTCCGGCGCGTTGAAGCCCAGGCACGACTTGCCGGTGTCGAGCCCGCGGAAGATCGGCGAGCGGATCGCCTCGATCTCGGCGAAGCCGAACACCTTCTGGTAGAAGCCGCTGAGGGCGACCACGTCGCGGGCGAAGACGTTGACGTAGGAGAGCGTGGCCATGGCTTACGCGACCTCGCTCTTGGTGCCGCCGAAGGTGGTCTGCTTGACGAATTTCGAGCGCAGGTGATCGCCGGAGCTGATCGGTGCGTGCTTCGCCGTTTCGCCGTCGGCGAGGCAGCTCGGCAGGCATTCGACGAGGGCGTCGTAGTTGGGCTGGTGGAAGAACACCAGCGACTGGCGCCGCGCGTTGCTCGGCTGCTCCAGCTCGGGAACGATCACCCGGTGCACGGTGGAGATCCAGCGGTCGTTGGTCCACTGCATCATCAGGTCGCCGATGTTCACCGCGAAGCCGTCCGGCTCGAAGGGCACGTCGACCCATTCGCCGGCCTTGTTGCGCACCTGCAGGCCGCCGGCGTCCGGCAGCACGATGGTCATGCTGCCGTAGTCGCTGTGCGGGCTGGCGCGGAACTGGCCGTCCTCGGGCGGCTGCGTCAGGCGCGGGTAGCTGAGCACGCGGAACATGCTGATGTGACGGTCGACCTTGTCGTCGAAGTAGTGCTCGGGCAACTCCAGGGCGAGGGCGAACAGCCGCATCATGTGCAGCGCCAGTTCGCTCATCGCGGCGAAGTATTCTTCATAGGCTTCGCGAAAGCCCGGCAGGGTGCTCGGCCAGACGTTCGGCGCGAAGTGCGGGCCGGCGTCCGCGCCGTTGTAGTAGGGCTCGTCGGGCACGTTGCTCGGGCCGACCGAGAAGGATTCCTTGAGGTCGCCCGGTGCCGCCTCGCCGGTGCTGTAGGAGAGGCTCTCCTCGGCCACCGCGGAGAAGCCGCGCACCTGGTCCGGGCGCGGGCGGTCGACCTTGCGTTTTTCCGCCAGCGGCAGGTCGAAGAAGGCTTGGCTCAGGCGCGATACGCGCTCGATGAGTTCGCGGGGAATCCGGTGTTTCTTGATGATCAGGAAGCCGATATCCCGGCAGGCCTGATCCACCGCCCTGGCAACTTTCTGTTTCCCTTCCGGAGTGCCTTCGAAATAGGGTTCGAGGTCGATGATGGGCACATACAACAGCGTCATTTCTACTCTCCGGTCGTGGGAAAGTTGATCGAGGGCAGCTGAAGTTACGTGAACTTAAAAGTGCACGACTAAGGCTATTCGAGTTGCTTTTATAATCATTTTGCCGCCTCTTTGAATAGCAACCGGTATGCCAATTTTGACCAAATGGACAAAAACGCATATCTGTTTGATTTATTTGGTTTTAAAGGTGAGGTTGGCGGCGTTTTGCCGCGCCGTGGTCGGGGTGGCGGTGCACCGCATTGGGACTGCCGCGCACCAAAGTATTGCCTACCCTGTTTTGTGCGGGGTGATCGCTCGGCGCATTGCGTCGTAAATAATTAACCCGCATTTTAAAAGGGTTGTTGCGCGGCGTGATGTGGGTTATTCAACGGGGGCGTTCCCATAACTTCGTCGCCTCTTCGGTGGTGAACTTTCCGCAGCAAAGGAAGTTCGACGGTGAGTAAAAAGAGCCTACCCGGAACACCCAAGCAGGAGGCGATCCAGGCGGCCGCGCTGGATCTGTTTTCGCGTTACGGGCTGCACGGAACCAGTCTGGATCAGGTCGCCAGCCTCGCCGGCCTGTCGAAGAGCAACCTGCTGTACTACTTCGCCTCCAAGGAGGAGTTGTACATCGATCTGCTGAGCAACCTGCTCGACCTCTGGCTGGCGCCGCTGCGCGCGATCGGCGCGGAGCAGGACCCGGCCGAGGCGATCGCCCAGTACATCCGCCTGAAGATGATCAACTCGCGCGATCACCCGCAGGCGTCGCGGCTGTTCTGCCTGGAGATGATCCAGGGCGCGCCGTTGCTGAAACCGGCGCTGGAAGGAACTCTGCGCGAACTGGTGGATGCCAAGGCCGGGGTGGTTCGCGCCTGGGTCGCTGCCGGCCGGTTGCAGCCGGTGGACCCGCATCACCTGTTCTTCTCGCTCTGGGCGCTGACCCAGCATTACGCCGATTTCTCGGTCCAGGTGCAGTCGATCACCGGTCGCACGCTGGACGATCCGGCGTTCTTCGAGCAGGCCCTGGCCAGTGTCCAGGGGCTGATCTTGCGCGGTATCGGGGTGGAAGCTGGCGAGCTTTCCGGGTCGTAGATGCCGTTCCCCTCGCCGGTCACATGCCCGGTGCGGGTCGAAAGGCGGCGTAGGCGGTGGAACCCCGTAGGGTGGATCGCGCCTTATCGATCCACCGGGTGGCGCAACGGTGGATGAAAGAAGCGTCGGCTACGCGCCCCGATCCACCCTGCATCTGCGGGCGTGGAATCAGATGCCCAGGCCGTGGTAGGCCCGTTCGAAGTACATCAGGCCCTTGCCCGGCTCGCCGTGGCGGATGGCGAGTACTTCGCAGAACAGGATGTCGTGGGTGCCGACCTGGGTGGTTTCGGCGACGCGGCAGTCGAAGGAGACCAGTGCCCCGTCGAGTACCGGTGCGCCGGTGGCCAGTTCGCCCCACTGCGCGGCGGCGAAGCGCTCGGCCATCGAGGTCTTGCCGCCGAACAGGTTGGACAGCGCTTCCTGGCCGTGGGCCAGGACGTTGACGCAGACCACGCCGTTGGCCAGGAAGGCGTCGTAGACCGAGGCGCCGCGGTTGAGGCAGACCAGCAGGGTCGGCGGTTCGTCGGTCACGCTGCACACCGCCGAGGCGGTGAAGCCTGCTTGCCCGCCGGGGCCGTCGGTGGTGATCACGTTCACCGCGGCGCCCAGGCGCGCCATGGCATCGCGATAGTCGTGCTTGAGCACGCGGGGCGGCAGGTCGTTGGCGCAGGCGGCGACGGAATGGCTGAGCATGAAAATCTCCTTGCCCCGCGGGGCGAGTCGGTCAGGCGAGCGTGCAGGCTTCTTCGAAGGCCAGGCGCGGCAGGCGCGGGTAAAGTTTCTCCGGGTTGCCATAGCCGAGGTTGATCAGCAGGTTGGCGGTCCAGGTGCTGCCGGCGAAGAAGGCTGCGTCGAGCTTGGCGCGGTCGAAACCCGACATCGGCCCGGTATCCAGGCCCATCGCGCGGGCGGCGAGGATCAGGTAGGCGGCCTGCATCGAGCTGTTGCGCAGCGCGGTCTGTTCGGCGAATTCCGGGCTGGAGGTGAACCAGCTGCGCGCATCGCCGTGCGGGAACAGGCGCGGCAGAGCTTCGTAGAATTCGCGGTCGTAGGCGACGATCACCGTCACCGGCGCGCTCATGGTCTTGTCCAGGTTGCCCGAGGACAGCGTCGGCTTGAGCTTTTCCTTGCCTTCGGCGCTGCGCACGAAGACGAAGCGCGCCGGGCTGCAGTTGGCCGAGGTCGGGCCCATGCGGGTCAGTGCATAGAGTTCGGCCAGTTGTTCGTCGCTCACCGGCTGGTCGCGCCAGCTGCCGTGGGTGCGGGCTTCGCTGAACAGGGTGGCAAGGGCTTTTTCGTCGAGTGCAAGGCTCATGGTGTTCTCCGGGCGTTTCAGGCCGCTTGCTGGAGGAAGTCCAGCAGGCTGGCTTCGAACGCCGCTTGTTCGGTCAGGTTGAAGGCGTGGCCGCCGAAGTCTCGCACGTCCAGGCGGGCGTTCGGCAGGCCTTCGGCCAGGGCCACGGATTGGGTCCAGGGCACCAGGCTGTCGTCGCGGCTGGCCATGACCAGCGTCGGCACGTCGATCTCGGCCAGTCGCGCGGAGATGTCGAAGGCGCGCAGCGCCGCGATCCGCCGCAGGGTGTTGGCCTCGCCGGGAAAGTGCGCGAGGGCGTGGGCCAGGTCCGCCTCGAGACGTTCGCCGTTGGCGACGATCCAGCTCGGCGGGTAGAGGAAGATCGGTTGCGCGGCCACGTAGGCGGCCGGGCCGGTGTTCTTCAGCAGCGCGATGCGCATGTCGAAGCAGCGCGCGCTGTGGGCGTTGGGCGCGGCCCAGGCGTTGATCGGCACCAGGCGGCGGATCAGGCCGGGGCGTTGCAGGGCGACCTGCAGGCCGACCAGGCCGCCGAGGGCATGGCCGACGAAGTCGCACTGGGTCAATTCGAGGTCGTCGGCCAGGGCCAGCACCTCGTCGGCCATGTCGGCGATGGAGTAGCCCTCGGCCAGCTCGGCGGGGCTGCGCCCGGTGCCGCGCTGGTCGTAGCTGATCACCCGGAAACGTTCGCCGAGCGCGGCCAGGTGCGGCGTCCAGTAGCCCGCCGAGCCGCCAAGGCCGGAGGACAGCAGGACGGTCTGCCCGGCGTCGGGATTGCCGTGGATTTCGTAGTGCATGGAGGGTCCTCGAGCCGCCGGATGCGCCGCTCAGGGCGCATCCGGGCAGCGCATCACTTGCCGACGTGGGCGATCGAGGCGATCTCGATCAGTGCCTCGGGTTTCACCAGGCCGCACTGGATGCAGTAGCGCGCCGGCTTCTCGCCGGCGAAGTACTCGGCGTAGACGGCGTTGATCGCCGCGTAGTCGGCCCAGTCCTTGAGCATGATCATGTTGAAGGTGACGTCGTCCATGGTGCCGCCGGCGGCCTCGACGACACCCTTGATGGTTTCCAGCACGTGGCGGGTCTGCTCGGTGGCGTTGCCGACGTGGACCACGTTGGCGTCCTTGTCCAGCGGCAGGGTGCCGGCGACGTAGAGGATGCCGTCGGCCAGCGAGCCCGGTACGTAGGGGGCGAGGGGTTTGCCGGTTCCCGGCGGGATGATCGATTGTTTGGGCATGGCAAGGCTTCCTGGTTTTCAGAGATCGCTCAGAAGCTGCTGCGCTCGGGCGGGCTGCGTTGGAGAAAACCTCGGACTGCTCATTTACAGCTCGTAAACTCCGCGTCCTCGGTTTTCTCCGCCTTGCCCGTCCTTCGCTCGCTACGCTTCTGAACGACCTCGGTTAATGATTCGGTTGCTTGAGCGTGGTGCAGAAGTCGTCGACCGAGGACACCCAGCCGAAGAACGTCTCGATGTTGAACAGCGCCGCTTCCTGGGCCGACGGCGGGCCGGCCTGGTGGGTCGCGTCGGCGAGGACCACGCCGAAGTATTCGAGGAAGAAACCGTCGCGCAGGGTCGATTCGACGCAGACGTTGGTGGCGATCCCGGTGAACACCAGGTTCTTGATCCCGCGGGCGCGCAGGATGCTGTCCAGCGGCGTGTTGAAGAAGCCGCTGTAGCGTGGTTTCGGCATCACGATGTCGCCGGGCAGCGGCTTCAGCTGGTCGACCAGGTCATAGTCCCAGCCGCCCTTGGCGAGCAGCGTGCCCTGCAGTTCGGGGCGCCGGCGCATGGTCTTCAGCGCGTTGGACTTGTGCCAGTTCGGCGAGCCGGGGCCGCCCGCCTCGACGTACTCCTTGTCCCAGCCGTTCTGGAAGAAGATCACCTGCACGCCGGCGGCGCGCGCGGCGTCGAGGGCGACCTGGATCTTCTCGATCACCGGGCCGGTGGAGGAGACGTCGAAGCCGGCGAGGTCGAGGTAGCCGCCGAGGGTCGAATAGGCGTTCTGCATGTCGACCACGATCAGCGCGGTCTGGCTGGGCCGCAGCTGCAGGGGTTCCGGGCGTGCCGGCAGGGTCAGCGGCGCGCTGGCGTCCACCGGCAGTTCGTAGCCGGATACGCTTTTCTCGCTCATCAGGCGATCTCCTTCAGGGTTTCCACGACGGCGCTGCGGCTCTTCATCAGCGGCTGGATGCGCTGGCCGAACTTCTCGACGCCCTCGATGAAGTCGTCGAAGGTCAGCATCACGCCCTCGGTGCCCGGCACCGCCGCCACTTCGTCGAGCATCTTCGCGACCTGCTCGAAGGAGCCCACCAGGGTGCCCATGTTGATGTTCACCGCCGAGGTGGGGTCGGACATCTGCCGCACGTTGGTGTCGCTGCCCGAGCGGGTGTCCACCGCGGCCTGGTCACCCAGCCACTTCAGCGCTTCCTGGTCGGCGCCGTCCTTGTACAGCTCCCATTTGGCGCGGGCGGCGGCTTCGGTTTCCTCGGCGATGACCATGAACAGCACGCAGGAATTGACCTCGCGACCGGTCTTGGCGGTGGCCGCGAGCAGGCGCTCGGTGGCCGGGGCGAAGGCGGCGGGGGTGTTCACGCCCTTGCCGAAGCAGAAGTTGTAGTCGGCGTACTGCGCGGAGAAGGCCATGCCGGCGTCGCTGGAGCCGGCGCAGATGATCTTCATGTCGGCCTGGGGTTTCGGGCTGACGCGGCAGTCTTCCATGGTGAAGTACTTGCCCTTCAGGTCGCTGTGCCCGGTGCTCCACAGGTCGCGCAGGACCTGGGCGTACTCACCGAGGTACTCGTAGCGGGTTGAGAAGAACTCGTCCCCCGGCCACATGCCCATCTGCGAGTACTCCGGGCGCTGCCAGCCGGTGACCAGGTTGACGCCGAAGCGGCCGCCCGAGATCGAGTCGATGGTCGAGGCCATGCGCGCGACGATGGCTGGCGGCAGGGTCAGGGTGGCGGCGGTGGCGAACAGCTGGATCTTGCTGGTGACGGCGGCGAGACCGGCCATCAGGGTGAAGGATTCGAGGTTGTGCTCCCAGAATTCGGTCTTACCGCCGAAGCCGCGCAGCTTGATCATCGACAGGGCGAAATCGAAGCCGTAGTGCTCGGCGCGCTGGACGATCTGCTTGTTCAGCTCGAAGGTCGGCATGTACTGCGGGGCGGTCTCGGAGATCAGCCAGCCGTTGTTGCCGATGGGAATGAAGACGCCAACTTTCATAACGATAACCCCTTGATTGCGCGTGTTGACGAGCGATGCCGGCATGTTCACGGCGCCTGCTCGCGGCGATGTGTCGCAGGGAAGAGAGCATGGACTGTGCCAGAAAAGAAAAATCCAGCGAAAACAGGAGGTTGGGTTAAACCTCTGCGTTAGAGTGGACCAAATGGTCTGCTATAGAGCACCTGGTTTGTGCGTGCCGCCCGAAAAAGACGCACGAATCCGGATCTGTCCATGATCGCCGTCAAGTCGGTCGCATTCAGTCGGCCTGACAGTCCCCGCCGTTTTGGCTATGGTGGCGGCCCCCGCCCGGCGCCTCGCCCAGGCGCTTTTGGCCGAACAGGAGGGCCGCATGACCCAGGACCACCCGTCCGGCGCCGAGCACGCGCCAGCGATCCGCAAGAAGGCGTCGCGCACGGCCAGCGCAGCGACCCTGGCGCGGCGCGAGCGGCAGATGGAAAGCAAGCGCGCGGCGATCACCGAGGCGGCCATCGCGCTGTTCTCGCAGTTCGGCCTGCACGGCACCAGCGTCGATCAGATCGCTGCCCGTGCCGACGTCTCCAAGACCAACCTGCTGTACTACTTCGGCAGCAAGGAAGACCTCTACCTGGCGGTGCTGCACCAACTGATGAGCGTCTGGCTGGCGCCGCTGCGCGCGCTGAGCGTGGAGATGGAGCCGCTGGAGGCGATTCGCGGCTACATCCGCCTCAAGCTCGAACTGTCGCGCGACGAACCGGCGGCGTCGCGGCTGTTCTGCCTGGAGATCATCCAGGGCGCGCCACTGCTGCGCGGCGAGCTGGAGCATGAGCTGCGCGATCTGGTGCACGCCAAGACCGAGGTGATCCGCCGCTGGAGCGAATCCGGCCGGCTGGCGCCGATCGACCCCTATCACCTGATCTTCTCGCTATGGGCGACGACTCAGCACTACGCGGACTTCCGCGTCCAGGTGGAATCCATCACCGGCCGCACGCTGAGCGACCCGGATTTCTTCGAGGAAGTGCTGGGCAGCCTTCAGGCGCTGATTCTCGACGGCATCCGCCCGCGCTGAGGACGAAACCCGGGACGCGTTGCATCCGTCTTGCGGGGCTGGGCGGGGCTCCGCCCGGTGGGTTACGCGGCGGGGGAGTCGGGGAGGGCTGAGATGTCGTGCGATGCCGCTAACCCACCCTACGGTTCGTGCGGCCCGTGAGCGCCCACCCTACGGTCTGATCCACCCTGCTATGGGTGTCGTAGGGTGGACGCAGTCCGGCGTCAGTGGCTCAGGCCGAGGATGCTCGCCTGGTAGGCGCCGACGAAGGTGTCGAAGTCGCCCACCTGGGTCTGCTCCAGTTCGGCCTGGTCGGCGATGGATTGGGCGGCCAGTTTCTCGAAGCGCGCCTGCTCTTGCGCATTCAGCGGATGGCTGCGGAAGTAGCCGTCATGCTCGCGCGACAGGCGCAGGGCGAAGGCCGAGAAGCTTTCCTGGCGCTCGCGCATTTCGCGCAGCACCCGCGCCGACGGCGTCGAGTCAGGGTCGGCGACCTTGCCGCGCTGCGCCTGCAGCGACTGGCGATGCTCGTCGCTGCCGCTGGCCGCGTCGAGCAGTTCGGCGATCGCCTCGAAGCGTTGCAGCAAGTCGTTCGCCCAGGTCTTCAGCTCGACCGGCTGGTCGTCTTCGCCGCGCAGCAGCAGGCCCGGGCGCCGGCCCTGCTTGACCACCGTGAGGAAGTTGTCGGTGCAGCCCTGGCAGTGGCTGCCATCCAGCGGCGGGCTGTCTTCCAGCGCGCAGAACAGCAGGAACACGTCGAGGAAGCGCGCTTCGGCGAGGTCGATGCCCAGCGGCAGGAACGGGTTGATGTCCAGGCAGCGCACTTCGACGTACTGCACGCCGCGGGCGCTGAGCGCCTGGATCGGTCGTTCGCCGGTGTAGGTCACCCGTTTCGGGCGGATCGTCGAGTAGTACTCGTTTTCGATCTGCAGGATGTTGGTGTTCAGCTGCAGCCACTCGCCATCGCGTTTGGTGCCGACCTCGGCGTACGGCGGGTAGGGCGTCGCCACTGCGGTGCGCAGGCTCTCGATGTAGCTGGGCAGGTCGTTGTAGCAGGGCGTCAGACCGGACTGGGCGCTGCTCTGGTAGCCCAGGTCGCTCATCCGCAGGCTGGTCGCCCAGGGCAGGTAAAGGGTGTCGTCGTCGAAGCGTTCCAGGGCGTGCGGGCGGCCGCGGAGGAAGTTCGCGTCCAGCGCCGGCGAGGCGCCGAACAGGTACATCAGCAGCCAGCTGTAGCGGCGGAAGTTGCGCGCCAGGGCGATGTAGCGCGCCGACTGGTAGTCGCGCGCGCTGCGCGTGTCGCCGGGCACTTCGTCGGCCTGCAGCAGCGGCCAGACCTCGTCGGCCAGGGAGAAGTTGTAGTGAATTCCGGCGATGCACTGCATGGTCTTGCCGTAACGCAGCGCCAGCCCCTTGCGGTAGACGTGCTTGAGGCGGCCGATCAGCGAGTTGCCGTATTCGGCGATGGGAATCTGCGCCTCTTCCGGCAGCGCGCCGGGCATCGACGGGCTCCACAGGTATTCGCCATCGAGCTGGCTGGCGGCGAAGCGATGGATCGCGTCGAGGTCGGCGAGGGTCGCGCGGGGGTCGGGCTCGGCCGGGGTGATGAACTCCAGCAGCGCCTCGGAATAGTCGGTGGTGATCTGCGGATGGGTCAGCGCCGAGCCCAGCGCGGCCGGATGCCCGGTCTTCGCCAGGCGTCCGTCGCGATCGACGCGCAGGGTCTCGCGTTCGATGCCATGCAGGCTGCGGGTGAGCAGCGACAGGTGGGCGGGCGCGCCTAGCAGGGCCAGGCGGCGGGTCAAAAGCTCGCTCAAGATTGCAATTCCTTCACGCGACGGTCGCCCCAATATGGGGGTGGGCCTTTCGCTCTACAAGGGGAGGAACGGTGACGTCGACGTCTGGCCGTGAAGTGGGGTGGCGGCGACCGGCGCCGCCGACTCAGAGGACGGCAAAGGTCGACTGCGCCTTGGCGATCAGTTTATCGCCCTGATGCACCTCGGCCTCGATCACCTGGGTGCGCTTTCCGGCATGCACCACCCAGGCGCGGCAGAGCACTTCGCCCTCGCTCACGCCGCGGATGTAGTTGATCTTGCTCTCCAGCGTCACCGCGGCGGCTTCGCCACCGAACAGGCTGTGGCTGGCCTGGCCCATGGCGGTGTCGATCAGCGAGAACAGCGCGCCGCCGTGGAGCATGCCGCGCACGTTGCTTAGGCCCTCGTGCATGCGCAGGCGCAGGCGCGCCTCGCCAGCCTCGGCCTTGATGATCTCCAGCCCGAGCAGGCGCCCGAAGGCGCTGCTGCTGCCCACCGCTTCGACTTGTCGGGTCATGCCTACTTCCTCAGTTGCTTGGCGTTGGCGAACAGCGCCGCCATCGCCGCGTTGGGCGCCGCGGCGGCCGCCTTGGGCTCGCTGCGCGTGGCCGGCGCCGGGCGACTGCCGCGCCCCTGGCCGCCGCGCGGACCGTCGACCTTCTCGCCCGGCGTGTCGCCCAGGCGCATGGACAGGCCGACGCGTTTGCGCGGGATGTCCACTTCCATCACCTTGACCTTGACCACGTCGCCGGCCTTGACCACCTCACGCGGGTCCTTGACGAACTTTTCCGCCAGCGCGCTGATGTGCACCAGCCCGTCCTGGTGCACGCCGATGTCGACGAACGCGCCGAAGTTGGTGACGTTGGTCACCACGCCCTCGAGCAGCATGCCCGGCTGCAGGTCGTTGAGGCTCTCGACGCCGTCCTGGAAGGTCGCGGTCTTGAACTCCGGGCGCGGGTCGCGGCCAGGCTTGTCCAGTTCCCGGAGGATGTCGGTGACGGTCGGCAGGCCGAAGAACTCGTCGGTGAAGGCTTTCGGGTCGAGGCGCTTGAGGAAGCTCGAATCGCCGATCAGCGAGCGGATGTCGCGGCCGGTGTCGGCGGCGATGCGCTGCACCAGCGGATAGGTTTCCGGGTGCACGGCCGAGGCGTCCAGCGGGTTGTCGCCGTTCATCACGCGGAGGAAGCCGGCGGCCAGCACGTAGGTCTTCTCGCCCAGGCGCGGGACCTTCTTCAGGTCGTCGCGGCTGGCGAAGGCGCCATGCGCGTCGCGGTGCGCGATGATGTTCTGCGCCAGCGTCGCGTTGAGCCCGGAGATCCGCGCCAGCAGGGCGGCGGAGGCGGTGTTCAGGTCGACGCCGACGGCGTTCACGCAGTCTTCCACCACCGCGTCCAGCGAGCGCGCCAGCTTGAGCTGGGAGACGTCGTGCTGGTACTGGCCGACGCCGATGGATTTCGGATCGATCTTCACCAGTTCGGCCAGCGGGTCCTGCAGGCGGCGGGCGATGGATACCGCGCCGCGCAGCGAGACGTCGAGGCCGGGGAATTCCTTGGCCGCCAGCTCCGAGGCGGAATACACCGAGGCGCCGGCCTCGCTGACCATCACCTTGGTCAGCTTGAGGCCCGGGACCTTGGCGATCAGGTCGCCAGCGAGCTTGTCGGTCTCGCGGCTGGCGGTGCCGTTGCCGATCGCGATCAGGTCGACGCCATGCTTGGCGCAGAGCCTGGCGAGCACGGCGAGGGTGCCGTCCCAGTCGTTCTTCGGCGCGTGCGGGTAGACGGTGGCGGTATCCAGGACCTTGCCGGTGGCATCGACCACGGCGACCTTGCAGCCGGTGCGCAGGCCCGGATCGAGCCCGAGGGTGGCGCGCGGGCCGGCCGGGGCGGCCAGCAGCAGGTCGTGCAGGTTGCGCGCGAAGACGCTGATCGCCTCGTCCTCGGCGGCGTCGCGCAGCTCGCCGAAGAGGTCGGTCTCCAGGTGCGTATAGAGCTTGACCTTCCAGGTCCAGCGCACCACTTCGGCCAGCCATTTGTCGGCCGCGCGGCCTTGGTTGGCGATGCCGAAGCGCTCGCCGATCATCACTTCTCCCGGGTGCATGCTGCCGGGCAGCTCCTCGCCGACCTTCAGCGCGGCGCTCAGCACGCCTTCGTTGCGCCCGCGGAAGATCGCCAGGGCGCGGTGCGACGGCACGCTCCGGAAGGGTTCGTCGTGTTCGAAATAGTCGCTGAACTTGGCGCCTTCGGTTTCCTTGCCGGGCACCAGGCGCGCGGCGAGGGTGGCGTTGTCCTTGAGGAAGCCGCGCAGTTTCGCCAGCAGGTCGGCGTCCTCGGCGAAGCGTTCCATGAGGATGTACTTGGCGCCCTCGAGCACCGCCTTGACGTCGGCGAAACCCTTTTCGGCGTCGACGAAGCGCGCGGCTTCGGCTTCCGGGTCGCGGGTCGGGTCGCCGAACAGGCCATCGGCGAGTTCGCCGAGGCCGGCTTCCAGGGCGATCTGGCCCTTGGTGCGGCGCTTCTGCTTGTAGGGCAGGTAGAGGTCTTCCAGGCGCGTCTTGGTCTCGGCCAGGTTGATCTCGCGGGTCAGTTCCGGCGTCAGCTTGCCCTGTTCCTCGATGCTGGCGAGGATCGCCGCGCGGCGCTCGTCCAGCTCGCGCAGATAGCGCAGGCGTTCTTCCAGATGGCGCAGCTGGGTGTCGTCCAGGCTGCCGGTGACTTCCTTGCGGTAGCGGGCGATGAAGGGCACGGTGGAGCCCTCGTCGAGCAGAGCCACGGCGGCGGCGACCTGTTGCGGGCGCACGCCCAGCTCGTTGGCGATGCGGGTACTGATGCTGTCCATGAACCACCTGAATCAGACAAGAAGAGCAGGCCGTGCCTGCGCGAAAGGCCGGCATTATAAACACGAGCGGCGCCCGCGAACGGCAGGTGGCGGACAGGCGACGACACGCCGTGGCCGGCCTGTGACGTGCGCCAGCGCCGCCAGACAGCGAAAAATCTGCTAACAATGGCTGACGTTCCCGCGTCTCGCGACTACGCCATAATGCCGCCCGGATGGATTTTTGGAGATTCCATGAACAGCACTGCCCCTGCCGCCGAAGGCGAAAAGATCCTCATCGTCGACGACGATCCCGGCCTGCGCCGCCTGCTCGAACGCTTCCTCACCGAGCAGGGCTACCGCGCACGCGCCGTGGAGAACGTCGAGCAGATGGATCGCCTGCTCGGCCGCGAGCTGTTCCAACTGGTGGTGCTCGACCTCATGTTGCCCGGCGAGGACGGCCTGTCCGCCTGCCGCCGGCTGCGCGAGTCGAACAACCAGGTGCCGATCATCATGCTCACCGCCAAGGGCGACGAGAGCAGCCGCATCCAGGGCCTGGAGCAGGGCGCCGACGACTACCTGGCCAAACCTTTCAACCCGCGCGAGCTGATGGCGCGGATCAAGGCCGTGCTGCGCCGCCAGGTGCCGCTGGTGCCGGGCGCGCCGGGCAGCGAAGAGGAAACCGTGACCTTCGGCGACTACGAACTGTCGCTGGCGACCCGCGAACTCAAGCGCGGCGACGAGGTGCACATGCTCACCACCGGCGAGTTCGCCGTGCTCAAGGCGCTGGTCCAGCACGCTCGCGAACCGTTGACCCGCGACAAGCTGATGAACCTCGCCCGCGGCCGCGAATGGGACGCCCTGGAGCGCTCCATCGACGTGCAGATCTCCCGCCTGCGCCGGTTGATCGAGCCGGACCCGTCGAAGCCGCGCTATATCCAGACCGTCTGGGGCGTCGGCTACGTGTTCGTACCGGACGGCAACAAGTGATCGCCCGGCGGACGAGGCCCGCCTCGTCCGCCGCCCGGCCCTCCCGCTCGCGCGCCGAGCGACCCTTCCCGCGACCGGCGCTGCGCCGTTCTGGCTTCCCGTCATGAAAACCCCTGTCTGGTTCCCGCAAAGCTTCTTCGCCCGCACCCTCTGGCTGGTGCTCGTCGTCGTGCTGTTCTCCAAGGCGCTGACCCTGGTCTACCTGATGATGAACGAGGACATGCTGGTGGACCGGCAGTACAGCCATGGCGCGGCGCTGACCCTGCGCGCCTACTGGGCGGCGGATTCCGCCGATCGTCCGCGGATCGCCGATTCCGCCGGGCTGAAGATCGTCCCGCAGGAAATCCTCCCGCCGGGCGAGCAGCACTGGCCCTACAGCGAGGTGTTCCAGCGGCAGATGCAGGTCGAACTGGGCGCCGACACCGAAGTACGGGTGCGCGTGCAGAGCCCGCCGGCGTTGTGGGTGCGCGCGCCGGCGCTCGGTCCGGAGTGGATCAAGGTGCCGATGTACGCACATCCGCTGCGCGGCCAGCGCATCTGGAGCGTGCTCGGCTGGTTCCTCGGCATTGGCCTGCTGTCCACTGCCGCCGCGTGGATCTTCGTGCGCCAGCTCAACGCGCCGCTCAAGCGTCTGGTCGACGCCACCCGCCAGCTCGGCCAGGGCCGCAGCGTGCGCCTGCCGGTGGGCGATACGCCCAGCGAGATGACCGAGGTCTACCGCGCCTTCAACCAGATGGCCGAGGACGTCGAGCAGGCGGCGCGCGAGCGCGAGCTGATGCTCGCTGGCGTCTCGCATGACCTGCGCACGCCGCTGACCCGCCTGCGCCTGGCGCTGGAGCTGCTCGACAGCGACACCGAACTGACCGAAGACATGGTCCGCGACATCGAGGACATGAACGCCATCCTCGACCAGTTCCTCGCCTTCATCCGCGATGGCCGCGACGAGCCGGTGGAGCAGCTCGACCTTGGCGAGCTGGTCGCCGAAACGGTGGCGCCGTTCAACCAGAACGGCGAGCACGTGCGCCTGTGCCTGGAGCGGATACCGCCGTTCCCGCTGCGTCGCGTGTCGATCAAGCGTCTGCTGACCAACCTCATCGAGAACGCCCTCAACCACGGTGGCAACGGCGTCGAGGTCGCGGCCTACGTGGCCGACGACTTCACCGCGCCCTACGTGGTGCTCAGCGTGCTCGATCGCGGCGAAGGCATCGACGAGGCAGAACTGGGCGAGATCTTCAACCCGTTCATCCGCGGCGACCGGGCCCGCGGCGGGCGCGGCACCGGGCTGGGCCTGGCCATCGTCAAGCGCATCGCCGCGCTGCATGGCGGCAGCGTCGAGTTGCGCAACCGTGCCGGCGGCGGGCTGGAGGCGCGGGTTCGCCTGCCGCTGGGGCTGGTGCTGCCGCGCGACGCGGTCTAGCGGCGCGCGACGTACCGATGTCGCAGCCTTCAATCACGCCGCCGATACGGCGCAATTCTTGCTCTCTGGTTTGTCTGGACGGCTTCCGCGCCGCCCATTAGCCTAGGCCCCCGCTTTCTTCGCCACTCCCTCGAACCCGTTCCTGCCGCGCCGTGGTTCGGAGCCGCTTTGATACGGCATTTCCCCGACGAGGTCTCATGCCCGCCGCCCGATCCGACCGCCTGCCTGGCTGGACCCGCTGGTTGCCGCTGCCGTTGCTGCTGCTTTCCAGCGCCGCGGCGCTGGCCTGGAGCAGCCCCGACGCGTTGCCGCTGTGGTATCCGTCGCTGGCGCTGGGCCTGGTGTTCAGCCTCTGGTGGGGCGCGCGGGTACTGCCGCTGGTCTATCTCAACGGCGTGCTGGTGAGCGGTATCAGCCTCGGCGAATGGGCCTGGGCGCCGTTCCTGGCGATTCCGGAAACGCTCTGTTGCGGGCTGGGCTGGCTGCTGCTGAGCGGTCGGCCGTTCGACCCCGCGCTGCGCGGCCCGCGCAACTGGGCGCAGTTTCTTGGCCTGGGCGTGGTGCTGCCGCTGATCGTCGCGACCTTCGTCAGTGGCCACCAGGAGGCGCTGACGACCTTCCTGTGGCAGTCGATCAAACCGTTCAAGGAAGGCCACTGGGCCGCCCGCGGGCTGCTCATGGTGGTGCTCGGCATTCCGCTGCTGGCCGGCCTCAGCCCCGCGCTGCGGCGCCGCGGCTGGCTGCGCGCGGCGGCGGTCGATGCGCTGCCGTCGTCGGCTTCGCCGGTTCCCGGAATGAGCGACAAGGCGCTGAAGGCGGTGCCGCTGGGCCTGACCATCGCCGACGCGCGGCACGCCGACCTGCCGTTGATCTACTGCAACCCGCAGTTCGAGCGGATGAGCGGCTATGCGCAAAGCGAGGTGCTCGGGCGGGATTTCCGCTTCCTCTGCGGCAACCACGGCCAGCAGGTGCAGATGCAGCAACTGCGCCGGGCGCTGCAGCGCGGTGAGCCCTGCCAGGTGGTGCTGCGCAACTTCCGCAAGGACGGCGCGGCGTTCTGGAACGAGCTGACCCTGGCGCCGATTCGCGATGCCGAAGGCGTCAGCCATTTTCTCGCGCTGCAGCAGGACGTGACGATCCGCGAACGGCTCTCCCGCGAGCTCGACGAACGCCGCGGTGAGTTGCTGCGCCAGGCTCACCTGCTGGCGCAGACCGAAGCCATCGCCGACATCGGCGGCTGGGTGCTGGAGTACCCGGACCTGCGCATGTTCTGGAGCGAGGGCTGCTTGCGCATCCTCGAAGTGGACGCCTTCGACGGCCCGCCGAGCTACCAGCGCGTGCTCGGGCTCTTCGATGCCGAGGGCCGCGAGCTGCTCAAGCAGACGATGGCCGGGCTGCTGGTCTCCGGCAACGATTTCGACCTGGAAACCCGCCTCGTCGGCGGCCGCGGCACGCCGCGCTGGGTGCGCATCAACGGCCTGGTGGAGCGCGACGGTACGCAGCTGGTGCGCATCTATGGCGCGATCCAGGACGTCAGCGCGCGGCGCCTCGCCGAGCAGCAGCTGCGCGAGCGCGACGAGTGGCTGCGGCTGTTCTTCGAGGCCCCGCTGATCGGCATGGCCATGCTCGGCCCGCAGCAGCAGTGGCGCGAAATGAACCTGCGCCTGTGCCAGATTCTCGGTCGCAGCCTCGAGGCGCTGCACGCGGCGCCGTGGAGCCAGGTAAGCCACCCGGACGACCTGGCCTACGAGGCGGTGCTGTTCGCCGAGCTGGTGTCTGGTGAGCGCGACGACTACGAGATGGAGAAACGTTTCCTTCGTCCCGACGGCAGCGTCGTCTTCACCCGCCTCAGCCTGCGCGCCGTGCGCGACGCCGAGGGCCACCTGCAGGCCTGCCTGGCGCTGCTGGCCGACATCACCGAGCGACGCGAGGCCGAGGCGCGCTACCAGACGCTGGTGGAGCACGCGCCCGAGGCGATCATGATGTTCGATGCGAAGAACGGCATCGTCGAGGTCAACGGCAACGCCTCGCGGCTCACCGGTTTGCCGCGCGAACAACTGCTCGGCCGCCAGCCGGTCGAGTTCAGCCCGCCGCAACAGGCCGACGGACGCGCCTCGCAGACGGTCGCGGTCGACCTGCTGCGGGCCGCACTCGCCGGCGAGGTGCCGGTGTTCGACTGGCTGATCCGTGACCGCGCCGGCCGCGTGCGGCCCTGCGAGGTGCGCCTGGTACGCCTGCCGGGCGGCGAACAGCCGCTGCTGCGCCTGAGCATCACCGATATTTCCGAACGCCAGCGCTACCAGCGCGAAATCGAGCGGCTGGCCTACAGCGACGAGCTAACCGGCCTGCCGAACCGCCGCCTGCTGCTGGATCGCCTGCAGCACGCGATGGACCGCGAACAGCGCGAGCAGCGCTTCGGCGCGCTGCTGTTCATCGACCTGGACCACTTCAAGACGGTCAACGACAGCCTCGGCCATCCGGTTGGCGATGCGCTGCTGCGCGAGGTCACCGCGCGCCTGGCGCGCTGCCTGCGCACCGAGGACACCCTGGCGCGGCTGGGCGGCGACGAGTTCGTGGTGCTGCTCGAAGGCCTCGCGGCGCAGCCGGAGGCGGCCGCCAAGTACGCCGCCGAAGTCGGCGAGAAGCTGCTCAGGTCCCTGGTGGAAACCTGCGTGGTGGACGGCCACGAGCTGTCGGCCAGCGCGAGCATCGGCATCGCCCTGCATCCCATCGGCGCGCAGCTCGCCACCGACGCGCTGAAGCAGGCGGACACCGCGATGTACCGGGCCAAGCTCGGCGGGCGCAATGCGCTGCACTTCTTCGCCCCCGAGATGCAGGATGCCATCGACAAGCGCCTGCAGCTGCAAAGCGAGCTGCGCCAGGCCATCGCGCGCCATCAGTTGCGTGTGGAGTACCAGCCGCAACTGGCGCTGGAGAGCGGCGAGGTCTGCGGGGTCGAAGCGCTGCTGCGCTGGAATCATCCCGAGCGCGGCGACATCGAGCCGGCCGCCTTCATCCCGCTGGCCGAGGAAACCGGGCTCGTCCAGGAACTCGACCAGTGGGTGCTGGAGCAGGCCTGCGCCACGCTGGCCGAGTGGCACCGGCGCTGGCCGCGCCTGGTCATGGCGGTCAACGTCAGCCCGCGTGAGCTGCGCCAGGCCGGCTTCGCGCAACGCGTCGGCGACTGCCTGCAGCGCCACGGGCTGGCCGGCTCGGCGCTGGAACTGGAGATCACCGAAGGCGTGCTGCTGGAGGATGCCGAACGTTGCATCGATGCCATGCAGGAGCTCAAGGCCCTCGGCGTGCGCTTCGCCATCGACGATTTCGGCACCGGCTATTCGTCGCTCACCTACCTCAAGCGGCTGCCGCTGGACCGGCTGAAGATCGACCGCAGCTTCCTCGATCTGAACGGCGAAGCCAGCGACCTGCTGCTGGTGGAAACCATCCTGCTGATCGCCGCCAACCTGCGGCTGGAGTGCGTCGCCGAGGGCATCGAAACGTCCAGCCAGCTGCAATTCCTCCGCGAGCACGGCTGCGCGCTGGGCCAGGGCTACCACTTCAGCCGGCCGCTGGTCGCCGAGCAGTTCGTGAACTGGATGGAGCGCAGGTAGGGCAGCGCGGCTTTCGCCTGCGGGAACCCTTGCTATGGTTAGGACCGTCAGAACCCTCAGGCGGGCGCTCCCGCCTCGACCGTCCACCGACCCAGGAGTCATTCATGACCACCCTGTTGCTCTACAAGGAAATCAAGGCGCTCAACCGCGAGGAACACCGCACGCTCAAGCTGCGGACCGCGCAGAATTGCGAATTCGCCGCCGCCACCCACCTGGTCCCGGTGGCCGGGCTGGAGTTCTTCCAGGCGGCGCGGCATTACCCGCTGGTGTTCATCGGCGAGGGCGACAAGGCCATGCCGATCGCCCTGCTGGGCCTCAAGGACGGCCATAACGGCTACGTCGACGGCGAGCATCAGTGGCAGGCCAACACCTACATCCCGGCCTTCGTCCGCCGCTACCCGTTCGTCATGGCGCAGGACGACGCCACCTTCACCGTCTGCTTCGACGCCGCCTACGACGGCTGGAACGAGGAAACCGGCCGCGAGCTGTTCGACGCCGAGGGGCGCAACAGCGAGTTCCTCGACGAGATGATCCAGTTCCTGCAGAACTTCACCGCCGAGATGGAGCGCACCCGCCTGTTCGTCGCCAAGCTCAACGAACTGCAGCTGCTTTCCAGCCGCACCCTGACGCTCACCCACGCCAGCGGCGAAACCTTCGTGCTCAGCGATTTCCAGGCGGTGGACGAGGCGAAGTTCCTCGGCCTCGCCGACGAGCAGGTGCTCGATCTGCACAGGTCCGGCTTCCTCGGCTGGATCTATGCGCACCTGATGTCGCTGGGCAACACCAACCAGCTGTTCGACGACTACCTGAAGAAGAAAGGCGGCGAAGTCGCCCGGCACTGAGCCGATGCCTGAAAAAGCCCCGCGATGCGGGGCTTTTTCGTGGGGGCCGTGGGGGAGTCGGGTGCTGGTGGGCTGAAGCCCACCCTACGGGAGTGCAGGCGCCAGCTTGCTGGCGATGCTTTTGGGCGCGTTGATCGCGAGCGAGCTCCTGCAGGGGCGTGCGTAGGGTGGGCTTCAGCCCACCACCCCGGCATCGACGAACCCCGGTGGGCTGAAGCCCCCATAGCGGACCGGAGTGGCCATATTGGCTTCGTAGGGCGGGTGCAACCCGCGTGATGAGCTTCCTTTATCAGCCGCGGATATCTCAGCTAGAAGTCGCCCCACAACTGCTGGGCCACGGCCAGCGCCACCACTGGCGCGGTTTCGGTGCGCAGCACGCGCGGGCCGAGCCGCGCGGGGTGGAAGCCGGCGCGGCTGGCGCTGGCGACTTCGTTGTCGTTGAGGCCGCCCTCGGGGCCGATGAGGAAGGCCAGGCTGGTCGGCTTGGCGTGGCTGCTCAGCGGCTCGGCGAAGGGATGCAGGACCAGTTTGAGGTCGGCCGGCGTCTGCTCCAGCCACTGCGCCAGCGGCAGCGGCGAATGGATCGTCGGCAGCCGCGAGCGGCCGCACTGCTCGCAGGCGCTGATCGCCACCTGGCGCCAGTGGGCCAGGCGCTTGTCGGCGCGCTCGTCCTTCAGGCGCACTTCGCAACGCTCGCTGAAGATCGGCGTGATCTCGGCGACCCCCAGCTCGGTGGCTTTCTGGATCGCCCAGTCCATCCGTTCGCCGCGCGACAGGCCCTGGCCGAGGTGCACGCGCAACGGAGATTCCGCTTGCCCCTCGACGCGCTCGTTCAGCTCGACGCGCACGCTTTTCTTGCCGACCTCCACCAGTTCGCCGAGGTACTCGAAGCCGCTGCCATCGAACAGCTGCACGGCGGCACCGGCGTTCAGCCGCAGCACGCGACCGAGGTAATGGGCCTGGGCCTCGGGCAGTTCGTGCTGGCCGAGGGCGAGCGGGGCGTCGATGAAGAAACGGGAGAGGCGCATGCGGGTCCAGCCGGCGAGGGGTGAGGCGCAATTCTACCGGCTTTGCCGGTGGCGGCGTGGGGCTTTGGTTTTGGTGCTTTGGTGCGCGCGGCGCACCCTACGGGCCTTGTGCGCAGCGCTGGCCGTGGTAGCGTCCGGTGGGTTACGCCGCACAGGCGTTTGGGGGAACCCGACCCCTCGCGGGCGCGGCTAACCCACCCTACGGTGTGTGCGAGGCGATTTCGTAGGGTGGATTGGCGGCATCGCTCGATACGCCGGCCTACTCCGATGCCGAAAGCCGCGTAACCCACCGGGCGGAGTTTCGCAGGGTGGGTCGCGCTTCAACGATCCAGCGGCGGTGTGACGGCGAATGAAAATAGCGTCATCCGCCCTGCGGCGCGGAGGCGGGTTCCGCCTGTCCTGTGGCCGGCTTCAGCCCGGATCGCGATGGTTCGGATGCAGGTCGCGGTTCACCGCCACGCTGACGTGCTTGCGCGTGGCGAGGTCGATGCCTTCGCTGGCGACTTCGGCGAGGAAGTCGATCTGCTCCGGGGTGATCACGTAGGGCGGCAGGAAGTACACCACGCTGCCCAGCGGGCGCAGCAGCGCGCCGCGTGACAGCCCATGCTGGTACACCGCCAGGCCGCGGCGCTCCTGCCACGGATAGGCGCTCTTGCTCGGCTTGTCCTGGACCATCTCGATGGCCAGGGCCATGCCGGTCTGGCGCACTTCGGCGACGTGCGGGTGGTCGGCGAGGTGCGCGGTGGCCTCGGCCATGCGCAGGGCGAGGGCGCGGTTGGCCTCGATCACCTTGTCTTCCTCGAAGATGTCCAGGGTCGCCAGCGCCGCCGCGCAGGCCAGCGGGTTGCCGGTGTAGCTGTGCGAGTGGAGGAAGGCGCGCAGGGTGTCGTATTCAGCGTAGAAGGCCTGGTAGATCGTGTCGGTGGTCAGGCAGGCGGCCAGCGGCAGGTAGCCGCCGGTGAGGGCCTTGGACAGGCAGAGGAAGTCCGGGCGGATGCCGGCCTGCTCGCAGGCGAACATCGTCCCGGTGCGGCCGAAGCCGACGGCGATCTCGTCGTGGATCAGGTGCACGCCATAGCGGTCGCAGGCCTCGCGCAGCAGCTTGAGGTACACCGGGTGGTACATGCGCATGCCGCCAGCGCCCTGGATCAACGGCTCGACGATCACTGCGGCGACCTCGTGGTGGTGCTCGGCGAGGGTGCGCTCCATGTGCGCGAACATCGCCCTCGAGTGTTCCTCCCAGCACATGCCCTCGGGGCGGAAGTAGCAGTCCGGGCTGGGTACCTTGAGGGTGTCCAGCAGCAGCGATTTGTAGGTCTCGGTGAACAGCGCGACATCGCCCACCGACATCGCCGCCACGGTTTCGCCGTGATAGCTGTTGGACAGGGTGACGAAGCGCTTCTTCTCCGGGCGGCCGACGTTGAGCCAGTAGTGGTAGCTCATCTTCAGCGCTACTTCGATGCACGAGGAGCCGTTGTCGGCGTAGAACACCCGGTCCAGCCCGGCGGGCGTCAGCCTGACCAGGCGCTCGGAGAGCTCGACCACCGGCTGGTGGCTGAAGCCGGCGAGGATCACGTGCTCGAGCTGGTCGACCTGGTCCTTGATGCGCTGATTGATCCTCGGGTTGGCGTGGCCGAACACGTTGACCCACCAGGAGCTGACCGCGTCCAGGTAGCGCTTGCCGTCGAAATCCTCGAGCCAGACGCCTTCGCCGCGACGGATCGGAATCACCGGCAGGCGCTCGTGATCCTTCATCTGCGTGCAGGGATGCCAGAGTACGGCGAGGTCGCGCTGCATCCAGTCGTGGTTCTGACTCATGGTCGCCTCCGAAAAAAGAGCGCGAAGACTAGCAGATCGGTCCGTCGATGGGCCGGACGATCGCCCTCTGAAAAATCTTGATATCTAATAGTTCGATATTTCGGAGCAGATTATTGCGCTTTTAAACCATTATCTTGAAGGTAATCTCTGCTCATTCTCCGACAGGCAAGGTCAGACAACGATGCAACTGCGCAACTCCCCCGCTCGCTATGGACTGGTCAGTGTGATCCTGCACTGGGGCGTGGCGCTGACCGTGTTCGGCATGTTCGGGCTGGGCATCTGGATGGTCGACCTCGGCTATTACGATGCGTGGCGCAAGGCCGGCCCGGACCTGCACAAGAGCATCGGCCTGGTGCTTCTGGCGGTGATGCTGCTGCGTATGGTCTGGCGTTTCGTCAGCCCGCCGCCGCCTCCCACGCCCAACCAGGGGCCGCGGACGCGCCTGGCCGCAAAGGCCGGCCACCTGTTCCTCTATGTCGTCCTGTTCGTCGTGATGATCGCCGGCTACCTGATTTCCACCGCCGACGGCGTGGGGATTCCGGTGTTTGGCCTGTTCGACGTACCGGCGCTGGTCAGCGGGCTGCCGAACCAGGCGGACGTTGCCGGCGATATCCACCTCTACCTCGCCTGGACCCTGGTGATCTTCGCCGGGCTGCATGGCCTGGCGGCGCTGAAACACCACTTCATCGACCGTGATGCCACCCTGGTGCGCATGCTCGGCCGCAAAGCCAAACCCTGATATTCACTGGAAGGAACTCCTCATGCTGAAGAAATCCCTGCTTTCCCTGGCCCTCGGTGGCGCACTGCTGGCCGGCAACGTCATGGCCGCCGACTACACCATCGACAAGGAAGGCCAGCACGCCTTCGTCGACTTCAAGGTCAGCCACCTCGGCTACAGCTACATCACCGGCACCTTCCGCGACTTCGACGGCACCTTCAGCTTCGATGCCGCCAAGCCGGAAGACGCCAAGATCAATGTCACCCTGAAGACCGCCAGCGTGTTCTCCAACCATGCCGAGCGTGACAAGCACGTCTCCAGCGGCGACTTCCTCAACGTGGCCAAATTCCCCGAAGCCACCTTCGTCTCCACCAGCGTCAAGCCCACCGGCAAGAACGCCGATGGCAAGCTGACCGCCGACGTGACCGGCGACCTGACCCTGCTCGGCGTGACCAAGTCGATCGTGATCAAGTCGACCTTCCTCGGCGAAGGCAAGGACCCATGGGGCGGGTACCGTGCCGGCTTCGAGGGTTCCACCACCATCAACCGCATGGACTTCGGCAAGATGATGGACCTCGGCCCGCAGTCCAACGCGGTCGAGCTGTATTTCACCTTCGAAGGTGTGCGCAAGTAAGCGATCCCGCACCAACGAAAACGCCGGCCCAGGGCCGGCGTTTTCGTTTCCGCCCCTCACACAGCCCGCCCTTGTAGGAGCCAGCTTGCTGGCGATGCTCTTGATCCTTCGAGCCCGCTGATCGCCAGCGTGCTGGCTCCTACAGATGGCGATTCGCTCCGGCTGTAGGGTGGGCTTCAGCCCACCGGTGTGGGTCAGGATCGAGGAGTATCGCGTGGGCTGAAGCCCACCCTACGGGGGATGTCGCCTACCGTAGATCCCCGTCTGATGCGTAGCTCGCACTCTTGCATAGGGCGGGTGCAACCCGCGGCTGTCATGCCGGCCATACGCGGTCTGTCCGCCAAGTGAAAACGAAAAACGCCGGCACAGGGCCGGCGTTCTTCGTTTGCCGCGCGACGCGCCAGGGCGCGTTGCGCAACGGAGGGCTTCAGCGGTTGCGCGTGAGCAACGCCGGCTTCTCGCCGCGCGGACGCTGCGGCAGTTGATCGAGCTGCTCGGGAGTCGGCAGGCGGTCGGCCTTCGATTCCTTGTGCACGATCAGCGGCTGCTTGTCGCGGGCGCCGCGAACGGCAGGCTCCTGGCGCGATTCGTCACGGTCGCGGCCGCCTTGCGGGCGGGCACGTTGGTCGTCGCGCTTCGGTCCCTTGCCACGGCCACCCTGGCCCTGGCCAGCCGCGCGCGGCTTGCCCTGACCGCCACCACCGGCCGGACGACCGCCGGCCGGTGCGCCCTGGCCGGGCTGCCCGTTGGCGGGGCGACGTCCGCGGTTCTGCGCCTTGCCCTGGTACGGGCTGACGTAGTCGGCGCGGTTGCCGAAGTTGTCCACGTCGTCGTCGAGGAACTCTTCCGGATCGCGGTTGGCCGGGATCTGCGGTGCGCGGGTCGGGCGTGCCGCCGCGTCGCCCTGGGCTTGCGCTTTCGGCTTGTCGCCGCCGCCGCGACGGTTGCGGCCCTTAGGCTGTTCCTTCTTCTCGCCGGACTCCGCCTTGCGCTCGCCGCGTTGCGGACGCGCATTGCGCGGCTGGCGCGGCTCGCGCACTTCGGGTTTTTCCGCCTCGATGGTGCTCGGGTCGAACCCCAGGGTGTCGCCGTCGGGAATGCGCTGCTTGGTCAGGCGTTCGATGCCCTTGAGCAGCTTCTCCTCGTCCGGCGCGACCAGCGAGATCGCCTCGCCGCTGCGCCCGGCACGGCCGGTACGGCCGATGCGGTGAACGTAGTCTTCCTCGACATTGGGCAGTTCGAAGTTGACCACGTGGGGCAACTGGTCGATGTCCAGGCCGCGGGCGGCGATGTCGGTGGCGACCAGGATGCGGATGGCGTTGGCCTTGAAGTCGGCCAGGGCCTTGGTGCGCGCGTTCTGGCTCTTGTTGCCGTGGATCGCCTGGGCCGGCAGGCCGTGCTTGTCGAGGTACTCGGCGAGACGGTTGGCGCCGTGCTTGGTGCGGGTGAAGACCAGCACCTGTTCCCAGGCGCCCTGGGTGATCAGGTGCGCCAGCAGCGCGCGCTTGTGGCTGGCCTGGACGCGGAACAGGCGCTGCTCGATGCGCTCCACCGTGGTGTTCGGCGGGGTGACCTCGATGCGCTCCGGGTTGTGCAGCAACTTGCCGGCGAGATCGGTGATGTCCTTGGAGAAGGTCGCCGAGAACAGCAGGTTCTGCCGCTGCGCGGGGAGCTTGGCGAGGACCTTCTTGACGTCATGGATGAAGCCCATGTCGAGCATGCGGTCGGCTTCGTCGAGGACCAGGATTTCCACGTGGGAAAGGTCGATGGCCTTCTGGTTCGCCAGGTCGAGCAAACGGCCCGGGCAGGCGACGAGCACGTCGACGCCCTTGGCCAGCGCCTGAACCTGCGGATTCATGCCGACGCCGCCGAAGATGCAGGCGCTGACGAAGGGCAGGTCACGGGCGTAGAGCTTGAAGCTGTCATGCACCTGGGCGGCGAGTTCGCGCGTCGGTGTCAGGACCAGTACGCGCGGCTGGCGCGGACCGTGGCGGTGGGCCTTGTCGGGGTGACCACCTGGAAACAGCAACTCGAGGACCGGAAGGGCGAATCCGCCCGTCTTACCGGTACCCGTCTGGGCGGCGACCATCAGGTCGCGACCTTGCAACACGGCGGGGATGGCCCGCTGTTGCACCGGAGTGGGCTGGGTGTAGCCGGCGGCTTCGACAGCGCGGGCTAAAGCCTCGGAGAGACCGAGGGAAGCAAAGGACATGGGGAATCCTGTCAGTTAGGGCTGGGCCGTAGGGCGATCTGCCTGGCTTGAATGCACGCGTTGTGGGGCGTGATCCCGTCCGGTCCTGCTGGCGAGTTGCCGAGCATCCGGGCGTAAGCCTGGCGGGAGCGCGGAGTATAACAGAGGCTGTCAACGCCGCAGTGCTGGGACAGTGTGTCAGGTCCGAGGTTCATCCGCCAGCCTCGGGCGCCAGGCGGGCACCGCCCAGTGGTGCCCGCCTGCAGCGCAGCGGCGCGTCAGTGGGTCGAGTCGATCAGCACTTCCTCGCCCAGCGCGCCGTTCACTGGTAGCGGCTGGTAGGTGGAGTTGCTCGCGCGCATCACGCGGATCGGCCGTGCACCGGCGGCGCGGGCCGAGGTGATGTCGGCATCCGAGTCGCCGTAATAGATGCCCAGGCCGCGGTCGTGGATGAAGCGGGTCTTCTCCGGGCCTGAGGTGAACACCACCGGCTGCATGTCGTGGATCGCGAAGGTCTGCTGCAGGATCGCGGTCAGTTGCTCACCTTCGGTATGCGGGCGACCGGTGATGAAGTAGAGGGTATCGCCGCGCTTCTGGTGCATGTCGATCAACGCCCTCGCCACGTCCTTGGGCAGCGAGTAGCGGTCGCAGCCAGCGTTGGTTTCGGTCCAGAAATTGGTGTTCTTCAGGTAATCGTCGGAGCCCGGCGAGTACTTCTGCTGGCCGTAATGAAAGCACGGGCTGGAGAACAGCACGGTGTCGTCGATATCGAAGCCCACCGCCATCGGCGCCTTGCCCTGAACACTGACGGCGACATCGGCAACGTCGATCCAGCGCACCTCGGGCTGTGTCTTGTGCGGCGCGCAGCCGACCAGCAGCAGTGAAAGAACAGTCATCAGAAAAAGGGTTGGGGTTCGCACAAGGACCTCGCGATCAATGAAATGAGCCTCTGCCGTGAGCAAGCTGCGTGCCGATAACGGTATCCGTCCGGATACGAAAGGCGTTCCGTGCACCCGTATACCTGACAGTGTTGTCAGATACATTGCGAGCGCCGTCATTTCGCTCTCGGCTTGTACTGAGCGGTCGCTATTGGTGCAGGCTTGATCATTGAATGATCATTTTCGGGCTTTTTTGAGCCTTCACGTTGCGGCGTTTGGCTGATTTTCAGTCCGAACTACCAACGAATTTTCTCCCTCAGCGCCCTTTAATCAAACTGTAACGCGCTGCTCCTATCGTATTCCTGACGCCGATGTCAGCTTTGGCATGCTCTGTGCTCTGGCTAATCGCAACGAAACGACGTGCCTGCCGATCGAGCGGCGCACACAGGAAACGGTGGAGTAATCAGCGATGCGTAGTTGGGAAGAGCCGAAGAAGAAGCGCCTGCATATCGAGATCATCCCGATGATCGACGTGATGATGTTCCTGCTGGTGTTCTTCGTACTGATCAGCCTGAACGTGATTCCGGCCCTGGGCATCAAGACCCAGTTGCCCGGCGCGGCCCATGCGCAGCAGTTGAAGCCGCAGAACAAGGCGGTGATCACCCTCGGCCTCGACGACCGCCTGCAGCTCGATGGCCAGGACCTCGCCGAAGACGCCCTGGTTGCCCAGCTGAAGACGCTGGAGAACACCAGCGAGAAGCTGGTGATCATCCTCAACAGCGATCAGGACGTGGAAGTCGGTCGGCTGGTGGCGGTCATGGATCTGCTCAAGAGCAATGGCTTCTCTTCCGTCTCGATCGCCACGCGAAAGCTGTAAGTCATGTCGATCTTTTTCAAATCCCGGAAAGCACTCGCCAGCCTGCCCGCCATTTGCCTGTTGGCGCTGGCCGTGCAGAGCGCGCTGAAGTCGGACCTGAAGATCACGCCCAAGTATGACGACAGCACCGTCGAGGTCGCGCTGATCGATCCGGCCGAACTGCTGCCGCCGCCTGAGCCGATTCCGGAGCCGTCGCCGCCGCCGGAGCCCGAACCGATACCCGAGCCGCCGCCGGAGCCCGACCCGGAGCCGGTGGTCGAGTTGCCCGAGCCGCCGCCGAAGCCCAAGCCCAAGCCGCCGGAGCCCAAACCGCAGCCGCCGAAGCCCAAGCCGCAAGTGGTGGCCAAGCCGGCGCCTACGCCGCCACCGCCCCAGCCGCAGGTGACCAAGGCAGCCGAACCCAAGCCTGCGCCCGCTCCGGTAGCGGCGCCGGCACCCGCACCACCTGCTGCGCCGACGGCAAATACCGCGTCGCTGGAAAGTAATTACATCGCCGGACTTCATTCGGAGTTAGAGAAATACAAGCAATACCCGCGGGGTCGAGAGGCTTCGCTACAAAGGCCGGTCGGCAATGTAGTTGTTTGGCTGCTTATTGATCGTGCCGGAAAAGTGCTTGATGCGGGAATCGAAAAGAAAGCCTCGAACATGCTGCTGAATAAGGCGGCTCAAACAAGTTTGAGGCGTATCGAGCAAGTAAGACCCTTTCCCCGGGATGTGTTCGAGGGCAAGGACAGGTACCGCTTCAGTGCGACTCTTGTATACAGCATAGAAAACTAACGAACTGCCTTCGACACAACTAACTCGGAACTAAATAAAGGGGGAGCTCCGTGAAGCTCAATAGAATGTTCGCAATGTTGCTGACCGTCGGATGCGGCAGCTGGACTGCATCGACGCTTGCACAGGACTCGGTCGACATCGGGGAAGTCAATGTCACCGGGCAGACCGTGGGCAATGGCCAGATGGTTCAGGAGGAGGCGGCAAAGGCCCGCTCCACAGTGACCAAGGAAGCGCTGGACAAGATGTCGCCCACCAGCAACGGTATTGACAAGCTCAAGTATACCCCGGGTATCAACGTCTCCAGCGATGACAGCACCGGCCTCTCCGGCTTTGCCTTCACCATGCGTGGCATGCAGTCGAACCAGATCGGCGTGACCATGGATGGCATTCCGATCAATGATTCCGGCGACTTCTCCATGTACCCCAACCTCCTAGGCGATTCGGAGAACCTCGAGGAAATCTTCCTGACTCAGGGCTCCTCCGAGCTGGATGCCCCGCACATCGGTTCGAGCGGCGGCAACATCGGTCTGGTCTCCGTGGCGCCGACCAAGGAAGCCGGTGTATTCATAAAGCAGACCGTTGGCAGCAACAATCTGGATAAAACCTTCGTTCGCCTGAATACCGGCGAGTACATGGGGCTCAGCAACTACATCTCGGCATCCAAGACCAATAGCGACAAATGGAAGGGTAAGGGCGATCTGGATGCCGAGAAGTTCGAATTGAACAGCATGTTCAAGTTCGGTGAGGGCAACAGCATCAATGCCCTGGTCAAATACCACAAACAGGAAAACTTCAAATACGTGAAGCCGAGTCTGGCTCAGTACGAGTCGGATCATGATTATGATTTTCCGAACGAGCCGACTTACAACCCCACTACCGGAAAGTTGACCACGGCAAGTTACAAGACCAGCGTCAACCCGTTCGAAACCCTGAGCACCACCGTTACCGGTCGCTTCCAGTTGCGCGACGATCTTCAGTTGACCGTGCAGCCGTACTACTACCATGGCAATGGCGGTAGCTACAGTGCATTCGGCTCGCCCGCGACGCTGTACAGCACCACCAACAGCTCAGGCAATTACGACCTGAGCAACCTGAATACCTCGGGCGGTTACAACGCAGACGGCGACCCGGTCAGTGGGCGTTACTACCGGCCATCCTGGACCGAAACCTGGCGTCCCGGCATCAACACCAAGCTGAGCTGGGCGCTTAACGACGAGCACACCCTCGATGTTGGCTACTGGTACGAGCGCGCCCGCCAGCGCCAGTCGCAACCCTTCGTGCCGCTTAATGCGGATGGCAGCCCGGCCGACCTGTGGGCCGATTACGAAGACACCAATCAGGTGCGCGATGCGAACGGCAATGTGGTGCAGGGACGTAACTATTTCACCATCACGCCGGCGCAAAAGGCATTCGTTCAGGACACCTGGAACGTAACCCCGGACCTGACCCTGACCGGCGGCGTCGCCTACGAGCATTCCAAGCGTGACGGCGACATGCGCGCCAGCCTGTACGACGAGCCGCAGAAGCTTGAGACCACCTATCACAAGTTCCTGCCAAGCTTTAACGCCAAGTACCAGCTCAATACCGACAACTCGGTGTTCTACAGCGTATCGCGAGCCATGCGTACGCCGCCGAACTACGTGCTCTACAACTCGGGCGATTCCGCCAGCCTCAAGCCTGAACTGAGCTGGAATAACGAGCTGGGCTGGCGCTATGCGACGGACGACATGGCGCTGAGCGCAACGCTGTTTTACCTGACGTTCAAGAATCGTCAGATCTCCAGCCGCGATCAGGCCACCAGCGACTACATCATGCTCAACGTCGGCGACGTGGAGAACCGTGGTCTGGAGCTGGAGTTCAGCGGGCTGCTGCCGCGCAACTTCAACTACTACGCCTCGTACACCTACACCGAAGCCGAGCAGCAGGACGGCATCACCTACTTCGGCTACGAGCTTCCTTCCAAGGGCAAGCAGGTCGCCGGCGTACCGAAGAACATGTTCAACCTGAGCCTCGGCTACGACGACGGGCGTTGGTACGGCAACGTGATCGGCAAGTTCGTCGACAATCAGTACGGCGACATGACCAACGATCAGAGCATCCCGGCCTTCACCGTGGTGGATCTGAATCTGGGTTACCGCCTGCCGGTTAACAAGAACTACATGAAGAGCGCCGCCGTGCGCCTCTCCGTCAGCAACCTGTTCAACCGCGAGTACCTGAGCGGCGTGGACAGCGTGGCGTTCACCTCGGCGCAGTACAACCCGACCTACAACTCGAGTTTGCCCAACTCGGCAACCAACCGCAGCACGATTTCCACCCCTTACTACAACGTCGGCGAAGAGCAGACCGTTGCGGTCTCGCTCGAAGCCCAGTTCTAACGCCCGAAACAAGGACCGGCCAGCCGGCCGGTCCGCCGCCTGATTGACCAGAGGTGACCCTGCAATGAATATGGATCTGCTCCACGACATTACCTTCTACATCATGTACGGCGCGGCTGCGCTGGCCGCCTTCGTGGTCGTGGAACGTGGCATTTTCTTCTCCTACAACCTGAGCAAGGCGCGCAAGCTGGAAGCCGCCCTGCACAGCAAGGTGCGCAGCTTCGACGAACTGCCCGAAGACCTGCGCAAGCGCGACAGCCTGCCCCTGCAGTTGCTGCGCCAGCTGTTCGAGGGTCGTGTCGGCCTGCATTCGCACAACGAGCTGGAAGACCTCGGCCAGGCCATCTACATCTCCATGCGCGGCAAGCTCTCGCACGGCCTGTGGATTCTCGAGGCGGTGGTCGCCGGTGCGCCGCTGCTCGGCCTGCTCGGCACCATCCTCGGCATCATCGATACCTTCAAGGCGCTCGCCGAAGCCGGCGTGTCCGATCCGGGCGAGGTCTCCCGCGGCATCGGCACCGCGCTCTACGCCACCGCCCTGGGTATCTCCATCGCGCTGGTCGGCCTGGTCTGCAACAGCCACCTGCAGGATCGCCTCGAGCTGATCAACGATCACCTGAAAATGCTCCTGCTGCGTGCCGGCATGGGTACCGCTTTCGCCGCCAAGCCGGTCGTCGCGCAGGCTTCCAGCCTGCAGCACGCCTGAGACGTCCGGGGAGTTCTCATGTCGCACGCGAGTACCGCAATTCGCCCGCTGTCCCTGTTGCTCGCAGCGCTGCTGCTGGCCGGCTGCGAGAAGGCGACTGCGCCGGTTGAAGTCAACGTGGCGGCCATCAACGATTTCCACGGCAACCTGCTGAGCAATCCGTTCAGCTACCAGGATGCGGCCGCCGAGGGCGGCGTGGTCAAGCTGAAGGCCGGCGGGATCGGCGCGCTGAGCGGTCTGGTCGCGCAACTTCGCCAGCAGGATCCGGAGCTGCTGCTGATCGGCGCGGGCGACATGATCGGCGGCAGCCCGCCGATTTCCTCGATGTGGGCCGACGAGCCGACGCTGGATGCGCTCGATCTGATCGGCCTGAAGTTCACTGCCGTGGGCAATCACGAGCTGGACCAGGGCAAGACCGAGCTGCTGCGGCAGATCGCGGGCGGTTGCGAGTCGACCCGGCCGGACAAGGCCTGCCAGTTCGACAAGGCCTACAAGGGCACCAGCTTTCCGTACATCTCCGCCAACCTGATGGACAGGCAGACCGGCAAGCCGGTGTTCCAGGCTTACCGCATCGAACAGGCGCACGGCGCGAAGATCGCCTTCGTCGGCGCGACGCTGAAGGATGTCTCCGCCTACGTCAGTGCCAAGAGCATGGACGGCCTGTACACCGTCGACGAAGCGGACGCGATCAACGCGCTGCTGCCGGAGCTGAAGGAACAGAAGGTCGATGCCATCGTGGTGGTCATCCACCAGGGCGGCGAGACCCCGGAACGCTTCGACCAGCCGGATTGCAAGCAGCTCGGCGGCGACGTGGTCGACGTGGTCAAGCGCCTCGATCCGCTGATCAAGGTGGTGGTCAGCGCGCATACGCACCAGGGCTACCTGTGCCGCGTCGGCGACAAGCTGGTCACCCAGGGCGCCTCCTTCGGCCGCCTGATGACCCATCTCACCCTGACCATCGACACGCGCAAGCACCAGTTGCTCGACGTGAAGGCGGAGAACCTGGTGGTCGATCCGCAGCGCTACAGCGCCACGCCGGAAATCGCCGCGCTGCAGAGGGAAGTGGAAACCCGCAGCCAGGCGCAGCTCGGCCAGCCGTTGGCACGTTTGGGCGCGCGCCAGGTGCAGCGCGAGACCAACGATGCCGGCGAGTCCGCCATGGGCGATCTGATCGCCGATGCGCAACTGGCGGCCACCCGTGCCCTCGGTGCGCAGGTGGCGCTGATGAACCTCGGCGGCATGCGCACGGACCTGGTGCTGGAGGAGGGCCAGGACAAGGTCAACTACGGCCAGGTGGCGAGCGTGCAGCCGTTCAACAACACGCTGAACATCATCACCCTGACCGGCGCGCAGCTGCGCGAGCTGCTGGAGCAGCAGTGGCAGAGCGGCAGCATGGGCTTCTATCCGCTGCAGCCTTCGGCGTCGCTGAGCTATCGCTGGGACGCGGCGCGGCCGAAGGGCCAGCACGTCATCGCCGACAGCCTGACGATCGACGGTCAACCGGTGCAGCCGGATCAGCAATACCGGATCACCGTGAACTCCTTCCTCGCCGATGGCGGCGACAACTTCACCGTATTGAAGACAGGCCAGCGGCTGGACACCGGGCTCAACGACCTCGAAGCACTGATCGTCTACCTGCAGGGGCGCGACCAGGCCGGGCAGCCGGCGGGGCTGGTCGAGGCCGGACAACGCATTCAGAGGGTCGGCGAGAGCCTGGCCGGGAGCGATCGATGAAGCGCAGCAGCGAATCGCAGGCGTTGTACGAACGCCTGCTGCCCGAGGCCATCGCGGCCTCCGAGAAGGCCTGGTGCCCGCACTCGGAATTCCCGGTGGGCGCCGCCCTGATGACCGCGGATGGCGCGGTCATCCAGGGCTGCAACGTGGAGAACGTGTCCTACGGGCTGACCAACTGCGCGGAACGCACCGCGCTGTTCAGCGCCATCTGCCAGGGCGAGAAGCCGAAGAGCTTCCGGGCGATGTTGGTGTATGCGCCGAAGGTGGCGCTGATCTCGCCCTGCGGCGCCTGCCGCCAGGTGATGGTCGAACTGCTCGACAAGGGCTGCCCGGTGTTCTGTGTCGGGCACGACGAGACGGCGGCGCGCGACTGGACGGTGGAGCAACTGCTACCCGGCGCCTTCGACGCCTTCTGAGCCGCATAAAAACCAGAACCAACTGCCGTTCGTTTCTTATTTTGTGGGGAGTCACTGGAACATGAGCCTTATCGGCATAGTTGTGCTGTTTCTGATCGCCTATGCGCTGTCCTCGGCGCGTCGTGCGATCAACTGGCGCACGATCCTCGGCGCGTTCGCCTTCCAGGTGTTCTTCGCCGCCTTCGCGCTCTACGTGCCCTGGGGGCAGAGCGTGATGGCCACCGTCTCCGACGCGGTATCCAACCTCGAGGTGTACGGCAACCAGGGCATCAGCTTCCTCTTCGGCGGGCTCAACGACGGCGCGCTGATGCACCAGCTGTTCGGCAACCACAGCTTCATCTTCGCCCTCAAGGTGCTGCCGCTGATCGTCTTCTTCAGTGGCCTGATGGCGGTGCTCTACCACCTCGGCGTGATGGGCGTGATCATCCGCGTGTTTGGCGGCAGCCTCGGCCGCGTGCTCGGCACCAGTCGCACGGAAACCATGTCCGCGGTGGCCAACATCTTCGTCGGCACCACCGAGGCGCCGCTGGTGATCCGACCGTTCCTGGCGCGGATGACCGAGTCCGAGCTGTTCTCGGTGATCGTCTGCGGGCTGGCCTCGGTGGCCGGTTCGGTGCTGATCGGCTACGCCTCGCTGGGCATCGACATGCGCTACCTGATCGCGGCGAGCTTCATGTCCGCGCCGGGTGGCCTGCTGATGGCCAAGCTGATGATTCCGGAAACCCAGAAGGTGCAGGACGATCCGGCCGAGCACGCGGAATTCGAGGATGAGGAGAAACCTGCCAACGTCATCGACGCCGCCGCCATCGGCACCGCCAACGGCCTGCAACTGGCGCTCAACGTCGGCGCCATGCTGCTGGTGTTCATCGCCCTGATCGCGCTGCTCAACGGCATTCTCGGCTGGTTCGGCGGGCTCGCCGGCTTCCCCGCGCTGAGCTTGCAGATGATTCTCGGCTACCTGTTCGCGCCGCTGGCCTTCGTGCTTGGCGTGCCGTGGAGCGAGGCGGTGGCCGCCGGCAGCCTGATCGGCGAGAAACTGGTGCTCAACGAATTCGTCGCCTACGTCGACATGGCGCAGCTGATTGACCCGGTTCAGGCCGCGGCGCGGGGCGTGGCGGTACTCTCGGCGCACACCCAGGTGATCATCACTTTCGCCCTGTGCGGCTTCGCCAACCTGTCGTCGATCGGCATCGTCCTCGGCGGCATGGGCGTGATGGCGCCGAACCGGCGCAAGGACCTCGCCCGCCTCGGCGTCAAGGCGGTGGTCGCCGGCTCCCTGGCCAACCTGATGAGTGCGGCTATCGCCGGCTTCTTCATCTCGATCTGAAACGACCCTAGCTCATTAGTGTGAATAAGAAATGACCGACAATGACGAAACCCTCGCGCGCAAGGTGATTGCGCTGCTCGACCTGACCTCGCTGAACGACGATGACGACGACGCGCGCATCGTCCAGCTCTGCCACAAGGCGATGACCCCGGCCGGCCCGGTCGCCGCGGTGTGCGTGTTTCCGCGCTTCGTCGCCCTGGCGCGGCGCAGCCTCGACGCGCTGGGCGGGCACGCCGTGGCGGTGGCCACGGTGACCAACTTCCCGGCCGGCAGCGCGGCGCTCGACGACGTGCTCGCCGAGACCCGGCAGGCGCTGGAAGACGGTGCCGACGAGATCGACGTGGTCTACCCCTACCACGCGCTGCTGGCCGGCGACGCCGCCAGCGGCAGCGCCCTGGTCGCGGCCTGCAGCGCGCTCTGCGAAGGCCGCGCGCTGCTCAAGGTGATCCTCGAGACCGGCGAGCTGGTCGATCCGCTGCTGATTCGCAGGGCCAGCCAGGACGCCATCGCCGCCGGCGCCGACTTCATCAAGACCAGCACTGGCAAGGTCAGGACCAACGCCACCGCCGAGGCGGCGGAAATCATGCTCGCCTGCATCGCCGATTCGGGCGGCGCGGTGGGCTTCAAGCCGGCCGGCGGGATGAAGACGCTGCCCGAGGCGCTGGTCTACCTGTGGCTCGCCGAGCGCCTCAACGGGCATGAGTGGATCACTCCGCGGCACCTGCGCTTCGGCGCCTCCAGCCTGCTGAACGATTTGTTGCGCCGGCTCGGCCAGGCCTCGGCACCGGCTATGGGGGGAGCGTACTGATGGGCTGGTTACCGCAGGAAGTGATCCGTCGAAAGCGCGACGGCAAGGTGCTCAGCGAGGCCGATATCCAGCGCTTCGTCGCCGGCATCACCGATTTCAGCATCAGCGAAGGACAGGCCGCGGCGTTCGCCATGGCCGTGCTGCTCAAGGGCATGAACGTCGAGGAACGCATCGCCCTGGCCTCCGCGATGCGCGATTCCGGCCGGGTGCTGAGCTGGAATCTGCCCGGCCCGGTGGTCGACAAGCATTCCACCGGCGGCATCGGCGACCTCGTCAGCCTGCCGCTGGCACCGTTGCTGGCGGCCTGCGGCTGCTTCGTGCCGATGATCTCCGGGCGTGGCCTTGGTCACACCGGCGGCACCCTGGACAAGCTCGACAGCATTCCCGGCTACGACAGCCAGCCGAGCATGGCGCGGCTGCACGAGGTGGTCGCCAGTGTCGGCTGCGCGATCATCGGCCAGACCAACGACCTGGCCCCGGCCGACAAGCGCCTCTATGCGATCCGCGACGTCACCGCCACGGTGGAGTCCATCGACCTGATCGTCGCCTCGATCCTCAGCAAGAAACTGGCGGCCGGCCTCGACGTGCTGCTGATCGATGTGAAGGTCGGCAACGGCGCCTTCATGGCCCAGGCCGACGATGCGCTGGCGCTGGCCGAGAGCATCGTCGCGGTGGCCAACGGCGCCGGCGTGCGCACCCGCGCGCTGATCACCGACATGAGCCAGCCACTGGCCCGTTCGGCGGGCAACGCCCTGGAAGTGGAAGAGGCCATCGCCCTGCTGCGCGGCGAAGTGCGCAGCCAGCGCCTGTGGGACGTGACCCTGGCACTGGCCGAGCAGACCCTGCTCTGCGCCGGCCTGGCGAGCAGCGCCGAGCTGGCCCGCGAGCAACTGCTGGCGGCCTGGCAGAGCGGCGCCGCGCTGGAACGCTTCGCGCAGATGGTCAAGGCCCTCGGCGGCCCGGCGGACCTGGTCGAGCGCCCGGACAACTACCTGCCCGCCGCGCCCGTGGTGATGCCGGTCTACGCACCGCTCGAAGGCCTGGTGCAATCCATCGATACGCGCGCGGTGGGCATCGCGGTGGTCGCCCTGGGTGGCGGTCGGCGGCGTCCGCAGGACAGCATCGACCCGGCGGTTGGCCTCAGCGAGCTGGCCTTTCCCGGCGAGCGCGTCGGTCCGAACCGGCCGCTGGCGATGGTGCATGCTCGCGATCTGGCGCAGGCCGAGCAGGCCGCCGCGGCGGTGCTCGCCGCCTACCAGGTCGCCATCGAGCCACGCGAAGTGCCGGCGCTGATCTCACGCCTGTGCCTGGAGGCGTGATGAAGCGCGCCCTCTTGCTGGTCCTCGACTCCTTCGGCATCGGTGCCAGTGCCGATGCCGAGCGCTTCGGCGATGCCGGGGCGAACACCCTGCTGCACATCGCCGAGGCCTGTGCCCGTGGCGAGGCGGACAACGCGATACGCCACGGCGTGCTGAAACTGCCGAACCTGGCGCGACTCGGTCTCGGTCATGCCGCGGCGCTGAGCGGCGGGGAATTCCCGCCGGGCTTCTGTGCCGATATCGAGGTCGACGGTGCGTATGGCTACGCCCGCGAGCTTTCCAGTGGCAAGGACACGCCGTCCGGCCACTGGGAAATGGCCGGCGTGCCGGTGCTGTTCGACTGGGGCTATTTCGAGGCGCGCGAGAACAGTTTTCCCGTCGAGCTGCTCGACGCACTGATCGCCCGTGGCGACCTGCCCGGCATCCTGGGCAATTGCCATGCCTCGGGCACCACCATTCTCGAACAGCTCGGCGACGAGCATGTCGCGACGGGAAAACCCATTCTCTATACCTCGGCCGACAGCGTGTTGCAGATCGCCGCCCACGAGGAGCACTTCGGCCTGGAGCGCCTGCTCGCGCTCTGCGAGCTGGCCCGCGAGCTGTGCGACCCCTATAACATCGGCCGGGTCATCGCCCGGCCGTTTCGTGGCGACGGGCCGGGCAGCTACGCGCGCACCGGCAACCGCCGCGACTACGCCGTTCCACCGCCGGCGCCAACCCTGCTCGACCGCCTTTGCGCGGCCGGCGGCCAGGTGTACGCGGTGGGCAAGATCGGCGACATCTTCGCCCACCGGGGCATCAGCAAGCTGTACAAGGCCGACGGCAACGACGCGCTGTTCGACGCCACGCTGCAGGCGCTGCGCGAGGCGCCGGACCGCACCCTGGTGTTCAGCAACTTCGTCGACTTCGACATGCTCTACGGCCACCGCCGCGACATCGCCGGGTACGCCGCCGCGCTGGAGGCCTTCGACCGCCGCCTGCCCGAGCTGCTGGCGCAGATGCAGCCAGGCGACCTGCTGATGCTCGCCGCCGACCACGGCTGCGATCCGAGCACACCGGGCAGCGACCACACCCGCGAGTACATCCCCGTGCTTGCCTGGGGCAACGGCGTCGCCGCCGGCAGCCTCGGCGAGCGCGAAACCTTTGCCGATATCGGCCAGACCCTGGCCGATTTCTTCGAGCTGCCGTCGTGCTCCCATGGACGGTCTTTTCTTTCCTCCTCATTGATCGAAGGCGTCTGACATGCCGACCCCTCACATCGCCGCCCAAATGGGCGATTTCGCCGAAACCGTGCTGATGCCCGGCGATCCGCTGCGCGCCAAGATGCTCGCCGACACCTATTTGTCGGAGGTCGTGCAGGTCAACGGCGTGCGCAACATGCTCGGCTACACCGGCCTCTACCAGGGCCAGCGCATCTCGGTGATGGGCTCCGGGATGGGCATCCCGTCGCTGTCGATCTACGCCCACGAGCTGTTCAGCCAGTTCGGCGTGCAGCGCATCGTCCGCGTCGGCAGCTGCGGCGCCACCCAGCCGCACGTCAAGGTGCGCGACCTGGTGATCGGCATGGGCGCGAGCACCGACTCGGTGGTCAATCGCAAGCGCCTGGGCGGCTTCGACTTCGCCGCCATCGCCGACTACCGGCTGCTCGAACGTGTGGTGCGGACCGCCGACGCGCGCGGCCAGGCCATCCATGTGGGCAACGTGTTCTCCGCCGATCTGTTCTACGAGCCGGACCCGGTGATGTTCGAGCGCATGACCAAAATGGGCATCCTCGCGGTGGAAATGGAGGCGGCCGGGCTCTACGGCGTCGCCGCCGAGTTGGGCAAGCAGGCGCTGACCGTACTGACCGTCAGTGACCACATCCTCACCGGCGAGAAGCTCAGCGCCGAGCAGCGCCAGGAAGACTTCCACGACATGCTGCGCCTGACCCTCGATGCGCTGTGCCAGGCCTGATCAACGCCACGGCGGCCGACGACGTGCCGCTCCAGAAAGGGAAACGTGCAGATGAATGCGAGCAAAACCTTGCGTAACGGCCTGCTGCTGGTGGCCGGCCTGTGGGCTGGCCAGGTATTGGCCTGGGGCCAGCAGGGCACTGCCCTGGTCGGCGAGCTGGCGCAGCGCCAGCTGGATGCCGATGCCAAGGCCGAAGCGGCGCGGCTGCTCGGGCTGATCAAGCAGAGCGAGTTCTCGGTGGTCGCCAACTGGGCCGGCAGCCTTGATCAGAACGCGCAGACCAAGGACCTGTGGGAGAAGACCAAGAACGAGCGGCTGGTGATCTACAAGGCCGACGACTGCCAATACCAGCCACCGCGCGACTGCCCGGATGGGGTGTGTACCGTGGCCGCCATCGAGCGCAACCGCGCCACCCTGGCCGACCCCAAGGCGCCGAACCAGGCGCGGCTGATGGCGCTGCTGTTCCTCATTCACCACGTCGCCGACGCCAGCTCACCGCTGAACAACAGCTTCAAGGACGACAAGGGCGGCTACGACTTTCCGGTGAAGGCGGGCGGTCGCACCTACAACCTGCGCAAGACCTGGGACGATTTCCTCCTCAGCGCCGCGCAACTGGACGTCAAGGCCTACGCCGACAAGCTGCAGAAGGACCTGCCGGCGGTGGACTCGAGCAGCCCGGCGGCATGGTCGCAGCAGGCCTGTCGGATCGTCCGTGACGGCGACATCTATCCGAAGGCGGTCAGCACGCGGAAGCTGCCGACCAAGCAGTACGACGACGATGACGGCGACTTCGACAGCGCGGCGAAGAACATGGAGTACAACCGCACCGGCAAGGACTACAGCCGCGGCGACAAGCTGATGAGCGACAGCGGCGATAAGCGCGATGGCAACACCATCAATGCCAGCTACATGAAGAAGTTCGTTCCGGTCGCCGAGCAGCAGGTCGAACTGGCCTCGGTGCGCCTGGCGCAATTGCTCAACGACGCCCTGGTAGCCGGTCGCCCGGCGCCCTGACGCATCACTCCCGATAACCCGCCGGCCGGCATTTTTCCCGGGCCGGCAGGCCACCCCTTTGCCTGACGAAAGTGAGTCGCCATGAATTACTCGCACCTGCGTCCCCTTTTGTTGCTGGTCGCCCTCGGCCTGGCCGGCTGCGTGTCCACCTCCAGCCACGATGCCAGCGAACTGCGCGTGTCGCTGATGACCTACAACGTCGAGAACCTCTTCGACACCGTGCATGACCAGGGCAAGGACGACTTCGCCTACCTGCCGCTGGCGGTCAAGCAGGCGCACCCGGAGTACCTGGCGACCTGCGCGAAGATCAAGGTGCCGGCCTGGCGCGAGCAGTGCGAGAAGACCGACTGGACCGACGCCAAGCTGGACGAGAAGCTGACCCGCCTGGCCGACGTGATCGGTCAGATCGATCACGGCCGTGGCCCGGACATCCTGATGCTCGACGAGGTAGAGAACCTCGCGATGGTCGAACGGCTCAACGCGCGGCTGAGCAAGTCCGCCTACCAGACCCGCGTGCTGCTCGAAGGCTGGGACGAGCGCGGCATCGACACCGCGGTGCTCAGCCGCCTGCCGCAGTGGGGCGCGCCGATCCTGCACCAGGTGCCGTACCACGCCGAGGGCGACGACCGGTCGGAGAAGACCGGCAAGACCCGCGGCATTCTCGAAGTGCGCCTGCTGCTGCCGGGCGGGCAGAAGGCTTCGGTGTTCGCCGTGCACCTGCCCTCCGGCGGCGGCCCCGGCTACCTGCGCCGGCAGGCGGTGGATTACCTCGCGGTGCTGAAGAGCCAGCTGCCGGCCGACGTGCTGCCGATCGTCGGCGGCGACTTCAACATCAACGCCGGCGAAGAACGGCAGCACCGCTACATCGCCGACAACCTGGCCAGTACCTGGAGCGTCTCGCACTTGATCGGCTGCGCCGAATGCAAGGGCAGCTACTACTACCACGCGCTGCGCCAGTGGTCGTTCTTCGACATCCTCCTGTTCCCGCCGCAGATGACCGCCGCCGGCTTCAACGGCTGGAAGGTCGATCCGGCGAGCATCCGCCTTGCCCACCAGAGCCGTTACCAGGTGAACAAATGGGGCTCGCCGTCGCGCTTCGATGACGGCAAACACGACGACGGCGTGTCCGACCACTGGCCGCTGTACGCGGAAATCTACCGGGCCAGGCCCTAGGAGAATGCTGTGAGCGACCTGATTCTGTTTCCGACCTGGCTGGTCCCGGTCGAGCCGGCGGGCGTGGTGCTCACCGGCCACGGGCTGGTGGTGCGCGACGGGCGTATCGCCCGCATCGCCCCGCGCGAAGAGCTGAGCATCGACGCCGCCGACGAGGTGCGCGAGCTGCCCGGCATGTTGCTCGCGCCGGGCCTGGTGAACACCCACGGGCATGCGGCGATGAGCCTGTTCCGCGGGCTGGCCGACGACCTGCCGCTTATGACCTGGCTGGAGGGGCACATCTGGCCGGCGGAGAAGCAGTGGGTGGATGCCGAGTTCGTCCGCGACGGCACCGCGCTGGCGATTGCCGAGCAGCTCAAGGGCGGCATCACCTGTTTCTCAGACATGTACTTCTACCCTGAAGTGGTCGCCGAGCTGGTCGAAGCGACCGGCGTACGGGCACAGATCACCCTCCCTGTGCTGGACTTCCCGGTGCCTGGTGCGGCGGATATCGACGCCGCGCTTGATGCCGGCCTGCCGCTGTTCGAGCGCCTGCGCGGGCACCCGCGGATGCGCATGGCCTTCGGCCCGCACGCGCCCTACACGGTGGGCGATGCCAGCATGATCCGGGTGCGCGAGCTGGCCGCCGAGTTCGACGCCGGCATCCAGATGCACGTTCATGAAACCGCCGACGAAGTCGCCACCGCCGTGCAGGCCGGCGGCGAGCGGCCGCTGGCGCGGGTGGCGCGGCTGGGCCTGCTCGGGCCGCATTTCCAGGCGGTGCACATGACCCAGATCGACGACAGCGACATCGCCCTGCTGCAGGCCAGCGGCGCGCATGTGCTGCATTGCCCGGAGTCCAACCTCAAGCTGGCCAGCGGTTTCTGCCCGGTGGAGAAGCTCTGGCAGGCCGGCGTCAACGTCGCCATCGGCACCGACGGCGCGGCCAGCAACAACGACCTCGACCTGCTCGGCGAAACCCGCACCGCAGCGCTGCTTGCCAAGGCCGTGGCCGGTTCGGCGACTGCGCTGAATGCGCACAATGCGCTGCGCATGGCCACGCTGAACGGCGCGCGAGCGCTGGGCATGGGCGACGAGACCGGCTCGCTGGAGATCGGCAAGTCTGCAGACCTGGTCGCCTTCGATCTCTCCGGGCTGGCCCAGCAGCCGCTCTACGATCCGGTCTCGCAGCTGATTTACGCCAGCGGCCGCGATTGCGTGCGGCATGTCTGGGTCGCCGGCGAGCAACTGCTCGACGATCGCCGCCTGCTGCGCCAGGACGAGGCGCAGCTGCTCGCCAGCGCCCACACCTGGCAGGTGCGGCTGGCCCAGCCACGATGAGCGGTCTGGCGCAGCGCAGTGGCGGGCGGGTGCGCCAGGACAACGAGGCGCTGATCCTCGCTGCCGCCGAGGCGACCTTCGCCGAGTACGGTTTCAAGGGCGCCAGCATGGGCATGATCGCCCTGCGCGCCGGGCTGCCGAAGGCCAACCTGCACTACTACTTCGGCAACAAGCAGGCGCTCTACATGGCCGTACTCGGGCGCATCCTGCAGCTCTGGACGGAGAGCTTCGACACCCTGCGCATCGACGACGAGCCGGCCGAGGCGCTGTCGCGCTACATCCGCAACAAGCTCGAATTCTCCTGGCGCAATCCGCTGGCCTCGAAAGTCTTCGCCATGGAGGTGATCAGCGGTGGAGCCTGCCTCGAGGCGCATTTCAATCAGGATTTCCGCGACTGGTTCCGCGGTCGCGCGCAGGTGTTCCATGCCTGGTCGGCAGCAGGCAAGATGGACCCGGTGGACCCCATCCACCTGATCTTCCTGCTCTGGTCGAGCACCCAGCATTACGCCGACTTCGCCACTCAGATCGGCTCGATTCTCGGCCAGCCCGGCGGCATCGAGTGCGAGATGGAGGAAATCTGCGCCAATCTGACGACGATCATTCTCAAGGGGTGTGGCGTGAGGGGGAATATCACTCGTCAGAGCCTGACGAACTCAACCGCTGTTTCGAGTAGTCTTTGCTCCACGGGAGCCAGGCCTGGAATGGAATGACCAATCACAAGATCAAAATCCGCCGAAAGAACGTCGAGAAGATTCTCCTGGCCGCCGAGCAGGTGTTCGCCGAACAGGGTCACGCCGGCACCTCGATGGCCGACATCGCCAAGCGCGCCGAGCTGCCGCGTTCGAACCTGCACTACTACTTCACCACCAAGGACGAGCTGTACCGCGAGGTGCTGGTCAACCTGCTCAGCGTGTGGGAGCTGGAGGGGGCCTGCTTCGTGCATTTCGACGACCCGCGCGTGGTGCTTACCAGCTATGTGCGCGAGAAGATGACCCACTCGCGGACCCGTCCGCACGGCTCCAAGCTGTGGGCCAACGAGATCATGCATGGCGCGCCGCTGTTTCGCGACATTCTCGACGAGCACCTGTTCGCCGGCGCCAAGTTCAAGGAGAACAAGATTCGCCAGTGGGTCGAGGAGAAGCGCATCCGCCCGGTCGAGCCCTTTGCGCTGCTCTACCTGATCTGGGCCTCGACCCAGCACTACGCTGACTTCGACTACCAGGTCACCGCGCTGAACGACCATAAGCCGCTCAGCGACCAGCAGTTCGAGCAGGCGGTGCAGACCATCACCGCGGTGGTGCTGCGCGGCATCGGCCTGGAGCCCTGAGTCGGACACCGCAGGAACGAAAAAGGCCGCGTTCTTCGCGGCCTTTTGCTGTACGCAGGCTGTCGATCAGCGCGCGGGCGTGGCGGCGCGTTCGGCCTTGAGCTTGCGCAGCTCGACGCTGAAACGCGCCGCCAGGCGCTCGAACTCCGGTGTTCTGCGCAGCGCCAGGTAGAGGTCGTCGCGGCTGACCGGCTGGCGGTGGTAGTCCAGCTGATCGAGGATGCCCATCTGCTGCGCCAGGTGCAGCCCGACGCGCCGCTCGATCAGCACCATGTCGATGCGTCCGAGCAGCAGCTTGCCGAAGTTGGCGGCGTGGCTGGGGGCGTTCTCGCGGATGAACTCCTTCGATTGGCGGAAGGCTTCGTTGGAGTACAGGTAGCCCGGCGACACACCGATGCGACGGCCCTTGAGGCTGTTCAGGTCGCTGTACGGGAACGGTCGCTGGCGGGCGTAGAAGAGCACGAACTCGCTGCTCGACAGCGGCTCGTCGATGAAAACCATGCTCTGCTCGCGGTCCGGGTTGCGGAAGATGTCGAGGATCGCGTCGGCGCGACCCTCGTCGAACTCCGCCAGGCTGCGCTTCCACGGCAGCAGTTGCAGCTCGTGGGTGATGCCGAGGCGTTCGAGCACCGTTGCGGTGAGCTCGTAGTCCAGGCCGCGCACCACGCCGTTCTCTTCGTAGACGTAGGGCGCCCAGGCTTCGCTGACGATGCGCAGCGGATCGGCCTGCGCGACCACGCAGGCGGTGCAGAACAGCAATGCCCAGCAGATCCTTTTCGCCATCTACAGCTCCCTTTTCCTGTTACCCGCGCCCGCGGTCGTGCGGGCGATGGAAGCAAGTCATGCGCCAGGGATCGCGGCCGCTCGCGTCGCGCTGCCGGACAGTCCCTGCCGGGTCAGGCGCCGAGACCCAGGTTGCTGCAGATCGCCAGGCTAGGTTCGGCCTGGTTCAGGGTGTAGAAGTGCAGCCCCGGCGCGCCACCGGCCAGCAGGCGTTCGCACATCGCGCTGATCACCTGTTCGCCGTAGGCCTGGATACTCTGCACGTCGTCGCCATAGGCCTCGAGCTGCTTGCGCATCCAGCGCGGCAGCTCCGCGCCGCAGGCGTCGGAGAAGCGCGCCAGTTTGCTGTAGTTGGTCACCGGCATGATGCCTGGCACGATCGGCGTGTCGACGCCGGCCTTGCGCACCCGCTCGACGAAGTAGAAGTAGGCGTCGGCGTTGAAGAAGTACTGGGTGATGGCGCTGTCGGCGCCGGCCCTGGCCTTGCGCACGAAGTTCGCCATATCGTCCTCGAAGCCGCGTGCCTGCGGGTGCATTTCCGGGTAGGCGGCGATTTCGATGTGGAAGTGGTCGCCGGTTTCGCGGCGGATGAACTCGACCAGTTCGTTGGCGTAGCGCAGCTCGCCGCTGGCCATGCCCATGCCCGACGGCAGGTCGCCACGCAGCGCGACGATACGGCGGATACCGGCGGCCTGGTACTGCGTGAGCAGGCTGCGCAGGTCGTCCTTGCTGTCGCCGACGCAGGACAGGTGCGGTGCGGTCGGCACCTTCACTTCGCCGTCCAGCTGCAGCACGGTGTTCAACGTACGGTCGCGGGTCGAACCGCCGGCGCCGTAGGTGCAGGAGAAGAAGTGCGGGCGTTCCGCGGCCAGTCGACGCGCGTTGGCCAGCAGTTTTTCATGCCCGGCCTCGGTCTTCGCCGGGAAGAACTCGAAGCTGACGTTGGGGCGGGAAGAAGTCATCGCAGGTTCCGTAGAACCGGGCGGGCGATGCGCCAACCCGGTCGAATGTAGGTTGTCGTGCCACCGGGCGGCCAGCTCCAGCTGACCGCCCGGCGGTTCCACTCAGTAGCGGTAGGCGTCCGGTTTGAACGGGCCTTCGGTGCTCACACCGATGTACTCGGCCTGCTTCGGCGTCAGGCGGGTGACCACGCCACCGAAGCCCTTGACCATCTCCAGGGCGACTTCCTCGTCGAGTTTCTTCGGCAGCACTTCGACGGTCAGGCGCTCGGCCTTCTTCTCGGCGGAGAGGTCGGCGAACTTCTGCTCGAACAGGAAGATCTGCGCCAGCACCTGGTTGGCGAAGGAACCGTCCATGATCCGGCTCGGATGGCCGGTGGCGTTGCCCAGGTTGACCAGGCGGCCTTCGGCGAGAAGGATCAGGTAGTCGTCGTTCTGCGCGTCGAAGCTGCCGGCGCCGGTACGGTGGATCTTGTGTACCTGCGGCTTGACCTCTTCCCAGGCCCAGTTCTTGCGCATGAAGGCGGTGTCGATCTCGTTGTCGAAGTGGCCGATGTTGCAGACCACGGCGCGCTTCTTCAGCGCCTTGAGCATGCCGGCGTCGCAGACGTTGACGTTGCCGGTGGTGGTGACGATCAGGTCGATCTTGCCCAGCAGCGCGGCGTCGACGCAGCCTTCGCTGCCGTCGTTGATGCCGTCCTTGTAGGGCGAAACCAGCTCGTAGCCGTCCATGCAGGCCTGCATGGCGCAGATCGGGTCGACTTCGCTGACCTTGACGATCATGCCTTCCTGGCGCAGCGAGGCCGCCGAGCCCTTGCCCACGTCGCCGTAGCCGATCACCAGCGCCTGCTTGCCCGACAGCAGGTGGTCGGTGCCGCGTTTGATGGCGTCGTTGAGGCTGTGACGGCAGCCGTACTTGTTGTCGTTCTTGCTCTTGGTGACCGCGTCGTTGACGTTGATCGCCGGGACTTTCAGGGTGCCGGCCTTGAGCATGTCCAGCAGCCGGTGCACGCCGGTGGTGGTCTCTTCGGTGACGCCGTGGATGCGCTCGAGCATCTGCGGGTATTTCTTGTGCAGGATCTCGGTCAGGTCACCGCCGTCGTCCAGCACCATGTTGGCGTCCCACGGCTGGCCGTCCTTGAGGATGGTCTGCTCGATGCACCACTCGTACTCCTGCTCGGTCTCGCCCTTCCAGGCGAATACCGGGATGCCGGCAGCGGCGATGGCGGCAGCGGCCTGATCCTGGGTGGAGAAGATGTTGCACGACGACCAGCGCACTTCGGCGCCCAGGGCGGTGAGCGTCTCGATCAGTACGCCGGTCTGGATGGTCATGTGGATGCAGCCGAGGATCTTCGCGCCTTTCAGCGGCTGGCTGGCGGCGTATTTGCGGCGCAGGCCCATCAGTGCCGGCATCTCGGACTCGGCGATGATCAGCTCTTTGCGGCCCCAATCGGCCAGAGAAATGTCGGCGACTTTGAAATCGGTGAAACCGGCAGGCGTAGAAACAGCGCTCATGGGATGAGTTCTCCATTCGTTCGAGTGCGAATGGGCGCCGTTGCTGCGTTTGGGAAACGCCCCGTGCGAGCCTGACAGGTGGGCTGCCTCGAATCGATCGAAGCGGCCCGGCCTGCTGCAGCGCCCCTCGCCCGGGTGGCGGGCACGACCGGTAAACCGGGCGTGTGAGGCGAAGGATTATAGCGATGCCGGCGCGACTACCCAATAGGGCAGCGAAGGTGCGCGCCGGATGGCGCGCGCCGTTACTTGCTGAGCATGGTGCCGAGCAGTTTGACCCCGGCGTTCACCGCGGTTTCCTGGGCGGTCTGCGGGGCGGCGGCCGGAACGGCCTGGACCGGCTGCTGGGTGCTGGCGGTCTGCGCGCAGAGGGTGTTGGCCTGCAGCAGGAGCTTCTGCACGTTGCTGTTGTTGGCCGCCTTGCCGGCAGCCTGGGCCAGGGCCAGTTGGTCCTGGTACTCGCGAAGCTTGGCGTCGCAGGCGCTGTTGCCGGTGCTGCTCACCGTATTTACGGTATTCGTGGTGTTCGCCGGGGTGCCGTTCACCGCATTGGCGACGCTTGCCACGCCGTTGGCGAGGGCGCCGAAGTCCAGTGCCTGGGCCGGCAGATGAAAGGCGGCAAGCAGAACGGCGGCGGAAAGGGGCAGAAAACGCATGGGTTCAACCTCAGTGTCGGGTCGCTCGGCGGCGCGAAGGGGGCAATACCGAGTGAAGTCCTTGGAAAGTCATCGACAGGGATTTAAACCCATGCGCGGGAGTAGGGCAATTAGGTTTTTGTGAACTTTCCCATCGCATTTCCAGTCGCGACACTCAGGCGCCGGCCTGCGATCATGCTGGCGATTCCTAACCCCCGACAGGAGTGTCCATGAACTTCCATACGCGCAAATGGGTGAAGCCCGAAGACCTCAATCCCAACGGCACGCTGTTCGGCGGCAGCCTGTTGAAATGGGTGGACGAGGAAGCGGCGATCTACGCCATCGTCCAGCTGGGCAACCAGCGGGTGGTGACCAAATTCATTTCCGAGATCAATTTCGTCAGCTCGGCGCGGCAGAGCGACATCATCGAGCTGGGCATCACCGCCACCGAATTCGGCCGCACCTCGATCACCCTGCGCTGCGAAGTGCGCAACAAGATCACCCGCAAGAGCCTGCTGACCATCGAGCGCATGGTGTTCGTCAACCTCGGCCCGGACGGCCTGCCGGCGCCGCACGGCAAGAGCGAAATCACCTACATCCGCGACCAGTTCAAGGAAGAGGACGCGCCCCTCGATCCCGCCCGTTGAGCCTCCCGCGGCGGGGGTGACCTGCGTCAACCTGTCGCCAGGTGAGGGCACCGGGCCGACGGATCAGTTTGGCAGCGACACGGACGGGGGCGGATAATCCGCGTCCCGCCCAACCCTCGCGAAAACGCCCATGCCTTCCAAATCATTGTTCATCGTATTCGCCGCGCTGCTCGTGCTCGGTGGTTGCAACAAGATTGACCCCAACTCCCCGCTCGGCCAGCGCCAGGCGATCTTCAAGCAGATGCTGAAGACCAGCGAAGACCTCGGCGGCATGCTGCGCGGTCGGCTGAAGTTCGATGCCGACGCGTTCGCCAGCGGTGCGGTGCATCTGGACGAGCTGTCGCGCCAGCCGTGGAAGCATTTCCCGATGGTGAAGGAAGAACACAGCAACGCGCGTGACGAGGTGTGGCAGCGCCAGGAGCGCTTCGACGAACTGGCCCGCGACCTCGAGGCCAGCACCGCCGCCTTGGCCGCAGCCAGCGCCGTCAAGCCGCTGCTGCCCGAAACGGTCGCCGCGCCGCTGCAGAGGGTCGAAGACGCCTGCGAGGCCTGCCACAAGGAGTTCCGCGACTACTGATCGCGGCCCGTCAGAAGCCGGCCACGCCCGCTGCGTTCAGCCGCTGGCGAAGGGCGCGGACCTCCGGCTCGGCGAAGAACGCCACCAACGCGCGTGCGCGGCCCGGGCCTACACCGGGCTCGCGTTGCCAGTCGGCCTGGCTGCGTCCGGCCGGTTGCTGCCAGTCCGCGCCGAGATTCGCCGCGCCGCTGGGCGGCAGGCCGAGGGCGCCCAGCCAGCGGCCGAACGGCTGGGCGCGGGCCTCGGCGAAACTCGCCAGCAGACGTGCAGCGCGCTTCTCGCCGAAACCGGGCAGGGCGAGCAACTGCTCCTCGCGCAGGTCCATCCAGTCGAGCAGGTGCTCCACCAGTCCCGCGTCGATCAGCGCCTGCCAGCTCCCCGCTCCGACTCCGGCGAGCCCCAGGCCGTGCTTGCCGCCCAGCCATTCCAGGCGCGCGGCGAACTGGCTGCGGCAGTCGGGCGTGGGCTGCCAGCAGCTCAGCGGGTGATAGCGCGAGGTGACGGGTAGCGCCAGCGGCGTGCGCACGGCAGCATGCCAGACCACGCCGTCGAGGCGCGGGATGGTCAGCCCGGCGAGACTGACCGATACCTGGTCGCCGGGCTGGATATCCAGTTCGCGCAGGCGACGCAACGATCCGGCCGACACGCGCTGCACGCGACGGTCATCCAACTGCACCGGTTGCAGCTGCAGCAGCGGGGTGATGCGCCCGCTGCGGCCAATCTTGAAGTCCACCGCGCGCACCTCGGCGAGCACCTGGGCGAACGGATACTTCCAGGCGATCGCCCAGGCCGGTGCGCTGGCGCTCCAGCGCTCGCCCGGCGGACGCCGGCCCTGCTTGATCACCACGCCGTCGCTGGCGAACGGCAACGCGGCCCGGTACCAGTGCTCCCGCCATTTGCGGGCCTCGGCGAAGGAGGCCGTCGGTTCGCTGAAACGCGCGCTGTCGGCGAAACCCAGGCGGCGCAGTTCGTCGAGGCGAGCGCGCATGTCGGCCGGGCCATCCGGCCATTCCCAGACGAACAGGCCGATGCCGGCGGCTTCGGCGTCGCCGAGGCTTTGCCGCGCCAGCAGCCCGGCGACCTTGCCGCGCGCGCCGGCGCCGCCGTGGCTGGCCTGCACATGCTCGGCCAGCTTCCAGTAGAGCTCGCCCTGGAACAGCAGCCGGCGGTTGTCCGGCAGTCGCGCGGGCACGCCGGGAAGCGCGCGCACCCGCGCCGTCCAGTCCTGCCCGAGGCGGCCATCGCCGCGGCTGATCGCCTGCTGCAGTCGGCCGTCCTGGTAGATCAGCGTCACCGCAACGCCATCCACCTTCGGCTGCACCCAGAGTCCATCGCGCTCGGCCATCCAGGCCTGCACGCGGGTTTCGTCGGCGAGCTTGTCGAGGCCGGTCTGCGGTACCGGATGGGCGATCTGCCCGGTGGCGCCGGCCAGCGGGTCGGCGGCGACCGGCGCTTGCGCCGGGAAACAGCCGCGCCAGCCGGCGAGCCGTTCGCGGGCCTGGTCATAGAGTTCGTCGGCGATCGGCGAGCGGCCCTGGCGGTGGTAGGTGGCGTCCCATTCGGCGATCCGGCGGGCCAGGCCGTCGAGCTCGGCGCGGGCGCGCTCGGGCTGCCAGTCGGGGCAGGGCCCGGCGAGCAAGGTGAAAGGCAGGCAGAACGGCGTGGCGGCGATCCAGCGCTTCATCGGGAGCATCCTTGCTCGGGGAGAAGCGCGCAGCGTAGTTCAGGCGGTGCCGCCGGGGCATGCGACTCAGGCGAGCAGGCGCTGGATCTGCTCCTGCAGGGTGTCGAAGGAGAACGGCTTGGCCAGCACCGGCGCCTGGTGCGCGATGGGGCTGCCGGAGTCGAGGATTTCCGCCGGGTAGCCGCTGATGAAGATGACCTTGAGGTCCGGCCGCAGCTTGAGCGCGGGTTCGGCGATCATCACGCCGGAGACCCCGTCCGGCAGGCGGAAGTCGCTGACCAGCAGATCGAGGCGGGGTTTGCTCGCCAGTATCGCGAAGGCCTCCGCGGCGGACGCGGCCTGCAGCACGTCGTAGCCTTCCTCTTCGAGGTATTCGGCGAGCAGAAGCCGGACGTCCGGCTCATCCTCGACCAGCAGAACGATTTTGCTTTTTGCCTGACTCATTGGTGGCGCCCGGGACTGCTAAGGGGGAGTTTTCGATGGGGTTGAATATTCCCCGCATACGACCGCCAGCGCCAGGGTCCGTTCCGGAAACTTTCACGTCGATCAACCCGCTGCGCCGCGTCGTCGAGTCGACCGCGAAGGACGGGCGCTTGCTAGACTGCGCGCTCCCCGATTGCCCGTCCCGCCCGCCATGACGCCGCTGAAATACCTCGCTGCCTATCCGCCCGCGCTGCAGGAAAAGGTGCGCACGCTGATCGTCCAGGAACGCCTCGAGGAGTACCTGCGCCAGCGCTATCCCGAGCGCCATGCGGTGCAGAGCGACAAGGCGCTGTACGCCTACACCATGGCGCTCAAGCAGGAGTTCCTGCGCAACGCGCCGGGGTTGGACAAGGTGCTCTACGACGCCAGGCTCGACGTGTTGCAGAAGGCCCTCGGCCTGCACACGGCCGTGTCGCGCGTGCAGGGCAGCAAGCTCAGGGCGAAGAAGGAAATCCGCATCGCCGCGCTGTTCCGCGATACGGCGCCGCAGTTCCTCAACATGATCGTGGTTCACGAGCTGGCGCACCTGCGCGAGTTCGACCACAACAAGGCGTTCTACCAGCTCTGCGAGCACATGCTGCCCGGTTATCACCAGCTGGAGTTCGACCTGCGCATCCACCTGACCTGGCGCGACCTGCAGGCGAAATCCTGAGCCGGCGCATCCGCGTGGCGGTGCCTTCGTCCTGGGGTTCTCGCGGGTAACGAGGCTCAGAAGGCCGCGAGAATCTCGAAGCGGCGCTTGCGCCCGGCGATCTCGCGCTCGAATTCATCGCCTGCGTGCTGGCCGAGCAGGGCGGCACCGAGCGGCGAGCGGGCGGTGATCACCAGCACGTCGCGCTGCTCGTCGCTGAGCTTGAGGCCGGCGCCGTCGGGGCCGAGCAGCAGCCACTGCTCGTCGCCGTTGTCGTCGGCCAGTTGCACCAGCGTGCCGAGGGTGATGCCGCGCGGCGCGGCGTAGGGTTGCAGCGGCAACTGGCGCCAGGCGGCGAGGGCCTGGTGGATTTCCTCGACGCGGCGCGACTGGCCCGCGGCCAGGTACGACGCCTCCAGACCGAGGGTGTCGTACTTGTTTTCGGCGATGTTCTCTTCGTGGGTCGCCGCCTCGTAGGCGGTTTGCGCGGCGCGGCGCGCCAGCTCGAGGTCGCTTTCCAGGCGCTCCAGCAGGCGCTCGCGCAGACGGGCCTTGTCCATCTGCTTCAGACGGTTCGCGCGCGCGGCAGGCTGACCGGGAGGAACACGTCGACGATCACTTCCTCGCCCTCGCTGCTGAACTCGACGCGCCCGCCGAAGCTTTCGCACAGCGCCTTCACCGTCGGCAGGCCAAGCCCCCAGCCCTGCACGTCGCTCTTGGTGGAGATGAAGTAGGGCGTCGCCAGGTTCGCCAGCACGTCGCTGGGAATGCTGCCGCCATTGCGCACGCGGATCAGCACTTCGCCCTCGAGGTAGCGCTGTTCGATGAAGATTGGCGCGGTCTTGCTGCCGTGCTTGGCGGCGTTGATCACCAGGTTGTCGATGATCCGCAGGAACGCGTGGCGGTCCCAGAACACCTGCTCCTCGGGGGTTTCCAGGTCGACGCGCAGCTCGTTGCCGATCTGGATGCGCAGGTCCTGGACCGCGCCTTCGAGCAGTGCGCCGACGGCGAAGTGCTCGCCGTTGAGCTGCAGGCCACCACCGAGGCTGACGTGGGAGATGTCGAGCACGTTGGTGATCATCTGGCTCATGCGCTGCAGGTTCTTCTCGAGAATATCCAGCATCTCGCCGCTGCGTCGCGCCGGGCTCTTCTGCATCAATCCGACCACCATCGAGGCGGCGGTGAGCGGCGAGCGCAGGTCGTGGCTGAGCGAGCGCATGAAGCGCTCGAGCATGATCTTCTCGGTCTGCAGGTTCTGGCTGAGGGCGATCGCCACGTTGCGCTGCTGTTCGACGCGTTCGATGCGGTGGTTGGTCTTGAGCAGCGAAGAAATGGTCGCGACCACTTCGTCCGGGTTGATCGGGTGCGTCAGGTACGCCTGCGCGCCACTGTTGAGCCCGGTGGCCTTGTCCTTGCCGGTGACGAAGGTTGCGGAGATGTTGATGATCGACGGCAGCTTGCCGCGGCCGAGCTTCTTCTCGGCGGCCTGGATGAGATCGAACCCGGTCATGTCCGGCAGGTTGATGTCGATGATCATCAGGTCGATGTCGGCGTCCATCAGCGCCAGGCCCTCTTCGCCACTGCCGGCCTCGATGATCTCGTAGGACGGCTGGGTGGCGAGGATCTTCTTCAGCACGTAGCGGTTGGCGTCGGTGTCGTCGATGACAAGGATGCGCTTGCGGGTCTTCATTCCTGCCTCCACGCGAGGGCTCTGACGCATTGCAGCAGGCGCTCGGAATAATCCGCCTGGGTCTTCAGCAACAGCGCATGGCAGTGGGGCTCCAGGCGGGCGCGTTCCTCGTCTCCGAGCGGTTTCGCGGTGTTGATCACCACCCGCTGGTGCATGCTCCAGTCCATGCTGGCGAGCAGGTCCTCGCCGCTGATGTCCGGAAGCTCGAGGTCGAGGAAGATGATGTCCGGGCGTACCGCGTTGAGCTTGTCGATGCTGGCGCGGGCGCTGTCCGCCTCGATCAGCACCGGATCGTAGGGTTCCAGGGTGCGGCGGATCAGGTAGCGGTCGGCGTCGCTGTCATCGATGATCAGGATAGTCGTCCCGCTGAGGTCGAGCTCCCGCTCGTCGCTTTGCTCGCTGCCCAGTTCCAGCGGAATCTGCACGTAGAAGCGGCTGCCCTGGCCTTCGCGGCTGGACAGGCTGATGCGCCCGTTGAGCAGGGTCGCCAGCTTCTGCGCCAGTGGCAGGCCCAGGCCGGTGCCCTCGATGTTCTTCAGGTTCGGCGACTTGATCCGGCAGAACTCCTCGAACACCCGTGCCTGGTTCTCCGCGGAGATACCGATGCCGGTGTCCTCGACGAGGAACTCCAGGTGCGCGTCGTCCGGCTGGAACACCTTGATCTTCACGTTGCCGGCCGGGGTGTACTTGAACGCGTTGGAAATCAGGTTGCGCAGGATCTGGAACAGCCGGCCGTGGTCGGTGTTCAGGCACACGTCGCTGGTCGGCAGCTGGATCAGCGGAGTGACGCCGGGATAGCGGATCGCCAGCGAGGTCGTCAGGGTCTCGATCTCCTCCATGAAGGCGAACAGGCTGAAACGCGTCGGCGCGATCTCGATGCGTCCGGACTGCACCTCGGCGAGGTCGAGCAGCTCGGTGATCAGGTTGGCCAGCTCGGCGGCGGCATCGCTGATGAACTTCACCTGCTTGAGCTGCTCGGCGTTCAACTGGCCGTCGACGCCGCTGGCCAGCAGCTTGGAGATGTTCTCGATGATGTTGATCGGCGTGCGGAATTCGTGGGTCATGTTGGAGAAGAAGCGGCTCTTCGATTCGCCGGCCTCCTTCAATTCCTGAGCGGTCTTCTCCAGCTCGGAATACAGCGCCACCACGCCCTTGTTGGTGTTTTCCAGCTCCTGGGCGGTGTCCTCCAGCTCCTGCTGGCGGATGCGAAGCTCGTTGTTGGTGAGCAGCAGGTCCTCGCTCTGCAGTTGCAGTTCCTTGTACGGATCGAGCTCGCCGTCGGCGTTGAGCTGCTGGCGGAACGCGACGATCTGCGCCTCGTCCGGGAACGGCCGGGGTTGGCCCATGTACTTGATCGCGCGTATCCGCGTGCCTTTGTCCGAGGACTCGATCTGGAAATCGTCCATCAGCCGCTTGGCGCCGACCAGGCCGACGCCCATGCCGGTGGTGGAAACGTAGCTGCCGTCGAGGATCTCCTGCAGCTGGGCGATGCCCTTGCCCTGGTCTATCGCGTCGAAGGCGATGCCGTTGAGTTGACCGCGGGCGTCGCGCTGCAGGTAGAAATTGAATCTCCCCTGGCTGGCGTACTGGAAGATGTTGCGCGCCAGCTCGGACACGCCGGTGGCCAGGCGAATCTGCTCCAGCTGCGACATGCCCACCCAGCCGGCGATCTGCTTGGCGCGCTGACGACAGAGCACCACGTCGATTTCGGAAAGGATGGGTACGCTGGAGATCGGCAGCGCGTCACGCATGACGAAGCACCACCACCGTGGCGTCGTCGTTCAGCCGGCGGAAGTCGCGCATGATGGCGCCGGCGATGAGGGCCGGGTGGCGGGCGCGAATGCCGGGGTAGGGATTCAGGCTGGATTTGGTGGTGATGCCATCGGAAGACATGATCAACAGGGTGTGCTCGTCCCAGGGGTAAGAGAAGGTCTGTACCCTTCCGACCTTGTAGCCCACCGTTCCGTTCGAAGAAACCATGCCGCGGGACTGTTCCGCGTAGAGCGCGCCGGCGATGTTGCCCACGCCGCAGAAGGTCACCTGGCCCTGTTCGACGTCCACCTCGGCGAACGCCAGGGCGCCGCCACGGGTGCTCTGCAGCGCATGGTGGGTGCGCTCCATGAGTTCGACCAGGCCGATCTTCGGGTCGTGCTCGAGGAACAGCCGGCGTGCCCGCTGGCTGGCTTCGTTGGCTTGCGGACCATGACCGAGGCCGTCGCAGAGCATCACCCGGTTGTCCCGAATCGCCCAGGCGTCGCCGCAGAGCTCTTCCTTGGGATGCGGCAGGCACAGCGCGCCGCTGATCAGCGCCGAGGGCGGCGACTTTTCGAGCTGGAAGCGCGCCAGCACCAGGGTGCCCTGGCCCGGCTGCGAATAGATGTCGAAGCTGTCCGAGAGGCGCTTGATCGCACCCAGGCCGGCGCCCATGGTGCCCTTGCTGGAGTAGCTGTCGGCCATGCATTGGGCGACGTTGACCATGCCCGGCCCGCGGTCCACGGCCAGCACGTCCAGCGTGCCGCCGTCGCCGTTGAGCAGGATCTCGCCTTCGCCGGCGTGGTTGACCAGGTTGCGGGCCATTTCCTGAATGACGATGGTCAGCCGGCCCAGGGCGTCCTCGTCGAACCCCTGCGCCTCGGCCTGCCTGATGGTCGCGCGGCGCACCGCGTCGACATGGGCGACCTCATTGACCACGAACGAGCGGGTACAGCAGTCGGTGTTCAACGCCACTTCCATAATTCGATGCGGGTGCCTTGCCCGGGTTGGCTTTCGATGGCGAACTGGTCGACTAGGCGCTTGGCCCCGCCGAGCCCCAGGCCCATGCCGCTGCCCGAGGTGTAGCCATCGACCATGGCCCGGTCGAGGTTCGCGATGCCTTCGCCCTGGTCGGAAATCACCAGGCGAACGGCGCCGCGGCCGTCCTTGGTCGTCTCTTCGATCACGCACTCGCCGCCGCCGCCGTAGATCAGCGCGTTACGCGCGATTTCGCTGGCCGCGGTGACGATCTTGGTCTGCGAAACCAGACCTAGCCGCACGGCTTCCGCCGCTTTGCGCACGCGCTGTCGGACGATGACGATGTCAGTCTCCTGCTTCAGCGGAAAAATCTCGGTCTTCCCCACTTTCTAGCTCCAGGCTGAGGTCGTCTTCGACCATTTGTTCCAGGCGACGCATGCCCTTCTCGACGTTCAGCGCCGTGGCGATGCCGTCCAGTGACAGGCCCAGCTCGACCAGGGTGATCGCCACCGCCGGCTGCATGCCGACGACGATGATCTTCGCGTCGAGGATGCGCGAGACATGGGCAATGTGCGACAGCATGCGGCCGATGAACGAGTCGACGATGTCCAGCGAGGAAATGTCGATCAGCACGCCCTTGGAGCGGTGCAGGACGATCTGGTGCGTGAGATCTTCCTGGAGGTCCATCGCCAGTTGGTCGTGCATGTCGACCTGGATCGACAGGAGCAGGAATTTTCCCATTTTCAGAATCGGGATCTTGTCCACCATGGCGTTTACCTCAGCGAGCCTTTGACCAGACGTATATCGAGCTCTTTCAGCGCGACGGAGAACGCATCCGCCAGGGACGACTTGGTGATCACGTCGCCCAGCTCCACGCCCAGGTGGACGATGGTCGCGGCGATCTGCGGACGGATACCGCTGATGATGCAGCGGGCGCCCATCAGCTTGGCCGCGGTGACGGTCTTGAGCAGGTGCTGGGCGACCATGGTGTCGACGGTCGGCACGCCGGTGATGTCGATGATGGCGATTTCGGATTCGGTCTGGACGATCTTTTCCAGCAGCGCTTCCATGACGATCTGCGTGCGGTTGCTGTCCAGCGAGCCGATCAGCGGGATCGCCAGCACGCCCTTCCACAGTTCGACCACGGGGGTGGACAGCTCGAGCATGCTCTCCTGCTGTTCGCGGATCACCGATTCGCGGCCAGTCATGTAGCTTTCCATGCTGTACAGCCCGAGCTTGTCGAGCAGTTGGCTGGCCTTGAGCATTTCGCTCGCCGGATCGGCGCAGTTCGCCTGGATCTTGGCGAACAGCGGCTCCTTCAGCGAGAAGACGAAGGTGGCGGTTTCGCTGGGGCTGAAGCCTTGTCGGCTCTGCGTGCGCGAGAGCGCTTCGATCATGTTGCGCACCGGCTTCCACTCGGCGCTGCCGAGGTCGTCGATGCCGCCTAGCGCGGCGATGCTGAGCAGCTTGAGCAACTCGCGGGAATTGTTCAGCACGGTGCCTTCATCGATAAGGTCCGTTCGGATGCCGGCGGCGCGCTGGCTTGCGATCCACTCCTGAAGGAGCTCGCTTTCGTGTTTTTTCAGCAGTTCGGCAATCACTGGTACTGACATGGGGTCCTCGCAGGTCTGGGGCCGCGGCAGGCGCGTGCGCTTCTTCCATTAAAAAACCGGGCTCAAGACCCGGTTTCGGTGGAGGACAATAGCATGCAGTGTCGAGGAATTCTCTCGCCGCGCAGCGGCTGAGAACCACCCTCAATTGGCTTTGGCGGGCTTCAGCAGGTGCGCCGAGAGCGTGCGCAGGGGGGCCAGTTGGCGGCAGATCAGCGCCAGCTGGGTTTTCACCAGGCGCTGCACGTCGTGCTGTTCGTCGGGGGACTGTTCGAGCTGGGCGGCCAGCGCTTCTTCTTCTTCGTCGTGCACGGCGACGCTGCGCTGCTCGGTCAGGGCGGAGGCCAACTGGTCGAGGCTGTCGGCGATGCGTACCGAAGCGCTGTCGATCAGCTCGTCGTAGAGCTCCTGAGGCAGGCTGCCGCGGTGCGCGCCGAGGGCCGAGAGGTAACTGAGCAGGGTGTGGCTGAGCAGCAGGAAGCGGAAGCCCAGCTCGGCGTCCTTACGGAAATGGCCGGGCTCCATGAGCATGTTCGACAGCGTGCTCGACAGCGCGGCGTCGGCGTTGTGCGCGTTGCGCCGGGCGATGCGGTAGTCGAGGTCGTCGCGCTTGCCGCTGCGGTACTGCTGCATCAACTGGCGCAGGTAACGTGCGTTGCTGCTCAGCGCGGTGCCTATCATCCGGTTCAGGCGCCGGCCCTGCCAGTCCGGCAGGATCAGGAACACCGCCGCGCCGGCGATCAGGCTGCCGACCAGGGTGTCGAACAGGCGCGGCCAGATCAGCCCGTAGCCATCGCCGATCTGGTTGAAGCAGAGCAGCACCAGCAGGGTCATCGCCGCGGTCGCCAGGGTGTAGCGCGAACTGCGCGTGGCGGCGAACAGCACTCCGGCGATCACCGCCAGGAACGACTGGATCAGGGCGTTGGGGAACAGCGTGATCAGTGCCCAGCCGCCGACCAGGCCGGCGATGGTGCCGAGAATCCGCTGCACCAGGCGCACGCGGGTGGCGCCGTAGTTCGGCTGGCAGACGAACACCGTGGTGAGCAGGATCCAGTAGCCCTGGCTGGGGTGGATCCAGTGCAGCATGGCGTAGCCGGCGACCAGCGCGATGGCCATGCGCAGCGCGTGGCGGAACACCAGCGAGGTCGGGGTGAACTGCTGGCGGAGGCGTTCGGCGGCGTCCTTGAAGGAGCGCGGCGAACGGTCGAACAGCGTGCTGTCCTGCTCGTCCAGCGGCGCATCCGGGTTGCTCGCGTCGGCCAGCTTCTTCTCCAGCGTGCCGAGGTTGGCCGCCAGCGCGCCGAGCGAGCGCAGCAGGCTGCGCCAGGTCGGGTTGTTCTGTGCGCGCAGGTAGTCCAGCGAGGCCTGCAGGTCGCTCAGCGCCTGCTGGCTTTCACCGTGCTCGAACGGCTGGCGCAGCTGGATCGCGCGGCCCAGCGTCTGGCACGCCGAGCCTTGCTGGTGCAGCAGGCGCTGGCAGCGGAACAGCACGTCGCTGTGGAAGAACGCCTCGGTCAGCGCGTTGTACGGGTAGTGCGAGGAACTGGCGCGCTCGTGGATGTCCTGGGCGGTGAAATAAAGACGCAGGTAGCGCTTCACCTTCGGTCCCGGCCGGCCGCCGAGGCGGTGCAGGAGGATTTCCTTGGCCTGGTTCAGCGCGGTCACCACCTTGCCGTTCTGCTTGGCCAGTTCCAGGCGCCGCTCCTCCAGGTCGAGCTGGCGCAGCGGCTCCAGCAGCGCGGCCTTCAGCTTGAGGTAGAGGCCGAGCTCGCGGAACAGCACGGCCAGGCCGATCTGCACCGGCTGGTTGGAGAACACCGCGTTCCACGTCACCGAGAGCAGGCCGTACCAGGTGGCGCCGGCGATCAGCAGCAGCGGTTCGTGCCAGAAACTGCCGGCGTTGCCGCCGCGCTGGTCGACGCCGATCATGGTGTAGATGGACAGGATCAGCGTGGCCTGGGCGATGGTCGCGTAGCGTGCGCTCAGCGCGCCGAGCAGGGTCATGCCGAAGGTCGACAGCGCCAGCCCGGAGACGAACAGCCAGGGGTAGGGGAACAGCAGTTCCACCGAACTGGCGGCGATGGCGAAGCAGACCAGCGTCACCGCCAGTGCCTTGAGGCGGCCGAACCAGTTGTCGTCGGTTTCCGCCAGGGCGCTGGCGATCACCCCGAGGAACAGCGGGATCACCAGTTCCAGGCGTTCCTCGTACCAGCACAGCGCCATGGCGCCGGTCAGCGCGATCAGCACCCTCAGGCTGAAGGCGAACTTGTCGCGGCCCCAGAGGCGGCGCAGGGTGTGGCTGAGGGAAGATCGGGGCATGGCTCGGTTCGGTCTCCGTTGGATAGGCATCAGACTAGCGAAAACGAATTAAAGCCACGCGTTCGGCGGATTTCTTCGCCGGCTCAGACGCACTCCCCGGCGGCGTGTCCCGAGGCCCAGGCCCACTGGAAGTTGAAACCGCCCAGATGGCCGCTGACGTCGAGCACCTCGCCGACGAAGTACAGCCCCGGCGAGCGCTGCGATTCCATGGTCTTCGACGACACCTCGTCGGTGCTCACGCCGCCCAGGGTGACCTCGGCGGTGCGATAACCCTCGGTGCCCGACGGCACCAGGCGCCAGCCGCCCAGGCGCGCGGCGATCTCGGCGATTTCGGCCGGGGTGTACTGGCGCAGCGGTTTGGACAGGAACCAGCGTTCGGCGAGCAGCCCGGCCATCTTCTTGGTGAACACCTCGGCGAGCAGCGTCTTCAGTTCACGGTCCGGGTGTGCGCGTTGCGCCTCCAGCAGCCAGGCCTCGGCGTCGCGGTCGGGCAGCAGGTCGATCTCGACCACGTCGCCGGGCTCCCAGTAGGAGGAAATCTGCAGGATCGCCGGCCCGCTCAGGCCGCGGTGGGTGAACAGAATGTTCTCGCGAAAGCGTTCGCCGTTGCAGCTCACCGAGCAGTCCAGCGAGGTGCCGGAGAGTTCGCCGCACAGGTCCTTGAGGCTGTCGGTAATGGTGAAGGGCACCAGGCCGGCGCGGGTCGGCAGCACCTCGTGGCCGAACTGGCGGGCGACCTGGTAGCCGAAGCCGGTGGCGCCGAGGGTCGGGATGGACAGGCCGCCGGTGGCGATCACCAGCGAGGCGCAGTGCAGCTCGCCGATGCCGGTCTGCAACCGATAGGCGCCCTCGCTTTTCTCGATGACGTTCACCGGCGTGTCCAGATGCAGCTCGACGTTCGCCTGCCGGCATTCGTCGAGGAGCATCTGCAGAATGTCGCCGGCCTTGTCATCGCAGAACAGCTGGCCGAGTTTCTTCTCGTGGTAGGGCACCTTGTGGGCTTCCACCAGGGCGATGAAATCCCACTGGGTGTAGCGCGCCAGCGCCGATTTGCAGAAATGCGGGTTGCGCGAGAGGAAATTGCCCGGCTCGCTGTAGAGATTGGTGAAGTTGCAACGACCGCCGCCGGACATGAGAATTTTCTTCCCAGCCTTGTTCGCATGGTCGAGCAACAGCACACGCCGGCCACGCGCGCCGGCGGTCAGCGCACACATCAGGCCGGCGGCGCCGGCACCTATGATCACCACATCGGTATTGCGCACCCGTCGATCTCCACGTACAAGCCAGGCCGGAAGCGAGCCGGCGGCCGCGCATGGTAACCGATGCCCGGTTGCCGCCGAATGCCCTGCGGCGTGGCCTGCTTCTTGCGAAGAAAATTGCCAGCGGTTACCCGCACGATCACGAAGTCGTTCCAACAGGGATCATGTGTCGATGAAGCAGTGCCTCGCGGACCAGTGGCCGTTCAGGGCTTTCAGAGCCACGCTGCTTCTCGGCAGCCTCTTGTGCGCCGGGCTGGCGCCCGCCGATCCGTTGCGCCTGGTGGCCAATGCCTGGGCGCCCTATACCGACCACCGGCTGCTAAACAATGGGCTGGCTTCCGACCTTGTGAGCACCGCGCTGCGGCGCGCCGGCTACGACAGCGAGTACGTCGAGGTGCCCTGGGCGCGGGCGATCCGCGGCCTCCAGCAGGACCAGTACGACGTCGTCATCAGCGCCTGGTACAGCGAGGAGCGCGCCGCCTACGGGGCGTTTTCCGCGCCCTACCTGTCGAACCGGGTGCGCCTGCTCGAGCGCAAGGGCAGCGACATCAGCTTCCAGCGAATCCAGGACCTGTATCCCTACAGCATCGCGGTGGTGCGCGACTACGCCTACGACCCCGCCTTCGACACCGACGAGAAGCTCAAACGGGTTCCCGTGCGCAGCTTCGAGGTCGCCGCCAACATGCTCGCCGCCGGCCGCGTCGACCTGGCCGTGGAGGACGAGTACGCCGCCGGCTTTCATTTCAGTCGCTCGCTGCGCAGCCTGCGCGCGGGGCTGGAGTTCCTTTCCCCGCCGTTGTCCGAGAACGGCCTGCACATCCTCGTACGGCGCAGCCTGGAGAACTACGCCGAGATCATCGAAGGTTTCGACCGCGCGATCGAGGAGATGAAGGCCGATGGCAGCTACGAACGGTTGATCGACCGGCACCAGTTGCGCTGAGTCCGGCGCCGCGCAGCACTAGCGCCCGCCCGCCGCCATCGCCACGGCCGCCGCGGCGGTGCGGGTTTCCACGCCGAGCTTCACGTAGACGTGTTCCAGGTGCTTGTTCACCGTGCGCGGGCTGAGGCCGAGGATGTCGCCGATATCGCGGTTGGTCTTGCCGCAGGCGACCCAGTGCAGCACTTCGACTTCGCGGCCGGTGAGCTGGAAGCGTGCCGCGAGGGCTTCGCGGACCTGTTCGTCGTCCAGGCTAGGGGTGGCGCCCGGAGCGTTGCGCGCCGTCTGCAGGGTGCGCGCGGTGCGCAGGTGGGCGGCGACGCGGGCGAGCACCTCGTCCGGGCGGATCGGCTTGGTCACGTAGTCGATGCCGCCGGCCGCGAAGCCTTCGACGACGTGCTCGCTGTCGGTCAGCGCGGTCATGAACAGCACCGGGATATCCGCGATGCCGGCCTGCGCCTTGATCCGCCGGCAGGTCTCGAAGCCGTCCATGCCGGGCATCATCGCGTCCAGCAGGATCACGTCCGGGCGGCGGCGCTGCATGCGTTCCAGCGCGCTGGCGCCGTCGAGGGCGACCAGCACCATGTAGCCGGCCTCGTCGAGGGCGTCGGAAAGCAGGGCGAGGTTGTCCGGGACGTCGTCGACGATCAGGACAACGCCCTGCTCGTGCACCGGCCGGAGGGCCTTGGCGGTGGATGGGGCGGACGGCTGGGGTGAATCAATCACGACGGGCGATCTCCTGTTCGGGCACGGAACGGCGCCGGCTCTGGGCGTCCTTGAGCAGGCGGTTGAATTCGTTGAGCTGGAAGCGCTTGACCAGTTGGCGCATGCCGGCGACGAAGGCGGCGGCTTCCGGTTCCGTACCCTCCAGTGCGTCGAGGCGTTCGACGATGCCTTTCACGTAACCCAGCGCGCCCAGCTCGCTGAGCTCGGCCAGGGCCTGGGCGCTGGGCAGCCGCCAGGGCTCGTTGCCGGGGGGCGTTTCGGCGGGACGCTTGAGCCACTGCAGGCCGAGCTGGGCCTTGATCTTCTCCAGTAGCTCGGGGGTGTGCACCGGCTTGGCCAGGTAGTCGCTGCATTCGGCGCCGACGCTGCGCTCGCGGTCGTCGGTGAAGGCGTTGGCCGAGATGACGATGATCGGCGCCTGCGACATCACGTTGCGGCGGATCATCCGGCTGGTTTCCCAGCCGTCCATCAGCGGCATCGACAGGTCCATCAGGATCAGGTCCGGGTTGAGCAGGGCGACCTGGCGCACCGCCTCCTGGCCGTTGCTCGCCTCGGCGATGGCGAAGCCCAGCGGCGCGAGCATGCCGGAGAGCACCTTGCGGTGTTCCAGGTGATCGTCGACCACCAGGATCAGCCGGCGCTCGCCCTGGTAGCCGACGATGTCGTGCTCGACGTGCACCACCGCCTGCGGCACGCGCACCTCGGACAGGAACAGGCGCACCTGGAAGCGCGTGCCCTCGCCGGGGCGGCTGGTCACCGACAGTTCGCCGCCCATCAGCGAGGTGAGCATGCGGGTGATGGTCAGGCCGAGGCCGACGCCGTTGTCCTGGCGCAGCGGGTCGCCACGCTCGAAGGGCTGGAAGATCCGCTCGATCTGTTCCGGCGCGATGCCGATGCCGGTGTCGATGATCTCGAAGGTGGCGGTCTCGCGCAGGTAGCTGACGGCGAGGGCGACCTCGCCGCGCTCGGTGAAGCGCACTGCGTTGCCGAGCAGGTTGATGAGGATCTGGCGGATGCGCTTGTCGTCGCCGCGCACCACGCTGGGCAGCCGCCCGCGCACGTCCAGGCGAAAGCCCAGGCCCTTCTCCTGGGCCTGCGGGGTGATCATCTGCTGCAGTTGCCGGACGAACTCGGGGAAGGGGATTTCCACCTGCTCCAGGTTCAGCTTGCCGGCCTCGATCTTGGCCACGTCGAGCAGCCCGTCGATCAGCGAGAGCAGGTGCGAGCCGCTGCGGAAGATGGTCGCCAGGGCGTCCTTGTGCTGGTCCGCCATGGCGCCGTCGCGCTGCAGGATCTGCGTGTAGCCGAGGATGCTGTTGAGCGGCGTGCGCAGTTCGTGGGAGAGCCCGGTGACGTAGCGGCTCTTCGCCGCGTTGGCCGACTCGCTGGCTTCCTTGGCCTTCTGCAGTTCTTCGTCGGTGCGCCGGTGGGCCTCGATCTCCTGCATCAGCAACTGCGTCTGGCGGTGCGATTCCTCCTGCGCCACGCGGCGGCTCTCGCGGGTCAGCACCACCCACCAGGCGAGCAGGCTGGCGAACAGGGTGAGCACCAGGAACGCCTTGAGGAAGGCCTGGTAGAGCGTCTGCACCCCTTCCGGCGAGGCCTCGCCGATGCCCTGGGAAACCTGGCTGTAGACCAGCGCCAGGGCGCAGGACAGCAGCGCGACGATCACCGTCAGCACCCCGAGGTAATGCGCCAGCCGGGTGTGCAGGCGCGGGATGGAGACGTTGGGGAATATCCAGTGGATCAGGTCGTCGAACTGCTCGGAGAGGCGCGCGCGCGGTTTGCAGAGGTCGCCGCAGCGTGCGTCCAGCGAGCAGCACAGCGAACAGATCGGCGCGCCGTAGGCCGGGCAGAAGGCGGTGTCCGGCTCCTCGAAAGCGTTGCTGCAGAGCACGCAGGGCACCTTGCCCCTGACCGTATAGGGATGGAGCAGCTGCGGCTGGCGCTGCCGGGCGATGTAGTAGCGGCCCTTGGTCAGCCAGGCGATCAGCGGCGCGACGATCAGCGCCGAGCCCAGCGCCACGGCCGGCGACGCGGCCTGGGCGAGGGCGCCGAACAGGCCGCCGTGCGCCGCCACCGAGAGCAGCGAGGCGATCAGCATGGCGCCGACACCGACCGGGTTGATGTCGTACAGGTGCGCGCGCTTGAACTCGATCTGCTTCGGCGAGAGCCCCAGCGGCTTGTTGATCACAAGGTCCGCGACCACCGCGCCGATCCAGGCGATGGCGATGTTGGAGTAGAGCCCGAGCACCTGCTCGATGGCCTCGAACACGCCCAGTTCCATCAGCATCAACGCGATTGCGACGTTGAACACCAGCCACACCACGCGGCCCGGATGGCTGTGGGTGACGCGGGCGAAGAAGTTCGACCAGGCCAGCGAGCCGGCGTAGGCGTTGGTCACGTTGATCTTCACCTGCGAGACGATGACGAACAGCACCATCGCGCCGAGCGCCCATTGCGGCGAGTCGAACACGTAGCCGTAGGCCACCAGGTACATCTGCGTCGGCTCGGCGGCGCGCTCGATGGGAATCTCGTGCTGCAGGGCGAGGAAGGCGAGAAAGGCGCCGGCGAACATCTTCAGCGCGCCGGGGATGATCCATCCCGGCCCGGCCAGCAGCATCGCCGCCCACCAGCGCTTGCGGTTGGCGCGGGTCCTGGCCGGCAGGAAGCGCAGGTAGTCGACCTGCTCGCCGATCTGCGTGACCAGCGCCAGCGCCACGGTGCAGGCCGCGCCGAAATGCAGCAGGTTGAAACGCCCGGCCTCGCCCTCGCGGCCGACGAAGCCGGTGAGATCGTTCAGCGCCTCGGGGTTCTTCAGCATGACGAACACGTAGGGCAGGAACAGCAGCACGATCCACACCGGTTGCGTCCACAGTTGCAGGCGGTTGATCAGGGTGATGCCGTAGGTCACCAGCGGGATGATCAGGATCGAACAGATCACATAGGCCAGCGCCAGCGGGATGTTGAAGTACAGCTCCAGCGCCAGCGCCATGATCGCCGCCTCGAGGGCGAAGAACAGGAAGGTGAAGCTGGCGTAGATCAGCGAGGTGATGGTCGAGCCGATGTAGCCGAAGCCGGCGCCGCGGGTCAGCAGGTCCATGTCCACGCCGTAGCGGGCGGCGTAGTAGCTGATCGGCAGGCCGGTGAGGAAGATCACCAGGGCCACGGCGATGATCGCCCACAGCGTGTTGTTGAAGCCGTAGCTGATCGCCAGCGCGCCGCCGATGGCTTCCAGGGCGAGGAACGACACCGCGCCCAGGGCGGTGTTGGCGATGCGGAACTCCGACCACTTGCGGAACGACTTCGGCGTGAAGCGCAGCGCGTAGTCTTCCAGCGTCTCGTCGGCGACCCAGCTGTTGTAGTCGCGGCGGATCTTGGCGATGCGTTGTGTGCCGGTGGGCTGCACGGGCGCGCTCCTGGTTGGCGGTGGTTCTCGACAGCAACTTCCATGCCCCGGCGTGACCCGTCGGGCGGTTCTGCGGTGCGCATGGCGCACCCTACGAGTGCCGCGTGAAGCGTGGCCGTGGGGCGCCGCGCACCGGGGGTGTTCCCTGCGCCGTGGAATCCGGCGGTCCCTTGGTGCGCATGGCGCACCCTACGAATGCTCCGTGAAGCGTGTTGCCGTAGGGTGCGCCGCGCGCACCGGTTTTTTCCTGCGCCGAGGAATCCGGCGGTCCCTTGGTGCGCATGGCGCACCCTACGAATGCCCGTGAAGCGTGTGGCCGTAGGGTGCGCCGCGCGCACCGGAATCCGCCTACAGGAGGCGGGACGCCTGCGCGCGTGGCGGGGCTCAGGATGCCCGAAGCAGAGCGCTGCGCCTGTACGTCAGATGACGTATGCGCTTACGTCAATCTGCGTATACCCCCCGTTCGCGTCGCAAACGCATTCTTGCCCCGAACCGAGACCGGCACCCGCAAGGCGAGCCGATCGCGCCAACCACCAGAGGAGCAAGACGATGGAATCAAGACTCACGGGAGCCACACGCCACCTTCCCCGGCGGCTGGCGCTGGGCGCCGCGGCGATCTCGCTGCTGGCCGCCAGCGTATTCGGCCAGATGGCGCAGGCCGACGATGCCAACACCACCGGCCTGGCGGTCACCGACACCACCGTGACCGTCGGCCAGCTGCACTCGGCGACCGGCACCATGGCGATCTCGGAAACCGGTTCCATCCAGGCCGAACGCCTGGCCATCGACCAGATCAACGCCTCGGGCGGCATCCTCGGCCGGCAGATCAAGGTGGTTCAGGAAGACGGCGCGTCCGACTGGCCGACCTTCGCCGAGAAGGCCAAGAAGCTGCTGGAGAGCGACAAGGTCGCCGCCGTGTTCGGCTGCTGGACCTCCGCCTCGCGCAAGGCCGTGCTGCCGATCTTCGAGAAGGACAACGGGCTGCTCTACTACCCGACCTTCTACGAAGGCCTCGAGCAATCCAAGAACGTCATCTACACCGGCCAGGAAGCGACCCAGCAGATCCTCGCCAGCCTCGACTGGATCGCCAAGGAGAAGGGCGCCAAGACCTTCTATCTGCTCGGCTCCGACTACATCTGGCCGCGTACCTCGATGAAGATCGCGCGCAAGCACATCGAGAACGTGCTCGGCGGCAAGGTCGTCGGCGAGGAGTACTACCCGCTGGGCAACACCCAGTTCGGCTCGCTGACCAACAAGATCAAGCTGAAGAAACCCGACGTGGTGTTCGCCGCCGTGGTCGGCGGTTCCAACGTGGCCTTCTACAAGCAACTGAAGGCCGCAGGTATCACCAGCGACAAGCAGACCCTGCTGACCATCTCCGTCACCGAGGATGAAATGCTCGGCATCGGCGGCGAGAACATGAAGGGCTTCTACTCCTCGATGAAGTACTTCCAGACCCTGGATAACCCCAACAACAAGAAATTCGTTGAGGAATTCAAGGCCAAGTACGGCAAGGACTCGGTCATCGGCGACGTGACCCAGGCCGGCTACCTTGGCCCATGGTTGTGGAAGGCGGCGGTCGAGAAGGCCGGCAGCTTCGACGTCGACAAGGTGGTCGCCGCCTCGCCAGGCATCGAGCTGACCACCGCGCCGGAAGGCTACGTGAAGGTCCACGAGAACCATCACCTGTGGAGCAAGGCGCGCATCGCCGAAATCCAGGCCGACGGTACCTTCAAGGTGGTCCACGAGTCCGAGCTGATCGAGCCGAACCCGTTCCCCAAAGGCTATCAGTGACCGGTCGAGGGGGTGGGCTCCTGGCGAGTCCGCCCCCTCTCCCTAACCCTCTCCCCGCCGGGGCGAGGGGACCGATTGGCGTAGCGCGTTACCTGGTGCGTCCTACCGACCCTCTGTAGGGAGCGATTGGCGCCGAGGGCGATGGCTTCCACACAGGTGTCGTCCTTGCACTTTCCACCCCCTCTCCCCTTGGGGAGAGGCCCGGGGAGAGGGAGGACGGCTCCGCCACGAATTCCACCACCCCACCCAGGAGACCAATCATGGAGTGGCTATCCGACTTCGGCGCCATCGCCGTCATGCAGGGCTTCAACGGCTTGTCGGTGTTCTGCGTGCTGCTGCTGATGGCACTCGGCCTGGCGATCATCTTCGGCCAGATGGGCGTGATCAACATGGCCCACGGCGAGTTTCTCACCGTCGGCGCGTACACCACCTACGTGATCTCGACGCTGACCCTGCACTACGTACCGGCGATGCAGCCGTACTACTTCTTCTTCGCCATCATCGCTTCGTTCTTCATCGCCGGCGCCCTGGGCTGGCTGGTGGAGTGGGCGATGATCAGCAAGCTCTACCACCGTCCGCTGGACACCCTGCTGGCGACCTGGGGCCTGTCCCTGGTGATGCAGCAGGCGTTCCGTTCGATCTTCGGCGCGCGTGAAGTGGGCGCGGAAATGCCGGAATGGATCATGGGCTCGTGGAACCCCACCGACGCCATCGACATTCCGAAGAACGGCCTGTTCGTCATGGGCCTCACGGTGCTCTGTACCGCGACCATCTTCATCATGCTGTACCGCTCGCGCTGGGGCCTGCACGTGCGCGCCACCATGCAGAACCGGGTGATGAGCCGCGCCGTGGGGATCAACACCAAAAAGGTCGACCGCATGACCTTCGCCCTCGGCTGCGGCGTCGCCGGAGTCGCCGGCGCGGCCTTCACCACCATCGGCTCCACCGGGCCGACCGCGGGTTCGCTGTACATCGTCGACACCTTCCTCACCGTGGTCTTCGGCGGCGCTGCCAGTCTGGTCGGCACCATCGCCTCGGCGTTCACCATCGCCCAGGCGCAATCGATCATGGAGTTCTTCCTCTCCGGCTCGATGGCCAAGGTGCTGACCCTGTCGGCGGTGATCCTGATCCTGATGCTGCGTCCGCAGGGGCTGTTCTCGATAAAGGTCCGGAAATAAATGCGCACATCGATCGTCGCGGGAGCCCGACCGCGGGTTCCCGACGGGAACAAGCAACGCCTTAGGAGCCGTCCATGAAAAACGCCTACGAAAACCTGCTCGGCGGCAAACAGGGGGCCATCGGCCTGCTGGTGCTGGCCGCGCTGATCCTGGTGGTGTTCCCGCTGGCGCTGGACACCTTCCGCCTGAACATGGTCGGCAAGTACCTGACCTACGCCTTCGTCGCCGTCGGCCTGGTGCTGTGCTGGGGCTATGGCGGCATCCTCAGCCTCGGCCAGGGCATCTTCTTCGGTGTCGGCGGCTACTGCATGGCGATGTTCCTCAAGCTGGAGGCGTCCGACCCGGAGAGCACCAAGATCCAGTCCACCCCCGGCATCCCGGATTTCATGGACTGGAACCAGCTGACCGAGCTGCCGATGATGTGGCAGCCGTTCCACAGCTTCGGCTTCACCCTGGTTGCGGTGGTCGCGGTGCCCGCACTGCTGGCGCTGATCATCGGCATCGCCATGTTCAAGCGCCGCGTCGGCGACGTGTACTTCTCAATCGTCACCCAGGCCATCGCGGCGATCCTGACCATCCTGATCATCGGCCAGCAGGGCCTCACCGGCGGCGTCAACGGCATCACCGACCTCAAGACCCTGCTCGGCTGGGACATCCGCGACAACTCGGCGAAGGTCGTCCTCTACTTCGTCAACGCCTTCCTGCTGCTGGGCTGCATCCTCGTCGGCCGCTTCGTGCTGACCTCCAAGCTCGGCCGCCTGCTGATGGCGATGCGCGACAAGGAGGAACGTGTGCGCTTCTCCGGCTACGACGTGGCCAGCTTCAAGATCTTCGTGTTCTGCCTGGCGGCGGCCTTCTCGGCCATCGGCGGGGCGATGTTCGCCCTGCAGGTTGGCTTCATGTCGCCGAGCTTCGTCGGCATCGTACCGTCGATCGAGATGGTCATCTTCGCCGCGGTGGGCGGGCGCATGTCGCTGCTCGGCGCGGTGTACGGCACGCTGCTGGTGAGCTTCGGCAAGACCTACTTCTCCGAGAGCTTCCCCGAGCTGTGGCTGTACCTGATGGGCGGCCTCTTCATCGTCGTGGTCATGTACTTCCCCAACGGCATCGCCGGCCTCTGGGAAAGCCACGGGCGCAAATGGATCGCGCGCTTCCCGCTCGGCAAGCAGCTGTTCGGCGTGCCGCCGCCCAAGGTTCGCGTGTTCGCCGCCAAGCCGCCCGCCGCCTCGCCCGCCCGTGAACTGGAGACCGCGCCATGAACAGCCCAGCAGGATTCCAGGCCGCCAAACCGGTCCTCGCCATCGAGGGGCTGACCGTGTCCTTCGACGGCTTCAAGGCGGTCAACGACCTCAACCTCTACGTCGACCGCAACGAAGTGCACGTGGTGATCGGCCCCAACGGCGCCGGCAAGACCACGGTGCTCGACCTCATCTGCGGCAAGACCAGGGCGACCTCCGGCAGCATCGAGTTCGACGGCCGCGAGCTGACCAGGATGAAGGAGTTCGACATCGTCCGCGCCGGGGTCGGGCGCAAGTTCCAGAACCCGTCGATCTACGAGAACCTGACGGTGTTCGAGAACCTGGAAATGTCCTACCCGAGCGGGCGCAAGGTGTTCGGCGCGCTGTTCTTCAAGCGCTCGCCCGAGGTCATCGCGCGGGTCGAGGAAGTGGCGGGAGAGATCTTCCTCAGCGACTTCCTCGACAAGCAGGCCGACCTGCTCTCCCACGGGCAGAAGCAGTGGCTGGAGATCGGCATGCTGCTGATGCAGGGCCCGGAGCTGCTGATGCTCGACGAGCCGGTGGCCGGCATGAGCGTCAGCGAGCGCGTGCAGACCGCCGAGCTGCTCAACCGCATCAGCCAGGGGCGTTCGGTGCTGGTCATCGAGCACGACATGGAGTTCGTCAAGAGCATTGCCCACAAGGTCACCGTGCTGCACCAGGGCAAGGTGCTGGCCGAGGGCAGCATGGAGTCCGTGCAGAGCAACCCGAAGGTGATCGAGGTGTACCTGGGGCATTGAGGCCCGCGATGCAGGCTTTTGTAGGGTGCGCCGTGCGCACCGAAGAGTCCGCCACGTCGTGGCCAGCGGTGCGCATGGCGCACCCTACGGCGGCATGGCGTTGGTGCAGAGCAATCCGAAGGTGATCTGAGGCCGGGATACCGGCTTTGTAGGGGGCGCCGCGCGCACCGAAGAGTCAGTGACGATCGATCTACTGACGATCTGCGGATCGCCAGCAAGCTGGCTCCTACACATACGCAATGGTGCGCGTGGCGCACCCTACGTTGGAGTGACACACATGTTCCAGATCAGCAACCTCGTTTCCGGCTACGGCCAGAGCCAGATCCTCCACGAGTTGAACCTGACCGTGGCGAAAAAAGAGATCGTCGCGGTCATGGGCCGCAACGGCATGGGCAAGACCACCCTGTTCAAGAGCCTGATGGGCGTGCTGCCGCAATGGGGCGGGCAAATCAGCGTCGATGGCGCCGACATCTCCGCGCTGGAAACCCATCAGCGCGTCGAGCGCGGCATCGCCTACGTGCCCCAGGGGCGGATGATCTTTTCCCACATGAGCGTGCTGGAGAACATCCAGACCGGCCTGCCGGCGTCGGCCAGGGGCAAGGTGCCGGACGACCTCTACGCGCTGTTCCCGGTGCTCCACGAGATGCGTTCGCGCAAGGGCGGCAACCTCTCCGGCGGCCAGCAGCAACAGCTGGCCATCGCCCGTGCGCTGGCGACCAACCCCAAGGTGCTGCTGCTCGACGAACCCACCGAAGGCATCCAGCCGTCGATCATCAAGGACATCGCCCACAAGCTGAAGGAGATCCGCAACCTGCGCGACCTGACCATCGTCGTCTCCGAGCAGGTGCTGTCCTTCACCATGGAGATCGCCGACCGCTTCCTGGTGATCGAGAAGGGCAAGTTCGTCGTCGAGGAAACCCGCGACAAGGTGGATGAGCAGACCATCAGCCGCTACCTCTCGGTCTGAGAGACCGTTCGCGACCGGCGGCGCGTCGGTCTGGCGACGCGATCCACAGCGCCCGGGTTCTCTTTCCCCGGGCGTTTTCGCCTGGTCTGTCGGTCGTGAATGGTGATGGGCGGGCCGACACCCGCTCGTCCCGGACGCAGAACATCGCGTAGGCCACAGGGGTCTTTCCTTCACAGGTAGAGCGTGGAGGAAAGCGCCATGTCCGGCACTGCGACGAAGACCGATCCGGTACTGTGGGAAACCGTCAAGCAGCGTGTCACCGCCGGCGACAAGGGTGGCAAGCCCGGCCAGTGGTCCGCGCGCAAGGCGCAGCTGGCGGTGCACGAATACCAGCGCGAGGGTGGCGGTTACCTCGGCGACAAGCCGGCCGACAACGCCCTCGCGCAATGGACCGAGGAGGACTGGGGTACGCGCTCGGGCAAGCCGTCCGGCGAAACCGGCGAGCGCTACCTGCCCGAGCGTGCCCGCGCGTCGCTGAGCCGCGCCGAGTACGCGCGCACCTCGCGCAAGAAACGCGCCGACAGTCGTCGCGGCCAGCAGCATTCCGCGCAGCCGGAAGACATCGCGCGCAAGACCGCCGCCGAGCGCGAGCCGTCGCTGGGCCGCCTGGCCAAACCCGAGCTGCTCAGGCGCGCCGCCGAGCGCAACATCGCCGGCCGTTCGCGGATGAACAAGGTCGATCTGATCGAGGCGCTGAAGCGCGCCGGCGAGGCCTGAACGCCGCATGCCGCGCGGCTTTGCGGCCCCGAGCCCGGCGCGCGAGAATGGCCTGCGCGTGGCCTTTTCAGGCCGTTGGCACGTGCCGCTCGCGCCTACGTCATCCGACGTATTTCCCGCATCGCCTGCTGAATCAAGACTAGCTCCCGACCCGGCCGCCGCGCCGAAACCCTCAAGGTCCCAGGAGCTTTGTCATGACCGAAACGCTGATCAAGGTCGACCTCAATCAGGCCGCCACCGACAACGAGCAGATCCACAACCGCTGGCATCCGGACATCCCGATGGCCTGCTGGGTCAAGCCGGGTGACGACTTCATCCTCGAAACCTACGACTGGACCGCCGGCGCGATCAAGAACGACGACGACGCCAGTGACGTACGTGACGTCGACCTGTCCACCGTGCACTACCTGTCCGGCCCGGTGGGCGTGCAGGGTGCCGAGCCGGGTGACCTGCTGGTGGTCGACCTGCTCGACATCGGCGCGCGGCAGGATTCGCTCTGGGGCTTCAACGGCTTCTTCTCGCAGCAGAACGGCGGCGGCTTCCTCACCGATCACTTCCCCCACGCGCAGAAGTCGATCTGGGACTTCAAGGGCATGTTCACCAGCTCGCGGCACATTCCGGGCGTGAACTTCGCCGGCCTGATCCACCCCGGCCTGATCGGCTGCCTGCCGGACCACAAGATGCTCGCCGACTGGAACAAGCGCGAGCAGGAGCTGATCGACACCAACCCGACCCGCGTACCGCCGCTGGCCAACCCGCCGCTGGCCGCCACCGCGCACATGGGCAAGCTCACCGGCGAGGCCCGCGACAAGGCCGCGCTGACCGGCGCGCGCACCGTGCCGCCGCGCGAACACGGCGGCAACTGCGACATCAAGGACCTGTCGCGCGGCTCGAAGATCTTCTTCCCGGTCTACGTCGACGGCGCCGGGCTGTCGGTGGGCGACCTGCACTTCAGCCAGGGCGACGGCGAGATCACCTTCTGCGGCGCCATCGAAATGGCCGGCTGGGTGCACATGAAGGTCGAGCTGATCAAGGGCGGCATGGCCAAGTACGGGATCAAGAACCCGATCTTCAAGCCCAGCCCGATCGTGCCCACCTACAACAACTACCTGATCTTCGAGGGCATCTCGGTCGACGAAGCCGGCAAGCAGCACTACCTGGACGTCAACCTGGCGTACAAGCAGGCCTGCCTCAACGCCATCAACTACCTGACCAAGTTCGGCTACTCGCCGGCCCAGGGCTACTCGCTGCTCGGCTCGGCGCCGGTGCAGGGGCACATCAGCGGCGTGGTGGACATCCCCAACGCCTGCGCGACGCTGTGGCTGCCCACGGAGATCTTCGAATTCGACATCAACCCGAGCGCGTCCGGCCCGACCAAGCACCTCGATGGCAGCATCGACCTGCCGATCGCCCTGGACAAATGAGTTCTCCGCCCGGACCGGCCTGGTGCTTTGGACGGCGGCCAGGCCGGTCCGGGTGGCGGACACCCGCATTGGCAAAGGGGCGCCGCGCGCGTCCCGAACCCCCGAGGTGAGCATGCCGATCTACGAATACGACTGCGCCGAATGCGGCGACTTCACCATGCTGCGGCCGATGGCCGAGCGCGACCAGCCCTGTGCGTGCCCCTACTGCGCCGGCGAAAGCCGCCGGGTGATCCTATCCGCGCCGCGGCTGGCGACCATGGCCGGCAACACCCGTACCGCCATCGAAACCAACGAGCGCGCCGCCCACGCGCCGCAGACCGTCGCCGAGTACGCCAGCAAGCGCAAGCACCCTTCCGGCTGCAGCTGCTGCGCGCCGAGCAAGCCGAACCTGCCGACCAAGGCCAACCCCCACGCCCTCAAGGGCAAGCCGGCGGGACGGCCGTGGATGATCAGCCACTGAGGCGCCGCCTGGATCGCTGCGTCCCGACCACCTTCCGTAGGGTGGGCTTCAGCCCACCACCCCACCCCCGCGATCCCAACGTGCCCCGAAACCCGAGGAGAACCCCATGCGTCACGGCGATATTTCCAGCAGCCCGGACACCGTCGGCGTAGCCGTCGTCAACTACAAGATGCCGCGCCTGCACAGCAAGGCCGAAGTCCTCGACAACGCGCGCAGGATCGCCGAGATGATCAAGGGCATGAAGCTCGGCCTGCCGGGCATGGACCTGGTGGTGTTCCCCGAATACAGCACCATGGGGATCATGTACGACCGTGACGAGATGATGGCCACCGCGGCGACCATTCCCGGCGAGGAAACGGCGATCTTCTCCGCCGCCTGCCGCGAGGCGAAAACCTGGGGCATCTTCTCCCTCACCGGCGAGCGCAACGAGTCCCCGGAAAAGGCGCCGTACAACACCCTCGTCCTGATCAACGATGCGGGCGAGATCGTGCAGAAGTACCGCAAGTGCATCCCCTGGTGCCCGATCGAAGGCTGGTATCCGGGCGACCGCACCTATGTCTCCGAAGGCCCCAAGGGCATGAAGATCAGCCTGATCATCTGCGACGACGGCAACTACCCGGAGATCTGGCGCGACTGCGCGATGAAGGGCGCCGAGCTGATCGTGCGCTGCCAGGGCTACATGTACCCGGCCAAGGAGCAGCAGGTGCTGATGTCCAAGACCATGGCCTGGGCCAACAACTGCTACGTCGCGGTGGCCAACGCCGCCGGCTTCGACGGCGTGTACAGCTACTTCGGCCACTCGGCGATCATCGGTTTCGACGGACGCACCCTCGGCGAATGCGGCGAGGAGGAAATGGGCATCCAGTACGCCCAGCTGTCGATCTCGCAGATTCGTGACGCGCGCGCCAACGACCAGTCGCAGAACCACCTGTTCAAGCTGCTGCACCGCGGCTACACCGGCGTGTACAACTCCGGCGATGGCGACCGCGGCGTCGCCGACTGCCCGTTCGAGTTCTACCGCACCTGGGTGATGGACGCCGAAAAGGCCCGCGACGACGTGGAAAAACTCACCCGCCGCAGCATCGGCGTCGCCGATTGCCCGGTCGGCGAGCTGCCGCACGGCGGCAAGGAAAAGACCGCCGGCTGATGCCGCTGCCGCGCATCCTACAAATTGCCGAAGGCGCGACGTACGTGGACGTAGGGTGCGCCATGCGCACCGCAACACCGGTCGGTGCGCACGGCGCACCCTACGAACTGCATGGACACCGCATGCCGTAGGGTGGGCTTCAGCCCACCAACTGGATCTTGCGGCAACCTCGGTGGGCTGAAGCCCACCCTACAGGCTACCGACAGGGCTACGTACATGGACGTAGGGTGCGCCATGCGCACCGCAACATCGGCCGGTGCGCACGGCGCACCCTACGAACCGCATGGGCGGCGCGACGCAGCCCACCCCCACACCGCCGATCCGGAGCCCTGGCATGCCCTTCATCAATGACCTCGTCGAGCACAATCGCGGGCAACTGGCCGAGGCACCGTCGCCGGCGGCAGATCGCCTGCAATCGCGTTTTCTCTTCGAGCCGGCGCAGGTGATGACACTGCTGCGCGAACGGATCGTCGGGCAGGAGGCGGCGCTGGCGGCGGTGGAATCGCTGCTGGCGGTGGTCAAGGCGGACATCGGCGAGCGCGAGCGGCCGTTGTCCGTGATCCTGTTCATGGGCCCGACCGGCGTCGGCAAGACCGAGATCGTCCGCCTGCTGGCCCAGGCGATCCACGGCAAGGCCGACGCCTTCTGCCGCATCGACATGAACACCCTGGCCCAAGAGCACTACGCCGCCGCACTGACCGGCGCGCCGCCGGGCTACGTCGGCAGTAAGGAAGGCACCACGCTGTTCGACATCGAGGCGATCCAGGGCAGCTTCAGCTGGCCCGGCATCGTGCTCTTCGACGAACTGGAGAAGGCCAGCCGCGAGGTGATCCGCAGCCTGCTCAACGTGCTCGACAGTGGCCAGATGGTGCTCAGCTCCGGCAGCCGGCGCATCGATTTCCGCAACAGCCTGATCTTCATGACCAGCAACATCGGCGCTCAGGAGGCCTGGCACTACCGCGCCGGTTTCGAACGGGGCTGGCGCCGCTGGCTGCGCCTGCAACCCCGGCCCGGGCGCGAGAAGGCAATCGTCGAGGCGGCCCTGCACCGGCACTTCGAGCCTGAATTCCTCAACCGCATCGACCGCCTTCTCGCTTTCGAGCGCCTCGGCGGCGAGCGCCTGCCGGACCTGCTGGCCATCGAACTGGACAAGCTCAACCAGCGTCTGGGCCGGCACGGGCGCCAGTTGGAGGTGGATGACGCGGCCGCCGCGCTGCTCTGCGCCGGCCACGACCGCCGTTTCGGCGCCCGCGACCTGGCGCGCCGCGTACGCACGCAACTGGAGCCGAAGGTAGCGGAGTACCTGCTGCGCAATCCGCAGGCCAATCGGCTGCGGGTGCGCGGGGGAACGAGGGCGTTGTGCGTGGAAGGCGAGAGGGTGGGGTGACCGCGCCGGCTCACCTATCTGCCGCCTGCCGACCCCCGATGTGTAGGACCGTAGGGTGGATCGCGCTTCACCGATCCACCACGCGCAGTGACGGCGGATGAAAAAAGCGTCATCCACCCT
>NZ_FNNU01000001.1:0-308144 GCF_900106975.1 Pseudomonas kuykendallii | reverse complement strand
AGGACCGTAGGGTGGATCGCGCTTCACCGATCCACCACGCGCGGTAACGGTGGAAAAAAAACGTCATCCACCCTACATCTGGCAAGGCACCTGGCGGCCTTGGCGGATCGGCAGGCCCGGGCCGCTCGCCCGGATCAGTTCATCCCGTCGAGCAGCCCGGCCAGGTCGTCGGCGTGTTCCTCTTCCTGGGCGAGAATGTCCTCGAAGATGCGCCGGGTGGTCGGGTCCTTGTCGCCCAGGTACTGGACGATTTCCTTGTAGCTGTCGATGGCGATGCGCTCGGCGACGAGGTTCTCGAAGACCATGTCGCGCAGGCCGTTGCCCTCGGTGTATTCGGCGTGGGAGCGCTCGGTCAGGCTGTCGGGGTTGAAATCCGGTTCTCCGCCCAACTGGACGATGCGCTCGGCCAGGCGGTCGGCGTGTTCCTGTTCCTGCCCGGCGTGCTCGAGGAACTCATCGGCGGCGACGCTCGCCCGCAGGCCGGTCGCCATGTAGTAGTGGCGCTTGTAGCGCAGGTAGCAGACCAGCTCGGTGGCCAGCGAATCGTTGAGCAGCTTGAGCACGACGTCTTTGTCGGCGCTGTAGCTCTCGGTCACCGCACCGTTTTCGACGTGCTGGCGCGCGCGTTCGCGCAGGGTGTTCTTGTCACTCAGTTGTACGTAGCTCATCAGGAATCTCCTAGGCGTGGATCACGGCCTGACGCTCCTGCTCTGACGGCAGGATGGCCCAGGCGACCCTGTTGTGAGTGCTCGACGGCGCCAAAGGTTTCGCACCGTCGGGCCGTCTGGCTTCAACGCCAGTTGCGGGGCTGCTCGCGCTCCAGATCGGCTTCGTTTTCCGGCTGCGGCGCCGGTTTCTGCACTACGTCCTGGTGCGCGGGCATCGGCGGCAACGGGTTGTGGGCGTTGTCCGGGGTGACTTTCGGCTGGGTCGGGTCCGGTCTGTCGCGGGGCGAGTCGGGGGTCATGGCAGTCTCCAGGTTCAGCTGAGGGCGCGGATCAACTCCGCCTTGCGCATGCTCGAACGTCCGCGCACATCGCGCTCGCGGGTACGCTTCATCAGTTCGTCGCGGGTCATCTCGGTGAGGGAAGTGCTGCCGCTACGCGATCGCGACTGTGCCGAACCTCGATTGGCCGGGCCACGATTGGCCGGGCCACGACTGGCCGGCTCGCCCTTGCGCGCGGCGGCGGCCCGTTGGGCGGAGTCCTTGCGGTCGGCGCGCTTGGCGGTCTCGCTCTTGCCCTGGCCAGAGCCGCCTTTTTTCTCGCCACCGCCGGACTGCTTGTTCACCGTGGCCCAGGCTCGCGCCTCGGCTTCATCGCTGGACAGGCCGCGTTGCTCGTAGCTCTGCTCGATGTGCTCGGCCTTGCGCTTCTGCTTTTCGCTGTAGTCGGATTTATCGCCACGGGGCATGACGGCTCTCCTGATTTCACGGGTGCTCAGGAAATTCGACTGGTGCCAGGGGCGAAGTTTCGGATCGCTGGACGGACGGCAGGACGCGGTCCGGGAGGGGAAGCCGCCATCGGAGGATGGCGGCGGCCAGGCTTACAGCTTGTTCTTGGTGCGCTCGTTGGTTTCCATTTCCTTGCAGGTCAGGAAGCCCTTATCCTGGACGCGGTCGTTGGCGTCGAAAGCGACGTAGTAGGGCTGTTCCTTGCCGTCGTGGTTGAGCACATAGTTGTTGCAGCTGCCCGGATACACGGTGCGGCCCATTTCGCTGGACGCCGGGCCGCCGAGGGCGAGGGCCTGCTCCTTGGTCATGCCGATCTTGACCTGCTCGACCAGCGGCTCGTGCCGGTAGGTGACGTAATCGACCGGGTTTTCCGGGTTGGTGGCGCAGCCGCCGAGGGTGGCAAGGAGGGCGGCGAAGGCGAGGCTCTGCTTGATCATGCGGATTATTCCTGTGCGGATGATGTGTGTCTGACAGAGCTTGGAGCGATGACCCTCGCCGGTAGTTCGCCGCTTGGTTTGATCCGCACCCGCGCAGCGCCTCTGCCGCATTCGGGCGAACCTACGCGCGGCGGCCGGGGTCACAACAGTGAACCCCAGAAAAGGAATCCTGCTCATGTTGAAGTTTCTTGGTAGTACAGTCGGCATCATCTTTCTGATCGGCCTGATCGTGGTCATCGCCTTCTTCAAGCTGTTGTTCTGATCCTTCGCGGCAGCGTCGACCGGCGTCGCCGCTGCCGACAGGAGTCCGCATATGCCGCCTGACGCGCACACCCGCTATCCCCTCGTTCTCGTGCATGGCCTGCTCGGCTTCGTTCGCCTGGCCGGGCGTCCTTACTGGTACGGCATCGATTCCGCGCTGCGCGAGCAGGGCGCGCAGGTGTTCACCCCCAAGGTGTCGTCGCTCAACGGCAATGAGGTGCGTGGCGAGCAGTTGCTCGAACGCATTGGCGAGATCCTCGCCACCACCGGCGCGCAGAAGGTCAACCTGATCGGCCACAGCCAGGGCGCGCTGACGGTGCGCTACGCGGCGGCGCTCAGGCCGCAGTGGGTCGCCTCGGTGACCAGTGTCGGCGGGCCGAACCAGGGCTCGGAGCTGGCCGACTATCTGGTGCAGAAACTGCCGCACAACGGTCGTCGGGAGAAGTTCGCGGCGCGCGCGGCGCATGGCGTGGCGCGGATGCTGGAACTGTTCGAGAGCCACGAGTACAGCCTGCATCTGCCGCTCGACGGGATCGCCTCGCACCGCGCGCTCACCTGCGCCGGCATGCAGTCGTTCAACCAGCGCTTTCCCCAGGGCGTGCCCACGGTGTGGGGCGGCGAGGGCGACTACGAAGTGGACGGCGTGCGCTACTACTCCTGGGCTGGCACGCTGCAGCCGGGCGTCACCGACCGCGGCCGCAACCGTCTCGATCCGAGCCAGGCGATGTGCCGGACGCTGTCGCGCACCTTCGTCCGCGAGGCCGGGCAGAACGACGGATTCGTCGGACGTTTCAGCGCCCACCTGGGCCAGGTGATCCGCTCGGATTACCCGCTGGACCACCTCGACCTGATCAACCAGTTCTCCGGCCGCGTGCCGGACGGCGTGGACCCTGTCGGGCTGTATCTCGAGCATGCGGCGCGTCTGCGCGAAGCCGGCTGCTGACGGCCCGCGCTCTGCTACCGCCCGCCGGTTTGGCTGAACTGCGGCAAAAACGCTCCTGTCGTTACTGGGTGTATTCCCAATCCGACAGGAGCTTTCCATGACCGATTATCCGACTCCGCCCTTCGCCAGCCAGCCGCAGCAGAACCCCGGCAGCCAGGGGCGCATGAACCCGCTGCCGGACTGTGGTGAGGACAGCTATCAGGGTTCCGGCCGGCTGATGGGCAAGACGGCGCTGATCACCGGCGCCGACAGCGGCATTGGCCGCGCGGTGGCGATCGCCTTCGCCCGCGAGGGGGCCAACGTCGCCATCGCCTATCTGGATGAGCACGAGGACGCCAATGACACCGCGCGGCTGGTCGAGCAGGCGGGGCGCAAGGCGCTGCTGCTGCCGGGCGACCTCGCCGACCGCGAGCTGTGCCTGCACCTGGTGGAAAAGACGGTCGCCGAGTTCGGCAAGATCGACGTGCTGGTGAACAATGCCGCGTTCCAGATGAGCCGCGCGTCGCTCGACGAGATTCCCGACGAAGAATGGGTGCACACCTTCGACGTAAACATCACGGCGATGTTTCGCATCGTCAAGGCAGCGGTGCCGCACATGCCCAAGGGCGGTTCGATCATCAACACCACGTCGGTCAACTCGGACATGCCCAAGCCGACGCTGCTGGCCTATGCCGCGACCAAGGGCGCCATCGCCAACTTCACCGCGGGCCTCGCCCAACTGCTCGCCGAGAAGGGCATCCGCGCCAACAGCGTCGCGCCCGGCCCGGTCTGGACGCCGCTGATCGTCTCGACCATGCCCGAGGACGATGTGAAGAGCTTCGGCAGCGAAACCCCGATGGGGCGTCCGGGACAACCGGTGGAAGTGGCGCCGGCCTTCGTCATGCTCGCCTCCGACGAGTCCAGCTACATTTCCGGCACCCGAATCGGTGTCACCGGCGGCAAGCCGATCCTCTGAACCCCGCGCCGCGCGCCGTCCTTCCTCCAGGATGGGCGCGGTGCCACTACCGCTCGGCGGAGATCCCGAACATTCCCCGGCGCGCAGGGATCAACCCTGTGTAGACCCGGAGGATTGCGCCATGAGCGAGCACTACGAGATCCACTACACCCTGCAGGGCGAGCCGCACACCGATGTCATCGAGAACCTCGACATCCCGATCATCGACGCGGTGAAGGAGCTCGCACGCAAGAACAACCTGGCGGTGAACGACGATCTGGTCCTCGAGGAACTGGTGGAGCTGGCGCCGGTGGTGGGCATCAGCGACGTCAGCATCCAGCCGCTGGACTGAGCTGGCCGGTCAGCCGTAGCGCTTCTTCGCCTCGATCGCGAGGCCGCTGCCGATGCTGCCGAAGGTGTTGCCCTCGACGTGACGGGCGTTCGGCAACAGCGCCGCCACGCTGCGACGCAACGCCGGGATGCCGCTCGAACCCCCGGTGAAGAACACCGTGTCGACCTGCTCCACACCGACTTGCGCGCGGCCCAGCAGCTCGCCGACGCTGCCGCGCACGCGCTCGAGCAACGGATCGATGGCCTGCTCGAACAGCGGCCGGTCGAAGTCCGCCGCCAGATTCTCCTCGATCCGCCCGAGGTCGATGCGGTGCTCCAGGGCATCGGTCAGGGCGATCTTGCTTTCCTCTACCTGCATCGCCAGCCAGTGGCCGGCGCGCAACGAAATCAGGCGCATCAGGCGATCGATGCCGGTCGGGTCGGCGACGTCGTAGCGCATGCTCTGCAAGGCCAGCTGCGACTTCTGCGCGTACACCGCGTTGATCGTGTGCCAGGTCGCCAGGTTGAGGTGCACGCTGGTGGGCATCGGCGCGTCGCTCTTCATCCGGCTGCCGTAGCCGAACAGCGGCATCACCCCGCGCAGGCTCAGCTGCTTGTCGAAGTCGGTCCCGCCGATGTGCACGCCGCCGGTGGCCAGGATGTCGCTCTGCCGGTCGGCGACCTGGCGGCGCTCGGGCGACAGTCGCACCAGCGAAAAGTCCGAGGTACCGCCGCCGATGTCGACGATCAGCACCAGCTCCTCGCGCTCGATGGCGGATTCGTAGTCGAAGGCCGCGGCGATCGGTTCGTACTGGAAGGACACGTCGTTGAAACCCAGGGTGTGCGCCACCCGCACCAGGGTGTCCTCGGCTTCCTTGTCGGCCTGGGGGTCGTCATCGACGAAGTACACCGGGCGGCCCAGCACCACCTGCTCGAATTCGCGCCCGGCATGGGCTTCGGCGCGTTGCTTGAGCTGGCCGAGGAACAGCCCGAGGATCGACTCGAAGGGCAGTGCGCTGCCGAGCACGGCGGTTTCGCTCTTCAGCAGCTTGGAGCCCAGCAGGCTCTTCAGCGAGCGCATCAGGCGGCCTTCGTAGCCTTCGAGGTATTCGTGCAGGGCCAGGCGGCCGAACACCGGGCGGCGCTCCTCGAAATTGAAGAAGACCACCGACGGCAGGGTGATCTTGCCGTCCTCCAGGGCGATCAGCGACTCCTCGCCGGGGCGCAGCCAGCCGACGGTGGAGTTGGAGGTGCCGAAGTCGATGCCACAGGCACGGGCCGGAGTTGAGAAGGTCATGGGCGCGCTCACCGGGAAAAAACGGCCGCGCAGTGTATGCGAGAGCGGCGCCGAATGCTTCCCCCGGTTATCGCCCGGAGGGATTCGGGCTCATGCCGTCAGGGCGCGGCGTCGGCCTGGCGTTTCTGCCGCCATTGCGACCACTCGAAACCCAGCACGATGAACAGCGAGAGGGCGAACGGCAGCAGCAGGTAGAGGCCGCGGAAAACGATCAGCGCGGCCAGCACGTCGGCCTTTGGCAGCTCAGGCATCGCCGCCAGGAAGGTCACTTCGAGCACGCCCAGTCCGCCCGGCGCATGCGAGAGCAGCGCCAGCGAGAAGGACGCGAGGAACACTCCTAGCACCACCAGATAACCGGGATTGTTGGCTTCCGGCAGGGCGAAATAAATGATCGCCGCCGCGCACGCCAGCTCCAGCGGACCGGCCAGCAACTGGCGGAAGACGATGCCCAATCGGGGGTATTCCAGGCGCAGCTTGCCGTAGGTCCACGGCTTGAACTGGCGCCAGGAACCGAGCACGTAGAGCGCCACCAGCGCCAGCAGGAACAGGCCGATGACCACCGACAGCCAGGGAGTGACGTCGGTGACGCGGTCGATCAGTTGCGGCCGGGCGATCAGCACGCAGCCGCCGGCGAGAATCGCCCCGAGGATGAAGGTGAACGAGCAGAAGACGATCAGGATGCCGATTTCCTGGGCCGAGAGGTTCTTGCTGCGGTAGGCCCGATAGCGCACCAGGGCGCCGGAAAACACCGAGGCGCCGATGTTGTGCGCCAGGGCGTAGGTGGTGAACGAGCAGAGCGTGATGAACCACCAGGAAATGTGCTTGCCCAGGTGGGCGACGGCGATGCGGTCGTACCAGGCCAGCGCGCAGTAGGCGCCGAGGGTTGCCGCGGCGGCCATCGCCCAGTTGTGCCCGGAAATCGCCTTGAGGCTCTCGGCGATCTCGTCCAGCGAGATGTTGCGCACTTCGTGGTAGAGCAGATAGCAGGACAGCACGACGGCGCCGAGGCCGACGAGGGTCCAGATCAGATCGCTCTTCTTTTTCATCATTATTGTTTTCCAGATCCCGATGCTGGGCGCAGGGCGGGTTCGTGCAGGCGCCACGCTCGGGCCGCCGGCGAGTATGCCTGGCTGTCGGCCTCGACGGTATGGCTGACCTGGACGACGCTGCGGTCGGATACAGGCGCTTCGGTGGGGGCGGCGGCGTACGCTTTAGTCATCTGCTCGGTAGGCTTTGGTCGGGTTCCGATGATCGCCGGTTGGGCGGAAAGCCGCCAGCGGCGACCCCGTCCTCTATGTGACAAAGTATTCGTCGTATCACTCCCTGAGCGGTACGGCGCGCCGCGGGCAGGGCGGCGGGACCGCCTGTCGGGCGGCCGGCATCATAACGGCTGGTGCGAAGCTGGCAAACTGACCTGGGTCGTCTGCCACGCTCGCCACTGCGACCGAATGACACGGTAAGATTCATGCATGCAAATTGCCTGAACCGCGCGTTGGCCGCGCTCAATCGGTCCTGCGCCCCTGCGGGATTCCCCCGTGCGACGTGCAGCAAACCCGCTTTTGTTAAAGTGGCGCCGATTGATAACTAGATCCCGAACTGGCCTTGAACCCATGCAAAGAACCTCTCACCACGATTTACGCGCGGCGTTCCGCGCGCTGCTGGAATCGGATTCCTGCTACAGCACGGCGTCCACCTTCGACCCCATGTCGGCGCGCATCGCCGCCGACCTCGGCTTCGAGGTTGGCATCCTTGGCGGCTCGGTGGCCTCGCTGCAGGTGCTGGCGGCACCGGACTTCGCCCTGATAACCCTCAGCGAGTTCGTCGAGCAGGCGGTGCGCATCGGTCGGGTCGCCCGTCTGCCGGTGATAGCCGATGCCGACCACGGCTACGGCAACGCGCTCAACGTGATGCGCACGGTGACCGAGCTGGAGCGCGCCGGAATCGCCGCGCTGACCCTCGAAGATACCCTCCTGCCCGCGCAGTTCGGGCACAAGTCCACCGACCTGATCTCGGTGCAGGAGGGCGTCGGCAAGATTCGCGCGGCCCTCGAGGCGCGCATCGATCCGGCGCTGAGCATCATTGCCCGGACCAACGCCGGCGTGCTCGACACCGAAGAACTGATCGTCCGCGTGCAGGCCTACCAGGCGGCCGGCGCGGACGGCATCTGCATGGTCGGGATTCGCGACTTCGAGCACCTGCAGCAGGTTTCCGAGCACCTCAGCGTGCCGCTGATGCTGGTCACCTACGACAACCCCGAGCTGCGCGACCGCAAGCGCCTGGCCGAACTGGGCGTGCGCATCGTGGTCAACGGCCACGCGGCCTACTTCGCCGCGATCAAGGCGACCTACGACTGCCTGCGCGAGCAGCGCCAGATCGACGCCAGCGACCTCTCGGCCTCGGCCCTGTCGAACAAGTACACGCATCCGGACGAGTACCGCATCTGGGCTCGCGAATACATGGACGTCAAGGAGTAGGCCGACGCTTTTCCGCGCACGGCCCTGGCGGAAGCACGCCACGCCTCTGGCGGATAACCGCCAGTGCGGGCCGGGTTCGAGGGAATTGCCTGGGCGAGACGCACGATTGGGCGTGGCCGGGTTCCGATGTTCGCAGGTGGCGCCCTTCGCGCCGCGACAGGCACTTCGGTGCCGGAGGTTCACATGTCCAACCCGCGAACGACGCCTCACGAACGCGACGGCAATCGCGACACCGGCAATGCGGCCCAGCCCTCGCAGTCGCAGGAACAGTCCAACGGCAACGTCAGCCCCGCGCCGCACACGGAGGAGAGGTCCGGCAACGTGGCGCAGAAGCGGCCCTACGTCAGCGGTAACCGGGCGACCGGCCTGGACGCCATGGCCAACGACCCCAACAGGTCCGGCAAGCGCCACTGAGCGTCAGGGTTTGGCCATGTGCCAGACCCCGCCCTTGCCCTCGCCATTCATGTCGCCCGGTGCATTGTCCTGCATGAAGGTGTACAGCGGCCGGCCCTTGTAGGCCCACTGCATGGTCTCGTCGCTGCGCTCGATCGCCGTCCAGTCGCCGCCCGCTTCCGCCTCCATGTCCGCCTGCAGGGGCGGCCAGTTTTCCGCGCACTTGTCGACGCAGACGGATTTCCCGTGGGAATCCTTGTCGTAGGTGTAGAGGGTCATGCCGCTGTCATCGACCAGCATGCCGTCCTTTATCGCGGCGGGCGCATCCGCCAGGAGGGCGCCGGAAAACGTCAGGGCCGTAGCGGCGAGAAGGTACTTCAGGTTCATGCGCGCGTTCCTTTTCCAGTTCCAGGGAATCAGCAGGCCTGCGACATTCTGGCAGGCGACCTGTGCAGCGTAGATAGATTTTCGGCCGATGCCACGGCGCCGCGAAAGGCGCTGGGCGCATCGTCCGGCAACCCGTAGCGGGAGGTGAGCATGGCCAGCGGTTGGGCGAACGACGGAGCGGTGCAGGAACAGATCGACAGCACCATCGAGGATGCCGTGCAGCGTGCACGCAGCCAGTTGGCGAAGGGCGAGAGCCTGAGCCACTGCGAGGAGTGCGACGCCAAGATTCCCGAGGCGCGTCGCGCCGCGGTGCCGGGCGTGCGCCTGTGTGTGGTCTGCCAGGCGGCGCACGACAAGGAGCAGGCCGCCCACAGCGGCTACAACCGCCGGGGCAGCAAGGACAGCCAGTTGCGTTGAGCGCGGCGGGCGCTTAAAGCAGCGTCAGGGTGTAGCTGACGATGAAGCGGTTCTCGTCCTGGTCGTTGGCGGTGGTGTTGCCGCGCAGCGAGGCGTTGCGCCAGGAGAAGCCGAGGCCCTTGAGGGCGCCGCTCTGCAGGGTGTAGTCCAGACGCACATCGCGCTCCCATTCCTGGCGATCGCCGCCCACGGCGTCGATGTTGTCGCCCGACAGGTAGGTGATGAACGCCTTCAACCCCGGCGCGCCGAGCTTGGCGAAGTCATAGCTGTACTCCGCCAGCCAGGTGCGCTCGCCGGCGGAGAGGAACTTGCCGATCTGCCGGTCGGTGATCAGGTAGGCGGTGGAACCGTCGCCCTGGTTGAGAAACGGGAAGGCGCTGTCGCCCGAGATCTGCTGGTAGCCGCCGCTCAGCGCATGGCCGCCCAGGGTGTAGGTGAGGAAGGCGCTCCAGGTGTCGTTGTCCACCTCGGTGCCGCTCACCGTGTTGGCGGCAGTGATTTCGCCCTGGCCGCGATAGCCTTCGGCACGCCCGGCGACGCTGCCGTTCTTGCCGTCGGAATCGCTGTGGAAGTAGCGCAGGTCGGTCTTCAGCGCGCCCGGGCCGATGGCCCAGCTGTGGGTCAGGCCGAGGAAGTGCTGTTTGTAGAAGTCTTCCAGGTTGCCGTAGTAGTACTGCAGCAGCAGGTCCTTGGAGACCTTGTAGTCGGCGCCGGCGTAGCGGAACTGGTTGGAGTCCGCCTGCACGCCACCGACCGAGGCGGCACCGGCGATGCGCAGGCCGACGTCGTTGGAGGAGGCGCGGGTCTTGGTGTGTTCCAGCTGGCCGGCGATCAGCGTCAGGTTGTCGATCTCGGCCGAGGTCACCTGGCCGCCGTCGAACAGCTGCGGCAGCAGGCGACCGTCGTTGAAGTTCACCACCGGCAGTTTCGGTTGCAGGGTGCCGATGCGCGCTTCGGTCTTGGAGACGCGCAGCTTGGCGGTCACCCCGGCCTTGCTGAAGTCGTCCACGGCCTTGCCATTGCTCTCCAGCGGGAACAGCTGGCCGGGACGGCGGCTGTCGCCGTTCTGGCTGTTGCCGCCCGAATCCAGCTTCACGCCGAGCAGGCCGACCACGTCCAGACCGAAGCCGACGGTGCCTTCGGTGAAGCCCGAGGCGTAGTTGAAGATGAAGCCCTGCCCCCATTCGTTGGCTTCGGCCCGGTTGTCCGCGGTGTTCTTGGTGTTCAGGTCGTAATAGAAATTGCGCAGGCCAAGGCTGGCCTTGCTGTCCTCGATGAAGCCGGCGGCCGTGGCGTGCTGGGCCAGCAGGCCGAGGGCTATGGCTGCGCTGAGGGATTGGATCTTCATGGGTGCGCTCCGTTGCGATGTCGTGGGTGTGGGCTCGGGGCGCTAGGAGGAGGCGGTGCCTGCATCGTCACCGCTCGCCTCGCGTCCGGCTCTGTGGCGGATCGTTCGGTCTACGAGTTCCGGATGATGCAGGGTGCCGATTCGCACTCGCCTGGGTAGACGGCTATGACGGCTATATAGCGAATTTCCGATGCGCCCGGTTGAGCGTCACGGACAGAGCAAGAACGCTTCCAGCTTTCCTTTTTCCATTCAAGCCTATGATTTTATGGGTTAAATTTATTTGTATTAATGCAGGAAAAGACCGCCTTGATTGTCGTTGATCCGACAATTAGGTGTTTACTGTGTGGTTGTGTATATAGAAATGGCGGCGAGCGAGGCTGGCTCGCCCGCCGCGCCGATCAGGCGGATTTCGCCAGTTCCGCGTCCACGGCTTCGACCAGGCGCGGGTCGTCCGCGGTGACGTCGGGTGCGAAGCGAGCGGCGACGCGGCCGTTGCGACCGATGAGGAATTTCTCGAAGTTCCACTGCACCTCCGGCACCGGATTGGCCTGGATGCCGTAGCCCTTGAGTTTTTCCCGCATCGGGCCTTCGCCGGTGGCGTCCGGCAGCGCGCGGGTGAGGGCCTGGTACAGCGGGTGCTGGCCATCGCCGACCACGGAAATCTTGGCGAACAGCGGGAATTTCACGTCGTAGGTCAGGCTGCAGAATGCCTTGATCTCTTCTTCGCTGCCCGGCTCCTGTCCGAGGAAGTCATTGGCCGGGAAACCGAGCACTTCGAGGCCGGCGGCATGCTTGCTCTCGTAGAGCTTCTCCAGGCCTTCGTACTGCGGCGTCAGCCCGCACTTGGAGGCGACGTTGACCACCAGCAGCACCTTGCCCTTGTACGGTTCTAGGGTCTGCGTGGTGCCATCGATGGAGGTGACGGGAATTTCGTAGAGGTTGCTCATGGGGGCGGCTCGCTTCGTGAGGTTCGGCCCGTCTGGCGCAGACGCTCCGGGTGGTGATCGCCAGGCGGGGGCGGAAGGGTGCGCCGGGCTGCGAAAAGTGCCCGGCGCGGTGTGGACGTCAGGGTTTGGCCATGTGCCAGACTCCGCCCTTGCCATCGCCGTTCATCTCGCCCGGCTTGTCCTTGGCGAAGGTGTACAGCGGCTTGTCGGCGTAGGCCCACTGCAGGGTGCCGTCCTCGCGCTTGGCCAAGGTCCACTGGCCATCGGGCTTGGCGTCGGCATCGGCCATCAGCGGCGGCCAGTTTTCCGCGCAGGGTCCGCTGCATTTGGAGATGTCCTTGGTGTCCTTGTCGTAGGTGTAGAGGGTCATGCCTTTGGCATCGACCAGCATGCCGCCCTTCTCCATCGCGGGTGGCGCGGCGAAGGTGACGCCGGAAAAGGCCAGGGCGGTGGCGGCGAGAGCGTATTTGAGGGTCATTGTTTTTCTCCGTCCGTTCGTGGGGTCCAGGAAACAACCTGCACAGATACAGAACCCGACGGGCCGCAAGCGTTCGGCTGGCGAGCGATTGCGCGGCGGCGCCGGACCACGACCGACATGGGGCGGTCGTGGTCGCGGGCCTCAGAACAGGAAGTAGCGCTGCGCCATCGGCAGCACCTCGGCCGGCTCGCACCAGAGCAGCTGGCCGTCGGCCTTGACCTGGTAGTTCTGCGGGTCGACCTCGATGCTCGGCGCGTAGTCGTTGTGGATCAGGTCCTTCTTCTGCACCGTGCGGCAGCCCTTGACCACGCCGATCTTCTTCTGCAGGCCGAGTTGCTGCGGTACGCCGGCGTCCGCAGCGGCCTGGCTGATGAAGGTCAGGCTGCTGGCGTGCAGCGAGCCGCCATAGCTGCCGAACATCGGCCGGTAGTGCACCGGTTGCGGGGTCGGGATCGAGGCGTTGGCGTCGCCCATCAGGCTGGCCGCGATGACCCCGCCCTTGAGGATCAGCGTCGGCTTGACGCCGAAGAATGCCGGGCGCCAGAGGATCAGGTCGGCCCATTTGCCGACCTCGATGGAGCCGACCTCGTGGCTGATGCCGTGGGTGATCGCCGGGTTGATGGTGTACTTGGCGATGTAGCGCTTGACCCGGAAGTTGTCGTTGCCGGCGCCGTCCTCGGGCAGTGCGCCGCGCTGCTTCTTCATCTTGTCCGCGGTCTGCCAGGTGCGCGTGATCACCTCGCCGACGCGGCCCATGGCCTGGCTGTCGGAGCTGATCATGCTGAAGGCGCCGAGGTCGTGGAGGATGTCCTCGGCGGCGATGGTCTCGCGACGGATGCGGCTTTCGGCGAAGGCGACGTCCTCGGCGATGCTCGGGTCAAGGTGATGGCAGACCATCAGCATGTCCAGGTGCTCGTCGATGGTGTTGCGGGTGAACGGCCGGGTCGGGTTGGTCGAGCTGGGCAGCACGTTGGGGAAGCCGCAGGCCTTGATGATGTCCGGCGCGTGGCCGCCGCCGGCACCCTCGGTGTGATAGGTGTGGATGGTGCGGCCCTTGAACGCGCCCAGGGTCGTTTCGACGAAGCCGGACTCGTTCAGCGTGTCGGTGTGGATCGCCACCTGCACGTCGTATTGGTCGGCGACCGACAGGCAGTTGTCGATGGCTGCCGGCGTGGTGCCCCAGTCCTCGTGCAGCTTGAGGCCGATGGCGCCGGCCTTGACCTGCTCGATCAGCGGCTCGGGCAGCGAGACGTTGCCCTTGCCGGTGAAGCCGATGTTCATCGGGAAGGCGTCGGCGGCCTGGAGCATCCGCGCCATGTGCCACGGGCCGGGGGTCACGGTGGTGGCGTAGGTGCCGGTGGCCGGCCCGGTGCCTCCGCCGATCATGGTGGTGGTGCCGCTCATCAATGCTTCTTCGATCTGCTGCGGGCAGATGAAGTGGATGTGGCTGTCGATGCCGCCGGCAGTGAGGATCATGCCCTCGCCGGCGATGACCTCGGTGGCGCCGCCGATGGCGATGCTCACGTCGGGCTGGATGTCCGGGTTGCCGGCCTTGCCGATAGCGGCAATGCGGCCGTCCTTGAGGCCGACGTCGGCCTTGACGATGCCCCAGTGGTCGATGATCAGCGCGTTGGTGATCACCGTGTCGACCACGTCGGCGGCGCACAGCTGGCTCTGGCCCATGCCGTCGCGGATCACCTTGCCGCCGCCGAACTTCACTTCGTCGCCGTAGGTGGTGAAGTCCTTCTCCACTTCGATCCACAGGTCGGTGTCGGCCAGGCGCACCTTGTCGCCGACGGTGGGGCCGAACATGTCGGCGTAGGCTTGGCGGGAAATCTTCATGAGCAGGTGTCCTGTAGGGTGCGCCGTGCGCACCGCGATTGGCTCTGGTGCGCACGGCGCACCCTACGAATCCTTGGCGGCTTACAGATCGCCCATCACCCGTCCGGCGAAGCCGAACACGCGGCGCTGGCCGGCCAGTTCGACCAGTTCGACCTCGCGGCTCTGCCCCGGCTCGAAGCGCACCGCGGTGCCGGCCGGGATGTTCAGGCGCATGCCGCGGCTGGCCGCGCGGTCGAAGGTCAGCGCGTCGTTGGTCTCGAAGAAATGGAAGTGGGAGCCGACCTGGATCGGCCGGTCGCCGCTGTTGGCGACGTTCAGGCTGAGGGTGCGGCGGCCGGCGTTGATTTCGATCTCGCCGGGCTGGATCTGGTATTCGCCTGGGATCATCGGGGCTGCTCCGTAGCGGGGGAAAGGAGGAGTTGCATGAAGGTGAGGTCGAGCCAGCGGCCGAACTTCTGTCCGACCTGCGGCATCTGCCCGGTGGTGACGAAGCCCAGGCGCTCGTGCAGGCGGATCGAGGCGGCGTTGCCGCTCTCGATGGCGGCGACCATTACGTGCAGCCCGGATTCGCGCGCGCGCTCGATCAGCGCCTGCATCAGCTTCGGCCCCAGGCCCTGGCCGCGCTGGTCGCTGCGCACGTAGACCGAGTGTTCGACGGTCTGGCGAAAGCCGTCGAAGGCGCGCCAGGTGCCGTAGCTGGAATAGCCGAGGACGCCGCCTTCGTCGTTCACCGCGACCAGCACCGGGAAACCCAGGGCGGTGCGGTCGGCCAGCCAGGCGCGGCGGTTGTCGAGATCGACCGCGTAGTTGTTCCAGATCGCCGTGGTGTTGGCCACGGCGTCGTTGTAGATGTCGCGGATGCCGCGCAGGTCGGCATCGAGGGCGTCGCGGATGATCACGGCGGTCGTCCTTCGATCAGGCGATGGGTTGGTGCACGGTCACCAGTTTGGTGCCGTCGGGGAAGGTCGCTTCCACCTGGATTTCCGGAATCATTTCCGGCACGCCTTCCATCACCTGGTCTCGGCTGAGCAGGGTGGTGCCGAAGTGCATCAGCTCGGCGACGCTGCGGCCGTCGCGCGCGCCCTCGAGCAGGGCGGCGGAAATCAGCGCCATGGCTTCCGGGTAATTGAGCTTCAGGCCACGGGCCAGGCGGCGTTCGGCCACCAGCCCGGCGGTGAAGATCAGCAGCTTGTCTTTGTCGCGCGGTGAAAGGTCCATCAGGTGCTCCAGATTCGAGGGGGAACGGCCGTGCGGCCGAGCAGCGCCGGACGCAGCAGGCGCCAGAGGTCGATCAGCCAGGCGCGGGCGTGCAGCGCTTCGTGGGCCAGGCAGCGTGCAACGATCAGGCCGGGCAGTTGGGTGAGGTCGCCGCGCACGCGCGAAGGCAGGTCGCGGCAGCGTTCGAGCAATTCGGCGTCGATCTCGCCGGTGACGATCAGGGTGGCGAACACCGGGTGGCCGTCGAGGCCGACCGGCGAATCGAGCAGGCCGTCGCCGCCGGTCACGCGCTGGCGTTCATGCCAGAGCGGCTGGCCATCGCGCAGAATGTCCAGGCGCGCCTGGAAGTGGCCCTCGGCGAAGCGTTCGTCGGCGGCCGGGCGGCCGAGGGCGACCATGTCCCAGTAGAACAGCCGCGCGTCGCCAGCCAGCTCGATGCGCGTGCTCAGTTCGGCGCGGGCGCCGGAGTAGACGATGGTCTCCTGCGGCAACCACTCCAGGGTCGCGCCGGCTTCCACCCGCAACTGCAGCTCCTGGTAGGCGGCGCCGGCCGCGCGGTACCACTTGGCGGCGCCGGGGCTGGTCAACTGCGCCCAGGCGCCCTCGCCGATGCAGGCGCGGATGTCCAGGCGATCACCGCCGGCGATACCCCCCGGCGGGTGGACGATGATGTGCTGGCAGACTTCCGGGCCTTCGGCATACAGGTGCTTCTGCACCCGCAGCGGGCCGGCGTGGCGGCGCATCACCGGGCGCGTGGCGTCGCCGGCGCGGGCATAGCCCAGCTCCAGCTCGGCGTGCCAGCTGGGGGTGAAGAGGGCGGGGGTGATCGTTGCGTTCATGCGCTTCTTGGTACGTTGGTGGTCTGTCGCGGCGGGCTGAAAGTCCTGGGCCAGAGCGCTGGCCCGTTTCATTGCCGGCGCCTGGCGAAGCACGACAAACCTACGGGAAAACTCAGATGGCGACCAGCCCGCGCACGCCATCGGCCTCCATGGTTTCGCCGCGGCCCTGCTGGACGATCTCGCCGCGCGACATCACCAGGTACTGGTCGGCCAGCTCGGCGGCGAAGTCGTAGAACTGCTCCACCAGCAGGATCGCCATGTCGCCGCGCGCGGCGAGTTTCCTGATGACCACGCCGATCTCCTTGATCACCGAGGGTTGGATGCCTTCAGTCGGTTCGTCGAGGATCAGCAGGCTCGGCTTGCTGGCGAGCGCGCGGCCGATGGCCAGTTGTTGCTGCTGGCCGCCGGACAGGTCGCCGCCGCGGCGGGCCTTCATTTCCTCCAGCACCGGGAACAGCTCGTAGATGAACGGCGGCACGCGCTTCGCCTCGCTGCCGGGAAACCGCGACAGGCCCATCAGCAGGTTCTCCTCGACCGTCAGGCGCGGGAATATCTCGCGTCCCTGCGGCACGTAGGCGATGCCGGCGTTGACCCGCTGGTGCGTCTTGAAGCCGGTGATCGGCTTGCCGTTCCAGTTCACCACGCCCTGCCGGGACGGGATCAGGCCCATCAGGCATTTCAGCAGGGTGGTCTTGCCGACCCCGTTGCGCCCCAGCAGGCAGGTGACCTCGCCGATCTTCGCCTCGAAGCTCAGCCCGCGCAGGATGTGGCTGCCGCCGTAGTACTGGTGGAGTTGGTCGACTTGCAGCATGTGGATGTCCTTGAAAAGGAGGGCGGTGTCGTCCGCCCGGTGGTTCCATTCGGTGCGCGCGGCGCACCCTACGGGAGAGGCCGCGCGCGTAGGGTGCGCCATGCGCACCTGGGCTCAGTGTCGTAGGGTGGATCGCTTCATCGATCCACCGCGCGCTGTTTCGGTGGATGAAAGACGGCGTCATCCACGCTCCGGTATTCCATTCGGCGCGCGCGGCGCACCCTACGGGAGAGGCCGCGCACGTAGGGTGCGCCATGCGCACCAGGGCTCAGTGTCGTAGGGTGGATCGCGCTTCATCCATCCACCGCGCGCTGTTTCGGTGGAGGAAAGACGGCGTCATCCACGCTCCGGTATTCCATTCGGTGCGCGCGGCGCACTCTACGGGAGAGGCTGCGCGCGTAGGGTGCGCCATGCGCACCAGGGCTCAGTGTCGTAGGGTGGATCGCGCTTCATCGATCCACCGCGCGCTGTTTCGGTGGATGAAAGACGGCGTCATCCACGCTCCGGTATTCCATTCGGCGCGCGGCGCACCCTACGGGAGACGCCGGGCGTGTAGGGTGCGCCATGCGCACCGAAGGCTCAGCGGCCGAGGTAAACCTCGATCACCCGCTCGTCCGCCTGCACCTGCTCCAGCGAGCCTTCGGCGAGCACGTGGCCCTGGTGCAGCACGGTGACGTGGTCGGCGATGCTGCCGACGAAGCCCATGTCGTGCTCCACCACCATCAGCGAGTGCTTGCCGGCGAGGCCCTTGAACAGCTCGGCGGTGAATTCGGTTTCGGCGTCGGTCATGCCCGCCACCGGCTCGTCGAGCAGCAGCAGTTGCGGGTCCTGCACCAGCAGCATGCCGATCTCGAGGAACTGCTTCTGCCCGTGGGAAAGCAACCCGGCCGGACGCTGGCGCGAGGCGTCCAGCTTGATCGTGGTGAGCACGTCCTCGATGCGCTCGCGCTGCTCGCCGGAAAGGCGTGCACGCAGGCTGGCCCACACCGACTTGTCGGCGTTCTGCGCCAGCTCCAGGTTCTCGAACACCGAGAGCGCCTCGAACACCGTGGGCTTCTGGAATTTGCGACCGATCCCGGCCTGAGCGATCTGCACCTCGCTCATCTCGGTCAGGTCGAGGCTTTCGCCGAAGAACGCCTGGCCGCTGTCCGGGCGCGTCTTGCCGGTGATCACGTCCATCAGGGTGGTCTTGCCCGCGCCGTTGGGGCCGATGATGCAGCGCAGTTCGCCGACGCCGATGTACAGGGTCAGATCGCGCAGCGCCTTGAAGCCGTCGAAGCTGACGTTGATGTCTTCCAGGGTCAGGAGGGTGCCGTGGCGCACGTCCAGGCCGGGGCCGGAGGCGCGACCGAGGCCGATCGCATCGCGGCCGGTGCCGGTGCCGCTGTTCGGGTCGTAGGCGGGTTCGAGCATGAAGTGTCCGGGGGTGGCATGCATCACTGTTCTCCCTTGCGGCGCAGCAGGCCGATGACGCCTTTGGGCAGGAACAGCGTGACGATGATGAACAGGGCGCCGAGGAAGAACAGCCAGTACTCCGGGAAGGCCACGGTGAACCAGCTCTTCATGCCGTTGACGATGCCGGCGCCGAGCAGCGGGCCGATCAGCGTGCCGCGCCCGCCGAGGGCGACCCACACGGCGGCCTCGATGGACTGCGTCGGGGCCATCTCGCTGGGGTTGATGATGCCCACCTGCGGCACGTAGAGCGCGCCGGCCAGGCCGCAGAGCACGGCGGACAGCACCCAGACGAACAGCTTGTAGCCGCGCGGATCGTAGCCGCAGAACATCAGCCGGTTCTCGGCATCGCGCAGCGCGGTGAGCACCCGGCCGAACTTGCTTCGCGCCAGCCCCCAGCCCAGCGCCAGGCTGATCACCAGCAGCGCCACGGTGGCGAGGAAGAGCACCGCGCGGGTGCCCGGCGCGGTGATGCCGAAGCCGAGCAGGGTGGAGAAGCCGGTGAAGCCGTTGTTGCCGCCGAAGCCGGTCTCGTTACGGAAGAACAGCAGCATGCCGGCGAAGGTCAGCGCCTGGGTCATGATCGAGAAGTAAACGCCCTTGATCCGCGAGCGGAAGGCGAAGAAGCCGAACACCAGCGCCAGCAGACCCGGCGCCAGCACCACCAGGCACATCGACCAGAGGAAGCTGGAGGTGCCGTACCAGTACCAGGGCAGCTCGGTCCAGGCGAGGAAGCCCATGAAGGCCGGCAGGCCGTCGCCGGCGGTCTGGCGCATCAGATACATGCCCATGGCATAGCCGCCGAGGGCGAAGAACAGGCCGTGGCCGAGCGACAGCAGCCCGGCATAGCCCCACACCAGGTCGAGGGCGAGGGCGACGATGGCGTAGCAGAGGATCTTGCCGACCAGCGTCAGGGTGTAGGCGGAGACCTGCAGCGGGTTGTCCGCCGGCAGCAGCGAAAGCAGCGGCAGGGCGACGAGGATCGCCAGCACCGCGCCGAGCGCTGCGAGGGTCAGGCGCGGGCCGGCTTTCTGCGCGGCGGTGAGCGCGAGCGGCTGGTTCATCGACGGTGTCCTTGTTGAATGGCGGTCGCGCGCCGGGCGGGGCACGAGGCGTTGTTCAGCGGCGCGCTGGCGATCTGGAGAGCGTTCGGGCTGGCCATCAATCGATCACCCGTCCTTTCAGCGCGAAGAGCCCCTGCGGGCGCTTCTGGATGAACAGGATGATCAGCGCGAGGATCAGGATCTTGCCCAGCACGGCGCCGATCTGCGGTTCGAGGATCTTGTTGGCGATGCCCAGGCCGAACGCGGCCAGCACGCTGCCGGCCAGCTGGCCGACGCCGCCGAGCACCACCACCAGGAAGGAGTCGATGATGTAGCTCTGGCCGAGGTCCGGGCCGACGTTGCCGATCTGCGACAGCGCCACGCCGCCGAGGCCGGCGATGCCCGAGCCGAGGCCGAAGGCGAGCATGTCCACGCGGCCGGTGGCGACGCCGCAGCAGGCGGCCATGTTGCGGTTCTGCGTCACCGCGCGGACGTTCAGCCCCAGGCGGGTCTTGTTCAGCAGCAGCCAGGTCAGCGCCACCACGAACAGGGCGAAACCGATGATCACGATGCGGTTGTACGGCAGCACCAGGTTGGGCAGCACCTGCACGCCGCCGGACAACCAGGACGGGTTGGCGACCTCGACGTTCTGCGCGCCGAAGACGATGCGCACCAGCTGGATCAGCATCAGGCTGATGCCCCAGGTGGCCAGCAGGGTTTCCAGCGGGCGGCCGTAGAGGTGGCGGATCACCGTGCGTTCCAGCGCCATGCCGATCGCCGCGGTGACGAAGAACGCCACCGGCAGCGCTGCCAGCGGGTAGAACGCCAGGGCGTCGGGGGCCAGGCGCTGGAACAGCAGCTGGACCACGTAGGTGGAGTAGGCGCCGAGCATCAGCATCTCGCCGTGGGCCATGTTGATCACCCCGAGCAGCCCGAAAGTGATCGCCAGGCCGAGGGCGGCGAGCAGCAGGATCGAGCCCAGGCTCATGCCGGAGAACGCCTGGCCGATGAGTTCGCCGATCAGCAGTTTGCGTTTGACCTGCGACAGGCTGGTTTGCGCCGCGGTGCGCACGCCGGCGTCCTGTTCCACGGCCGGGTCGAGCAGCGTTTCGAGGCGCGTGCGCGCCAGCGGCTGGCCGGTTTCGCCAAGCAGGCGCACGGCGGCCAGGCGCACGGCAGGGTCCGGGTCGACCAGTTGCAGGTTGGCCAGCGCCAGGCTCAGGGCATCGCGCACGGCGTCGTCCTGTTCCGCGGCGACGCGCTGGTTGAGCAGGCCGAGTTGCTCCGGGCGAGCGCTCTTCTGCAGTTGCTCGGCGGCGGCCAGGCGCAGGCCGGCGTCCTCGGCGAGCAGCCGGTGGCTGGCCAGGGCGGTGTTGGCGAGGCCGCGCAGGCGGTTGTTCAGGCGCAGCTTGCGTGGCGCGTCGGCCGGTACGGCATTGCCTTCGGCGGCCCGGAAGGCGCCGTTCTCCTCGATGAACGGGACTTTCGCGCTGTCGGCGGCCAGGCGGCCATCCTGCAGCGCCTCGATCAGCGGCAGGCGGGCCGGATCGGGTTGCGCGGCCCATCGTTCCAGCAGGCTGGCCTGCGCGGACGGATTGGCGGCGACGAAATCGGTGGCATCTCCGGCATGCGCCGCTGCGGGGAGCAGGAGCAGGCAGGCCAGGATTAGGCGGTGGACGGCAGAGGGCATATCGGTGTCCTTCGGATCACGGTCATCCTGCCCGGCCACGGGAGCGTGGGCCGGGCGGAATGAACACGGACGCTGCAGGAACGGGCGCCGGCGAGCGCGCTCGCTCCTGCAGAGGGTGCGCCTGGATCAGTTGCTCTTCATCGGGTGGTCAGGCTTCTTGTCGTTGCCTTCGATGTAGGGGCTCCAGGGCTCGGCGCGCACCGGGCCTTCGGTCTGCCAGACCACCGAGAACTGCCCGTCTTCCTGGACTTCGCCGATCATCACCGGCTTGTGCAGGTGGTGGTTCTTCTCGTCCATCTTGATGGTGTAGCCGTCCGGCGCGGCGAAGGTCTGCCCGGCCATGGCGTCGCGCACCTTGTCGACGTCGGTGGTGCCGGCCTTCTCGACCGCCTGCGCCCACATGTGGATGCCGACGTAGGTGGCTTCCATCGGGTCGTTGGTGACCACGGTGTCGGCGTTCGGCAGTTTCTTGGCCTTGGCGTAGGCCTTCCAGGCGGCGACGAATTTCTCGTTCACCGGGTTATCCACGGACTGGAAGTAGTTCCAGGCGGCCAGTTGCCCCACCAGCGGCTTGGTGTCGATGCCGCGCAGTTCTTCCTCGCCGACCGAGAAGGCGACCACCGGGATGTCGGTGGCTTCGATGCCCTGGTTGGCCAGTTCCTTGTAGAACGGCACGTTGGAGTCGCCGTTGACGGTGGAGACCACGGCGGTCTTGCCGCCGGCGGCGAACTTCTTGATGTTGGCGACGATGGTCTGGTAATCGCTGTGGCCGAACGGGGTGTAGACCTCTTCGATGTCCTTGTCGGCGACGCCCTTGCTGTGCAGGAAGCTGCGCAGAATCTTGTTGGTGGTGCGCGGGTAGACGTAGTCGGTGCCGAGCAGGAAGAAACGCTTGGCAGCGCCGCCATCCTCGCTCATCAGGTACTCGACGGCCGGGATCGCCTGCTGGTTCGGCGCCGCACCGGTGTAGAACACGTTCGGCGACATCTCTTCGCCTTCGTACTGCACGGGGTAGAACAGCAGGCCGTTGAGTTCTTCATAGACCGGCAGTACCGATTTGCGCGACACCGAGGTCCAGCAGCCGAAGGTCACGGCCACCTTGTCCTGCGTCAGCAACTGGCGGCCCTTCTCGGCGAACAGCGGCCAGTTGGACGCCGGGTCGACGACCACCGGCTCGAGTTTCTTGCCGAGCACGCCGCCTTTGGCGTTGATCTCGTCGATGGTCATCAGCGCCATGTCTTTCAGCGAGGTCTCGGAGATCGCCATGGTGCCGGAAAGGGAATGCAGGATGCCGACCTTGATGGTGTCGGCGGCGTGTGCGGTGAACGGAAACAGCCCGCTGAGCACAAGGGCACTGGCAGCGAGTGTGGATTTCAGAAAGGGACGGCGTTTCATTAGGGTGCGACTCCGTGGCTGGGTCCATGCGCATCGTTGTTCGCGAAACGACGCTCCCGGCTCGCGCCTGCGTCAATTCGTCAACGCAGCAATCGCAGCATCCGTGCCAAGGCGTGCAAACCCTTGATTTGAAGCGGCTTGGTCATTCCGGCAGGCAGGCGGTAGTCGATTTTCAGCGGTCCGTCGTGGTGCGCGCGCGCGACCGTGAAAAACGCATGGGTGCCGGATTGCACCAAATCAGAGCGAAAGGTAGTTCTTCACGCCGGTGAAGATGATCTGCGCCGCCAGCGCGCAGACAAAAAGCCCCATCAGGCGGCTGACGATCTGCAGCCCCTGCTCGCCGAGCAGGCGCTCGAAGCGTCCGGAGAGGAACAGCACCATGCCGACGGTGACGCTGGCGAGGAAGATGCCGCCCACCGCCAGCAGCTTGTCGTTCCAGTGCGGCTGGCTGGCGCCCATCACCAGCAGCGCGCCGATGGTGCCGGGGCCGACGGTGATCGGGATGGTCAGCGGCACGATGGTCACGTCCTGCTGCAGGTTGTCGCTCTGCACCACGGATTTGCCCTGGGCCATGCCCAGCGCCGAGATGAACAGCACGCTGCCGGCGCCGATGCGGAAGGCGTCGATGGTGATGCCGAACAGCACGAAGATGTGCGTGCCGAACAGATAGAGCAGCATGCTGGCGACGAACACCCCGCTGGCGACGCGCCAGGCGAGCCGCTTGCGCTCTTTCAGCGTGTAGCCGCGGGTCATGCCGATGAAGCAGGACAGCACGAAGAACGGGCTGTAGAGCACCAGCAACTTGAGGTAGAGACTGAACAGCGCGGCAGACATGCGGGTTCTCGGCAGGAGTATAAAAAGGCGGGGTTGGCGGCGCGGAACGCTTACTCGATCAGCGCGCTGCCTTCGGCATGGCTGCTCTGCCTGGCGCCGACCCATTGCTGGATCATCTCGCGCAGTTGCGACAGCTCCACCGGCTTGGCCATGTGGCCGTCCATGCCGACCTTGCGCGCGCGTTCCTTGTGCTCGACCAGGATGTGCGCGGTGAGGGCGACGATCGGCGTGCGCCGGCGGCCCTCCCGGGTCTCCCATTCGCGCAGTTGCTCGGTGGCGGAGAAGCCGTCGAGGACCGGCATCTCGCAGTCCATCAGCACCAGGTCGTAGTGCCTGGTCTTCATCGCGCTGAGCGCTTCCTCGCCGTTGCTGGCGGTGTCCGGCTCCAGGTTGAGCTTGTTCAGCATGCCGCGGATGACCTTGGTGGAAATGCTGTTGTCTTCCGCGACGAGGATGCGGAAGTCGCTCGGCACGTCCAGCGCCGGCACGTCAGGCGCCTCGCTCGGGGCCGCGCTCTTGCCGCGTTGCGCGAGTTCGTCGGCGAGGGTGGTCTTCAGCGCATAGCCGGCGACCGGCTTGGCGAGGATGCGTTTGATCCCGGCGTTGCGCGCGATGATCTTGCTCGGCGCGTTGCTGATGCCGGTGAGCATGATCAGCAGGATGTCGTGGTTGAGGCTGGGGTCTTCCTTGATCTTGGTCGCCAGTTGCAGGCCGGTCATTCCGGGCATGTCCTGATCGAGCAGGACCACGTCGAAGTAGTCGCGCAGGTGCGCCTTGGTGCGCAGCAGCGCCAGCGCCTCCTTGCCCGAGGCCACCGCGCTGACCTGCAGGCCCCACACGGTGCATTGCTGCATCAGCACCTTGCGGCAGGTGTCGTTGTCGTCGACCACCAGCAGGCGTGCGCCGAGCAGCGGGCTTTCCAGGTCGGCGGGCGGCTGCTCCAGGCGCTCGGGATCTAGCGGCAGCGTCAGCCACAGGGTGTTGCCCTGCTGGCCGCCGCTCTGCACGCCGAACTCGCCCTGCATCAGGCGCACCAGCTGGCGCGAAATGATCAACCCGAGGCGCCCGCCGACGCGGGTCGCGGCCAGGAAGTCGCGGCTGTGCAGTTCCGCGTTGAGCAATGCCTCGCGGTCTTCGCTCTGCAGCGGCCGGCCGCTGTCCTGCACGGCGATGCGCAGGCGGGTCTGCTCGCCGCTGGTATCGAGCGCGACGACGAGAAGGATTTCGCCCTCGTCGGTCTGTTTGAAGGCGTTGTCCAGCAGGCTCAGCAGGGTCTGGCGCAGGCGCGTCGGGTCTCCGCTGATCACCCTCGGCACCTGCGGCTGGATGAAGCTGATCAGCTCGACCTGCTGCTGCTCGGCCTTGGCGCGGAAGATGTCCAGGCAATCGTCGAGCAGGGCGTTGAGGTCGAACTGCACGTCGTCCAGTTCGATCTGCCCGGACTCCAGGCGCGAGATGTCGAGAATCTCGTTGATCAGGCCGAGCAGCTCGTTGCCGGCGCTGTGGATGGTCTGCACGTAGTCGCGCTGCTTCGCCGACAGCGGGGTGCCGAGCAGCAGTTCGGTCATGCCCAGCACGCCATTCATCGGTGTGCGGATCTCGTGGCTGATTTTCGCCAGGAACTCGGCCTTGGCGCGCAGCTCGGCGCCGCTCACCGCCAGCGCGGTGTGCTCGGTCAGGCGGTCGGCCCTCAACTGGCGCTGGCGATCGCTGAGCGACAGGCTGAGCAGCAGGCCGCAGAACGCGGCGCTGCCGAACAGGATGATTTCCAGCCAGCCGGGGCTCATCTGCACGAAGCCGAAGAGCATCGGCGTCAGCGCCAGGAACACCAGGGTGAAGGTCCCGGCCGCCAGTACCACCAGCCGCGCCGGGCGATAGCCACGGCGCAGGTGATAGGCGGCGGTGATCAGCGCGCAGGCGGCGGCGAGCAGGATCAGCAGGTTGATCAGGCCGCTGTACCACAGCTCGCGGGTAAGCAGGATCACCGCGGCGACGCCGCTGATGACGATGATCCCGGCCATCGGTAGCCAGTTCAGGCCCTCGCCGACACGGGTATTGCGGAAGAACGAATGGATGAAGCCGAGCAGGCAGATGGCGGCGGCCAGCGTCGCCATGTCCGCGCAGAGCGCCAGGCTGTAGCCGCTGCCGGTTTTCGGCAGCCAGTAGCCGAGCACGCCGAACTCGGCCAGCGCATTGAGCAGCAGCAAGGCGTGGAAGCCGCTGAGCCAGAGGTTGCCGAAGCCGCGGTTGTTGGCCAGGCGGAAGAGGTTGTAGAGCATCAGCAGGCCGAGCGCGCCGAACAGCGTGCCGAACAGGTAGGCGGGACGTTCCAGGTCGACCACGCCGCTGCTGTCGAGGGTCTTCAGCCACACCATCAGCGGGTGGCTGGAAGTCATGCGGATATAGGTTTCGCGCACGCTGCCGTCATTCGGCAGGACGAACAGGTAGCTGTTAGACGACAGCGTGCTGGCCGCCATCGGCATGGATTCGCCGGTGTGCTCGTGGCGCTCCAGCTGGCCGTCGCGCAGGCGATAGAAGTCGAGGTACTTGACCCGCGGGGCGTACAGCCAGAGCCAGTGGACGTCGGTCAGCGCGGGGGTTTCGATGCGCAGCCAGATGGCGCGCTCGCCGGCGGGCATGCTGAAGGATTCCCGGCCCAGCGACTTGAACTGGCTGCGCTGGGCGATGACTTCCTCGAGCTTGAGCTGCTCCGAATCGTCGATCAGGATCTGCCAGTCCGACGCCAGCGCCGCTGCCGGGGTTTCCACCACCTGCGCCGACGCCGTACCGGCATACCAGGGCAGCAGGCTGCAGATGAAGGCGATGGCGATCCAGAGCCGCGTCACGGTCGAGGTCCTTTCAGATATTGCCGCGATTATAGTCAGGTAGTTGACCACGCCACTACGAAAAAAGGCGGCCACCGGGCCGCCTTTTTCGTTGCAGATCGCTGCTATTCGTCAGCCTGTTCGCGTGCGATGGCACGGTAGCCGATGTCGCTGCGGTAGAAGCAGCCGTTCCAGCTGATCTGCTTCGCCAGGCGATAGGCCTGCTGCTGGGCATCCGCCACGCTGTGCCCGATCGCCGTGGCGCAGAGCACGCGGCCACCGGCGGTGACCACCTCGCCCGCGGCGTTCAGCGCGGTGCCGGCGTGGAAGACCTTGCCCTCCATCGCGGCCGCGGCATCCAGGCCCTCGATCACGTCGCCCTTGGCGTAGTCGCCCGGGTAGCCGCCGGCGGCGAGCACCACGCCGACCGTCGGGCGTGGGTCCCACTGCGCTTCGACCTTGTCCAGCGCCCTGGCCAGCGCGGCCTCGACCAGCAGCACCAGGGAGCTTTCCAGGCGCACCATGATCGGCTGGGTTTCCGGGTCGCCGAAGCGGCAGTTGAACTCGATGACCTTGGGCTGACCGGCCTTGTCGATCATCAGCCCTGCATAGAGAAAGCCGGTGTAGACGTTGCCTTCCTCGGCCATGCCGCGCACGGTCGGGTAGATCACCTCGTCCATGACGCGCCGGTGCACGTCGGCGGTGACCACCGGGGCCGGCGAGTAGGCGCCCATGCCGCCGGTGTTCGGCCCGCTATCGGCGTCGCCGACGCGCTTGTGGTCCTGGCTGGTGGCCATCGGCAGCACGTTCTTGCCGTCGACCATGACGATGAAGCTGGCTTCCTCGCCATCGAGGAACTCCTCGATCACCACCCGCGAACCCGCCTCGCCGAAGGCGTTGCCGGCGAGCATGTCGCGCACCGCATCCTCGGCTTCGCCGAGGGTCATGGCGACGATCACGCCCTTGCCGGCGGCCAGGCCGTCGGCCTTGATCACGATCGGCGCACCCTTCTCGCGCAGGTAGGCCAGTGCCGGTTCGACTTCGGTGAAGTTCTGGTAGTCGGCGGTGGGAATCCGGTGGCGGGCGAGGAAGTCCTTGGTGAAGGCCTTCGAGCCCTCCAGTTGCGCGGCGCCAGCGGTGGGGCCGAAGCAGTCCAGGCCGCGGGCGCGGAACAGGTCGACCACGCCCTTCACCAGCGGCGCTTCCGGGCCGACGATGGTCAGTTGCACGTTCTTCTCGGCGAAGTCGGCCAGTTGCTCAAGGGCCAGCACGTCGATGGGCACGTTCTCGCACTTGGCCTCGGTGGCGGTGCCGGCGTTGCCCGGGGCGACGAAGACTGTCTGGATGCGCGGGTCCTGCGCAACCTTCCAGGCCAGCGCATGTTCGCGCCCGCCGCTGCCGATGATCAGTACGTTCATGGGGTTCTCCTTTAGGAGGCGGGCCTGCGGCCCGTTTGGTGGATAGGAAAAGCGCTATCCACCCTACGAAAATCGTGCTTCTAGCATTTAGCGTTCTATCGGGCCGTGATGGAGCGTTTGGCTGCTAGGCAGAGATCGCTTCGACGAGCGCAGTTGCCGCCTGGCAATGAGCATCGGCGAAGTGGCCTCCAACAACGCAGACGAGCGCTTCAGCGCGGCCATGCCACGGTCAGTGACGGAAGTGGCGCATTCCGGTGAAGACCATGGCGATACCGGCTTCATCAGCGGCGGCAATCACCTCGTTGTCGCGCATCGAACCACCCGGCTGGATCACCGCGGTGATGCCATTGGCGGCGGCGTTGTCCAGGCCGTCGCGGAACGGGAAGAAGGCGTCCGAGGCCATCACCGAGCCGGCGACCTGCAGGCCGGCGTGCTCGGCTTTGATCGCGGCGATGCGCGCGGAGTTGACGCGGCTCATCTGCCCGGCGCCGACCCCGATGGTCTGGCGGTTACGCGCGTAGACGATGGCGTTGGACTTGACGAACTTGGCCACTTTCCAGGCGAACACCAGGTCGTGGACTTCCTGTTCGGTGGGCGCGCGCCGGGTCACGACCTTGAGGTCGTCCGCGGTGATCATGCCGATGTCGCGGCTCTGCACCAGCAGGCCGCCGTTGACCCGCTTGAAGTCCCAGCCGGCACTGCGCTCGGCCGGCCACTCGCCGCACTCGAGCAGGCGCACGTTGGCCTTGGCGGCGACCACCTCGCGGGCGGCGGCGCTGATTTTCGGCGCGATGATCACTTCGACGAACTGGCGCTCGACGATGGCCTGGGCGGTCGCGCCGTCCAGCTCGCGGTTGAAGGCGATGATGCCGCCGAAGGCCGACTCGCTGTCGGTGGCGTAGGCCAGTTCATAGGCCTGGCGGATGCCGCCTTCGCTGTCCAGGGCCACGGCGACGCCGCAGGGGTTGGCGTGCTTGACGATCACGCAGGCCGGCTTGACGAAGCTCTTCACGCATTCCAGCGCGGCGTCGGTGTCGGCGACGTTGTTGTACGACAGCTCCTTGCCCTGCAACTGCACGGCGCTGGCGATGCTGGCTTCGCCCTTCTTCGCCTCGACGTAGAACGCCGCCTGCTGGTGCGGGTTCTCGCCGTAGCGCATTTCCTGCGCCTTGACGAACTGGCTGTTGAAGGTACGCGGGAAGGCGCTGCGGCCTTCGGTGGAGAGGCTGTCGCGGGTCTGGTCGATGCCGCCCAGGTAGTTGGCGATCATGCCGTCGTAGGCGGCGGTGTGCTCGAAGGCCTTGAGCGCCAGGTCGAAGCGCTGGGCGTAGGTCAGGCCGCCCGCTTTGAGCGCCTCGAGGATGCCGGCGTAGTCGCCGACGTTGACCACGATGGCGACGTCCTTGTGGTTCTTCGCCGCGCTGCGGACCATGGTCGGGCCGCCGATATCGATGTTCTCGATGGCATCGGCGAGGTCGCAGTCGGGCTTGGCGACGGTGGCCTCGAAGGGGTACAGGTTGACCGCGACCAGGTCGATCGGCTTGATGCCGTGCTCGGCCATCACCGCGCCGTCGAGGGCCCGGCGACCGAGGATGCCGCCGTGGATCTTCGGATGCAGGGTCTTCACTCGACCGTCCATCATTTCCGGGAAGCCCGTGTAGTCGGCGACTTCCACCGCGGCCACGCCGTTGTCCCTGAGCAGCTTGTAGGTGCCGCCGGTGGAGAGGATTTCCACGCCCTGGGCGACGAGCTCGCGCGCGAATTCGAGGATGCCGGTCTTGTCCGAAACGCTGATCAGCGCGCGGCGAACGGGAAGGCGGGTGGTCTGGTCGGTCATGTCGGTGTCCATGAGGGCAGATGAATCAGCAAAAAGGGCGGCTCGCGGGCCGCCCTTTTTCGAATGCGTGCTTACAGCAGGTCGTACTGCTTGAGCTTCTTGCGCAGGGTGCCACGGTTCAGGCCGAGCAGCTCGGAGGCCTTGGTCTGGTTGCCCTTGACGTAGTTCATCACGGTTTCCAGCAAGGGCGCTTCGACTTCGGAGAGCACCAGGTTGTAGACGTCGGTGACGGACGCGCCTTCGAGATGGGCGAAGTAGTTGCGCAGCGCCTTCTCCACGTTGCCGCGCAGGGTCTGGCCCTCTTCGCTCGGCGTGTTGAGGTGCTGCTTGAGGTTAAGGTTGTCGCTCACGGGTGTTGCCCCATCAAATGTCGATCCATCAAAAACCAGCTCAGCCATCGTCGTCATGCCGCCAACCCCTCTCCATCATTGTGCCGTTCGGCGAAGAACTGCCGAACGGTGGCGTACTGTGCGTCCGTCGTCTCCAGACGATTGAACCCGGCGCGGAACTCCCGGGCGCCGGGGAGCGTGGCCAGGTACCAGCCCACGTGCTTGCGTGCGATGCGCACGCCCATCACCTCGCCGTAGAAGGCATGCAGTGCCGCCAGGTGCTCTAGCAGAATGCATTCCACTTCGCTCAGGGTCGGCGCCGGCAGCAGTTCCCCGGTCGCCAGATAATGGGCGATCTCGCGGAATATCCATGGCCGGCCCTGGGCGGCGCGGCCGATCAGCAGCGCATCGGCACCGGTGGCGTCGAGCACCGCGCGGGCCTTGTGCGGCGAATCGATGTCGCCATTGGCGAACAGCGGAATCGAGATTGCCTGCCTGATCGCGGCGATGGTCTCGTACTCGGCCTCGCCGGTGTACAGGTCGGCGCGCGTGCGGCCATGCACGGCCAGCGCGGCGATCCCGGATTGTTCGGCGATCTTCGCCACCGTAATCCCGTTCCTGTTCTCCCGATCCCAGCCGGTGCGGATCTTCAGCGTCACCGGCACGTCGACCGCCGCGACCACCGCCTCGAGGATCTCCGCCACCAGCAGTTCGTCCTTCATCAGCGCCGAACCGGCGGCCTTGTTGCAGACCTTCTTCGCCGGACAGCCCATGTTGATGTCGATGATCTGCGCGCCGAGCTCGACATTGGCCCGCGCCGCCGCCGCGAGCATCTGCGCATCGCCGCCGGCGATCTGCACCGAGCGTGGCTCCGGGTCGCCGACGTGCGGCAGGCGCAGGCTCGACTTGCGGGTGTTCCACAGGCGCACATCGCTGGTCACCATTTCCGACACCACCAGCCCGGCACCGAGTTGGCGGCAGAGCTGGCGGAACGGACGATCGGTGACGCCGGCCATGGGCGCCAGGATCACGGGGTTGGGCAATGTATAAGGGCCGATGCGTACCGCCGACATAGGTCTTCCCTGTAATGGGGCCTGCTTTTAGTTGATCGGGGCAGTTCGAAAAAGGGTGGGCATGATACCCGCTAGCGGTGACCGGATAAAGATCGATTTGCACAAATTCTGAACAGTCGTCGACTTATCGCCAGCGGTTAGATGAGCCGTTTCACTCACTCGGGCGAATGGAAACTCAGGCTGTAATTCACCGCCTTGGCGCCCGGGTCGAGGATGTCCAGGGAGATGTGGATCGGCGTCTGCGGGGGCATTTCGCTCTGTCCGGCGAGCTCGCCGGCGAGGTACTCGCTGGGCTTGAAGCGACGACTGGCGAGCAGTTGCCCGTTGAGGTCGGCGAAGCGCAGTTCCAGCAGCGGGAACGGCTGCGAAAAGGGCGCACGGTTGTAGAGGATCGCGTCCACCACCAGCGCGCCGGTAAATTCCGGGTGGCTGCGTACCACCAGGTTGCTGCTCTTGATCAGGGCGATGTCGACCTTCGACGGCAGTGTGCAGCCCAGCGTCGGGCACAACTGCTCGAACCAGGGGCGATATTCGTCGCGCCGGGCCAGTTCGTCGTAGTGATACCAGAGGTACTGGCCGGCCAGCGCGGCGAGCGCCAGCAGGTTGAGCAGCAGCCAGCCGAAGATCCGGCCCCAGCGCCTGCGCGGCGCCTGCCATTCCAGCTGCAGCGGCTCGTCTTCGAGGTCGAGCAGCGCCGTGCTGCGCAACGCCGGCTCGCTGCGTGCGGGCTTGTGTCGCGCGTTCGGCTGCGCTTCGTCATCCTCATCGTCGCGCCGCGGGTCGACCAGCAGCAGCGCGGTGACCGGCACGTCATCGCGTTCGGCGGACAGGCGGAAGTCCGGCTCGTCCTCGTCGTCGCGCGCGTCGTCCGGCTCTTCCGGCAGGCGCAGGGAAAGCGTAGGTTCGCTGCGGGCCGGCGGCGGCACGGGGTCGTGCAGCGGCGCGTGCTCGATCGCGGTGAGCGGCTCGGGCGCTGGCAGTTCGGGCAGCGGCTCCGGCGGTTCCGGTTCCGGTTCCGGCGCAGCATCGATGAGCAGCTTCTGCGCCCAGGCCTCCTCGTCGGACTCGCGCGGATCGATCGCGGACAGGCCTTCGCTCGGCTCGAAGGGTTCGGCGCGCGTGCGAAAACGCTCGGAAACCAGGCGCTCCTGCAGTTCGAGCTTGGCCAGTTCCTCATCGAGATCGAGGCTGTCCAGGTCGAGGTCGTCGTGAATCCACAGGGTATCGCCCGGGTTCTTGCCCGGCGGCGGCAGCTGTGGCCGCACCGCCGGCCTGGACGTCTCGCTGACCGGCGCGGGGGGCGCTGTCGGCCGTGTTTCGCCGGCATCCTGCAACTGCTGCGCCGCGTTGAACACCTGCATGCAGGCGCCACAACGCACCGCGCCCTGGGCGATGCCCAGCTGGCTGCGTTTGACGCGGAAACGGGTGCTGCAATGCGGGCATTGCGTGACGAAACTGTCGGTCATGCGGCTATCCGGTGGCCACTGTTCCCGCCGGTGGGCGGGTGGCGAAACGAGGCGCGCAGTCTACCGCAAGCGCCCGGCGCTGCGGCAGAGGGGCGCGAGACCTATCGACGGGTGCCGCTGATGCGCACCCAGCCGTCCTTGTCGGCGGTCGGCTCCAGGTCGAAATCGGCGGCGTAGGCGGCGCGGACGTCCTCGGCCTGTTCGGCGAGGATGCCGGACAGCGCCAGGCGCCCGCCGGGCTGCACCAGCGCGATGATCTGCGGCGCGAGGGCCACCAGCGGGCCGGCGAGGATGTTCGCCACCACCACTTCGGCGGGCTCGCGCGGCAGTGCTTCTGGCAGGTACAGCGGCAGCCGTTCGGCGGCGATGCCGTTGCGTCCGGCGTTGTCGCGTGAGGCTTCCAGCGCCTGCGGGTCGATGTCGGTGCCCACCGCGCGGCCGGCGCCGAGCAGCAGGGCGGCGATGGCGAGGATGCCCGAGCCGCAGCCGAAGTCGAGCACGCTGCGCCCGGCGAGGTCTTCGCCATCGAGCCATTCGAGGCACAGGGCGGTGGTCGGGTGGGTGCCGGTGCCGAAGGCCAGGCCCGGATCGAGCAGCAGGTTGACGGCGTCCGGCTCCGGCGCGGCGTGCCAGCTCGGCACGATCCACAGGCGACGGCCGAAACGCATCGGCTGGAAGTTGTCCATCCAGCTGCGCTCCCAGTCCTGGTCTTCGATGCGCTCGAAGTGATACTCCGGCAGCGCACCGCCGGTGAGCAGCATCAACCGGCCGATCAGGTCGGCCTCGTCGGTGTCCGCCTCGAACAGCGCCAGCAGGTGGGTGTGCTTCCACAGCGGCGTGGTGCCCAGGTCCGGCTCGAAGATCGGCTGGTCCTCGGCGTCCATGAAGGTCACCGAGACCGCGCCGGCTTCGAGCAGCGCGTCTTCGTAGACCTCGGCCTGCTCGGGAGTGATGGCGAGGCGGGCTTGTAACCAGGGCATGGGAGTTTCCTTCGCGGTGGCGCGGGTGGTTGGGGTAAAAACGGCCGGGAGTCAGGGTGATCGCCGGAGCGGGCGAACCACAAAAAAAGAGGGAGCGGCCTGCGCCACTCCCTCCCGGTGCTACATGATACCGCGTGCGGCTCAGTGCTTATCCATACCCAGTTTCTTTTCCAGGTAGTGGATGTTCACGCCGCCCTTGCAGAAGCCGGGGTCGCGGGTCAGGTCGCGGTGCAGCGGCACGTTGGTCTTGATCCCGTCGACGACGATTTCGTCCAAGGCATTGCGCATGCGCGCCATCGCCTCGTCACGGTCGCCCCCGTAGGTGATCAGCTTGCCGATCAGCGAGTCGTAGTTCGGCGGAACCGAGTAGCCGCTGTACAGGTGCGAATCGACGCGTACGCCGTTGCCGCCCGGGGCATGGAAGTGCTTCACCTTGCCCGGGCTGGGCATGAAGGTGGCCGGGTCTTCGGCGTTGATCCGGCACTCCAGCGCGTGGCCGCGGATGACGATGTCGTCCTGGGTCAGCGACAGCTTGTTGCCGGCGGCGATGCTGAGCATCTCCTTGACGATGTCGACCCCGGTGACCATCTCCGACACCGGATGCTCCACCTGTACGCGGGTGTTCATCTCGATGAAGTAGAAGGCGCCGTTCTCGTAGAGGAACTCGAAGGTGCCGGCGCCGCGGTAGCCGATGTCGATGCAGGCCTTGACGCAGCGGGCGAAGACTTCCTGGCGCGCGGTTTCGTCGATGTCCGGAGCGGGCGCTTCCTCGATGACCTTCTGGTGGCGGCGCTGCAGCGAGCAGTCGCGGTCGCCGAGGTGGATCGCGTTGCCCTGGCCGTCGGAGAGCACCTGGACTTCCACGTGGCGCGGGTTGGTCAGGAACTTCTCGAGGTAGACCATCGGGTTGCCGAAGGCTGCGCCGGCTTCGGTGCGGGTCAGCTTGGCCGACTGGATCAGGTCTTCCTCGTTGTACACCACGCGCATGCCGCGACCACCGCCGCCGCCGGCGGCCTTGATGATCACCGGGTAGCCGACTTCACGGCCGATGCGCAGCGCGGTTTCCTCGTCTTCCGGCAGCGGGCCGTCGGAACCGGGAACGGTGGGCACGCCGGCCTTCTTCATCGCGTCCTTGGCCGAGACCTTGTCGCCCATCAGGCGAATGGTGTCGGCTTTCGGGCCGATGAAGGCGAAGCCGGAGCGTTCGACCTGTTCGGCGAAGTCGGCGTTTTCCGCGAGGAAGCCGTAGCCCGGGTGGATCGCCGTGGCGCCGGTGACTTCGGCGGCCGCGATGATCGCCGGGATGTGCAGGTAGGATTTGGCTGCCGGGGCCGCGCCGATGCAGACGGTTTCGTCGGCCAGCGACAGGTGCATCAGTTCCCGATCCGCGGTGGAGTAAACCGCCACGGTCTTGATGCCCAGTTCCTTGCAGGCGCGCAGGATGCGCAGGGCGATCTCGCCGCGGTTGGCGATCAGGACTTTTTCCAGCGTCGCAGCTTTCAACATCGAAGACTCCTGGCGGTTCAAACGATGGTGAACAGCGGCTGGTCGTATTCCACCGGCTGACCGTTTTCCACCAGGATGGATTCGATGACGCCGCTGGTTTCGGCCTCGATGTGGTTCATCATCTTCATCGCTTCGACGATGCAGAGGATCTGGCCTTTCTTCACCGCGGTGCCGACTTCGACGAAGTTGGCCGAGGTCGGCGAGGAGGCGCGGTAGAAGGTGCCGACCATCGGCGAGCCGACCACGGTGCCGTTCAGCTTGGCGGCGGCCGGAGCGGCGTCCGCTGCCGGTGCGGCTGGTGCGGCCACGGGGGCGGCGGCCGGTGCCGGAGCGGCGGCATACATCGGTTGAGCGAAAGCTTGTTGCTTGCTGTGGCGGCTGATGCGTACCGATTCTTCACCTTCGTGAATTTCCAGTTCGTCGATGCCGGATTCTTCCAGCAGCTCGATCAGCTTCTTGACTTTGCGAATATCCATCAGAAGGGCAACTCCCAGTAAGTTCAGGGTCGTTCAAGTTGTTCTAGAGCGGCTTCCAGAGCCAGCCGGTAACCGCTGGCACCCAGGCCGCAAATCACACCCACCGCCACGTCGGAAAAGTAGGAGTGATGCCGGAAAGGTTCGCGCTTGTGCACGTTCGACAAGTGCACTTCGATGAATGGGATGCTCACCGCCAGCAATGCGTCACGTAATGCGACGCTGGTGTGCGTGAACGCGGCCGGATTGATGATGATGAAGTCCACGCCCTCGCCGCGCGCGGCGTGGATGCGTTCGATCAGCTCGTACTCGGCATTGCTCTGCAGATGCAGCAGATGGTGCCCGCCTTCGCGGGCACGACGGACCAGGTCCTCGTCGATCTGCGGCAGCGTCAGGGCGCCGTAGATGCCCGGCTCGCGCGTGCCGAGAAGGTTCAGGTTGGGGCCGTGAAGCACCAGTAGGGTGGCCATGCAAATATCCTAGTTGAGCCTGCGGATGCCCGCGGACTATGCCGAAAGCCTAGAAGTCTGTCCAGAAACCGGCAAATGGCCGCACGATGTCCGGCGTTCGCCTGCGTTTTCCCAAATGTCGCTCAGCGCGCCGCGCGGGCCTGGGAAACGCGGGCGGCGAACGCCTCGGCGTCGATCTCGCCGACCACCCGCAGCGCGGCCGATTCGGTGCCTTTTGCATCGAAGAACAGGATCGCCGGCGGGCCGAACAGCTGGTAGCGATCCAGCAGCGCGCGTTGCTCCGGCGTGCTGGCGGTCATGTCGAAGCGGATCAGGCGAAACCCGCCGAGCTGGGCGGTCACCGCCGGGGCGCTGAACACCTCGCGTTCGATCACCTTGCAGCTGATGCACCAGTCGGCGTACCAGTCGAGCAGCAGCGGCTGGCCGGCGGCTTTCGCGGCGGCCAGGGCGGCGCCCAGTTCGGCGGGGCTGCTCAGGGTCGTCCATTGGCCGGCGTCGGGCGCGGCGTTCACGCCGGCCGCCAGCTGGCCGCGGCCGAGCGGGCGCAGCGGGTCGCTTTCGCCCTGCAGCGCGCCGACCCAGGCGCTCGCCGCGTAGACCAGCAGTGCCAGACCGACGAGTTGCGCCAGGCGCTGGCGCTGGGTTTTCGGCACGAATTCGAGGGCGCCGAGCCACAGCGCCACGCCGGCGGCGAGCAGCCCCCAGAGCGCCAGCGACAGCGCGCCGGGCAGCACGCGCTCGAGCATCCATACCGATACCGCCAGCAGGAGCACGCCGAAGGCATTGCGCACGCCGATCATCCAGTCGCCGGATTTCGGCAGCAGGCTGCCGCCGCCGACGGCGAACAGCACCAGCGGCGCACCCATGCCGACGCCGAGGGCGAACAGCTTCAGGCCGCCGCCCAGCGCGTCGCCACTGCTACTGATATAGAGCAGCGCGCCGGCCAGCGGCGCCGATACGCAGGGGCTGACCAACAGGCTGGAAAGCACGCCAAGCAGCGCCGCGCCCCACAGCGAGCCGCCGCGGGTGTCGTCGGCGAGGCGGTTCAGCGGTTCGCTGATCAGGCGCGGCAGGCGCAACTCGTAGACGCCGAACATGGCCAGGGCGAAGGCCGCGAAGAAGGCGGCGAACGGCACCAGCACGAAGGGCGACTGCAACCGCGCCTGCAGGTTGAGGCTGGCACCGAACACGCCCATCAGCGCGCCGAGCACGGCGAAGCAGACGGCCATCGACATCACATAGGCCAGCGACAGGCTCAGGCTGCGCCAGCCGCCGATGCGCCCGCGCAGCACTACGCCGGAGAGGATCGGCAGCATCGGCAACACGCAGGGAGTGAAGGTCAGGCCGAGCCCGGCGAGGAAGAACAGCGCCAGTTCGCTCCATTTCCAGCCGCGTGCGGCGGGCGTGATCGCAGTGCTGGCGGCCGGTGCATCGCCGAAGGTGAAACGCTGGGTTTCCGGCGGATAGCACAGGCCCTTGTCGGCGCAGCCCTGATAGGTCACCAGCAGGGTGAAGGGGCGCTTGTCGGGGTTGTCGACCGGCAGGTCGATGTCCAGGCCCTCGTGGTACACCTCGACGTCGCCGAAGAACTCGTCGGTCTTGTGCTCGCCGGCCGGCAGTTGCGGCTGGCCGAGGGCGATGTCCGCCGGCTCGCTGCGGAAGGCGAAGCGATGGCGGTAGAGGTAGTAGCCGGGCGCGTTGGTGAAGCGCAGCTTGATCGTGCCGGCATCGCTGCCGATCAGGTCCAGGCGGAAGGCTTCGCGCACGGGCAGGAAGTCGCTGCTGTTGTTCAGCGGGGCGCCCAGTTCGGCGCTCGGACGCTTGTCGAAAAGCCCGGCGGCGGCCGGCAGGGCGATCAGCAACAGCAGGACAGGCAGCAGGCGGCGCATGGCGGTCTCGCGAAATCGGAAGCGCGCATGATAGCCGAGGGGGCCGGTGCGTGCAGGGGCCAGGTCAAGCGCGGCGGGGGGAGCTCGTGGCGCGTGAACCCTGGTCGTCACACGCGAAACGCCTGAACCGCGGTGTTCAGCTGGCTGCCGAGCGTCTGCAGGCGTTCGCCCTGGTTGCGGCCGGCGCCGATGCGTTCCAGGTTGCTGCCACCAAGGTGGTGGATGCGCTCGCTGTGATTGCGGATTTCGCTGACCGCGCCGCTCTGTTGCGCGGTGGCGTCGGCGATGCGTTCGGCCATGCCGGCGATACCGCGAATCGAGGCGACCACCTGATCCAGTGCGCCATCGGCGGCGGCCGCCTGCTGCGCGGTGGTTTCGGCGTGTTCCACCTGCACGCGCATGGTGTCCACCGACTGCCGCGCGGCGCGCTGGAGGTTGCCGATCAGTTGCTGGATTTCCTCGGTGGCGCCGGCGGTGCGCTGGGCCAGCGAGCGTACTTCCTCGGCGACCACCGCGAAGCCACGGCCCAGTTCACCGGCGCGGGCGGCCTCGATGGCGGCGTTAAGCGCCAGCAGGTTGGTCTGCTCGGCGATGCCGCGGATCACCGTGAGCACCTTGCCGATGGTGGCGGTTTCCTCGGCCAGCCGTTCGATGGCCAGCGCATTGCCCTGCACTTCGCCGACCAGCCCGTGCATGCCGGCGAGGCTGTCGAGGATCACCCGCTGGCCCAGTTCCACCGCCTCGCCGGCGGCGCGGCTGGCCCCGGCGGCCTGGCTGGCGTCGACGGCGACGCGCTGGATGGTGGACTCCAGCTCCCCGAGCGCATCGCGGATCTGCGCGGTGTCGCCCACTTGGCGCTCGGCGCCGCTGTGCAGGCCGCTGCTCAGTTCGGCCAGCGCGTGGCTGCTGCCGGCGACCTGCTGGGCGTGCTCGCGGATGGTGCCGACGAGGTTCACCAGATAGCTGCGCAGGCGGTTCAGCGACTCCTCGATGTCGCGCAACTCGCGGGTCCGGGTCCGGGTGCGCAGCGCGATGGGTTCGCCGAAATCGCCACCGGCCCAGGACGAAAGTGCCTCCACCAGCCGGCCGAGTGCGCGGGTCAGGTGGCGCTGGATGCGGTCGACCACCAGCGCGATGAGTAGGATCAGGCCGATCATCAGACCCTGGATCAGGCGTACCTCGAACTGGATGCGCGCGTGTTCGCCGCGCACCACCGGTTCGAGCGTGGCGAGGGCGTTCTGCAGGGCGAGGACCTTCTCCTGGGTTTCGGCGGCCAGTTCGCCACGGCGCTGGATCAGGGCGCGGGTGCGCCCGAGTTCTGCCGGGTAGCGCTGCAGCAGGCCGGTGAGTTCGCGCTTGAGTGCGATGCCGCGGTCTTCCGCTGGCGCCTGGCCGGCCTCGGCGTCCAGCCCCATCAGCGCGGCGAAGCTCGAGCCGGCGGACTCCTCCTGCGCGGCGACACCGAGCAGCGGCAGCGCGTCGATGCGTTTCGCCTGGGCGCCGAGCGCGGCGAGTTCGCGCTCGACGTCTTCGGCCAGTTCCGCGCGCGAGCTGTCGACCAGGCGCCCGCGTGCATGGCTCAGGCGCAGCAGATGGTGCGAAGCCTCGAACAGCGGCTCGGCGTAATCGTGGGCAGCGTCGGCATCGCTTTGCGCGGCATAGGCCGATAGCGCCTCCAGCGCGCCGCTCATCTCGCGCTCCGCCTGCAGCAGCAGGCCCTGCGGATCGCCGGCGAGCTTGCCGGCGGCGAGCAATTCGCCGGCGGCGAACTGGCGCAGTTCGTCGAGGCTGGGGCGCAGGCGTTCGGCAAAATCCTCGGGCAGCGCCCCCAGCGCGATACTCAGGTCTTCCAGCGCGCCACTGGCGTCGGCGTGGTGCAGCGCATCGCCGCTGGCGAGGTAGCGCTGCACGTTGTCGGCCACCCGCTCGCGAAACTCCCGGGACAGCGCCTGATAGCGTTCCATCAGCTGATAGGGCCGTTCCAGCGCGCGCTGCGACCACCACAGCGTGGCGCCCAGCGCGAGACAGGCGGTGATCAGCAGCAGGGTATTGATGGTGGTGAGCAGCTTCAGGCGCATCCGGACCTCGACACACGACGTGAGGGGAGCCCGAAGGTTATTGCGGTTCGGTTTCAGCCTGATGACAGCCGGGGCGCTCGGCCCCGGCACTCATTCCTGGAAGACCGCCGCGCGGTTGCGTCCGCCGTTCTTGGCGATGTAGAGCGCCTGGTCGGCCTGGCTGGAGAGGCGTTTGATTTCCATGTCCGGGCTGAGCTCGGCGATGCCGCAGCTGAAGGTGCAGGAAAGGTCTTGCGGTTGCGCCGGGTAGCGGATTTCGGCGAAACGCTGGCGGATGTCGTCGAGCACCTTGAAGGCGGCCTCGGCGTTGGTGTCCGGCAGGACCACGGCGAACTCTTCGCCGCCGTAGCGGCCGATGTGGTCGGTCTTGCGCAGGCGCTGCTTGAGGAACAGCGCGAGGCTCTTGATCACGCGGTCGCCCATGGGGTGGCCGTAGGTGTCGTTGACCTTCTTGAAATGGTCGATGTCGAGCATCGCGAAGGTCAGCGGCTTGCCGTCGCGGCGGGCGCGGGCACGGGCGTCTTCGAGCAGTTGCAGCGTGTGTGTGTGGTTGTATAGGCCGGTCAGGCTGTCGCGGACCATGCGTGCCTTGAGGCTGCGCGCGCGGGTAGCGCGGGTGCGCACCGTGGCGATCAGGTGGCGCGGCTTGATCGGTTTGGTGAGGAAGTCGTCGCCGCCTTCGCTCATGGCGTCGAGCTGCTTGTCGAGATCGTCCTCGGCGGACAGGTAGATGATCGGCACGCTGACGTAGCGTTCGTGCTGGCGGATCACCTTGGCCAGCTCGGTGCCGGTGCAGTCGGGCATGTACATGTCGAGGATGATCAGGTCGGGCTGGAACTCGGCCAGTTCGGCCATCGCCTTGATCGGCTCGGTGAGGGTGCGGGTGACGATGCCGGCGCTGTTGAGCACGCGTTCGGTGTGCGTCGCCTGGGCGCGCGAGTCGTCCACCACCAGCACCCTGTAGGGCTCGTAGTGCGCGGTGCGGGTGAGGATCTCGATCTTTTCCAGCAGGCTGGAGGCGTCGATGGCACCGGTAAAGAACTCCTGACCGCCGGCACGCACCGCGGCGAGGCGCGTCGGGGCGTCGGTTTCGTCGTGGCTGAAGAACAGCACGGGGATTTTCTGCTCGAGTCCCTGCTGCGATTCCTCGGCGAGGGCGAGGCCGGCGGCGCGTCCGCCGAAGTCCACTTCCATGACGATCGCGGCCGGGTGGCGTTCGCTCATCGCTGCGCGGAACTCGGCGGCGCTGTGCAGCGCCTGCGCCGCGAGGCCGAAGAATTCGAGCTGCTGGGCCAGGCGTTCGCTACGTTCCTGGTCCTGCAATCCCAGATAGACCGGCTTGCGCAGCGGCGGAAGAAAGGACTCGGCAAGGTCGCCATGGCGCAGGCCGGTGCGCGAGAGACGCTGCATGAGCTGGTGGATTTCGCTGATCAGCGGGCTGTTCAGGCGGCCGCGATTGGCTTCGACGCTTTCCAGGCTGGTGGCGATGCGCCGCGCCAGCTGGGCGTGTTCCTCCTGCTCGAAGCGTTCGGCGTAGCGCAGCAGACGCGTGTTCGCTTCCACCAGTTCGCTCATGTCGCCGGCGTTCCACTCGCTTGCCTGCAGGCGCTGCCAGACTTCCAGCACCTGGCGAGCCTGATGGATCACGCGTTGGGCGAAGTGGTTCTTCAGTCGGTCGCGGTTGGGATCTTCGTATTCGCTCATGGCCCACATCTTGAGGGTTTTAGCGCTGACGTATCCGTTCAGCGTGATGGCTCGATGCTACCACTCTCTGCATTCCGCTTACATCACCGCCGATCCTCTGGCGCCACATTTTTACGCCGACCGGCTGCCTGCCGACCGCTCTGGTTCAAGGCGTAGCCGGCGATGCGTCGACGATGCCTTATAGTGAGTCCGTGATGCGCAACCCTGGAGACAGGCTGCGGTCGAAGACATGCATTCGAACAGCAAGGAATACGCCATGTTGGATTGGAAGACACGCACCGGCGATAGCGCGCCACGCGAAGAGACCCCCGGCAAGCGCTCGGCGCCGGGTGGGCTGCTGGTACGCGGCCTGGGAGCATTGCTGGTCATCTACCTGCTGGTGGCCCTGGTGGTCGGCTGGTACTGGAGCCGGGAGCCTGAGCTGTTCCCCGTGCAGCAGCATGCCCAGGCGGCGGCGCAGAGTGCCCAGCGGCAGATGGTGATCGGCTACACCACGGTGGAAACCCTGAAGCAGGTGGCCAGCACGCTGCTCGACAAGCCGGGTGGCTACCTCTCCAACGACAAGCTGCCGCCCGGCCTCTGGCTGGACAACATGCCGAGCTGGGAATACGGCGTGCTGGTGCAGGTCCGCGACCTGTCACGCGCGCTGCGCAAGGATTTCGCCCGCTCGCAGTCGCAATCCACCGAGGATGGCGACCTGGCGAAGGCCGAGCCGCGCTTCAACTTCGACAACCGGAGCTGGGCGCTGCCGGCCTCCGAGAGCGAGTACCGCGAGGGCATCAAGTCGCTGGACCGCTACCTGGCCCGGCTGTCCGACCCGAACCAGGGCAATGCGCAGTTCTATACCCGCGCCGACAACCTGAACAACTGGATGGGCGACGTCGCCACGCGGCTCGGCTCGTTGTCGCAGCGGTTGTCCGCCAGCGTCGGCCGGGTGCGCCTGAACGCCGATGTGAATCCCGCCGAAGTGCGTCCTGGCGAGGTGCCGAAGGTCAGCGAGGAAACCGTCGAGACGCCCTGGCTGCAGATCGACAACGTGTTCTACGAGGCCCGTGGCCAGGCCTGGGCATTGTCGCACCTGCTGCGCGCCATCGAGGTGGATTTCGCCGACGTGCTGGCGAAGAAGAACGCCACCATCAGCGTGCGGCAGATCATCCGCGAGCTGGAAGCCGCGCAGGAGCCGCTGTGGAGCCCGATGGTGCTGAACGGCAGCGGCTACGGGATTCTCGCCAACCATTCGCTGGTGATGGCCAACTACATCTCGCGCGCCAACGCCGCGGTGATCGATCTGCGCAACTTGCTGGAGCAGGGCTGATCGATGTGGCTCAGCGCGGAGCAGGCGCATCGCGCGGCATCGGATGCCGAGCAGGTGGCCTGGGTCGACGAGTCGGACCGCCTGCTCGGTAGCCTGACCCGCGCCGAGCTGCGCGCCCGCGGGCTGATCGGCCGGGCCTGCTTCGTGCTGCTGTTCAACGCCGCCGGCGACCTCTGCGTGCACCGCCGCAGCCTGAGCAAGGCGCTGTATCCGGGCTACTGGGATGTCGCCGCGGGCGGCATGCTGGCGGCCGGCGAGGACTACGCCGAGGGCGCCGCGCGCGAGCTGGAGGAAGAGCTGGGCGTGGCTGGCGTGGCGTTGCGCGATCACGGGCGGTTCTTCTTCGATCACCCCGACAACCGCATCTGGGCGGCGGTGTTTTCCGCCGTGTGGGACGGTGCGCTGCGCCTGCAGCCGGAGGAAGTGATCGAGGCGCGCTTCATCAGCCAGCAGCAGGTGTTCGTCGAACTGCGCGAAAAACCCTACTGCCCTGACTCGCTGGAAGCCTTCGAACTGTGCCGCGGCCGGTGAATCCGGCTGCAATTTCCTATTAGCATTTGCGCCCATTGCTGCTAAATTGCGCGGCCTTTCCCGCCCGCGCGCCGCGTGGGTCTGCGCTGCCCCTGCCTGAGTGGGGCCTCGCGGTTGCCCGCACGTGTCTTTCGCCGGCAGCCTGTCGCTATCCTGACCCCTACGAGGAACAGCCGGTGGTCAAGAAAGCTTCGTCATTGGCCGCCCTCGGCGGCCTGGTGTACTCCACCGACAGCGGCCGGCACTGCCCGGATTGCAGCCAGCCCGTGGAGGCCTGCATCTGCAAGCAAAGCGTCGTTCCCGCCGGAGACGGCATCGCCCGCGTGCGCCGCGAAACCAAGGGCCGCGGCGGCAAGACGGTGACCACCATCGCCGGGGTGCCGCTGGCCGATGAGCCGCTCAAGGAACTGGCCAGCGCGCTGAAGAAACGCTGCGGCTGCGGCGGCGGGTTGAAGGACGGGGTGATCGAGATCCAGGGCGATCACGTCCAGTTGCTCATCGACGAGCTGATCAAGCGCGGCTTCAAGGCCAAGAAGTCCGGCGGCTGAGCCGCCCTCCATCCTGCCCGGCAGTGCGCCGGGACGAATAACTAAACTTCGGTAGTCGGCCGCCGGTCGATACCTGATCGTTTGTAACTATCCATGCATAACCTGTCCCCGAGCAAAGCGGGCAGGCCCAGCCCATTTCCGAGGGGGAACAATGGCCGCACGACGTACGCGCAAGGACGATGGCAGCAGCTGGACGGTGGCGGACAGCCGCAGTGTCTACGGTATTCGCCATTGGGGCGCCGGTTACTTCTCCGTCGGTGACGGCGGCGAGGTGGAAGTGCGCCCGCGCGGCGGTCGCGACGATGCGCCCATCGACATGCAGGCGCTGGTCGAGCAACTGCGCGAGTCGGGCTTGTCGCTGCCCTTGCTGGTGCGTTTCCCGGACATCCTGCAGGACCGCGTGCGCAAGCTCACCGGCGCCTTCGACGCGAACATCGAGCGGCTGGAGTACAACGCGCAGTACACCGCGCTGTACCCGATCAAGGTCAACCAGCAGGAAGCGGTGGTGGAGAACATCATCGCCACGCGCGATGTGTCCATCGGCCTGGAAGCCGGCTCCAAGCCCGAGCTGATGGCCGTGCTGGCGCTGGCGCCCAAGGGCGGCACCATCGTCTGCAACGGCTACAAGGACCGCGAGTTCATTCGCCTGGCGCTGATGGGGCAGAAGCTCGGCCACAACGTGTTCATCGTCATCGAGAAGGAATCCGAGGTCCAGCTGGTGATCGAGGAGGCCGCCGAGCTGAAGCTGCTGCCGCAGGTCGGCCTGCGCGTGCGGCTGTCTTCGCTGGCGTCGTCCAAGTGGGCGGACACTGGTGGCGAGAAATCCAAGTTCGGCCTTTCCGCGGCGCAGCTGCTGTCGGTGGTCGAGCGCTTCAAGCAGGCCGGGCTGGACCAGGGCGTGCGCCTGCTGCACTTCCACATGGGCTCGCAGATCGCCAACCTGGCGGATTACCGCAAGGGCTTCCGCGAGGCCATTCGCTACTACGGCGAGCTGCGCGCGCTGGGCCTGCCGGTGGACCACATCGACGTCGGCGGCGGCCTGGGCGTGGACTACGACGGTACCCATTCGCGCAACGCCAGCTCGATCAACTACGACATCGACGACTACGCCGCCAGCGTGGTCGGCATGCTCAAGGAGTTCTGCGACCGCCAGGAAATCCCCCATCCGCACATCTTCTCCGAGAGCGGCCGGGCGATGACCGCGCACCACGCGGTGCTGGTGGTGCAGGTGACCGACGTCGAGCAACACAACGACGACATCCCGGACATCGACCCCGAGCAGGAACAGCCCGAAGCGGTGCAGGACCTGCTCGATCTGCTCGGCCCGACCGATCCGGAGATGGTCGCCGAGACCTACTGGCGTGCCACCCACTACATTGGCGAAGTGTCCGCGCAGTACTCGGTGGGCAAGCTCAACCTGGCGCAGAAGGCCCTCGCCGAGCAGAGCTACTACGCCATCTGCCGGCGCCTGTACAACCAGCTCAAGGCGCGCCAGCGCTCGCACCGGCAGGTGCTGGACGATCTCAACGACAAGCTCGCCGACAAGTACATCTGCAACTTCTCGGTGTTCCAGAGCCTGCCGGACACCTGGGCGATCGGGCAGATCCTGCCGATCATGCCGTTGCAGCGGCTGACCGAGGAGCCGCTGCGCCGCGCGGTGCTGCAGGACCTGACGTGCGACTCCGACGGCAAGATCAAGCAGTACATCGACGAGCAGAGCATCGAGACCAGCCTGCCGGTGCACGAAGTGCGCGAGGGCGAGGATTACCTGCTCGGCGTGTTCCTGGTCGGTGCCTACCAGGAAATCCTCGGCGACATGCACAACCTGTTCGGCGACACCGATTCGGTGAACGTCTACCAGGACGCCGACGGCAGCGTGCGCCATGGCGGCATCGAGACCCACGACACCATCGAGGACATGCTGCGCTACGTGCACCTGTCGCCCGAGGGCCTGATGAACTACTACCGCGACAAGGTCGCCGGCGCGCGCCTCAGTGCGCGTGAGCGCACCCAGTACCTGGACGCCCTGCGCCTGGGCCTGACACGCTCCTCGTACCTGTCGAGCTGATCGCCCGATGTGCGCAAAAGCCCGCTTTCGAGCGGGCTTTTTCGTTTTGGGTGGCAACCGCCTCGGTATTAGCGAGGCGCCGCTCGCGGCCGCGCAGCGATCCGCCGGACGCGCCGGGCACTTCCCGACGTTCTTTTCGTCCACCGTCGCACCGTCCGGTGGATCGATGAAGCGCGATCCACCCTACGACCGCCTCGGCGTTTGAAGGGGATCGCTTGCGGTTGCGCACCGATTCGCCCCACGTTGTTCTACGGGAGCGTGGGTGACTGCATCGCCGCCTTCATCCGCGCCACCACGTCGCGTGCCTGTTCGGCGCTGGCGAGGTTGGTGAAGCCCATCAGCAGGCCCGGCGGATGGCGCTCCTGCAGCGTCCAGTTGGACAGCGCATGGACGCCGATGCCACAGGCGTTGATCCGTTCGGCCAGCGCGCGGTCGTCCTCGCCGGCATCCAGCTGGGCGAGCAACTGGATGCCGCCCGCCTGCAGGTCGATGCGCAGGCGATCGCCGAAGGCGGCGTGCAGCGCGTCGGTCAGGTAGCCGCGGCGCAGCGCGTAGAGGTTGCGCATCCTGCGCAGATGACGGGCGAAATGGCCCTGGGTGAGGAAGTCGGCCACTGTGGCCTGCGACAGCGCCGGGCAATGCTGCTGGAAGACTTCGGCGCTGCGCACGAAACGCGCGACCTGGCTTTCCGGCACCACCAGGTAGGCCAGGCGCAGGCCGGGGAACAGCACCTTGCTGAAGGTGCCGGCATAGAGCACGCGGCCCTGGCGGTCGAGGCTCTTCAACGCCGGCAGGGGGCGACCCTGGTAGCGGTATTCGCTGTCGTAGTCGTCCTCGATGACCCAGGCGCCGGCGGCGTTGGCCCAGTCCAGCAGCGCCAGGCGCCGCGGCAGCGACAGGGAAACCCCGAGCGGGCTCTGGTGCGACGGCGTGACCACGGCGAAGCGCGCGTTCGCCGCGCGTTGCAGGCCGACATCCACGCGCAGGCCTTCGCCATCCACCGGCAACGGCACCAGCCGCGCGCCCGCGCCCTCGAGCAGCAGCCGCGCGTGCGGGTAGCCGGGGTCCTCGAACCAGCAGGCGTCACCGGGTTCCAGCAGCGTGCGGCAGATCAGGTCCAGCGAGCCGCGGTGGCCGGCGGTGATGAACACCTGCTGCGCGCTGCAGGCGATGCCGCGGGACACCCCGAGATAGGCGGCGATCGCTTCGCGCAGGCCCGCGTCGCCACGGGCATTCGGGTAGGCCAGGTCGTTGCCGGACTGGCTGCGCAGGCGCCGCGCGGCCAGGCGTGTCCACAGCGCGCGGGGGAAGGCGTCGAGCGCCGGCAGGCCGAGTTGCAGCGGGCGTTCGGCGCTTCCGACATCGGCGTGGAAGCTGGTCTGCGGCACGACCTCCGGGGCGACCGCGGAATAGGCGTGGGTCGCCAGCTGCGGCGAAACCACGGTGCCGGCGGGGCCGCGCGGCATCAGGTAGCCCTCGCTGACCAGCAACTGGTAGGCGGCCTCCACCGTGCCCCGCGCCAGGTTCAGCTCGCTGGCGAGCGCGCGTACCGCCGGCACACGGTCGCCCGGGCGCAACTGGCCCTGGGCGATGGCCCGGCGAAAGCGTGCGTAGAGCTGCAGGTAGATCGGCGTGCCCTCGGCACGGTCCGGTCGCAGGTCGGGAAGGTCGTTGCGCATGTCCTGGTCATTCCATCTATTCTTGGCTCTGTCGACTATGGCATGTCGCGCCTAGAGTTGCAGGCAGTGAATGTCCAGGCCGATAGCGGAGCTTGCCGTGAAACTCATGCATGTGGATTGCAGTGCCAGACGCGAGACGTCGAACTCGCAGGCGTTGGCGAAGTATTTCGTCGACCTGTTGCGCGGGCGGCTCGATGGCCTGCAGGTCGATTACCTCGACCTGACGCTGCCGGCACAGCCCTACGCCCGCGCCGTCCACTCCCCGGCCGCGGCGCTGGACGCCACCCTGGCCGATGCGGATGCGCTGGGCCGCCGCCTGCTGGACGCGGACGCCGTGCTGTTCGCCGTGCCGATGTGCCACGGGAGCATGCCGTCGAATTTCAAGGCCTTGATAGGCGCCCTCGTCCGCGCCGGAATGACCGGTGTGGCGGACGAGCAGGGCAACCCGCTCGGCCGGCTCGTCCGCCAGAAGATCCTGTTGCTGACCACCCGCGGCGCCGATCCCGGCCCGGGCGACGCGCACCGGGAGGTGCTGACCCGAACGTTGCGCGCGGCGGGCGTCGCCTCGCCACAGTTCGTCGACGCCCAGCTACGGCCGTTCTCCGACCCTGCGGCGCGCGCCGCCGGCCTGGCGCGTGCGCGCTGGCAGCTGGAACGGATCGCCGCCCAATGGGCCGCCAAGTTTCCCCACGAAGAAGGACTGTCGGCATGAGTAACCTGCGCCTGCCCTATTACGACCTCTCGCCGGACGCCTATCAGGGCTTTCTCGCCGCCAAGAAGGCCCTCGACCGCAGCCCGCTGGGCAAGCGCCTGATCGAGCTGGTCAACCTGCGCGTCTCGCAGATCAACGGCTGCTCGTTCTGCACCGAGATGCACGCCAGGGCCCTGCGCGCCGGCGGCACCGAGGATGCCAAGCTGGACGCCCTGGCCGGTTGGCGCGTCAGCGGCCGCTTCGACGCCCGCGAGCGGGCGGCACCGGACTGGGCGGAGTCGCTGACCGAGGTGGCGCGCAGCGGCGCACCCGACGGGGTCTTCGATGCCCTGAAGGCACACTTCAACGATGTCGAAATCGCCGACCTGAGCTTCGCCGTGGCCCTGATGAACGCCTTCAACCGGTTGGGCGTCGGCATGCGCCAGTGAAGCGCGCCGCCAAGGGCGCAACCCCTAGCCGCTGTAGCCGAAGCCACGCGCCATCAGCGTGGCCAGCAGCGGGATCGCCATCAGCAGGGCCAGCTCGGCGCGGATCACGCCGATCGTCAGGCGTGCGCGGGCTTCGCTGGTCTGCGGTTCGCGCCCGGCCTTGAGGGCGTTGCGCCAGTCGAAGAAGGTCAGCGTCGGAATGATCGAGAGCAGCCCGACCAGCACGAACAGGCCGACCTTGGCGTGGAATACGCCGTTGTGCAGGTAGTAGCTCCAGCCCTTGCCGAACCAGATCACCCGCGCCAGGCCGGTGAGCAGCACCACGCCGGCGGTGATGCCGAAGGCGATGTCGGTGCGTATCAGGCTGCGCGCCCGTGCACTGTCCATCGGCAGCTTGAAGAGGATGTGCTCCAGGCTGAGCAGCGAGAACAGCACGAAGATCGACAGGTAATGCAGGTAGGCGGCGATGGCCTGGCTCATGGCTGCGGGCCTTCGAGGCGAGGGGACGGCGAGGTGTTCGTCATGCTCATGCGAGTCCTTCCTGAGGGATGTCTGCCGGTCGCGGCGGTGTCGTCGTCATTGTGCCCCTTCCATTCGGTGGCGCCCATGCCTGGCCATGGTGTCCCGCCGGCTAGGCCGTCGCCCGGGCGAACCAGGCGCCCGCGCGGTTCAGGCGGCGGGCGTAGATGCCCAGGCTGATCCCGCGGATGAGCATGAAGCCCAGGAAGGTCAGCCACAGGCCGTGGTTCGCGTAGCCCTGCAGCAGCAGCCCGAGCGGCAGGCTGATGGCGAAGGCGATGAGCATGGCGTCGCGCATCTCCCGCGCGCGGGTGGCGCCGATGAACAGACCGTCGAGCAGGTAGCTCCAGACCGCTACCAGCGGCAGCACGGCGAGGTAGGGCAGGTACTGCAGGGCGACCTCGCGCACCTCCGGGATGTCCGTTTGCAGGTCGACGAACAGCCTGCCGCCGAGCAGGAAGAACAGCGCGAAGAGCAGGCTGGCGAGCAGCGACCAGCCACCGGCGACCACCAGCGAGCGTTGCAGCGCCGGGCGATCGGCGCGGCCGATGGCGTGCCCGCACAGTGCCTCCAGCGCGTGTGCCAGGCCGTCCAGCGCGTAGGCGGTGAGCAGCAGCCCGTTGAGCAGCAGGGCGTTCGCCGCCACGGTGGCGTCGCCCAGGCGCGCACCCTGCACGGTGACCAGGAAGAACACCGCCTGCAGCGCCAGCGAGCGGATGAAGATGTCGCGATTGACCGCCAGCAGCGGTCGCCAATTGGCCCAGCGGCGCAGCGCCGGCCAGTCGAGCAGTCCGGGATGAGCGCGCAGCGCACCGCGGGTCAGTGCCAGGCCCAGCAGCGCGCCGCTCCATTCGGCGAGCACGGCGGCCCGCGCCGCGCCGACCACGCCCCAATCCAGGCCGAGGACGAACCACAGCGACAGCGCCGCATTGCTCAGGTTGGTCAGCAGCAGGATCGCCAGCGGCGCGCGGGCGTTCTGCGTGCCGAGGAACCAGCCGACCAGCGCGTAGTTGGCCAGTGCCGCCGGCAGCCCGAGCAGGCGCGTGTGGAGGAAGGCGCGGGTCTGCCCGTCGAGCTCGGCGGAAGGGTTCATCAGCTCCAGCGCGGCATCGCCGAACGGAATCGCCAGCGCGCCGAGCAGCGTCGCCAGCAGCAGGCCGAGCAGCAACCCCTGCAGCAGCACCTGGCGCAGGCCGCCGCCATCGCCCCGCCCGGCGGCCTGCGCGGCGAAACCGGTGGTGCCCATGCGCAGGAAACCGAGCACCCCGACGATCAGCAGGTACAGCGCGCTGCCCACCGCCGCGGCGCCGAGCTGATGCGCGTGCGGCAGGTGGCCGACCACGGCACTGTCGACCAGCGCCACCAGCGGTACGGACAGGTTGGAAAGGATCATCGGTGCCGCCAGTGCCCATACCCGCCGGTGGGTGGGCATGTCGCGCCAGGCCTGTTTCACGCTCATGCGAAGCCTCCTGATGGGCCGCGCAGTATACCGGCGCCTCGTCGTTCGTAGCCTTCGTGGTTCACCGGGCAAGGCACAGACGGGCGCGCTTGCCCGGTCACGTCGCCGCTTGCTTCGTCCGGGCGCAGGGTGCCCGGTGGCGCATCGGCAGATGTGATGGCGTCTAACAATTCCTTCGTATTCTGGTCTCTATCCATTGCTTACCGCGGCGATACACGTACCCTGCGCCGATCCGCCTGCCCCTCCCTGGAGACTGTGATGCAGAAGAAAGGACTCTTCCTGGCCTTTGCCCTGATGCTGTTGAGCGCCTGCGATTCGTCGGCGCCGGAGAAGGCCGCCAGCGCGCCACCGGCGGCCGCCCCGGCGCAGCAGCCCGCCGCCGCGCAGCAGGATCGCGCGGCCCTGGCGCAGCGCTATGCCGGGCGCGAGCTGAGTGTCGCCGATGTCTCGGAAATCCAGGTCGAGGGCGCTTCCGCACTGTCGGTGAGCTTCAGCGTACCGCTGGACCCCGATCAGGCCTTCGCCGACAAACTGCATCTGGTCGACAGCAAGGACGGCAAGGTCGACGGCGCCTGGGAGCTCTCGGACAACCTCATGGAGCTGCGTCTGCGCCACCTCGAGCCGCAGCGCAAGCTGGTGCTGACGGTGGATGCCGGCCTGCGCGGGCTGGGCGGCTCCAGCCTCGCCACCGAGTACGTCGCGCGCCTGGAAACCCGTGACCTGCAGCCCAGCGTCGGCTTCGCCAGCGCCGGTTCGCTGCTGCCGACGCGGCTGGTGGAAGGCCTGCCGGTGATCGCGCTGAATGTCGACAAGGTCAACGTCGAGTTCTTCCGCATCAAGCCGGACAGTCTGCCGGCGTTCCTCGAACGCTGGGGCCGCCGCTCCGCGCTGGGCAGCTGGGAGGCCAGCGAACTGCTGCCGATGGCCGATCTGGTCTATGGCGGGCGCTTCGATCTGAATCCGGCGCGCAACACCCGCGAGAACCTGCTGCTGCCGATCGCCGGGCTCGAGCCGTTCAAGCAGCCGGGCGTCTACCTGGCGGTGATGCGCCAGGCCGGCGAATACAGCTACACGCAGCCGGCCACCTTGTTCACCCTGAGCGACATCGGCCTTTCCGCGCACCGCTACGCCAACCGTCTGGACGTGTTCACCCAGGCGCTGGAAGGCGGCAAGGCGCTGGACGGCATCACCCTGGAACTGCTCGACGACAAGGGCACGCTGCTGGCCAGCGGCAAGACCGAGAAGGGTGGCCACGCCGAACTGCCGCTCAAGGACAAGGCGCAGGTGCTGATCGCCCGCGACGGCGCGCAGACCAGCCTGCTGCGCATCGGCGCCCCGGCGCTGGACCTGGCCGAGTTCGACATCGCCGGCCCCGCCGCGCACCCGCTGCAATTCTTCGTCTTCGGCCCGCGTGACCTCTACCGCCCCGGCGAGACGGTCCTGCTCAACGCCCTGCTGCGCGACGCCGATGGCAAGCCGGTGGCGGCGCAACCGGTGAACGTCGAGGTACGCAAGCCCGATCAGCAACTCAGCCGCAAGTTCGTCTGGACGCCGGGCGAGGGTGGTTTCTACCAGTACCCGCTGGCGCTGGCCGCCGATGCACCGACCGGGCGCTGGCAGTTGCTGCTCGACCTGGGCGATGGCAAGCCGCAGCTCTATGAGTTCCTCGTCGAGGATTTCCTCCCCGAACGCCTGGCGCTGCACCTGCAAGGCAGCGACACGCCGCTGGCGCCGGGCGATACCGCGCAGTTCGAGGTCGAGGGCCGCTACCTCTACGGTGCGCCGGCGTCCGGCAACAAGCTGGGCGGCCAGCTCTACGTCCGGCCGCTGCGCGAAGCCGTGCCGGCGTTGCCCGGCTACCAGTTCGGCTCGGTCACCGAGGAAGAACTGAGCCAGGACCTGGACCTCGACGAAACCGCCCTGGATGCCGAGGGCAAGGCGACGCTGAGCCTCGACAGCCGCTGGGCCGAGGCGCGCTCGCCGTTGCAGCTGACGTTGCAGGCCAGCCTGCAGGAGTCCGGTGGGCGGCCGATCACCCGTCGCCTGGAGCAGCCGGTGTGGCCGGCCGAGCGCCTGCCGGGGCTGCGCGGGCTGTTCGACGGCGAGGAAGTGGACAGCGACAGCCAGGCCGAATTCGAGGTGCTTGTGGCCGACCCGAGCGGCCACAAGCTGGCCGCCGACGACCTCAAGGTGCGCCTGGTGCGCGAGCGCCGCGACTACTACTGGAACTTCTCCGCCGACGACGGCTGGAGTTATCACTACAACGAGAAGTACCTGAACCTCGCCGAGGAGAGCGTCTCGGTGGCCGCCGACGGCACCGCGAAAATCGCCTTCCCGGTGGAGTGGGGCCCGTATCGCGTCGAGGTTGAAGACCCGCAGACCGGGATGGTCAGCAGCCTGCGCTTCTGGGCCGGCTACCGCTGGCAGGACAACGCCGAGGGCGGCGCTGTACGTCCGGACCAGGTCAAGCTGGCGCTGGACAAGCCGGCCTATGCCGAGGGCAACACGGCGAAGGTCAGCGTGACGCCGCCGGCCGCCGGCAGCGGCTACCTGCTGGTGGAGTCCGCCGACGGCCCGCTGTGGTGGCAGGAAATCCAGGTGCCGGTCGAAGGCAAGACCTTCGAGGTGCCGATCGCCAAAGAGTGGGCGCGGCATGACCTGTACGTCAGCGCGCTGGTGATTCGCCCGGGCGAGCGGAAGAGCAACGCCACGCCGAAGCGCGCCGTCGGCCTGCTGCACCTGCCGCTGGAGCGCGCCCCGCGCAAACTGGCGCTGAGCCTGACGGCGCCGGACAAGATGCGCCCCAACCAGCCGCTTAAGGTCCGCGTGCAGGCGCACGACGCCGACGGCAGCGCGCCGCGGCAGGTACGCGTGCTGCTTGCCGCGGTGGACGCCGGCATCCTCAACATCACCGATTACCAGACCCCCGATCCCTTCGTCGCGATGTTCGGTCGCAAGGCCTACGGTGCCGACCAGCTGGACGTCTACGGGCAACTGATCGAGGGCGGCGGACGCCTGGCCAGCCTGGCTTTCGGCGGTGACGCCGCAGCCTTGAGCAAGGGTGGCAAGCCGCCGCAGACCAGCGTCAACATCGTCGCCCTGCAGAGCCAGCCGGTGACCCTGGATGACCAGGGCGAGGGCGAGATCAGCCTCGATATTCCCGATTTCAACGGCGAGCTGCGGCTGATGGCGCAGGCCTGGACCGACGAGCGCTTCGGCATGGCCGAGGCGAAGACGCTGGTCGCCGCGCCGCTGGTGGCTGAGCTGTCGGCGCCGCGCTTCCTCGCCGGCGGCGACGAAACCCGCCTGGCGCTGGACCTCAGCAACCTCTCGGGCAAGGCGCAGACGCTGCAAGTGAAGCTGCGCAGCGAAGGCCAACTGACGCTGGAGGGCGGCGAGTCGACGCTGCAGGTGAAACTGGACGAAGGCCAGCGCAGCACCCTGCGCATCCCGGTGCGCGCCCTCGGCGGCTACGGCCAGGGCAGCGTCACGGTCACCGTGGACGGGCTCGATCTGCCCGGCGAGAACCTGCCACCGCTGATCCGAAGCTGGACCCTCGGCGTGCGCCCGGCCTGGCCGGCGCAGACCGTCCGCTTCCAGACGCTGCTCAAGGGCGAGGGCTGGCAACTGCCGGCGGGCACCCTGGCGCAGTTCGATCCGGCCGGGCGCGAGGCGCTGCTCAGCGTGTCGAGCCGGCCGCCGCTCAACCTCGCCGAGCAGATCCGCGAGCTGCACGCCTATCCCTACGGCTGCCTGGAGCAGACCACCAGCGGCCTGTATCCCTCGCTGTATGCCGACGCCGGCACGCTGGCGCGCCTGGGCATCGCCGGCGAGCCGGAGGCGGTGCGTCGCCGCGCCATCGAGCTGGGCATCGAGCGCCTGCTCGGCATGCAGCGACACAACGGCAGCTTCGGCCTCTGGGGCGCGGACAGCGAGGAGGAATACTGGCTCACCGCCTACGTCACCGACTTCCTCCTGCGCGCTCGCGACCAGGGCTTCGGCGTGCCGCCGGATGCGCTGACCAGGGCCTCCCAGCGGTTGCTGCGCTACCTGCAGGAGCGCACGCTGATCGAGACCGGCTACAGCGACAACCTGGACGCCAGCCGTTTCGCCGTTCAGGCCTACGCCGGCTACGTGCTCGCACGCAGCCAGCAGGCGCCGCTGGGCGCCCTGCGTGCACTGTTCGACCGACGCGACGAGGCGCGCTCCGGACTGCCGCTGGTGCAACTGTCCATCGCCCTCAGGCAGATGGGCGATGCGCCGCGCGCCGAGCAGGCGCTGCATGCCGGGCTGAGCATCGGCCGCGACCGCAATGCCTGGCTCTCCGACTACGGCAGCCCGCTGCGCGACCAGGCGTTGATCTATGCGCTGCTGGAGGAGCAGGACCTGGTCCCGGCGCAGCGCGACGAGCGCCTGTTCGCCGTGGCCGAGGAACTGCGCAGCACGCGCTGGCTGTCGACCCAGGAGCGCAACGCGCTGTTCCTCGCCGGCCGCGGCGTGCTCGGCAAGCCCGAGCCGGACTGGAGCGCGCAGTTGCAGGTGGCCGGCCAGAGCCACGCGCTCAGTGCCGCGCAGCCGGGGCTGAAACTGGACGGCGAGGCACTGGCCGAGCCGCTGAGCCTGACCGGCACCGACGGCGTCACGCTGTATCAGCAGTTGAGCGTCTCGGGCTATCCGGCCAGCGAGCCGGCGCCGAGCAGCGAGAACCTCAGCATCGAGCGCGATTTCTACGACACCCGTGGCCGGGCGCTGGACCTGGCCGACCTGCGCAGCGGTGACCTGGTGCTGGTGCACCTCTCGATCCGCGCCAAGGAGCGCGTACCCGACGCGCTGGTGGTCGACCTGCTGCCGGCCGGCCTGGAACTGGAAAACCAGAACCTGGCGCAAAGCTCGGCCAGCCTGGAAGACGCCGGCGGGGCGTTGAAGGAATGGCAGCAGGACATGCAGAACGGCACGATCCGTCACCAGGAATTCCGCGACGACCGCTACGTCGCGGCGCTGGACGTGAACAGCTACGGGCCGACGCACCTGCTCTACCTGGCCCGCGCGGTCACCCCCGGCACCTATCGCGTGCCGCCGCCGCAGGTCGAGTCGATGTACCGCCCGAGCTGGCGCGCGCAGGGTGCGACGCCGTCGAGCCTGGTGGTGAAGGAACGCTGATCGGGAGGTTTCGGGCCAGCCGGCGCTGGCCCGAAGCCTGTCGTGCCCGCGCGGGGCCCCGGCTTACTCGTCCGCCGAGAACTCGTAGTCCATCGACTGGCTCGGGCCCTGCAGGTAGTAGCCCTGGATGTAGTTGACCCCGGCCTGCCACAGCGTCGCCAGCACGCTGGCGGTTTCGACGAAGGGCACGATGGTCAGCTTGGCCTGGGAGTGCAGGCTCGCGAGCAGGGTCTTCAGCGCTTCCTGGTTTTCCGCCTTGCTCAGGTCCTGGGCGTAGGAGCCGTCCACCTTCACGAAATCGACGTTCAGGTGTTTGAGCGTGTTGAACGGATTCACCGCGCAGCCGAACTGGCTCAGCGCGACCCGGCAATGCAGTTCGGCGAGCCCCTGGGTGAGCGCCTTGGCTTGCTTGAGGTAGTTGATCGCATCCGGCTCGGCGATCTGGAACACCAGGGTGTCGGCCGGCAGGCGCGCGGCCTGCAGTGCCACGCTGAGCCAGGGCAGCAGTGTCTGGTCCTGCAGGCTGGCGAGGGACAGGTGCACGAACAGCCGCGTGCTGTGGCCCTTGCTGCGGTGCTCGGCGAGCAGCTTGATCGAATGCAGGAATACCCAGCGATCGACCTTCTCGGCCAACCCGGCTTCCCGTGCGGCGTTGAGGAACTCCGAGGGCGGGATTTCCTCGCCCTGCGGGTTGAGCAGGCGCAACAGCACCTCGTAGTGCTCGTGATTGTCCCCGCGCAGGCTGATGATCGGCTGGAACAGCAGACGGAAACTGTTGTTTTCCAGCGCCTGCCTGAGCATGGCGACGATGTTGCCGCGGTTCGCCGCCGCCGCCAGTTCCTGCGCCGGGTTGTACAGCGCGATGGCGTTGCCGGCGCTCAGCTCGTCGGCGCAGCGGTGCGCGCGGTCGATGACTTCCTGGGCTTTCGGGGTCTTCTCGTTGAGGCCGGCGACGCCGATCGACAGGGTGATCTGCACCGTGCGGCCGTTGACCTCGAACAGGTGGCTCTCGACCTTCCTGAGCAGGTCGGCGAGCAGCGGCTGGGCCTGCTCCGGGGTGACGCCCGGCTGCAGCACGCTGAATACGTCGTCGCCGAAGCGCGCCAGTTGCGCATCCGCCGGGAAATGCCCGCGCAGCAGGTTGGCGACGTCGGCGAAGAGCATGTCGAGCTCGGCGATACCCAGGTCGGCGAGCTGCGCGGCGTACTGGTCGATCTTCAGGTAGGCCAGGCTGGTCGGCTGGCCGACGGTGACCGCGCGCTCGGCGGCGCTGTCCATCAGCTCGAGGAAGTAGGTGCGGTTGTACAGGCCGGTCACCAGGTCCTGGCTGCTGATCTCGCGCAGTCGCTCTTCCAGTTCGGCGTTGCCGGTCTCGGTGCGGATCACCACCTGGATGCAGGGTTCGCCGTCATAGGTGGCGGGTGACAGCTCCATGCGCGCCTTGAACTGCAGGCCGTCGGTCTTCACGCCCTGGCAGGTCAGGTGATCCTGGGTCTCGGCGCTGTGATAGTTCTTCAGGAAGTCCTTGAAGCTGGTCTGATCGCAGCCGGCGATCAGGTCGATCATCGGCATGCCTTCGAGGTCTTCGGCATCGTCGTAGCCGAACAGCTGCAAGTAGCTGCGGTTGGCGTAGATGTGCATGCCTTCGTGGACGTAGGCGATGGCATCGACCGAGCTTTCCAGCAGCAGCTGACAGCGCTTCTCGATCTCGCGCAGGGAAATCTCGGCGCGGCGGCGCGCGCGGCGTTCCTCGAGGTTGGCCAGCTCGCGGTTGGCGATCAGGATCAGGCGTTCGTCCTGGCCCTGGGGCAGCGCGTCCTGCGCCCCGAGCGCGAGGGCCTCGGTGATGTCGTCGAGGTCATTGCCCTCGAGCAACTGGATGACCGGGATGTCCTTGGCCTGGCGGCGGATCGCGCCGAGTGCTTCGTTGGGGTCGAGGTTCTCGCTGTGCGGCGCACTGATCAGCAGGTCCCAGCTCTGTTGCAGCGCCTCGGCGAGATCGTCGCTGGAGGTGAGCCGATGCACCCGCGTCGCCCGGCCGGAATTGCGGAACAGGCTGACCAGTCGCTCGGCTTCGTTCTGCGAGTCTTCGAGGATCAACAGGCGGATGGTTTTCTTTTCGGTAGCCATGAGCTGTTCTTAGAACCGTGCCGCAAGGGCGCGAGATGGCGACGAAGGTGCAGGCACGGGCATTTACAACGACTTCCAGAGCGAGTCGAAATCTTCCTCGGCCGGCCTGGTCTGGCCTTCGCCGGGTATCGTCGGCTTGTTCTGGTCTTCGCCGGGCTGCTCGACGCTGCGGTATTCGAACTGGCTGAAACTGCCTGTGCTGGTCTGGCGCAGACCCAGCACCGCCTTGTGTTCCTTGCCATTCAGGTTGATCTGCACCTTGCTGCCTTCCTGGAACGGCAGGCGCGGGGTGATCAGGGTCGCGGGGCGGGAAATCGCGCTGATTTCCGGCAGCAGCAGGGCGCGCAGATAGTGGCTGCTCTGCTCGGCGGCCTTGCGCACCAGTTGCAGCCCGCAGGTCTGTGCGTGCGGCGCGACCAGCTCGATGCCCATCTGCGTGCCGCCCCCGCGAACCTGGCGAATCCAGCGCACCACGCCCACGCTCCAGCCTTGTTCAGGGGAATCCTGCACGCCCAGCAACTCGCCGGCCTGCAACTGCTGCGGAACCTCCTTGGGCCACGCCAGGCAATACCCGCCGGGGCTGTGGTTGACGATCTGCAGGGCGAAGGTCGGGAAGCTTTCGTCGGCGGTGGTGTTGTTGTGTGAACCCTCTTCTCCGTGCACCGGCTGGTACTGGATTTCCTCGAACGGCATGCCGTTCTCCCAGTCCTGCATCGGCTGCGCATCGAAGGCGTTGGACCACACGTCCGGGCCGCCGGTGGTCGGCTTGAAGGTGGCGACGGTCACGGATTTCGGGCTTTTCAGGACTTCGGCGAAGGCACGCTTTCCCGAGAGGAAGTAGTGCACGGCGCTCATCCCGAGGCAGAGCGTCAGTGCGCCCTGGCCCGGAATGCGCTGGAAGGTGCGCTCGGAAATGTCGCCCCAGGCCGAGCCCAGGTGTTGCAGCAGGTCGGTGCTGACGCCGTCGGGCACCAGGAGGGGCGACTGATTGCGCTTCTCCGGGGGAAGGGCCAGGTAATCCTTGATGGCGTCCACCAGCGGCGTCGGGTCGATCCCCAGCAGGCGCTGCTGTTCCTGGGCGCTGAACAGCGTCTTGTAGCGGGGCGGCCCATCCAGCTGCGGCGCCACCGCGAACAGGCTGCTCGGCAGGTCGGCGGGCTGCAGCTTGACCAGTTGGCTCCAGGGCTCGAGCACTTCGGCCAGGCGCGCGATGCCGCTCTGACGCATCTGGTTGGCGCGGGCACAGCCGATCAGCAATCCGACGAGGTACGACTGCTCGACGCTCAGGGTCTGTGTGTGGCGAGCCAGGGGGTCGCGTACGGTGGTTTTCTGCAGATTATGGTCGCGGGCGATCTGGTAGATCTGGTGCAGCTCCAGCCAGAGGCCTTCCGGCACCGGACAATACAGCTGGCTGGCGCGGATCAGCGGGCCGCAGAGCGCGTGGATCGCGCGTTGCAGGCAGGCGGCGAGCAGTTGCGAACGGTCCTTGGAGTAGCGCGGCACGACGCGCGCGATGATCAGCTTGTAGCCGATCGCCAGATGGTTCTGCAGCGCCTGGCAGAGGTTGGCGACCTTGCGCGGCCGCTCGTCGAGGACGATCGCCTGATTGAGGAAGTGGCGTTCCAGGTGTTGGCAGACGAAGTAGATCTCCGGACGCAGCAGTTCGAGCAGCTGCAGGCGGTTTTCCACCGGAGTGACCAACTGATTGAGCTCGACCAGACACTGATAGAGCTGCCGCGCGGTTTCACCGATGTTGGCTTTCGGCAGCCCGGCGATCCAGCGCTTGAGGTCCTTGGGGGAGGCGTCGCAAAAGGTCAGGCTTTGCTGACTGGGCGTCGGAACACGTAATAACAGGTGGGGACTCTGTTTATCCATGTAAAACCAGTACTCCGACGCTGCGCGGGTAAAAATTAGTGAATTTCCAGAACTTTAGCAGCATCACGAGGCGTCCGCAGCCATTCTGACATCACTGCGGCGCCTGCGCCGGTGCTTTCGCCCCGGCGCATTGATTCGCGGCACCTTTCAGAGCGGCGGCAGCGGGTCGCCGGGGGCTGCGTCCAGCGCCGGAGCGGTTTTCGCCTGCGCCAACGACTGGCCCATGCATACCGGCGTCAGTGCGGCGAGCTGTTCCGCCCAGCTCACCTGTTCCGGCCCGAACAGCAGGATCACGGTGGAGCCCAGCTTGAAGCGGCCCATCTCGGCGCCTTTCTCCAGATGGATCGGTGCGCGCGCGGTCTCGTCGTAGCGCCAGCTGCGCAGGGTTCGCTTCGGCGGCGTGACCAGCCCGGCCCAGACGGTTTCGATGCTCGCGACGATCATCGCGCCGACCAGCACCATCGCCATTGGCCCCCGCTCGGTATCGAACAGGCAGACCACCCGCTCGTTGCGGGCGAAGAGTTCCGGCACGTTCTGCGCGGTGACGGTGTTCACCGAGAAGATCCTGCCGGGAACGTGAACCATCTCGCGCAGGGTGCCGGCCAGCGGCATGTGAATGCGGTGGTAGTCCTTGGGCGACAGATAGATGGTGGCGAACTCGCCGCCCATGAAGGGCGCCGCGCGCTCGGCGTCGCCGCCGAGCAGTTCGAGTACGCTGTAGTTGTGGCCCTTGGCCTGGAAGATGCGCCCGCTTTCGATCGGACCGAGCTGGCTGATCGCCCCGTCGACCGGGCAGATGACCGCGTTCGGCGTCGGGTCGAGCGGACGCGCTCCGTCTTTCAGGGCGCGGGTGAAGAAGGCGTTGAAGTTCTCGTAGGTGGTGGGGTCTTCGACCCGCGCCTGGCTCATGTCGACCTGGAAGTGACGCACGAACGCAGTGATGAAGGCGTTCTTCAACCAGCCGACCCGGCACTCGGCCAGGCAGCCGGCGAGCCGCGAGAGCAGGTGATGCGGGGTGATGTACTGGATGAAGATGAACAGGCGATCTTTCATTGAATTGTCCTTAGCGCTCGACGGGGGTGTCGGGGTGGTTGCCCCATTCCGACCAGGAGCCGGCGTAACCCTTGACCCGCGGGTAGCCCAGCGCCTTGGCCACCAGATAGGTGAAGCCGGAGCGATGGTGGGTCTGGCAGTGGGTGATGATTTCCTTGTCGGGGGTGATCCCCAGCGCGGCGATGCGCTCGCCGATATCCTCGCGGATGCGCAACGCGCGCGCCGGGTCCATGCCCGCGGTCCATTCGAAGTTGATCGCGCCGGGCACGTGCCCGCCCTTGGCCGCGAGGACCTTCTCGCCGCTGTACTCCAGCGGGCCGCGGGCGTCCCAGACGACCAGGTCGTCGGTGCCGAGGCGGCTCTGCAGGTAGTCGCGGCTGGCGGTGGGCTCCTCATGCAGCGCCAGCGGCAGCGGGCCGCCGACCACAGCCGGAACCTCGGTGCTCAGCGGCAGGCCCTCGCCCAGCCAGGCCGGCAATCCGCCGTTGAGGTAGTGGTAATGCCGGTGTCCGATCACGTCGAGCAGCCAGATGAAGCGGCCGGCCCAGCCGCCGCCCTCGTCGTCGTAGACCACGTAGACGGCTTCCTCTCGGTGCCCGAGTTCGCCGAACAGACGCTCGAGGTCGGCCTGCGGCGGCACCAGGCCAGGCGCCGAAGCCTGGCCCGACTGGGTGCGTTTGGGGTCGACGAAGCGGGCGCCGGGCAGGTGCCCTTCGGCATAGCGCGCGGTGCTGGTCAGATCGACCAGGATCAGCTCGGGAGCTTTCAGGCGGCTGGCCAGATCGCTGGGCTCTATCACCAGGGGCAGGGTGGAGAACGTGGACATTGCGGACCCTTCGGAAAAGGAAGAGGGCCGATTGTAGCGGAAAGCTCAGTGCCCGCGCCGGGCGAAGCTGGCCAGCGCGCGCTCGATGCATTGCACGGTTTTGCCGAACGCCTGCAGGCTGACATCGGCGAACGGCAGCCCGTCCTGATCGAGCGCCAGCAGCAGGGTGACCTTGCCCTTGTGCGCGATCGAGCGCAGCAACAGGTGCTCGCCGGGGAACAGGGCTTTCAGACCGTCCGGAATCAGCGCCGCATACTGGGCGCGGTTCTGCGGATTCAGGCGCAGTTGCCCTGGCGCGCTCACCAGGCGCTGCAGCACCTGGCTGTTCGCCGGGGCGAGGTTCAGCTGCGCGGCGTCCTTCGGCAGGCCGAAGGTCTGCTGGACCGACAGGCGCTGGTGGCTGCGATCGACGAGCAGCAGCATCCCGCGGCGCATGCCACAGGCTTTCAGGGCGGCGCTGGCGGCGACCAATAGTTGCTGGAGGTTGGCGAAGCCGCTCGGCTCGGCCAGCAGTTCGCCGCATCGCTTGCGCCACTCCGCGAGTTGCTCGGCCTTGGGTGGGGCGGCCTGTGCGGGCGCCTGCTGCAGACGGCGCGCCTGCCAGGGCCAGATCAGCGCCTGCGCCGGGTGCCAGAGATCGGCGTCGCAGCGGTGCAGGCGTGCGCTGGTCGCGGCCTGCTGATGAATCGCCTGCTGCAGCTCATCCAGCGGCATCTGCAGGTAGAGCCCGGCCCAGCGCTGCCAGCGCAGGCTGTGCGGGCTGTCCCAGGCGTCGTGCGCGGACAGCGCCAGGCCGTTGGCCAGCAGCACCGTGTTGGAGGGCTGGGTCAGCCAGCGGCGCAGCGGCGGGTCGGCATCGAGCAACTGTTGCTGGTGCAGCGGATGGGCGTTCTCCCTGGCGATATGCAGTGCCTTGACCAGCAGTCGGCGGTCGTTGCCCAGCAGGCGATAGCCCTGGACGATCCACGCCGGCAGCCGCCAGTGTTCGGCCAGCGCCTGGCACAGGCGCACAGCAGGCACGCCGAGCAGGTCGCGTTCGACCTTGCTCGCCGGTTCGTGCTGGCCGAGCACACGCCGCTCCCAGGTGGCGAAGAGTGTCGGGTGCGCCACCAGCAGCGGCCACAGCGGCGAGAGGAACAACAGGCTGCCCCAATGGATTTCCTGCCAGAGCCGCGCCAGGCGCGCGCCGAACAACCCGCTGGCTTGCTGGCTGGCATGCTGGCCTATCAGCTGCATCTGGCGCAGCGATTGGGGAATCTGCCGTTCGTCGACGGCCGGCAGGCGCTGCAACAGCTCCTCGGCACGCTTGAGGCCCAGTCGGGTGAGGGCCTGCTCGAGGCTTTCCGCCGGCTCGCCCAATGCCCCGGTCCGACGATTCGCTTCGCGCAGCACCGCAAGTGCCAAGGCTGGGCTATCTTCAATCAGGTCGGCGATCTCACGCAGTGATCGCTGGTTGTCGGAGAGTGCCAGACTCACCTGGCGATGATGGCCCGCCGGTATCGGCAGGCGAATGTCATCGAGTTGCTTGAGCCAACCTTCTAGCGTGCGGGGTACGGGCAATTCGGTCGGCATGGCGGGGTCGGCTGGCTTTTACCCGGGAGGGCCTATAGTCTGGCGCAAATTTTCCGATAAATAGAAGGGCTGTTTTGGCAGCTCCCCTTTCTATTCCTCTCAAGCGTCCCTTTTTATGGCAAAAATCATCGGCATCATCGTCGTATTCGCCAGCGTGCTCGGCGGATACGTGCTTTCCCACGGCAAGATCGGCGCGCTCATCCAGCCGTTCGAAGTCATGATCATCGGCGGCGCGGCGCTGGGGGCCTTCCTCCAGGCCAACCCCGGCAGCACCTTCATGCATGTGTTCAAGAAGTCGCTGAAGATGTTCGGTTCGCGCTTCAACCACGCCTACTACCTGGAAATCCTCAAGCTGCTCTACGAGATCCTCAACAAGAGTCGCCGCGAGGGGATGATGGCCATCGAGGCCGATGTCGAGGACCCCGCCGCCAGCCCGATCTTCAGCAAGTACCCCGGCATCCTCAAGGACGCCGGAATGACCGCCTACATCTGCGACTACCTGCGCATCATGTCGTCCGGCAACATGGCGCCGCACGAGTTGGAGGGGCTCTTCGACATGGAGCTCGCCAGCATCAAGGAGGAACTGGAGCATCCGGCCCACGCGGTCAACCGTGTCGCGGACGGCCTGCCGGGTTTCGGTATCGTCGCCGCGGTGCTGGGCATCGTGGTCACCATGGCGCTGCTCGGCGAAGTGGCTCAGGCCGAGCTTGGCACCCACGTCGGCGCGGCGCTGGTCGGCACCTTTCTCGGTATTCTCGCGGCCTACGGCTTCTTCGGCCCGCTCTCGGTCTCGCTGGAACACGATGCCAAGGAAGAGCTGAACGTATACGAGGCGATCAAGGCAACGCTGGTTTCCTCAGCATCCGGCATGCCGCCGACCCTTGCGGTGGAGTTCGGGCGCAAGGTGCTGTTCCCGGCGCACCGGCCGAGTTTCACCGAGCTCGAACAGGCGATGCGCGGCAGCTGAGGCCTGAACCATGGAAAACAACCAGCCGATCATCGTAAAGCGGGTCAAGAAGATCGCCGGCGGGCACCACGGCGGTGCCTGGAAGATCGCCTTCGCCGACTTCGCGACCGCCATGATGGCGTTCTTCCTGGTGCTCTGGCTGATGTCCTCGGCCACCCCCGAGCAGAAGAAGGCCATCGCCGGCTACTTCCAGGACCCGATCGGCTTCACCGAAAGCGCCAGCCCCTACGTGATCGATCTTGGCGGTACGCCGACGCCGGCGCCGGATCGCACCCTCAACCCGGAAATCCAGGCCCAGCCCGACGGCGACGAGACCCGCATCAGCCCGGACAGCGAAGACCTCAAGCTGCAGGGCGAGCAGACCAAGGACCCGAGCAAGCTCGATGCGGAGACGATCGAGGCGCAGAAGGCGGAAAAACTCGCCGAACAGGTGGAAAACGAGCGCCTCGAACTACTGCTGCAGGAGCTGCAGAACAAGGTCGACGAAAGCCCCGAGCTGAAGCGCTTCAAGGACCAGATCCTGTTCGAGATCACCCCCAACGGGTTGCGCATCCAGATCCAGGACGCCGCCAACCGGCCGATGTTCGCCTTGGGCAGTGCACAGTTGCAGCCGTATTTCGAGGACATCCTGCTGAGCATGTCCGACACCATCAAGGCGGTGCCGAACAAGATCAGCATCAGCGGGCATACCGATGCCACGCCCTTCGTCGGTGGCGCGGGCGGGATGGGCAACTGGGAGCTTTCCGCCGGGCGCGCGAACGCCGCGCGCCGCGCGCTGGTGACCGGCGGCTATCCGGAGGAGCAGGTGGCTCGGGTGGTCGGCTATGCCTCGTCGGTGCCTTTCGATCGCGAAAATCCGCTGAATCCGGTCAACCGTCGGATCGACATCACGGTGCTGACGAAGAAGGCCGAGCGCGCCATCGAAGGCAGCCAGAGCCCCGGCGGCCAGCCGCCGGCGGATAAGCAAAAGCCTGCCGAGCCTGAGGCCGCTCCCACTCACGAGCCGGGCATGCCGGTTCCCGCCCCCGCGTCGGGCGGAGCGCCCGGTGCTTCGAATGCGGCGCCGTCGCCGGGTGTCGCTACGCGGCAGAACGTCTTCGAACAGGGTGGATTGCGCGTGGAGCGCCGCGCCGATCGGTAAACCGCCCGCGTCCCTCGATCGGGGGGGCGCCGACTTTCCTAGAAGTCCGCGTCCGGCAGGCTGGCGATGATGTGCCGGTAACTGGCTATCCGTTGTGGCTGGATGCGCCCTTCCTCGAGCGCCTTGAGCAGTGCGCAACCGGGTTCGCGGTCGTGCTTGCAGTCGCGGAAGCGGCAGGTGCCGAGCAGGTCGGCGAACTCGATGAAACCGGCTTCCACATCGTCGCGGCTCACATGGCCGAGGCCGAATTCGCGGATGCCGGGGGAATCGATCAGCTCGCCGCCACCGGGGAAGTGGAACAGCCGGGCGGTCGTGGTGGTGTGCGTGCCCTTGCCGGTGACTTCCGAAAGCCCGCCGACGCGGGTGTCGACGCCCGGCAGCAGGCTGTTCACCAGGGATGACTTGCCGACCCCGGACTGCCCGACGAACACGCTGACGTGGCCGTCCAGCCGCGCCTGCAGCGCCTCCATGCCACCGCCTTCGTGGGCGGAAACCTCCATCAGCGGGTAGCCGAGCTGGCGATACACGGCCAGCAGCGCGTTCAGCCGCGGACCGTTCTGTTCATCCACCAGGTCGGCCTTGTTCAACAGCAGCAACGGCCGGATGCCGGCGTGTTCGGCGGCGATCAGGTAGCGGTCGATCAGGTTGGCGTGGGGCTCGGGCAGCGGGGCGAAGACGATCACGATCAGATCGACGTTGGCCGCCACCGGCTTGAGCTGCCCGCGGCTGTCCGGGCGGCACAGCTCGGAATTGCGCGGCAGCTGGGCGACGATCACGCCATTGCCCTGGTTGCCGGCGCGCCAGACGACGCGGTCGCCAGTGACCAGCGCCGGCAGGTTGGCGCGCAGGTGGCAGCGGAATACCTGGCCGCGGATTTCGCCGTCCTCGGCTTCCACCTCGACCTGCACGCCGAAGTGCGCGATCACCAGGCCGGTCTGCTCCGGCCCCAGGTCGCCGCCCTCGAGTTCGTCGAGCGCGCGCGACTCGCGCTTGGCCGCACGGGCGGCGCGTTCTTCCTGGACTTTCTCGATGCGCCAGCTTTGCCGGCGGTTGAGTTGGCGTTTGGCCATGGTGTGCGGTGACTGCTGGATGATTCGGCCGGCGAGTCTAGCATGCGGGCACTGCATCACTGGCGCCGCGCGGCGGCTCCATTACACTGCGCCGCCTGGCGAACGAGACGGAAACGGGCCCTGGAATGCTGATACGCGAATTGAACGAGCTGGGTCGGCGCGTCCCGCTGCTGCTCGCGCTGCTGCTGCAACTGGTCGCCTCGGCGCTGGTGATGGCGCTGGTGCTGCTGGCGGTCAAGGCGCTGCACTGGCGACCGCCGCTGCTCGGTGCGGCGCTCCTGCAGGGGGCGCTGGCCGCCTCGCTGGGACGCTGGCTGGGGCTCTCGCCGTGGTGGCTGCCGATCAACCTGGCATTCGTTCCGGCGCTGCTCGCGCTGAACGCGGGCGATCTGCCGCGCTGGGTGCCGCTGGCCGGCTTCCTGGGCCTGCTGCTGTTGAACTGGAACAGCCTGGGCGAGCGCGTGCCGCTGTATCTCACCGGTCGTCGCGGCGAGCGCGCGCTGAGCGATCTGCTGCGCGAATTGCCTGCGGATTTCGCCTTCATCGACCTCGGCAGCGGCCTCGGCGGCACCCTCTGCCGGCTGGCGCGCGACTACCCGCAGGCGCGCTTCGTCGGGGTCGAGAGCGCGCCGCTGAGCTTCCTGATGTCCTGGCTGCGCTGCCTGCCGCGGCGCAACTGCCGGATTCGCTACGGCAGCCTGTGGAAGGCCGAGCTGGGCGACTTCGACCTGGTCTACTGTTTCCTCTCGCCAGCGCCGATGCCGCGGCTGTGGGAGAAGGCGCGCACGCAGATGCGCCGTGGTGCGCGGCTGGTCAGCAACAGCTTCGAGATCCCCGGCGTGCCGGCCGAGCAGGTCATCCCGCTGGACGACTGGCGCGCCTCGCGCCTGCTGGTGTGGCGGCCGAATCGCTGACGGCGCGCGACCCCGGCGCTTTGGTTAGACTGGCGGCCTGTGCAGAGGAAACCATCATGCAGAACCCGCAAAACCTGATCTGGATCGACCTGGAAATGACCGGCCTCGAACCGGAGACCGATGTCATCATCGAGATGGCCACCATCGTCACCGACAGCGACCTCAATGTGCTCGCCGAAGGTCCGGTGATCGCCGTGCACCAGAGCGACGAGCTCCTCGCCGGCATGGACGAGTGGAACACCCGCACCCACGGCCAGAGCGGCCTGACGCAGCGCGTGCGCGAGAGCACGATCGGCGTGGCCGAGGCGGAGGCGCAGACCATCGCCTTCCTCGAGCAATGGGTGCCGAAGGGCAAATCGCCGATCTGCGGCAACAGCATCGGCCAGGACCGGCGCTTCCTCGCGCGCTACATGCGCAACCTCGAGGGTTACTTCCATTACCGCAACCTGGACGTGTCGACCCTGAAGATTCTCGCCGGGCTCTGGGCGCCGCAGCTCAAGGACGGCTTCCAGAAGCAGGGCACGCACCAGGCGCTGGACGACATCCGCGAATCGATCGCCGAGCTGCGCTACTACCGTGAGCATTTCCTCAAGGTCTGAAACGCAAAAAGGCCCGCTCGATGCGGGCCTTTTCATGCCTGTATCCGCGTTTGCAGCACACGGCGTGATCGGCTTTTGCAGGGTGCGCCCTGCGCACCGCGGCGAATCGGCGGTCTTGGTGCGCACGGCATACCCTACGGCGGGGCGAGCGAGCCTGGCATTTCCGCAGCATCGCGCTATCAGGGAACAGGGTTTCTCAAGCCTGACCGTGGCGCTGCAGGGCCCAGCTGACGTGCTCGCGAACCAGCTCGGATGGATAGTCGCGGCGCGCCTGCAATGCCTCGATCACCGCTATGGTGGAGGGCGCGTTGCCCAGCCCCACCGCCAGATTGCGCAGCCAGCGCTCGTAGCCGGCGCGGCGCAGCGGCGAGCCTTCGGTGCGGCTGAGAAATTCCTCTTCGCTCCAACGAAACAGCTCGGCCAGCTCGGCGTTGTCCAGGCCGTGGCGCGGTTGGAAGTCGGCCTGCTCGGTGGGTCGGGCGAAGCGGTTCCACGGGCAGACGATCTGGCAGTCGTCGCAGCCGAACACGCGGTTGCCGATCAGTCCGCGCAGGTCTTCGGGAATCGCGCCCTTCAGCTCGATGGTCAGGTAGGAAATGCAGCGTCGCGCGTCCAGCACGTAGGGGCCGACGAAGGCGCCGGTGGGGCAGATCTCCAGGCAGGCGCTGCAGCGGCCGCAGTGCTCGCTGGCGTGCGGCGCATCGACCGGCAGCGGCAGGTCGACGAACAGCTCGCCGAGGAAGAACCAGCTGCCGGCCTTGCGGTTGAGCACCAGGGTGTTCTTGCCGATCCAGCCCAGCCCGGCCTGCTCGGCGATGGCCTTCTCCAGCACCGGGGCGCTGTCGACGAAGGCGCGATGGCCGAATGGCCCGATCACCGTCTGGATGCGTTCGGCCAGTTGTTGCAGGCGTTTGCGGATCAGCTTGTGGTAGTCGCGGCCCAGCGCATAGCGCGAGACGTAGGCGCTCTGCGCCTCGGCCAGGCGCTGGCTCATGCGCGTGTCGCCGGGCAGGTAATCCATGCGCAGCGAAACCACCCGCAGCGTGCCCGGCACCAGCTCGTCGGGGCGCGAACGTTTCGTGCCGTGCGCGGCCATATAGTCCATCTCGCCCTGGTAGCCGGCGTCGAGCCAGCGCTGCAGGTGCGCCTCGTGCTCGCGCAGGTCGAGCCCGGCGATGCCGACCTGCTGGAAGCCGAGCTCGCGGCCCCAGTCCTTGATGGACTGCGCGAGCAGGACGAGATCGGGCGGCGAGCTGGGCATGGCGAGCGGAGAAACCGAGGGGCGAGGTAGGTATAATTCTGCCAGACATTGGAGTTGCACATGCCGCATCCACGCGACGATCTGCCCACCGCCCTGTACCGCGCCGCTCAGGTCCGCGACCTCGATGCCCGCCTGATTGCCGCCGGCACGCCCGGTTTCGAGCTGATGCAGCGCGCCGCCCACGCGGCCTGGCGCGCCCTGCGCCGCCGCTGGCCGGAGGCGGGCGCGCTCACCGTGCTGGCCGGTGCCGGCAACAACGCCGGCGACGGCTATCTGGTCGCCGCCCTGGCGCAACGCGCCGGCTGGCGCGCGCAGGTGTTGGCCCTCGGCGAGCCTTCGGCATTGCGTGGCGACGCCGCGCTCGCGTTCGAGGAGGCAAGGGCGGCCGGCGTGGGCGTCCAGGCCTGTAGCGACTGCCCGCTGTTCGACGGTGTGCTGGTCGATGCTCTGCTCGGCACCGGTGCCCGCGATGCCGTGCGCGAGCCTTACGCGCAGCTGATTCGCCTGGTCAACGCCAGCGGGCTGCCGGTGCTGGCGGTGGACATCCCTTCCGGCCTCTGCGCCGATACCGGGCGCGAACTGGGCGTGGCGATTCGCGCCGACCTCACCGTGACCTTCATCGGCCTCAAGCTCGGCCTGTTCACCGGCAGCGCGCCGGATCGGGTCGGCGAGCTGGTGTTCGACGATCTGCAGGCCGATCCGCTACAGGTGGCGCACACCGAACGGGCCGCCGAGCGCCTGGCGCCTGGGACGTTGCCGCTCCTGCCGGCGCGTCGCGCCACCGCGCACAAGGGCCAGTTCGGCCACCTGCTGGCGATTGCCGGCGACCGCGGCACCGGCGGCGCCGGCCTGCTCACGGCACAGAGCGCGCTGCGCAGCGGCGCCGGCATGGTCTCCCTGGCGACCCGCGGCGCCAACCTGGCGGCGGCGCAGGCACGCTGCCCGGAAATCATGAGCGCGGGCGTGGAGTCGGCCAATCAGCTGCTGGCGCTGGTCGACAAGGCCGATCTGCTGGTGGCCGGCCCGGGCCTCGGGCAGGGCGCCTGGGGCCGCAGCCTGCTCTCGGTCGCCGCCGGCAGCGAGAAGCCGCAGGTATGGGACGCCGATGCGCTGAACCTGCTGGCCGCCGGCGCGGTTTCCCTGCCGGCCCAGGCGGTGATCACGCCGCATCCGGGCGAGGCGGCGCGCCTGCTCGGCTGTTCCATCGCCGACGTACAGGCCGACCGTCCCGCCGCGGCGAAGGCGTTGGCGGAACGCTACCAGGCGGTGGTGGTGCTCAAGGGCGCCGGCAGCCTGGTCGCCGCGCCGGACGGGCGGCTGGCGCTGTGCGACCGTGGCCATCCGGCGATGGCTACGGCCGGCCTTGGCGATGTGCTCGCCGGCCTGGTCGGCGCCTTGTACGCGCAGGGTCTGCCCGCATTCGAGGCAGCCTGCCTGGGCGTCTGGCTGCATGCGGCGGCGGGCGAGCGGCTGGGGCCGGAGGGGCGCGGGCTGGCGGCCAGCGACCTGATACCGGTCATCCGCACGCTTCTCGAGGAGCAATCGCCATGCGTGAAGTGACCCTGTTCGCCGCCGACGAGGATGCGATGTACGCCCTGGGCGCGCGCCTCGCGGAGGTCAGCGAAGGCCGGGGCGTGATCTACCTGCACGGTGACCTGGGCGCCGGCAAGACCACCCTGTCGCGCGGGATCATCCGGGGCCTGGGCCACGCGGGCGCGGTCAAGAGCCCGACCTTTACTCTGGTCGAGCCGTACGAGCTCGGCGAAAAGCGGGTTTTCCACTTCGACCTTTATCGCTTGAGTGATCCCGAAGAGCTTGAATTCCTTGGCATTCGCGATTACTTCGCGGACGATGCACTTTGTCTGGTGGAATGGCCGCAGCGAGGCCGCGGCATTTTGCCAAGGGCGGACCTGGACATTACCATTAGCCCCCAAGACGGAGGCCGATCCCTGCGTCTGGTGTCACAGGGCGCACGTGGAAATGCCTGGTGCGCGACCCTGGCTGGGGACGTATGAACAACAGAAAGGGGATATCCATGCGCATGCGCGCGCTGTTCGCGGGAATCGGAGTGCTGCTGATCGTCTTGGCTGGCGATGTGCTGGCGGCCTCGGATGTGCGCAGCGTCCGTCTCTGGCGCGCGCCGGACAACACCCGCCTGGTCTTCGATCTCAGCGGGCCGGTGCAGCACAGCGTGTTCACCCTCAGCGCCCCGGATCGCATCGTGGTCGATATCAGCGGCGCGCAGATGACCACCTCGCTGGACAAGCTGGCCCTGGCCAATACGCCGATCAAGGGCGTGCGCGCCGCGCAACGCTCGCCCACCGACCTGCGCCTGGTCATCGACCTGTCGGCGCCGGTCACGCCGAAGAGTTTCACCCTGCCGCCCAACCAGCAGTACGGCGATCGCCTGGTGGTCGACCTCTACGACGAAGGCGCCTCCACCGCGCCCGAGCTGCCGCCGACCACCATCGCCAGCGAGCCGGTCGCGCCCGTCACGCCGGCCAAGCCGAACGCCAAGCTGCCGCCGGTGCCGGGCGGCAAGCGTGACATCATTATCGCCATCGACGCCGGCCACGGCGGCGACGACCCCGGCGCCATCGGTCCGAAAGGCGTTCACGAGAAGGACGTGGTGCTGGAGATCGCCAAGGAGCTGCAGCGCCAGATCAACGCCGAGAAGGGCTACCGCGCCGAGCTGACGCGTACCGGCGACTACTTCATCCCGCTGCGCAAACGCACCGAGATCGCCCGCAAGAAAGGCGCCGACCTGTTCGTTTCCATCCACGCCGACGCGGCGCCCAAGTCGGCGGCGTTCGGCGCCTCGGTGTTCGCCCTGTCCGACCGTGGCGCCACCTCGGAAACCGCGCGCTGGCTGGCCGACACGGAGAACCGTTCGGACCTCATCGGCGGCGCCGGCAGCGTCGCCCTGGACGACAAGGACCGGATGCTCGCCGGCGTGCTGCTGGACCTGTCGATGACCGCATCGCTGTCCTCCAGCCTCAACGTCGGGCAGAAGGTGCTGAGCAACATGGGGCGCATCACCCCGCTGCACAAGCGCCGTGTCGAGCAGGCCGGCTTCATGGTGCTGAAGTCGCCGGACATCCCGTCGATCCTGGTGGAGACGGGCTTCATCTCCAACCCCAACGAAGCCAACAAGCTGCAGTCGCGCAGCCATCAGCAGGCGCTGGCGCGCTCGATCCATTCCGGCGTGCGGCAGTTCTTCCAGCAGAATCCGCCGCCGGGCACCTACGTTGCCTGGTTGCGTGATGCCGGCAAGATCGCGGCTGGCCCGCGCGAGCACGTGGTCAGCTCCGGCGAAAGCCTGGCGCTGATCGCCCAGCGCTACGAGGTTGGCCTGAGCGCCCTGCGTAATGCCAACGACCTGAAGAACGACACCATCAAGGTCGGCCAGACCCTGCAGATTCCCGCAACGACGCTGGCCTCGCAGCAATGAGCCAGGCCCAGCGCATCCAGCTGCTCAGCCCGCGGCTGGCGAACCAGATCGCCGCCGGCGAAGTGGTCGAACGACCGGCTTCGGTGATCAAGGAGCTGCTGGAAAACAGCCTCGACGCCGGCGCGCGGCGCATCGACGTCGACGTCGAGCAGGGCGGCATCAAGCTGCTGCGGGTGCGCGACGACGGCGGTGGCATCCCGGCCGACGACCTGCCGCTGGCTCTGGCGCGGCACGCCACCAGCAAGATTCGCGATCTCGAGGACCTGGAACGGGTCATGAGCCTGGGCTTCCGCGGCGAGGCGCTGGCATCGATCAGCTCGGTGGCGCGACTGACCATGACCTCGCGCACCGCCGATGCCGAGCAGGCGTGGCAGGTGGAAACCGAAGGCCGCGACATGGAGGCTCTGGTGCAGCCCGCGGCGCATCCGGTGGGCACCTCGGTGGAAGTGCGCGACCTGTTCTTCAATACCCCGGCGCGGCGCAAGTTCCTGCGCGCGGAAAAGACCGAATTCGACCATCTGCAGGAAGTCATCAAGCGCCTGGCGCTGGCGCGTTTCGATGTCGCCTTTCACCTGCGGCACAACGGCAAGACCGTGTTCGCCCTGCACGAAGCGCCGGACGAGATCACCCGCGCGCGCCGTGTCGCCTCGGTCTGCGGGCCGGCGTTCCTCAAGCAGGCGCTGCCGATCGAGGTCGAGCGCAACGGCCTGCACCTGTGGGGTTGGGTCGGCCTGCCGACGTTCTCGCGCAGTCAGGCGGACTTGCAGTATTTCTACGTCAACGGGCGCATGGTGCGCGACAAGCTGGTCGCCCACGCCGTGCGCCAGGCGTACCGCGATGTGCTGTTCAACGGTCGGCATCCGACCTTCGTGCTGTTCCTGGAGGTCGACCCGGCGGTGGTCGACGTCAACGTGCACCCGACCAAGCATGAAGTGCGCTTTCGCGACGGCCGCATGGTTCACGATTTTCTCTACGGCACGCTGCATCGCGCGCTCGGCGACGTGCGCCCGGAAGACCAGCTGGCCGGCGCCATAACCGTTGCGATGCCGGCACCGAGCGGGACGCAGGCCGGCGAGTTCGGCCCGCAGGGCGAGATGAGCCTGGCCGCCAGCGTGCTGGAGCGCAGCGCCGCCGACCCTGCCTGGCGTTCTTCGGCGGGAAGCGGCTACAGCGGTGGCTATCAGGCGCCGCGCGGGGATTCGTCATTGCCGACCGCGGAGGCGCAGGGCGCCTATCGCGAATACTTCGCCCCGCTCGCCGAGGTGCCGGCGGTGGCGCTGCCGGAAAGCCAGGGCGACATTCCGCCGCTGGGCTACGCCATCGCCCAGCTCAAGGGCATCTACATCCTCGCCGAGAACGCCCAGGGGCTGGTGGTGGTGGACATGCACGCCGCGCATGAGCGGATCACCTACGAGCGCCTGAAGACCGCGATGGCCAGCGAGGGTCTGCGCGGCCAGCCGCTGCTGGTGCCGGAAAGCATCGCGGTGAGCCAGCGCGAGGCCGATTGCGCCGAGGAGCACGAGGCCTGGTTCGAGCGGCTGGGCTTCGAACTGCAGCGTTTCGGCCCGGAAAGCCTGGCGATCCGCCAGATTCCGGTGCTGCTCAAGCAGGCCGAGTCGTCACAACTGGTGCGAGACGTGCTCGCCGATCTGCTGGAGTACGGCAGCAGCGATCGCATCCAGGCGCACCTCAACGAGTTGCTCGGCACCATGGCCTGCCACGGCGCGATCCGCGCCAATCGTCGCCTCACGCTGCCCGAGATGAACGGCTTGCTGCGCGACATGGAGCACACCGAGCGCAGCGGGCAGTGCAACCACGGCCGGCCCACCTGGACGCAGATGGGCATGGACGACCTCGACAAGCTGTTCCTGCGCGGCCGCTGACCCGGCGCCGCGATCATTTCCGAGCCCGCCATGCCTTCCTTTCCACCCGCCATCTTTCTCATGGGGCCGACCGCCTCCGGCAAGACCGACCTGGCGCTGGAACTCGCCCGCGCGCTGCCTTGCGAGCTGATCAGCGTCGATTCCGCGCTAGTCTATCGCGGCATGGACATCGGCACCGCCAAGCCTTCGAAGGCGCTGCTGGCCGAATTTCCCCATCGCCTGATCGACATCCGCGACCCCGCCGAGGCCTACTCGGCAGCCGATTTCCGCGCAGATGCCCTGGCGGCGATGGCAGAAATCAGTGGGCGCGGCAAGATTCCGCTGCTGGTCGGCGGCACCATGCTGTATTACAAGGCGTTGCTCGAGGGCTTGGCCGACATGCCCGCCGCCGATGCCGCGATACGCGCCGAACTGGAGGCGCGCGCGGCGAGCGAGGGGCTGGAGGCACTGCACCGGCAGTTGGCCGAGGTCGATCCGGTATCGGCGGCGCGCATCCACCGCAATGACCCGCAGCGCGTGACGCGCGCGCTGGAGGTGTACCTGGCGAGCGGCGTGAGCATGACCGAGCACCGTCGCCGACAGGCTGCGCAAAATCCCGTTCTAGACGCGTCGGGAACGGCACAATTGCCTTATACTGTGGCGCATCTGGCGATAGCTCCGGCTCAGCGGCACGTGCTGCACGAGCGCATTGCCCGACGTTTTCTCGGCATGCTGGAACAGGGTTTTGTCGAGGAGGTCGAAGTTCTGCATCGACGAAGTGACTTGCATGCCGGGTTACCGTCTATACGAGCGGTGGGTTATCGCCAGGCATGGGAACATCTGGACGGCGAACTGACCCGCGATGAGATGACCGAACGCGGCATCATCGCGACGCGTCAGTTGGCCAAGCGACAGTTCACCTGGTTGCGTAGCTGGGCCGATTTACACTGGATGGACAGTCTGGCCCCGGACAATCTTTCGCAAACCTTGAAATACCTGGAGTCGGTCTCCATATTGGCCTGAGTCCTGCGAATGCCGACTATCCTTGGGGTGGGATGGCACCAGCCATTGTTAGAATTACCAAAGACCTATTGATCCTTAAAGGAGTGCGGCACATGTCAAAAGGGCATTCGCTACAAGACCCTTACTTGAACATCTTACGGAAGGAACGCGTTCCGGTTTCCATCTACCTGGTCAACGGCATCAAGCTGCAGGGCCAGATCGAATCCTTCGACCAGTTCGTCATTCTGCTGAAGAACACCGTCAGCCAAATGGTCTACAAGCACGCGATCTCCACCGTCGTGCCCAGCCGTCCGGTTCGGTTGCCAAGCGCCAGTGAGTCGGAGCAGGCCGAAGCGGGCAACGCCTGATAGGGGGCCGCCTTGTTCTTTGAGCGCCCCGGAGGCGGTGAGCGGGCCATTCTGGTTCACCTGGATGGTCAGGATCCGGAAGCGCGTGAGGATCCTCAGGAATTCCAGGAGCTTGCCCGTTCTGCGGGTGCGGAAACGGTGGCTTTCGTCAGCGTCCCGCGCCATCAGTTCACGGCCAAGTACCTGATCGGCAGTGGCAAGGTCAGCGAGCTGCATGACCGTGTCAGGGCCGAGCAGGTGGAACTGGTGATCTTCAATCACACCCTTACGCCCAGTCAGGAACGCAACCTCGAGCGCGCCTTCGAGTGCCGCGTGCTCGATCGTACCGGGTTGATCCTCGATATCTTCGCCCAGCGTGCACGAACCCACGAAGGGAAGCTGCAGGTCGAACTCGCCCAGCTCGAGCACATGAGCACGCGGCTGGTTCGCGGCTGGACTCACCTCGAACGACAGAAAGGCGGTATCGGTTTGCGTGGTCCGGGTGAAACCCAGCTCGAGACCGACCGTCGCCTGCTGCGCGTGCGCATTCGCCAGATCAGGCAACGCCTGGACAAGGTGCGCAGCCAGCGCGAGCAGGCTCGCCGCGGACGCACGCGGGCGAACATCCCCACCGTTTCCCTGGTCGGCTACACCAACGCCGGCAAGTCCACGCTGTTCAACGCACTGACCACTTCCGACGTGTATGCGGCCGACCAGCTGTTCGCCACGCTCGACCCCACGCTGCGCCGGCTCGAGCTGGATGACCTGGGGCCGGTGGTGCTGGCCGATACGGTGGGCTTCATTCGCCATTTGCCGCACAAGCTGGTGGAAGCGTTCCGCGCGACGCTGGAGGAGTCGAGCAACTCCGACCTCCTGCTGCACGTCATCGACGCCCACGAGCCCGAGCGCGATGCGCAGATCGAACAAGTGATCGCCGTTCTCGATGAGATCGGCGCGCGCGAGTTGCCGATGCTGGAGGTTTACAACAAGCTCGACCTTCTCGAGGGGATTGAACCTCAGATTCAGCGCGATGCCGAAGGGAAGCCCCAGCGCGTCTGGGTTTCAGCGCGCGATGGCCTCGGTCTCGAGTTGGTAAAACAAGCTATCGCGGAATTGTTGGGTGACGACCTGTTCGTCGGCACCCTGTGTCTGCCGCAGAAGTTGGCGCGTTTGCGCGCCCAGTTCTTCGAGTTGGGTGCGGTTCAGAGTGAAGGGCACGACGAGCAGGGCGGAAGCCTTCTGGCCGTGCGTCTGCCGCGTGCCGAACTGAACCGTCTGGTGAGTCGCGCCGGCATGCAGCCTGTGGAATTCATCGAGCAACACACTTTGCAATAAACCCTGGAGGGGTGGCTTTGCCGTTCTTCGCAGGCATTGGTTAGCATGGCGGGCGCACAACGGTGCGTCTTTGCTTTATCAGATGGAGAGCGCTATGGCTTGGAATGAGCCGGGTGGCAATTCGAACAATCAAGACCCCTGGGGCAACAAGCGCCGGGGCGGCGACCGCAAAGGTCCGCCGGATCTCGACGAAGCCTTCCGCAAACTGCAGGACAGCCTGAATGGCATGTTCGGCGGCAAGAAACGCAGTGGCGGGGGGGGCGACTCTTCCGGCGGTGATTCCGGCAAGGGCATGGGCTTCGGCATGATTGCCGTGTTCGTTGCCGTTCTCGCGGCGATCTGGCTGTACAGCGCGATTTACGTCGTCGACGAGCAGGAGCAGGCCGTGGTGCTGCGCTTCGGCAAGTACTACGAAACGGTCGGGCCGGGCCTGAACATCTATTTCCCACCGTTCGATCGCAAGTTCCAGGAAAACGTGACCCGCGAGCGGGCGTACTCCAAGCAGGGACAGATGCTCACCGAGGACGAGAACATCGTCGAGGTGCCGCTGACCGTGCAGTACAAGATCACCAACCTGCAGGACTTCGTACTCAACGTCGATCAGCCTGAAATCAGCCTGCAGCACGCCACCGATAGCGCCCTGCGCCACGTCGTCGGTTCCACCGCGATGGACCAGGTGCTCACCGAGGGTCGCGAGCTGATGGCCAGCGAGATTCGCGAGCGTCTGCAGCGTTTCCTCGACACCTACAAGGTCGGCATCACCGTCACCCAGGTCAACGTGCAGAGTGCGGCGGCGCCGCGCGAAGTTCAGGAAGCCTTCGATGACGTGATCCGCGCCCGCGAAGACGAACAGCGCGAGAAGAACCAGGCCGAGGCCTATGCCAACGGTGTGATTCCGGAAGCGCGCGGTCAGGCCCAGCGCCTGCTCGAGGAAGCCAACGGTTATCGCGACGAAGTGGTGGCGCGCGCCCAGGGTGAGGCACAGCGCTTCACCAAGCTGGTCGCCGAGTACCGCAAGGCGCCCGAGGTCACCCGTGAGCGTCTGTACCTGGACACCATGCAGGAAGTCTTCAGCAACACCAGCAAGGTGCTGGTGACCGGCCAGAAAGGGCAGAACAACCTGCTCTACCTGCCGCTGGACAAGATGATGGAGAAGCAGCGCAGCGGTTCCGCCGCCGCAGGCACTTCGGCTTCCAATGCCGGTCAGGCCGATGCGCCTGCCAGCATCGATCTGGGGCAGCGTGACCTGCGTTCGAGGGAGACTCGTTGATGAACAATAAATCGCTGATCGCCCTGATTTTCGGCGTGATCGTCGTGGTCGTCGCCTGGAACAGCCTGTACATCGTTTCGCAGACGGAAAGGGCGGTACTGCTGCAGTTCGGCCGTGTGGTCGAGGCCGACCTGCAACCCGGCCTGCACGTGAAGATTCCGCTGGTGAACAAGGTCCGCAAATTCGATGCACGCCTGCTGACCCTGGACTCGTCCACCTCGCGCTTCCTCACCCTGGAAAAGAAAGCGGTGATGGTCGACGCCTACGCCAAATGGCGTGTGGCCGATGCCGAGCGTTTCTACACCGCGACTTCCGGATTGAAGCAGATCGCCGACGAGCGCCTGTCGCGCCGGCTGGAGTCCGGTCTGCGTGACCAGTTCGGCAAGCGCACCCTGCACGAAGTGGTGTCCGGTGAGCGCGATGCGCTGATGGCGGATATCACCGCTTCGCTGGATCGCATGGCGCGCAAGGAGCTGGGTATCGAGGTGCTCGACGTGCGCGTCAAGGCCATCGATCTGCCGCGTGAAGTCAACCGCAGCGTGTTCGAGCGGATGAGCACCGAGCGTGAGCGGGAAGCGCGCGAGCACCGCGCCAAGGGTCGCGAGCTGGCCGAAGGCATCCGTGCCGACGCCGACCGCCAGCAGCGTGTGCTGTTGGCCGAAGCCTATCGCGAGGCTGAAGAAACGCGCGGTGACGGCGATGCCAAGGCCGCGGCGATCTACTCGGAAGCCTACGCCCAGGATCAGGAGTTCTACGGCTTCTACCGTAGCCTGCGTGCCTACCGCGAGAGCTTCGCCAACAAGAGCGACGTGCTGGTTCTCGACCCGAGCAGCGACTTCTTCCGCTACCTGGAAAAGTCCAAGCCGTGAGCCCTTCCGGCGGGCGTCAGTCGCCCGCCGGATGATCCTCGGGGAAAACGTGTTATCATGAGTCAGCCGGGAAATTCCCGGCTTTTTTGCGTCTGCAGCGGACACATGTCAGTCGAGCGGCGATCCGAATCGTCCATCATGCGATGAATCGGAGCGTCTTTTTCTGTCCCGCGCCAGGCCGATGCGCCGCGGTAAATGCCTGTCTTTTCCGCATCGCGCATCCCGTCGGGTCGGCCAGCCTTTGCTGGCGAGCGCCCATTTATTCGCTCCACTGTAGGCTGCCGCCCGGTTGAACAAGGGGAAAGGCGAAATGGCAACGGTAGACCGCTGGCTGCTGCCAGATGGCATCGAAGAAGTACTGCCGCCGGAAGCGGCGCTCATCGAAACGGCGCGCCGCCGGGTGCTGGACCTGTTCCAGTGCTGGGGCTACGAATTCGTGGTGACGCCGCACATCGAATATCTCGACTCGCTGCTCACGGGAGCCGCTCAGGACCTCGATCTGCGTACCTTCAAGGTCACCGATCCGCTCTCCGGTCGGCTGATGGGCTTTCGCGCCGACATCACGCCGCAGGTCGCGCGGATGGATGCGCACAGCCTGCGCCGCGAAGGGCCGAGCCGCCTCTGCTACGCCGGCAGCGTGCTGCATGCCAAGCCGCGTGCGCTGACGACCTCGCGCAGCCCGATCCAGCTCGGCGCCGAGCTATACGGCGACGCCAGTCCGGCGAGCGACGTGGAAGTCATCAGCCTGATGCTCGACACCCTGGCGCTGGCCGAGGTGCCCGACGTACACATGGACCTCGGCCACGTCGGTATCTACCGTGGGCTGGCCAGCGCCGCCGGCCTGTCCGGCGAGGCCGAGCAGTGCCTGTTCGATGCGCTGCAGCGCAAGGCGGTCGACGAGGTCGCCGAACTCACGGCAACGCTGTCGCCCACGCTGGCCGGCATGCTGCGTTCGCTGGTCGATCTGTGCGGCGGTCGTGAGGTGCTGGACCTGGCCCAGGCCTGTCTGGTCGAGGCGCCGGATGACGTCCACCTGGCGCTGGACGAGCTGATCGCCATCGCCGACAGCCTGAGCCTGCGCTACCCGGAGCTGCCCCTGTATTTCGATCTGGGCGAGCTGCGCGGTTACCACTATCACACCGGCGTGGTGTTCGCCGCCTTCGTCCCCGGGCTCGGTCATTCGATCGCCCAGGGTGGCCGCTACGACGACATCGGCGCCGATTTCGGGCGCGCGCGTCCGGCCACCGGCTTCTCCACCGACCTGAAGAGCCTGGTCACCCTCGGTAACATGCGGCTGGGCGAGCCGCTGTCCGGTATCTGGGCGCCGGACAGCCATGACCTGCCCTTGTGGCACGCCATCCGGCGCCTGCGCCAGGAGGGCCAGCGCGTCGTCCAGGCGTTGCCGGGGCAGGCCGATGGCGCGGCGCGGGAGGCGAGCTGCGATCGCCAACTGCTGCTGCGCGAAGGTCGCTGGCAGGTCGTGGCACTGAATTCCTGAGTTTTCCCGCCGGCCGTGCCGGCACCGAGCTTCCGCAAAGAGGACAACTGTTATGGGTAAGAATGTCGTCGTCCTGGGCACCCAGTGGGGTGATGAGGGCAAAGGCAAGATCGTCGATCTGCTGACCGACGAAGCGGCCGCCGTAGTGCGTTACCAGGGCGGCCACAATGCCGGCCATACCCTGGTGATCGACGGTGAGAAAACCGTTCTGCACCTGATTCCCTCGGGCATCCTGCGCGAGAACGTGCAGTGCCTGATCGGCAATGGCGTGGTCGTCGCGCCCGATGCGCTGATGCGCGAGATCATCAAGCTCGAAGAGAAGGGCGTGCCGGTGCGCGAGCGCCTGCGCATCAGCCCGTCCTGTACGCTGATCCTGCCCTACCACGTGGCGCTGGATCAGGCCCGCGAGAAGGCCCGTGGCGATGCCAAGATCGGTACCACCGGGCGTGGCATCGGTCCGGCCTATGAAGACAAGGTGGCGCGTCGCGGCCTGCGCATCGGCGACCTGTTCCACCGTGAACGTTTCGCCGCCAAGCTCGGCGAGCTGCTGGACTTCCACAACTTCGTCCTGCAGCACTACTACAAGGAGCCGGCGGTCGATTTCCAGAAGACCCTGGACGAGGCGCTGGGCTACGCCGACGTGCTCAAGCCGATGATTACCGACGTCGCCGCGCGCCTGCACGAGCTGCGTCGCGAGAACGCGCACATCATGTTCGAAGGCGCGCAGGGTTCGCTGCTCGACATCGACCACGGCACCTATCCGTTCGTCACCAGCTCCAGCACCACCGCCGGCGGCACCGCCACGGGTTCGGGTTTCGGTCCGCTGTACCTGGACTACATCCTCGGCATCACCAAGGCCTACACCACCCGTGTTGGCTCCGGGCCGTTCCCAACCGAACTGTTCGACGAAACCGGCGCGTTTCTAGCCAAGCGTGGTCACGAATTCGGTTCCACCACCGGTCGGGCGCGCCGCTGCGGCTGGTTCGATGCGGTGATCCTGCGTCGCGCCATCGAGATCAACAGCATTTCCGGCCTCTGCCTGACCAAGCTCGACGTGCTCGACGGCCTGGAAACCATCCGCATTTGCGTGGGCTACAAGGACGAGAACGGCGACGTGCTGGTCGATGCTCCGACCGACGCGGACAGCTACATCGGCCTGCAGCCGGTGTACGAGGACATGCCTGGCTGGAGCGAATCCACAGTGGGCGCGAAGAGTCTCGACGAGCTTCCGGCCAATGCGCGCGCCTACATCAAGCGCATCGAGGAGCTGGTCGGCGCACCGATCGACATCATCTCCACCGGTCCGGATCGCAACGAAACCATCGTTCTTCGTCACCCGTACTCCTGAGTCCGTTGAGCGTACGAAGGGCCGCCTGGAGCGGCCCTTTTCGTTGGTGAACGAAATGTCGCATTTCGCGGCATGCCGATTGCTGAAGGGTTAAACAAATCCTGGTAGTCGCCGTTAACGGGTAACGGTCGTTAAGGAGTGTCGTCGTGTCAGCCATCCTGTCTCTGCTGCGAAGCCGTCTATTGCGGCCCGCGTTCATCGCCTTGGGCATTGCGCTGCTGGTGCAGGTGCTGGTGGCCGTTGCCCTGACTCGGGGCACGGTAAGTGCCCTGACGGAAAAACTCGCTTCACGCTTGGGCGAGGACACGCAGAAGCTGTCCGCCGAACTGGAGCAAGCGGGGCAGGAGGTTTCTTCCGGGCTCAGCGGTTTGTCCGAGCAAACCCGTCAGCGCCTGTCTGTGTCGCTCAGCGAGCGGCTCAAGCAGGAGCAGGCCCAGCTGCGCGGCAGCCTGGAGGCGAACCTCAAGGATTCCGCCAACGATCTCGCCCAGTTGCTTGCCGCCGTCGCCCCCAAGGCGATGTGGGACAACGACGGGCCGGCGCTGTCCGAGTTCGCTCGCCGCGCGCAGCGCAATCCGAACGTGCTGTTCGTGGTCTACGACGACGCCAAGGGTGAGCACCTGACGCGTTACCTGAACCGGCAGAATCCCTTGATCATGGCGCTGCTGGAGCGCGGCACCGGCGAGCGCGCGCTGGACAAGGTTCTGGACGCGGCCGCCAACGACCCCTCGGTGCACCTGGTCGAAGCATCGATCAATCCCAATGGCGTGGAGATCGGCAAGGTCCGCCTCGGCGTCTCCACGGCGTCCATCGAAGCCCAGCTGCAGGCGCTCGATCAGCGCTTCACTGCGCTGATCGCCAGCGGCGGCCAGCTGGTGGGCGAAAGCCTGGCCGGTGCCGCCACCGACAGCACCGCGGCGCTGACGGCTCGCCTGCAGTCGGCCCGCGCGGCGGCGGACAACATGAGTGCGGGTACGCGCAAGACCGTCGACGAGGCGGCCGGCGAGCTGCGCTGGCGCATCGGCCTCGCGCTGGTGCTGGTTGGCCTCGGTGTATTGCTGGTGCTTGCCGTGGTCCTGGGTCGTCGCGTGGTCAACCGGTTGCGGCTGCTGGTGGCGGCGCTCAACGACCTGGCGGCAGGCGAGGGCGACCTCACTCGCCGCGTGAAGCTGGACAGTCGCGACGAGCTCGGCGAAATGGCCGATGCGGTCAACCGGTTCATCGACAAGCTGCAGCCGATCATTCGCAAGGCCGGCGACGTGGCTGTGCAGACCGGTACGGAAATCCAGGCGTTGGCCTCGCGCAGCCATGCGGCGGAAGCCGCGGCCGGGCGGCAGATGAACGAGGTGGCCGGCAGTCTCGAGGCGCTCGCCAGCATGACCGCCGAAGCCCAGGCTGAGAGCCGCACCATGCAGGAGGCCTTGCAGCGGGTCGGCGATATCCGACGCGCGACGGAGGACAACGAGGCGATCGCCAAGCGCGTCGGCGGGCTCATCGGCGCGCTGGAAGAGCGCGTGCAGAACGGCTCCGAAGTGATCCAGCGGCTGGCGCTGCAGAGCGAGCAGATCGAAGTGGTGCTGTCGGTGATTCACGGGATCGCCGAGCAGACCAACCTCCTGGCGCTGAACGCGGCCATCGAGGCGGCCCGCGCCGGGGAGAGCGGACGCGGTTTCGCGGTGGTCGCCGACGAGGTGCGCGCGCTGGCGAGCAAGACCCAGCAGTCGACAGGCGATATCCAGGCGCACATCGGCGCGCTGCAGAAAGGCGCAAAGGAAGCGGTCGCGGCGATTTCCCAGGCCCAGGAGCGTGCCAGCGAAGGCTTGCAGGCTCTGCGCGACAGCGAACGGTTGCAGGAAGAAGTCCAGCGCGCGGTGGCCAGCGTGCACGGCGCCGTGGAGGCGGCGGCCCAGGCCGCGAAACATCAGGCGGAGGGGGCGAACACCGTTCGCGGCAGGGTCGACGTGATCCACGCCGAAGCACGCCTGTCCGCCGATGCGGTGGCGGAGACCGCACAAAGCGGCCGGGTGCTCGACGGTCTGGCGGCGCAGCTCAAGGCGAGCCTCGGGCAATTCAAGGCGTAGCGTTCAGCAGGCTGGAAGAATCCGGGCCACGCGCCCGGCTTTTTCATGTCGCCGCGTGTCGGATTTTTATCGCACAAACGAAAAACCGAGCCATTCGGCTCGGTTCGTCTGAAGAGTGGTGCCCAGGAGAAGACTCGAACTTCCACGATGTTGCCATCGCTAGGACCTGAACCTAGTGCGTCTACCAATTCCGCCACCTGGGCACATTGCGACGATCGCTCGCCGGCTTTTTGGCAACTTTCGTCGGCGAACCGACCGGATATTGCCTTCCGCTTAAACGACAAACCGAGCCTCGCGGCTCGGTTTATCTGAAGAGTGGTGCCCAGGAGAAGACTCGAACTTCCACGGTGTTGCCACCGCTAGGACCTGAACCTAGTGCGTCTACCAATTCCGCCACCTGGGCACTGGATGCGATGATTACTCATCGGCTTCCGTGTTACAACGTCTGTGCGACGTTGTGGGCGCGAAATATACGGACGATGTTTTCCCTTGTAAACCCCTGACGGCGAAAAAAATAATTGTCCGCCCAAAGCTGCGCGCCGGGTGGAATTCGCGCTTCAATAGGCATATGACCGAGACAACAGAATCAACAGACAAGGTGACCTTTCCCTGATGGCCGACTGGCAATCCCTCGATCCCGAGGCCGCCCGCGAGGCGGAAAAATACGAAAACCCCATTCCAAGCCGTGAGCTGATCCTCAAGCGCCTCGACGAGCGTGGCGCTCCCGCCAGCCGCGAGCAGCTGGTCGAGGAGTTCGGGCTGACCACCGACGATCAACTCGAAGCCCTGCGTCGCCGCTTGCGCGCGATGGAGCGCGATGGGCAGCTTATCTATACGCGCCGGGGGACCTATGCCCCGGTGGACAAGCTCGACCTGATCTGCGGCCGCGTCAGCGGGCACCGCGACGGCTTCGGCTTCCTGGTTCCCGACGATGGCAGTGACGACCTGTTCCTCAGTCCGGCGCAGATGCGCCTGGTGTTCGACGGCGATCGCGCCCTGGCACGCGTCTCCGGGCTGGATCGGCGTGGTCGCCGCGAAGGTGCGATCGTCGAGGTGATCTCCCGCGGTCACGAGCGGATCGTCGGGCGTTACTACGAAGAGAGCGGCATCGGCTTCGTGATTCCGGATAACCCGAAGATCCAGCAGGAAGTGCTGATCAGTCCCGGGCGCACCTCCGGCGCGAAGATCGGCCAGTTCGTCGAGGTGGAAATCACCCACTGGCCGACGCCGCGCTTCCAGCCGCAGGGCGATATCGTCGAAGTGGTAGGCAACTACATGGCGCCGGGCATGGAGATCGACGTGGCGCTGCGCAGCTACGACATTCCCCATGTGTGGCCGGCAGCCGTCGAGAAGGAAGCTGCGCGGCTGAAGCCGGAAGTGGAGGAGAAGGACAAGGAGAAGCGCGTCGACCTGCGCCACCTGCCCTTCGTCACCATCGACGGCGAGGACGCACGCGATTTCGATGACGCAGTGTACTGCGAGAAGAACGGCAGCAACTGGCGGCTGTTCTCCGGTGGCTGGAAGCTCTACGTGGCGATCGCCGACGTGTCGCACTACGTCAAGGTCGGCTCGGCGCTGGATGAGGAGGCGACCAATCGCGGCAACTCGGTGTACTTCCCCGAGCGCGTGGTGCCGATGCTTCCGGAGGCGCTGTCCAACGGCCTCTGCTCGCTGAATCCGCATGTCGACCGCCTGGCGCTGGTGTGCGAGATGACCATCTCCAAGACCGGCAAGCTGACCGACTACCAGTTCTGCGAGGCGGTTATCCACTCCCATGCACGGCTGACCTACAACAAGGTCAGCGCCATGCTCGAGCAGCCCAAGAGCAGCGAGGGCAAGGCCCTGCGCAGCGAGTACAGCGAAGTGCTGCCGCACCTCAAGCAGCTGTATTCGCTCTACCAGGTTCTTCTCGAGGCCCGTCACAGTCGCGGCGCTATCGATTTCGAAACCCAGGAGACGCGGATCATCTTCGGCTCCGGGCGGAAGATCGCCGAAATCCGTCCGACCCAGCGTAACGATGCGCACAAGCTGATCGAGGAATGCATGCTGGCGGCCAACGTCGCCACCGCCGAGTTCCTCAAGAAGCACGAGATCCCGGCCCTCTATCGGGTGCACGACGGCCCGCCGCCGGAGCGCCTGGAGAAGCTTCGTGCATTCCTCGGCGAGCTGGGGTTGACCCTGCATCGCGGCAAGGAAGGCCCGTCGCCGAAGGATTACCAGGCGCTGCTGCAGACGATCCAGGATCGCCCGGACTTCCACCTGATCCAGACCGTGATGCTGCGATCGTTGAGCCAGGCGGTGTACAGCGCCGACAACCACGGACACTTCGGCCTGAATTACGAGGCCTACACACACTTCACCTCGCCGATCCGTCGCTATCCGGACCTGCTCACCCACCGCGCGATCCGCAGCGTGATCCGCTCCAAGCGCGATACGCCGCACGTCAAGCGCGTCGGCGCGGCCGTGATGCCGAAGGCACGCATCTATCCCTACGACGAGCCGGCGCTGGAGCAGCTTGGCGAGCAGTGCTCGCTGACCGAGCGGCGCGCCGACGAGGCGACCCGCGACGTGGTGAACTGGCTCAAGTGCGAGTTCATGAAGGATCGCGTCGGCGAGAGCTTCGCCGGGGTGATCACCGCGGTGACCGGTTTCGGCATCTTCGTCGAGCTGAAGGATATCTACGTCGAAGGCCTGGTACACGTGACCGCGCTGCCCGGCGATTACTACCACTTCGATGCCGTGCACCATCGGCTGGCCGGTGAGAAGACCGGGCGCAGCTTCCGCCTCGGCGACAGCGTCGAGGTGCGGGTGATGCGTGTCGACCTGGACGAGCGCAAGATCGATTTCGAGCTGGCCGAGAAGCAGCTGGAAAAGCCGATCGGACGCAAGAACCGCACGGGCGAGAAGCCTTCCACTGGCGGTGGACGCGGCAAGTCGGGTGACGCGACGAAGTCGTCTTCGGCTTCCGGTACGTCCGCGCCGCGACGCAGCTCGAAGGGCGCCGACGCGGCCGGGGGCGACGACGCCTTTGGCAACACAGACGTGAACAAGAGTCGCGCCCTCAAGCAGGCACTGCTCTCCGAGGCCAAGAGTGGCAAGTCGGGCAAGTCGGCCGGCTCCGGCGGCCAGGCAGCAGGCAAGTCCACGCGTCATCGCAAGGGGCCGCCCAAGGCCGCGGCGGGAGACGCGCCGCGCAAGCGTAAGGCCAAGTCATGAGCGAGCTGGAAAAAGTCTACGGCGTGCACGCCGTAGAGGCCCTGCTGCGCCACCATCCCAAGCGGGTCAAGCAGCTCTGGTTGGCCGAGGGGCGCCAGGACCCGCGCGTGCAGACACTGGTCGAGCTGGCCAGGCAGGCGCGCGTAAGCACCGGGACCCGTGATCGTCGCGAACTGGACGAGTGGGCCGAGGGCGTGCACCAGGGCGTCGTCGCCGAGGTCAGCCCCAGCCAGGTCTGGGGTGAGAACATGCTCGAGGAGTTGCTCGAGCGCGCCGAAGGCCCGCCGCTGTTGCTGGTACTGGACGGCGTCACCGATCCGCACAACCTGGGTGCCTGTCTGCGTACCGCGGATGCCGCCGGAGTGCTGGCGGTGATCGTGCCCAAGGACAAGTCCGCGACGCTCAACGCCACGGTGCGCAAGGTGGCCTGCGGCGCCGCCGAGGTGATCCCGCTGGTGGCGGTGACCAACCTCGCGCGCACGCTGGAGAAGTTGCAGCAGCGCGGCCTGTGGATCGTCGGTACTGCCGGCGAGGCGGATCAAGACATCTATGCGCTCGACATGAGTGGCCCGACGGTGCTGATCATGGGGGCGGAAGGCAAGGGCATGCGTCGCCTGACGCGCGAGCACTGCGACTACCTGGCGCGCCTGCCGATGTCCGGCAGTGTCAGCAGCCTCAATGTGTCGGTGGCGACCGGCGTCTGCCTGTTCGAGGCCGTACGCCAGCGCCGCAGCAAACTCCCGGGCTGAGCCCCAAGAACGTTCTGCCCCGTCGCGTCGTGCCCGGCGGGCAGCCTCCCGAGGCGCCGAACCTTTCCCTGCGAACGACATTCGAAGCGTGGGTGAGGGAGCCCAGAGGCCTATCGGAGGTCAGTAATGCAGTGTCCTGATTTCGAAAGCCTGTTCAGGCTTTCGCCCAATGCCTACCTGTTGTTGAGCCCCGAGCTGATCATCCTCGATGCCAGCCATGCCTACCTGCGGACCACCGGGCGCAGTCGCGCCGAATTGCTGGGAAAGCGTATCGACGAGGCGTTCCCGCCCGACCCACTGCAGCCGGACAGCACCGCCGTCGCCGATCTGATGGCTTCGTTCCAGCGCGTCCTAAGCCGCAAGGCGCTCGATACCCTGCCGCTGATCCGCTACGCCATCGCGCGCGAGGGCGCCAAGGGCGTGGTTTTCGAGGACAGGTTCTGGAGCGCGACCCACACGCCGATCCTCGACGCCGCCGGCGACGTGCAGATGATTCTGCAGCACACCGTCGACGTCACCGACCTGCAGGCGATGAAGCTCGCGTTGCGCGAGTCCGCCGGTGCCCAGCCGCAGGCACAGCGCGAAGAAGGCGTACTGTCGCGCGCGCGGGCGATGCAGGCCGAGGGCTACCAATTGCGGCAGCTGTTCGAGCAGGCGCCGGGATTCATCTGCTTTCTGCGCGGCGAGCAACACGTCTTCGAGCTGACCAATCCGGCCTACGAGCGGCTGGTCGGCGAGCGCGCACTGATGGGTCGACCGCTGCGCGAGGCGCTTCCCGAGCTGCATGAACAGGGGTTCTTCGAGCTACTCGATCACGTCTACCAGAGCGGTCAGGCGTACGTTGGCAAGAAGAGCCGCGTGCAGCTGCAGCGCCAGCCTGGCGTGCTGGACGAGTTGTACGTCGACTTCATCCTGCAGCCGATCACCGAGTCGGACGGCACGGTGTCCGGGATTTTCGTCCAGGGCAGCGACGTCAGCGAACAGAAGCGTAGCGAGGACGAGCTGGCCGGCTATCGCCAGCACCTCGAGGAGCTGGTGGCGGCGCGTACCGCCGAGCTGGAGAAGAGCGAAGCCGAGCGCCGGCAGACCGAAGAGGAACTGCTGCAGGTGCGCAAGCTGGAGGCCATAGGCCAGCTCACCGGCGGTATCGCCCATGACTTCAATAACGTGCTGCAGGTCATCGGCGGCAACCTGCAACTGCTGCGCCGCTCGCTTGGGGACGACGCCACCAGCCTGCGCCGCCTCGAATCGGCGGTCGCCGGCGTGGAGAAGGGCGCGCGCCTGGCCTCGCAACTGTTGGCGTTCGCCCGTCGCCAACCCTTGATGCCCAAGACGCTGGATGTGGGCGACCTGTTGCAGCGCATGAACGAGCTGCTGCAGCGCTCGCTGGGCGAGGGCACGTCCATCCAGCTCGAAATCGACGACGGGCTCTGGTCGACGTTCGCCGACGTCGGGAATCTCGAGGCGGTGCTGCTCAATCTGGTGATCAACGCGCGCGATGCGATGCAGGGCAACGGCGGCGTCCTGCGCCTGCAGGTGCGCAACGTCACGCTCGATCAGCAGTATGCGGACAGCCATGGCGACGTGCTCAGTGGCGACTACGTGCAGCTCAGCGTGGTCGACGAAGGCTGCGGCATGAGCCCCGAGGTGCTGGAGCGCGCCTTCGAGCCGTTCTTCACCACCAAGGGCGGGCGCGGTGGCAGCGGGCTCGGCCTGAGCATGGCCTACGGTTTCGTCAAGCAGAGCGGCGGGCACATCACCCTGGCCAGCGAAGAGGACGGCGGCACCGCCGTGGTCATCTATTTGCCGCGTTTCCTTGAGGAAGGCAAGGCCGATGACGCGAGCCTGAACGACGAGTCGACGACGGTGCAGCCTGCCGCGCCCGCCGAGGAGGCGCCGCAAGCCGAGGCGGCCCCGGTGTCCGGCCTGAGCATCCTTTTCGTCGAGGACGATTTCACCCTGCGCATGCTCACCGGCGAGGTGATCGAGGAACTGGGCCATCGCGTGCGTGCCTGCGAGTCCGCCGAAGAGGCGCTGCAGGTTCTGCAGGGCGAGCGCTTCGACGTGTTGCTCACCGACATCGGGCTGGGCGGGATGTCCGGGCTGGAGCTGCTGCGCGCGGTTGCCCCGAACCATCCGCAGCTCAAGCTGGTGATCGCTTCCGGCTATCCGGTGGATGCGCGCGAGGAAGGCGTGCCGGCGGCGCAGGTCCTGCTCAAGCCCTACGACCTGCAGCAGGTGCGCGAGCTGCTGGCCTCGCTGGTGGGCTAGTCGACCAGGCAAGGCAGGCTGGTTAAATATTCGCCAGTTCGCCTTGCGCGGCCCATCACCCTTCACTAGAATGGCGCCCCTTGCCGAGTGGGCAGGCGTTCGCGCGCCTCCTTCCGGGCAAGGCCAAAACGAGAAATTTCACTCCTTGCCTGACCGGTTCTCCCGGCAGGCTACAACCCGTAAGGAGCATTCATGCGTCATTACGAAATCATCTTCCTGGTCCACCCGGATCAGAGCGAGCAGGTCGGCGGCATGGTCGAGCGCTATACCAAGCTCATCGAAGAAGACGGCGGCAAGATCCATCGTCTGGAAGATTGGGGCCGTCGTCAGCTGGCTTATGCCATCAACAACGTGCACAAAGCGCACTACATCATGCTCAACGTAGAGTGCAGCGGCAAAGTCCTGTCCGAACTGGAAGACAACTTCCGTTACAACGATGCCGTGATCCGTAACCTGGTCATCCGTCGCGACGAAGCCGTTACCGGCCAGTCCGAGATGCTCAAGGCCGAAGAGAACCGCAGCGAGCGCCGTGAGCGCCGCGATCGCGTTGAAAGCCCTGACGGCGCCGATGGCGACGACAGCGACAACGCTGACGAGTAATCACCGGATCTATTGAGGAGCCACTTTCATGGCACGTTTCTTCCGTCGTCGTAAATTCTGCCGTTTCACCGCTGAAGGCGTTAAAGAGATCGATTTCAAGGATCTCAACACCCTGAAAGCCTACGTTTCTGAAACCGGCAAGATCGTTCCTAGCCGTATCACCGGCACCAAGGCCAAGTATCAGCGTCAGCTGGCAACCGCTATCAAACGCGCTCGCTACCTGGCCCTGCTGCCCTACACCGACAGCCACGGCCGTTGAGACGGGCAGTCGACGCAAGCAAGGGATAGATGAGTAGGCATGCGCGCATTCGCTGATTTCGTCATGCGCGGCCGCATGCAGGCCACCCTGGTGGTGGTTGGGGCCGCGGCGTTGCCGCTGTTGTTCTGGCTGAGTGCGGCCGCGGGCAGTCTGGTACTGCTGCGGCGCGGGTTGAGCGATGCCGTGGGCATCGTCGCCTGGGCACTGTTGCCGGCGCTGGTCTGGTGGTACTTCGGCGAGCCGCGCACCCTGATGGTGTTGCTCGGTTCGCTGGGGCTGGCACTGGTGCTGCGTGGCGCTGTTTCATGGACGCGTGTGTTGCTGGCCAGCGTGCCGCTGGGCTTGGTCTACGGCCTGGTTCTGGGTGCGGTTTTCGGCGAGCCGATCGCGGCCATGGCGGGTGAGCTGCAGAAGCTCATGCCGCAGGTGCTCGATGGCGTCTACCAGCAGATGTCGGCAGACGAGCGAGTTCGCCTGGAGAGCCTGTTGGCGCCAGTGCTGACCGGACTGATGGCTGCGTTGTTGCAGACCCTCAGCCTGCTCAGCCTGATGCTCGGGCGCTACTGGCAGGCGGCGCTGTACAACCCGGGCGGTTTCGGTAGCGAGTTTCGCGCGCTGAGGCTGCCGGTGCCGGTCACGCTGATGCTGATCGCCGGCATGCTGCTGGGCCCCAATCTGGGGCCGCAGATGGCCATGCTGACGCCGTTGTGCAGTGTGCCGCTGGCGTTCGCCGGCATCGGCCTGATGCACGGCCTGGTGGCCGGTGGCGCGTTGAGCCGGTTCTGGCTGGTTGGCCTGTACATAACGCTGCTGGTGTTCATGCAGCTGATCTATCCGTTGCTGGTGGTCCTGGCCATCGTCGACAGCTTGTTTGATTTTCGCGGACGCACGGGGCGCAAGAGCGGTCCGGATTCCGCGGACGGTGAAGGTTAAAAGTTCAAGAGGTAAGACCCAAATGGAAATCATCCTGCTGGAAAAAATCGCCAACCTGGGCAACCTGGGCGACAAGGTGAACGTCAAGGCCGGTTACGGTCGCAACTACCTGCTGCCGCAAGGCAAGGCCACTGCTGCCACCGCCGCCAACGTCGCTGCGTTCGAAGAGCGCCGCGCCGAGCTGGAAAAAGCTGCTGCCGACCGTAAGGCTTCCGCCGAAACGCGTGCTGCTCAGCTGGCCGAGCTGGAAGTCACCATCACCGCGACCGCGGGCGATGAGGGCAAACTGTTCGGTTCCATCGGTACCCACGACATCGCCGATGCACTGACCGCCTCCGGCGTCGAAGTGGCGAAGAGCGAAGTCCGTCTGCCGAACGGCACCATCCGTCAGATCGGTGAATACGACGTGGCCGTGCACCTGCACAGCGACGTCGAAGCCACCGTCAAACTGATCGTGGTGGCCGCCTAAGTCGGGCGACCGCAGGCCCTGCATTCAGCGGGTCTGCTGACAATCGGGCACGACATTGCGCAAGCGATGCCGTGCCCGTTGTTTTTCAGGCGGCGTTAACGCCGTATCCTGTCCGAAATTTTTGCGTGATCATCGATCGCGCCGCTAAATCCATCGCTCGTCTCGAATCGCCGCCGACTCCTATGAACGACATCAGCATCCCGCAGCAATACGACCTGGAAACCGCCGCACTCAAGGTGCCGCCCCATTCCATCGAGGCCGAACAGGCCGTGCTTGGCGGTCTGATGCTAGACAACAATGCGTGGGAGCGCGTGCTCGATCAGGTCTCCGATGGCGACTTCTACCGGCATGACCACCGGCTGATCTTCCGGGCGATCTTCAAGCTGGCGGAGCGCAACTCGCCGTTCGACGTGGTGACCCTTTCCGAGCAGCTGGACAAGGAAGGCCAGCTCAGCCAGGTCGGCGGCCTGGCCTATCTTGGCGAGTTGGCGAAGAACACGCCGTCGGTGGCCAACATCAAGGCCTACGCGCAGATCATTCGCGAACGCGCCACGCTGCGTCAGCTGATCGGCATCAGCTCCGAAATCGCCGACAGCGCCTACGCCCCCCAGGGACGCACGGGCGAGGAGATTCTCGACGAGGCCGAGCGGCTGATCTTCCAGATCGCCGAGGCGCGGCCGAAGACCGGCGGGCCGGTCGGGATCAACGACATCCTGGTCAAGGCCATCGATCGCATCGACTCGCTGTTCAACAACGGCGACGCGATCACCGGCCTGTCCACCGGCTTCAACGATCTGGATGCACAGACCAGCGGCCTGCAGCCGGCCGACCTGATCATCGTTGCCGGCCGTCCGTCGATGGGCAAGACCACCTTCGCGATGAACCTGGTGGAAAACGCGCTGATGCGCAGCGACAAGGCGATCCTGGTGTTCTCCCTGGAGATGCCTTCCGAGTCCATCGTGATTCGTATGCTGGCTTCCCTCGGCCGCATCGACCAGACCAAGGTGCGTGCAGGCCGGCTGGATGACGACGACTGGCCGCGCTTGACCTCGGCGGTCAACCTGCTCAACGACCGCAAGCTGTTCATCGACGACACCGCCGGCATCAGCCCGTCGGAGATGCGCGCGCGCAGCCGGCGCCTGGCGCGCGAGCATGGCGAGATCGGCCTGATCATGGTCGACTACCTGCAGCTCATGCAGATTCCCGGTTCCAGCGGCGACAGCCGGGTCAACGAGATATCCGAAATCTCGCGCTCGCTGAAGGCCCTGGCCAAGGAATTCAACTGCCCGGTGGTCGCCCTGTCGCAGCTCAACCGTGGCCTGGAGCAACGCCCGAACAAGCGCCCGATCAACTCCGACCTGCGTGAATCCGGCGCCATCGAGCAGGATGCCGACATCATCATGTTCGTCTACCGGGACGAGGTGTATCACCCGGAAACCGAGTTCAAGGGCGTCGCCGAAATCATCATCGGCAAGCAGCGTAACGGTCCGATCGGCACCACGCGGCTGGCCTTCCTCGGTAAGTACTCGCGCTTCGAGAACCTCGCGCCGGGCAGCTACCAGTTCGACGACGAGTAAGTTCGCGTCCGTCGCGGCGGCCATCGCCGCCGATCAATGAAAACCTGCGCCGTGGCGCTACCATGGCGCTCCCGTTTTCCTTCCAGGATATCCAGCATGCGTCCGCTGTTCGCCCAGATCGACCTGGCCGCCGTTCGCCACAACCACGCCTTCGCCAAGCGCTGCGCGCCCGGTCGCCAGGTGTTCGCGGTGGTCAAGGCGAATGCCTACGGACACGGCGTGCGTGAGGTGGTCACCGCGCTGCACGACGAGGCCGACGGTTTCGCCGTGGCCAGCCTGGAGGAAGGCGCCGAGGTCCGCGCGATGCACGACGGCGCGCGCATCCTGTTGCTCGAGGGCTGCTTCGAGGCGGGCGAGTACGCCGTTGCCGCACGGCTGCGCATCGACGTGGTGGTGCAGGGCGTCGAGCAGGCCGAGGCGCTGCTCGCCAGTCGCCTGCCGGCGCCGCTCAACGTCTGGCTGAAGCTGGATTCGGGCATGCACCGCCTGGGTTTCGACGCCGATGCGCTGCGCGCCTGGCATCCGCGCCTGGCCCAGGCCGATCAGGTCGCCGAACTCAACCTGATGAGCCACTTCGCCTGTTCCGACGAGCGCAACCATCCGCTCACCGAGGCGCAGCTGGAGCAGTTCCTCGGGCTGCTCGACCTGGATTTCGCCCAGCGCAGTCTGGCCAACTCGGCGGCCGTGATGACCCTGCCGGCCGCGCACATGGACTGGATTCGCCCCGGGATCATGCTCTACGGCGCCACGCCGTTCGCCGAGCTTTCCGCCGCCGAGCTGGGGCTCAAGCCAGCGATGAGCCTGAATGCGCAGCTGATCGCGGTGCGCGACGTGGCGGCCGGTGAAAGTGTCGGCTACGGCGCTGGCTGGGTGGCTGCGCGGCCCTCGCGCATCGGCACGGTGAGCTGCGGATACGCCGATGGCTATCCGCGCAACGCACCGGCCGGCACGCCGGCGATCATCCGCGGCCAGCGCGCGCCGCTGGCGGGACGCGTGTGCATGGACCTGCTGATGGTCGACCTGACGGACCTGCCGGAGGCCGGCGTCGGCGATGCCGTCGAACTGTGGGGCGCGCAATTGCCGGTGGACGAGATCGCGCTGGCCTGCGGCACGGTCGGCTACGAGCTGCTGACCAAGGTCACCGCCCGCGTGCCGCGCCGCTACCGTTCCTAGGCTCCGGCGTCCGCCGGGCCGGCCGGCCACTCCTCGCCGCCACTGACGGCCGCCGCCGAGCGGCCACCGCGTTTGACTTCGTAGAGCGCCGAGTCGGCCGCCTGGTAAAGGCTGGCGAAGTGGGTGGCGTGGCGCGGATAGAACGCCACGCCGATGCTCACCGTCACCCACAGGTGATAGCTGGCGTAGGCCACCGGCTGCGAGAGCTTCTTCAGCAGGCGGTCGGCGATCATCTTCGCGTGGCTTTCCGCATCCGGTCCGCAGATCAGCACGGCGAATTCGTCGCCGCCCAGCCGCGCCACGCTGTCGAGGCCGCGCACGCTCTCGCGAAGACGGGCGGCGATGGTGCGCAGCATCATGTCGCCGGCGTCGTGGCCGTGGCGGTCGTTGATCGGCTTGAAGTGATCGAGGTCGATCAGCATCAAGGCGAAGCTTTCGCCGCGACGGATGGCGTTGGCCATGGCGTTGTCAACCCGCTCGATCAGATGGCGGCGATTCGGCAGCTCGGTGAGCGGATCGTGGAAGGCCGCCAGCTCCAGTTCCTGCTCGCGTTGCGAGAGGCGCTGGTTGCTCGCCGCCAGTTCCGCGGTGCGCTGCTTCACCGCCCGCTGCAGCTCGGCGGCGCTGGCCTGGATCTGCGCCAGGCGCGCGGTCTTCTCGCGGTCGGCCTGCTCCAGGGCGAGCGCCTTGTCCTGCTTGAGCATCTGGATGCGGTAAGCCAGGGCGAAGGAAAACAGGATCGATTCGGCCGCCACCGCCAGGGGGAACACGTAGGCGTTCCACGCCGAGGGCTGCACCACGCCGGTGGCGCGTAGTAGCAACAGGCCGACGCTGGCGAGGATCACGCCGTAGCCGCACAGGTAGAGGTACGCCGGGAAGTAGCCCTGGCGGCCGCGCACCAGCGCTGACCAGAGCGCGCCGGGGATGCTGGTCAGCGCCAGCACGACGAACAGCCAGGCGCCGAAGCCGCGCCAGCCGAGGCCGTCGAGGATCACGGCGATCACGTAGAGCGCGCAGGACAGATCCAGCAGACGATGGGCCCAGCGCACGTGCTGGCGGGTCTGCAGCAGGTTCTGGGTGAAGCGGCAGGCGCCGAAGCCCCAGAGCGCCGGAATGCTGATGCGATCCAGCCAGAAGGGCACCGGCGAATCCGGCCAGAGGTACTGGAAGCCGTGCCCGCTCATGCCGAGGATCATCAGCAGCGCGCCGGCGGTGGTCGTCACGTACCAGAAATAGGCGGCGTCGCGCAGGCTGAGGAAGATGAACAGGTTGTACAGCAGCAGCGCCAGGATGATTCCGTAGATCACCCCGAGGTAGAGGTTTTCCTGGGCGGCGAACTGGTCGAGGTCGCCCAGTTGCCAGATTTTCAGGGGGAAGGAGTTGCCGGCCGGGTCGAAGCTGCGCAGGTAGAACGTCAGCGGCTGCTCGCCCAGCGCCGGCAGGGCGAACAGCATGCGCCGGTAGGGATGGTCGCGGCCTTCGGCGAAGCTGACCCGTTCGCCGGACTGGCGCGTGTGCCAGCCGCCGTCCTCGCCCGGCAGGTACAGCCGCAGGTCGAGCAGCGTCACCGAGCCGACCTCCAGCCACCACTGCGCCGGGGCATCGGCACCGCGCTGCAGGCTGACCTTGATCCACCAGGGATTGCGGCTCTGGCCGACGCTGGCCTTGCCGTCGGCGGGCTGGAAGCGCGCCTGCACGGCCGGGTCGGCGAGGTCGGCGATACTCAATCGGCCGCCGACATCTTCGAGCAGTTCGATCTGCCCGTTGAGCGTTCGTCCACTGTCATCCTGATTGATCAGTACCGGTGCCGCCTGCACCGCGCCCAGCGCGAACAGTACGGCGAGGAAGATCATTGCACGCATCCAAGCGCTCCCTGGTGGATTGGACGTCTGGTGCGTCCCTGTCGGCTGAATATAAGCACAGCCCATCGTCCGATGGCAGGCGTCCGGTCGGGAAAGACCCGGTCGGGAAAGACCCTGCTGCACGGTCGGACTTGTTCATTTTTTGTGCTATATTCCGCGGCCGTGAAATTCAGCCGGTCCCCTGACGATGCAAGCCGCCAAGCCGTTGTTCGACTATCCCAAGTACTGGGCCGAGTGTTTCGGCCCCGCGCCCTTCCTGCCGATGAGTCGCCAGGAAATGGATCAGCTCGGCTGGGACAGTTGCGACATCATCATCGTCACCGGCGATGCCTATGTCGATCACCCGTCCTTCGGCATGGCCATCATCGGACGCCTGCTGGAGTCGCAAGGCTTCCGCGTCGGCATCATCGCGCAGCCGGACTGGCAGTCGAAAGACGATTTCATGAAGCTCGGCGAGCCGAACCTGTTCTTCGGCGTCGCCGCCGGCAACATGGATTCGATGATCAACCGCTACACCGCCGACAAGAAAATCCGCTCCGACGACGCCTACACGCCGGGCGGCCTGGCCGGCAAGCGCCCGGACCGCGCCAGCCTGGTCTACAGCCAGCGCTGCAAGGAGGCCTACAAGCACGTACCGATCGTGCTCGGCGGTATCGAGGCCTCGCTGCGTCGCATCGCGCATTACGACTACTGGCAGGACCGGGTTCGTCATTCGATCCTGATCGATGCCTGCGCCGATATCCTGCTCTACGGCAACGCCGAGCGCGCGGTGGTGGAGATCGCCCAGCGCCTGTCGTTCGGGCAGAAGATCGAGGACATCACCGACATCCGCGGCACCGCCTTCGTCCGCCGCGACACGCCCGCCGGCTGGTACGAGATCGATTCCACGCGCATCGACCGTCCGGGCAAGATCGACAAGATCATCAACCCGTACGTCAACACCCAGGATACCGCCGCCTGCGCCATCGAGCAGGAGAAAGGTGCGGCCGGCTTAGGTGCGGCCGGCTCAGGGCGGCTCGAGGACCCCAACGAAGCCAAGGTCGTGCAGTTGCTGCCGAGCCCGAAGCTGACCCGCGACAAGACCGTGATCCGCCTGCCGTCCTTCGAGAAGGTGCGCAGCGACGCCGTGCTCTACGCCCACGCCAACCGCGTGCTGCATCTGGAAACCAACCCGGGCAACGCCCGTGCGCTGGTGCAGAAGCATGGTGAGGTCGACGTCTGGTTCAACCCGCCGCCCATTCCGATGAGCACCGAGGAAATGGACTACGTGTTCGGCATGCCCTACCAGCGCGTGCCGCACCCTGCGTATGGCAAGGAGAAGATCCCGGCCTACGAGATGATCCGTTTCTCGGTGAACATCATGCGGGGCTGCTTCGGCGGCTGCACCTTCTGCTCGATCACCGAGCACGAAGGCCGGATCATCCAGAACCGTTCCGAGGAGTCGATCATTCGCGAGATCGAGGAGATCCGCGACAAGGTGCCGGGCTTCACCGGGGTGATTTCCGACCTCGGCGGACCGACCGCGAACATGTACCGCATCGCCTGCAAGAGCCCGGAGATCGAATCCGCGTGCCGCAAGCCGTCCTGCGTGTTCCCCGGCATCTGCCCGAACCTGAACACCGACCATTCCTCGCTGATCCAGCTGTACCGCAGCGCCCGCGCGTTGCCCGGCGTGAAGAAGATCCTCATCGCTTCCGGCCTGCGTTACGACCTGGCGGTCGAGTCGCCGGAGTACGTCAAGGAGCTGGTCACCCACCACGTCGGTGGCTACCTGAAGATCGCCCCGGAGCACACCGAGGAAGGTCCGCTCAATCAGATGATGAAGCCGGGCATCGGCAGCTACGACCGCTTCAAGCGCATGTTCGAGAAGTACTCCAAGGAGGCGGGCAAGGAGCAGTACCTGATCCCGTACTTCATCGCGGCGCACCCGGGCACTACCGACGAAGACATGATGAACCTGGCCCTGTGGCTCAAGGGCAACGGCTTCCGTGCCGACCAGGTGCAGGCGTTCTATCCATCGCCGATGGCATCGGCCACCGCGATGTACCACTCGGGCAAGAACCCGCTGCGCAAGGTGACCTACAAGAGCGAGGGGGTCACCATCGTCAAGAGCGAGGAGCAGCGCCGCCTGCACAAGGCCTTCCTGCGCTATCACGACCCGAAGGGCTGGCCGATGCTGCGTGAAGCGCTGACGCGCATGGGCCGCGCCGATCTGATCGGGCCGGGCAAGCATCAGTTGATTCCCCTGCACCAGCCGGCGACCGACGGCTACCAGAGTGCGCGGCGCAAGAACTCGACGCCGGCCGGTAGCCACAAGGTCGCCAAGGAACAGAAGATCCTCACCCAGCATACCGGCCTGCCGCCGCGCGGCAGCGACGGCAGCAAGCCGTGGGACAAGCGCGAGGAGGCCAAGGCGGCCGCCCAGGCGCGGCGTCAGGCGGATCGCGCCAGCGGTGCGCCACCCCGGGGCAAGGGCAAGAAGCCGGCGCGCCCGGTGGCACCGCGCTGACGGGTGTTGCGTCCCGGTGAGCGCCGCGTGGCGCTTGTTCCGGGATCTACCTCTTGGTGAATCCTTCCAGCAGCGGTCCTCGGTGTATCCCCCGCTTTACCGAGACGTCCCGGGCCTGTTTTCCTTGCAGCAACCGCCTCCGCCGCCGGGTCAGCTTGCCGCAGGGCGGTCGATGCCCCATCCTTGACCGTGTCGCGCATGCGCCGGCGGCCCGTGCTCCCTCATGGTGCCGGCGGGCGTAGACCGCTCCCTGCACGGGCCCGATTGGCTGGCATGGGTCTTGCGCGTCGCAAGTCATCGCCCAGGCCCGCAGGAGGCTCGTCGTGTCGATCCATGTCGCTTTGCACCACGTAACCCACTATCGCTACGACCGCCTGGTCGAGCTCGGCGCCCAGATCGTGCGTTTGCGCCCGGCGCCCCACAGCCGTACACGCATTCTCTCCTACTCGCTCAAAGTCCTGCCGGAAACCCATTTCATCAACTGGCAGCAGGACCCTCAGGGCAACTACCTGGCACGCCTGGTGTTCCCCGAGAAAACCCGCGAATTCAAGGTCGAGGTCGACCTGGTCGCCGAGATGGCGGTGTTCAACCCCTTCGATTTCTTCCTCGAGCCCTACGCCGAGAAGATTCCCTTCGCGTACACCGGCGAGGAGAAACGCGAGCTGGCGCCCTACCTGGTGCAACTGCCGCTGACGCCGAAGTTCGAGGCCTACCTCGCCGGCATCGACCGCACCGCGACGCCCAGCGTGGACTTCCTCGTCGCGCTCAACCAGCGCCTGTCGAAGGACATCCGCTACCTGATCCGCATGGAGCCCGGCGTGCAGACGCCCGAGGAAACCCTGGTCAGCGCCGCCGGTTCCTGCCGCGACTCGGCCTGGCTGCTGGTGCAGCTGTTGCGTCACCTGGGCCTCGCCGCGCGCTTCGTCTCGGGTTATCTGATCCAGCTCACCGCCGACGTCAAATCCCTCGACGGCCCGAGCGGCACCGATGTCGACTTCACCGACCTGCACGCCTGGTGCGAGGTCTACCTGCCGGGCGCCGGCTGGATCGGCCTGGACGCCACCAGCGGCCTGTTCGCCGGCGAAGGCCACATCCCGCTGGCCTGCAGCCCCGAGCCATCGTCCGCGGCGCCGATCAGCGGCGCGGTGGAGAAGTCCGAGGTCGAGTTCAGCCACGACATGCGCATCGAGCGCATCTGGGAAGCGCCGCGCGTCACCAAGCCCTACAGCGACGAGCAGTGGACGGCCATCGACCGCCTCGGGCGGAAGATCGACGTCGACCTCAAGCGCGACGACGTGCGCCTGACCATGGGCGGCGAGCCGACCTTCGTCGCTCTCGATTACCCCGACGATGCCGAATGGAACACCGCCGCGCTCGGCCCGAACAAGCGCCGGCTGGCGGCCGAACTGTTCCATCGCCTGCGCGAGCACTACGCGCCGGACGCGCTGGTGCACTTCGGCCAGGGCAAGTGGTATCCGGGCGAGCAACTGCCGCGCTGGTCGCTGAACTGCTTCTGGCGCCGCGACGGCGAGCCGATCTGGCAGGACCCGGCGCTCTACGCCGATGAAACCCGCTACTACGGCGCCGATGCGCGCCTTGCCGCGCGTTTTCTCTCCACCCTGGCCGGGCACCTGGGGTTGTCCGGCGAGCACGCGTTCCCGGCCTTCGAGGATTGGCTCTACTACCTCTGGCGCGAGCGCAAGCTGCCGCTCAACGTCACCCCGGAAGACTCGCGCCTGGCGGATGCCCAGGAGCGCGAACGCCTGCGCAAGGTGTTCTGCCGCGGTGTCGGCGAAGTCGTCGGCCACGTCCTGCCGCTGGCGCGCAGCGAGAAAGGCGAGGAGTGGATTACCGGCTCCTGGTTCCTGCGCGACGAACACTGCCGGCTGATTCCCGGCGACTCGGCTATGGGCTATCGCCTGCCGCTGGATTCGCAGCCCTGGGTGCGCGAGGCCGACTACCCCTTCGTGCGTCCGCGCGATCCCAACCAGTTCTTCGCCGAGCTGCCGCCGCGCCTGGAAATCCAGGGCCGGGTGAAGACGCCGCTGTTCCCGCAGAAAGCCGCCAAGGCCGAGGACCCGACGCCGCCGCCGAAGCTCAACGAGTCCGCCCACCAGATCGTCCGCACCGCGCTGTGCGCCGAGCCGCGTGACGGCCGCCTGTACCTGTTCATGCCGCCGCTGGAGCGTCTCGAGGATTACCTCGAACTGGTCGCGGCGATCGAGACCACCGCCCGCGAGCTGCGTTGCCCGATCCTCATGGAAGGCTACGAGCCGCCCAGCGATCCGCGCCTGACCAACTTCCGCGTCACCCCCGATCCGGGCGTGATCGAGGTGAACATCCAGCCGTCGGCGAACTGGGAAGAGCTGGCCGAACGCACCGAGTTCCTCTACGAAGCGGCACGGCAGACGCGCCTGACCAGCGAGAAATTCATGGTCGACGGTCGCCACACCGGCACCGGCGGTGGCAACCACTTCGTCCTCGGCGGCGCGACCCCGGCGGATTCGCCGTTTCTCCGGCGCCCGGACCTGCTGCGCAGCCTGATCAGCTACTGGCACAACCACCCGTCGCTGTCGTACCTGTTCTCCGGGCTGTTCATCGGCCCGACGTCGCAGGCGCCGCGCGTTGACGAGGCGCGCAACGACTCGCTGTACGAGCTGGAAATCGCCTTCGCGCAGATGCCCGAGCCGGGCGCGGAATGCCCGCCGTGGCTGGTCGACCGCCTGCTGCGCAACCTGCTGGTGGATGTCACCGGCAACACCCACCGCTCCGAATTCTGCATCGACAAGCTGTACTCGCCGGACGGCGCCACCGGGCGCCTCGGCCTGCTCGAACTGCGCGCCTTCGAGATGCCGCCGCATGCGCGCATGAGCCTGACCCAGCAGTTGCTGCTGCGTGCGCTGGTGGCGCGGTTCTGGAACGAACCCTATGCGCCCCTGCGCCTGGCGCGCTGGGGCACCGAGCTGCACGACCGTTTCCTGCTGCCGCATTTCGTCGAGCAGGATTTCGCCGACGTGATCGCCGAGCTCAACCAGGCCGGCTACCCGCTGCGCAGCGAATGGTTCGCCGCGCACTTCGAGTTCCGCTTCCCGCGCTACGGCGACTACGTGGTGCAGGGCATCGACCTGGAGCTGCGCCAGGCGCTCGAACCCTGGCACGTGCTGGGCGAAGAGGGCGCAGTGGGCGGCACGGTGCGCTACGTGGATTCGTCACTGGAGCGCATGCAGGTCAAGCTCAGCGGCCTGCCGCCGGACCGCTACATCCTCACCTGCAACGGCGCCAGCGTGCCGTTGCGCGCCACCGGCAAGGTCGGCGAGTTCGTCGGCGGCGTGCGCTATCGCGCCTGGCAGCCGGCGAACAGCCTGCAGCCGAACATCCCGGTGCACGCGCCGCTGGTTTTCGACCTCTTCGATACCTGGATGCAGCGCTCGCTGGGCGGTTGCCAGTATCATGTCGCCCATCCTGGCGGGCGCAATTACGAGACCCTGCCGGTCAATTCCAATGAAGCCGAGAGCCGGCGCCTGGCGCGTTTCTTCCGCTTCGGCCACACCCCAGGCAAGCTGGCGCCGCCGCGCCCGGTTGTCTCGGACGAGTTGCCGATGACCCTGGACCTGCGCCGCGTGTGAACCAGAGCCGCGCCGCGCAGGTTCAGCCTGCGGGATTCGAGCGCGGCCATGATCGGCCCTGATTAACTGTCTATCGAGCCACTGATGCCCGACTTGCTTGCCGATTGCCCGCCCACCCCGCGGGCCTATCACGAAATGCTCGATGCGAGCGGCCGGGTTCGCCCGCACTGGGACAAGCTCTACCAGCACCTCGAGCGCAGCAGCCCGGCGCAGCTGGAACAGCGCCAGGCACTGCTCGATCGGCAGATTCTCGAGAACGGCGTCACCTACAACGTCTATGCCGACCCCAAGGGCACCGATCGGCCCTGGGCGCTGGACCTGCTGCCGAACCTGATCAGCGCCGAGGAGTGGCAGGGCATCGCCGCCGGCGTCGCCCAGCGCGCGCGCCTGCTCGACAGCGTGCTCGCCGACATCTACGGCCCCCAGCAACTGCTCGCCGACGGCCTGCTGCCGACCGAGTTGGTGTTCGGCCACAACAACTTCCTGTGGCCGTGCCAGGGCATCCGTCCGCCGGGCGGCACCTACCTGCACAGCTATGCCGTGGACCTGCGCCGCGCGCCGGACGGGCGCTGGTGGGTGATCGCCGACCGCACGCAGACGCCCTCCGGCGCCGGCTACGCGCTGGAGAACCGGCAGATCATCTCGCGCACCTTCCCGGACCTGTTCCGCGAACTGCGCGTGCAGCACCTGAGCAGCTACTTTCGTACCCTGCGTGAAACGCTGGTCCAGCAGGCGCCGCGCGAGGACAACGAAACGCCGATGGTGGTGCTGCTGACCCCGGGCCGTTTCAACGAAACCTATTTCGAGCACCTCTACCTGGCGCGCCACCTGGGCTTTCCGCTGGTGGAGGGCAGCGACCTGACGGTGCGCAACGCCACCCTGTACCTGAAGACCCTGGGCGGCCTGCAGCGCGTGCACGCCGTGTTGCGGCGCCTGGACGACGACTTCTGCGACCCGCTGGAACTGCGGACCGACTCCGCGCTCGGCGTGCCCGGCCTGCTCGAAGCGGTGCGCCAGGGCCGCGTGCTGGTGGCCAACGCACTGGGCAGCGGTGTGCTGGAGTCGCCCGGGCTGCTCGGCTTCCTGCCGAAGATCCAGGAGAAGCTGTTCGGCGAGGAACTGCTGCTACCGTCCATCGCCACTTGGTGGTGCGGCGAGGCGCCGGTGCTGGAGCAGGCGCTGGAGAAACTCGCCGACCTGCTGGTGATGCCGGCCTTCCCCTCGCAGAGCTTCGTCCCGCAGTTCGGTCACGACCTCGACGCCGCCGGGCTGGCCAACCTGACCCGGCGCATCCGCGCGCGGCCCTACGCCTACGTGGCGCAGGAGGTCGCACAGCTGTCGCAGGCGCCGGTCTGGCAGGACGAGCATATGCAGTCGCGGGCGATCGGCATGCGCGTCTACGCGGTCGCCAGCGCCGACGGCTACCGGGTGATGCCGGGCGGGCTGACCCGCGTTTCCGCCGAATCCGGCGCCCAGGTGGTGGCCATGCAGAGCGGCGGTGGCAGCAAGGATACCTGGGTGCTGGCCGGCCACGCCGCGCTGGGCGAGGCGCCACGCCCGCGTCCGCTGGGCGTGCACGACGTGGTCCGCCGCGACCCGCACCTGCCCTCGCGGATCGTCGAGAACCTGTTCTGGTTCGGCCGTTACGCCGAGCGCTGCGACGACCTGACCCGCCTGCTGCGCGTGGTGCTGTCGCGCTATGTCGGTGACGACGACGAGCCCATGGCGCTGGCGACCGCGCTGCAACTGGCGGAGGACCTCGGCGTGCTGCCGGACGAGGAGGAGGGCACGCTGGAAGAACGGCTGTTCGTCGCCCTGCTCGGCGAGGACTGGATCTACAGCCTGCGCGCCAACCTGCAGCGGCTGAACTGGACCGCGTCACAGGTGCGCGGGCGGCTGTCGCGGGAGAACTGGCTGGCGCTGATGGAAATCCAGCGCGAGGCGCAGACCCTGGAGCGCGAGGAGGCCGATCTCGGCGAGCTGCTGGACTTCCTCAACCGCCTGCTGATGTCGCTGTCGGCGCTGTCCGGCTTCGCCCTCGACGACATGACCCGCGACGACGGCTGGCGTTTCCTGATGATCGGCCGGCGCATCGAACGCCTGCAGTTCCTCGCCGAAGCCATCGCCGGGTTCCTCGACGGCGAGGCCGTGCAGGACCAGGCGGCGCTGGAGTGGCTCCTCGAGCTGGGCAACAGCACCATCACCTACCGCTCGCGCTACCAGGCCGCGCCGCAGCTGATCCCGGTGCTCGACCTGCTGCTGCTGGACGAGCAGAACCCGCACGCCGCGCTGTTCCAGCTGCTCGAACTGGAGAAGGCGCTGGACCACCTCGGCGAGCAGTTCGGCAGCCAGAACGAGCTGACCCTGGCGCTGCTCACCGACCGACTGCGCCTGGTCGACCTCGGCACCCTGGAAAACGCGCTGTTCGGTGAGGCCGGCAAGCGCGCCGTGCTCAACGGCCTGAGCCAGTTGCTGCGCGCGGTCGGCGAGGCCGCCGGACAGCTTTCGGATCGCCTGGCGTTGCGCTTCTTCGCCCACGTCGACGCCAGCCAGCAGACGGTGTCCTCATGAGTGCGCGCTACCAGGTCATCCACGACACCCATTACCAATACGCCACCGCGGTGTCGCTGGCCAAACAGCTGGCGCACCTGTGGCCGCGCGACTGCGCCTGGCAGCGCTGCATCGTCCGCGAACTGAACGTCGAGCCGGCGCCGACGCAGCGCCGCGACGAGCTGGACATCTTCGGCAACCCGCTGACCCGCCTGGCCTTCGAGCGGCCCCACGAGGCGCTGCGCGTCGAGGCGCGCCTGGACGTGGAGATTCTCGCCCGGCCGCTGCTCGATCCCCTGCAGTCGCCGCCCTGGGAGGACGCCAGCGCCGCGCTCTCCTACAGCGGCGCGCCGCTGTCGGCCGAGGTGCTGGAAGCCAGCCGCTTCCGCTTCGAGTCGCCGGCGGTTCGCCTCAAGTATTCCTTCGTCGATTACGCCGAGGACTGTTTCACCCCGGGCCGCCCGCTGCTGCAGGGCGTCCAGGCGCTGATGCAGAAGATCTTCCGCGAGTTCACCTTCGATGCCACCGCCACCCAGGTGGCGACGCCGCTGCTTGAGGTGCTGGAGAAGCGCCGCGGGGTCTGCCAGGACTTCGCCCACCTGATGATCGCCTGCCTGCGCTCGCGCGGCCTGGCGGCGCGCTATGTCAGCGGTTACCTGCTGACCCAGCCGCCGCCCGGCCAGCCACGGCTGATCGGCGCCGATGCCTCGCATGCCTGGGTGTCGGTGTACTGCCCGCGACAGGGCTGGGTGGATTTCGACCCGACCAACAACGTGCAACCGGGCCTGGAGCACATCACCCTGGCCTGGGGGCGCGACTTCTCCGACGTGTCGCCGCTGCGCGGGGTGATCCTCGGTGGCGGCAGCCACGACCCCGACGTGCAGGTCACCGTCACCCCGGCCGGCGAGGTGGCCGTGGCTCCCGAGCGCGAGTAGCGCCCGGGAGCGTCGCCTCACTGCGGCGTCTGTGGCGTCACCCGCCACACCGTATCGCCGACGTCGTCGGCCACCAGCAGCGCGCCCCGCTTGTCCGTCGCCACGCCCACCGGGCGGCCGAGGGCTTCGCCGTCGTCACTGAGGAATCCGCTCAGCACGTCTTCCGGTGGGCCGGCCGGGCGACCGTTGGCGAAGGGCACGTAGACCACCTTGTAGCCACTGCGTGGCTCGCGGTTCCAGGAGCCGTGCTGGCCGACGAAGGCGCCACCGCTGTAGCGCTTGAGCAGGTCGCCCTGATAGAAGGTCAGGCCCAGCGAGGCGGTGTGGGCGCCCAGCGCGTAGTCGGGAACGATGGCCTTGGCCACCAGGTCGGGGCGCGGGGGCTGGACACGGCTGTCCACGTGCTGGCCGTAGTAGCTGTAGGGCCAGCCGTAGAAACCGCCGCTCTTCACCGAGGTCATGTAGTCGGGCACCAGGTCGCTGCCGATCTCGTCGCGCTCGTTCACCGCCACCCACAGCTCGCCGCTTTCCGGCTGCCAGGCCAGGCCGTTCGGGTTGCGCAGCCCGGCGGCGAACAGCCGCGAGGTGCCGCGGACCGGGTCGACCTCGAGGATGCCGGCGCGGTCGCGCTCGGCGTCGATGCCGTTCTCGGCGACGTTGCTGTTGGAGCCGACGCTGACGTAGAGCAGCGAACCATCGCGGCTGGCGACCAGGTCCTTGGTCCAGTGGTGGTTGATGCTGCCGGCCGGCAGGTCGACGATCTTTTTCCCCGGCTCGTCGATGCGCAGCGCGCCCTCGCGGTAGGGGAAGCTCAGCACGGCGTCGGTATTGGCGACGTACAGGGTGTTGCCCACCAGCGCCATGCCGAACGGCGAATTGAGGCCCTCGATGTAGGCGCTTTTGACTTCGGCGACGCCGTCGCCGTCGGCATCGCGCAGCAGGGTGATGCGGTTGGCGCTGCCCAGCCCAGAGCCGGCGCGCTGCATGGCCTTCTTGGTCAGCCAGGCCTTCACGCCGCTGCCGTCGTCCGGTTTCGGCGGCGCGTCGGTTTCCGCGACCAGGATGTCGCCGTTGGGCAGCACCAGCAGCGTGCGCGGGTGCTCCAGGCCCTGGGCGAACGCCTGCACCTGCAGGCCCTGGGCGGCGACCGGCGTCTGGCCCTCGGCCCAGCCACGCGCCTTGGCGATGTTCACCGTCGGCAGGAGGCTGGAAGCGGGCTCGGGCAGCCGGGGCTGCGGGCCGTAGCTGTCGGCGATCGGCAGCGTGGCCTTCTCGCAGCCGACCAGCGCGACGCAGAGGGCAAGGGTGAGCGGCAGGGTGGGTAGGCGGTTCATCGCATCTCCGGGGTTCAGGGGAGTCGTTCTCGTGGGTGGGTCTCGTCGTCCGAGTCGTTCGGTGAAACCTTGGGAATGACGAAGAAGATGACCAGGGCGAGCAGGGTGCTGAGCACCGCCGTGGCTTCGCGGCCCATACCCACGGCGATGCCGATGGCGGCGGTCAGCCAGATGCCGGCTGCGGTGGTCAGGCCGTGCACTTCGTGGACGCTGTTGCCCTTGATGATGGTGCCCGCGCCGAGGAAGCCGACGCCCGCGGCGATGCCCTGGATGACCCGACTCAGGGCATCCTGCTCGGCCCCGGACATGTGCGGGGCGAGCACGAACAGCGCGGCGCCGAGCGACACCAGCATGTGCGTGCGCACGCCGGCGGCCTTGCCCTTGGCGGCGCGCTCATAGCCCAGCGCACCGCCGAGCAGGGCGGCGAGGCCCAGGCGCAGCACCAGGCGCGTGGTTTCGGCAAGGTCCGGCAGGTCGGAAAACTCTTCGGCGACCGTCGCGCTGATGATCTGCCACCACTCCATGCACCGCTCCCGCCGTCATGCGCCCGTTCGCGCCTCGGCAGTTTTGACCTCGCCGCGCTGCGAGGGTTTTATCCGCGCATCGAACGCGCGGGCAGGGCCTAGGGCGTGACCTCGAAGCGCAGCACGCCGATCATCTGCCCGGCCTCGGTGACGACCTGCACCTGCCAGTCGCCGACCACGTCGTCGGGGAAGTTCTGCTTGTGCGTCCACGAGCGGTAGCCTTCCTTGCCGCCGCCGTGGATGTCGAGGGCGATGCGGTCGACGATCTGTCCGTCGTGCTGCCAGACGTGATAGATGCGCTCCTTCAGTCCGCGCGGCGCGTTGATCCGGGTGAAGGCGTAGAGACCCTGGCTCTTGAGTTGCGCGGCGCTGATGCTTTCCACGCTGACGCCGGGCTTGCGGGAAAGGTCGTCGAACTGCTCGGTGACCGCCACTTCGCCCAGCCAGAGGGTCGACGGCGGCACCCACAGCCGCGCTTGCCAGCCCACCGCGCCGAGCACCAGCATCAGCGCCAGCGAGATCAGCCAACGCCGCCAGCCGGCCAGCTTGAGGCTGCCGATCAGGCTCGGGAACGACAGCACCGCGGCCACCCCGAGCGACCAGACGTAGGCCTGCGGCGTGCTCAGGTGAAGGATGATCGGCAGCGCGGTGAGCAGCACGGCGAACAGCGTCAGGCTGTGGAACGACATGAATACCCAGCGCCGCGCGGCCAGCCCCTTGTAGTACAGCGGGTCGGTGATCGAGGCCAGCGCCGCGGCGCCGAGCAGGCCGGTGAACAGCGCCTGGCCGCTGTTCCAGGTCGTGGTGATGAAGAAGAACGGCAGGACGAAGAACAGGCTCTCCTGGTGGATCATCTGCGTCGCATAGCGCAGCAGCGGCGGCGGCAGGTCGAAGCCGAACCAGCGCGCGGTGCAGCGGCGCAGCGTGCTTTCGAGCACCAGCCAGAGCCAGCTGACCAGCATGGTCACGGCGATCAGCTTGGCCAGGCTGGCTTGTCGGTCGACCAGCAGGAAGCTGGCCAGGCCGGAGACGAAGCCGAACACCGCGATTGCACGCGGGTAGCGTCGCAACAGTTCGGTGACCAGGCCGACCAGGCGCGCGATTCGGTTTTTCCAGACGGACATGCGGTTCTCGGAGCCGTGAATGGGGGCGTTCAGGTATGGGCGTAGGCCGTCAGCGTGGCTCGCGGTCTTCCCACTTGGGCACCACGGTGGGCCGCCAGGCGTCCAGCAGATCGAGCAGGCCGGAGGCGGAGTCGCTCAGCTGCAGCATCTCGCGATGCGGCGGACGGACGAAGCCTTCGTTCATCAGGTGATCGAGAAATGCGCCGAGCTTGCCGTAGAACCCCATCACCTCGAACAGGCCGAGGGGTTTGGCGTGATAGCCGAGCTGGCCCCAGGTCCACACCTCGAAGAGTTCCTCCAGGGTGCCGAGCCCGCCCGGCAGGGCGATGAAGGCGTCGGAGAGTTCGGCCATGCGCGCCTTGCGCGCGTGCATGCCGTCGACCACTTCCAGGCGGGTGAGGCCGGGATGGCCGATCTCCGCGTCACGCAGGCTTTGCGGAATGATGCCGATGACTTCGCCGCCGGCCCTGAGCGTGGCATCGGCGACGATACCCATCAGGCCCACCGCGCCACCGCCGTACACCAGCGTCATGCCGCGTCGGGCGATCTCTTCGCCGAGGCGCTCGGCGGCCTCGCGGTAAACAGGATCCCGGCCCGTGCTGGCACCGCAGAACACGCAAACGGAACGCAACGACATCATCTACTCCGTGGTCATTCAGGCACACAGAGTAACGGCCCGCGCCGGGCGCGGCCATGCTTTCAGACGAGTCGTTCGGTGTCGGGGCTGATGCCGCTGGCACCACAGGCATAGGCCGCCAGTACCGCGCGCAGTAATTCGTTGAGATACATCATTGCTCTCCTAAAGTGGCGTTGACGGTCTCATCCTATAAGGTCAGGGTATGCCCCACTCGTTGAGAATCTGTATCAACCCGATAGTCCGACATGCGGATTCCGGGTGCGCGGTGTCAGCGATATCCCGGCCCACGAAGCCAGGACCATCGCCGGCCTCGACGTCATGCTGCGGCACGGCGTCTTTGCGACACGGCGCCGCAGGTGCTGTGTAAGAAGCCACTGCTCTGGCAGTCTTGACGGGATGACTCACTGCCAATGCCCTACTGCCCAGGAGGCAAGATGATCCGCAAACTCGCAATCGCAACCCTGCTCGCCGTCGCCAGCGCCCCGGTCTTTGCCGCCGAATGCAAAGTCGATATCGAGGCCACCGACCAGATGACCTTCAACACCAAGGCCGTTCAGATCAGCAAGAGCTGCAAGCAGTTCACGGTGAACCTGAAACACGTCGGCAAGCTGCCGAAGAACGTGATGGGCCACAACTGGGTGCTGACCTCCGCCGCCAACGAGCAGCCGGTCGCCACCGACGGCATGTCCGCCGGCCTCGACAAGAACTACATCAAGGAAGGCGACGACCGCGTCATCGCCCACACCAAAGTGATCGGCGGTGGCGAAAGCGACTCCGTGACCTTCGATGTCTCCAAGCTGGCTGCCGGCACCGACTACGCGTTCTTCTGCTCGTTCCCGGGCCACGTCGCGATGATGAAGGGCACGGTCACCCTGGTCGACTGAGTCGTCCATCGATCGAAAGAAGGCCGCTTCCGAGCGGCCTTTTTCATGCCCGGCGTTTCGTCCGAGTGGGCGCCGGGAGGGCGGTCATTCCCTTTTTTCCTGCTGAGTTCAGAGCCGCGCGAGCATCCAGCGCACGAAGTCGCGCACCTTCGGCACTTCGGCCACCTGCTCCGCGTAGGCCAGGTAGTAGGCGTTGTGGCTGCTCATCGCGTGGTCCCAGGCGACCACAAGCTTGCCTTCGGCGAGCTCCTCCTCGACCAGGAAGCGCGGCAGCAGGGCCACGCCGCAGCCGACCTGGGCGGCGCGGATGCACATGTAGAAGCTGTCGAAGCGCGGCCCGTGATAACTGTGTTCGGTATGCAGGCCCTGGCCGAGGAACCAGTCGTGCCAGGCTTCGGGGCGGCCGGTGTTCTGCAGCAGGACGAAGTCGGCGAGCTGGGTCGGGTCTTCCAGCGGCTGTTCGGGCAGCAGCCTCGGCGCGCATACCGGCAGCATCTCCTCGTCGAACAGACGCACGCATTCGGCGCCCGGCCGTGCACCCTGGCCGAAATAGAACGCCAGGTCGCTGCGGCCCTGGATCAGGTCGTCCGGCTCGCGCTCCTGGCGCAGGTCGAGGTGGATCTGCGGGTATTCCAGGCGCCAGCCCTTGAGTCGCGGAATCAGCCAGCGCGCGGCGAAGGTCGGCGGCGCGCAAACGCGCAGCACCTCGGTCTCGCCGCCGTAGGAGCGCAGGTAATGGGTCGACATTTCGATCTGGGTGAGGATCTTGCGTACCTCGTCCAGGTACAGCGAGCCCGCCGGGGTCAGTTGCAGGCGACGGCGCACGCGGCGCAGCAGCAGATGCTGGATCTGCTCCTCGAGCTGGGCGACCTGCTTGCTCACCGCGCTCTGCGTCAGGCTCAGTTCCTCGGCGGCGCGGGTGAAGGACAGGTGCCGCGCCGCCGCCTCGAAGCATTGCAGCGCGGTGAGCGAGGGCAGGTTGCGTTTGTTGAGCATGGCGGCCTCGGGTGGAGGGGTCTTTGCATGAGCGAATGGAATGATAACTGGAACAATGCTCGTTTGTTGGCACGCCTGGTAGCCGCTATTAATAAGGCATCCCTCGTCACCGATTTTCAGGAGTTCGCATGCTCGGCCCATTGTTCGACCGTCTGGGGCTTTCCCCGCAGCTGATCCAGCAGGGCGATCTCGCCGTGCACACGCCCATCGACGGCAGCCGTATCGGCAGCGTCGCGCTGCAGGGCGCCGCCGATGTCGAGCAGGCGGTCGGGCGCGCCGAGCGGGCGTTCCAGGCGTGGCGCTCGGTGCCGGCGCCGCGTCGCGGCGAGCTGGTGCGGCAGTTTGGCGAGGCGCTGCGGGCGCACAAGGCCGACCTCGGCGAACTGGTGTCCTGGGAGGCCGGCAAGATCACCCAGGAAGGGCTGGGCGAAGTGCAGGAAATGATCGACATCTGCGACTTCGCCGTCGGCCTGTCGCGTCAGCTGTATGGCCTGACCATCGCCTCGGAACGTCCCGGCCATCACATGCGCGAGAGCTGGCAGCCGCTGGGGGTGGTCGCGGTGATCAGCGCCTTCAACTTCCCGGTCGCGGTGTGGGCGTGGAATGCCGCACTGGCGCTGGTCTGCGGCAACCCGGTGATCTGGAAGCCGTCGGAGAAGACCCCGCTCACCGCGCTGGCCTGCCAGGCGCTGTTCGACAAGGTGGTCGCCGGTTTCGACGGCGCGCCCGAGTACCTCAACCAGGTGCTGATCGGCGATCGCAGCGCCGGCGAAGCGCTGGTCGAGGACCCGCGCGTGGCGCTGGTCAGCGCGACCGGCAGCACGCGCATGGGGCGCGACGTGGCGCCCAGGGTCGCCGCCCGTTTCGCCCGCAGCATCCTCGAGCTGGGCGGCAACAACGCGATGATCCTCGCGCCCAGCGCCGACCTCGACCTGGCCGTGCGGGCGATCCTGTTCAGCGCCGTGGGCACCGCCGGGCAGCGTTGCACCACGCTGCGCCGGCTGATTGCCCACGAATCGGTGAAGGAGGAGATCGTCGCCCGGCTGAAGGCAGCCTACGCCAAGGTGCGCATCGGCCATCCGCTGCAGGGCAATCTGGTCGGTCCGCTGATCGACCGGCAGGCCTTCGAGGCGATGCAGGGCGCGCTGAGCCAGGCGCGCGGCGAGGGCGGCAAGGTGTTTGGCGGCGAGCGCCAACTGGCCGAGCAGTTCCCCGAGGCGTTCTACGTGTCGCCAGCCATCGTCGAGATGCCCGAGCAGAGCGACGTGGTGCGCGGCGAGACCTTCGCGCCGATCCTCTACGTCATCGGCTACAGCGACTTCGAGCAGGCGCTGCAGCTAAACAATTCGGTGCCGCAGGGGCTCTCCTCCTGCGTGTTCACCAACGACGTGCGCGAGGCGGAGCAGTTCATGTCCGCGACCGGCAGCGATTGCGGCATCGCCAACGTCAACATCGGCCCGAGTGGCGCGGAGATCGGCGGCGCCTTCGGCGGCGAGAAGGAAACCGGCGGCGGCCGCGAGTCCGGCTCCGATGCCTGGCGCGCCTACATGCGTCGGCAGACCAATACGGTGAACTACTCGCGCGAACTGCCGCTGGCGCAGGGCATTACCTTCGACTGAACAGGCGGCGTTTCAGGATCTGCCGGGCATCGGCTCGCTGGGGAGCCTAAGGAAAGGAGTGTCGGACATGACCATGCTGCGCCAGGAATGTCTGTGGGAAGCGCTGACCCCGAAGCGGCCGCGTGCGGCGGCGCTGGCGGGGGAACACAAGGCCGACGTGTGCGTGATCGGCGCCGGTATCACCGGGCTGTCGGCGGCGCTGCACCTGCTCGAGCGCGGCAAGCGGGTGTGCATCCTCGAGGCCCATGAAGTGGGTCATGGCGGTTCGGGGCGCAACGTCGGGCTGGTCAACGCGGGCATGTGGATCGCCCCGGACGAGATCGAAGCCGGCCTCGGCCTCGCCGTCGGCCAGCAACTGAACCAGACGCTGGGCGCGGCGCCCGCGCTGGTGTTCTCGCTGGTCGATCGCTACGCCATCGATTGCCAGCTGCGCCGCGAGGGCACCCTACACATGGCGCACAACGCCGCCGGGCTGGCCAACCTGCGCAGTCGCTGCGAGCAGTGGCAGCGCCGTGGCGCGCCGGTCGAGCTGCTCACCGGGCAGGTCTGCGTACGCGCCACCGGTACCGAGCGGATCGCCGGCGCGCTGCTTGATCGTCGCGCCGGCACGCTCAATCCGATGGCCTACACGGTCGGGCTGGCGAATGCGGTGCAGCAACTGGGCGGCGAGCTGTTCGAGCATTCTCCAGTGGCCCGGCTGGAACGCCAGGGCGCGCAGTGGGTGGTGCGCAGCGAGGCCGGGGCGGTGCTCGCCGAGCAGGTCGTGATCGCGTCTAGCGCCTACACCGAAGGCGAATGGAGCGAGGTGCAGCGGCATTTCTTTCCCGGCTTCTACTACCAGGTCGCTTCGACGCCGCTGCACGGTGAGGAAGCGGCGCGCATCCTGCCGGGCGGCCAGGGCTCCTGGGACACCCGCCAGGTGCTCAGCAGCATCCGCCGCGACGCCGACGGTCGCCTGTTGCTCGGTAGCCTCGGCAACGGCACGCGCAAGCCGGCGTGGTTCCTGCGCGCCTGGGCCCGGCGCATCCAGAAGCACTACTTTCCCTACCTGCCGGCGGTCGATTGGGAATACACCTGGACCGGTTGCATCGACTTCACCCCGGATCACCTGATGCGCCTCTTCGAGCCGGCGCCGGGGCTGCTCGCGGTGGCCGGCTACAACGGTCGTGGCGTCACCACGGGCAGCGTGGTCGGCAAGGCCTTCGCCGATTACCTGTGCACGGGGAACGCCGCCGCGTTGCCGATGCCGTTCCGCTCCACGCCCGCCGTCAGTGCGCCGCGGTTGCGCAGCGGGATGTACGAACTGGGATTTTCGCTCTACCACGCCGGGCAGTGCCTGCGCGTGGTGATCTAAGTGTGTTCGGAGGGCTGACCAGCGATGGTGCGGGTGGGTATTTTCGGTGCACCAGCGGTGGGCGATTCCCCGTCGCTAAGTGGCCGTTACCGAAAGTAAAAATAGCCTTCCGGGCAGCCTGTCGCATATCTGCCCGAAAAAGGCGCATTGAAATAGAGGGCCACTAAATTTTTTTTTCGAATCCTCTGATTTTTTGACAAGACCCTCTGTTTCTTCCCGTTCGGCCGGAGTTTCTTCTGGATGGCACAAGGCTTGCTCTTGCAAGCTGCCAATCCAAACCCCTCAGGGAGCAACTCCATGCCTCACAAGTCTTTCAACAAAGGTGTTCTGGCTTTCGCTGTTGCAAGCGCGATGAGCCTCTCCTCTTTTGCATACGCAGACGTAGTCATTGGTGTAGCCGGTCCGATGACCGGGGGTAACGCCGCGTTCGGCGAGCAGCTGTGGCGTGGCGCTGAACAAGCCGTCGCCGACATCAACGCTGCCGGTGGCATCAACGGCGAGAAGATCAAGCTGGTCAAGGCGGACGACGCTTGCGAGCCGAAACAGGCCGTAGCGGTCGCCAACCGTCTGGTCGACTCCGACAAGGCCGTCGCCGTGGTCGGTCACTTCTGCTCCTCCTCGACCATGCCGGCCTCCGAGGTCTATGACGAAGCAGGCATCATTTCGATTACCCCGGCGTCGACCAACCCGCAGGTCACCGAGCGCGGCCTGACCGGCGAATTCCGCATGTGCGGTCGTGACGACCAGCAGGGCGTGGTTGCCGGCGACTACATCGTCGATACCCTGAAAGCCAAGAAAGTCGCGGTCATCCACGACAAGGACACCTACGGCCAGGGCCTGGCCGACGCCACCAAGATGGAGCTGAACAAGCGCGGCGTTAAGGAAGTACTCTACGAAGGTCTGACCCGCGGCGAGAAAGACTTCAACGCCCTGGTCACCAAGATCCGTTCCACCGGCGCCGAAGTCGTCTACTTCGGTGGTCTGCACGCCGAAGCCGGTCCGCTGGTCCGCCAGATGCGCGAGCAGGGCGTCACCGCCAAGTTCGTTTCCGGCGACGGCATCGTCACCGACGAATTCGTCGGCACCGCGGGTGGCGCGCAATACGCCAAGGGCGTGCTGATGACCTTCGGCGCCGACCCGCGTCAGATCCCGGATGGCAAGGCCGTCATCGAGAAATTCCGCGCCAACGGCTATGAGCCGGAAGGCTACACCCTGTACTCCTACGCCTCGATCCAGACCATCGCCGCCGCCTTCGCCGGCGCCAAGAGCACCGAAGGCGCCAAGGCTTCGGCCTGGCTGAAAGCCAACCCGGTCTCCACCGTCATGGGCAAGAAGGAATTCGATGCCAAGGGCGACCTGAAAGTCTCCGACTACGTGATGTACGAGTGGGACGACGCTGGCAAGTACAAGCAACTCTGATGTCAGTCGAAGCCCCCGTGCGGTGATCCCGCGCGGGGGCTTCGGGTATTTGCGTCGAGCCTCGGAAGGGCGGCGCGGCTTCGGTCGCCCGGCCCTTCTTTTCAAGGGGGAGTCGCCGCCCTGCTTTACCCAGGCAACCGGATGCACCTCCCAGGCCCCTCGCAAGACTCCTCTTCCCGTCATGACTTGAGAGTTGATTTATGGACGGTATTTTCCTGCAGCAAATGATCAACGGCCTGACCCTCGGCTCGGTCTATGGTCTGATCGCCATCGGCTACACCATGGTTTACGGCATCATCGGCATGATCAACTTCGCCCACGGCGAGGTGTACATGGTCTCTGCCTACCTCGCCGCCATCGCCATCGCGGTACTCGGCTTCTTCGGCGTGCACTCCTTCCCGCTGGTGATTCTCGGGACCCTCATCTTCACCATCGTGGTGACCGGCGTTTACGGGTTCGCCATCGAGCGCATCGCCTACAAACCGCTGCGCAACTCGACCCGCCTAGCACCGCTGATCTCGGCGATCGGCATGTCGCTGATCCTGCAGAACTACGTGCAGCTCAGCCAGGGCGCGCGTCAGCAAGGCATCCCGACCATGCTCGAAGGCAGCCTGCGGCTGCACGTCGGCGAAGGGTTCGTGATGATCACCTACACCAAACTGTTCATCATCGCCGCCGCCATTGCCGGCATGCTGGCGCTGACCTTCATCATCCAGCGCACGCGCCTCGGACGCATGTGCCGGGCGACCCAGCAGGACCGCAAGATGGCGCAGATCCTCGGCATCAACACCGACCGGGTGATCTCCTACGTATTCGTCATCGGCGCGTCCATGGGTGCCCTGGCCGGTGTGCTGATCACCCTGAACTACGGCACCTTTGACTTCTATGCCGGCTTCATCATCGGCATCAAGGCGTTCACCGCCGCGGTGCTCGGCGGCATCGGCTCGCTGCCCGGTGCGATGCTCGGCGGGCTGATCCTCGGCGTGGCCGAGGCGCAGTTCTCCGGCATGGTCAACACCGACTACAAGGACGTGTTCAGCTTCTCGCTGCTGGTACTGATCCTGATCTTCCGACCGCAAGGGCTCCTGGGTCGTCCCCAGGTGACTAAGGTGTGATGCCCGTGAGCACTTCTTCCATCGATATCAAGAAAAGCCTGATCGACAGCGTGATGGCCGGGCTGATCGCCCTCATCGTGTTCGGTCCGATCGTCGGGGTGGTCCTTCAGGGCTACGATTTCAACCTGCAGTTCGACCGTGTCGGCTGGATGGTGCTGGTGGTCATGGTCGGCCGCTTCGCCCTCAGCCTGTTCCTGCAGACCTCGCGCGGCGCCGTGGTGCTGCAGAGCTTCGAGAGCCCGGCGGGCGGTGTCGGCGTACTGCCGCCGGACTACAAGTCGCGGCTGCGCTGGATTCTCCCGGTGCTGGTGCTGCTGGCGGTGGCGTTCCCGTTCTTCGCCAACAAGTACCTGCTCACCGTGGTCATCCTCGGCCTGATCTACGTGCTGCTCGGCCTCGGCCTGAACATCGTGGTCGGCCTGGCCGGCCTGCTCGACCTGGGCTTCGTCGGCTTCTACGCCATCGGCGCCTATGGCCTGGCGATGGGCTACGAGTACCTCGGGCTGGGTTTCTGGAGCATGCTGCCGCTGTCGGCGATCCTCGCCGCGTTCGCCGGCATGTTGCTCGGCTTCCCGGTGTTGCGGATGCACGGCGACTACCTGGCGATCGTCACCCTCGGCTTCGGCGAGATCATCCGCCTGATCCTCAACAACTGGCTGGCGGTGACCGGCGGTCCGAACGGCATGAGCGCTCCGGCGCCGACCTTCTTCGGTCTCGAGTTCGCCCGCCGTGCGAAGGATGGCGGCACGCCGTTCCACGAGTTCTTCGGCATCTCCTACGATCCGAACCTGAAGTTCCTGTTCACCTACGCCGTGCTGTTCCTGGTCGTGCTGCTGGTGCTCTACATCAAGCATCGCCTCACCCGCATGCCGGTCGGGCGTGCCTGGGAAGCGCTGCGTGAAGACGAGATCGCCTGCCGCGCGATGGGCCTCAACCACGTGCTGGTGAAGCTCTCGGCGTTCATGCTCGGCGCCTCCACCGCCGGTATCGCCGGGGTGTTCTTCGCCACCTACCAGGGCTTCGTCAACCCGGCTTCGTTCACCTTCTTCGAGTCGGCGCTGATCCTCGCCATCGTCGTCCTCGGCGGCATGGGATCGACCATCGGGGTGGTGATCGCCGCCTTCGTGCTGACCGTCGCCCCCGAGTTGCTGCGCAGCTTCGCGGACTACCGCGTGCTGCTGTTCGGCATCCTCATGGTGGTGATGATGATCTGGAAACCACGCGGCCTGATTCGCATCAACCGCATCGGCATAGCCCCACGCAAAGGAGTGGCGCCATGAGCGACGTCATTCTCTCCGTCGACTCGCTGATGATGCACTTCGGTGGCATCAAGGCGCTGAACGACGTGAATTTCTCCGTCAAGCGGCATTCGATTTCCGCGCTGATCGGCCCCAACGGCGCCGGCAAGACCACCGTGTTCAACTGCCTCACCGGCTTCTACTCGGCCACCGGCGGGAAGATCCTGCTCAACGCCCAGGGCAAGCAGACCGACGTGATCAAGGTGCTCGGCGAGCCCTTCGCGGCGGACGACTTCGTCAAGCCGGCGCAGTTCGGTTCGCGGGTCTGGTACAAGATGTTCGGCGGCACCCACCTGGTGAACCGCGCCGGCCTGGCGCGGACCTTCCAGAACATTCGCCTGTTCAAGGAAATGACCGTCCTGGAAAACCTGCTGGTGGCGCAGCACATGCTCGCCAACCGCAACATGTTCGCCGGCATCTTCAACACGCCCGGCTACCGCAAGGCCGAAAGCACGCTGCTCGACACCGCGTTCTACTGGCTGGAAGTGGTCGACCTGGTGGAGCACGCCAATCGCCTCGCCGGCGAGCTTTCCTATGGCCAGCAGCGCCGCCTGGAAATCGCCCGGGCGATGTGCACGGCGCCGGAACTGATCTGCCTGGACGAACCGGCCGCCGGCCTCAACCCCGCGGAAACCGAGGCGCTGGCCGGGATGATCCGCCTGCTGCGCGACGAGCACGGCATCACCGTGCTGCTGATCGAGCACGACATGGGCATGGTCATGAGCATCTCCGACCACATCGTGGTGCTCGACCACGGGCTGGTCATCGCCCAGGGCGGGCCTGACGACATCAAGAACGATCCGAAGGTGATTGCCGCCTACCTCGGCGCGGAAGAGGAGGAAGTGGCATGAGTTCGCCGATGCTGGAGTTCAAGGACGTCAACGTCTTCTACGGGCAGATCCATGCCCTCAAGGGCGTGAGCATGCACATCAACGAGGGCGAGACGGTCAGCCTGATCGGCGCCAACGGCGCCGGCAAGTCGACCCTGCTGATGTCGATCTTCGGCCAGCCGCGGGCGAAGAGCGGGCAGATCCTCTATCAGGGCACCGATATCAGCAAGAAGTCGGCGCACTACGTGGCCTCCAACGGCATCGCGCAGTCGCCGGAAGGGCGCCGCGTATTCCCCGACATGAGCGTGGAAGAGAACCTGCTGATGGGCACCATCCCCATCGGCGCGAAGTTCGCCGACGAGGACATGCAGCGCATGTTCGAGCTGTTTCCGCGCCTCAAGGAGCGCCGCAACCAGCGCGCCATGACCATGTCCGGCGGCGAGCAGCAGATGCTCGCCATCGCCCGTGCACTGATGAGCCGACCCAAGTTGCTGCTGCTCGACGAGCCGTCGCTCGGTCTGGCACCGATCGTGGTGAAGCAGATCTTCTCGACCCTGCGCGAACTGGCGCAAACCGGCATGACCATCTTCCTGGTGGAGCAGAACGCCAACCACGCGCTGCGCCTCTCCGACCGCGCCTACGTGATGGTCACCGGGCAGATCCGCATGTCCGGCACCGGGCAGGAACTGCTGACTAACCCGGAAGTGCGCGAAGCCTATCTCGGCGGTCACTGAGCGACACCTCTGCGCCCGGGGTGGGTGGCGAGCCTGGCTTGCCACCCACCCCGGGCTTTTTATTGGGCGCAGGTTTTCCGGACTGCGTGCGGAGAGCGCCCTTGAGTGTGAGAGGGTTGGTGCATGCGTACCCCTACGCTGTATTCGTGCGATCGAAAGCGCCGCCGGAGTTGTTCAGGGAAACTGTGGAGCGAGCTGTGAATAACGTGGTGGCAGAGCGCTGCGGGCGGCTGTCTGCGCGGCTTCCGGAGGTTTGATCGGAATTTGACCGGATGGTTGAATTCCAAGGGAAAACAGTCAGTTATTGAAGACCTTGGCGCTCGGTGAGGCGTCGGCGAGTTGTCCCCAGGAGCTGTGGATAGTCTTGTGAATAAGGCGGGGAAGGACGCCGCGACCAGCCTGGGGACGCGGCTTTCAGGGAACTGTGCGTTTTTTGTGCTGTCGCGGGTTTTCCACGTTTGCCTGTCGCGATCAACTGGCGGCCTTCACCGGGCTGGCCTCGCGAACGGTCATCGATTCGGCCAGCAGCGCGGCGGCCTCGCGCAGGCGCGGCACGCAGTCGAGCAGGTCGTTGAGGCTCTTGCGCGCGGTGGGCGCATGGCAGGCCAGTGCCGCGACGCAGTGACCGGCGGCGTCGGTAATGGGCACCGCCACGGCGGCCATGCCGCGGACGAACTCCTCGCTGTCGATGCCCACGCCGCGCGCCTTGATCCGTTCCAGCTCGGTCTCCAGAAGGGCCGCGTCGGTGAGGGTGCGGTCGGTCTGCCGAGTCAGCGGCAGGTGCGCGAGCATCCGCTGGCGTTGGCTGGCGCTCATGCTCGCCAGGTACAGCTTGCCGCTGGCGGTGCAATGCAGCGGCACGTGGGTGCCGGGCTCGACGTGCAGGCGAAGGGGCTCGCGGGTTTCCACGCGGTCGATGTAGAGCACCTGGTTGCCGTCCAGCGCGGTCAGGTTGCAGGTTTCGCCCAGCTCGGCGACCAGTTCCTCGAGGATCAGCCGGTGACGCTGCAGCACCGCCTGGTTGCGCAGCGCATGCAGGCCCAGCTGCCGGGCGTGGGGTCCGGGCAGGTAGGTCTTTTCGTCCAGTTCGCGGATCAGGTAACCGTGCCGCTCCAGCGCGGCGAGCATGCGCAGCAGGGTCGCCTTGGGCGCCTGCAGGCGGTCGCTGAGTTGCGCCAGGGTCACCGGCTCGCTGGCGCAGACCACGGCCTCGAGCGCGAGCAGGGCGCGCAGGCTGCGGTCACCGTTGCCCAGGGCTTCGCTATCCATCGCCTCTACATTCTTTTTTGAATCTTTTCGTTCCATTTTCTGGTTACCTGTTCCGGCCGGCAAATGGTCTTATTTATCTTCATTACTGATTTATAAAGGCTTTCTGCGGTATTTGGAAATTCTGCCGGCGGTGGCCTCATGGGAGAAAGACTTCTGGTTCCATGAAAGTGGTCCGTAATGTTTTAATTTTCAAGCGTTGTTCGGATTTATGAAATATAAAAACAAGAGGATTCCCGAATGTCACGCGCCTACGACTATGTCGTTGTCGGCGCCGGTTCCGCCGGTTGTGTACTGGCGAACCGGTTGAGCGAGAACGGTCGATACAGCGTCTGCCTCCTGGAGGCCGGGCCGCCGGACCGCTACCTGTGGATCCACATTCCCATCGGTTATGCCAAGACGATGTTCCACCCCGTGTACAACTGGGGTTTCTACACCGACCCCGACCCGGGCATGCACGACCGCAAGATCTACTGGCCGCGCGGTCGCGGCTTCGGCGGCTGCAGCTCGGTCAACGGGCTGATCTACATCCGCGGACAGAAGGCCGACTACGACGCCTGGGCCGCCGCCGGCAACGAGGGCTGGAGCTGGGACCAGGTGCTGCCGTACTTCCGCCGCGCCGAACACAACGACCTCGGCGCCGGGCCTACCCGTGGCACCGAGGGCCCGCTCTGGGCCTCCAGCATCAAGGCCCGCCATCCGCTCACCGAAGCCTTCATCGGGGCCGCCAACAGGCTCGGCGTGCCACGAGTCGACGATTTCAACAGTGGCGACCAGGAGGGCGTCGGCTACTACCAGCTGACCACCCGCAACGGCCTGCGTTGCAGCACCTCGGTGGCCTACTTGCGTCCGGCCATGGGTCGGCCGAACCTGACGGTGGAGTCCAACGCGCACGCCGAGAAGGTGCTGTTCGAAGGCACCCGCGCGGTGGGCGTGCAGTACCGCCAGGGTGGACGCTCGCTGAGCGTGCGCGCCAACCGCGAGGTGATTCTCAGCGCCGGCGCGCTGCAGTCGCCGCAGTTGCTGCAACTGTCGGGCGTCGGCCCGCGCGAATTGCTGCAGCAGTTCGGTATACCGCTGGTGCATGCGCTGCCGGGCGTCGGCGAAAACCTGCAGGATCACCTGCAGATCCGCCTGATGTACGAGTGTACCCAGCCGATCACCACCAACGATGACCTCAACTCGCTCGTGCGCAAGATGCGCATGGGCATGCAATGGTTGCTGACCCGCACCGGCCCGCTGGCGATCGGCATCAATCAGGGCGGGCTGTTCACCAATGTCCATTCGCCCGACGGGTTGCCGGATATCCAGTACCACTTCGGCACACTCAGCGCGGACTCCGCCGGAGGCAGCGTGCACCCGTTCTCGGGGTTCACCATGTCGGTCTGCCAGTTGCGTCCGCAGAGCCGCGGCTACGTGCGGATCAAGTCCGCCGACCCGATGGACGCGCCGTCCATGCAGCCCAACTACCTGTCCGCCGAACTGGACCGGCAGACCGCCATCGCCGGCGTCCGCTACACCCGCAAGCTGGCCGAAACCGAGCCGCTGAAGAGCCTGATCCGCCGCGAGTACCGGCCCGGTCCGGCGTGCGAGAGCGACGCCGAGATTCTCGAATTCTGCCGTGAATACGGCGCCTCGATCTTCCATCCGTCCGGCACCTGCAAGATGGGCAACGACCCGCTGGCGGTGGTGGATCAGCGCCTGCGTGTTCATGGTGTGCAGGGGCTGCGGGTGGTGGACTGTTCGATCATGCCGACCCTGGTTTCCGGCAACACCAACGTGCCGGTTGTCATGATCGCGGAAAAGGCCTCGGAGATGATCCTCGAAGAGGCGAACCAGCCCTCGCTCAGCCAGCGAGTCCCATTGACTTCGACGCGTGCAGAACTAGAAGCCCAGGCATCCTGACCGAACTCCACGTGACGGACCTGCCAACGGCGCCCTGCGGGGCGTCAGCGGAGCCTGTCGCTTAGCAAAACAAAAATAGGAGCACTGCCATGTCATCGCAAAACTCGTTACGCAAGGTCGTAACCGCCAGCGTCATCGGCGCCACCATCGAGTGGTACGACTTTTTCCTCTACGGCGTGGTCGCCGGCATCGTCTTCAACAAGCTGTATTTCCCCTCGGACGATCCGCTGGTCTCGACCATGCTCGCCTACGGCACCTTCGCCGTCGGCTTCGTCACCCGGCCGCTGGGCGGGGTGATCTTCGGCCACTTCGGCGACAAGATCGGGCGCAAGAGCATGCTGGTGATGACCATGATGATCATGGGCATCGCCACCTTCCTCATCGGCCTGGTGCCGACCTACGACACCATTGGCGTCTGGGCGCCGATCCTGCTGCTGTTGCTGCGCGTGTTCCAGGGCATCGGCCTGGGCGGCGAGTGGGGCGGCGCGGTGCTGATGGCGTTCGAGTACGCGCCGGAGAAGAAGCGCGGCTTCTACGCCAGCCTGCCGCAGGTCGGCCTGGCCATCGGGCTGTGCCTGGCTTCGGGGGTGGTCGGCATCCTTTCCTACGCCCTGAGCGACCAGCAGTTCCTCGACTGGGGCTGGCGTGCGGCCTTCCTGCTCAGCGCGGTGCTGGTGTTCCTCGGCACCTGGATTCGCCTGAACGTGATGGAGACGCCGGAGTTCGCCAAGGTCAAGCAGGAGAACGCCGAGGCCAGCATTCCCTTCATCGACATGATCAAGCGCTATCCGAAGAACGTGCTGGCCGGCATGGGCGCGCGCTACATCGACGGCGTGTTCTTCAACGTGTTCGGCGTGTTCTCCCTCAGCTACCTGACGCAGACGCTCAACCTGCCGCGCGCCCAGGCGCTGATCGGGGTGATGGTGGCGGCGGTGGTGATGTGCTTCACCATCCCGCTGTTCGGCGCGCTGTCCGACCGCATCGGACGAACCCGGGTGTACCTGTGGGGCTCGCTGATCACCGGCATCTCGGCCTTCCCGGCGTTCTGGATGATGACCACCAGCGGCGGCGACATGTTCACCATCTGGCTGGCCATCGTTATCCCGTTCGGCATCTTCTACGCCTCGGTCTATGGGCCTGAAGCGGCGATGTTCTGCGAACTGTTCGACGCCAAGGTGCGCTACACCGGGATCTCCTTCGTCTATCAGTTCTCCGGCATCTTCGCCAGCGGCCTGACCCCGATGATCGCCACCGCACTGATGCGCAGCAGTGGCGGGCAACCCTGGACCACCTGCTGGTACGTGCTTGGCGTCGGTGTGATCAGTGCCTACTCGGCCTGGTGGATCGGCCGCTACGCGAAGAAGCAGGGCAAGGAAAAGCAGGCCTCGGCGGGTAGCGCGAACCCGGCGCGCGCCATGCCGTAACCACTCGAAACGGCCCGGCCAGCGTCTTCGCGAGGAGACGCTGGCTTTGCTTCGTGTGGTGGATCAGCGTGGACAACGACGAGCCCCGCCGGGCGTGAAGCCCGGTGGAGCGAGGAGGCGACTATCTCAGTAGAACAGACCGCCCAGTGGCGACGAGGCGTCGCCCAGCGAACGCCGGGGCATGCGCCCGGCCAGGTAACCCTCGCGCCCGGCCTGCACCGCCTTGCGCATTGCTGCGGCCATCAGCAGCGGATCGCGGGCCTTGGCGATGGCGGTGTTCATCAGCACGCCGGCGCAGCCCAGTTCCATGGCGAAGGTGGCATCCGAGGGCGTGCCGACGCCGGCGTCGACGATCACTGGAACCCGGGCGTTCTCCACGATCAGGCCGATGTTGTACGGGTTGCGGATTCCCAGCCCGGAGCCGATGGGCGCGCCCAGCGGCATGATCGCGACGCAGCCGAGGTCTTCGAGCTTGCGCGCGGCGAGCGGGTCGTCGCTGGTGTAGACCATCACCTGGAACCCCTCACGAACCAGCCTTTCGGCAGCCTTGAGGGTTTCGCCGATGTCCGGGTAGAGCGTCCTCGGGTCGCCGAGCACTTCCAGCTTGACCAGGTCGTGGCCGTCCAGCAGCTCGCGGGCGAGCAGGCAGGTGCGCACCGCGTCCTCGGCGGTGTAGCAGCCGGCGGTGTTCGGCAACAGGGTATAGCGCTCGGGCGGGATCACCTCGAGCAGGTTCGGCTGCGCGGCGTCCTGGCCGAGGTTGCTGCGGCGCACCGCGAAGGTGACCACCTCGGCGCCGCTGGCCTCGATGGCGGCGCGGGTCTGCTCCAGGTCGGCGTAATGCCCGGTGCCGACCAGCAGGCGCGAAGTGAAGATGTGACCGTGGACGATCAGGCAGTCCGGTGGGGATGTGGCGACGTTCATGGCAGCTCCTTGTGCGGCGGCGTGGCGCGACCGGAGTCAGCCGCCGCCGATGGCGTGGACCAGTTCCAGGCGATCGCCGTCGGCGAGTACGCATGCCCCGTGCTGGCTGCGCGGGATCACCCAGCCATTGAGTTCCGCCGCCACCCGGCGCTGCTGCAGGTCGAGCCGTTGCAGCAGTTCGCCGAGGGTGCAGGGCTGGGGCAGGCGGTGCGCCTCGCCGTTTATATGAAGCTCGATCATGCGGCCTGGCCGGTCGGTTGTGTCCGCCACCAGCTTGCCCGGCCGCTCGCGGCGCCATGCAGGGCCAACGATTCGCTCTCGTTGGTGCCAGCGCGGCGGCGTCATCGCGGAGACGTGCACGCGTCGATCCGCCGGTCCGACAACAACAATTAGAACGCGAGGTTGTGATGCTGCAACTGTTCCATTTGTCCCCGGAAAAGGCCGCCAGCCTGCAGCAGCAGCTGCGCGAGCAGATCGCCCGGGCGATCCTCAACGGCAACATGCCGTTGGAAAAACCGCTGCCTTCCAGTCGCAAGCTGGCCAAGCAACTAAACATCGCGCGCAACACGGTGGTGCTGACCTACGAGCACCTGCTCGACGACGGCTACCTGCTGGCGCGCGAGCGCAGCGGCTACTATGTCAACCCGGCGATCCTCTCGCGCAAGCCCGCCGCGCCGCGCGTCGAGCCGGCGCCGCGCACGCAGGATGCGCCGGACTGGTCGCGGCATTTCGTGCTCAATCCGTCCGCCCAGCGCAACAAGATCAAGCCGCGCGACTGGCAGAACTTTCCCTACCCGTTCATCTACGGGCAGTTCGACCCGGCGCTGTTTCCCACTGCCAACTGGCGCGAGTGCTGCCGCGACGCCGTCAGCGTGCCGGCGATCCGCGACTGGGCCAGCGACCGCCTCGACAACGACGACCCGCTGCTGATGGAGCAGATCCGCACCCGTCTGCTTCCGCGGCGCGGCGTCTGGGCGCGGCCCGAGCAGATTCTGGTGACCGTCGGCGCGCAGCAGGCGCTGTACATCCTCGCCCGCCTGCTGCTGGACAAGGACCGCTGCCTCGGCATCGAGGACCCCGGATACATGGACGTGCGCAACATCGCGCTGCTCAACCCCTCGCGCGTGCTGCCGCTGCCGGTGGACGAGCACGGGCTGATCATCGACGACCGCCTGGCCGCCTGCGATTGCGTGTACGTGACGCCCAGCCACCAGTGCCCGACCACCGTGACCATGCCGCTGGAGCGGCGCTACGAACTGCTGGAACGGGCGCACCGGCACGATTTCCTGATCATCGAGGACGACTACGAAAGCGAGACCAACTACCGCAGCAACCCGACGCCGGCGCTCAAGAGCCTCGACCGCAACGAGCGGGTGATCTACACCGGCAGCCTGTCGAAGACCCTCGCGCCGGGGCTGCGCGTCGGTTACCTGGTCGGCCCGGAACCGCTGATTCGCGAGGCCCGCGCGCTGCGCCGGCTGATGGTGCGGCACCCGGCGGCGAACAATCAGCGCTCGGTGGCGCTGTTCCTCGAGCGCGGCTACCACGACGCGCTGATGATGACGCTCATGCAGGCCTACGAGGAGCGCTCGCAGGCGATGCACGCGGCGCTCGACGAGTTCCTTCCCGAGTCGTCGCAGCAGCCCGCCTTCGGCGGTTCCTGCTACTGGGTTAAGGGGCCGGACAACCTGGATGCCCGCGTGCTGCGCCAGCTCGCCGCCGAGCGCGGCGTGCTGATCGAGCCCGGCGACATCCATTTCCACAGCGAGAACGCGCCGCAGAATTTCTTCCGGCTCGGCTATTCGTCGATTCCGGTGGAGCGCATCCGGCCGGGCATCGAGATTCTCGCCGAACTGATCCAGGGGCTGTGCCCATGACGCCCTGGTACGACGATTTCCTGCCGACTGGTCCCATCGCCGCAGGCCGCGGCAGAGCGGCTGGCGCAACGGATGGCGGGGAACTGGCCCTATGGCGGCGGGGCGCGCAGCTCCTAGTCTTGGTCCAGGTTCGCGCGGCCTCGCCCACGAGGCGGCCGCGACGGATGTCAGCCACAAGAACAACAAGGGGCGAGGCGCACATGCCGGCGAAATCCACTTCCGTGAACACCCATCACCTCCGCCAGGCCGTCGCGCGACCCGCGCGGATGGCGTCGTCGTCCCCGCTCTCCCTTCCCGCGGCGCGCAAGTCGCTGCACGCAACCAACCGATAAGGAACAGCACATGGCACGCATGACTCCCAGCGAGGCGCTCGTCGAAACGATGGTCGCCAATGGCGTCACCGACATCTTCGGCATCATGGGTTCGGCCTTCATGGACGCGATGGACATCTTCGCGCCAGCCGGTATCCGCTTCATTCCGGTGGTCCACGAGCAGGGCGCCGGGCACATGGCCGACGGCTATTCGCGGGTCAGCGGCCGTCATGGCGTGTGCATCGCGCAGAACGGGCCGGGTATCACCAACTTCGTCACCGCCATCGCCGCCGCCTACTGGGCGCATAGCCCGGTGGTGGTGATCACCCCGGAAACCGGCTCGATGAGCCAGGGCCTCGGCGGCTTCCAGGAAGCCCAGCAACTGCCGTTCTTCGAGACCATCACCAAGTACCAGGGCCATGTCGCCAACCCGGCGCGGATGGCCGAACTGACCGCGCGCTGCTTCGACCGCGCGATGCTGGAAAACGGCCCGACCCAGCTGAACATCCCGCGCGACTTCTTCTACGGCGACATCAACGTCGAGATTCCCAAGCCGATCCGCATCGAGCGCAGCGCCGGCGGCGAGCAGAGCCTGGCCGAAGCCGCGGCGATGCTGGCGCAGGCGAAGAACCCGGTGATCATCTCCGGCGGCGGCGTGGTGATGGGCGACGCGGTGGAGGAGTGCAAGGCGCTGGCCGAATTCCTCGGTGCGCCGGTGGTGAACAGCTACCTGCACAACGACTCGTTCCCGGCCAGCCACCCGTTGTGGTGCGGCCCGCTCGGCTACCAGGGCTCCAAGGCCGGGATGAAGCTGATTTCCCGCGCCGACGTGGTGGTCGCGCTGGGCACCCGTCTCGGCCCGTTCGGCACGCTGCCGCAACACGGCATGGATTACTGGCCGAAGAACGCCAAGATCATTCAGATCGACTGCGACCCGACCATGCTCGGCCTGGTGAAGAAGATTTCCGTGGGCATCTGCGGTGATGCCAAGGCCGCCGCCGTCAGCCTGCACGAACGCCTCAAGGCGCTGGACGTGGCCTGCCTGCAGACCAAGGGCGCGCGTGCCGAAGAAATCGCCGCGGAGAAATCCGCCTGGGAAGCGGAACTCGACGAATGGGTCCACGAGAAGGACGAATACTCGCTGGACATGATCAAGGAGCAGGAAGGCGAGGAGGGCAGCTACCTGCACCCGCGTCAGGTCCTGCGCGAGCTGGAGAAGGCGATGCCGGCCGATGCCATGGTCTCCACCGACATCGGCAACATCAACTCGGTCTCCAACAGCTACCTGCGCTTCGAGAAGCCGCGTTCGTTCTTCGCCGCGATGAGCTTCGGCAACTGCGGCTACGCGCTGCCGACCATCATCGGCGCCAAGGTCGCCGCACCGCACCGCACCGCCATTTCCTACGCCGGCGACGGTGCCTGGGGCATGTCGATGATGGAAATCATGACCTGCGTGCGGGAGAACATCCCGGTCACCTCGATCGTCTTCCACAACCGTCAGTGGGGCGCGGAGAAGAAGAACCAGGTGGACTTCTACAACCGCCGCTTCGTCGCCGGCGACCTGGAAAACCAGAGCTTCGCCGAGATCGCCCGGGCGATGGGCGCCGAAGGCGTCACCGTCGACCGGCTGGAGGACGTCGGCCCGGCGCTGAAGGCCGCCTGCGCCGCGCAGAAGGACGGCAAGACCACGGTGATCGAGATCATGTGTACCCGCGAGCTGGGCGATCCGTTCCGTCGCGATGCGCTGTCCAAGCCGGTGCGCTACCTCGACAAGTACAAGGACTACTGCTGATCGAGTGGGGCTTCGGCCTGCTGAGCGTCGGCGCTTGGAGACAACCCGGGACGCCCCCGGTTGTCTCCGCCTTGTCTCGCTCTAGCTCGCTGGGCCTGACGCCTGCCTTGAACGAGGTCCACTTCAAACGAGCGCCACCGTTGCGGCGGTGGCCCTCGAGGGACAACTATGCTCAGCACCCTTACCCGTGAATGCCCGCCGTTCCTGCTCGAGCGCGCCAAGCGCCTGCCCAGGGTCGTCACCGCGGTGGTCAATCCGGTCAACGAATTGAGCCTGGCCAGTGCGCGCCAGGCGTGTGACGAAGGTCTGATCGAGCCGATCCTGGTCGGCGACGAGACGGCCCTTCGCGCGCTGGCCGAGCGTATCGGCTGGGACCTGCACGGCATCCGTCTGCTGCAGGCCGACGACGACGCGCAAAGCGCGCAGGCCTGCGCGATGCTCGCCAGTCGCGGCGAAGCCGATGCGCTGATGAAAGGCCACCTGCACACCGACGTATTGCTGCGCGCGGTGCTCAAGCGCGAGGCCGGGCTGCGCACCCAGAGTCGCTTGAGCCACGTCTTCCACATGACGCTGCCGGGCAACGACCGCGCGCTGTGCATCACCGATGCGGTGATCAACGTGCAGCCGACGCTGATCGACAAGCTGCACATCGCGCGCAATGCCATAGAGCTGATGCACGCGCTGGGCTACGCCAAGCCGCGCATGGCGATCCTCTCCGGCACCGAGGAGGTCACCGCCGCCATGCCGTCCAGCGTCGACGCCGCCGAACTGGTCAAGCTCGCAGCGATCGGCGCCCTCGGCGGCGCGCACATCGAGGGACCGCTGGCGTTCGACAACGCCGTGTCGGTGGAAGCCGCGCAGATCAAGGGCATCACCGGCGAAGTGGCGGGCAACGCGGACATCCTGCTGGTGCCGAACCTCGAGGCCGGCAATTTCCTCTTCAAGCAGATGGTGTACTTCATGGGCGCCACGGCGGCCGGGCTGGTGCTCGGTGCGCGGGTGCCGATCATGATCACCTCGCGCGCCGACCCGCTGGAGGCGCGCCTGGCCTCCTGCGCGCTGGCCTCGATCTTCATCGACCACCAGCGCGGCCGGCTGCACGAGCGGGCCAGCTGAGCGAATACCTGGAGGAACAGCATGCTGCAACAACGCTATGGATTCATCGTCAAGACGCCCGACATGGACTTCCTCGCCCATCAGGGGCGCCTGAAATCGGAGCAATTCGAAATCGCCGTGTGCGCGGTGCGCACCGTCGAGGAGGCGGTCATGGTTGCCCAGGAGCTGCTCACCCGGCACGTGCAGGTGATCGAGCTGTCCGGCGGCTTCGATATGCGGGACGCCGAACAGGTTCGCCAGGCGCTGCAGGGGCGGGCGAGGGTGGGGCTGGTGCAGTATCTGGATGCGCCGCCGTTGAGTGCCGTCGGCTAACGGAAAATTCTTGCTATATGAAAACGGGAAAGTCGCTCAGGCAACTTTCCCGTTTCTGCATCTGTGGATGCGATTTAGTGCAATGCGCTTATCGCCTAGATTCAATAGTTGGACGATAAGCGCTGCGACGCTCCGAAGTTACTTGGAGCCGCCCTTGCGACCGGCTTCCGACGCCCGGTCACGGTTGTTGGCGAAGTTGCCGCCACTGTTCTGTCCGCCCTTGCGTCCGGCGGCTGCCGCTTTTTCGCGGTCATTGGCGAAGTTGCCAGGATTCGAATGAGCCATGCTGCACTCCTTCATCGATTGATGGGTTTCCGGTGATTCCGTCCGCCTAGTGCGAACCGCCCTTGCGACCGGCCCGGGAGGCGCGTTCCCGGTCGTTGGCGAAGTTGCCGCCGCTGTTGCGGCCTCCCTTGCGGCCCGCTTCGGCGGCCTTCTCACGGTTGTTGGCGAAGTTTCCGGGGTTGCTGTGCGGGGTAGCCATAAAGGGTTTTCCTCCGTCGCTAGAACGCTGATTCAAGAATCATTACCATCGGCTTGCACTTTTTCTGAGACCACTTTCGCCAACTAGTTCGGCATTCAGTCGCATATCCATGGATCACTGACGAATGGTTTTCCATGAATTAATCAGGGGTGGCTTTTTGCGATTACCTGTTGGCGCGCACGTTGCGTGTTAGATGTTTCGACGATGAAACAGAATGCACAATTGTTCGCGCCGCGTTGTAACTTCGACGCAACTTTCGAGTGTATTTTCGATACGCCGCTTCGTTTGAATGCCTGCACTAGAGGCTCCCGAATAGGTGTACTTTGATCGCAATAACTGGCGCAGAATCATTTTGCGCGTTAACGTTATCGCCATCGAACGGAGGACTCCGCCATGTCCAGGACCGATGCCTGCGAGGAACTGAAGCTGGATAACCAGCTGTGCTTCGCGCTCTATTCCACCTCGCTGTTGATGACCAAGATCTACAAGCCGCTGCTGCAGGCGGTAGGGCTGACCTACCCGCAATACCTGGCGATGCTGGTGCTGTGGGAGGGCGATGGAATCACCGTCGGCGATCTCAGCGGTCGACTGCTGACCGACCCCGGCTCGGTAACGCCCTTGCTCAAGCGCCTGGAAGGCATCGGACTGATCACGCGTACCCGCAGCAGCAGCGACGAGCGCGTGGTCGAGCTGCATGTCACGGAAGCCGGTTGGGCGCTGCGCAAGCAGGCCGAGGCGTTCCCGCTCTGCATCGTCGAGGCCAGCGGCCAAAGCGTGGAGGAACTGCTCGCGCTGAAGGATCAACTGGTCACCTTGCGAAGCAATTTCCGAAACGCCCTCTGACCCGCCGCTGGCGGGTTTTTTCTGGCTGGATAATTTTTTTCGACAAATAACTTGCGCGCAAAATAAATGCGAGCTAACTTAAATCCACGGATCTGATTTGCGCTACAGAGCAGGAGTACCCCCGGTTGCTCGCGCCCGTCCGATCTACCGCGCCGCCAACGGGCGCCTGCACCTGACCCCACTCTTGAAAAGGAAATACACCATGTCGATCGAAAACGTTCTCTACCGTGCCTATGCCGATGCCACCGGTGGCCGTGATGGCCGCGCCGTCTCTTCCGATGGCGTGCTCGACGTCAGCCTGGCCACGCCCAAGGAACTTGGCGGCGCCGGCGGCCAGGGCACCAACCCCGAGCAACTGTTCGCTGCCGGCTACTCGGCCTGCTTCCTGGGGGCGCTGAAGTTCGTCGCTGCCCGCGACAAGCACGTGCTGTCGCCCGACACCTGGATCGAAGGGGTGGTCGGCATCGGTGCGATTCCCACCGGCTTCGGCATCGAGGTCGAGTTGAAGATCACCCTGCCGGGGCTGGAACGTGCGGAGGCCGAGGAACTGGTGCAGAAGGCGCACATCGTCTGCCCGTACTCGAACGCGACCCGCGGCAACATCGACGTCACCCTCACGCTGGTTTGAGCCCGTCTCGCTGCGGTAACGAAAAGGCCGCCACGGAAGCCTTCCGTGGCGGCTTTTTTTCGCCTGCGATTCGTCAGGCCGAGGTGCGCAGGCGCGCCAGGTCGCGCAGCGGCGGGGCGCCGAACTGGCGGCTGTATTCGCGGCTGAACTGCGAGGCGCTCTCGTAGCCCACGCGGTAGCCGGCGGCCGAGGCGTCCAGCCCTTCGGTGATCATCAGGCGCCGGGCTTCTTGCAGGCGCAGCTGCTTCTGGTACTGCAGCGGGCTCATCGCGGTGACCGATTTGAAACGGTGGTGCAGCGTCGATGAGCTGAGGTTGACCACCTGTGCCAGGTCGTCGATGCGCAGCGGCTTGTGATAGTGCTGGTTGAGCCACTCGATGGCGCGGGCGATGCGGTGGGCCTGGCTATCGACGATGGCGATTTCCTGCAGGCGCGCACCCTGCGGGCTGCGCAGCAGGCGGTAGTAGATCTCGCGGATGATCAGCGGCGCCAGCGTCGGCGCGTCCGCCGGTGTTTCCAGCAGGCGCAGCAGACGCGACATCGCATCCAGCAGCGACGAGTCGACACGCTCGACGAACAACCCGCGGCTGCTTTGCGAACGGGGCGGCTGCGGAATGCCGGTTTCGGCGATCAGCTCGGTGATCTGCGCCAGGTCCAGCGAAAGTCGCACGCAGAGGTAGGGCTCCTGGGGCGACGCCTCGATCACCCGTCCGGAAATCGGCAGGGAAACGGACGCGATCAGGTAATGCAGCGGGTCGTAGAAATAGATCTCCTCCCCCAGGCAGGCCTGCTTGCGGCCCTGGGCGATCAGGCAAAGACAGGGTTCATAGAGGGCCGGCGTGGAATGCTCGGTCGGCTGGTCGCCACGGATCAGGTCGAGCTTGGAAATCGTGGTGGTGTGCACGCCTTCGCCGGGTACATGGCGCATCACCAGGTCGGCCAGCTCGGTGCGGCGGGTTTCGATCTCCAGCGGCAAGGGCGAATTGGAGGAGTAGGGCAGCGACATGTTCGGACCTCCCGAAGGGCTTTTCGCAAGCTTATCCCGCGCCTTCGCGCGCGTCTGCCCGACGCCGCTCGGACAGCAGAAACGGACAACCAATGAGCAGGATCAGGCAATCATGGGTGGCCAGGCACAGCTCCGATGTCCTCCTTGGTTTTTGAGTGCTAGACGGGCGCGCCGACAGTTTCAGGCAATAAACCAGCAGGAATCGACTACCCGCTGGCGCTTGCCGGGCCCTAGGCTTCACATCAAGGCTGTCTCCGGTTCGGTTCATAGGCTATCGAGTCGCTGCCGGCCTTCCTCTCCCTTCGTTCCAGCGACGCCGCCCAGGCGTCGCGCCCGGCCTATCGACAACAAAGCCCCATCGCCCCCATCGGGAGGACCGCAGCATGTTCGACCAGACCGTTACCCAGTTGGCCCTCATTCGTTCCCGGCGCGGACGCTCGGATGAGCTAGGCGCCCAGCTCTCGACGCTGCTCCAGCCCGCGCATGCGGCGCCGGGTTGCCTGCACTGCGCGGTGCAGCGCGACGCCGGGGACGCGGACCTCTGGCTGGTGCACGCCGTGTGGTCATCGCGCGATGCGCTGATGAGCTACCTCGGCTCGCCGCAGGCGCAGGTGTTCTCGGTGATCATCGACAATTGCAGTGCGCGCGAGCTGGAATTGCGCACGCTGGAAGGCACTTTCGCCGCGCAGGAAGCGGCCCAGCGCTGCGCGGCCTGATACCGGCGGGAGACGACCGGGAGGAGGTTTCGGAGATTGAATGTTCTCCTCCGGGTGATCGTATGACAGGATGCTGGCGCCAATTAATAGAGTGCCGTGGGTTTTCCGATGTCGACCGCTTCTTCCTCGCCAGGCGAGTCCGCTTTTTCCACTGCAAATTCGCTTCGCGTGCGACGATCGCTGCTTTGGATTTCCGCCCTGCTGCTGGCTCTGTTCGTCGCGGCCAGTATTGCCCTGATCACTATCGCACGCAGCCAGAACCGGGCGGCGAACGAGCAGAGCCTCTTCTATGTGAAGAAGGCGCTGGATAATCGCAGCAAGCGCCTACAGGCATCGGTGATGGACTATGCCTTCTGGGGCGAGGCCTATCGCAACCTCCACGCGAAACTCGATCTGGACTGGGCCTACGCCCGGCAGAACCTCGGCCCGACGCTGTTCGACGACCAGGGCTACGAAGCGCTGTTCGTCGTCGACGCCCATGGCGGAACCTCTTACGCGGTGATCGACGGCAAGCTGCAACGGTCGGTGGACGCCGGCCAGTGGTTGCAGCAGGACCTGTCCAGCCTGCTGGCGGCCGCGCGCGAAAGCGCCGAGCTCGGCGAAAGCGTCAGCCGTTACCTCAGCCTCGACGGACGCCCGACGCTGGTCGCCGCGGCGGCCCTGACCACCGGTGGCGACCCGGAGGTCGCCGAAGTGCCGGGGCCGGCCTCGGTGTTGCTGTTCGTCGACACCCTCAGCGACGGCGAATTGCAGGCGCTGGGCGACGACTACGGCATCCACGGGCTGCGCCTGGCCCGGGACGCCGCCGATGCACAGGCCCAGCCGAACCTGGCGCTACCGGTGCAGGACGTCGCGCTGCACCTGCGCTGGGAGGCTACCGAGCCGGGCCATTACCTTCTTTCGCTGGTGCTGCCGCTGCTGGTCAGTGCCGGCCTGATGATCGTCGGCCTGACCGTGTTTGCATTGCGCAGGTCACTGGTCGCGGCGCGGGCGATGGAACTGAACTACGCCAGCCTGCAGGCCGGGCGCGCGGCGCTGGCCGACAGCGAGGAGCGCTTCCGCCAGGTCGCCGAAGCGGCCTCCGACTGGATCTGGGAAATCGACGGCGAGCATCGCCTGACCTACCTGTCCGAGCGTTTCGAAGAGGTCAGCGGGCATTCCCGCGAAGCCTGGCTCGGGCGCCCGATCGACGAGTTGCTGACCAGCGCGGCCGGTTCGGTTTCCGCCTGGCTCGACGGTCACACACCGCGTCCGGGCAGCCGCAGCGTCCTGCAATGCGAATACGTCGCCGGCGACGGACTGGAGCGCGCGTGTTCCCTCTCGCTGCGGCGGATTTCCGGAAGCGCCGGCTATCGCGGCACCGCCGCCGACATCACCGAGGAGATCCAGGCGCGGGCGCGCATCGAGCATCTGTCGCAGCACGACGCGCTGACCGGCCTGCCGAACCGCCGCCGCATGCAGGAATTCCTCGATGGCAAGTTGCAGGCCTCGCCGACCCGCGATCATCCGCTGGTGATGCTCAGCGTCGACCTGGACCGCTTCAAGCCGGTCAACGATGCGCTCGGCCACGCTGCCGGCGACCGCGTGCTCAACGAGGTCTCGGCCCGCCTGCGCCAGTGCCTGCGCGAGGGCGATCTGGTCGCCCGCCTGGGCGGCGACGAGTTCACCCTGATCGTCACCGGCATCTCTTCCCAGTACGAGGTCGAACGGCTGTGCCGGCGGCTGCTCGCGCGCATCCAGCAACCCTTCATGATCGACGACAATGAGGTATTCATCGGCGCCAGCATCGGCATCGCGCTGGCGCCCGCCGACGGCACCCAGGCCGAGGAGCTGCTGCGTTACGCCGACATCGCCCTCTACGAGGCCAAGGAGGCCGGGCGCGACACCTGGCGCTTCTATGCCAGCGGCATGAACGAGCGGGTCGTCGAGCGCCGCTTGCTGGAGCAGGACCTGCGCCACGCGCTGCGCGATGGCGAGCTGCGGCTGGAGTTTCAGCCGCGCTACCGGGTGGATGGGCAGCGCATCGCCGGCGCCGAGGCGCTGGTGCGCTGGCAGCATCCGCAGCGCGGGCGGCTGGCGCCCGACGTGTTCATCCCGCTCGCCGAGGAGACCGGGCTGATCGTTCCGCTCAGCGACTGGGTGTTGCGCACCGCATGCCTGGAGGCGCGCTCCTGGCCGAGCACGGCCTTCGTGTCGGTCAACCTGTCGCCCATCGAGTTCAAGCGCGGCGAGGTGGTCGAGCGGGTCCGCGCAGTCCTCGAGGAAACCGGCTTCCCGCCCGGGCAACTGGAGCTCGAGCTGACCGAAAGCGTGATGCTCGACGATGCCGAGGGCGCGCTGCAGACCATGCTGCAGCTCAAGGCATTGGGCGTGCGGCTGTCGATGGACGACTTCGGTACCGGTTATTCGTCGCTCAGCTACCTGCGCGCGTTCCCCTTCGACGGGCTGAAGATCGACCGCAGCTTCATGAGCGACCTCTCCGACTCGGAGGACAGCCTGGCGATCATTCAGGCGATCGTCGGCCTGGGCAAGGCGCTGACCCTGACGGTGACGGCCGAGGGCGTGGAGACGGCCGATCAGTTGAGCCTTCTGTTGCAGGTGGAATGCGAGGAGGCGCAAGGCTTCTATCTGGGCCGGCCGATGGTGGCGGAGGCGTTCCGCGAGGCCCTGCGCAGCAACCCCTGAAACGAAAACTGCCCGCGCGATGCGAATCGCGCGGGCAGTCCGGATACGGCCACCCGCAGGGCGGGTGGAAGCGTTTGGTGCTTAGAAGTTCACCTTGGCGATCACGCTGAAGGTGTTCTGGTCGGTCTTGCCGACGAACTCGCTGACAGGACCACCATCGCGAATACCGTACTTGTTGCTCCAGTAGTCGTATTCGATACCGACATAGACTTTCTTCTCGCCCATGTTGAGGGCCTTGCCCAGGTCGTACTTGATCTGCGGGTTGATGTGCAGGTTCTTGGACACGTAATCGCCTTTGGATTCCGAGCCCTTGGAGTTCACTACCCAGTCGATGAAGCCGTCGATCAGGACGTCCGAATCGCCGACCGGCAGGGTGTAGGACCAGGCCGGGGTGATCTGCCACTGGCCAGACGGAACCCCGGTGATGCCGTCGGGTTTGCGGTAGTAGAAGTTCAGCTGGAAGTAGTCGAAGCCGGGGATGGCCAGGTCGAAGCCTGGGCCGAGCAGGTAGTTGCGGTTACGGTCCTCGCCGCGCTCGTAGGTGGCGGCCAGCAGTACGTCGGTGACCGGGCCGAAGGAGAAGGTATTGCCGCTCAGCTTGCTGTAGGAGAGACGCGGCGAGAATTCGCCGTAGTAGGTGCTATTGCCCTGACCGCTGTCCGCCTCACCGTTGTAGTTGATCCAGTCGACGAACATGAACATGTCGCCCCAGGTCCAACCGCTGGCGTGTTCGAAAGTCACCGTCTGCTGAATGCCCGGGTTGACCTTGTAGTCGTGGCCGTTCAGATAGGTGAGGCTGTTTCCCTGCCAGAGCAGCGGGCCGTCGGCCATGGCTTGGCCTGCGGCGAGAAGTCCGCCTGCAACGATCAGAGAGGTAAGGGTACGTTTCATCGGTGTTGGCTCCCGGTGCAAAAATTATCGATCTAATAACCTGTCCGTTCAGTCAGGCTTGAGGCGATTTAGCAAGAACGAAGCCAAGAGCTGTCCCTGATGCCCGCCCGTCCGCCAAAGAATCCTTACGGAACAGTCTTTTCTTTTTTTAAGTGCCTATTTTCCAAGGATAACCGGCGGATAGCCAGCATTCCGGTGTGGCACTGCCGGCAGGCGGCCGAACCGCCGCGTGGATAGTTTTCTGACCAGGAGGACAAGTTCTGCTTTAATTTGGGGCGGCCGCGCGGCCGAGGCGGCAGCCTTGGGGCGCCGCAGTGTGCAGACGGCGCGACCAAGGCACCGCAACGGTTCACTCGGCAGGGGAGGAACACAGGTGTCGGCCTGCTCTATAGTGTCGTCACACTCTTGCGCGAGGTTCGCGCCCATCGCTTCGCCTTCAACCGCCTGGTCTTTCCGATGAGTTCCACCACCCGCTTCCCCGGCATGAACCAGCCGGTTCGCGGCATCCTGCTGATCTGCTTCGCGGTGATGCTGTTCTCCAGCCACGACGCCGTTTCCAAATACCTGGCCGGTTTCTACCCGATCGTCATGGTGGTCTGGGCGCGCTATGTGGTGCACACGCTGCTGATGCTGGCGGTGTTCGTGCCGCGCAGCGGGTTGCTGGTGATCCGCACCAAGCGGCCGGGGCTACAGGCGGCGCGTGCGCTGTGCCTGATCGGCTGCTCGCTGCTGTTCACCGCCGGGCTGCACTACCTGCCGCTGGCCGAGGCGACGGCGGTCAACTTCCTCGCGCCGTTGCTGGTCACCGCGCTGTCGGTGCCGCTGCTCAAGGAACAGGTCAGCCGCGGGCAATGGGCGGCGGTGATCTGCGGCTTCGTCGGCGTGCTGATCATCATCCGCCCCGGCGGCGCGCTGTTCACGCCCGCGGTGCTGTTTCCGCTGGGCTCGGCGTTCTGCTTCGGCTTCTATCAGTTGATCACCCGGCGCCTCTCGGAAACCGACAGCCCGACCACCAGCAACTTCCTCACCGGCCTGCTCAACAGCCTGCTGATGAGCGCGGCGCTGCCGTTCTTCTGGCAGACCCCGCAGCTCAGCCACGCGCTGCTGATGATCGCGCTCGGCGCCTGCGGGATGGGCGGCCACCTGCTGATGACCCAGGCGTTTCGCCACGCCGCGCCGGCGATGCTGGCGCCGTTCAGCTACCTGCAGATCGTTTTCGCCGGGTTGATCGGCATGCTGTTCTTCGGCCACACCCCGGATTCCGGGGCGATGCTCGGCATCCTGGTGATCTGCCTCAGCGGGCTGGCCGCCGCATGGCGCCACCGCCGCTGAGCGGCGCCTTCCACTCGCGGCATCCGCTGCAACTAATGGCGCGCCCCGCCAGTCACTCCTGACAGGAGCTTTTTTTCGTCCGCGCCTTACCCGGCGCGGCGGTTCCATCCTGTCGAGGAGGCATCATGAGCAAGACGGTCGGCGATCACCTGCTGGAACGCCTGAGCGAATGGGGCATCGAGCGGATCTTCGGTTACCCCGGAGACGGCATCAACGGAATCATGGGGGCCATGGGCCGGCATGCCGAGGACTTCGACTACGTGCGCGTGCGCCACGAGGAAATGTCCGCCTTCATGGCGGGCGCCCACGCCAAGTTCACCGGCCAGGTGGGTGTCTGCCTCGCCACCTCCGGCCCCGGCGCCATCCACCTGCTCAACGGCCTGTACGACGCCAAGCTCGATCACATGCCGGTGCTCGCCATCGTCGGCCAACAGGCGTCCACCTCGCTGGGCAGCGACTACCAGCAGGAAACCGACCTGCACACGCTGTTCAAGGACGTGTCCGCCTACGTCGAGACCGTGGTCACCCCGGCGCAGCTGCGCCATGTGCTGGACCGCGCATTGCGCGTGGCGATGGCCGAGAAGTCCGTCGCCACGGTGATCATTCCCAACGACGTGCAACAGATGCCGGCGGTGGAGTCGCCGCCGCACAAGCATGCCAACGTGCTCTCCGGCGTCGGCTTCATCGAGCCGCGGCCCTATGCGCGCGACGCCGATCTGCAGGCGGCGGCGGACATCCTCAATGCCGGGGAGAAGGTCGCGATCCTCGCCGGGGCCGGTGCGCTGGGTGCGCGCGACGAACTCATCGCGGTCGCCCAGGCGCTGTCCGCCGGTGTCGCCAAGGCGCTGCTGGGCAAGGCGGCGCTGCCCGACGACCTGCCCTGGGTCACCGGCTCCATCGGCCTGCTCGGCACCCGCGCCAGCTACCAGTTGATGAAGGAGTGCGACACCCTGCTGATCGTCGGCTCGACCTTCCCCTACGCCGAATTCCTGCCCAGGGAAGGCCAGGCGCGCGCGGTGCAGATCGACCTGCACGCGCGCAATATCAGCATGCGCTACCCGATCGAGCAGGCGCTGCTCGGCGACTCGGCGGAAACCCTGGCGCGCCTGCTACCGCTGCTGCAGCCCAAGGCACACGGCGCGTGGCGAGAGAGCGTCGAGCGCAGCGTCGCCGAGTCCTGGGCGGAGCTGGAGGACAAGGCGATGCTTGATGCCGAGCCGCTGAACCCGCAGCGGGTGTTCTGGGAGATGTCCGCGCAGCTGCCGGACGACGCCATTCTCTGCGGCGACAGCGGCTCGCACACCAACTGGTACGCCCGTGACGTGCGTCTGCGCGGCGACATGATGGGCTCGCTGTCCGGCAAGCTGGCCAGCATGGGCAGCGGCGTGCCCTATGCCATCGCGGCGAAGATGGCGCACCCCCAGCGCCCGGTGATCGCCATGGTCGGCGACGGCGCGATGCAGATGAACGGCAACGCCGAGCTGGTGACCGTGCAGCAGTACTGGAAGCGCTGGAGCAACCCGACCTTTATCGTGCTGGTACTGAACAACGGCGACCTCAACCAGGTGACCTGGGAGCAGCGCGCCATTGGCGGCGATCCGAAGTTCGCCCCGGCGCAGGACGTGATCGACTTCCCCTACGCGCGCTACGCCGAGATGCTCGGTTTCAGGGGCATTCGCGTCGACTCCCCGGAGGCCGTCGCCGATGCCTGGCGCGAAGCCTTCGCCGCGGACCGGCCGGTGCTCATCGAGTTCGTCGCCGATCCCAATGTGCCGCCGTTGCCGCCACACATCGAGTTCGAGCAGGCCAGGCACTTCCTCGGCGCGCTACGCAGCGATCCGGATCGCTGGGCGATGATCAAGCAGAGCGCCAAGCAGATCCTGAAATGACCGCTCGGCGCCGCGCCGGAACCGATGGCGACGGGGCGCGGCCCCAATCAGGAGACCCATTCGAGGACCTTAACCATGATCGAAGCCAACATGCTCGTCTTCATCCTCGCCGCGGTGGTGATCATCGCGCTCGACCTGTGGGCCATCGTCAGCGTGTTCAAGAGCCCCTCCAGTACCGGCGCGAAGTTTCTCTGGACGCTGGCGATCGCCGTCTTCCCGGTGCTGGGCCTGATCGCCTGGGGCGTGGCCGGACCGCGCGGCGTCACCGAAGCCCCCAGCTCACCGGAGCACAGCAAGGGTTGATCAGGATTGCCCCCAATCCCGGCCTGCCGCCTCGATCGACCTGTCTGCATCCCTGAAACCTTTGGAGGCACCATGAACGACGACGAACAGCTTGACGAAAAAGACCCGGCCGAAGGCATCCCGGCGCACAGCACGCCCGAGGAACAGGAGCGTTTGGAACGACTCAAACGCGACCCCATCCCGGCGGGCGCGGAGTGATCCGCAACCACGCACGCGAAAAAGCCGGCATCAGCCGGCTTTTTTGTGCGCGTCGGATCAGGCCAGGGCAGGGCGCTTCTGCAGCCGGGCATCCAGGCTGAAGGCGCCAGCACCGAAGGCGGCGACCTGCAACAACCCGCCGGCGATGGCGAAGTTCTTCAGGAAGTGGATCAGCTGGTTCTGGTCGGCAAGTTGGCTGTGGAAGACCAGCGCGGTCGCCACGCTGAACACGGCCATCGCCAGGGCCACCAGGCGGGCGCGCAGGCCGACCAGCAGGGCCAGGGCGAAGCCGATTTCCACCAGCAGCGCGCCAAGGTAGGCGAGGTCGGGCAGCGGCAGGCCGGCGGCGACGATGTAGCTCTTGGTCGCGGCGGGTGCGGCGAGTTTGCCGAAGCCGCTGAAGAGGAACAGGCCGCTGAGCAGCACGCGACCGACCAGGGAGGAAACGGCTTGGGAAGAGGTGTTCATGGTGAATGCTCCTGAGTGAGTGGCGCCGTGTTCAGCACCTTGAAGATAGGTTACTGTGCTGCCGCCCGCGCAAAAATCACCTGAACTGCGCAAAATCGTCCACCTGGAGGGGACAATGAGCCAGCTCGAAGACATGCGCATTTTCGTCGGCGTGCTCGACAACCGCAGCTTCACCGCGGCAGCCGACGCCCTCGGCCTGTCCAAGCAGTTTGTCAGCCGGCGGGTGGCGGCGCTGGAGGAACGCCTGGGCGTGCGTCTGCTGAACCGCTCCACGCGCAAGCTGGACGTCACCACCCTTGGCCACGCCTATTACGAGCGGGCCAAGCGCATCCTCAGCGACGTCGACGACGTCGAGCAGGCCATCGCCCAGCAGAGCGCCGCGCCGCGCGGCTCGTTGCGCCTGAGCGCGCCTATGTCCTTCGGCACCCTGCACCTGAGCACGCTGATCCCCGAGTTCCTGCGCCGCTACCCGCAAGTCAGCATCGAGATGGACCTGAACGACCGTGCCGTCGACCTGCTCGGCGAGGGCTACGACATGGCCGTGCGCATCGGCGTACTGGCGGACTCCTCGCTGATCGCCCGGCAGATCGCGCCGCTGGAAATCGTCACCTGCTGCAGCCCGGGCTACCTCGCCGAGCGCGGTGCGCCTCAGACCCCCGCCGACCTGCGCGACCACGAATGCCTGCTCTACGGGCACGGCAAGAACGTCGAATGGAGTTACCAGATCGCCGGCAAGGCGCAGGGCTTTCCGTTGAGCGGCCGTTTGCGGGTGAACAACGGCGAGCTGATCCGCGACGCCGCCATCGCCGGCCTGGGCATCGCCTGCCTGCCGACCTTCATCATCGGCGAAGCCCTCGCCGACGGCCGGCTGGTGCCGCTGCTGCAACGCTTCGGCCCGCCGCAGAGCAAGGTCTACGCGGTCTACCCGCAGCACCGGCAGTCGTCGCTGGTGGTGAAGGCGTTCGTCGATTACCTGAGGGACGCGTTCGCCGCGTAGCCGAGGGCGATGCGCTTCAGAAGGTCGGTGGCGCGTCAGCGCGGCCGACGAATCCTCCACCGTCAGGGTCGCGCCGGTTGCAGGCGCTCCTGAATGAAATCCAGGAAGCACTGGATGCGCAGCGCCAGTTGCGAGTTGCGGTAGTACACCGCGTGGATTGGCTGGCGGTAGTCGCTCATGTGCTCGGGGAGCAGGCGGATCAGGCGGCCGGCGGCGATGTCGGCGTCGCTCATGAAGCTGGCGATGCAGGCGATGCCCTGGCCGGCGAGCGCCAGGTGGCGCACGGTTTCGCCGCTGGAGGCGGCGATGTCCGGGGTGATCGGCCACTGGTTGCCGCCGTCGTGCAGCAGCGGCCAGAGGTTGAGGCTTTCCGGCTGGGTGAAGCCGATCAGCGAATGCTCGCGCAGCGCGTCGACGCGGGTGGGGGCCGGATGGCGGGCGAGGTAGTCGGGGCTCGCCACCAGATTCAGCGGCGCGGCACCGAGGGGGCGGGCGTGCAGGGTCGAGTCGCTCAGCGTGCCGATGCGGATGGCCACGTCGGTGCGCTGCTCGATCAGGTCGATATTGAGGTCGTTGCTGCTCAATTCCAGCTGGATGTCCGGGTACAGGCGACGGAACTCGCCAATGTGCGGGACCACCGCGTGCAGCATGAATGGCGAGGCGGCGTCGATGCGCAGGCGGCCCGAGGGCGTCTGCCGGCGTAGCGTCAGGCGTTCTTCCAGCGCTTCCATCTGCTGCAGGATGGCCTTGGCGTTTTCCAGGTAGAAGCGACCTTCCTCGGTCAGCTCCATACGCCGCGTGGTGCGGTTGAGCAGGGTGGTGGAGAGCTTCTGCTCGAGGCGCGACAGCGAGCGGCTGAGGGCCGAGGGCGTCAGGCCGAGAAGCTGGGCGGCGGCGCTGAGGGAGCCGCTTTCGACAACGGCGACGAAGTGCTGCAGTTCTTCGGAATGGACTTTCATGGCGGGCCCGAGCCGGCGATGGAGGCGCACATGGTGGCATCCTTCGGCGCTTGCCGCCTAACCGGGTGCGCGCGGCGGCGATTTGCGCTGCCGCCGCGGCTCGCGACGTGCGACTCTATGGCCCATTCCGTCTGCGTCGAGGTATTCGCGCCCATGCTGCGTTCGCGTCTGACCATGTTCTCCATCCTGTTCGTGCTGCACCTGCTGGTTGGCGCCTCGCTGATCCCCTACCTGCCGCTGGAACTGCCGGGCCGCCTTCTCGCCTGGGGCTTGCTGGCGGCGTCCTGTGCGTTGCTGCCGCTGGGCTTTCGCGCCTCCGGGCTGCGCTGGCGCTGGCTCGGCTGGACCGGGCTGATGCTGATGGGAATCTTCTCCAGCCTGGCGGTGTTCTCGCTGCTGCGCGCGCTGGTGGTGGCGGTGCTGGTGCTGATCGGCCACGACCCGGCGGGCTTCGCCGAGCACTCCGCCGAGGCGGTGCTGCTCGGCGTGGCGCTGGTCACGCTGATCGGCCTGTTCAACGCGCGGCGCACAGCGGCGGTGCGCGAAGTTAGTATCGCGGTGCCCAACCTGCCCGCCGGGCTGGAGGGTTTCTCCATCGTCCAGCTCAGCGACATCCACGTCGGCCCGACCATTCGCCGTGGCTACATCGAGGCGATGGTGAAGCGCGCCAACGGCTTGAAGCCGGACCTGATCGCCATCACCGGCGACCTGGTCGACGGCAGCGTGGCGCAGCTGCGCGAACACATCGCGCCGCTGGCCGAGCTGCGCGCGCGGCACGGTACGTTCGTCGTCACCGGCAATCACGAGTACTACGCCGGCGCGCCGGCCTGGATCGCCGAACTGCGCCGCCTGGGCCTGACGGTGCTGCTCAACGAGCATGTGCTGATCCGCCAGAACGATGCCGAACTGCTGCTCGCCGGCATCGCCGACTATTCGGCGGGCATGTACGAACCGAGCCACCGCAGCGATCCGCTCGCCGCGCTGGAGGGCGCGCCCGAGGGTGTCGTCCGCCTGCTGCTGGCGCACCAGCCGCGCTCGGCGCCGGCGGCGCTGGATGCCGGCTTCGACCTGCAGCTCTCCGGGCATACCCACGGCGGCCAGTTCTGGCCGTGGATGCACTTCGTTCGGCTGCAGCAGCCGTGGGTCGCCGGCCTGCACCGGCTCGGCACGCTGCAGGTCTATATCAGCCGGGGCACGGGATACTGGGGGCCGCCGCTGCGTTTCGGCGCGCCGTCGGAGATCACCCGGATCAGCCTGACGGCCGCCAGCGGGCGGTAATTTTTCCCTGAGCGAGAGGTGAGCAATGAGTTCGGCAAAGGTGCGCATCGCGGTGATCGACGACTGGCAGGACGTGGCCCGCGACGTGGTGGACTGGTCGGTGCTCGAGGGCATCGGCGAGGTGAGCTTTCTGCACGACTATCCGGCGGATACCGCCACGCTGATCGAGCGGTTCGCCCCGTTCGAGGTGATCTGCGTGATGCGCGAACGCACCCGTTTCGACGACGCCCTGCTGGCCGGCCTGCCGCGCCTCAGGCTGCTGGTCACCGGGGCGATGCGCAATGCCGCCATCGACCTTGCCAGCGCCACGCGCCGCGGCATCCAGGTCTGCGGCACCGACAGCTACAAGCAGGCGGCGCCGGAACTGACCTGGGCGCTGATCATGGCGCTGGGACGCAACCTGCTGGCCGAGGCTGCCTCGTTGCGCAACGGCGGCTGGCAGGTCGGGCTGGGCCGCGACCTGTACGGCAAGACCCTCGGCATCCTCGGCCTGGGCGCCATCGGCCAGCGCATCGTCGGCTACGGCCAGGCGTTCGGCATGCGCGTCATCGCCTGGAGCGAGAACCTCACCGCCGAACGTGCGGCGGCTCTGGGCGTCGAGTACGTCGACAAGCGCACCCTGTTCGAGCAGGCCGACGTGCTCACCGTGCACCTGGTGCTTGGCCCGCGCAGCAGGGGCCTGGTCGACGCGCAGGCGCTGGGCTGGATGAAGCCCACGGCGTACCTGGTGAACACCGCCCGCGGGCCGATCGTCGACGAAGCGGCGTTGATCGCCGCGCTGCAGGAAAAACGTCTGGCCGGCGCCGCGCTGGATGTCTTCGACCAGGAGCCGCTGCCCGCCGATCACCCGTTCCGCCACCTCGACAACGTCCTCGCCACGCCGCACGTCGGCTACGTCAGCGAGGCCAACTACCGGGTGTTCTACGGCCAGATGATCGAAGACATCCAGGCCTGGGCCGCGGACGCGCCGATTCGGGTGATCGGCTGATCGACGCGTTCTGCCGAGGATCGCAGGACGAGCTCCTCCATTGTCGCCGTGGCCCGGCGGACCGGCGTTGCGAGCTCTTCTTGCCGGGCTCCTGTGCGTCGCTATACCGCAGTGGTGGACTCAAGTAATCTCGCCGCCCGCCGAATAACAGGGTGCCTGGCACCCTCCGGCGCCCGTCATTCGCAGCGAGAGATCACATGTCGCAACCCAAGTCCCGCATAGCCTGGCAGCTCGCCGTGGCATTGGCCCTCATTCTCGTGGTGATGATCGGTGCCAGCACGCTGTTCGCACTGCGTTCGCTGGATAGCGCCAACTTCGCCACCCGTGAGCAGCACCTGGCCAGCGAGGCGCGCCTGCTCGCCGATCAACTGGCGACCTTCCACGGCAGCCTGCGCGAGAGCACGCAGCGCCTCGCCAGCCTGTTCGAGAAGCGCTTCGCCAGCGGCCTGAGCCTGCACGCGGACGAGCGGGGCGCGGTCGGCTCGCTGACCCCGCCGACGCTCTATCTGAACGGTCAGGTGCTGAACAACGACTTCGACCTGGTCGACGAGTTTCGCCAGCTCACCGCCGGCGCCGCCACGGTGTTCGTCCGCGACGGGGCGGAGTTCGTCCGTGTCACCACCTCGTTGAGCAAGCAGGACGGCAGCCGCGCCATCGGCACCGTGCTCGACCACGCGCACCCGGCCTACCAGCGCCTGCTCGCCGGGCAGGGCTACGTCGGCCGCGCGTCGCTGTTCGAGCGGCTCTACATGACCCAGTACACCCCGGTGCGCGACGCCAGCGGCCAGGTCATCGCGGTGCTCTTCGTCGGCTTCGACTACACCGACGCGCAGAACGCGCAGTTCGCCAACCTGGTGCGCTTCCGCATCGGCCAGACCGGCTCGCTGGCGCTGCTCGACGAGCAGGGCAAATGGCTGGTGCCGCCGGCCGGCGCCAACGATCCCGCCGCGCTGGCACCGCGCGCCGCCGAGCTGGCCCGCGAGCCGGGCCGCGGGCAGTTCTTCAACGACGGCCGCGAGGACTTCTACGGCGTCGCCGCGCCCTTCAGCGAAGGGCCCTGGCAGGTCATCGCCAGCCTGCCGAAGAAGGAAATCCGCGAAGTGACCTGGCACGTCGGTAGCCAGCTGGCCCTCGGCAGCCTGCTGGCGATGCTGATCGCCGCGGCGCTGGTGATCGGCCTGCTGCGGCGCAAACTGCGTCCGCTCGGCGAGCTGGTCCGGCAGGCCCGCGCCCTCGGCGGCGGCGATCTCAGCGCGCGGATGACGGTCAGCAGCCACGACGAGATCGGCGAACTGGCGAGCAGCTTCAACCACATGGGCAGCGCGCTGGCGGACATGGTCGAGCACATCCGCAGCGCCTCGCTGCAGGTGAGCAGCCGCGCCCACGCGCTGTCCGGGCTGTCCAGCGGCGCCTACGAGGGCATGGAGCAGCAGTCCGGCGAGATCGCCAGCATGGCCGGCGCGGTGGAGGAATTCAGCGCCACCTCGCTGAACATCGCCGACAACATGCGCGAGACGGAGCGCATGGCCAGCGACAACGCGCAGCAGACGCGCATCGGCCTGCGCAGCATGGACGAGGCCTCGCGGTCGCTGGAGCAGATCGCCAGCGCGCTGAACGGCACGGCGACGGTGATCGACACGCTCGGTCAGCGCTCGCAGGAAATCGGCGGCATCGTCGGGGTGATCACCTCCATCGCCGAGCAGACCAACCTGCTGGCGCTCAACGCCGCCATCGAGGCCGCGCGCGCCGGCGAGGCCGGCCGCGGTTTCGCCGTGGTCGCCGACGAGGTGCGCAACCTCGCCGCGCGGACCCGCGAGGCCACCGAGCAGATTTCCGGGATGATCGGCAGCATCCAGAGCGAGACCAGCAGCGCCATCAGCACCATGGAACACGGTCGCCAGTTGATGCAGGGCGGCCTGGAACTCAACGCCAAGGTGGGCGCCGCGCTGTCGCAGATCGCCGGGCAGAGCGAGGCGGCGGGCGAGCAGTTCGCCGCCATCACCACCGCCACCCAAGAGCAGAGCAGCACCGCCACGGCGCTGAGCTCCAACCTGCAGGGCATCGCCCAGGCCAACAGCGAACAGCGCGAAGTGGTCGCCCACCTGGCGGAAACCGCGCAGGAACTGAACCGCCTGGCCGACGAGCTGCGCCACGAAATCAGCCGCTTCCACGGCTGAAATGTGTCAGCGAAGGTTCTCGTAGGCGTGCCATGCGCACCGGGGCGGGTGTGTCGTTCAGGGTAATCCCATCGGTGCGCGCGGCGCACCCTACGTCAGCCACGGCCAGCGCCGGTGGTGGCTGCGGGCGATCGTTCATCGGCAACCCGCCTCAGACCAGCGCGTCGATCACGCCGCCATCCACGCGCAGCGCCGCGCCGCTGGTGGCCGAGGCCTGGGTGGAGCAGGTGTAGACGACCAGGTTGGCGACTTCCTCCACCGTCGCCAGGCGCTGGATGATCGACGACGGCCGCTGGGTGCGGACGAACTCGGCGCCGACTTCCTCCAGCGACTTGCCGGTCTCCTCGACCTGCTCGGCGAGCATCTCGCCCACCCCCTCGGACAGCGTCGGCCCCGGCAGCACCGCGTTCACCGTCACCCCGCTGCCGGCCATGCGCTTGGCCAGCCCGCGGGAAATCGACAGCAGCGCGGTCTTGCTGAAGCCGTAGTGGATCATGTCCGCCGGGATGTTCTGCGCCGATTCCGAGGACAGGAACACCACCCGGCCCCAGCCGCGCTCGGCCATGCCCGGAACGTAGCTGCGGGCCAGGCGCACGCCGGACATCACGTTGGTCTCGAAGAAGCGCGTCCATTCGTCATCGGGAATCTCGAAGAAGTCCTGCGGGCCGTAGACGCCCAGGTTGTTCACAAGGATGTCGCAGTGCGGATGCTTCTCCAGCAGGGCCGCGCAGCCCTCCGCGCTGCCGAGGTCGCCGACGAAACCGAGCAGGTCGGCCTGCGGGTATTTCTCGCGGACCCTGGCGATCGCCTGTTCCACCTTGTCCGCATGGCGGCCGTTGACCACCACGCGGGCGCCGGCGGCAGCCAGGCCCTCGACGATGGCCAGCCCGATGCCACCGGTGGACCCACTGACCACCGCCTGTTTGCCCGAAAGATCGATGTGCATGCTGCTTCTCCTCATGGCTGGGCGCGGAGCCGCGGCGGCAGAACATGCCCGGCGCCTCGCCGTGGAAAGTGCCGGGATGGCCGAAGGCGTCCTTCGGCCGGGCGAGAGAATCTTTGCGCTATCCTCGGCTCGAACCTAGTTCAGAGACCCGCCGGCCGTGCGCGGTTCCTTCCTTTCTTCCAAGGAGTCCAACGATGAACAAACGTCCTCTCGGCCATTCCAGCCTGGAAATCGCCCCGCTGGTGTTCGGCGGCAACGTGTTCGGCTGGACCATCGACGAGAAGACCAGCTTCGAGCTGCTCGACGCCTTCGTCGACGCCGGCCTCAACGCCATCGATACCGCCGACATGTACTCGGTGTGGGCCGACGGCAACCAGGGCGGCGAGTCGGAAACCATCATCGGCAACTGGCTCAAGGCCAATCCGGGCAAGCGCGACAAGGTGCTGATCCTGACCAAGGTGGGCATGGAACTGGGCGCCGACCGCAAGGGGCTTTCCAAGCGCTGGATCGAGCGGGCGGTGGAGGATTCGCTGCGGCGGCTGCAGGTGGAAACCATCGACCTGTACCAGTCGCACCTGTTCGATCCCGAGGTGCCGCTGGAGGAAACCCTCGGCGTCTACCAGCGCCTCATCGAGCAGGGCAAGGTGCGCGCCATCGGCGCTTCCAACCACGACGCCGGCCAGTTGCGCCAGGCCCTCGACGTCAGCGCGGCCAGCGGCCTGCCGCGCTACGCCACGTTGCAGCCGGAGTACAACCTCTATGACCGCAGCGGCTACGAGGGCGCCCTGCGCGACCTGGCGATCGAGGAAGACCTTGGCGTCATCACCTATTACAGCCTCGCCTCCGGCTTCCTCTCCGGCAAGTACCGCTCCACGGCCGACCTCGACAAGAGCCCGCGCGGCGAGGACATCGAGAAGTACCTCGACGCTCGCGGCCAGCGCATTCTTTCCGCGCTCGACGGGGTTGCCGACAAGCACCGGGCGACGCCGGCCGAGGTCGCCCTGGCCTGGCTCATCGCCACGCCCGGGGTTACCGCGCCGATCGCCAGCGCGACCAGGCGCAGCCAGCTGGACAGCCTGGTCAAGGCGGTCAGCCTGACGCTGGACGGGGAAGACATGGCGATCCTGAACGCCACCGGCGCCTGACCGCCGGGGAGGGCGGTTCCGCCCCGGCGAGGCGCTGCCGCCCACACGCAGCGCTGCGACTCAGGCCAGTCCGCCGTTGGCGCGCAGGACTTGCCCATTGATCCAGCCCGACTGCGTGCCTGCGAGGAAGGCCACCACGGCGGCGATGTCGTGCGGCTCGCCGAGGCGCTCCAGCGGCGGCATCCGGGCGAACTGGCGGATCTGTTCCTCGCTCTTGCCGTCGAGGAACAGCTCGGTGGCGACCGGCCCCGGGGCGACCGCATTGACGCGGATGTTGCGCCCGCGCAGCTCCTTGGCGAACACCGCGGTGAAGGCTTCCACAGCGGCCTTGCTGGCGTTGTAGATGGCGTAGCCCGGCAGTTTCAGGGCCAGCGCGGTGCTCGAGAAGTTGACGATGCGGCTGCCGTCGTTCATCCGCGCCGCGGCCTCGCGCAGGGTATTGAAGGTGCCGCGGGTGTTGATTGCGAAGGTCCGCTCGAAGAGTTCGTCGTCGTGTTCGGCCAGCGGCGCGGTCTTGAGGATGCCGGCGTTGTTCACCAATACGTCGACGCGGCCGAGGCTGGCCTCGGTTTCTTCGAACAGCCGGCGCACGTCCCCGGCGCTGGCGACGTCGGCCTTGACCGCGACGGCGCGGCCGCCATCGGCGACGATCTGCGCCACCACGAGGTCCGCCTCGCTGGCGCTGCTGGCGTAGTTCACGGCGACCGCGTAGCCATCGGCGGCAAGGCGCCGGGCGATCTCGGCACCGATGCCGCGGGAGGCGCCGGTGACGATGGCGACGGGTGATGGGGTCTGGCGGTTCATGGGCAATCTCCGAAGAAAGTGAGGGGCCGTTTGCGTAAGGCACAGGTTCACATGCTCACTGCCGGGGATAAATACGCGGGAATTGGCGTTACCATTCAACGATCGCCAACAATCGAGGGGCTGCTCCATGGATCAGGTCAGGGCCATGAAGGTCTTCGTGAGGGTCTTCGAACGCAACAGCTTCACGCTGGCCGCCGAAGACCTGCAGATGCCCCGCGCCACGCTGACCCACGTGATCAACCAACTGGAAGCGCGCCTCGGCACCCGGTTGCTGGAGCGCAGCACGCGGCGGGTGCGGCCGACGCTGGATGGCGAGGCCTACCACGAACGTTGCGTGCACCTGCTCGCGCAACTGGAGGAGGCCGAGCACGCCTTTCGCAGCGTGGCGCCCAAGGGACGCTTGCGCGTCGATCTGAACGGCACCCTGGCGCGGCATTTCGTGGTCCCGGCGCTGCCCGAGTTCCTCGCCCGCTACCCGGAGATCGAGCTGTCGCTGAGCGAGGCCGACCGCTTCGTCGACCTGATCGAGGAGGGGGTCGACTGCGTGCTGCGCTCCGGCACCCTGGGAGATTCCTCGCTGATCGGCCGGCGCGTGGCGAACCTGGCGCAAATCACCGCCGCCAGCCCGGCGTACCTGAGCCGCTATGGCACGCCGCAGCGCCTGGAAGACCTCGCCGAACACCGCGCGGTGAACTACGTGTCGAAGTGCAGCGGACGCTTCTTCCCGTTCGAGTTCAGCGTCGACGGCGAGGTGCGCGAGGTGGAGATCCAGGGCGCGCTGACCGTGTTCGGCGTGGAGATCTACGCCGCCTCGGCGCTCGCCGGCCTCGGCCTGGTGCAGGCGCCGCGCTACCGCTTCGCCGCGCAGCTCGAGCAGGGCCTGATGTGCGAGGTGCTGCCGCAATTCCCTCCGCCGCCGATGCCGGTCTCGCTGCTCTACCCGCAGAACCGCCACATGTCACCGCGTGTGCGGGTGTTCGTCGACTGGCTGACGGGTGTGTTCCGCGAGCAGGTGCCGGGCTGAAGTGGTACTCGCTCAGCTCGCCTCGAAGATCGTCAGCGAACGGCGCAGGTGCTCGAGCATTTCGCGCCCGGCCCTGGACAGGCGCTGGCCGCGGCGCATCAGGATGCAGGCCTCGGAGGAAAGGAAGGTGGCGTTCGCCACCGGCAGCGCGACGACCTGCCCGGCGCGCACTTCCTCGGCGACGGCGAACCGCGGCAGCAGGCTGATGCCGCATCCGGAGAGTACGTAGGTCTTGATGATTTCCAGCGAGGTGGTGGTCAGCTCCGGGCGCAGGCTGACCTTCTCGTAGGTTTCCACGCGCCGCACCAGTTGGCGGATGCCGATGCTTGGCGAGGTCAGCGCCAGCGGATAGCGGGCGATGGTGGGGAAGTCCACCGGCTCGCCGCGCAGCGCCAGTTCGTGCCCGGCGGGAACGATCAGGTGCAGCGGCTGGTGCGCGTGGGCGATCACTTCCAGTTCCGGATTGGTCATCGGCGCGAACACCAGGGCGAAGTGCGCGCGTTCTTCCAGCAGTTCGCGGGTCAGCTCCGGCACGCTCATGAAATCCAGCGTCAGTGGCGACTGCGCACGCGCCAGCAGCGAGCCCAGCGCACCGCTCAGCGCCGGCAGGAAGCCCTCGCTGGCGACCACCCGCAGCGAGTCGTCCATGCGCGTGCGCAGGTTGTCCAGGCGGGTCAGCGCATGGTCGACGCTGGCCTGCTGTTCCTCGTGGCATTCCAGCAGCACCTGCGCCGCCTCCGAGCCGCTCACGCCCTTGCGCCCGTTCTTCTCCAGCAGGGTCAGGCCCAGCTCCTTCTCCAGCAGGGCGATCTGCCGGCTGACCACCGAGGGTGCGATGTCCAGGCTGTCGGCGGCGGCGCGCATCGAGCCGTGGCGCAGTGCAGCGGCGAGATAGCGGATGCGCTGGAAACCTTGTTGCTCCACGAGGGGTTCTCCTTTCGTTGACCAGATGGCAACGGTAATCCGCTTTTGGGGGCATTGTTCGAGGCCCGCGGTCTACCTAAGATTCGTATCAACCAAGGGGCGCAGACCCCACGGAATTCAAGCTTCGCCTTTTCGTTTCGACTGCCCTAGACCTTATTTACCTGCTGTCCGCCTGGGGAGTCCGCATGTCTATTTTCGATGACTATAAACGCAAAACCGTCGGTTCCGCCCGCTGGGCGGAGCGCGCCCGTGCCGTGATGCCGGACGGCGTGACCGCCGACACCCGCGTGTTCGAACCGCATGGCCTGTACATCAGCCACGCCCAGGGCACCTACAAGACCGATGTCGACGGTAACGCCTACCTGGATTTCTTCGGCGGCCACGGCTCGCTGGTCCTCGGCCATGGCTACCCCAAGGTCAACGCAGCGATCGCCGAGGCGTTGTCCCACGGCGTGCAGTACGCCGCCAGCCACCCGATGGAAGTGCGTTGGGCCGAACGTATCGTCCGGCAGATTCCCGGTGTCGAGAAGGTTCGCTTCGCCGGCAGCGGCACCGAGGCGACCCTGCTGGCGTTGCGCATGGCGCGGGCCTACACCGGGCGCCGCAAGATCCTGCGCATCGCCACCCACTACCACGGCTGGCACGACTTCTCCGCCTCCGGCTACAACAGCCACTTCGACGGCCAGCCGGCGCCCGGCGTGCTGGAGGAGATCGCCAGTCACACGCTGCTGATCCGCCCGGACGACTTCGCCGGCCTCGCCGCCGCCTTCGAAGCGCACGGCGCCGACATCGCCGCGATGATCGCCGAGCCGGTCGGCTCGCACTTCGGCGTCACCCCGGTTTCCGACGAGTTCCTCCAGGCCGGCGCCGAGCTGGCTCGCCGCCAGGGCGCGCTGTTCATCCTCGACGAGGTGATTTCCGGCTTCCGCGTCGGCAACCACGGCATGCAGGGCCTGCTCGGCCTGAAGCCGGACCTCACCTGCCTGGCCAAGGCCGCCGCCGGCGGTCTGCCCGGCGGCATGGTCGGCGGCCGCGAGGAGGTGATGGCGGTGCTGGCGCGGGATTCGGCGCACAAGGTGCTGCACCAGGGCACCTTCACCGGCAACCCGGTGACCGCCGCCGCGGCCATCGCCACCATCGACGAAATCGTCGAACGGGACGTTTGCGCGCGCATCAATGCGCTCGGCGAGCACGCCCGGCAATCGATGAACGCGCTGTTCGCGCGCAAGGGCCTCGACTGGCTGGCCTACGGACGTTTTTCCGGCTTCCACCTGATGCCCGGCGCGTCACCCCATGAGAGCGATCCGTCGCGGATCACCCGCGGCGAGTTCGCCAGACCCTCGCCGAAGATGATCGCCGCCATGCGCATGGCGTTGATCCTCGAAGGCGTGGACATCGGCGGACGGGGATCGGTGTTCCTCTCCTTCCAGCACGACGAGGGCCACATCGAGCAATTGGTCGAGACCTTCGACCGCGTGCTCGACCGGCTCGCCGACGAAGGCCTGCTGGACACGCCCGCCGCCTGATCTGCCGCCACCGCCCGCAACGCTGCCCGCGGCCTCTCGCGGCGGGCCGTGCTGCCTCCAACACTTTCGCTTTCGGGGAACTCACATGAACACCAGTCTCAAACTCGGCGGGGCCTTCATCGGCCTGATGGTCGGTGTCGGCTTCGCCTCCGGCCAGGAAATCCTGCAGTTCTTCACCAGCTTCGGCTGGGCCGGCCTGCTCGGCGGGGTGGTCGCCACCGCACTGCTGGCCTTCCTGGTGATGAACCTCTACCAGATCGGCAGTCGCCTGCGCACCGGCTCGCACAAGGAAGCCATCGAGTACATCTGCGGGCGCCACCTGGGCAAGGTGGTCGACGTGATGCTGACCTTCTTCCTGTTCGGCAGCGTGGTGGTGATGCTCGCTGGCGCCGGCTCCTCGTTCGAGCAGCAGCTCGGTGTGTCCCACTACATCGGCGGCGCGATCCTCAGCGTGCTGACGGTGGTCACCGTGTGCCTCGGGCTGAAGAAGGTCATCACCCTGATGAGCCTGATCACTCCGGTGCTGATGGTAATCGTGGCGATCATCGCGGTGTACGCGCTGACCAGCATGGACAAGCCGTTCGGCGAACTGGAACCGATCGCCCTGGCCCAGCCGCAGGCGGCCGGCCACTGGCTGCTCAGCGCGCTGCTCTACGTCTCCTACAACATCGCCGGCACCGCTGCGGTGCTGGTGGTGATCGGCAGCAGCGTCGGCGACACGCGCAAGGCCGGCATCGGCGGGATTCTCGGTGGCGTCGGCATCGGCGCGCTGATCATGGTGATGACCGTGGTGATGATGGCGAAGATCGACGTGGTCGCCGGCAGCGCGATTCCCACGCTGTTCCTCAGCAACCTGCTGTCGTCCTGGTTCGGCGACGTGATGCTGGTGCTGCTGCTGGTCAAGCTGTACTGCACCACGGTCGGTCTGACCTACGCCCTGGCCGCCCGCGCCGAGGCCTACGGACTGCCGTTCAAGACCTCGGTGGCGGTCAGCGTGGCGCTGGCCTTCGCCGGCAGCCTGTTCGGCTTCGTCAAGCTGGTCGGCATCGTCTACCCGGCGATGGGTTACCTGGGTTTCGTGCTGATGGCCGCGATCATCGTCGCCTGGGTGCGCAACCGTCGCCAGCAACCGGCGGCACAGCCGGCCTGATCCACGCCTTTTCTCAACGCCCGGTGCCGGTCAAGGCCGGCCCGGCTGCTTTTTTCGCTTTCCAGGTTTTCGCTCCATGCCCAGCGTTCATTCCGCCACCTACGACCTGCTCCGTCACCACGGTCTGACCACGGTGTTCGGCAATCCCGGCTCCAACGAGCTGCCGTTCCTGAAGAATTTTCCAGAGGACTTCCGCTACATCCTGGCGCTGCAGGAAGCGGTGGTGCTCGGCATCGCCGACGGTTACGCGCAGGCCAGCGGCCAGCCGGCGCTGGTCAACCTGCACGCGGCCGCCGGCACCGGCAACGCCATGGGCGCGCTGACCAACGCGCTGAGCGCGCACTCGCCGCTGGTGGTCACCGCCGGCCAGCAGGTGCGCGAGAGCATCGGCGTCGAGCCGCTGTTGACCAACGTCGACGCGGCGTTGCTGCCGCGTCCGCTGGTCAAGTGGAGCCACGAGCCGGCCAGCGCCGGCGACGTGCCGCGCGCCTTCTCCCAGGCGATCCACCTCGCCGCGCTGCCGCCGGCCGGCCCGGTGTACCTGTCGATTCCCTACGACGACTGGGACCGTCCCGCCGCCGAGCAGGCCGCGCACCTGGTCGAGCGCCGCGTGCATGGCCGCGCCCAGCCGCCGGCGGCACTGATCGCCGAACTCGCCGAGCGCCTGCATGGCGCGCGCAATCCGGTGTTGATTCTCGGCGCCGAGGTCGATACGCCCGGCGCCTACGCCGCCGCGGTGGCGCTGGCGGACCGCCAGCGGCTGCCGGTGTGGGCTGCGCCGTCGATCCCGCGCTGCCCGTTCCCCACCACCCATCCGGGCTTCCGCGGTCTGCTGCCGGCCGGCATGGCCAGCATCGCCCGGCTGCTCGAAGGCCACGACCTGATCCTGGTGATCGGCGCCCCGGTGTTCCGTTACCACCAGTTCGATCCCGGCGCCTGCCTGCCGGCCGGTGCCGCGCTGGTGGCGATCCTCGACGATCCGCTGGAGGCCAGCCGGCCGCTGATGGGCGAGGCGATCCTCGGTGATCCGCAACTGAGCCTGGAAGCGCTGCTCGCGCTGCTCCCGGCCAGTTCGCGGCCCGCCCCGCAGGCCTTGCCCGCGCCGCCGGCGTTGACCGGCGATGCGCCCGGCGGCATGGCGCCGGAGCAGGTCTTCGACATCGTCGCCGAGCTGGCGCCGGCCGATGCGGTGTACGTCAACGAGTCCACCTCGACCACCGCCGCGCTCTGGCAGCGACTGCCGATGCGCCACCCGCGCAGCTACTTCTTCCCCGCCGCGGGCGGGCTAGGCTTCGGCATCGCCGCGGCGATCGGCGCGCAGCTGGCGCTGCCGCAGCGCCAGGTGATCGGCCTGATCGGCGACGGCTCGGCGAACTACGCCATCACCGGACTGTGGACCGCCGTGCAGTACCGGATTCCGGCGATCTTCGTGATCCTCAACAACGGCACCTACGGCGCGCTGCGCTGGTTCGCCGGGCAATTGCGCGCCGAACAGGTGCCGGGCCTCGATGTGCCGGGCATCGACTTCTGTGCCCTGGCGGCCGGCTATGGCATGCGCGCGCTGAAGGCCAGCGATGCCGCCGGCCTGCGCGATGCGTTGCGCGCGGCGCTGGAGGCCGGCGAGCCGATGCTGATCGAGGTGAGCACGCGTTTCGGCTGAGACGCTGCACAAATCTTCCAGACCATCGGTTCGCGCAGCGATAGCCTGGCACCGCGTCGCTGCCGATAATGAGTGGCGACGCGGGAGGCAGGCATGAACAACAATTGGGTGGAACTGCTGCAGGACGGTGACACCGGCATCGAGACCATCCGGGCGCATTTCGAGGGCCATGCCTACGATCCGCACTGGCACGACAGCTACCTGGTCGGTTTCACCGAGCAGGGCGTGCAGCAGTTCCATTGCCGTGGCGCGCGGCGTTCGAGCACGCCGGGGCAGGTGTTCCTGCTCGAACCCGGCGACATCCATGACGGCCATGCGCCGACGGCTGAAGGGTTCACCTACCGCATGCTCTACCTCGACCCGCACTGGCTGGAGCGCGAGTTGTGCGGGCTGTTCGAGCAGGCGCCGGAACATGCCCAGCTGAGTTTCGCCCAGGTTCTCGCCGAGGACCCGCAGCTGGCCGGCGCCACCGCCAGCGCCTTCGCCATGCTCCACGGCCGGGACATCCGCATTGCCCGCCAGGCGGCGCTGGACCTGCTGCTGGAGCGCCTGACCCGCCATCTCACCTGGCGCACGCGGATGCCGGCCTGCGACCCACGCCTGCCGCGCGCGGCGCAGCGGGCGCGCGATTACCTGCACGCGCACCTGGAGCAGGACCTGGGCATGGACCAGCTGGCGCAGATCGCCGGGGTCGACCGCTATCGCCTGACCCGCGCCTTCAAGGCCGCTTATGGCCTGCCGCCGCACGCCTACCTGATCCAGCTGCGCCTGACCCGCGCGCGCCGCCTGCTGGCGCGGGGCGAGACGCCGGCGCTGGTCGCCGCGACGCTGGGCTTCGCCGACCAGAGCCACCTCGGCCGCTGGTTCCGCCGCGCCTACGCGCTGACCCCGGCGGACTACCGCACACGCTGCACGAATCGTCCAGACCGCTGAATCCAGCCGCGACATGCTGGGCTGCCCTTCTTCAGGAGCTGCCCATGTCCGCGTCCTTCTTGCCCTTCGTGCTGTTTGCACTGGTCGCCTCGATCACGCCCGGCCCGACCAACCTGCTGGTGTTGAACAACGGCGCGCGCCACGGCCTGCTCGCCAGCCTGCCGGCGGTGTTCGGCGCCTGCGCCGCCGCGGCGGCCATCGTGCTGCTGGTGGGCAGCGGGTTCGGCGACCTGCTGGCGCGCCTGCCGCAGGTGCAACTGGCGATGAACGCGGCGGGCATCGCCTGGCTCAGCTACCTGGCCTGGAAGATCTTCCGCAGCCCGCCCCCGGACCTCGGCGCGCCGGGCGCCATGCCGGGGCGCTTCGGCCTGTTTGCCGCGGCGAGCCTGCAACTGGTCAACCCGAAGACCTGGATGATGGCCCTGGCGGTGCTCGGCGTGTTCGCCGGCCACGGCCCGGACCAGGGGCTGCGCACGCTGCAACTGGCGGCGATCTTCTTCGTCGTCTCGCTGCCCTGCCTGGCCGCCTGGGCCTGTCTGGGCGTCGGCAGCGCGCGGCTGCTGCGCTCGTCCACCGCACTGCGCCGCTTCAACCAGGCGATGGGGCTGTTGCTGCTGGTTTCCGCCTGGCTGGGCCTGCTCCTGTAGGGTGCGCCATGCGCACCTTCCCCTCGGTGAAGCCGAAGCCCTGGCGTTGCGGCTCGGTGCGCGCGGCGCACCCTACGGGAGCGGGTTTGCGCCAGGCGTTTGGTGAAGCTGAAGCCCTGGCGTCACTCAGAAGGTCGCCAGGATCAGCCCGAGGGTTTCCATCGCCCGTTCGCTGCCGGCGTCCCACGGGTGGCCGTGGTTGAGGCGGGCGCAGTTGCCGAAGCGGCGGGTGGCGGAAAAGATCGGCCCCGGCGCCAGGCTGATGCCCTGGGCGAGGGCCAGCTGGAACAGCTGCAGCGAGTCGACCCGCTCGGGAAACTCAAACCACAGGAAGTAGCCGCCGGTGGGCCGCGTCACCCTCGTGCTCGCAGGGAAATGCCGGGCGGCGGAGGCGAGCATCGCGCCCTGCTGCATTTCCAGTGCATGGCGCAGCTTGCGCAGGTGACGGTCGTAGCCGCCGTGTTGCAGGTAGTCGGCGATCGCCGCCTGGGCCGGCACCGAGGGCGAGATGGTGGTCATCAGCTTGAGCCGGCTGATCTGTTCGGCGTAGCGCCCACCCGCCACCCAGCCGACCCGGTAGCCCGGCGCCAGGCTCTTGGAGAACGAGCCGCAGTGCATCACCAGGCCGTCGCGGTCGAAGCTCTTCACCGGTTTTGGCGGCTGCGTGCCGTAGTACAGCTCGGCGTAGACGTCGTCCTCGATCAGCGGCACCTGATGGCCGTGCAGCAGTTCGTAGAGGGCGCGCTTCTTGTCCTCGCTCATGCTCGCGCCGAGCGGGTTCTGCAGGCTGCTCATGAACCAGCAGGCCTTGATCGGCAGGCGTTGCAGGCTGTCGGCGAGGCTTTCCAGGTCGATGCCCTCGCGCGGGTGCACGGGAATCTCCACCGCCTTGAGCTTGAGTCGCTCGAGCACCTGCAGGGTGGCGTAGAACGCCGGCGCCTCGATGGCCACCAGGTCGCCGGGACGGGTCACGCTCTGCAGGCAGAGGTTGAGCGCCTCCATCGCGCCGTTGGTGATCACCAGTTCGTCCATTGGCAGGCGCACGCCGGCGACCATGTAGCGCAGGGCGATCTGCCGGCGCAGGTCGGGATTGCCGGCGGTCATGTCGGCGATCACCGCTTGCGGGGGCATGTCGCGCACGCTCTGCGCCATCGATCGGGCCAGCCGCGCGAGGGGGAACAGGTAGGGGCTCGGGAAGGCCGAACCGAAGGGCACGGTGGCCGGGTTCTTCAGCGAGCCGAGCACCGAGAACACCAGTTCGCTGACGTCCACCTCGGTGGTCTGCGCCTGGCGCGGGCCGCGCTCCACCGGCGATTCAGGCTCGTGCAGCGGGTGCTTGGCGTGCTCGCGGACGAAGTAGCCGGAACGCGCCCGCGCCTGGATCAGCCCGCGGTCCTCCAGCAGGTAGTAGGCCTGGAACACCGTGGACGGGCTGACCCCGTAGGTGCGGCTGGCGTGTCGCACCGAGGGGACGCGCTCGCCGGGGGCGAGCACGCCGTTGCGGATCGATTCGGCGATCTCGTCGGCGAACTTCTCGTAGCGCTTCATCGTGGACAGGGTCATCGCGGCTGGGCTGGTGCTGGACACTGTACTTCAACCTGTCGGTGCTTCGGGGATGTCGGAGCGGCGGCCTCGCGGCTGTCGCCACCGGTCAGCGATTGACCGGCGCGACGAAGGTGCTGGCGGCGCTGATCCGGGTCGTCGGTTCGTCGAGGTCCTGCACGGCGAAGGTCAGTGGCTGCGAGCTGTTCGCGGTGTCCGCGGTCAGCGCCACGCTCACCGGCAGATCGACGATCTCCCCCGGTTGCAGGAGCACCTCGCGCTGGCCGCTGTAGTGGAAGTCGCCTTCCTCGGCCAGTTCGATGACGTAGTGGCGCGCCTGCTGGGTCTTGTTGATCAGCTTCAGGGTGTAGATGTTCTCGATCTGGCCGAGGCTGTTCTCGCGGTACAGGCCGCGGTCCTTGGTCACGTCCAGCGATACCAGCGGGCGAACCTGCAGAGCCCAGACGAAGGCGCCGATCATCGCCACCAGCAGCGCCGCGTAGCCGATCAGGCGCGGCCGCAGCAGGCGGGTCTTGCCGCCCGCCATCGCGCGTTCCGAGCTGTAGCGCACCAGGCCGCGGGCATAGCCCATCTTGTCCATCACCGAGTCGCAGGCGTCGATGCAGGCGCCACAGCTCAAGCAGTCGAGCTGCAGGCCGTCACGGATGTCGATGCCGGTGGGGCAGACCTGGACGCAGATGGTGCAGTCGATGCAGTCGCCCAGCCCGGCGCTGCGCGGGTCGACGTCCTTGCGCCGCGGGCCGCGATTCTCGCCACGGGCGGCGTCGTAGGTCACCACCAGGGTGTCGGCGTCGAACATCACGCTCTGGAAGCGCGAGTAGGGGCACATGTGCAGGCACACCTGTTCGCGCAGCCAGCCGGCATTGAGATAGGTGGCGGTGGCGAAGCAGGCGACCCAGAAGGCGGTGGTCAGGTCCAGTTGCAGGCTGAACAGCTCACGCACCAGGTCGCGGATTGGCGTGAAGTAGCCGACGAACGCCAGCGCGGTGGCCAGGCTGATGGCGAGCCAGAGCGCGTGCTTGGCGCCACGCCGCAGCAGCTTGGTCGCCGACCAGGGCGCGGCATCCAGCTTGAGACGCTGGCCGCGGTCACCCTCGGTGACCTTCTCCGCCCACATGAACACCCAGGTCCAGACGCTTTGCGGGCAGGTGTAGCCGCACCACACGCGGCCGGCGAACACGGTGATGGCGAACAGGCCGAAGGCGGCGATGATCAGGATCGCCGAGAGCAGCACCAGGTCCTGCGGCCAGAAGGTCGCGCCGAAGATGTAGAACTTGCGCCCGGAGAGGTCCCAGAGCACGGCCTGGCGGCCGCCCCAGTCGAGCCAGGCGGTGCCGAAGAACAGCAGGAACAGCGCCCCGGCGCCATAGCGGCGCAGGTTGCGGAACAGGCCGGTGAAACTGCGGGTGTGGATCGGCCCGCCGGCTTGCGCGGGGGTGAGGCGGATTGGCTGGCTCGGATCGATGCTGTCGATGATCCGGGCGGGAATACGGTCGGTCATGGTGTCGCCCCATCAGGCTTTTTATCAGGCCCGACCATGATCGGCGGCGAACTGTGCCGGTAACAGACTCAGCTAAATCTAAAAAAAGCGGATCAGATGATCCGGCGCGGTGGCTGCAGGCCCCGTGGCGAAAGGCCGCAGGGTCTGCAGGGCCAGAGCGGCAGTATCACCGCGAACGACGCGCGCTGTCGGAGTGGGCGGCCGCGCCCGCGCTCAGAGCCCCAGGTCGGACAGGCCGGGATGCTCGTCCGGCCGGCGCCCCAGCGGCCAGCGATACAGGCGCTGCTCCTCGCGGATCGGCAGGTCGTTGATGCAGGCGAAACGCCGCGTCATCAGCCCGTCGGCGTCGAACTCCCAGTTCTCGTTGCCGTAGGAGCGGAACCAGTTGCCGGAGTCGTCGTGCCATTCGTAGGCGTAGCGCACGGCGATACGGTTGCCGTCGAAGGCCCAGAGCTCCTTGATCAGCCGGTAGTCCAGCTCCTTCGCCCATTTGCGCTCGAGGAAGGCTTTCGCCCCGGCGCGGTCATGGACGAATTCGGCGCGGTTGCGCCACCGGGTGTCGAGGCTGTAGGCCAGCGAGACGCGTTCGGGGTCGCGGCTGTTCCAGCCGTCCTCGGCGAGGCGCACCTTCTCGAGGGCGCTCTCGCGGGTGAACGGCGGCAGCGGCGGGCGTTGTGTGGACATTGTCGGCTCCAGGGCAGATAGGGTCTGTGGACGTTTGATTGGCGAGTCGCGTTGCCGCGAGAAATGTTCCCTGGTTAGGCGCAGGACGCCGGCAATGGATGTCCCTTGCCAAGTCCTGCAACGACAGCGGGGGACATTTCTCGCGCAACCCGCAGGGCCTAGCGCGGCCGTCAATGAAACGTCAGCAGACCCTATGCATTGACCACGCGGCTGCGCGGCGCGATCCGTTCGGCGATGCGCTCCACCAGGTACTCGGCATCCCGGGCGACCCCGGAGAAGCGTCCCGAACCCCAGGTGTAGAGCCACGGCAGGCCGAGGAAATACAGCCCCGGCTGGGCGCTGACGCCACGCGCGTGGACCGGATGGCCGCGACCGTTGAACACGCCGGCGTCGACGTAGGCGAAGTCCGGGGCGAAGCCGATGCACCAGACGATGCAGCTGATGCCGGCTTCCGTCAGGTTCAGTGTTTCGCGCTCCACGGGCGGTTGCCAGAGCGGCTGGTAGACCTCGCCGGGCGGCGCGTCGATGGCGTTCTCGGCGATGTACTGGTCGATGCTGGCATTGATCCGGTTGTACACCGCGTCCGCCGCGTCCAGCTTGGCCGCGAGGTCGGTGGAGAAACGCAGGGTGTCGCCGTCCAGCTCGCGCAGCACGCCGAACAGCTGCATGCCTTCGAGGGCGAAGCGGCGCAGGTCGATGTCGCGCCCGCCGTCGCGGCCGGTGACGTAGTGGTTGGTGTTGTCGCGCACACCCTCGCGCAACGGATGGCGGTCGACGCCGATGTCGTAGTAGCCCATCTCCGCCAGCCAGTCGACCACGTCGCGGCCGCGGTGGAAGCGGGCGCAGCGCGGCGCATCGCCGACCGCGAGGAACACCTCGCGGCCGGCCAGGTGCAGGTCCTCGGCGATCTGCGCGCCGGACTGCCCGGAGCCGACCACCAGCACCTTGCCGGCCGGCAACTGCGCCGGGTTGCGATACTGCTCGGAGTGGATCTGGGTGATGCTCGGCGGCAGGCGCTCGGCCAGGCGCGGAATGATCGGCGTGTGGTAGCCACCCGAGGCGATGATCACCTCGTCGGCGCTGAACTCGCCGGTCGAGGTCTGCACGCTGTAGCCGCCCTGCGGCCGCGGGCTGACCTTCTGCACCGCGACGCCCTCGCGTACCGGCGCGTTCACCGAGGCGATGAAGCCGTCGAGGTAGGCGATGATTTCCTCGCGCTTCATGAAACCGTGCGGGTCGTCGCCCTGGTACGGGTAGCCGGGCAGCGCGCACTGCCAGTTCGGCGTGACCAGGCAGAAGGCGTCCCAGCGCTGCGTGCGCCAGGCGTGGGTCAGGCTGTGCTTCTCCAGCAGCAGGTGATCGATGCCCTGCTGCTGCAGGTAGTAGCTGGCGGAAAGACCGGCCTGGCCACCGCCGACGATGATGACGCTGTGGTGCTGGGGTTGAGGGGCGCTTTTCATGGTACTTCTCCGAATATGAGTCGGTCGATGGGTGTGCCGGTGAGGCTTTCGCCCGGAATGGCTTCTGTAGGGTGGATCGCGCTTCATCGATCCACCGATCGACGCGGCGGTGGATGAAAGAGCGTCGGCTACGCGCCCCGATCCACCCAGGGTCCTGTTCGCCCCGAGCGTGGGGCCGGCAACGTTAGGTCGGGAACGAGCCCCAGCCGCCGAGCACGCGGCCTTCGCTGTCGGTGCTCATCTCCAGCACCTGCACGGCGCCTTCGCCATGACGGTCGGCCTGGTACTTGAGCGAGGCGAGGGTGTCCATCGCCGAGCTGCAGTAGAAGCCCTTCACCTCCCTGACCCGCTCGGACGCTGCGTTCAGCGCGGTTTCCAGGCGTTGCAGGAAATCCTCTCGGGCGTAGGGCACGCCGCTGTGCAGGTGTTCGTAGATCACCGTGGACGGTGAGTAACCGGGGCTTTCCTGGCCATCGGGCCAGCGCACGCGAAAGTTGACGGCGGGCATGTCAGTGCTCCTGGGCGGGGGTGTGGGTGGGATAGCGCAGGCCGGTGAAGGGCCTCTGCGCGAGGTTCCAGAATTCGCTGCGCTCGGCGTCCTGGCGCACGACCAGGCGCGCGCTGGCGTCGATCCGGCCGATGCGCGCGCAGGTCAGGCCGTGGAAGGCGAAGGCGGCCTGCACTTCCGGGAACGCGGCTTCATCGAGGCTGAGCAGGTAGCCGTAGCTGGGGAACGCCTGCAGCCAGCGCGGCAGGTCGCCGTCGGCCGGGCGCGGCAGCGCGTCGAGGTCCAGCTCGGCACCGCAGCCGGTGGGTTCCAGCAGCATCAGCAGGGTGCCCAGCAGCCCGGCGTTGCTGATGTCCTTGGCGGCCAGCAGCAGGCCGGCCTCGGCCAGCCGCGGGATGACTTCCAACTGCTCGCGCAGGCGTTCGCCGGGGACGTTCTCGAAGGCTTTCCAGTAGGGCGCGTCGGCGTGCCAGCGGCCGTCGAGGTCGACCGCCATGGCCAGCACCTGGCCGGGGGCGACGTGGAGGGTCGAGAGCAGCTTCTTCGCGATGCCGGTGATCGCCACCGCCAGCGCCGCCGGGTTGCCGCCGGCCTGGCTGGTGTGGCCGCCGGCGAGGATCAGCCCGTAGGCCTCGCAGGCGGCGCGGATGCCGGCGAGCACCTGGCCGGCGGCGTCGGCATCGTGATGCCAGTAGGCGTTGACCACCGCGCAGGCGCGCCCGCCCATGGCGGTGATGTCGCTGACGTTGGCCATCACCGCCGACCAGCCGGCGAACCAGGGCGCGGCCTCGACGAAGGCCGGCAGCATGCCCTCGATGGCCAGCAACTGGTAACGGTCGCCGACGCGGATCGCCGCGGTGTCGTCGCCGGGCAGGGCGTAGAGTGCGTCGCGGCTCGCCGCGAGCGGGGCATCCAGTTGCCGGGCCGGGCGCTGGATGGCCAGCTTGGCACGCATCGCCGGGGTATCGCGCAGGGTGTCGAGCAGCGCTTCGAGCGGTGTGCTCAGCGGCAGGCGCAGGGCGTTAGTCATGGCGGCGCGCCTTCAGCGGCAGCAGCGACACCTGGCGCGGCATGAACGGGTAGCGGCCGAGGTCCGCCTGCATCAACGCATGCGGCTGGCCGAGTAGTTCCAGGTGTTCCAGGGTGTGCCAATGGAGGCCGTGGAAGTACGTCTCGTTGGCCTGTTGCACGGTGGCGAGGAAGCGCGTGCAGCCCAGTTCGATGGCGCGCGACACCGCCTCGTTGACCAGCGCCGTGCCGATCAGCCCGTGGCGGCGATAGGCGCGCTCGACGCACAGCCGGCCGCCGTACCAGAGGCCCGGCTCGGGCTGGTAGATGCGCACCGCGCCGATCACCCGGTCGGCCACCGCGCAGTTGTTCGCCAGGGCGACGATGGCGATGGCCTGGAAGTCGTGGGCGTCGCGGTCCTGGGCGAGCAGTTGCTGCTCTTCGGAAAACACCGCGCGGCGCAGGGCGAAGTAGGCGCGGCGCTCCCAGGCCTCGCTGGCCGGCTTGACCAGCAGGTCGTCGGCGCGGAATGGGGCGAACTGATCGTCGACCAGGGCGAAGGCGTTCATCGGCGTGCTCCTCACTCGTGTTTCTTCAGGGCCGAGCAGGCGCCGCACTTGGCGCAGCCGGCGTTGATCTTCTCGGAGTGCAGCCCGTGGCGGCGCAGGCTGGCGCCGATGCGCGGGTAGAGCCGCTGGAGCATGGCGTTGTCCGGTTTCGGGTGCTGCGCCAGCGGCGTGCCGTCGATGGGCACGAAGGGCACCACGAAGGGGTACACGCCGAGCGCGGCGAGGCGCTCGGAGATGGCGGCGATCTCGTCTTCGGAGTCGCCCAGCCCGGCGAGGATGTAGGTGCTCACCTGGCCGTGGCCGAACACCTTGAGCGCCGCCTCGAAGGCCGAGAAGTAGCGGCTCAGCGGCACCTCGGCCTTGCCCGGCATGATCCGTGCGCGCACCGCGTCGGTGACCGCTTCCAGGTGCATGCCGAGGGATACCACGCCGCTGTCCTTGAGGCGGACGAACCAGGCGTCGTCGTCCGGCGGCTCGCACTGCGCCTGGATCGGCAGGTCCACCGCGGCGCTGACCGCGGCCGCCGACTCGCAGAGGATCGCCGCGCCGCGATCGGGCGTCTGCGGCGTGCCGGTGGTCATCACCATGTGCTTGACGCCGTCCAGCTCGACCGCCGCCTTCGCCACCTCGGCGAGCTGCGCTGGGCGCTTGCGGGCGATGGTCTTGCCGTTCGCCAGCGACTGGCCGATGGCGCAGAACTGGCAGGCGCTGGCCGCTTCGTTCATGCGGATGCAGTGCTGCAGCACCGTGGTGGCGAGCACGTCGCGGCTGTGCAGGGTGGCGATCTTCCAGTAGGGGATGCCGTCGGCGGTGCTGCGCGAATAGAAGTTCGGCACGCCGGGGATCTTCACTTCGCCGACCTGCAGGCCGTCGCGGAAGATCAGCGCCAGTTCGCCGCTGGGGCGCGCCGAGTAGGGTGAATCCAGCGACGCCTGGTTGAGCATCGGCACCATCGCGGTGTGGCTGCCGAGGCTCAGCGCCTTGTGGTCGGAAGGCCCGGCTCCGCCCTTGCGCGACAGCCCGGCGTTGCCGTCGAGCCAGCGCACGCCGTGGCATTGCAGTTCGCTGAGGAGGTCGCTGGCGATCAGGTCAGAGGCTGGCATGGTCGAACTCCTCGAGCGCGCGGGCCGGCAGCGCCGCCGGGCGTTCGTGCAGGTGCGCGGTGGGGGTGCGGTCGATCAGCAGGCTGAGCAGTTCCGGGCGGCTGTAGTGGCCGACCGAATCCATCATCCGCTTGCGCTTGTCGATCAGCGCCAGGTCGAGGTCGGCGATCACCACGCCCTCGCCGCTGCGCAGCGGTTCGCCGAGCAGGCGGCCTTCCGGCGAGACGATGGCGGTGAAGCAGCCGCCGGAGATCGGCCCCAGTTCGCAGCCGGTGTCGGCCATGATCCGTTGCTGCTGTTCCGGCTCCAGCCAGGCGGTGGCGTTGACCACGAAGCAGCCGGACTCCAGCGCGTGGTGGCGGATGGTCACCTCGATCTGCTCGGCGAAGATCTCGCCGACCAGGCAACCGGGGAACATCGCCGCGTGGATCTGTTCGCCGTCGGCCATCAGCGCGTAGCGCGCCAGCGGGTTGTAGTGCTCCCAGCAGGCCAGCGAGCCGATGCGCCCGGCGGCGCTGTCCACCGCGCGTAGGCCGGAGCCGTCGCCCTGTCCCCAGACCATGCGCTCGTGGTAGGTCGGGGTGATCTTGCGGCGGTGCTGGATCAGGGTGCCGTCGGCGTCGAACAGCAGCTGTGCGTTGTAGATCGTGCCGCCGTCGCGCTCGTTGACGCCGATCGACACCACCATGTTGGCCGCGCGGCAGGCCTCGCCGATGGCGAGCGTCGCGGCGGAGGGCACCTGCACCGATTCGTCGAGCAGTTTCAGGTGCTGCTTGCCCATCGCGAAAGGCGGCTGGACGAAGGAAAAATAGGGGTAGTAGGGCACCACCGTTTCCGGGAACACGGCGAACTGCACGCCTTCCCGGCCGAGGGCCTCGATCTGCCGGCAGACCTTGTCGACGGTGCCTTCGCGGCTGTAGAGCACCGGCGAAAGCTGCACGGCGGCGGCGCGGAGGGTGGGCATGGGCGGAACTCCTGATGAAGTGGCTCGAACACTGGACAGTCCGCTCTTCCATTCTTGGAGGAGGGATAGGGAGAGGGGCTTTGCCTGTGGCTCCGGCGCGGCCCTGGCCCTCTCCCCCGGCCCCTCTCCCGTGAACGGGAGAGGGGGGCGAGCGAAGGTGTCGCTGGAACATCCCTCTCCCGTGAACGGGAGAGGGGAGATAGTGATCACGCCGTCCAGGTGTCGATGATCAGCGCGCCCTCGCGGCGCATCAGCAGGCGCAGGTCCATCACGTCCAGCGGGTTGATCGGGCGGATGCCCTCGATCAGCGCCTTCTCGGTCTGCCCGTAGAGCGCCTGCAGGGCGAAGCGGCAGGCGTAGACCTCGCCGCCCTCGGCCATGAACGCCTTGATCTGGTTGTTCACCGCAAGGTGGCCGGGGAAGGCTTCGGCGCCGAGGGTCGGGAAGCCGCGCTGCACGCCGAGCTGCACGCCCGGTCCGTAGAGCAGCACCTTGGTCTCGAAGCCCTTGCGCAGCAGGCGCTTGGCCTGGAGCATGTTGACCAGGCCGATGGAGCCTTCGAAGGCGATGGTGTGGAAGGTCAGCAGGGCCTTCTCGCCCGGTTCGGCCTTGACGTCCTCGAAGACCTTTTCTTCGTAATTCACCAGGAAGTCGCCGTCCTGATACTGGGCAATGTCTACGCTTGGCATGGTCCGTTTCTCCGTTATGGGTGGGCTCGACAGTGATGACTGCGGCTGCAACGGAACAGAGCGAAGCGCGTGCCAGCTTTTTTCAAATAAAAACTAATGTTTATTTATCAATAACTTGTCAATCTGATACGGTTTTCTGCGGCCTTTCTGATGCTGTCCCTGCGGTACGCAATCTCGTATAACTACGAGAATTCGTAGGCGTTGACCACGAGGACTCGTAGCGATGAACGCAGCGGAACCCGATTACCTCTCCGGCTGGGCCGACATGGCCTACGCCTCGCGGCACATGGTCTTCGAGCATTGTCCGGAAGCCATCGTCCAGTTCGATCCGGTGGCCAACCGCTTCGTCGACCTCAACATCGCCGCCTGCAAGCTGTTCGGCTATCCGCGCCAGGAAATGCTCGAACTGACCGTGACCCGGCTGTTCGGCCATCAGCTCGCCGACCTGATCGTCTTCACCCAGGCGGTGATCGAGGAGGGCAAGGGCTGGAGCGACGAGCTGAGCTGCGCCTGCAAGAGCGGCGAACGCATCGAAGTGGAGGTGTCCGCCACCTGCCTCAGGCTCAAGGGCACCCAGTACCTGATCCTGGTGCTGCGCGAACGCAGTGCGCAGCGCTATTTCCTCGACCAGGCGCAGACCGAGCGGACCATGCGCGGCGGGCTGATCGAGTGGCGCAACATCCTCAACCTGTTCCAGGAAACCGAGCGCGACAACCAGCTGCTGCTCAGCGCGGTGGGCGACGGCATCTACAGCATCGACAGCGAAGGCCTGGCCACTTTCGTCAACCCGGCGGCAGCGCGGATGCTCGGTTGGGAGCCGAGCGAGATGATCGGCAAGAACATCCACCGCATCCATCACCACAGCCACGCCGACGGCAGCCACTACCCGGTGGAGGACTGCCCGATCTACAAGGCGGTGCACGACGGGCTGATCCACGAAGGCCGCCAGGAAGTCTTCTGGCGCCGCGACGGCAGCATGTTCCCGGTGGAATTCACCAGCACCCCGGTGATCGCCGACGGGCGCATCGTCGGCTCGGTGGTGGTGTTCCGCGACATCACCGAGCGGCGCAGCACCGAGGCGCAGCTGCACACCGCGCTGACCGAGTTGCAGGAGCTCAAGCAGCGCCTGGAGCAGCAGAACGCCTACCTCCAGGAAGAGATCCACATCGAGCACAACTACCGGGAGATCGTCGGCCAGAGCGAGCCGATCCTGAAGATCGTCAAGCAGATCGATGTGGTCGCGCCGACCGACGCCAGCGTGCTGATCCACGGCGAGTCCGGCACCGGCAAGGAGCTGATCGCGCGGGCCATCCACCAGGCCAGCCGCCGCGCGCAGAACCCGCTGATCCGGGTGAACTGCGCGGCGATTCCGGCCGAGCTGTTCGAAAGCGAGTTCTTCGGCCACGTGCGCGGTGCCTTCACCGGCGCGCTGCGCGACCGCGTCGGGCGCTTCGAGCTGGCCGACGGCGGCACGCTGTTCCTCGACGAGATCGGCGAGATTCCGCTGGAGCTGCAGAGCAAGCTGCTGCGCGTGTTGCAGGAAGGGCAGTTCGAGCGGGTCGGCGAGGAGCGCACGCGGCGCGTGGACGTGCGCATCGTCGCCGCCACCAACCGCGACCTGCGCGCGGAGGCCGAGGCCAAGCGCTTTCGCGAGGACCTGTACTTCCGCCTCAACGTGTTCCCGATTCATTCGCCGGCATTGCGCGAGCGGCCCATGGACATTCCGCAACTGGCCGCGCACTTCCTCAAGCAGGTCGGCCAGCGCCTGAACATGCCCGGCCGGCGCCTGCGCAAGTCCGACATCGAGCGGCTCCAGGCCTACGCCTGGCCGGGCAACATCCGCGAGTTGCAGAACGTCATCGAGCGGGCGCTGATCACCAGCGAAGGCCTCGACCTGCGCATCGACCTGCCGACCGGCGCGGCGGCGCGCGCGGTGGTGGCGGCCGAGCCGGAAAGCCCGGCGGCACCGGCCGGCATCCTCACCGATGCCCAGCTGCGCCAGCTCGAACGCGACAACCTGAAGGCGGCGCTGCAGGCGGCCGGCGGACGGCTGTTCGGCAAGAACGGTGCCGCCGAGCTGCTCGGCCTCAAGCCGACCACGCTGGCCTCGCGCCTGAAACGACTGGATCTGGGTTGAAGGCCGGAGCGCCGCCCAGGGCTCAGGCCTGGGCCGGGCACACCTGGTTGCGGCCCAGCTGCTTGGCGAGGTAGAGCAGGCGGTCGCAGCGGGCCACCAGATCGTCGGGGCTCTGCACGCCCTCGTCGTGCGACAGCGCCACGCCGACGCTGATGGTCAGGCGCTCCTGGGCGTCGGGGCGATGTGGGTGGGGGATGTCCAGCTCGGCGACCTGATCGACCAGCCGTTCGGCGATGCTGCGCAGCTCATCGGCATTGCTCACCTGCAACAGGATGGCGAACTCCTCGCCGCCGTAGCGGAAGGTCTGCGCCTGCCCGTGGCGCAGGGTCTCGACCATGCTGCGCGCGACTTCCTGCAGGCACTGATCGCCGGCTTGGTGGCCGAAATGGTCGTTGAAAGCCTTGAAGTAGTCGATGTCGACCAGCAACAGGGCGAAGCCCCGGCCGTGCGCCTGCAGCATCGTCCAGCTTTCCGCCAGGCGCTGGTCGAAGGCGCGGCGGTTGCCGACGCAGGTGAGGGCGTCGGTGGCGGCGAGTTGTTCCAGGCACTGGTTGAGGGTGGACAGTTCCGCCTGGTGGCGACGCACCTCGACATCGGCGAGAAACGCCTGGCGCACGTTGCGCGTACTGGTCCAACTGATGAACAGACTCAGGCAGAGCACCGGCAGATAGACCAGGAGGAACACCAGCGCCGCACGGGAATCGTCGGGGCTCAACTGCACGACGCTGGCCAGGATCACCGCACTGATCGCCAGCGAACAGGCCAGCGCGCCGCCGAAGGATACCCGCGCGCCCATGTTGCACAGCACGATGAAGGCGATCGAGGCATAGATGAACGTCGGGATGTCCGGCGACTGGCTGTGCTTGAGCAACTCGAACCACGCCGCGGTGCAGATCAGCGTGTGCAGCGGCAGCAGCAGGTCCATCAGCAGGGTGCTCTGGCCGAAGCGGAACAGCAGGTAGATGTTGCACAGGCCGATGGCGACGAGGACCACGCGCATCAGCAGCGAGAGCAGGGCGACGTCCGGGATGATGACGGCGTCGACGGCTGCGTAGGAGAGATAGGCCGCGGCGGCGATCAGGTTGATCGCGATGAGGAACGAACGGCAGTGCTGGCGGACGTAGTCGTCGAAGGCGGGGCGAAGCTCGGCAGGAATCGAGCGTGTCGATCGGCTGACCGGGATGCTCGTCGGGCGTTCGGGTGCGTTCATGGGTGTTGACGTCTGTTCCGGCCCGTTGGATCCAGAGGGCGAGTGTACGGGCGGGCGAGCGTCAGCGTCCAGATGTCGCATCGATGCCGGTATTGAGGGCGGCGGCGTCGCACCGCGCCCGCCGCCAGTATCGCGGTCGCTGGTTTCAGGCGTGTTGCAGGGCCGCCTCCGGCGTTCCTCCGAGCGCATACATAACATATACTTTGCGGCAAATCGCAGAGCGGAAATGCCGTGACTTCAGTACCCACGAACGCCCCGGAAAAACTCGGTGAACTGGCCTATCAGACGTTGCGCCGGATGATCCTGGAAAAGGCCCTGCGCAGCGGCGGGCCGGTGGTCGAAGGCCGCCTCATCGAAGAGCTGAACATCTCGCGCACGCCACTGCGCGAAGCGTTGCTGCGGCTGGAAGGGGAAGGCCTGCTGGTGCGAGCCGGGGCACGGTCGTATTCGGTGCGCTTCGTCAGCGCGCAGGAATATTTCCAGACCATGAAGGTGCGCGAACTGCTGGAGACCGAGGCCATCGGCCTGTCCATCGGCAAGATCGACAAGCGCGTCATCGAGCAACTGATCAAGAAGCTCAAGTCCCTCGGCAAGGGCCAGCAGGAGCCGGCGCACTGGCAGATCGACGACCAGGTCCACACGATGTACGCGCAGGCGTCGGGCAACCCGGTGCTGGCCAGGCTGATCGAGCAGGTGCGTACCCATAGCCGGCTGTTCGAACTGGTCAGCCCGTTCAACCGCATCGAGGAGGACCGCGCCGAGCACTTGGCGATCCTCGAGGCCTACCTTTCCGGCGACGCCGACGCCGCCCGCGCCGCCGTGCGCACCCACCTGCAGAACCTGCGGCTGTTCGTCCTCGACCGCATCAGCGAAGGCGCTTAGTAGCCGCTCCGCTGGCGGGCCTCGGCCCGCCGTCCTCCAACTGTCTTGGTGTCGCCCCCAGGGCCACTCAGCTTGCCGGCTTGAGCAGCTGGCTGAGAGCGATGGCGAGCGTCTGGGTGGCGATGCGCAGGTCTTCCAGCGAGACCCGCTCGTCCGCCCGGTGGCCGTTGGCGTCCAGCAGCGTGCGCGGGCCGGCGCCGTAGATCACCGTGGGAATGCCCGCCTCGCAGTACAGCCGCGCGTCGGTATAGAGCGGCACGCCTTCGGTGGGAATCGAGTGGCCGAGGGTCAGCTCGGAGGCCTGCTGCAGGGCTTCGGCGAGGCGCCCGGCACCGTCGATCTGGTACAGCGGCGTGGTCACCAGGATTTCCTTCATCTCGACGCCGATGCCCGGCAGCCCGGCCACGCTGGCGGCGATCAGCGCCTTCACCTCGGCGAGCACGGCCTGCGGGGTTTCCTCGGGAATCACCCGGCGGTCCAGGCGCAGGGTGACCCGGTCGGGCACCACGTTGGTGTTGATCCCGCCCTCGATCAGGCCGACCACCAGCGTCGGGTGCTCGATACCGCGGGTCTGCGAGCGGGTCTGGCTCAGGGTATCGCGGTAGGCGTAGAGCGCCGTGAGTACCTTGTTCGCCGCTTCCAGGGCGTCGTGGCCGGTGTCCGGGCGGGCAGCATGGGCGGACTTGCCGCGCACGGTCACTTCCAGGTGCACCGCGCCGTTGTGAGCGGTGGTGATCGAGTGGGTGAAGCCGGCGCAGATGGCGAAATCGGGTTTGACGATGCCCTGCTGCAGCAACCACGCCGGGCCGACCAGGCCGCCGGCTTCCTCGTCGTAGGTCAGGTGCAGCTCGACGCTGCCGGCCAGCGGGGCGCCGGATTCGATCAGCGCCTTCAGGGCGAAGGCGTAGGTGGCGAAATCCGACTTGGATACCGCGGCGCCGCGCCCGTACATCATGCCGTCGCGGATCTGCGCGCCATACGGGTCGCAGCTCCAGCCATCGCCGGGCGGGACCACGTCGCCGTGGGCGTTGAGGGCGATCACCGGGCCGTCGCCGAAGCGCTGGCGGATCACCAGATTGGTCACGCTGAGCATGCCGGCGGCGTGCACCTCGGCCTGCGGAACCGCGTGCCGCTCGACCTCGAAGCCGAGCGCTTCTAGGGCTTGGGCGGTGAGTTCGGCATGCTCGGCGCAGTCGCCGGCGGGGTTGTCGGAGGGGCGTCTCACCAGGTCGGCGAGGAACTCGACCTCGGCCTGGAAGTGCTGGTCGACGCTGTTGCGCAGTTGGGTGACGAGGGGACTCTGATTCACGCGGGGCTACCTGAAAGAGGGATCAGTGGCGAAGGATCTTGCCGACGAAGTCGCGCGCACGCGGCTCCTGCGGGTTATCGAATATCTGCTGCGGTGAGCCGCTTTCCACGACCAGGCCATCGGCCATGAACACCACCTTGGACGAGACCTCGCGGACGAAGCTCATTTCATGGGAGACGATGAACATCGTGATGCCTTCGGAGGCGAGTTCGCGAATGGTGTCGAGCACCTCGGTGACCAGCTCCGGATCGAGCGCGGCGGTGACCTCGTCGAGCAGCAGCACCTCGGGTTTCAGCGCCAGCGCGCGGGCGATGGCGACGCGCTGCTGCTGGCCGCCGGAGAGTTCGTCCGGGTAGGCCTTGAGGCGGTGTGCCAGGCCGACGCGGGTCAGCAGGCGGATGGCGTCGGCCTCCACCTGCGCCTTCGGCCAGCCCTTGATGCGGGTCGGGGTGATCATCACGTTTTCCAGCACGGTCATGTTCTGGAACAGGTTGTACTGCTGGAAGACGATGGCGATGGACGAGCGCAGTTCGCGCACCTCGGCCTTGTTGGCGTAGTTCACCGACTTGCCGTCGAGGCGCACCGTGCCCTGTTCGGGCGGCAGCAGGCCCATGAGAACCCGCAGCAGGGTGCTCTTGCCCGAGCCGGAAGGCCCGATCAGGCTGACGATCTCGCCTTTCTCGACGGACAGGTTGATGTGTTCGAGTACCTTCTGCGACCCGTAGGAAGCCTTAAGGTCGACGATTTCGAGTTGCGGCAAGAGAGTTCTCCAGGCGCTTACCTAAGCGCGACAGCGGGTAAGAGATCAGGAAATACAGGACCAGTACCGTCCCGTAGACCAGCGCGGCCGAAAAGCCCTTGTTGGTGAGCACCTTGCTCGCCGAGGTCAGCTCCATCACGCCGATCTGCGAGGCCAGCGCGGTGTCCTTGATGAACATCACGAAGAAGCTGAAGGTCGGCGGCACGATGATCGGCCAGGCCTGCGGGACGATCACGTGGCGCAGGCTTTCCAGGTAGCTGAAGTTGAGCGTCTGCGCGGCTTCCCACTGGTTCTTGTGCACCGATTCCAGGCCGCTGCGGATGATCTCGCCGAGGTAGGCGGCGGCGATCAGGCAGACGCTGACCAGCGCCACGGAGAAGGTCGACAGCTCGAGCTTCGACGACTGGCTGGCGAAGAACACCAGCATCAGCGTGACCAGGAACGGAATCCTCCGGAACAGGAAACAGTAGGTGAACGCCGCCGCGCGCAGCGGTGCGAGGGCCAGCGACCGGGTCATACGCAGGATGGCGATGACGAAGCCGGCGACGAAACCGGCGAAGCAGCCGATCACCGAGAGCAGGAAGGTCGCCGCGAGCCCCTTGAGCAGCAGCACGACGTTGTAATAGGAAAACAGCTCGGCCAGGTGGAAGTCGGACATCAGAAGGCCTTTATCTTGGCGCGGAACAGGTAGCGCCCGGCGCTCGCCAGGACCAGCGTGGCGATCAGCGTGATGGCGATGTAGAGCACCGCGGCGATGGAGAACGCCTCCACCGACAGGTAGGTCTGCGAGCTCAGGTTGTAGGTGCGCCCGGTGAGTTCCTCGACGCCGAAGATCGAGGCCATCGAGGTGCCCAGGGTCATCACGATGAACTGGTTGGACAGGGGCGGGAACATCACCTTCAGCACGTGCGGGAGGATCACGTGGCGAATGATCTGCGGCGTCGAGAAGCCCAGCACCTCGGCCGCCTCGATCTCCATCTGGCGAACCGAGTCGAAGCCGGCGCGCTGGATCTCGCAGAGGTAGGCGCCGGCGTTGAAGGTCGCGCCGATCAGCACCGCGGTGAACGGCGAGAGCGTTACGCCGACCTCCGGCAGGGCGAAGAACAGGAAGTAGATCTGCACCAGTTGCGGGGTGTTGGTGGCGAAGATCACGTAGGCGCTGACGATCCTGCGGGCGAAGCGCGGGCCATAGCGCAGCACGGCCGCGCAGAGCAGGCCGATGAGCATGCCGAAGGCGAACGCCAGCACGGCGATCTGCAGGCTGATCCAGGCGCCGCCGAGCAGATAGGGCCACTGCTCGAGCAGGGGTTGGAAATTCAGGGTCATCGCAAGGGTTTACTCGACGGATGAGACGACGCCCGCTGCGGATGGCGGGCGTCGTCGTCTGTTTCAGGAAGCGCTACTGGGCGGCAGCGGGCGCGGCGGTCGGATCATGCAGCATCGCGCTGCCGAACCACTTCTTCCAGCTTTCGGCGATGAAGCCGGACTTGTGCAGCGTAGCGATCTCGCTGTTCAGCCGCGCGGTGAGTTCGGTGTTGCCTTTCTGCACGCCGATGCAGTCGTAGTCGACCTCGATCGGTGCATCCACCACGCGCCATTTGGTCGAGTAGTTCTTGGTGTAGCTGAGCATGAAGTCGAGCACGTCGATCAGCGCGTCGGCACGGCCCTGGGCGATGGCGCGCACGGCATCCGGGTAGTTGTCGAGGATCAGCAGCTGGGCCTTCGGAATCTTCTCCTGGATCAGCTTGACCGGCGTGGTGCCGCGCACCTGCACCAGGCGCACCGCCGGATCGTTGAGCTCTTCCCAGCTCTTGTAGGGTTTTTCCTCGGTGGTGAGGATGCCCAGCACTTCGGTGTTCACCGGGTCGGTGAAGTCGACCACCTTGAGACGGTCGGCGTTGCGCGTCATGCCGCCCATCACCGCGTCGATCTTGTCCGAGAGGATGAAGGGCACGCGGTCGTTCGAGCCGATCGGCACCAGCTCCAGTTTCACGCCCATCGAGTCGGCGATCTTGCGTGCGACCGAGACATCGAAGCCGGAGATCTCGTTCTTCTCGTCGTAAACGCCCAGCGGCGGCAGGTTCGGGTTGACCCCGACGATGAGCGTCTTCGATTGCATGATCTCGTCGAGCGAGCGGGCGCTGGCGTTCATCGAGCCGAACACTGCGCAGGCGATGAGCCCTGCAGTCAATAAATGGCTAAGGGCTTGGGGTCGCTTCATGTGCTAACTCCTTGGAGGGATCGGCTGGGCCAGGGCGGAAGAGGCGCTTCGTTCGCTGGAATCTATCGTTCGCGTATTTTGCGTATACGGAACATATACGATAGCATGGCGTAAGACTTGTCAAGCGGGGCCGGTTCCAGGGCCCGCCAGTACCGGGATACGCCATGCAAGATGCAAACCGTGGGGTCGTCGTCGATTTCCACTTCGAGGGCCGCCGCTACTCTGCCCGCGCCGGCCAGAGCGTCGCCGCGGCACTCTTCGCCGAAGGCGTGCGCGGCCTGCGCGAAAGCCCGCGCGAGCAGCAGCCGCGCGGCATGTTCTGCCTGATGGGCTCGTGCCAGGAGTGCCTGGTGATGGTCGACGGCCGCCGCGTGCTGGCCTGCCAGACCGAAGTCAGCGAAGGCCTTTCGGTGAGCCGCGTAGCTGAGGTCGGCCTGCATGACTGACTACGACCTCATCGTTCTCGGCGCCGGTCCGGCCGGCGTCAATGCCGCGCTGGCGGCGTCCGCCGCGGGGCTGCGCGTCGCCCTGTTCGACGAGAATCGCGCGGCGGGCGGGCAGGTCTACCGAGCGCCGGCGTTCGCCGGGACGACCGATGACAGCGCCGAGCGCCAGGCCGGCGACGCCTTGCGCGAGGCCCTGGCGAAGAGCCGGGTGAGCGCCTTCCTCGGTCATCAGGTGTGGGCGGTGACTGCCGACTTCCAGGTCGATGCGGTCGGCCCGCAGGGTTCGCTGAGCTGTACGTCGCGGGCACTGGTGGTGGCCTCCGGCACCACCGAGCGCGTCGTGCCGTTCGAGGGCTGGACCACGCCGGGCGTGATCGGCCTGGCCGCCGCCACCATCCTGCTCAAGTCGCAGAAAGTCCTGCCCGGCAAGACCACCCTGGTGGCCGGCTGCGGGCCGCTGCTGGCGGCGGTCGCGGCCGGCACCCTGAAGGCCGGTGGCGAACTGCGCGGGATCGTCGACGTGGCCGGTTTCGGCGACTGGCTGCGCGCGCTGCCGGCGATGCTGGCGCGCCCGGACATCCTGCGCCAGGGCCTGGCCTGGGCCTGGGCGATTCGCCGTTCGCGAACGCCGCTGTATGCGCGGCACACGCTGGTGCGGGTCATTCCCGAGGGCGAGCGCCTGCGCGCCGAGCTGGCGCCCTGCGACCGCGCCGGGCGTGCCTTGCCCGGCGAGCGCAAGCAGGTGCTGGTGGATTGCGTGGCGGTCGGTCACGGGCTCACGCCGGCCACCGAAATCACCCGCCTGCTGCATGCCCGGCACCGTTATTCGCGCAAGGCCGGTGGCTGGGTCGCGATCACCGATGATTGCGGGCGGACTTCCCGCGAGCGTCTCTATGTCGTCGGCGACGCCGCCGGCATCGCCGGTGCCGCGGCCGCCGCGGAACACGGCACGCTGGCGGGCCTCGCCTGTGCACGCGAGCTGGGCGCGGCGGCCGGGTCGCTCGACCCGGCGCTGGGCCAGGCGCAGCGGCGCCACGCCCGCGCCGCACGTTTCGGCCATGCGATGGCGCGCCTGATGGCGCTGCGCGAGGGCCATGTGCAAGGCATCGCGGCCGACACCATCATCTGCCGCTGCGAAGACGTCACCCGTGGCGAAATCGACGCCGCCTGCGACGCCGGCGCGCGTGACGTCAACCAGCTCAAGGCCTGGACGCGCTGCGGCATGGGCCCGTGCCAGGGCCGCACCTGCGGCGACGTCGCCGCCGAACTGCTGGCGACCCGGCTGGACGTGCCGCGCGAGGCCGTCGGCATCTTCTCCGCGCGCACGCCGTTGCGGCCGATGACCGTCGGCGCGCTGACCGGCGCGTTCGTCTACGCCGACATTCCGATCCCCAAGGCGGCGCCGCTGTGATGACTTCCTCCAACACTTCCCAGGGCTTCGACGTCTGCGTGGTCGGCGGCGGCGTGATGGGCTGCACCACCGCGCTGTTCCTCGCCCGCGCCGGCATGCGCGTGGTGCTGGTGGAGCGCGACGCGCTGTGCCGCAGCGCCTCCGGGGTGAATGCCGGAACCCTGACCCTGCACATGACCCGCGCCGCGCTGGTGCCTTACGCGATCCAGGCGTGGAGCATGTGGATGCACCCCGAAACCTGGCTCGGCCAGGGCGTGCTGGCCACCGCCGCGCCGGGCCTGTCGCTGGCCTTCACCGACAACGAGCGGGAGATTCTCGCCGCCCGCGCCGCGGCCCGCCGCGAATACGGCGCGCAGATCGACCTGCTCGATCCGACCGCCGCCTGCGCCATCGAGCCCGGCCTCAATCCGGCCGTGCTCGAAGCCGCGCACTGCACCACCGACGGTTTCGCCAGTGCCTACCTGACCGGCCGCGCCTACCACGCCGCGCTCAGCGCGGCCGGCGTGCGCATCGTCGAGCAGACGCCGGTGACGCGCGTCGAGCGCCTCGCCGGCGGCTACCGCGTGCACGGCCTGGACGGCGCCGTGAGCTTCGACGCCACGCGCCTGGTACTCGCCGGCGGCGTCTGGCTGGAGCCGCTGCTGGCGCTGCTCGACGTACACATCCCGGTGAAGACCCTGATCAACCAGCTGATCGTCACCGAGCGCATGCCGCCGGTGATGCGCACGGTGCTGAGCATCGCCAGCGGGCTGCTCTCGATGAAGCAGTTCGCCAACGGCAGCGTGCTCATCGGTGGCGGCTGGCAGGGCCTCGGCGACCGCGAGCGCGGCGGCGTGGAGACCATTCCGGCGAACCTGATCGGCAACCTGCGCCTGGCCCAGCACGTCATCCCGGCGCTCGCCGACGCTCGCGTGGCGCGCATCTGGCTGGGCCTGGAATCGGAAACCGCTGACGCCATGCCGATGCTCGGCGCGTTGCCCGGGCTCGACGAGGCCTACGTCATCGGCTGCGTGCATTCCGGCTACACCAGCGGCCCCTACATGGGCAAGTTGCTGGCCCAGCGCATCCTCGGCGAGACGCCGGAAATGCCCCTTTTCGATCCGGCCCGGCTGCTTGCAACGCCGGGCGTCCCCGCACAGACCCACTGAGACGATGCGCATGAGCCCACTCCAGCCACATCCCTTCCACGGCATCTACGCGGCCACGCTGTGCCCGATGGACAACGACGGACGCCTGCTCGACGAAGACAGCCTGGCGCGGCACATGGGCGAGATCGCCCGGGTCGACGGCATCCGCGGGCTGCTGATCAACGGTCACGCCGGGGAAAATTTCGCCCTCTCGCGCAAGGACAAACGCCGCGTGGTGGAGATCGCCCGCGCGGTCTGCCCAGCCGACTCGATCATCGTCGCCGGGGTCAACTCCGAGGACAGCTACGACGCCCAGGCCCAGGCCGACGATGCCAAACAGGCTGGCGCCGATTCGATCCTGCTGTTCCCGCCGTACTCCTGGACGCTGTCCACCGACCTCGCCACGGTGGTCAATCACCACCGCATCGCCAATGCCAACGCGCAGTTGCCGCTGATGCTCTACCAGGCCGGTGTGGGCACCGGCGGCATGGCCTACACCGCGCAGATCCTCGCCGCGCTGGTGGCGCTGCCGGAGGTGGTGGCGGTGAAGGAGGGCAGCTGGGAAACCGCCGCCTACGACGCCAACCGCCGGCTGGTGAAGGAGGTCGCGCCGCACGTGGCGGTGATGGCCTCGGGTGACGAGCACCTGTTCACCTGTTTCGCCCTCGGCACCGAAGGCAGCCTGGTCAGCCTCGCGGCCGTGGTTCCCGAACTGGTCGTCGCGCTCTACCGCGCGGTGGCGGCGAAGGACCTCGGCGAGGCGCAGCGCCTGCACGAACACGTCTATCCGCTGGCCAGGGCGATCTACGGCACCGCCCCCGGCACCCACGCCAACGCGCGTCTCAAGGCCTGCCTGCACATGCTCGGGCACTTCCCCAGCGCGGCCATGCGCCCGCCGGTGCCGCTGATCGACAGCCTCCAGTACCAGCGCCTGCAAGCTGCCCTCGAGCATGCCCGCGCCTTCGCCAACAACGCCCAAGCAGACCGGAGTGAAGCATGTCTCTGACCCTTATCCGTGGTGGCCGCATCGTCACCGCCGTCGACGACTACACGGCCGACATCCTGGTGGACGGCGAGCAGATCGTCGCCATCGGCCGCCAGTTGCCGGCCGGCAGCGACACGCGGGTGATCGACGCGGCCGGCATGCTGGTGTTCCCCGGTGGCGTGGACTGCCACACGCACATGGAAAACACCTTCGGCCCCTCGGTGACCGCCGACAACTTCGCATCCGGCACGCGTTCGGCGGCCCACGGCGGCACCACCACGATCATCGACTTCGCCCTGCAGATTCCCGGCACAAGCCCGCTGCAGGCGATCGAGCGCGCGCAGTCCAAGGCCGCCTCCACCGCCAGCATCGACTACGGCTTCCACGTCATCGTCACCCAGGTCGACGAGCAGGTACTGGCCGACATGCGCCACGCCATCCGTCACGAGGGGGTGTCGAGCTTCAAGATGTTCATGGCCTATCCCGGCACCGTGATGTCCGACGACGCGGCGATCTTCCAAGCCATGCGCATGGTCGGCCAGCACGGCGGGATGATCGCCCTGCACGCGGAAAACGGCACCGTGGTCGACCTGCTGATCCGCGAGGCGCTGGCCCAGGGGCACACGTCGCCGCGCCACCACGCGCTGACCCGTCCGGCGATCCTCGAAGGCGAGGCGACCCATCGCGGCATCAAGCTCGCCGAACTGGCCGAGGCGCCGGTGTATTTCGTTCACCTGTCGGCCAAGGAGGCGCTCAAGCACGTCGTCGAGGCCCGCGACCTGGGCATCCCGGTGTTCGCCGAGACCTGCCCGCACTACCTGTTCTTCGACGACTCGGCCTATGCCGCGAGCGACGCCGAGGACACCTACGAACACGCACGCTTCGTCATGAGCCCGCCGCTGCGCTCGAAGGATTCGCAGAATGCGCTGTGGACCGCGCTGAAGACCGACGACCTGCAACTGGTCTCCACCGACCACTGCCCGTACTGCCTGAAGGAAGGGCATCTGGGCAAGGTCAACCAGAAGCCGCTGGGCCGCGACGATTTCTCCAGGATCCCCAACGGCGTGCCGGGTGTGGAAACGCGCATGACCGTGGTCTACGACGGCGGCGTGCGCAATGGACGGATCTCGCTCAATCGCTTCGTCGAGCTGATGTCCACCGCGCCGGCCAAGCTCTTCGGGCTGTTCCCGCGCAAGGGCACCATCGCCGTCGGCAGCGACGCCGACATCGTCATCTTCGACCCCAACGAGGCGCACACCATCAGCGCCGCCACCCAGCACAGCGACTGCGACTTCACCCTGTTCGAGGGCCACCACGTGCACGGCAAGGTGAAGAAGGTGCTGCTGCGCGGCGAGCTGCTGGTCGACGACGGCCAGTGGGTCGGCAAGACCGGCCAGGGTCGCTACGTCCCGCGCGGCGAACTGGGCAAATACTGGTAAGGGGGAGGCCGCGATGCCGATCTACGAGTACCGCTGCGAACGCTGCGGCCTCTTCGAGGAGCGCCGCGCGGTGGCCGACCGCGACGCCGAGGCGCGCTGTGTGCACTGTCAGGGGCCGGCCACGCGCCAGGTGAACTTCCTGCCGACCCTGCTCACCCACCGCTCCGAACGCACCGAGCGCCTGCCGCCGCCCGCCCGGCACCCGTCGGGATGTGGCTGCGGGGGGCATTGAGGGGCCTGGTGCTCGCCTGGGAATGGCAATGAGTGGAATGCCGGATGCCTGCTGCGAGGCGAAAACCGCGCAGCGGGCTGACTGGTGCGTCCTGGATGGTTGAACTTCAGTCAGCCAGGTTTTGCTATCCGTCGTTAAAAATGAACACGATTGTTCAGTTTTGTGGTTTGATTGACGCCTGATCGAGTGTGGCTGAATGCCGCGCCGAAGGCTGAGAAAAATAACTCCAAGAAGGTCTTTTCGATGTTCATCGCCCGAAGTCGCGTGACGCCGTATCTGCTGGTGCTCTGCACCGCTCTCGCTTCGCTGGTCAATGTCTCGTATGCCGCCGAGGGCGGCGCCAAGCCGCCCAACGTCCTGATCATCGTCGCCGACGACATGGGCTACACGGACATCGGGGCCTTCGGCGGCAGCGACATCCATACGCCCAACATCGACCGCCTGGCGTCTTCGGGTGTGCGGCTGAGCAACTTCCACACGCTGCCCACCTGCGCCCCGGCGCGTTCCGTGCTTCTGACCGGCGTCGACAATCATGTCTCCGGCATCGGTTCCCAAGTGATTTCGGGCGACCAGGTCGGGCAGCCCGGCTACGAAGGGCATCTGAACGAACGGGTGGTGACACTCGCCGAGATTCTCGCCCAGCACGGCTACCGCACCTACCATGCGGGGAAATGGCACCTGGGCGACGAGCCACGCTATGGCCCTTCGCAGCGGGGCTTCCAGGAGTCCTTCGCGCTGATGCCTGGCGGCGCCAGCCATTACGCGGATGCCCGGCCGCTGCACCCCGCCGAGCCGACCCTCTACGTGCATGACGGCAAGGTGGTCGACACGCTGCCGGACGACTTCTATTCGACCCGCGACTACACGAACTGGCTGGTGCAATGGCTGGAGCGGGATCGGGGCAGCGACAAGCCGTTCTTCGCCTACCTGGCCTACACGGCGCCCCACGACCCATTGCAGGCCCCGGCCGACTACATCGCCAAGTACCGGGGCGTGTACGACGCCGGCTACGAGGCGTTGCGGCAGAAACGCTTCAGCCAGCTGCAGGCGCTCGGCTTGATCGACAAGGAGCAGACGCTGGCGGCCTGGCCCGACGTGATCGCGCGCTGGGATTCCCTCAGCGACGGCGAGCGGGCCAACAGCCGCAGGGACATGGAGGTCTATGCCGCGATGATCGACTTCATGGATGAACAGATCGGCCGGGTGCTGGATCTGCTCGAGCGGCAGGGCGAGCTGGGCAACACGCTGGTCCTGTTCATGAGCGACAACGGCGCCAACGGCGCGCCCGCCAAGGTGTACTCGACCCACACGCAGCGCTATCACGATACCTTCGACAATTCACTGCAGAACCGGGGCGCGAGAGGGTCGTTCATCTCCCAGGGCGCCGGCTGGGCAACGGCCAGCACCGCGGCGTTCAACCTGTTCAAGTTCTTCGTCTACGAAGGCGGCATCCGCACGCCCGCCATCGTCAAGCCCGTGGGTGAGCCTGGTACGGGGCAGATCATCTCGACCTTCACCCATATCCGCGATGTGGTGCCCACGGTACTGGCGCTGGTGGGGATCGAGCACCCGGCGCAGCGCAACCTGGCGCTGGCCGCTCCCGAAGGCCGCTCATGGCTGCCGCTGCTGCGTGGCCGGCCAGACGAGATGCAGCCGCTGAAGGACGTGGGCTACGAAGTGCATGGTTCGCGCGCCTACATCGACGGCGACTGGAAGGCGGTGCTGACGCCGATGCCGCTTGGCTCGGGGATGTGGCAGTTGTTCGATCTTCGCACCGATCCGGGCGAAACCCGCGATCTCGCGGGGCAATACCCCGAGCGGCTGGAGGCATTGCGGAAAGACCAGGCGGCCTATGAGCAGGCCCATGGCGTCATCTACAGCCCGCCGGGTGGCATTGGCGTGGCCATCGTCCTGTTCAAGGGGCTGGTGCTGTTCGCGTTCGTCCTGGTGGCCGGGCAATCGCTCGTCGCCCTCAAAGGCCGGAGGAGTGGCAGGGCGAGCCTGATGGCGTCTGGCTTTTACGTCCTGAGCAAGCTCGTGCTGCTCGGGCTGGTCTTCACGGTCTGGCGTAATCCGGCGCTGCTGGCCTTGATGTGCATGAGCGTGCTGGACATGGCGATGGCATTCCGCAGCCCGCGACGGGGCTGGCGCCTCGGCCTGGCGCTGGTGTTGCTGCTGGTGTTGACGGTGCTGTGGCTCATGGGAACCGACCTGGGACTGAAGATGTTCCTGCGCGAGTACGCCTGACCGATGGGGCAAGGGCGCCGTTCCACGGGAAGCGCGGCTTGATTTTTTCTGAACATGAATGTCCAATTCCGCTTCGATTTCAGACAGAAGCCAACACCTATGACTGCTGCACAACGTCGTATACACGAAGCCGCCATGCGCCTGTTCGCCGAGAGGGGCGCGGGCGAGATCAGCATCAGTGAGCTGGCCGAAGCGGCGGGTGTCGCGAGAGGGACGATCTACAAGCACCTGGACAGCGTCGAAGGGCTGTTCCGCAATGTCGCCTCCCAGCTCAGCGAAGAGATGGATCAGCGCGTGGCCCGCAGCTCGCCGGAAGATGTCGATCCGGCGCTGCGTCTGGCCAACGGCATTCGCTACTACATCCGCCGTGCCCACGAGGAGCCGAGCTGGGGCAAGTTCATCGTGCGCTACTCGGTGAGCTCGCAGTCGCTGCGTGGGATGTGGGCGGGCCAGCCGCTGGCGGACCTGGTGGCGGGGCTGGGCCAGAAGCGCTACGACGTCCGCCAGGAACAGTTGGTATCGGTGCTGGCAATGATCGGCGGTTCGGTGCTGACCGCGATCACCCTGGTGCAGGACGGCCACCGGACCTGGCGCGATGCCGGTAGCGACATCGCCGAGCTGGCCTTGCGCGCGCTCGGGCTTTCGAAGGACGAGGCCAAGCAGTTGGCGACCGTCGAACTGCCGCCGCTTGCTCCCGCCTGATGCTGTCCATACCCTGGGCTGAATAGTGTATTAAAAGCAATAAATGAACACTTGTGTTCATTTATTGCCTGGTGTTTACTTCGGCAGTTCGCAAATCGACTGCCGGTCAGAAAACATGCCCTCCTTCACCCGCACCTCGCTGCGCCTGCTCGCCTGCTGCCTTTCCCTGATAGGCGCGGCTCACGCCGATGCTTCCTCGCCGCGCCCGCCCAACATCGTCCTGCTGGTGGCCGACGACATGGGGTATTCCGACATCGGCGCGTTCGGTTCGGAAATCCAAACGCCGGCCATCGATTCGCTCGCCTCCCAGGGCGTGCGCTTCAGCAACTTTCACGCGACGGCCGCCTGTGCACCGACTCGCGCCACCTTGCTGACGGGCGTGGATCACCACCTCGCGGGTGTGGGCAACATGGTGGATACCACGCCGCTGTCACAGAAGCTGAGCCCCCGTTACCAGGGCGTGCTGGGCGAGCGGGTGGTGACCATCGCCCAGCTGTTGCGCGATGCCGGCTACCGAACTTCGGTGGCGGGCAAATGGCACCTGGGCGACACGCCGCAGAACCTGCCGCCGGCCCGCGGCTTCGACCGTTCCGTCATCCAGGCCGACAGCGGTTCGGACAACTTCGAGATGCGCTCTTATCTGCCAACGAAATCCCAGGCCGAATGGTTCGAGGATGGCCGGGAACTGAGCGCGTTGCCGGAGGACTTCTATTCGTCCCGCTTCTTCGTCGACAAGACCATCGATTACCTTCAACAGAACCGGCAGAGCGGCAAGCCGTTCTTCGCCTACGTGGCGTTCCAGGCCAACCACACGCCCGTCCAGGTGCCCAGGCCGTTCCGCGACCGCTATCAGGGCAGTTACGACCGGGGCTGGGAGGTGCTGCGCAACGAACGGCGCCAACGGGTGATCGAGCAGGGGCTGCTGCCGGAAGACAGCAAGGCCGGCGGCGGGGACCTCGCGTCCTGGGAAAGCCTGAGCGATCGGCAGCGCGCCTATGAGGCGCGCAAGATGGAGGTCTATGCCGGCATGGCGACGGCGATGGATCAGGAAATCGGCCGGCTCGTCGACTACCTCCAGCGCACCGGGCAGTTCGACAACACCCTTTTCGTTTTCCTATCTGACAACGGTGGTTCCGCCACCGATCCCACGACCAGTGCGCTGTTCCGGAAATGGCTGGACTGGACGTACGACCAGAGCTTCGAGCGCCTGGGTGAGAAGGGCACCTGGACGGCCATCGGCCCCCACTGGGCCAGCGTCGCCAATGCGCCCCTGGCGGGCCACAAGTTCATGGCGAGCGAGGGCGGTACCCGCGTGCCGATGATCATCAGCGGGCCCGGGCTGCATATCCGCCCGCAAACGACGCCGGCCTTCGTCCATATCGCGGACATCGCCCCCACGCTCCTCGAGATCGCGGGCGTCAAGCCGCCGGCCGGCAGCTACGCCGGTCGAGAGGTCGAGGCCATGCGCGGCGGCAGTCTGTTGCCTCTGGTGCGCGGGGAAAGCGCGTCGGTCCACGCCGCGGGCGAGGCGATTGGCTACGAGCTCGCCGGCAACTCGGCGGTGTTCCAGGGCGACTACAAGTTGCTGCGCAATCTGCCGCCCGCCGGCGACAACCAATGGCACCTCTACGACCTGAGCCGCGACCCGGGCGAGACGACGGATGTGCGCGAGCAACTGCCGGAGCTCTACGCCCGGTTGCAGGACGAGTACCGCCAGTACGCCGAACGGGTCGGCGTACTGCCCGTGCCGGAGGGCTACGACTACAAGCGCCAGGTCCAGATCAACTCGCTGGTGTTCTTCTATCTGCCCCGCCTGGCGTTGCTGCTGGTCGGGGTGCTGATTCTGGTTCTGGGCCTTCGCTGGTGGCGCAACCGCCGCCGCCGCCGCCGACTCCGGGCACGGTGAGCGTCCGACTTCCGCGGCGGGGCTCGCGCCGCCTTTCGTTCCACCCGACCTGAAGACCTGAACCCCACGACCGCCTACGTCAGGAACAATAACAATGACAATCCAGCAGGGCCGTATCGACGTTCATCACCACATCATTCCCCCGGTCTATTCCGAGGCCATCTACCGCTACGGGCTCGAAGCGCACGCTGGCGCCCAACTGCCCCGGTGGTCCGCGCAGAAGTCGCTGGACGTCATGGATGTCAACGGCATCCAGTGGGGCATCACCTCGCTGACCACGCCCGGGGCACACCTGGGCGGCGGGGTCGGCCAGGCCGCTGCGCTGGCGCGTGCCTGCAATGAGTACGCGGCCGAACTCACCGCGCTCCACCCGGACCGTTACGGCAGCTTCGCCCTGTTGCCGCTGCCGTTCACCGAGGCCTCCTGCGCCGAGGCGGTCCATGCACTGGACACGCTCGGCGCCGATGGGGTCGTGGTCTTCGGCAGTTCGGATGGCGTGTTCCTCGGCGATGCGCGCTTCGACGAACTGATGGCCGAGCTGAACGCGCGCGACGCGGTGGTCTTCGTCCATCCCAACCTGCACAAGACCAGTGAGGCGCTGGACATGCAGGCACCCGGGTTTCTGGTCGAATTCCTCTGCGACACCACGCGCGCGGCGGTGAACCTCATCTTCACCGGCACGCTGGAAAAGTACCCGCGGATACGCTGGATTCTGGCCCACGGCGGCGGTTTTCTGCCCTACGTCGCCTGGCGGCTGGAGCAACTGGCGGCGTTACAGGGCCGCCCGCAGGACGTACTGGCGGGTGTCAGGCGCTTTCACTTCGACACCGCCCTGTCGCCGTCGCGCTACTCCATGGCAGCCCTGAAGACGCTCGTCGATCCGTCGCGCATCCTGTTCGGCAGCGATTTCCCCTTCGCCCCGGCCCCGATCACCACCCTGCAATGCCAGACCCTGGAAGAGAATCCGCTGTGGTCGGCACAGGAGCTCTATGGCATCCATCGGGGGAACGCGCTGGATCTGTTTCCCCGCTGCCGCCAGGCAAACGAGCGGGCGGAGCCGGAGGCTCTCTATGTCGACGAGCCGTTCTCGAATCGGATCAAGCGGACGTTGTCCGGTCCCGTTGGCGCCATCGTCGAGCGCATGAGAAGTCGCTGAGACGACGGGGAGAAGAACGAATGAAGCGTCGAAACTTTGTGATCGGAACCGGGGTTCTCGCGGGCGCATCCTGCCTGGCCCTCGGCGGGCGGGGGCCGTCCAGCGATGAGGCGGCGAGGAGTGTTCAGTTGGCGACTCCAGTGGCGGCGAAGCGCGAGAGGGCGGGTGATCTCGTCGATGTGCATCACCAGGTGGTGCCTGCATTTCTCGAAGACTCATTGGCTACCGCAAGCCCGGGCGGGCGCCCGGTTCGATGGTCGGAAGCGGATTCCCTCGCGGCGATGGATCAGTGCGGCATCGCCACGGCGATCCTCTCGTTGCCCGCGCCCGGGGTATGGCGCGGAGAACCGCAGGCGGCCGCGCAACAGGCCCGCCGCGCGAACGAATTCGTCGCCGAGCTGGGCCAGCGTCACCCCGGGCGCTACGGAAGTTTCGCCGCGTTGCCGCTGCCGGCGACCGAGCAGGCCTGCGCCGAGGCGATACATGCCCTGGATACGCTGAAGTCGGATGGCGTGATGCTGCTCGCCAGCAATGACGGGCGCTTTCTCGGCGACCCCCGGTTCGATGAACTGATGGCCGAGCTGGACGCGCGCCAGGCCACGGTGTTCGTGCAGGCGAACCTGCATCCGGGCAGCCAGTCGCTGGCGCTGGAGGTGCCAGGCGTCATGCTCGAACTCGTCTGCGACATCACCCGGGCGGCGGTCAACCTGATCCTGGCTGGCACCCTGGAGCGCTACCCGCGTATCCGCTGGATTCTCGCCAATGGCGGCGGATTCCTGCCCTACGCCGCTTGGCGGGTCTCGCTGGCCAACGCCCTGCCGGAGTTCCAGGACAAGGTTCCGCTGGGCGTCATGACCTACCTGCAGCGCTTCTATTTCGACACCACGCTCGCCGCGGGCGCTCCGTCGATGGCCGTGCTCAGGGAACTCGTAGCGCCGTCGCAGGTGCTGTTCGGCAGCGGCCTTCCCATGCTCGCGCACGCCTCCGTGCAGCGCGAACTCCAGGCGCTGGCGACTTCCCCGTTGTGGTCGCAGGCCGACTACTCGGCCATCGCCCGCGGCAATTCATTGCGGCTGTTTTCGCGCTATGCGCGCGCCGACGAGACGGTCGTTGCCGCCCCCGTGCACGCCTCGGAAAACACCCTGCAATGGCTGCGGCGCACCGCCATCAAACCCCTTTCGGCCGCCGCGCAGCGGCTCAAGGATTGACCCGCATGAGCCTGCTTTTCGAACCGCTACGCCTGCCCAATGGCGTGGAGATCGCCAACCGGATCGCCAAGGCGGCGATGGAAGAGAACCTCGCCGATGCCGACCACGCGCCCAGCGAACGCCTGATTCGCCTGTATCGCACCTGGGCCGAGGGCGGAGCCGGATTGATCATCACCGGCAACGTGATGGTGGATCGGCGCGCGCTGACCGGACCCTGCGGCGTCGTCCTGGAAGACGATCGCCACCTGGATCGCTTTCGCCGCTGGGCCGACGCCTGTCGCAGCAACGGCGCCCAGGCCTGGATGCAGATCAATCATCCCGGCCGCCAACTGATGGCGGCGCTGGGGCAAGTCGCCGTCGCACCCTCGGAGGTGGCGCTCGACATGCCTGGCCTGGACAAGCTGTTCGCCAGGCCGCGGGCGCTCGAAGAGGGCGAAATCGACGCGCTGATCCAGCGTTACGTGCGCGCCGCCGAACTGGCCGAGCAGGCCGGGTTCAGCGGGGTGCAGATTCACGCCGCCCACGGCTACCTGTTCAGCCAGTTCCTCTCGCCGCTCTCCAATCGCCGCACGGATCGCTGGGGCGGCAGCCTGGAGAATCGCGCGCGAATCCTGCTGCGCACCGTCGAGGCCGTGCGCGCGAAGGTCCGGCCGTCGTTCTGCGTAGCGGTCAAGCTCAACTCCGCGGATTTTCAGAAGGGTGGTTTCGACACCGGGGACGCCGTTCAGGTGGTGGGCATGCTCGAGGGCATGGGCGTCGATCTGGTCGAGCTGTCCGGCGGCAGCTACGAAAGCCCGGCCATGCAGGGGCGGACGCGGGACGGCGCTTCCCTGGCGCGCGAGGCCTACTTCCTGGAGTTCGCCGAGCGGATCGCCGCGAAGGCGACGATGCCGCTGATGGTGACCGGCGGCATTCGCCGCCGCGAAGTGGCGCAGCGGGTGCTGTCCGGGCAGGTCTCGATGGTGGGCATGGCCACCGCGCTGGCCATCGAGCCGGCCCTGCCGAACCGCTGGCGGCAGGGCGGCGAGCATGACGTGGCGCCACTCACCGTATCCTGGAAGAACAAGGCATTCGCGTCCGCTGCCATTCAGGCCATCGTCAAGAAACAGCTGGTGCTGCTCGCCAGCGGACGGCCCACCCACCCCGGTGCCTCGCCCTTGTTGGCGCTGCTGGGCAGTCAGTTGAAGGCCCGCCGGCAGTCGAGCCGCTACCGCAAATGGATCGCCAGCGCTGATTGAGGCGGGCCAACCCCGCTGATGCCGGCGGTGCGGACGCCGGGACCGCGTCCCGGCATCCACCGGCGGCTCAGGACCCGAGCAGGCGCAGGCTTTCCTGCACCAGTTGCCGGGCCTTCGCCGGGTCGCCTTCGTGCATCACGATGCGATCCGGTCGAACCACCGCCAGCGAGCCCGCGGGCGCGCTGGTCAGCAGCGTCTGGCCGATGTCCTCGACGAACGGCGTCGTGTCGCGGCGCTTCTGGCCGTGCAGGCCGACCTGAAGGTAGCTTCCACCGTGCCTTTCCCACTGTTGGCAAAGCTCCGCTGTCAGGCTGGCGCGGGGATCGATACCCAATCCCACCAGTACCAGGTTGTCGCCCAATGCCGCGTCGCTGAGGACGATCGAGCCGCTTTCCTGGCGTACCAGCCCCTGGGGGAACAGCCCGCCACGGCGCAGGCGGCGACCGCGGCCGGCAGGCATGAACAGCCCGCGCTTGAAGATGTTCTTCGGCTTGATGTCCAGCTCCTCGAAGTGGCGGCGCAGGGGCGGGATCAGGTGCGTCAGGCGCATCAGGCCGTGCACCAGCATTGCGGTGGGCGCGTTGCCCGGCATCACCATGCGTCCCATCAGCTTGGCGAGGGCGATCATTTCCCGGGCGTGGGGGCGGCGCTCCTGGTCGTAGCTGTCGAGGATGCCCGGCGCGGCGCGCCCCTTGAGTACCCATGCCAGCTTCCAGGCCAGGTTGGCCGCGTCGCGCAGGCCGGCGACCAGCCCCTGGCCGACGAAGGGCGGCGTGATGTGTGCGGCATCGCCGACCAGGAACACCCGCCCGTTCTGGAAGCGTTCGCAGCACCGCGCGTGGAAGCGATAGACCGCTTTGCGCTCGATCTCCAGTTGATCCGGCTTGACCCATTTTTCCAGCAGCTTGGCGATGTGCTCCGCATCTTCCATCTGCTCGCGCGTTTCCCCGCCCTTGAGCATGAACTCCCAGCGTTCCCGGCCCCCTGGCGCGGGCATGTGGGGCGTCGGCCGGCGATGGTCACAGAGGAATTCGACATGGTCGATCGCCGCCTGCTCCCGGCCGCGGGCATCGACGATCAGCCAGTCCTCGGCGTAGCTGCGACCGCGAAAGTCCTGGCCGATCAGGCTGCGGGCCTTCGAGCTGGCGCCGTCGGCACCGACCAGGTAGCGCGCCCTGATGCGCCGGGTGCTGCCATCCTCGGCGCGCAGTTCGGCGTCCACGCCTTCCGCGTCCTGGGTCAGATTCAGCAGCTCGAAACCGCCCAGGCTGGTCACGCTGTCGAGGTGCCGGCACTGGTCGCGCAAGGTGCGCTCCAGATCCGGCTGGTAGAAGGTCACCAGCTTGGGGTGGCCGTCGAGGCTGCCACGGGTGTTAGCCCGGCCGAACTGGCCGACGATCGGGCAATGCATGCGCACTTCCGGAATCACGATTTTCTCGAAGGCGCCTTCCTCGAGGCCTGCGAGCTGCAGGATCCGCAGCGCTTCGTTGTCCAGGGCGATGGCGCGCGGTAGCAGCAGCACGTCATGCACCTTGTCGACTACCAGTGTGTTGATGCCGTGCCGCCCGAGCAAGGCCACGAGCGAAGCGCCGACCGGGCCGTTGCCGATGACGAGGACATCGACCGAATCGGGAAGGAGGTGAGGGAGTGGAAGGTTCATGCCGGTCCTTGTTGTGGGTAGCCCGCGGCGGGGCCCTGGTTGTTGTTATCTGGCGGACGACTGTCGCATCAAAAATGAACACTAGTGTTCACCTGAGTAATTATGCTGCAAATCAATAAAAAGAAAATACTCGTTGACCATATTTGAACATTACTGTTCAATTGATGCGTCGAGAGTTCCTTGCGGGTGTCGATCGGCAGGCATGTCGTGCGACGTGTAAGCCGGAGGAGGGTGAGGTCCGGCGCCTCGCCGAGGCCTTGCGTGGGGTGAGTAGCGGCGTCACCTGAAAACAGCTGTGGAGAACAACAATAATGAAACAGGACATCGATTCACTCCGCCTGCTGACCCAGCAGCCCGCCCGCCATCCCTCGCCAACGGTGAAGGCGCGGGCCCTGGGCTACCTGATCTTCGCCCGTCCCGACCTGGATCTCGCCGAGCGCTTCCTGCTCGATTTCGGCTTGCAAACGGCGCATCGAGAGGCGGACCGGCTCTACCTGCGAGGCACCGGGACGGTGCCTTACTGCTACCGGATAGAACGTGCGGCGCAGGCGAGCTTCCTGGGCTTCGCGCTGGAACTGGCGTCGTACGACGATCTTGAAACGCTGGCGCGACTGCCCGGCGCTTCGGCCATCGAGCCGCTGGAAGGGCCGGGTGGCGGGCGCCGGGTTCGCCTGACCGACCCGTCCGGATTCCTCGTCGAAGCGGTCCATGGCCGCCAGCCCTGCGAGCCCGCCGCGCGCCGCCCGGCGTTGCCCCTGAACCTGGTGGACGAATCCCCGCGTATCAATGCGACGCAGCGGCCGCCGATCGCGCCTCCCGAAGTGGTCAAGCTCGGCCACGTGGTGCTCGAACTCGCTGACTTCCAGGCCACCTGCGCCTGGTACACCCGCCACTTCGGCTTCATTCCCAGCGATGTCCAAGTGCTCGAGGACGGCTATCCGGTGGTGGCGTTCATGCGCCTCGACCTGGGTGACGAGCCCGCCGACCACCACACCCTGGCGCTCGCCCAGGGCTTCATGGCGGCGTACAGCCATAGCGCGTTCGAAGTGGTGGACGCCGATGCGGTGGGCGTCGGGCAACGCATCCTGCGCGAGCGCGGCTGGAAGCATGCCTGGGGCATCGGCCGGCACATCCTCGGCAGCCAGATCTTCGATTACTGGCAAGACCCCTGGGGACAGAAGCACGAGCACTACTGCGACGGCGACCTCTTCACCGCGGACCAACCCGTGGGGTTGCACGCGGTCAGTGCCGAGGCGATGTCGCAGTGGGGCCAGCGGATGCCGAAGAGCTTCACCAAGCCGGCGATGAACCTGAGGAATCTCCGGACGCTGGTGCGCAACCTTCGCTCCAGCCCGGACCTGACCCTGCGCAAACTCATGGCCTTGAAACGGCTATTCGGCTGAGCGCGCCCATGCGTCCTCTCAGCCGTCGAGGCCTGCTCAGGGCGGCTGCCGTCCTGGGAAGCCTGAGCCCGCTGTCGCTGCACGCGACCATGGCAACACCCCATTCGAAAACTGCCGCCTGCTCGCGGCGCCTCGCTGTGCCAGGAGTTACATCGATGTCCGTCAACGTAGTCCGCTTCGAGTATCAGAACGAGAATCGCTGGGGGGTGGTGCGCCAGGGGCGCATCGTGCCGATTTCCGGGCGTTATGAAACCACGGGCGAGCTGATCCGCCAGGTTTCGCGCGAACAGCTCGCCCGCCTGGAGGGCGACGCGCTGGAGATGAGCCAGGTACGGCTGCTGTCGCCGGTGACGCGCAACCAGCAGTTCGTCTGCCAGGGCGCGAACTACCGGCAGCACATGATCGAGTCGGGCATGGACCCGGATGCCAAGCACTACAACATGATCTTCACCAAGGCCTCGAGCTGCATCGTCGCGGCCGACAGCGACCTGGTGAAGCCACGGCAGGTTCGCTTCCTCGATTACGAAATCGAGCTGGGGCTCGTCCTCGCCCGCGATATCACCGGCCCGGTGAAGGTCGATGCGCACAACCTGCACGAGTTCGTGGCCGGGCTGGTCATCGTCAACGACTATTCCGCGCGCGATATCCAGATTCCGCAGATGCAGTTCTACAAGGGCAAGAGCTTCCGCACGTTCGGCCCGGTCGGCCCGCACCTGTGCCTGCTCGACGCGACGGACATGCGATACCTCCAGCAACTGCAGCTGCGCCTGACGGTGAATGATCGCCCGCGGCAGTCCGATAGCACCGCGAATCTGGTGCATGGGCCGGCCGAGACGCTGAGTGAACTCTCCGCCGTGCATGACTTCTGCGTGGGCGACCTGATCGCGACGGGCACGCCCTCCGGCTGCGCGCTCGCCATTCCGTCGCCCGCCAAGCAACGCCTGGCCGCCGCGCTGCTGCCCGAGGCGGTGAAGTGGAAGGCGTTCCTCAAGGCCCAGGAGGCGCGCAGTGATTTCTACCTGAAGAACGGCGACGTGGTGCAGGCCACGATTCGCAGCGCGGACGGCGTGATCGACCTCGGCACCCAGCGCAACGTCGTGGTGGGAGAGGTCTGATGGCCGTCAGAACCCTGGCCGATATCGAGTCGCTGGAGCGGACTCCCCTCGCTGAACGGCAGCTGCCGCCCAGCACCTACGCGGCCTTGCAGCGTTGCGTGCTGGCCAACGGTTCGGCACCGGCGCTCAGCTTCATCCTCGATGCCAAGGCTTACCAGCGTACCCACGACTGGACCTACGCCGAGCTGTTCGCCGACATCACCCGCGCGGCGAACGCGTTTCACCAGTTGGGTATCGGGCCTCGGGATGTCGTCGCGTTTCTGTTGCCTAACTTGCCGGAAACCCACTTCACCATCTGGGGCGGCGAAGCCGCCGGCATCGTCCTGGCCATCAACCCGTTGCTTGAAGCGGCTCAGATCGCCGAGTTGCTGCGGGCGGCCGATGCGAAGGTGGTGGTGACGCTGGCCCCGACGCCCGGAGCGGATCTCTGGCAAAAGCTCTCCAGCCAGCTGCCCGCCCTGCCGTGTGTCGAACAGGTCGTCTGGGTCGGCATGCAATCCTACGTGGGGGTCGTTCCCGGAGGGGTCCTGCGCTGGATGGCGCTGCGTGAGCGACATCGCCATCCGGGCGTGCGGATTCACGACCTGCGCACGCTGATGCGCAAGCAGCCCGGCGATTACCTGAAGAGCGGCCGGCAGATTCGCGCGGATGAGCCGTCGTCCTATTTCTGTACGGGAGGTACCACCGGCCTGCCGAAGATCGCCGTGCGGACCCACGGTTCGGAAGTCTTCAACGCCTGGGCCATGGCCACCAACCTGCAGCCCAGGGCCAGTGGCCAGGTGATCTTCTGCGGCCTGCCGCTGTTCCATGTGAACGGCCAGCTGGTGACCGGACTGATGCCCTGGACCCACGGCGACCGGGTCGTCATCGGCACGCCGCAGGGATACCGGGGCGAGGGTGTCATCGGCAACTTCTGGGCGCTGGTCGAGCATTTTCGCGTCAACTTCTTCTCCGGCGTTCCCACGGTCTATTCGGCGCTTCTCCAGCAGCCGGTCGAAGGCCGCGACCTGTCCAGCCTGCAGTACGCCCTGTGCGGCGCGGCACCGATGCCGGTGGAGCTGTTCCGCGAGTTCGAGGCGCTGGTCGGCGTACGGATTCTGGAGGGCTACGGCCTGACCGAGGCCGCGTGCGTGTCGTCGGTGAATCCGGCGGACGGCGAGCGCCGCGTGGGCTCCATCGGCTTGCGGCTGCCGTACCAGCGGATGCGCGCGGTGATCCTCGACGAGGAGGGTCAGTACCAGTGCGACGCCGAGGTCGACGAAGTGGGCGTCATCGTCATCCAGGGGCCGAACGTGTTCGCCGGTTACCTGGAGGCCGTGCACAACAAGGGCGTCTGGCTCGCCATCGGCGGGCAGACCTGGCTGAACACCGGCGACCTCGGCCGGCAGGACGCGCAGGGTTACTTCTGGCTGACCGGGCGGAAGAAGGAACTGATCATCCGCGGCGGCCACAACATCGATCCGAAGCAGATCGAGGAGGCGTTGCAGGCTCATCCGGCGGTGGCCCTTTCGGCGGCCGTGGGCTGCCCGGACGCCCATGCGGGTGAGGTGCCGGTGGCCTACGTGCAGCTGAACCCGGGGATGCACTGCACTCGCGAGGAACTCATCGCGTTCGCCGCCAGGACCATCAGCGAGCGCGCCGCGCTGCCCAAGCGCATCGAGATTCTCGAGGCCCTGCCGGTAACCCCGGTCGGGAAGATCTTCAAACCCGCCCTGCAGCAGCGAGAAATCACCTGGGTGATCCAGCAGGAGTCCGAGCTGGCCGGTATTTCCGGGGTGTCGATCGACATGCAGCAGGACAGCCGCCGGGGGCTCGTCGCCCATATCCGTGCGGGAGACTTTCGGCCGCGGCTGGAGGAGCGGCTTGGAAAATTCACCTTCCCCATCGAATGGGTTCAGTGAGTTCCAGCGTTCGATGGAGGTGTTGCCTGGGGAGATGCCCTGAAGCCTGACCCGTAGTGACCACTTGCTTGCCAAGAGATAATAACAATGATCAAAAAATGTTCCGTTCGCTTACCGATAGTCCTGGGCATGTACGCCTTCGTGCCCAGCCATGCGCCCGCGGCGACCTTCCAGATGGGCGATATCGAAGGCCAGTTCGATTCCACGCTTTCCGTGGGCGCAAGCTGGTCGGTCCAGTCTCCCGACAAGGACCTGTGGGGCAGCAGTGGGGATGACGGACGTCGAAATTTCGACTCCGGCGAGACCTTCTCGAAGGTGTTCAAGGGCATTCACGACCTGGAACTCAAGTATCGCGACAGCGGCCTGTTCGTGCGGGGACGCTACTGGTACGACTTCGAGTTGAAGGACGAAAGCCGTCCCTTCAAGGACATCGACGACAGCGGTCGCGAGCCATTGGCCAAGGCTTCGGGTGCGCAGTTTCTCGACGCGTTCCTCTACCACAACTACACGTTGATGGACGACTTGTCCGGCACCGTCCGCCTCGGCAAGCAGGTCGTCAACTGGGGCGAAAGCACCTTCATCCGGGGCGGCATCAACTCGATGAACGTCATCGATGTGTCCGCCCTCCGCCAACCCGGTTCCGAGGTCAAGGAAGGCCTGATTCCCGTCAACATGCTGTACGTGTCGCAGACCCTGACCGAAGAGCTCAGCGTGGACATGTTCTACCAGTTGGGTTGGGAAAAGTCCGTGATGGAGAACTGCGGTACGTTCTTTTCCCAGAACGACTTCGTCGCGGATGGCTGTGGCGGCGCCACGGTCGGGCCCAAGCTCGATCAGAACGCACTGGCGCAGCAGGCGCTCGCGCCCTTCGGCGTCAACCTGACCAGCGAGGGTGTCGAGATCAAGCGGGCGGCGAACAACGAGCCCCGCGACGACGGTCAGTGGGGCGTCGCGTTCCGCTGGTTTTCGGCCAGGCTCGATACCGAGTTCGGCGCCTACGCCGCCAACTATCACAGCCGCCAGGCCTACGTCAGTTCCATTTCCAGCCCCAACCTGACCAACCTGGCGTTCGCCCCGCAGCTGTGTTCCAACCTGGGCATCCCGGCGCCGGGTTGCGCCGGCTTTCTCTCGAGTGCGTCCGGGCAGCAGCTGGTGGCGGCGTATCGTCTGGGGACTTCCCAGTATTACGTCGATTTCCCCGAGGACATCCGCCTCTACGGGCTGAGCTTCAGCACCATGCTGCAGACCGGCACGACCCTTTCGGGAGAAGTCAGCTACCGGCCCAACCTGCCGCTGCAGATCAATTCCCCGGACATGACGACCGCCGCCGTGGGCAACCCCGCCCTCACGCCGGTCTATTCGTCGGGTGCGTACCCGCTGCTCGATGGCGGGCGCAGCAACGGTTATCAGCGCAAGGAAGTCGCCCAGGCGCAGGTCACCGCGCTGCACCTGTTCGAGAACGTCATGGGCGCGAGCCGGATGACGCTGGTGGGGGAAGTCGGGGTAACCCACGTCGGCGGGCTCGAAGGCCGGGGCGGCCTGCGCTACGGCCGGGCCTCGGTGTTCGGCCAGGGCGAACTCTATCCCGACAACAGCCTGTGCGGTGGCGAGTACTGCAACAACTCCGGCTTCGTCACGACGACCTCCTGGGGCTATCGCGTCCGGGCGGGGTGGGAGTACGACAACCTCGTCCCGGGCGTCCAGTTCCGTCCCAGCCTGGTCTGGTCCCATGACGTCGATGGCTACGGACCGGAGCCGGGTTTCAGCGAGGGCGCGAAGGCGGTCAGCGTGGGCCTGGATGCCACGTACCTGAGCACCTACAACGCCAGCCTCTCCTATACCAACTACTTCGGCGGCACGTACAACATGAACGCCGATCGTGACTTCGTCGCCCTTAGCTTTGGCGTGACCTTCTGAGGTTTTCCCATGAAACGTTCTTTCACCACCCTCTCGGGTATGGCCATGGCGCTGGTCGCGCTGAATCTGCATGCCGCGGTGTCCGCGGAGCAGGCCGCGAAGCTGGGGGACAGCCTCACCCCGATGGGCGCCGAGCGCCCGGCGAACCACGACGGAAGCATTCCGGCCTGGACGGGCGGCCTCAAGGCCGACGCCGGGAGCGTGGATGGCTCCGGGCATCTCACCGATCCGTTCGCAGCGGAGTCTCCGCTGTTCACCATCACCGCGGAAAACGTCGAGAAGTATCGGGACAAGCTGAGCGAGGGGCAGCTGGCGATGTTCAAGCGCTACCCGAGCTCCTTCAAGATGAAGGTCTACACCACCCACCGCACCGCCGGCATTCCGGATTCGGTCGGCCGGGAAATCAGGCAGAACGCCACCACCGCCAGCCTGGTGGAGGGGGGCAACGGCCTGAAGGGATTCTCGACGGCGATTCCGTTCCCCATCCCGCAGAACGGCCTCGAAGTGATCTGGAACCACATCGGGCGCTACCGCGGCGGCAGCATTCGCGGAACGATCATGCAGACGGCGCCGCAAGCTGACGGGCAGTACGTTCCGATCACGCTGACGCAGTGGTTCACCTACCGCGACCACGTGAAGGAATACGACCCGGCCGATCCCGGCAACATCCTGTTCTACTTCATGCAGACCATCACCTCTCCGGCGCGGCTGTCCGGCAACGTGCTGCTGGTGCACGAAACGCTCGACCAGGTGAAGGAGCCGCGCAAGGCGTGGATCTACACCGCCGGTCAGCGTCGGGTGCGCCGGGCGCCCCAGGTGGCCTACGACGGCCCGTCGCCGGGCTCCGAGGGCCAGAATGTGGCGGACAACGTCGACATGTACAACGGCTCGCCGGATCGCTACGACTGGAAACTCCTGGGCAAGCAGGAGCTGTACATTCCTTACAACGCGTACACCCTGCAGTTGCCGTCGTTGAAGTACAGCGAGATCGTCAAGCCCGGTCATATCAACTCGGACCTGACCCGTTACGAACTGCATCGCGTGTGGGTCGTCGAGGCCACGTTGAAAGAGGGGCAGCGACACATCTACGCCAAGCGCAAGTTCTATGTCGACGAGGACAGCTGGCAGATCTCGATTGCGGACCTCTACGACAATAGGGGCGCGCTGTGGCGAGTCGGCGAGGGTTTTACGATCCAGATGTACGACAAACAGATTCCCTGGCTGAGCGTTTCGACGCTGTATGACCTGCAGAATGGCCGCTACATCGTCTCCGGCCTGCGTAACGAAGAGCGTTCGAAGGTCGATTTCGGCTCGGTGGTGTCGTCTTCGGAGTACACGCCGTCCGCCTTGCGCAAGGTCGGTATCCGCTAGGAACGCGAACCGCCGGCGCTATCGGTTGGATGCCTTTGCCGCCTTCGGGCGGCCTTTTTTTGGCGAAGATGATCCCGCTGCGTAGTAGCGCGGGTGGCACGGCCCGACTACCGTTTGCGCGCCGGGACTTCCCGGGCGGCCCGTTGCCCGGGAAACCGGGTGCAGCCATCGAAGCCGAGTTCGGAACATGAGGACGGGAATGCGAGACGCCTGGATAAGCGGCCTGCCGCGGATGCGCTGCATCGGCTTGATGCTGCTGGTGATCGCCTGCGCCTGCGCGGGGATCGCCCAGGGCGCCGGCCAGCCTCCCGCACTCGCGACGGCGCGTGAAGGTTACGCGGACGCCGGCAGCTGCCTGGGCTGTCACTCGGCGCAGGCGAACGCGTGGAAGGATTCGGACCACGCCTGGGCGATGCGCGATGCGACGCCGGACAACGTGCTGGGTAGGTTCGATGGAACGCTGTTCGAGGACGCGGGCGTCAAGGCCCGCTTTTTTCGCAAGGGCCAGGACTTCTTCGTCAACCTCGAGGGAGAAGACGGCCAGCCGGCGGACTTCCCCATCCGCTACACCTTCGGTCACTACCCGTTGCAGCAATACCTGGTGGGCTTTCCCCGCGGCCGCCTGCAGGCGCTGACCCTCGCCTGGGACAGCCGCCCGCGAGAGGAGGGCGGACAGCGCTGGTTCTCCCTCTACCCCGGGCAGCGCTTCGCTCCCGACGATCCCTTGCACTGGACCGGTCGCTACCAGAACTGGAATGCCATGTGCGCCGACTGTCATTCGACCCGGCTACTCAAGGGCTACGATGACCGGGACGACAGCTTCGCCACCACCTGGCAGGAGAAGAATGTTGGTTGCCAGGGCTGTCACGGACCTGGTCAGGCACATGTGGACTGGGCTCGTGGCAAGGTCAGTTCCGAGGCGCCGCGCGCCGCTGGCGAAGGCAACGGACTGCAGGTGGACCTGCGCTCGATGAACAACCGGCAGCAGGTCGAGCAGTGCGCGTTCTGCCACAGCCGGCGGCAGACGCTGGGCGTCGGGCAGCTACCCGGCCACCCGCAACTGGATCAGAGCCTGCCGGCGATCCTGAGCGAAGACATGTACCACGCCGATGGGCAGATCAAGGGCGAAGTCTACGAGTTCGGTTCCTTCACCCAGAGCCGGATGTACGCCGCCGGCGTGGCCTGCACCGACTGTCACGATGCCCACACCACCAAGCTGCGGATGCAGGGCAACGGGCTCTGCCTGCAGTGCCACAACACCCAGCCTCCGCTGGACCGGTTCCCGGCGCTCAAGGCCCGGGATTACGACAGCGAATCCCACCACCGGCACCTAGCCGGCACGGCGGGCGCGCAGTGCGTCAACTGCCACATGCCGCAAACGACCTATATGCAGGTCGATCCGCGCCGCGATCATTCGATACGGATTCCGCGTCCCGATGCCGCCCCCGACACGGCCAGCCCCGATGCCTGTACGCGCTGCCATCAGGACAAGTCGCCCGCCTGGGCCGCCGAAGCCATCGAGGGCTGGTTTGGCCCGCGCCCTCGGCCCGCCGGATTCGCGGCGGCATTCCAGGCCTCACGCCGCGGGGAGGGCAGCGCGCTGGGGCCGCTCGTTCAGGTGATCGACGACAAGAGCAACCCGGCCATCGTCCGCGCAACCGGCGTCGAGCGGCTCGCCGCGCTCGGGCCTGTCGCCGTTCCCGAGCTGAGCAGGGCCGTTCGGGACGAAAGCGCACTGGTTCGGGCCTATGCCGCTTCGGGTTTCATCGGCATGCCGGCGCAGGAGCGTGTGAAGCCGCTGCTGCCACTGATCGAGGACCCCGCATTGGCGGTGCGTGATCAGGCCGTGCGCGCGCTGGCGGACGTCCCGATCGAACGGATACCCGAAGCCCGGCGCGACCGGTTCAGCGCCGCACTGGCGGACTACGAGCGTCGCTTGCGGAGCAACGCCGACCTCCCCGGCGGGCGCTTCGAGCTGGCGGAGCTACTGGCCCGTCAGGGCAACGCCGACGTGGCGATGGAGGAATACCGCCGCGCCTTGACGCTGGACCCTTACTTTTCCCCGGCCCGGATCAACCTGGTGACCCTGGCGAACAGCCTCGGCCATCCGGACCAGGCCGAGCGACTGCTGCGCGAAGGTGTGGACCTCGGGAAGATGCCGACCACCGACCAGGGCAATCTCGCCTACATGCTTGCCTTGCTGCTGGTGGAAAACGGCCAGGAAGCCGAAGCGCTGGTCTGGATGGATAAGGCCCTGGCCGCGATCCCCGGCTCTTCGCGCATCCGCTACAACGACGGGCTGCTGCTGGCCCGCCTGCAGCGCCACGATGAGGCGGTGAAGGTGCTGCGGGACGGCCTGGAGATTTCCCCGGACGACCCCGACCTGCTCTATGCGCTGATCTACCTGCACACGAAGCAGGGCGAGAGGGCCGAGGCTCAGGCGTACCTCGGCAGGATGCGCCGGGTGGCTCCTGGCGATCCCCGGCTGCAAGCGTTGGAGCGCTACGGGCGATGAATCCCGCCTGCGCCGTCACTCGCCGTTGGCGGCGTGGACGTCGCTCGTCGTCACCGGCAGGGTTCTCTCCGGGTTGTCGGCGATAGCCTTCTTGAAAGCCTCCAGCTCGTCCCTGGAGTAGTAGTTTCCGGCCCGAACCACGCCCGATATGCGGTCCAGGTTATCCACGCTGCTGGTAGGGTCGGCGGCCAGGAGCACCAGGTCGGCGTTCATGTCTTTGGCGATCAGCCCCATGCTGTCGGTTCGCTTCATGAAGCGTGCCGGGAGCGTCGTGGTCATCTGCAACACCTGCAGCGGCGACAACCCGGCGGCGGCAAGCTCCTTGAACTCCTGCTGCAAGGAAAGCCCCGGCGCCTGACCGCTGCCGTCGGTTCCCGTCATCATCGGCACTCCGGCATCGGCGAGCAGCTTCGTCAGGGTCTTCTGCTTGGCATAGGCGTCCTTGTATATCTGCTTCGTTTGGCCTGGCAGCCGGTTGAAGTCGCCCAGGACCTCCAGCCATAGCTGGTATGAAGCCGGCGGAATGAAGGGAATCGCCGGGTCTTCCCGATACGCCGGGTCGTCCTGCATGTATTGCGTGCGCAGCCTGACCAGGGTCGGCACCATCCAGGTCTCGTTGCGGGCGAACTGCTCCGCCAGCGTGTCGCATTTCGCCCGGTCGAAACTCGTCATCGCCTCGTGCAGGCGTGCCACCCGCGCCGGGCTGTCCGCGACGATGGGATTGATCAGGTAGCGCTTCATCTTGCCCGCGATGGCGGCCTGGACGATGGGCGCGGCGAAGTTGGGAAGCTTGAAGCTCGGCATGCTGCGCGTCGGGTGCTCGATGGACTCGCTGAGCAGGGCCGGCTTTTCCGTGGAGCAGGCGATCCATATGACGTCGCCGGGGCCCAGGTGCTCGATCGACCGGAAGCCGGCCAGCTCGGCGCGCGACGGGTCGACACCTTCCGGCACATGCCCGGCAATCGGGATGCCCAGCGCACGGGCTTGCGCTATCGCGGCATAGAACATCGGCGGGGTCACCCAGCCGACCTTGATGAAGTCCGCGCCCTCGTCGCGTTGCTGGCGCAACACGTCGGCGAGTTCGTCCACCGTTCCGGCGCTGGTGGGAACCAGCGGCTCGGCGGGCATCGCCAGCAGGGCAGGGGCTTTCTCGGTGAGGGGAAGCTGCCCCGCCGCCCGTTGAGCGAGCAGCTCGGGCGTCCCCGCCATCTGCCGAAAGCCGGTCACGCCCTCGGCGAGCATCAGCGTGAGCACGCCCGGAGCGTTCTCTGACTGAAGCGCATGGGAGTGCATGTTGTTGAATCCCGGCACCGCGAACTGACCTCCCGCGTTCACCCGCCGGTAGGCCGGATAACGCTGGCGCATCGACGCGGGGCCGATGTCCTCGATGCGCCCCTCGCGGATCGCGATCCACTGGCCGGCCGTTTTCGAGCCCGTCCTCGGGTCGACGAGGGTCGCATTCTCGATGAGCAGCGAGCCGCGGTGGATGGCCTCGGGAGCCGTCGCCGCGTGAGTCGTTGGCCAATAGGCATGGGCCAGAAATCCGAGGATCGAAACAGCGACCACCGATAGAAGCGCAACGAGCGGCCGGGGCATTGGGTATTCCTCTTATTGGGAGGAATAAATTGAGCATCATTGTTCATAATTGGTCAATGATGTTTTTTTGTTACTGAAATTGTTCTCCCCTTTGCCTTCACTGTCGGCGTCAGCTACGAACGCCGGGGAAATTCCCTTGGGCGGCTGTGACGGACTTGCCGCAAGGCCTCCGGTCAGGCGCAGCGTTGCACGTCGTCGCGGGCCTTTGCCTGGCTGATGGAAAGCTCGTCCGGCAGTGCCACGGCATTCTTCGCGGCCAGTACCTCGGCCATCACGCTAACGGCGATCTCCGGTGGCGTCTTGCTGCCGATGTACAGGCCGATCGGCCCGCGCAAGCGTCGCAGCGATTGCTCGGTCTCGCCGAAGTGCTCGATCAGGCGCCGCCGCCGCTCCTGGCTGTTGCGCCGCGAGCCGATGGCGCCGATGTAGAACGCCGGCCTTTGCAGAGCCTCCAGCAGCGCCAGGTCGTCCAGCCTGGGGTCGTGGGTGAGGGCGATGATGCAACTGCGCACGTCGGCGGCAAACGCCCGGACCACGTCGTCCGGCATGGCGCGGATACGCTCCACGCCAGGCACGCTCCAGCCCTCGAGGTGCTGCGGGCGTGGATCGCAGAGGGTCACCTGAAAGCCGTTGAACTGCGCCATTACGGCCAGGTACTCGGCCAGCGCGCCGGCACCGATCAGCAGCATGCGATAGCCCGGCCCCAGGGTGCTGCTCATGCTTTGGCCATCGAAGCTGAACTGCTCGGGCGTCGCGGTGTTTTCCAGGCTGACCTGCCCGGTGCCCAGGTCCAGCTGGCGACGCACCAGCTGGCCCGCCTCCAGCCGGGCGAGCAGGTCCTCGAGGGGCTCCACGGCCGGCATGAACTCCATCACCAGTTCCAGCGTGCCGCCGCATGGCAGGCCGAAACGATGCGCCTCATCGGCGCTGACGCCGTAGCGAACCCGCTCGGGGAGCTGCTGCGGCAACCCCGCCGCGCCGTTGGCCGTGGTGTAGCGCTGGATCAGGTCGTCTTCGATACAGCCGCCGGACACGCTGCCCACCACGCGCCCGTCGTTGCGCAGCGCCATCATCGAGCCCACCGGCCGCGGCGAGGAACCCCAGGTGCGGGCGACGGTGACCAGCACCACGCGCTCGCCCGCGCGCAGCCAGTCGCGGGCGGTGCGCAGCACCAACAGATCGATACTTTCCATCGGGCCTCCCGTCGTTCAGCGCATGTGCAGAACGATCGGCGTGGGGCTGGCCGGATCGGTGTGCGCGCGCAGCTTGGCCACGGCTTGCGGGTCGACCTTGCCGCCCCGGTTGCCCCAGGTGGTGCGCACGAACGACAGCACGTCGGCGATCTGCTGATCCGACAGCTGCCCGCGCAACGCCGGCATTCGATACGCGTCCGGCACGCCGGCGCTGACCACCCGCAGCGAGCCGTTGAGGCTGATGTTGATGGCCGAATCCGGCGCCGTGGTCAGCGCCGAGGTCGCGCCTGCCAGCGGCGGTATCCAGGGTACCTGTCCCTTGCCGTCCCGGCCGTGGCAGGCGGCGCACTGCGTCAGGTACAGGTGCCCGCCTGGGCCGGAAAATGCCGAGGCGTCCGCGACTTCGTACTGCCAGGCCGGCCCGTCGCGCTGCGGGTCGCCCGGCAGGGATTTGAGGTAATGGGCGATGGCGGCGAGGTCGTCGTCACCCAGGTACTGCGTGGAGTTGTTGAACGCCTCGGTCATCGAGCCGAACACCACGGCATGCGTGTTGCGCCCGGTCTTCAGGAACTGCGCGATATCCGCCTCGCTCCAGCGACCCAGCCCGGTATTGGGGTCGTTGCGCAGGCTGGGGGCGTACCAGCCATCCAGCAGCGCGCCGGCCAGGTACTGCTCGCCTGATTCGCTCAGGGCCTTCTCGTTGAACGCCAGCCCGCGCGGGGTATGGCAGCTGCCGCAGTGGCCGGCGCCCTGGACCAGGTAGGCACCGCGGTTCCATTGCGCGTTCTGCCCGGGGCGTTCGGCGAAGCTGCCGGGTTCGGTGAACAGCTGGTTCCACAGGGCGATGGGCCAGCGCATGTTCAGCGGCCAGGGGATTTCGCTGGGCTTGTTCGCCTGCGCCACCGGCGAGACGCCATGCATGAAGAAGGCGTAGAGCGCACGCACATCGTCATCGCTGAGCTTGGAGTACGACGGATACGGCATGGCCGGATACAGACGGCGACCCTCCGGGGCCACGCCGTGGCGCACCGCGCGGTCGAAGTCGGCCAGGCTGTAGCCACCGATGCCGGTCGCCCCGTCCGGGGTGATGTTGGTGGCGTAGATGGCCCCCAGGGGCGTGGCCATTTTCAGCCCGCCGGCGAAGGGTGCCGCGTCCGGCAGGCTGTGGCATGCCACGCAGTCGCTGGCGCGCGCCACGTACTCGCCGCGCTGGATGAGGGCGGCGTCCGGCGTGTCGCTTCCCTCGTCGGCGAGCGTCGAGGTCGGCACGCGCGTGCCGTACCAGACCAGCAACGCCAGCAGAACCAGGCCGGCCAGGACGACTGCGCCGGCGATTTTGGTGTAGGGCCGTGTGCTCATGGGCAGGTCTTTCCGTCAGGCGGGTTGGCTGAAGGTGTAGCTCGAGAAGGGCATGCTGCGAATGCGCTGGCCGGTCAGCCGCGCCACCGCATTGGCCACCGCGGGCGCCACGGCCGGCAACGGCGGTTCGCCGATCCCGCCCATCTTGGCGCCGCTTTCGATCACCTTGACGTGCACGCGTGCCATGCGCGCGGGCGGCAGGATCGGGTACAGATCGAAATTGCGTCCGCGTGGCTTGCCGTCGACGTACACCGCTTCCTCCACCAGCGCCTGGGACAAGCCCAGCGACACCGCGCCATTCACCTGCGCCTCGACGATGGCCGGGTTGACGATGCTGCCCGGATCGATGGCCTGCCAGATGTCATGCACCTTCACCTGCCCGTTCTCGATGGACACCTCGGCGACCACCGCTGTTTCCGTGCCGAACGGCGAGGCCATGGCCACTCCCCGCGCGCGCCGCGAGCCATCCTCGGCGGTGAAGGGGCCGCGCTTCCAGCCGCCGGACAGCTCGACGACGCTCTGCAGCAAGTGGGTCAGGCGCGGGTTGTCTCGCAGCAGGTGCAGGCGCAGCTCGAACGGGTCCTGCCCGCCTTTGTCGGCCAGTTCATCGAGAAACGCCTCGTAGAAGAAGTCGTTGAGCGAGTTGCCCACCGAGCGCCAGTAGCCGAGCACCACCGGGCCTTTGACATAGTTCTGCGCGATGCGCCGGTGCGGGATCGCATAGGACTTGCCAGCCAGCCCTTCGAGCGCCGTCGGGTCGGGCTGGTCGCCCGGTTTGCCGGCGAGCGACTCGGTCGGCCCCTCCGTGGCGCTGACCGCCTCCAGTGCGACGGGCAGGCCCTTGTCGTCCAGCGCGGCGCGGAATTTCACCACCGCCATCGGTCGCAACGCGTCGCGCAGGAACTCCTCCTCGCGGCTCCAGATCAGCTTGATCGGCCGGCCGACCGCCTTGGCCAGCTCGATGGCCTGCGGGTACGGGTTGGCGGTCTCGTAGAGAAAGTGCCGGCCGAAGAAACCGCCCAGCAACGGGCTATGCAGATTGATCCTGGAGGGGTCGATGGCGGCGCATTTGGCGATATCGGCCAGGAACATGTCCTGCGCCTGGTTGGGCAGCCAGATATCCAGCGTGCCGTCCGGATTGAAACGGGCCAGGGCCGACGGTGGCTCGAGTTGCGCGTGATTGAGGTACTGGTTGTGGTAGGTGGCCTCGACCCTGGTGGTCGCCTTGGCCAGGGTGCCGGCGAAGTCGCCTTCCTTCTCGGCTTCACGTCCCGGACCGGGTTCGTTGGCCAGGCGCTCACGGTAGGCCACGGTGGAGAAGTCCGCCGGCATCACCCGCCCGGTCGCATCGGCGGCGGCCTCCTGCCAGTCCACCTGGATGGCTTCGACCGCGCGCTTGGCGTGCCACCAGCGCTCGGCGACCACCGCCACGGCGCCGGGCAGGCGGTGGACCGAATGCACACCCTCCATCGCCTTGACCTGCGCCTCGTTGCGCAGCTCGCCCACCGTCATTCCCAGGCGTGGCGCGTGCTGCACCGCGGCGTGCAGCATGCCGTCCACCTGCATGTCGATGGAGTACAGGGCCTTGCCGGTGGATTTGTCGTAGGCGTCCAGGCGGCGCACCGGCTTGCCGATCCAGCGGAACTGGGAGGGATCGCGCAGGGTGACGCTGTCGACATCCGGCACGGGCAGGTCGAGGGCATCCGCAGCCATCTCGCCGTAGGTCAGCGAGCGCCCCGAAACCGGGTGCAGCACGCGGCCGGGCTCGGTGGTCAACGCCGCCACGGGGACGTTCAGCCGCGCGCTGGCGGCCTGCAAAAGCATGGCCCGCGCCAGCGCGCCGAGGCGGCGCATGGTCGGGTAGCTCATGCGCACCGACATGCTGCCGCCGGTGATGCGCATGCCATTTTCCATCACCACATAGGCTTCGCCGGGCGGCGCGCTCTCGACCAGGAAGGTCGAGGGATCGGCGTCCAGCTCCTCGCCGACGATCTGCGCCATGGCGGTGTAGGTGCCCTGTCCGCCTTCGATGAAGGGGCACAGAAGCCGAACGGTGCTGTCCGGGCGTATTTCCAGGAAGGCGCCCACCTGGGTGCCGGCCGCCTTGCTTTCGGCGGCCATCGCCTGCATCCGCGCAGACCCCGAAGGCAGCGCGAAACCCAGCACCAGGGCGCCCGTCACCGTGCCCGAGGCCAGCAGGAAACGCCGGCGCGAAAGGTTGATGGGTTCACCCAGCGGCGAAGCTTCTCTATCGATACGGGCGCTCATCAGGCGTTCCCCCCGGCAGGCGCAGCGGGCGTGGCCAGGTTCGCGGCCAGGTCGTGAACGGCGGCCTGGATGGCGTTGTAGGTGCCGCAGCGGCACAGGTTCACCATCGCGGCGGCGATCTGCCCGTCATCGGGCTTCGGATTGTTCTTCAGCAGGGCGGTGGCGGCGACCACCTGGCCGGACTGGCAGTAACCGCACTGGGCGACCTGATGCTCGACCCAGACGGCGACCACGCGCTTGCCCACTTCGTCGGCCTCGATCGCCTCGATGGTGGTGACCTCGCGCCCCACCACCCCGGCCACCGGCGTAACGCAGGAGCGCACCACATTGCCATCCACCAGCACCGAGCAGGCGCCACATTGCGCCAGGCCGCAGCCGTACTTGGTGCCGGTCAGCCCCAGGTCATCGCGGATGACCCACAGCAGCGGCGTGTCCGCTTCGGCGTCGACCTGATAGGTTTTCTGGTTAATTCGCAATTCCATGGCTCACCTGCTGGTCACGATGATGTTATTGGGACTCCGGCATTCGAGTGCCGGTAGGTCATGCTGGAAAAGTAGCAGCGGCTACGGCGCAGGGCCTGGCACCCCGTCGCCCGGCCAATAGCCTTACGACCATCATCCACGCACGGGAAGGTCGCTGGTTAGCACGATCCGCTGGCTGTCTTGCCTAATCCTGCCGCTGAGGGGGCGCTGGAGTCCGCGTTTGGCTCGCCAAGTCGGTACGGTGTCCGGGAGCAGGACGCGACGGATCGCGCCCTTCGTCGAGACTGACGCGCGGTCTGTGGAGGATGTGGGGGCGGGGGCGACGACAGCATCGGCCTGTAACGTTCACGCCGCGACTGCCCGGCGCGGGCGACTCAGCCCGCCCAGGTTTCGGTTTTCAGAAAATCTATGAATGCGCGAAGGGGCGAAGGCACGTGCCTGCGGTCGTTGTAGTACAGGTAGGGGCCGTCGAATGCCTGCCACCAGTCCTCCAGTACCGGTAACAGCGTGCCCTGCTCGATCAGCGGCCCCAGGTACTCCTCGAAGGTGTAGATGATCCCGACGCCGCCTAGCGCAGCGCCCACCTCCAGATCCTGGGATGAGCTGATCAACGGTCCCTGGGGCGGGACGCGGATTCTCGCGGCGTCTTTTTCGAACTCCCATACACCCAGCTTGCCGCTCTCGAAGCGGTGACCGATCAGGCGGTGATTGAGCAGGTCGCGGGGATGCAGCGGCGTGCCGTTCTGCTCCAGATAGGCGGGCGCTGCGGCGGCTACGAAGCGCTGGCGACGCGGGCCGATGGGCACGGCGATCATGTCCTTGGCCAGGCTTTCCTCGTAACGCACGCCGGCGTCGTAGCCGGCGGCGATGACATCGATGAAGGTGTTATCCATCGTCACTTCGATGCTCACCCCCGGGTAGCGTGCGAGAAACGCAGGGACCAGCTTGGGCAATACGAAACGCGCGACGGGCACCGGTACATTAAGGCGCAGGGTCCCCACAGGACGCTGCGCATCTTCGTGAAGGTCGCCGAAGGCCGCGCTCATTTGCTCGAGAGCCGGGCGTAGCCGCTCCAGCAGGCGTGCACCGACTTCCGTCGGGACCACGCTGCGGGTCGTGCGGTTGAGCAGCCTGATGCCCAGATCGCTTTCCAGCCGGCGCACACCGTCGCTGATGGAGGAGGCCGACATGCCACGTTTCTGGGCTGCCACCCGGAACCCGCCCGCCTCCACCACCGCGGCGAAGAGGGCGACATCGGTCAGGTTGGGCTGGCGCATGGCGGCTCTCCTAAAAGGAAGAGCGGATTGTACGGTTGAGCGTACATAGCGTCCATTTCGGTGCGGCTTATCGGCGATAATCCACGGGTTAACAATGCCTCACGTCGACGGCACCGCCTTGTAGCGGTTCGTCAGGTCATTCCCTACGTGAGGATCGAACAATGAGAAGTGCAACCCTGCAGATGGATCCCATCCGTATCGCCGGCGCCGCGTGGCGTAGAGGCCTTGCAACCGTCGGTCTGGTCCTGGGCTGCCTGCTGGACGTCGGCATCGCCAGCGCCCAGAGCCGGCCAAAACCGGATTGGAGCCTGGCGGACATGCCCTCGCAGAGTGGCCGTATTTTCCTCGTCACGGGCGGCACCAGCGGCATGGGCTACGAAGACGCCAAGGCCCTCGCTGCCGCTGGCGCCCGGGTAGTGATTGCTGCACGCACCCCACAACGGGGCGACGAGGCCATTGCCCGTATCAAGCAGGAGGTAGCCGACGCCCAGGTACACTTCGAGGCGGTGGACCTGGCCAACCTGGCATCGGTCCAGGCGCTCGGCGAACGCCTCAGCGCGACCCTGCCGCGCCTCGATGGGTTGATCAATAACGCCGCGATCATGGCTCCCCCGCAGCGTGTCGCCTCGACCGATGGCTACGAGTTGCAACTGGCCACCAACTATCTGGGCCACTTCGCCCTGACCGCCCATCTGCTGCCGCTGCTGCGCAAGAGCGATGACGCGCGGGTCGTGACCCTGTCCAGCATCGCTGCCGCGCGCGGCACCCTCGATTTCGATGACCTGCAATCCGAGCGGTCCTACGACCCCTACGCGTCCTATGCCCAGTCCAAGCTGGCCGGTCTGATGTTCGCCCTCGAACTGCAGCGCCGCAGCGAGGCGCAAGGCTGGGGGATTCGGAGCATCGCCGCTCACCCTGGCGTGGCCGTGACGGAGCTGATCGAGCGCGGTCCGGGCCTGGACAGCGCGTTCGGACGCAACTGGGCCAAGGAGCGCGAGCGCTATCACTCCGCCGCTCAGGGTGCGCTGCCGACGCTGTACGCAGTCACCGCCGTCGAAGCGCAACCAGGTGCCTACTACGGCCCCACGGGCGAGGGAGAAAAGCGCGGTCCTCTGGGGCTGGCCAGCGTACCGGCCGCCGCGAAAGACGCGGCGGCGGCCACTCGTCTATGGACGGTTAGTGAACAGCTGACCGGTGTCAGCTACCGCTAAGCCAGGCGCCAGGCGAGGAGAGTCATCATGCTGTCAGCCACTCTGGTACAGCGCCTCGGCGCCGCCATCGACGCCGAGCGTCACGAGCTGAAACCTGCGATGGCGGGGTTCGCGCTGTTTTTCTGCCTGTTCTCCGGCTATTTCATGCTGCGCCCGATTCGCGAGTCGATGGGCATCATGGCCGGCATCGAGAACCTGCAATGGCTATTCACCGTCACCTTCGTGGTCATGCTGGTGGCGGTGCCGTCGTTCGCCTGGCTCAGCTCCCGTGTGCCGCGTATTCACTTCGTCGATTGGGTCTACGGGTTCTTCTGTCTGAACCTGCTGGCCTTCGCCGGACTGTTCCAGCTCAGCGCTGACAACGTCTGGCTGGCCCGGGTGTTCTACGTATGGATTTCGGTCTACAACCTGTTCGTGGTCTCGGTGGCCTGGAGCCTGATGGCCGATGTGTTCGACGGGCTTCAGGCCAAGCGCCTGTTCGCCTTCATTGCGGCGGGCGCGAGCGTCGGTGGCCTGGTCGGGCCGGCGACGAGCGCGCTGCTTGTTGGAGCCGTTGGCCAATCCGGGCTGGTGTTGCTGGCCGCCGTGCTGCTGGGCGTCGCGCTGGCACTGAAAGTGCCGCTGATGCGCTGGCGGGAAATCGGTGGCGCCGGCAGACCCGGTGCGCCCGTCACGGAGAGCCCGCGCAAGCCAGTGACGGGCAACCCGTTCAGCGGTCTGACGCGGGTCATGCAGTCGCCTTATCTGTTCGCCATCGCCGTCTTCGTCGTCCTGCTCGCCACGGTGACGACCTTTCTGTATTTCGAGCAGGCACGCCTGGTGGCCGAGCGCTTTCCGGACCGCGCTTCGCAGATCAGGGTGTTCGGCATCATCGATGTGATCGTCCAGACCGGAGCCTTGCTGGCGCAGTTGTTCATCATCGGGCGCATCGCTCGGACGCTGGGGGTGCGCATGCTGCTGGCGATCGTGCCGGTGTTGGTCTGCGTGGGCTTTATCGGTCTCGCCCTGGCGCCCACGTTCGTCCTGTTGGCGGCGCTGATGATCGTCAGGCGCATCGGTGAGTACGCCTTCGTCCGACCGGGCCGGGAGATGCTCTTCGCGCCGCTGGATGCCGAGAGCAAGTACAAGGCCAAGGGGTTCATCGATACGGTCGTCTACCGGGCGGGCGACGCCCTGAGCGGCTGGGTGAAGAGTGGCCTGGACATGCTCGGCCAGGGCGTGGTGCCGGTGGCGCTGGTCGGTGCCACCTGCGCCCTGGCCTGGGGCGCGCTTGGCTGGTACCTGGGCAGGCAGGCCGACGCGTTGAGCAGGCGCTCGACGCCGGTTCGGTGATGCCCCTGTGCGCTCGGGGCGGATCGCCTGCGCGTGGTCATCGCCACGATGCAAGGCGTGGGACCACGCGTACCGATCGCACCGGGGACTCCAGCTCCGGCCCTTCAGTGCCCTGACGGCATCTTCGCGCATCGCCGCCTCTCAGTGACGGCCCTGGCAGGTAAAGCGCGGCGATCTGCACCGGTCATGCCTGCGGTTCCCCGGATACGCCGGCGGCCAGCGAAGTGTTGCAACGCTTTTCGACAGGAGGATCGGGCAATAAACCGGGACGATCCTGCTACGGCCACGGCGTACCGCAAGGGCAGGCTTCTCTATGGAGGGCCGGCGTGCGCGCGGCCGATCAGAAAAACCACAAGAGGATTTCAGCCATGCGTATTCCAACGTTGCGTAACACCCGTGCCGCGGCCCTGGGCGGCGTGCTGTTACTAGGTGCTCTGCTACCGGGACCGGCCAATGCCAGCAGCGACGTCGAGGCCCGCAACAGGCAGGCGGTCACCGAGGCCTTCGATCGCTGGGCGGCTGGTGGCAATACCTTCTTTCGCGACATCCTGACGCCCGACGTGGTGTGGACCATCAACGGCTCAGGCCCCAGCGCCGGCGTTCATCACGGCCTGGACGCCTTCGTGTCCGAGGCGGTGCAGCCCTTCGCTGCACGTCTGTCCACGCCGGTGCGTCCGGTGAGCAGGCAGATATGGGCCGATGGTGACCACGTGATCATCCAGTGGGACGGTGCCGGCGTAGCCCGCGACGGTCGGCCCTATCGCAACAGCTACGCGTGGATTTTCCACATGCGTGACGGCAGGGCCTTCGAGGTGTCGGCCTACCTGGACCTGCCGGCCTACGACGACGTGCTGCAGCGCATTCCGCTACCCACGCAGTGACTGACGGAATCGATGACGCGACCTGCCGCCGAGCAACTCGTATCTACCGCCGTGCTCGCCCAGCTCGCGTAGAACGTCATGGATTTATCCGTAGACGCCTGCGTTCCAGTCACGCGTGGCTGATCACTCCAGCTAGACGTCGATCATCCTTGGCGCGTGCCGACTTCGGCCCGGCAAGCCAGGCGTATTCATTCACCCGCCTGGACTTTAAGAGTCGGCGCCAGTGGCGAACCGATGTTCCGCTGGCGTGTCCATGAAGCTTCAGCTGCACTCCCGGGCAAAGTGGCCGGGGCATTCCTGGATGTCGCTCTTCGGTAACTTGATCGTCCAAAGTACGCCAGCGGAACATCATCGAACGGATGTTTGGCCGGCCAAAAGAGAGGCGCAGAATCGGGGCTCGCTACTACAGGCAGGCAAGAGGCCCGCGGCCGTGGTCGCGCACTGGCCGCCGCCAACGTCGTATGCGACACTCGCGAAGGCGACGGTTTTGCTCTCGCCAGTGATATAAAAGTGCTATTACAGTTTCCATGAAATAGCCTCGATCAGCTGCTGGGAATGTTGATGAAATCCAGGGCTTGGCAGTGAAGAAAAGTCTGTTTTCAGCAAGGTTGCTGACCGCAGGAGCTATTTGAACTTTGATAATGGAGTCTGCATCGTGTCAAACAAACGATTCTTGAAAGTTGCACTTGCCGGCTTTATCGTTTCGCTGGTGGCAGGGTGTGGAAGTATCGCATCGTCGATGGCGACTGATAGCAAATTGCAGGAAAAAGCAGGTGTGGCTCTAAATACTTCGCCAGACCGATTGAAGATTCTGGATCGCAGCACCACCCTCGACTCCGTCAACTTCAAAGTGCAGAGCAGCAAAGGTATTTATAACTGCTATTACACGTCGGTCTATGGCGCTGTGGATTCTGACACTCTGTGTTCGGGGCCGGTCGACGGTGAAAGCGTGCAGGATTCCAGTACGAACTCCACCCAGTGCAATGCGTTGACCAAAGCCGCGGGCCGTTGCTGAAATGCTTCGTACAGCGTGTGGATTGATTCCGGCTGCCTTCATGGCAGCCTGTTTCAGCTCGTTGCAGGGATGTGTACCGATAAAACCCGTCCAGCAAGCCAGTGCAGACCAGGGCTCGGGCCTGGATACCGAAACAGCCGAGCGCCGCAAGGTCGAAGATGATCTTTTCGCTAACGCAAAATCAGCAGGAAAGGTCATTCTGGTGGTGCCCACCGCCAGCCTGGACAGCTTGAACGTAGACTTTCAAAACAATGACTCGACGATGGAGTTTTTGAAGTTGCGTTCGGCGGTTACGGAGTGGACGAATACACGCGATCCCTCTTCCTCGTTCAAGGTGGGCTACGACACCAAAACTACCGATATAGGCACGGAACATGGCTCATATTTTCAGGTGGTTTTTGGTCATACGCTGTACAAGATCTACCTGATAAATCCCGGGCGCTATTCGATTTCAAGCCTGGGTTATGATTTGCCAAGGACACCGGCCTTTGCGACTCCCGGCGACCGGGGTGGCAGACCCTCACCCATGGGATACGCGACGTTCGAGCCCAAGAGTTTCACGGAGTATGACCGTGGGCAGAAGTGGGAGGATGCCACTTATAGAACGGAAACGGTCGAGCAAAAGGTTTGCACGCAAGTTCGCGTTGTAAGCGGCGAGTGCACTTATGTCGATACGCAGACTTACGACGTAAAACGGCAAACGGGCGCTGCTGGCTGGCGGCAGACTATCTCGCAGCGGGAAGTCGAGGGCAGGACGGTGACCGCTCATTTGTCCAAGGAGTTTGCTGCATTCGATGTGGCGGCAGGTGAGGTGGTGCTGATCGACGGTTTCTTTGCCGATCCGCCAAGTATTAACTACGACCCCGAGAGTTGTAAGCAAACACAGCAACGCCAAATGCGCTGCGAGTTAGAGCAAGTCAGAATGGTCAAGATACTTGGGGAGGTCGATCAGGTCCTGCACGCCCAAGATCCTGCAGACTACGGATTTCCGAAGATGGCGGGAGTGCTCAAGCAATTGACCTATCGACCCATCACGGTGCAGGCCCGGAAAGTTTCCGGTCAGTCAGCTTGGGGGCCGACCTACTCCCTGGAAGTCAACTGATACATCTGACGGGATCGGCGGACGTCGGATAGGCTGACCGATGTCCTCCCATCCCAAACCTCTTGAATGCGTGGTCACGACGGCCACCCAAAGCATCTCTTGCCTCGCTGCATGGACTCATCTGAATCAGGCTCAGCGACTTGTAGGATGCGGTATGACTCGGGCCGTCGACTGCATGAGCCTGCACCGAGAGCTTTTTCGATACTCAAAGAAAAGCCCCTGATTTTCTCTAGGAAAATCAGGGGCTTATTTGGTGGAGCCGGGGGGATTTGAACCCCCGTCCGCCAGCTCTCCACTATCGGTTCTACATGCTTAGCCATCTCTACTGAGTTAACTCCGCGCGGCCCGAGTGGCAGGGCGCTTGGAGCGAGCTGTATGAGTTTTAGCCGTTACGTCTACAGCGAACTTGGCGGCGATCCTGTTCTATCTGACTGTCCAGAATCTTCGGGTTTACAGGCATCCCCTATGGACAGCTAGCGGCACTTAGGCGGCTAGAGCGTAGTTGTCGTCGTTGGCAACTATGAATTTGCAACAGTGGATTTACGAGTTCTGTTACCAACTCGGCATGCCCCTCAAGTTTTGTTACCGGCGTCGAATCCTAATCGGCCCCAAAATCTGAACGGTGTAACGGTGTTGCAGCGGCGTAGTCTACGGCAACGGGCCTTCGGCGTCGACCGCTACGCCAGGAAGCCGGCACGTAGCCGGCTTCCTGGCCGCGTGAGCAGAACGGTCCGATTACTGGCCGCTGCCGCTGCCGCCGCCGTCACCAGGGGCCTTCATCATCTGCAGAGCTTTGCCGCTGGCCGCGATGCAGGCTTTCTCGTCGCCGGCGTCGCGCGCCTTCATGGCTTCCGCCTTCAGTTCGGCCACTTCGGATTTCATCGGTTCGCCCAGGGTCGGGGCGGTGGTCATGCCGTCGTCGATCTTCTGCAGGTTCACATCACAAAGGTCGCTCGCGGCGAAAACCGGCGATGTCATCAGTGCGGCAGCAAAAACAAGCGCGGTACGTTTCATGTGTTTCTCCTCGGTCAAAGATTCGGCACAGGCGCCTTTGGCTTACCCGTTTGACTCACCGTGGAAGCGCTCTGGATAGAGGTTTTTCGCTTCCTTGGCTGGCCGTTTCGAACAAGTCCTTTTTATTACCGGACTTGCAAAAATGGACTCCGGCGAATTGCCAGGGGTTCATTTTTTTCTCGCGCCGCTTGGCTGAGGTTTGTTTCGGCGAAAAAAAGCCCCGTACGTGACGGGGCTAAAGACTTGTGCAATCAAACAGTTAGAGGTGTGGCTCGGGGGCGGGAGACGCGGTCGACGAGATACACCAGGCCGTGGTAGTCGATGCCGCCGTGTTGGGTCAGGCCGATTTCGCAGGTGCGACTGGTGGAGATGCCTTCGTCGCAGTGCTGCACCGCGTCCTTGAGCGAACGCAGCGAGTGGCCGTTCAGCTCCGGGGTGGTGAAGCCCTTGTCGCCGGCGAAGCCGCAGCAATGGATGCCTTCGGGAATCACCACGGTCTTCGCGCAGCGCTTGGCGATTTCGATCAGCGCCGGGCCTTCGCCCAGGTGCTGGGTACTGCAGGTGACGTGGACGGCGATCGGCGCTTCCTGCGGGACGATGTCCAGACGGTCGAGCAGGTGGGTGCGGATGAAGCGCACCGGGTCGTGCACGTCGAGGCGTTCGTCGGCGAGCTCCTGGACCAGCCGCAGGGTGCAGGGGCTGGTGTCGCAGTAGATCGGGTCGAGCCCGCCGCGGCTGGCTTCGAGCAATGCGTCGAGGGTTTCCTGGCGCTTGCGGTTGGCCTGCTCGAAGTAGCCCTTGGAGGCGAATGGCTGGCCGCAGCAGAGGTTGTCGAGGTTCTTCGGGAAGACCACTTGGTAGCCGGCCTTCTCCAGCAGCGCGCGGGTCTTGTCGAGCAGCGGCAGCTGTTCCTTGTCGCCGGACGCGGGGCCCATCGCACGCGAAATGCAAGCCGCCAGATAGACCACGCGCGGGCGCTGGTCGGCATTCGATTCCGGCAGGTTGAGCTTCTGGATCGGCTGCGGCATGGCCGGCGTCCACAGCGGGACGCGGCCTTTGCTGGCCTTGCTCAGCGCGGCGGAGGTCCGGCCCAGCAGCGGCGCGCCGAGCAGCAGCCGCGCGCCATTGGCCACGTGCAGCATGAAGCGGGCGCCAAGCATGGCGGTACGGAAGTGTTCGGCCGTCCAGGTGGCGGCCTTGGCGTGGTGCGCGTGCACGCTGCGCAGCTTGCGCACCAGTTCGCCGGTGTTGATGCCCACCGGGCAGCGCTGGGCGCAGAGGCCGGTGGCGGCGCAGGTGTCCACCCCACGGTAGGCGTAGTCGGCTTCCAGCTCGGCGGTGTCGACGCCCGCGCGCTGCCTGGCCTGGATGTCGCGCCACATGACGATGCGCTGGCGCGGGGTCAGGGTCAGCCCGTTGGACGGGCAGACCGGCTCGCAGAAGCCGCACTCGATGCACTTGTCGACCAGGGTGTCGGCGGCCGGCAGCGGCTTGAGGTTCTTCAGGTGGATGTCCGGGTCTTCGGAGAGCACCACACCGGGGTTCAGGATGCCGTTGGGGTCGAGCAGCCGTTTGAGTGACCACATCAGCTGGTAGGCCTCGTTGCCCCATTCCAGTTCGACGAAGGGCGCCATGTTGCGGCCGGTACCGTGCTCGGCCTTCAGTGAACCGCCGAACTCCACCGCCACCAGCTGCGCGACGTCTTCCATGAACGCCGAGTAGCGCTGGATCTGTTCCGGCGTCTCGAAGCTCTGGGTGAAGACGAAGTGCAGGTTGCCCTCCAGCGCGTGGCCGAACAGGATCGCCTCGTCGTAGTGATGCTTTTCCAGCAGTTCGATCAGACGGTTGACGCCCTCGGCCAGCTGTTCGACCGGGAAGGTCACGTCCTCGATGATCACCGTGGTACCGGTCTCGCGCACCGCGCCGACGGCCGGGAAGGTGTCCTTGCGGATCGCCCACAGCCGTCCGTATTCCACCGGGTCCTCGGTGAAGTCGACTCGCGCCTCGGTGGGGAAGGGGGCCAGCGAGGCCATGATCTGCCCGAGCTGTTCGTGAAGCAGGCTGTGGCTGGCCGCGCGCGACTCGATCAGCAGCGCGCAGGCCCCTTCGGACAGTGTCTGCACGAAGGCCGGCATGCCCGGCTTGTCCTGCACCGAACGCATGCTGCGACGGTCGAGCAGTTCCACCGCGGAAACCGGTTGCTGCTTGAGCACCGGCACCGCGCGGCAGCAGGTTTCCACATCGGGGAAGACGATGAAGGCGGTGGCCTTGTGCGGGTACTCCGGCACGGTGTCGTAGGTCACCGCGCTGATGAACCCCAGCGTGCCTTCGGAGCCGACCAGCAGGTGGTTGAGGATGTCCAGCGGCTGGTCGTAGTCCACCAGCGCATTGAGCGACAGCCCGGTGGTGTTCTTCAATCGGTACTTGTGACGGATTTTTGCCGCCAGCCCGGTGTTGGCGCGGGTCTGCCGGCCGAGTTCGGCCAGCTGTTCGAGCAGCGCTGCATGGGATTGCTCGAAGGCAGCGACGCTGGCCGGGTCTTCGCTGTCCAGCACCGTGCCGTCGGCCAGCACCAGGCGCAGGCCGGCCAGCGTGTGGTAGGTGTTCTGCGCCGTACCGCAGCACATGCCGCTGGAGTTGTTGGCGACGATGCCGCCGATCTTGGCCGCGTTGATCGAGGCCGGGTCCGGCCCGATCTTGCGTCCGAACGGGGCCAGCCAGGCGTTGGCCTGGGCGCCGATCACGCCCGGCTGCAGGCGGATCTGCGTGCCTTCGCCGCGTATTTCGCGGGCGTTCCAGTGATCGCCGAGGACGATCAGTACCGAGTCGCTGACCGATTGCCCGGAGAGGCTGGTGCCGGCCGCGCGAAAGGTCACGGGGACCTTGGATGCCTGCGCCTGACGCAACAGCGCGACCACTTCGTGCTCCGACTCGACGCGCACTACCAGCTTCGGAATCAGGCGATAGAAGCTCGCGTCCGTGCCGTAGGCAAGGGTCGATAGCGGATCGTCGAAACGCCGCTCACGCGGGATCAACTGCTCGACGGCGGCGACGAAGTCGGCCGGCAGGGCGACGGACGTGTTCATTCAGGCTCCAGGTTCGGTTGTGGCGGGCCGCGTCGGCGAGGGCGCCGCGCGGCCTCATCGGTTTAGTCGACGTGGCGGGTGGTCTGGTATTCGCCCAGTTCGCGGACCAGCGAATCCGCGCTGATTTCGCTGATGGATTTGGCGCCGGTGAGCACCATCGCCACGCGCATTTCCTTCTCGATCAGGTTGAGCAGGTTGGTCACGCCGGCTTCGCCGTCCACCGCCAGTGCGTAGGCGAAGGCACGCCCGAGCAGTACGGTATCGGCGCCCAGGGCGATCATGCGCACCACGTCGAGGCCATTGCGGATGCCCGAGTCGGCGAGGATCTTGAGGTCGCCCTTGACCGCATCGGCGATCGCCGGCATCGCCCGCGCGCTGGAGAGCACGCCGTCGAGCTGACGGCCGCCATGGTTGGAGACGATGATGCCGTCCGCGCCGAACTTGACCGCATCGCGGGCGTCCTCGGGGTCGAGGATGCCTTTGATGACCATCGGGCCGTCCCAGAAATCGCGAATCCACTGCAGGTCCTGCCAGGAGATCGACGGATCGAAGTTGGTCGCCAGCCAGCCGATGTAGTCCTCCAGCCCGGTGGGATGGCCGCGGTAGGTGGAAATGTTGCCGAGGTCGTGCGGCTTGCCGTTCAGGCCCACGTCCCAGGCCCACAGCGGGTGGGTCATGGCCTGTACCACGCGGCGCAGGGCGGCGTTCGGGCCGCTCATGCCTGAGTGGGCGTCGCGGTAGCGTGCGCCGGGAGTGGGCATGTCGACGGTGAACACCAGGGTGGTCACGCCGGCGGCCTTGGCGCGCTCGAGGGCGTTCTTCATGAAGCCGCGGTCTTTCAGCACGTAGAGCTGGAACCACATCGGCCGCTTGATCGCCGGCGCGACTTCCTCGATCGGGCAGACCGACACGGTGGACAGGGTGAAGGGAATGCCCTTGGCGTCGGCGGCGCGTGCGGCCTGCACTTCGCCGCGGCGGGCGAGCATGCCGGTCAGCCCGACGGGCGCCAGGGCAACCGGCATCGACAGGGTCTCGCCGAACAGCTGGGTCTCCAGGCTCAGCTCGGACATGTTGCGCAGTACGCGCTGGCGCAGGGCGATGCTGGCCAGGTCGTCGACGTTGCGGCGCAGGGTGTACTCGGCGTAGGCGCCGCCGTCGACATAGTGGAACAGGAAGGGCGGCAGCTTGCGTTTGGCCGCGGCGCGGTAATCGGTAGAGGCGGAGATGATCATGTGTTCACACCGTTTGGGAAAGCGAGGCGGGCGCCAGGTGGGCGTCGTCCTCGACAGGGAAACTGGATGTCGGTGCACCTGCGGCGCAGATGCGCGGCGAGTCGCGGCGCTGCCGACGGGCCTGGATGTCCCGCTCCAGGTGGCTGTAAACGCCTGCGGAACGGAATGCCGACTGGCATCCGTCCCGCGTGGCTCTGACAGCGTAGTCAACCGCGGTCAGTGCCTCAGTGCACCAGCATGCCGGTGAACACGTAGGCCTGCAGCACGGTGATGATGCCGACGAAGGTGGCGAAGATCAGGCTGTGCTTGAGGGTGAAGCGGAACAGGTCGGATTCCTTGCCCACCAGGCCGGTCGCAGCGCAGGCTACGGCGATGGACTGTGGCGAGATCATCTTGCCGGTCACGCCGCCGCTGCTGTTGGCGGCCACCAGCAGCGTGTCGTTCACGCCGATCTGGTGCGCGGTGGTCGCCTGCAGCGAGCCGAACAGGGCATTGGACGAGGTGTCCGAGCCGGTCAGGAACACGCCCAGCCAGCCGAGAAACGGCGAGAAGAACGGGAAGGCCGCGCCGGTGCCGGCGAGAACCAGCGCCATGGTGGTGGACATGCCGGAGTAGTTGGTGACGAAGGCGAAGGCCAGCACCATGCCGATCGACATGATCGGGAACTTCAGCTCGACCAGGGTCTCCTTGAATGTGGTCAGACCAATTCGTGGGGTGATCCGCAGGATGAACATCGACAGGACCGCGGAGAGGAAGATCGCGGAGCCGGTGGCGGAGATCGGGTCGAGCTTGAACACGGCCGGCATTGGCGTCGGGTTGGCGACGATCGGGGCCACCTTGATCACCAGTTGGTCGAGGTAGGGCACGGCGAAGGTGAACACGCTGCTGTACAGCGCACCGCCCGCGGCGAACATCGCCTTGAACGGCTTCAGCGTCCAGATGGTGACGACCACGGTGAGGATCAGGAACGGCGACCAGGCCTTGAGGATCTGGCCGAAGCTGTAGGGCGAGGCGACCGTGGAGCGGGCTCCGCCGAAACCGCCGACCACGGCAGCGCCGCCCGCGGTGATGCCGACCACTTCGGCTTCCTTGGCCGCGGCGCCACTGCGCTTGGGCTGCCAGACCTTGAGGAACAGGGTCAGGGAAATCAGGCTGAACAGCGCGGAGGTGATGTCCGGCAGTTCCGGGCCGATGAAGTTGGAGGTGAAGAACTGCGCAACGGCGAAGCTGGCACCGGCAACCAGTGCGGCGGGCCAGGTTTCCTTGATGCCGCGCAGGCCGTCCATCATCGCCACCAGCCAGAACGGCACGATCAGCGACAGCAGCGGCAGTTGGCGACCGGTCATGGCGCCGATCTTGAACGCGTCGATGCCGGTGACCTGGCCTGCGACGATGATCGGGATACCCAGCGCGCCGAACGCCACTGGCGCGGTGTTGGCAATCAGGCACAGGCCGGCGGCATACAGCGGGTTGAAGCCGAGGCCGACGAGCAGGGCCGCGGTGATCGCCACCGGTGCGCCGAAGCCGGCGGCGCCTTCGAGGAACGCGCCGAAGGAGAAGCCGATCAGCAGCATCTGCAGACGCTGGTCGTCGGTGATCGACAGCACCGAGCTGCGGATGATCTCGAACTGGCCGCTCTTGACCGTCAGTTTGTAGAGGAATACCGCCGCGACGATGATCCAGGCGATCGGCCAGAGACCATAGGCGAAGCCGTAGCCGGCCGAGGCCAGCGCCTTCTCGACGGGCATGTCGAAGGCGAAGATGGCGATCAGCATGGAGAGGGCCAGGGTGATGGTCCCGGCGACGTAGCCCTTCATGCGGAATACCGCGAGGCCGAGGAAGAAGAACACGATCGGTATCAGTGCGACCGCCGCGGACAGCCACAGGCTGCCAAGCGGGGTGTAGATCTGTTGCCAAGTCTGCATGGGGACTCCCCTGTTTATTGTGGTTGTAGCTGCCCGGTTCGCAGGGTGTTGCGGGTCCCGGTGCGTGCAGATAAAGTGGTAATACCAATTTACAGCGTCACGCGCCCAGATTAAAAGCGGGCTATGTGGGTGTCAATTTGAGCGGCTCATACTTTGGTCGAAGACCGCTGGATGCCGCGTCTCTTGTGGGCTGTAAACGGGCTGTCTAGTCTTCCCAGCGGGTAGCGCCCGCTGCCTGACGATCGCCACAGCGGCGACCATTTCGAGGTGAGAACGGTGTCATTGGAGTTTGGTCAGGTTCGTCAGCGTCGTTTGTCGGACACTATCGTTGCGCAACTCGAGACGATGATCCTCGAAGGCACCTTGCGTGCCGGTGAACGATTGCCCGCCGAAAGAGCCCTGGCGGAACGTTTCGGCGTGTCACGGCCCTCGCTGCGCGAAGCGATTCAGAAGCTCACCGCGCGTGGCCTGCTAATGAGTCGGCACGGCGGCGGAACCTTCGTCGTCGATACCCTGGGCTCGGCGTTCAGCGACCCGCTCATGCACCTGCTGGAAAGCAGCGACGAAGCGCAGCGCGATCTGCTGGAGTTTCGCCACACGCTGGAAGGCTCCTGCGCGTACTACGCGGCCATTCGCGCCACGGAGCTGGATCACCAGCGCCTGCGCGCGGCATTCGACACGCTGCAGCAGTGCTACCTGCGCAACCCGCAGGTCAGCGTCGAAGAGGGCGCGGCCGACGCCTCCTTCCACCTGGCGATCGCCGAGGCCAGCCACAACGGCATGCTGCTGCACACCATCCGCGCGCTGTTCGACCTGCTCAAGCGCAACGTGGTGACCAACATCGGCGGAATGTACGAACGCCGCAGCGAGACCCGCGACATGCTGATGAAGCAGCACCGCGAGCTGTTCGACGCGATCATCGAGCGACGGGCCGAAGACGCCCGGGATATCTCCAACCGGCACATCCACTACGTTCAGGAAGTGCTCGCCGAAGCCCAGCAGGAAGCCCAGCGCGTGGCGCGGGCGCAGCGTCGTCAGGGCTTGTAGCGGTTAGATGAGGTTCGGACGGCGCGGGCTGGAAACCCGCGGAGCCGTCCGAAGGCGGGCGGCGATTACTCGTCCTTGCCCTTGGTGCGCATCGCGCGCTGCACCTCGCGATCGGCGTCGCGCTCCTTCTCGGTGTGGCGCTTGTCGAACTCCTTCTTGCCCTTCGCCAGGGCGATGTCGCACTTGATCAGGTGCTTCTTCCAGTGCAGCGACAGCGCCACGCAGGCGTAGCCCTTCTGCTGCACGGCGCCGAACAGCTTGCCCAGTTCGCGCTTGTGCAGGAGCAGCTTGCGCGTGCGGGTGGGGTCGGCGATGACGTGGGTGCTGGCGGTGGTGAGCGGCGTGATGTGGCAACCCATCAGCCACGCCTCGCCGTCCTTGAGCAGCACGTAGCTGTCGACCAACTGCGCCTTGCCGGCGCGCAGGCTTTTCACTTCCCAGCCCGCGAGAGCGAGGCCCGCTTCGAAGCGTTGCTCGATGAAAAAGTCGTGCAGTGCCTTCTTGTTCTGCGCGATGGAACCCGGAGATGTTTTCTTTTGCTTGGCCATAGGGGCGGCATTATAGGGAGTCGACAACGGCGCGGCTATGCCGCAGACGTGCGCTTGAGGGGGTTGGGTGAAACCCGGACAATGCGCGCTCTTTTTTGACCGGGTGGGCAGCAATCGATGGACAAGGTTTCAGTGCACGGCGGCTGGACCAGTCGCTGGGTGTTCATCCTCGCGGCTACCGGTTCCGCGGTCGGTCTGGGCAGCATCTGGAAATTTCCCTACATGACCGGCGTCTACGGCGGCGGCGCCTTCGTGTTGGTGTTCCTTGCCTGCATCGCGCTGATCGGTCTGCCGGTGATGCTCGCCGAAACCCTGATCGGCCGGCGCGCGCGGCAGAGTCCGGCGAACGCGCTGCGTGAGCTGGCGGTCGCCGCCGGGCATACGCCCGTCTGGTCCTGGGCGGCCTTCGCCGGGATGATCACCGCGCTGCTGATCCTTTCGTTCTACAGCGTGGTCGGCGGCTGGTCGCTGGATTACATCCTCGGAGTCGGGCGCGGCGACTTCCAGGGCGCCACCGCCGAGCGTGGCGCGGCGCTGTTCGGCGCGCTGGTGGACGATCCCTGGCGGATGATCCTCTGGCACACGGTGTTCATGGCGTTGTCGGCCTGGGTGATCGCCAAGGGCGTGGTCGCCGGGCTCGAGAAAAGCCTGCGAATCATGATGCCGCTGCTGTTCGTCCTGCTGCTGATCCTGCTCGGCTATAGCATGACCACCGGGCATTTCATGCAGGGCCTGCATTTCATGTTCAATTTCGATACCTCGCGGCTGCTCGAGGGAACGCTGCCCGCCATGGGCCACGCGTTCTTCTCGCTGAGCGTGGGGGTCGGTTCGATCATGATCTACGGCGCCTACATGCCGAAGCACACCTCCATCGGCGCCACCGTCATCGCCGTGGCGCTGATGGATACCTTCGTCTCGCTGCTGGCCGGCGTGGCCTTGTTCCCCATCGTGTTTTCCGCCGGGCTGAACCCGGGCGAAGGGCCGGGGCTGATGTTCGTCACCCTGCCGCTGGCATTCGGCAACGTCGGCTTCGGCCAGGTGATGGGTGTGGTGTTCTTCATCCTGGTGCTGATCGCCGCCTGGACCTCGGCGATCTCCATGCTCGAACCGATGGTCGCCTACCTGGTGGAGCGCAGCCGCCGTTCGCGACTGTGGATCACCAGCGTGCTGGCGTTCGTCTGCTGGTTCGTCGGTCTCGGCACGGTGTTCTCCTTCAATATCTGGAAGCAGGCGAAATTCTTCGTCCGCGAAAACGGCGGCTTCTCGCTTTATCAATGGGGCGCGGCGAGCGGGCTGGACTTCTTCGGCGTGATCGACTTCTTCACCTCGCGGATCATGTTGCCGCTCGGTGGGCTGTGTTTCGTGGTCTTCGCCGGCTGGATCATGGGGCGCGATGCGGTGCGCGACGAGTTGGCGATGCGCAGCCCGCGGCTGTTCGCGCTGGCGTTCCTCCTCATGCGATATGTGGCACCATTCGGCATTCTGGTCGTCTTCACCGCCCAGTTGTGGAACTGAACAGGTAGAAAATGAGTACCCATATTCAACGTTCGGCCTTGCTGCCGTACCCGGCCCAGGCGCTCTACGACCTGGTCAACGACGTGGCGCGCTACCCGGAGTTCCTGCCCTGGTGCTCCGCCAGCGCGGTGCTGGATGCCGACCCCACCTCCATGCGCGCCAGCCTCAGCGTGGCCAAGGCCGGGCTCAGTCAGCAGTTCATCACGCGCAACACGCTGACGCCCGGGCAGACCATCGTGATGGACCTGGAAGAGGGTCCGTTCAGCCAGCTGCACGGGGTCTGGCAGTTCAAGGTGCTGACCGACAAGGCCTGCAAGATCAGCCTCGACCTGACCTTCGATTATGCCGGTCCGCTGGTCAAGGCAACGCTCGGCCCGCTGTTCAACCAGGCGGCGAATACGCTTGTCGATGCGTTCTGCCAGCGCGCCAAGCAGCTCTACGGCTGACCCCATGATTCGCGTCGAGGTGGTCTACGCGGAGGCGGATCGGCAGGTGTTGCTGACGCGCGAGGTGCCGCCGGGAAGCGATGCTCGAGCGGTGGTCGTCGCCAGTGGCATGGACGCGGAATTTCCCGGGCTGGACCTGCAGGGCAGCCCGCTGGGGATCTTCGGCAAGGTGCTGGCCGATCCGCAGCGACGCGTGTTGGAGGACGGCGACCGGGTCGAAATCTACCGGGCGCTGGTCGCCGACCCCAAGGAAGTGCGCAAGCAGCGCGCGGAAAAGGCCCGTCTACGCGAGCGGGGCGAATCCCAGGCATGAAAAAGCCCGGCGAGCCGGGCTTTTTCATGCCTGATTTACTGCGGCGAGGTTTCCAGCGGCGTGGGCGTCGGTACCGGGACCGACTTGACATCGTCGACGTCGCGCTGAATCTGCTCGAGCAGCGAGCCGGGTGCCGGCTTCTCTTCGCTCTTCTGCGGTTGCTGGCTCGGCGCTTGCGGCTGGGTGCTGCCGTCGGTGCCGAGGATCGCTTCGTCGCGGCTGACGCCCGGCATGAAGTCGCCGTTCAGGCCGACCAGCAGGTCGTTCTGGTCGAAAGTCAGGCTGACGCGCTCCTGCAGGCGCTGACGTCCGCCAGGCTGGATGCTGTACAGATAATCCCAGCGATTGGTGTGGAAAGTGTCGGTGAGCAGCGGGTTGCCCATGATAAACCGCACCTGGCGACGGGTCATTCCAGGCTTCAACTGGTCTATCATGTCCTGAGTTACGACATTGCCCTGCTGGATGTCGATCTTGTAAACGCCGGGGAACGAGCAGCCGGCGAGAGCCAACAGCCCCACTAGGCTAAAGCTGGTAATCAGGAGCTTGGTGTTTTGCATCGGTGGGTTACTTCCACTATCTTGGCTGGGCCACGAAAACCCCGATCATACTTGCATTGGAAGGTGCTGCGAAGCAGCAGCCACGAGAAAGCTGACCATGGTTGAAAATAACGAACTTCGCAAAGTTGGCCTGAAGGTAACCCTTCCGCGGGTCAAGATTCTGCAGATGCTGGACTCGACCGATCAGCGCCACATGAGCGCTGAAGACGTCTACAAAGCACTGATGGAGGCGGGCGAGGACGTCGGCCTGGCTACCGTCTATCGCGTGCTCACCCAGTTCGAGGCGGCCGGTCTGGTCACTCGGCACAACTTCGACGGCGGCCACGCCGTGTTCGAACTGGCGGACAGCGGCCACCACGATCACATGGTCTGCGTGGATACCGGGGAAGTCATCGAATTCATGGATGCCGAGATCGAGCGGCGGCAGAAGGAAATCGTGCTCGAACACGGTTTCGAGCTGGTCGATCACAATCTGGTGCTCTACGTGCGCACCAACAAGAAGTGATCAATCCGTTGTGAAAAAGGCGACCCGAGGGTCGCCTTTTTCGTGTCTGCGTCATCGTTCCTGATGCTCAGCCGTTCGCCGTTTCGACCATTTTCCGCGCGTGGGCCAGGGATTCCTCCGTGAGGTCGACGCCGCCGAGCATCCGCGCGATCTCTTCCACGCGGCCCGGCGCATCCAGTTTGGCCACCGCGGTGCGGGTTTCATCGCTGCCGCGCGCCTTGTGCACGAAGAGATGCTGATGGCCCTGCGCGGCAACCTGCGGCAGGTGGGTCACCGTGAGCACCTGGCCTCGCTCGCCGAGGCGGCGCAGCAGCTGACCGACCACTTCCGCGGTCGGTCCGCCGATACCCACGTCCACTTCGTCGAACACCAGCGTCGGGACCCTCGAGGTCTGTGCGGTGATGACCTGCACCGCCAGGCTGATTCGTGAGAGTTCGCCGCCGGATGCCACCTTGGCCAGGCCCTTGAGTGGCTGGCCGGGGTTCGCGCTGACCAGGAACTCGACCTGCTCCAGTCCGGTCGGGTGCGGGTCCGTCGCAGCAATCTCGCGCAGTTCGATGGCGAAGCGTCCGCCGGGCATGCCCAGGCGCTGCATCTCGGCTTCGACCGCGCTGGCCAGGCGTGGCGCGCCTTCGTTGCGCAGGCCGCTGAGTTCGGTGGCTTTCTCCTGGTAGTGACGCGCGTAGGAGGCCAGCTCCTGAGCCAGCCGCTCCAGGGCTTCGTCATCGGCATTGAGGGTTTCCAGTTCGTCGAGCAGGCGTTGCTGCAGCGCCGCGAGTTCCGCCGGCTGCACCCGATGCTTGCGGGCCAGGGTATAGATGGCGTCGAGGCGTTCCTCGAGCGTCTGCAGGCGTGCCGGGTCGGCGTCGAAATGATCGAGGAAGCGGTTCAGTTCGCCGACGGCTTCCTCGACCTGGATCTGCGCGCTGGACAGCAGTTCGGCGGCCTCGTTGAGCGCGCCGGGCTGGCTGGAACGGTTGCCCAGGCGCTGCAGGCTGGCGGTGAGGGCGGAGAGCACGTTGCCGGAGTCGCTCTCGGCGCAGAGTTCGATGACGTGGCGGCAGGCGCCGAGGAGGCTTTCGGCGTTGGTCAGGCTCTTGTGTTCCTGTTCCAGTTCCTCCAGCTCGTGTTCGCCGAGGGCGAGGTTTTCCAGCTCTTCCATCTGATAGCTGAGCAGTTGGTGGCGGGCGCGCTGTTCGTCGCCACTGCTGGAGATGCGCTCGAGCTCCTGGCGGGTCTGGCGCCAGCGCTGGGCGGCGAGCTGGACCTGGCGTGCCAGCTCGCTGGCACCGACGAATTCGTCGAGCAGGCGGCGGTGGGTGTCGGCCTTCAGCAGCGACTGATGCTCGTGCTGGCTGTGGATGTCGATCAGCAGCTCGCCGAGGCTTTTCAGGTCGGCCTGCGGGCAGGGCGCCCCGTTGATGTAGGCGCGCGAACGGCCTTCGGCGGTGATCACCCGGCGCAGGATGCACGGGCCATCGTTGTCCAGGTCGCGCTCGGCGAGCCAGACGCGCGCCTCGGGGATGTCGCCGAGGTCGAAGCTGGCGAGGATGTCCGCCTTGTCGGCGCCCGGCCTGACGGCGCCGCTGTCGGCACGGTCGCCGAGGGTCAGGCCGAGGGCGTCGAGCATGATCGACTTGCCGGCGCCGGTTTCGCCGGTAATCACGCTCATGCCGCGGTCCAGCTCGAGATCGAGGTGTTCGACAATGGCGTAGTTATGAACGGACAGGTGCACCAGCATGATGAATACTCCCGACGTGATGGCTGGGTATTTATACAGTGGTTGTGTGGCGCCTGACAATCCGTTCCGTCGGTTGGGGGGCTTGTTGGCCGGGATGCCGGGTCGGCGCCCTTGAAGCGGGCGAATGCGGCCCCATATAGGCGGACAGAAGCGCCCGGCACGACCGGCGACCGATCAAGAGGAGGAATGCATGGCTGACGAACATAATCTGGACCCCCAATCCCCGGACACGGGCGCGGACGCGCCGGTAGAGTCTTCGGAGGACCTGGGCGCCCGCGTGCAGGCGCTCGAAGAACAACTGGCGGCGGCGCAGGACCAGTCCCTGCGTGTCGCTGCCGATCTGCAGAACGTGCGCCGCCGCGCCGAGCAGGACGTAGAGAAGGCGCACAAGTTCGCGCTGGAAAAATTCGCCAGCGACCTGCTGCCGGTCGTCGACAGTCTCGAACGAGGCCTGGAGCTGTCCAGCCCCGACGACGAGTCGATCAAGGCCGTGCGTGAAGGCATGGAGCTGACCCTCAAGCTGTTCCACGACACCCTCAAGCGCTATCAGCTGGAGGCGGTCGATCCGCACGGCGCGCCGTTCAACCCCGAACACCACCAGGCGATGGCCATGGAAGAAAGCACCCATGCCGAGCCGGGCAGCGTGCTCAAGGTGTTCCAGAAGGGTTACCTGCTCAACGGGCGCCTGCTGCGCCCGGCGATGGTGGTGGTCAGCAAGGCGCCAAGCGAAGCGCCGCCTTCGATCAACGAGAAGGCTTGAAATCGGCCGGCTGGCCCCCATCTGTTTAGTCAAGCGAATAGAGCTACCGCGACCCGCTGCGGGGCGCGCTAAAACCAAGTTTCGGAGAGAGAAGACATGGGCAAAATCATCGGTATCGACCTGGGGACCACCAACTCCTGCGTCGCAATTCTGGAAAACGGCAACGTCAAGGTCATCGAGAACGCCGAGGGTGCGCGCACCACGCCGTCGATCATCGCCTACACCAACGACGGCGAGACGCTGGTTGGCCAGTCGGCCAAGCGCCAGGCGGTGACCAACCCGCAAAACACCCTGTACGCGGTGAAGCGCCTGATCGGCCGTCGCTTCGAAGAAGACGTCGTGCAGAAAGACATCCAGATGGTCCCGTACAAGGTCGCCAAGGCCGACAACGGCGACGCCTGGGTCGAAGTGAAGGGCCAGAAGATGGCGCCGCCGCAGATTTCCGCGGAAGTGCTGAAGAAAATGAAGAAGACCGCCGAAGACTACCTCGGCGAGCCGGTCACCGAAGCGGTGATCACCGTTCCGGCCTACTTCAACGACAGCCAGCGCCAGGCCACCAAGGACGCCGGCCGCATCGCCGGTCTCGACGTCAAACGCATCATCAACGAGCCGACCGCGGCGGCTCTGGCCTATGGCATGGACAAGGCCAAGGGCGACCACACCGTAATCGTCTATGACCTGGGCGGCGGTACCTTCGACGTGTCGGTGATCGAGATCGCCGAAGTCGACGGCGAGCACCAGTTCGAAGTGCTGGCCACCAACGGCGACACCTTCCTCGGTGGCGAGGATTTCGACATCCGCCTGATCGACTACCTCGTCGACGAGTTCAAGAAAGAAACCGGGATGAACCTGAAGGGCGATCCGCTGGCCATGCAGCGCCTGAAAGAGGCTGCCGAGAAGGCCAAGATCGAGTTGTCGTCGAGCTCCCAGACCGACGTCAACCTGCCGTACATCACCGCCGATTCGACCGGTCCGAAGCACCTCAACGTGAAGATCTCCCGTGCCAAGCTGGAGTCGCTGGTCGAGGACCTGGTCGAGCGCACCATCGAGCCGTGCCGTCTGGCGCTGAAGGACGCCGGCATCGACGTGGGTAGCATCGACGACGTGATCCTGGTCGGCGGCCAGACCCGCATGCCGCTGGTGCAGAAGCGCGTGGCCGATTTCTTCGGCAAGGAAGCCCGCAAGGACGTCAACCCGGACGAAGCCGTGGCCATGGGCGCCGCCATTCAGGGCGCCGTGCTGGCCGGCGACGTCAAGGACGTGCTGCTGCTCGACGTTTCGCCGCTGACCCTGGGTATCGAGACCATGGGCGGCGTGATGACCCCGCTGATCGAGAAGAACACCACCATCCCGACCAAGAAGTCGCAGGTGTTCTCGACTGCCGACGACAACCAGAGCGCCGTGACCATTCACGTGCTGCAGGGCGAGCGCAAGCAGGCCGCGCAGAACAAGTCTCTCGGAAAGTTCGACCTGGCCGAGATTCCGCCGGCTCCGCGTGGCGTGCCGCAGATCGAGGTGACCTTCGACATCGACGCCAACGGCATCCTGCACGTGGGCGCCAAGGACAAGGCCACCGGCAAGACCCAGTCGATCGTGATCAAGGCCAACTCCGGCCTGTCCGATGACGAGATCGAGAAGATGGTCCGCGACGCCGAGGCGAATGCCGAGGAAGACCGCAAGTTCGAAGAGCTGGCCGGTGCACGCAACCAGGGCGACCAACTGGCGCATGCCACCCGCAAGATGATCGTCGAGGCGGGCGACAAGGTCAGCGCCGACGAGAAAGCCAGCATCGAGAAAGCCATCGGCGACCTCGAAGTGGCGGTGAAAGGCGACGACAAGGCGGAAATCGAAGCGAAGATGACCGCACTGTCCCAGGCCTCCGCTCCGCTGGCGCAGAAAATGTATGCCGAGCAGCCGCAGGCCGGTGAGCCTGCCCAGGACGGGGCCGAGGCGAAGAGCGGCGACGACGTGGTCGACGCCGAGTTCGAAGAGGTCAAGGACAACAAGTAAGCATCGCTTGCTTCGGCTCCACGGCGCGGGGTTCTAGCCTCGCGCGTCCAGACACGCCGCGCGGGAGCTTGCTCCCGCGTTGGCGTATCTGGTGGAGCGACAAGTCTGTTGCGCCAATGAACAGGCTGCTGGAGGAATTTGAGGGTTATGGCTAAACGAGATTATTACGAGATTCTGGGTGTCGAGCGCGGTGTCGGCGAAGCCGAGTTGAAGAAGGCCTACCGGCGTCTGGCGATGAAGCACCACCCCGACCGCAACCCGGACGATAAGGCGGCGGAAGAGAAGTTCAAGGAGGCCAGCGAGGCCTACGAAGTGCTTTCCGATGCCAGCAAGCGCGCGGCCTACGACCAGTACGGCCATGCCGGGGTCGACCCGCAGATGGGCGGTGGTGGCGGTTTCGGCAACAACGCCAGCTTCTCCGACATTTTCGGTGACGTGTTCAGCGACTTCTTCGGCGGTGCCCGCGGCGGTTCGCGCGGTGGCCCGGCGCGGGGCAACGACCTGCGCTACACCCTCGAGCTGGACCTGGAAGAAGCGGTGCGCGGCACCACGGTGACCATCCGCGTGCCGACGCTGGTCAACTGCAAGGTCTGCGAAGGCAGCGGCGCGAAGAAGGGCTCGACGCCAGTCGGTTGCCCGACCTGCGGCGGTATCGGCCAGGTGCGCATGCAGCAGGGCTTCTTCTCCGTGCAGCAGACCTGCCCGCGCTGCCATGGCGCCGGCAAGATCATTCCCGACCCGTGCGAGGCTTGTCATGGCCAGGGCCGCGTCGAGGAACACAAGACCCTGTCGGTCAAGGTGCCGCCGGGCGTGGATACCGGCGACCGCATTCGTTTGTCGGGCGAAGGCGAGGCCGGCGCGATGGGCGGTCCCGCGGGCGACCTCTACGTGGTGGTCAACGTGCGCGAGCACCCGATCTTCCAGCGTGACGGCAAGCACCTCTATTGCGAGGTGCCGATCAGCTTCGCCGACGCCGCGTTGGGTGGCGAACTGGAAGTGCCGACCCTGGATGGTCGCGTGAAGCTGAAGATTCCGGAAAGCACCCAGACCGGCAAGCTGTTCCGCCTGCGCGGCAAGGGCGTGGCGCCGGTTCGCGGTGGCGGTGCCGGCGACCTGATGTGCAAGGTGCAGGTGGAAACCCCGGTGAACCTGAGCAAGCGCCAGCGCGAACTGCTCGAAGAGTTCCGCGGCAGCTTGCAGAGCGACAGCTCGCACTCGCCCAAGGCCAGTGGCTGGTTCGAAGGCATGAAGCGTTTCTTCGGCGACCTGTAAATCTTCGCGTCGGGTCGTGGTGTGAACGCCGCGGGCCGACGCGCTCAGCTGGAGCTGATGTATGCGACGTATTGCAGTAATGGGCGCCGCCGGGCGCATGGGCAAGATCCTCATCGAGGCGGTGCAGCAGACCGCGGGCGCCGCCGGGCTGACCGCGGCGGTGGATCGCCCCGACAGCACCCTGGTCGGCGCCGACGCCGGTGAGCTGGCCGGAATCGGTCGCATCGGCGTGCCGCTGTCCGGCGACCTGAGCCGGGTCGTCGACGAGTTCGACGTGCTGATCGACTTCACTCACCCCTCGGTGACGCTGAAGAATCTGGAAATCTGCCGGCGTGCCGGCAAGGCCATGGTCATCGGCACCACCGGGCTGAGCCAGGAAGAGAAGCAGCAACTGGTCGCGGCGGCGAAAGACGTTCCGCTGGTGTTCGCCGCCAACTTCAGTGTCGGCGTGAACCTCTGCCTGAAGCTGCTCGACACCGCCGCGCGGGTGCTGGGCGACGAGGTGGACATCGAGATCGTCGAGGCGCACCACCGGCACAAGGTCGATGCGCCTTCGGGCACCGCCTTGCGCATGGGTGAAGTGGTCGCAGAGGCGCTTGGTCGCGATCTGCGCGAAGTGGCGGTGTACGGGCGTGAAGGGCAGACCGGCGCACGCGACCGGCAGACCATCGGTTTCGCCACGGTGCGCGCGGGCGACATCGTCGGCGACCATACCGTGCTGTTCGCGGCGGACGGTGAGCGCGTCGAGATCACCCACAAGGCGTCCAGCCGGATGACCTTCGCCAAGGGCGCGGTGCGTGCGGCGCTGTGGCTCGAAGGGCGCGAAGCGGGGCTGTACGACATGCAGGATGTGCTCGGCCTGGCCTGAGTGGCGTCTACGCCCTGGTCCGCCAGGCGCCGCGTTTTTCGCCCTCGCCTGGAGCTCTTCCCGGGTTTCGGCTGGACCGGGAAAGGCTTTTTCTGTAAGCTGCCCGCTTTAGTGTGCCCACTAAAAGTTACGCAGATGGCTATTAACAAAAAGCGGGATGACCTTCACACGTCATCCCGCTTTTTTACAACCTGCGTTTTGCTCCAGCCCTGATCTACCGGAGGTCTTCTGACTATGCCTGCCCCTAAACCTGCCATTCTGGCCCTTGCCGACGGCAGCATTTTTCGCGGCGAATCCATTGGCGCCAACGGGCAAACCGTCGGCGAAGTGGTGTTCAACACCGCCATGACCGGCTATCAGGAAATCCTCACCGATCCATCCTACGCCCAGCAGATCGTCACCCTGACCTATCCGCACATCGGCAACACCGGCACTACGCCGCAAGACGCCGAATCGGGTCAGGTCTGGGCCGCCGGTCTGGTGATCCGCGACCTGCCGCTGCTGGCCAGCAACTGGCGCAACAAGCAGTCGCTGCCCGACTACCTCGAGGCCAACGGCACCGTGGCGATCGCCGGTATCGATACCCGCCGCCTGACCCGCATCCTGCGTGAGAAAGGCGCACAGAACGGCTGCATTCTCGCCGGCGAAGACGCCACCGAAGAGCGCGCGCTCGAGCTGGCACGCAGCTTCCCTGGCCTCAAGGGCATGGACCTGGCGAAGGAGGTGTCGGTCAAGCAGCGTTACGAGTGGCGTTCCAGCGTGTGGAGCCTGGGCACCGACGATCATGCCGAGATTCCCGCCGGCGAGTTGCCTTACCACGTGGTCGCCTATGATTTCGGGGTGAAGACCAACATCCTGCGCATGCTGGTGGCGCGTGGCTGCCGGATCACCGTGCTGCCGGCGCAAACGCCCGCCAGCGAAGCCCTGGCGCTGAACCCGGACGGCGTGTTCCTGGCCAACGGGCCGGGCGATCCGGAGCCGTGCGACTACGCGATCTCGGCCATCCAGGAAGTCCTGCAGACCGAGATCCCGGTGTTCGGCATTTGCCTGGGTCACCAACTGCTGGCGCTGGCCTCCGGCGCGAAGACCGTGAAGATGCCCAACGGCCACCACGGCGCCAACCATCCGGTGCAGGATCTGAAGACCGGCGTGGTGATGATCACCAGCCAGAACCACGGTTTCGCGGTGGACGAGGCGAGCCTGCCGGCCAACGTGCGGGCGACCCACAAGTCGCTGTTCGACGGCACCCTGCAGGGCATCGAGCGTACCGACAAGGTCGCCTTCAGCTTCCAGGGTCACCCGGAAGCGAGCCCCGGCCCGCATGACGTGGCGCCGCTGTTCGACCGTTTCATCGCGGCCATGGCCGAGCGCCGCTGAGGTAGACGAGATGCTGCCAAGCCTGGGAATCACCGACCTCTGGACCTACGTGCTGGGTGCGTTGTTCGTCGTCCTGCTGCCGGGGCCGAACTCGCTGTTCGTGCTCGCCACCTCGGCGCAGCATGGCGTTGCGCGCGGCTACAGGGCGGCCAGTGCGGTGTTCCTCGGTGACGCGATCCTGATGCTGCTCTCGGCGCTGGGTATCGCTTCGTTGCTGAAGACCGTGCCGATGCTGTTCGTGGTGCTCAAGTACCTGGGCGCGGCCTATCTGTTCTATCTCGGCATCGGCATGCTGCGCGGCGCCTGGCGCAAGCTGCATGCGCCGGAAGTGCCGTCGCAGGCGCTGGAGAGCCATGAGCCGGTGAACAACCCGTTCGGTCGTGCACTGTTCCTCAGCCTGTCCAACCCGAAGGCGATCCTGTTTTTCATCTCCTTCTTCATCCAGTTCGTCGACCCGGCCTATGCCTACCCCGGTCTGTCGTTCCTGGTGCTGGGAACCATCCTCGAAGCGATCAGCTTCCTGTACCTGAGTTTCCTGATTTTTTGCGGTGTGCGTCTGGCCGAGTGGTTCCGCCAGCGCCAACGCCTGTCTGCCGGAGCCACCTCCGGCGTGGGCGCCATGTTCGTCGGTTTCGGCATCAAGCTGGCCGGCGCAACCCTGACCTGATTTGTAGAGCACGAGAGTCCCATGCCCAAGCGTACAGACATCAAAAGCATCCTGATCCTCGGCGCCGGCCCCATCGTCATCGGCCAGGCCTGCGAGTTCGACTACTCCGGCGCGCAGGCGTGCAAGGCGCTTAAGGAAGAGGGTTTCCGCGTCATCCTGGTGAACTCCAACCCGGCCACCATCATGACCGACCCGGCGATGGCCGACGCCACCTACATCGAGCCGATCAAGTGGGCCACCGTGGCCAAGATCATCGAGAAGGAGCGCCCCGACGCGTTGCTGCCGACCATGGGCGGGCAGACCGCGCTGAACTGCGCGCTCGACCTGGAAAAGCACGGCGTCCTGGAGAAGTTCGGCGTCGAGATGATCGGTGCCAACGCCGACACCATCGACAAGGCCGAAGACCGCTCGCGCTTCGACAAGGCGATGAAGGACATCGGCCTGGCCTGCCCGGTTTCCGGCATCGCCCACAACATGGAAGAAGCCTACGGCGTCCTCGACAAGGTCGGCTTCCCGTGCATCATCCGGCCGTCCTTCACCATGGGCGGCACCGGTGGCGGCATCGCCTACAACCGCGAGGAGTTCGAGGAAATCTGCGCCCGCGGCCTCGACCTGTCGCCGACTTCCGAACTGTTGATCGACGAATCGCTGATCGGCTGGAAGGAGTACGAGATGGAGGTGGTCCGCGACAAGAAGGACAACTGCATCATCGTCTGCTCCATCGAGAACTTCGACCCGATGGGCGTGCACACCGGCGACTCGATCACCGTGGCACCGGCGCAGACCCTGACCGACAAGGAATACCAGATCCTGCGTAACGCCTCCCTGGCGGTGCTGCGCGAGATCGGCGTGGAAACCGGCGGCTCCAACGTGCAGTTCGGCATCTGCCCGGACACCGGCCGCATGGTCGTCATCGAGATGAACCCGCGCGTGTCGCGCTCCTCGGCACTGGCTTCCAAGGCCACCGGCTTCCCGATCGCCAAGATCGCCGCCAAGCTGGCCGTCGGTTACACCCTCGACGAACTGCAGAACGACATCACCGGCGGTCGCACCCCGGCGTCCTTCGAGCCGGCCATCGACTACGTCGTCACCAAGATCCCGCGTTTTGCCTTCGAGAAATTCCCCAAGGCCGACGCCCGCCTGACCACCCAGATGAAGTCCGTCGGTGAGGTGATGGCCATCGGCCGCACCTTCCAGGAGTCCATGCACAAGGCGCTGCGCGGCCTCGAGGTCGGTGCCGCCGGCTTCGATCCGAAACTCGACCTGAGCAATCCGGAAGCCGACAGCATCCTCAAGCGCGAACTGACCGTGCCCAGCGCCGATCGCGTCTGGTACCTCGCCGATGCCTTCCGCGCCGGCTACTCGATGGAGAAGATCTTCGGCCTGACCAAGATCGATCCGTGGTTCCTCGTGCAGATCGAGGATCTGGTCAAGGAAGAGGAGAAGGTCAAGACCCTCGGCCTTTCCAGCATCGACTACGAGCTGATGCGCCGGCTCAAGCGCAAGGGCTTCTCCGACGCCCGCCTGGCCAAGCTGCTCGGTGTTACCGAGAAGAACCTGCGTAGCCACCGTCACAAGCTGAAGGTGCTGCCGGTGTACAAGCGCGTCGATACCTGCGCCGCCGAGTTCGCCACCGATACCGCCTACCTCTACTCGACCTACGAGGAAGAGTGCGAGGCCAATCCGTCGACCCGCGACAAGATCATGGTGATCGGCGGCGGGCCGAACCGTATCGGCCAGGGCATCGAGTTCGACTACTGCTGCGTGCACGCCGCGCTGGCGATGCGCGAAGACGGGTACGAGACCATCATGGTCAACTGCAACCCGGAAACCGTTTCCACCGACTACGACACCTCGGACCGCCTGTACTTCGAGCCGGTGACCCTGGAGGACGTGCTGGAAATCGTCCGCGTCGAGCAGCCGAAAGGCGTGATCGTGCAGTACGGCGGGCAGACCCCGCTGAAGATCTGCCGCGCGCTGGAAGAAGCCGGCGTGCCGATCATCGGCACCAGCCCGGACGCCATCGACCGCGCCGAAGACCGCGAGCGCTTCCAGCAGATGGTCGAGCGCCTGAACCTGCGCCAGCCGCCGAACGCCACCGCGCGCAGCGAAGACGAGGCGATCGCCGCGTCCAAGCGCATCGGTTATCCGCTGGTGGTCCGTCCGTCCTACGTGCTGGGCGGCCGCGCGATGGAGATCGTCTACGAAGAGGACGAACTCAAGCGCTACATGCGTGAGGCGGTGCAGGTATCCAACGACAGCCCGGTGCTGCTCGACCACTTCCTCAACTGCGCCATCGAGGTCGACATCGACGCGGTGTGCGACGGCGAAGACGTGGTGATCGGCGCGATCATGCAGCACATCGAGCAGGCCGGCGTTCACTCCGGCGACTCGGCGTGCTCGCTGCCGCCGTATTCGCTGCCGATGGCGATCCAGGACGAGATCCGCAGCCAGGTCAAGAAGATGGCGCTGGAGCTGGGCGTGATCGGCCTGATGAACGTGCAGATGGCCGTCCAGGGCGAAGACATCTACGTGCTGGAAGTGAACCCACGCGCCTCGCGCACCGTGCCGTTCGTCTCCAAGTGCATCGGCACTTCGCTCGCGAAGATCGCCGCGCGGGTCATGGCCGGCAAGTCGCTCAAGGAGATCGGCTTCACCACGGAAATCATCCCGCCGTTCTTCAGCGTCAAGGAAGCCGTGTTCCCCTTCGCCAAGTTCCCCGGCGTCGACCCGATCCTCGGCCCCGAGATGAAATCCACCGGGGAGGTGATGGGCGTCGGCGACAACTTCGCCGAGGCCTTCGCCAAGGCCCAGCTGGGCGCCAGCGAAATCCTGCCGAACGCCGGCTGCGCCTTCATCAGCGTGCGCGACGACGACAAACCGTTCGTCGAGCAGGTTGCCCGCGACCTGGTCGGCCTCGGCTTCGAAGTGGTCGCCACCGCCGGCACGGCGCGTATCATCGAGGCTGCCGGCCTGCCGGTGCGGCGCGTCAACAAGGTGACCGAGGGCCGTCCTCATGTGGTCGACATGATCAAGAACGACGAAGTCACCCTGATCATCAACACCACCGAGGGTCGCCAATCCATCGCCGACTCCTACTCCATCCGTCGTAACGCTCTGCAGCACAAGATCTGCATCACCACCACCATCGCCGGTGGCCAGGCGATCTGTGAAGCGCTCAAATTCGGTCCGGAAAAGACCGTGCGCCGTCTGCAGGACCTTCACGCAGGAATCAACGCATGACCAAGTACCCCATGACCGTGCAGGGCGCCCGCGCCCTGGAAGAAGAACTCGCCCACCTGACCAAGGTCGTCCGCCCGAAGCTGAGCCAGGACATCGGCACCGCTCGCGAGCTGGGTGACCTCAAGGAAAACGCCGAGTACCACGCCGCCCGCGAGCAGCAGGGCATGGTCGAGGCGCGCATCCGCGACATCGAAGGCCGCCTGCAGAACTCGGTGGTGATCGATGTGACGACCATCGAGCACACCGGCAAGGTGATCTTCGGCAGCACCGTGGAGATCGCCAATGTCGAGACCGACGAGAGCGTCACCTACCAGATCGTCGGCGAGGACGAGGCCGACGTGAAGCAGGGCAAGCTGTCGGTCAGTTCACCGATCGCCCGCGCGCTGATCGGCAAGCTGGAAGGCGACGCCGTGGGCGTGAAGACGCCCAGCGGTCTGGTCGAGTACGAGATCGTCGAGGTTCGCCATATCTGACCTGCGCCTGCGCCTGCGGGCCGGTGCCGCCGCCTGGCGGTTGGCGCAGACCTTCTGGGTCGGCGGTCTGTGGCTGCTGCACTTCGTGGTGGTGCCCGCGCTGCAGCGAATCGGCCTGGCGCCCTTGCTGGTCGAGGAGGTCGGCGCCGGATTGCGTGCGCTGCTGGTAGCCTTCGCGGCGTTCTGCGTGGTGCTGCAGGGCTTGATCCTGGCGCAGGCCGAGGGTTTCCCGAGCCTGTGGCAACAAGCGCGCGGTCGGCTGCTGCTGGGTATCCTGCTGATCTCGGCAACCTACCCGCTGCTGCGCGCAGGCCTGCCCGGCGCGGAGTTCGCCCCGCGCTTCGTCTACCTGCTGTTGGGTTTTTGCGGTGCGCTGCTGGTGTTGCAGCCGGTGCCGGGCCAGTCGCGGAGCTGAAGGCTCCGCCTGGCGGTGTCAGGCCTGGTGGCGGTGCAGGTTGGAGAGGTTCTTGTTCGGCTGCGGGTTCTTGCGATAGATGAGCGCCATCTTGCCGATCATCTGCACCAGCTGGGCCCTGCCGCTCTTGCACACCGCTTCGATCAGGGCAATACGCTCTTCGCGTTCGGTGATGCGGAACTGCACCTTGATCAGCTCATGATCGTTCAGCGCACGGTCGAGCTCGGCAGCGACGCCTTCGCTGAGGCCGTTCTCGGCGACGATCAATACCGGTTTCAGGTGGTGGCCGATAGATTTGTATTGCTTCTTCTGCTCTTGAGTGAGCGCCATAATCCGACCCCTGTTCGATTCGTTTTGCAAAAAAGTGGCGTAGTTTACCCGAGCGATTCGGGCCGCGCTCAGCCAATCACATTCGTTACCCGAGGTGCCTCGTGGCCCGTTCCAAGACTAGCCCTCGTTGGCTGAAAGAACATTTCGACGACCCCTACGTGAAGATGGCGCAGAAGGACGGCTACCGTTCGCGCGCCAGCTACAAGCTGCTGGAAATCCAGGAGAAGGACCGCATCCTGCGCCCCGGCATCACCGTCGTCGACCTCGGCGCGGCGCCGGGAGGCTGGTCGCAGGTCACCAGCCGGGTCATTGGCGACCGTGGCCGGCTGATCGCCTCCGACATCCTGGAGATGGACAGCATTCCCGACGTGACCTTCATTCAGGGCGACTTCACCGACGATGCGGTGTTCGCCCGTATCCTCGAAGCCATTGGCGAAAACCCGGTGGACCTTGTGATTTCCGACATGGCCCCCAATATGAGTGGAGTGAGGGCTTCGGATCAGCCTCGCGCGATGTATCTGTGCGAGCTGGCACTGGATCTCGCCGGCCGGGTATTGCGTCCGGGGGGCGATTTCCTGATCAAGATTTTCCAGGGCGAAGGTTTCGATCTTTACCACAAGCAGGTCCGCGAGCAGTTCGACAAGGTGCAGATGCGCAAGCCGCTGTCCTCCCGCGATCGATCCCGTGAGCAGTACCTGCTGGCTCGCGGTTTCCGCGGAGAGTGATTGCACTAAAGCGCTTTTCTGGCAGTCTCAACGATATAAAGGGTTACAGACACCTCCCGCCCGGGGTGGGGTTGTATAGTAAGTTAGGCGGGTTACCAACCAGCCGTCATGCGGGTACGAGGTCGAATTGGCCTGCTCCAGAGGGTTAGAGAATTGAACGACATGGCAAAGAATCTGATTCTGTGGTTGATCATCGCGGCCGTCCTGGTGACCGTGATGAACAACTTCTCCAGCCCCACCGAGCCGCAGACGCTGAACTACTCGGACTTCATCGGGCAGGTCAAGGACGGCAAGGTCGAGCGCGTCACCGTGGATGGCTACGTCATCACCGGCAAGCGTGCCGACGGCGACACCTTCAAGACCATCCGCCCGGCGATTCAGGACGGGGGTCTGATCGGTGACCTGATCGACAACAACGTGGTCATCGAGGGCAAGCAGCCCGAGCAGCAGAGCATCTGGACTCAACTGCTGGTGGCGAGCTTCCCGATCCTGGTGATCATCGCGGTGTTCATGTTCTTCATGCGCCAGATGCAGGGCGGCGCCGGCGGCAAGGGTGGGCCGATGAGCTTCGGCAAGTCCAAGGCGCGCCTGCTTTCTGAAGACCAGGTGAAGACCACCTTCGCCGACGTCGCCGGTTGTGACGAGGCCAAGGAGGAGGTCAGCGAGCTGGTCGAGTTCCTGCGCGATCCGGGCAAGTTCCAGCGCCTGGGCGGGCGTATTCCGCGCGGCGTGCTGATGGTCGGCTCGCCGGGTACCGGTAAGACGCTGCTGGCCAAGGCCGTTGCCGGCGAGGCCAAGGTGCCGTTTTTCACCATTTCCGGTTCCGATTTCGTCGAGATGTTCGTCGGCGTGGGTGCATCCCGCGTTCGTGACATGTTCGACCAGGCGAAGAAACACGCGCCCTGCATCATCTTCATCGACGAGATCGACGCCGTCGGCCGCCACCGTGGCGCCGGCATGGGCGGCGGTCACGACGAGCGCGAGCAGACCCTCAACCAGTTGCTGGTTGAGATGGACGGCTTCGAGATGAACGACGGCATTATCGTGATCGCGGCGACCAACCGTCCCGACGTGCTCGACCCCGCGCTGTTGCGTCCGGGCCGTTTCGACCGCCAGGTGGTGGTCGGCCTGCCGGACATCCGTGGCCGCGAGCAGATCCTCAACGTGCACATGCGCAAGGTGCCGATGGGCGAGAACGTCAAGGCAGCGGTCATCGCGCGCGGTACGCCGGGCTTCTCCGGCGCCGACCTGGCCAACCTGGTCAACGAGGCGTCGCTGTTCGCCGCGCGCTCCGGCAAGCGTGTCGTCGACATGAAGGAATTCGAGCTGGCCAAAGACAAGATCATGATGGGTGCCGAGCGCAAGACCATGGTCATGTCGGACAAGGAAAAGCTCAATACGGCCTACCACGAAGCCGGCCATGCCATCGTAGGGCGCCTGGTTCCCGAGCATGATCCGGTCTACAAGGTCTCGATCATCCCGCGTGGCCGCGCTCTGGGCGTGACCATGTTCCTCCCCGAGGAAGACCGCTACAGCCTTTCCAAGCGTGCGCTGATCGGCCAGATCTGCTCGCTGTTCGGCGGCCGTATCGCCGAAGAGATGACGCTGGGCTTCGACGGCGTCACCACCGGTGCCTCGAACGACATCATGCGCGCCACCCAGTTGGCGAAGAACATGGTCACCAAGTGGGGCCTGTCCGAGAAGCTCGGCCCGCTGATGTATGCCGAGGACGAGAACGAGGGTTACCTCGGTCGTGGCGGTAGCAGCCAGAACGCCAGCATGTCAGCGGATACCGCCAAGCTGATCGATCTGGAAATCCGTAGCATCATTGACAGCTGCTACGGCACCGCCAAGCAGCTTCTGGTGGAGAACCGCGACAAGCTCGACCGCATGGCCGAAGCGCTGATGAAGTACGAAACCATCGATGCCGACCAGATCGACGACATCATGGCCGGTCGTATACCGCGCGAGCCGCGTGATTGGCAGGACGGTACGGGCGGCGCCTCGGGTCCGACCGTGACGCGCCCCGAGGGTGATCGCCCGGAAACCCCGATCGGTGGTCCGGCCGGCGAACACTAAGACAGTCATGATCGTTCAGCAAAACCAGACCCGGTTGCCTTGCGGCAACCGGGTTCTTGATTTAAGCCGCCCGCATGTCATGGGCATTCTCAACGTTACCCCCGATTCCTTTTCCGATGGCGGCCGCTTCAATGCGCTCGACGATGCGTTGCGGCACGCCGAAGCCATGGTTGTGGCGGGGGCGACGTTGATCGATGTCGGTGGCGAGTCGACCCGCCCGGGCGCTGCCGTCGTATCCGTCGACGAAGAGCTCGACCGCGTCATTCCGGTCGTCCAGGCGATCGCGGCCGAACTCGACGTGATCATCTCGGTGGATACCTCCACCCCCCAGGTGATGCGCGAAAGCGCCCAGCAGGGTGCGGGCCTGATCAACGATGTGCGTTCGCTGAGTCGAGAGGGCGCCCTGCAGGCGGCTGCCGACAGCGGCCTGGCGGTCTGCCTGATGCACATGCGTGGCGAGCCGGCGACCATGCAGGACCGTCCGGCTTATGGGGATGTCGTCGAAGAGGTCTGTGACTATCTGGGGGCGCGCGTCGCGCTGTGCGAGGCCGCGGGAATCGGCCGCGAAAAGCTGCTCCTCGATCCTGGGTTCGGCTTTGCCAAGAACCTGGCGCATAATTTGAGCCTGTTCAAGCACCTCGACGCCCTGTTGCGGTTCGGCCTGCCGCTGCTGGTGGGCGTCTCGCGCAAGAGCATGATCGGCCAGGCGCTTGGATGTGGCGTCGAAGACCGCCTGTATGGTGGCTTGGCCCTGGCGGCCCTCGCGGTGGCCAAGGGCGCGCATATCCTGCGGGTGCATGACGTGGCCGAGACGGTCGATGTGGTTCGAATGATCGCTGCGGTGGAAGCGGCGGAATGAATTTGATGGAGCGGTTATGAGCAGAAAGTATTTCGGCACCGACGGTATTCGCGGACTGGTCGGGCAATTTCCCATTACGCCGGACTTCATGCTCAAGCTCGGCTGGGCCGCTGGAATGGCGTTCCGTCGCCAGGGCGCCTGCCGGATTCTGGTGGGCAAGGACACGCGCATCTCCGGGTACATGTTCGAGTCCGCGCTGGAGGCGGGGTTGTCCGCGGCCGGTGCCGACGTCTTGCTGCTCGGGCCCATGCCGACGCCTGCCATTGCCTACCTGACCCGCACCTTCCACGCCGAGGCGGGTATCGTCATCAGCGCCTCGCACAATCCGCACTACGACAACGGCATCAAGTTCTTCTCCGGCCACGGCACCAAGTTGCCCGACGAGGTAGAACTGATGATCGAGGAACTGCTTGATACGCCGATGGTGGTGGTGGATTCCGCCAAGCTGGGCAAGGTCTCGCGGATCAACGACGCCGCCGGACGCTACATCGAGTTCTGCAAGAGCAGCGTGCCGACCAGTACCGATTTCGCCGGGCTGAAGATCGTCGTCGACTGCGCCCACGGGGCGACCTACAAGGTGGCGCCGAACGTGTTCCGCGAGTTGGGTGCCGAGGTCAGCGTCCTTGCCGCCCAGCCCAATGGCCTGAACATAAACGACCAGTGCGGTTCGACCCATGTGGAGTCGTTGCAGGCGACCGTCATCGAGCAGCACGCGGACATCGGCATCGCCTTCGATGGCGACGGCGATCGCGTGCTGATGGTCGATCACACCGGCGCCATCGTCGACGGTGACGAGCTGCTCTACGTGATCGCTCGCGATCTGCACGAGCAGGGTCGGTTGCAGGGTGGTGTAGTTGGCACCCTGATGAGCAACCTGGGGCTCGAACTTGCATTCAAGGAGCTGGACATTCCGTTCGTGCGCGCCAAGGTGGGTGACCGGTACGTGATGAGCGAGCTGCTGTCGCGTGGCTGGCAGCTGGGTGGCGAGAACTCCGGGCACATCGTGTGCTGTCAGTACACCACCACCGGCGACGCGATCATCGCCGCACTGCAGGTGCTGATGGCGCTCAAGCGTCGCGGGCAGACTCTGGCCGAGGCGCGCCAGGCGCTGCGCAAGTGCCCGCAGGTTCTGGTCAACGTGCGTTTTTCCGGCGACCTGGATCCGGTCGAGCACCCGGCTGTCCGGGACGCCTGCGAGCGTGTTCAGGAGCGCATGGCGGGGCGCGGCCGCGTGCTGTTGCGCAAGTCGGGCACCGAGCCGCTGGTGCGGGTGATGGTCGAAGGTGACGATGAAGCCCAGGTGCGCGGCTACGCCGATGAGCTGGCGAAGGTCGTGACAGAGGTATGTGCTTGATTCGCTTGCCAGTCCGCAAGCTCTTGGTTAACATCTGCGCCCACTTTGATCGACGAGGTTGAGCATGCGTCGCCCGATGGTTGCTGGTAACTGGAAAATGCACGGTACCCGCGCCAGCGCTGATGCGCTCGCCCAAGGTGTTCGCCAACTGGCGATACCGGATTCGGTCGAAGTCGCCGTACTGCCGCCTTTTCTCCATGTAGAGCGCGTGCTCGAGGTTCTCGCCGATTCGCCCATAGCGGTCGGTGCGCAAAACTGCGCGAAAGAGCCTTGGCAAGGTGCGCTGACGGGAGAGGTTTCCGCGGCTCAGTTGGCTGATGCAGGTTGCAAGCTGGTGTTGATCGGACATTCCGAGCGCCGCCAGCTGTTCGGCGAGAGTGACGAGTTGCTCAGCCGCAAGTTCATCGCGGCGCAGTCGCATGGGTTGGTGCCCATCCTCTGTGTCGGCGAGACGCTGGAGCAGCGTCAGGCGGGGCGGACGCTCGAAGTGGTGTCCGAGCAATTGGGCAGCATCATCCATGAATTGGGCATCGGTGCCTTCTTCAATGCGGTGATCGCCTATGAGCCGGTCTGGGCCATTGGTACCGGACTGACTGCGACGCCGGCCCAGGCGCAAGCGGTCCATGCGGCGATTCGCGCGCAGTTGGCGGGCGAGAGCGCAGAAGTGGCGCAGGGTATGAGGATTCTTTACGGCGGCAGCGTCAAGGCCACCAATGCCGCCGAGCTGTTTGGCATGGCGGATATCGATGGGGGGCTGATTGGTGGTGCCTCCTTGAATGCGGATGAATTCGGTGCGATCTGTCGCGCCGCGGGATGCTGATGAAATGCTGCAAACTGTCGTAATCGTTGTTCACCTGCTGGGGGCTCTGAGTGTTATCGCTCTGGTGCTTCTGCAGCAGGGGAAGGGTGCGGATGCGGGTGCCTCTTTTGGTTCCGGTGCTTCCGCAACTGTATTTGGCGGCCAAGGTTCCTCTACCTTTCTGAGTCGAGTTACTGCTATACTGGCCACCGTTTTTTTCTTGACCAGCTTGGGCTTAGGTTACTTTGCTAAGGAAAAGGCTGAAGCGCTGACTAACATCGGCCTGCCTGATCCGGCGGTCATGGAAGTGCAGAAGAAAGAATCGGCAGCAAGTGATGTGCCGGTGCTCGAAGAGCAAAAGCCAGCGGCCAACGATGGCGCTGACGTACCTCAGGCTCCAGAGCAGAAGTAGAAGGCAAGTTTTGCCGAGGTGGTGGAATTGGTAGACACGCTACCTTGAGGTGGTAGTGGCCATAGGCTGTAGGGGTTCGAGTCCCCTCCTCGGTACCAATACTCAGCAAAGCCCGCAATAGCGGGCTTTGCTGTTAGCGGAGGTTCGGTTGACCTGAAAGGGTAAATAACCGTATACTTTCGCCCCAGCTTTGTCGCGGGGTGGAGCAGTTTGGTAGCTCGTCGGGCTCATAACCCGAAGGTCGTTGGTTCAAATCCAGCCCCCGCAACCAGTAGTAGCGAAGCCCCTTTTCAGGGGCTTTTTGCTAGCTGGACAGTCTGCCGCCGGGCAATTCCAGGCGGCTTCAAGGGATGGGCGTTTCGCCCATTTTTTATTTGCACAGCATGCGCGAGGGGCTTTCGTGTCGAGCAAGCTAGAACAGTTGCAGGCCATGTTGGCGCCGGTAGTGGAAGCCCTGGGTTACCAATGCTGGGGCGTCGAATTCATTTCTCAGGGTAAGCATTCGCTGCTGCGGGTCTATATCGATAGCGCCAACGGTATTCTGGTCGAGGACTGCGAAAAGGTCAGTCGCCAGATCAGCGGCGTGCTCGATGTGGAAGATCCCATCGCCAGCGAGTACACCCTCGAAGTCTCTTCTCCGGGAATGGACCGGCCACTGTTCACCTTGGAACAGTTCGCCGCTCATGCCGGTGAGCAGGTCAAGATCAAGCTGCGTTCGCCCTTCGAGGGGCGGCGCAATTTTCAGGGCATCCTCCGCGGTACGGAAGAGCAGGACGTAGTGGTGCTGGTCGACGATCACGAATACCTGTTGCCGATCGATTCGGTCGACAAAGCCAACATTATTCCCCGTTTTGACTGAGGGGCGGATCCCCGCGGGTCCAATGGATTGCGAGAGGCGAGGCGTACGATGAGCAAAGAAGTACTGCTGGTTGTTGAGTCGGTGTCCAATGAAAAGGGCGTACCGGCCAGTGTGATTTTCGAGGCGCTTGAGTTGGCCTTGGCCACGGCGACCAAGAAACGCTATGAAGATGACGTCGAGTTGCGGGTGGAGATCAATCGCCAGACCGGTAACTACGAGACGTTCCGTCGCTGGACCGTGGTCCCCGACGAGGAGTTCGAGGAGCCGGCTGCCCAGTACACCCTGGACCAGGCGCAGGCGCGCAAGGCCGACGCCCAGTACGGCGACGTATTCGAAGAGAAGATCGATTCCATCGAGTTCGGCCGCATCGCTGCGCAGACCGCCAAGCAGGTCATCGTGCAGAAGGTGCGCGAAGCCGAGCGTGCGCAAGTGGTCGAGGCCTATCGCGACCGCGTTGGCGACATCATCTTCGGCACCGTGAAGAAGGTCACCCGCGACAACGTCATCGTCGACCTCGGCAACAACGCCGAAGCGCTGCTGGCCCGCGAAGACATCATCCCGCGCGAGACTTTCCGCGTCGGCGCCCGCGTGCGTGCGCTGCTCAAGGAAATTCGCGCCGAAAACCGTGGTCCTCAGTTGATCCTGTCGCGCACCGCGCCGGCGATGCTGATCGAGCTGTTCCGCATCGAAGTCCCGGAAATCGCCGAAGAGCTCATCGAAGTGATGGCCGCCTCGCGTGATCCGGGTTCGCGCGCCAAGATCGCCGTCCGCTCCAAGGACAAGCGCATCGATCCGCAGGGTGCCTGCATCGGCATGCGCGGTTCGCGCGTGCAGGCGGTGTCCGGCGAACTGGGCGGCGAGCGTGTCGACATCGTGCTGTGGGACGACAATGCCGCGCAGTTCGTGATCAACGCCATGGCCCCGGCCGAAGTGGCGGCGATCATCGTCGACGAAGACGCCCACGCGATGGACATCGCCGTTGGCGAAGACAACCTCGCCCAGGCTATCGGGCGCGGCGGCCAGAACGTTCGCCTTGCCAGTCAGTTGACCGGCTGGACGCTGAACGTGATGACCGAGGCCGATATCCAGGCCAAGCAGCAGGCCGAGACCGGCGACATCATGCAGGCCTTCATCGACGAGCTGGAAGTCGACGAGGAACTTGCCCAGGTACTGGTTGAAGAGGGTTTCACCAGTCTGGAAGAGATCGCCTACGTGCCGATGGAAGAGATGCTCAACATCGATGGCTTCGACGAAGACATCGTCAATGAGCTGCGTTCCCGTGCCAAGGATCGCCTGCTGACCAAGGCCATCGCCAACGAAGAGAAGTTGGCGGATGCCCAGCCGGCCGAAGACCTGCTCTCGCTCGAGGGTATGGAGAAGGACCTGGCGTTGGAACTGGCAATGCGCGGGGTTATCACCCGCGAAGATTTGGCCGAGCAGTCGATCGACGACTTGCTCGACATAGACGGCATGGATGAAGAGCGTGCCGGCAAGCTGATCATGGCCGCCCGAGCCCATTGGTTCGAGTAAGCAGTCGCGGTCGAGGAGAGAGATGCATGACGCAAGTCACGGTGAAAGAACTGGCCCAAGTGGTCGACACACCGGTCGAGCGCCTGCTGCTGCAGATGCGTGAGGCAGGTCTGTCGCACACCAGCGCCGAGCAAGTAGTGACCGATAACGAAAAGCAGGCCCTGCTGGCCCATCTGAAGGGCAGTCACGGCGAGAAACTGGAAGAGCCGCGCAAGATCACCTTGCAGCGCAAGACCACCACGACCCTGCGGGTTGCCGGTAGCAAGACCATCAGCGTCGAAGTGCGCAAGAAGAAGACCTACGTCAAGCGCAGCCCCGACGAGATCGAAGCCGAGAAGCAACGCGAGCTGGAAGAGCAGCGCGCTGCGGAAGAGGCGGCTCGCCTGAAGGCCGAGGAAGAAGCCAAGCGTCGCGCCGAAGAAGAAGCGCGCCGTCAGCAGGCGCAGCCTTCCGTCGAAGAAGTGGGCGCAGCCGTGCCTGCCGCGGCCGTCGGCGAAGTCGCCTCCACCGAGCTTCCGGTCGCTGCGGCGCCCGTCGAAGAGCGCAAGAAGGAAGAAGTGCGGCGCCCCGAGAAGGCGCGTAGCGATGACGACGAACGTCGCGATCGCAAGCACACCCAGCATCGCCCCGCGCCGAAAGACAAGGTGCCCGCTCCGCGCGTCGCACCGCGCAGCACCGACGACGAAAGCGACAGCTTTGGCCGTCGTGGTGGCCGCGGCAAGGCGAAGCTGAAGAAACGCAATCAGCATGGGTTCCAGAGCCCAACAGGACCCATCGTGCGCGACGTGAATATCGGTGAAACCATCACCGTGGCCGACCTGGCTGCACAGATGGCGGTCAAGGGCGCTGAAATCGTCAAGTTCATGTTCAAGATGGGCACCCCGGTGACCATCAACCAGGTGCTGGATCAGGAGACTGCCCAACTGATCGCCGAAGAGTTCGGCCACAAGGTCAAGCTGGTCAGCGACAACGCCCTGGAAGAGCAACTGGCCGAATCTTTGAAGTTCGAAGGTGAATCCTTCCACCGTGCGCCGGTCGTTACCGTCATGGGTCACGTCGACCACGGCAAGACCTCGCTGCTCGACTATATCCGTCGTGCCAAGGTGGCCGCTGGCGAAGCCGGCGGTATCACCCAGCACATCGGTGCCTACCACGTGGAAACCGACCGCGGCATGGTCACCTTCCTCGATACCCCCGGTCACGCCGCGTTCACCCAGATGCGTGCCCGCGGTGCCCAGGCCACCGATATCGTCATCCTCGTGGTGGCGGCCGACGACGGCGTGATGCCGCAGACCCAGGAAGCCGTGCAGCATGCCAAGGCAGCCGGCGTTCCGATCGTGGTCGCGATCAACAAGATGGACAAGCCGGAAGCCAACCCGGACAACATCAAGAACGGCCTGGCCGCGCTCGATGTGATTCCGGAAGAGTGGGGCGGCGACGCGCCATTCGTGGGCGTCTCGGCCAAGGCCGGTACCGGCGTCGACGAGTTGCTGGAAGCCGTGCTGCTGCAAGCCGAGGTTCTCGAGCTCAAGGCTACGCCGACGGCCCCGGGCCGCGGTGTGGTGGTCGAGTCCCGTCTCGACAAGGGCCGCGGCCCGGTAGCCACCGTGCTGGTTCAGGACGGCACCCTGCGTCAGGGCGACATGGTCCTGGTCGGCGTCAACTTTGGCCGCGTGCGCGCCATGCTTGACGAGAATGGCAAGCCGATCAAGGAAGCCGGTCCGTCGATTCCGGTCGAGATTCTCGGCCTGGACGGCACTCCGGATGCCGGCGACGACATGACCGTGGTCGCCGACGAGAAGAAGGCCCGCGAAGTTGCCCTGTTCCGTCAAGGCAAGTTCCGCGAGGTCAAGCTGGCTCGTGCGCATGCGGGCAAGCTGGAAAACATCTTCGAGAACATGGGCCAGGAAGAGAAGAAGACGCTCAACATCGTCCTCAAGTCCGACGTCCGTGGTTCGCTGGAAGCGCTGCAGGGTTCGCTCAGCGGCCTGGGCAACGACGAAGTCCAGGTGCGCGTGGTCGGTGGCGGCGTCGGTGGCATCACCGAGTCCGATGCCAACCTGGCGCTGGCTTCCAACGCGGTGCTGTTCGGCTTCAACGTGCGTGCCGACGCCGGTGCTCGCAAGATCGTCGAGGCCGAAGGCCTGGACATGCGTTACTACAACGTGATCTACGACATCATCGAAGACGTCAAGAAAGCCCTGACCGGCATGCTTGGCAGCGATGTTCGCGAGAACATCCTCGGTATCGCCGAAGTTCGCGACGTGTTCCGCTCGCCGAAATTCGGCGCGGTCGCCGGTTGCATGGTCACCGAGGGTCTGGTGCACCGCAATCGTCCGATCCGCGTACTGCGCGACGACGTGGTGATCTTCGAGGGCGAACTGGAATCCCTGCGCCGCTTCAAGGACGACGTGTCCGAAGTGCGGGCCGGCATGGAGTGCGGTATCGCCGTGAAGAGCTACAACGACGTCAAGGTTGGCGACAAGATCGAAGTCTTCGAGAAGGTCCAGGTGGCGCGCAGCCTCTAAGCTGCTTCCGTCGCTCAACGCAACGCCCGGTTCGGCTCTGCCTGACCGGGCGTTTGCCGCTTATGAACCGGGCGGGTTTTTCTTCCGCCCGGTGTACAGGTAGTCAGAACATGGCCAAAGAATTCAGCCGTACCCAGCGTATCGGCGACCAGATGCAGCGCGAACTGGCGCTGCTCATCCAGCGTGAAATCAAGGACCCGCGCCTCGGCCTGGTGACCATCACCGCCGTCGAGGTCAGCCGCGATCTGTCCCACGCCAAGGTGTTCATCACCGTGATGGGGCAGGACGACGACAAGATCGCGTCGAACCTGAAAATTCTGCAGGACGCCGCCGGCTTCCTGCGCATGCACCTGGGCAAGGCAATGAAGCTGCGCACCGTGCCGCAGATGCATTTCCACTACGACGCCAGCATTCGTCGCGGCGTAGAGCTGTCGGCGCTGATCGAGCGTGCCGTGGCGGAAGACCGCAAGCACAGCGGCGAGTCCGAGGAGTAAGCCTTGGCTCAGGTGAAACGAATCCGTCGCAACGTCAGCGGAATCCTGGTGCTCGACAAGCCGCGGGGCTTCAGCTCCAACGCGGCGCTGCAGAAGGTCCGCTGGCTGCTCAATGCGGAGAAGGCCGGCCACACCGGCAGTCTCGACCCATTGGCGACCGGCGTGCTGCCGCTGTGCTTCGGCGAGGCGACCAAGTTTTCCCAGTACCTGCTGGACGCCGACAAGGGCTACGAGACCGTCGCCCAGCTCGGCGTGACCACCACCACCGGCGATGCCGAGGGTGAAGTCACCCATCGGCAAGCGGTCGACGTCAGTCGCGAGGCGCTTGAAGCCGCGCTGCCGGGCTTTCGTGGGGATATCCAACAGATTCCGCCGATGTACTCGGCGCTCAAGCGCGATGGCCAACCGCTGTACAAGCTGGCGCGGGCGGGCGAAGTGGTGGAGCGCGAGGCGCGTTCTGTTACTATTGCGCGCCTGGAATTGCTCGACTTCGAGGCCGACAAGGCGCGTCTGGCGGTAGCCTGCAGCAAGGGCACCTACATTCGCACGCTGGTCGAGGACCTTGGTCAGCAACTGGGCTGCGGTGCGCATGTCGCCGAACTGCGCAGAACACAGGCCGGCCCCTACTCCCTGGCCCAGGCGATCAGCCTGGAAACCCTGGAACAGGTGCATGCCGAAGGCGGCGCCGAGGCACTGGACCAGTTCCTGTTGCCGTCGGACAGCGGCCTGGAGCATTGGCCGCTGATCCAGCTGTCGGAACACAGCGCCTACTACTGGCTGCACGGCCAGCCGGTTCGCGCCCCCGAGGCACCGAAGTTCGGCATGCTGCGGGTACAGGACCACAATGGCCGCTTCATCGGTATCGGTGAAGTGAGCGAAGACGGGCGCATCGCGCCGCGTCGACTGATTCGATCGGAGTGATCGATACCGCTTGCGGATTCGTCCGCGCGGGGCAACGAGGGTGGCTGTCAGCAGGCACGGTCATTCCTCTTTTAAAAACACGGGACCCGTCCCGGCCTGTTCACTCAAGGAGCCCTAATCATGGCACTGAGCGTTGAAGAAAAATCCCAGATCGTTAACGAGTACAAGCAAGCTGAAGGCGACACCGGTTCTCCGGAAGTGCAAGTTGCACTGCTGACCTTCAACATCAACAAGCTTCAGGATCACTTCAAGGCCAACGGCAAGGATCACCACTCGCGTCGTGGTCTGATCCGTATGGTCAACCAGCGCCGCAAGCTGCTGGATTACCTGAAGGGTAAGGACACCACTCGTTACAGCGCCCTGATCGGTCGCCTGGGTCTGCGTCGCTAAGACGCTGCCTGAGCCGGAAGCTGGAAGTTTGCGACTGGATGCCGGGTTTTCCCGGTTTCCGTTCACAGGCTTCCAGCTTTCTGGCTTTTTACCAGGACGGTTTTCGGGTCCGAACCCCGACACTGCCCGCTAATTTCGCAAGAAGCGCAGTTTCCCCAAGGCAACGAAGAGAAGGAAAACACCGTGAACCCGGTAATCAAGAAATTCCAGTTCGGTCAGTCGACCGTTACCCTCGAGACGGGTCGTATTGCCCGCCAAGCCTCCGGCGCTGTGCTGGTCACCGTCGATGACGACGTCACCGTGCTGGTCGCCGTGACCGGTGCCAAGAGCGCCGATCCGAGCAAGGGCTTCTTCCCGCTGTCCGTGCACTACCAGGAAAAGACCTACGCCGCCGGCAAGATCCCCGGTGGGTTCTTCAAGCGTGAAGCGCGTCCGTCCGAGAAAGAGACGCTGACCTCGCGCCTGATCGACCGTCCGATCCGTCCGCTGTTCCCGGAAGGTTTCATGAACGAAGTGCAGGTCATCTGCACCGTCGTTTCCACCAGCAAGAAGACCGATCCGGACATCGCTGCGATGATCGGCACCTCGGCCGCTCTGGCCATCTCCGGCATTCCGTTCGACGGCCCGATCGGCGCCGCTCGCGTGGCCTTCCACGAAAGCACCGGCTACCTGCTGAACCCGACCTACGAACAGCTCAAGGCCTCGAGCCTGGACATGGTCGTGGCCGGCACCAAGGACGCCGTGCTGATGGTCGAATCCGAAGCCAAGGAACTGACCGAAGACCAGATGCTGGGCGCCGTGCTGTTCGCCCACGAAGAATTCCAGGCCGTGATCAAGGCCGTTGGCGAGCTGGCTGCCGAAGCCGGCAAGCCGACCTGGGACTGGCAGGCCAAGCCGGCCAACAACAGCCTGCTCGACGCCATCCGCAGCGAGTTCGGCGAAGCCATCTCCCAGGCCTACACCATCACCGTCAAGCACGAGCGCTACGGCCGTCTCGGCGAGCTGCGCGACCAGATCGTCGCCAAGTTCTCCGGTGAGGAAGGCCAGCCGTCCGCCGGCGAAGTCAAGGATGCCTTCGGCGAGATCGAATACCGCACCGTTCGCGAAAACATCGTCAACGGCAAACCGCGTATCGACGGTCGCGACACCCGCACCGTGCGTGGCCTGAACATCGAAGTCGGCGTGCTCGACAAGACCCACGGCTCGGCGCTCTTCACCCGCGGTGAAACCCAGGCGCTGGTCGTCGCCACCCTCGGCACCGCGCGTGACGCGCAGCTGCTCGATACCCTCGAAGGCGAGAAGAAAGACCCCTTCATGCTGCACTACAACTTCCCGCCCTATTCGGTCGGCGAGTGTGGTCGCATGGGTGCCACCGGCCGCCGCGAGATCGGCCACGGTCGTCTGGCCCGCCGTTCCGTAGCCGCCATGCTGCCGAGCGCGGACGAATTCCCCTACACCATTCGCGTGGTGTCGGAGATCACCGAGTCCAACGGCTCCAGCTCCATGGCCTCGGTCTGCGGCGCTTCCCTCGCGCTGATGGATGCCGGTGTGCCGATGAAGGCGCCGGTCGCCGGTATCGCCATGGGCCTGGTCAAGGAAGGCGAGAAATTCGCCGTTCTGACCGACATCCTCGGCGACGAAGACCACTTGGGCGACATGGACTTCAAGGTGGCCGGTACCGCCAAGGGCGTCACCGCGCTGCAGATGGACATCAAGATCCAGGGTATCACCGAAGAGATCATGGAAATCGCGCTGAACCAGGCTCTGGAAGCGCGTCTGAACATCCTCGGCCAGATGAACCAGGTCATCGCCCAGTCGCGTACCGAGCTGTCGGCCAATGCGCCGACCATGATCGCGATGAAGATCGACCAGGACAAAATCCGCGATGTCATCGGCAAGGGTGGCGCGACCATCCGTGGTATCTGCGAAGAGACCAAGGCCTCGATCGATATCGAAGACGATGGCTCGATCAAGATCTTTGGCGAAACCAAGGACGCCGCCGAGGCTGCCAAGCAGCGCGTACTGGCGATCACCGCGGAAGCCGAGATCGGCAAGATCTACGTCGGCAAGGTCGAGCGCATCGTCGACTTCGGTGCCTTCGTCAACATCCTTCCGGGCAAGGACGGCCTGGTGCACATCTCGATGCTGAGCGATCAGCGCGTCGAGAAAGTCACCGACGTGCTGAAGGAAGGCCAGGAAGTCGAAGTGCTGGTACTGGACGTCGACAACCGCGGCCGCATCAAGCTGTCGATCAAGGACGTCGCCGCTGCCAAGGCATCGGGCGTCTGATCGATCAGTCGACAGGAAAAGGGCCCTTCGGGGCCCTTTTTCGTTTTCGGGACTTGGCGAGGGCCACAGGAAAATAGTGCAAATTGCATGTGGAAAATTTCTCCGACTTGCAAAGTGCAAGGAAGTCGCTTCGCTGTCGTTTTTCAAGTGCCTGAATTTATTGGATTTATGTTTGTCTAGAAGATGGCACAGCGCTTGCGCTGTTATACGTGGACTGCGGCGGGACATAGCTGCAGGCACTATCAGAAAAACAGGAGTACATCCGCATGAAACAGCCTTTCACCAAGTGGACTTTTGCCGCTGTCGCCGCCACTGCTCTGAGCCTGCCCCTGGCCAATGCCGCATTTGCTGCTACCCCCGTTCAGTCTCAGCCGCAAATGCTGGCCGCCAACGAGAAAGTCGATCAGGCCGAAGAAGCGGTTTCTGATACCTGGATCACCAGCAAGGTCAAATCCAGCTTCCTCGCCGATGACAGCATCAGCGGCCTGGACATCAAAGTAGAAACCAACAAGGGTGTGGTTTCGCTCTCCGGCGTAGTGCCGAGCGATGCCGAGCGTGACCTTGCCGTGCAGAAAGCCAAGACAATCAAAGGTGTCAAAGCTGTCTCCGCAGACGGCCTGAAGTCCACCGAGTAACACGCCGCGTGCCGACCGCTGCAGCCAGGATGGCGCTGCCTGAATCCGGAGGATTGCGGTCATAGTCAGCCCGCTCATAGCGAGGACTGTCGCAGGGAAGACCGCTCAGGATGAGCGACAGGAACGCAGTCCGCTGCTGACCGACAGGAAGTACGAAGCCCCGCCCGGACAACCGGGCGGGGCTTTTTTATGCGCCATACAGGCTTGAACGTGAGCGCCGCTTTTTATCGTTGGTTTGTCCCTGGGCGCTGCTGGGCAACACCGCGCTATTTGGTGCGCACGGCGCACCCTACCGTCCCCGTCCCCGTCCCCGTCCCCGACACCGCGGCACCGCATCACCGTAGGGTGCGCCACGCGTACCAGCAGTCGGCACAGCATCCCGATGCGCGTGGCCTCTGATGAGCTTGGTGTCGGCTGGGGCGCCTAGTTGCGCTTGCTGTCGACGTTGACCAGCCGGTTGCCCTCGAAACGCAGGTAGTAGTACATGCCGTTGCGCGGGCCGTAGAGCCACTCCTCCACTTGCACCTCGTTGCGATAGCCGTAGTCGTCGGTGCGTTCGCGGTAGCCGAGGAAATCGCGGCTGACCGGATCGCCGCATTTGCCCGCCACCTCCGCCATGTGATCGTCCGTCGTGACCAGCGCATTACCGCAGCGAAACGACGAGGACGCCTGGGTCTGGGCGGCCAGGGGCAGCAGGCAGAGAAGGGCGAGAAGACGGTAGGTCACGATGGGTGGCTGCTGGATGAGGAGCGGCCAGCCTACACCCGAGGCTGGCGCGCTGTCAGGGGCGCCGCGATTCGATTCGTATCAGCCGGTTTCCCTCGAAGCGGAGGATGTAGAGCATCCCGTTGTTGGGGCCGTAGATCCACTCTTCGATCTTCAGGTCGGCGCGCGAATAGCCATCGGTGAAGCCGACCAGATCGCGTTCCCGGGGTGCGCCGCACTTGCTCTCCACCTCGAAGGCGCGATCGCCGGCGCTGACCAGGTTGCTGCCGCAGCGCATGCTGTCGGCGGCCATGCCCGTCGAGGCCATCACGCCCAGCAGCGCACCGATGGCCCGGCGGCTCATTCTGCATCCAGATGCAGGGTAGTGGGCACCGGACCGTTTCCTTCGCCCTGGATCAGGCTGACGTCGAGCAGGTAGATGCGCTGATCCTCCAGGCCGCCGCGCTGCACCAGGTAATCCTTGATGTTCGCGGCGCGGTCCTGGGCCAGCTTGCGCGAGAGCAGGCTGGTTGGGCGCTGTACCCAGGAGCCGATCACCGCCTCGCGCATCTTCGCCACGCGCTGTTCGCGGTCGAGCTCTTTCCACTCTGCTGGCGGCTGCTGCTTGAGCCGGTCGCGGTAGATGCCTTCGAGCAGCGCGGGCTTGTCATCGTCCTCCACCACCAGCTCGTCGGCGCTGGCCGGCACCTTGTCGCCGCGCCGTTGCAGCATCCGGTAGCTGACGGTGCGGTACTCGCGCTCCAGACGCTGCTCGGCCAGGGGCAGGCCATCGCTGGCACGGGCGCTGACGCCCTCGATTTCCAGGCGCAGCTCGGGGCGCTTCTTCAGCGCATCGGCGAGGGTGTCCAGCGAGCGCATCGCGCTGTCGTCCAGTTCGGCGCTGCCGGGCGCGAAGGAAACCTGATCCAGGTTGTCGCCGCCACCGGGCACCAGCCCGGCGATCAGCTTGAAGGGCGCCTGCACCGCGCGCAGCACCAGGTTGCGCAGGGTCTGCCAGACGATCGGCATGACGCTGAACTGCGGGTCGTTGAGGTTGCCCTGCACCGGCAGCTCGATGGAGATCACGCCCTTGGTGTCCTTGAGCAAGGCCACCGCCAGGCGCACCGGCAGGTCCACCGCGTCCTTGCTGTCGACCCGCTCGCCCAGCTCCAACTGATGCAGCACCAGCTTGTTCTCGGCGTTCAGCCGGCCCTGCTCGACCTTGTAATGCAGGTCGAGGTCGAGGCGGCCCTTGCGGATGCGGTAGCCGGCGAACTTGCCGGAGTAGGGCGTCAGCGTGGTCAGCTCGACGTTGTGGAAGCTGGTGGCGATGTCCAGGCTGTTTAGCGGATCGAAGGCTTCCAGGCGGCCACGGATGCTGACCGGCGCGTAGCGGTCCACCTTGCCGGCGATTTCCACCGGAGCGGCCTTCTTGCTGCGGTTGTCGAGGGTGCCGATCTTGCCGTTGAGCTGGCCGATGGCGGTGGCGAAGTTGGGGCGCAGGCTGAAGTCGGCGAAATTCGCCGAACCGTCCTTGAGGCCGATCGCACCGATGCGTATCGCCAGCGGCGGGCTGTCCGGCTCGTTGGAGGGCGGCTGCGGAACCAGCAGCTCCTTGACGTTGGTGCTGAGGTCCTCGTTGATCACCACGCGTGCGTAGGGCTGGTCGAGGTTGACCGTGTCGATGCTCAGGCTCTTGCCGTGGCGGTAATCCAGGCCCTTGATCGCCAGTGCGCGCCATTTGACGAAGTCGCGCTCCTTGAGCGTGTCGAGCGTATGCAACTGGGCCACGTCGGCGCTGCCGGTGACGCTCAATGCCAGAGGCTCGGTGCCGGTCAGCGCGACATCGAGGTCGCTGCTCAGCAGGCCGCTGCGCAACTCCAGGCGAATGAACGGGCTCAGGTAGGCCTGGGCCAGGCGCAGGTCGATGTCCTTGCTGACGACCTTGAGTTGCGCACTGGTCGGCTGCAGCTGGGCCTGGCCTTCCACCTGCAGACGTCCCTGACCGGCTATGGCGGTGTTCAGCTCGAGCTGGAAGGGCGAGGTGCCGAGGCTGTCGAAGGCGCTGACGTCCAGGTCCAGCGGGCCGACTTCCAGCGCGACCGCGGGCTTCGGCTGGCGGTCGGCGAGGTGCAGTTTCGCGCCACGCAGTTGCGCATCCTGCAGGAGTACCTGCCAGGGCGTTTGCGCTTGTGCCTGTGCTTGCGTCTGCGCATCCGCCGCGGGCTTGGCTTCGGCGGCCGGGACCGGGGCCGGTGCGGGTTCGGTGGCGTTCTGGGCGAACAGCTTCTGCCAGTCGATCTGGCCGTCGGCCTCGCGGGCGGCCCAGGCTTCCAGGCCCTGGCTGCGCACCTCGCCGATTTCCACATGGCGCCGGGCCAGGTCCAGCGCCACCTTGGCCACGTCCAGGCTGGCGAGCTTGAGCAGCGGGCGGCCATCCGCTGCCTTGATCGAGAACGGCGCCAGCTTGAGGCTGGCGTCGCTCAGGCGCAGCTCGGTGCCCTGGCTGAGGTCAAGCTCGTAACGGCTGTCCAGGCTGGCGGTGCCGTCCTCGAGGTCCAGCGGCGCGGCGTCGCGCACGTAGGGCCAGAACGTCTTCAGGGCGACGTCGGTGACCTGCAGGTGGCCACTGGAGCGGATCGGCGCCAGGCTCACCTGACCCTGCCAGTCGATGCGGCCACCGGCCGGGTTGCTGGCGGACAGCGTGGCCTCGGCGTTGCCATCGGGCAGTGTGCTGAGGTTCGCCAGGTCGAGATCCAGCGAGTCGTAGAAGAATTCGATCGGCTCGCTCGGGCGCAGGTCCTCGAAGTGCAGCTTGCCGCCGGCGATCGCCAGGCGGTCGATACGCACCGGGAACGGGCCTTCCTCGGCGTCGGCCGGTGCTTCGGTCGCCGTTTCGGCGGGCGGCAACTTGAACAGCTGGGCGAGGTTCAACGCGCCGTCCTTGGCGAAGCGCAGGTCCACCAGTGGCTGCTCGAGCTCCACGTCGGCCAGGTGCAGCGCACCGCTCCAGAGGCTGTTCACCTGCAGGTTGGCGTAGAGCCGGGCGAAGGCCAGCGACTCGCCGTCGACCTCGCCGAAGCGCAGCCCGGTCAGCTCCAGCTCCAGCGTGAAGGGGTTGAAGCGGACCTTTTCCAGATGCGCCGGAACCGTCGCGTACTCGGCGAGCTTCGCGTTGACCACGCGCACCGTGACAGCGGGCAGGATCAGGAAGCCGATCAGGGCGTACAGCGCGAGGGCGACCAGGGCGGCGATGCCGGCGCGTTTCAATCCTTTGGGCATGGGTAGTCTTCTGTCCCGACGAAAGGTTCGTTGGAGTATGGCATGTCGTCGCGGTTCCGAAGCGGCGCTGCGGTTTCGCTAGAAGCGCAGCACCAGCGTCTTCAGCGGCGGCTGGCCATCGCGCGAGGGAAAGTCCGCCGCCGGTTCGATCTGCTGGCAGTCACGCACGGGGCGACCGAGCTTGCTGGCGCAGCGCAGCACCTGCTCGCGCCAGTCAGCGAGGGCGACCTTCGCCAGGTTGTTGCAACAGACCAGCACGCCATCGTCCGCGGTGGTCAGCAGCGCGGGCTTGAGCAGGCTCTGGTAGTCGCGCAACAGATCGACGGTGCCGAAGGCGCTCTTCGCCCAGGCCGGCGGGTCGAGGAACACCAGGTCGAAGGCGCGCTGCGCCAGGCGTTGGTACGACGGCAGCCTGTGCCCGCGACGGCTGCTGACCGGCAGCCCGGCGAGCTGGCGGATCGCCGAGAAGTAGTCGGACTGCACGAAGCTCATCGCCAGCCCCGGATTGAGCGCCAGATTTTCCCGGCCGACCGCGAGGTTGCCTTCGGCGAAATCCAGGTTGCACACCTCGTTCGCGCCGCCGGCCGCTGCGCAGAGGCCGACGCCGCAGGTATAGGCGAACAGGTTGAGCACCGACTTGCCGGCGCTGTGCGCCTTGACCCAGCCGCGCGCGTTGCGTAGGTCGAGGAACAGCAGCGGGTCCTGGCCGGGATGGCGACCGCGCACTCGGTAGTTCAGCCCCCATTCGCGCCCGACCAGGTCGGCCAGCGCTGCGGCGTCGGGCTGGTGCGCGGCGGCGCTGCGGTCGATGCGTGAATTGCCACCGGAGCGGTCGTTGTAGACCAGCAGCAAGGGCACGCCGAGGGCCGCCTCGACCTGGCCGAGCAGGTCCGTCAGCAGGGCCTGATCCAGCGGCTGGTGGAAGCTCTGCACCAGCAGTTGTGGGCCGTAGCGGTCGAGGGTGAGGCCGGGCGCGCCTTCCTGGCTGCCGTGGAACAACCGGTAGCAATCGGTGGCCTGGGCGTGCAGTTCGGCGAGCAGTGGCTCGCGCTGCAGGAGGGCGGCGCGCAGCGCCTGATCGAGAGAGGGCATGCGCGGCGACTCGAAAGAGAGGGCCGCGCAGTGTAGCGAAAAAAGCCGGTCGAGGCCCCGTGCGGGCCGGCTGGCTAGCGCTCGAGCGCCAGTGCCACGCCCTGGCCGCCGCCGATGCACAGGGTCGCCAGGCCCTTCTTGGCGTCGCGCTTGAGCATTTCGTGGAGCAGGGTGACCAGCACGCGGCAGCCCGATGCGCCGATCGGGTGGCCGATGGCGATGGCGCCGCCGTTGACGTTGACCTTGGCGGCGTCCCAGCCCAGTTCCTTGCCCACCGACAGCGATTGCGCGGCGAACGCCTCGTTGGCTTCGATGAGGTCGAGTTGCTCCAGCGTCCAGCCGGCCTTCTCCAGGCAGCGTCGGGTGGCCGGCACCGGGCCGATGCCCATGATCGCCGGGTCGACGCCGGCGCTGGCGTAGGCGGCGATGCGCGCCAGCACCGGCAGGCCGAGCGCGCGGGCCTTGGCGGCGCTCATCAGCAGCACGGCGGCGGCGCCGTCGTTCAGCGCCGAGGCATTGCCGGCAGTGACGCAGCCGGTCTTGGCGAACGCCGGCTTGAGCTTGGCCAGGGTTTCCTCGCTGGTGCCGGCGCGCGGCTGTTCGTCGGTGTCGAAGACCAGCGGCTCACCCTTGCGCTGCGGAAGGGTGATCGGGGTGATCTCGTCCTTGAAGCGTCCGCTCTCGATGGCGGCGACGGCCTTGCGCTGCGAGGCCGCGGCGAAGGCGTCCTGCTCCTCGCGGGTCAGCGCGTACTTCTCCACCAGGTTCTCGGCGGTGATGCCCATGTGGTAGTCGTTGAAGGCGTCCCACAGGCCGTCCTCGATCATCGTGTCGACCAGCTTGGCGTGGCCCATGCGCAGGCCGGTGCGCGCGCCGGGCATGACGTAGGGCGCCAGGCTCATGTTCTCCTGGCCGCCGGCGATCACCACCTCGGCGTCGCCACAGCGGATCGCCTGGGCGCCGAGATGCAGCGCCTTGAGGCCGGAGCCGCAGACCTTGTTCAGGGTCAGCGCCGGCACCGAGTAAGGCAGGCCGCCCTTGATCGCGGCCTGCCGGGCGGGGTTCTGCCCGGCGCCGGCGGTGAGCACCTGGCCGAGGATCACTTCGTCCACCTCGGCCGGGTCGAGGCCGGTCTGTTCCAGCAGACGACGGATCACCGCGGCGCCCAGTTCGACGGCGGGCAGGTTCGCCAGCGAGCCCTGGAAGCTGCCGACGGCGGTGCGGGTGGCGGCGACGATAACGACTTCTTGCATGACGACTCCTCGAGCGTGGGCGCGGCTGGCGCGACGATTCGCTATGTTGGCACAGACCGGTGGCGGCGCTCAAAACGCGAACCGGACGGTCACGTACCGGACCAGGTCAGCGCAGCGGCGCCAGCCCCATGCGCCGCCGGGCGCGCGCCAGCGAGCCATTGCGCACGGCCCAGCGCAGCAGTGGCGCGGCATTGCGCACGCCGGCGCGGATCAGCCGGCGTTTGCCGGGGCTGAAGTCGAACCCGAGCATGCCGTGCGCCCAGTCCGGCAGCAGGTCGATGCCGGCCTGCATCATCAACGCGCCGAACGGCCTGGCCAGCAGGCTGGGCGCCGGTGCATCGAGGAGAACGCGCAGCACCTCGCGCGAGCGCGCGTCGCAGACCAGTTGCGCGCGCTGCGCCTGCAGGTAGTCGGCGATCTCCACCCGCGAGTGCGGCACGTCACAGGCGCCGAGGCGTTCGGCGACACGGGCGATTTCGGCGTAGTAGCGGTCCTGCTCGGCGCCCGGCAGGTGCGGGTCGAGGTAGCGCAGGTGGGCCTTGAGGAAGCTGCTGACCTCGGCCACGTGGACCCAGGTCAGCAACGCCGGATCGGAGGCCGCGTAGGGGCGCCCGTCGGCGGCCCGCCCGACCACGCCCTCGTGGATGTGCCGGACCCGCTCGATCAGCCGTTCGGCGTCGGCGCGGCTGCCGTAGGTGGTGGCCGAGATGAACTGCCCGGTGCGGCGCAGCCGGCCTAGCATGTCCTCGCGGAAGTTCGAATGGTCCCAGACACCCGCCAGCGCCAGCGGGTGCAGCGCCTGCAGCATCAGGGCGGAGATGCCGCCGATCAGCATCGAGGTGAAGTCGCCGTGGACCTTCCAGCACGCCGAGTCCGGACCGAACAGGCCGGGGTCGCCCGGCGGATGCTCGAAGTCGACCCCGCCGAGCGCGAGGCCGGTAAGGCTGAGGACCTGGGTTTCGATGCGGCGGCGAAGGATTTCCATCGGCCGATGATAACGGATGCAGCGCGCGTTACAGGTCGCCGGCGCGAACGCCGGCGACGCGTCCGGCTCAACGGTTCAGGCGGTTCTCGATCAGGTCGTCGACCACGCCCGGATCGGCCAGGGTCGAGGTGTCGCCGAGTTCGTCCAGCTCATTGCAGGCGATCTTGCGCAGGATGCGCCGCATGATCTTGCCGGACCGGGTCTTCGGCAGGCTCGGCGCCCATTGCAGCGCGTCCGGCTTGGCGAAGCTGCCGATCTCGCCGGCCACCCGCTTGAGCAGGTCCTGCCTGAGCCCGTCGCTCGGCTGGGCGCCGTTCATCAGCGTGACGAAGGCGTACAGGCCCTGGCCCTTCACCGCATGCGGACAGCCGACCACCGCGGCCTCGGCGACATCGTCATGGCTGACCAGTGCGCTTTCCACCTCGGCGGTGCCGATGCGGTGGCCGGAGACGTTGATCACGTCGTCGACGCGGCCGGTGATCCAGTAGTCGCCGTCCTCGTCGCGGCGCGCGCCGTCGCCGGTGAAGTAGTAGCCGGGATACTGCGAGAAATAGGTATCGATGAGCCGCTGGTGGTCGCCGTAGATGCTGCGGATCTGGCTCGGCCAGCTTGATTTGATTGCGAGCATGCCGGCGCCGGTGCCTTCGATTTCCTGGCCCTGTTCGTCGAGGATCACCGGCTGCACGCCGAAGAACGGCTGCGTCGCCGAGCCGGGCTTGAGCGCCATGGCGCCGGGCAGCGGGGCGATCATGATCGCCCCGGTCTCGGTCTGCCACCAGGTGTCGGCGATCGGGCAGCGGCTGTCGCCCACCACTTCGTAGAACCACTCCCAGGCTTCCGGGTTGATCGGTTCGCCGGCGCTGGCGAGCAGGCGCAGGCTGGCGCGCGAGGTGCGCAGGACCGGCTCGTCGCCCTCGCGCATCAGCGCGCGTATCGCCGTCGGCGCGGTATAGAAGATGTTCACCTGATGCTTGTCGACCACCTGCCAGAAGCGCGAGGCGTCCGGGTAGCTCGGTACGCCCTCGAACATCAGGGTGGTGGCGCCATTCGCCAGCGGACCGTAGACCACGTAGTCGTGGCCGGTGATCCAGCCGAGGTCGGCGGTGCACCAGTGGATTTCGCCGTCGTGGTAGTCCAGCGCGTAGCGGTGGGTCATCGCCGCGCCGAGCAGGTAGCCGGCGGTGCTGTGCAGCACGCCTTTCGGCTTGCCGGTGCTGCCGGAGGTGTAGAGGACGAACAGCGGGTCCTCGGCATCCATCGGCTCCGGCGGGCATTCGGCGGAGGTCTGCCGCACCGCCTGGTGGTACCAGAGGTCGCGGCCTTCGACCCATTCGATCTCGCCCTGAGTGCGTTCCACCACCAGCACGGTGGAAACCTCCGGGCAGCGCTGCAGGGCCTGGTCGACGTTGTTCTTCAGCGGCACGTACTTGCCGCCGCGCACGCCTTCGTCGGCGGTGATCACGGTGCGGCAGTCGGCATCGAGGATGCGGTCGCGCAGGGCGTCCGGGGAGAAACCGCCGAACACCACCGAATGGATCGCGCCGATGCGCGTGCAGGCGAGCATGGCGTAGGCGGCTTCGGGAATCATCGGCATGTAGATGCACACGCGGTCGCCTTTCTTCACGCCGCGGCTCTTCAGCACGTTGGCCAGGCGGCAGACGTGGTGATGGAGCTTGCGGTAGGTGATCTGCGCCGACTCGGCGGGGTTGTCGCCTTCCCAGACGATGGCGATCTGCTCGCCGCGCTTTTCCAGGTGGCGGTCGATGCAGTTGTAGCTGACGTTGAGCTGGCCGCCCTTGAACCAGGAGGCGTGGCCGCGCCGCATGTCGCTTTCGTGGAGGCTGTCCCAGGGCTTGATCCAGTCGAGGAAGGTCGTTGCCTGCTCGGCCCAGAACGTCTCGGGCTGCTCGATGGACTGCCGGTAGAGGCGCTGGTAGTCGTCGCGGTCCAGGTGCGCGTACCGCCGCACCGCGTCGCTGACGGGGTGGGTGCTGATCTCGAACATGGGCGGGTTCCTTTGTTTTTGTATCCGCTGTGTTCGTAGGGTGCACCCGCGCCGCCGGCGCATTCAAGTACCGATGGCCGGGCGACGGCTGTCTTTAGTTGTAGGAATGTTTCGGCGGGAGCGGCCGCGCGACGAGGGGTCGCCGCACGGCGCGAAGGGCGATCAGCCGCGGTGACGGCCGCGGAAGTAGTCGATCAGGCCCTGGGTGGAAGCGTCCTCGGCGGCGTCCGCCTCGTAGGCGGTGAGCTTCTGGTAGACCGACTTGCCGAGTTCCTTGCCCAGCTCGACGCCCCACTGGTCGAAGGAGTTGATCCCCCAGATCACGCCCTGGACGAACACCTTGTGCTCGTACAGCGCGATCAGCGCGCCGAGGCGACGCGGGCTGATGCGTTCCAGCACGAGGGTGTTGCTCGGGCGGTTGCCGGGAATCACCTTGTGCGGCGCCAGGCGCTGCACCTCGGCGTCGTCCAGGCCCTTCTCGCGCAATTCGGCCTCGGCCTCGGCGCGGGTCTTGCCGCGCATCAGCGCCTGGCTCTGCGACAGGCAGTTGGCATACAGCCACTGGTGGTGGTCGGCGACCGGGTTGAAGCTGACGACCGGCACGATGAAGTCCGACGGGATCAGCGGCGTGCCCTGGTGCAGCAACTGGTGATAGGCGTGCTGGCCGTTGCAGCCGACGCCGCCCCAGATGATCGGCCCGGTATCGCATGACACCGGCGAGCCGTCCTGGCGCACGCTCTTGCCGTTGGACTCCATGTCCAGCTGCTGCAGGTGTTTGACGAAGTTGCGCAGGTAGTGGTCGTACGGCAGGAAGGCGTGGCTCTGGGCATCCCAGAAATTGCTATACCAGACCCCCAGCATGGCCAGCAGCACCGGCATGTTCTTCTCGAACGGCGCGGTGCGGAAGTGCGTATCCATGGTGTAGGCGCCGGAGAGCAGCTCCTTGAAGTTGGACATGCCCACCGCCAGCGCGATCGGCAGACCGATGGCCGACCACAGCGAGTAGCGCCCGCCGACCCAGTCCCACATCGGGAACACGTTCTTCTCGAGGATGCCGAACGCCACGGCGGCCGGCTTGTTGCTGGTGACCGCGATGAAGTGCCGGTAGAGCTTCTCCTGGGTGCCGCCACGGGCCAGGTACCAGGCCCGTGCGGCCTGGGCGTTCTTCAGGGTTTCCAGGGTGCTGAAGGTCTTGCTGGAAATGATGAACAGCGTGGTCTCGACGTTCAGCTTGGCCATCACCTCGCGGAATTCGCTCCCGTCGATGTTGGCCAGGTAGTGGCAGCGCACGCCGTTCTGGGTGAACGGCAGCAGCGCCTCGGAAACCAGCTGAGGGCCGAGGAAGGAGCCGCCGATGCCGATGTTGACCACGTCGGTGATGGTCTTGTCGTTGTAGCCGCGCCACTGGTTGGTGTGGATGCGGCCGACCACGTCGGTCATCTGGTTCAGCACCTGGTGCACGTCGGGGATGATGTTGCGGCCGTCGACCATGATGCATTCGCCCACCGGACGGCGCAGGGCGGTGTGCAGCACCGGGCGCTTTTCCGAGGCATTGATCGGCTGGCCCTCGAACATCGCGTGCAGCGCCTGCTCGACGCCGGCCTCGCGCGCCAGGCTCACCAGCAGATCGCGGGTCTCGTGGGTGATCAGGTTCTTCGAGTAGTCGAGGAACAGGCCGCAGGCGCTCAGGGAGAAGTCGCTGAAGCGTTGCGGGTCCGAGGCGAAGGCCTCGCGCATGCTGAAGTTCTGCAGGTCCAGCCGGTGATCGGTGAGGGCTTTCCAGGAGGGGAGGGAAGTTACGTCGAGGGGATTCTGGTAGTACGCCATGAATGTCCGGCTTCCTTAGCTTGAGCCTTGTTCAGGCACCGCGGTCGCGTCGACCGGGCGCATGTCCTATACCGCTGAACTGCTTGGAACAGGAAAAGCCCGCAGTGTTCCGGGGCTTTTCGAATCTAGCGCGCCGCTCTGCCCGGAGGCCTGGCGGCATCCCCGCGACGCTCAGCCGGTCGGCGGCAGCTCGACGGTCAGGTTGTCGATCAGGCGCGTGCTACCGAGGTACGCGGCGGCCAGAATCACCAGTTTACGGTCTTCCGGACGCGCTGCGCGCAGGTGGGCGGCTTCGCGGATTTCCAGGTAGTCGACGCGCAGGCCGGACGCTTCCTGCTCGGTGCGTGCCTGCTCGAGCAGCGCGGCGCGGTCGGTGTTGCCGGCGCGCAGGCCGTCGGCCAGGCGCGTCATGCTGCGATACAGGGCCGGCGCGGTGGCGCGCTGCCGTTCGTCGAGGTAGCCGTTGCGCGAGGACAGCGCCAGCCCGTCGCTGGCGCGCACGGTCGGCGCACCGATGATCTCGATCGGCAGGTTGAGGTCGGCGACCATCTTGCGGATCACCGCCAGTTGCTGGAAATCCTTCTGGCCGAACACCGCGACATCCGGCTGGACCATGTTGAACAGCTTGTTGACCACCGTCGCCACGCCTTCGAAGTGGCCCGGACGGCTGGCGCCGCACAGGCCTTCGGACACTTCGGGCACGCTGACCCGGGTCTGGCCGTCGGCGCCATTGGGGTACATCTGCTCGACGCTGGGCGCGAACAAGAGGTCGCAGCCTGCGGCGAGGAGCTTTTCCTGATCGGCCGGGAGCGTGCGCGGGTAGGTCGCGAGGTCTTCGCGCGGGCCGAACTGCAGCGGATTGACGAAGATGCTGGCGACCACGAAGTCGGCGTGCTCGGCGATCCGTTCGACCAGCGCCGCGTGGCCGGCGTGCAGGTTGCCCATGGTCGGCACCAGGCCGATGCGTTTGCCTGCGCGGCGCGCGTGCAGCACGGCGGCGCGCAGTTCGGCGACGGTATGCACGGTGATCATGCGGAGAACCCGTGTTCGGCGGCGGGGAAGCTGACGGCCTTCACCTCGCGCACGTAGGCGGCGAGGGCGCCCTGGATGCTGCTCTGGCCTTCCATGAAGTTCTTCACGAACTTCGGCATGCGGCCGGAGAGGGACAGCCCGAGCATGTCGTGCAACACCAGCACCTGGCCGTCGGTATCGCTGCCGGCCCCGATGCCGATCACCGGAATCTTCACCGCCTGGGTGATCTCCGCGGCCAGCTCGCTGGGTACGCATTCGAGCAGCAGCATCGCCACGCCGGCCTGTTCCAGCGCCACGGCGTCGGCGCGCAGCTGACGCGCCTGGGCGTCGCCGCGGCCCTGCACCTTGTAGCCGCCGAGGATGTTCACCGCCTGCGGGGTCAGGCCCAGGTGCGCACAGACCGGAATGCCGCGCTCGGCGAGCAGCCGGATCGACTCGGCCAGCCAGGCGGCGCCTTCCACCTTGACCATGTGTGCGCCGGCCTTCATCAGCCGCGCGGAATTGTTCAGCGTCTGCTCGAGCGTGGCGTTGGCCATGAACGGCAGGTCGGCGACGATCATCGCGCCCTTGTTGCCGCGCTTCACGCAGGCCGTGTGATAGACCATGTCCTCGACGCTGACCGGCAGCGTGCTGTCGTGGCCCTGCAGGACCATGCCCAGGGAGTCGCCAATCAGCAGCATCTCGACGCCAGCGGCGCAGCAGGCGTCGGCGAAGGTGGCGTCGTAACAGGTCAGCATGGCGATCTTCTCGCCCTGCAGCTTGAGTTGTTGCAGGGACGTCAGGGTTGTTTCAGGCATGGAAAAGGTCCTCTTCGCAGGCGGTGTGATGGTACTGCACGAGGCGGTTTTGGCGGCCTGGAAGCCCGCGGGGATTGCTCGCACGACACTTCACCCGTCCTGATCGCACCGGTTTTTGGCACCGGCTCTGGGCAACGGGACGCCTATAGTCCCGATGGGGGGGCATGAAGTCAATTAGGCGGTGTTACCGCCGTGTTACGGCGTTACCGGCAGTCGCTCGAGGCCGCTGAACGGGCAGGCGGCGAGCAGCTCGTCGAGCGTCCGGCCATCGGCCAGGCGCAGCCCCGGGGCGATTTCCGCCAGCGGATAGAGGACGAACGCCCGCGCGTGCATATGGTAGTGCGGCACGCGCAGCCGGGGCTCGTCGATCAGCCGGTCGCCGAACGCCAGGATGTCCAGGTCGAGGGTGCGCGGGCCCCAGCGTTCGGCCTTGCGCTGGCGCCCCTGCTCCTGCTCGATGGCCTGCAGCGCGTCGAGCAATGCGAGGGGCGCCAGCGTGGTATTGAGCGCGGCGACGGCGTTGAGGTAGCGCGGCTGGTCCGGCGGGCCGAGCGGATCGCTGGAATAGAAGGAAGAGACGGCGACGAGCCGCGATTGCGGCAACTCGCCGATGGCTTGCAGCGCTGCGGCGAGTTGGGCGAGTGGCTCGGCGAGGTTGCTGCCCAGGCCGAGGTAGACCCGTTCCACGGATCAGTCGGCCGAGCTCGGCGCGCCATCCTGCGGGCCACGGCGGCGGCGATTGCCGCCACGGCGACGCTTGCGTGGCGCACCGCCGGCATCGTCCTTGCCGCTGAGGTCCCGGATCATGGCGCGCCGTTCGCTGTCGCTGGCTTCCTGGTAGTCGGTCCACCAGTCGCCCAGGCCGTCGGTTTCCTCGCCGGCGCTTTCGCGCAGCAGGAGGAAGTCGTAGCCCGCGCGGAAGCGGGGATTTTCCAGCAACAGGTCGGCGCGCTTGCCGTGGCGACGGGGCAGGCGCTCCTGCATGTCCCAGATTTCGCGAATCGGGATGGTGAAGCGCTTGGGCACTGCGGTGCGCTGGCACTGTTCGACGATCAGCGTGTGCGCGGCTTCCTGCATTGCCGCGATCGGCGGCAGGCCGCGATCCTGGAGTTGCAGCACGCGGGCCGGCAGGGCAGGCCACAGCAAGGCGGCGAAGAGGAATGCCGGCGTCACCGGTTTGCCCAGGTGGACGCGTTCGTCGGTGTTCGCCAGGGCCTGGCGAATCAGCGAGCCCGCGTACTCCGGGCGCTGCTCGAGCGCCTTCGCGCTGGCCGGGAACAGCGGCGCGTAGAGGTCGTACTCGAGCAGCAGCTCGAAGGTCTCCTCGGCCACGCCGGAGAGGAACAGCTTGAGCACTTCGTCGAACAGCCGCGCCGAGGGGATTTCGCGCAGCATCGGAGCCAGTCGGCGGATCGGCTCGGCGCTGTGCTTCTCGATGTCGAAGTCGAGCTTGGCGGCGAAGCGGATCGCCCGCAGCATGCGCACCGGGTCTTCCTGGTAGCGTTGCTCCGGCACGCCGATCAGGCGGATCAGGTGATTGTCGATGTCCTTCACGCCGCGCGCGTAGTCGAGGATGCGCTCGGTGCTGGGATCGTAGTAAAGCGCGTTGATGGTGAAGTCGCGGCGCTGCGCGTCGTCCTCCAGCGTGCCGTAAACGTTGTCGCGCAGGATTCGCCCGCTCTCGTTGCGCGAGGACTGGTTGCTGTCCTCCTCGTCATCGCCTTGCGGGTGGTTGGCGCGGAAGGTCGCGACCTCGATGATCTCGCGGCCGAAATGCACGTGGACCAGCTTGAAACGGCGGCCGATCACCCGCGCGTTGCGGAACTCGGCGCGGACCTGCTCGGGCGTGGCGCTGGTGGCGACGTCGAAATCCTTGGGCGTGTAGTTGAGCAGCAGGTCGCGCACGCAACCGCCGACCACGTAGGCTTCGTAGCCGGCCTTCTGCAGGCGCTCTACGACACTCACGGCGTGACGGCTGATCTGGGAATGGGTCAGGGAATGCTGGCGACTACTCAGCACCTCGGGGGTGCTACGCGGGTGCTGGGCACGGCGCAGGGGTGAGCGGAACGACTGGAACAGCTTCTTCAGCATGGATGGCACTGTTTGGCGGGATGATCGGCCAGGATTGAGAATGACCGCTTGATTTTCGCGGATTCTAACATTACGAGGGGGGATGGTGAACGACGGATCTTGCGGGGGGGGTAAAGCTACTGGGGGAGCCGAAGCTCCCCCTAAGTAATGCTTTCTTTGTTTTTATTATTATGTCGGCTTGTTATTTTTGTTGTCCGACCCGTTCCTCGAGGCCAGGGGCCTGAGGACGGACTCCCACTCTGGGAGCTAATAGCAAACGGATTACTTTGGACGCTGACGCTGCCATGACCTTGCGATCCAACCAGTCCGACGCTGCCTCTAGGCAGTTTTATTGTTCTTGTCCTGGCTGTGGGGCAAGCCCCAAAAGCAATTCCTCTCCAAAAGAATCAGTTAGCTGCGCCTCCGCCGTGTTGTTTTTATTGTGCTGGAGTCGATACGTCTTGTTTTTATTGTGGGGTTCAGCGTTTGTTATTGTTGTTGTGCAATAGATAAAGCAGAAGCTGTGCCAGTTTTTAAAATCCCTTATAAATCAATGATTTGATTTTTATGGGTGGCGGCGGGAGCGAAAAAAAGCCGGGTCCCCGTTACCGATGAACCCGGCTTTGTTACGTCGCATCCGTGTGCGGTAACAGGATGTGTGTGTCGCGAGACGTTACCGGATCTCGGATACGTCGGCGGTGGCGCTCTTGCGGCGTGGGATGCCCAGGCGCTGGCGACGTTCCCACAGGCACTTGCGGCTGATGCCGAGCTTGCGGGCCAGTTCCGTTTCGGTCATGTGGTCCTGGTGTTCGAGGACGAAGTGCTGGAAGTAGTCCTCCAGCGACAGGTCCTCGGTCGGTTCGTGGCTGTTGCTGCTGCCCTGCGCGGCGCTTTCCACGAAATCGTCGTCGTCGAGGTCGCTCAGCTCCACGTCGATCCCCAGCAGGTCGGCCGAGATGTCCGGGCTCTCGCAGAGAATCACCGCACGCTCGATGGCGTTCTCCAGCTCGCGCACGTTGCCCGGCCAGGAATAGTGACGAATCGCCTGTTCGGCGTCCGCGGCGAAGCGCAGGTCGCGGCCCATGCGCGCGCATTGGCGGGCAAGGAAGGCGCGGGCGATCTCGCTGACGTCGGCGCCGCGCTCGCGCAGCGGCGGCAGTTTCAGCGCGATGACGTGCAGGCGGTAATAGAGGTCCTCGCGGAACTGGCCGATCTTGGCCAGGGTTTTCAGGTCGCGGTGGGTGGCGGCGATCAGGCGCACGTCGACCTTCTGCGACTGCACCGACCCGACCCGGCGGATCTCGCCTTCCTGCAACACGCGCAGCAGCCGGGCCTGGGCTTCCAGCGGCAGTTCACCGATCTCGTCGAGAAACAGCGTGCCACCGTCGGCGGCCTCGACCAGGCCGGCGCGGCCGGCGCTGGCGCCGGTGAAGGCGCCTTTCTCGTGGCCGAACAGTTCGGACTCGATCAGGGTCTCCGGGATCGCCGCGCAGTTCACCGAGATCAGTGGCGCCTTGGCGCGTTTGGACAGGTTGTGCAGGGCGCGCGCGACCAGCTCCTTGCCGGTGCCGGATTCACCCTGGATCAACACGTTGGAATCGGTCGGCGCGACCTTGCGGATCTTGCTGTACATGTCCTGCATCGCCGCGCAGGAGCCGATGATGCCGATCTCGCCGTTCGCCGACGCCGGTTTGTCGGCACCGCGTGTCGCGTTCGGCTGTTCGGCCGGCGCGCTGCTGGCGCCCTGGCGATCGCGCAGGATGCGGGCCACGGCCTGGAGCATTTCATCGTGGTCGAACGGCTTGGCGATGTAGTCGACCGCGCCCATCTTCATCGAATCCACCGCCGAGCGCAGGCTGGCGTAGCTGGTCATGATCAGCACCGGGGTGCCCTGGGCGAGCTTGATCAGCTCGGTGCCCGGTGCGCCCGGCAGGCGCAGGTCGCTGACGATGAGGTCGAAGGACGGAATGCTGAAGCGCTCCTGGGCTTCCTGCACGGAGCCGGCTTCGCTGACTTCGTACTGGTTGCGCTCGAGCAGTCGGCGCAAGGCGGAGCGGATGATTGTTTCGTCTTCGACGATCAGGATATTCGGCATCAATAGAATTCTCTCGACGGTCTCGGGGCTGCGCGGAAATAGCCGCCAAGCGGCATGCAGCCTGCATTTCAGCTCCCGGGGATCACTGCGGACGTCGCTTCGACATACCTCGGCAAACGGACCCTGAAACGGGTGCCGCGCTGGTGCTCGGTGTCGACCGGGCTGTCGAGTGTTATTTGGCCATAATGCTCTTTCACGATCGAATAGACCAGCGCGAGCCCCAGGCCGGTCCCCTTGCCGGGGTCCTTGGTGGTGAAGAAAGGCTCGAACAGCCGGTCGGCGATCTCCTTCGGAATTCCGCTGCCTTCGTCCTCTACGATTAGCTCGACGCTGTGCTCGCTGGCCTCGCTGCGTACCCGGATCGCGCCGCCTTCCGGCGAGGCGTCGCGGGCGTTGGACAGCAGGTTGATCAGCACCTGGGCCAGGCGTTGCGAATCGCCTTCGGCGCAGTGCGCGGGGTCGCAGAGGTTGTAGAACTGCACGTCGACGCTGCGTTTGTTCAGCGACAGCAGGCCGATGGCTTCCTGGGCGATGTCCGCCAGGCAGACCGATTCGCTTTCGACCTGGCGGCTACCGGCGTGGGCGAAGCTCATCAGCGACTGGACGATGCGTGACACCCGCTTGGTCTGCTCGACGATCTGGCTGCTGATTTCGCTGAGTTCCTCGTCGGCCTCGCGCTCTTCGCGCAGGTTCTGCGCCAGGCAGGCGATGCCGGTGATCGGGTTGCCGATCTCGTGGGCGACGCCGGCGGCGAGGCGACCGATGCTGGCCAGGCGTTCGGAATGCGCCAGCTTGTCTTCCAGCGACTGGGTTTCTGTCTGGTCCTCGACCAGCAGCACCAGCCCGCTGTTGCCTGGCGCCAGCGGCTCGTCGATCGCCGCCTTGTGCAGGTTCAGCCAGCGCGTGTGCCCGGCGAGGTCCAGGTGCTGCTTGTGCAAATGTTGGTCGTCGGCGGCGATGAAGTTCTCCAGCAGGCTCTTCCAGGGTTCGCCCAGTGCCGACAGGCGCGAGCCTACCACCCGCTGGGCGGGAATCTCGGTGAGTTCCTCCATCGCACGGTTCCACATGAGGATTTCATGGTCCTTGGCCAGCGAGCAGACGCCCATCGGCAGTTCCTGCAGGGTCTGCCGGTGGTAGCGGCGCAGCGCGTCGAGTTCGGCGGCAAGGCCGGTGAGGCGCGACTGGTAGTCTTCCAGGCGGCTCTCGATGAAGTGGATGTCCTCGGTGACATAGCCCTCGCTGCCGGATTTGTAGGGCAGGAAACCTTCCACCAGGTCCTGCGCCACGCTAGGCCCCATCAACCCCGACAGGTTGGCCTCGATACGGTCGCGCAGGCGGCGCAAGGCATAGGGGCGGCGCTCGTCGAAGGGCAGATGCAGGTCGCGCAGGGCCTGGGCGACCTCCTTCTGCGCGGTCTTGCCGCCGAGTGGCTTGGCCAGCTGGGCGGCGAACTCCTGCGGCGAGGCGGCGAGCAACTCGCGGCGCTGCGGGCGGCGCACGTTGTCCACCGCGCAGGCCTCGGCGGCGCTCTTCTCCTCGGCGCTGCCCTCGGTGAACAGCGAAACCAGGGTGAACACCAGCACGTTGGCGGCCAACGAGGCGATCGCCGCCAGGTGCCAGCTGGTGTCGTCGAGCACGTAGATGAGGTCGAAGAAGGGCAGGTAGAAACCTTCCATGTCGCCGACCAGCGGCAGCAGCATGCCCACCGTCCACACGGCGATGCCGGCCAGCAGACCGGCGATGAAACCGCGCCGGTTGGCGGTCGGCCAGTAGAGCACCGAGAGCACGCCGGGGAGGAACTGCAGGGTGGCGACGAAGGACACGATGCCCAGGTTGGAGAGGTCCTGCTGCGCGCCCAGCAGCAGGTAGAAGCCGTAGCCGGCGAGGATGATCGCGGCGATCAGGCCGCGGCGGGTCCATTTCAGCCAGCGGTAGATGTTGCCCTCGGCCGGCGGCTGGTAGACCGGCAGCACCAGGTGGTTGAGGACCATCCCCGAGAGCGCCAGCGTCGAGACGATGATCAGCCCGCTGGAGGCGGACAGGCCGCCGACGTAGGCGAGCATCGCCAGCGCCGGCTTGCCGGCGGCGAGGCCCAGGCCAAGGGAGAAATACTCCGGGTTGGTGGTGGCGCCCAGCTTCAGGCCGCCCCAGAGAATCGGCGGCACCGCCAGGCTCATCAGCAGCAGGAACAGCGGCAGGCCCCAACTGGCGCTCACCAGCCCGCGCGGGTTGAGGTTCTCGGTGAAGGTCATGTGGTACATGTGCGGCATGACGATCGCCGACGCGAAGAACACCAGCAGCAGCGTGCGCCATGGCCCTTCCTGCAGCGGCGTGTGCAGGGTGGTCAGCGCCGTCTGGTGTTGCAGCAGCCAGACCTCCAGCTGGTGCGGGCCGCCGAACACGCCGTACAGCGAATACAGGCCGATGCCGCCCAGGGCGATCAGCTTGACCATCGACTCGAAGGCGATGGCGAAGACCAGCCCCTCGTGTTTCTCGCGGGTGGCGATGTGGCGGGCGCCGAAGAGAATGGTGAAGAGGATGATCATCAGGCAGTAGCCCAGTGCCATCTTCGCCTGCTGCGCCTCGCCGGCGAGGATGCCAATGGAGTCGGCCACCGCCTGGATCTGCAGGGCCAGCAGCGGCAGGATGCCGATCAGCATGAACAGCGTGGTCAGCGCCCCGGCCCAGCCGCTGCGGAAGCGGAAGGCGAACAGGTCGGCCAGCGAGGACAGTTGATAGGCGCGGGTGATGCGCAGGATCGGATAGAGCAGCACCGGCGCGAGCAGGAAGGCGCCGGAAACGCCGAGGTAACTGGCGAGGAAGCCGTAGCCGTACTGGTACGCCAGGCCGACCGTGCCGTAGAAGGCCCAGGCGCTGGCGTAGACGCCCAGCGACAGCGTGTAGACCAGGGGGTGGCGAACCAGGCGCCTCGGCACCACGCCGTGCTCGCTGAGCCAGGCGACACCGAACAGGGCGAACAGGTAGACGGCGCTGACCAGCGTCAGCTGGCTGAGGCTAAAGCTCATCGGCGTCTCGCTGGCTCTGCAGGATGAAGGTGACCACGATGAGGATCAGCCAGAGCAGATACGGCCGGTACCAGGCGCCGTTGGGGTCGATCCACCAATCCATGATGGCCGGGGAAAACAGGTAGATCCCCACCACCAGGAGCAAGACCAGTCGGTAGATGTACATGCTCGGTCTCGATTCGGAAGTCGGGCGATGGTAATGGAAGCGGCGCGCCGCAAGCTATAAGCGCAAGGTCGTGGGGCGGCGCCTAGCGCAGCTGTGCCTCGGCCAGGGTGCGGCAGCGCGGAATGCGGCCGGCGTCCCAGTGCCGTGCGGCCCAGGCGAGCAGCTCCTCGGGGGCGGCGCCCTCGGCGGCGTCCGGCGTGGATTGGCCGAGCGCCCGCAGCGCGCGCAACAGCAATGGCGATGCCTGACCGGCGGCCAGCGGCGGCGAGCGGTACGACTTGCCCAGCTTGTGCCCGTCCGGCTGGATGATCAGCGGCACGTGCAGGTAACGCGGCTGGGGCAGCCCCAGCAGTTCCTGCAGGTAGAGCTGGCGCGGCGTCGAGTCGAGCAGATCGGCACCGCGGACGATATCGGTGACACCCTGCCAGGCGTCATCGAGCACCACCGCCAGTTGATAGGCGAACAACCCGTCGCGCCGGCGGATGACGAAATCGCCGACGTCGCGGCCCAGGTGCTGGCTGAACTCGCCCTGCACGCGATCGACGAAGCGGTACTCCAGCTGCGGCACGCGCAGGCGGATCGCGGCGTCCTCGCTGGCGTGTCGGGCGTCGCGGCAGGTGCCGGGATAGACGCCGCCCTGGCCTTCGAGCTGCTTGCGCGAACAGATGCAGGCGTAGGCCAGGCCCTGCTGCTGCAGGCGTTCGACGACCTGCAGGTAGGCGGCGTGACGCTCGCTCTGGCGGACGATCTCTCCGTCCCAGTGCAGGCCGTAGCGCTCCAGTGTCTGCAGGATGCCGGCCTGGGCGCCAGGGACTTCGCGGGGCGGGTCGAGGTCTTCCATGCGCAGCAGCCAGCGTCCGCCGAGCGCGCGGGCGTCGAGCCAGGAGGCGAGGGCAGCGACCAGCGAACCGAAATGCAGATGACCACTGGGCGTCGGCGCGAAGCGGCCTATATAGGAAGAGTTGTTCATCGGCGGATTATCGATGCGTTGCCCGGCATTGCGCCAGACGGCCTGGTTCGACGCAAATCGCCTGCTCGAAGGGCAAACGGCAGAAACGAAACGGGGCGCCTTGGCGCCCCGTCGAGATCATGAACCGATCTGCTTTTCCTTGATTTCCGCCAGCGTCTTGCAGTCGATGCAGAGCGTGGCGGTGGGGCGGGCTTCGAGCCGGCGGATGCCGATTTCCACGCCGCAGGAGTCGCACCAGCCGTAGTCGTTGTCTTCGATCAGCTGCAGCGTCTCGTCGATCTTCTTGATCAGCTTGCGCTCGCGGTCACGGGCACGCAGTTCCAGGCTGAACTCTTCTTCCTGGCTGGCGCGGTCGGCCGGATCGGGGAAGTTGGCGGCTTCGTCCTGCATGTGATGCACGGTACGGTCGACCTCTTCCATCAGCTCCTTTTTCCACTTGTTGAGGATGCCGGTGAAGTGAGCGCGCATCTTGTCGCTCATGTACTCCTCGCCCTTGGTTTCCTGATAGGGCTCGTAGCCACGGTTCAGCTGGCTGCTCTGTTCTTTAGCTTTGGTGGGCATGGATGGCCGCCTCTCAACTCTTTTTGGTCCACTGCGCAGGAAGATGTCCTTCGCCGGTCAACCCGGCCCCGCGTCTGCAAGCGGGCGAACTTACCAGATCAAAACTGGGCGCGCTACTCCAAACTCCCGGATGCTGCCGCTTCGGTGAAGCCTTGGTTAGAATCACCATTTTTGCCCTGATAAAGGAAGGCCAATGGCCCCGTCCTACAGCGCACGTAGTCGCGCTATCGAACCGTTTCACGTCATGGCCCTGCTGGCCCGCGCCAATCAATTGCAGGGTGAAGGCCATGACGTGATCCACCTGGAAATCGGCGAGCCGGATTTCTCCACCGCCGCGCCGATCATTGCCGCCGGGCAGGCTGCGCTGGCGGCGGGACATACCCGCTACACCGCGGCGCGCGGCCTGCCGCCGCTGCGCCAGGCCATCGCCGGCTTCTACGCGCGGCGCTACGGGTTAAGCATTGACCCCGAACGCATCCTGATTACTCCCGGCGGTTCCGGCGCCTTGCTGCTGGCGGCCAGCCTGCTGGTCGATCCGGGCAAGCACTGGTTGCTGGCCGACCCCGGTTATCCGTGCAACCGGCACTTCCTGCGCCTGGTGGAAGGCGCCGCGCAACTGGTCCCGGTCGGCGCGGACACCCGCTACCAGCTGACCGCCGATCTGGTCGAGCGCCACTGGGACGGCGACAGCGTCGGCGCGCTGGTCGCGTCTCCGGCCAACCCTACCGGCACCCTGTTGCAGCGCGATGAACTGGCCTCGCTGTCCTCCGCCCTGAAGGCGCGTGGCGGGCATCTGGTGGTGGACGAGATCTACCACGGGCTGACCTACGGTACCGACGCCGCCAGCGTGCTGGAAGTCGACGATCAGGCGTTCGTGCTGAACAGTTTCTCCAAGTATTTCGGAATGACCGGCTGGCGGCTCGGCTGGCTGGTGGCGCCCCCGGCGGCGGTCGCCGACCTGGAGAAGCTGGCGCAGAACCTGTACATCAGCGCGCCGTCGATGGCCCAGCACGCCGCGCTGGCCTGTTTCGAGCCGGCCACGCTGGAGATTCTCGAGGAGCGTCGCGCCGAATTCGGCCGGCGCCGCGACTTTCTCCTGCCCGCGTTGCGCGAGCTGGGTTTCCGCATCGCCGTGGAGCCGGAAGGGGCCTTCTATCTATATGCGGATATTTCCGCGTTCGGCGGCGACGCCTTCGCGTTCTGCCAGCACATGATCGAAACCGAGTTCGTCGCCATCACGCCGGGCCTGGATTTCGGCCGCCATCTGGCCACCCAGCACGTGCGCTTCGCCTACACCCAGAGCCTGCCGCGCCTGCAGGAAGCCGTCGAGCGCATCGCCCGAGGGCTGAAGAGCTGGCAGGGCTGATGCGCTTCGCCGCTCCCCTCGAAGAGGCGCTGCTGGTGCGCCGCTATAAGCGATTCCTCGCCGACGTGGTCACTGCCGGCGGCGAGGAACTGTGCATCCACTGCCCGAACACCGGTTCGATGCTCAATTGCATGGCGCCCGGCGGACGCGTGTGGTTCCAGCGTTCCAGCGACCCCAAGCGTAAGCTGCCGGGCACCTGGGAGCTGGTGGAAACCCCGCAGGGCCGGCTGGCCTGCGTGAACACCGCGCGGGCCAACCCGCTGATCGAAGAGGCGCTGCGTGCCGGCCGCATCGCCGAGCTGGCCGGTTTCGAGGCGCTCAAGCGCGAAGTGCCCTACGGCGTGGAGAACAGCCGCATCGATTTCCGCCTGGAGTTCGCCAGCGGCCCGGCGTTCGTCGAAGTCAAAAGCGTCACCCTCGGTTTCGACGACAGCCCGGTGGCCGCCTTCCCCGATGCGCAGACCCTGCGCGGCGCGCGTCACCTGCGCGAGCTGGCGGCGCTGGCGCGGGCCGGGGTTCGCGCGGTGCAGCTGTACTGCGTCAACCTCTCCGGGGTCGAGGCGGTGCGCCCGGCGCGGGAAATCGACCCGCTCTACGCCGCGGCGCTGCAGGACGCCCACGCGGCCGGCGTGGAAATCCTCGCCTACGGCGCGCAGGTGACGCTCGACGGCCTGTTCATCGACCGACGGTTGCCGGTGCTGCTGGATTAGCGCCGGCGACAAGGATTTGTGCGGCGCCCGACAAGCACTTTGCCGCCACCCCCGCGAATAATCGACACGCCGGCCCGCCAGGTGCCGGCGCCTTTCGCGCTGACCAAGGGGGTTCCTATGGACGATCACGTTTGCAGTCCGGGTTGCATGCACGGCGTTACCGCCGAGAACGAAAAAGACATCAAGGGTGAATTCCACGCCGCGCGGCGCAGCTTCCTGCGTGACGCCATGGTGGTCGGCGGCGGTGCGGCGACGCTCGGCGCTCTGGGCGTATCCCTGTCGCCCAGTGCGATGGCGGCGAGCGCCAGCGCCAAGCCAGGCAACGGCCCGACCAGCCACTACTATATTCCGGCCAGCGCGGAGACCGTGCTCTGGGGCTACTTCAGCAAGTCGGCCAAGCCGGTGGTGGAGATCGAAACCGGCGACTACGTGACCATCGAGACCCTGACCCACCATTCCAACGACGATGCCGAGCGCATGGTCAAGGGCGATCCGGGCGCGGAAAGCGTCTTCTACTGGGACGCCAAGCGCAAAGGCGTGAACCGCCGCGGTGCCGGGCCGATGGACGCGAAGATCGGCGCCGGCGGCGGCGAGGGCGTGCACATCTGCACCGGGCCGGTGTTCATCAAGGGCGCCGAACCGGGCGACATCCTCGAAGTGCGGATCGTCGACGTGGCGCCGCGGCCCAGCGCCAACCCGGCGTTCAAGGGCAAGTCGTTCGGCAGCAACGCCGCCGCCAACTGGGGGTTCCATTACGGCGACTTGCTCAGCGAACCGAAGAAGCGCGAGGTGGTGACCCTCTACGAGATCGACGCCACCGGCGAGCGCAACTGGGCGCGCGCGGTCTACAACTACCGCTGGACGCCGCAGACCGACCCGTTCGGCGTGGTCCACCCGACCATCGACTACCCCGGCATTCCGGTGAACCACAGCACGATCAGGAAGAACGAGAACGTGCTGAAGAACATCCGCGTCCCCATCCGCCCGCACTTCGGCACCATCGGCGTGGCCCCGGCCGAGGCCGACATGGTCACCTCGATCCCGCCCAGCTACACCGGCGGCAACATCGACAACTGGCGCATCGGCAAGGGTGCGACCCTGTATTTCCCGGTGGCGGTGGCCGGCGCGATGTTTTCCGTGGGCGACCCGCACGCCTCTCAGGGCGACTCCGAGCTGTGCGGCACGGCCATCGAGTGCTCCCTGACCGGCACCTTCCAGTTCGTCCTGCACAAGAAGGCCGAACTGCCCGGCACGCCGCTGGCGGAACTCAACTACCCGCTGCTGGAAACCCAGGACGACTGGGTGCTGCACGGCTTCAGCTTCGCCAACTACCTGGCCGAGCTGGGCGCTGGTGCGCAGCAGTCGATCTACTCCAAGTCCTCGGTGGACCTGGCGCTGCGCGATGCGTACCACAAGATGCGGCACTTCCTGATGACCACCCAGCGCCTGGACGAGGACGAGGCGATCTCGCTGATGTCGGTGGCGGTGGACTTCGGCATCACCCAGGTGGTGGACGGCAACTGGGGCGTGCACGCGGTAATCAAGAAGAGCATCTTCCCCGCCCGCGAGGGCTGAACCGCCCTGGCATGACCCTCGCTTCGCAATGCCGGTCGCTTCGGCCGGTGTCGCGACGCGGTGGGTACACTGGCCAGACTTCTTTCTTCTGCACGGGATAGCGATGCTCAACGACTTGCGCCGTTTTTCCAGCAGCGCCTTCCCCGAGGAGCTGCGCCAGTCCGCCTGGGACGAGGTGTTCCAGCGCGTGCGCCTGGCCAGCAGCCTCGCCGGCCAGCCGGCCGACGGCCATGTCGCGCTGTGCAGTTCGGCGCTGGATTCGGTATTCCTGCAGGTCAGCGCCTCGCCGCAGGTGCTCAGCCCGCACCCCGACAACGCGCGCCTGTGCCAGGGCAGCACCGTGCTGGTGCTGGCCCTGCTCAGCGGCAGCGGAGCGCTGGAGGAGGGCGGCCAGCGCGTCGCCATCGGCACGGGCGACATCGTCCTGTTCGACCCGGCGCAGGCCTGGCGTATCGAGCTGGACAGCGATTTCCGCGCGCTGCTGGTCAAGCTCGAATCGGCCAGCTTCATCCTCCGGCTGGTGCGTACCGGCAGCCAGGAACTCAACCGCATCGCCACCCGCAACGGTGTCGGCGCGGTGTGCCTGAACCTGATCCAGTCGATCGCCGACGAGCTGGCGCATCTGGACCGCGACCAGCTGCCGCCGCTGGAGGCGACGCTCACCGAGCTTTTGGTGGCCTGCCTGTCGTACCGTGAGCGCAGCCAGCCGGAGGATTCCACCTCCGTGCAACTGGCCCACTTGCGCCGCGTCTGCCGTAGCATCGAGGCGCGCCTCGGCGACGCCGAGCTGCAGGTCGAGGATGTCGCCCGCCTGGAAGGGCTTTCCGTGCGTTACCTGCAGAAGCTGTTCAAGACTGGCGCGACCACCTTCGGCGAATACCTGCGCAACCGCCGCCTGGAGCGATGCCGGCTCGACCTGGCCAACCCGGGGCTGGCGCACTTCAGCATTTCCGAGCTGTGCTTTCGCTGGGGCTTCGGCGATGCGGCGAACTTCAGCCGCGCCTTCTCCGCGCAGTTCGGCCTGTCGCCGCGTGCCTACCGCGCCGAGCCGCCGAAGAATCCGCACGAGACGCTGCAGCGCGGTCGTCCACCGCAAAGCCAGCGGCTGAACCTGGCGCCGCCGCGTCCCGGCGACGATCCCGGCGAGCGCCAGCGCCGTGCGTTCCAGGGCGTGCTCGACGACCATGCGCGCTACGCACTGAGCCTGGCGCTGGCGCCGAAACGCGCGGCGGCGGTGGCGGAGAAGGATTCGCCGGGAGGTCCCGCCGGCGAGGCGTTGCCCAACCACTACTACATCCCGGTCTCGGAGAAGACCGTGCACTGGGGCTATTTCAGCCGCTCCATCGCGCCGGTGCTGACGGTGAATTCCGGCGACATCCTGACCATCGAGACGCTGACCCAGCACGCTTCGGACGACTGCGAGCGAATGATCGAAGGCGATCCCGGCGCCGAGAGCGTGTTCCACTGGAGCGCCGAGAAGAAGAACGTCGAGCGCCGCGGCGCCGGCCCGATGGACGCCTCCATTCTCGGCCGCGGCGCCGGCGAAGGCTTCGGCGTGCACATCTGCACCGGGCCGGTCCACGTGCGCGGTGCCGAGCCGGGCGACGTGCTGGAGATCCGCATCCTCGACATCCTGCCGCGGCCCAGTCGCCATCCGCAGCACCAGGGCCGCAGCTTCGGCAGCAACGCGGCGGCCTGGTGGGGCTTCCACTACGACGACCTGCTCACCGAGCCGAAGAAGCGCGAGGTGGTGACCGTCTACGAGATCGACGCGCGCACCCATCCGCCGCACGCCAAGGCGCTCTACAACTTCCGCTGGACGCCGCAGACCGACCCGTTCGGCGTGCGCCACGCCACCATCGACTATCCCGGCGTGCCGGTCGACCCGGCCACCATCGAGCGGCAGTACGGCGTGCTGGCCAAGGCGGTGGTGCCGGTGCGCCCGCATTTCGGGGTGCTGGCGGTGGCGCCGAAGGAGTTCGGCCCGGTGGACTCGATCCCGCCCAGCTACTTCGGCGGCAACCTCGACAACTGGCGGGCCGGCAAGGGCGCCAAGGTATTCCTGCCGGTGTCGGTGGACGGCGCGCTGTTCTCGGTGGGCGATCCGCACGCCTCGCAGGGCGACTCCGAGCTGTGCGGCACCGCCATCGAGTGCTCGCTCACCGGCGTCTTCCAGCTGGTGCTGCACAAGAAGGTGCAGATGGCCGGCAGCTTCCTCGCCGAGCTCAGCTACCCGTTCCTCGAAACCGCCGAGGAGTGGGTGCTGCAGGGGCTGAGTTTCGCCAACTACCAGGCCGAGCTGGGGCCGAACGCGCAGACCCAGGTGTACAAGGAGTCCTCGATGGAAGCGGCGATGCGCGACGCCTTCCGCAAGACCCGCCACTACCTGATGAAGGCCCACGGACTGACCGAGGACGAGGCAATCTCGCTGATTTCGGTGGCGGTGGATTTTGGCGTCACCCAGGTGGTGGACGGCAACCTCGGCGTGCACGCGATCATCCGCAAGGCGATCTTCCCGGACTACGACGGCGCGCCGGATCGATCACCGCCATAGCCACAGGCGATTGATCGACGCCGGGCGATGCAGTAACGTGGCTCACATTCAACGGAGACAACCATGCACAACGCCGCCAACCCCCTCGTTCGTTCCGCTGCCCAGCGCAGTGCGACCGCGCGTGTCCGGGCTACCGGCGCTGCCGTGCGTTTCTTCTTTTACGGGTATTGGTTTAGCCACGCGCGCGCCTGATACCCCACCAGGCGCCCGGCAAGACGGGTCGCCACCACAGAGTTCTCAGAACCCCCGGTCGGTAACCCGACCGGGGGTTTCGTTTTTTCAGCCCAACGTTTTTTCAACCCGAGGATCAACCCATGACCACCTACCGCCGCTCCTTCGACGACTCCCGCTACGCCTGGCGATTTACCCGCTTCGCCACCGCCATTCCCCTCGAACGAACAACCACACGATAGCGCGCCGCGCGCGGCCAATGCCCGCGCCGGCCAAGGAGCCCGTCCATGTCATCCGCCGTTTCCGCCGCCACCCTCGCCACGCCGCCTACCGCCGAACTGCGTAGTTTCCCCAGCCAGCCCCGCCGTCACACCTCGCCGCTGCCCAGCGCACTGGAGCTGCGCGAGCGACTGCCGCTCGCTCCCGTCCTCGCCCAGCAGATCCAGCAACAGCGCCAGGCCATCCGTGCCGTCCTCGATGGCCGTGATCCGCGCCTGCTGGTGGTGGTCGGCCCGTGCTCGCTGCATGACGAGAAGGCCGTGCTCGACTACGCCGAGCGCCTCGCCGGACTGGCCAAGGAGGTCGCTCCGCAGCTGCTGCTGGTGATGCGCGCCTACGTCGAGAAGCCGCGCACCACTGTCGGCTGGAAAGGCCTGGTCTACGACCCGCACCTGGATGGCAGCGGCGACATGCACGCCGGGCTGGAACGCTCGCGCGGGCTGATGCTGCGGCTCGCGGAGATGGGCTTGCCGCTGGCCAATGAACTGTTGCAGCCGCTGCTCGCCGGCTACTTCGACGACCTGCTCGGCTGGGCGGCGATCGGGGCGCGGACCAGTGAATCCCAGGTCCACCGCGAACTGGTCAGCGGCCTGGATCTGCCGGTTGGCTTCAAGAACGGCACCGATGGCAGCCTCGGCATCGCCTGCGACGCCATGCGCTCGGCGGGCCACGCGCACCAGCATTTCGGCGTCGACGGCCAGGGCCGCCCGGCCATCGTGCACACCCAGGGCAACCCGGATACCCATCTGGTCTTGCGCGGCGGCCATCGCGGACCGAACTACGATGCCGCCAGCGTCGCCAGCGCCCGTGCCGACCTGCATCGCCAGGGTATCGCCGCGCGGATCATGGTCGATTGCAGCCACGCCAACAGCGGCAAGGACCCGCTGCGCCAGCCCGAGGTGCTGCGCGCCGTGATCGACCAGCGCCTGGCCGGCGATGACTCGCTGTGTGGGGTCATGCTGGAAAGCCACCTGTTCGACGGCAGCCAGTCGCTGGGTTGCGAACTGCGCTACGGCGTCTCGATCACCGATGGCTGCCTGGGCTGGGACGGCACCGAGCGGGTGCTGCGCGAAGCGGCGCAGCGCCTGGGACGGCGTTGATCGACGGGTAGGGGTGAATTGCACGTAGGGTGGGCTTCAGCCCACCATCGCCCCCCATGCATCGGTGCGTCGTGTGGGCTGAAGCCCACCCTACGTCTGGATCGAGCGGGCGTTCGCGGGTTCAGCCGCCCTACGGCTGCGCGTTCAACCAGATGCCGCGCTCGTCCTCGAGGCAGTCCAGCGCTTCCAGCGCCTGGCCTTCGCAGGGGCCGGTCACGCATTCGCCGCTCTCGATGAGGAACAACGCGCCGTGCACGGCGCAGCGGATCAGGCTGCCACTGTCGTCGAGAAAGCGGTCTTGTTGCCAGTCGAGGCGCACGCCGCGGTGCGGGCAGCGGTTGCGGTAGAGGTGCACGCGGCCGTCGCGGCGCACCGCCAGCAGCGGCAGGTCGGCGCAGACGAAACTGCGGCTCTGGCCCTCGGCCAGTTGGTCGGATGTGCAGAGCAGGTGCACGGCGGTCTCCATTCGGGCTGCGCATTATTCGCCCGAATGTGCACATGTCAACGCGGGCGCTTGGGCTTCATCTGTTCCTCTCGTCGCTGAGCGGCCCCGGCTGAGGCAGCCGGGCGCACTTTATTGCAAGTAAATCTCAATTGAGAATGAGTGGGCAGTAAGTGTAAGTTTGGATGACCCGTGCAAAACGCTTGCGCTATGGTCCAACGCCTTTCTGATCGTCCAAGGAACCTCGAAGATGAGTCTTTCCCCTCCCGGCGCGTCGTCTGCCTCGCGGCTCTACCAGGCCTGGCAATCGCTGCGCGAGCAGCAGCCACATCTGCGCGCCCGCGATGCCGCGGCCGCGCTGGGTGTCAGCGAGGCCGAACTGATCGCCAGCCGGATCGGTCTCGACGCGGTGCGCCTGCGTCCGGAGTGGGCGGCGCTGCTGCCGGCGCTCGGCGACCTCGGCCAGGTGATGGCGCTGACCCGCAACGAGCAATGCGTGCATGAACGCAAGGGCCCGTACCGCGAAGTCAGCATCGCGCCGAACGGGCAGATGGGGCTGGTGGTTTCGCCGGACATCGACCTGCGCTTCTTCCTCTCCGGCTGGGCCTTCGCGTTCGCCATCGTCGAGCAGACCGACCACGGCGCCCACCGCAGCCTGCAGTTCTTCGATCGCCAGGGCGCGGCGGTGCACAAGGTCTTTCTCACCGAGGCCAGCGAGGTGTCCGCCTGGGAGCCGTTGATCCAGCGTTTCCGCGCCGAATCGAAGAGCGCCGAACTGGAGCTCCAGGCCGCCGCCGAGCCGGAGGCGACCGTGGCCGACGCGTCGGTCGACGTCGAGGCGCTGCGTGCCGACTGGGCCGACCTCAAGGACACCCACCATTTCCACGCGATGCTGAGGAAACACGCCGTCGCCCGCACCCAGGCGCTGCGCCTGGCCGGCGCTGAGTGGGCCGAGCCGCTTCAGTCGGCCGAACTGCCGCGCACGCTGGATGTGGCCGGCGTGCGCGAAGTGCCGGTGATGGTCTTCGTCGGCAACCGCCACTGCATCCAGATCCACACCGGGCCGGTGCGCAACCTGCGCTGGATGGGCGAGTGGTTCAACGTGCTCGATCCGCTGTTCAACCTGCACCTGAAGACTTCCGGCGTCCACGAACTGTGGCGCGTGCGCAAACCCAGCATCGACGGCGTGGTCACCAGCCTCGAAGCCTTCGATGCCGACGGCGAGCTGGTCCTTCAACTGTTCGGCGAACGCAAGCCCGGCACCCCGGAGCGCCAGGACTGGCGGACCTTGGCCGAGCAGGCTTCGGTACTGGAGGGATGAGCATGCGGCGAATCGCAGGCGCGCTCGCGCTGCTCATTGGTGTTCTCACGGCGCCTGGCCTGGCCGGCGCCGAGGACCTGCCGCAGCGCTGGGTCAGCGCCGGCGGCTCGCTGAGCGAATGGGTCGTGGCGCTCGGTGGCGAGCGCAAGCTGGTCGGCGTCGACAGCACCAGCCAGCATCCCGGCAGCCTGCGTGCATTGCCGAGCATCGGTTACCAGCGGCAACTGGCGGCGGAAGGCATCCTCGCGCTGAAGCCCGACCTGCTGCTGGGCAGCGAGGAGATGGGCCCGCCCACGGTGCTGGCGCAGCTCAAGGCCGCCGGGGTGCGTATCGAAACCCTCTCCGCCGCGCCGGAAGTGCCCGCGCTGCAAGCCAACCTGAAACGGCTCGGCGAACTGCTCGGCGACCCCCAGCGAGCCGCACGAACCCTGGCCGACTACGAGGCGCGCCTGCAGCGCCAGGCACAGTGGGTCGAGCAGGCGCGGGTTACCGCACCGGCGCCGCGCGTGCTGTTTCTCCTCGGTCACGTCGGCAACAGCCCGATGGCCGCGGGCAAGGACACGGCCGCCGCCTGGTTCGTCGAGCACGCCGGTGGCCGGAACCTGACCGGGCACGACGGCTACAAGCCGATCTCTGCCGAGTCGATGGCGGCGCTGGACCCTGACGTGGTGGTCTTCGCGGACCGCCGGCTGAGCGGTGACGATGCCATCGCCGCGCTGCTCAAGAGCACGCCGGCGCTGGCTTCGACCAAGGCGGCGAAGGGCGGGCGCATCCTCTGGGTCGATCCGACCTTGCTGGTCGGCGGCCTGGGACCGCGGATTCCCCAGGCGTTGGCCGACCTGTCGGCAGGCTTCTATCCTGCGGCACCGCCGCTGAAGGTCGCCGACCGCCAACCATGAGTGCTTCCGTTCGTTCACGCCGGCTGCTGATCTTCCTGGGCGTCCTCCTGGTGCTGGCGATCTGGCTGTCGCTGGCCCTCGGGCCGGTCAGCCTGCCGTTGCTGGATACGCTGCGCGCCGCGTTGCGGATGGTGGGACTGCCCGTTACCGCCGCCGGCCTGGAGCAGGCCGAACTGATCCTCGGGCAAATCCGCCTGCCGCGTACGCTGCTCGGCCTCGCCGTGGGCGCGGTGCTGGCGCTGTCCGGGGTGGCGATGCAGGGGCTGTTCCGCAACCCGCTGGCCGATCCGGGCCTGGTCGGCGTATCCAGCGGTGCCGCCCTCGGCGCGGCGGTGGCCATTGTCGCCGGGGCCTCGCTGGGCGGCGTGCCCGCGGCGTTCGAGCCTTACCTGCTGTCGTTCTGCGCCTTCGTCGGCGGGCTCGGCGTGACCGCGCTGGTCTATCGGCTCGGTCGTCACGACGGCCAGACCAGCGTCGCCACCATGCTGCTTGCCGGCATCGCCCTGACCGCACTGGCAGGCGCGGCGATCGGACTGTTCACCTATATGGCGGACGACAGCACGCTGCGCAGCCTGACCTTCTGGAACATGGGCAGCCTGAACGGTGCCAGCTACGCGCGGCTCTGGCCCCTGCTGATCGTGGCGTTGGCGGTGTCGCTCTGGTTGCCGCGCCGGGCGCGTGCCTTGAATGCGCTGCTGCTGGGCGAATCCGAGGCGCGTCACCTGGGCTTCGAGGTGGAACGACTGAAGCGCGAGCTGGTGTTCTGCACCGCGCTGGGCGTCGGCGCCGCGGTGGCGGCGGCCGGGCTGATCGGCTTCATCGGGCTGGTGGTGCCGCACCTGGTACGCCTGATCGCCGGGCCCGATCACCGCATCCTGCTGCCGGCTTCGGCCCTCGCCGGCGCCAGCCTGCTGCTGCTCGCCGACCTGGTCGCACGCCTGGCGCTGGCGCCTGCGGAGCTGCCGATAGGCATCGTCACCGCGATGATCGGCGCGCCCTTTTTCCTCTATCTGCTGTTGCGGGGGCGCGCCTGATGTTGTGCTGTCGTGGGCTGGACGTTCGCCGTCGCGACACGCTGGTGCTTGGGGGCGTGGATCTCGACGTGCGTCCCGGCGAGGTGCTTGGCGTGCTCGGCCCCAACGGCGCCGGCAAGAGCACGCTGCTCGCCGCGCTCTGTGGCGAATTGCAGCCGGCCGCGGGCGACGTGACCCTGGACGACCGCGCGCTGGCGCACTGGCCCGGCGCAGAGCGTGCGCAGCGACTGGCCGTGCTGCCGCAGCAGTCGACGCTGAATTTTGCCTTCCGCGTGGAGGAGGTGGTCGGCATGGGGCGCCTGCCGCACGCCAGTGGCCGCGCCCGTGACGCCGAGATCGTCGAGGCGGCGCTGCTGGCGGCGGACGCGGCGCACCTGGCCGGGCGCAGCTACCTGGCATTGTCCGGGGGCGAGCGTCAGCGCGTGCACCTGGCGCGGGTGCTGGCGCAGCTGTGGCCCGGCGCGCAGGGGCAGACGCTGCTGCTCGACGAGCCGACCTCCATGCTCGATCCGCTGCACCAGCACACCACGTTGCAGGCAGTACGCGAATTCGCCTTGCGCGGCGCGGCGGTGCTGCTGATCCTGCATGACCTCAATCTCGCCGCGCGGTACTGCGATCGCCTGCTGTTGCTGGGCGACGGTCGCCCGCAGGTGCTCGGTACGCCCGAGGAGGTGCTGCGGGCCGAGCCGCTAAAGGCGGTGTTCGGGCTCGACGTGCTGGTGCAGCGCCACCCGGAGCGCGGCCATCCGCTGATCATCGCGCGCTGAGCCTTTGCCCGGTGCGAGCTTCCGTTTACCGTGGAGCAATCGTTCTTCCCGAGGAGTCGCGCCATGCGTGCACTGCTGCTGATCTGTCTCGGCCTGCTGTCGGCCTGCCAGAGTCTGGCGCCCATCCCCGCGTGGCAGAGTCCAAAGGGGCGTGATGACCCACAGTTGGGCCAGATCGTCGAGTCGAGCACGGGCGTGAGGCTGACGCCCGCGCAATTGGTCGAGCGCCTGGGTGGAGTCGACCGAGTGCTGGTCGGCGAACAGCACGACAACCCGGATCACCATGCGCTGGAGCTATGGCTGCTGCAGGCGCTCGCCAGCCGGCGTGCACAGGGCAGCGTGCTGCTGGAGATGCTTGAGCCGGCACAACAGGCGAACGTCGACACGGTTCGCCAGCAGGTGGCCGAGGGCACGCCACCGACGGACCTGCCCGCCGCGCTGGCCTGGCAGAAAGGCTGGGATTGGGCAGGCTACAGCCCCCTGGTGCGCTACGTGCTGGCGCAACCCTATCCGTTGCTCGCGGCCAATCTCGATCGCAGCGAGAGCATGGGCATCTATCGCGCGGCGCCGTCGCTGAATGGCAGCGCTTCCACCGCGCCGGCCGTGCGCGAGCCGCTGCTGGAGCAGATTCGCCAGTCGCACTGCGGGTTGCTGCCAGAGTCGCAGCTTCCGGCGATGCTGGCGGTGCAGCAGCAACGCGACCGGCGCATCGCCGAACGCCTGCGCGATGCGCCGCTGCCTGCGCTGTTGTTCACCGGCGCCTACCACGCACGCCGCGACCTGGGCGTGCCGCTGCACCTGACCGACCTCGGCGTGCGCGATGCCAGCGTGCTGCTGCTCGTCGAGGTCGGGCAGCAGGTAGCGCCGGGCAGCGCCGATTTCATCTGGTACACCGCCGCCCAGCCGGAACAGGATCACTGCGCCGAACTGCATCGCTGAGGCCGCCGGATTCAAGAAATCGCAGGCAAAAAAAAGACCCGGCAAAGTGCCGGGTCAATAACCGTGATTAGCCTGATGAGGAGATAACCGAAGAGCCTGATGAGGGACTCTTTGCTTACCTGGCTGATCTCGCGACCAGTTGAGTTAATAATAACAATTCTCATTACATAGTCAACACCCGACCTCCACTTATTTTGTGCCGCCTGAAATCCGCCTCCCGAAAACCACGAACCCGGCACATGGCCGGGTTCGTTTGATGCGGATTCGCTTCAGTCGTCGAGCTGCGCGCGGCGCAACTGGGTGATTTCCTTGTTCATCAGGTCGATGCGCCGGGCCATGCTTTCCACCAGGCTGTGGGCGATGCGCGGATTGCTCTGCATCAGGCTGAGGAACTGCTCCTTGGGAATGACCATCACCGTGCAGGCTTCGCTGGCAACCACGCTGGCGCTGCGCTTCTCTCGGGTGAACACGGCCATCGCGCCGAAGATCTCGTCCTTCTGCACATCGCCGACCTTCTGCCCGTCGACGAACGCTTCGGCATGACCGTCGATGATGATGAACACGTTGTCCGCCTCGTCGCCCTGCTGGATCAACTGGTCGCCGGCGGCGAAATGCTGGAAGCCGGTGGACGGGCGAATCTCCGGCTGCTTCAGTCGTGCCACCGCGTCGGAGAGGAGGGCGGTCTGGCCGATCAGGTACTGCAGGAACAGCTCCTGGCGTTGCTCGTCGGCATAGATGTGGCGGAAGACTTCGGTGCGGTTGTAAGGGATCAGGCTGACGCTTTCCTCGCTGCTGTAGCGGCAGGAGGGCATGTCGATGCCCTGGCGCAGGCCGAGCAGATCGCCTTCCTGCAGATAGAACAGCGGGCGGTCCTCCACGGAGGCATGCAGCAGGCCGCTTTCGATGACGAACAGCCGCGTACCCGGGAGCGCTTCGGCGAGATCGTCGGTGGGGTCGAGCTGCAGCGCAGGGCCGGCCGGCGCGAGATCTTTCAGCAGTTGCGTGGGGATGCTCTGCAGGCGATTGATCAGCTGATCGGCGTAGGCCGGTTGCTCCCCGAGTAGGTACATGACAGTAATCCTTGAACTGGCTGGGCTGGCAAAAGCGTACGAACGGCCCAACGATAAAGGGCGCCGCTTCGCGCGTAAATCATCTCATACGCAGCCTGTGAGCTAGCGCTTAAATGTGGCGTTCACTGTTGCAGCCGGGCGTTCAGTTCCGCCTTGTGCGCCTCTGGCAACTGGTTCCAGTGGATGTCCAGCAGCGCGCCCTCGATGGCATACAGCAGCACCCGCGAGGCCCGGAAACCTCGTGCCCGGACGCTGCGATAGGCTTCTACCGCGCCGAGGCGGCGCAGGTCGGAGGGCGTGTGGATGCCCACGGCGTGCAGCCACTGGGCGGACGTCTTGCCGAGGTTCTTCATGCTCTGCAGTTCGTCATTCATCGTGCCTCCTTGCGCGGGTTGGGGTCAGCCCGCGGGATAACCGGCGAGGAAATGTAGCGGCCAGGACACCCGCCGCTGGTGCCTGTCGTTGCCCCACGCCTGACGCAGCGCCGGCATCAGGTCGGCGATCGGGTCATGCCCGTGCTGGCGCTCCCAGCGTTGAACTGCCGACCAGGTGCGCAGGTAGCCTGCCAGCTGCTCCAGGCTCCAGTGCGCCTGCATGCTGAACGCCGGCACGTCGAGGCGTGGAAAGGGCGGCTGCAGGTCGCGGTACTCGGCCTCGATGCTGGCGCGACCTTCCGGCCAGCAGCCGTCGAGGGTGACGTGGTACAGGTGGTCGACCAGCGCATCGGTGCGCGCATCGATGCGCATCAGCCCGTAGCACCAGGCGGCGAACAGGCCACCGGACACCAGCAGGCGGCGCGTCTCGGCGAAGAATGCCGGCGTGGCGAACCAGTGCAGCGCCTGAGCGACGACGATCAGGTCCAGGCTGCCATCCGCCAGCGGCTGCCGTGCGGCATCGGCGGCGAACAGCGCCACGCCGTCGACGTCCGCTGCCTGCAGTTGCTCGACGCTGGCATCGCAACCCAGCACCCATTCGAAGCGTTTCGCCAGCGGGCGGCTGGCCTGGCCGTTTCCGCAAGCGATGTCGAGGGCATGTCGGCGGCGCGGCGCGCGATCGGCGAGCCAGTCGAACAGCGCATCCGGGTAGTGCGGGCGGAAGCTCGCGTAAGCGCCCGCACGGGCGCCGAACAGTTGCACGACCTCGCTCATCGGCTGCCACTGCGGTAGCGCAGGCGAGTGCCGAAATTCAGCGACATGAGGATTTCATCGGCGCTCAGCGCTTCCGGGAAATAGGTGCCGGATATCTGGGCGTGGGCGATGCTGGCGCCCTCCATGCGCACCTGGCGAAGGTCCAGCCCGCGCAGGTCGGCGCCGCGGAAATAGGCGTCGGTGAAGTTGATCCGCTCCGGATTCAGCCGACGCAGGTCGAGCCCGCGAAAGTCGCCGCCGGAAAGATCGATCTCGCCTTCCTGCGGCTTGCCTTCGTTGAAGGCGTGGACCTTGTCATCGCGCAACAGGACATAGAGCGGGTTGTCGAGTTGATGTGGCTGGCTCATGGCGAGCTCCCGGTGGAAAGCTACTCGCCAGTATAGAGGGTGCGGCGCGCTCTGCCCGGCACACACGGGCGGCCTCAGAGGCCGGGAAGACGGTCGCGGATGCGCGCCACCAGGCTGTCCAGGCTGGCGGCGTCGTGGGTGTCGACGCGTTTGCTGTGCGCCTGGTGTTCGGCGTCCAGCGGTTCGCGGGTGGTCTGCTGGGTCTTGATCACCTCCAGCGTCGCGTCGGAGGGGTCGCGCGCCTCCTGCTGCCGCTGTTCCAGCCAGCCGGCGATCACCGCCTCAGGCGCCTGGCAGTCGAGGATCAGGAAGGGCACGCCGGTCTCTTCGGCGACCTGGGCCGCGCCGCGCCGCTGCGCCTGCTTGAGGTAGGTGGCGTCGATCACCACCGGAAAGCCGGCGTGCAGCACGGTATCGGCCAGCCGGTGCAGATGCTGGTAGGTGGCGAGGCTGGCGTCGGGGTGATAGATGCCGGCGTCCAGATGGCCCTTGTCGGTGCTCTGCTGGGTGCCGAACAGGCGTTTGCGTTCGACGTCCGAGCGCAGGCGGATGGCACCCAGCGCTTCGACCAGGCGCAGCGCGACGTGGCTCTTGCCGACTGCCGATACGCCGTGGGTGATCGCCAGGAAGCGCGAGGGGATGGCGCTGTAGCTTTCCGCCAGGCTGGCGTAGCGGCGGTACTGGCGCAGCGCGGCGGCGCGCTCCACCGGGGTGCTCTGCTCGGTCAGACCGAACAGCGTGACCTTGGCCCGAACCATGGCGCGGTAGGCCTTGTAGTAGTTGAGCAGTTCCAGCCCCTGGTAGTCGCCGGTCAGCTCCAGGTAGCCGCTGAGGAAGCGCCGCGCCAGGCACTTGAGGCCGCGATCTTCCAGGTCCATGACCAGGAAGCCGACATCGGCATAGGTGTCGGTGAGGCGGAAGGGTTCGTTGAACTCGATGCAGTCGAACAGCACCACCTGGCCGTCGACGACAGCAGCGTTGCCCAAGTGGATGTCGCCGTGGCACTCGCGGATGAAGCCCTCGGCCTTGCGCTGGGCGAACAAGCCTTCGAGGCGCTCGAAACTGCTGTCGGCCCAGGCTTGCAGGGCATCGAGCTGGGTCAGGTCGGCGGCGTCGCGCAGCAGCGGGCGGATCTGCTCGAAGTTCTGCGTCACCGGCGCGCGCACGTTTTCCGGCGAGCCCAGCGGGTTGTCCGCCGGCACCTTGGGGGCGGCCAGGTGGAAGTGCGCGATCGATCCGGCCAACTGGTCGATCTGCGCGTTGCCCAGCTCGCCCCTGGCCTGTACCGCGCTGAGCAGGTCGCTTTGCGGAAACTGCTTCATGCGGATGGCGTACTCGATGGGCGCGACGTCGGCGTTCAGCATCGGGGCCTCGGGGCGGCCGCCGATGGCGATCACATCGAGGTAGAGGTTCTGGGTCAGGCGCTGGTTGAGGCGCACTTCCTCTTCGCAGAAATGCTTGCGGGCCTCGAGCGTGGTGAAGTCGAGGAAGCCGAAATTCACCGGCTTCTTGATCTTGTAGGCAAAGGGGCCGGTGAGCAGGACCCAGGAGATATGCGTCTCGATGACCTGGAATCCCTCGACAGGGTGGGCGTACAGGGCCGGGTTCTGCAGCGCGGCTATCAGTGCTTGGCTCACGGTCTTTCCTTGCCTTCGGGTTCTTTCGGAGCCGGCATTATGGCGACTGCGGGCGGTGATGCAAACCGCCGGGAGGCGCCTGCCCGGCCCTGGCAAAGTGCGTATAATCCGCCGCCATGACTCGTTCCCGCTCCTCTCGCTCCCGTGCCAAACGCCCCTCCGGCGGCTGGCGAACTCTATTCGGCTGGGTGTTGAAGCTGGGCCTCGTCGGCCTGGTCGCACTGGCCGGTTTCGCGGTTTATCTCGATGCCGTGGTCCAGGAAAAATTCTCCGGCAAGCGCTGGACGGTTCCGGCCAAGGTCTATGCGCGCCCGCTGGAACTGTTCACCGGGCTGAAGCTGGGCAAGGACGACTTCCTTCAGGAACTCGATGCACTCGGCTACCGACGCGAGCCCTCCGTGGAGGGGCCTGGCTCCGCCTCGGTGGCAGGCAATACCGTCGACCTCTATACCCGCGGCTTCCAGTTCTACGAGGGCGCCGAGCCCTCCAAGTCGATCCGCGTGCGCTTCTCCGGCAGCTACGTCGCCGGCCTCAGCCAGGCCGACGGCAAGGACCTCGCCGTGGCGCGTCTGGAGCCGCTGATGATCGGCGGCATCTACCCGGCGCATAACGAGGACCGCATCCTGATCAAGCTGGATCAGGTGCCCGCCTACCTGGTGGAAACCCTGGTGGCGGTGGAGGATCGCGAGTTCTTCCACCACTTCGGTGTCTCGCCCAAATCCATCGCCCGCGCCATGTGGGTCAACGCCAGTGCCGGCCAGTTGCGCCAGGGTGGCAGCACGCTGACCCAGCAGCTGGTGAAGAACTTCTACCTGACCAACGAGCGCAGTCTCACCCGCAAGGCCACCGAAGCGATGATGGCGGTGCTGCTGGAGATGCACTACGACAAGAATGACATCCTCGAAGGCTACCTCAACGAGGTGTTCCTCGGGCAGGACGGCCAGCGTTCGATCAACGGCTTTGGCCTGGCCAGCCAGTACTTCTTCAGCCAGCCGCTCTCCGAACTCAAGCTGCATCAGGTCGCCCTGCTGGTCGGTATGGTCAAGGGGCCGACCTACTACAACCCGCGGCGCAATCCCGAACGCGCGCTGGAACGGCGCAACCTGGTGCTCGACGTGCTCGCCGAGCAGGGCGTGGTCACCCCCGAGGAAGCCGCGGCGGCCAAGCAGAAACCGCTGGGTGTGACCTCCCGCGGCAGCATGGCCGATACCTCGTATCCAGGCTTCATTGACCTGGTCAAGCGGCAGATGCGCGAGGATTACCGCGAGGAAGACCTCACCGAGGAAGGCCTGCGCATCTTCACCAGCTTCGACCCGATCCTGCAGTTCAAGGCCGAAAGCGCGATGGCCGAGACCTTCAAGCGCCTGGGCACGCGCAAGGGCATCGATCAGGTCGAGGCGGCGATGGTCGTGACCAACCCCGAAACCGGCGAGGTGCAGGCGCTGATCGGCAGTCGTCAGCCGCGTTTCGCCGGCTTCAACCGGGCGATCGACGCGGTGCGGCCGATCGGCTCGCTGGTCAAGCCGGCGGTCTATCTCACCGCGCTGGAGCAACCCAGCCGCTACACCCTGACCAGCATCGTGCAGGACGAGCCGTTCTCGGTGAAGGGCAAGGACGGCCAGGTCTGGAGTCCGCAGAACTTCGATCACAAGGCGCGTGGCTCGATCTTCCTCTATCAGGGGCTGGCCAACTCGCTCAACCTGTCGACGGCCAAGCTCGGCCTGGAGCTGGGTGTGCCGAACGTTTTGAAGACCCTCGAGCGGCTGGGCATTTCGCGGCAGTGGCCGGCATTCCCGTCGATGCTTCTCGGCGCTGGTTCGCTGAGCCCGATGGAAGTCAGCAACATGTACCAGACGCTCGCCAACGGCGGCTTCAACACGCCGTTGCGCGGTATCCGCAGCGTGCTGGCGGCGGACGGCGAGCCGCTCAAGCGCTATCCGTTCCAGATCCAGCAGCGCTTCGATCCGGGTGCCATCTACCTGGTGCAGAACGCCATGCAGCGGGTGATGCGCGAAGGCACCGGGCGCTCGGTCTACAACCAGTTGCCGGCGTCGCTGACCCTGGCCGGCAAGACCGGCACATCCAACGACTCGCGTGACAGCTGGTTCGCCGGCTTCAGCCAGGACCTGCTGGCGGTGGTCTGGCTCGGCCGCGACGACAACGGGCAGACCCCGCTGACCGGCGCCACCGGCGCGCTACAGGTGTGGACGAACTTCATGCGCAGGTCCGATCCGCTGCCGCTGGACATGCCGATGCCGGACAATGTGGTGTTGGCCTGGATCGACGCGAGTACCGGGCAGGGTTCCGACCAGAGCTGCCCGAATTCCGTACAGATGCCGTATATTCGCGGCAGCGAGCCGCCGGCCGGCACCGGCTGTGGCGGCATTCAGGCGCCCGTCGACTCGGTGATGGACTGGGTCAAGGGCTGGCTGCCATGAGCCAGGAGGTTATGAAGTTGAACAAGGTTTTCCCTGCACTGGCGGTTCTCGCCCTGCTCGCCGGCTGCACCACCAACCCGCGCGGCTCGGTGCCCGTCGTCGACGCCGGCGCGCCGGTCTCCAACGGCGAACAGCGCTTCGCCCGCAGTGGCGGCTACACCCCGCCCGCCGCGCGAACCCAGCCCCGCGCCATCGAGGAAGATTCCGGCGTGGTGGTGATGGTGCCCGGTGGCGCCGGATCGTCGCCGGTGCAGAGCTATCCGGCGACTTCCACCCCATACGGCGGCGCGACCAGCAGCGCACCGATCAGCACCACGCCGATCACCGTCGGCCCGGTGACCGGCGGCAGCTATTCCGCGCCGGCCCCGTACGCCTCGACGCCGCAGTACGCGGCGCCCGCGCCGAGCGGTATCCCCAGCGCAGGCGGCAGCGTGCTGTCCGCCGATGAACAGCTCGACGGACCGGTGCTGGCGCTGCTGACCTCGGCGCAGCAACAGCAGAGCGGCGGCGATCTCAACGGCGCGTCATCCAGCCTCGAGCGTGCCCAGCGCATTGCCCCGCGCGAGCCGCAGGTGCTCTATCGCCTCGCCGAAGTGCGGCTGGCCCAGGGCGACGCCGCCCAGGCCGAGCAACTGGCGCGGCGCGGGCTGACCTACGCCAACGGTCGCCCCGCCTTGCAGGGCAGCCTGTGGAACCTGATCGCCCAGGCCCGCGAACGGCAGGGCGACAGCGCGGGTGCCGCCCAGGCGCGCGCTCAGGCGAAGGTCAGTCTGTAGTGGATTCGCGTTTCCCGGCGGTGGCCGAGCAGTTGTTGCTGATCGAGCGCGAGCTGCGGGTACAGGGCTGGTGGGCTGACGTCTCACCGAGCGAGGCCGCGCTGTCCAGCCCCGAGCCGTTCTGCATCGATACGCTGGAGTTCGAGCAATGGCTGCAGTGGATCTTTCTGCCGCGGATGAAGCTGCTGCTGGAAAACGACGCCGCGCTGCCGACGGTATCCGGAATCCGCGAAATGGCTGAAGAGGTCTATCGCGACAGGGTCTATCAGGCGCGAGGGCTGCTGGAGGCCCTCGGCGAATTCGACCGACTGATCGTCGGTCGAGGCTAGCGGGTCACTTGCTGCAGTTTTCGGCGATCGCCTTCTGGCTCTCGGCGATCCGCGACTGGCGCTCGTCCTCGCGCAGACGACGCACCTGCCCATCGATGTTCACCTGCACCCGCGGATTGTTCTGCAACTGGGCGAGGTTGGTCCGCACCGCATCGCAGTAACGCTTGCGCTCGGCCTCGCGCGCGGCGACCTCTTCCTTCACCTTGGCGTCGATCGCGCCCTGCTCGTCGTCTTCCATCTGGCTGTCGAGCTTTGGCAGGCTGCCTGGCGAAGGAACCTGCGCTGCCGGCTTGGGAGGCGCCGCCGCGGTGTCTACCGCCGTGGCGGCCTGGCCCTGTGGCGGTTGCGAGCCGAAATGAGTGATGCCTTCGGCGTCCACCCATTTGTAGACCTGGGCCGAAACGGGGGCGGCGAGAGCCAGCAGCAGGCTGCCGGCGAGGATCATGCGGTGCATGCGGTGTCCTTGGATTAGCGGTGGTACGTGCCACTACTATAACCAAAAGCCGCTCGTCGCGATCCTGCACCGCATCACGGCCTAATCCAATAAAGCATGACGCGCGACTTGACTTGCGCTGGTCTAATCCGAACAATTCAACGCTCGCTGTAGTGGGGTCCGCCGCAAGCAGGCCGCAGCTCAGCAGACATGAGGCGCATACCCGCGCCGACCTGTAACACCCGCAACGCGTTACCTCGCGCTGGGTGGGATGGCACCGCAACAGTCTGGCGCCTTCCCAATACTTGCTCAGTCAGTAGCTGACGTAGTCGGCGACCACCGTCGCTCATGCTCTGCTTGGCAGTAGACCTATTAGGGCCATCCATCGTGGATGGCATTCTGGCGTTCTAGAGGTGACAAACGTGGAGCTCTTATCTGGCGCTGAAATGGTCGTCCGCTTCCTGCGTGACGAAGGCGTTAAGTACATCTATGGGTACCCGGGTGGTGCCCTCCTGCATATCTACGATGCCCTGTTCAAGGAACCGGCTGTAACGCACATCCTGGTTCGCCACGAACAGGCCGCCACGCACATGGCCGATGGCTATGCGCGGGCGACCGGCCGTGCCGGCGTGGTACTGGTGACCTCGGGTCCCGGTGCGACCAACGCCATCACCGGCATCGCCACCGCGTACATGGATTCGATCCCGATGGTGGTCATCTCCGGCCAGGTAGCGAGCACCGTGGTCGGTACCGATGCCTTCCAGGAAACCGACATGGTCGGCGTCTCCCGGCCGATCGTGAAGCACAGCTTCATGATCAAGCACCCGTCGGAAATCCCCGAGGTTCTGAAGAAGGCCTTCTACATCGCCGAATCCGGTCGTCCCGGCCCGGTGGTGGTGGACATTCCCAAGGACATGGGCGATCCGACGCAGAAGTTCGAGTACGTCCATCCCAAGAAGGTCAAGCTGCGCTCCTACAGCCCGGCCGTTCGCGGGCACTCGGGGCAGATCCGCAAGGCAGCCGAGATGCTGCTCGCGGCCAAGCGCCCGGTGATGTACTCCGGCGGTGGCGTGATCATGGGCGGTGCTTCCGCGGCCCTGACCGAGCTGGCGCAACTGCTGAACCTGCCGGTCACCAATACGCTGATGGGCCTGGGTGCCTATCCGGGTAGCGATCGCCAGTTCGTCGGCATGCTCGGCATGCACGGCAGCTACACAGCCAACCTGGCGATGCACCACGCCGACGTCATCCTCGCCGTCGGTGCGCGCTTCGACGACCGCGTGATCAACGGCGAGACGGCGGCGAAGTTCTGCCCGAACGCGAAGATCATCCATATCGACATCGACCCGGCGTCTATCTCGAAGACCGTCAAGGCAGACATCCCGATCGTAGGACCGGTGGACAGCGTGCTCGCCGAGATGGTCGCAGTGCTCAAGGAAATCGGCCAGACGCCGAATAAGGAAACCGTCGCCAGTTGGTGGAAGCAGATCGAAGAGTGGCGTGGCGACCGCGGCCTGTTCCCGTATGACAAGGGTGACGGTTCGATCATCAAGCCGCAGGCGGTGATCGAAGCGCTTTACGACGTGACCCGGGGCGACGCCTATATCACCTCCGATGTGGGCCAGCACCAGATGTTCGCGGCGCAGTACTACCGCTACAACAAGCCCAACCGCTGGATCAACTCCGGCGGCCTCGGCACCATGGGCTTCGGCTTCCCGGCGGCGATGGGCGTCAAGCTCAACTTTCCGGATGACGACGTGGCCTGCGTGACCGGCGAGGGCAGCATCCAGATGAACATCCAGGAGCTGTCGACCTGCCTGCAGTACGACCTGCCGGTGAAGATCGTCAACCTCAACAACGGCGCGCTGGGCATGGTCCGCCAATGGCAGGACATGCAGTACAGCAGCCGCTACTCGCACTCCTACATGGAGTCGCTGCCCGACTTCGTCAAGCTGGCCGAGGCCTATGGCCACGTCGGCATGCGCATCACCGAGCTGAAGGACCTCAAGCCGGGCCTGGAGGAAGCCTTCGCGATGAAGAATCGCCTGGTGTTCCTCGATATCGCGGTGGATACCAGCGAGCACGTCTACCCGATGCAGATCCGGGGCGGCGCGATGCGTGACATGTGGCTGAGCAAGACGGAGCGGACCTGAGCATGCGACACATCATTTCCCTGTTGCTGGAAAACGAACCGGGCGCGCTGTCCCGCGTGGTCGGCCTGTTCTCCCAACGCAACTACAACATCGAAAGCCTCACCGTGGCGCCGACCGAGGACCCGACCCTGTCGCGTCTGACCCTGACCACCGTCGGCCAGGATGAAGTCATCGAGCAGATCACCAAGAACCTCAACAAGCTGATCGAGGTGGTCAAGCTGGTGAACCTGTCCGAGAGCGCCCACATCGAGCGCGAGCTGATGCTGGTGAAGGTCAAGGCCACCGGCGCGCAGCGCGCCGAGGTCAAGCGCACCACCGATATCTTCCGCGGGCAGATCGTCGATGTCACCAGCAGCGTCTACACGATCCAGTTGGCGGGAACCAGCGACAAGCTGGACAGCTTCATTCAGGCGGTCGGCACCGCGTCGATCCTGGAGACCGTACGCAGCGGCGTCACCGGTATCTCCCGTGGCGACAAAGTGCTGAGCATCTGACCCAATTAGCGAGTGGCCGCGAGGCCCAACAGGTAAATAGAAGGAAACGTTCATGAAAGTTTATTACGACAAAGACTGCGACCTCTCCATCGTTCAGGGCATGAAAGTCGCCATCATCGGCTACGGCTCGCAGGGTCACGCCCATGCGTGCAACCTGAAGGACTCGGGCGTCGACGTCACCGTCGGCCTGCGTGCAGGTTCCGCCACCGTCGCCAAGGCCGAAGCCCATGGCCTGAAAGTCACCGACGTGCCGAGCGCCGTCGCTGCCGCCGACGTGGTGATGATCCTCACCCCGGACGAGTTCCAGTCGCAGCTGTACAAGAACGAGATCGAGCCGAACTTGAAGAAGGGCGCGACCCTGGCTTTCGCCCACGGCTTCGCCATCCATTACAACCAGGTCGTTCCGCGTGCCGACCTCGACGTGATCATGATCGCGCCGAAGGCGCCGGGCCACACCGTGCGCTCCGAGTTCGTCAAGGGCGGCGGCATCCCTGACCTGGTCGCGATCTATCAGGACGCTTCCGGCAATGCCAAGAACGTCGCCCTGTCCTACGCCTGCGGCGTGGGCGGTGGTCGTACCGGCATCATCGAAACCACCTTCAAGGACGAAACCGAAACCGACCTGTTCGGCGAGCAGGCCGTTCTCTGTGGCGGTTGCGTCGAGCTGGTCAAGGCCGGCTTCGAAACCCTGGTCGAAGCCGGTTACGCGCCGGAAATGGCCTACTTCGAGTGCCTGCACGAGCTGAAGCTGATCGTCGACCTCATGTACGAAGGCGGTATCGCCAACATGAACTACTCGATCTCCAATAACGCCGAGTACGGCGAGTACGTGACCGGCCCGGAAGTTATCAACGCGGAATCCCGTCAGGCCATGCGCAACGCACTCAAGCGCATCCAGAATGGCGAGTACGCGAAGATGTTCATCGCCGAAGGCGCCGGCAACTACCCGTCCATGACGGCGTATCGTCGCAACAACGCCGCTCACCCGATCGAGCAGGTCGGCGAGCGTCTGCGCGCGATGATGCCCTGGATCTCGGCCAACAAGATCGTCGACAAAGCCAAGAACTAAGGCTGGTTGCACGAATGAAAAAAACGCGGCTTCGGCCGCGTTTTTTCGTTACAGGCCCGTTCTGGTATAAAACGCCACGCAGGCGCAAGCTCGAACCCTGAATGTTCGACCCTGTCCAATTTACGAATCCGTTGCAAGGTACTGCTAATGACCGATCAACCTGAGGAACCGAAAAAAGACCCCCTGGCCGACAGTCTGTTGCCCATCGATGAACACATCGAAGAAGGTCACGACGCCGAGGGGCGCAAGGTTCGTCACCGCGGCGTCTACCTTCTGCCTAACCTGTTCACCACGGCCAATCTGTTCGCAGGCTTCTATTCCATCATCAGCGCAATGAACGGCCGCTTCGAGGTCGCCGCGGTAACGATCTTCGTCGCCATGGTGCTGGACAGCCTCGATGGACGTGTCGCCCGCCTGACCAATACGCAGAGTGCCTTCGGCGCTGAATACGATTCGCTGTCCGACATGGTTGCCTTCGGCCTGGCACCGGCGGTGTTGGCCTACGAGTGGGCGCTGTCCGGGTTGGTCAACGTCGGCCTGACGGTCGCGTTCATCTATGTCGCCTGCGCGGCATTGCGCCTGGCGCGCTTCAATACGCAGATCGGCAAGGTCGACAAGCGCTTCTTCATTGGTCTTGCCAGCCCGGCGGCAGCGGGTGTGGTGGCCGGCACCGTGTGGACGCTGCGCGACTTCGGCGTGGAAGGCGTGCATATGCCGATCCCGCTGGTGATGCTGTTCGCATTGATGGTGGCTGCCGCTGGCCTGCTGATGGTCAGCAACATCAAGTACTACAGCTTCAAGGATCTGGACTTGAAAGGGCGTGTGCCGTTTGTGGCCATCCTTATCGTAGTGCTGGTGTTCGCCGTCATCTTCAGCGACCCGCCGCGAGTTCTCCTGCTTATCTTCCTGGCCTATGCGCTTTCCGGTCCCGTGCAGTTCCTTATGCGTCGCCGCAAGAAAGCGGTTCTCTAAAGAGGTGGGCTCCGCACCAGCCCCGTTGTGACTGGCGTATCGCCAGCTCACGGCGGGGCTTTTCTTTGTCCGGATAGTGGTATTGGCGGTTATGTAGGTGGATTTCGGGCGTTTCTCGAAAAAAAGCCGCTTTTAGTGTTGACGGCTAATTCTGAGCCCCTATAATGCGCACCACTTCCGGCGCAGTCCTCAAGTAAAACCTCTTGTAAATCAATGGGTTGAGCGAATAAAGAGGGTTGCATCGGTGGCGGATTCGAGTAGAATGCGCCGGGCTGACAGGGTGGTGGTTTGATCCTGTTGGTGGCTTCGATCGAAATGATCGGAAGCGGAAAAAGAGGTGTTGACAGCGGGTTTGAACGCTGTAGAATTCGCCTCCCGCTGACGAGGAGTTTGAAAGATCGGAAGCGGCAAGCGGTTGAGTAGAAAAGAGATTTTCGAAAATAAGCTTGACAGATTGAAAGGCTGCTGTAGAATGCGCGGCCTCGGTT
>NZ_FNNU01000006.1 GCF_900106975.1 Pseudomonas kuykendallii | reverse complement strand
CGGGACACCGCTTGGTGGGTTACGCGGCTGTCCGGTGCGGAGCGGGTAGGCGGATCGAGCGAACGCTGCTATCCCAGCCTACGGTTCGGGGCCGCTTCGCCGCTGTCGAATGCACGCGTCGTTTTCGTAGGGCGGGTGCAACCCGCGAACGGATAAGTCAGTGATCAGCCTCCCGGACGCGCCACCAGGCCTTTCAGCAGCGCCTGGTGGAAGCGCTCAGGCGCCTGGATCTGCGGGGAATGGCCCAGGTCGGGAAAGGTCACCAGCACCGCGCCGGGAATCCGCGCGGCGGCTTCCCTGGCCAGTTTCGGGTAATTGCCGAGCTGGCTGCGCAACGCCTCGGGGGCCGCGTCCTTGCCGATCGCGGTGGTGTCTTTTTCGCCGATGATCAGCAGGGTCGGCACCTCGATCCGCTCCAGTTCGTAGTACACCGGCTGGGTCTGGATCATGTCGTAGGTGAGCGCTGAGCTCCAGGCGATGGCTTCGCGCCCCGGTCCGTTGAACATCCCGGCCTGCATTTGCACCCACTTGTCCCATTCCGGGTGCCATTGTCCGGCGTAGTAGGTGCTCCGCTGGTAGCTGCGGATGCTCCCGGCGGTGGTGTTCAGCTCGCGGGCGTACCACTCGTCCACGCGGCGATAGGGTACGCCCTTGGCTTTCCAGTCCTCCAGGCCGATGGGATCGACCAGCACCAGCTGCTCCAACTGCTGCGGATACATCAGGGCGTAGCGGGTGGCGAGCATGCCGCCCATGGAGTGGCCGAGCAGGCTGAAGCGCTCGATGCCCAGACTTTGCAGCAGTGCGTGGGTGTTGCTCGCCAGTTGCTGGAAGCTGTACTGGTAGTGCTCGGGCTTGCTCGATTTGCAGAAGCCGATCTGGTCCGGCACCACCACCCGGTAGCCGGCGCCGGTGAGTGCCCTGATCGTGCCTTCCCAGGTCGCGGCGCAGAAATTCTTGCCATGCAGCAGCACCAGCACGCCGCCGTTCGGGCGTTCGGGCAGCACGTCCATGTAGGCCATCTGGCGTTTGCCGTCCTGGGATTCGAACTCGAAATGCTGGACCGGGTAGGGATAGTCGAAGCCTTCGAGCTGGGCGCCGTAACTCGGCGTTTCCGCCCTAACGGTGGCGGCGGCGCACAGCACGAGCGCAGGTAACCAGCGTCTGTACATGATGTCGTTCCTTATCCGAAGTGAGCGTTACGCCTGTTTGTGAACCTGTGGCGGCGCTTCGGTTCGAGCGATGGCGCTTCGGCCTGCCAGGACGCCCCTGGCAGGCCAGCAACGCCGACGAAAGGTCATCTATCTCAACCTGTACAGGAATTCGATAATCGAGAATTCGTGTAGGATTTTCCTCTGTGTCACCCTACGCCGGTATATTTATCAGGCGGTTGCAGCGTGATGCAGCACGCATCGATCATTCCGGCCGTAGGCGAATCGACCCGTTCGAGTCCGTTCCGGCTCCGTGAGAGGAACGCCCTTGTACCCCAGTGAACGTGCAGCCGCGCTGGCCAGCGCCAGCGAAGTCTGTGCCCGAGAACCCATCCACATCCCCGGCAGCATTCAGCCGCATGGATTCCTGCTGGTGTTCGAGGCGTCCGACCTCAAGGTCATTCAGGCCAGCGAAAACGTTGCCGACCTGCTCGGCGTCGAGGTCGCCGGATTGCTCGGCCGCCACTTCGACGAGCTGCTGGAAGATGCCGCACGGCTGCGCGGCAAGCTCGATTCGCTGGCCAGTGAGGACCGCAATCCGTTTCACCTCGCCGATGTGACGTTCCGGGTCGGCGATCCGGGCCCGGCGTTCGCCCTGATGGTGCATCGCCACGACGGCGTGCTGATCACCGAGTTCGAGGCCGTGGACGATGGCACCGCCGCCTACCTGGACCTCTATCCGCTGGTGCGCACCTTCGTCACGCGCCTGCAGGAAACGCCCACCGCCGAACTGCTCTGCCAACTGGCGGTGACCGAGGTCAAGCGCATGACCGGTTTTGGGCGGGTCAACGCCTATCGCTTCGACGCCCTCGGCAACGGTGTGGTGATCGCCGAGGATGCTGATCCGGGCTACCCGCGCTACCTCGGCCTGCATTTCCCCGCCTCGGACATTCCGCAGCAGGCGCGCGCGCTCTACTGCGCCAACCGCATCCGCGTGATCGGCGATGCCGACTATCGGCCGTCGCCGATCCTGCCGCCGCTCAACCCCGTCAGTGGCCAGCCGCTGGACCTGAGTTACGCCGCGCTGCGCAGCGTTTCGCCGGTGCACGTGCAGTACATGAAGAACATGGGCACCCGCGCCTCGATGTCGATATCCGTCGTCGTCGACGGCGCGCTCTGGGGGCTGATTTCCTGCCACGACGCCGCGCCGCAGCGGGTGGGTTTCCAGACCCGTACCGCCTGCGAAATGCTCGGCCGCATCCTGTCGCTGCAGATCGAAGCCAAGGAAACCCACGCCAACGCCGACAGGCGGCTCAAGCTGCGCGAGCACATCGTGCAGATGCTCTCGCTGATGGCCGATCGCGAACGTGGCAGCGTCGCCGAGGGACTGCTGGCGGCACCGGACGTGCTTCTTGGTTTCGCCCGCGCCAGCGGTGCGGCCATCGTCCTCGCCAACCGCTGCGAGCTGATCGGCGAGACGCCGCCGCGCGAAGCCGTGGAGGCGCTGGTGCGCTGGCTGGCCGAGAGGGAGGTCGGCGAGGAATTCCACACCCATAACGTCGGGCGCGACATCGCCGAACTGACTGAGTTGAGCCGGTACGCCGGCGGGCTGCTGGCGGTGTCGCTCTCCGAGCTGCACTCGCATTACCTGATCTGGTTCCGCCCGGAGCTGGTGCGCACGGTCAACTGGGCCGGAAAGCCTGAGAAACACCTCGGGCAAGGCGGCGCGCTGAACCCGCGGCACAGCTTCGAAAGCTGGCAGGAAACCGTTTTCGGCCAGTCGCTCGGCTGGGACCGGCTGGAAATCGACAGCGCGCTGGAGCTGCGCAATGCGGTGCTTGGCATCGTCCTGCGCAAGGCCGAAGAGCTGGCCCAGCTGGCCGGCGAGCTGAAGAAGTCCAACCGCGAGTTGGAGGCGTTCTCCTACAGCGTTTCCCACGACCTGCGCGCGCCGCTGCGCCATATCGCCGGCTACGCCGAGTTGCTCGGCGAGGTCGAGGGCGGGCGCCTGACCGACAGCGGCATGCGCTTCCTCGCCAATATCAGCGAGTCGGCGCGCTTCGCCGGCACCCTGGTGGACAACCTGCTGAGCTTTTCCCAGATGGGCCGTGCCGCACTGCACCTGTCGGACGTCAACCTGCCGGCGCTGGTCGACTCGATCCGCCAGGAGATGCTTCCGGATTACCAGGGCCGCACGGTGGAGTGGCACGTCCAGCCGCTGCCGATCCTGATCGCCGATGCGGCGTTCATTCACCTGGCGCTGCGCAACCTGTTGTCCAATGCGATCAAGTACAGCCGCACCCGCGACGTCGCGGTAATCGAGGTGGGCGCCGAGGAACACCCCGACGAACATTGGGTCTATGTGCGCGACAATGGTGTCGGCTTCGACATGGAATACGCCGGCAAGCTGTTCGGCGTGTTCCAGCGCATGCACCGCATGGAAGAGTTCGAAGGCACGGGTATCGGCCTGGCCAGCGTGCGCCGCATCATCGAGCGGCACGACGGACGGGTCTGGGCGGAAAGCCGGCCGGACCAGGGGGCGACCTTCTATTTCGCGCTGCCCAAACGAATACATGCCCGCGTTTCACGCTGAGAGGTGATTCAAGCAAATGCTCAAACCTATCCTGTTGGTCGAGGATAACCCGCACGATCTCGAGCTGACCCTGGTCGCGCTCGAGCGCAGCCAGCTCGCCAACGAGGTCATCGTGCTGCGTGATGGCGCAGAGGCACTGGATTACCTGTTTCGCCGCGGTGCTCACAAGGACCGCGGTGAAGGCAATCCCGCGGTGCTCCTGCTGGACCTGAAACTTCCCAAGGTGGACGGCCTCGAGGTGCTCGAGGCGGTACGCAACGCCGAGCCGCTGCGCAGCATGCCGGTGGTGATGCTGACCTCCTCCCGCGAGGAGCCCGACCTGCAGCGCGCCTACGGGCTGGGGGTGAACGCCTACGTGGTCAAGCCGGTCGAGTTCAAGGATTTCGTCGCCGCGATTTCCGACCTGGGCATCTTCTGGGCGGTGCTCAACGAACCGCCGCCTGGCTCCGCGCGCCTGGCGCGTCGGCGCACGCCCCGTTCCGGTGGCGACGAGCAATGAGCAGGCCGCCGCGCGCAGCGGCGTGTTCAGCTGTAGTTCCGCCGCCTGTGGCCGGCATTTCCGAGGTACCGAAGTTGGCGGTGATCGATGTCCGCTAGACCGTTGAAGATGCTTTTCGTCGAGGACAGCCCGCATGACGCGGAACTGACCCTGGCGACCCTGACGCGGCACGGCTTCCAGGTCGACTGGACCCTGGTGCACAGTCATCAGGGCGTCGAGCAGGCGCTGCGCGCCGACAGCTTCGACCTGATCCTTTCCGACTTCCTGCTGCCGGGTTCCTCCGGCATGCAGGCGCTGCAGGTTGCGCGTCGTCTCGCACCGGAAATCCCGTTCCTGTTCCTCTCCGGCATCTTCGGCGAGGAACACGCGGTCGAGATGATGCGCCTGGGCGCCGTCGACTACGTGCTCAAGCAGAACCTCACCTTCCTGCCCAAGGCCATCGAACGCGCGATGGCGGAAGTCTCCGAGCGTCGCGAACGGCGCCGCGCCGAGGACGCGTTGCATGAGGTCGAGCTGCGCGCCGACCTCGCCATCGAAGCGGCGCGCCTCGGCCTGTGGGACTACCGGCCGCAGACCGATACGCTGATCTGGGACGCGCGCTGCAAGGCGCTGTATGGCCTGCCCAGCGGCAAGCAGGTGCGCGACATGGCTTCGTTTCTCGACGCCTGCGATCCGGCCGATCGCGAGCGCCTGCATGAGCAGGTGACGCGCACGCTGTCGCGCGACAGTGGCGACGAGCTGAGCGTCGAGTACCGCATCCAGGTAGCGGGCGCGGTGCGCTGGCTGTCGATCCGCGGGCGCGCCTCCTTCGAGGACGGTCGCTGCGTGCGCCTGATCGGCGTGCTGCAGGACATCAGCGAACAGAAGCAGGTGACCCTGGCGCTGCAGGAGCTGAACCAGACCCTCGGCGAACGCGTCGAGCGGCGCACGCGCGAGCGCGATCGCACCTGGGATCTGTCACGCGAGCTGCTCGCGGTGATGCGCTTCGACCTCACACCCATCGCCCTCAACCCGGCCTGGCACGAAACCCTGGGCTGGTCGCGGGAGGAATTCCTGCAGGGGCCGCTGTGGCATCTGCTGCATCCCGAGGATGTCGCCAGCACCCGCGCCGAGGCGCAGCGCATCGCCGACGGGTACGTTTCAACGCGCTTCGTCAACCGCCTGCGCCACGCCGACGGCGGCTATCGCTGGATGTCCTGGACGGTGGTGCCGGAGCAGAGCCTGATGTACGCCGCGGTGCGCGACATCACCAGCGAGCGCGAGGCCCTGGACGAGCTCGCCAGCAGCAACCGCCAACTGCTCGAACAGATCGCCGAGCGCGAGCGCGTCGAGGCCGCCCTGCAGCAGATGCAGCGCCTGGAAGCGGTCGGCCAGCTGACCGCGGGCGTAGCCCACGACTTCAACAATCTGCTGACGGTGATCCTCGCCAGCGGCTCCTTCCTGGCCCGCGATCTGCCGGCGACGCCCGAGTTCGACAAGGCGCGCCAGCGCCTGCAGAACATCCGCGAGGCGGGCGAGCGCGGCGCCAAGCTCACCGGGCAGCTGCTGGCCTTCTCGCGTCGCCAGCGGTTGACCCCGGAGCCGGTGGACCTCAACGACACCGTGCGCGGCATGCTCGAGCTGTTGAGAAGCACGCTCGGTGGCAGTGTGCTGATCGAGACCGAACTGGCCGAAAGCCTGCGCCTGGCACTGGTCGATCCGACGCAGTTGGAACTGATCATCCTCAACCTGGCGATCAATGCGCGCGACGCCATGGCGATGGGCGGCACCCTCTGCCTGAGCACCCGGCGCGAACGGGTCGAAACGCCGCCGCTGGGTGCCGAGGACCCGGAACCGGGCGACTACGTGGTGCTGTCGGTGCGCGACTCGGGCACCGGGATGAGCGACGAGGTGCTGGCCAAGGCGTTCGAGCCGTTCTTCACCACCAAGGATGTCGGCAAGGGTTCCGGGCTGGGCCTCGCCCAGGTATTCGGCTTCGCCAAGCAGTCGGGCGGCGGCGCGCGGATCGATACCCGCCTCGGTGCCGGTACCACGGTGAGCGTCTATCTGCCCTGCGCGCCGGAGGAGACGCTCGAGGCGCCGCCGTCATCGGCCGAGACCGTGCATGACGAGGCGCAGGGCCAGGCGTGCCGGGTGCTGCTGGTGGATGACGACCCCAACGTGCGCGCGGTGACCGCGATGCTGCTGGACGACCTCGGCTACCGGGTGGTCGAGGCCGACAGTGGCGTGCAGGCGCTGGAGCTGCTCGACGAGCACATCGACATTCTCCTCGCCGATTTCGCGATGCCCGGCATGAACGGTGCGGACGTGGCGCGCGCGGTGCGCCGGCGCTTCCCGGACATGCCGGTGGTGTTCATCACCGGTTACGCCGAGCTGGGTGGGCTGGACGTGGAGAACGCCCTGATCGTGCCCAAGCCGTTTCGCGGCGAGGAACTGTCGGCGAAGCTCAATGCGGCGCTGTTGTCCGCCGAATCGCGCGCCGACGGCTGATCGCGCGGGGGCCGCTTCTTCAGGCGCGGGTGTCGCTCAGGCTGGCGAGAAAGCTCGGCACGTCTGCAGCGCCGGCCTGGCGTAGGGCACGGCCCAGCGCATCGGCGGCGGCTTCCTCGCGCGGCAGCAGCAGCCATTCCGGCGTTCCGGGCGGGCTGATCTGGTCGAGGCGCGCGTAGGGCGTGCCGCTGCTCAGCAGCAGGTCCATGAATTGGGGATGTGCCCAGGCCTGCTCCGGCAGCGCGAGCACGTGGAAGGCTGCGTCCAGCGCCGCGAGTCCGGCTGGGTTCAGCCGGTAGTGCTGGCGGATCGCCGGAAGGATCACCTGCAGCCCACGCCGGCGCGCATAGGCCAGCGCCACGCCGAAGGCCGCTACCTGCTGGTGGCCACCCCAGTACAACCGGTTGCCGTGCCAGTCGGCCTGGCGCACCTCGATCTGCTGGCCGCTGAGGTAGCGAGGCAGGGCCAGGCTGATCGCCTTGACGAAATCCTTGTAGCTGATGATGCGCACCGCGCGCCCGGCCGGCGTTGTCGCGAAATCTTCCAGATGCGCAAGCGGGGGGTGCTCGCCGCGCGGCGCGCAGACGCCGTCCAGTTCGCGCAGGTCGAAGGCCTCGCTCTCCAGGCTCTGCAGCTCGACGCAGCGCACCAGCAGCGCGTGGGCTTGCGCCTTGACCTGCTGCACCGGACCAGAGAGCGCGCCGCGCGGCAGGTCGAACAGGCGTTCCAGCGGCGGGCCGTCCTGCCACCAGATACTGTCCTCCGGTCGCTGCAGCGCCTTGAATGGCAGATGCTCCAGCCCGGCGTGCTCGAGTCGCGGGCGCTGCCGGCCGCCCAGGCCCAAACGCTGCGCAAACTGGGACAGGCGCATGGCGAAGGAGGGTGGTTCGGGCACGGACATGGCGGCGCTTCTACTCCCGTAATGGCCGCAGTTTGGCTATGGACGGCGGGTTGACGCTACAACAATCTTTTGACGTCGGAGAGTCGATTCTTCCCGGATGAAGCGCTGTGGCACACTTCGCGAAACCGATCCCACGGACACGCCATGCAGCGCATCCTGCTCGACATCCACATCCCTGCCGACCGCCTGCTGGCGCTCTATCAGGGCCGCGCCAACCGCATCCTGCTCAAGGCTCGGGACGGCCGGAGCGTGAGCCTGCCGGCTCATCACCTGCGGCCGTATTTCGTCCATGACGGCGTGCACGGCGCCTTCGAGCTACAGGTGAGCGATTCCGGCGAGCTGCTGGAGCTACGGCGCCTCGCTTGAAGGTCGCCGCCCCGGCTATAATCCGCGGCTCGCTCACGACCCGAAGCCCGCCCAATGTATACCCTGGCTCGCGACCTGCTGTTCAGACTCTCCCCGGAAACCTCCCATGACCTGTCCCTGGACCTGATCGGTGCAGGCGGGCGGCTGGGCATCAATCGCCTGCTGACCAAGCCGCCGGCAAAACTGCCGGTGTCGGTGATGGGTCTGGAGTTTCCCAATCCGGTGGGCCTGGCCGCGGGTCTGGACAAGAACGGCGATGCCATCGACGGGTTCGCCCAGCTGGGTTTCGGTTTCGTCGAGATCGGCACCATCACGCCGCGTCCGCAGCCGGGCAACCCCAAGCCACGGCTGTTCCGCCTGCAGGAAGCCGAGGCGATCATCAACCGCATGGGCTTCAACAACCGCGGCGTCGACTACCTGTTGCAGCGGGTCGCCGCGGCGAAGTTCGACGGCATCCTCGGCATCAACATCGGCAAGAACTTCGACACGCCGGTCGAGCGCGCGGTGGACGACTACCTGATCTGCCTGGACAAGGTCTACGCCCACGCCAGCTACGTGACGGTCAACGTCAGCTCGCCGAACACGCCGGGGCTGCGCAGCCTGCAGTTCGGCGACTCGCTCAAGCAGTTGCTCGAGGCCCTGCGCCAGCGCCAAGAAGACCTGACGGCGAAGCACGGCAAACGCGTGCCGCTGGCGATCAAGATCGCCCCGGACATGACCGACGAGGAAACCGTGCTGGTCGCCGAGGCGCTGCGCGATGGGGGCATGGACGCGGTGATCGCCACCAACACCACGCTCGGCCGCGAAGGCGTCGAAGGGTTGCAGCACGGCGACGAGGCGGGCGGGTTGTCCGGCGCTCCGGTACGCGACAAGAGTACGCATACGGTGAAGGTGTTGGCCGGCGAGCTGGGCGGGCGACTGCCGATCATCGCGGTAGGCGGCATCACCGAAGGCAAGCATGCGGCAGAGAAGATCGCCGCCGGCGCCAGCCTGGTGCAGGTCTATTCAGGGTTCATCTACAAGGGCCCGGCGCTGATCCGTGCCGCCGTCGACGCCATTGCGGCGCTGCCCGGCTCGGCTCGCTAGCTTCGGAGCCATGAAAAAGGGCTCCCGAAGGAGCCCTGGGCACTACGCCCGCCGCCCGGATGGGGCGCGCTTCATGAGATGTAATCGATCCTGATCAGCCGACGGCGTGAAGTTCGTTAAGACGATGAATGCCGGCGGTGCCGGTAAATCCATCCCACTGATCGCCACGTCCCTCGCGCCAGCCGTTGATCCAGGCTTGGCGGGTGGCCGCAAGGGTGAAAGGACAAAGGTCGCGGGATTTACCATGAATGCCGTGCTGATAACCACGCAAGAATGCTCGTTCCAACGGATCACGCTTAAGTCTTCTCATAGGGTGTTGCCCTCACTGGTTGACTGTTATATGTCCCGTTGGCCTCGTGGCGAGGCCAGGCAGAATGCGATCTGCCGACGGAGCCGCTGCCGGCGTCGCGGTCTCCTTCCAGCGGCGTTGCACCGATGGGGTAACTGAGTTCTAACCAATGCCCGGAAGCATTGGAATGATCGTTTTGTCATAAGCACGTAATGCTTTTCTGAGTGAGGCCATAAGAACAGGGCGGGTTGGCACCTGACGGCGCATGAAGGCCGGTGCAACCGCGGCAGTAGACGGGGCGCCGACCAGGGCGTTATTGCGAACTACTCTTGCCTGTAAGGGCTCACTATTCCGACGAAGGGTCGTGTACGACCTTTTGCCACTTTCTGACGCGGCAGACACTGTCCGTCATCGACCGCCGCAGGCACCTGGAAACTCATGTCGGACCGTTATGAACTCGTTCTCACCTGCCCCAAGAGCCTCGAAGGGCTGCTACTCGAAGAAGCCACTGCCCTGGGGCTGGAAGAACCGCGCGAACAGACCGCGGCGATTCGCGGTTTCGGCAGCCTGGAGCTGGCCTACACACTGTGCCTCTGGTCGCGCCTGGCCAACCGCGTTCTGCTGGTTCTCGACCGCTTCACGATCAAGGACGCCGAATCGCTGTACGATGGCGTTCATGCCATCGACTGGAGCGAACATCTTCAGCCCGACGGCAGCCTGGCGGTGGAGTTCAGCGGTCATGGTTCGGGCATCGACAACACCCACTTCGGCGCGCTGAAGGTCAAGGATGCGATCGTCGATCGTCTGCGCCAGGCCGACGGCACGCGGCCCTCGGTGGACAAGATCAACCCGCATCTGCGCGTGCACCTGCGCCTGGACCGCGGCGAGGCGATTCTGTCCCTCGACCTGTCTGGGCACAGCCTGCACCAGCGCGGCTACCGCTTGCAGCAGGGCGCGGCGCCGCTGAAGGAAAACCTCGCCGCGGCGGTCCTGATCCGTGCCGGCTGGCCGCGCATCGCCGCCGAGGGCGGAGCGCTGGCGGACCCCATGTGTGGTGTCGGCACCTTCCTGGTGGAGGCAGCGATGATCGCCGCCGACATCGCGCCGAACCTGACCCGCGAGCAGTGGGGCTTCAGCGAATGGCTGGGCCACGTGCCGGCCTTGTGGAAGAAACTGCAGGGCGAAGCCCAGGAGCGTGCCGCCGCCGGCCTGGCACGGCCGCCGCTGTGGATTCGCGGCTACGAGGCCGATCCACGACTGATCCAGCCGGCGCGCAACAACATCGAGCGTGCCGGGCTGGGTGACTGGATCAAGGTCTACCAGGGCGAAGTGGCGACCTTCGAGCCGCGTCCGGACCAGAATCAGAGAGGCCTGGTCATCAGCAACCCGCCCTACGGCGAGCGCCTGGGTGACGAGGCGAGCCTGCTGTACCTCTACCAGAACCTCGGCGAACGTCTGCGCCAGGCGTGCATGGGCTGGGAGGCGGCGGTCTTCACCGGCGCGCCGGACCTTGGCAAGCGCATGGGCATCCGCAGCCACAAGCAGTACGCGTTCTGGAATGGCGCCTTGCCCTGCAAGCTGCTGCTGATCAAGGTGCAGCCGGATCAGTTCGTCACCGGCGAGCGGCGCACGGCGGAGCAGCGTCAGGTCGAACGCGAGCAGGCGCAGGCGTTGGTCGAGGAAACCGCGCAAGCGCCGAAGCTCAACCGGAACGGCAACCCGATCAAACCGACACCGGCGCCCGCGCCGGTGGTCGAGCAGGCTCGTCTGAGCGAAGGCGGGCAGATGTTCGCCAACCGCCTGCAGAAGAACCTCAAGCAACTGGGCAAATGGGCCAGGCGCGAGGGCATCGACTGCTACCGTGTGTATGACGCCGACATGCCGGAGTACGCCCTGGCCGTCGATCTGTACCACGACTGGGTGCACGTACAGGAATACGCCGCGCCCAAGTCGATCGATCCGGAAAAGGCCCAGGCCCGCCTGTTCGATGCCCTAGCGGCGATCCCGCAGGCGCTGAACATCGACAAGAGCCGGGTGATCATCAAGCGACGCGAGCGCCAGAGCGGCACCAAACAGTACGAGCGGCAGAGCGCCCAGGGCAAATTCGTTGAAGTCAGCGAGGGCGGCGTCAAGTTGCTGGTGAACCTCACCGACTACCTCGACACCGGGCTGTTCCTCGACCACCGCCCGCTGCGCCTGCGCATCCAGCGCGAGGCGGCCGGCAAGCGCTTCCTCAACCTGTTCTGCTACACCGCCACGGCCACCGTGCATGCGGCCAAGGGCGGCGCGCGGACCACCACCAGCGTCGACCTGTCGAAGACCTACCTGGACTGGGCGCGGCGCAACCTGTCGCTCAACGGCTTCTCCGACAAGAACCGCCTGGAGCAGGGCGACGTGATGGCCTGGCTGGCCGCCGACACCAACCAGTACGAGCTGATCTTCATCGACCCGCCGACCTTCTCCAATTCCAAGCGCATGGAGGGCGTGTTCGACGTGCAGCGCGACCATGTGCAGTTGCTGGACCTGGCGATGGCACGCCTGGCGCCCGCTGGCGTAGTCTATTTTTCCAACAATTTCCGCAAGTTCCAGCTCGATGAGGCACTTGCCCAGCGTTACCGGGTGGAGGAAATCAGCGCCGAGACCATCGCCGCCGATTTCGCCCGCAACCCGCGTATCCACCGCGCCTGGCGCCTTCAGCCGTTGAACGGCTGAGCAAACCGCGCCCGGGCAGGCCGACCTCTCCCCAACAGAGTGGTGTATGAAGCGACCGAACGCATTCAAGAAGAATCGGGGCTACATAGATCCAGCCACGGCTGGCTGGATGACCATCGGCGCGTCGCTGATCGTGGGCGCGCTGATCACTGTCGCGGTGTCCATCGTAACGCGTCACTTCTATGAGCAGCAGTTGCAGGAGCGCTTCGAGCTGGCCGCCGTCGAGCGTGCCAGCCTGGCCCGGGAGCGGCTGATCGACCAGACCCAGCGTCTGGACGCGCTGAGGCGGTTCTTCGTTTTTTCCGAGGACGTCGATCGCCGGTCTTTCGAGGGCTACAGCGAGCCACTGCTGAACGACACCTTCGCGCTGACCTGGTATCCGCGCATCGAGGCGAGTGCCCGCGACGCCTTCGAGGCCGCCGTACGCCAGGATGGCGTGGCAGACTTCCGCATCCGCGAGCTCGCCGATCCGGAAGGGGACGATCTGGCGCTGCGCCCGGCCGGCGAACGCGCCGAATACTTTCCCTTGCTCTACAGCGTCTCGCACCAGGCGCCGCGCCGCCCGCTGGGCTTCGACCTGCTGTCCTACGGCTCGCTGCAGCCGCTGCTCGACCGTGCGCGGACGGAGAACCGCACGATCATTTCCGAAAGCATCGCGCTGTTCGGCAGCCGCCGCCCACAGGACCGCGGGCTGCTGATCTTCGCCCCGGTCTACAACGCCACGCCGTCATCGCCGAGCGGGGCGCTGCAGGGCTACGTGGGGGCGCTGGTGAGCCTGCAGAGCCTCATGGAGTCGGGCATCTCCGACAAGAGCCGGCACAACCTGATGGTCGAACTGCTGGACGTGACGGGCGACTCGCCGCAGTCGCTGTACCGTTCCGAGGATCTCGCGGCGCACAGCGAGATGCGTTACGCCTTGCAATTTCCCCTGGATAACCGGCTGTTCGAGCTGAGAATCCAGCCGACCGACCTGTTCATGCAGGCCAACCAGTCGCCGCTGGTGATCTGGGTGGTGCTGTTCGGCATCGTCCTCACGCTGCTGATCAGTGCCTTTCTCTACAGCCTGGTCAACCAGCGCCAGCGCGCCCTGGCGCTGGTCACCGAGCGCACCGCCGACCTGCGGGCTCGCGAGCAGGAGCTGGCGGCCAGCGAACGGCGCTGGAGCTTCGCCCTGGACGGCTCGGGCGACGGGGTCTGGGACTGGGACATGCGCACCGACACCATGTTCTTCTCCGGCGCCTGGAAGAGCGGGCTGGGTTATGCGGAGGAAGACATCGGTAGCGGCTTGGACGAGTGGAGCAAGCGGGTGCACCCGGACGACCTGCCGCGCGCGGTGGACACCCTGCAGCGGCATTTCGACGGCGAGCTGCCGAGCTACCTGTGCGAATACCGCATGCTGCGTCGCGACGGCACCTGGGCCTGGATTCTGGACCGCGGCAAGGTGGTCGAGCGCGACGCCGAGGGCAAACCCACCCGCGCCATCGGCACGCATTCCGATGTCAGTTGGCGCAAGGCGGCGGAGCTGGAACTGGCGCGCGCCCACGGCCAGTTGAGCGGACTGCTGGACGCGGCGACCCAGGTGTCCATCGTCGCGACGGACATGCAGGGCCAGGTGATGACGTTCAACGTCGGCGCCCAGCGCATGCTTGGCTATTCGGCGCAGGAAGCCGTCGGCCAACTGAGCGTGCTGCAATTGCATGATCCCGAAGAACTGCAGCGGCGGGCCGAGGAACTCGGCCAACAGCTGGGCAGGCCGGTGGAACCCCTGGAGGCCATCGCCTTCGAGGTGCTCCGGGAGAATCGCCATGACGAGCGCGAATGGACGTTCGTTCGCCGCGACGGCAGCAGGCTCACCGTCAACCTGGTCCTCACCGGCATTCGCGACGAGGCGGGCACGCTGGTCGGCATTCTCGGCATCGCCACCGACATCACCGAGCGGCGTCGCGTGCGCGCGGCGCTCGAGGCGCGCGATCAGTTGCTGGAGAAACTCAGCTCGCGGGTGCCGGGGGTGATCTATCAGTACCAGTTGAACCCGGATGGCACCGCCAGCTATCCCTACGTCAGCGCGGGAATCCGCGAGGTCTACGAGATCGAGCCCGAGGCGTTGCGCCGGGATGCATCGCTGATTCACGAGCGCGTGCATCCGGACGACCGGGCGCGGGTCGATGAGTCCATCCAGCGTTCGGCCGAACGCCTGAGCTTCTGGACCGAGGACTACCGCGCGCTGCTGCCCGGCAAAGGATTGCGCTGGTTCCGCGCCGAGGCGCTGCCCGAGCGGCTGGCGGACGGCGCGGTGCTCTGGCACGGCTACCTCTCCGACATCACCGGCCTCAAGCTGGTCGAACAGGAGCTGCGCGAGCTGTCGATCACCGACTCGCTCACCGGCGTGTATAACCGCCGCTACTTCCAGCAGCAGCTGGAAATCCAGATCGTGCGTCTGCAGCGCCATCCCGGCGCGCTGTCGGTGGTGATGCTGGACATCGATCGCTTCAAGCAGATCAACGACCAGTTCGGTCACGGCACCGGGGACCTGGTGCTCAAGCGGATCAGCCAGCGCATCGGCCAGCGGGTGCGGCGCAGCGACGTGTTCTGCCGTCTTGGCGGCGAAGAGTTCGCCGTGCTCTGCCCGGATACCGATCTGCAACAGGCGGAAATCCTCGCCCGCGCGTTGCTCGAAGAGCTACGCCGCGATCCGGTCGAGGGCGTGGGCGTGGCCACCGCCAGTTTCGGCGTGGCCCTGTGGCAGGCGGGAGAGGACGCCGACGCGTTGCTGCGCCGGGCGGACGCGGGCGTCTACGCGGCGAAGCAGGCGGGAAGGGATCGGGTGGTGGTGAACTACGGTTGAGCAGCAGGCGCGCCGTCATAGCTGACGGTGCGCCCGTGGACCTCAACGCGTGGCGGTGCTGTTGGCGAGCTTGGGCTGGCGATACAGCTCGACGAGGATCTGGTCGAGCACCGAGGAGGCGCCCCACGGCCGCGGATCGTTGAGGATCGCCACCACCGCCCAGGTGTTGCCGTTGATGTCGCGACTGAAACCGGCGATGGCGCGCACGTTGTTCAGCGTGCCGGTCTTGATGTGGGCCTCGCCGACCAGGGCGGTTTTGTGCAGGCGCTTGCGCATCGTCCCGTCCATCGCCGCCAAGGGCAGCGAGGAAATGTACTCCGCGGCATAACGGCTTCCCCATGCGGCTTGCAGCAGGGTCGCCATCTCGCGCGCGCTGACCCGCTCGTCCCGCGACAGCCCGGAGCCGTTCTCCATCACCAGGTGCGGTGCGGTCAGTCCCTTCTTCGCCAGCCACTGGCGCACCACGCGTTGCGCGGCCTTGCCGTCGTCGCCATCGGCGTCGTTGCGAAACTGCGCGCCGAGGCTGAGGAACAGCTGCTGGGCCATGGTGTTGTTACTGAACTTGTTGATGTCGCGGATGATCTCGACCAGGTCCGGCGAATAGGCACGGGCCAGCAGGCGGGCGTCCTTGGGTACCACGTCGACGCGGTTGCCGCCGAGGATGCTGCCGCCCAGTTCCTGCCAGATCGCCCGCACGGCGCCGGCGGCGTAGTCCTTGTGATCGAGCAGCGACAGGTAGGTCTGTGCGCTGCAACCTTCGGCCAGTTCGCCGCTGGCCGTCACGGTGACGCCGCCGTTGGGGTTGTTCACCGAGTTGTAGACGACGTCCGGGTAGGTCTTGCACTTGCTCGCCTTCAGCGGCTTGACCCGGTTGTCGATCTGCACGTTGGCCATCGGCGGTTCGACCGCGACCGAAACCTTGCCGCTGTCGGTGCGGGCGATGAAGCGCATGGCCTTGAGGTTGATCAGCAGCGAGTCCGGGCGGACCAGGAACGGCTTGTTGCTGTCGCCGCCGTCGTCGTTGAACTCCGGCAGGTTGGGCTGGATGAAGTAGCTGCGGTCGAGCACCAGGTCGCCGGTGACTTTCTGTACGCCGTTGGCGCGCAGGTCGCGCATCAGCAGCCAGAGCTTCTCCATGTTCAGCTTGGGATCGCCGCCGCCCTTGAGGTAGAGGTTGCCGTTGAGCACGCCATCCTTGAGCTGTCCGTCGGCGTAGAACTCGGTGCGCCACTGGTAGGTCGGGCCGAGCATTTCCAGGGCGGCGTAGGTGGTCACCAGTTTCATGGTGGACGCCGGGTTCACCGACACGTCGGCGTTGTAGATGGTGGTCTGGCCCGGGCCGTTGAGCGGTATGGCCACCAGGGAGAGGGAGTTGGGCGAGATCTTGTTGGCCTTCAGCGTCTGCTGCACCTTGTCCGGCAGCGAGGTACTGACATTGGCGGCAAAACTGGAAGACGGCGCCCCGATGGCGAGCGGCAGCAGGCTGGCGAGGGCCAGGCGGCGAAGAATTCGATTCATGGGCAGGAGAGAGAAAGCGAAGCGTGGCATAGGGGGAAATTCCCACATCGTCAGGGAAGTGGCCGCATTATGCCCGAAGGCCGCGGCGCTGCCGAACGATGATTGAGGCGCCGTTATTTCCCTTCGGCGTCATGGAGGCGGGCGCGCGGCCGGCTAAACTGCTAGAGTGCCGCGCGTTTATCACTCTCGAGGACTTACTCCATGGCTACCAACCGTTCCCGCCGCCTGCGCAAGAAACTCTGCGTCGATGAATTCCAGGAGCTGGGCTTCGAGCTGAACCTGACCTACAAAGACGGCCTCGACGACAAGGCGATCGACGATTTCCTCGATGCCTTCCTCGACGATGCCATCGCGGCCAATGGCCTGAGCTATGTCGGCGGCGACGACTACGGCTTCGTCTGCCTCGGCAAGCGCGGTTCGGTCGACGAAGAACAGCGTACCCAGGTCGAAGCCTGGCTGAAGGGCCGCAGCGAACTGACCGAGTACAAGCTCAGCCCGCTGATGGACGTCTGGTATCCGGAAAACCCGATCAACCCGGCGTAACACCTGAGCGCAGGCGCGGCTCCGTCACGGAACGCGCCCGCGATCGCAACACCGCGTCACCCCCGCCTTTCGCCGGTATCCGCCGGTTCCGCTTTTCGGTCCAGACGCTTGCGCAGCAGGTCGATCACCTGGGCCACCAGCAACGCCAATGCCACCCCAAGCAGCGAGTTGAGAAGGCGCACGCCCGGTAGATGCCAGTCGCGCGACAGACTCTCCGACAGCAGCACGAAGCAGAACGTCGTCTGCAGCACGAACAGCCCGTAATGATTGACCTGGAAGGCGCGGCTCAGAACGATCAGCGGCAGCAGCGTCGCCACCATCAACGCCGGGCTTTGCAGGCTATGGCCGATGAACACCAGCAGCACGGCGGCCGCCAGGCTGGCGGCGCTGGCCTGTACGGCGCGCACGAGGCTGTTGTGGAACTCCAGTTGCAGGGTGGTGATGACCGCCACCGTCAGCCAGTACCCGCGCGGCAGATTGGCGAGGTTCACCAGCAGGCCGGCCAGCCCGCAGGCCAGCATGCAGCCCAGCGCATGCAGGCGCCATTCGCGGCGGGGCAGGCGCTGCGCGTGGCGGCGAAGTACCTTGAGCAGCGAGACGAAGCGCGGCAGGCGCGGCCACATGCGCAACCCATGGCCACCCCGCAGGGCGAAGGCGAGCAGCGTGACCCAGAGACCGCCGAGGACGAACAGGGCGGCGACCGCGTAGGGGTTGTGCAATGCGCCCATCGTTTGCTGGCCGTGGCCGAGGCTCAGGCAGACCGCCAGGCCGACGCCGAGCTTGCCGGCCTCGTTGCCGAACCGTTGTAGCCAGGCGAGAAGGAAGCCGAAGGCCGCGAACAGCATCAGGCTGCTGGTGGGCCAGGGCGCGGCCCAGAAGCCCAGCGCGGCGCTGCAGGCGCCCAGCGCGATCAGCAGGAGCATGCGCAACATGCCCAGGCGATGCAGCGGATTGGCCTGGGATGCCTGGAACGCGCCGACCGAGGCCCAGAGAAATCCGGGGTGGGCGCTGAACAGCCCGAGGAGCAGGGGCAATCCACAGCCGATACCCGCCACCATCGCCGGTCCCCAGGCGGGCGGTTGCGCTTTCCAGGTCAGGCTTGTGCGTAGAACCCTGTGCATCGGTGCTGGTTTTCCTCAGGCTGCCGCACCTCGTAGGGCGTGACGTCGTCTTCGTGGCCGTGCGGCCCGTCAGCGCTCATAGACTGACGGTTCGCCCCGGTCGTTCCCTCCGATCCGTCCGCGCCCGATGCCCGCCTGCCGGAGCTGCCTCAGGTCGGCGCCGAACGACCGGTCATTTCCCGCGCCATCTCGCTGGCATAGCTGTCGGTCATGCCGGCGATGAAATCGATCATGCGCAGGAACGAGTGGTGCAGCGAGCCATCGGGTTTCGGGGCGTTGTTGCCGAGCAGGTCGAGTATCCGCTGGTGCTTGAACGACGGCGTGCGACCACCATGCTGCTCCAGCGCCGCGCCGCAGAAGGCGTTGAGAAGGATTTCCAGGGTCGTATAGGCGCCGATCTCGTGCAGCGTCTTGCGCTTGTCCTGGAAAATCCGCTCCCGCGCGATGGCCTTGGCGCGCAGCACGCAGTGTTTCGCCGAGCCCTGCATGTGCTCGACCAGATCGCCTTGCAGGGTACCGGCAAGCAGCGCGCCTTGCTGTTCGACGAAAGCCTGGGCCGCGGCGTTGGTCAGGTGCTCGATGGCCTTGCCGCGCAGGATCGCCAGCTTGCGCCGCCGCGAGTCCTTCGGGCCCAGCTGGCGGTAGGTTTCGGGGAGGTCGCCTTCGACCAGGTCGAGCAGCAGTTCCTCGACCTCGCTGTAGTCGAGCAGCTCCATCTCCAGGCCATCTTCCAGGTCGATCAGCGCGTAGCAGATGTCGTCCGCGGCCTCCATCAGGTAGACCAGCGGATGACGCGCCCAGCGTTGCTCCTCCAGCAAGGGCAGGCCGAGCTTGCCGACGATCTGCTCGAGCAGCGGCAGCTCGCTCTGGTAGCAGCCGAACTTGTGCTTCTTGTAGCCGGGCGATTGCGCGTGGCGGGACGTCCAGGGGTATTTCAGGTAGGTGCCGAGCGTTGCGTAGGTGAGCCGCGTGCCGCCATCGAACTGGTGGTATTCCAGCTGGGTGAGCACCCGAAAACCCTGGGCGTTGCCTTCGAAGTTGAGGAAGTCGGCACGCTCGACATCGCTCATGTCGTCCAGCCAGCCGCGCCCGGCGGCCTGCAGGAACCAGTGGCGGATGGCGTCTTCGCCGGAGTGGCCGAACGGCGGGTTGCCGATGTCGTGGGCCAGGCAGGCCGATTGCACGATCATTCCCAGGTCGGCGGGATCGCACCAGTCCGGCAGCTCATCGCGCAGCACCTCGCCGGCTCGCATGCCCAGCGAGCGGCCGACGCAGCTGACTTCCAGCGAGTGGGTCAGGCGTGTGTGGATATGGTCGTTGCTGGTGACCGGATGAACCTGGGTCTTGCGCCCCAGGCGGCGGAACGCGCCCGAGAAGATGATCCGGTCGTGGTCCTTGTGGAAAGGGCTGCGTCCCAGTTCTTCGGTGTTCTGCAGGGACTTGCCGAGGCGTTCGCGGGTGAGCAGGGTCTGCCAATCCAAAGCGGGTACTCATCGTGGATGAATGGACCCGCTAGCTTCCCGGTTGTGGGCGGTCTATTCAAGCCGGCCCGACCGGCAACGTCGGCGCGTCCCGCGCGTCAGAGTCCGGCGGCGTCGATATCCACCAGCAGCAGGCGCCGGCCGTTGTCGATGAACAACCCGGCTGTCAGGCAGTACTGGTTGGTCGTGGCGTCGCGGTAGGTGCTGGAGAGCGTCAGGCGGCGCTCTTCCCAGCCCTCGGCGAGCAACTGGTAGAAGTACGGGCGCCACGACCAGTTGTGGTTCAGGTAGCGCGTATCTTCGTGCCAGGCGCCGTTACGCCACTCCAGGTTGGGGCTGACCTGGGTGCCGTGGCGATCGCACTCGTAGACCCGCAGCAGCCACGGGTACTGGACCGGTGGCGGAATGCTGTGGGGAAAACCGTCGGAAGCCAGTGTGCGCAGGCTGCTCATCAATTGAGTGAGTTGCTGACGCAGCGCCACCAGTCGCGCGCGTTCGGCCAGCTTGCGCTGCACGTAATGCTCGCGCAGCGCAGCGAAGCGCTCGACGAAGGCGTCCGAGGGGAAGAAGTTCTCCTCCGGCCGGGCGAACAGGTAGCCCTGCACGTAGCGGGCGCCACATTCGAGGGCGAAATCCAGCTCGGCCTCGGTCTCCACGCCCTCGGCGATGATCCAGCAACCGGTCTTCTCGGCCATCTGCGCCAGGGCCTTGACCACCTCTCCGCTCGGCCCGCCACGGGCGGCTTCCTGGAACAGGCGCATGTCGAGCTTGAGGATGTCCGGCTGCAGGGCCAGCACGCGATCCAGCTGCGAGTAACCGGCGCCGAAGTCATCGATGGCGATGCGGGCACCGGCCTCGCGATAGCGTTGGACAACTTCCGGCAGGCGCAGGCTCGCGCCGCCCAGTTCGGTGATTTCGAAAACGATGCGTTCCGGCGCAATGCCATGGGCGCGCAGTTGCTTGAGGCTGGGAAGCGGCTGGCTGGGTCGCAGGCGGCTGATCCAGCGCGGCGAGATGTTGATGCTGAGAAACCAGTCGGCGGGCGCTTCGTCCAGGCGGCTCAGGGCGTTATCGCGAATCTGGCGATCGAGTCTGCGCAGCGCGCTGGGGGAAACCTTGGGATCGACGAAGAGGGGGCCGACGGACGATACGGCGCCGTCCTCCTGGCGCAGTCGACCCAGGGCCTCGACGCCTGCGATGAGGCCGGTGGCGGTATCGATGAACGGTTGGAAAAATGCTATTGCTTGCCCGTTTATCACGGACGCATCCTTGATCAGAGAAAGGGAAACAATTCAAAGGCATGGTAACGAGTTTCGGCCGAATTGTTTCCCACTGTTTGCAAGAATGCGGCCAGCGCTGCGCCGGCCTTTTACTAAGGTCGCACGACGGGACGTTCGACCACGACGGTTTTTTTCTCGACGGAACCGAACGCCTTGACCAGCGGATAGACCGCCAGCCCAAGCCGGGCGATCTTGCCCAGCATGCCCAGGCGCTTGCCGAACAGCGTCAGCACGATCCCCGCACCGATCACCAGCGGCGTCTTGTTCGTCGAGGCGGAACTGCGGGCGGACATGAACTGTTTCGCCTGCTGCAAGGGGTGCGATAACGGCTGCGAGTGGTACAGCAACTGTTGGCGGTGCATCTCCATGCGCAGGCGGACGAGGTCCTTGCGCATGGCGCGTCGGGTAGCACTGGAAAGATGGCTCATGGCAGGAGTCGCTCCCGATTGCGGGCCAGTTCTTCGACGGTCGCCTGGAACGGAACGCTGGCCATCTCGGCAAGCCGGACCGCGCGCAGCACGCAGATGATCAGTCCCAGGCCATACACGACGCACAACCCGATGATGGCCGCGAGCCGGTAGCTGTCCCAGAAACCGATCAGGATGGCGGCCGAAATGCCTATGGTCACCAGGAGCCCGAAGAACAGACTCAGACCGGAAAAGATGAACAGTTGGAAGGTTCTCGATTTCTCTTCCTGAAGCTCTATTCCGATCAGCTCCAGATGACCCTGCATGAGCCCGACGAACGCTCCGCCCAGCTTCTTCAGCGAGGGCTTGGGAGCGTTTTCAGATGGCGAAGCGTCCATTGGTTCTCCTTAGCGGCGGCTGATCAGTCCTAGCAGGAAACCAACACCTGCGGCGATACCGATCGACTGCCACGGATGCAGGTGCACGTACTCTTCGGTCGCCTCGATCGCGGCCTTGCTCTGGTCGCGGCAGACGTTCTCGCGCTCCTTGAGCATGCCCTTGGCGCGGGTGATGTTCTCGTTGATCTTGACCCGCAGTTCGTCCGCCTGGGCGCCAGCGACCTCCTTGGTGTGCTGCAGCAGACGCTCGGTGTCGGCGATCAGGGTCTGGAACTCGGCGGCGAGCGCCTCCTGGGCGTCGCGCAGGTTGCGCTTGTGCTCGGGCACGTCGATCTGGGCGAGCGGGTCGAGTTCGTCGTTCACGGAAGGATTCAGGGTGTCTTGTACGGCCACGTCAATCTCCTTGGGGCTATTGCCACTGGTGAGTGTCTCTATCTTTCGAGCCCCTGGCTTGCGGCAAGGTTCCCGAGGCGGTCGAGACGACTGTCTGAGCATTCCTGGTGCGTCGTGCATAGCGTGCGCTCCCTTCCCGTGCGGGGCGAGCGCAACGCATGCCGATAGTGGCGGCTCGCTGGACGTTTGTCATTGCCATGCGCCTCGGGCAGCGATTCGCGGGCAAAAAAAACCCGCCTTGAGGCGGGCTTTCTTTCTGCCGCTGATTACATCAGTTGCAGGGTGTAGTTGAAGATCAGGCGGGTCTGGTCGGTATCGGCGTTGGCCGCACCGGTGTAGCCGCGGTAGGTACCGTGACGCAGGGTCACGCCAAAGCCTTTGAGCGCGCCTTCCTGGAAGACGTAGTCGATACGCTCGTCGCGTTCCCACTCTTTGTGATCGCCGCCCACACCATCAGTAGTTCGGGTCGGATCGTCCTTGATGTTGTCGCCGCTGATATAGGCAATGGATGCCTTCAGGCCCGGAATGCCGACTTTGGCGAAGTCGTAGCTGTACTGACCGAAGGTCGATTGCTCGCCCGCACGGGCGAACTGGTTAACCATGGCGTTGGTGAACAGGTAGAAGTCGGAGCCACCGTTGCCCTCGTTGCCGCCACTCGCGCCGGTAACGCTACCCTGGTTCAGCCAGACGAAGCCGCCGTCATCCGATACGCGCTGGTGGCCGAGCATCAGCGCATGACCGCCGAGGCTGTAGGTGAACATGGCGCTCCAGGTGGTGTTGTCTACTTCGTTCGCGTTTTTGGCGTAACCACCGTTGTTACTGAAGAAATAGCCGCTTTGGCCATTCTTGCCGTCGTCGCCGGACTTGAAGTAGCGCAGGTCGGTCTTGAACGACTGGTTGTCGCTGATCGGATAAACGTGGGTCAGGCCGGCGAAGTGCTGGTCGTAGTAGTTTTCCAGGTTCGCGTAGTAGTACTGGAGGGTCAGCTCCTTGTTGACCTTCCAGTCGGCACCGGCGAAGCGGAACTGGTTGCTGCCGCGGGTGCCGCCCGAAACCGACAGACTGGTGTAGTTGCTCGATGCGCGGCTGATCACATGGCTCAGTTGGCCTGCGCTGAACACTACGTTGTCGATTTCCTTCGAGGTGACCATACCGCCTTCGTAGGCCTGCGGCAGCACGCGCGAATCGTTCGACTGGATTACGGGCAGGCTCGGCATCAATGTGTTGCCATAGCGCAGTTCAGACTTGGAAAAGCGAGCCTTGGCAGTCGCGCCCATGCGGTTCCAGGCACCTACTGCCGAGCGATCGCTATCGCTGGGAATAAAGCTGTTGCTGTCGGGGTGGTGACCTTTGCCGCCATCGAGATGAAGTGCGAGCAGTCCCTGCACGTCCAAGCCGAAGCCGACGGTGCCTTCGGTAAAGCCGGAGATGTAGTCGGCACGGAATGCCTGCGCCCATTCGCGCTGGTCGTAACCATCTGGAGTCGTGGGAGCCGAACCCGTATAGGGGTCGCGGTTATCGTTGTCGTAGTAGAAGTTGCGCAGGGACAGGCTGACCTTGCTGTCCTTCAGGAACTCGGCCTGGGCCAGGGAGGGCACTGCGATGCTGGCGCCCAGTGCTGCGAGAGCGATAGCGCGGGCAAGTGGGGTGCTGCTCATTATTGTTGTCTCCTCGAATGGATGCTGGTCGATTCCTGACCGACCGGTTACGGCGCGATGAATAAAACATGTAGTAACTATCTAGGCGCTTAGACTTTAGTCGGCTTGCCTGGTCCTACCAAAGAGCCAGAGCGCTCTGGAAAAGACGAAATTCAGGGGGCCGGCTTTATTAACTCCCTTCCAAGCGCATCCCCTTCCTTGGGCGGGTTGATCCTACAGCCTGGCGTTGCGCTTGGACAGCCGGTGGTAGACTGCGGCGAGATGTTTTTACAGGAGCGTCGAGATGCTTCCGGAATGCCAGCTGTTGGGGACTTCGGGCTGCCATTTGTGCGAGTTGGCGGAGGCCATGCTCATGCCGTTCGTCGAGAACGGCCTGCTGGTCGAGCTGGTGGACATCGCCGAGCGGGAGGAGTGGGTGGAGCAGTACGGGCTGTCGATTCCGGTACTGCGCCGCTGCGATTCGTGGGCCGAACTGGTCTGGCCGTTCGATTCTGACCAGATAGTCGCTTTTCTTCGCTGAGCGCTCCGCCGCACCCTGAGGCGGCGGAGGCTCCCCTCATTTGTCCAGTGCGGCGCCGTTGGCGATCCAGGCGCCGATCAGGTCGCGTTCCTGCTGGGTCATCTGGGTGATGTTGCCCAGCGGCATGATCTGGTTGGTCACCGCTTGTGCCTGGATGCGCGGTGCCATCTGCTGGATTTGCTGCGGCGTGTCGAACATTACACCCGCCGGCGCTGCGCTGAACAACGGGCTGGTTGGCTGCGCCGAATGGCAGACCGTGCAGCGTTCATGAATCACCGCACTGACCTTGTCGAACTCGCGGGCTGCCGGTGCCTGCTGGGCAGCCGGCTGCGCGTTCGGCGCGGGGGTGGCGGGCGTGCCGAGTCTTCCCGAGGTGACGAACGCCAGGCTGATCATCCCCAGCGCCGCCAGCGGCAGCGCCCAGGCGAACTTGCCGGTGGCGTGGCGGGTGTTGAAGTAGTGGCGGACCAGCACGGCGAGCACGGAGATGGCGGCGAGGATCAGCCAGTTGTAGTGGCTGCCGTAGGTGCTCGGGAAGTGGTTGCTGATCATGATGAACAGCACGGGCAGGGTGAAGTAGTTGTTGTGCCGCGAGCGCAGCAGGCCCTTGGCCGGCAGCGCCGGATCGGGTTCGCGGTTCTGTTCGATGGCCGCCACCAGCGCGCGTTGCGCCGGCATGATGGTGCGGAACACATTGCCGACCATGATGGTGCCGATCAGCGCGCCGGTATGGATGTAGGCGGCACGGCCGCTGAACACCTGGGAGAAGCCCCAGGCGGCGAACACGATCAGCACGAAGAGGGTCAGGCCAAGCAGCGCCGGGTGCTTGCCGAGGGCGGATTCGCAGAGCAGGTCATAGATGAACCAGCCGGCGATCAGCGCGCCCAGGCCCACCAGCACCGCCTGTGCCGGGCTCAGCGAGCTGCCCGGCGCGAGCAGGTAGACGCCGGGGTTCAGGTAATAGACCACCATCAGCAGGGCGAAGCCGGAAAGCCAGGTGCTGTAGGCCTCCCACTTGAACCAGTGCAGGTTCTCCGGCATCTGCGGCGGCGCGAGCTTGTACTTTTCCAGGTGGTAGATGCCGCCGCCGTGGATCGCCCAGAGGTCGCCGGACAACCCTTCGCGCGGATTGCGCCGGTCCAGGTTGTTCTCCAGCCAGACGAAATAGAAGGAAGCGCCGATCCAGGCGACCCCGACGATCATGTGTATCCAGCGAATGGTCAGGTTCAGCCATTCGGTCAAGTGTGCTTCCAAGATTTCTACCTCATGCCTGCAGCGGCGGCTACCAGTCCTTCAAAGCTCGGGGTCGAGGAGCAACTGCTCGCTCTCGTCGAAAAAATGTTCGTCGCAGTTGTTGCCGGCGCCGCTGCGGTCGACCACCAGGAAGTCGTCCTGCGCGGCGATCGCCAGTACCGGGTGATGCCAGACGCCGCGGCGATAGTTCACGCCCTGTCGGCCGTCGCTGATGAAGGCCCGCACCTGCGCCGGATCGGGGCTGTCGCCGGGCGGGGCGACCACCACCAGGAACGGCTTGCCGAGCAGCGGCACGAAGGCCTGGCTGCCCTGCGGGTGGCGTTCGAGCATGCGGATGGTCAGCGGCATCTTCAGCGCCTCGGCGCGGAAGATGCTGATGATCGCCTGGTCGTCGGGCAGGTGGGTCTCCACCGTGGCCAGCTTGTGATAGCGGCGGGTGGAGCCGTTGTTGATCATGAAGAAGTCGCTGCCTTCGGTTTCGATGACGTCGCCGAAGGGGGCGAAGGCTTCCTTGGTCAGGGGCTCGATGATCAGTGTGCGCATGGCAGTCCGCTTTCCTGAGTGAACGTCCTCCCTTCGCTGGAAGGAAGGCTTCGGTACTTACTTAGCCAGTTTGCCGAACAGGCGCAGGCGGCTGACGCCACCGTCCGGGAACACGTTCAGGCGCACGTGAGTGATCGGGCCGAGTTTGACGATCTGCTCGGCGAACTCGTGTTCCTGGTGCATCTGCAGCTTCTGGCTGGGCAGCAGTTCGCGCCAGAACAGGCTTTGGGTCTCGATCTGGCTGTCGGTGCCGCCTTTGACGAACGCCGCCTGGATCGAGCAGCTGTCCGGGTAGTTGCCCTTGAAGTGCAGGGTGTCGACGACGATCCGCTCGATCTCGCCAGGATGACCGAGGGCGATGATCACCCAGTCGTTGCCCGGCGTGCGGCGGCGGGCGGTCTCCCAGCCGTCGCCCATGTTCACCCCGCGGCCGGGGTTGAGCAGGTTGCCCATGCTGCCGTAGTGCTCGTCGGAACAGGCCAGCGCGCGGCCGCCGTTGAGCGCCGAGGCGAGGTCGATCTGTTCGTCGGCGCTCTGCGCGGACCAGTCGCGATGCGGGATGCCATAGACGCGCAGGCGCGCCACGCCGCCATCCGGGTAGATGTTGAAGCGCAGATGAGTCCAGGGGCGGTCGTCGGCGACGGCGTGGTAGTGGTGGCTGTTGCCCTGCAGTTCGACGGCGGGGAGCACCTCGGTCCACTCGGTGGCGTCGTCCGGATCGCCTTCGGCGATGAAACAGGCCTCCAGCGAGGCGGACGGCGGGTAGTTGCCGGTGAAGTGGCTGGTGTCGATGTCGACGCCCTTGATCGAGCCGGCGATGCCCAGGCGGATCACCGCGCTGTCGTACCCCTCGAAGCGCTTGCGGCGCGACTCCCAGCCGTCCATCCACTTGCCGTTGTCGTCGAACACGCCTTCCTTCCACACCGCCGGCGTCGGCTGGAACAGGCGGTTGACGTCGGCGAACCAGTCGTCGGTGACCGACAGCGCCTTGGTGCCGAGGCGGGCGTCGGCGAGGTTGAGGTATTTTTCGAAGGGTGCGGCGTAGGTCTTCATGGTCTTCTCGTCGGTTACAGCGCTTGCAGGCGGAACAGCGCGATCTTGTTTATTTCGGCCAGGGCGCGGGCGAATTCCTGCTCTGGCGAGTGGTGGATGCGTTCCTCGAAGGCGGCGAGGATCTGGTGCCGGTTGCTGCCTTTCACCGCCATGATGAAGGGGAAGCCGAAGCGCGCCTTGTAGGCGGCGTTGAGTTCGGTGAAGCGGGCGAACTCCTCGGCGGTGCATTCGTGGATGCCGGCGCCGGACTGTTCCGAGGTGGAGGCGGCGGTCAGTTCGCCGCGCACGGCGGCCTTGCCGGCCAGGTCCGGGTGGGCGTTGATCAGGGCCAGCTGTTCGGCATGACTGGCCGCGAGCAGCACCTCGGCCATCCGCGCCTGGAGCACCTCGACCTCGTCGAAGCCGGCTTCGACGCCCTGGTCGAAGGTGCGTTCGGCGACCCAGGGCGAGTGCTCGTAGATGTCGGCGAAGGCCTCGACGAAGGCTGCGCGATCCAGCGTCGACGGCGTCAGGGTGCGGAAACGGCTCATGCACGGCCTCCCTTGAACGGGTGGGTGGCGTGCCAGTGGCGGGCGATGTCGACGCGGCGGGCGAACCAGACCTTGTCGTGGCCCTTCACGTAGTCGAGGAATCGCTGCAGCGCCGCGAGCCGCGCCGGGCGGCCGAGCAGGCGGCAATGCATGCCGATGGAAAGCATCTTCGGGGCGCCGGCTTCGCCTTCGGCGTAGAGCACGTCGAAGGCGTCCTTCAGGTACTCGAAGAAGTCGTCGCCCTTGTTGAAACCCTGCACCTGGGTGAAGCGCATGTCGTTGGTGTCGAGGGTGTAGGGGATTACCAGATGCGCCTTGTCCGGGCTTTCCGGGTCCCAGTAGGGCAGGTCGTCGTCGTAGGTGTCCGAGTCGTAGAGGAAGCCGCCTTCCTCGCGCACCAGGCGCCGGGTGTTAGGGCCGGTGCGCCCGGTGTACCAGCCGAGCGGGCGCTCGCCGGTGAGTTCGCTGAGAATGCGCACGGCTTCGTTCAGGTGCTCGCGCTCCTGGGCTTCGTCCATGTACTGGTAGTCGATCCAGCGCAGGCCGTGGCTGCAGATTTCGTGGCCGGCGGCGACCATCGCGCGGATCACATCCGGATGACGCTGCGCGGCCATGGCCACGGCGAAGATGGTCAGCGGGATGGCGTGTTTGTCGAACAGCTTGAGCAGTCGCCAGACGCCGGCGCGGCTGCCGTATTCATAGAGCGACTCCATGCTCATGTTACGCACGCCCTGCAGCGGCTGCGCAGCGACCATCTCGGAGAGGAACGCCTCGGATTCCTTGTCGCCATGAAGGATGTTGCGTTCGCCGCCTTCCTCGTAATTGAGCACGAAGGAAAGCGCGATGCGTGCCTCGCCGGGCCACTGCGGATGAGGAGGGCGATCGGCGTAACCGATCAGGTCGCGGGGGTATTCGGCACTCACGGCAGCTGTCCTTGGATCCTGGAGGTACATGCGTGGAGAAATTGTATACAGATTTGATTATGCTTTGCGAACAGTTATCGTGCGTCGAAACCGGCGGCGTCCATGACCGAAAACCGTAGCAAAAAACTTGCCTACCTGGTCAGGAGTTTTCCATGAAGGCCGCAGCGCACGTGATTTTCGGCCGATTCGTCCGAGCGGGGTTTTGCGTCCGTGACGCGTGCGGCGCTGTGCAACAATCCGTTCAATCCGCCCGTATCACGGGCTTACATCCGAGGAGGCGCGGCGCGGCCGCGATCGCAATGGGACGACTGACTACCCACGTACTGGATGCCTCGCAGGGCCGGCCGGGCCGCGACATCCTGATCGAGCTGTATCGCGTTGAAGGCGCCGAGTTGCGCCTGCTCGCCCGCACGCGCAGCAATGAAGACGGGCGCTGCGACGCGCCGCTGCTCGAAGGCCAGGATTACCGTTCGGGCGTTTACCAGCTGCACTTCCACGCCGGCGACTATTACCGCGCCTGCGGCATCGCCCTCGCCGAACCGGCGTTCCTCGACGTGGTGGTGCTGCGCTTTGGCATCGATGCCGCCCAGGAGCATTACCACGTTCCGCTGCTGATCTCGCCTTACAGCTATTCGACCTACCGCGGCAGCTAGTGTCGTCATGCACCGTGGATGGAGCCGCGTTCAGGCGTTCATGAATGCCGGATGGGCAGGTCGCTTGTCTGGTGACCCGAAACGGGGCGGCGCGGTTGATTACCCGCGTGACCTGCACGCTCGCGACGCACTGCCCAGGCGTTGCCGTAAACGATTTCTCGCATCGTCTGTGTACAATGTGAGCCCCTTTTCCCTGCTTCGAGCGAGTCGGCCGCCATCGCGGGCCCACGGCCGGGCAGTTCGCGGATACCAGCATGAGCCCAGAGTCGCAGCCCCGGAGCAAGTCAGTGCGCAGCGCCAAGCGCCGCAGCGGGACCCAGGACGAGCGGGTTTATGCGCACATCTTCGACGCCATCCTCGAGCAGCGCCTGGCGCCGGCGACCAAGTTGAGCGAGGAGGCACTCGGCGCCATCTTCGGGGTCAGCCGCACGGTGATCCGTCGTGCGCTGTCGCGGCTGGGGCATGAGGGCGTGGTGCTGTTGCGGCCTAATCGCGGCGCCGTGGTGGCCAGCCCGACGGCGGACGAGGCGCGGCAGATCTTCCATGCGCGGCGGATGATCGAACGGGCGATCACCGAACTGGCCTGCGAGCGCGCTAGCGCCGCGCAGATTGCCGAGCTGCGCCAGTGCGTGGCCGAGGAGCATGCCTGCTTTGCCCGCGGTGATCGCGGCACCGGCATTCGCCTGTCCGGCGAATTCCACCTCAAGCTCGCCGAAGTGGCCGGCAACGTTCCGCTGATCGGCTTCCTGCGCAGCCTGATCTCGCAAAGCTCGCTGATCATCGCGCTCTACGAAAAGCGCAACCAGGCGCATTGCTCGGACGAGGAGCACCTGCGCCTGATCGACGCCCTCGAGGCGCGTGACGTCGACACCGCCGTGGGGCTGATGATGCGGCACATGGACAGTGTCGACGACAAGCTCGACTTCGAGGAAGGCGCGCCCTCGGATGACCTGCAGGCGGTGTTCTCGCACCTGCTGCCGTCCGCCAGGAAGGCGTAGTCGCGGTCGTTGCCGACACTCAACGCGCGCGTCGCAACCGTCGCCAACCGAGCACCACGCCGCTCACGCTGACCACCAGCCCGCCGAGGCTGAAGGCGAGCATCAGCAGGTCGCGCAGCAGCGGGCGCTGCAACAGCGGCTGCCAGTCCCAGCTGTGCAGGAGGTTGAACAGCCAGCGCGCCAGGCGACGGCGTTCGTCCAACTGCTCCAACAGCGCGCCGCTGCGTGGGTCGATGTGCAGCCAGGTGCCGGCGGCATCGTCGATGCGCGCGCGCAGTACTGGAAGGGGTCGTTGCAGGCCGCCGTTCATGCTCTGCTCGGCACGGGCGAAGTAGTAGAAGTCGTAGGCCGTCAGCTCCTCGACCTCGAACGCCGTGCCCGCCGCCATCGCCTGAACGGCGCGGCGCAGGGTGCTTTCCGGCAGGCGCCGCAGCGGCTCGTTCGCGTCGTCCATCGCAAGCACGCGGCTGTTGCCGTTGCCCTCCAGCGCCTGCAGGACGCCTTCGCCGCCGACCATTCGCCATTCCAGTTCGCGCGGGTGCAGGCCCGCCTGGCGAAAGCGCGCCAGTGCCTCGCGCACCGGCAGTGGGAATGACTCGGCACGCAGGGCGCCGCCCTGGTAGGCCGACGCCGTCAGCGTGGATTGGCTATCCAGCAGGTGCCAGGGGCGCATCGACGTCAGCCCGCTGAAGATCCAGGCGATCACCACGCCGCCGAACAGCAACCCGCCGACGTGGTGCCAGCGCGCGAAGCCGCCGCGATAGGGCGAGCGCGAGCCGCTGCGATAAGGGCGCGAGAAACGCCAGCGCAGCACGCCGACTACCTGACCGAGCAACGCCATCGCGGTGGCGGCGAGCGCCGAGTAGATCACCAGGTTCGACCACCAGGGCCCGCGCAGCGGATACAGCCAGTGCAGCCAGGCACCGATCCAGTTCCAGGCGCGTTCGGTGCGGGTGGCATCGCGCACCACCGCGCCGCTGTGGCTGGAGATGTACAGCTGGCGACCCTCGGCATCGTCCAGTTGCACCCGGTGCAGCGGACGATCGCCGTCCAGCGCGCGGCTGTGGGTCCAGGCGTCCTCGTCGACCAGGCCGAGGTAATGCGCCGTGGCGCGGGGATCGAACTGCCGCGCGCTGGCCAGCGCGCCGGCTTCGTCGACCGCCTCGATACGCCTGCCGTCGAGGGCGTCCAGCGTCACGCCGCTGCCGTCGGCATAGCCGAGCAGGTAGCGCGGGCGCCCCTCGGCGCTGCTCAGGCGCAGGCTTTGCGGAGCGTCGTCGCGGCCGCTGGCGGCGAACACCTGCGCCAGGTCGATGCAGCAGTCGCGCGCGGGCAGCTCCGGCAGGTGCGTCAGGTGTTCGGCGGGCGTCAGCTTCGGGTAGCCGACGTAGAGCATCACCATGCCGGAGACGAACCACAGCGCCATCAGCAGACACAGGCCGATACCCAGCCAGCGGTGCCACAGATAGAAGTAGCGCTTCATCGGCGGCCTCAGAAGCGCGTGTTCAGCGACAGCTCCAGGCTGCGTGGTTCGCCCACGTAGTACTGGCTGTTGCTCTGGTGGATGAAGCGCGCGTAGACCTCGTCGGTGAGGTTGCGCAGTCGCGCGGTGAGGTCGGTGCGCTCGTCCACGCGGTACTTCACGAAGGCGCCGAACAGCGTGTAGGAGGGCACCCACATGGTGTTGGCGTTGTTCGCGTAGACCGAGGCCACGTAGCGTGCGTCGACGCCGCCCTGCCAGCTCGGGCCGAAGTCGTAGGTCAGCCAGAGGTTGCCGACGCGCTCGGGGATGTTCACCGGCGTCTTGCCCTTGCGCGACACCGGAACGCCGCCGGCGACCTCGTTGAAGTCGTCGTAGCGCGCATCGACCCAGGCGAAGTTCGCCTCTGCCAGCAGGCGCTCGGTGACCTTGAATGAGCCCGCCAGCTCGACGCCGTCGGAGGTCTGCTGGCCGGCCTGAATGGTCGCGTTGGCGTTGTTCGGGTCGGTGACCGGGAAATCCTTGCGCACGATGCGGTAGGCGGCGACCGTGGCGGAGGCACGACCGTCGAGGAAGTCCAGCTTGCTGCCGACCTCGACCTGGCGCCCGGTGCTGAGATCGAAGTCGCGCACCTGGGTGGCGCTGGCGCCGGTCAGCGTGCCGCCCGGCGGCTCGGCCGAGGTGCTGTATTGCACGTAGAAACTGGCGTTGTCGCTGAGGTCGAAGACCAGTCCGGCGCGTCCGGTGATGGCGTCCCAGCGGCGATCCACCTGCACGGCATTGAGGTGGTCGGTCACGCTGAAGTCGATGTGGTCGTAACGCAGCGCGGTGACCAGCGACAGGCGTTCGCCGAGTTCCTGGCGGTTCTCGACGAAGGCCGAACGGGTCTCGATCTCGTTGCTGCGGGATTTGCGCGCGGCTGCGCTCATGCCGGGGACGTCATCGAAATGGCCGGGGTCGAAGTCGCCCGGTGCGACGCTGTCGAAGGCGCCGCCCGAGTGCGGATACACCGATTGCTGGTTGACGCTGTAGTCCGCCCCCAGCGCCCAGTCGCTGGCGAGACCGAACAGATGCGCCTGGCGCAGCAGCTCGAAGCGGTTGCCGTTGAGCTCCTGGTCGTGGCGCTGCCGGTAGCCGCCGGAGCGGTTGATCGCCGAGTTGTCGGCGTTGTAGGCATACACCTCGAGGTTGCGGTAATCGCGCTGGCCTTCGTAGTGGTAGAAGGTGTTGCGCAGCGAGGTCTGCTCGTCGAGGCGGTAGTCGGTGATCGAGCGCAGCCAGCGGGTGCGCTGCTCGTAGCGGCCGTCCTCGACGTTGTAGTTGGCGAAGCGTTCGTGCCGGTCGATCTTCAGTTCGCCGGCTTTCGGGTTGAGCGTCGGCGTGCCCCAGTACGGGCTGTCCTCCTGCTCTTCCAGATATTCGATGGCCAGGGTGTGCGAGAGATCGGGCGTGAGGTCGCTGAGCAGCGAGAACGCCAGGTTGTCCGCGACGCGCTCCTGGCGGTCGATGTAGCCGTTGCTGGCGTCGCGGCTGAAATCCACCCGTGCGTAATGGCGCGGGCCGGGGCCTTTGTTGAGCGCCTGGTTGTAGCCGATGGCGGTCTGCTGGGTGTCGAAGCGGGCGTAGCTGATGCGCGCCTCGCCGGCGCTTTCCTCGCGGCTCGCCAGCTTGGTCACGTAGTTCAGCGTGCCACCCACCGAGCCGCTGCCGTGGGCGAACGAGGAAGGCCCGCCGATCAGCTCGACGCGGTCGTAGATCCAGGCGTTCACCGGGCGATTGGCCGAGCCGTATTGCAGGCTGATGCCGTTGAACAGCTGGTTGACCTGTGCACCGTTGAAGCCGCGGTAGGCGACGTAGCCGCCCCAGCCGGGCGGCGCCGAGGCGTTCACGCCGGGCAGCGCGTTGGCGACCTCCTGGAAATCGCGCGCGCCGAGGCGTTCGATGCGTGCGCGATCGGCAACGCTGACCGAGGCCGGGTTCTCGCGCAGGGTCAGGCCCAGGCGCGAGCCGGTGTCCGCCGTGTCGTCGAGTTGCAGGCCGGTGTTCTCTTCCTGCTCGGCGCTGACGCTGGCGCCGGGCAGGGTGAGGGGCGGATGGTCGGCAAACGCGGGGGTGCAGAAGCCGGCGAGCAGCGCCAGCGGGAGGCTGAAATCTTTCATCGTGGATGACTTCCATGCGAGGACGGTCGCTCTCCCGTGGACCGTGCGCGCAGGCGCCTGCCGGGAAGGGCGTGGAGTGTTCAGGACGATGGAAGCGTCAGGGCGAAGCGCGGGGGTTTATCGAAGGCCAGAGGTAGCGCGGTGGCGGTTGGGCGAAGGTCAGCGCCAGCAGCGGGGCGATGCCCGGCGCGGCGAGCGCCTGCACGAGCCAGCCGTTGCTGTTGATCGCCACGGCAACGGAAGCCGAGGAGCACAGCGGGCAGGCGTTCATCGACGGAAGTGTGGACTTGCCGTCGGAGGAGGGCGCATGGCTGCCGTGGTCGGCGCTCTCCGCCGAGCAGAAGCCGCCTTCCAGGCCGCTGAGGCTGAGCGCGCTCATCTGCCCGTGATGCAGGCCGCAGGCGAACAGATTGAGCAGGACGCAGGCGAGCAGCATCCAGGCAATCAGTGAGCGGTCTTGGCGGGCGATCTTCATGGGCCGCGACTCTAACAGCGTCGCGCCGCCGGGCAAACACCCGACGTGCGGCGGTCGCCTTAGTCGCGACGGTGCAGCGAGCGGCCGGCGGCGAAGGTTTCCTTCACCGCGCGGTCGTCGCCCAGGGTGATCAGCGCGAAGAGTTTCTCGGCGAAGGTCTTCGCCTGCTTCAGGCGGAACTCCAGCAGCGGCGTGGCCTTGTAGTCGAGCACCACGAAGTCGGCCTCCTTGCCGGCCGCGAAGTTGCCGATCTTGTCGTCGAGGTACAGCGAGCGGGCGCCCCCGAGAGTTGCCAGGTACAGCGACTTGAACGGGTTCAGCGATTCGCCGCGCAACTGCAGCACCTTGTACGCCTCGCTCAGGGTGGTCAGCTGGGAGAAGCTGGTGCCGCCGCCGACATCGGTGCCGAGGCCGACGCGCACGCCATGGCCTTCCACCCTCGGCAGGTCGAACAGGCCGCTGCCGATGAACAGGTTGGAGGTCGGGCAGAAGGCCACCGCCGAGCCGGTTTCGCCGAGCCGTGCGCACTCGTCGTCGCACAGGTGCACGCCGTGGGCGAACACCGCGCGCGGGCCGATCAGCCCGTGGTGGTCGTAGACGTCCAGGTAGTTCTTGCGCTCGGGGAACAGCGCCTTCACCCAGTCGATCTCCTTGAGGTTCTCGGAGAGGTGGGTGTGCATGTACAGGCCCGGGTACTCGCCGAACAGCTTGCCGGCCAGCGCCAGTTGCTCGGAGCTGCTGGTGGGCGCGAAGCGCGGCGTCACCGCGTAGCTCAGGCGGCCCTTGCCGTGCCAGCGCTCGATCAGCGCCTTGCTGTCGGCGTAGCCGGATTCCGGGGTGTCCTGCAGGAAGTCCGGCGCGTTGCGGTCCATCAGCACCTTGCCGGCGATCATCCGCAGGTTGCGCGCCAGGGCGGCCTCGAAGAAGGCGTCCACCGACTGCTTGTGAACGCTGCCGAACACCAGCGCGGTGGTGGTGCCGTTGCGCAGCAGCTCACCGAGGAACACCTCGGCATTCTCGGCGGCCACCTCGGCATCGGCGAAACGGCCTTCGGCGGGAAAGGTGTAGGTATTCAGCCACTCCAGCAACTGCGTGCCGTAGGAGCCGATCACGCCGACCTGCGGGAAGTGGATGTGGGTGTCGATGAAGCCCGGCGTGATCAGCGCGTCCGGGTACTCAGTTACCGTGACGCCGCTGAAGCGCACCAGTAATTCTTCGGCCGGGCCGCACGCGAGCACCTGGCCTTCCTCGACGACCAGCAGGCCGTCCTCGAAATACTCGTATGACTGCTCGACGCCGACCTTCGAGGGATCGGCCAGGCTGTGGAGGATGGCGGCGCGGTAGGCCTGGGTGGTGTGGCTCATGATGCGAGGTCTCATGCGTAGGGTGCGCTGTGCGCACCGAAAAATGGGGTGGGGCAGTGGTGCGCGCGGCGCACCCTACACGGGCATTGACTCAGAAGCGGCGTGAGGCAGGCAGTAGCTTCGCCACGCCGGACTCGCCTTTTTTCACACTCTGGCCAAAACCTGCGTTGTAGGTAGCGATCACTTCGCCGGCGATGGAAATGGCGATCTCCACCGGCAGTTTGCCTTTCACCTCGGCGATGCCCATCGGGCAGCGCATGCGTTGCAGCAGGTCGCTGCTCAGGCCGCGCTCGCGCAGGCGATGCTCGAACCTGACGCGCTTGGTCTTCGAGCCAATCAAGCCGAAGTAGGCAAAATCACCGCGTTTGAGGATGGCCGCAGTTAGCTCAAGGTCGAGTTGGTGGTCATGGGTCATGACGATGAAGTAGCTGCCGGCGGGCATCGCCGCGACCTGGTCGACCACGTCGTCGTCGAGCACCCGGACAACGCCGTCGGGAATCGCGGGCGGAAACTCGGCCTCGCGCGAGTCGATCCAGCGCACCTTGCACGGCAGCCCGGCGAGCAGCGGGACCAGCGCGCGACCGACGTGGCCGGCGCCGAACACGGCGATCTGCGCCTGGGGTTGGCCCATCGGCTCGAACAGCAGCACGGTGGCGCCGCCGCAGCACTGGCCGAGGCTGGCGCCGAGGGAAAAGCGCTCCAGGCGGGTGTCCTGGCTGCGCGCCGCGAGCATCTCGCGGGCCATTTCCATGGCCTTGAATTCCAGATGCCCGCCGCCGATGGTCTCGAAGGTTCGCTCGCGGGTGACGACCATCTTCGAGCCGGCGTTGCGCGGCGTCGAGCCACGCTCCTCGATGATGGTCACCAGCACGCACGGCTCGCCCTGCTGCTGCAGGTCGGCAAGGGCGTTGATCCAGCCGGTGTTGCTCATGTCCTTAACCTCGTCGACTGCCGCTTTTGGGCGGGCTTTGGTGGGCTGAAGCCCACCCTGCGTTGACCTCGGGCGCCGTATCCGCCGGTAGGGTGGGCTTCAGCCCACCGTGTGTTGCATCACGCCACGACCGTCGCCTGCGGCTCGGCGACCGCCTGCTGCTTGAGCGTGCGCATCTGTTCCACGCCCCAGAGCACGCGCTCCGGGGTGGCAGGGGCGTCGATCCGGGGCTGCACGCGGTAGTCGCCGAGACTCGCCACGGCATCCTTGATCGCGCACCAGGCGGAAATGCCGAGCATGAACGGCGGCTCGCCGACGGCCTTGGAATGGAACACGGTCTGCTCGGGGTTCTTGCGGTTCTCCACCAGCTTCACACGCATGTCCAGCGGCATGTCGGCGACGGCGGGAATCTTGTAGCTCGCCGGGCCGCTGGTCATCAGCTTGCCCTTGGCATTCCACACCAGCTCCTCGGTGGTCAGCCAGCCCATGCCCTGGACGAAGGCGCCTTCCACCTGGCCGATGTCGATGGCCGGGTTCAGCGAGTCGCCGACATCGTGGAGGATGTCGGCGCGGAGCATCTTGTACTCGCCGGTCAGGGTATCGACGATCACCTCGGTGCAGGCGGCGCCGTAGGCGAAGTAGTAGAACGGCCGACCGCGCGCCAGGCTGCGGTCGTAATAGATCTTCGGCGTGCGATAGAAACCGGTGGACGACAGCGACACCTGGCCGAAGTAGGCGAGCTGGATCAGTTCCTCGAACGACAGGTAGCGCTCGCGGGCACGCACCTGGCCATTGCGGAACTCGACTTCCTCCGGACCGATGCCGAAGTGCCGCGAGGCGAACTCCACCAGGCGCTGCTTGATCGTCTCGGCGGCGTTCTGCGCGGCCTTGCCGTTCAGGTCGGCGCCGCTGGACGCGGCCGTCGGCGAGGTGTTCGGCACCTTGTCGGTGTTGGTGGCGGTGATCTGGATGCGCGAGATGTCGACCTGAAAGACTTCGGCCACCACCTGCGCGACCTTGGTGTTCAGGCCCTGGCCCATCTCGGTGCCGCCGTGGTTCAGGTGGATGCTGCCGTCGGTGTAGACATGCACCAGCGCGCCGCCCTGGTTGAGAAAGCTGGAGGTGAAGCTGATGCCGAACTTCACCGGGGTCAGCGCCAGGCCCTTCTTCAGGTACGGGCTCTGCGCGTTGAAGGCGCGGATCGCCTCGCGGCGTTCGGCGTAGTCGGCGCTGGCTTCCAGCTCGGCGGTCATTTCCGCCATCAGGTTGTGTTCGACCGTCTGGTAGTAATGGGTGACGTTGCGCTCGTCCTTGCCGTAGTAGTTGAGCTTGCGCACGGCCAGCGGGTCCTTGCCCAGCCGGCGCGCGACGGCGTCCATGATTTCCTCGATGGCGACCATTCCCTGCGGGCCACCGAAGCCACGGTAGGCGGTGTTCGAGGCCAGGTTGGTCTTGCAGCGGTGGCCGTTGATCTCGGCATCGCCCAGGTAATAGGCGTTGTCGGCATGGAACATGGCGCGGTCGACGATCGCCCCGGAGAGGTCTGGCGAATAGCCGCAGTTGCCGGCCAGCTCGATGCGGATGCCGTGCAGCAGGCCATCGTCGTCGAAGCCGACGTCGTATTCGACGTAGAACGGGTGGCGCTTGCCGGTGATCTGCATGTCGTCGACGCGCGGCAGGCGCATCTTGGTCGGCCGCCCGGTGAGCCGCGCGATCACCGCGCAGAGGCACGCCGGCGCCGCCGCCTGGGTTTCCTTGCCGCCGAAGCCGCCGCCCATGCGGCGCATGTCGATGACGATCTTGTGCATCGGCACGCCGAGCACCTCGGCCACCAGCTTCTGCACTTCGGTGGGGTTCTGCGTCGAGGTGTAGACGATCATCCCGCCATCTTCGGCGGGCATCACCGAGGAAATCTGCGTCTCCAGGTAGAAGTGCTCCTGGCCGCCGATGTGCAGGCTGCCCTGCAGCCGGTGCGGCGCGCTGGCCAGCGCGGCGGCTGAGTCACCGCGCTTGTGCTGGTGGCTGTCGAGGACGAAGTGCTTGTTGCGCAGCGCCTCGACCACATCCAGCACCGGCTCCAGGTCTTCATACTCGATGATCGCCGCCATCGCCGCCTTGCGTGCGGTTTCCAGGCTGTCGGCCGCCACCGCGACGACGATCTGCCCGACGTACTGGACGATGTCCTCGGCCAGCAACGGATCGCCCGGCAGTACCGGACCGATGTCCAGCTGGCCGGGGACGTCCTTGCTGGTGATGGCGATGGCCACCCCGGGAATCGCGTAGCAGGGCGCGGTGTCGATCTTCAGGATGCGCGCGTGGGCGCGGTCGGAAAGCCGCGCGTAGACGTGCAGCTGGTTGGGAAACTCCAGGCGGTCGTCGATGTACACCGCCTCGCCGGATACGTGCTTGTCAGCGCTCTCGTGCTTGAGGCTGCGACCGACACCGGTGGTCAGCTCGGCGCGGAACAGTTCGGCCAGTTCCTCCTGGCTTTTGGTCGGCTTATGCATAAGCGGTGACTCGCGTTTCGGTGGCGGGGCGCTGCTGCTCGGCGAAGCACTTGCGCAGCAGGTTCTGGGCGACCAGCAGGCGATACTCGCGGCTGGCGCGGAAGTCGCTGAGCGGGGTGAAGTCCTCGGCCAGCGCGACGCAGGCGCGCTCGACCGTGTCGGCGTCCCAGGTGGCGCCGTTCAGCATGCGCTCGCAGGCGGCGGCGCGCCTGGGAATCGCCGCCATGCCTCCGAAGGCGATGCGCGCCTCGCGCACCAGACCGCCGTCGAGGCGCAGGGCGAAGGCGGCGCAGACCGCGGAAATGTCGTCGTCCAGTCGTTTCGACACCTTGTAGGCACGGAACTGCTGCCCGGCCGTCGCGCGCGGGACGATGATCTTCTCGATGAACTCGCCGTCCTCGCGAGCGGTGATCTTGTAGTCGATGAAGTAATCCTCCAGCGCCAGCTCGCGGCTCGCCGCGCCCTTGCGCAGGACGATGCGCGCGCCGAGGGCGATCAAGAGCGGCGGGGCGTCGCCGATCGGCGAGGCGTTGCCGATGTTGCCGCCCAGGGTGCCCTGGTTGCGGATCTGCAGCGAGGCGAAGCGCTGCAGCAGCTCGCCGAAATCGGCGTACTCGCGGTTCAGCACCTCGAAGCAATCGGTGAGCGCGGTGGCGGCGCCGATCTCGATGCGCTCGTCGAACACCTCGACGCGCTTCATCTCCTCGACATGGCCGACGTAGATCATCACCGGCAGGTCGCGGTGGAACTGGGTGACTTCCAGCGTCAGGTCGGTGCCGCCGGCGAGCAGGCGCGCCTGCGGATTGGCGAGGTACAGGTCGGCCAGGTCGGCGACGGTCAGCGGCAGCAGGCAGCGCTTGCTGCCGTCGCTCAGCTCGGCGGTGCCCTGCGGGGCGATGGCCTTGAGGCGGGCGATGGTATCGGCTTCGGCGGCGTCGAACTGGTCTGGCTGCGCCTGGCAACAACTCTGCTCGGCGGCATCGAGGATCGGCCGGTAGCCGGTGCAGCGGCACAGGTTGCCAGCCAGCGCTTCGTGCACCCGGTGCGCGTCGTGGCCTTTGTCGGCCTGGTTCTTCTGCAGGGCGAACAGGCTCATGACGAAGCCCGGCGTGCAGAACCCGCATTGCGAGCCGTGGTGGTCGACCATCGCCTGCTGCACGCTGTGCAACTGGCCCTGGTGCTTCAAGTCCTCGACCGCGATCAGCTGCTTGCCGTGCAGCGCGGAGACGAAGGTCAGGCAGGAATTCAGGGTGCGATAGCGGATGCGCTCGACGCCATCGGTACGGGTCAGCTCGCCGACCACCACGGTACAGGCGCCGCAGTCGCCAGAGGCGCAGCCTTCCTTGGTGCCGGGTTTGCCAACGCGTTCGCGCAGGTAGCGCAGCACGGTGAGGTTGGGGTCGAGGTCATGCTCGCTACGCAGCTCACGGTTGAGCAGAAACTGGATCAAATCGACCTCCGGCAAGGTTCTTTTCAGGCATGTTTTGCACGCGTGGAATCTAGAGTCGCTTGACTTGCAGGTCAATAAAAATTGACTTCAAAGTCAGAAAAAATCCCGTGACAGTGTCTGTTCACGGAGCGGAACCCTGAATTCATAGCGGATTCTGTGCCAAATGCCCGTGACGATGGCCGGGCGATCCGGCCGCCTCATGCCGTGGGGCGGCGGCCACGCGCGCAGCCAGCCGCTGGCCGGTCGTGACGATTTGTGGTGCGCGCTGCGCCGATGCGGGGCGTCAGGCTTCGGCGGTCGCGCTGGCGCTGCGGCCGTACTGGACGATCACCCGCGGCAGGTTGGCCAGCGACTCGCTGCTCTGCGCCGCGCCCAGGCGCAGCGCTTCCTTGGGCATGCCGAAGACCACGCAACTGGCTTCGTCCTGGGCCACGGTGCGCGAGCCGGCCTCGCGCATGGCCAGCAGCCCGCGGGCGCCATCGTCACCCATGCCGGTCATGATCACGCCGATGGCGTTCTGCCCGGCGTGGCGTGCGACCGAGCGGAACAGCACGTCCACCGAAGGCTTGTGGCGGTTGACCGGCGGGCCGTCGAAGACCTCGACAAAGTACTGCGCGCCACTGCGCTTGATCTGCATGTGCAGCCCGCCCGGCGCCACCAGCGCCAGGCCGGGCCGCACACGGTCCATGTGCTTGGCCTCGCGCACCTCGATCTTGCAGACGCTGTCGAGGCGCTGGGCGAAGGCGGCGGTGAATTTCTCCGGCATGTGCTGGACGATGACGATGCCCGGGCAATCCACCGGCAATTGCCGTAGCAACACTTCCAGCGCCTGGGTTCCTCCGGTCGAGGTGCCCAGCGCGACCACGCGGTCGGTGGTGGTGAGCAATGCCCTGGCGGCCTGATGCCCGGCATCGGCCAGTGTGTCCGGCGTGGCTTCCCGGGGCGGCGGCTTGCGCGGCATGGCGTGGGGATGGCTGCGCGCGGCCAGTTCGATCTGCTTGATCAGCTCGCCGGAAATCTGCTGCAGGCTCACCTTCAGGCCCAGCTTGGCCTTGGTGAATACGCCAACGGCGCCCGCGGCGAGAGCGTCGAGGGTGATCGCGGCGCCGTCCTCGGTGAGCGTCGAGCAGATGATCGACGGCGTCGGCCGCTCGGCCATGATCTTGCGCAGGAAGGTGATGCCGTCCATGCGCGGCATCTCGACGTCGAGCACCAGCACGTCGGGCCAGTCCTTCTGCATTTTTTCCAGGGCGAACAGCGGGTCGGACGCCTGGCCGATCACCTGAATGTTGGGGTGGCTTTCCAGGCAGGCGGTGAGCACCTGGCGAACCAGCGCCGAGTCGTCGATCAGAAAGACTTTTATTTTTTTACCGGTATCGATCTTCGCGACCATCATCGGTGCATTCCTTGAAAGGTGTCAGAGGCGCTCGAAGACCGAAGGCCTCACATTGCGCACGGGCAAGTCGAAACCGTGCAGGCTTTCAGCGTGGCCGATGAACAAAAGGCCGCCGGGGCGCAGGCGCTCCAGAAGTCGCGCGACCATGGCGAGCTTCTCGTTGGCGGTGAAGTAGATGAGTACGTTGCGCAGGAAGATCACGTCGAACGGCCCGACGCCCTGTGGCAGCGGGCGCGACAGGTTGACCTCGGCGAACGTCACCCGGTGACGCAGCGGCTGGCCGATGCGAAACAGCCCGTCGCTTTCTTCTATGCCGCGCAGGCAATGGCGCTTGAGCCAGCCGGCGGGAAACTGCTGCGCCTGTTCCATGGAGTAGGTGGCCGAGCGCGCCCGCTCCAGCACGCGGCGGCTGAGGTCGCTGGCGAAGATCGACCAGTCCTGCGTGCGGGCATTCTCGGCAACGCACATGGCCATGCTGAAGGCTTCCTCGCCCGAGGAGCTGGCGGCCGACCACAGGTGCAGCGGGCGGCGCTGGCGGCCGACCCACTCGCCGAGCACGTCGAAGTGCTGCGGCTCGCGGAAGAAGTAGGTTTCGTTGGTGGTCAGCAGATCGACGACCAGTCGCCGCTCGTCCTTTTCCACCGGGTTTTCCAGGACTTTCAGGTAGTCGCCGTAACTGCTCAGGCTGCGCGCGCGCAGGCGGCACATCAGCCGCCCGGCCATCAGCGTGCGCTTCTGCTCGGCCATGCGGATGCCCGACGCCTCCAGCATCATCTGCTGGAGGTGGCGGAAATCCTGGTCGCTGAGCTTGGGCAGGTTACGGGTAGGCATCAGCCGGCCTGCTGCGCCAGCGCGAGTTGCAGGATGTCGTCCAGCGACAGCACCCGGCGCACGTCGAGGACGATGGTGAAGCCTCGCTCGTCCCGTGCCATGCCGGCGATGAAGTCGGTGCGGATGCCGGCGCCGAACGCCGGCGCCTGCTCGACGTCGCCGGGTTCGATGTCGAGCACGGCGTCCACCGCATCGACGACCAGGCCGATGTTCTGCTGGGCGTCGTCCAGGTTCAGCTCGATGATCACGATGCAGGTGCGGTTGCCCGCTTCGGTGCGCTCGAAGCCGAAGCGCGCGGCCAGGTCGAGCACCGGCACCACGTTGCCGCGCAGGTTGATCACGCCGTGAATGAAGCCGGGCATCATCGGTACGGTGGTGATCTGGCCGTACTCGATGATCTCCCTGACCAGCTCGATGGGCAGCGCGTAGCGCGCCTGGCGCACGCGGAACGAGAGGTGCTGCACGGCGCCCTGCGGGCTCTCGTGGGCGAGGATCGACGGATTCATGCGGGGCTCCTGTCAGTTGAAGCTGACGAAATGGCCGTCATCATTCTGCAAGCGGGCGACCTTGTGCTCGACACGCTGCGGACGACGCAGTTCGCGCACGTTCTTCGGCGGCTCGTTGCGGCGGGCGGGCGCGGTCGGCTTTTCTTCCAGGCGGAAGTAGCCTATCAGCTCCAGCAACTGGCTGGCCTGGGCGTTCATTTCCTCGGAGGTGGCCGCCAGTTCCTCGGAGGCCGAGGCGTTCTGCTGGGTGATCTGGTTCATCTGGCTCATGGCGATGTTGATCTGCGCCGCGCCGCTGCTCTGCTCCTGCGAGGCCGCGGTGATCTCCTGGACCAGGTCGGAAGTCTTCTGGATGTTCGGCACGATCTGGTCGAGCAGCACGCCGGCCTGCTCGGCCAGGCTCACGCTGTTGCTCGCCACGCCACCGATTTCCTGCGCGGCGACCTGGCTGCGTTCGGCCAGCTTGCGCACTTCGGCGGCCACCACGGCGAAGCCCTTGCCATGGTCGCCGGCACGCGCGGCCTCGATGGCGGCGTTCAGCGCCAGCAGGTTGGTCTGGTAGGCGATGTCGTCGATGATGCCGATCTTGTCGGCGATCTGCTTCATTGCCAGGACCATGTCGCGCACGGCGCGGCCGCCCTCGACCGCATCGTTCGCGGCCTTGCCGGCGATGCCGTCGGTGATCTTCGCGCTCTCCGTGTTCTGCGCGATGGAGGCGGACATCTGCTCCACCGAGGCGCCGGTTTCCTCGACGCTGGCGGCCTGTTCGGTGGCGGCCTGGCTCAGCGACTGCGAGGTGGCGCTGACTTCCTCGGAAGCCGAGGACAGCGAGTCGGCGGCGCTGCGCACATCGCTCATCACCGCGCGCAGGCGTTCGGCCATGTTCTGCATGGAGGCGAGCAGGGCGCCGGTCTCGTCCTTGCTGTCGACCTGGATGTCGACGTTCAGATCGCCCTCGGCCAGCGAGTTGGAGGCGCTGACGGCGCGGTTCAGCGGGCGGGTGATGCTGCGGGTGACGAGCATGCCGATGCCGAAGCCGACCAGCGAGGCGATGATGACCAGGGCGATCATTTGCGTGCGCGAGTCGAAATAGATGGTGGTGATCGCATCGTTCGCTTCACCGGCTCGGGCCTTCTTCACCTCCACCAGTTCACCGAGGATGCGGTCCGCGGCGTTGCCCTCGGCACGCAGCTGCGGCATGAGTGCGCTGAACTCCGTGTTTTCGTTGATGCGCCCGGAATCCTTGTTCAGTTGCAGCATCTGCCGGGCGGTTTTCTCGTAGGACGTCAACTGCGAGACCAGAGCTTCGAGTTTTGCCCGGCTCTCGTCGCTGGTGAAGCTCGATTGCGCCTTGTCGAGGTTCTCGTGCAGGTTCTTGAACGCTTCCTGAACCTGCGCCATGGTCGCGTCGCGCTCCTCTACGGAGGTCGCGAGCAGGCTGCTGCGCAGGTGGCGGCCGGCGTAGACCAGCGCGAGGTTGGCGTTCTGCATGTGGTTCAGCGCCGCCATTTCCCGGGTGTACATCTGGTCCGAGAGCTCGTTGACCTTGCCCAGGTTGACTATGCCCAGGGCGCCGACCAGAGCGGTCAGGATCACCACCAGGGTAAAGCCGGCGATCAGGCGTACGCCGATCTTCATGTTGCGGATGAAATTCATGGTGGTTCTCCTAGGAGCCGAGGGAGTCTTGGTGAGGCTTGGTCGAGCGGAGTTCGCCCGGATTGCTGTCGACGTTCTGCTGCAGCTGGCGGAACAGGCTGGCGATGTCGAGGATCAGGGCGATCTGCCCGGAGCCCAGGATCGTCGAGCCGCTGATGCCTTGCAGGTGCTGGAACAGCAGCCCGAGAGGCTTGATCACGGTCTGCAGCTCACCGTGCAGGTTGTCGACCACCAGGCCGGCCTGTTGCCGGCCGAAGTTGACGACGACGATGTTGCGCCGCTTGCTGTTGCTGGCCGGAAGCTCGAAATGCGCGCCCAGGTCGATGCACGGCAGCGGCTTGCCGCGCAGGTTCAGGTAACCGTATTTGCAGCCGGCCAGCTGGACGTCGTCGAGTTCCAGGCATTCGGTGACCATGTCCAGCGGCACCACGAAGAACTCTTCGCCGAGGTTGACCAGGAAGCCGTCGATGATCGCCAGGGTCAGCGGCAGGCGGATGCGGAAGGTGCAGCCGACGCCGCGCGTGGAGTCGATCTCGACGCTGCCGCGCAGGGCATCAATGGCACTGCGCACCACGTCCATCCCGACGCCACGCCCGGAAAGGTCGGAAACGGCGTCGGCGGTGGAGAAGCCGGCGGCGAAGATCAGCATGTGGATGGCGTGTTCGTCGAGGTTGCTCTGTTCCTCGATCACCCCGCGGGCGATGGCCTTCTCGCGGATACGCTCGGTGTTCAGGCCGTGGCCGTCGTCGGAGATCTCGATGACGATCATCCCCGACTCGTGGTAGGCGTTCAGGCGCAGGTTCCCCTGCGCCGGCTTGCCGGCGGCGGCGCGTTCCTCGGCGGGTTCGATGCCGTGATCGATGGCGTTGCGCACCAGGTGGGTGAGCGGGTCGGCGAGCTTGTCGATCACTGACTTGTCCAGTTCGGTGTCGGCGCCGTGGATGTCCAAGTGGATGTCCTTGCCCAACTTCTGGCTGACGTCGCGGACCACCCGGTGGAAGCGGTTGAAGGTGTCGCCGATCTCGATCATGCGCAGCTTCAGCGCCGCTTCACGGATCTGCTCGACGTGCTGGTTGACCACCTGGGTGCTCTCGATGCAGATCGCATTGCCTTGGGCCTGGGCGTGCAGTTGCGCGCCGGCGGCGCTGATCACCAGTTCGCCGACCAGGTTGATCAGCTCGTCGAGCTTGTTGGCGGCGACGCGAATCTGGCTGCTTTCGCTGGCCTTGCGCTCGCGCGACGACTGCTGCTTGGCCAGCGCGGCATCCACCACCTGCGGCGCCACGCGGCCGCTTTCCACGAGCAGTTCACCGAGTGCCTGCTTGGGCGCGCCGTCGGCGACGTGCGCCTGGGCGGAGAGGCTCTCGGCCAGCTCGTGCTCGGTGAGCAGGCCGCTAGCGACGAGGATCTGGCCGACACGCTCGTCGGTTTCCGGAAGCGCCTGGATCAGCGCGAGGTAATCGCTCAGCGCGCTGTCCGGCGGGAGGATGCGCAGGGTGCAGAAATCCAGGATGAACTCGAAGACTTCCTCGATCTCGGCCTTGCTCGCCTGGGTCTGCAGGTCGATTTCCAGGCCGAGGTGGCAGCTCTCCGGGTCCAGCTCGGCAAGTTCCGGCAGGGCATCGTCGATGACCTCGAGAAAGCGGATTTCGCCCAGCCGCGAGAGGTAGCGAACGAAGGAGGCGAGATCGAAACCGTTGCGCAGCAGATCGGCATGGAAACGCAGGGAAATGTGCCAGTTGCCTTCGCGCGGGGCGCCCGACTCGGCCGCCGGTTCGGCGCTGGCGCCGACCGCTGGCACCTGGCCGCCGTGCTCGGCGAGTGCCGCCAGCAGTTGCGCCTGGTGCGCGTCGTCCACGTCGAGGGTGCCGTTGGAGACGTCGATCAGCTCGACCATGGAGGCGATTTCGTCGAGGCAGCGCAACATCACCGAAATCGCCGCCGGGCTGAGCGTGCGCAGGCCATCGCGGACCTCCATCAGCAGGCTTTCCAGGTGATGGGTGAAGTGCGTGATCGGCGTCAGCGAGAACAGCCCGGCCGAGCCCTTGAGGGTGTGCATGGCGCGGAACAGGCCGTTGATCGCCTCTTCGTCGTGGGGTGTGTCGTCGAGCAGCAGCAGGTATTCCTCGGCCTGCTTGATCAGGTCGCGGCCCTCTTCGATGAATCCCTGCAGCAGTTGGCTCCACTGGTTCTCGTTGAGCATCGTCGTCTCCGGATCAGCTCGCCACGACGGCGGGGTAGAGCGACTGCAGGCGCAGCAGCTGGAACAGCTCGATGACGCTTTCGGCCGGGTTGCACAGGCTCAGGCCGACGTTGGCGCGCTGTTGATGGCGTTGCACCGCGAGCAGCAACTGCACGCCGGCGCTGTCGACTTCCTCCAGCCCGGCGAGGTCCAGCTGCCAGTCGCGTGGCGGCTGCCGGAGCAGCACGTCGAGCAGCGCGGCGTGGGCGTCGCGCACTTCGTAGATGGTCAGCGCGCCGCTCATGTGCAGGCACGCCGGCTGGCTGTCGAGGTCCGCCGTGAGCTGGAACATCTCAGCCGACCAGCTTGTCGACGGCCGCGAGCAGTTGCTGCGGCTGGAAGGGTTTGACGATCCAGGCCTTGGCCCCGGCGGCCTGGCCTTCGGCTTTCTTGTTCTGCTCGCTCTCGGTGGTGAGCATCACGATCGGGGTGAAGCGGTAGTCGCCGAGCGCCTTGACTGCCTTCACCAGGCCGATGCCGTCGAGGTTGGGCATGTTCACGTCGCTGATGATCAGGTTGATCTTGCGCCCGTCGAGCTTGGTCAGCGCGTCGCGTCCATCCACGGCCTCGATCACGGTGTGCCCGGCCCCGGACAGGGTCATCTTCACCAATTGGCGCATGGAGAGAGAGTCGTCGACGATGAGGATGGTCTTGGCCATTGGGTGGTTACCTGGCGGAAGCGGTCAGAAAAAGGTGACGTCGTTTTGCGTCGCGCGGCTCTTTGCGCCGTGGCGCTCTTCGTCGGTGGTGAACTGCTGGCGCAGCTCGTCGAGCCAGCGCTGCGGCTGCGCGAGGCTGCCATCCTGGTCGCGCAGCGCCTGCAGCAGGCGCTGCAGGTCGAGCTGCAGGTGATCGAGCATCTGGTCCGAGCGGTCCTGGAACTGCAGGCCGACGATGATTTCGCGGATGTCGCCCTGGACCATGCGCGCGTCCTGCTGCAGCTGGTCCGAGGTGAGGGTGAGTTCCTGCAGGTTGGCGCTCAGGCCCTGCATGACCTCGCCGGCCACTTCGTCGAGGTAGCGCAGGTTCGCCTCTTCGCTGCTCGAGAGTTCGTCGGCGGCGGTCACCGTGGAGCGGATCGCCTGGTTGATCTCGCCGACTTTCTCGACCATGCGCTGGCCGGTTTCGGCGGAGAGGGTGGAGAGCTTGCGCACTTCGTCGGCGACCACCGAGAAGCCGCGGCCGTATTCGCCGGCGCGGGCGGCCTCGATGGCGGCGTTGAGCGCCAGCAGGTTGGTCTGGCTGGCGATGTCCTGCACGCGCTTGGACATCGCCTGCAATTCGCTGGCATAGGCGTTCAAATGGCCGATGGTGCCAAGCAATTCGCGCTTGCGCCCGTTGGCGCCGTGGAAGGCTTCCACCACCTGGTCGAGACGGGCATGCGCCTGGCGCAGGCTGTTGGTGACACCACCACCGCCGATCACTTCGTCGGAGCTGGACAGGGTCTGGTCGAGGCGCTGGGTGAGGCCGGAGAAGCGTCCGAACAACTGGTCAATGTTGGTCTGCAGCAGGCTGCGTACCTGGCCGAGGTTCTGCTCCCAGGCGGGCAGCACGGCATTCAGCAAGGGCTCCACATCGACGCGCTCGGGCTCGACGACCGGTGCGGCGAACTGCTCCTGCACCTTCGGCTGGCGCGGACGCATCGGCCAGGCGGCTATTGCCACCAGTACGCTACCGGCTACGCTGATCCACGGTGAGAGCAGCAGGCCGGCGAGGCTGATGGCGAGTCCGATCCAGAGGGTGAGATAGGCGAGCAAGAGGGCGATTCCCGGTTGGCGTTGTCAGGCTCGAACGATAGACAGCCATCGTCACCGGCGAAATCAGGGAATCCCCTATGTCGCCTAGGGGTGATCCGCTGTGGCTTAGACAGGGCACCGCAGGCATGATGGCAAACCGCTACGTTCAGAACCGGCCAGCCCGGCCGATAACCGATGAACCAAGGCCCACGGGCTAGCACTACCAGGCAACCCTTTTCAGGAGCGCATCATGGCCGGCATCCTCGATTCAGTGGATCAACGCACGCAGTTGGTGGGCGAGAACCGCCTGGAAATCCTCATGTTCCGCCTGGCGGGGCGGCAGCTCTTCGCGATCAACGTGTTCAAGGTGCAGGAAGTGCTGCAACTGCCACGCCTGACGCTGATGCCGCAGCGCCACCGCTGTGTCTGCGGGGTGATCAACCTGCGCGGGCAGACCCTGCCGGTGATCGACCTGTCTCAGGCGATCGGCATGCGCCCGCTGGTGCCGAACGAGAAGAGCACCATCATCGTCACCGAGTACAACCGCTCGGTGCAGGCCTTCCTGGTCGGCGGCGTCGAACGCATCCTCAACCTCAACTGGGAGTCGATCCTGCCGCCGCCCGGCGGAGCGGGGCGCCAGCACTACCTGACGGCGATCACCAAGACCGATGATCAGCTGGTCGAGATCATCGATGTGGAAAAGGTCCTCGCCGAGATCGTCCCTTACAGCGCCAAGGTCTCCGGCGACCGCCTGGCCGATCCGATCTTCGAGCGTGCCCGCGGTCGCGAAGTGCTGCTGGTGGACGACTCCAACGTGGCGCTCTCGCAGCTCAAGGAAACCCTGTCGCAACTCGGCCTCAAGCTGCACACCGCGAGCGACGGCCTCAAGGGCCTGCAAACGCTGAAGAAGTGGGCCGACGAAGGCCTGGTGATGACCGACAAGCTGCTGATGGTCTTCACCGACGCGGAGATGCCGGAGATGGATGGCTATCGCCTGACCACGGAAATCCGCACCGACCCGCGCCTGAAGGACCTCTATGTGGTGCTGCACACTTCGCTGTCCGGCAGCTTCAACGAAGCCATGGTGAAGAAGGTCGGCTGCGACAACTTCCTCTCCAAGTTCCAGCCCGACAAACTGGTCGACGTGATCCGCGAACGCCTGCTGCTGGACGGCCCGGCCTGACCACGGGCGTTCGCATCGCCTTTTCGCGTGGGCCGGAAGCCGCCCGCGCCTGACGCGATGCAGCTGCCGCGGCGGCGCTTCACGGGTTATCCTCGACGGCCTTTTTTACGTCGCCCAGGATGCCGCCCATGCACCTCTCCGCGCTCTATCGTTTCCCGCTGAAATCCGCCATCGGCGAAGCCTTGTCGGTGTCGCCCGTGGACAGCCTCGGGCTGCACGGCGACCGCCGCTGGCTGGTGGTGGACGCGAGCAACGGGCGCTTCCTCACCCAGCGCCTATTGCCGCAGATGACCCAGCTGCTGGCGCGCTATGCCGCGGACGACGCATTGACCTTGAGCGCGCCGGGCCTCGGCGAGATTCAGGTGGCGGTGCCGGCCGCCGATGCCGAGCTGCGCGGCGTCACCGTCTGGAGCGACAGCTTGCGCGTGCCGGATGCCGGCGACGAGGCCGCGGCCTGGCTCAGCCAGTTGCTCGGGCGTGCCTGCCGCCTGGTCTACCTGCCGGTCGAACGCGCCCGCCAGGTAAACGCCGGCTCCGGCGCGACGCAGGACAGGGTGGCGTTCGCCGACGGATTTCCCCTGCTGCTGATTGGGCAGGCATCGCTGGAAGACCTTTCCACGCGTGTCGGCCGGCCGCTGGAGATGCTGCGTTTCCGGCCCAACCTGGTGGTCGATGGCAGCGCGGCCTACGCCGAGGATGGCTGGAAGCGCATCCGCATCGGCGGCCTGGATTTCCGCGTGGCCAAGGGCTGCTCGCGCTGCATCATGACCACCCTCGATCCGCGCAGCGGCGAACGCAGCGCCGACCGGGAGCCGCTGACCACGCTGAAAACCTATCGCGAGCGCGATGGCGAGGTGTACTTCGGGCAGAACCTGATCTGCGACGGCCGTGGCGTGCTGGAAGTCGGCATGCCGCTGGAACTGCTGGAGTAAGGCCCTTGGCGCAGCGGAGCGGGTCCGCCGCGCCTTTCAGACCGGCATCACTGGTCGTCGAAGAAGCGCTCGTGCCAGTCCACCAACGGCTGCGGCGCGTTGAGCTTCTGGCCGTAGATCACCGCGTAGGTCAGTACGTTCTGCACGTACTGGCGGGTCTCGTCGAACGGAATGCTCTCCACCCAGACATCGAACGCCAGGTGATTGGCACCGCGTAGCCATTGGCGCACGCGGCCGGCGCCGGCGTTATAGGCGGCGGAAGCCAGCACCCGGTTGCCGTTGAACTGCGCGTGCACCTGGCTCAGGTAGGCGGCGCCGAGCTGGATGTTGGTCGCGGGCTGCAGCACGTTGTTCGGGTTGCTCAGCGGAATGCCGAACTTGCGCGCGGTTTCCTTGGCGGTGGCCGGCATCAGCTGCATCAGGCCCATGGCGCCGACACCCGAACGCGCGTCGGCCATGAAGGCGCTCTCCTGGCGGGTGATGGCGAACACCCAGCTGGAATGGATGCCGCGGGCGTTGGCCTGCTGCACCAGATCGGCGCGGTAGGCCATCGGGAAGCGGATATCCAGGTCGTCCCAGTACTGGGCCTGGCTGATGGTGCGGATCGCCGGGAAATACCACTGCATGTCGTAGGCGATTTTTGCCTGGGCGACCATCTCCGCCTGATTGAAGTGGCGGCTGACGTGGTACCACTCGCGCCGCGCATCCACCACCTGGCCGCGCGCGTAGAACTCCAGCGCACGGCGAATGCCGGGGGTGTTCTGCACTTTCTTCACCAGCTTCGGATCGAGCGGCAGCGGTTTGTTGTTCAGCTTGTACGGCGCCTGGATGCGGTCGGCGGCGAGGAAGCCGTAGAAGTCGCGCTCGGCCGCCACCGGCTTGTACAACGCCTGCAGCAACGCGCTCTGCGGCTGCGCCAGTTGCAGGCTGCGTGCCTGCCAGTAGCGCCAGCGGTTGGTCTCGGCGAGTTCCTTGGGCAACCGGCGGGTCAGCTGGTAGGCCTCGTCCCAGCGGCCCAGGCGCAGCAGCAGGCGCAGGCGCCACTCGGCGACGGTCGGGTCGCGCAGGTCGGGGTCGTACTGGGTCATCACGCCGAGGGCGCGGGGGTCGAAGCTCTTCGCCAGGGTCAGGCCGATCTCGCGGGCGATGGAAACCTTCTCTTCCTTGGAGAAGGCCATCTGCCGGGCGTAGCCGTCGAGCAGGGCGAGGGCCTTTTCCGGGTCCTGGCGCGCCAGCCGGCGCAGGCCGAGGCCGACGACATCGCCCATGGCCTCGTCGGCCGGAACGAAGCGGCCGGTCTGGGTGAGCATCTGCGGCTTCTGCGACACATCGATCAGCAATTGCGCCTGGTTCTGCAGGGTCGGCAGGGTTTTCGCCAGGTGGCTGGCGAGCCCGTAGTTGCGCGCCTCGGCCGCCAGCTTGGTGCGCTGCCAGCGCTTGGCCTCGGTGAGCTGGCCGGCGGCGGCCCATTGGTCGAACAGCACATCGCAGGCGGCCGGCTGGGATTTTCCCACCAGCCAGAGCTTCTCGGCGGTCGCATAGCCTTCGGCGGTCAGGCCGTGGGCGAGCTGGTACTGGCCGTTCAGGCAGTCCAGCTCGGTGAAGTTCATCGACCTGTCGTAATGGGCGACGAAGGTCTTCCAGTCGCCACGCTCGGCCAGCCAGCGCAACCAGCGCAGCTTCATCCAGTTGGCCTGGGGCAGGTCGCCGTGTTGGTCGAGGAACCGCTCGATTTCCTCGTTGCTGGCCCATTTCAGGCGCGCGGTGAGTTCGTCGTAGGCCAGATAGGGTTCCAGCGGGTAATCCTTCAGCGCGCCGGCGTAGCGCTGGTAGGGAGCGCTGTCGCCCTTCGCCAGGGCGGCCTTCGCCTGGTCGTACATTTGCCGTTGCTCGGGGAGCGAGGCGGCCTGTGCGACGTCGAGCGTGGTGGCAGTGAGGAGCAAACAGGACAAAAGACTGAACAGACGACCGCGCATGACACTTCCGGGCAGAAAAGGGCCTAGCTTAGCCTGATGCGCCAGGCAGTTAAACGCGGGGCTGTAACAGCCGATGAAGGGAATAACTTCGCCGGTGGGAGCGCCTGGCAGGGTGTGCTGCTGATATCATGCGCGGCCCGTTTTTGAAGAAGATCGTCATGACCCTGCTCAAGCTCTCCGATGTCTCTCTCGCCTATGGCACCACGCCGCTGCTGGACCAGGTTTCCTGGCAGATCGCGCGCGGCGAGCGGGTCTGCATCATCGGCCGTAACGGCACCGGCAAGTCGAGCATGCTGCGGGTGATCAAGGGCGAGCAGTCGGTCGATGATGGCGATGTCTGGCGCGCGCCGGGCCTGAAGATCGGCGAGCTGCCGCAGGAACTGCCACGGGCCGACGAGCGGACCGTGTTCGACGTGGTCGCCGAGGGCCTGGCCGGTGTCGGCGAGTTGCTCGCGCAGTACCACCACCTGAGCCAGAACATCAACGACCAGGACGACCTGGACAAGCTCATGCATGTCCAGCAGGACCTCGAGGCCCGCGACGGCTGGCGCCTGCAGCAACTGGTCGACAGCACCCTCAGCCGCCTGCAACTGCCGGCCGACAAGACCCTCGCCGAGCTTTCCGGCGGCTGGCGGCGACGCGTGCTGCTGGCCCAGGCGCTGGTCGCCGAGCCGGACCTGCTGCTGCTCGACGAGCCCACCAACCACCTCGACATCGGCGCCATCGCCTGGCTGGAAGAGGCGTTGATGGGCTTCCCGGGCGCGGTGCTGTTCATCACCCACGACCGCTCATTCCTGCAGAACCTGGCCACGCGCATCCTCGAGCTGGACCGCGGCCACCTGATCGACTGGAACGGCGACTACGCCTCCTTCCTGGTGCACAAGGAGCAGCAACTGGCGGCCGAAGAGACCGCCAACGCGCTGTTCGACAAGAAGCTCGCCCAGGAGGAAGTCTGGATTCGCCAGGGCATCAAGGCCCGCCGTACGCGCAACGAAGGCCGCGTGCGCGCCCTCAAGGAAATGCGCAACGAGCGCCGCGAGCGTCGCGAACGCCAGGGCAAGGCGAGTTTCCAGGTGGAAACCGCGGACAAGTCCGGCAAACAGGTGATCGTCGTCGAGCACGTCAGCTTCGCCCATCCCGGCGGCCCGAAGCTGATCGACGATTTTTCCATGGCCCTGCAACGCGGCGACCGCATCGGCCTGCTCGGCGCCAACGGCACCGGCAAGACCACGCTGCTCAAGCTGCTGCTGGGCGACCTGCAACCCACCAGCGGCAAGGTGTCCATCGGCACCAAGCTGGAAGTCGCCTATTTCGACCAGTTGCGTCATGCGCTGGAGCTGGAAAAGACGGTGATCGACAACCTCGCCGAAGGGCGCGATTTCATCGAGATCGACGGGCAGAACCGTCACGTGCTGAGTTACCTCGGCGACTTCCTGTTCAGCCCGCAGCGGGCCCGCACGCCGGTCAAGGCGCTGTCCGGCGGCGAACGCGCGCGGCTGCTGTTGGCCAAGCTGTTCAGCAAGCCGGCCAACCTGCTGGTGCTCGACGAACCGACCAACGACCTCGACGTGGAAACCCTCGAGCTGCTCGAGGAAGTGCTGCTGAGCTTCAAGGGCACGGTGCTGATGGTCAGCCATGACCGGGCTTTTCTCGATAACGTGGTCACCAGCACGCTGGTGTTCCAGGGCAACGGCGTGGTGCGCGAGTACGTCGGCGGTTATCTCGACTGGCTGCGCCAGGGCGGTTCGCCGCGCCTGCTGGGGGTCGGTGACAGCCGTCCGGAGAAGGCCGAGCCGGTGAAAGCCCCTGCACCGGTCGAAACTGCCGCACCCGCGCCGGCGAAGAAGAAGCTCAGCTATAAATTGCAGCGCGAGCTGGAGGCGCTGCCGGGCCAGATCGACGCCGTGGAGCAGCGCATCGCCGCAGTGCAGGCACAGATCGCCGATCCGGCCTTCTACCAGCGCCCGGCGGAGGAAACCCGCGACGTGCTGGCGCAGGTCGACAGCCTGCAGGCAGAACTCGATACCTTGCTCGAGCGCTGGGCCGAATTGGAAGAATGAGCCGGGAGTAAGCAGTCAGCATGGCCATCGAATACCGCGTCAGCCTGGATGATGAGCATTCGTTCAGTTACCTGATTCAGCTCGATCGCGACTACGACGACGAGCGTGCCGCCGCCGCGCCGAAGTGGACGCGCCTCGCTCACGAACGTTGCAGCAACTGCCCGCTGGAGCCCGAGCGCTTCAGCCATTGCCCGGCGGCGGTCGACATCCATCGGGTGATCGAGGATTTCCACGGCCTGCCGGCGTTCACCAAGGCGCACGTCTGGGTACGCACGCCGGAGCGCGAGTACAGCAAGCTGGTCGGTCTGGAGGAGGGCCTGCGTGCGCTGCTCGGAGTGATCATGGCGACCAGCGCCTGCCCGATCCTCGCCAGCCTCAAGCCGATGGCCCAGCAGCATCTGCCCTTCGCCAGCAACCAGGAATTCGCCCTGCGCGCCGTTTCGTTGTACCTGACGCGGCAGTATTTCAACCTGCGCGAAGGGCGCCACGCGGACTGGGAACTCAAGGGGCTGGTGCGGGTGTTCCAGCAGCTGCAGCTGGTCAACCAGGCGTTCTGGCAGCGTATCCATGACACCTGCGAGGGCGACTCCAACCTCAAGGCGTTCCTGACGTTCTTCTCCATGGCGTCGAGCATGACCTACTCGCTGGAGACCCAGTTGCAGAAGATTCGTCCACAGGTGATGAGTGCCGGAGACGGCATCGAGGCGTTGCCGTTCACCTCGCGGCGCGGCGACTGAAAGGATGGCGGGCGAGGCAGGCTCGCCCGCGCGGAACTCACTGGTCCTTGGTCAGGCGGACCGCCAGCACGTCGCAGGGCGCGCCATGCAGGACATCGTTGGCGGTGGAGCCCAGCAGCAGCGCAAGGCCATGGCGGCCATGGCTACCGACCACGATGAGGTCGCACTTCTGCTCGGCGGCGAGGCGGTGGATCTCCTGACGTGGCTGGCCGTAGGCGAGGTGGCGATGCTCCGGGGTGAGCTCCGGATAGCGGCTGGCGAAGCCGTCCAGGCGCTCGCGGGCCTGATCGAACTGCTGCTGCTGGAGCATCGACAGGTCCATCGGTACGTCGCCGCCGAACGCCATGGCCATGGGTTCGACGATGTGCACCAGGGAAAGCTGCGCTCCACTGCTCGCCGCCAGTGCCTGGGCGCGGCGCATGACCGGATGACACTCGTCGGCCAGATCGATGGCCACCAGGATGTGCTGGTACGTCATGAGGTGTTTCCTCCTTGGATGTTTGTCTCTTATTAGATGCCGCTGTCGGGCGCCTTGCCATGCTTTTTTATCAGGATGTCGCTTGTGACGCTGTGGATCATATTGCTGCTCGCCGTGCTGCTCAGCCCGCTGGTATGGCTGCTGCCTTCGCACCGTCAGCGCGGGCAGATGGACGTTCGCCTGGCTGCCCGGCGCCGCGGGCTCGCCATGAACCTGTCGCGGCAGGACTGGCCGCACTGGCTTGAACGCACGCCGCCGAATCCGTGCGCACAGTATCACCGTGCCCGCCGTCCCGGGCGCAGCGATACCTGGTCGTACTGGCAGAGCCCATCTGGTGAATGGCTGAACCAGTGGCGTGAGCCCTGCAAGGACGAGCGACTGCTCGCGCAGTTCGCCAGCCTGCCCGCGGATGCCTACCGCATCGAGGCGGGTGTGCAGATGATCGGTATCTGCTGGGGAGAACGCGGCGGTGCCGAGGATCTGGACAGGCTTGCGGCAGTACTGGGCGCTCTGGCCTGACGGCTGATTTCTTCTTCCTGCCGACCTGGGCGCGGCTTCTTCCCCGATCTTCTACGCTCAGCGTTCCACTCTACCGGAGGGCGCACGGCGAGCTATCGCCCAGCAAAAGTCTGGCGGCGGCGGTCAAACCGATAGCCAATTGACAAGCACACGCTTTTCCGAGAAGGTGTGCTACCCAAATCAAACGGGCGTATGAATTGAGCGTTTGCCTTGCGGCGCTCTAGAACAACAACCCGAAGATCGCGTCGGAGGGTGTGCCAGCAGTGTCGGATTTCACTCGACGGCCAAGCCGCGGGAAATCCAGTGTCGGTGTCCGATGTGTACTGTTCAGCTTCCATTTCGTGGAGATCAGTTGATGATTTACGAAGGTAAAGCCATCACGGTTAAGGCTCTTGAGGGTGGCATCGTCGAATTGAATTTCGACCTCAAGGGTGAGTCCGTCAACAAATTCAACCGCGTCACGCTGAGCGAATTGCGCCAGTCCGTGGACGCCATCAAGGCAGACGGCTCGATCAAGGGCGTCGTCGTCACCAGTGGCAAGGACGTATTCATCGTCGGCGCCGACATCACCGAGTTCGTCGACAACTTCAAGTTGTCCGACGAGGAGCTGATTGCCGGCAACCTCGAAGCCAACAAGATCTTCAGCGATTTCGAAGACCTCGCGGTGCCGACCGTCGTCGCCATCAACGGCATCGCCCTCGGCGGCGGCCTGGAAATGTGCCTGGCCGCCGACTACCGCGTCGCCTCCGAGACCGCGAAAATCGGCCTGCCGGAAGTCAAGCTGGGCATCTACCCGGGCTTCGGCGGCACCGTGCGCCTGCCGCGCATCGTCGGCACCGACAACGCCATCGAGTGGATCGCCTCGGGCAAGGAAAACCGTGCCGAAGACGCGCTGAAAGTCGGCGCCGTCGACGCCGTGGTCAAGGCTGACAAGCTCAAGGAAGCGGCTCTGGACCTGGTCAAGCGCGCCATCTCCGGCGAACTGGACTTCAAGGCCAAGCGTCAGCCCAAGCTGGAGAAGATCAAGCTCAACGCCATCGAGCAGATGATGGCCTTCGAAACCGCCAAGGGTTTCGTCGCCGGCCAGGCCGGTCCGAACTACCCGGCGCCGGTCGAGGCGATCAAGACCATCCAGAAGGCCGCGAACTTCGGTCGCGAGAAGGCGCTGGAAGTCGAGGCCGCCGGCTTCGTGAAACTGGCCAAGACGCCGGTTGCCGCGAGCCTCATCGGCCTGTTCCTGAACGATCAGGAACTGAAGAAGAAAGCCAAGCAGTACGACGAAGTCGCCAAGGACGTGAAACTGGCCGCCGTACTCGGCGCCGGCATCATGGGCGGCGGCATCGCCTACCAGTCGGCGTCGAAAGGCACGCCGATCCTGATGAAGGACATCCGCGAGGAAGCCATCCAGCTCGGTCTGGGTGAAGCCTCGAAGCTGCTCGGCAAACAGGTCGAGAAGGGCCGTTTGACGCCGGCGAAGATGGCTACCGCACTGAGCGCCATCCGTCCGACCCTGTCCTACGGCGATTTCGGCAACGTCGACATCGTCGTCGAGGCCGTGGTCGAGAACCCGAAGATCAAGCAGTCCGTACTTGCCGAAGTGGAAGGCCAGGTCAAGGAAGACGCGATCATCGCGTCGAACACCTCGACCATCTCCATCAGCCTGCTGGCCCAGGCGCTCAAGCGCCCCGAGAACTTCTGCGGCATGCACTTCTTTAACCCGGTGCACATGATGCCGCTGGTGGAAGTGATCCGTGGCGAGAAGACCGGTGAAACGGCCATCGCCACCACCGTTGCCTACGCCAAGAAGATGGGCAAGAGCCCGATCGTGGTCAACGACTGCCCGGGCTTCCTGGTCAACCGCGTGCTGTTCCCGTACTTCGGCGGTTTCGCCAAGCTGCTCAGCTTCGGCGTCGATTTCGTCCGCATCGACAAGGTGATGGAGAAGTTCGGCTGGCCGATGGGCCCGGCGTACCTCTCCGACGTGGTCGGCATCGACACCGGCCACCACGGGCGCGACGTCATGGCCGAGGGTTTCCCGGACCGCATGGCGGTGGAAGGCAAGACCGCCGTCGACGTCATGTACGAGGCCAACCGCCTCGGCCAGAAGAACGGCAAGGGCTTCTACGCCTACGAGACCGACAAGAAGGGCAAGCCGAAGAAGGTCGTCGATCCGCAGGCCTACGAGATCCTCAAGCCGATCGTCACCGAGCAGCGTGAAGTGACCGACGAGGACATCGTCAACTTCATGATGATCCCGCTGTGCCTGGAGACCGTGCGCTGCCTGGAAGACGGCATCGTCGAAACCGCCGCCGAGGCCGACATGGGCCTGATCTACGGCATCGGCTTCCCGCCCTTCCGTGGGGGCGCGCTGCGCTATGTCGATTCCATCGGTGTCGCCGAATTCGTCGCGCTGGCCGACAAGTACGCCGACCTGGGCCCGCTGTATCACCCGACTGAAAAGCTTCGCGAAATGGCCAAGAGCGGCCAGAAGTTCTTCGGTTAAGAGAGCGAGAGACTATTTATGAGCCTGAATCCGAGAGACGCCGTCATTGTCGACTTCGGCCGCACGCCGATGGGCCGATCCAAGGGTGGCATGCACCGCAACACCCGCGCCGAAGACATGTCCGCGCACCTGATCAGCAAGTTGCTGGAACGTAACGGCAAGGTCGATCCGGCCGAAGTCGAGGACGTGATCTGGGGCTGCGTCAACCAGACCCTGGAGCAGGGCTGGAACATCGCGCGCATGGCCTCGCTGATGACCCAGATCCCGCACACCAGCGCCGGGCAAACCGTCAGCCGCCTGTGCGGTTCGTCGATGAGCGCGCTGCACACCGCCGTCCAGGCGATCCAGACCGGCAACGGCGACGTCTTCGTCGTCGGCGGCGTGGAGCACATGGGCCACGTCGGCATGATGCACGGCGTAGACCCGAACCCGCACCTGTCCCTGTATGCCGCCAAGGCCTCGGGGATGATGGGCCTGACCGCTGAAATGCTCGGCAAGATGCACGGCATCAGCCGCGAGGCCCAGGACCAGTTCGGTGTGCGTTCGCACCAGCTGGCCCACAAGGCCACCGTCGAAGGCAAGTTCAAGGATGAAATCATCCCGATGCAGGGCTACGACGAGAACGGCTTCCTGAAAGTCTTCGACTATGACGAAACCATTCGTCCGGAGACCACCCTCGAAAGCCTGGCGGCGCTGAAGCCGGCGTTCAACCCGAAAGGCGGTACCGTGACCGCGGGGACGTCTTCGCAGATCACCGACGGCGCATCCTGCATGATCGTCATGTCGGCACAGCGCGCCCAGGACCTCGGCATCCAGCCGCTGGCCGTGGTGCGTGCGATGGCGGTGGCGGGCGTGGACCCGGCTATCATGGGCTACGGCCCGGTTCCGGCGACCAAGAAGGCGCTGGCGCGTGCTGGCCTGAGCATAGACGACATCGATTTCGTCGAGCTCAACGAGGCCTTCGCGGCGCAGGCACTGCCGGTGCTCAAGGACCTGAAACTCCTCGACAAGATGGAGCAGAAGGTCAACCTGCATGGCGGCGCCATCGCCCTGGGTCACCCGTTCGGCTGTTCCGGTGCGCGGATTTCCGGCACCCTGTTGAACGTGATGAAACAGAACGGCGGTACCTTCGGTGTGTCTACCATGTGCATCGGCCTTGGTCAGGGCATCACCACTGTGTTCGAACGCGTCTAACTCGCTCGGCACGTGAAGCCGGGGCCAGGTGCCCCGGCTTTTTATTTTCTCGGCTGCGGTTTTTCCGCGCTGATCGAGCAGCGAGGCGACATGACTCTACAACCCGGCCTTTACCGTCATTACAAGGGGCCCGAGTACCGAGTGATCGGTGTCGCGCGGCATTCCGAGACGGAGGAGGAGATGGTCGTGTACCAGGCGCTGTACGGCGAGTTCGGCTTCTGGGTACGCCCTCTGAGCCTGTTTTGCGAGACGGTCGACGTGGACGGCGAACAGGTTCCGCGCTTTGCTCTGATTCGCGCCGACGCAGCCTCTTTCGAGCTTTAGCAAGCGAAGCGCCGAGCAAGACCGGCGCTTGACCTTGGCTCTCTCGCCACTATATATAGCGGTGCCGCAACGGCGGCCCCCTCGTTTTTTACTCATCCAATTCAGGAATTTTCCGATCCATGGGCAAATCGCTGGTCATCGTGGAATCCCCGGCCAAGGCCAAGACCATCAACAAGTACCTGGGCAACCAGTACGTGGTGAAGTCGAGCATCGGCCACATCCGTGACCTGCCCACCAGTGGTTCGGGGAATGCCGCCAAGGAGCCGGCCAAGCGCGGCAAGGCCGCCGCGGCCGAAGCGCCCGCGCTGTCGCCCAAGGAAAAAGCCAAGCGCCAGCTGTTCACCCGCATGGGCGTCGACCCGGAGCACGGCTGGAAAGCCAAGTACGAAATCCTTCCCGGCAAGGAGAAGGTGATCGAAGAGCTGCGCCGTCTCGCCAAGGATGCCGACACCATCTATCTCGCGACCGACTTGGACCGCGAGGGGGAAGCCATCGCCTGGCACCTGCGCGAAGCCATCGGCGGCGACGACAGCCGCTACAAGCGCGTGGTGTTCAACGAGATCACCAAGAAGGCGATCCAGGAAGCCTTCTCCAAGCCCGGGGAGCTGGACATCGACCGCGTCAACGCCCAGCAGGCACGGCGCTTCCTCGATCGCGTGGTGGGCTACATGGTCTCGCCGCTGCTCTGGGCGAAGATCGCTCGCGGCCTGTCCGCCGGGCGCGTGCAGTCGGTGGCGGTGAAGCTGGTGGTGGAGCGCGAGCGTGAAATCCGCGCCTTCGTTCCCGAGGAATACTGGGAAATCCACGCCGACCTCGGTACCGCCAAGGATGCCAAGGTCCGCTTCGAGGTCGCTCGCGAGAAAGGCGAAGCCTTCAAGCCGGTCAACGAGGCGCAGGCGATGGCCGCCGTGGCGAAGCTCAAGTCCTCCAGTTACAGCGTGATCAAGCGCGAGGACAAGCCGACCAGTAGCAAGCCGACGGCGCCGTTCATCACCTCGACCCTGCAGCAGGCGGCGAGCAACCGCCTCGGGTTCGGCGTGAAGAAGACCATGATGATGGCCCAGCGCCTCTACGAGGCGGGCTACATCACCTACATGCGTACCGACTCCACCAACCTGTCGAACGACGCCATCGAGATGGTGCGCGGTTTCATCGACGGCGAGTTCGGTGCCAAGTACCTGCCCGCCAAGCCGAACTCCTATTCGAGCAAGGAGGGCGCCCAGGAGGCGCACGAAGCAATTCGTCCCTCCGACGTGAACATGCGTCCGACCCAGCTCTCCGGCATGGAGCGCGACGCCGAACGTCTGTACGAGCTGATCTGGCGCCAGTTCGTCGCCTGCCAGATGCCGCCGGCGGAATACCTGTCGACCACCGTCAGCGTCAAGGCCGGTGACTTCGAGCTGCGCGCCAAGGGCCGCATCCTCAAGTTCGACGGTTACACCCGCGTGCAACCGCAGCAGAGCAAGCCCGGCGAAGACGCCGTGTTGCCGGACATGAAAGAAGGCGAGGCGCTGAAACTGGTCAAGCTCGACCCCAGCCAGCACTTCACCAAGCCGCCGGCGCGCTTCTCCGAAGCCAGCCTGGTCAAGGAGTTGGAAAAACGCGGGATCGGCCGTCCATCCACCTATGCTGCGATCATCTCGACCATCCAGGACCGCGGTTACGTCACCGTGCACAATCGCCGTTTCTATTCCGAGAAGATGGGCGACATCGTCACCGACCGGCTGTCCGAGAGTTTCTCCAACCTGATGGACTACGGCTTCACCGCCGGCATGGAAGAGAACCTCGATGACGTGGCCCAGGGCGAGCGCGACTGGAAGAACGTGCTCGACGAGTTCTACGGCGACTTCAAGCACAAGCTCGAAGCGGCCGAGACCGGTGGCAAGAGCGAGGCCGGCGGCATGCGTGCCAACCAGCCGACGCCGACCGACATTCCCTGCCAGCTGTGTGGCCGTCCGATGATGATCCGCACCGCGTCCACCGGGGTGTTCCTCGGCTGCTCCGGTTACAGCCTGCCGCCGAAGGAGCGCTGCAAGGCGACCCTGAACCTGATTCCCGGCGACGAGATCGCCGAGGATGACGAGGGCGAATCCGAATCCCGCGTCCTGCGCGGCAAGCACCGTTGCCCGATCTGCAGCACGGCGATGGACGCCTACCTGCTGGACGAGCACCGCAAGCTGCACATCTGCGGCAACAACCCGGATTGCGCCGGCTATGAGATCGAGCAGGGCACCTACCGGATCAAGGGCTACGAAGGCCCGAGCCTGGAGTGCGACAAGTGCGGCAGCGAGATGCAGCTGAAGACCGGCCGTTTCGGCAAGTTCTTCGGTTGCACCAATCCGGCCTGCAAGAACACCCGCAAGCTGCTCAAGAGCGGTGAGGCGGCGCCGCCCAAGATCGACCCGATCAGGATGCCGGAGCTCAAGTGCGAGAAGGTGGACGACACCTACGTGCTGCGTGATGGCGCTTCGGGCCTGTTCCTGGCCGCCAGCCAGTTTCCGAAGAACCGCGAAACGCGCGCACCTCTGGTGCTGGAGCTGATTCCGCACAAGGATGAGCTGGACGAGAAGTATCACTTCATCCTCGAGGCACCGACGAAGGACCCCGAGGGCCGCCCGGCAGTAATCCGCTTCAGCCGCAAGACCAAGGAACAGTACGTGCAGTCGGAAGTCGACGGCAAGCCAACCGGCTGGCGGGCGTTCTACGACGGCGGCAAGTGGAAGGTCGAAGACAAGCGCTGATGTCCTTACCGTCGGGCGCGCGGGCGATTGCCCACGCGCCTGCGCAGCGCTAGCGTGGTCCCCATCCGCCGGCTCGTTCGCCGGCGCCAGCGTGGAGCAGCAGCATGGCCCATGAGCTCTATACCCGCACCAACCAGAAAATCTATTTCGCCGGACTAGCGCTGGACGGATGGCGCAAGGCCGAAGAAGGCCGCGTGATGAACGCGCTCGCGCTGATCCAGGCCGAGCGCGAAGCGGCGCTGTTCCATTTATATGGTGCCTTGCTCGGCCTGTGCCACGAGATCGCCGGGTTCTATCGCCTGCCGAATTTTCAGGCGCCCCGCGCCGAGCTGTTGCTCAATCGCGCGGTGCTCGACGAGGCGCCCAGCCCGGAGCTGGCCGAGCTGGTGGAAATGGCACAGCAACCTGAAACCTGGCTGGGTCAGTTGCTGGCCGCTTACGCACAGCTGTTCCAGCCGCCCCAGGCGCCGCGTAAAGCCAGGCTCGATCCTTCGACGCCGCTGATCCATTCGGTCACGCTGGATGAGGAAGAGCTCGAGTCGGCGCTGTCTCGCGAGGAACTGGACGCCTGGCGCCAGCAGCTCAAGCAACTCGCCCTGCGTTTTCGCGCGAGCCTCACCGAAAGCTGAGTTAAAGCGGTAGGGTGCGCCATGCGCACCGTCGAACCGTCAGTTCTGGGAATGACTGGAATGCCGCCATGGCGGCGCTCAGCTGCCTCGTGGAGGCACTGCTACGGTGATCGGCTTTGGCTCACGCAATTTGAGTGATGCTCTGGTGGGCTGAAGCCCGCCCTACGGCATCGGTGTACCCATATACGCTTCGCTTCCGTTTGGTGGGTCACGCTTCGCCGACCCACCAAACGCAGCCCTGGTCGGACGAAAAGTCTGATCACGCTTGCGAACCAGGGCCAGTGGCCGGCATCACGATCATCGCCGTACCACTAGGGAGCCATGGTTTCCACTGCTACAATGACGCGCCTTCCATCGAGACCCTTTTCATGCCTACCTCCTTTCTGGAAATCGTCGAACTGCCCGATGGGCGCATTGCGCTGCGCCGCGCCGAGGATGAGGAGGCGCTGGTGGTTCTGGATTTCTCCGAGGATGCCAAGGCGTTCCTGCAGGGCCACCACGTGGAAGTGGCCAAGGCGATGCTGAATGTTGGCGTGCAAATGGCCGGAAAGATGGCCGAAGGGGATTTCGAGCGAGACCAGGAGCCCCGCGTTCTTCATTGAGAAGAGCGAAAGCTTTGCGGCTTTGGTAGAAGAAGCTGCCTGGGCGAGCGCCGGCAGTTAAGCGAATACGTCGATCACGACACGTCCCTGTGTCGGCAAACTCTCAACCCAGACGAACATTGAGGCTCTGCGCGCCACCTTGGCGAGCCGCAGCAGCAAGGCGTGCGCGCGCCGAACGGTCCAACTGAAGCCAGCTGACCACAGTATGACTGCGCCCCAGACGCAGAGCCTCGCAGGTCAACTCCAGCGCGCTCTGCTCGCCGCGTGGCTGGAGCAGCAGAATCCGTTCGCGGTTGAGCCCTGCATCGCGCAACCAGGCTTGCGTGAGGCTGCCAGGCGGTGCGATCAGCGTGAGCCAGCGTGCGTCGGTCTCCTCGCTGAGTTCGCGCAGCATCGGCGCCAGCAGGTTGAGGCAGTGATTGGCAGCTCCGCGCAGCGATATCTCGCTGAAGGCTTCCGCTTCGTCCAACCAGGGGGAATCCAGCGCCTGGGTCAGCAGGGGGATGGCCGGCTGTGCGAGAAACGCCTCGAACAGCGGCAGTTGCGGGAGGTCAAGCGTCTGCGGGAACTGCATGGAACGTCTCCTTTAGCGGCGAATGACGCCGACACTCAAGCCTTCGATCACCAGGCTCTGTTGTTCGAGATCCACTTCGATGGGCGCGAAGTCGGGGTTCTCCGCGATCAACCAGACCTTGTTGCCCTGGCGCTTGAAGCGTTTCACGGTGACTTCGTCGTCCAGTCGCGCGACCACTACCTGGCCGTTGCGCGCTTCGCGGACCGTGTGCACGGCCAGCAGGTCGCCGTCGAGGATGCCGATGTCCTTCATGCTCATTCCGTGCACGCGCAGCAGGTAGTCGGCGCGGGGGTGGAAGAAGGCCGGGTTGATCTTGCAGGACTCCTCGACGTTCTGTTCGGCGAGGATCGGCGCGCCGGCGGCGACGCGACCGATGATCGGCAGCGAATCTTCGTCCACCACGGCTTCGCTGCCGGGGATGCGAATGCCGCGCGAGGCGCCTGGAGTCATCTCGATCGCGCCCTTTCGGGCCAGTGCCTTGAGATGCTCCTCGGCCGCATTAGGCGACTTGAAGCCAAGAGCCTGGGCGATTTCCGCTCGAGTCGGCGGGTAGCCGTTGTCTTCCAGGCACTGCTTGATGAAAGCGAGGATCTCGGCTTGGCGTGGCGTCAGTTTCAGCATGGTCAGCGCTCTGGGTTTTTGTACAGTGACTGGGATTATATACAGTGAATCTCCTGTGGCAATCTTTCATTTACATCCCTGTCGAGCCCGCCTGGCGATGCCTGGATATTGCAAAAGCGCGACGGGCACGGCCAAATGTGACCGGCGCGTCAGGCCAGGCGCGATGCGTCTTGACAGTGGACGGGCTGAAAACGTATGTTTCAAACAAGTGTTTGTCAGGCGATTTGAATCATGGCCCAGTCCGAAACCGTTGAACGCATCCTCGATGCCGCGGAACAGCTTTTTGCAGAGAAGGGCTTCGCCGAAACGTCCCTCCGGCTCATCACCAGTAAAGCGGGCGTCAACCTGGCCGCGGTGAACTATCACTTCGGCTCGAAGAAGGCGCTTATCCAGGCGGTTTTCTCGCGTTTCCTCGGTCCGTTCTGCAGCAGCCTCGAGCGCGAGCTGGAGCGACGCCAGGCCAAGCCGGAAGAGAAGGCCAGCCTCGAGGAACTTCTCGAACTGCTGGTCGATCAGGCGCTTGCGGTCAAACCCCGCAGCGGCAACGACCTCTCCATATTCATGCGTCTGCTCGGTCTTGCGTTCAGCCAGAGCCAGGGCCACCTGCGCAAGTATCTGGAAGAGGTCTACGGCAAGGTCTTCCGCCGTTACATGCAGTTGGTCAACGAGACCGCGCCGCGGATTCCGCCGCTGGAGCTGTTCTGGCGCGTGCACTTCATGCTGGGCGCCGCCGCGTTCAGCATGTCGGGGATCAAGGCGCTGCGGGCGATGGCCGAGGCCGATTTCGCGGTGAATACCTCGATCGAGCAGGTCATGCGCATGATGGTGCCGTTCCTCGCGGCGGGCATGCGCGCGGAAACCGGTATCTCCGACGAAACCCTGGCCGCCGCGCAGATGCGCCCGCGTACCAAGAGCGCCGCGCTGCCTGCCCAGGCCTGACCACGGTGGGCGGGCGAGGGGCGATCGGCTAAGCTAGCGCGCATGCCAAACCTCGACCTCCTGCATATCTCCATCGACGACCAGACGCTCTTCGGATTTGCCGAAGGGCGTCTCGTGCTGCGTCTGCCGGTTTCCACCGCCGCCAATGGCGCCGGCGAGCGCAACGGTTCCAATTGCACGCCGCGCGGCCTGCATCAGGTTCGCGCCAGGATCGGCGATGGCTTGCCCCTTGGCGCGGTCTTGCGGGGGCGGCGCTGGACTGGCGAGGTCTGGTCGACCGAGCTGCATGAGCAGTTCCCCGGTCGCGACTGGATTCTCACGCGGATTCTCTGGTTGTCCGGCTGCGAGCCGGGCTTCAACCGCCTGGGCCCGGTCGATACCTTCCGCCGCTACATCTATCTGCACGGCACACCGGACAGCGTCGTCCTCGGTGTGCCCGGTTCCCATGGCTGCATAAGGCTGCGCAACAGCGACCTGCTGGCGCTGTATCCGCGCGTGCCACTGCATTGCCCCGTTCGTATCGAAGAGGCTGCCCGTCCCGAGTGGATGTCGGCCGAACTCGATTAAGGATTTTCCCGTGACCATTCCCCTGCAAGGTTCGCTGATGCTCGATGTCGGCGGCTACTGGCTGACCGCCGAGGACCGCCAGTTGCTGCGCCAGCCGGAAGTCGGCGGCCTGATCATCTTCGCCCGTAATATCGAGCACCCGCGTCAGGTGCTCGAGCTGAGCCGCTCGATCCGCGCCCTTCGCCCCGATCTGATCCTCGCCGTCGACCAGGAAGGTGGCCGCGTCCAGCGCCTGCGCCAGGGTTTCGTACGGCTGCCGGCGATGCGTGCGCTGGCTGCGCAGGCGAATGCCGAAACGCTGGCCGAGCACTGTGGCTGGCTGATGGCCACCGAAGTGCTGGCCGTGGGGCTGGATATCAGTTTCGCCCCGGTGCTGGACCTGGATCACCAGCGTAGCCAGGTGATCGGTGCCCGCGCGTTCGAGAGCGATCCGCTGCGCGCCGCCGATCTCGCCAGCGCGTTCATTCGCGGCCTGCGCGCGGCCGGGATGGCTGCCACCGGCAAGCACTTCCCCGGGCACGGCTGGGCGGAAGCGGATTCCCACGTGGCGATCCCGATCGACGAGCGCAGCCTCGAAGAGATCCGCGCCTGCGACCTGCAGCCCTTCGCACGACTGGCCGGCGAGCTGGACGGGATGATGCCGGCGCACGTGATCTACCCCCAGATCGACGCACAGCCGGCCGGATTCTCCCGGCGCTGGTTGCAGGACATCCTGCGCGGTGAACTGGGCTTCTCCGGGGTGATTTTCAGCGACGACCTGTCGATGGCCGGTGCGCACGTAGTCGGCGATGCCGGCGAGCGCATCGAGGCGGCATTGAACGCCGGTTGCGACATGGGGCTCGTATGCAATGACCGCGCGGCTGCCGAGCTGGCGTTGAGCCGTCTGCAACGTCTGCGCGTCGGCCGGCCGGGCAACCTTTCGCGGATGCGTGCGCGCAGCTGGCCCGATACCAGCTATCGCCAGCACCCGCGCTGGTTGCAGGCCACCGCCGCGTTGCGCAGCGCCCAATTGATCGACTAAGGAGCACGCATGACCGTTTACGCCATCATCGGTGGAACTGGCCTGACCCAGCTCGAAGGCCTCGACCTGAGCGTGTCGCTGGATGAACAGACGCCCTACGGCGCTGCCTCGGCGCCGGTCCTGCGCGGCGAGTATGGCGGTCGGGAGGTGCTGTTCATCGCCCGCCACGGGCATCCGCACCGGCTGCCGCCGCACAAGGTGAACTACCGCGCCAACCTGTGGGCGCTCAAGCAGGCCGGCGCCGAGGCGATCATCGCGGTCAACGCGGTGGGGGGCATCAACCCCGGCATGGGCACCGGGCACCTGTGCGTGCCGCATCAGCTGATCGACTACACCTGGGGCCGCGAGCACACCTTCTTCGATGGCGAGCCGCAGCCGGTGACCCACATCGACTTCAGCAATCCCTACGATGAGCTGCTGCGCATGCGGCTGCTGGAGGCACTGCAGGCCAGCGGATACGCGTACAGCAACCTTGGCGTCTACGGCTGCACACAGGGGCCGCGCCTGGAGACCGCGGGCGAAATACTGCGCATGGAGCGCGACGGTTGCGACCTGGTCGGCATGACCGGAATGCCTGAAGCCGCGCTCGCGCGCGAACTCGCGCTGCCCTACGCCTGTCTGGCCCTGGTGGTGAATCCGGCGGCGGGAAAGAGTGTCGAGATCATCACCATGGCCGACATCGAGGCGGCGCTGGCCGAGAGCATCGACCGCGTGCGCGAGGTGATCGGCCGGGTACTGGCGAGCGATGCCTGAGCCGGCGCCGCAATGAAAAAGGCCGATGCACTGCATCGGCCTTTTTTCATTGCGCCATTCGGCAGGGCGATCAGAGCGGGCTGACGCGCACCAGCAGGCCCAAGCTGGAGTGATCCAGGTAGGTCAGTTCGCCGATCTTCAGCCGGCTGGTCTGCTTGAGGTGCTCGCTGGCGGCGATCAGGTTTTGGCCATCGAACTGATTGACCCAGAAATCCGCCTCGACATCGACGAAGCGCACCTGCGACAGGCTCAGGGTGCCCTCGACCGGGAAATGCCCGAGCTGTTCGCTGCCGGCGCTCACGGCCACCTTGCTCGGGGTGGCGCCGATGTTCTGCAGCCAGGCCTTGTGCATCAGCACCTGGTAGCCCTTGCCGGCGGTCAGCCTGGCTGCCTGGCTATCCAGTGCGCGGGCGGCCTCGCTTGCCAGCGGGGTGGCGCCGGCGGCCCAGTCGTCCGGTGCCGGCTGGCTGGCATCCACCGCCGGCGCCTGGCGGAACAGGATCACCTCGACCTGATAGGTGCCGTCGGCGAAAGCCGCGGGGGCGAGGAGGGCGAGCAGCAGCGGGAACAGGCGAAACAGCGGCATTGCGAAATCCTTCATGGCGAGAGGCCCGCACGTGGCGGGCAGAGTCTTCAGGCGTTCGGGGCGAGGCGCTCGAACAGCGCCTCCAGGGTGTTGAAGCGCTCTTCCGGTCGCTCCATCGGCACCTGGAACCTGAACAGGGTGGCCCCTTCGAACTTATAGCGTTTGGGCTGGCTCTGGATCAGCTTGATCAGCACCAGCGGATCGACCGCGGTGTCTGCCGCGAACTCGATGCGACCGCCCTGCGGGCCGGCGTCGACCTTCTTGATCCCGAGCTTCTCGGCCTGCAGCTTCAGCAGGGTCAGACGCACCAGGTTCTTGGTCGGTTCCGGAAGCAGGCCGAAACGGTCGATCATCTCCACCTGCAACTCCTTCAGACCATCCTCGTCGGCGGCATTGGCGATGCGCTTGTAGAGGATCAGCCGCGCATGCACGTCGGGCAGATAATCCTCGGGGATCAGCGCCGGCAGGCGCAGGTTGATCTCCGGGCCGCCGCCCAGCGGCTGGTCAAGGTTCGGCTGCTCGCCCTTGCGGATGGCTTTCACCGCGCGCTCGAGCATTTCCATGTAGAGCGTGAAACCGACTGCCTGGATCTGCCCGCTCTGGCCGTCGCCGAGCAGTTCGCCGGCGCCGCGGATTTCCAGGTCATGGGTCGCCAGGACGAAGCCGGCGCCGAGATCCTGGGCGTTGGCGATGGCTTCGAGGCGCTTCTGCGCATCGTCGGTCATCTGCTTGCGGGGTGGCGTGAGCAGGTAGGCGTAGGCCTGGTGGTGGCTGCGCCCGACGCGCCCGCGCAACTGGTGCAGCTGGGCCAGGCCGAACTTGTCGGCGCGCTCGATGATGATGGTGTTGGCATTCGGCACGTCGATTCCGGTCTCGATGATGGTCGAGGCCACCAGCACGTTGAAGCGCTTGTGATAGAAGTCGCCCATCACCTGTTCCAGTTCGCGCTCGTGCATCTGCCCGTGGCCGATGCCGATGCGCGCTTCGGGCACCAGTTCGGCCAGGTCGGCGGCGCACTTCTCGATGGTCTTCACGTCGTTGTGCAGGTAGTAGACCTGGCCGCCACGCAGCAGCTCGCGCAGCAGCGCTTCCTTGATCGTCGGCTTGTTCTGCTCCATGACGAAGGTCCGCACGGAGAGCCGGCGCGCCGGCGGCGTCGCGATGATCGACAGGTCGCGCATCCCTGCCACCGCCATGTTCAGCGTGCGCGGGATCGGCGTGGCGGTGAGGGTGAGGATGTCCACCTCGCTGCGCAGCGCCTTGAGCTGCTCCTTCTGGCGCACGCCGAATCGGTGTTCCTCGTCGATGATCACCAGGCCGAGGTTCTTGAACTTGACGTCCTCGGACAGCAGCTTGTGCGTGCCGATGACGATGTCCACCTGGCCTTCGCCCAACTGCTGCACGGCCTCGCCGACTTCCTTGGCCGACTTGAAGCGGCTCATCACCTCGACCTTCACCGGCCAGTCGGCGAAGCGGTCGCGGAAGCTGTTGTAGTGCTGCTGGGCGAGCAGGGTGGTCGGCACCAGCACCGCCACCTGACGACCGCTGTGCACGGCGATGAAGGCGGCACGCATGGCCACTTCGGTCTTGCCGAAGCCGACGTCGCCACAGACCAGGCGATCCATCGGCTTGGGCGCCAGCATGTCCTCGCGCACCGCCTCGATGGCGGTCTGCTGGTCCGGCGTCTCCTCGAAGGGAAAGCCGGCGCTGAAGGTTTCGTAATCCATCTTCGGATCGTCGAATGCGTAACCTTCGCGGGCTGCGCGGCGGGCATAGATGTCGAGCAGTTCGGCGGCGACGTCGCGGACCTGCTCGGCGGCCTTGCGCTTGGCCTTCTGCCAGGTTTCCGAACCGAGCCGGTGCAACGGCGCCAGGGCATCGTCGCTGCCGGTGTAGCGGGCGATCAGGTGCAGGCTGGCGACCGGCACGTAGAGCTTGGCTTCCTCGGCGTACTGCAGGGCGAGGAATTCCGCGGCCTGGCCCTCGATCTCCAGGGTGATCAGGCCGAGGTAGCGGCCGACGCCGTGGTCGATGTGCACCACCGGCGCACCCTCGCGCAGTTCGGTGAGGTTCTTGATGACGTTGTCGCCATCGTGCTGGCGCTTGTCGCGGCGCCGGCGCTGCATGATCCGCTGGCCGAACAGCGGGCTTTCGGCGACCAGCGCGAGCGCCGGCGTCTCCAGCAGAAGGCCTTCGTCCAGCGGCGCGATGGCGATCGCCAGGCGCTCCTCGCCGGCGACGAAATCGGCCCAGCCCTCGACCTGCTGCGGTTTCAGCTTGAGCCGCGCGAGCAGTTCCAGCAGCACCTCGCGGCGCCCGGCGGTCTCGGCAGTGAACAGCACGCGGCCGGAGAATTCGTCGAGGAAGCGCCGCAGCGCGCCCAGCGGCTCGCTGGCCTTGGCCTCGATCGCCAGATCGGGAAGCGCTGCGGCGGGGAAGCGCTCGCGGCCGACGCCGGTTTCCAGGTCCTGCTGGCCGGCGACCACGCGGGGCCAGTTCTTCAGGCGGGCGAAGCAATCCTCCACTGGCAGGAAAACGTCGGCCGGCGGCAGCAGCGGGCGTTCAGGGTCGACGCGGCGGTCCTCGTAGCGGTTGCGCACGTCGTTCCAGAACTGCTCGGCGGCCTGTTCGATGCCTGGCAGCGAGAACACCTGGGTGTCCTGCGGCAGGTAGTCGAACAGCGTCGCGGTTTCCTCGAAGAACAGCGGAATGTAGTACTCGATGCCGGCCGGGGTGATGCCGCTGGCCAGGTCCTGATAGATCGGGCAGCGGCGGAAGTCGACGTCGAAGCGCTCGCGGAAGCGTCCGCGGAAATCGGTCACGGCCTTCTTGTCCAGCGGGAACTCGCGCGCCGGCAGCAGGCGGATCGACTCGACCTTGTCGATCGAACGCTGGGTCTCCGGATCGAAGGTGCGCAGCGTCTCGATCTCGTCGTCGAACAGGTCGATGCGGTAGGGCAGCGAGCTGCCCATCGGAAACAGGTCGATCAGCGCCCCGCGCACGGTGAACTCGCCGTGCTCGTAGACGGTGTCGACGTAGCGATAGCCGGCGGCTTCGAGGCGCGCGCGCAGCATCTCGACGTCGAGCTTCTGGCCGACGTCCATCACCAGGCTGGTGCCGAGCAGAAAGCGCGTCGGTGCCAGCCGATGCAGGGCCGTGGTGATCGGTACTACCAGGACGCCGTGCTGCAACTCGGGTAGGCGATAGAGCGCGGCGATGCGCTGGGAAATGATGTCCTGGTGCGGCGAGAACAGGTCGTAGGGCAGGGTTTCCCAGTCGGGAAAATGCAGCACCGGCAGTTGCGGGGCGAAGAAGCGCAGTTCCTCCTGTAGGCGTTCGGCGCTCTGGCTGTCGTTCGTCAGCAGCAGGGTGAAACGTTTGGCGGCGCTGGCGGCCTCGGCGATGGCCAGGGAGAGCGCGGCACCAGGCAGGTTGCCCCAGTACTGCTTGCCGGCGGCAGACGGGAGAAGCGGGAGGCGCAATACAGGCACGTGGGGTCTTGGCTCCGGAGAGAAAGTTGAGCGCAGGGATTGTAACTATCCGGGGCGACGGCTGTCAGTGTCATGGTCGCTGCGATTGCCGGCCGATCTGAGCGTCGGCATAATGTAGCCCCTTTTTACAGCCCCTACATATGGAAGGTACTGCCCGTGAATCAGAAGCCCGACCAGTGTCTTGGTGAATGGATCGATCGTGAGGCTCTTGCGGAAACCATGATTCCGCTGATCGGCCAGCTCTACCGCAACAACAATGTGGTGATCTCCATCTATGGCCGCAGCCTGATCAACCGTTCGGTCATCGAGATCCTCAAGGCGCATCGCTTCACGCGCCACCGCCAGGCAGACGAGACCGAACTCTCGGTCCATGACACCTTCCCGATCCTGAAGACCATGAGCGAGCTCAAGCTGGGCGCCGCTTCGGTCGATCTGGGCAAGATGGCCGCTAAATTCAAGGACGGTAAAGGCGAGCGCAGCATCGAGCAGTTCGTCCGCGAAGAACTCGCCGATGTCATCGGCAAGCAGAACGAAACCCCGCACAAGGGCAAGGACGTGGTCCTCTACGGCTTCGGCCGCATCGGTCGCCTGCTGGCGCGCATCCTGGTCGAGAAGACCGGTAGCGGCGAAGGCCTGCGCCTGCGCGCCATCGTCGTCCGCAAGGGCGCCGAAAACGACCTCGCCAAGCGCGCCAGCCTGCTGCGCCGCGACTCCGTGCACGGCTCGTTCTACGGCACCATCATCGTCGACGAAGAGAACAACACGCTCAACGTCAACGGCAACCTGATCAAGGTGATCTACTCCAACGATCCCTCTACCGTCGACTACACCGCCTATGGCATCCAGGACGCGCTGCTGGTCGACAACACCGGCAAATGGCGCGATGCCGAGGGCCTGTCCCAGCACCTCAAGTGCCCGGGCGTGGACCGCGTGGTGCTCACCGCACCAGGCAAAGGCAAGCTGAAGAACGTCGTCCATGGCATCAACCATGGCCAGATCACCGCCGAAGACAAGATCGTCTCCGCGGCGTCCTGCACCACCAACGCCATCGTGCCGGTGCTCAAGGCGGTCAACGACAAGTTCGGCATCGTCAACGGCCACGTCGAAACGGTTCACTCGTACACCAACGACCAGAACCTGATCGACAACTTCCACAAGGGCAACCGTCGTGGTCGCAGCGCCGCGCTGAACATGGTGATCACCGAGACCGGCGCCGCCACCGCTGCGGCCAAGGCGCTGCCGGAACTGGCCGGCAAGCTGACCGGCAACGCGATCCGCGTGCCGACGCCGAACGTCTCCATGGCGATCCTCAACCTGAACCTGGAGAAGGGCACCAGCCGCGAAGAGATGAACGAGTACCTGCGCTACATGGCGCTGTATTCGGATCTGCACAACCAGATCGACTTCGTCAATTCGCCGGAAGTGGTTTCCACCGACTTCGTCGGTTCGCGCTACGCCGGCGTGGTCGATGCCGAAGCCACCATCTGCAGCGATAACCGTGTCGTCCTGTACGTCTGGTACGACAACGAGTTCGGCTACAGCTGCCAGGTCGTTCGCGTGATGGAAGACATCGCCGGGGTCAACCCGCCGGCGTTCCCGCGCTGATCGATCGTCGCCAGTGAATGACGGGAGCTTCGGCTCCCGTTTTCATTTCCGTGCGAGAAGGCTCTGCGGCGCGGCCTGCATGGTCGCCAGCCGGTTCGCTGCGGCGCTATGATGCCGTCTGTCGAATTTTCGGTGGGGAGCGGCGGTCTTGAACACACGGCATACAGGCAATCCCTCGCAGGCGCGCGCGCGCGTCCTTGCGCGCGCGCTCGGCGCGACGCTGGCCGGCATCGCCGCGCTCTGTCTGGGCGGTTGTTCGGACAGCCTGGAGTCCTTCGGCGGCCCGACCATGGGCAGCACCTATACGGTCCAGTACGTGCGTGGCAGCGGCATGCCGGCGCCGGAGGCGCTGCAATCGGAGGTGGAGAAGATCCTCGCCGACATCGATCAGCAGATGTCCACCTACCGCAGCGACTCCTTCATCGAGCGCTTCAACGACGGGCCGGCGGGTTGCCAGGCAGCGCCGGCGTCGGTTCTGAAACTGGTGGAGTACGGCGAAGGCTTGTCGCGCAACAGCGACGGTGCCTTCGATCTCACGGTCGAGCCGTTGCTCAACCTGTGGGGCTTCGGCCCGAAAGGCGAAGGCCTGCGCGTGCCCTCCGCGGAGGAGCTGGAGGCGGTGCGGGCGCTCTATGGCTATCACCACCTGCAGGTGAAGGGGGCCGAGCTGTGCAAGGACCGCGACGAGATCCAGGTGGACTTCAACGGCATCGCCGCCGGTTATGCGGTCGACCTGATCGCCGGGCGCCTCGAACAGCTGGGGGTGAAGAGCTATCTGGTGGAGGCCACCGGCGAGCTGAAGGCGGTTGGCCGCAAGCCGGACGGTTCGCCCTGGAAGATCGCCATCGAGGCGCCGCAGAGCGAGACCCGCGTGCCGCAGATGATCGTCGCCCTGGACGGCTATGCCATGACGACCGCCGGCGACTACCGCAACTTCTTCGAGGAGAACGGCCAGCGCTACTCCCACACGCTGGACCCGTCGACCGCCGCGCCCGTGGCGCATGCGCTGGCCGCGGTGACGGTGATCGATCCTTCCGCACTGAACGCCGACGGGCTGGATACCCTGCTGATGGTGCTCGGTCCCGAGCGCGGCCTGGCCTACGCCGAGCGTGAGCACATCGCGGCGTTTTTCGTGTCCCATGATGGCAAGGGTTTCGTCTCACGCAGCAGCAGCGCCTTCGACGCGCTGGTCGCGGCGCAACAGGGAAAACCCTGAGCGCGTGCGCATGTAGTGGCGGCGAAGCTCGCCTACCTCGCGACCAACCGCTACTGTGCAGCGCGAATCGAGCCGATTAGGCTGAGTGAAATGCTGCGGCATCCCGTGTCGCGGCCCTGTCGGGGCGCATTGCGCATCCCGACTCGTCCAAGGAGTAACTATGGCGGTTTACAGCTACGACGTGGTGGTTCTGGGTTCCGGCCCGGCGGGTGAAGGCGCGGCGATGAATGCTTCGAAGGCAGGGCGCAAGGTCGCGGTGATCGACGACCGTCCCCTGGTCGGCGGCAACTGCACCCACCTCGGCACCATACCCTCCAAGGCGCTGCGTCACTCCGTCCGGCAGATCATGCAGTTCAACACCAACCCGATCTTTCGCCAGATCGGCGAGCCGCGCTGGTTCTCTTTCCCCGACGTGCTCAAGGATGCCGAGCGCGTCATCGCCAAGCAGGTCGCCTCGCGCACCGGCTACTACGCGCGCAACCGCATCGACACCTTCTTCGGTACCGCCAGCTTCGCCGACGAGCAGACCGTCGAAGTGGTCTGCCTGAACGGCGTGGTGGAAAGGCTGGTGGCCAAGCAGATCGTCATCGCCACTGGCTCGCGACCCTATCGCCCGGTGGACATCGACTTCAGCCACCCGCGGGTCTACGACAGCGACACCATCCTGCAGCTGAACCACACGCCGCGGCGGTTGATCATCTACGGCGCCGGGGTGATCGGCAGCGAATACGCCTCGATCTTCAGCGGCCTTGGCGTGCTGGTCGACCTGATCGACAACCGCGACCAGTTGCTCAGCTTCCTCGACGACGAAATCTCCGATGCGCTGAGTTATCACCTGCGCAACAACAACGTGCTGATTCGCCATAACGAGGAGTACGAGCGCATCGAGGGGCTGGACAACGGGGTGATCCTGCACCTGAAGTCCGGCAAGAAGATCAAGGCCGACGCCTTGCTCTGGTGCAACGGGCGGACCGGCAACACCGACCGCCTCGGCCTGCAGAACATCGGCGTGAAGGTCAACAGCCGCGGGCAGATCGACGTCGACGAGCACTACCGCACCAGTGCGTCCAACGTCTATGCCGCGGGCGACGTGATCGGCTGGCCGGCGTTGGCCAGCGCCGCCTACGACCAGGGCCGCTCGGCGTCGGGGAGCATCGTCGAAAACGACAGCTGGCGGCATGTCGACGACGTGCCGACCGGCATCTACACGATTCCGGAGATCAGCTCGCTGGGCAAGACCGAGCGTGAGTTGACCCAGGCGAAGATTCCCTACGAGGTCGGCAAGGCCTTCTTCAAGGGCATGGCGCGTGCGCAGATCGCCGTCGAGCCGGTGGGCATGCTGAAGATTCTCTTCCACCGCGAGACGCTGGCGATCCTCGGTGTGCACTGCTTCGGTTATCAGGCTTCGGAAATCGTCCACATCGGCCAGGCGATCATGAACCAGCCGGGCGAGGCGAATACCCTGAAGTACTTCGTCAACACCACTTTCAACTACCCGACCATGGCCGAAGCCTACCGGGTCGCGGCGTTCGACGGGCTCAACCGGCTTTTTTGAGCAACTCCGGCCGGTGGCCTGAGCCGGCCGGGGAGAATCCCTTCGGCGACTCCCGCGCTTGGCAATGGCCGAATCGGGAAAGTTTCTGAACAGGCCGGAAGAACCGATCCGCGAGGGTCGGTTTTTTTATGGCTGGGGAATGGGGTCTTTAGGGGGGACTGGTGGGCTGAAGCCCACCCTACACGGGATATGCCGTAGGGTGGGCTTCAGCCCACCAGCCTGATCAACGCTGCAGCGTCGAAACCGCCGTACCCGGGAAGTCGGTGATGATGCTGTCGACGCCGAAGTCGGCGAGACGACGCATCAGCGCCGGTTCGTTCACCGTCCATACCGAGACGTGCAGCCCTTGTTTCTGCGCCTTCTGCAACCGCTCGGGGGTGCACAGCGTCCAGTTCAGCGCGAGCAGGCTGCAGCCGTGCTGCTTGGCGACTTTCAGCGGATCGAGCCAGTTGTACTCGGCCACCAGACCGCGGGAGATTTCCGGCGTCAGGCGGTTGAGCGCGCGCAACACCTCGCGCGAGCTGGAGGTGACGGTGACCTTGTCGATCAGGCCATAGCGCGTGGCGAGTTCCTGGATCGCCAGCACGGTACGCGCCGCGCGCACCCGCGAGGCGCTCTTGACCTCCAGCTGCCAGTGCTCGAACGGGCATCTCTCGAACAGCTCGGCCAGTCGCGGAATCGGCGCCGGCTGCAGCCAGCCCGGACCGCCCTGGCGCGCGTCGTAGTCGACCAACTCGTCGGCGTCGTGTTCGACCACCTTGCCACGGCGGCCGGTGGTGCGTTTCAGGGTCGGGTCGTGGATCACCATCAGCTCGCCGTCGCGTGACAGGTGCAGGTCCAGTTCGCAGCGGCGCACGCCGTGCTCCAGGCATTTCTGGAAGCCGGCGAGGGTGTTCTCGGGGGCTTCGCCCTTTGCGCCGCGATGGCCGTAGATCAGGGTCAAGAGGTCATTCCTTGAGGTTGTGGGGCTGGTGGTGACGCACGCTGTCGATCACCCGGCCGCTTTCGAAGTAAACGGAGAATTCGCGGTAGTCCCAGCGCGTGATCGGCGGTCGGCCGACGGCCGGGTGCTCCTCGTCGGCCAGGCCGAAGCGTTCCAGCACGGCGCGTTGCGAATCGCCGCGGGCGGGCAGGGCGAGGTCCGCCCGGCCCTGTTCCCCGAGGGGGATTTCGAGGGTCTGGGCACGCAGCCCGCCCGCACAGAGCAGGGCGATGAGCAGAAGCGCGCGCTTCATGCGTCGGTACTGGGGCGTTGCAGCGCCTGGCGCCGGTCCAGTGCCTGCTTTTGCAGGATGTGCCGGGCGAGCAACTGGCGCTGGGCTTCGGTGAGCCCTTCGAACTCGGTGCCGATCTCGAATTGCCCGTCGGCCTTTTCCTGGCAATGGATCACTTCGGCGCGCAGCAGGAGGCCGAGGGCCTGGGGCATCAACACCATCTTGATCGCCAGCTGCCTGCCTACCGGAATTTCCCGCGGATTGTCGAAGCCGATGCCGCCCTCGGACAGGCTCACCTGCTTCGGCGAGCCGACGTCACGCAGGAGATTCTGCGCCAGCGCCTGGCCGAGCAGGTCGATGCGCTTGTTGATCACCTTGAGGTAGTTGGCCAGGGTGCGATCGCGCTCGCCGATGTGGCGCAGCAATTGTTGCGATTCGAAGTCCGCCAGGTGCAGGTCGCTGAGCAGGTTGAACAGCGGCGAGGCGTCGTGCAGCGCCTCCTGGGTCTGGGCTTCGGCGCCCGACAGAAGGTGAAATTCCAATGCGATCGTGTCGTCGATACGGTAGTATTCGCGGCGATCATCGGTGTCTGAGGGCGGCATGGCGGTCCCATGGCAGCAGTGATTGGCTGAGTGTAAGGCCGCGCATCGTGCCCTGCTACATCGGCTGTCAAAAGCCGCTTTTCGTACCTTGCATTCGCGGCGTACGGGAACCGGACAGGGGAGTGCCGTTGTCACACGGCGCACGCATTCAACATGACGTAACACCTCCAGCCTCTGCGCTGCGTCGTTTGCCTGCACACTTCGTCCGCGTTCGTTTCGTCACCTGATGGACGTTCCCTTTCCAGCGAACAAGCCCCCGACATGTTCAGACCCCTGTCAATCTTCATCGGCGCGCGCTACACGCGGGCCAAGCGGCGCAACCATTTCGTTTCCTTCATTTCGCTGACCTCGATGATCGGGCTCGCCCTTGGCGTGCTGGTGATGATCGTGGTGCTTTCGGTCATGAACGGTTTCGACTACGAGATGCGCACCCGCGTGCTCGGCATGGTGCCGCACGCGACGCTCGAATCGCCGCAACCGATCCCCGACTGGCACGCGCTGGCGACGCTCGCGGAGGCCAATCCGCAAGTCGCCGCGGTAGCGCCGTTCACCCAGATGCAGGGCCTGCTGACCAATAACGGCCAGGTGCAGAAGGTGCTGATCGATGCGGTCGACCCGCAGTTCGAGCATCGGGTTTCGATCATCGACCAGTTCTTCCTGTCGGGAAAAGGCAACCTCGACGCCCTGCAGTCGGGCGGCTTCGGCATCGTCATCGGCGATCGCGCGGCGCAGAAGCTCGGCGTCGACATCGGTGACAAGCTGACCTTCGTCGCCCCGGAAGTCGCGGTGACGCCGGCCGGGATGTTCCCGCGGATGAAGCGCTTCACCGTGGTCGGGATCTTCCACGTCGGCGCCGGCGAGCTGGACGGCTACCTGGCGCTGACCCACCTGGACGATGCCGCGCGCCTCAAGCGCTGGAAACCGGACCAGGTGCAGGGCGTGCGCCTCAAGCTCCACGACCTGTTCCAGGCGCCGCGCGTGGCCTACCAGCTCGCCAACAGGCTCGGCCCGGATTACTACGCCCGTGACTGGACGCGCACCCACGGCAACCTCTACCAGGCCATCGGCATGGAGAAGGCGATGATCGGCCTGTTGCTGTTGCTGATCGTCGCGGTCGCCGCGTTCAACATCATTTCCACGCTGGTGATGGTGGTGACCGACAAGAAGTCGGACATCGCCATCCTGCGCACCCTGGGCGCCACGCCGCGGCAGATCATGGCGATCTTCATGGTCCAGGGCACCGTGATCGGCGTGGTCGGTACGCTGATCGGCGCGGTGCTCGGCATCCTCGCGGCGCTCAACGTCAGCGCGATGATCGCCGGCCTCGAGCGGCTGCTGGGGCACAAATTCCTCAGCGCCGAGGTGTATTTCATCGATTACCTGCCCTCGCGGCTGATGGCCGAGGACGTCGTCCTGGTCTGCTCCGCCGCGCTGGTCCTGAGTTTTCTCGCCACCCTTTATCCGGCCTGGCGTGCCTCGCGCACCCAACCAGCGGAGGCTTTGCGTTATGAGTGATAAGGCAGTCCTGAGTTGCCGCAACCTGGGCAAGCGTTACGAACAGGGCCCGGTGGCGGTCGACGTGCTGGCCGGCGTGCAGCTGGAGCTGCATCCGGGCGAGCGCATCGCCATCGTCGGCACCTCCGGTTCCGGCAAGAGCACGCTGCTCAACCTGCTCGGCGGGCTGGATACGCCGAGCCAGGGCAGCGTCTGGCTGGCCGGCGAGGAGCTGTCCGCGCTGAACGAGAAGGCGCGCGGCCTGCTGCGCAACCGCGCGCTGGGCTTCGTCTATCAGTTCCACCACCTCCTGCCGGAGTTCACCGCGCTGGAGAACGTCTGCATGCCGCTGCTGATCGGCAAGACCTCCATTGCCGAAGCGCGCCAGCGCTCCACCGCGCTGCTCGAACGCGTCGGCCTCGCTCATCGCCTCGAGCACAAGCCGGCCGAGCTGTCCGGCGGCGAGCGCCAGCGCGTGGCCATCGCCCGGGCGCTGGTCAACAATCCGGCGCTGGTGCTGCTCGACGAGCCCACCGGCAACCTCGACAACCACACCGCCCACGGCATCCAGGACATGATGCTGGAGCTCAGCCGCTCCTCGCAGACCGCCTTCCTGGTCGTTACCCACGACCTGCAGCTGGCGCAGCAGATGGACCGCGTGCTGCGCCTGGAAGACGGCAAGCTGGTGGCCGCCTGATGTTCCGCCCGCTCTCGATCTTCGTCGGGCTCCGCTACACGCGGGCCAAGCGCCGCAACCATTTCATCTCGTTCATCTCGCTGACCTCGATGATCGGCCTGGCGCTCGGCGTGCTGGCGATGATCGTGGTGCTCTCGGTGATGAATGGCTTCCAGCAGGAGATGAGCTCGCGGATTCTCGGCATGGTCTCCCACGCCACCTTGTCCGCCGACAAGCCGCTGGACGACTGGAAGGCCGTCGCCGATGCGGCGATGAAGAATCCCGAGGTCACCGGCGCGGTGCCCTTCGCCGAACTCGAAGGGATGATTTCCTTCAAGGGGGCGATGCAGCCGCTGCAGGTCAACGGCATCGATCCGCAGGAAGAACCCAAGGTCTCGATCATCGGCCAGCACATGGTCCAGGGCAGCCTCGACGACCTCAAGGCCGAGCAGTTCGGCGTGGTGCTCGGGGAGATCACCGCGCGGCGCTTCGGCCTGCGTCTGGGCGACAAGGTCACCCTGATCGTCCCGGAGCTGAGCAGCGCGCCCGGCGGCATCACCCCGCGCATGCAGCGGCTCACCGTGGTCGGGCTGTTCAAGGTGGGCGCCGAGCTGGATGGCTCGCTGGCGCTGGTGCACATCGCCGACGCCGGAGAAATCCAGCGCCTGCAGCCGGGCCAGGTGCAGAGCGTGCGGCTGGCGCTGAAGGACCTCTATCGCGCGCCCGAGGTGTCCGCGGCGATCGCCGGCGGCCTGGGCCAGGGCTACCGCGCCGACGACTGGACCCACACCCAGGGCAGCCTGTTCAGCGCGATGAAGATGGAGAAGACCATGATCGGCCTGCTGCTGATGCTGATCATCGCGGTGGCGGCGTTCAACATCATCGCCACGCTGATCATGGTGGTCGCCGACAAGCGTGCCGACATCGCCATCCTGCGTACCCTCGGTGCCACGCCGCGCCAGGTGATGGCGATCTTCATGGTCCAGGGCAGCGTGATCGGCTGCATCGGCACGCTGATCGGCGGCGTGCTCGGCGTGCTCGCGGCCATCAACATCAGCAGCCTGATCGCCTGGGTCGAAGGTGCGCTCGGCATGCGCATCCTCAGCTCCGACCTGTACTTCATCAGTTCGCTGCCGTCGAAGCTGGAAGTCTCCGACGTGGTGCTGATCTGCGCGGTGGCGCTGATCCTCAGCTTCCTCGCCACGCTCTATCCGGCCTGGCGCGCCTCGCGCACGGAACCCGCCGAAGCGCTGCGTTACGAGTGACCCAGGGCAGCGCCCCGGTCCCGGGGCGCCGCCCGCAGGCGATTGAAAAACTACCTGCGTTGGCAATACAGCGTTGAAAACGGCCTCGAAATGCTCATTTACAGCCATGTGAACTCCGCTTTCTCGGCCCTTTTCGCCTCGTCTTGCCTGCCTCGTTCAGGTTTTTCAAAGGCCTGCTAGGCTGCACCGATCGTTTCACCTGGCCGCATTCCACGGCCGGATCATGGAGTCGATCCAGCATGCGCACAGGGATGATTGCGCTCGCCGCGGGGCTTTTGCTCCTGCGTTTTCTGCCCGCGTTGCCCGACACTCGATGGCTGAGCGGCCTGGCCCTGGTCGGCCTGCTGTCGCTGGCCTGCCGCCGCTATCGGGTGGCGATGCTGCTTCTCGGACTGAGCTGGGCCTGCGTGTCCGCGCAATCGGCGCTGGACGATCGCCTCGCGCCGGAACTGGACGACCGTACGCTGTGGCTGGAAGGGCAGGTCGTCGGCCTGCCGGCGGTGTCCGACGAGGTGGTGCGCTTCGAGCTGGCGGAGGCCGAATCGCGCCGCGTGCGGCTGCCGCAGCGGATGCGCCTGGCCTGGTACGGCGGCCCCGCGCTGCGGGCGGGTGAACGCTGGCGCCTGGCGGTGCACCTGAAGCGTCCGCATGGTCTGGTCAATCCGCAATCCTTCGATTACGAGGCCTGGCTGCAGGCCCAGCGTATCGGTGCCACCGGCACGGTGAAGAGCGGCGAGCGCCTGGCGCCGGCGGAGGGCATCGGCGCCTGGCGTGACGCGCTACGGCAACGGCTGCTGGCATTGCCCGCGTTCGGTCGCCAGGGCGGGCTGACGGCGCTGGTGCTGGGCGACGACTCCGGGCTTTCCCGCGCCGACTGGCAACTGCTGCAGGACAGCGGAACGATTCACCTGATGGTGATCTCCGGCGGCCACGTCAGCCTGATGGCCGGTTTGGTCTACGGGTTGATCGTCCAGCTGGCGCGTCACGGGCTGTGGCCACGTCGTCTGCCCTGGCTATCCTGGGCCTGCGCGCTGGGTTTCGCCGCGGCGCTCGGCTACTCGCTGCTGGCCGGCTTCGAGGTGCCTATCCGCCGCGCCTGCATCATGCTCGCGGTGGTGCTGATCTGGCGCCTGCGCTTTCGCCATCTGGGCGTGTGGACGGCGCTGCTGCTGGCCTTCGATCTGGTGCTGTTGATCGAGCCGCTCGCCAGCCTGCAGGCGGGTTTCTGGCTGTCCTTCGGCGCGGTGGCGATCCTCGCCCTGACCTTCGCCGGTCGCCTCGGTGCCTGGAGCGCCTGGCGCACGCTGGGACGGGCGCAGTGGGTGATGACCATCGGCCTGCTGCCCGGCTTGCTGGCGCTCGGGCTGCCGATCAGCATCAGCGGCGCGCTGGCCAATCTGATCGCGGTGCCCTGGGTCAGCTTCGTCGTGTTGCCACCGGCGCTGTTGGGCACACTGTTGCTGCCGGTTCCCTGGCTGGGCGAAGGGCTGTTCCAACTGGCGGGCGGTCTGCTCGAGTTGCTGTTCCTGATCCTGGCGCCCATGGCGCGCTGGTGGCCTGCCTGGCTGCCGACGGCGGTTCCGCTGTGGGCCTGGCTGCTCGGCGCGCTCGGCGCCTTCCTGCTGTTACTGCCCAGCGGCGTGCCGTTGCGGGTATTCGGCCTGGCGTTGTTGTTGCCGATGCTGTTTCCGCCGTCCGGCGCGCCGCCGGAGGGACGAGCCGAGGTGTGGCAGTTCGACGTGGGGCAGGGGCTTTCGGTCCTGATCCGCACGCGCAGCCATGCCTTGCTCTACGACGCTGGCCCGCGCTATGGCGACTTCGACCTCGGCGAACGCGTGGTGCTGCCGTCGCTGGCCGGGCTGGGCGTGCGCCGGCTCGACCGGTTGTTGCTCAGCCATGCCGATTCGGACCATGCCGGCGGCGCCCTGGCGATCCAGCGTGGCCTGGCGCCGGCGCAGGTCATCAGCGGCGAGCCGGACCGGTTGCCCGCGTCGCTGCAGGCCCGGCCGTGCGTCGACGGCGCCCGTTGGCAGTGGGACGGCGTGCGCTTCAGCACCTGGCGCTGGAGCGGGGCGACGACGGGCAACCAGGCGTCCTGCGTGTTGAAGGTCGAGGCCAATGGCGAGCGCATGCTGCTCACTGGCGACATCGATATCCAGGCCGAGCGCGCGTTGATCGATGCAGGCCGCGACCTGCGCGCCGAGTGGCTGCTGGCGCCGCACCACGGCAGCCGCAGTTCCTCGTCGATGGCCTTCCTGCAGGCGGTACAGCCGCGCGCGGTGCTGTTCTCCCGCGGGCAGCACAACGCCTTCGGTCACCCGCATCCGACGGTCGTCGCGCGCTACCGGGCGCTCGCCATCGCGCTCCATGACAACGTCGAGGAGGGCGCTCTGCGCATCGAGCTGGGCGCATTCGGGCCTGCCCGGCCGCTGCGCGCGCAGCGGCGGTTCTGGCGTGACCCGCTTGCTCCCGAGGCCGCTCCAGGCCCCGTCGGACAAACGCCTTGAGACGCTGCGTTGCGCAGTTGCTCAAGCCTTGGGAACCCTATGCTAGAGTGGCGCCATTTTTCGCGAAGGGGTCGTTGCCGTGTGGGAACTGGTCAAAGCGGGCGGCTGGATTATGCTGCCCATCATCCTCTGCTCCGTGGTCGCCCTGGCCATCGCTGCCGAACGTCTCTGGACCCTGCGCGCGAGCCGCGTCTCGCCGCCGCACCTGGTCGGGCAGGTCTGGCGCTGGATCCAGGAAGGCCAGCTGGGCAGCCTGCGGCTCAAGGAGCTGCGCGCCTCTTCGCCGCTGGGTGAAGTGCTCGCCGCCGGCCTCGCCAACTCCAAGCACGGCCGCGAGATCATGAAGGAAAGCATCGAGGAAGCCGCCTCGCGGGTGATCCACGAGCTGGAACGCTACCTCAACACCCTCGGCACCATCGCCGGCATGGCGCCGCTGCTCGGCCTGCTGGGTACCGTGCTCGGCATGATCGAGATCTTCAGCGCCTTCAACGCCGCCGGCCAGACCAACGCCGCCGGCCTCGCCGGTGGTATCGGCAAGGCGCTGGTGACCACTGCGGCGGGCTTGATAGTCGCCATCCCGGCGCTGTTCTTCCACCGCTTTCTGGTGCGTCGCGTCGACGAACTTGTGGTCGGTATGGAGCAGGAGGCGATCAAGCTGGTCGAGGTGGTGCACGGTGATCGCGACGTCGATTTCAACGAGGGCAAGGCGTGAAGTTTCGCAGACGTCGCGTGCGGGAAAACATCGAGATCAACCTGGTGTCGTTGATCGACATCGTGTTCGTCCTGCTGCTGTTCTTCGTGGTCACCACCACCTTCACCCGCGAAACCAACCTGAAGGTCGACTTGCCCGAGGCGGTCAGCGGCGAGCAGACCACGCCCTCGGAGCTCAAGCAGCTGGAAATCCTCATCGACGCCACGGGCAGCTACGCGCTGAACGGCCAGGCGTTGCTGAAGAACGACCTGGACGGCCTGATGACCGCGCTGCAGAAGGAATCCGCCGGTGACAACAGCCTGCCGCTGACCATCAGCGCCGACGGCAAGACACCCCACCAGGCGGTCATCACCGCGATGGATGCCGCCGGTAAGCTCGGCTTCTCCCATCTGCGCCTGACCACGGTCGAGGCCACGGCGAAACCCTGATGGCCCTGCGCGATAGCCTGCTCGACGCCTGGTACCGCGGTCATCCGGCGCTGGCGCTGCTGCGCCCGCTGGAGGCGCTTTACCGTGGCGTGGTGCGGCGCAAGCGCACGCGTTTTCTTGCTGGCGAAGGCGAGATCTACCGCGCGCCGGTACCCTTGATCGTGGTCGGCAACGTCACGGTGGGTGGCACCGGCAAGACGCCGATGATCCTCTGGCTGATCGAGCACTGCCGCGCACGCGGCCTGCGCGCCGGCGTGGTCAGTCGCGGCTACGGCGCCCGGCCGCCGCAACTGCCCTGGCGCGTGCGTGCCGGGCAGAGCGCCGAACAGGCGGGCGACGAGCCGCTGATGATCGTCCAGCGCAGCGGCGTGGCGCTGGTAATAGACCCCGATCGCGCGCGCGCGGTACGCGCGCTGGTGGACGACGAAGCGCCCGACCTGATCCTCTGCGACGACGGCCTGCAGCATTACCGCCTGGCGCGCGACCTCGAACTGGTGCTGATCGACGCCGCACGTGGTCTCGGCAACCGTCGCTGCCTGCCCGCTGGTCCGCTGCGGGAGCCGGCCGAGCGTCTCGCCGAGGTCGACGCCGTGCTGTTCAACGGTGCCGGCGAGGACACCGCCGAGGGTTTCGCCCTGCAGTTGCGTCCTTCGGCGCTGGTCAACCTGCGCAGTGGCGAGCGCCGTCCGCTCGATCATTTTCCGCCCGGGCAGGCGTTGCATGCCCTGGCCGGCATCGGCAACCCCCGGCGTTTCTTCGCCACCCTCGAGGCGCTAAACTGGCGTCCCATCGAGCACGCCTTCGCCGATCACGCCCGCTACACGGCGGAGCAGCTGCAGTTCAGCCCCGCATTGCCACTGCTGATGACCGAAAAGGATGCGGTGAAATGCCGTGACTTCGCCGCCGAGGACTGGTGGTACCTGGCGGTAGAAGCGCAGCCTTCCGGCGCCTTCATCGCCTGGTTCGATTCCCGACTGGCGCACCTGCTACCCGAACGTCTCTGACTCCCGAGGAACTTCCCATGGACCTAAAACTGCTCGACATCCTGGCCTGCCCGGTCTGCAAGGGCCCGCTGAAGCTCAGCGAGGACAAGACCGAGCTGATCAGCAAGGGCGCCGGCCTGGCCTATCCGATCCGCGACGGCATCCCGGTGATGCTGGAAAGCGAAGCGCGCAGCCTCAACGTCGACGAGCGCCTGGACAAGTAAGATGACTGCCGATTTCACCGTGGTCATCCCGGCGCGCTATGCCTCCAGCCGCCTGCCTGGCAAGCCGCTGCAGGAGATCGCCGGCAAGCCGATGGTCCGTCACGTCTGGGAGCAGGCCCGCAAGAGCGCGGCCCGGCGCGTGGTGATCGCCACCGACGATGAGCGCATCGTCGCGGCCTGTCGCGCGTTCGGCGCCGACGTGCTGCTGACCCGCGCCGACCACAATTCCGGCACCGACCGCCTGGCCGAGGTGGCTGTGCAGCTCGGCCTGGCCGACGACGCCATCGTGGTCAACGTGCAGGGCGACGAGCCGCTGATTCCGCCCGCGATCATCGACCAGGTCGCGAGCAACCTCGCGGCGCATCCCGAGGCGGGGATCGCCACCCTGGCCGAGCCTATCCTGGACGTCGCGTCCCTGTTCAACGCCAACGTGGTCAAGGTCGTCAGCGACCTCGACGGCCTGGCGCTTACCTTCAGCCGCGCGCCGCTGCCGTGGGCGCGAGACGCCTTCGCCGCCAGCCGCGAACATCTGCCGGAGGGAATTCCCTACCGCCGCCACATCGGCATCTATGCCTACCGCGCCAGCTTCCTCTTCGATTTCGTCGCCTGGGGCCCCTGCTGGCTGGAAAGCGCCGAGTCGCTGGAGCAGCTGCGTGCGCTCTGGCACGGCGTGCGTATCCATGTCGGCGATGCGCTGGAGGCGCCGCCCACCGGGGTGGATACGCCGGAAGACCTGCAGCGGGTTCGCCGTCTGCTGGGAGGCTGAGCCGTGAAGGTGCTGTTCGTCTGCCTCGGCAACATCTGCCGCTCCCCGACCGCCGAGGGCGTGTTCCGTCATCAGGTGCGCGCCGCCGGTTTGCAGGATGAAATCGAGGTCGACTCCGCCGGCACCGGCGACTGGCACGTCGGCAAGGCGCCTGACAGCCGTACCGCGCGTGCGGCGCGGCAGCGCGGCTACGCGCTCGACGATCTCCGCGCCCGCCAGTTCGAGGTTGCTGACTTCCAGCGTTTTGACCTGATCCTGGCAATGGACCGGAGCAACCTGCGCGACCTGCAGGCGCTGCGCCCCGCCACGTCGCGGGCGGAACTGGATCTTTTCCTGCGCCGTTGCGGCCAGGCCGAACAGGAGGTTCCCGATCCCTATTACGGCGGCGCCGACGGTTTCGACCAGGTGCTCGATCTCATCGAGTGCGCCGGCGCCGCCTTGCTCGCCGACCTGAGGGCACAGTTGTGAGCCTGTCGCTGCAGCACGATGTCTCGCTCAAACCCCTCAATACCTTTGGCGTCGACGTGCGGGCCCGGCTGTTCGCCGAGGCCCGAAACGATGGTGAGGTGCGCGAGGCGTTGCGGATCGCCGCGCACGAGGGGCTGCCTCTGCTGCCCATCGGCGGCGGCAGCAACCTGCTGTTGACCGGCGATGTCGATGCGCTGGTGTTGCGCCTGACCAGCCGGGGCATTCGTGTCCTGGTCGACGACGGCGAACGCGTGCTGGTCGAGGCCGAAGCCGGCGAACCCTGGCACGACTTCGTTCTTGCCACCCTGGACATGGGCCTGGCCGGCCTGGAAAACCTCAGCCTGATTCCCGGCACGGTCGGCGCCGCGCCGATGCAGAACATCGGTGCCTATGGCGTCGAGATCAAGGACGTGTTCGCCGGTCTGACCGCGCTCGATCGGCAGACCGGCGACCTGCGCGATTTCAGCCTGGAGGAGTGCGCCTTCGGTTACCGTGACAGCCGCTTCAAGCGCGAAGCCGGGCGCTGGCTGATCCTGCGTGTGCGTTTCTCCCTGAGTCGTACCGCAACCCTGCACCTCGATTACGGCCCGTTGCGGCAGAAGCTGGCGGAGCAGGGCGTCAGTGCGCCGACGCCGGCGGACGTCAGTCGCGCGGTCTGCGCCATTCGCCGCGAGAAACTGCCCGATCCCGCCAAACTGGGCAACGCCGGCAGCTTCTTCAAGAACCCGCTGGTGAGCGCCGAGCAGGCCGCTCGCCTACGCGCCGAGCATGCCGACCTGGTGGCGTTCGCGCAGCCCGATGGCCAGGTGAAGCTGGCGGCCGGCTGGCTGATCGATCGCGCCGGCTGGAAAGGCTTCCGCGAGGGCGACGCGGGTGTTCACCGTCTGCAGGCCCTGGTGCTGGTGAACTACGGCGCGGCCAGCGGCAACCAGTTGCTGGCGCTTGCGCGAAACATCCAGGCGGATATCGCCGAGCGTTTCGGCGTCGAACTGGAAATGGAACCTAACCTGCTCTGACTTCGCCCGTCATGGCGATGCCTCGAGGTGCGTAGCGCACCGTCCGCCGGAGAAATAAAAAAGGGGATGCCAATGGCATCCCCTTTTTCGTCACTCGGACTCGATCAAACCTTCGGTTTTTCCTCGTCTTCGTTCTGGGCTTCGACCTCGGTCGGCTCCGGTGCGCGGGTAGCAGCCTGTTCGGCTTGCGCTTCCAGCGTTTGCGGGGCGACTTCGATCTCCGTCTCGGCCACCGGCTGGATGGCTGCCGGTGCGGCCGGTTCTTCGGCCTCGATCATCGGCTCGGCAGCGACCGGCGCCTGACCCAGTTCGGACGCGTACTCGGCGACCGGCTCGGGCTGTGCTTCGCCGACCGAGGGCACTTCGACCTGCGAGGCGGTTTCACCGACGGTGGCGGCTTCGGCAGCTTCACGCGCGAGACGCTCGGCTTCCAGACGACGGCGACGCACTTCACGCGGATCGTTCGGTGCACGGCCGCCGGCAGCCTGTTCGACCACGACGCCTTCGGCCTGCGGGGCTTCGATGATCGGAGCGGCCGGCTCGACGACGGCGACTTCGCTCGGCGTTTCGACTTCGGCAACGGGCTCGCTGACCGGCTCGGCGATCGGCTCGACGGGCGCAGGTGCTTCGCTCACCAACGGAGCCACCGGCTCGGCTTCGACCGGGACGGGCAGTTCGCTGTCCTGGGTCTGTACCGGTGCTTCGGCGGATTCCACGGCGGCGGGCTCGCTGGCTTCGGCGATGGGCTGAACGTAGGTGGTTTCGGCAACCGGTGCGTCGTCGGCGACAGGAGCGGCCTCGACCTGGGCCGGAGTGCTTGCCGGCTCGTCGCCTTCGGTAGGCGCTGCAGCCAGCGAACTGGCCACGGCGGCCGCAACGGCGATGTCGGCAGCGGCAGGCGCATTGTCCGACGTTTCCGCGCTTTCACCTTCCTCGTTCTCGATGATCTCGCCATTGGCGTCACGCTGACGCTCACGACGGTTGCTGCGGCGACGCTGGCCGCGCGAACGGCGACGCGGACGGTCGTCATCGCTGCCTTCGTTGCTTTCCTCGATCACTTCTTCGTTGTTCAGCAGTTCCTCGTCGGTCACCACCGGCTGCTCGGCGCGCGGTTGACGCTCTTCACGCGGGGCGCGCTCGGTGCGTTCACGACGGCCTTCGCCGGCCTCGCGTGGCTGACGCTCTTCACGCGGCTCACGGGTTTCGCGCGGCTCGCGGGGCTCACGCAGTTCGCGCGGCTCGCGGGCTTCACGCGGCTCGCGTGGCTCACGCAGCTCGCGGGTCGGACGCTCTTCGCCACCACGGGCTTCACGCGGCTCGCGCGGCGTGCGCTCGCGGCGGGTTTCCTGACCTTCGCGCGGCTCGCGGGCTTCACGAGGTGCGCGTTCTTCGCGGGGGGCACGCTCTTCGCGCGGTGCGCGGTCCTCACGGGGCTGGCGTTCTTCGCGTGGTTTGCGCTCTTCGCTGTTGGCGCGCGCTTCACGCGGCTCGCGGTTGTCACGGCCACCGTCGCGACGACGGTTCTGCTGACGACCATTGCGGCGTTCGTCGCTGCGCTGCGGACGCTGCGCGGCGGGCTTCTGCTCGGTCGGTTGGGCGACGGCTTCTTCCTTGCTGGCGAACAGGCTGACCAGGGACTTCACCAGGCCCTTGAACAGGCTCGGTTCTGGCGCGCTGGCGGCCGGTTGTGCGGCAGCGACCGGAGCGGTCGGTGCCGGGGCAGGGCGCTCGGGGGAAACGGTCTTGACCACTGCTTCCTGGCGAACCAGGGTGCGCGTGGCGCTGACCGGCTGGACTTCCTCTTCCTCGACCGCCGCCATTTCGTAGCTGGACTGGCCGGCGAGCAGCTCGGGGCTGTCGTCGCGCAGGCGCTGCACCTCGAAGTGCGGGGTTTCCAGGTGGTCGTCCGGCAGAATGAAGATGCGTGCACGGGTACGCAGCTCGATCTTGGTGATCGCGTTGCGCTTCTCGTTAAGCAGGAAAGCGGCTACCTGGAACGGAACGCGGGCGCGGACTTCGGCGGTGCGGTCTTTCAGGGCTTCTTCTTCGATCAGGCGCAGGATCGCCAGCGACAGCGATTCGACGTCGCGAATGATGCCCTGGCCGTTGCAGCGCGGGCAGACGATGCCGCTGGTTTCACGCAGCGACGGACGCAGGCGCTGACGCGACATTTCCAGCAGGCCGAAACGCGAGATGCGGCCGATCTGGATGCGTGCGCGGTCGGCCTCGAGGGCTTCGCGGACCTTTTCTTCCACGGCGCGCTGGTTCTTCGCCGGGGTCATGTCGATGAAGTCGATGACGATCAGGCCGCCGATGTCGCGCAGGCGCAGTTGGCGGGCGATTTCTTCGGCCGCTTCCAGGTTGGTCTGCAGGGCGGTTTCTTCGATATCGCCGCCTTTGGTCGCACGCGCCGAGTTGATGTCGATGGACACCAGGGCTTCGGTCGGGTCGATGACGATGGAACCGCCGGACGGCAGCTTCACTTCGCGCTGGAAGGCGGTTTCGATCTGGCTTTCGATCTGGAAGCGGTTGAACAGCGGAACACTGTCTTCATACAGCTTGATCTTGCTGGCGTACTGCGGCATCACCTGCTGGATGAAGCTCAGCGCTTCGTTCTGGGCTTCGACGCTGTCGACCAGTACTTCGCCGATGTCCTGGCGCAGGTAGTCGCGAATGGCGCGGATGATGACGTTGGATTCCTGGTAGATCAGGAAAGGTGCGCTACGGCCTACCGAGGCTTCCTTGATCGCGGTCCAGAGTTGCAGCAGGTAGTCGAGGTCCCACTGCAGTTCTTCGCTGGAGCGGCCGAGGCCGGCGGTGCGTACGATCAGGCCCATGTCGGCGGGGGCGTCGAGGCCGTTCAGCGCTTCGCGCAGTTCGTTGCGCTCTTCGCCTTCGATGCGGCGGGAGATGCCGCCGGCGCGGGGGTTGTTCGGCATCAGCACCAGATAACGACCGGCCAGGCTGATGAAGGTGGTCAGGGCAGCGCCCTTGTTGCCGCGTTCTTCTTTCTCGACCTGGACGATGACTTCCTGGCCTTCCTTGAGGACTTCCTTGATGTTCACGCGGCCTTCGGGGGCCTTGCTGAAGTATTCGCGGGAAATTTCCTTGAGGGGCAGGAAGCCGTGGCGATCGGCGCCGAAGTCGACGAAGGCGGCTTCCAGGCTGGGTTCTACGCGGGTGATTCGGCCTTTGTAGATGTTGGCCTTCTTCTGCTCACGGGCGCCCGATTCGATGTCGAGGTCGTAGAGTTTCTGGCCATCTACCAGCGCGACACGCAACTCTTCGGGTTGAGTCGCGTTAATCAGCATTCTTTTCATGTAATACCGTTCGGTTTCCGGGCTGCCGGAAACGGCGTTCGGCACACACGACTCTCGCGGTCGGTGTCAGGTGCGCGTCAACAGCGGCTTACCGCTGTAGTGTCCAGCGATGCCAGGCCAACGGGGCCGGGTTCGCGACGACGTCTCCTGCTTCTGTCGTAACAAAAGCACTTTGTCAGGAGGAGGAATCAATCATCGACAGCGGACGAGATGAAGCGTCTTGAATAAAGCCTGAAGCTACGCAGTCCGATGATTGTGCATCTCCACCCTACACGTATCCCTTGAAAATCGGGTGCCGCTCGCAGAATCCGCAGCGGGTTTTCATTTATCGCGATGCTCCTACGGGGCAGCGCGTATGGGCTCAAGGCTGGGTTTCGAGCTACTCGCGACAATACGGCGAGTAACTTCGTCGGACGGCCTCACGTCCTGGCATGGGTTGCTAGCGGCGGTGGACGAACGATTCAGCGGGTGTCCACCAGGCCAGGCCGCTTTTGGCGGCGTTCGGGACTATAGCAGTAATCATTAAGTGCTTCAATTCCATGAAAAATTGCTATCATTGCGCGATGACGACTCCCGCCCAACCGACCACTGGCGTTCAACTGCTGGAGGTCTCGCCGGAATTTGCCGGCCAACGTATAGACAACTTTCTTCGCACTCAGCTCAAGGGCGTTCCCAAAACCCTGATTTACCGCATTCTTCGCAAGGGCGAAGTGCGTGTGAACAAGGGGCGGATCAAGCCCGAATACAAGCTGCAGGCCGGGGATGTCGTGCGCGTGCCGCCGCTCCGCCTGGCCGAGCGGGACGAGCCCGCGCCTTTGGCGCTGGGTTTGCTCGAGCGTCTCGAAAAAGCCATCGTCTACGAAGACAAGGCCCTGATCGTGCTGAACAAGCCGGCCGGCATCGCCGTACACGGCGGCAGCGGATTGAACTATGGCGTGATCGAGGCGTTCCGCCAGTTGCGCCCCGACGCCAAGGACATCGAGCTGGTGCATCGGCTGGATCGCGATACCTCAGGCCTGCTGATGATCGCCAAGAAGCGCAGCATGCTGCGTCACCTGCACGAGGCGTTGCGCGGCGACGGTGTCGACAAGCGCTACATGGCGCTGGTGCGCGGCAACTGGCCGGCGGCGAAGAAGAAGATCAGCGCGCCTTTGCTGAAGAACAACCTGCGCTCTGGTGAGCGCATGGTCGAGGTCAATCCCGAGGGGAAGGAAGCGCTCACGGTGTTTCGTGTGCTGCGTCGCTTCGGCGAGTTCGCCACCCTCGTCGAGGCCAGCCCCATCACTGGTCGCACTCACCAGATTCGCGTTCATGCCAAGCACGCGGGGCACTCGATCGCGGGCGACAGCAAGTACGGCGACGAGGAGTTCACCCGCGAGATCCGCGAACTGGGCGGCAAGCGGCTGTTCCTGCATGCCTATGCGCTGACCGTGCCGCTGCCCGAGGGCGGCGAGTTGAAGGTCGAGGCCGAGGTGGATGAAGTCTGGGAGCGCACCCTGGAGCGCCTGGGTGCCTGATTACGAACTGCTGATCTTCGACTGGGACGGCACCTTGTGCGATTCCATCGGTCGTATCGTCGATTCGATGCGCGCGGCGGCAAGCCTTGACGGATTGGGCGAACGCAGCGACGAGGCGATCAAGGGCATCATCGGGCTCGGTCTTCCGGAGGCTATTGCCACGCTTTATCCGGAGCTGGTCGAGGTCGGCCGGGTGGAAGTGTTCCGGCAGCGTTACGCCGAGCGCTACATGGCGCTGGACATGCGTCCATCTCCCTTGTTTCCCGGGGTGGTCGAGTGTCTGGAGTCTTTTCGCCGGCGTGGCCTGCGCATGGCGGTCGCCACCGGCAAGAGCCGCCGTGGGCTGGATCGGGTGCTGGCGGGGCATGGTTGGCTGGATTACTTCGAGATCACCCGCTGCGCCGATGAAACGGCCAGCAAGCCCGATCCGCTGATGCTCAACGAAATTCTTGTCCACTGCGGCGTGCCGCCGGAAAAGGCGCTTATGGTCGGCGATTCCTCGTTCGATCTGGACATGGCACGCCGCGCGGGCATCGATTCGGTGGCGGTCGGCTACGGTGCCCAGTCACTGAGCGAGCTGCTCGCGTTTGCGCCCAAGCTCGCCATCAACGAGTTTTCCGAACTGCGCCGCTGGTTCGACGGCGCCGCCAATGGCTCACTGATCAAGGAGTACGAGAATGTCGGATGATTGGAAGGCTTCGGCTTCCACGGGCGACGAAAAGAGCTGGAAGCTGCTGGAAAAGGCACTGCTCGCCAGTGTCCAGGAACAGCGCCGCTCGCGCCGCTGGGGCATCTTCTTCAAGCTGCTGACCTTCGTCTACCTGTTCGGCATGCTGGCGCTGTTTTCGCCGATGCTCAACTTGCGCAAGGCCGGATCGTCCGGCGGCAGCTACACCGCGGTGGTCGATGTGCGCGGGATGATCGCCGACAAGGAGGCCGCCAGCGCAGACAACATCATCGGCAGCCTGCGCGCCGCTTTCGAGGACGAAAGCACCAAGGGCGTGATCCTGCGTATCAACAGTCCAGGCGGCAGCCCGGTGCAGTCCGGCTATATCTATGACGAAATCCGTCGCCTGCGCGCCGAGAAGCCGGCGATCAAGGTCTATGCGGTCATTTCCGACCTGGGCGCCTCCGGTGCCTATTACATCGCCAGTGCGGCCGACGAGATCTACGCCGATAAATCCAGCCTGGTAGGCTCCATCGGTGTCACTGCCGCGGGTTTCGGTTTCGTCGGAACCATGGAGAAGCTGGGGGTCGATCGTCGCGTCTACACCTCCGGCGAGCACAAGGCGTTTCTCGATCCCTTCCAGCAACCCAAGGCGGATGAAGCCGAGTTCTGGCGGGGTGTGTTGCAGACGACCCATCGCCAGTTCATCGACAGTGTGAAGAAGGGGCGTGGCGACCGCTTGAAGGACAAGGATCATCCGGAACTGTTTTCCGGTCTGATCTGGTCGGGAGAACAGGCGCTACAACTGGGCCTGATCGATGGTCTTGGCAGCACCAGTTACGTTGCGCGCGAAGTCATCGGCGAGAAGGAAATAAAGGATTACACCGTCGAGGAAACGCCTTTCGACCGTTTCGCCAAGAAGATCGGTGCCAGCGTCGCCGACAATCTCGCGATGTGGATGGGCTTCCAGGGTCCTTCGCTGCGCTGATCGCTGCTCCTTATATGGCTAGGGCGTGCGGATTCAAGGAATCCGTACGCCTTCGGCCAGCAGCATGTCCACCAGGCGAATCAGTGGCAGGCCGACCAGGCTCGTCGCGTCGCTGCCTTCGGTCGCGCGAAACAGGCTGACGCCCAATCCTTCCGATTTGAAGCTGCCGGCGCAGTCAAAGGGTCTTTCGGCTTCCAGATAGCGCTCGATCCGATCGTCGTCGAGCTCGCGAAAGTGCACGGTGAACGGCACGCAGTCCACCTGGCATTCGTCGGTGGCGGTGTTGAGCAGGGCTACCCCGGTGAGAAACACCACGCTGCTGCCGCTGGCGCCACGCAATTGCGCCTGGGCGCGAGCGAAATTCATCGGTTTGCCAAGAATCTGTCCGTCCAGCACGGCCACCTGGTCCGAGCCGATGATCAGGTGTTGCGGGTGCAGGTGGGCGAGGGCGCGCGCTTTTTCCTCGGCAAGGCGCAGTACCAGGGCTTCGCCTTCTTCATTTGGTTGGCGCGTTTCGTCGATCGCCGGCGCGGACCAACTGAACGGCAGGCGCAGGCGTTCGAGCAATTCGCGGCGGTAGGCGGAGCTGGATGAGAGAACCAAGGGCAGCATGCGTTTTCTCCTGTTGTTCGCCGGGATTCTAACGATCGCATCCGATAGCGGACAGGGTGGATTTTCTTTGACAGCGACGACCTACATCCCTAGAATCTCGCGCCTATGTTGAATGGGCCGATTCCACCTCAGGTTGATCCACGCAAGCTTGCAGATCGCGGTACCACCCTTGAGGGTGATCTGCAGCAGGCAAGCTTGCCGCGTCTGAGCGCTCAACTCGCTGATAACGCCGGTACGGTGCATGTCAAGCTGATGTTCGATCGCAACGAGCGTCGCGCTGCGTTCATTCGCAGCGAGTTCAGCGCTGAGGTAAAGATGATCTGCCAGCGTTGTCTGGAGATCGCCGCTCTGCCGATCCATGGCGAATGCATTTACGCCGTGGTCAAGGAAGGGGCTTCCGACCAGTCAGTGCCGAAAGGCCATGACGCGCTGGAGGTGGGGGAGGAGCCCCTGGATCTGCTGACGCTGGTTGAGGATGAGTTGCTGCTCGCCTTGCCTATCGTTCCGGTCCATGAAGATTGCCAGCCGCCGGCGGGGCTCGATGAGCCTGAACCGAGCGAGGACGAGGTTTCGCGGTCCAACCCGTTCAGCGTACTGGCCCAGTTGAAGCGTGACCCAAACGTTTAGGAGTTAAATCAGTATGGCTGTTCAGCAGAACAAAAAATCCCGTTCCGCCCGTGACATGCGTCGTTCGCACGACGGTCTCGAGTCGAACGCCCTGTCCGTGGAAAAGACCACCGGTGAAGTTCACCTGCGTCACCACGTTTCCCCGGAAGGTGTGTACCGCGGTCGCAAAGTGATCGACAAGGGCGCCGACGAGTAATCTTGTCCGCTCCGATCATCGCGATTGATGCAATGGGTGGGGACTTCGGTCCCCGCTTCATTGTTCCAGCCAGCATCTCCTGCCTGGCTGAATCCCCCTCGCTTCACGTGGTCCTCGTCGGCCAGACCGCTCTCCTCGAAGAAATCATTGCGCGCCATCCCGGTGTCGATCGCTCGCGCCTGCATATAAAGCACGCTGGCGAAGTTGTCGGTACCAACGAGCGGCCCTCCCAGGCATTGCGTGGCAAGCCCGACTCGTCCATGCGCGTCGCTCTGGAGTTGGTGCGCGACGGATACGCCCAGGCCTGTGTCAGTGCCGGCAATACCGGTGCGCTGATGGCGTTGTCGCGGCACCTCTTGAAAACCCTTCCGGGTATCGATCGCCCGGCGATGGTCACTGCCATTCCTACCCGCACGGGAAGCTGTCATCTGCTCGATCTGGGCGCTAACGTCGATTGTTCGGCCGAGCAGCTCTATCAGTTCGCCGTGATGGGCGTGGTTGCCGCCGAGGCCCTGGGCACTCCGCATCCGCGCGTTGCGCTGCTCAACATCGGTACCGAAGAGATCAAGGGCAATCAGCAGGTCAAGCTGGCCGCCAGCCTGCTGCAGAAGGGAGAGGGGCTCAATTTCATCGGTTACGTCGAGGGTGACGGTCTCTATCGTGGAGAGGCCGACGTGGTGGTGTGCGACGGTTTCGTTGGCAATATCCTGCTCAAGTCCAGCGAAGGCCTGGTTTCGCTCGTGTCGTCGCGGCTCGAAGCGCTGTTTCGATCGGGCGTCACCTCACGGCTGGTGGGGGTTCTCGCCTTGCCGCTCCTGCGCCGGCTACAGGCCGAGCTGGCGCCCGCCCGACACAATGGCGCGAGCTTTCTCGGGTTGCAGGGCATCGTGGTGAAAAGTCATGGCTCTGCCGGGCAGGAGGGTTTTCAGAGCGCTATTCGCCGCGCGGTCGTGGAGGTGCGGGAGAACCTGCCTCGCCGTCTGCATGGGCGCCTCGAAGATCTGTTGCTGTAGGATGTGTGACCGTTTTCGATCCTCTGACATCCAAAGATGATTCGCGACGCCGGCAAGCGGACTGCATGTCGGGCGTTTTTCCGATAAGAGATTCAAAAAGGGCCCGTTGCAATGTCCGCACCCCTCGCATTCGTGTTTCCCGGTCAAGGCTCGCAGTCGCTCGGCATGCTGGCTGAGCATGGTGCACAGCCGGGAACTGTTCTACAGACTTTTGCTGAAGCGTCCGATGCGCTCGGCTATGACCTCTGGGCGTTGATCCAGCAGGGCCCTGTGGAGCGTCTCAACGAAACCGACAAAACCCAGCCGGCCATCCTCGCGGCATCGATCGCGCTCTGGCGCCTTTGGTTGGCCGAGGGTGGCGCCACGCCCGCCTTCGTTGCCGGGCACAGCCTCGGCGAGTATTCCGCTCTGGTGGCTGCCGGCAGCCTGCCGTTCGCCTCAGCGGTGAAGCTGGTCGAGCGTCGTGGACAGTTGATGCAGCAGGCAGTGCCGGCCGGGCAGGGCGGGATGGCTGCGATCATCGGGCTCGATGACGCCGACGTTCTGGCTGCCTGTGCCGAGGCGGCTCAGGGCGAAGTGGTCAGTGCGGTGAATTTCAATGCCCCCGGCCAAGTCGTGATCGCAGGCGGTGCGGCTGCCGTGGCGCGTGCCATGGAGGCCTGCAAGGCCCGCGGCGCCAAGCGAGCGCTGCCTCTGCCGGTGAGCGTGCCGTCACACTGCGAACTGATGCGGCCGGCTGCCGAGCGCTTTGCCGAGTCGGTTCAGGCGATTGCCTGGCAGGCGCCGAGCATTCCGCTGGTGCAGAACGTCAGCGCAGCGGTAGTTGCCGATCTGGACACCCTTCAGCGCGACCTGCTGGCGCAGCTGTATAGCCCGGTCCGCTGGGTCGAGTCGATCGTTCGCTTGAGCGAACAGGGTGTGACCGATCTTGTCGAGTGCGGTCCTGGCAAGGTGTTGAGCGGCCTGAACAAACGCTGCGTGAAAGACCTCCGCACGCACAATCTGGATACCCCCGAAGCCTTCGCCGCGACACGCGCGACGCTGGCCTGAGCATGGAGAAGAGTATGAGTTTGCAAGGTAAGGTGGCGCTGGTCACCGGCGCGAGTCGCGGTATCGGCCAGGCCATCGCCCTCGAATTGGGTCGCCAGGGTGCGATCGTCATCGGCACTGCCACGACGCCCGCCGGCGCCGAACGTATCGCTGAAACCCTAAAGCAGAACGGCATCGAAGGGGCTGGCCTAGTCCTCGACGTGACCGACAGCGAGTCGGTCTCGAGTACCCTGGAGCACATCCAGCAGCATCTCGGTCAACCATCGATCCTCGTCAATAACGCAGGGATCACGCGTGATAACCTGATGTTGCGCATGAAAGACGATGAGTGGTTCGAGGTCATTAATACCAACCTCAACAGCCTGTTCCGTCTGTCCAAGGCCGTTCTGCGCGGTATGACCAAGGCGCGTTGGGGCCGTATCATCAATATCGGTTCGGTCGTCGGCGCCATGGGCAACGGTGGCCAGGCCAACTATGCCGCAGCCAAAGCCGGTCTCGAGGGGTTTGGTCGCGCGCTGGCGCGTGAAGTTGGTTCGCGGGCGATTACCGTCAATGCGGTAGCGCCGGGCTTCATCGATACCGACATGACCCGTGAATTGCCGGAAGCGCAACGTGATGCGTTGCTTGGACAGATTCCGCTGGGCCGTCTGGGGCAAGCCGAGGAAATCGCCAAGGTCGTGGCTTTCCTTGCGTCGGATGGCGCGTCCTATGTCACCGGTGCGACCATTCCGGTCAACGGCGGCATGTACATGAGCTAATGTGACGGAATCCTTAAGGAATCTGTCACAGGAACGGTCTAGAATCCGCTCCCAATTATCGCTGGTAGAATAGGCGGCGTCGTACGGCTCAGGGAAGGTCGGTGGCGTTCAGCTTGAAAAGCGGAAAACCCTTTCTATACACTTACCCGCAGCCCAGCTGCCGGGACTTGTCCACTAGGAGTGAAAACAAAACATGAGCACCATCGAAGAACGCGTCAAGAAAATCGTCGCTGAGCAACTCGGCGTCAAAGAAGAGGAAGTGACCAACAGTGCTTCCTTCGTCGAAGACCTGGGCGCGGACTCTCTTGACACCGTCGAGCTGGTGATGGCTCTGGAAGAGGAATTCGAGACCGAGATCCCGGACGAGCAAGCTGAGAAGATCACCACTGTTCAGGAAGCCATCGATTACATCAACGCGCACGCGCAGTGATCTCGTAATCGTCGACTTTCCGACTGGGAAAAGCCGCACTGCCTTTCGGGGCGTGCGGCTTTTCTTTAAGCGCCATTCCAGGGCGCACGATAAGAAGAGGATATAGCAGTGTCGCGCAGACGCGTCGTGGTCACCGGTGTGGGTATGTTGTCGCCGCTGGGGACCGATGTGCCGAGCAGCTGGGAGGGAATTCTCGCCGGCCGCAGTGGCATCGCTCCCATCGAGCACATGGACCTTTCCGCCTACAGCACCCGTTTCGGGGGCTCGGTGAGGAATTTCAATGTCGAGGAATACCTCTCGGCCAAGGAAGCTCGCAAGATCGACCTGTTCATCCAGTACGGACTGGCCGCCAGCTTCCAGGCGGTTCGCGATTCCGGGCTGGAGGTCACCGATGCCAATCGTGAGCGCATCGGCGTGGCCATGGGCTCCGGTATCGGCGGCCTGACCAACATCGAGAACAACTGCAAATCGCTGATCGAGCAGGGGCCGCGGCGCATTTCGCCGTTCTTCGTGCCCGGGTCGATCATCAACATGGTGTCCGGCTTCCTGTCCATCCATCTGGGTATCCAGGGGCCGAACTACGCCATCGCCACGGCTTGTACCACTGGCACCCATTGCATCGGCATGGCCGCGCGGAACATCGCCTATGGCGAAGCCGACGTAATGATCGCCGGCGGCTCGGAAATGGCCGCCAGCGGCCTGGGCATCGGCGGGTTCGCCGCCGCGCGGGCGCTGTCCACGCGCAATGACGATCCGCAGCGCGCCAGCCGTCCCTGGGACAAGGGCCGGGACGGCTTCGTGCTGTCCGACGGTGCCGGCGCGCTGGTGCTGGAAGAACTCGAGCATGCCAAGGCGCGCGGCGCGACCATCTATGCCGAGCTGGTCGGCTTCGGCATGAGTGGCGACGCCTACCACATGACTTCGCCGCCCGATGATGGCGCCGGTGCCGCCCGCTGCATCCGCAACGCGCTGCGCGACGCTTCGCTGAATCCGGAACAGGTGCAGTACATCAATGCCCACGGCACTTCCACGCCGGCTGGCGATCTCGCCGAGGCGATGGCGATCAAGAGCGTCTTCGGCGATCACGCCTACGCGCTGTCGGTCAGTTCGACCAAGTCCATGACCGGTCACCTGCTGGGTGCGGCGGGCGCGGTCGAGGCGATCTTCAGCGTGCTGGCGATCCGCGACCAGGTCGCGCCGCCAACCATCAACCTGGAGGAACCGGACGAGGGCTGCGACCTCGATTTCGTGGCGAACCAGGCCAAGGCGCGGCCGATCGACGTCGTACTGACCAACTCCTTCGGTTTCGGCGGCACCAACGGTTCGCTGGTGTTCAGCCGGTTCGCCGACTGATGCTCCGCTGGGTCGACGGTCGACCCAGCGAGACGCTGTCCAGTCTGGATCGCGGCCTCGCCTACGGTGATGGGCTTTTCGAGACCATCGCCGTGCGCAGCGCCCGCCCACGGCTGCTCGAACATCATCTGGCGCGGCTGGCCGACGGCTGCCGACGGCTGTCCATCCCCCTCGACCAGGCGCTGCTGCGCGCCGAGCTGTTGGCTTTCGCCACGCAGTTGGGTGAGGGCGTCGCCAAGCTGGTCGTCACCCGCGGCGACGGTGCCCGCGGTTATGCGCCGCTTGGCGCGGCCACGCCGCGCCGGTTGTTGTTCGGCAGTCCCTGGCCATCCTATGCGCCAGCCAACGTCTCTCAGGGCGTCGAACTGTTTCCCTGTCGCACGCGCCTCGCCGAGCAGCCATTGCTGGCCGGTATGAAGCACCTGAACCGGCTCGAGCAGGTCATCGCCCGTGGCGAGTGGCAGGAGCCGCGCTATGCCGAGGGGCTGATGCGGGACATGTCGGGACGGGTGGTGGAGGGGGTTTTCAGCAACCTGTTCCTGGTCCGCGAGGGCCGATTGATTACCGCCGAGCTGAGCCGCTGCGGTGTCGCCGGGGTGATGCGGGCCTGGCTGCTAGAGCAGGCGGCGGAACAGCAGATCTTGGTTGAGATCCGGGATGTCGATTACGACGAGTTGCTCGCTACCGACGAAGTGTTTCTCTGCAATAGCCTTTATGGAATCTGGCCCGTGCGCCGTCTGGAGGGACATGTCTGGCCCGCCGGGGCGCTCACCCGTAAACTGCAGGGCATCCTCCGCACGCTTCTGGATTTCTGATTCGTGATACGCAAATTGTTGATTCTGCTCGAGGTTGGCGTATTGCTCGGCGGTCTTGCGCTGGGTTTCTGCGCCTGGCGGCAACGCGAGGCGCTGCAGCAGCCGCTGGCCCTCGCCGAGGAGCGCCTGCTCGAGGTGCCCACTGGCAGCACGCCAGGTGGCCTGCTGGGTGAGCTGGAGAGCGAAGCCGTGCTGCGCGATTCGTTCTGGCTTCGCCTCTACTGGCGTTTCAATCTGTCCGGGCAGAGCCTGCACAGCGGCGAGTACCGTCTCACGCCGAACATGAGCGCCGCGGATCTGCTTCGCCTGTGGCAGCACGGTGAGGTCGTTCAGTACAGCCTGACGCTGGTGGAGGGCTGGAATTTCCATCAGGTGCGCCAGGCGCTGGAGAAACAGACCAAGCTGGAGCAGACCCTCGCCGGCGTGGACGACCGCGAGCTGATGGCGCGCCTGGGCGAATCTGGCGCACATCCTGAAGGGCGCTTCTTCCCGGACACCTATCGCTACGTGCGCGGCACCAAGGACATCGACCTGCTGAAGCAGGCCAGGCAGCGCCTGCAACAGGTGCTCGACGAGGAATGGGCGCAGCGCGCCGAAGGCTTGCCGTACGCCGACGCCTACCAGGCGCTGATCATGGCCTCGCTGGTGGAGAAGGAAACCGGCGTGCCATCCGAACGCGGGCAGATCGCCGGCGTGTTCATCCGCCGCCTGGGTCTGGGCATGCTGCTGCAGACCGATCCGACCGTGATCTATGGCCTGGGCGAGCGCTACAACGGCAAGCTGACGCGCGCCCACCTGCGCGAGGCCAATCCCTACAACACCTACATGGTCGCCGGGCTGCCGCCGACGCCGATCTCTCTGGTCGGCCGCGAGGCGATCCACGCCGCCCTGCATCCGGAGCCCGGTAGCAGCCTGTACTTCGTCGCCCGGGGCGACGGCAGCCACCTGTTCTCCGACGACCTGGAGTCGCACAACCGTGCGGTGCGCGAGTACCAGTTAAAGCGCCGCGCCGATTACCGTTCCAGTCCGGCGCCGATTCCCGTTCCCCCGCAATCCCAGCAGAAGGAAGCCCCGTGAGCGGCCTGTTCGTCACCCTGGAAGGCCCGGAAGGCGCCGGCAAGAGCACCAATCGCGAGTACCTCGCCGGGCGCCTGCGGGCGAGCGGCGTCGAAGTGCTGCTGACCCGCGAGCCGGGCGGCACACCGCTGGCCGAGCGCATTCGCGAGCTGTTGCTGGCACCTAGCGACGAGCCCATGGCGGCCGATACCGAGCTGCTGCTGGTGTTCGCCGCTCGCGCGCAGCATCTGGCCGAGGTCATCCGTCCGGCGCTGGCGCGTGGTTGCGTGGTGCTCTGCGATCGATTCACCGATGCCACCTACGCCTACCAGGGCGGCGGTCGCGGCTTGTCCACGGCGCGTATTGCCGAACTCGAGGCGTTCGTCCAGGGCGACCTGCGCCCGCAGCTGACGCTGATCTTCGACCTGCCTGTGGAAATCGGCCTGTCGCGCGCTGCCGCGCGTGGCCGTCTCGATCGCTTCGAGCAGGAGGGCCGTGGCTTCTTCGAAGCGGTGCGCCAGGCCTATCTCACCCGCGCCGCCGCCGTGCCGGCGCGCTACCGCATCGTCGATGCGGCGCAGCCGCTGGACGCCGTACAGCGCGCGCTCGATGGGCTGCTGCCCGAGTTGCTGGAGTTCGCCCGTGGCTGAAGCCTTTCCGTGGCAGGCCGCGCTCTGGCAGCAGATGGCCACGCGCAGCCAGCATGCTCACGCCTATCTGCTGCACGGCCCGGCCGGAATCGGCAAGCGCGCCTTCGCCGAGCGGCTGATGGCCCGGCTGCTCTGCCTGCAACCGCAGGGCGCCGATGCCTGTGGTCAATGCAAGGCCTGCCATCTGTTGGCGGCAGGCACCCACCCGGACAATTTCGTGCTGGAGCCCGAAGAGGCCGACAAGCCGATCAAGGTCGACCAGGTGCGTGAGCTGGTGTCATTCGTGGTGCAGACGGCGCAACTCGGCGGGCGCAAGGTGATCCTCGTCGAGCCCGTCGAGGCGATGAACCTCAACGCCGCCAACGCGCTGCTCAAGAGCCTCGAGGAGCCCTCGGGGAACACCGTGCTGCTGCTGATCAGCCATCAGCCCAGCCGCCTGCTGCCCACCGTCAGGAGTCGCTGCGTACAGCAGGCCTGCCCGCTGCCGAGTGCCGAGCAGAGTCTGGCCTGGCTCTCCGCCAACCTTCCGGAGGCGACGCCGGAGATGCTCGCCGAGCTGCTCGAGCTGGCCGGCGGCTCGCCGCTGGCGGCTAAGCGCCTGCATGGGCAGGGTGTGCTCGAGCTACGCGCGCAGGTCGTCGATGGGGTGAAGAAGCTGCTCAAGCAGCAGCAGGGCGCCAGCCAGTTGGCCGAAGGCTGGAACGCCGTACCGCTGCAACTGCTGTTCGACTGGTTCCATCAGTGGGCGCAGCTGATGCTGCGCTATCAACTGACCCGTGATGAAGACGGGCTCGGGCCGGCGGACATGCGCAAGGTCGTCCAGTATCTGGCGGACAAAACTCCGCAGGGCAAACTGTTGTCGATGCAGGACTGGCTGTTGGCGCAGCGGCAGAAGGTTCTCGGCAAAGCCAATCTGAACCGTGTGCTGCTTCTCGAGGCTCTCCTCGTGCAGTGGGCAAGCCTGCCTGGGCCGGGCTAGAATCGCGTCAACTACCGCATTGGGATACCGCATGAGCCTGCCACCGAACCTGGGTCCGCGTAACGGAATCCTGTCCCTGACCATCAAGGACAAATCCGTGCTGTATGCCGCCTACATGCCCTTCATCCGGAACGGCGGTCTGTTCATCCCCACCAACAAGAGCTACAAGCTCGGTGACGAAGTGTTCATGCTGCTGAACCTGATGGACGAGCCTGAGAAGATTCCGGTGGCCGGTAAGGTGGTCTGGATCACGCCGAAGGGTGCCCAGGGCAACCGCGCCGCCGGTGTAGGCGTGCAGTTCAACGAGGGTGACAACACCGCCCGCAACAAGATCGAGACCTACCTCGCCGGCGCGTTGAAGTCCGATCGCCCGACCCACACGATGTGACCCAACCCGTTGGCGCCCGCCATACCTTCCTCATCCTCGTAGATTTGCCATGCTCGTCGACTCCCATTGCCACCTCGATCGCCTCGACCTGGCTGCCCACGGCGGCTCTCTCGATGCCGCGCTGGAGGCGGCGCGCGCGCGCGGCGTCGGACATTTCCTCTGCATCGGCGTGAGCGCGGACAACGCCGCGGCCGTGAAGGCGCTGGCCGAGCGGTATGCCGATGTGCACTGTTCGGTTGGCGTGCATCCGCTGGACCTTCAGCCCGGCGCCGCGCCGGCTCTCGACTGGCTGTTGGCCGAGCTCGAGCATCCGCGCGTCGCCGCCATCGGCGAGACCGGTCTGGACTATCACTACGAACCGGAGGCGGCCGAGGTGCAGCGGCAGGCATTCCGTCTGCACCTGCGGGCGGCGCAGATCACCAGCAAGCCGGTCATCGTGCATACCCGCGAAGCGCGGGCGGACACCCTCGCGCTGCTGCGCGAGGCGGCGCTGCCCCAAGCCGGCGTGCTGCACTGCTTCACCGAGGACTGGGAAATGGCCAAGGCGGCGCTGGATATCGGGTTCTACATCTCGCTGTCGGGCATCGTCACCTTCCGCAACGCCGACGCACTGCGCGAAGTGGCGCGGCAGGTGCCAGCGGATCGCCTGCTGGTGGAAACTGATTCGCCTTACCTCGCACCGATCCCCCATCGCGGCAAGCCCAACCTGCCGCAATACGTACGTGAAGTGGCGGAGTTCCTCGCCGAGCTGCGCGGGGTCGGCTTTGACACGCTGGCCGAGCAGACCACGGCCAACTTCAAGCGGCTGTTCCCGCTCGCGCGGCTCTGAGCAGGCAAAAAAAACCCGGGTTCTGGGGGTGAATCCGGGTCAAGACCATTTAGGAGTTGCATCAGGACGCGCGGTCCACGGCGCCTGGCCGTTCGACGTTCGGGGGAAAACGCCGCATCCGGTGAATGGATTATTGACCAGGGCGGCGTGGCGTCCAGCGAATGCTGATCGTTTTTTAAACAGATTTGGAATACCGCTGCGTTTGCTGAGCACTCACCCCTCTACCTTCTGACGCAGCACGTTCAGGGTCTCCTCGATTACCCGCGTTTCGGTGTAGAAGTGCGGCGACAAGCGAATGCCGGCGCCTCGCTGGGCGCAAACCACCTGATGCTGTTTCAGATGGTCGAACAGGGCGGCGTTGTCGCAGCCGTTCAGGCTGAAGGTCAGGATTCCGGCGCGGCGGGCCGGGTTCAGCGGGCTGTGCAGGCGGACGCCGGGAATTGCCTGCAGCCCTTCCTGCAGCCATTGCACGCGCTCTTCCAGCGCCTTGCCCACCGCGTCCATGCCGACCTCTTCGAGCAACGACAGGCTGGCTTCCAGGCCCATGGCGCCGAGCATGTTCGGGCTGCCGCATTCGAAGCGGCGTGCGCTGCGTGCCGGTTCCCAGTCGACACGGTCGTAGTCGCCAGCGTGCTCCAGCATGTGCCAGCCGTATTCGTGCAGCTTCAGCTGGTCGCGCAGATCGCGGCGGCAATAGAACACGCCGAGGCCTTCCGGACCGAGCATCCACTTGTGTCCGTCAGCCATGGCGAAGGCGCAGTGGCTGGCCTGGACATCGAAGGGCAGGGCGCCCAGTTGCTGGATAGCGTCGATGCAAAGGAGCACGCCGTTCTGCTGGCAGCCCTGGCCCAGGCGCGGCAGGTCCAGGCGCAGTCCGCTGGCGTATTGCACCGCACTGATGGCCATCAGTCGCGTTCGTGGTCCGCAGGCGGCGAGCAGCGCGGCTTCGGGGTCCTTGCCGACCAGTCTGACCTGGATCACCTCGACACCCTGCGGCTTGAGCGCCTCCCAGACGACGCGGTTGGACGGAAACTCCTCGTCGCTGATGATCACCTGGTCGCCGCTGCGCCAGTCGAGGCCGAAGGCCACGAACGACAGCGCCTCGGAGGTGTTCTTCACCAGCGCGATATCCGCGATGCCGGGCGCGTTAAGCAGGCGTCGCAGGCGTTCGCGCAGGCGGTGTTCCACGTCCAGCCATTGCGGGTAGTCACGCGCGCCGTGCGTGGCGTTCTCTTCGGCGAAGGCGCTTATCGCCAGGCTCGCGCGTTTTGGCCAGGGGGCCACCGCGGCGTGATTCAGATAACGCAGACCCAAAGCCTGCGGGAACTCGTCTTGAAAGGCATACATGATGGATGTTCCGTGCAATTTGCGGCCGGTTGGGCATAATATCCCGCTTCGATTTTCACCTTAGTCTTCCTATGCAGAAAGAACCCCGTAAGGTCCGAGAATTCCGCCGCCGTGAGCAGGAGATCCTCGACACCGCGCTCAAGCTGTTCCTCGAGCAAGGTGAAGACAGCGTCACTGTCGAGATGATCGCCGACGCAGTCGGTATCGGCAAAGGCACGATCTACAAGCACTTCAAGTCGAAGGCGGAGATTTACCTGCGCCTGATGCTCGACTACGAGCGCGACCTCAACGAGCTGTTCCACTCGGACAAGCTCGACAACGACAAGGAAGCGCTGTCGCGCGCCTACTTCGAGTTCCGCATGCGCGATCCGCAGCGCTACCGGCTGTTCGACCGGCTCGAGGAGAAGGTCGTCAAGGGCAACCAGGTGCCGGAAATGATCGAGGAGCTGCACAAGATCCGCGCCTCGAACTTCCAGCGTCTGACCCGCCTGATCGAAGGCCGTATCGCCGAGGGCAAGTTGGAGAACGTGCCGCCGTATTTCCACTATTGCGCCGCCTGGGCGCTGGTGCACGGCGCGGTCGCGCTCTACCACTCGCCGTTCTGGAGCAATGTGCTGGAGGATCAGGAAGGCTTCTTCCAGTTCCTCATGGACATCGGCGTGCGCATGGGCAACAAGCGCAAGCGCGACGGCGATACGCCCGCTGCCTGAGGGCTGCGGGCGGTTCCTGCGGGTGGCGCGGCCACTCGTCCGCTGAATTTCTCCCCGCATGTTCGGTCCGTTGTAGTGATGGCGCGGAAGCTGCATTGACCGTCCATCCGCCGGTTTCCCGTCGCCGGCGCCAGGAGAAGATTCGATGCGACCCATGATTCCGTGGTTGGTGCTGCTTTGCCTGAGCGGCTGCATGAAGGTCAGCGACATGGCCGAGGGCACCCGCTATCAACTGGCCGACGCCGGCATCCTCGATCACAGTGCCACCGAGCGGGCGAACAACCGGCGTCTGCAACCCGACTCCTTCATTTATATCGCCCAGGGGTATTTCATTCCGCCCGGTAGCGCCTACCCGCGACCCAACGTCGTCGCCGAGGAAGCCTTCAACGGTTTCGTCGAGTATTTTCCGATGGTTCGCCGCGCACGTGGTCCGCTCGGGCTGGACGAGGCGATGGCCGAGGCGCGCAGCTTCGGCGCGCATTACCTGCTGTACGCCCGTTTCGCCAGCGCCGACGACCGCATAGGCACGGTGGAGGAGTGGGAGGACCAGGAGGCGCTCGACCGCCTGGGCACCGATCGTGGGGTCATCCAGCTGATGCTGGTCGAGACCAGCACCAATTTCCTGGTGGACACTGCACGCATCCGCAACCGGGGCGGTTTTCTGACGTTCTACGATCAACGCCCGGAAGACCTGCTGGCGCCGCCGCTGCGCGACTATGCCCAGCGTCTGCTGGGGCTGAACACGAGGTGAGCATGAGCGAATCAGGCAAGGCCAACGATCTTCTGGCGCAGATCCCCAAGGGGGAAAAGAAAGGCCTGCCGCCCGTGCACTTGTGGAACCCCGACTTCTGCGGCGACATCGACATGCGCATCGCCCGGGACGGCACCTGGTACTACTTGGGAACACCGATCGGGCGAAAGCCAATGGTCAAGCTCTTCTCCACCATCATCCGGCGCGATGGCGACGATTATTTTCTGATCACGCCCGTGGAAAAGGTCGGCATCAGGGTGGACGACGCGCCGTTCGTGGCGCTGACGTTGCAGGTGGAAGGCGAGGGCGAGCGCCAGGTACTGCGCTTCATGAGCAATGTCGATGATGAAATCGTGGCCGGTGAAGAGCATCCGATCCGGGTGATGCTCGACAAGGACACCGCGGAACCTGCGCCTTATCTGCGGGTGCGCGGCAACCTCGATGCGCTGATTCACCGCAATGTCTTCTACCAGATGGTCGAGCTGGCGGTGCCGCGCGATCAGGATGGCGAGTGCTGGCTGGGTGTCTGGAGCAGCGGCGTTTTCTTCCCCATCGGACGGCTGCCGGCTTGATGCCCGCGCTTTTCCGCACCCCACAAAAAAGGCCCCGAGGGGCCTTTTTCATTACTCACATGTTGGGGTAGTTCGGCCCGCCGGTGCCTTCCGGGGCGACCCAGGTGATGTTCTGCGCCGGGTCCTTGATATCGCAGGTCTTGCAGTGGACGCAGTTCTGCGCGTTGATCTGGAAGCGCTTCTCGCCATCTTCCTGAGTCACCACCTCATAGACGCCTGCCGGGCAGTAACGCTGGGCCGGTTCGTCGTACAGCGGGAGGTTCTGGCCGATCGGAATGCTCGGATCGGTCAGTTTCAGGTGGATCGGCTGATCCTCTTCGTGGTTGGTGCTGGAGAGGAATACCGAGGAGAGCTTGTCGAAGCTGATCTTGCCGTCCGGTTTCGGGTAGCTGATCTTCTCGGCTTCCGCGGCTTTCTTCAGGCAGGTGTGATCCATGCGCGTGTCGTGCAGGGTCAACGGCAACTTGCCACCGAGCAGGTTGTACTCGACGAAGCTGAACGCCGGGCCGAGCAGCGGGCCGAACTTGTGCATCGCCGGGCCGAAGTTGCGGGTCTGGTACAGCTCGTCATGCAGCCAGCTGGCCTTGAAACCGTCCACGTAGTTGTTCAGCTCATCGGCCTCGCGACCGGCGGCGAGCGCCTCGGCGATGGCTTCGGCGGCGAGCATGCCGGACTTCATCGCGGTGTGGCTGCCCTTGATCTTGGCCGCGTTGAGTGTGCCGAGGTCGCAGCCGATCAGCGCGCCGCCGGGGAAGACCATCTTCGGTAGCGAGTTGTAGCCGCCCTTGACCAGCGCGCGTGCGCCGTAGGAAATGCGCTTGCCTCCTTCCAGGTACTGCTTGATCACCGGGTGGTGCTTGTAGCGCTGGAACTCGTCGAACGGCGACAGGTGCGGGTTGCTGTAGGCGAGGTCGACGATCAGCCCGACGACGACCTGGTTGTTCTCCAGGTGATAGAGGAACGAACCGCCCGGGTTTTCCTTGTTCAGCGGCCAGCCGGAGGTGTGTACCACCAGGCCTTGCTCGTGCTTGGCCGGGTCGATTTCCCAGAGTTCCTTGATGCCGATGCCGTAGTGCTGCGGGTCGGCATCCTTGGCCAGGTTGTAGCGCTTGCCCAGCTGTTTGCCGATATGACCGCGGCAGCCCTCGGCGAACAGCGTGTACTTGCCGCGCAGCTCCATGCCGGGGGTGAACACGCCTTCTTTCGGATGGCCTTCGCGATCGACGCCGAGATCGCCGGTGACGATGCCGCGGACGATGCCGCTCTCGTCGATCAGCGCTTCCTGGGCGGCGAAGCCCGGATAGATTTCGACGCCGAGGTTCTCCGCCTGCTGGGCCAGCCAGCGGCACAGGTTGCCGAGGGAAATGATGTAGTTGCCTTCGTTGTGCATCGGCTTGGGCACGAAGAAGTTCGGGACCTTGGTGGCTTTGTCTGCGCTATTCAGCAGATAGATGTCGTCGCGCTTCACCGGCGTGTTGAGCGGTGCGCCGAGCGCTTTCCAGTCGGGAAAGAGTTCGTTCAGGGCGCGCGGCTCGAACACGGCGCCAGATAGAATGTGGGCGCCGACCTCGGAACCTTTCTCGACCACGCAGACGCTGATTTCCTGGCCCGCTTCGGCGGCCTTTTGCTTCAATCGACAGGCGGCGGACAGACCAGCAGGGCCAGCGCCTACGATGACGACGTCGAATTCCATGTATTCGCGTTCCACAGCTATCTCCTAATCAAGGCTCTTCGGTTTTATGATGGTGCCGGTCTTTCCCTGACCAGAGCTGCGCGCATTATATCCACACCCTCGTGCGGGTCCAATACAAACGTTTGTTTGAATCTGCGCAAAGCCTGATAGAATAGGCTTTGGCGGCTGTTTTGGGATCTTTTCCTCGTATTGACCCGATTGGGCGATACGGTCAAGATACGAGCCATTTTGCGGTTGACGTACAGTTCGACAGTCGGTCCCGGCCGACATGCAATGCCCATCAGGCCTGTCTGACGGGTTTCTTTTTCACCGGAGAACAACGAGGAATCCATGAAGGTTCTTGTAGCTGTCAAACGAGTGGTTGACTACAACGTCAAGGTTCGCGTCAAAGCGGACAACTCCGGCGTTGACCTTGCGAACGTGAAGATGTCGATGAACCCCTTCTGCGAAATTGCCGTGGAAGAAGCGGTTCGCCTGAAGGAGAAGGGCGTGGCCACCGAGATAGTGGTCGTCAGCATCGGCCCGAGCGCCGCACAGGAACAGCTGCGCACCGCACTGGCACTGGGTGCCGACCGCGCCGTGCTGGTCGAGTCGAGCGAAGAACTGACCTCGCTGGCCGTGGCCAAGCTGCTCAAGGCCGTGGTCGACAAGGAGCAGCCTCAACTGGTGATCCTCGGCAAGCAGGCGATCGACAGCGACAACAACCAGACCGGCCAGATGCTAGCGGCGCTGACCGGCTACGGTCAGGGCACCTTCGCCTCCAAGGTCGAAGTCTCCGGCGACAAGGTCAACGTTACCCGCGAAATCGATGACGGTCTGCAGACCGTCGCTCTGAACCTGCCGGCGATCGTCACCACCGACCTGCGCCTCAACGAGCCGCGTTACGCCTCGTTGCCGAACATCATGAAAGCCAAGAAGAAGCCGCTGGAAACCCTGACGCCCGATGCGCTGGGTGTATCCGTGGTTTCCACCAACAAGACCCTGAAAGTCGAAGCGCCTGCCGTACGCAGCGCCGGTATCAAGGTCAAGTCGGTGGCTGAACTGGTCGAAAAACTGAAGAACGAAGCGAAGGTAATCTAAATGACGATCTTGGTTATCGCTGACTACGTCACCGTCGGGCAGGCCAACACCGCCGTTGCGCCCTCGACCCTGAATACCGTTGCCGCCGCCGCCAAGATCGGTGGCGACATCCACGTGCTGGTCGCCGGCGACGGCGTTGCCGACGTGGCCGCTGCCGCCGCGAAGATTGCCGGTGTGAGCAAGGTGCTGGTTGCCGACAACGCGGCCTACGCGCATCAACTGCCGGAAAACGTCGCCCCGCTGGTCGTCGAGCTGGCGAGTGGCTACAGCCACGTGCTCAGCGCCGCCACCGCCAACGGCAAGAACATCATGCCGCGCGTCGCCGCCAAGCTGGATGTCGACCAGATCTCCGAGATCGTGGCAGTCGAATCGGCTGACACCTTCAAGCGCCCGATCTATGCCGGTAACGCCATCGCCACCGTGCAATCGAGCGCCTCGGTGAAGGTCATCACAGTACGTGCCACCGGTTTCGACGCCGTCGCCGCAGAAGGCGGTTCGGCCAGCGTCGAGGCTGTCGGTGCTGCCCACGATGCAGGCGTTTCGTCCTTCGTCGGTGAGGAACTCGCCAAATCCGACCGTCCTGAGCTGACGGCCGCGAAGATCGTCGTATCTGGCGGTCGCGGCATGCAGAACGGCGACAACTTCAGCCACCTGTACTCGCTGGCCGACAAGCTCGGCGCCGCCGTGGGTGCATCGCGCGCCGCGGTCGACGCCGGCTTCGTGCCGAACGACATGCAGGTCGGCCAGACCGGCAAGATCGTCGCGCCGCAGCTGTACATCGCCGTCGGTATCTCCGGTGCGATCCAGCACCTGGCCGGCATGAAGGACTCCAAGGTGATCGTCGCGATCAACAAGGATGAAGAAGCACCGATCTTCCAGGTGGCCGATTACGGTCTGGTGGCGGATCTGTTCGAGGCCGTGCCGGAGCTGGAAAAGCAGCTCTAATCCGACGCCCGATCTGAAAAAGCCCGCTTTCGAGCGGGCTTTTTTGTGGGCGCGGAATGTGCCCAGATCACCGAATTGTCATTATTTCCTGTTCATGGGGCCGTGGATTTTGTACAAGGACGGATAGCGTAGCGGCGGATAGGCGGTAGGGCGTCCCGTTACGACAGACCGTTTTTGACTATCGGCCGAGATCCAGCATGGGCAGATACGCCTGGTTTACATCGTTGCTGTTGGGATTCGCTCTTGTTCCAAATTGGCTCATGGCCGCCGGCAAATGCGAGCGTCTGGTCGCTACCGGCAACCCCGAATATCCGCCTTACCTGTGGCGCGACCCGAAGAACCCCAAGCAATTGGTCGGGGCCAACGCCGATCTGCTCAAGCACATTGGCAAGGAACTCGGGGTCACGATCGATGTGATCTACACCGGCCCCTGGTCACGTGCTCAGGATGAAGTGCGTACCGGGCGCGTCGATCTTCTCGCCGGGGCCTTCCTGACCTCGGCGCGGCTGGACACCATGGACTACATCCATCCGGCCATTTACGAGACCCCCAGCGTGGTGTGGATTCGTCAAGGCGAGACGTTCCCCTACAGTGCCTGGGACGATTTGCGTGGCCACAGCGGGCGAACCCTGGTGAACAACAGCTTCGGCCAGGCATTCGATACCTTCGCCCAGGAAAACCTGCAGCTGGAAACGGTGCCGAGCCTGAACCAGGCCTTCCAGATGCTGCTGCTCGAGCGCAGCGATTACGTGATCTACGAGCAGTACCCGGGGCTCGCGCTGGCGCGCAAGATGAACATCGCCGACCAGCTCGAAGTGCTGTCTCCACCGGTTTCCAGCGAGGGGCTGTTTCTCACGCTGTCCCACGATTCGGCCTGCAACGAGCCCTGGTTGCGCGGACAACTGGCGAAGAAAATGACAGAATTGAGCGCTGCCGGTCTGCCGCAGACCCTGCTGCAGAGCAATCTCGAGCGCTGGGAGCAGGAAAACGCCCAGACGGCCAGTGAATCGACTCCATAGGAATCCGTTTTGAGTAATCGCTTATTCGCCGCCGGCGTGGCGTTCATGTTTCTCGCCGGTTGCGCCACCGATCCCATCCCCGCCGAACAGATTCGCCTGACCGAACAGGCCGTGGCCCAGGCCAAGGCCGTCGGTGCCGTCGAACAGATGGACGAACTGGTGCTTGCCGAGACCAAGCTGGCTGCCGCCCAGAGCGCCATCGCCGACCAGGACTACAAGCGCGCGCGGGTTCTGGCCGAGCAGGCCGAACTGGACGCACGGCTTGCCGAGGCGCGGGTGCTGACCAGCAAGAGCGAGGCTCAGTTGGCCGACCTGCACGGCAAGCTGAACCGCCTGCGCAAGCAACTGGGAGAGCAGCAATGAGCCGTTTTCTCGCTGCGGCGGGAGGTGTCTGCCTTCTTGCTCTTGCCGGTTGCGCCACCTCGCCTCAGGCTCAGCAGGCGCTGGAACAGGCGCATGCCGCGTTCGATGCGGTGAAGGACAACGCCGAGGTGTTGCACGCGGCGCCCAAGGATGTGATTCGCGCAGGCGAGTCGCTGGCGCGTGCCGACCGCTTGTCCAGCTATTCGGGGAGCGACGACGATGTCGTTCACTTCGCCTACCTGAGCCAGCGCTACAGCGCGATCGCCACCGAGCACGGCAAGCTGACCCAGAACAACGAGCGCCTGGCTGCCCTGGAACTCGAGCGTCAACGCCTGCAACTGACGCTGCGCGAGGCCAAGTTGCTCAGCGTGCAGCAGCAGGGCGCACTGCTCGATGCGCAGATGGCTAGCGTCCTGACCAGCAATACCGACCGTGGGCTGGTGATGACGCTGGGCGACGTGCTGTTCGACACCGGCCACTCGGAGCTGAAGGCTTCGGCCAACCGCACCGTGCTCAAGCTCGCGCAGTTCCTGCAACTCAACCCGCGTCGGATCGTGCGCATCGAGGGCTACAGCGATGCCCGCGGCGACGCCAAGATGAACCTGGAGCTTTCCCGCGCGCGGGCCCAGTCGGTGGCCGACATGCTCGAAGACCTCGGCGTGGACGCCAAGCGCATGCGCGTGCAGGCGCTCGGCGAGGCGTATCCGGTCGCGGAGAATGCGTCCTCCATCGGCCGTGCGCAGAACCGCCGCGTGGAGATCGTCTTCTCCGACGAGCAGGGGCACCTCAGCGACGAACGCTGAGTGGCCGCGGAGCCCAACCCGGCGTTCATCTCGAGCGCCGGGTTTTTTTATGGGCTAACGAACCAGCAGGCTGGCGCAATTGTGAAACGGACAGCAGAATGAGGTAACTGTGCCGGTGCACATCGGACTATCACGACACTGTTACGCACGCTACGGACCGCCGCCATGACCAACCTCCTGCTTTACCAGCGCATCGCCCAGCAACTGGCCGAGGACATCCGCCGTGGTGTCTACCAGCCAGGCGAGCGTGTGCCCTCGGTGCGCAAGATGAGTTCGCAGCTCAGCGTCAGCCACGCGACCGTCCTGCAGGCCTATGCCAATCTGGAAGACCAGGGACTGATCCGCGCGCGTCCGCAGTCCGGGTACTACGTGCACCAGACGCCGGCGCTGACCGCGCCGACGCCGGACATCGCCCGCGTCGAGTTGCCCGGGCTGGTCACGCGGGCGAGCATCATCAACCAGGTACTCACCGAGTCGCGCCGCGAAGGCGTGTTTCCATTCGGAGCGGCGGTGCCGCACGTGGATTACCTGCCCGTGCGCGCGTTGCACCAGCAGCTGGCCAAGGTCACCCGGTTCCAGAGCCCGCGGGCATTCAGCTACATGTTCAGCCCGGGCTTCGAGCCGCTGCGCCGGCAGGTAGCGATCCGCATGCGCGATGCCGGCGTGGTGGTCGACCCGTCGGAAGTGGTGATCACCCACGGCTGCGTCGATGCCCTGCAGATGTCGCTGCGCGTGCTGACCCAGCCGGGCGACCTGATCGCTACCGAGTCGCCGACCTATTACGGTCTGCTGCAACTGGCCGACCTGCTCGGCCTCAAGGTCATCGAGATCCCCAGCGATCCGACCACCGGGATCAGTCTCGAGGCATTGCAACTGGCCGCCAACCAGTGGCCGATCAAGGCGCTGGTGCTCACCGCGCGGTTGAGCAATCCGCTAGGCGGAACGATTCCGGAGGACCGCCAGAAGCAACTGCTGCGCCTGGCCAACGAGTTCGATATCCAGATCATCGAAGACGATATCTACGGCGAGCTGATGTTCGAGCAGGGCGGGGTGAAGGCACTCAAGGCCCATGACCGGCACGGGCGGGTGATCTACTGTTCGAGCTTTTCCAAGACCCTGTCGCCGGGCGTGCGAATCGGCTGGATAGTAGCCGGCAAATACCAGAACGATATCCAGCGGCTGCAGACGTTCACCACCCATTCGGCCTGCAGCGTCACGCAGATGGCGGTCGCCGCCTACCTTGAAAACGGCGGCTATGACCGTCATCTGCGTTACATACGCCAGGAGTACCGAAAGAACCTCAGTGCGTTCCAGCTCGCGGTGCAGCAGCATTTCCCGGAGGGTACGCAGATCACCCGGCCCAACGGCGGCTTCATCCTCTGGGTCAGTCTGCCGGCGCGGGTGAATACCAAGGAACTGCAGGTCCGGGCATTGCAGCAGGGCATCAGCATCGCGCCCGGGTTGATCTTCAGCAACACCGAGCAGTTCAACCATTGCGTCCGTCTGAACTGCGGAATTCCGTGGAACCGCGAGGCCGAGCGGGCGTTCATAACCTTGGGCCTGCTAGCGACTCAGCTGTGCCAGGATGCCGTGAGCCTGTTGTAGGAAATTGCCCATCGGGTCAACCCTTGGGCTGGCCTCAGCGCTATAGAATAGATGCCATGATTTCGCGAATGACCACCCTTTGCCTGGCGCTTCTGCTCGCCGCCTGTGACAGCGGCGACAAGCCGGCCGGGCCGCCGAACGAGCCTGCCAGGCCGAAGCCCGTCACCCAGGTCGAACCTGCCGCGCCGCGCAAGGAACTGCCGCCGCCGGTGGCGACCAAGCCCGTGGTGGCCGACACCTCCGCAGCCAAGCCGGCGCCGCAGGCACCTGCGCCGGCCGCGCCGGTGGTCAAATCCAAAGGCAAGGCGAAGGGTACGCCCGCAGACACGCCCGTCGAGGAAGTCACGCTGGCCAAACCCAAGCTGGACCTGAGCCTGCCCCGCGAACTGGTGCAAAGCCTCGAGCCCGAAGCCAAGCAGAAGGCCACCGCCAAGTCGGAGAGTGGCCTGCTGCCGCCGATGTTCGCCGAGAAGGAGAACGTGCAGCAGCCGTTCCAGCTCAGCGGGCGGGTCATCTCCAATGAGCTGGAGCGCAACAGCGGCATCGAAGGGGCCGAGCTGCAGTTCCATTTCCGCCAGTAGGTCGCCCGCGTCACCCCGACCGTTCTGCCTTGCGGTCAGTCGAGAAACAGATCGCTTATCAGGCTGCCGCCTTGGGGGTCGAAGCGGTATTGCTCGAATTCGCTTTGCCCCTGTTCACGCAGAATCTCCTCGTCGATCAGCAAACGCCCGCTGAGCTGCCGGCCTTCCGTGCAGAGGATGGCGTGGGCGGCGTCGGCCATGATCGCGGGCGTTCGGGCGCGCAGGAAGGCGTCGCGGCTGCCCAGCTCGAACTCGATCGCCGCGGTGGCGATCATCGTTTTCGGCCAGAGCGCGTTGACGCTGATGCCATAGCGGCCGAACTCCTCGTGCATCCCCAGGCTGAGCATGCTCATGCCGTACTTGGTCACCGTGTAGGGCCCGTGCTGGGCGAACCACTTGCCCGCCAGGTTCAGCGGCGGGCAAAGGCTGAGGATGTGCCCGTTGGCGCTTTGCTTCAGGTAGGGCAGCGCCGCCTGGCTGCAGACCATCACTGCGCGGGTATTTATCTGGAACATCAGGTCGAAGCGTTTGGGCTCAAGCTTCTCGACGCCGAGCAGCTTGATCGCGCCGGCATTGTTGACCAGCGCATCCAGCCCGCCGAAGTGTTCGGCCGCCTGCGCCATGGCGGCAGACACCGCGCTCTCATCGCGCACGTCGAGTTGCAGCGGCAGGGCCCTGCCGCCGGCTTCCTCCACTTCCTCGGCGACGCTGAAGATGGTGCCGGGCAGCTTGGCGTGGGGCTCGGCGCTCTTCGCCGCGACCACGATGTTGGCGCCGTCACGGGCCGCGCGCAGGGCGATCTCCCGGCCGATGCCGCGGCTGGCTCCCGTGATGAATAGCGTTTTGCCGTACAGGGACATGGTTGCTCTCCGCTCATTGTTGTTATGCAAGCCCTTGTCAGGCTTCGGATGGTTCGATCTCCACCAGCATCTGGCGATTCTTCACCTGCTCGCCCTTGTTCGCCTGGACCCGGACGACGATGCCGTCGAGGCCGGCCTTGAGCGAGTGCTCCATCTTCATGGCTTCCAGCACGACGAGCAGTTGCCCCTTGGCGACGCGCTCGCCCTCGCTCACCAGGACCTCGACGATGGCGCCGTCCATGGGCGCCTTGAGCGTGGTCGAGCCTTCCGCCTGTGAAGGGTCGGCCGCGGCCTGGGTCAGATCGACCAGTTCCAGATTGCCGGATGCGCCGTATAGCCAGAGTTTGTCGCCGGCCAGGTGGTAGGCCTGGCGCCGGCGGACTCCATCGATTTCCAGGGTCGCCCAGCGGCCGTCGCCATCGAGCAGCCGCAGCGCGATACGCGCGTCGCCAACCTGGGCGAGGAGCTGCGGCTGCGCGCCGGGTTCGATCACCCGCAGCTCCACCCGATGACGCTGCTCGGCCTGCCCGAGCTGGAAGCACGCTGTCGCCTGCGCCGCATTGCGCCAGCCCGTACGCTGGCGGTTCGCCTGCGCGTGGGACTGGTAGAGCAGGGCGGCGGCGCAGGCCAGCTCGCCGGTAGCAGCGCGCTGCGGAAACAGGCTGGCATCGTCGGCGAAATGCTCGGCGATGAAGGCGGTGCTGGCGCGTCCGGCGGCGAACTGCGGGTGCCTGAGCAGATTGGCGAGGAAACGCTGGTTGCCGTTCACCCCCAGCAGCACGCAGTCCTCGACCGCGCGGATCAGCTTGCGCCGCGCCTCGTCGCGGGTCGCGCCGTAGGCGATCACCTTGGCCAGCATCGGGTCGTAGAAAGGGCTGATGCGCTGGCCTTCGCGCAGGCCGTGGTCGATGCGGATGCCCTCGCGCTCGGCCGGCTCCCAGCGCAGCACCTCGCCGGTCTGTGGCAGGAAGCCGTGCGCCGGGTCCTCGGCGTACAGGCGCACCTCCATGGCGTGGCCGCTGAGCTGGATCTGCTCCTGGCGCAGCGGCAGCGGCTGGCCCTCGGCGACCTTGATCTGCCAGGCCACCAGGTCCTGGCCGGTGACCAGTTCGGTGACCGGGTGCTCGACCTGCAGCCGCGTGTTCATCTCCAGGAAGAAGAATTCGCCGTTTGCGTCCAGGAGAAACTCCACAGTGCCGGCGCCGACGTAGCTGACCGACGCCGCGGCCTTGACCGCCGCATCGCCCATCGCCTGGCGCAGCGCGGGTGTCATCACCGGGCAGGGCGATTCCTCGACGACCTTCTGGTGGCGACGCTGCACCGAGCAGTCGCGCTCGCCGAGGTGCACGACGTTGCCGTGTCTATCGCCGAAAACCTGGATCTCCACGTGGCGCGGCTGGACCAGCGCGCGCTCGAGGATCAGTTCGCCGTTGCCGAACGCGTTCTGCGCCTCCGAGCGTGCGGTGCGCAACCCGGCGATCAGCTCGCCACTGTCTTGCACCAGGCGCATGCCCCGGCCGCCGCCGCCGGCGCTGGCCTTGATCATCAACGGATAGCCGATGCGCGCGGCCTGTTCGGCCAGGTTCGCCTCGTCCTGATCGGCGCCCTCGTAGCCCGGAATGCAGGGCACGCCGGCGTCCAGCATGGCGATCTTGGACAGGCGCTTGCTGCCCATCAGGTGGATCGCCTCGACGCCCGGGCCGATGAAGACGATGCCCGCCGCTTCGCAGGCGCGGGCGAAGTCGGCATTCTCGGAGAGGAAGCCGTAGCCGGGATGGATGGCGTCGGCGCCGGTTTTCTGTGCCGCCGCGATGATGTTTTCGATCACCAGGTACGACTGGTTGACCTGGGCCGGGCCGATGCACACCGCTTCGTCGGCGAGTTCGACGTGGCGGGCGTCGGCGTCGGCCTCGGAATACACCGCCACGGTGCGGTAGCCGAGTTCGATGGCGGTGCGCATCACCCGGCAGGCGATCTCGCCACGGTTGGCGATGAGGATCTTGTCGAATGCAGCCATGTTGTTGTCCTACTCCTGCCGTTCGAACCACTGTGGTTTGCGTAGGGTGGATCGCGCTTATCGATCCACCGTGCGTGTTCTGGTGGTGTGAAGAGCGACATCCACCCTACGATCTGCCGTTAAAACGTAGGGTGGATCGCGCTTCATCGATCCACCGTGCGGTGTTTCGGTGGATGTGAAGAGCGACATCCACCCTACAAACGCTGGGTCTGTTTGTTCCCTCTCCGCCGACCTCCCTCCCGCAAGCGGGAGAGGGGAGAGCCACTACCGGGCCCACTTCGGCCTGCGCTTCTGCACGAAGGCCGTCGTGCCTTCCACGCCCTCGCTGCCCAGCACCGCGTCGGCGAACAGGCCGGCGGCGCGGTCGAGCAGGGCGTCCAGTGGTTCGTCTTCGCTGGCCAGCAGCAGCGCCTTGGTCGTCGCATTGGCGCCCGGCGCGCATTGGCGCACCTGTTCGAGCACCTGCTGCAGCCGCTGCTCCAGCTCCGCGTCAGGCTCGCTGAAATGCACCAGGCCCAGACGCAGCGCCTCCAGGCCGTCGAAACGTGTGGCGCTCAGCGCGAGGCGCCGGGCCTGGGTCAGGCCTATGCGTTTCACCACGAAGGGCGCGATCTGCGCCGGAACGATGCCCAGGCTGGTTTCCGGCAGGCCGAACCTGGCCGTCGTCGAGGCGATGGCGATGTCGGACACGCAGGCCAGGCCGAAGCCGCCGCCCAGTACCGCGCCTTCGAGAACGGCGATCAGCACCTGCGGAACCTGTTGCGCCTCTTCCAGCAGGGCGCCGAACGCGCGGTTCAGTTCGCGGTAGGCATCGCCGCCCCTGGCCCGCGCCCCGGCCATGTCCTTGATGTCGCCGCCTGCGCAGAAGTGCCCGCCCGCGCCGCGCAGCACCAGAGCGCGCACGTTGCGGTCCTGGTTCACGGCGGCGAGTACGGCGCGTAGCTCCCCGACCATCGCCAGGCTCATGGCATTGCGGCTGTCCGGGCGGTCGAGGGTGACGTGCAGCACGCCAGCGTCGAGCTTCAGCAGCAGGGTTTCGCAGTGGGGCAGGTCGTTCATGGGAATACCTTCGAGTCCAGCGTTTCGCGGCGCAGGCCGCTACAGCACGTCGGGTGGATCACGTCTCATCGATCCACCGTGGTGGTGGATCGATAAAGCGCGATCCACGCTACGATCACACCTTCTTCTTGCCCGGCAGGATGCCCATAAGCTTGCAGATGATGCCGAGCATGATTTCGTCGGCGCCGCCGCCGATGCTGACCAGGCGCACGTCGCGGTAGGCGCGCGCCACCGGGTTCTCCCACATGTAGCCCATGCCGCCCCAGTACTGCAGGCAGGCGTCGGTGACCTCACGGCCGAGGCGGCCGGCCTTGAGCTTGGCCATCGACGCCAGCTTGGTCACGTCGCGGCCCTTCACGTACATCTCGGTGGCCTGGTAGACCAGCGCGCGCAGCGCCTCGATCTCGGTCTGCAGTTCGGCCATGCGGAAGTGGATGACCTGGTTGTCGATCAGCGGCAGGCCGAAGGTGTGGCGCTGCTTGCAGTAATCGATGGTGGCGTCGACGCAGTGCTCGAGGCCCTTGATCATGTTGGCGGCGCCGAACAGCCGCTCTTCCTGGAACTGCAGCATCTGCATCATGAAGCCGGCGCCTTCGTGGCCGATGCGGTTGCGCTGCGGCACGCGCACGCTGTCGAAGAACACTTGGGCGGTCTCCGAGCTGCGCATGCCGAGTTTGTCCAGGTGCGGGCTGACGGTGATGCCGGGCGTCTTCATCGGCACCACGATCAGCGATTTGTTGACGTGTGGCTTGTCGTCGCTGGTGTTGGCCAGCAGGCAGATGAAATCGGCCGACGGCGAGTTGGTGATCCACATCTTGCTGCCGTTGATCACGTAGTCGTCGCCGTCCTTGCGCGCAGTGGTCTTCAGGCCCGCCACGTCGGAGCCGGCGCCGACTTCGGATACGCCGATGCAGCCGACCATTTCGCCGCTGATGGCCGGGCGCAGGAACTCTTCGCGCAGCTCGTCGGAGCCGAAGCGGGCCAGGGCCGGGGTGCACATGTCGGTCTGCACGCCGATGGACATCGGGATGCCGCCGCAATGGATGGTGCCGAACTCTTCGGCGGCGACGATCGAGTAGCTGTAGTCCAGGCCCATGCCGCCGAATTTCTCCGGCTTGGAGATGCCCAGCAGGCCCAGCTCGCCGGCCTTCTTGAAGATATCGTGGATCGGGAACCGGCCGTCCTTTTCCCACGCGTCGACGTGCGGGTTGATTTCCTTGTCGACGAAATTGCGCACCGTGCGGCGCAGCTCCTCGTGTTCCTGGGTGAAGATCATTGTTGTTGTTCTCCAGTAGGGGGTGCCGCGTAGGCTGTGCGCACCGCGATCTTGGTTGGTGCGCATGGCGCACCCTACGGTCGGTTCCTGCGCAGTTCTCCGTAGGGTGCGCTGTGCGCACCGATTCGTGTATCGGGATCAGAAACGCGCCACGCCGAAGCTGTTCTTCTTCAACGGCCGCCGTTCGGCCTCGGCGCAGATGTCCAGCAGATAGCCCAGCAGCGTCCGCGTGTCGCGCGGGTCGATCAGTCCGTCGTCCCACAGGTTGGCGGTGCCGTAGAGCGCGGTGGACTGGCTGTCGAGTTTCTGCGCGGTGACGCTTTCCAGCATGTCGAGCATCTTCGGGTCGGCGACCTTGCCGTCCTTGGCGTGCTTTTCCTCGGTGACGATACGCAGCACCTTGCCGGCCTGCGCGCCGCCCATCACCGCGGTACGGCTGTTCGGCCAGGCGAAGATGAAGCGCGGGTCGAGGCCGCGGCCGCACATCGCGTAGTTGCCGGCGCCATACGAGCCGCCGACCACCAGCGTCAGCTTGGGCACCGTGGCGTTGGCCACCGCCTGGATCATCTTCGAGCCGTGCTTGATCACGCCCTGGCGTTCGGACTCGGTGCCGACCATGAAGCCGGTGGTGTTGTGCAGGAACAGCAGCGGCGTGTTGCTCTGTTCGCAGAGCTGGATGAACTGCGCTGCCTTGGCCGCGCCCTGCGGGGTGATCGGGCCGTTGTTGCCGATCAGCCCGCAGGGCTGGCCTTCGATGCGCAGGTGGCCGCAGACGGTCTGCGCGTCGAACTCCTGCTTGAAGGCGAGAAACTCCGAGCCGTCGGCGATCCGCGCGATGATCTCGCGCACGTCGTAGGGCTTCCTGGGGTCGGCCGGAACCACGCCGAGCAGCTCCTCGGCCGGGTACAGCGGCTGCGCATGGGGCGCTCGCTGGCGCACCGGCAGCTGCGCGTTCCACGGCAGCATGGCGATGATCTCGCGGGCGATGCGCACGCCGTCGGCGTCGTTCTCCGCCAGGTACTCGGCGGTGCCGGCGACCTGGGCGTGCATCAGCGCGCCGCCCAGTTCCTCGTCGGTGGCGATCTCGCCGGTGGCGGCCTTGAGCAGCGGCGGGCCGGCGAGGAACATCTTGGCCTTGCCGCGCACCACCACCACGTAATCCGAGAGCCCCGGCTGGTAGGCGCCGCCGGCAGTGGATGAACCGTGCACCACGGTAATTTGCGGCAGGCCCATGGCGGAAATCCGTGCCTGGTTGGCGAAGCCGCGCGCGCCCTCGACGAAAATTTCCGCCGCGTAGTTGAGGTTGGCGCCGCCGCTTTCGGCCAGGGTCACCAGCGGCAACTTGTTTTCCATGGCGATCTGCTGCAGGCGCAGGGTCTTCTTCAGCCCGCTGGGCGAGATGGTGCCGCCCTTGATCGCACTGTTGCTGGCGTTGATCAGGCAGCGCACCCCGGCGATGTAGCCGATGCCGGAGATGATTCCGCCGCCGGCCTGGGTGCCGTCCTTGTCGTCGTGCAGCTTGTAGCCGGCCAGTGCGCAGAGTTCGAGGAACGGGCTGCCGGCATCCAGCAGCAGGTCGAGCCGTTCGCGCGGCAGCAGTTGGCCGCGGCGGTCGAACTTCTCCCTGGCCTGGGCGGCCTTTTCCAGGCATTGCCGTTCGACGCTGCGAAAGCCTTCGAGGGCCGCCAGCATGGCGTCGCGGTTGGCGGCGAAGGTGTCGCCGTGTACATCGAGTTCGGACTGGATCACCGGCATCGCGTCATTCTCCTTTCAGCACGTCCGGCAGGTAGGCCCGGTGGAAGCCGTTGTAGCCCTCGGGGTTCTTCGCAGCCCCAAGCGTCCAGGCCCGGCTGCCTTGGCTCGCCGCGCCGTCGATGCGGATGCTGTGGCCGCTGATGAAGGCCGCCGCCGGAGACAGCAGGAAGACGATGGCGGCAGAGACTTCCGACTCGCTGCCGATGCGTTGCAACGGCACGTGATCCTTGAGCGAGCGGATCATCTTCTTCATCGCCTCGGGGTAGGTGTCCATGCCGCTGGAGGCGATCCACCCCGGCGCCACGGCATTCACCCGCACCCCGGCATGACCCCACTCGACGGCGGCGGTCTTGGTGAAGTTCTCCATGCCTGCACGTGCCGCGCCTGAGTGGCCCATGCCGGGCATGCCGCCCCACATGTCCGCGAGCATGTTGACGATGCTGCCGCCGGTGCGGCTCATGCTCTGGTTGAAGACTTCGCGGGCGACCAGGAAGCCGCCCACCAGGTTGGTGCGCACCACGGTCTCGAAGCCCTTCTGGTTGATCGAGGCGAGCGGGGCGGGGTACTGGCCGCCGGCGTTGTTGACCAGGTGATGGATCGGCCCGTGCTCGGCGATCACCGCCGAAACCATGGCCTTCACCGCGTCTTCCTCGCGGATGTCGCAGACCCGCCAGGCGACGCTGCCACCGTCCTCGACGATCTCGCCGGCGGTGTTTTCCAGCTTGTCCTGCTTGCGCCCGACCAGCACCACCTGGGCGCCCAGAGCCGCCAGTTCGTGCGCGGTGCAACGGCCGATGCCGCTGCCGCCGCCGGTGACCAGCACGGTCCGGCCGCTGAACAGGCCGGGTTTGAAGATCGAGTCGTATGTCATTGTTGTTGTCCTTCGGCTCGTATCGGGCACCACCCTGTCAAGGTGGTGCCCTGTCTGTCGCGTAGGGTGGACGACCGCGAAGCGTTTTCCACCCACTGATTCGCCCGGCTACACCTCGTGCTCCACCGGCAGCGTCTGCGCCAGTACGCGAGGCACCGGCACCGGGAATTCCAGCAGTTGCTGGGCGAACGCCTTGCCTTGCGGGTCGATGCGCAGGCTGGCCACGCCACCCCCGCCCAGGGCGTTCTCCAGCAGGAAATTCAGGCTGTGCGTGCCGGGTAGGTACCAGCGGGCGACGCGCCCCGTGACCGGGTCAAGCACTTGGCGCATCCACTCCACCACGGCATCGCAGGTCAGCGCTTCGGCGATCCACGGCAGGTACTCGGGGCGGCGCGCCATCACACCGATGTTGGCGTGGTCGCCCTTGTCGCCGGAACGGGCCACGGCGAGGCGGATCAGCGGCACGCTGGTGTCCGCTTCGCCCTCGGGGCGCGGCGGTTGCAGGTCCTCGGGAAGTTCCCGGGTATCCAGCGCCGGGCGGGGCGGCAGGGCGACGGGCAGGCGTTCTCCGTTCAGCTCGACGCTCAGCGCGCAGGCGCCCTTGTCGATCAGGAAGGAGAACAGGCGGATCACCGGGTACACCGTCGGCCGTCCGCCGACGATGCCGGTCAAGCCCGGCGCCATGCCGGTCGCCGCCTGGGCGATCTCGCGGGAGAACAGCAGCAGGGCTTCCTTGCGCGGATGGCGCACGCCGATCTTCACCACCACCTCGCGGGCGTCGCGGCGTTCGGCCCGCGCGCCGTAGGTGGCTTCGGCGCCGAGCAGCTCGATGTCGACCTGGGCGAAAGGCGCCCAGTGGCGCTGGGCGAACATTTCCTCGCAGCGTGCGACGATCGCCCGGCTTACCCGTTCCGCCTTGCGCACCGCGTCGATCCCGGCGATGAGGAAGCTGGCGACGCAGCGGAAACCGTCCGGCCAGGTGGCGTTGACCTTGTAGCGTTCGGTGGGCGCAAGGCCACGGGCGCCCTGCACGGCGACGCGGTTTTCGCCGACCTGCTCGAGCGTCACCTGGGTGAAGTCGCAGACCACGTCCGGCAGCAGGTAGGCGCGCGGGTCGCCGATCTCGTAGAGCAGTTGCTCGCCGACGCTGAACGGGCTGACCAGGCCGCCGCTTCCCGGCGGTTTGCCGACCACGAAGCGGCCATCGGCGGCGACCTCGACGATGGGAAAGCCGATGTGCTCGTAGTCCGGCACGCGTTCCCAGTCGGTGAAGTTGCCGCCGGTGCACTGCGCGCCGCACTCGATGATGTGCCCGGCCAGCGCGGCCTGGGCCAGCCGGTCATAGTCGTCCCAGGCCCAGCCGAACTCATGCACCAGTGCGGCGCTGACCACAGCGCTGTCGACCACCCGGCCGGTGATGACGATGTCCGCGCCCTGTTGCAGCGCCGCGACGATGCCCGGCGCGCCGAGGTAGGCATTGATCGATACGCACATCGGCGGCAGCGGGTCGCCGCTGAACATCTCCTGGATGCCGGCCTTGCGCAGCTCGGCGAAGCTCGGCTGCAGGTCGTCGCCGTGCAGGACGGCGATCTTCAGGTCGACGCCGGCCTTGGCGCAGGCGCTGGCGAGGGCCTGGGCGCAGGCGTGCGGGTTGACCCCGCCGGCGTTGCTGATGACGCGGATGCGCTTGCTGGAGATGTCCTCCAGCAGCGGCGCCAGCACCTCGACGAAATCCGTCGCGTAGCCGGCTTCGGGGTTCTTCATGCGCGCGCCGGCCATGATCGACAGGGTGATCTCCGCGAGGTAGTCGAACACTAGGTAGTCCAGTTGCGCACCCTGGACCAGCTGTGCGGCGGCCGTGGACGTATCGCCCCAGAAGGCGGAGGCGCAGCCGATGCGAACGGTCTTTGACATGGAGAATTCCTGCAGCGGGATTCGATTGCAGTGGAGACTACCAAGCAAGCGCTTGGTTGAAAACCCTGTCGCGATGCTTTTCTTGCCCAAGCGCTTGCTTGGCGACTCGGTGGGGCATAAATTCCTTCGCATACACAATGACTTGCGTATATCGGACGGTTTTGCCGATGGCGCATCAGACAGTAAGTGGGGAATTCAGCGTGGACGATCGGCAGGCCCAGGCAGTGATGGCGGAATTGCTCGCCAGCGGACAGATCACCGATCCTGAAAGCGCCCGCGGCAAGTTGCTGCAAACGGCGGCGCACCTGTTCCGCAGCAAGGGCTACGAGCGCACCACGGTGCGCGACCTGGCCAGCGCGGTGGGCATCCAGTCCGGCAGCATCTTTCATCACTTCAAGAGCAAGGATGAGATCCTCCGTTCGGTGATGGAGGAAACCATCCGCTACAACACCGCGCTGATGCACGCCGCGCTGGCGCAGGCCGAGGATCTGCGCGGGCGGGTGCTGGCGCTGATCCGCTGCGAGCTGCAATCGATCATGGGCGGCACCGGCGAGGCGATGGCGGTGCTCGTCTACGAATGGCGGTCGCTGTCCGAGGACAGCCAGCGCTACATCCTCGGCCTGCGCGATACCTACGAGCAGCTCTGGCTCGACGTGCTCGACGAGGCCCGCGCGGCGGGCTATTTCAGCGGCGACAGCTTCATCCTGCGGCGTTTCCTGACCGGCGCGCTGAGCTGGACGAACACCTGGTTCCGCCCCGAGGGTCCAATGAGCCTCGATCAACTGGCCGAGCAGGCGCTGTCACTGGTCATCAAGGAACGCTGAAACCGGCCGATAACGAGTAGCCCCGAATCCGCGGGGCGCCGCACTCGTCATCGGGGAACCCTTCGTGTTCGCGCCTAGCAAAATCCTCTTTCTGCTCTGCTGTCTGCTGACTCAGTCGCTGCTTGCCGCGCAGCGCGTGGTGGTCGGCGCGACCGAGTATCCGCCCTATGTGACGATGCCGGCGCAGGGTGAGCCGAGGGGCTTGCTGCCGGAGCTGCTGGAGGCGATGAACGCGGTGCAGGACGACTACCGCTTCGAGATCACGCTGACCTCCACGGGGCGGCGCTACCGCGACTTCACCCGCGGTCGTATCGACCTGGTGCTGTTCGAGTCGCGGCAGTGGGGCTGGCAGGACATCCCCATGCAGACCCTCGACCTGGGTATCGACGACTCGGAAGTCTTCGTCGCCCGCGCGGTGCCTGGCCGCGACCAGAGCTACTTCGCCACGCTGGAAGACAAACGCCTGGGGCTGCATATCGGCTATCACTATGCCTTCGCCGATTTCGAGAGCGATAGCGAGCGCCTGCACCAGCGCTTCGACGTCGTCGTCAGCCGCTCCCACGAGACCAACCTGGAAATGCTCCTGCGCCAGCGCATCGATCTCACGGTGATGGCCAAGTCCTACCTGCGCATGGACTTCGACGCGCGCCCCGAGCTGCGTGAGCGGTTACTGGTTTCCACGCGCGTGGACCAGACGTTTCGCCCGCTGGCGCTGATTCGCCCGAACGGGCCGATCGACGCCGAGCGCCTCTCGGCGATCCTCGAAGCGCTGCGCCGCGACGGTCGCTATGCCGCGCTGCTGGCGCGCTATCACCTCGACGCCGCGACCGCGCAGGACGACGCCAGGCATTAGCGCTGCGTTCGAGCCGTGAGCTGACGAGAAGGAGGCGGGCTTCGCCCACGCTGCGCCAGGCGCGGCCGCTGGCGTAGGTGAAGCCCGTGGAGTCGCGGGGAGGGCGGTCAGCGGTCGTCCGCGTCCTGGGCGTCCGCTTCGGCGTTGCGCTGGTGGACGCGGTCGAGTTGTTCCTTGGACAGCGGCACTTCCTTCGCCGTGTCGCGCAACATCATCAGGCCGCCGACGATGGAGCCGATGGCGACCAGCAGAATCAGCCAGGCATACCAGGGCATGGGAATCTCCTTCTTGTCTTTGGGTGTCCTTACCTTAGGACGCGCGAACCAGCCTGTCAGTTCGCGGGCAGTACGTCATGCAGCGTGCTGTCGTCCTTCAGCGCCACGCCGGAGAGCTGCAGGCGCAGCGCGCCGCGCACCAGGTGGTCGAGCTTGTGGGCGGCTACGCCATAGGGCAGGCCTTCCGGGCGCACGTTGGAGATGCAGTTGCGCTCGCTGTCCATCAGGCCGACCTTCGGCGCGTAGCTGACGTACAGCCCGAGGCTGTCCGGCGACGTCAGCCCGGGGCGTTCGCCGATCATCACGATCACCAGCCTGGCCCGCAGCGCCTCGCCGATGCCGTCGCCGATCGCCACGCGTCCCTGTTCGGCGAGCACCACCGGCGTGTTCGCCCAGTCGGCCTCGAAGCGTTCGCGGAACAGGCGCAGCAGCGGCAACGCGTGGTTCTGCACGGCGATCGAGGACAGCCCGTCGGCGATCACCACGGCCAGTTCCGGCGCCGGTGCCTCCTCGCGCAGGCGCTCGCGGCACGCTTCGTCGAGGCTGCGGCCGCGGTCCGGGCGCAGCAGGTAGACATGCCGGTCCTCGGCGTCGCTCTTCACCCGCAGGGTGCGGAAACCGGCGGCCTGGAGTTCGTCGCCGAGGGCGTCGAAGTCCAGCGGCCGGTGCACCGCGTCGCGCGCCTGGGCGTGCGCCAGGCCGAACTTGAGTACCTCGCTGGTCGGCAGGCTGGAGCCGACCCGGCCGAGCGCGATGCGCGCCGAGGTGTGCGCGCGCAGTTCGTCCCAGGGGTTGCCTTGCGTCAGGGTCAGGTCGCTCATCAGGCGGCTCCGGAAAGGAAGGGCAGTTGCTTGAGCAGATGGTGGCCGCGTCCGATCTCGCGCAGTTGCCCGGAGGCCTCGGTGATCGCCATGCGCGTCAGCCAGGCATCGAATTCCGGCGCGCGTTTCAGGTCGAGCACGCTGCGCAGGTAAAGCGCGTCGTGGAACGAGGTGCTCTGGTAGTTGAGCATGATGTCGTCGGCGCCGGGAATGCCCATGATGAAGGTAATGCCGGCGGCGCCGAGCAGGGTCATCAGGGTGTCCATGTCGTCCTGGTCGGCTTCGGCGTGGTTGGTGTAGCAGACGTCGCAGCCCATCGGCACGCCGAGGAGCTTGGCGCAGAAATGGTCTTCCAGCCCGGCGCGGATGATCTGCTTGCCGTCGTAGAGGTACTCCGGCCCGATGAAGCCGACCACGGTGTTGGTCAGCAGCGGCTTGAACTCGCGGGCCACGGCATAGGCGCGCGCCTCGCAGGTCTGCTGGTCGACGCCGTGGTGGCCGCCGGCGGAAAGCGCCGAGCCCTGGCCGGTCTCGAAGTACATCAGGTTGTCGCCTACGGTGCCGCGGCCGAGGCTCTGCGCGGCGTCGTGCGCCTCGCGCAGGATCGACAGGTTGATGCCGAAGCTGGAATTGGTCTTCTCGGTGCCGGCGATCGACTGGAACATCAGGTCCAGCGGCGCGCCGGCCTCGATGGCCTGGATCTGCGTGGTGACGTGGGTGAGCACGCAGCTCTGCATCGGAATGTCGAAGTGCTGGCGGACTTCATCGAGCATCTGCCACAGGCGCATCAGGGTCGGCAGCGAGTCGCTCGCCGGGTTGATGCCGACCACCGCGTCACCCGAGCCGTAGAGCAGGCCATCGAGCATGCTCGCCGCGATGCCGCGCACGTCGTCGGTGGGGTGGTTGGGTTGCAGGCGCACGGAGAGGTGCCCGGGCAGGCCGATGGTGTTGCGGAAGCGGGTCACCACGCGGCACTTCTTCGCCGCCAGGATCAGGTCCTGGTTGCGCATCAGCTTGCTCACCGCTGCCGCCATTTCCGGCGTGATGCCTGGCGCCACGGCGCTCAGCGTGGCGCTGTCGGTGGAATCGAGCAGCAGCCAGTCGCGCAGGTCGCCGACGGTGAGGTGGGAGATCGGGGCGAACGCCGCGAGGTCGTGGCCGTCGATGATCAGGCGGGTGACTTCGTCGGCTTCGTAGGGAATCAGCGCTTCCTCGAGGAAGCGTTTGAGCGGCACGTCGGCGAGGGCGATCTTCGCCGCCATGCGTTCCTCGTAGGTCGCCGCGGCGAGGCCGGCCAGATAATCGCCGGAGCGCGCGGGGCTGGCCTTGGCCAGCAGGGTCTTGAGGTCGGCGAAGCGGTAGGTCTGGCTGCCGACGGATGTGCTGTAAGGCATGGCGGGGCTCCGTGGGGCGGGCCGCGGCGCGTCGGGGTCCGGTGCGCGACGGCGGGCTCGGAAACGACGACGCCGGGCGCAAGCGTCCGGCGTCGGCACTCAGGCGTCACTAAACGTCAGGCGGCACCACCGGTCAACAGCACGTCGCTGCGGGCGTTGGCGCGCTGATGGCCGGTCAGCAGGAAGTAGACGAAGCCCACCACCATGAAGCCCAGGAAGATCAGCCCGATGATCGCGTTGAACCAGGCCATCGCCACCAGGCAGACGACTGCCAGCACCAGGGCGATGCCCGGCACGATCGGGTAGCCCGGCGCGCGGAAGGTGCGCTCCAGGTTCGGCTCGCTCTTACGCAGCTTGAACAGGCTGAGCATGCTCATGATGTACATGACGATGGCGCCGAACACACTCATGGTGATCATCGCCGCGGTCAGGGTCATGCCTTGCAGGTTGATCAGGCCGTCGCTGTAGATCGCCGCGATACCGACCACGCCGCCGGCGATGATCGCCCGGTGCGGCGTCTGGAAGCGCGACAGCTTGGCCAGGCTGGCCGGCAGGTAGCCGGCGCGGGCGAGGGCGAAGAACTGCCGCGAGTAGCCGAGGATGATGCCGTGGAAGCTGGCGACCAGACCGAACAGGCCGATCCAGACCAGCATGTGCAGCCAGCCGGAGCTTTCCCCGACCACCACTTTCATCGCCTGCGGCAGCGGGTCGTTGATGTTCGACAGGGCCGCCCAGTCGCCGACGCCGCCGGCGAAGATCATCACGCCCATGGCCAGCGTGACCAGGGTCAGGATGCCGGCGATGTAGGCCTTGGGAATGGTGCGTTTCGGGTCCTTGGCTTCTTCGGCGGCCATGGCGGCGCCTTCGATGGCGAGGAAGAACCAGATGGCGAAGGGGATCGCGGCGAAGATGCCGGAAATCGCCGCGCCGCCGAACTCGTTGGAGCCGGCCCAGCCGTTGAGCACGAAGTTGCTGAAGCTGAAGCCCGGTGCGACCACGCCCATGAACACCAGCAGCTCGGCCACCGCGAGGATGGTCACCACCAGCTCGAAGGTCGCGGCGATGCTCACGCCGAGGATGTTCAGGGTCATGAAGACGATGTACGCGCCAACCGCGGCCAACTTCGGATCGAGACCGGGGAACTGCACGTTGAGGTAGGCGCCGATGGCCATGGCGATGGCCGGCGGCGCGAAGACGAACTCGATCAGCGTGGCGAGGCCGGCTATCAGCCCGCCTTTTTCACCGAAGGCGCGGCGGCTGTAGGCGAAGGGGCCGCCGGCGTGGGGAATGGCGGTGGTCAGCTCGGTGAAGCTGAAGATGAAGCAGGTGTACATCGCCGCCACCAGCAGCGCGGTAACCAGGAAACCGAGCGTTCCCGCTACGCCCCAGCCATAGCTCCAACCGAAGTACTCTCCGGAAATCACCAGGCCGACGGCGATACCCCACAGGTGCAGGGTGCCGAGGGTGGGTTTGAGTTGCGTGCTCATGCTGACCTCTCAATGGATTTTCGACACGTTCTGTTACGTTTTGCAGCCCCCGTGCCATTCTTGCGTTTTGCACGAAACAGAGCATGGCCCAGCGGTTCCCATGGCCTCGCACGGCGTGACCGGCGGGTCAGCGTGCGTCGCGCTGGTGCGTCGAGCGGAGAAAGTGAATCGATTCAGCGCGCGCCGCCGAGCCAAAGTCGAGCGCGCCAGCCGGGAGGATCGGGGCGAGGCCAAGTCGCCCGCAGGCGTGCGGAGAGGTCGGAAAATCGTCCTTCGGCACCTCGCGCGGCTACGGAAAACTCCGGCTTTCTGCGACAATGCGCGCCGTTTTCGATCCGCCGTGAGAGCCCGCCATGTCCGCCTGCCAGTCCCCGATCATCGTCGCTCTGGATTTCCCGTCCCGCGACGCCGCGCTGAAACTCGCCGATCAGCTCGATCCGGCGCTGTGCCGGGTCAAGGTCGGCAAGGAGCTGTTCACCCGCTGTGGCTCGGACATCGTTGGTACATTGCGCGACCGGGGCTTCGAGGTTTTCCTCGACCTGAAATTCCACGACATCCCCAACACCACGGCGATGGCGGTGAAGGCGGCGGCGGAGATGGGCGTGTGGATGGTCAACGTGCACTGCTCCGGCGGGCTGCGGATGATGGCTGCCTGCCGCGAGATGCTGGACCGCTTCAACGGGCCGAAGCCGTTGCTGATCGGCGTGACCGTGCTGACCAGCATGGAGCGCGAGGACCTGGCCGGAATCGGCCTGGACGTGGAACCCCAGGTTCAGGTGCTGCGCCTGGCGGCGCTGGCGGAGAAAGCCGGGATGGATGGCCTGGTCTGCTCGGCGCAGGAGGCCAGTGCATTGAAAGCGGCGCATCCACGGCTGCAGCTGGTCACTCCCGGCATTCGCCCGGCCGGCAGCGCGCAGGACGACCAGCGTCGCATCCTCACCCCGCGCGAGGCGCTGGACGCCGGCTCCGACTATCTGGTGATCGGCCGCCCGATCAGCCAGGCGGCCAACCCGGCGCAGGCGCTGTCAGCGGTGGTCGCCGAACTGGCCTGAGGCTTCGTCGATAGCTCGGACCCCAGACGGACCGTAGGGTGGGCTTCAGCCCACCGCTTCGGCGCTGAGCGCACTGTGGTGGGCTGAAGCCCACCCTACGCAAGGCGTCGTTCAGCTGAGCTTCAGTGCCCGCTTGCCGAACTTTTCGCCCCACCCCGCGCGAGGCGCTGGACGCCGGCTTGGATCACTGGTGATCGGCCGCCGAAGACGCAGCTTCGCGTAGCTAAGAACGTAGGGTGGGCTTCAGCCCACCGCTTCGGCGCTGAGCGCACTGTGGTGGGCTGAAGCCCACCCTACGCAAGGCGTCGCTCAGCTGACCTTCAGCACCAGCTTGCCGAAGTTCTCGCCCTTGAACAGTTTGCCGAGGGTTTCCGGGAAGGTTTCCAGGCCTTCGACGATGTCCTCGCGGCTCTTCAACTGGCCGCTGGCCAGCCAGCCGCCGATCTCCTTCATCGCCGCCGGGAAGCCGGCCGCGTGGTCCATCACCACGAAACCTTCCATACGCGCGCGGTTCACCAGCAGCGACAGGTAGTTGGCCGGGCCCTTCATCGCCTGCTTGTTGTTGTACTGGCTGATGGCGCCGCAGATGACCACCCGCGCGCCGCGGGCGAGACGGCTCAGCACGGCGTCCAGCGTGTCTCCGCCGACGTTGTCGAAATAGACGTCGACACCTTTCGGGCATTCGCGCTTGAGGCCTTCGGCAAGATCCTCGCTCTTGTAGTCGATGGCGCCGTCGAAGCCCAGCTCGTCGATCAGGTAGCGGCACTTCTCGGCGCCGCCGGCGATGCCGATCACGCGGCAGCCCTTGATCTTGGCGATCTGCCCGGCAACGCTGCCGACCGCGCCAGCGGCGCCGGACAGCACCACGGTATCGCCGGCTTTCGGCGCACCGGTTTCCAGCAGGGCGAAGTAGGCGGTCATGCCGGTCATGCCGAGGGCGGACAGGTAGACCGGCAGTGGCGCGCGCTGCGGGTCGACCTTGTACAGCCCGTTCGGCGCGCCGAGGTAATAGTCCTGCACGCCGAGCACGCCGTTGACGTGGTCGCCGACGGCGAAGTCGGGGTGCTGCGAGGCGACCACTTCGCCCACGCCCAGGGCGCGCATCACCTCGCCCAGGCCCACCGGCGGAATGTACGACTTGCCCTCGTTCATCCAGCCACGCATGGCCGGGTCGAGGGACAGGTACTTCACGCGGACCAGGATCTGCCCCTGGCCGGGTTCGCCCACCGGCTTCTCGACGTACTCGAAAATGTCGCGGGTGGCTTCGCCGACGGGGCGTTTGGCGAGGAGGAATTGGCGATTGGTGGCGGCAGTCATGGCAGGTACTCGAATCGATGGGTAGGTGACTGTGATAGTTCGCCCGGCGCCCGGGTTCAAGTTTCGTCTGCCCGGGGAATGCCCGCCGATCCGTTCGACTGATGGTGGGGCAGGGTGCTTCATCAGCAGGATGGATCGCCAGCCAACCGGCGTCCTGATAGTGATGCCGACCTGCGTGGGTGCGTGGATAGACTGCGGCACACCATTACTCGCCACTGCTGAGGACTGACGATGAGCATGACGTTTTCCGGCCAGGTTGCCCTGGTCACCGGCGGCGCGGCCGGTATCGGCCGCGCGACCGCCCTGGCGTTCGCCAGCGAAGGGTTGAAGGTGGTGGTGTCCGACCTGGATGCCGCCAATGGCGAAGCCACCGTCGAGGCGATCCGCGCCGCCGGCGGCGAGGCCTGCTTCCTGCGCTGCGATGTCACCCGCGAGGCGGACGTGAAAGCCCTGATGGAAGGCGTGATCGGCGCCTACGGTCGCCTGGACTACGCGTTCAACAACGCCGGCATCGAGATCGAGAAGGGCAAGCTGGCCGACGGTGGCGAGGACGAGTTCGACGCCATCATGGCGGTCAACGTGAAGGGCGTCTGGCTGTGCATGAAGCACCAGATCCCGCTGCTGCTGGCCCAGGGCGGCGGCGCGATCGTCAACACCGCCTCGGTGGCCGGCCTCGGCGCGGCGCCGAAGATGAGCATCTACGCCGCCTCCAAGCATGCGGTGATCGGCCTGACCAAATCCGCGGCGATCGAGTATGCGAAGAAGAAACTGCGGGTCAACGCGGTGTGCCCGGCGGTGATCGATACCGACATGTTCCGCCGCGCTTACGAGGCGGACCCGCGCAAGGCCGAGTACGCCGCCGCCATGCACCCCGTCGGTCGCATCGGCCTGGTCGAGGAGATCGCCGCCGCGGTGCTCTACCTGTGCAGCGACGGCGCAGCCTTCACCACCGGTCATGCACTGGCCGTGGACGGCGGCGTCACCGCGATCTGATCGCCTCGCCAGGTCGCCGCTTCGACGGCCTTCGGGCGGAACGGCAGGGATGCTTTTTCCGCCTACGCGCTCTCTTTCACGCGTGGTACGGGACAAGCGGCCGTTTCGCTTGTCGCACACTGCGATCGTCCTAGAAGAAGAGAGAAACTTCATGCCCGTGCCCCTTTTGCTGCAAGGCCTATCCCTGGCCCTGTTCGGCGGATTCGTCGCCACCTCGCTGGCGGCCGAGACACCCAAGCCGGCCACCGCGCTGACCGCATCGGTCAACGCCGCCTGGAACGAGCGCCTGCCGTTCGCCGACCAGGCCGATTTCCAGGCGGCCCGTCGCGGCCTCATCGAGGCCTTCGACGGCGTGATCCGCGACGAGGACGGCAAGCCGGCCTGGGACCTTCCCGCCTATGCCTTCCTCAACGGAAAGCCGGCGCCGGACTCGGTCAACCCCAGCCTCTGGCGCCAGGCGCAGCTGAACAACATCGCCGGGCTGTTCCAGGTCAGCGAGCGGCTGTACCAGCTGCGCGGCATGGACCTGGCGAACATGAACGTCATCGAGGGCGACACGGGGCTGATCATCGTCGACCCGCTGCTCAACCAGGCCACGGCGAAGGCCGCGCTGGAGCTGTACTACAAGCACCGCCCGCGCAAGCCGGTGGTCGCGGTGATCTACACCCACGCGCACGTCGATCATTTCGGCGGCGTGCGCGGGGTGGTCGACGAGGCGGACGTCAAGGCCGGCAAGGTGCGCATCTATGCGCCGGAAGGCTTCTTCGAGCACGCCATCAGCGAGAACGTGATGGCCGGCCCGGCGATGAGCCGCCGCGCGCAATACATGTACGGCGCGCCGCTGCCACGCGGCGAGCGCGGCCAGGTCGACGCCGGGCTCGGCAAGTCGGTGCCCAGCGCCGGCACCATCACACTGATCCGGCCCACCGACGTGATCGCGCAGCCCATCGAGCGGCGTCGCATCGACGGCATCGACATCGAGTTTCAGCTGACCCCCGGCACCGAGGCGCCGGCGGAGATGAACCTGTACTTCCCGCAGTTCCGCGCGTTGTGCATGGCCGAGAATGCGGCGCGCGTACAGCACAACATCCTTACCCTGCGGGGCGCGCTGGTACGCGATCCGAAGGTCTGGGCCGGCTATCTCGACCAGGCGCTGCAGCGCTACGGCGACAAGTCCGACGTGCTGTTCGCCCAGCATCACTGGCCGACCTGGGGCCGGGCGGAGATCCAGACCTTCCTCGCCGACCAGCGCGACATGTACGCCTTCATCAACAGCCAGACGCTGCGCCTGCTCAACCAGGGGCTCACGCCGATGGAGATCGCCGAGAAGCTGAAGACGCTGCCGCCCAGGCTGGCCAACAAGTGGTACACCCGCGATTACTACGGCTCGCTGAGCCACAACGTGCGCGCCGTGTACCAGCGCTACATGGGCTTCTACGACGGCAATCCGGCCAACCTGAACCCGCTGCCACCGGTCGAGGCCGGCCAGCACTACGTGGCGGCCATGGGCGGGGCGGACAAGGTGTTGGCGCTGGCCCGCGAGTCGTTCAAACAGGGCGACTACCGCTGGGTGGCGCAACTGACCAACCACCTGGTGTTCGCCGAGCCGGACAACAAGGCCGCCCGCGAGCTGCAGGCCGACGCCCTCGAGCAGCTCGGCTATCAGAGCGAGAACGCCACCTGGCGCAACGCCTACCTGATGGGCGCCAACGAGTTGCGCAACGGTGTTTCCAGGCAGCCCAGCGTCGGCAGCAACGCGCCAGACCTGGTCCGCTCGCTGACCCCGGCGATGTTCTTCGACTACCTGTCGGTGCGCATCGACGCCGAGAAGGAGGCCGGCGAGGACCTGCTGATCAACTGGAGCTTCAGCGACCTCAAGGAAGACTACGCACTGACGCTGCGCAACGGCGTGCTCACCCATCGCGACGGTGTGTTGCATCCGCAGGCAGATGTCAGCGTGACCATGGACAAGGAGCTGCTCGACCGCATCGCCCTCAAGGAAACCAGCTTCCTCAAGCAACTCATGGTCGGCAACATCAGCATGCAGGGCGAACGTCTCAAGCTCGGCCGGCTGCTGGGCGGCATGGACGAACCGGACGGCAACTTCAACATCGTCACGCCCTGAAGCCGCCGTCCAGCTGGCGTTTTCCTCCTCCCCGAACGCGGCTCCGGCCGCGTTTTTCCTGCCTGTCGTTCGGCGGCGCGCCGCCCATTGGCTGTCGCAGAACTGTTCTGCCTGTCTCGGCGAATGCGACAGCTGTAGCGGCGCGCGATGCCGCCAAAACCGCCTCTCTGATCGCTGAAGGCCGCGTCGCTCCTGGCCTGCAAGGGCTCCGCCGGTGGCTGGCATAGCGGTTGCTCTTCTGAATGGGACTGCAGCGAAACGCTCCAGCCCCTAATAAGAAATCGGGAGAAACCCATGAAACAGATTGGCCTCGCTTCGCGCGCAGCCCGCTTGCCTGAAAGCGGGCGTGCCTCCGGCGCCGTTCCACTGAATTCCCTGTGCATCGCCATCCTTCTCGTCCTCGGCTCCACCACCTCGCTGGCCGCACCTCAGCCGGCCGCTGTGGACGGCGCGCGGATCGCCGCCGCGGACAAGGAACCCGGCAACTGGATGTCCACCGGGCGTACCTACGACGAGCAACGCTTCAGCCCGCTGAAACAGGTCAACGACGGCAACGTCGACAAGCTCGGCCTGGCCTGGAGCTACAAGCTGGACATCGACCGGGGCGTCGAAGCCACGCCCATCGTGGTGGATGGCGTGATGTACACCACCGGACCGTTTTCCATCGTCTACGCGCTGGATGCGCGCAACGGCAAACTGCTGTGGAAATACGACCCGCAGTCCGACCGTTCGCGCGCTGGCGAAGCCTGCTGCGATGCGGTGAACCGCGGCGTGGCGGTGTGGAATGGCAAGGTCTATGTCGGCGTGCTCGACGGCCGCCTGGAAGCCATCGATGCCAAGACCGGGCAGAAGGTCTGGAGCGTCGACACCCGCAGCGACCACACCCGCAGCATCACCATCACCGGCGCGCCGCGCATCGTCAAAGGCAAGGTCATCATCGGCAACGGTGGCGCCGAATTCGGCGTGCGCGGCTACATCACCGCCTACGATGCCGAGACCGGCAAGCAGGACTGGCGCTTCTTCACCGTACCGGGTGACCCCAAGGAAATGCCCGAAGGCAAGGGCATGGAAATCGCCGCCAAGACCTGGTTCGGCAACAACTACCACAAGCAGGGCGGTGGCGGGACGGTGTGGGATTCGATGTCCTACGACCCCGAGCTGAACCTCCTGTACATCGGCGTAGGCAACGGCTCGTCGTGGAACCCGCGCATCCGCAGCGAGGGCAAGGGCGACAACTTGTTCCTCTCGTCCATCGTCGCCATCAAACCGGACAACGGCGAGTACGTCTGGCACTACCAGACCACGCCGGGCGATGCCTGGGACTACACCGCGACCCAGCACATCATGCTGGTGGACTTGGAACTCGACGGCAAGAAACGCAAGGTGCTGATGCAGGCGCCGAAGAACGGCTTCTTCTACGTGATCGACCGTGAAACCGGCGAGCTGCTCTCGGCGAAGAACTTCATCCCGATCAACTGGGCCACCGGCATCGACATGAAGACCGGCCGGCCGATCCGCAACGAGAAGGTCGCCGAATACTGGAAGGACCCGGAGAAAAAGGCCCGCCTGATCCAGCCCGCGTTCTGGGGGGCGCACGACTGGCAGCCCATGTCGTACAACCCGCAGACCGGGCTGGTGTACATCCCGGCGCACATCATGTCGGCCATGTACCAGGACGTCGATGGCGCACCGCCGCGCTCCAAGTTCAAGAGCATCTATCAGCTCGACGTGAACACCGGGATGATGCCCGAAGACCCCGAAGGCCTGCGCAAGATCGCCGACACCTGGACCGGCAAGCTGATCGCCTGGGACCCGGTCAAGCAGGAAGCCGCGTGGGAAGTGCCGTACACCACCATCTTCAACGGCGGCACCCTGAGCACCGCCGGCAACCTGGTGTTCGAGGGCACCGCCAACGGCCGCGTGGTGGCCTACGCCGCCGACACCGGCAAGAAGCTCTGGGAACAGCCCGCCAACACCGGGGTGATGGCGGCGCCGGTGACCTATGAAGTGGACGGCGAGCAGTACGTGACCTTCATGGCCGGTTGGGGTGGCGCCTTCTCCACCTTCGCCGGCGCCCTGTCGCTGCGCGCCGGGGTCAAGCCCAACGCCCAGGTGCTGACCTACAAGCTCGGCGGAACCGCCACGCTCCCCGACCTCAAGGACCGCTTCGCCGACCGCAAGCCCGAGCCGCCGAAACTCACCGGCACCCAGGCACAGATCGACCAGGGCCGCGAACTGTTCAATTCGAGCTGCTCGCAATGCCACGGCATCAATGCCATCAGCGGCGGCGTGGTGCCTGACCTGCGCACCCTGAGCAAGGAAAACCACGAGCGCTTCCTCGGCATCGTCTATGGCGCGCGCATCCCGGACGGCATGCCGTCGTTCGAGGGCCATCTCGACGCGAAGCAGGCCGAAGCGGTGCATCAGTACCTGATCAAGCGTGCCTACGACCTGCAGGAACAGCAGGCCGCCGCCAAGAAGACCGCCGCCAACTGACCCCCGGACGCCCGCTGCGGCGGGCTTTTACTCGTGGATGGGAGAAACGCAATGAGCACCATCGTCACCTACCAGAACTACATCGATAACGCCTTCATCGGCAGCGAAGAGCTGATCGAGGTGCATAACCCGGCCAACGCCGAGCTGCTGGCGCGAGTGCCGCAGGCGACCAATGTGCAGGTCGAGCGTGCCATCGCCGCCGCGCGCAAGGCGCAGAAGGGCTGGGCCGCCAAGCCGGCCATCGAACGTGCCGGCTACCTGCGCAGGATCGCCCAGAAGGTGCGCGACAACGCCGAGCGCCTGGCCCGTGTCATCACCCAGGAGCAGGGCAAGGTGCCTGGCCTGGCGCTGGTGGAAGTCAACTTCACCGCCGACTACCTCGATTACATGGCCGAATGGGCGCGCCGCCTGGAAGGCGAAATCCTTACCAGCGACCGCGCCGGGGAAAACGTCTTCCTGTTCCGCAAGCCGCTCGGCGTGGTCGCCGGCATCCTGCCGTGGAACTTCCCGTTCTTCCTCATCGCCCGCAAGATGGCGCCGGCGCTGATCACCGGCAACACCATCGTGATCAAGCCCAGCGAGGAAACCCCGATCAACTGCTTCGAGTTCGCCCGCCTGGTGGCCGAAACCGACCTGCCTGCCGGGGTGTTCAACGTGGTCAGCGGCACCGGCGCCGGCGTCGGGCATGCCCTCACCAGCCATCCCGGCGTCGACCTGATCAGCTTCACCGGCAGCATCGCCACCGGCTCGCGGATCATGGCCGCCGCGGCGCCGAACATCACCAAGCTCAACCTGGAACTCGGCGGCAAGGCGCCGGCCATCGTCCTGGCCGATGCCGACCTCGAGCTGGCCGTGAAAGCGATCACCGCCTCGCGGGTGATCAACACCGGGCAGGTGTGCAACTGCGCCGAGCGGGTTTACGTCGAGCGCAAGGTGGCCGATCAGTTCATCGACAAGCTGGCCAGCGCCATGGCCGCCACCAAGTACGGCGACCCGTCCACCGACGCCGACCTGGACATGGGCCCGCTGGTCAACCAGATCGGCCTCGACAAGGTCGCGCAGATGGTCAAGACCGCCAGCAGCCAGGGCGCGCAGATCGTCACCGGTGGCGCCGTGGCCGATTTGGGCAAGGGCTTCCACTACCAACCGACGGTGCTGGCGGGCTGCAAGTCCGACATGGAGATCATGCGCAAGGAAATCTTCGGTCCGGTGCTGCCGGTGCAGATCGTCGATGACCTGGATGAAGCCATCGCCCTGTCCAACGACTGCGAATACGGCCTGACCTCATCGATCTACACCCGCAGCCTCGGCGCGGCGATGAAGGCCTGCGCCGAGATCGACTTCGGCGAGACCTACATCAACCGCGAGAACTTCGAGGCCATGCAGGGCTTCCATGCCGGCGTGCGCAAATCCGGCATCGGCGGCGCGGACGGCAAGCACGGCCTCTACGAGTTCACCCACACCCACGTCGTCTACATCCAGAACTGACGAAGGACGGTTCCTCCTCGCATTGCCAGCCTTCTCCCCCTCGCGGGAGAGGGCCGGGGAGAGGGGGGAATACCTTCATCTGGCGCCGATCGCCAACGCCGCCCTGCAGCGGGTTAGCTAGCCCAGCGCATTCGGCGGCACGATGCCGTGCTTCTTCATCTTGCGGTAAAGCGTCGAGCGCGAGATGCCGAACTGCTCGGACGCCGCCGTGACGTTCCATTTGTGCTGACGCAGCGCCTCCAGCAGCGCCTGGCCTTCGACATCGCCGATGCGTTCCTGAAGGCTGCCCCCGGCGACACCTTCGGGCGTCTGCAACAGAGGCAACGTCCGCGTCGCGCGCGTCAGCTCCGCCGGCAGGCAGTCCATGCCGATACAGCCGTTTTCCGCCAGCGCCACGGCGTAGCGCAGGGTGTTGAGCAACTGACGGATGTTCCCCGGCCACGGACACGCCAGCAGCGCCTCCAGCGCCTGGGGTTGCAGGTAGGCGCCTTGCTGCTCTGCCTCCAGCAGCGTGCGGATCAGCCAGGCCTTGTCGCTGCGTTCACGCAGGGCCGGCAGGCGGACCACCGCGGCGCCGAGCCGGTAGTAGAGGTCCTCGCGAAAACTCTTGGTCTGGATCATCGCCTGCAGGTCCTGGTGCGTCGCGGAGATCACCTGGACGTCCAGCGGTACCGGCTCCTCGGCGCCGAGGGCGAAGATTTCCCGCTCGGCCAGCACCCGCAACAGGCGCGTCTGCAGGTGCGCCGGCATGTCGCCGATCTCGTCGAGAAACAGGGTGCCGCCGTTGGCCAGCTCCAGCTTTCCCTTCATGCCCTTGCGGTTGGCGCCGGTGAAGCTGCCGCTGCGGTAGCCGAACAGTTCGCTCTCGATCAGGGTTTCCGGAATCGCCGCGCAATTGAGCGCGACGAAAGGCCCGCGCGCGCGTCGGCTGGCGGCGTGGATGGCGCGGGCGAAGGCTTCCTTGCCGGTGCCGGTTTCGCCCTCCAGAAGAATCGGCAGTCCCTTGTCCAGCAGCTTGCGCAGGCGCTGCACGCTGGCCTGCAGACCGGCGTCGCGGCCGCTGAGCTGCTCGAGATCGGGCGAGGCGGGCTTCGACCGGTTCAGCTCTCCGTTCGGCGCGACGTAGGAACCGACCGGGCGCGTAGCCGCAGGTGCGCCGGCCGGGATGCGCAGGGCGACTTCGATCAGCGCTTCCTCGTCGAGGGTACGCAGCATCAGGCTGCGCGCGCCGCCCTTACTGAGGTCGAGCAACTCGTCGACCCGTAGCGGCAGCAGGCTGTCGATGGCCCGGCCGATCAGCTGGCGGCCCTTCTGGTGGGCAACGAAAGCGGCATGGTTGGCGCCGACGACGTTGCCGCCTTCGTCCAGCGCCAGCAGTTGCTCGCTGGCCAGATCGCTGATCTCGTCGCGCGGTTTCAGCGCGAGGGTCAGACAGTCGCGATAGCTGTGGCGGAAGTAGGCGTTCTCGATCATCCGCGCGTACATGACCACCAGTTGCAGGGTCAGGTGCTGGGCCTCCTTGGGGCCGTCCATATCCAGGCAGGAGGCATTCAGGCAGCCCTTGAGCTTGCCCAGCGGGTCGAAGATCGGCGAGACCGAACAGCTCATCCGCGCATTGGCGGCCAGGAAGTGTTCCTCGCGATGGATCGTCAGCGCGTGTTGCGACACCAGCGAGGTGCCGATGCCGTTGGTGCCGACCACCGATTCGTCCCAGCGTGCGCCAACGATCAGCCCGGACTGGGTGTAGGGATCGCGTTGCGCAGGCAGGCGCGAATCCAGGGTGATGCCGTTCTCGTCGCTGAGCAGCACGGCGAAGCCAGCCTGGGCAACGCGTTTGGACAGGCCGGTGACGCCTTGCCCGGCGATCGCCAGGTATTCCTGGTTGAGCTCCTGGTGGCGACGGATCTCGGCGGCGGTGAGGATGACCTTCTCGTTGCGCCCGCGCGGGTTGAGGCCGTGCTGGACGATGCTGCGGTGCCAGGACTGGGCGATCACGCCCTCCGGACGTACCGAGCGCTCGGCGAAATGATCGAGGATGAAACGGTTCAGGTCCTGACTGCCCGGCTGGGCCAACGGCGAAGGGTTCATGGCGACTCCAACTGCTGGCGCTCGGCCCACGCATCGGCGGACGAGCTGTCCTGTTCTTGTTGTTGCGACGCAAGCGGCTTGGGTGCTTCCTCAGACTAACTCTACAGGCAGCCTGCGACCATTCCGCCTGCCCATTGGTCGGGTTCCCCGGCCAACCGTGCCTTGCAGGGTGCGACACCTGTCGCACTGCTGCGTCACTGCACGCCATCGGTCCAGTGGAAAACGGGGGTGCGGCAATCAGACCGTTTCTTGCCTGACATCAGTGTCGGTGGAGATCGCCGGGAGTAGCTTCGGTGCGGCATACAAACACAGTCCTGCGAAACGCACAGGAGGAGCACCCTGATGAGCAGCACGTTCTTCATCCCCGCGGTAAACATGATGGGCAGTGGCAGTCTCGAAGAGGCCATGCTGGCCATCCGCAACTTCGGATTCCGTCACGCTCTTATCGTCACCGATGCAGGTCTCGCCAAGGCCGGCGTGGCCGACAAGGTCGCCGCGCTGCTGTCGGCGCAGGACATCCAATCCAGCCTGTTCGATGGCGCGCAGCCCAACCCCACCGTCGGCAACGTCGAGAAGGGCCTGGCCCTGCTGCAGCAGAAAGGCTGCGACTTCGTCATCTCCCTCGGTGGCGGTTCGCCCCACGACTGCGCGAAGGGCATCGCCCTGTGCGCCAGCAACGGCGGCAAGATCGCCGACTACGAGGGCGTCGACCAGTCGGCGAAGCCGCAGCTGCCGCTGGTGGCGATCAACACCACCGCCGGCACCGCCAGCGAAATGACCCGTTTCTGCATCATCACCGACGAAAGCCGCCACGTGAAAATGGCCATCGTCGACCGCAACGTGACCCCGATCCTTTCGGTCAACGACCCGTCGCTGATGGTCGGCATGCCGGCCGGGCTGACCGCCGCCACCGGCATGGACGCCCTGACCCATGCGGTCGAGGCCTACGTTTCCATCGCCGCGACGCCGATCACCGATGCCTGCGCCCTGAAAGCGGTGACGCTGATCTCGCAGAACCTGCGCCAGGCGGTCAACGACGGCAAGAACATGGAAGCGCGCGAGGCGATGGCCTACGCACAATTCCTCGCCGGCATGGCGTTCAACAACGCCTCGCTGGGTTACGTGCACGCCATGGCCCACCAGCTCGGCGGTTTCTACGACCTGCCGCACGGCGTGTGCAACGCGGTGTTGCTGCCGCATGTGGAGAGCTTCAACGCCGCCGTCTGTCCGCAGCGCCTGGCCGATGTGGCGCAGGCCATGGGCGTCGACGTGCAGGGCCTGGACGCCGAGGCCGGCGCCGCGGCCTGCATCGCGGCGATTCGCGCGCTGTCGGCGGACGTCAACATCCCTGCCGGCCTGATTGCCCTCGGAGCCAAGGCCGAGGACATCCCGATCCTCGCCGCCAACGCGCTGAAGGATGCCTGCGGCCTGACCAACCCGCGTCCGGCCAGCCAGGAGCAGATCGAGGCGATCTTCCGCGCCGCGCTGTAAGCCTCATCGCACGACCAAAACGCGGCCCAGGCCGCGTTTTTTTTTGCCTGCGATTCCCTGCAGAGTCCTGTCGTTGAACAGCTGTAGCAGCTCTGCGGCAGTTGTTACCGGCGGGCACTACCGAAGCAGGGCGCTGTCTGCTTCCAAAGTACCATTTCGCTTTTTGCGAAATGGCGCGAACGTGGGGTACCGGAGTTTTTCCGGCCCATAAATCCAAGAGAGGAAACGCCATGTGGACTAAGCCCGAGTACACCGACCTGCGCATTGGCTTCGAAGTGACCATGTACTTCGCCAACCGCTGATCCGTTCCGCCCCGGCCCTGCCGGGGCTTCCTGCCAGGGCTCCCCATGCATATCCAGATTCTCGGTTCCGCGGCGGGCGGTGGCTTTCCGCAATGGAACTGCAATTGCCGCAACTGCCGCGGCTTGCGCGAAGGCACCCTGAACGCCCGCGCCCGCACCCAGTCCTCCATCGCCCTGTCCGACAACGGCGTCGACTGGATCCTGTGCAACGCATCTCCCGACATCCGTGCCCAACTCGAAGCCTTCCCCGTGCTGCAGCCGGCGCGCAAGTCGCGTGACACGGCGATCGGCGCGATCATCCTGCTGGACAGCCAGATCGACCACACCACCGGGCTGCTCAGCCTGCGTGAAGGCTGCCCGCATGAAGTCTGGTGCACGGAGATGGTCCACCAGGACCTGACCACCGGCTTTCCGCTGTTCAACATGCTCGAACACTGGAACGGCGGCCTGCGCTGGAACCCCATCGGTCTGGAAGGCAGCTTCGTCATTCCGGCGTGCCCCGGCCTGCGTTTCACCCCGATCCCCCTGCGCAGCGCGGCGCCGCCGTATTCGCCGCATCGCCACGACCCGCACCCGGGCGACAACCTCGGCCTGCTGGTGGAGGACCTGAACGGCGGCGGTACGCTGTTCTATGCGCCGGGGCTTGGCCAGGTCAGCGACGCGTTGCGCCAGACCATGGCTCGCGCCGACTGCCTGCTGGTTGACGGCACGCTGTGGCGCGATGACGAGATGCGCGTCTGCGAGGTCGGCGACAAGCTCGGCAGCGAGATGGGGCATCTGCCGCAGAGCGGGGAGGGCGGCATGCTCGAACTGCTCGACGGACTGGCCGCGCCGCGCAAGGTGCTCATCCACATCAACAACACCAATCCGATCCTCGACGAGGACTCCGCCGAGCGCGCGCAGCTGGCTGCGCATGGCGTGGAAGTCGCATTCGACGGAATGAGCATCACCCTGTAGATGCGCGCCGCGCATCGCCGTATGAACAGTGCCGCCAACGCTGCGCCCGCGCAGCCCGGGAGAGCGGCGTCGCCACGGAGTGCTTCGATGTCCATGACTGCCATGACCCCCGCCGAATTCGAGCAGGCGCTGCGCGCCAAGGGCGCCTACTACCACATTCATCATCCCTATCACCGGGCGATGTACGAGGGGCGTTCCAGCCGCGAGCAGATCCAGGGCTGGGTCGCCAACCGCTTCTACTACCAGGTGAACATCCCGCTCAAGGACGCCGCGATCATGGCCAACTGCCCGGATCGCGACACCCGCCGCGAGTGGGTGCAGCGCATCCTCGACCACGATGGCGCGCCCGGCGAGGAGGGCGGTATCGAAGCCTGGCTGCGCCTTGGCGAAGCGGTGGGGCTGGATCGCGAGCAGATTCTCTCGCAGGAGCTGGTACTGCCGGGCGTGCGCTTCGCGGTGGATGCCTACGTCAACTTCGCCCGCCGCGCGAACTGGCAGGAAGCGGCGAGCAGTTCGCTGACCGAGCTGTTCGCGCCGCAGATCCACCAGTCGCGGCTGGACAGCTGGCCGCAGCACTACCCGTGGATCGACCCGGCGGGTTACGACTACTTCCGCAATCGCCTGAGCCAGGCGCGGCGCGACGTCGAGCACGGCCTGCGGATCACCCTGGCGCACTACACCACGGCCGAGTCGCAACAACGCATGCTGGATATCCTCCAGTTCAAGCTGGACATCCTCTGGAGCATGCTCGACGCCATGAGCATGGCCTATGAGCTGAACCGGCCGCCTTACCACTCGGTGACCGGCGAGCGCGTCTGGCACAAGGGGATCGCCCTGTGAAACCTTCAATCGTAGGGTGCGCCATGCGCACCAAAGTCTCCGTCTGCATATCTCGTGGTGCGCACGGCGCACCCTACGGGAGATGCTCATGACCTCCCTGGCGCGAGTACCGGCGCTGCGCCGCGGCTACCGCTTCCAGTTCGAGCCGGCGCAGGACGCCCACGTGCTGCTCTATCCGGAGGGGATGATCAAGCTCAACGGCAGCGCCGCGGAAATCCTCAAGCAGGTGGATGGCCAGCGCGACACCGCCGCCATCGTCGCCGCGTTGAGCGCGCAGTTCCCCGATGCGCCCGACCTGGCGCCGGATGTTCTCGAATTCCTGGATATCGCCCATGCAAAGCACTGGATCGAGTTTCGCTAAACCGGGCCACACGCCCGGGCCGCCGCTCTGGTTGCTGGCCGAGCTGACCTACCGCTGCCCGTTGCAGTGTCCGTACTGCTCCAACCCGCTGGACTTCGCCCAGCAGGGCGCCGAGCTGAGCACGGCGGAGTGGGTCGAGGTTTTTCGCCAGGCCCGCGAGCTGGGTGCGGCGCAACTGGGCTTTTCCGGCGGCGAACCGCTGGTGCGCCAGGACCTCGCCGAGCTGATCAAGGCGGCGCGCGACCTGGGCTACTACACCAACCTGATCACCTCCGGCATCGGCCTGACCGAAAAGCGCATCGCCAGCTTCAGCGAGGCGGGGCTGGACCATATCCAGATCAGCTTCCAGGCCGCCGACGAAGAGGTGAACAACCTGCTCGCCGGCTCGAAGAAGGCCTTCGCCCACAAGCTGGAAATGGCCCGCGCGGTGAAGGCCCACGGCTATCCGATGGTGCTCAACTTCGTCACCCACCGGCACAACATCGACCGCATCGAGCGGATCATCGAGCTGTGCATCGAGCTGGAAGCGGACTTCGTCGAACTCGCCACCTGCCAATTCTACGGCTGGGCCGAACTCAACCGTGCCGGCCTGCTGCCGACCCGCGAGCAACTGCAGCGCGCCGAGCGCATCACCAACCAGTGGCGCGAGAAACTCGAGGCGCAGAACCACCCGTGCAAGCTGATCTTCGTCACCCCGGACTATTACGAGGAGCGCCCCAAGGCCTGCATGAACGGTTGGGGCAACCTGTTCCTCGACATCACCCCGGACGGCACCGCGCTGCCGTGCCACAGCGCGCGGCAACTGCCGGTGCAGTTTCCCAACGTGCGCGAGCACAGCCTGGCGCACATCTGGCACGACTCGTTCGGCTTCAACCGCTTCCGCGGCGACGACTGGATGCGCGAGCCGTGCCGCTCCTGCGACGAGAAGGGCAAGGATTTCGGCGGCTGCCGCTGCCAGGCGTTCATGCTCACCGGCGATGCGAGCAACGCCGACCCGGTGTGCAGCAAGTCAGCGCAGCACGGGGTGATCCTCGACGCGCGCCGCGAGGCCGAAGAAGCCGCGCTCGGCATGGACCAGCTGCAATTTCGCAACGAGCGCGCCTCACGCCTCATCGCCAAGGCCTGACGGTCGCTTGCCATGTCCCGCGTGAGCACCGCCCACCGCTACGGATTCTGGCCCAGCCGCTGGGGCGCCGGGAACGCCGCCGCGGCCAGCCGCGATTTCGCCGAGCTGCGTGCCGGACATGGCGGCGTGCTGTGGATCGAGTTCGACCCCGCGGATGCGCGCAGCACTCTGTGGTTTCACCGCGCCGGCGAGCGCCGTTGCCTGTCGCCGGCTGGCGTTTCGCTGCGCAGCCGGGTTTATGAGTACGGTGGCGGCGCGTTCTGCGTGACCCGCGACGGCGTCGCCTTCGTCGGCGAGGCGGATCAGCAGGTCTATCGGCAGGCCCTGGTCGGCGATCCCAAGGCGCTCACCGACTGCGCCGCGCGCCGCTACGGCGATCTGCAGCACGATGCGTTCGGCGAAGCGATCCTTGCCGTCGAGGAAGAACACGGCGAAGCGGGCGTGCGGCACCGGATCGTTTCCCTGTCGCTGCGCGATGGGGCCCGCGCCGTCGTCATCGACGGGGCGGATTTCTACGCCGCTCCCACGCTTCGCGCCGATGGCCGTCGGCTTGCCTGGATCGAATGGAACCGCCCGGAGCAACCCTGGACCGCCACCCGGCTGTGCGTCGCCGAGCGCGACGCGGACGGGCGCTGGGGTAGCCCGCGTTGCCTGGCCGGTGCGGAGGGGGGCACGTCACTGCAGCAGCCGCGGTTCGCCCAGGATGGTCGCCTGCATTGCCTGAGCGATGCCGGTAGCTGGTGGCAGCCGTGGGTGGAGCAGGGCGGCCAGTGGCAACCGATGGACGACAGGGCGATCGTACAGTCGGACCATGCCGCCGCGCCCTGGCAATTGGGCGCCTGCAGCTACCTGCCACTGGCGAGCGGCCTGCTGCTGAGTCGTTTCGAGGACGGCTTCGGCGTGCTGGCCGAAGCCACGTCCGCCGGCGAACGACGCCTCGCCGAGTCATTCACCCGCTTCCGTCAGGTCGCCGCGGACTACCGGCATTTCTATGCGATTGCCGCCTCGCCCGAACGCAGCAGCGCGATCCTCGCCATCGAGCGGACCAGCGGCGCGGTCAGTGTGCTCGCTGGCGGCGACGTCGCGCTGGGCGAGGGCGACCTGTCGCGTCCCGAGGCGCTGCGTTTCGCCAGCGGCGATGGCGAGGCGCACGCGTTCTTCTATCCGCCGCGCAATGCCGACTGCCGTGCCATCGACGACGAAAAGCCACCGCTGGTGGTGTTCCTCCATGGCGGCCCGACGTCGGCGTGCTACCCGGTGTTCGATCCGCGCATCCAGTTTTGGACCCAGCGTGGTTTCGCCGTCGCCGATCTCAATTACCGCGGCAGCAGCGGCTTCGGCCGCGACTATCGCAACAGCCTGAGGACGCAGTGGGGCATCAGCGACGTGCAGGACGCCTGCAGCCTGCTGCAGCATCTGGCGCAGCGTGGCCTCGTCGACGCGCGCCGCGCGTTCATTCGCGGCGGCAGCGCGGGCGGCTACACGGCGCTCTGTGCGTTGGCGTTCGCCGATGCTTTCCGCGGCGGCGCCAGCCTCTACGGCGTCAGCGATCCGCTGGCGCTGGGCCGGGTCACGCACAAGTTCGAGGCCGACTATCTGGACTGGCTGATTGGCGATCCGCAGCGCGATACCGAGCGTTACGCGGCGCGCACGCCGTTGCTGCACGCGCAGCGGATCAGCGCGCCGGTGATCTTCTTCCAGGGCGGACGCGATGCAGTGGTACTGCCCGCGCAGACCGAGGCGATGGTCGCGGCGTTGCGACGCAACGGCATTGCCGTCGAGTACCGCCTGTATCCCGACGAGCGCCACGGCTTTCGCCAGGCCGCGCACCTGGCCGAGGTGCTGGAGTGCGAGTGGCGCTTCTACCAGGCGCTGCTCTGATGGGCGCCGTTTGTCCTTGGTGAACGCGGGCATCACCGATATGCTCAGCGCCACCTTTTTCCAGTGCCGCCTTCCGATGCCCACACTGAAACGTCTGCTTCCCCTGGCCCTGCTCGTGCTGCTATCCGCCTGCTCAAGCGAGCCGGTTCTTTCGCCGATCACTTCGCGTCTTCCCGAACGGGTCGAGCTGAGCGATGTGCCGTTCTTCCCGCAGAACGCCTTCCAGAGCGCTCCGGCGGCGATGGCCAGCATGCTCCTGCAGCGCGGCGTGAACACCGACCCCGGCCTGCTCAAGGACCGCGTCTACATCGTCGGTCGCGACGACATGCGGCCGGCGATGGTCGCCACCGCGGAAGCCCACGACATGCTGGTCTATCCATTGCAGCCGACGATGGACGCGCTGCTCGGCGAGGTGGCCGCGGGCAACCCGGTGCTGGTGCTGCAGAACATCGGCATGGACATGTGGCCGGAATGGCATTACGCGGTGGTGGTCGGCTACGACCTGCACAAGCAGACGCTGACGCTGCGCTCCGGCGGTTCGCGCCGGCTGCAAAGCGATTTCGCGGCGTTCGAGAAGACCTGGAAAAGCAGCGAGCGCTGGGCCGTGCTGACGCTGCCCGCCAGCCTGCTGCCGGCAAGTGCGCAGCGCCCGGTCTGGCTCAAGGCCGCGGCAGAATTGAAGGAGGCCGGCCGTGCCGACGCCGCGCAGCGCGCCTACCGCACGGCGGCCGAACGCTGGCCGACGCAAACGACCGCGCAGTGACGAAAAAACGGGGCTTACGAGCCCCGTTTTTCATTCGCCTTCAGAGGCCGAACCTGTCGCGCAGCGTGTAATACCAGGCGCCCAGCGCACTGAACGGCACCTGCAACAGCCGACCGCCGGGGAAGGGGTAGTGCGGCAGCCCGGCGAAGGCATCGAAGCGTTCGGCCTGGCCGCGCAGCGCTTCGGCCAGGACCTTGCCGGCCAGGTGCGTGTAGGTCACGCCATGCCCGCTGCAGCCCTGGGAGTAGTAGATATTGTCGCCCAAGCGGCCGACCTGCGGCAGGCGTGAGAGGGTGAGCAGGAAGTTGCCGGTCCAGGCGAAGTCGATCTTCACGTCTTTGAGCTGCGGGAAGGTCTTGAGCATCTTCGGCCGGATGATCGTCTCGATGTTCGCCGGGTCGCGGGCGCCGTAGACCACGCCACCGCCGTAGATCAACCGACGATCGCCGGAGAGGCGATAGTAGTCCAGCAGGTAGTTGCAGTCCTCCACGCAGTAATCCTGGGGCAGCAGCGAGCGCGCCAGGTCCTCGGACAGCGGCTCGGTGGTGATCACCTGGGTCCCGCACGGCATCGATTTCGCGGCCAGCTCCGGGATCAGGTTGCCCAGGTAGGCGTTGCCGGCGACCACCACGAACTTCGCCCGTACACGACCCCGAGGCGTGTGCACGACCGGATTGGCGCCACGCTCGATGCGCGTGGCGGGCGATTGCTCGTGGATCGTGCCGCCAAGGGATTCCACCGCCGCGGCTTCGCCAAGCGCCAGGTTCAACGGGTGGATATGCCCGCCGCTCATGTCCAGCAAGCCGCCGAGGTAGTTGTCGCTGGCCACCACATCGCGCATGCCCTGACGGTCGAGCAATTTCAGCTGGCTGTGGCCATAGCGCTCCCACAGCGCCTTCTGCGACTCCAGGTGACCCATCTGCTTGGCGCTCAGCGCGGCGAAGACCCCGCCCTCCTTGAGATCGCAGGCGATCCCGTAGGTGGCGATCCGCTCCCGGATGATGCGCCCGCCCTCGAACGCCATCTCGCCGAGCAGCCGCGCCTGCTGTGCGGGCAGCGTGCGCTCGATGACGTCGATGTCGCGGCTGTAGCTGTTGACGATCTGCCCGCCGTTGCGCCCGGACGCGCCGAAGCCCACTTTCGCCGCTTCCAGGACGGTCACGCGGAAACCGTTCTCCAGGAGGAACAGGGCTGTCGACAGGCCGGTATAGCCGGCGCCGATGACGCACACGTCGGTTTCCACCTCGCCGTCCAGCGCCGGGCGCGGCGGCACCGGGTTGGCGGAGGCGGCGTAATAGGACTGCGGGTAGGTTGTGTGCGACATATTGGAGTCTCTGTTCTTTATTTTTTACGGATGAGTCGATGCTAACCGAGAAGCTCACTCCGCCGCCAGCGCTGTTCGGTTCACTTAGAGTTTTAAAAAACACGGTTTTTTCAGCACGTTAGCGAAAAAATGGTTGACACCCCTGCGGCGCTCCGTAAAATGCGCGGCCAATGCAGGCACATAGCTCAGTTGGTTAGAGCACCACCTTGACATGGTGGGGGTCGTTGGTTCGAATCCAATTGTGCCTACCAAACAGAACCCGTACTGCACGGGGCTTAGAAGGCGATCCGAAAGGATCGCCTTTTTTGTTTTGGGCAATCATTGGGAATAGATTGGGAAAACGCACCACCCGATCTACAGCTTCAACCCCGCCTGAACCCTCGTGAAATGGGCCTCCTGCTTCACGTGCCCTCCCTGGTAATAAGCGGTCATTTCCCCGTCAGCGTGACCCATCAGCGCCTGCACATACTCCAGCGGATACCCCTGCTGTTCGTAGAGCCAGGCACCGAGCGCGCGGAGTTCATGCACGGTCGGTCGCGCTCGTGGGTCCTCGATTTGGTCGTAGGCATGAGCCGCGTCGCGGGCTTTCCGAAACTCGTTCGTCAGGTAGTTTTCGGTAATTGCTGACCAATGCTGCTTCGCGTCGATCTGCTCGCGGCGGCGCGCCATAGGCCGGTAGCGGAGTAGGGTGGGACCGGCGATCGGATCCGCCAGGCATTCCTGGACTACGGCGCGCAGATCAGGACCCATTTCTATTTCCAAGTGGATAGGATTCTCGTAGCCGGCGGTTTTCCCAGGGCTTACTCTGATGATGCCTTCCGCCATATCGACAGCGGTCCGCTGCCACGTCACCAAGTCCTCGCGCCGCTGCAGGCTGAGCAGGGCCAGGCGGATCGCGCGCCGCAGCCAGTCCGGTGTTGTGTCCGCGGAGAGGATCTTCTGCACGCCCTCCAGGGTGTGGCGCTGGCGTTTCTTCTCGGCCTCCTTCTTCTTCAGCGTCATATCGGCGACGTTGCGTTCGGCCAACCCCTTGGCCACGGCGAAGTCCCAGATCTGGATCAGCAACCCGCGGTGCTTGGTGTAGGCGTTGTTCGTGAACTGGTCGAGGTAGTCGGCCATGGCGAGCACGTCGATCTGCCCGACCAATTTCCCGCTGAAGTCGGCGCGGTAGCGCTCCAGCTTGATGCGCACCTCTTTCGCCGTCGACTCCGCGAGCCCGCGAGAGGGCAGCCACTCCAGCTCGAAGCGCTGGAGCAGGCGCTTCACGGTGGGCGCCTCTTCTCCGGTGATCAGCGCTAGCAGTGCACCGTCGTCGGCCATGAGCGGCGCCAGCTTCGCGTTGGCCGCTCTGGCGAGTTTGATTGCCTCGGCCAATGGCTTGTTGATGCTGGTCTTCTTGCCGGTGATGGGGTTGCGGTACTGCCAGTAGCGCCCGTTGGGGTACAGGTTGGGCGGGAGATCGCGATTTTTCGCATTGCGGCGGCGCGGCGGCATGTCAATGCTCCAGCATTCGGGCCAGAAGCGGATCGCTGCTGCCCAGCAGGGCGGCCTGCAAATCCACGAAGTACACGCCGCCTCGGATTTCCCCTTCCAATTCACCTTCCTCGATCCACTTCTTCAACTGCTGCAGACTCGGTTTTCCGCCGGCGTACCGAAGTTTGCGGTACTCGCTGGCCTCCATAAGGCGGGGCAGTTGCACCGTCATCTGTGAAATGACCCTGGCCATGCTCATTCTCCTTTGCGCACCTGCCTTCCGGCACTGGCGATGAACTCGGTGATTTCGGCGCCCAGCTTCTGGCCGCCGATGCTGGCGTGCACGCTGACGTAGCGATTCGCGCGTTTGAGCAGGGCGAGGGCGGCCGGCAGCGGGTCGGGCGGGCCGAGGTCGAGCCACTCGACCACCTCGAACTCATCCGGCTTCAGGCCGAGGCGCTGGCCGTCTGGGAGAACTGCAGCGACCGCACCGTGGCGGTTGGTCCAGACCGGGATCAGCGCCTCTGCCGACGCTTCGGGGATCGGCTTGTCTTGGTCCAGGAAGGCCAGACCGATCCCCGGCATCGGGTCCGGGGTTACGTGGCGGAGCATGCGCACGGTCTTCGGTACGCGTCGGCCGAAGGGGTAGTCGGCGCTCTGCTGGTGCAGGGCCGGGCAGTCGATGACGTCGTCGTTCATCTGTCGTTCTCCAGCAGCTTCTGAGCGTGCTCGACCAAGCGCTTGCCGTTCGGTAGCAGCATGTGGGGCATGAAGACTTCCTCGAGCGTCATGAGCTGGCACTCGACCATGGTGACCTGGGCCTTCACCCAGTCGCGGAGCACCGAGCACACAGCGATCTGCGCGATCTCCATCGCTCGCTCGCGATACTCCGCCTGGGTGCAGCGCATGCGGGAAGTGTGCGGGTGCTCGCGCAGCCACGTAGTGGCGTAGCCACCCCAGTTCGCCGGCACCTGGACCGTTCGGCCGTGCCATTCGAATTGAAGCAGCGTCACCTGCTCGGCGCGCTTCTGCATGATCCCGTAGTTGTCGCAGCCGAAGCGGGCGAGGATCTTCTGGATTTCGGCGAAGGCCTTGTCGCCCGACGTGGCGTTTTCGTAGGGGAGGCTCATCGCGCACCGTCCTTGCCGCGCCTCGCGCGCTCGCAGTCTGCCGCCAGGCGCAGCAGGTTTCGCGTTGTTGGTCGAAAGGTCCCTGTATCCGGGCAGCCTTCATACTCATGGCCTTCCGGGTATGATTTGAATGGGCCATGCCAGTACCAGTTCATACGCCAATCAGCCCAGACGGTGTACGCGTCCATGCCTTCGCCCCAGTAGTCGGTGCCTCCACCAACGCTGCGAATGTGGCTTACCCTGGTGCGTTGCTTCCAGGCCAGTTCGCTGACCTCCTTGTCTACCCAAGAGCGAGGGAACTGCGACGGCGCGATTTGAGTAAGCCGATTGCTCAGCTTCTTTTCTATTCGGGCCTTCACGGCTTCACTTCCTGCTGGGTGATGGAGAGGGCTGCGCGGTCCAGACGTTCGATCTCGGCGAGGATCAGGGCGCCTGCAATCACCAGCTCGCGCCGCCGGTCGCCGGTCTTGGTCTGCCAACCTTCGGGGACGATAGCCTGGCCGAGGGTGAGGCCATAGCCGGTGCTGGTAGCGTCCCATTCCCTCGCCGCCGGGGGCATGGCGTAGAAGCTTGCGAAAGCCGCGATCTCATCGCAGACATGCTCATCGTCATGCTCGGGTGTCCAAAGCTCGAAGGCGATCTGCCGCTGGCGCTCGGCCAGGACGTCACGCGCAGCGTCGGTCTGCTGCTCGGCAGGCGAGGCGTTGAGGCGGGCTACTTCGTCGCGCACCTTGTTCACCGCACGCCCCGCTTGAAGCGCATATTTCACCGGCGGAAGGTCGTTGATGTTCTCGACCGCATCACAGAGCTCAGTTGCGAGCCGCTGCAGCTCAGGCATCACGACCCGCGTAGTGGCTGACGGCTGCCCTTCAACCGCGCGAAGAACAGCGCTTGCTTCGAGATGCCAGGCCGCGTGCTCCTCGGCGAATGCTGGGTCGATCATGGTCTCGGACGGGATCAGTCGCCATGCGCGGCGGATCAGTTCGAGCAAATCAGGCGTGTTCTTCTCCATGGCTACGGAGCCTCCTGGTGGACGTTCACTGACAGATCGTCTGGATAGGTAATGAGGCCGGTGGCGCCTTGGTCGGCGTCGTTGGCGATCTGGATGAGTTGGCGGGCGAGGGCGCGGAGGTCTTTCGGGTAGAGCTCGGCGCGGTTGCCGGGCATGCCGTCGAGGACGATCAGCCGGCGGCCGATGACGTCCTCGCAATGGCTGGCGATCAGGCGGTGGGGCTCGGGCATGGCGTGGGCTCCGGCGGGTTGCAGCGGAAGCACGGGCATTCGCTGGCGGGTTTGCGGTGGGTGCGGCAGAAGGTGCGGGCGGTCATCGCTTTCTCCAGGCGAATGGAACGGGCGCTGGCGGCAGCCAGAGGTGGCGCATGTTGGCGACGTTCACCACGTCGCGGTCTGCCGGGTAAACCTCCAGGGCATCCCGGTCACCGCGGCCGCATTCGCGCTTGCACTGCATGAGTTCGTCCCAGGTGATCTGGTCGACCCAGCTGTCGCCGTTGTGGCTGGTGCGGCAAACGCTGAGACGCTGCACGCCCTCAGCCTCGTCGAAGACCTGCACGAGGTAGTGGCGGCTGCGCCACACCTCGATCAGGCTTGGCTGGTTGTGTGCTGGCCAGGCCGCGCGCGGCACCTGCGCGAGGTAGCGAGGTTGCGACTGGTTGGATCGATTCAGCGCCCGGCGTTCGTTGCGGGAGAGGCTCATGGCTTCACCTGCTTGAATTCGACGACCCAGACCCAGGGGTTGGCGTTCCAGGAATCGGCGCCGTTGATGGAGACCCAAAGCTCGCGCCAGGCGTCAAACGGATCGCACCAGTTGCCTGGACCGGGCTCGTCTTTGAAGGCGTGGAAGTAATAATCACCGTCACCGTGATGGATTCGATGGATGCCTTCGGCGACATAGCGGCTTTCAAATGCCGTCTCCCCTTCACCGGCCTGCAACCGCTCGACGCGCACTGCGGTGATCTCCAGCAGGATGCGGGAGGCGCCCCGCGGCATGTGAATCGATGGTTTCCACGCCGAACGCGGTTCGCCGCCACCATCGTCATCGCCTGCCCATTCCGCGGGACCATCCGCTGCATAGATGGCGTGGCCAGAGTAGTAGCCACGCCCGAAACGCAACTCGCGGATTGGCGTTGCGGGCCGATCAGGAACCCAATCAGCCATTTCTCCACGCTCATCCCAGGTGTGACTGATGACGCCCCAGGTCTCGCGAACCCACAACCGGTCACCGGGCTGGCCGTAGGGGCATTTGATTGGATGCTCTGTGCCGCTTCGGTCGAAGCGGGATTCGTCGAAGGTGTGGTAAGGGTTCCAGCTGCCGTCTGCCTCCTGCTGAAGATCAAACTGGAGGTCGGCGCTGCGCATAATCGGCTTGATCGCGCGCCTGGTAACAGTCTTCCGGCCATCCAGAATTGCGCGAACCATCTCCTCGCTGAACAAAATCGGACGTTCCTTCATGCTTGCTTCCTCGGCTGCTCTGTTGCCCATGCCTCGTACTGATCGACCAGCTTGCTGATCGCGCTGTTTGGTAGATCGGCGAAGGCTTGTTGCTCCCGGATGAGATGCGGCGAGCCGAGCAGGGCCTGGAGGATGGTGCGCAGCGCGTCGGCATCCACTGCGATGGTGCCGGCTGCCGCCGGCGCTTCTGGTGCTGGAATCTCCGCCGTCGTCAGCACGCGCATGCCCAAGCGGTGGGCCAGTTGCAGCTCGACCATCGCGCCGTTGGAATCCGCCCAGCCGGGCAGCAGCACCAGGGCATCGCAGGTCATCAGTGCGGCGATGTCGGTGCGCATGCACTCGGACCAGGTGGCGTTCGCCGGGTTGAGCGACGCGGGGTTCACCACCTCGTAGCCCATCGCCTCAAGGCGCGCAGCCTCGGCGTAGAACGCGGGGAAGTTGAGGTCGGGCAGGCCGGTCATCGGGCCGCTCACGTAGATGCGCTTGAGGGTTGGTGCATGCATAGCGACTCCTTGCCGCCTGGCAGATGGCGGTGATCGGTAAGGGAAAGATGGGATACTCCGCGGGCGCCGCTCGCCCGGCTGCGCATCGGGCAAGGATGGCAGCCGGGTGGGGCGGCCTATTCGCACGAGCCTTCCCGCCCAGCGGGTGGTGCAATGCGGAGTTGGCGGGCTGTGTCCCGCCAGTCGATTGCGTGACAGCCAGTCACGTCCGTTTTTCTTCATGGAGCGAAGAATGAAAGTCATCCTGCCTAGCGATATCGCGAGAGTGGACTTCACCCAGGTGTGCCAAGTGGTCGTTGCACCCACCGGCGAAAGGGAACTTGGCGTTCACATCTGGGGCGAGCCGCCGGCCGACCCGAACGACCCCTGCCGCCTCATCATCGAAACCCGGCAATTGCTCACCCTCTCGGTGCTCGACGAGATAGCCGAGGGGCTGCAGGCGGCTGGGTTGCCGATTCAGGTGCCGCTTCCGTAGCGCTGGCCCATTACGTCAACTCGAACTGCTGCGGGCGCAGCGCCGCGGGCTCGCTGGTGCTGGGAATGGCGACTCCCTGCTCCTTGAGGAAGCGCTGGGCGAGTTGCCGCAGTTGGTTCTCGCCGATATCGCGGCGCTCCACCAGGTTGTCGCCGGGGTTGCGCACGCCCTCGATCTGCTCGCGCTTCACGCCGAGCACGTCGGAGACGATCGGGTCACTGCCTTCATCCGAGATCAGGAAGAACGCCTGCACCGGCTCGGCCTGGCCATCGCGGTGGACGCGGCCGATGCACTGCTCGTGCACGCCGGGCGACCAGTCCAGCTCGCCGAACACCACGGTGCTGCAGCCATACTGCAGGCCGTCGATGCCGGCTCCAGCGCGCAGGCTGATCAGCATCACGCGGCTGTCGCCAGCGATGAAGGCCTCCTTGGCGGCCTGCTTCTCCTTCGGCGACTCGCTGCCGGTGTACATCACCGGGTTGAACGCGGCGAGTTTTTCCAGCCAGATGCCGTACACCTCGCGGTGCCAACCGAAGAGCAGCACCTGCTGGCCGCTCTCGACCAGCAAGCGGACGAACTCGGCCACGTAGGGCGCCTTGGCCACACCGGTAGCCTGGCGCACCAACCTGTCGAACTCGCCGGCGGCGCGCATCTTCTCGCCGCTGAACGCCTCATTCGCCTTGAGGATGGTCTTGGCCAGGGCGACGGCGTCCCCGGTGATGTTCTCCAGCACGCGGCTGTCGGACTCGATCTCGTGCGGGATCTTCGAAAGCGCCGGCAGCTCGCGGCCAACCTCGGCGCGCGTGCGGCGCAGCATGATGCCCTCACGGCGCAGGTAGGTGCCGAACTGCTCGGCGTCGCGCAGCTTGGGCTTCTCGCCCGGCGAGCCGATGCACCACTCGCGGAGGAACTCGTCGTAGCCGCCCAGGCAATCCGGAATCAGCGGGTTCACCACGTGGTAGAACTCTGAGCCGTAGTTGTAGATTGGCGTGGCGGTGAGGCCCATGCGCAGGCGGGCGTGCTCGGCCAGGTGGCAGCAGGCGCGGTAGATGTCGCTGTCTGGGCTGCGCAGTTGCTGGCATTCCTCGAACACCGCGTACTGGACGATTTCAGCCAGGGTTTCCGCCCAGCCGCGCAGCTTGTGGTAGCTGACCAGAATCACGTCCGGCAGGGTGTCCCACAGGTCGATGATGCGCTGGCGCGGCTGGCGGATCAGCGGGTAGGGCTGGCCCTTGCGGATGTGATGCACACGCAGGTTCGGCACGAACTCGGCAAGCTTCTCCGGCCAGTGGTTCGGCAGCGCGGCGGGGTATACCACCACGGCCGGCAGGTTCTCCGGTATTGCCAACGGGCACATGCCCGTCACGGTCTTGCCCAGGCCGAGGTCGTCCGCCACCAGCAGCCCGCCACGGATGGCCACCTGCGCGCCGGCGTAGCGCTGGTACTCGCGCGGCGGCTTGGCCAACTCGAAGGCTGGCAGGTGCAGCCGGCCGGCAACCAGTGCCGCCAGGCTCTGCTCCATCTCCACATGCCGGGCTGCCAGGTGCTCGAGCGCGGCCTGGACCTCGGCCTCCATCGTCATCGGGTAGCGCTGCAGGAACCACAGCAGCTCGCGGCTGTTCTCTGGGCTCCCCACCAGGTCGACGTGGTTGGCGGCACCCTGCGGCACGCGGGGAAACACGCGCTTGAGGCGGGAGCGCACCTGCGGCTCGCAGGTGATCCGCCAGGTGCGACCGTTGAAGGCGACCTGGCCGTAGCTGTCCGTGGTCATAGGGCTTGTCGTCCCAGGCGAATCATGTGGAAGGGTTTTCCGCCCCAGGCGGGGCGCTCCGTGAGCGGCATGCTCGCCCAGCGCTGGGTGCTGGCCAGCAGCACGCCGTTCACGACCGGCAGGTTCTGGTACCGCCCGCACTGGCGCAGCGCTTCCGCCAGCGTGCCGTCAACCTTCACCTCGATGACCAGCCGGCTCTCGGGAAACCAGAAGTCGGCGCGGTTCTTCGCGTCGAGGATCTGCTCACGCACGAAGGTGTGGCCAGCTTCGGTAAGCACCCGCGCCATTGCCTCGTGCAACTGCACTTCGCTGCCGTAGCGATAGAGGAAGTTGCCCAGCGTGCGGGCGAGGGCGGAGAGGTGCATGTGGTAGGGGCTGGCAGACGCGTTTGCCGTATTTTCCGGAAGCAATGGGGGCACCTCGCTGTGGCGTGATGGCGGGGAATGGTCTTGGAGCGAGAGATGGAAGTGAGCCGAATAGCAGGGATTATTCGGCTCACGCCGGGCCAGGCGTTCTGATCCACCAGGACTGGGCGTACGCCGCGCCGTCGACCAGTTCGATGCCGGTGATGGTGGCGCCGTTGCTGGCCATACCGTGGATCACGGCGTCGTAGAGCCTGGGCAACTGGTCCAAGTCGTGGTGTTGGTTCTGCAGGTAGGCGACGGTGGAGGCGCGGCCAAGCGGCGTTTCGCGCGCCTGCACCATGTGCACGTCGCCGCGCACCGGCTGGGCGTTGCGCAGGTCTCGCGGCTCGCGCGGCTTACCCCGGACGCGCATCGGGACGATGTCGAAATACATGGCGGCATTTACTGGTTGGATATCCAGCATTCTGCGGGGTGCAGGCGGCCGCGTCGATGGGGTTTCGTCGGTCACGCTGTATATTCACTCTGCCTAGGAGGGTGAATTGAAGAGTTGAACGAAATTGGGCCGGCTATTTCTTCGATTCAGCGTAAGCGGTCGCGCGTTTTGTAATGCCTTCGTCGAATTCCATGAGAAAAAAATCCTGGTCGGGATAGTGTGTCTTTATTTCTCTTCTCAGTCTTTCCCAGTGCGATTTAATACAATGATAGTATTCGGCTTTTTCGATGCTATCGTCTAAAAGAATAAGGTTTCCAAATTCAACGGCCTCATTCGGATCTCTCTCGTAGCGCTGAATGAAATTGGATCCACACGTTATAAATACCTGATGAGCAAGCCAGCCAATACGCTGCTCGTCAAGGTCTATTCCAAATTCATTTTTAAACGCTGGTGACATTATCTGCCTAGCCATTGCTCTCATGGCGAATTGAAAGCGTATTGCTGGATGAGGGTGCTTGCCTAATGCTTTTCCATTAAAAGGGGATGGATTGCATCTATAGAATAATAAAAAAACTGAAGCCATGCTGCCGAGTATTAGCCATATGTCGGTCTCGTTCATGTTTTGATCGGGTACTAAACCGTCTTTGGCTGCCAATCTCTTACTTATTGCTATAGAGATAAGCAATCGATAGATGGCTTCATAATCAGCGGCTAGCTCAGTAACGTGCGATATCTCGGAGGCATAGCCGGAAATGCTATTCGCTTCCTCGCTTCCGAACTCTGCCACGGATAACGATGACTGTGTGTGCCCGTTTCCGTCGAGGCGATACAGTGCGTGATTCTGAAGGAGGTGAGCTGCTTCGTGATGGAATATCCATTCTAACGCGTGGAAATATAGTCTTTGCTGACATTTGGCTGGTTCCAAGCCTTCAGGAAGAATGCCGTGGCAGTTGAGGTTCGGGGTTTTTCCAAACTGCTTGTAAAGGTCGGCAAGTTCTCCACTCCTTATACCCGCTGAAAATCTAGTTAAAGCGTGCGCATCGCAAGATAGCTCCATTAGAGTGCCGTAACTTATGCGAACTTCATGATGCTTTCCCGGTAAGTTAAGTGCTACGGCCTCAGCATATAACCCATTATATTCGTACCATGTTAGCTTGATACTCTCGTTTTCACCTCGATAGTGATCTTTATTGAATCCAATAAAGAACTCTAGGTGATTCTGTGCTTGCTCAATTAACGTAGGGTAATCAAAAATAGCTTCCTCGAACTTCCGTTTCTTGTCTGCACTTAGGTCGGAGTATCCAGTCATTGTTAGATGCGCCTTTGCCGTTGAAAAGCCTTAGAAGATTAACCCGACTGCATCGTTGCATCCAATCATGTCGCCCGTCGCTGCCATTCCTCCTTCCACCGATCACTCGCTCGGGCAATCACTGCCACCGTGTGGTGCACCGGCGATTGAAGCTGAACGCCATGAGCGACGACAGTCAAACTGCGGGATAGCACTCCATGTACGCGGCTATGAACTGCGTTGCCGCTTCAGCATTGATGGCGTTTCCGTAGGCGCGCAGTCGTCCCACTCGGGCGGGAGCCCCATCAGCCAGCGGGAATGTGCCGGGTTCAACTGGCCGCCACTTTCCATCCCGGCAGAAGAGCCAGTCAGCATCTGCCCAGAGGCCGTTAACCGGGCTGGCCCGCACCAGTTCGACGACAGATTCAGGCCATGCCCCTTGATCGCCCGACCGCATATCGCTTCGGTCTTGCGTGTGAAGTCCGAGTTGCCGGCCATGTTGTTTCCGCGCTGCGCTGGTGTGCCCGCCATCGGAGTTGGCCAGCCGGCAAGGGATGCAGCTCTCGGCACATCCCGATAGCTCAGTCCGGAGCCCGCGCTGGCGTTGTGGTCTAGCGCAAGGGGTGTCGGCCATCCTGCCAGGCACACGGCAGCTGCCAAGTCCGGACCATGATTTCGCATGGCTTCCAGCAGCCCGCCTTCCAGCGTGCGCACGCCCTTGTCGGCCAACGCCGCTGTCGGCGTCGGCCACCCAGAACAGGCGGTCCCGGATGTGCGGAGCACCGACGCTCGAAGACGGGAACGGGATGGCCCCGAAGGCGTAGCCCATGGCTTCCACGTCAGCTTGTACAAGGTCGAGCCAAGGTTCTGCGTCCTTGCTCGCAACCTGTTCTCCAAGAACGACTGGAGGACGCCGCTTGCCGATGAGCCAACCGAACGCTGGCCAAAGATGGCGCGGGTCATCAAACCCAGCTCCTTCGCCTGCCGTGGAGAAAGGTTGGCACGGACAGGAACCGGTCCAAACAGGTCGATCATCTGGCCAGCCGGCGCGGCGAAGGGCGAGGGACCAAACGCCGATGCCGGCGAAGAAGTGGCACTGGGTGTAGGGCTTGAGATCATCAGGGTGCACATCCTCGATCGAGCGTTCATCGACATCACCGGGCGCGATGTGGCCCGCCTCGATGAGGTTGCGGAGCCACTGCGCGGCGTAGGGTTCGTGTTCGTTGTAGTAGGCGGCGTGCATGCAGAATCCCCTTCACTCACACAGCCCGTAAATCGAAGTGCAAAGCTCTACCGGGCTGTCCACGCGCAACATGTCGTACTGCCGGCCGCCGCGGGATGTCTTTGCCCACTCCACCCGGGCGTTGATCCCATGGGTAAGGGTTCCGGCGTCTGCTGCTGAGGTCGCACCCAGGTCCGAGGCAGGGAAGAACGTGCCAACGTTGGTCTTGCTGACCAGCGAGACGATTCGCTCCCATTCGGCGATGCGCTTCAACTCCTCCGGGAAGCGCTTGCTGATCTCCAGCAGCTCGTCCTTTCCAGCGTTGATGCAAGGCATGCAGCCGACACGCTTCATGCCTTGGGCATAGAGTGGGTTCGCCTTCAGGCCATGCTTGCGGTGCATCTTGAAACAGTCCTCGGCTTTCCAGGCCAGGATCGGGCGGAAGCTCCACAGCTCGGCGCCGTTCGGGCGCGTCATCGAGAGTTCGGTGGCAGTCAGCAGGTGCCGCTTACCTCCTTCGTCTGATCGGACGCTCTGCCAGGACTGGACGTCGTCGCCTGCGTCCAGCAGCGGAAGGTGGACCTGTTTGGTGAGCTGGTCCCGCTTTAACTCCTTGCTGCAGAAGGCCACCTTTGTGGAAGGGAACCGCCCATGTACGAGGCACATGTCCAGGAAGGGATTACCTGTTGGCCGCAGGATCTCCAGCGCTCGATGAGCGATAGCAGGCGTCCACTCATAGCGGCCTTGATTCTTGTGCGTGCCAGCGATGACGTTTCGCATCATCTGCCGGCGCCCTTCGATCTGCTGTGTGAAGTCCGCCCTGATCCAGCGGATAGGTACGCCGGTGGCTTGCTCGACATAGCGCACGTATTCGTAGGTGGACGGGTGCTCGTTTCCGGTGTCGGCGAAGACCACCTGCAGGTTGGGAGTTTCTCGCTCCAGAGCGAGCAGCAGCATGGCTGTGCTGTCCTTTCCGCCGCTGTAGCTGATGATGTTGTGCTCGGTCATGCCGCAGGTTCCTGATCGAGGAATACGTCGAGCTGTGAGTCGCCGTTCAGCCAGGCGGCGTCGAGCCTGGCGCGGGCGAGAGCGGCGTATTCGGGGTTGAGTTCGCAGAGGATCGAGCGGCGGCCCTCCTGCATCGCCACGAGGGCGGTGGTACCGGCGCCGCCGAACGGGTCGAGTACCATGCCGCCGCGTGGCGAACCGGCCAGGATGCAGGGGCGGATCAGGTCTGGCGGGAAGGTGGCGAAGTGGGCGCCCGTGAAACCGTGCGTTGCCACCGTCCAGACGCTGCGCTTGTTCCGCGTTAGTAGGTTGTGGGTGCTCTCGGCCCTATCTGGACGATGGGTTCCCTTGTTCTGGCCGGGGATGATCTGCTCGCGCTTCGACCCTTCGCGCTTGAAGCTGTCCCTTGCCGCCCTGGCCGCGCCGTCCTTGTGATAGCTGCCGTGGCCGCCATCCCCTGTGCTGGTGTCCCAGCCTTTCGGAACCGAGATGCGTCCTCGGCCGCGGTTATCAGCATCTGTGCCATGGCCGAACCCGACACCGGTCGGCGTCGGGCCATAGTTGGCCGGCTCGCGGATCGCATCCGAGTCGTAGTAGTACCGTCGACTCTTGCTGAGCAGGAACAGGTATTCGTGCGCCTTGGTGCAGCGGTCGCGGGTCGATTCGGGCATGGGGTTTGGCTTGTGCCAGATGATGTCTTGGCGCAGGTACCAACCGTCGTCCTGCAGGGCGAAGGCCAGGCGCCAGGGCATGCCCATGAGGTCCTTGGTCTTCAATCCAGAAGACGGAACCCGCCTCCTGTTCTGCACTACAGCTGCCATAGTGCCTGCGCCGATCCGCTGGCTTGAGCTGACTCCTCGGCTTCCGGTGTCGGAATAGCCTCCAGCGTTGCTGGCATAGCTGTCGCCCATGTTCACCCAGCAGGTGCCATCGTCGCGCAGCACACGGCGCACCTCGGCGAACACAGCCACGAGCCGATCGATGAACTCCGCCGGCGTCTGCTCGAGGCCGATCTGCCCGTTGACGCCATAGTCGCGCAGGCAGTAGTAGGGCGGGCTGGTGACGCAGGTGTGCACCGATTGCGCCGGCAGAGTGCGGAGCTGCTCAAGAGCGTCACCGATGAGTATCTGGTGGGTCGGTGGCATGCGCACCTCAGAACAGAGCCATCTGCGCGCCGGTGGCGGGCAGAGGCTGGGGAATATAGGGAGGGGCTGGCTCCGGCTCGGGCGGGGGCGCCGGTTCGTCCTGGCGCTCATCCATGGCGCTGCCCAGGGCGTAGCCGCGACGGAGCTTTGGCCCCCATAGCCCGAGGATGTGGGCCGGCGTGTACCAGTGCTCGCGCTCTTCCAGGGCCAGGGTGTTGCCGAGGATAACCACGGCCGGGATGTGCAGCAGGCTGAGCTGCAGGTAGGCCATGTGCACGGCGCGTGAGTCGACGTCCTGCGCGATGACGTGCAGGTGCTGCTGGTAGTTGATGTGCTGGTGCTGCATGGCCTCGGCCATGGCGATCACCAGCGCGCCGGCGCCGGCGGCTGGCTCGTTCAGGCGGATGAAGCCGCGCTGCTGGATGCGCTGGCGCAGGTCGGCGCCGTCGCCCACCTGGAGCCGGGCCATCGCCACACAGACTTCATACGGGGTGAAGAACTGGCCGCGGGCGGCGTTGCCCAGGTCCAGTTCACCGAACACACGCCCGAGCACGTCGTCCGGGCCGTACTCTATCGCCAGTACCAGTTCGCCGAGCATCTTCGGGAACAGCTTCTGCTCGTCGGGCTCGTAGCGCTGGATCAGCGCCAGGTAGCGCGCCTCGCGCTCGGCGAACTGGGTAAGGTTGACGCTGTTCGACATCGCCAGCGCGCCCATTTCCACGAAGTCGCCGAAGACCTCCCAGAGGTGCCGGCGGCGGCTAGCCTGGTCGAGAAGTTTGATCAGGCTTTTGCGGTGCGCAGCCGGATTGCCCGGCACGCTGTTGGCGGCTGCGGTCATGGTGACTCCGGATGCGAGGGTTATGAGCGGGAAGGCTCGCAATCGGCGTTGCGCCAATTTGGGCAGAGGAGCCAGGGGTTGGTCGGCTCCATCGTGTCCCAGCACCAGCCGGGGGGCAGTGGGTCCAGCCTGGACGGCTTCCTGCCGCACCAGAAGCACCGGGCGTATGCGAGAGCGGTCGGGGTTTTGGTGGCGAAGCACCAAGTCTCCGGATCGCTGAAGGGATCGCCCAGCCCATCATCGAAGGTCAGTTGATGCATGTGCCTCCGCCCGAGCCGGATGAACTGCCGCGCGCCACCGGGGCCATACATAGACGAGTAGGCCAAGAGGTGACGGCGATGAGTGATGAGCGAATTGAGGACTGCGACCAGGCGCGCTACCACGCGCAGCTGGCGGAGCAGCTGGGGATCACCCTCGAGGAGCTCGAGGAGTGGATGGTCGATGAGGAGGAGCTGCTGGACGATGCCGGGCACATCACCGGGCACGCCGTGCACTTCTTGAAGTCGATCCCACTGGACCTGCGCGCGCGGGTGCGCGGCATGGCGGGCGAGTACACCGCGCACACCGGCGTGGTGCCGCTGGACGAGGTGTGATGCAAGGGCGAAAAAAGGAGGCCCGTGGGCCTCCTTTTCAGTCTCGTTCCCTGAGCGCTGTTTTGCTTATCTCGCCGTTTGGGGTAGCGAGTAACGCACGCTTTAGGTCGCTGAGCTCGAACACCCGGGCGTGCTGCCCGGTCTGCTCACCCTCTCGCCTTGGAGCAACGCCAGCCTGGCGCGGCCGCTTCCTGCAGTGGGCTTACCTCATCGGCCAGCCTGGCCGATTGCGACTGCGGCCCGCCTCATCGTGATGCGGGACGTTGATAGGGCACCCCGGCGCCGGCATGGTTCCAGATCGCCATTACGAAGCGTGAACGGGTTCACATGACTGGCGGATTAGGTTTTCGGGCGCAGAATCACAGCTTCAACTGAACAGGTTGGAGTTCGCTGAGGCGTTTGGTCATGTAAGCCGATCGGCGCCGGAGGTTGGCCAGTGCTGCTATGGCGAACTCGAACAACTCGTCGCCGGTTACGCCCAGGTCCCCGTCGACGGCCAGGGCTTTCAGGAAGTCAGGGAGGGTGAGCACGCACGCGTCCTGAGGAACGGCGGTGACCACTTCCTTTCCATTCCGGTCGAAGCTCACGAGCCAACGGCGGCGAAGCAGGGAAGGCGCTGGCGCGTCGGCGGCTTTGCCCTGCTGCCAATACGCAGCCAGCGCCGCGTAGCACTCGCGCTTGTACTGGATCAACGTCGGGCGGATCGCCTCGCGGCAGCGGCTGACATCGATGCCGAACAGCCAGCCGTTCAGGTACTCAAGCGGGAGGCAGGTTACCTGGCGTCGCTGATCGTCGGGCGGCATCTGAATGTCCACCATGGACATGCAGGTCGAGAGCACTTCGTCGCGCTTCATGCGCTTGAGCTGGGCTTCCCACTGCAGGCCGATGCCTTCGCAGATTGGCTTCATGGCGACCAGGCGCTGGCCATTGGCGGTGATAACGGTAAGGGCTTGGCCGTGAAAATCCACGGTGGCGAGTTGGGTATGCGACATGGCGGTGACTCCTGTACAGATCGTGAATCCGCGCCCGAGACCAATCGGGTGAGCGGAACCGTGCGGGTTGGTCTACCGGGTACAGGAACCGGCGAGCCCGAGGGCTCCCACACACGGCCCGCCCATAACAGGATTGCCATGCTTGCGGGCACAAAAAAACCGCTTTCGCGGCGGTTGTGTGCCCCGCCTGTACATTCCGGGAGACCAATCCCAGGTCGCTGATTTTGCAGCGACCTGTGAAAGTTATTCCCGGAACGCTTTTTCGTCAATTCGCGAATTCGCTAATTAGCACCTCGTGACAGGGCGCCGTGACAGCTACGGCAGGCGGACGAGCTCGGCGAACACCGCGGGTGCCTGGTGGGCGAGTCGGTGGGCGCCGTGGATGAGGCGCTGGAGCATGTCCTGCGGCTCTTCGATGTGGGCGGTGGCCATGATCTCGATGAGCATGGCGTCGGTGCGTTTGAACAGGTCGATCTGCAGGCGGCGGGAGAGCAGGCGGGTGAGGCGTTCCTCTTCCGTCTGCCGGTCGCGCTCGCGCTTCTCGGCCTGGCGCTGCGCGGGGGTCTTGGCGGTCATACGCGGCCCCGCCCGTCGTCGCGCAGCTCGATCAGGTACTTCGCGGCGATCTGTTCGATCTGCAGGGTGTTGACCTTGATGCCGCGGGCCTTGAGCTTGCGCCGCACCTCGCTGGCGGTGTGAACGAAGGGACCGATCTTGGTTTCAGTGATCGCCACCTCGCGGATCTGCTCGGCCAAAACCTGCTGCAACAATTCGTGCTGGCGCCGAATCTTGCGCTGGCGGGTGATGCTGCTGTTCCAGCTGGTGGGCGGCGGCGGGGTGGCGGCCTGGAACCCGTCCAGTCGTTGCACCTGGCCGCCGTTGCGTTCGAAGTCCGCCACCTGGGCGGCCAGCTGCTGGCGCGCCTGCTCGCGACTCGCGAGGGTGTTGATGCGGTCGTAGATGGGTTCGTCGTGGGCCAGCATGTCAGGCCACCACCGCCGGGGTGCTGGCGGCTTTCTCGAAGCGCTCGCGGCGGGCCAGGGCCTCGACATACGAGCCCGCCCAGCCGATGACGCGGCCGCTCTGCTCGAGCTGCCAGAAGCCGGTTTGAGGTTTGGGGCCGAGCACGTGCCGGCCGGCGCTGCGAATCTGGATCGGTGCCATGGTGGTTGCCTCGGTGGGTTGATCTGCATGCGGCTGCGCTCTGCGCGCACGGCGACGTGCCCGATGGGGATCGGGGAGAGCGCATGCGGATGGGGATCGGGGTGTTGGGCCTTTTTCTGCCATGCCCAGGGCCGGACTCGTATGGCTCGCTGATTCCCAAACCGGGCGCCAACCGGACCGCCGCGCACAGATAAAACACCCGAGCGTGCGCGGACGTGGATGTCCGCTCGGGTGAGTAGCTCGACACAAGCCGCCTTATGTCCGAGCACGCGCTATCGCATGAGCTATTTCATGGGGGTGATCTCCGGTTGGGCGCGGCGTTGGAGGGGTTGGCGGCCGCTCGCCGAGGTCGAATGTCCGGGGTCTGGCACCGCGCCCGGTCGCGTTATTCGCAGGTCCCTATCAAGGGGCCGCCGGCCAGCTCTGCGGGTTGATGCTGGGGAGCATCGGGGAGTGATCTGAAACACCAGGGCGTTACCCCTGCTTACTTCCGCACCGCGCGCTTTTACGTACACGTCCGCAACTGCTCGGACACAGGGGTTTTCGCGGTCTTTCCTCTTCCTGCGTTGCAGCCCACGTGGGCACGCCTCAGATCATTCCCCGATACGCCCCATGAGGTTTCTCGGGCCGCTCTTTCGTCTCCCAGCGCAGCTACTGGGGTAGCGAGGCCGCCGCCATTCAGCGGTCGCCTCAGACTTCCGATTTACTCGAACACACGGGCGCTTTGAGCCGGGCGGTGAGCCGCCTGCTCTGCGGTTGATGTTGGCCGCGCTAACCCGTGTGCATGCCGAACCGGCACGGAGGGAGGAGTGTGTTACGGCAGCTCGGCCGGCTCTTCGACCGGGAGCGAGCGGCCTTTGATCATGTCGTCGCGGGCGATGTCCACGCCCTTCGGCGCGTTGATGCCGATACGCACCTGGTTGCCCTTGATGCCCATGACGGTGATGGTGATGTCGTCACCGATGAGGATGGTTTCGCCTACGCGGCGGGTGAGGATGAGCATTGTCCTTCTCCTTGGTCGATTGCCCGGGCGGGTGCCCATGGGAATGGTTTCAGTGATGGCGCCGGCGGGCCTTGATCCACAGCACCGCCCCGATCAGCAGACCAGACAGCACACCCGCGAGGGAAGTTGCGGTGATGTGCATAAGGTCATCCGATTGCGCGGTACTATCTGCCGACAGTTGAAAGGAGTATCAAATGGATTTGCACATAGGGATTGGTGAGGCCATCACCCTCGTAATTTCGGTGATGGTTGCTGTGTTCGAACTTGCTAAAGCGACGGATGAGCAGAGGCTTCGGATCCGGAGTTGGGCCGGCAAGGCCCTGTTTTATGCGATCCATATCTATTCCGTATTGATGCCGACTTATCAGTTGATCAAGTTCGCAGTTCAAGACGGCCCGGCGAGTAGGCATGACATAGCGTTCCTGGCGATCTACATGGTCACGTTGTCGGCGGTGCTCGCTAATTACATCGCTGGCTCGTATGCCCGAGCTATGTTAGATGCATACTTCCGCGCCAAGATCGATCGAACGCAGGCGAGAATCGATCGGCTAGAGTCGTTAATAGCGAGGTCAGGTTCTGCGGCGTCTGAAGTTTCGGACGCAATTGAAGCTGATGGGCCGACACCCAAAGCCTCGATACCCAGAACAGATACCCATAATCCTGGTAAGTGAGCCCGCCTATCTGCGATACCGGGCACCCAATCGCTTGGACGCCCGGTGATGCTTGCGCTCAGCTCAATCTCTTCCGCAGGCGCTCTAAGCTAGAAGAGAAATCGGCTCGAGCGGATGACGCCGATTTCTGCCAGCGCACTGCGGTCCAGCAGGTACTCGCAGTCCAGCTTGATGTGCTCCGCGATGAAGGTGAGTTCGCGCGCCTTGTTCTCGTGCTCGGCCTGCTTGTCGGCGATGGCTTTCTTGGGGTCGCCGTTGGTGTAGTGCATTGCTTCGATCTGGGCGTCTTCGAGGCTGGCGTGCTGCTGGGAGTACTTCACAGCGCGCTCTGCGTGGAACGCAGCCTGCTTGGCGCAGAGGTCCCGAAGCTCGGTGCCGCCTACCGTCACCTTCAGGCCTTCAATCGTTGTCGCTTGGGTCATGTCGTTACTCTCTCTTGGGTTGGCATCCCAATGCGCCCTGTTGCCAAGGCGCATCAGTGATGCGGTGGTGGTGCTCATTGCCGCCCGGTGGGCGGGGCGCAGTGCGTGCCGGGTCGTTCGCGCGGTTCGGGCGTTTCGCCCTCGATCCGCCGTCCAGGGTTGTCCTGGCGTGGGCAGGCGTTCGGGCCTGTCGGATCGCCGGTCGCCGGTAGAGGCACTACGGTCTGTTGTGTTTCCCCTGGATTCCTTTCGCCCGCCAGGAGATCGCTCGGGCTGCCTCGCCGCGTGTACGGCTAGCTGTTCATGGCGCTGGTTTTTAAAGAGCGTTCCGGTAGCCCGGGGTCTCTCGACCCATCAAGGCATTACCGCCTCGACGGGATTAAATATGCACTGGTGCAAATATAGTGTCAATGCACCAGTGCATATTATTTTTAAGCGAGCTTTACGTGGGGGAGGGTTGCGATGAGGGGCGATCCGAAATACTGTATTTACATACAGTGCATAAGGAGCTGCAGATGGCAAAGCAGAAGGGGCGTCAGGAACAAAAACCGCTGACGGCATCGGAGCGTTTGGGCCTACGCGTATCGGCGATGATCAACTCGCCCAGGGCGCAGGAGGCGCGGTCAGTGACCATCCATAGGATGGACTACGACGATGACGAGGCGTGGACCGCGGTGATGGAGCTGATCGCCGAGAACGACGAGGTCACAATCAACCAGAACGAGGACGGATCGGTGACGCTGTGCTGGGGGCTGCCGAGCGACTACGACGTGCTTTTTGAGCGAAAGGAATTCGTACCACTACAGGACGAGGCACCCTTTTGAGCAAGCTAGAATTCCGGCAGATAGCAGGCGTCGGGGCTGGGCTTGATCGCGTCGAATCTGCCTCCTAAGCGACCGATTGTATATTAACGACTACAGGCGGTGAGATCGGACTTATGACATCCATGCGGTGGAAAAGAACAGCTCTCGAAAAGCCTTCTGATGGGCAGGAATGTGTTGTCTTCAACTCATGTGATGGTTTCCGGATCGCAGAGTGGGATGAAAAGTATCAATGTTTTTACAAAAGTGTCCCCCTGGAACCGCTCAGAGATAACCTCGCGGTTTTCTGGGTAGCTCTTACTCCCTATAGCGAAATGCTAGAGCTGGATAGAGTTTTGCCTCTAAGCGGGGCGGCTAATTGATCAATGGATATAGATGCTGTTCCGCTTTACCAAGTAGCTTTTCTTTTGCGGAATCACTAGCCCCGAGTAGGCTAAGTTTGTCTATGTTGGATTTGGAGAAAAAAGTTATACCTTGGCTTATGAAACTCTCCGCAACCTCAATTGCCCTTAAAGCGTCCTGTGACATCCTCGACATTTTGTCTAGTCGTTGAGGTGACATCTCCGATATTTGCTCAGCAGATAGCTCTCGGATTTCAGAAATAGGCTTTACCAAGTTCTGCATCACTACTATTGATATCTGCTCCCTGAAGAACGAGATGCCGTCCAACACGCCTATCTGGACTTCAATTACAGGTATTCCTCCAGGGTAATCCGATCTGCGGAGCCTGTTTTGTTCTAGGTAAATATCAGCGTCACGCCCCTTCAATGCCTTCGGAACTGTGATTGCAGGATTTTTACGCCTAGCCATTCCTGAGACTTTATCACTTACATCACGCATCTCTCTTTTGAAGAGGAATGCGCAGGACGAAAGAACTTCTCCGATCCTAATGATTCTCGTTATTCGCTCCTCATGCTCACTGATGGAGCTTCTAATTTTTCCGATAGTTTCTATGTTCGATTCGACTCTCCGTCTTTCTTTTAGCGCAGCTTTGACGCTGCCGAAATTAAGGTTCAAATGCCTTTTTGCGCAATCCTTGCCTATATTGGTGATTAGGTCGTCGCTGGACGCTACGAGCCAACCATTTTGGTGGGTCTGTTTGCAGCCATCTATACCGCATACGGTTTCATCGAGTTTTGAAAAACTGTAATCGGTATATGCTATCGCAAACTTCCTGCCCGTGCCCTCGCTGAAATCTATTGATGGCGTATAACCCGGTATCTTGGAAAAGTCTTTTGGGCTACTAATTGGGTTGGCTTTTATAAAGGCGAAAATTGCTTCGTGATCCATACTCATCCTTGATTATGCGGTTTTGTTTTAAATATTTGATTGGAAATCTTGGCTCTAAATAAATGTGCGTGGACTTCTTTTTAGCTCTGTCGTATCAGGCTTTCTTTCCGTTCCAGATATAGAGAACCTTGGCGTGAATCCTTACGTCGTCGACCGGAACGACTCGGTCCTTGTGATTCCGATTGTCGGAGATCATGTCAAGATGATCGGGCACATCTGCTTTCTGGAGGCGCTTGATGTAGAGATCGCCATCCCAGGTCAGCACATAGACGCCGTCGCCTGAGAACTCGACCACACTGCGATCGATGATCAGCGGATCTTTGTCATTGATCGTAGGCTCCATCGACTGGCCCCAGCCGGTGATGATGGCGAGGCTTGAGGCCGACTCATACGCCAGGCCCATCTTCTCGAACTCGGACGAGTTGACGGCAACGTTCCGGATGAACTCCGAATACTCGGCAGGGACCTGACCGTGTCCCATGGACGCGCGCACATCGTATTGGGGTATCAGGATGTCGCCCTCGCCTATACGGACAATCTTGGAAAAATGGCCCGTAATGACATTCGACGCCGGGACGTAATCGGGCTGTGCCTCTTCAACGGCGGTCACTATCTTCTCGCGCGCGCTCTCGCTTAGGGCTTTGCCGTGCTTCGCAAGCATCTCCTTCACGATGTCAGCTGATGATCGAACCGGCGAGCTGTTCTCGGGCTCGGCATTGATTTCGGCAGCCTTGCTGTCCAGCGGCACGCGGCCGCGCAGCTGGTCTGTGCTCACTCGATAGTAGGCAGCAAGCTTCGAGACCTGCTCATCGGTTGGGCTCTTGATCCCTTTCGGGCCATTCGGCTTCAGGATGCGCGAAAGCGTCGACTGGCCGACGCCCGTCGATTTCGAGAGCGAAACCTGATTGTCGCCGTTCTTGGCCATCAGTTCCGCGAGGATTGAATCGATACCTTTATGCATCCGCGCATAGTGTTTCTGCGCGGTGCATACAGCAAGGGAGCAGTTCGTTGACATGTATGCACCAGTGCATGAAGATGTGCATATCTTCATAGGAGGAATGGTATGAGCGACGTTGCCCTGCCAGACAAATTGAATGCCCTGCTAAGCGGGGCCATGACCTACAAGGCGGTCGCAGAGCGCGCCAAGTGCGATACCTCGACGATCTTCCGCATCAGGAATGGGGAGATTGCCAACCCCAGCTACTCGGTGGGTGTCGCGATCGACGCCATGTACGAAGAGCACTTGAGCCGCGAAGCAGCTGGTGCCTAGCCAGGTGGGCTGCACAAGGCCGGCGGCTTTGACCGTACGCCTTGATGCTCGGTGAAGGGCTTCTTTCTGCACGGGTGAAATCCCTATCCGCTTTTCCATGAATCCAGCGTACGAGGTGCGCCGCCCCATGAACACGTCCAGTCCACGACATACCGCAGAGAGCCGCGACCAGGTGCTGGTGGCGCACGCCGCCGAGATGATCGCGCGCACGAGCTTCAGCCAAGACCACTTCGCCCACGCGCTGAACCGCGAGCTGTATCGGCTGGTGCCGGTGCGCGCGGCGGAGAAGGGGGTGCCCGACCTGCAAGCGATGGATAAGACCGGCGACGCCGCGGCGTACCTGACCAAGGCCGGCGCGTGGCTGAAGAAGGTGCAGCGCTGGCTTGGCGGCGACGTGGAGCTGCCGGCCTGGGTGGAAGAGGCCTGGGTGCAGGCGTTGGACGCCGAGTACCGCGAGCGCTGCCTGAACGAGCTGGCGGCGCGGCACGGGCTGATCGGCGCGCGCGCGGCCGGCACGGAGGGCTGCCCGATCAACGCCTTCGGCCAACTGGTGGTGCGCCTGGGCGAGGTGGTGGAGCACGCCGGCGCGGTGCTGGCGGACGGGAAGATCGATGCGAGCGACCTGCCGCTGCTGCCGAACGCGATCGCCGCACTGCTGGCGGTGGAGAGCCGAGCGCACGAGATGCGCCGGAGGATGGAGAACGAGCTGGCCGCGCACCGCGGGGTAAACACCCTGCACGTGGTGAGCTGAATCGCAGGCACAAAAAAGCCGGGTGGCAGCCCGGCTTCTTCAACAACACAACGCAACACAACATTCACTGGAGCGATTATGAGCCAAGTGACCAAGAGCGACAACCCGCTGACGATGTCGAGCCGGGAGATTGCCGAGCTGACCGGGAAAAAGCACTTCCACGTGAAGCGCGACATCGAGGTGCTGCTGAAGGACCTGGAAGAGGATGCATCCAAGTTTGGATGCATCTACCTGGACTCGGCGAAGCGCACGCAAACCGAGTACCGGCTGGACCGGGACCACACGGATTGCCTGCTTACCGGCTACAGCGCGCCGTTGCGGATGAAGGTGATCCGCCGCTGGCGCGAGCTGGAGGACGCTGCAAAACAACACGCCGTGACAGGTGGCCGTGACGCGGCGTGGTCGGAACAGCGCCGCATCGGCAAGGCGATGTTCAAGAGCCTGCACGACTACATCGGCACCCTGGACGGCAGCGAGAACCAGCGCCGCTGGGCGCACGAGAACGCCACCAACCGCATCTACCGCGCGCTTACCGGTGGCGTGGCGGGTACGGCCAAGGCGCTGCGCAAGCTCTACGGGATGGAGAGCGGCACGCCGCGCGACCGCATGAGCCACCACGCGCTGGCGCAGATCAGCCTGGCGGAGCGGCGCATCTGGGAGGAATGCCAGCGCCGCGGCCTGGAGACGGTGCCGCAGTTCAATGAGGTGGTGGACGGCATCTGCGAGCGGTTGGTGGTCGGCATGGGCCACCTGCTGCTCGAGGATCGCCCGGCCGACGTGCTGGAGCGCCTGCCGGTGCCGGCGCAGCTGGTGCGGCGCACGGTGGTGACTGAGGAGTACTCGGCCAGGGGGCGGCTGTGAAGCGCCCAGCCTTCCAGTTCTACCCGGCCGACTGGCGCAACAACGCGAAGCTGCGGCGCTGCAGCTGGGGTGCCCGGGGCGTGTGGATCGAGCTGATGGGGCTGATGCATGACAGCGACCACTACGGCGTGCTGCGGTGGTCCCTCAAGGAGATAGCCCAGGCCCTGGGCGCCCCTATTGCGCTGGTGCGCGAGCTGGTGGAGAAGGGCGTGCTGTACGGCGCCGAGGCCGGCCAGTGCGAGCCGATGATCTACACGCCAGTGAGCGGGCGGAAGCAGGGCGAGCCGGTGGAGCTGATCGCCGCCCAGGCCGGGCCGATCTGGTACTCGCCGCGCATGGTGCGTGACGAGTATGTGCGCACCAAGCGGGGGGAGAGTTCGCGCTTTGGTGCGAGCAATGGTGATGACCCCAACCCTTCACCCAAGGGGGGCTTTGGTGCGGGCAAGGGTGCAGCACCCAAGGCAGCACCCACCCCGCACGAAAGTGACGGCTCTACATCTTCCTCTTCTTCTTCATCTTCACCTTCGGTAGCTAACGCTACCTCCGGTGAGGACCGGCGTCGGCGGTTCGAGATGCATGCGGCCTGGCAGCCCGACGAGGTGAACCTGCGCTTTCCGCTGCGCACCGCCGGGCTGGCGCTGGAGGCGATCACGCCGGCGCTAGTCGGCGAGTTCACCGGCTACTGGCTCACCCAACCTCACGAATTCACCCACGCCGACTGGTGCCGCCGCCTGGTGCAGCACGCCGTGCGCAATCGGGCCACGCTGGCCGCTGGAGCAACCCATGACTCGACCCCAACCCGTGGCGGCGCTGCTGGCCGCAGCATCACCCTCGCCGAAAACCTCACCGACACCAGCTGGGCCGATGGGATCGACGTTCTGTGACAGCGCCGAACTGGCGGCGCGGGTGAACCTGGTGTTCGCCACGCTGCAGACCGATCTAGGCCTGGCGACGGCCTTCCGCTTCGAGTTCCCCGCCGGCGACCCGGCGAAGCTGCGCGCGGCCAAGGCGAGCTGGATGCGCATGGGCTTGGCCAAGGTGCCGAAGCCGTTGTTCGACTTGGCGCTGATGCGCCTCGGCGCCGAGCACCAGGTGGGGCGGGCCAGCAAGAGCCTGCCCAGCTACGGGGACTTCCTGGCGCTGTGCCTGCCCCGGCCCGAGGCTGTGGGGCTGCCGACAATGGACGCAGCCTACCGCGAGGCCGTGAGCCACGCGATGAACGCCCGGCACCGCTGGAGCCACCCGGCGGTGAAGATCGCCGCGATCGCTACCGGCGCGCACGACCTGCGCACCGCCGATGGCTACCGCACCGCCGCGCTGCGCAAAGCCTTCGAGGCGCACTACGAGCAACTGGTGCTGCAGGTGGCCTGCGGCGAGGAACTCACCCCGCCACGCCTGGCCCTGGCGCACGACGGCAGCAAGCCGGCCGCCCAGGTGCACGAAGAGCACGCGGAGCAGCAGATGCGGGAGCGGCTGGAGCGGGAAGGGCTGGCAGGCACCGGGCAGGGCGCCCGGGAGCAGCTGCTGAAGCGGATGGGACTGAATCGACAAGGAGCCAACCATGGCTGAACAAGAACGCGTGATCTGCATCTACCACGGCGGCTGCGCTGATGGTTTCGGCGCCGCCTATGCGGTGTGGCGCGCGCTGGGGCGCGACGTGGAGTTTCACCCGGCCAAGTACGGTTCGGCGCCGCCGGATGTCGCCGGCGCGGTGGTGCTGGTGGTGGACTTTTCCTACCCACTGGAAACGTTGCAGGCGATGGCGGACGTTGCCGAGCAAGTGCTGGTGATCGATCACCACAAGACGGCGGCCGAGGCGCTGGCGGCGCTGCCGGAGGCGCCGATGGGCTATCACGCATGGCGCCAGAGAGAGCTGCGGCTTTCGGCCATCTTCGACATTCGGCGCAGCGGAGCGGGCCTGACGTGGGATTTCCTGAACCCTGGCTGGGGTCGCCCGGCACTGGTCGATTACATCGAGGACCGCGATCTGTGGCGCTTCTCGCTGAGCGCCACACGCGAGGTGATGGCTGGCCTGTTCAGCTATCCGCAGGAATTCGAGGTGTGGGCGCACTTCATGGAGGGCGGCGTGCGCCAGTTGCTGCAGGATGGCAAGGCGATCGAGCGCAAGCAGCGCCAGGACGTTGCCGCCGTGATCCGCTCCTCGCTGCGCCGGATGATGATCGGCGACCACGACGTGCCGGTGGTCAACGCGCCGTACACCATGGCCAGCGATGTGGGCCACGTGCTGCTCGAAGGCGAACCCTTCGCGGCGACCTACTACGACGCGGCGGAGGAGCGCGTGTTCAGCTTGCGCAGCAGCGACAACGGCGTGGACGTCGGCGCCATCTCCGAGCAGTACGGCGGCGGCGGGCACCGCAACGCCTCGGGCTTCCGCGTGCCACACGGGCATGTGCTGGCGGGTGGGGTGAGCCATGGGTGATTCGCGCCAATCCAACGCCACCGCGTGCGCGTCGCTGGCGCTCTCTGTCCTGGCATCTGTTGCCATCGTAGTTCACCTGATCGGCGTGCTCGGCAGCGATGACACTGTCGGGACCTTCTACAACGAAACCATCGACGCAACCTGCGTAGTGGTCACGTCTGCTGGGCAGAAGGCGATGTCCTGCTTGCCAGGGGATCGCCGCCATGAGTGAGTCGCGTCGCTTCAAACCGGGCGATCTGGCGCTGATCATCGGCGGTAGCCGGCCAGAGAACATCGGGAAATGCGTAGTGGAAAGGAATCTCATGCCTCTGCGAGGTGACGGCTACGTTCCCCTTACCAAGGCGAGCGAGGTGCCGGCATGATCACTCGCCGCTCTTTGCTGAAGCTTATGGCCGGCGCGGCTGCGGCCGGCTTTGTGGTGCCCGCGCTTCAGTCGACGCGCTCGCCTTACGTGCTGGCTGGCGAGGTCGCTTCGTATATCGGGCATTGCCCGGGAGGCTTCATTGGCGGCCAGGTCGTCCACCAGGTACTGCCGTGGGATGGTGTCGGTTATCCCATGCAGGTCTGGAACAACGCCTTCGGCGTCCACCGCGCGCTTGAGACCTACTACGACGTGGATCTGGCGAACTTCAATCGCGAGATCCCGCGCAACTTCTGGCACAACCATTCCACCCTCGACTATCCGAACGTCCACACCTGGTTGCGCATGCAGCGCTACGGCGAGACGCGTGCCGAGGCCATCCGTGCGCTGAACTTCGTGGGTATCCGGGCATGAGCAAGCCCGCGGCCCTGCGGACGACCGGCCAGGTGCTGACTTGGTGGAGCGACCGCCTCGAACTCAACCGATCCGTCTCTGCCAGTTACCGCCGCACGATGCGCAGCCTGATCCGCCGGCACGTGATTCCTGCGTTGGGATCGGTGGTGGTGAAGAAGCTGAACCGCGCCGTGATCGACGACCGCCTGGTTTGGCCGATGCAGCAGACGCACTCGCCGCATACGGTGCACAAAGCGGTGCAGGGCTTGCAGCAGGCGCTGGCGCTCGCGGAGCGGCAGGGGCGAATCGACGAGAACCCGCTGGCGGCGGTGAACTGGCGGGACTTCTGGACCGGGCAGCTTCCGCCGCGCGCTGCCGGGTTGCTGCCGGTCGACGTGCCTGCGCTGGTGCCAGCGCTGTGCAAGGCCTTCGACGAAGACGCGGTGGGCGGCCTGCTGGCGCTGATGATGCTGGCCCATGGCACGCGGATATCCGAGACCGCCATGGCGCGCTGGCAGCACATCAGCCTGGCGGAGCGGGTGTGGATCATCCCGGCCGAGAACACGAAGACCGGTGTCGAGCTAACGGTGCCGCTGACTGCCCAGGTGTGCGCGCTGCTCGATCGCTACCGCCAGCGGCAGCACGCGGCTCGCCGGGGCAGCCCGTGGGTGTTCGCGCTGCAGGGCGGCGAGGCGCCCTCGAAGGAGCAGGCCAGCGCGATGATCCGTGCCATCAGCAAGCGGCAATGGCGTAGCCACGACCTGCGCAAGCTGGCACGCACGGTGTGGGCGGAGATCGGCATCGACTACCTGGTGGGCGAGCTGCTGCTTAACCACTCCATGGGCAAGCTGGCCGGCACCTACATCAAGACGACGGTGATCGACCTGCGGCGCGAGGCGCTCGAGCGCTGGCACGCGTGGCTGGATGAGCGCGGATTCGCCGAGGCGCACGGGCTGAAAACACCCGAAACCACATCTTCCACGAATGACGTTGCGGCTTAGTGCTGCGCGGCTTTCGGCGATAAATCCCATTTCCAATAGAGGTAGATGGAGAACATGGAAAACGAGCAGAAGCCAGGCGAAAAGCCGGATGCCTACGCCGCCCTGATCCGTGCTGCCAGCCTTGCAGAGATCGGTGTGTTCGAGCCGGATTCGGGCATCCAGATCGGCGGGCACCCAATGGAGCGCGAGGGCTGGGGAAAGGCGAGCTTCGTGGGGGTGAAAGCGCATCTGTTCAGGCCCATTTCGAGTGACCGGATCGGCGCCCAGGGCAGGGAGCGGCAATGGGTCTCGCTGTGCGGCGTGTCCGCTGTTTCGACCAGCCGCTGGCCGATGTTCGAGGCCGGGTCCTGGGAGCGCTGCAGGGTGTGCGAATCGAAAGTGCGCCGGCGGCCTCGGGGAGGAGCCATCTATGGGTGAGGCGCTGCTCAAGAAGTGGAAGCGGCCATCCACGCCGCGCCGTGCGCCTTCGGTCGACTACGAGGGGATGGAGCAAACCGCGCTGTTCCGCTGGCTGCAGGTGCGGCACCCGCTGGCGTGGAAGCTGGCATACCACGTGCCGAACGGCGGGCATCGCGTGAAGGCCGTCGCCGCGAAGTTGAAGGCCCAGGGCGTGAAGGCCGGTGTGAGCGACTTCTGCCTGCCGATGGCGCGCGGCGGTTGGTTCGGCCTGTACATCGAGTTCAAGGCGACGCCTCCGCACGCGGCGCCGGTCTCCGACTCGCAGACGGCGTTCCTCATGGCGGTGGAGCAGCAGGGGTACATGGCGATCGTGTGCCGCGGCATGGACGAGGCGATGCAGGTGATCGACGGCTACATGGCGCATTCGCCCACGCAGGCGGTGAAGGCGTGAGGCGTCAGCCCGGGCCGGACGCCCGGCTTGCCCTGCGCGCGGTGCGGGAGTGCGACGCGTGCCAAGGCAACGGCTGGGTGAAGGGAATCTTCCACCAAATGGAGTGCGCCGGCTGCGACGGCGGCGGCCTGGTTGACCGGGCCAGCGGCGAGAAGATCGAGGCGCAGGAGCTGATCTTGCTGCTGCGCATGCGGCTCAACCGGGCGATGCAGATCGTCCGGCTGTACGAACAAACCCAGCCGGCCGGGCCAGCGGCGGACTACGGCGGCAGGGACAACAAGCATCACCGCGGCGGCGGGAACTGGACGGGCGATTGAGGGGAGAAGGGCATGGTTTACCGAGACACACTAAGCGCGCTGGTTCGCTGCCTGGCGGCCGACGCGATCGATAGCACGGCGAAGCAGGCTTGGCAGAAGCTGTATTCGGCGGGTTACCAGGTGGAACCGTCCGGCATGGGGTTGCCGGCCGAGGTGATGAGGGACATCGATTGCTGGCTGCACGCGCGGTTGCACAGCCAACTGCGGCCGCTGCACTGGAATGTGCTGGTGGCGAAGTACTCGACGCACAAAGGGCGCAAGGTGCAGGCGATCGCAGCGGCGATCCCGTTCGTGCCGTCCCCGGCGGGCCGGCTGTTCGTGCAGTACGCCGTCACCACCTGGGCGATCCCGAAGCTCAAGGGCGTGGACGGCAAGCGCTCTACGGACATGCTGGTGTTACCGGACAGCTACTACGACATGAACCGCTGGGAGGGCGAGGGCCGCCCGGAGCAGACGCGCAACCGATGGCGGCGCGACATTCGCAACTGGCTGGAGGGGCGGGTGACCGAGGCGGTGAACCATGCGCACGAGGTGATGGCTGCCGAGGGGCTGCTGATCGACAACGCCGCCGCTTGACTCCAGTGAGCGACTGAGCGAAATTAATCCCATCCTGTCGATTCTGCGCGTGGTTAGGACGCAGACGACACCAGAGCCCGGCCATTGAGCCGGGCTTTTTTGTTTCAGGCGGCTGGTTCTACGCTCAGCACCAGGCGTTTGCCTAGCTTGGCCAATGCGTCTTCAAGGGCGTCCATCTTCGAGCTGTGCGTGAAGTCGACCAGGCGATCGCCCTGGGTTTGCGACACGCCGAGCAGGCGGCACAGATCAGCCTTGCGCATACCGCGCGCCACCATCTCGTTCCACAGCGCGATCTTCGCCACGGTGAGCGCCGGCAGCCGGATCGCGTGTTCGCCGGCCTCTGGCGGAGACGCGGCCGGAACCGCGCGTCGCTGGTCGACGTAGATCGAGAGGGTCGTCTCGATGGCATCCAGCGCTTCCGAAAGCGCGTGCGCTTCGTCATCGCCATAGGAGTTCAGCTCGGGCAAGTCACGGCAGAACACGGCCAAGCCTGGCGCGCTGTCGTCTTTCTCGAACCGGATTGCGTAGTCGTACATAGCTCCCCCTTATGTGGGTGGATTGGTGCGGTGAGGCAATAGCTCAGCGAAAAGGCGAAGGGGGCTCTTCAGAGCCCCAGTTGCTTAATGATCGCCTTGCGGGTCGGTTCAGGCATTTCCTTTGATCCGTGGTCCGCGAAGGTCGTCTGCTTGCCGTTCGGGGCGGTGATCTTGAAGTGGCTTCCCTTGCCGGCTTCGAAGGTCACCCCGTGGTCCTTCAACCATCGTCTGAATGCGCTGTGCTTCATCACCTCATCTCTGATGTTGGGATGGGACCAGCATACAACACTTATGTAGTAATACAACACCTTTGTGGTATTTTGGGAGAGTTCGATGGCTGAGCCAAGCACTGGGGTGGTGGTGATGACCACCGGCGCCCTCGGCGTCACTGCGGCAAGCCTGTTCCCTGGCGTTGACCTGAATGCGGTGGTGGGTGCGTTCGGCGGCGCCCTGTTCTTCATCGTGTTCAAACAGAACATTTCGCCGATCGCTCGCGCCGGCTATCTGATTGCGTCGTGGGTGTTCGGCTACTACGTCGCGGTAGAGATGCTGGGCCGGAAGTGGACTGCTACGTCCGGCCTGGCGTCGTTCCTGGGCGGCCTGCTGTGCACCGTCATCTGCGTCAGCCTGCTGGAATGGGGGCAAGGAGGCCGCGCGCCGGGCTGGCTGCGCTTCATCCTGAATCGTCGTGGAGGCCCCAATGACTGATATCTGGACCCTCATCGCTGCAGCCCTGTGCGCCGCGATCTGCTGGCGGATCGTCAGTTACCGGCGCGAGCAAGATTCCGCGTACCGGCCGACCGCTGCCCTGTGCGCCTGGCTGCTCGCTGTGGGCACTGGCTGCTTCGCGCTGTCGGTATGTCTGGGCACCTCGGGCCCGGTTTCGCCGTTCCTGCTGATCATTCTGGTGGTGCTGGCCGTGCTGGTGTTCCGCGCTCGAGGCAACGTCGCCCTGGTCGTGCGCCTGGACTGGAGCGCGAAGTGGGACGGCGAAGAGCGACGCAATACCGAGTACGACACCGGTCGCCGGATGCCGCGGCAGTGAGCGCAGACAGGGTGAGCGCGAGCACCCATGGGCCCGTGACATGTTCAAGATCGAAGCCAAAGGGCTTGCCGAGCAGCTGGGCACGCTGACTGATATCGTCGAGCGCCAGCTGCCGTTCGCTACTGCCCTGGCTCTGACCACGACCGCGAAGATGGTTGAGGCGGAGTTGCAGAGCGAGATGCGCACGGTCTTCGACCGGCCTACGCCCTACACGCTCAACAGCCTGCGCGTCTTCCCTGCCACCAAGGAGAAGCTTGTTGCCAGGGTGTGGATGAAGGATGAGTCCGACAAGGCTGCACCAGCGACGCGCTGGCTGACACCACAGGTCTACGGTGGCCAGCGCCAGGACAAGCGCAGCGAGAAGCTGCTGCGGGCTCGCGGCATCCTCCCTGATGGGAAGTACATCGTTCCAGGCAGGGACGCGAAGCTCGATCAGTTCGGCAACATCGGGCGCGGTCAGCTGCAGAAGATCATCTCGGGCCTTGGCGCTCAATTCGATCGGTATGCCAACAGCACGGACAGCAAGCGCAGCATCGGCAACCGCCGGCGCTACTTCGTGCTGCGCAACAGCGCCGGGCCGATCGGGATTGCCGAGCGTACAGGGCGAGGGCGAGACAAGGTGAAGCTGTTGCTCGCCTTCGCTGGCCGGCCTGGCTACCGCAAGGACTTCGACTTCTTCGGTGTTGGAGATCGAGTGGCAGAGGAGCAGTTGGACGTGCAGTTCCGGCTCGCTCTGGGACGAGCGTTGACGACGCGGCGCCGATGACGGTGCGGCGCGATGGACGACGGGTCCTCCCGGGGGCCACCCCGTCTGCGGGTAATTCGAGCCCCGCGCGCCAGCGATGTATGACCCAAATTCAGAGGTTGGTTGTTGTTTAGTCATGGCCAAAAACGAAACAACCAAGCAGCGCGGATGGTTGAACAAATCCGAGATGGCTTCGAGCCTGGGGATTTCTCCGCAAGCCTTTGAAAAATGGGGCGTGGAGCCAGTTGCGCGTATTGGTCGCGAGGCCTTCTACACCGTGCAGGATGTGGTCGGAAATCGCGTCGACCACGCCATGCGGAAACAGCAACCTGAGGGTGGTCTCCCTGAAGGTCTCGATCCGTTCGCTGAGCTTAAGCTCGTTCAGGAGCGGCTCCGCCTCACCACGGCCCAGGCCTATGCCCAAGAGCAAAAGAACCAGGTCAGCGACCGCATTCTGGTACCGGTGCCGTTCGCGACCTTCGCGCTCGCCAAGATTTCTGCGCAGATCGGCTCGAAACTCGAAACCGTCGGCAAGACCGTGAGTCGCCGCCACCCGGACATTGATGCCCGGGTGCTGGAGTCGATAGAGCGGGAGATCGCCCTGGCGCGCAACGTCGCCGCGGAGTTTGGCGAACACCTTCCGGAATTCCTCGATGAGTACCTTGAGTCCTTGGCTGACTGATCTTCAGAAGGGGATCAAGCTCGGACTCCAGGCGCTTTACAAGGAACCCCCGCTCACCGCCGTCGAGTGGGCGGACAAGCACTTCTACATGTCGGCCGAGTCCTCGTACAACGAGGGGAAATGGACGACCGATCCGTTCCAGGTGGCGATCCTCAACGCCATGGGGAACGACCTGATCGCTGTGGTCAACTTCGTGAAGTCGGCCCGGATCGGTTACACCAAGCTGCTGCTGGCCAACGTCGGCTACAAGATCCAGCACAAGCGCCGCAACGTGATGATGTGGAGTCCGACCGACCCGGACGCCGAGGACATCAGCAAAAGCCACGTCAACGGCCTGATCCGCGACGTGCCGGTCATCCGCGAACTCGCTCCTTGGATCGACCGGAAGCACAGCGATAACACCCTCGGTCAGAAGATCTTCGCCAACCGGCGGACGCTCTGGATTCGCGGCGGCAAGGCATCGCGCAACTACCGCGAGAAGTCCGCCGACGAGGTGATCTACGACGAGCTGTCGAACTTCGACGCCAATATCGAAGGAGAGGGCGACCCTGTCACCCTGGGCGACAAGCGCCTCGACGGCGCGGTGTACCCCAAGTCCATTCGTGGCTCCACGCCGAAGCTGGCCGGCACCTGCCAGGTCACGAAGGCGGCGGACGAGTCGCCCCACCGGCTGCGCTTCCACGTCGCCTGCCCGCACTGCCACCAGGAGCAGACGCTGAAGTGGGGCGGTAAGGACTGCGAGTTCGGGGTGAAGTGGGAGAAGAACGCCCTCGGCGAGGCGACCAAGGTCTGGTACGTCTGCGAGCACTGTGCCGCGATCTTCTTCCACCCCGACATGGTCGAGGCATCGAAGACAGGCCGCTGGGTCTGCGAGAACACCGGCATCTGGACACGGGATGCAATGGACTGGTTCGACCAGGCCGGCGAACCCGTCAACACGCCGCGCTCGGTGAGCTTCTTCGCCTGGGCCATCTACAGCACCTGGAGCACGTGGCTCAAGCTGGTCGGCGAGTGGCTCAAGGTGAAGGACGATCGGCAAAAGCTGATCACCTTCGTCAACACCACCCTCGGCGAAACCTGGGAAGACGATCAGGGCGAGAAGCTCGACTGGGAGCAACTGCACGGCCGTCGCGAAGTCTGGGCGGGCATCCCGGCGCGCGCGGTCACGCTCCAGGGCGGGATCGATACGCAGGATGACCGCTATGAGGGTCGGGTCTGGGCGTTCGGCGCCGGCGAGGAAGCTTGGCTCGTTTACCGCTTCATCCTGATGGGAGACCCCGCCAGCGAAGAGCTCCGCCGCAAAGTCGGCGTGGAGCTGCAGCGGCAGTTCACCCGCGCCGACGGCGTCGTGATGAAGGTTGACCGCTGGTGTTGGGACTCCGCCGGCCACTACACCGACGAGGTCTACGCCGAGAGCCGCAAACACGGCATCCAGTGGGTAATCCCGATCCGGGGCGCCCCTATCTACGGCAAGCCCATCGCCAACTTTCCCCGCGCCCGGACGAAGGGTTCGCGGGTCTACCTGACCGAAGTCGGCACCGACAACGCGAAGGAGCTGATTTACAGCAGGCTCAGGCTTCAGCCCGACCTGGCCAAGCAGGGCGAGTCGCAACCAGGCGTCGTGCATCTGCCGGCCAACGACGACATCTGCGACGAAACCGAACTCAAGCAGCTCACTGCAGAACGCAAAGTCCTGAAGATCGAGAAGGGCCAGCGCGTCTCGCGGTGGGACGCCGGCGGCCGCCGCAACGAGGCGCTCGACTGCTTCGTGTACGCCTTGGCGGCGCTACGCATCAGCCAGCAGCGCTTCGGCCTGGACCTTGATGCACTCGCTGCTGCGATGGCCACACCGGTGGACGGCGAAGTGGTGAAGCGCGAACAGACCAAACAACCCGCCAACGCTGCCTCGGGCGGCTGGCTCAAGCTCGGAAACGACCCATGGCTACCGTGACCACGGCACAACGGATGCTCGACAAGTACCTCGAGGCAGAGCTCGCGGTGCTCGAAGGGCGCAGCATCACCTTCGCCGGACGCAACCTTACCATGGCCGACCTGAACCAGATCCGCGAAGGGCGGCTGGAATGGGAGCGCCGCGTAGCAACCGAGCGCAATAACGCCGCCGGACGAAGCAACGGCTACTCGCTGGCGACCTTCGAATGATGAATTTCATCGACCGCCTGCTGGCTCCGTTCGCGCCCAGCATGGTTGCGCAGCGCCTGGCGGCGCGGCTGGCGATCCAGGCCTACGAAGCAGCCCAGCCCAGCCGCACGCACAAGGCAAAGGGGCAGCCGCGCAGCGCGGACCTGTCCCTGCAGGTCTCGGCCAAGTCCCTGCGTGACCAGTGCCGCAAGCTGGACGAAGACCACGACATCGTCACCGGTCTGTTCGATCGGCTCGAAGAGCGTGTGGTCGGTGGCGCCGGTATCGGCGTCGAGCCGATCCCGCTCACCTACGCCGGCGAGTTGCATCTGGATCTGGCTGCGGAGATCAAGGCGGCCTGGGCGGAGTGGTCCCTGCGTCCGGAAACGTCCGGAGAGCTGACCCGCCCGCAGATGGAGCGGCTTGTATGCCGATCCTGGCTGCGTGATGGCGAGGCCCTGGCGCAGAAGCTCCGCGGCAACGTGGCGAACTACACCTACCTGACCGAGGTGCCGTTCGCGCTCGAACTGCTTGAGGCCGACTACCTGCCCTGGGACTTCAACGACGAAGGCGCCGGCATCCTGCAGGGCATCGAGCGCGACGCCTGGCGCCGCCGCCGGGCCTACTACCTGCTCAAGCAACACCCGGGCAGCATGCAGGGCTTCGGCGTGCGTTTTCAGACCAAACGAGTCGACGCCGAGCGGATCATCCACATCGCGTATCGCAAGCGCATCGGCCAGAACCGTGGCCTGCCACTGCTGCACGCGGTGCTCATCCGCCTGGCGGACATCAAGGACTACGAGGAGAGCGAGCGCGTCGCCGCCCGTATCTCCGCCGCCCTGGCGATGTTCATCAAGAAGGGCACTCCCGACATGTACGACAGGCCCGCCAACGGCGAGCAGCGCGGCGACCGGACCTTCCCGATCGCGCCGGGCATGGTCATCGACACCCTGTTGCCGGGCGAGGAGGTGGGCACCATCTCCAGCAACCGGCCCAACCCGTTCCTCGAGAGTTACCGCAACGGCCAGCTCAAGGCCGTGGCCGCCGGCAGCCGCAGCGCCTATTCCACCGTGTCCCGCAGCTACGACGGCACCTACTCGGCGCAGCGCCAGGAGCTGGTGGAAGCGCAGCTTGGCTACGACCTGGTGCAACACGAATTCATCGACTACTGGGCGCGCCCCGTCTACCGCGAGTGGCTGGCCATGTACCTGCTCACCCGCGGGCGGCCGCTGCCGGCGGATGTCGATCCAAAGACCCTCTACGGCGCCATTTACCAAGGGCCGGTGATGCCGTGGATCAACCCGGTTCACGAAGCCACCGCGTGGGAAAGCCTGGTCGAAGCCGGCTTTGCCGACGAGGCCGAGGTTGCGCGCGCACGTGGCCGCAACCCGCAGGAACTCAAGCGCGCACGCGCCGCTGAGATAGCAACCAACAGGGAGAAGGGGCTGGTGTTCAGCTCCGACGCCTACCACCAGTTCTATGGGAAAAACGGAGGCGCCAATGGGCAGCCAAATGAAGCTGGGAATCCTGGCCGCGGCGGGCAGCCTGATGGCGCCGATGGCGAAACTGACGTCAGCGCTGACCGATGAAAACGTACCGGACAAGAGCTGGTACACCATCAAGTCGCTGTCCCGTGGCCGCGCGGAGATCTACCTCTACGACGAGATCGGTGGCTGGGGCATCACCGCGCAGCAGTTCGCCCGCGACCTGAAGGAGCTGGGTGACATCGCCAACATCGACCTGCGCATCCACTCGCCCGGCGGCGACGTGTTCGCCGGCATGGCCATCTACAACCTGCTGAAGAATCACCCGGCGCGCGTCGAGGTGTACATCGACGGTCTGGCAGCCTCGATGGCTTCGGTCGTAGCAATGGCCGGCGACACGGTCTTCATGCCCGAGAACGCCATGATGATGGTGCACAAACCCTGGGGCATCCAGGGCGGCGACGCCGACGACATGCGCCGCTACGCCGAACTGCTCGACAAGGTCGAGGACTCGCTGGTCACCGCCTACACCGCAAAAACCGGCAAGAGCGCCGACGAAATCAAAGCCCTCCTCAAGGAGGAAACCTGGATGACAGGCCGCGAGGCTGTCGAGGCCGGCTTCGCCGACCAACTTACTGAGCCGCTCGCCGCGGCAGCTCACCTCACCTCCAAACGCATGCAGGAGTTTGCCCACATGCCCGAAGCACTGAAGAACCTCATGCAGCCGCGCGCGTCAGTCACCCCGCCGGCTGCTCCGAACCCGACGCCAGCACCCGCTGCGCCGGCCGCCCAACCGCAGGAGCCGGTAGCAGCTGCACCCGCCGCACCGGTCGCAGCCGCGCCGGCTCCGGCCGCGCCAGCCACTCCGCCGGTCGACCCGATGATCGCTGCCCGCGCCCAGGTGCAGGCCGAAGAGAACGCGCGCCGCACCGCGATCAGCGCCGCGTTCGCGCCGTTCGCCAGCACCCAGGCAGAGCTGCTGCAGGAATGCCTGCGCGACATGACCATCACCGCTGCGCAGGCCGAGAAGAAGCTGCTCGCCAAGCTCGGCGAATCCACCACCCCCACGGCGGACCCCATGGCCCACATCAACGTCGGCAACGGCAACCTGATCGGCGACTCCGTGCGCAATTGCGTCGAAGCGCGCACCGGCCACGCCAAGGCCGAGAAGGAGAACAAGTTCGTCGGCATGCCTCTGGCGGAGCTGGCTCGCGCCTCGCTCATCCACCGGAACATCGGCATCGCTGGCCTGGACCGCATGGGCATCGTCGGCCTGGCCTTCACCCACTCCAGCTCGGACTTCGGCAGCATCCTGGGCGACATCGCCCACAAGTCGATGCTGCGCGGCTACGACGAGGCGGCCGAGACCTTCCAGCTGTGGACCGCCAAAGGCACGCTGACCGACTTCCGCCCGGCCACCCGCGTGGACCTCTCCACCTTCCCCAACCTGTCGAAGGTCGCGGAAGGCGCCGAGTACACCTACGGCACCGTGGGCGATCGCAAGGAACAGATCGTGCTCGCCACCTACGGCAAGCTGTTCAGCATCACCCGCCAGGCCGTGATCAACGACGACCTCGCCGTGCTGGAGCGCATCCCGCGCAGCATGGGCCGTGCCGCCATCCGTACCGTGGGTGACCTGGTGTACGCCGTGCTGGCCAACAACCCGAAGATGGCCGACGGCAAGGCGCTGTTCCACGCCGACCACGGCAACCTCCTGCCTGCTGCTGGCCTGTCCACCGCACGCCTGGACGAAGCGCTGTCCGCGATGCAGACGCAGAAAGAAGGCGATGCCGTGCTCAACATCATGCCGAAGTACTGGCTGGTGCCGGTGGCGCTGCGCTCCACCGCCAACGCGCTGATCAACGCCGAGTACGACCCGGCGCTGGTCGACGCCAAGGTCCCGAACCCGGTGAAAGGCCTGGTCGAGGTGATCGCCGATGCGCGCCTGGACGCGCAGAGCAAGATCAATACCTACCTCACCGCCGATCCGGCTGTGCACGACACCGTCGAGGTCGCCTACCTGGACGGTAACGAAACGCCGTTCCTAGAGCAGCAGCAAGGCTTCACCATCGACGGAGCCGCCTTCAAGGTCCGTCTCGACGCCGGTGTCGCCCCGATGTCCTGGCGCACCATCTCCAAACTGCCTGGCCAGGCCTGACAGCCAACCCTCTGAAAACCCCGCTCCGGCGGGGTTTTTTCACTTCAGCCAACAGGAGAATTCCCCATGGCCACGAACTACATTGAAGACGGCGAGAGCCTCACCCTGATCGCCCCGGCCGGTGGCGTTGTGTCCGGCGTTCCGCTGGCGATCAACACGCTGATGGTGGTGCCGCTCACCACTGCTGCCGAGGGCGAGACCTTCGCCGGCAAGCCTAATGGCGTCTGGAAGCTGGGCTGCACCGCGGGCCTCAAGGCCGGCGTCAAGGTCAGCCTCAAGGCCGGCGCCCTGGTTGCCGACGGCACAGCTTCGTCGGTGCCTTTCGGCAAGCTCACCGCCGACGAAGCCGGCGGCTACGCGCCGGCGCTGCTGATCCAACAGTGATGAAGGGCCGATTCGCGGCGGCGCTGTCGCGAATGCACTGCGTCGGCGCCCGCCGGCTGGCCGATTCGGTTGGCCGCTACCTGGAGCCCGGCAAGCCACCGGTGGAAGGCCTGCAACTGCAGGTGGACCGCAACCTGGTGCGCACCGGGCCGGACGGCCTGTTTCGCAGTGGGCAGGTCGGTATCACCTGGCTCAAGCGTGACCTGCCTACGGTTGCGCTCCGGGCTGGTGTGTTCGAAGTCGACGGCCAGCGGCTGCTGATCGAAGACATCGATGACGACGACGGCCACGTGGTCACCGCTGCCTGCATGGTGACCCCATGACCAACATCCTCACCGAAAGCCGCAAGGCGCTGTACGACCAGCTGCAGACCATCACCGTCGCCAACGGCTACCGGACCAACGCCGGCCAGAACGTCCGCAGCGGCTGGCTGAATGAAGTGCTCAAGGAAGAAGGCGTCTCTTTCCCCGTGATCGTCCTTCAGCCCGCGCGCGGCGCGGCGCCGGTGAAGGGGCCGAACGCGTTCAAGCTGGGCAAGGGCTTCAACGTCGCCGGCGCCGTGAGCGTAGGGATGGATTACGAGGACGCGCTCGACGACATCGAACTCGACCTCATCCAGTGCCTGGTCACCGAACAGGGCCGCTTCCCGAAGTGGCTGCCGCTGGGCGTCACCGCGCTCACCCTGGGCGCGCCGGAAAGCTTCCCGCCAGGTGAGGGGATGCTCGCCGCCGCCGTGCTCCTACCCGTCAACCTCAGCACCATCGTCGAAGGTAAATAACCATGACCGAGAAGACTACGGCAGCCGCCACCGCGCCTGCCGAGCCGAAGGCTGCCCCTCGTTTCGAGGTGAAGCTCATCGCCCCCCACACCCACGCCCGCAAGGATTACGTGGCCGGGGACACCATCAAAGTCACCGCCCGCCAGCGCCAGTTCCTGGTCGAAGCCGGCGTTATCGAGGGGGCCAAATAACATGGCGCGCAAAGTCGAAACCGTGATTCTGGGCGCTATCGTCAAGATGCGCCCGGCCAACACCGGCATCCCGTTCCGCGATGTGGGTCTCGTCTCCACCGTCCAGCAGGCGACCGAGACCAACGACATCACCCTGCCCAACACCCGCACCCCGGAAGGCGGCAACTACGACAAGCTCACGCGCATCAACGCCATGACGCTGTCGCTCAACTTCCGCGAGTTCAACTCCGAGAACATCGCCGCCAACCTCTGGGCCGATATCAGCGCGGTTCCCAGCGCGGCGGTCACCGGCGAGGAGCACATTGCCCAGGTCGGCAAAACCTGCGCGCTGGACAAGATGCCGCTCACCATCACCTCGGTGGTCGACGCCGCCACCGGCCTGGTCGAGTTCGAGGAAGACGAAGACTTCCGCATGACCGGCTCCGGCATCGAGGTCCTCGAGGGCAGTGCCCTGGCCACGGCGATCGCGGCAGCGACCGGCGACTACTCGCTTGAAATCGACTACACCTGCGCGGCTTTCGACGACATCGAGGCGCTGGTCAACTCCGGCGAGGAGTGGGAGATCCTGCTCGAAGGGCAGAACGGCGCCGGCACCAAGGGCCGCATCAACCCGCGCTTCTGGCGCTGCAAGTTCGCCCCAGCCGAGAGCCTGGACTGGATCGGCACCGACGACTTCATGGGCATGACCGTCGCCGCCGAAGTACTTGCCGACTCCACCCGCGGCACGGGCAAGTCGGCGTACATGAAGGTGCAGAAGGAGAAGAAGGGGGCCTAGTCTGCCCTCGTAAGCCGCGCTACGGCTGTGGATGGATAGCCAGTATCGACCATGGCTGGGCTTGGCCGTACTCTGTTGCGTTATCCACGCAACTTAGGGGCGCTCAATGGCTTCCCAGCCAGAGTCGATTGGAAATGCCATCGCCAAAGAAAGGCAGGACATTTTTAATGCATTGACACAAACACATAAATTAAACGAGCTTGCGGTTAAGCGGCTGCAGAACAAGATCACTCAAACACTGTCGCAACCTGGCGTACCTAGGTTGACCAAGGCTTTTTTGAATCATGAATTGGCTTACCTCTTTGCCTATCAAAGAAAGTTAGAGCGAGCCGTTAGTCTTGTTGAACTAGCTCTTTCCGATGGCTTGCCTGAAACGGCAGTGAAACTGTCTAAAGCACATATCAACTGGATGAATGGGAGAATCCTTATGTCAAAGGAAATTCTCCAAACGATAGAGCCGAATGGCGAGCGACAGATGCTGAGCACTCTAATAGGATGTTCTACATCGGTAGGAATGATTGCTCGCGCTGTAAGTTGTTTGAATGATGTTGGTGGAGAAGTCAGGCCTGAAGATAGAAATATAAAAGCCGCCTTATCGATACTTCAGCGGCAAGGGTTTGACGATTCACAAGTTTCGTTACGCCTTCAAACTGCAGCTGACATTATTCGGCAGTCGATTGGACATCCACTGTTGGCTTATGACCTATTTGCCACAGAGGAAGAAGGGATACTGTTTCAGTTTGTCGTTGATGGCAGTGTTCAAGATATTGTCGAACTTGATCAGAAAATGACTGAGGCTTTAGTAGATTTATATGATGATCCCATAGATTCTGTGTTCTCTGTTGGTATAAAGCCGCATGTGTTTACGGAAAGTAATACTTCGTACGGGCCATACTATGCCAGCATCTAGTGATAAAATGTTGGAGCTCGCACGGGCTCTTTTGGAAAATGATTCAGGAGAGATATTTCTTAGAGCATCGGTCGGTCGTAGCTACTACGCTTTATACCATGAAGCATTGCATGTGGCCGAGCAAATTGGGCTGCCAGATAATTCGGTTACGGAAAAGGGTGTGCATGATCGTTTGATCTCGCGATACAGGGTGGCAAGTAAACGACTTAGGGTCATCGCAGCGTGTATACATCGAGCGAAGCTACTAAGAGTTAAGGCTGACTATTATCTCGATGATCAAATCACTTCAAAAGATGCTCAAGTGCATTTGGCTGAATGCGTAGGGTTAGTTAATGACCTGCGTAAGATTGCCGAAAGGAATACCGCGACCACCGGGTAAATCTATTGGCCAATTAAAAAGCATGGCCCTAGCGAAAATCCGGGTTGACGCATCAAGTAGAGTACTGGCGCGGGCAGCTCCAGCTCACCCTCGGGCTTTAACCGGCCAAGGCTGCGCTCGGACTGCCCAGACTGTGCAACAACGCCCCAGCCCCTGTGCTGGGTTTCGGGGCTGCTGGTGCGGTGGTAGATTCCCTCGAACTTCACGGGAGGGACCCTATGTCAGAGCCGACAATCAAATCCGACGTCGTCGAGAAAGCACGCGCTATCAATCAGGCAAACCGCCGAGCCCCGGCGACGAGCAGCTATCTGGCAGCAGCAACAAAAGGCCTTGATGGCGTGCAGCCTGTTGTAGTGGTCGACGTGCACATGCGCTTCGGTTCAATGGTGATGTTCATGATCAAGTGGGCGATCGCGTCGATCCCTGCTTTCTTAATTTTGCTGGTGATTGGCTGGATCGTGGCCCGACTCTTTGGCGGACTACTGCTCGCGATTTCGTGATACCTGGTAACCCAAACAACCCGCTTCGGCGGGTTTTTTTATCCCCGGAGGAATCATGCAAGAAACCAACAGCCGAGAGATCGTGGTCGGCGGCCAATCGATTATTTGCCGAGAGCTGACCGTTCTGCAGGTGCGGAACTGGCTGAAAGATACCGAGCTCGAAACCGATCCGTTTGAGGCGATGCTTTTCACCGATTGCACGCTGGGGGACATCAAGCGCATGACCAGCCTGACGGACGAGATGATCGACGCCATGCGGCCGAGTCAGGTCGATGAAGTGATCAGCGTCTGCAAGGAGCTGAACCCGCATTTTTTCGGGCTGCTGGGTCGGCTGACCAAGGTTGTTCAACAAGCCAGAAGCTAGCCGATCTGGATGCCACGCTGAACGCGTTGATCCGCCTGGGTCACGTGCACGCTCCGTACTACCCCTGGACCTACTACCTCGCGGCTATCCGCGCGGCTTCTAAAGGCTGATTCTCATGTCTGATGTCGAACTGCGCCTGGTCGCGAACCTTGACCAAGCCACCAAGGAGGTGGGCGGCTTCCGGAAGGAATACGCGGAAATGGTCCGGGCGGTTGAAAAGCCGATCCGTCAGGTCCAGGCGCTGCAGCAGACACAGGAGGCGGCGAAGGCCGCATCCTCTGCATTTTTTGCCGCCAAGAAGCGCGTCGATGAATTGAAGACCGCTATTGCCGCGGCAGGCCAGCCCGTACGCGCATTGGATAGGGACCTTGGGCAGGCTCAGCGGACCCTTGCATCCACCACGCGCGAATTCGAAAAGCAGAAGGCTAAGGTCAGGGAGCAACGCGCGGAATTGCGTGCAGCAGGCGTCGATACGCGCAAGCTTGCTACGGAGCAACAGCGGCTGCAGTCGGAGTTGGCTGGTCGCATAGGATCTGGCCGTAACGATGCGGCTATGCAGGGGGCACTGCAAAGTCTGGGGGTTTCCCAGTTTCGCGGCACTCGCGAAGCCATCGCCGAGCAGCAGCGTCAGTTTGAACTGCTGCGCAAATCCGGCGTGCTCAGTACCACCGAGATCGCAGTTGCTCAAACCACTCTGCGCCAGAGCATCGCCGCGGCGTCTCGGGAAACCCAAGGGCTCACTGCGGTATCGGGCACTTGGCTTGATGTCCTCGGCCGCATCCGGGGAGAGGTGATAGCCGGTGCGGCGGCGTTCGGCGGTTTCGCAATGCTGGCACGCAGTTCGTTCAGCGACTACGCGGAGTTCGAGCAGCAGGTGGCCGGCATCGCCACCATTACCGATCTCACCGGAACGCAGTTGGAGGCGACCTCCCAGCAGGTCCGGCAGATCAGCACGGATCTCGGCAAACCTGCCGCCGAGAGCGCCGCCGCTCTAAGGGACATCCTGGGAAGTGGCGTTGAAACCGCCAAGGCCATGGACGTGCTGGCCCAGTCGACGAAGGCCGCGATAGCGGGCATGACCGACACCAAGACGGCCGCCTCCGTTGGCGTTTCGATCATCAATGCCTATGGCGAGGATGTGGGCAAGCTCGGTGAGCGCTACGACCAGCTCTTCCTGACCATTCAGGATGGTGTGGTTGAGTTCGACGAACTTGCAGCGGGCTTGGGTCAGGTACTGCCGAGCGCTGCCGCTGCTGGCGTGGGGTTCGATGAGATCGGTGCGGCGATCGCCCGGATGACCGTGCAAGGCATCAAGGCGCCGATTGCGATCACCGGGTTGCGTAGCGCCATCAACCAGCTCGCCGCGCCGTCGCCCGAAGCTGCCAAAGCCATGGAAGAGCTGGGCATCCGCTGGAACGGCCTTTCCGGCACGCTCCAACAGATCGCGCAGAAGAAGCTGGGGGCCACAGCCATGCGCCAGATCATCCCCGATACCGAGGGGCGCACGGCGGTGTTGGCGCTCACCAACCAGATCGGCGCCTTCAACGAGCAGTTGGGGCGGATGGACCAGGCGGCGGGCTCGACAGAGCGGGCCTATGACATCATGAAGGACACGCCGCAAGCGCAGATGGATCGTTTCAACGCGAGCCTTGGCGAGCTGAAGCTAGCTTTCGGTGAAGCGGTTGCCGCCGGCCTTCCCGTCATCAACCTCCTGACCGGCCTGCTCAATGCCTTCAACAGCTTGCCGGAAGGGTTACGTGTCTCGCTTGTCGGACTGGTGGCATTCGGTGCCGGCGCCAAGGCTGTTGCGGTAATCGTGAAAGGTCTGCGCAGCTCGTTCGGTGGCTTTCTCGGCACGCTGGGGCAGACCCCTTCCGGGGCGCAGGCCGCAGGTGTCGCGCTGGACGGCCTGGCAGGGAGCATGGGCAGACTGGGCAAGGTGAGGCTGGCAAGCGTTGCGAAAGGAGCTGGCCTGCTCTCCGTGGTGGGCTTCACCGCTGACCAATTATCCGAGCTATACGGCTTGTACAAGGAAATGCAGGAACTCGAAAAGTCCCAGGTGAGCGATCAGGCCGCACTGACTGGCAAAGCCACCGCAACTCGGCAATACGCCGCCGTGGTGATCCAGTCCGCCGATGCAGTGAAGCAACAAACCGAAACCGAGCGCAATGAGTACACGAAGCAACTGAGGCTGGCGGAGCAGCACTGGCGCGCGCAGGCCGAGTTGATCAGCCGTGCGGATATGGAGAAAAACGGGCCAACCGCGCCTGTCAGCCAGGAGGCGCTTTCTGCGGCCAAGCAGGCCCGTGCCTACCAAACCACTCGGGAGGCTATCCAGGCAGAACTGGATTCCCGCGCAAAGAGCGAATCCGCCTTTACAGCTCGGATTGGAAAAATCAAAGACGACGAACTGAAGATCGTCCGAGACAAGCTTTCACAGCAGCTCATTGCGTACGACGAGGCTAACAATCGCCTTGAGGCTAGTCGCAAAGCGCGAGAAGGCATCCAGAAGGAGTTCGCTAAGCTCGCCGCCGAGATGGCTGGAGGGACTGCTGCAACCGGCGGTAACTCCTTCGCCGATCTTAGTCAGGCCAAGTACAGCGCCCGTTCAGCAGTTCGGTCCGGGGATAGCGAAACTGCGCTGGCCGAAGCCCGCCGCGCCGCGCAGATCATGAAGGAGTTGAAAGCGGCTGGTGCAAACACCTACGGATTTGAGGGTATCGCCAAGGAGCTGGGCCAGATAGCGGACCAAGCCGCGAAAATCGATGAGCAGAATGCGCAAGGATCGCTCGATGAAGAGAAGGCCAAAGTGGATGGCTTCCTTCAGTATGCTCAGGCGCTAAAGCGCATCAGCGTCGGCTATCAGTCGGATGCTGAATCGGAGGAGCAAACGAAGCAGAGGCTGATAGCTCTCGCGCAGCAATGGGCACAGTACCTGCAGGTTCCTGTCACCTACGTGGCCACTAACACAGCCAATGATGCGCGTGCTGACGGGCTGATTGACCCAACCACTCTCCCCGCGAAGGCCGCGGGCGGACTCCTGCGCGGACCTGGCAGTGGCACCAGCGATAGCATCCTGGCGAGGGTGTCCAACGGCGAGTTCGTCATGAGAGCAGCCGCTGTTCGTCACTATGGCCCGCAGCTTCTGAGTCAGCTCAACGCAATGCGACTTCCCAAGTTCGCCGAGGGTGGGCAGATCAGCACGCGTGCTATGCCAACCATCCCTGTTCTGGCGCCGGCGCTGGCCGCCGCTGCGGGCGGAGGCAGCAGCGACGTCGAGTCCTGGGGCACCCTGTCGCTGGATCTGGGCGGCAAGACCTACAACGTCAAAGCCACCCGCAGCACCGCTGAAGACCTGCGGAACGAGGCCCTGAAGTTCGGCCGAACTCACCGCAAGTAGCACCCGACCCAGCCCGCTTCGGCGGGCTTTCTTTTGCCTGGAGTTCCGAATGTCTCTACCGATCATGCTCGGCGGCGTGCCGATCGTGCTGCTCGCCGGCGCGCCGGATCAGTCGTCCGAGCCGCTCGGCGGCGAAACCGTGGTGCGGATGAGCAACGGCCAGGGCGTGAAAATGTCGCACTGGGCGAAGGAGTCCGGCTCGATCAGCGGCCAGGGCTGGATGCCGGCCGGGCTCGATGGCCTGGACTACAGCCAGCCCCTGGAACTGCGCCTGGCGCTCGCCGAGTGCATCACCGGCAGTGCGCTGCAGGTGCCGCTCACCAGCACGCCGCGGCCGGATGCCGAACCCTGGTGCGTGGCGCTGATCGGCGACACCGGGCAGTGGGCCGAAACGCCCTGCAGCTTCGCCGATGGCGTGGTGACCATCACGCCGGCGGCCGGCGCCACCCTCTACGCCACGTACTGGTACCCGGTCTACCAGGTGTTCGCCAGCAAGCCGCCGAAGTCGCAATCCGCCGGCAGCCACGGCTGGACGATCAACTGGGAGGAGGCGTAGATGCTGATCGGTGGCGTACCCCTCGCCAGTGCTCCGCTGGCCTCCCTCGCGGGGGCTGGCGACGTACCGCCGGAGCCCGGCCAAGTCGAGCTGGTCAGTGCGTTCCGCTGGAAGCTGCGGCTGCTGGTGGGCGACCAAGACGTTTCCGCGCGCCTCACCGGTACGGTCGAGGTGGACCGGGAAGAGGGTGCCGCCGGCATCGCGCGGTTCGACCTGTGCCTTGCCGCCGGGCCGGTGACGCCAACGGACTGGAAGGGCAAGCCGGTCACGCTGGACTTCATCTGCGAAGTGGCCGGCGTGACCACGCAAACGCGCCGCTACACCGGCCGCATCGCTGACCCGAGCTGGGACAGCAGCACGCGCACGCTGAGCTGCACCTGTTCGGACCAGTTGCAGCAGCGCGTCGAGGCGCTGACCATCGCCGAGATCGATGCGCTCACGCCCGGCGCGGTGTGGTCGGAGGACGTGTTCGAGCCCGTCGACGGCCGCAGCCGCTTTGACTACATGAACGAGCGCCTGAGCACCATGGCCGCCAGCCTCGACTGCGCGGTGGATGGCTCGATGCGCGTCACCAGCTGGTTCGCTGGCACGCCGGCGTTTGTGTTCGGCCTGGGCACCACGATTTACCAGTCGATCCAGGTCGACCTCGCGGACCTCGACTCGCAGACAAACGTCGTCGAGATCGAGGCCGACTACCGCTTCAGCCGGCTCTGGCAGTTCAACTTCTCGTTCGGGTGGACCCATCCGGATACAGACGGTTTCGGTGGACTGCAGGGCTTCTGCGCGTGGCGGGACGATACGTCCGAGCTGCCGACCATGGCCATGGTGCAGGAGGCCACAGAGAGCGCCGGCCTGACCATGCTCTCCGCCGCGAACTACAACCGCCTGCCGCCGAACATGGCGAACCCCTGCGGCGACGGCTCGCCGTGGATCAACAACAGCTATGCGGAGGGCCTGATACTCGGCGCTTCCTGGCGCGGCGCGTTGCGCGAAGTGCAGGCCGTCACCGAGAGCTACCCGCTGCGGGTGGAAGTCCCTCAATCGGTCGCGGACGCCGGCGAGGTCATCACCCGCCAGCGCATCGCCATCGAGATCGAAAGCGATCGCGCAGACAAGTGGGAAAGCGAGCCCTATGGCGTGAACGCGGGCAGCACCGGCACGCCCGGCGCCATCGGCGACGGTGACGACGAGGCCCCGGATGACGACGACATCGATCCCGTCGACGGCATCAACGGCAACCTCGACCTGCGCAACGAGGCGCGTCGCATCGCGGGGCTGAGGTGCGGGCTGCAGCAGGCGCGGACGACACTCATCGAGGCGCACCGCGGCACGACCGTGTCGTGGCAAGTCCCGACGCCGATGGCCCTGGGAATCGACCTTGTGCACACGCTCGAGCTGGACGATCAGATCCGCGCCGCCGGTAAGTGCCGGCAGATCACCCACGAGTTCGACCTCGCCAGCGGTAGGGCCCTGACGACGATCAGCGTGGCGGTGATGCGCGGCGGCGGCAATGTCAGCGACCCGCTGACGCCTCCGCCGCACAGCACGAGCACTGCCGCGCGGCCGGTCGGCGGCGGCAGTTTGCCCACGCAGTTGGGCGGGCGCACGTCGAGCCCGCCGTACAACGAGGAGCTGGACGGTTTCAGCGGCAACTACTCATCGGGCAACGCCGGCGAGCAGTTCCCGCGGCAATTCAAAGTGCCGGCGCCCCAAGTCTCGGACGCCCTGCGCGATGAGTGGAAAGTGGAAATTGCCGGGACCTACCGCTTGGCAATACCGAACGACCTCCTGGAGCTGTGATGGCAACGAGCGAGCAGATTCGCCGAGCGATCGGCGCGAACAACGAAGCCTCCCGCCGCAGCCTGGCCGACGACCTGAATCGCTTGGTGAGCCCTGGCAGCGCAAACAAGGCGCTGAAGACCATCGATCCACGCGGCGCCCGGGCAGCGAAGCGCGGCGTCTCCACCTACTCTGCGCCGGCCGCGGGCGGTACCGGCGGTGGCATCGCCAGCCCGCTGACGGAAAAGCTGACGCCCACCGGTGGAAGCACGCGCACCTATTACGCCCAAACCAGCAACCTCTACAGCAGCGACTACCTGCTCGCCGTGGAGATCGAGCCGCTCAAGAGCATCACCATGATCGATGCGACCGGCGCCGAGGTGCTGTTCAACTTCGCGTCGCCGCCCAACGTCGGAGGCTGAGATGTTCGATAGTGCGTTATCGGATTGGAAGCCGGGCAAGCCCGTGATCTTCGGATGGCCATGGCATGGCCGGATCGACCTGCGCAAAGACTCGGGAGGTTTCCTGCCACGACTCACGCTGCCGAACGGCCAGGTCATCCAGTTCGGCTGGTCGAGTGCGTTGCCCTTGGTTTCGCCGGCACACCAGGCGGGCAATGTGTTGCGCTTCCGCGACCCGCGAGCGTCCGTGATTCAGCGGTCCACCGAGCAGCTCGCGGCCGACCAGTCCGCCGGGCGCGAGTGGCGATCCGCAGCGCTCTACAACCCGCGCGAATCCATCATCTATGGGCAGAAGTACACCTATGGCTCTGAGCTGGGCATGGCGAGGTGGATCTACCACGACGGCGAGCGGAACTGGCAGGCGAGCCTCAGCAGCACGCTATCAACAGTTCGCCTGATCCCCGGGCCGAAGCTGGCTCGCCGGCCGCAGCCGGAGTCGCTGGACATCGATGTTTCAAAGCCCGATGGGGCGCCGGTGACCGCCGCGGGGTCGAACTGGGTTGTGGTCGATTCGGTAGCGTCTGGGGGCCGAGTGATCCTGGCGCACATGACCAGCACGGGTAGCTCGCTGCCGGACGGGAGTTACTCGTCCATCGAGGGGGGCGGCTGGCACTGGCCCATTCTGGAGTTCTGGGAACTCACCCTCAGCAACGTGGATGCGGTCCGGTCCGCCGTGCTGCGCCCGCTGAAGACGACTGCCCAGACATCTGGGACCGTGACCGAGCGCGTCGTCCCGCAGTTGTCGGATGAGGCAGTGGTGGTCACCACGCAATGGGTGCGTGGAGAGCCGGTCGGGGAGATGTACCGCTGGAACGGCTCCCTGGTAGCGACGCGTTCAACACCCTCCACCATCGGCGGGAACGGGCTGCGCGTCCCTGGGCATGGCAGCTACGACATCAGCTACGGCGCGGTTGGCATGGTGCTGGCGATGTACTACCGCCCGGATGGCTCGGTGGCCAGCGTCACCGCAGATGCGGTCGTGAATGAGCACTACACCGGGTCGGGGGTTGGAGGTGGTGCCAGCGGGACGGGCGTGATTATTGGGGCGGATATCGGGGGCGGCCCCTCAAACTGGCACGCGGAGACTTTCGGATCAGGCACGGGCACGTTCAACGCTTCGAAAACCTACACCCAAACTGCCACCTTCAGGCTTGTGAATGACGGCACTCAGGTTGCATCGGCCAGTTTCACTGCTACCGCAACCACCGAGATGACCGCGCAGTTGGCTTACCAGATACCCGGGGACGTCCTCAACTTCCCGACCGTAGGGGAGCGGTCTCGAACCGTGTCGCAAAACTGCGAATGGTCGGTGCACCTGGACACCGCTTTCGATTCGGGCTCTTCGAACTACTCGAACACCGCCGCAAGTGCGGACATGTACCCCGGACCGTGGGCATCTACGGTACCGGCATCGCGGCTTGCTCGTTCTCTCGCGTTGCGTTCGCCGGCGGCCAATGACGCGGCCTCCACCAACCTGATTCTCGGGTCGGTGCGGTACTGCGCGCAGATGCCGTGCGTGTTCGCCCTTCGCGCGAATGAAGGCGCAGCGCCGACGAAGGTCCGGCTGGGCAGCGGCGCGTTGCCCTATGCCGATGGCGTGTTCACCAACGGCCGTGACCTAACGGGCGTGATAGCTGAGCGCTTCGGCAGCTACAACCCCATCACCCGGCAGTACGTCCGCGACGCCCCAGGGCCGGTTTTCTGGATCTAGGAGATTCACATGCGCTTCATCAACAACTGGATCACCCAGCTCGACGCCGAGCTGCCGGTGGGCGGCACCACATTGCCCATTCCCGCCGCCGCGCTTGATCGGCTGGACCTGAGCGAGTCGGGCTACTACCTCCTCACCCTCGTGCCGTCGATGGACCCGCTGGAGCAGCAGAACGCCGAGGTCGTGCGGATTTTCATGGGCCAGGATGGGCCGGAGATCGAGCGCGGGGTAGAGCAGACCACCGAACGGGCCTGGTCGGCTGGCGCTTACGTCATCGCCGGCGTCACCGCCGGGATGATGCGGCGGCTGACTAAAGCGGGGCAGTTTGAGGTGTATTCGCCAGGCGAATACGCGTTCGGGCTGGACACCGGCTTCCTCTATGTCCAGTCCGAATGGGAGCCGGGCGATTACGCCATCGAGACCCAGGTGCTGGCTAGTCCGGAGACGACCGCGTTTGATTTTCACTTCAAGGGCGGCGGCGGATCGACGCGCATCATCCTCTCTGGCGCCGGACAATTCGCCAGCGCGCAGGTTTATGGGATGCCGGCTGGGAGGGCAACTTCGGTCGAGATCGACGGCTCCTCGACCATTATCACGGGGCTCACCGGGGGTGTATTCGGGCGTTGCGTGATAACCGGCTACAACGCCGTGTACTACGTCACCAGCGAATTCCACTAACACCTTCAGCACATGGAGTAGCCAGCGATGCAGCCGGCCCGCCTAGACCTGCCCGTCATTCCGGGCACCACGACACGACAACCCCTGCTGCTCATGCAGCCCAGCTACCTCTACAAACCCATCGCGGCGATCCAGCGCACGGCGCCGTTGCTGATCACCGTGCCCGGCCACGGCCTCCCGTCGGAGTGGCCGGTGTGGTTCGAAGACGTCGTGGGCTGGAGCGAATTGCGCAGCGACAAGACCCGCCAGCCGTTCCGCATTGCGCGCACGGTCGACGCCGACACGATCGAGCTGAACGGCCTCAACGGACTGAATCAGAAGGCCAGCGGCGGGGTGCTGGTGTACCAGCCGCCGGTGGACCTCACGGGGTGCACCGGGCTGCTGCGGATCACCAGCAAGGACGGCGCCGTCCTCGACCTGACGACCGAAAACGGTGGCCTGCTGATTCAAGGGCCAGGGCAACTGCTGGTCGTCATCACTCCCGCCCAAGCCGACGTGCTGGCCCTGGCTCGGAGCGACTATTGGCTGGACCTCACCATGAGCGACGGCAGCGTTATGCGCTGGCTGCAGGGCGACGTCGTGGTCGGTACGGGAGGTGCGCATGGCTGCTGACTGCTGCCCGCTCGTCGTTACCGCGCCGCGTCCGACTGCTGCCGTCGTCGTTGCACCTGGCACGCAGGGGCCGCCAGGCCCGCCGGGACCAGCCTCGCCCGGGAGCGGTGACGCCCCGCTGATCAGCGAGGACCCGAACAATCGCCTCACCCAGGGCAGCGATGACGGCCTCTTCGTCAACGACGACCTGATTCCCGATCCACTCGCCTTCTACATACTCGCAAAGGGATAGACCATGAGCCTCGAAACCAAAATCATCTCGCTGGCCCAGGCCATCGGCGCGGACGTCAAAGCGCTACGCACAGCTCAGGGCGACCTGACCAGCTTGCCCACCACCGCAAAAGGAAACCTGGTCGCGGCGATTGCCGAGATCTACGGTTTGCTTGGCCAGGCCGGCGCAGTCATCGACGACAACGCCGGCAACGGCGCCACCAGCGTCACCTGGTCCGCGGACAAGATCTACGACAGCCTGGAACTGGCGAAGCAGGCGGTGAAGGCCGAGATCCTCGGCGGCGCCTCCGAGGCCTACGACACGCTGCTCGAGCTGCAGGAGTTGGCAACGGGTAACGCCTCCACCGCCGCGGCGTTGGCGACTGCCGTGAACAACCGCGTTCGCTTCGACGCTGCACAAACGCTGACGACTGCCCAGAAGCTGCAGGCCTGCACGAACATTGGCGTGGGTGATCCGGAGCACGACTTCGCGGCCGACTACGCAACCGCCAAGGCCTGATCATGAGCCTCGCCTCTCGTCTGACCGCCCTGGCCCAGGCCATCGGCGCGGATATCAAGGCTATAGCAACCAAGTTGGGTGGCATCGAGGAGGGCGCGCAGAAGAACGCCTGGGACCAACTGAAGGCCGTTGCCCTGGTCGGCGGCGTGGCCACGCTCGATCTCTCCAGCCCGGCCGGGTTCCGCGTGACTCTCACCGGGAACACCGCCCTCGCATTCAGCAACGTGCCGACCGGGCGCGTGGTCGTCTTCACGGTGACGTTCGTGCAAGACGCCACCGGCGGGCGGCTGGTGATCTATCCCGGTAACGTGAAAGCGGACGGCGGGGGAGTCGTTGCACAGCCTGCAACAGCTGCCGGCGCGGTCACCGTCCAGTCGTTCTATACCGACGACGGCGGCGCGACGATCTGGCAGGCGCGGGATCTGAGCGGGCTTGGAACTGGCGACAATCTGCTTATCAACCCATTGTTCAGAATCAATCAGCGCGGTTACGTAAGCGGCACAGCGACTACCGGGGCAAACCAGTACACGCTCGATCGATGGCGCGTCGTCACCAGCGGGCAGAGCCTGACATTCTCGGCGGCAAGTATCGGCAACCAGATCACCGCGCCGGCGGGGGGCGTTGAGCAAGTAATTGAAGGCGTCAACAACCAGGGCGGGGTTCACACACTTACTTGGTCGGGCACCGCCACAGCGACCGTTAATGGCACGGCGATCAATAATGGTGGGCAGACGGCAAGCCTGACAGCCGGTGCGAACGTCACTGTTCGCTTCATTGGCGGCACAGTGCGAGAGGCCAAATTCGAATCGGGAGCGGTTGCCACTCCGTTTCGGTCCCCCCTTTTCAGCGCTGACCTGCTGCTATGTCAGCGATACTGCGTCGTCTACACGCTCGGCAACGGGGAGGGGCTCGCGAACGGCACAGTCACAAGCTCGACCTCTGCTTACAGCTGGCTGCTACTGCCGACAACGATGCGCACGTCCTCCGCGGCAGTGGTGGTGTCCTCCGGCCTGGCATTTTATGACCCGTCGTCACGCTCCGGCACGATTGCCGCGAAGCTACAGACGCCCTTCATGTTGCAAGTTGGTATCACCGGCTCGTCTGGAATGAGCCCGGGCGGCTCTGGCTACTTCGCCTGGTTGTCTGGCGGGAAAATCACGATCGACGCGGAGCTTTGATATGTACCAGCTGATCAAAGACGACGAGAACGCAGTACTCCGTCTTGATGACGGCGCGCGGATTCCTGAAGGGCATCGATGGTGGAGCGACTATCAGGAGTGGTTGGAGGCGGGGAACGTGCCGGAGCCGGCACCCGAGATCGACTATCCGATCCTGATCGCGACCCGGCGTTATGAAGCTGAGACGGCAGGCATCGTATTCGGCACCGCGCGAATCGACACCGGTCGCGATAGCCAGGCGCTGATCACCGGCGCGGCCGTAAGTGCCCTGATCGATCCGGAATACGTGTGCAACTGGAAAACCCCAACGGGGTTTGTTCAGCTGGACGCGCAGACGCTACTTGGTTTTGCAACGAAAATGCGAGCACACGTCCAAGCATGTTTCGATCGCGAGGCTGAGTTGCTGGAAGCGCTCGACGCAGGCGAATTCAGCGAGGGCATGCTCGAGGAGGGCTGGCCGGATGAATCGGTTTCCGCTACCCCTGAAGGTTGAGCTGCAGTCCGACCGCAAACGATGGCGCCTTCTGGCGCCATTTTCGTATCTGGACTCGGAGCACGGCCGCGTCGACGTGCCTGCGGGCTTCGAGACCGACTTCGCCTCTGTCCCTCGCTTGCCGCTGACCTACGCGCTGCTCGGCGCATACGGGCATGCGGCGGCGGTTCTGCACGACTACCTCTACACCAGCGGAGCGCTCAGCCGTTCGAAGGCCGACCGCGTGTTCCGCAACGCCCTGCGCTCCAGCGGTATTGCGCGCTGGCGCGCCTGGCTGATGTGGTCGGGCGTGCGGGTGGGCGGCCGCAATCGATTCGAGGTGGCGGCATGAGGTCCGGCATGTACGGCCGGATCAGATCCGGCTTCATCCCCCGCGTCACTGCTGAGAAGCTGCTGATCGAGCAGTGGCTGGCGATCGACGCTGCGGCCGCGGACGGTGCCCGGGTGCCGCAGTGGGTCGGACGGCTCAATGGCATGCCCGCGTCCCAAGCCACGGAGGCACGGCAGCCGCGCTTCTACGGCGGCGTGGTAGGTGAACCGGCGATGCTGTTCGCCGGCAGCCTCCTCAATACGCCGGCTTTCGTCGCGCCGCCCGACATCACTGTGTTCGCGAAAGTGCTGTTCAGCACCGCGCCCACCAGCGCAAACAACTCGACGATCCTGTGTCAGGACAGCGGCGGCAACACTCGGAGCTGGCACAGCGGCGTGTCGAGCACAAAGAGCGCGCGGTTCGTGTCGTTCAACACCGGGGTTACCGGCGTGGCCGCTGAGTTGGCGGGAACGATCGGCCTCAACGCCTGGCAGCTCATCGAGGGCTCCCGCGACGGCGACACGGCTGCGGCCGGCACGATGCTCGCTGGCTGCAACGGCGTGAACACCGATCCCGTGGCCACGGGCGCCGTATACAACGGCGCGGTCGCCCTCAGCATCGGCGCACGCGGGGCGTACATCGAGCAGATGAACGGCTACATCAGCGAGCTGCGCGTCTACGGCGACAAGCTCAGCGAGCAGCTGAAAGCGCGAATCCGCTTGGAGATGGGATTTCAGAGCTGACCGCATCACCACCCACCAGCCCGCCGCGCGCGGGCTTTTTCATGTCTGGAGAAAAGCATGGCAACAGCAACTCGCGGGGTGCGGAACAACAACCCCGGCAATATCGATTTCAACCCTCGCAACAAATGGCAAGGGCAAGTCGGGCTGGAGGAGGGCGTGGCGCGCCCGCGCTTCGCTCGATTCGACTCGCCGGAGAATGGCATCCGCGCGCTGGGTAAGCTGCTGATCAACTACCGCGGCAAGGACGGCCAGCCGGGCGTTGGCGAGCGCGGTGTCGACACGGTGCGCGAGACCATCAACCGCTGGGCACCGGGCAACGAGAACGACACCGAGGCCTACATCCGCGCCGTCGCCTGGAGCGTCGGCGTCGACCCGAACGAGGTCATCGACATCAAGGCCCAGCCCGTGCTGCTCGCTGTGACGACGGCGATCATTCGCCACGAGAACGGCGGCAACCCTTACGCGCCGGCAGTGATTGCCGAAGGTGTGCGGCGGGCTCTGGCATGAGCCTCAGCGATCTGATCCCAGCCCAGTACCGCGTCGCCGCCCTCGCTGTTGGCGCCATAGCATTGCTCGGCCTGGGCGCCGGCGGCGGCGCGGCAACGGCGTGGTGGCTCACCGACCGGCATTACTCGCCGCAGCTGGAAGTGGCGCGGGCCGTGGCTACGGCGAAGGGTGAACAGTTGGTCGCATGCACTGCCGCGCGCGACAACCTCGCCGAGCTGACGGGCGAGCAGGGCAGGGCGCTTGGCAAGCTGCAGAACGAGGCAGCGCAGCGCGAACAGGCTGCTGAGGCGGCACAGAACGCCGCACACGCCCAGGCACAAACCGACTACCAAGCCGCCAATCGCCTGCAGCAGGAACGCACCGGCGGCGATCCCGCGGAGGCAGCGGAATCCATCATCGACAAGGAGTTGGGCCTATGAGGGCTGTGCTGATCATCGCCGCACTGATGCTGTTGGCGGGCTGCGCTGGGAATCCCGAAACGGTCGATCCGCAGCCACGCGTAGTGCGGGTGGAAGTGCCGGTGCCGGTTCCGTGCCGCACGAAGGACGTAGCCGTGCCGTCCTGGGCCGCTGCTGGCCTCCGGAAATCGGATTCGCTCGAGGTGAAGGTGCGCGCGCTGCTCGCCGAACGCCGGCAGCGTATGGGTTACGAGGGGGAGCTGCTGGCGGCGAATCAGGCATGTCGATGACCAGCGCTATGGCTGGCGACGGTAAATTGCGGCGAACTACGATCTCTTGGCTGCTGGATCTATACAGGGCGGGTGGACGCCGGGCTGGCCGGCACCCCTCCTCATTTCTTCAGGTAGGCGCGAACTTTATCCGCCATCACACCGACTGCTTTGACTGCGGCCCGAAGCTCCGCCTCCGTTACCCCAAGCGTTTTTGTCCAGTAGCGAAGCTCATGCTCTTCGCCGACGTTTATCCGTGCGCGGTCTTGCGGTCCTCGATTACTGAGATCATCCATGGCTTTCTCCTTTCTTGGATGGGTGGTGGAAGTGCCACCTTTCTAGCTAAGCAGTGAAATCGAAATCGTCCACTGCGTCAGATTCGCCTACATGGGGACTCAATGGCCGTATCAGCCCCGGCCCTTCATTCCTTACGTTCCCCACCGCCCTGTCCACCTCGAACCACTCGAACTCCTCCACCGGCGTGCCCAGCGTCCTCACGATTTCCTCGGCGCGCTCGGCCCCCAGGTCCGGCTCGATCCATTCGCGTGCCAGCTCGGGCGACAGCACAACAGGCCGGCGGTCGTGGATGTCCACCATTCCCTGATCGCTTTCGGCGGTGATGATCACGAAACCGTCTCCCTCGCGCTCTTCTAACTGACCCTCACGATTGAACTGGCCCAGCGCCGCAAACCACATTGGCTCTTGGCTCTTCAGCCTGATGTAGAAGGGCTGTTTCTTCTTGGGGTCGTTGGCATCCTTCACCCACTCGTACCACCCGTCCGCCATCACCAGACAACGACCGTTGCGCCACACGTCCCGGAAGAATCGGCTGGTGGCTGCCGTCTCCACTCTGGCGTTGATCGCCGGCGGCCTTTTCCCCTTCGCCCAGAACGGCTCGTAGCCCCAAGGGATCTTGGCGAAGCGCGCGCCTTCGTCGTTCTCGAACAGCATCAGCACACGCGACCGTGGGGCGACGTTGTAGCGCCCGATCGGCTCCGGATCGAACCCGCCCATGATGTCCTTCTCATAGCGCAATGCTTCGAGATATTCGATGGCTGTCCGGTACTGGGTGAATCGTCCGCACATCTCGTTCTCCGGTCGTCGTCCCACTGCGTGTTCCGTTTGACCCCGCCATCACGCCCTTGTTTAACTGTACGTATAAACAGTATTCGGACCCTTCCACATGAACCTCCCCATCGTCGGCCAGATAGCGCCCGGCGGCGTGCCGCTGCCGGTGTATGGTTTTCGCGTGCCAGCCGGCTTCCCATCGCCGGCGCAGGATCATCTCGAGCAGACGATATCCCTCGACGCGCTGTTCGACATACGCGCGCCTCACACCTACCTGGTCTACGTCGACGGCGAGAGCCTTCGGGACATCGGCATCTTCGACGGCGACCTGCTAGTCGTGGACCGCTCCCTGCCGGCCGAGCATGGCGCCGTCGTTGTGGCTGCGCTCAATGACGAACCGATGGTGAAGATCCTTCACAAGCGCGGCACCGACATCCGGCTGCTTTCGGCGAACGACAAATACCCGCCGCGCTTCGTGCTCGAGGGCGACGAGCTGCGCATCTGGGGCGTTGTGAAATTCAGCGTGCGCAGCCATGGCTGCACGTGAACCCGTCTTCGCGCTGATCGACTGCAACTCCTTCTACTGCAGCTGCGAGCGCGTCTGGCGGCCGGACCTGCTGCGCACTCCGATCGTGGTGCTCAGCAACAACGACGGCTGCGTGATCAGTCGCACGCCGGAGGCGAAGGCCCTCGGGGTCAAGATGGGCGCCCCGTATTTCCAGATCAAGAACGACCTGCGGCGGTGGGGCGTGGTGGCGTTCAGCTCAAACTACGCGCTCTACGGCGACATCAGCCAGCGCGTGATGACGGTCATCGAGAGCCTGGTGCCGGCGCTCGAGGTGTACAGCATCGACGAGGCCTTCGCCGACCTGACCGGCATAGCCGGCGCCGAGCCGCTCGGCCGTGAGATTCGCCGGCGCGTGCTGCAGTGCACCGGCATCCCGGTCGGCGTCGGCATCGCCGGCACGAAGACCCTGGCCAAGCTCGCCAACCACGCTGCGAAGCGCTGGCAGAAGCAGACCGGGGGCGTGGTAGACATCCGCGACCCCGAGCGCCGGGACAAGCTGCTCCGCGCCCTGGACGTCGGCGAGGTGTGGGGCGTCGGCCGCAAGCTGCAGGCGCACTTCGAGGGAATGAAGATCAAGACCGCATGGGACCTGGCGCAGACCGATCCCTGGATGCTGCGGAAGAAATTCAGCGTGGTGGTCGAGAAGACGGCGCGGGAGCTGCGCGGCACGCCTTGCCTGCAACTCGACGACCCCGATCCGCCGAAGCAGGAGATCTGCTGCAGTCGGATGTTCGGCCAGCGGCTGAAGGCAATCGAGCCGATCCGCGAAGCGGTGGCCAGCTACACCGCGCGCGCCAGCGAGAAGCTCCGCGCCCAGGGTTCCCTGTGCAAGCGCCTGCGCGTGAGCGTGCGCACCGGTATGTTCAATCCGGAAGAGGCGAAATACGCGAACGGCGTGCTCTGCGAACTGCCGTACCCGACCGACGACGTGCGCATGCTCACCGCCGCGGCGCTGGCCGGCCTCGATCGCGTGTTCCGGGAGGGCTACAACTACAGCAAGGCGGAGATCTTACTGCTCGATCTGTGCCAGCGCGGCGAGTACACCGCCGACCTGTTCGCCACTACTCAGCCCGAGGCGAGCGAACGGGTCATGAGCGTGCTGGACGAGATCAATGCGAAATGGGGAAGGGGGACGCTTCGACCCGGACGGGTCACGTCGAGCCCCGAGTGGGGCATGAGGCGGGAGCTGATGAGCCAGTCGTTCACGACCAAGATGGATCAGCTGTGGAGGGTGCCGAGCCGCTGAACAGCGGAGGATTGTCGTGGTTTGCCTGGCGCAGCTGTATGAAAATACAACGCCAAGTTGTTGATTTTCATGAGGGTATAGTGCAGTTTTCAGGCACTTGATGGTGGCTAAGAAAGCCTTAAATATCAATAAGGTAGCGATGGCCCTGATGCCACCTTGACATGGTGGGGGTCGTTGGTTCGAATCCAATTGTGCCTACCAAACAAAACCCGTACTGCACGGGGCTTGGAAGGCGATCCGAAAGGGTCGCCTTTTTTGTTTGTGTGGATTTTGTCTTCGCTCGATGCTGGCCTTCGCTGTCAAAGAACCCGGCAGGTGACTCTGGCGGGATCGGTCTGCTTGGCCATCTACCTGTGATGGGTCAGTCATGAGTGCGTGGTGTCTGCCCATGACGCTGATCGTCGCTCCATCTTCAGCGTTCACGTTTTTTTCACCCGGGCCTGCTACGCTCCGCTGCCTCTTTGGGGAGTAACCTGCCTGTGCGTGATGCGCGGGCGCGCTGGTCAACATACTCGGCGGTCAGCCGTGGTCAGCGCATCCAGCCGGATTGGTGAGACCAACGACATTGCTGCGCTCAAGCTGGGCGCGCGGCGTGTCGTGGACTCATGCCCGGCTGGAGCTGCACCTTGAACACCCTCTCGCTGATTTTCCTTTCCTTCGCCATGTCCACCGACGCCTTCGCTGCGGCGGTAGGCAAGGGCTCGAGCCTGCACAAGCCATCTCTCGCCGAAGCGCTCCGTACCGGTCTGATCTTCGGTGTCATCGAGGCCATCACGCCCGTCGTCGGTTGGCTCATCGGGCAGGCTGCCAGCAGCTACGTGACCGAATGGGATCACTGGATCGCCTTCGGCCTCCTGTTGCTGCTCGGCCTGCACATGATCTACGCCGGCTTGAAACCGGAAGCTGGAGCGCCCGAGGGCAGGGCCACGCAGCATTCGTTCTGGATTCTCGCCGCGACGGCGGTCGCTACCAGCATTGATGCGCTGGCCGTAGGGGTGGGGCTGGCGTTCGTGGATGTGAACATCGCCGTCGCGGCGCTGGCGATCGGCTTGGTGACCATGACGATGGTGACGATGGGAACGCTGCTGGGTCGGGTGCTGGGCACGATGGTGGGGCGGCGCGCGGAAATTGCCGGCGGGATCGTTCTGATCCTGGTTGGCGGCACCCTTCTTTACGAGCATCTGGGTGGCGCCTGAGGCGCGCCATGCCTGTTTCCGCGACAGGACATTCCGAACTCGCGCGTAATCGATGCGTCGTAGTTGTGCATTTCGCGGTCTGCCGCGAGTTCCGAAGAGCCGTTGGAGTCACGTGTGCAGAAGAAGACCAAACCGAAACCCCTGATGATCGCGGCCACGCCGTTGCTGTGTTGTGGCGTGGCCTTCGCGGCGGTGGGGATGGGCGGCGGAGGCGACACTTTTCTGTACATGGCGCCGGCGTTTCTCGTGCCGGGTTTCCTGCTGCTGGCGTTCTCCATGCGTAGGCGGTAGTGCCGTCCTGAACGGGCCAAGGCTCCACCCAGGCGATTGATTTCGGAACGCGCAGCCGGCGGCGGCCTCAAACGGGTACAGGTCTACTCCAGGCCGGGTGAGGAGGTCGCTATGAGTACGGAATCGAACGAGGGGAAGGGGCATCAGGACCTCGGCGAGGGGTCGCTGATCAACGATCCTGGCAACGAGGACCCCGGTTCTATCATCGAGGACGCGCCGGTGCCGCTGAAAAACGATCCCGATGCAAAACCGCCGATGCAGAAGCAGGTCGAGCCGCCCTATGACCTGCCCAAAGTGCACATCGGCGGTGAAGGCCGGGAGGCGGATAGCTGATCCGGGCAATCGGCGGTCCTGGCATGCGCTCGGGAGCAAATTTCACCGGCGGGTGTCTGACGCATTGTCCTCTCTTGGTTAACTGAAGGAGTCACTTATGAAGCATTGGATGTTTGCCGCGTTCTGTGTGCTGGGCCTCGCCGGCTGTGCCAGCGATTACGTGATCAGTACCAACGACGGTCAGATGATCACCGCCCACGGCGAGCCGAAGCTGGACGAAGACAGCGGCCTCTACGAGTACGAAGACGCTGACGGCCGTACCCAGCAGATTCCGCTGACGCAAGTGAAACAGGTGATGGAGCGCTGAGTTTCCTGCAACCGAGAAGCCCCGCCGATGCGGGGCTTTTTTATGGCCTCGCTGCGGCCAGAAGCCCGTTGTCGCTGGCGTGGTCCTTGCAAAAGACCCTGAAAGCTCCGGGTATGCGCCATTTCTCTGGCGACGCCCTGTACTGCAAAAGGAACCCAGCATGAGCATCATCTCCGGCGGCGTGGCGGGCTACTACTCGGCGAATGCGTCCTCGCTGTACGGCCAGAAGACCTCGGTGGCAAGCGCACTGGAGGCCTCGACGGCGAGCCTTGCGAACACGGCCGCGTCTACGACCTCCGGGCATTCGTCGACCGTTACGCTCTCCAGTGCGGGCCAGCAATCCAATGCGCTGAGCAACTACTACGCGCAGTTCTTCCCCAGTCGAACCGGAATGACTTCGGATGCGTTGGTTCGCGGCGTCATCAGTCCGGGCTCCGTTTCCAGTTCGCAGGGCAAGACATTGGCGGACGTCGCTACCGACGCGCGCAGTCGCATGGACGCCAACTACGCGACGATGAAGGCCAGTGGCACGCCTTACGATGCAAACAGCCCGGGCAATGTCGACACCATTTCGCTGATGGGCAACCTTGATCGTCGCTCTCTGTATTCGGTCAGCGAGAACGTCGGGGGGCTGTTCTCCGAGCAGGAGCAGAAAGCCGCGAGTTCCCTGATGAAGCAGCAGCTGTCGCTGGCGATGGGTGAATTCGTCGGCCCGGCGGGCAGCCAAGCCCAGTTCGTCGATCCATACGCCGGGGACGAAACGGCGCGCAATCTCGCGGGCGCGAAATTCCTCGCTGCCGTGAGTAGCGACGAGAAGTCTTCGGCCGCCTGGAATCAGGAGAAGGCACCCATCGAAACGGCCCTTCGCACAGCCGCGCTCAAGGAGCAGGTCTCCAAACCTCTGCCGAACCTGTTCGACCTGTTGTCCGCGAGCGGGAAGGAAAACGGGAGCACGTCCGACGAAGGCGGGTTTCCCTCCTTGCAGGACATAAAGGCGACCAACAGCTCGCTGCTGGCGCGGGTTTGAGCGGGTTTAGTCGGTGTCTCACGCGCCTGCGAAACACGGTGGCAACGGCCCGCCAACCTTTGGTTGGGCAATTATCGAGCGTTTTGGCCGCTCTTAACCCTGGACATAACTGAACGGGTAACGGGCTATGGGCTATCGAGTGATAGGTGCTACGCGCGTTTGGTCTAGTGCTGTGCAGGACAGTGACGGCATCAAGGCGTTCGTCATGCTCAGAGGGCGTACCGCGGAACAGTCGGCGGCGTTTCAGGTAACCCGTACGAAGGATTTCGCCAGCCTCGTCGAGGCGGAGTGCGCGGCGGCCGCCATCATCGATCAGATTGCCGGCATCGAAGGGGGCGAGATCCACTTCTATTAGGCCTGTTATTAAGTTCTGTCGGAATTTAGATCTGTCGATTGTCGACAATGGTTGCTGACGATACAGTATCGCTGCGGCATCCAGCCGCGGGCCGTATGCGGTCAATCCAGCAGCAGGGTTTCGTAGTTGAGCAATCTGAGTTTGTCCGAGGACGACGTGCGTAAAGCATTGGGCCTCACCCCCGCCGCACCGAAGAAACAGAAAAAAGAAAAATCGCCTAATCCCTTCACCTACACCTTGGTCGAGTTGAGTGTCCGCAAGAATGGCGGGCCGCCGTTCCGCTTCGAGCACCGCTCGCGCTCGATCAGCCGGCTGACCGCTCAGTTGGAGGCCGAAAAAGCCGCCCGCGCCCAAGGGCTGGATGTCTGGGTGCTTCTGGACATCCGGCAGGAGTCGAAGTAGCCGGCGCGCCTGGCGGTCATTCGCGCCAGGCGGTGGATCGTAGTTCCGTGAAGCCCGGCCCAGGGCGGGCTCGTACGGTCATTCGATCGCTTTGGCTTGCTCTACGCCGGCGGATGTCAGCTTTACGGGCAAGTCCAGGGAATGGTCGTTCACCGCGCCGGGCAGGATGGTTCCTCCCTGAATCAACCCGCGTTCCTGCAGATCGGCCAGGCAGTCCACGACGGCCTGCTGGCCTCGATAGTTGTCCAGGACTTCCTTGCCGAGTCCTGCCGGATGAGCGTGCAGCAGCCGGGTGAGTACTTCATTCCAGAGCGCTTGTTCGATGGCCATGAGAGCCTCCATCAGTCTGTGGGTGAGTGATGCCTCATGGGTTGGGACAGCCTTTGCCGCGACGGTTTCATTGAATTCGACGTGTGGAACGCCCGGTTCCAGGGCGTTCACCGGGTGGCCGTCAGCGATCCATCAGCATTCCCTTGATGCGCGGTTTGTCCGGCTCCGCGGGTGGGCGCGGCGGTGGCGGGGGCGGCGGCCATGAACCGGGCGGTTTTCCCCAGTAGCCGGGTGGCGGCGGATAATAGTCGTGCCGGTAAGGTACGTGACGCTGATAGCCGCGATAGCTCTCGTAAATCTCACCTTGCGCTTCCGGAGCCGGTGCCGGAGCCACGATGACGATCGGCGGTTGAGCGGGAGTGGGGGGCGCTTCGGTTGCCGGCGCGGGTGCCTTTGGCTCGGCCAGTTTGACCGGATCGCCATCGCCGCTTGGTGGTGGTGGCGCGGTGAGCTCGCTGATGCTTTCCAGGTGCTGGCCGGGCGGGCAGGACGTCTGGGTGAAGTTCACGTTGCCTGCCGCGTCGATGCATTTGAGCACGGTGGTGGCCTGGCTGACGCAGGGCAGGCAGGCAAGGGCCAGCAGTATCGACATTCTCATTGAGGTCTCCCCGCGACCGCGCGGCTTTATCGGGTCGTCAGGCTGATGGTAAGGCAGGTCTGAAACGCATGCATGCAGGCGAACATTTTCGTTCCGATGAGTGCTGAATCCATGGATTTTGCTGTTTTCGGGCCTTTCGCTTGTCAGGCAGCGGCGTTTCTGAAAGCATCCGCCCTCCAAAACTTCCAGTGACTCCGGTCCGGTCTGGTTGGCCTTCGGGCTCCAGCCACTGTGAGGCGGGTACACCGCCGGATCGCTTACTGGCTCATCCCAACCCACGTGGCCTTTGGTAGGGGTCACCACTAGGAGAGGAGGCGCCATGCCCATCATCACTCTTCCCGACGGTAGTCAGCGTTCGTTCGATCATCCGGTATCCGTTGCCGAGGTGGCTCAATCCATTGGGGCTGGCCTGGCCAAGGCCACCGTGGCGGGCAAGGTGGACGACCGTCTCGTCGACGCCAGCGATGTCATCGAACATGACGCGCGCCTGCAGATCATCACCCCGAAGGATCAGGAGGGCGTCGAGATCATCCGCCACTCCTGCGCGCACCTGATCGGTCACGCGGTCAAGCAACTCTATCCAACCGCCAAGATGGTGATCGGACCGGTCATCGAAGACGGCTTCTATTACGACATCGCCTACGAGCGTCCCTTCACGCCCGATGACATGGTGGCGATCGAGCAGCGCATGCATCAGCTGATCGAGAAGGACTACGACGTCATCAAGAAGATGACGCCGCGTGCCGAGGTCATCGAAGTGTTCGAGTCCCGTGGCGAGGACTACAAGCTGCGCCTGGTCGAGGACATGCCGAACGAGAAGGCGATGGGGCTCTACTACCACGAAGAATACGTGGACATGTGCCGCGGCCCGCACGTGCCCAATACCCGCTTCCTCAAGGCGTTCAAGCTGACCAAGCTGTCGGGCGCCTACTGGCGCGGCGATGCGAAGAACGAGCAACTGCAGCGTATCTATGGCACCGCCTGGGCGGACAAGAAGCAGCTCGCCGCCTACATCCAGCGTATCGAAGAGGCCGAAAAGCGCGATCACCGCAAGATCGGCAAGCGCCTTGACCTCTTCCATACCCAGGAAGAAGCGCCGGGAATGGTCTTCTGGCATCCCAACGGCTGGAGCATCTATCAGGTGCTCGAGCAGTACATGCGCGTCCTGCAGCGCGAGAATGGCTATCTGGAAGTGCGTACGCCGCAGATCGTCGATCGCGTGTTGTGGGAGAAGTCCGGCCATTGGGGCAACTACGCCGACAACATGTTCACCACCGAGTCGGAAAGTCGCGACTACGCGATCAAGCCGATGAACTGCCCGTGCCACGTGCAGATCTTCAACCAGGGCCTGAAGAGCTACCGCGAACTGCCCTTGCGCCTGGCCGAGTTCGGCTCCTGCCATCGCAACGAGGCCTCCGGTGCACTGCACGGCATCATGCGCGTGCGCGGCTTCACCCAGGACGATGCGCACATCTTCTGCACCGAAGAGCAGGTGAGTCTGGAGGCGGCCAACTTCATCAAGCTGACCCTGCAGGTCTATGCCGATTTCGGTTTCACCGACGTGATCATGAAACTCTCCACCCGGCCGGTAAAACGCGTCGGTTCCGACGAAATGTGGGACCGCGCCGAGAAGGCCCTGGCGGACGCACTGGATGCCTCCGGCCTATCCTGGGAGTACCAGCCGGGAGAGGGCGCGTTCTACGGTCCGAAGATCGAGTTCACGCTCAAGGACTGTCTGGGGCGGAACTGGCAGTGCGGTACCCTGCAGTACGATCCGAACCTTCCAGAGCGTCTGGATGCCAGCTACATCAGCGAGGACAACAGCCGTCAGCGCCCGGTGATGTTGCACCGCGCCATCCTGGGCTCGTTCGAGCGTTTCATCGGAATCCTGATCGAGCATTACGAAGGCGCTTTCCCGGCCTGGCTGGCGCCGACCCAGGCGGTGATCATGAACATCACCGACAAACAGGCCGATTTTGCCTCGGAAGTCGAGAAATCTCTGGCTCAAAGCGGGTTTCGTGCCAAGTCCGACTTGAGAAACGAGAAGATCGGCTTTAAAATCCGCGAGCATACTTTGCTCAAGGTTCCCTATCTCTTGGTTATTGGAGACCGGGAAGTTGAGACACGATCCGTTGCTGTGCGCACCCGCGAAGGCGTCGACCTGGGCTCCATGCCCCTCGAGCAGTTTCGTGAGTTGCTTGCGCAAGCGGTTTCCCGGCGTGGTCGCCAAGAATCGGAGTAATCACTATTAAGCGTGAAATGAGACAGGATAAGCGAGCTGCACCCAAGGCCCCAATCAACGAGAACATCTCGGCCAGAGAGGTCCGATTGATTGGTGCTGACGGCCAACAGATTGGCGTCGTCTCGATTGATGAAGCGCTTCGCGCTGCTGAAGAAGCCAAACTGGATTTGGTAGAAATCTCTGCTGATGCAGTCCCGCCTGTTTGCCGGATCATGGACTACGGCAAGCATCTCTTCGAAAAGAAAAAGCAGGTTGCAGCAGCCAAGAAGAATCAGAAGCAGCAGCAGATCAAAGAAATCAAGTTTCGACCAGGGACGGAAGAAGGGGATTACCAGGTAAAACTACGCAACCTGGTACGTTTCCTAAATGAAGGGGATAAGGCCAAGGTATCCTTGCGATTCCGCGGCCGAGAGATGGCCCACCAGGAGCTGGGGATGGAGTTGTTGAAGCGGGTCGAAACCGATCTCGCCGAATACGGCGCCGTCGAACAGCATCCTAAGATGGAAGGACGCCAACTGATCATGGTCATCGCCCCCAAAAAGCGGAAATAACCACCAGGGCACTGGCAGGCCTTGCGGTTATGTGTAATCACTGAATGCGGAGTATCCGAACATGCCAAAGATGAAGACCAAAAGTGGCGCTGCGAAGCGCTTCAAGAAGACTGCTGCGGGCCTCAAGCACAAGCACGCCTTCAAGAGCCACATCCTTACCAAGATGTCCACCAAACGTAAGCGTCAGCTGCGCGGCACCTCGCTGTTGCATGCATCCGACGTCGCTCGTGTCGAGCGCTCGTTGCGTCTACGTTGATTTCGTTCATCGGTCTGGAGGATTAATTCATGGCTCGTGTTAAGCGTGGCGTCATCGCCCGTGCTCGTCACAAGAAAATTCTGAAACTCGCCAAAGGCTACTACGGCGCACGTTCGCGTGTATTCCGTGTTGCCAAGCAGGCGGTGATCAAGGCTGGCCAATACGCCTACCGTGACCGCCGTCAGCGGAAGCGTCAGTTCCGCGCTCTGTGGATCGCTCGTATCAATGCTGGTGCTCGTGTCAACGGTCTGTCCTACAGCCGTCTGATCGCCGGTCTGAAAAAAGCGGCCATCGAGATCGATCGTAAAGTTCTGGCCGATCTGGCAGTGAACGAAAAAGCGGCGTTCGCTGCGATTGTCGAGAAAGCCAAAGCCACTCTGGCTTAACTCCCCGACAATCATCGGGTTCGCCCGGTGCTGAACGTCAACGATAGGGGAAGAGCCTGTGCTCTTCCCCTATTTCGTATCTGGAGCCCTGAAATGGAAAACCTGGATGCATTGGTCTCGCAAGCGCTAGAGGCCGTGCAACATAGCGAAGACATCAATGCCCTGGAGCAGATCCGGGTTCTTTATCTTGGCAAGAAAGGTGAGTTGACCCAGGTGATGAAGACCCTGGGCGACATTCCTGCCGAAGAGCGCCCCAAAGTTGGCGCCCTGATCAATGCTGCCAAGGAGCGCGTCCAGGATGCGCTGAATGCACGCAAGGCTGGGCTTGAGAGCGCCGCGCTGAGCGCCAGGCTGGCTGCCGAGCGTATCGACGTGACGTTGCCTGGACGCGGTCAGACTACCGGTGGATTGCATCCGGTTACCCGTACGCTGGAGCGCATCGAGGAACTCTTTGCTGACATCGGTTATGACGTCGCCGAAGGGCCTGAGATCGAAGACGACTACCACAACTTCGAAGCGCTCAACATTCCCGGCCACCACCCGGCTCGGGCGATGCACGACACCTTCTACTTCAATGCCAACATGCTGTTGCGCACCCATACGTCGCCGGTGCAGATCCGCACGATGGAGCAGCAGCAACCGCCGATTCGCATCATCTGCCCTGGTCGCGTCTATCGCTGCGACTCGGATCAGACTCACTCGCCGATGTTCCACCAGGTCGAGGGCTTGGTGATCGACGAGAACGTCAGCTTCGCCGACCTGAAGAGCACCATCGAAGGATTCCTGCGCGAGTTCTTCGAAGAGGAGTTGGAAGTCCGCTTCCGCCCCTCCTACTTCCCATTCACCGAGCCCTCCGCCGAGGTGGATATCCGCCGTGTGGTGAAGAAAAATGGTCAGGAGAGTGCCGGCTGGCTGGAAGTGCTCGGCTGCGGCATGGTCCATCCGAATGTGCTGCGCATGGCAGGCATCGATCCGGATCGCTATCAGGGCTTCGCCTTCGGCATGGGCGCGGAGCGGCTGGCGATGCTGCGCTATGGCGTCAACGATCTGCGCTTGTTCTTCGACAACGACCTGCGCTTCCTCGCGCAGTTTCGCTGATCGACTAAACGAATCGAGCTGCCGCGAGGCAGGTATGCGAGGACGGGCGGTGGCGCAAGGCGATCCGCTCCGTTCTCTTGCGGTTTGACCCGGCTTGGGCCGAGTGGTCGCCGCCTAGGAGAGCAGAATGAAATTCAGCGAGCAGTGGCTGCGCAGTTGGGTGAATCCGTCGGTTTCCCATGATGATCTGGTGGCGCGGCTGTCGATGGTCGGCCTGGAAGTGGACGACGTGATCCCGGTCGCCGGTGCCTTCAGTGGCGTCGTCGTGGGCGAGGTGTTGAGCACGGAACAGCATCCGGACGCCGACAAGCTTCGCGTTTGCCAGGTCAGCGATGGCTCGGCGGTCTCCCAGGTCGTGTGCGGCGCGCCCAACGTGCGCCCCGGTTTGAAGATTCCGTTCGCGATGATCGGCGCCGAGCTGCCGGGCGACTTCAAGATCAAGAAGGCCAAGCTACGCGGCGTCGAGTCCAACGGCATGCTGTGTTCGGCTTCCGAGCTGAAGATCAGCGAGGACAACGACGGGCTGATGGAGCTGTCGGCAGACGCGCCGGTCGGTGAAGACCTGCGTGCTTACCTTAACCTCGACGATGCGAGCATCGAACTCGGCCTGACGCCCAATCGTGGTGACTGCCTGTCGATTGCCGGTCTGGCCCGCGAAGTTGGCGCTATCTACGGCGCCACCGTGACCCCGGTGGAAGTGGCTGCCGTTCCGGCCAGTCATGATCAGGTCGTTTCGGTCGAGGTGGCGGAGCCCAAGGCGTGCCCGCGTTATCTCGGACGTGTACTGCGCAATGTCGACTTGAGCAAGCCGACCCCGCTGTGGATGGTTGAACGTCTGCGCCGTTCCGATGTGCGCAGCATCGATGCGGTGGTGGACGTTACCAACTACGTCATGCTCGAACTGGGCCAGCCGATGCACGCCTTCGACCTCGCCGAGATCAACGGCGGCATCCGGGTGCGCATGGCCGAAGCGGGCGAGCGGCTGGTGCTTCTGGATGGTCAAGACGTTGAGTTGCGTCCCGATACGCTGGTGATTGCGGATCATCAGCGCGCGCTGGCGATTGCCGGCGTAATGGGCGGCGAGCACAGCGGCGTGAGTGAAAGCACGCGCGACCTGTTCCTGGAAAGTGCCTTCTTCGAACCTATTTCGGTGGCCGGCAAGGCGCGCTCCTACGGTTTGCACACCGATGCCTCGCATCGCTACGAGCGTGGCGTCGATTGGCAACTGGCGCGTACGGCCATGGAGCGGGCCACGGCGTTGCTGCTCGATATCGTCGGCGGTTCTGCGGGGCCGGTCGTTGAAGCGGCCAGCGAGACGGATCTTCCCCAGTCCACCACGGTTGTTCTGCGCGCAGAGCGCATCGAGCAGATGCTTGGCCTGGCGATGCCGGCCGAGGAGGTCGAGCGCTTGCTGAACGGCCTCGAATTGGCCGTGACTGGCGGTGATGGGAAGTGGAGCGTGTCGGTGCCGAGCCATCGTTTCGACATTTCCCTCGAAGTGGATCTGATCGAGGAGCTGGCTCGCCTCTACGGCTACAACCGTTTGCCGGTGCGTTACCCACAAGCCCGACTGGCCCCCAAGGGAAAGCCGGAAGCAAAGGTTGCGCTGAGCAAGCTTCGTCGCCAGTTGGTGGCGCGCGGCTATCAGGAAGCGATCACCTTCAGCTTCATCGACCCGAAGCTGTTCGAGCTCTTCCATCCCGGCGTCGAGCCTCTGCTGCTGGCCAATCCGATTTCCGCCGATCTCGCGGCGATGCGCGTCTCTCTCTGGCCGGGCCTGGTCAAGGCCGTGCAGTACAACCTGAATCGCCAGCAGGATCGCGTGCGCCTGTTCGAGACTGGCCAGCGTTTCATCGGTGCGCTCGACGGGCTGCAGCAGCAACCGGTTCTATCCGGGGTGATATGTGGTTCGCGGCAGCCCGAGGCCTGGGCGAATAGTCGTGAGCCCGTTGATTTCTTTGATCTCAAGGCTGACGTGGAAGCACTGCTGGCAGTGGCTGGCGCGGGCGATGCATTCAGTTTCCTGCCCGCTGAGCACGCTGCGCTTCACCCTGGGCAGACTGCTCGCGTCGAGCGCGATGGGCGACTGGTCGGCTTCCTTGGGGCGCTGCATCCCGAGCTTGGCAAGGCCTTGGGTCTGGATAAGCCCGTCTTCCTCTTCGAGCTGCTATTGAGCGAAGTTGTCCAGGGGCGTCTGCCGGCATTCGGTGAGCTGTCCCGCTTCCCTGAAGTGCGCCGTGATCTTGCCTTTATCGTGGATCGCGATCTGACTTCGCAAGAGGTGCTTTCGGCCATTCGGGAGCGGGGAGGGGAATTCCTGACCGACCTCAGGCTATTTGACGTGTATGACGGTAAAGGTATTGATCCGCATAGAAAAAGCCTCGCCGTCGGCTTGACCTGGCAGCATCCATCACGCACTCTTAATGACGATGAGGTGAACGCCATTACGCAAAGCATCCTCACTTCTCTGGAAGAAAGGTTCAACGCCACGTTAAGGAAGTAGCGTATGGGGGCTCTGACGAAAGCTGAGATGGCTGAACGTCTGTACGAAGAGCTAGGCCTGAATAAACGGGAAGCCAAGGAACTGGTGGAGCTGTTTTTCGAGGAGATCCGTCAGGCGCTTGAGCACAACGAACAAGTCAAATTGTCCGGTTTCGGCAATTTCGATTTACGTGACAAGCGCCAGCGTCCGGGCCGAAACCCCAAGACAGGCGAAGAAATCCCAATTACCGCGCGCCGCGTGGTGACCTTTCGTCCAGGGCAAAAGTTGAAGGCCAGAGTCGAAGCTTATGCTGGAACCAAGTCATAACGACGAACTGCCACCCATTCCCGGCAAGCGCTATTTCACCATCGGTGAGGTAAGCGAGCTCTGTGCGGTGAAACCCCATGTCCTGCGCTATTGGGAGCAGGAGTTTCCCCAGCTCAATCCGGTCAAGCGTCGTGGCAATCGTCGCTACTACCAGCGTCAGGATGTGTTGATGATTCGTCAGATCCGCGCGCTTCTCTATGACCAAGGATTCACCATCGGCGGGGCGCGTCAGCGTCTTTCTGGCGACGAAGCGAAGGACGATACCACCCAGTACAAGCAGCTGATCCGGCAGACGATCACCGAGCTGGAAGATGTGCTTCAGGCCCTGCGTAAGTAACCAGCAAAAAACTTCCACATTTCAGTTGGTTAAGGTATAGTCCCTCCCGCTTTCAGCAGTGCTGGAAGCACCTGTCGGGGCGTAGCGCAGCCTGGTAGCGCACTTGCATGGGGTGCAAGGGGTCGAGTGTTCGAATCACTCCGTCCCGACCAAATAACTCCACGATCTAGGCCAGTTCAGAAATGAACTGGCCTTTTTCGTTTTGGGCATGGGACACATTGGGGACTCATCTAGTAGAGAGCCCAAGAACTCAATCCAGGTTGCCTCCGCAATCTTGTCTGTGAGGGCGTAGCTTAAACACAGAAGCAAGCGCTAGCGTGCTTGGCCGGGGGCCAAAAGCCACCCTCTCGGCGCTTGGTCGGTTCCATCGTTCTCGATCTCCACATGCCGAGAATCACGGTTCATCAGGCAGAAGCCGGCCAAAGAGGTCATTGAGTGCCTACAAAAGCAGGAGGCATTCAGCGTTATGGCTGCACAGTACGAGAGGCAGCGAGCGCGGACTCATCAGAATGGCGCATTGACATCAGCGCGCCGGCTTTGGCCTACTCGTGACATCTGTGTATGCCCGCCAGGTGATGTGAAAACAGCCGTCTTCTAGCGCTGAATTCACTTCAATGGGTAGATCTCAAATGCTAGGAAGGGAGTTCTTTGCATGTTCCTGAACGACCAGGAAACGGCTACTGACCTGCTGTATTACACCCCCATTGCTAAAACAGTAGAACGTCTACTTCGCGAATCACGGGGGGCACCGGTCACCATTGGTGTTCACGGCGACTGGGGTGCCGGTAAATCCAGCGTTCTGAAGATGACACAGCAGATCCTCAATTCTGATGATCGCGTCTGCTGCATCTGGTTCAACGGCTGGACATTCGAAGGTTTTGAGGATGCGAAAACTGTCGTTATCCAGACCATTGTCGATGAGCTGCGGCGTGCTCGCCCAGACTCTACGAAAGTGGCCGAGGCCGCGAAGAAGGTCTTGCGACGTGTTGATTGGTTCAAGCTGGCCAAGCATGCCGGAGGACTGGGGCTCACTGCGCTGACCGGCATCCCCAGCATTGACCAGCTCAAAGGGGCCATGGAGTCGATTTCCGCCTTCGTGCAGAACCCGGGTGACCATCTAAGTATTGAGAGCCTTACGGGCCTTGCTGAGAAGGCTGGGGGATTCATCAAGGATGCTGAAAAAGAGTCTGAGCAGCTTCCCGAACACATGCACCAGTTCCGGGCCGAGTTCGAAGAGCTCTTAACGGCCGCAGACATAGACCAACTGGTAGTTATCGTTGATGACCTTGATCGATGCCTGCCCAAGACAGCCATCGCAACGCTTGAGGCCATCCGTCTCTTCCTCTTCGTAAACCGGACGGCGTTCGTGGTCGGTGCCGATGAGGCGATGATTGAATACGCGGTGCGCGAGCACTTCCCAGACCTGCCACAGGGTGCGGGGCCGGTGACCTATGCGCGCAACTACCTTGAAAAACTCATTCAAGTACCATTCCGCATCCCGGCGCTGGGGCTGGCAGAGACCCGGAGTTACATCACGCTGCTGCAGCTGGAGAGCTTCGTCAAAACGGATGATGATCGATTCAAGAAGCTCTTGAATACTGCTCAACAGGACATGCTCCGCCCCTGGAAGAGCACCGGCCTCGACCGCAAAGCCGTAGCTGGCGCTTTCGGCAACCCACTTCCCGACTTTGCCCAGGAAGCATTGGATACCAGCGCCTTGCTGGCCCGGATATTGAGCGAGGGTACTCGGGGTAATCCCCGGCAGATCAAACGCTTCCTGAACTCCATGATGCTGCGCTACGCCATCGCCGAGGCTCGCGGGTTTGCTGAGGATATCCGGCGTCCAATACTTGCGAAAATCATGCTGGCGGAGCGTTTTCACCCAGACTTTTACGAGCAGTTGGCCCGGATCGCGAGCCTGGATGCGGACGGTACGGTACCTGCCATCGCCGAGCTGGAAAAGCGGGCCAAGAAGTCCAAGGGATCCGACTCAGAGCCGGGTGAGGGGAAAGGCTCTGGGAAGCTCAAGGCAGTGGCCAACTCTAGCGATGTGAACGATTGGGAGAAGAGCGATTGGATCAGCAATTGGGCGGCGATCGATCCCGCGCTGACCGGCGTTGATCTGCGCCCCTACATCTTCGTGACTCGAGACAAACGCAGCTCCTTGATGGGGCAAGTTGCAGTGAGCCATCTTGAGGCGCTCGTCGACAAACTAATGGGTCCGCCATTGCAGATCCGGCAAGCGGCCACGAAGAAGGATATCGTGGCATTAGCTGAAATTGATGCCGAGAATGTTTTTGATGCACTCCGCGATCGGATAATCCAAGCAGATGATTATTCGGATCAACCCAAAGGCGTTGCGGGCTTGATCGAACTTGTCAAACAGCGCCCCGCGCTGCAGAAACGCCTAATAGAGTTCGTCCGATCTCTGCCCACGCCCAAGCTTGGCATGTGGGCTCCCGCCCCATGGCATGAGTGCCTTAAGGATATAAATGCCATCCAGGGGCTTGAGGGGATTTTGAGGGGCTGGAGTCAGCAGATCGAGAACGAGACGCTTCAAAAGGCAGCCAAGCGCGTACTTGAATTCAGCGGGAAATCATAAGGATTGATATGGGTACCTCCAAAGGATATGGAGGCCCGAGCTCCGGCTTGGTGCCCTCCTGGATTGATGATGTAGCACAACCAGCCGCGCCGGCCGCTCAACCGAACGGAACAGGCCAATCTAATCCATCTCAGCCCGGTTCTACGCCATCTCAGCCAGGCTCAGCTCCGTCAGGGCCAGTAAACAATGACGGCACTGGCTCACTTCGAGGGGCTCGTAGCAGCTTCACCCGGTTCGCCCGCACTGGAAGCCCCAGCGATTTGGGGAATGCCCTGTCTTCATATGTGCGTAAAGGCGTAGGGGGACCGTCGAGAAGCGCGCGCCGCATGGGGACATCCCGCGCTGCTGCGGCAAAGTTGCTCAGTATCTTCGGAGATGTTCAGCGCAACGGGGCCACGGAAACACTGCGGCGGTTGCAGCTCACCGTAGCGCCAGGGCAACCGGCCTCTCAGGTGCTGCTCTCGCTGCTTGAGTTCATTTGCCCGCCTGGCGGCGCCATTGACGAAGGTGTTGCTCGCCAGGCTGCGCTGAACACGATCGCCGAACTGGACGAGGCAGGCAGTGGTAGCTTCGAGGACATGACTCAAGCTGATCGGCAGGACTTCTTCCTCGACTTCGTAGCGAACTCGATTGAGAGCATGATCATGGCGGACTTGGGCGGCCTGGGGATCACCATGCCGGATGATGTGGATGCAGTTGAGCGCATCCAATCTCAGCTGAGTTCCTTCATCACAGGCTGTACACGGGGCCAGCTCGCCAATCGGCTTGAGCAATGGCCGGCTCCCACAGATCAAGAGGTCAATCAGGTCACCTCTGCGATCTATGAAGCGGCGTTCGATCTTATCGCGACTGCAGCGGAGGGGCTGGAATGAGCCACCACAGCATCATCTGTCGACTTGGCGAAACGGATGACCAGGACCTAGCACTGCTGGAGCCAGGCAGTGTCATCACCGACATCCAGTTCCTCGACGGGTACGGGCGACTGCAGTACGGGATTGGCCAAGCCATTGAGCAATTGGCTGATCTGGGTCTGAGCCCAGGAGAGACCGCCGTCGACCTGGCACTGCTGGCAGCGACCCTTACCGCAGCGGATACCAGAATCTCACGAGACACTGAGTCAGAGAACTCCTGGACGAGAGAGATCGACCTCTACGTCCCCGTCGCAGATCCGGCACTATGGACAGCAACGTCCGACATGCTGGCCTCGACATTGAAATTCCTCACTGGTGATCGCTGGCGCCTGGTCTTCCGCGAGCGGCCCTTGGATATCGATGAGCTATCTCCCGCTCCGGAGAGCTTGAGAACAGATGATTCGGATAGCGTCTGCCTGTTCTCAGGGGGGATGGACAGTTTCATTGGGGCGATCGATCTACTCAGTGGCGGCGGCAAGCCATTGCTTGTGAGCCATTACTGGGACACCAACAGCACCAGCACCTATCAGAACGACTGCCGGGCAGCGCTGCAGGAAAGGTTTTCCGAGATATCGATTAACCGCGTCCAGGCCCGTGTGGGGTTCCCGCACGATCTCGTGGAGGGTGGAGGTAGTGAAGATACACTTCGAGCGCGCTCATTCCTGTTCTTCGCGCTGGCGGCCATGGCTGCGGAAGCGATCGGCGATTCGATCACCATCCATGTGCCTGAAAATGGCCTGATCTCTCTGAACGTCCCCTTAGACCCACGCCGCCTGGGTGCATGTAGCACGCGCACGACGCATCCATACTACATGGCGCGGGTGAATGAGCTCTTTGGGCGTTTGGGCCTTAGCACGAGGCTGTTCAACATGTTCAGCCATCTGACAAAGGGGCAAATGGCAGAGCAGTGCTCTGACCCTGTGTTCCTAGCGGATCATGTGCATCTGACGATGTCATGCTCATCGCCTGGAAAGGCCAGGTACCATCCCGATCCCTCGAATCGATCCCCCAAGCACTGTGGGTTCTGCGTCCCCTGCATCATCAGGCGGGCAGCGATTCTCCGTGGGTGTGGCCCCGATCGGACCCGATATGTCATCCCAGATCTGCATGCGCAAGCGCTGGACACTAACAAGTCTGACGGCGAACATGTGCGTTCCTTCCAGCTCGCCATCGCGCGTCTCAAGCGTTCGCCTCACCGAGCCAAGTTCGCAATTCATGAGCCGGGGCCGTTGATCGATCACCCTGACCGTTTAGGGGACTTTGAACAGGTCTATCGAAATGGGCTGCTGGAGGTCGACGACTATCTCGAGGGTGTCACAGCTATACCTCTATGAAGCCGCAAAAAAGCCCGATTCCAAAGTGGGTGGATTTCCACTGCCATCTCGATCTTTATCCTGATCATGAGCGCCTCATATTGGAGTGCGATCAGGCAGAGGTCGCTACCTTGGCCGTGACCACGACACCGAAAGCATGGCGGCGCAATCGTGAACTTGCGGCATCCTCTCGACATGTCCGGGTGGCATTGGGGTTACATCCCCAACTGGTGGCAGAGCGTGAATCGGAGCTGCCGCTCCTAGAGCGCCTCCTTGAGGAGACTCGATACGTTGGAGAGGTGGGGCTTGATGCCGGGCCCCAGTTCTATCGAAGCTTTGAGGCTCAGGAGCGGGTGTTTAAGAGGGTGTTGGAGGCTTGCTCGGAGCAGGGCGGGAAGATCCTCACTGTCCACAGCGTACGCAGTGTGGGAAAAGTGCTGTCACATATCGAACGCCTGCTTCCGCGCGACCGCGGAACAGTGGTGCTTCACTGGTTCACCGGCTCCGCTAGTGAGGCTAGAAGGGCTGTGGAGCTTGGATGCTATTTTTCGATCAATTCTCAGATGCTGACCTCAGCTAAACATCGAAATCTAGTTGCCTCACTGCCTCTTGGTCGAATACTCACAGAGACCGATGGCCCGTTCGTGCAGAGCGAGGGACGGTCAACCAGGCCTGCCACAGACATTCCGAAAACTGTACAAGCTTTGGCAATACTTCGAGAGCAATCGCCAGAGCAAACAGCGGCCCAGATCATCAGTAATTTGCGTGATTTAGTGTCCAGCTAGTACTCCAGGTGTGAATGGCTTTCAAGGTAGTTTCAGGTCAGTGAGCGGGGATGCTGGCTTCACTCCGACTGGCATTGGTTGTCCCTGATTGCGTCGACCGGTTGAATCTACAGGCGAAAGCTGCCTGCTGTGATCGGCGCTATTCGTCGCCATCTCGATTCCAGTGGGAGACCAGCTCATCGGTACGATCCGGGATCTGTGGTGTCTTGCTGAGTACAAGGCACCGGGCATTGCCGACGTATTCCTCGATCACATAGAGAGTGTCGCCAACGTCGACGCCTAGCTCCTGAAGGGCTTCATCCGGAATGCGGATAGCGCCATCGCCGTCCCAGTCTTCGATAGTCACTTGCTTGGGGCCCATTTCTTTTCTCCACCGTCATGATCGCCTTCGGTGCGGTCGATCTTGGGGCACGGTCAGGCCGCTAGCCGGGATCATACGCTGTAGCAGTAGTTCTGGCCGGTAGCAGCCCTTAGTGGAACCGGAACTGGCACAGCAGTGATTCTGATGAGCTCTATCGAGGATGGGGGCTGGCTCAGCCAGATTTATGCTAGCCTGCAAGCGCTTCGGGTATAGACCCGAAGGTGCATCACAAGCTGTCAAGCCCCAAGGCGGCATCCCAGGTGTAACAACCCAGGGTGACCAGCAATGCGGCCAGCAGCCCTCGGATACTTATCTTCATAGGTACTCCAAGTGTGACGCTGACACTATACGTCGATCCTAGCAATCGCGGCGAAATCGGAACTGGGTGACCAACACCGATTGGATGATGTGAGGAGCATTTGAGTTTATCCGGCCAGGCGGCTGAGGATTGCCGCCATCCTATGCCTGGCCGGTTGGCTCGAACATGGATGTACGCTGATGCCAGAAAATTGGTACAAATCTCGGGGCTATCTGCACTTTGATCGCCCGATCAACCAGGCTGCGGCGCTGGAGATAGTCTCAAGCCCTAAGACTGTTGCTAAGCATGCCTTTTACCCCTTCATTCGCTATGTCGCACAAACACAGAAAGTGTTTTTCGACAAAAGCATTGGGAAGGTGGTCAAAAAAGACCCTAAGCAACGGCCGATTTCCTACGCTGCGCACGTCGACAGCCACATTTACTCCTACTACTGCGAGCTGCTGAACCGGGCCTACGAGGACCATTTGGCGAAGGTGCAGTGGTCCTCCGCCATTTTGGCGTTTAGAGCCCTTGGCAAAAGCAATATCGATTTTGCTCGGGATGCGTTCCTGGATATCGCAACGCGAGACTCCTGCTGCGTCATCGCCATCGACATCAAGGGCTTCTTTGACAACCTAGACCATGCGTATCTGAAAAATGCCTGGCAGGCGCTCCTAGGCAGCAGTCAGTTGCCCGACGATCACTACGCGGTGTACCGATCTCTCACCAAGTTTTCGTTCGTCTATAGGGATCAAGTCTACGAGGCACTGGGGCTCTCCAAGAGCAACCCCAAGCAAGGCCGTAAGCGAATTTGCGAGCCCCACGAGTTCCGGGCCAAGGTGCGTGAGGGCGGCCTGATCGAAACCAACAAAGACAAAAAAGGTATCCCTCAAGGCTCCCCCATCAGCGCCATGCTGTCCAACGTGTACATGATGGGCTTCGATAAGCAGATCCACGCGCATGTCGAATCCTGCGGTGGTGCTTATTACCGGTACTGTGATGATGTGCTGCTGATAGTCCCGCTGGAGAAGGAAGCGGAGACCAGGGCCCTAGTCGACCTACGGGTCAATGAAATCGGGCTGGAAATCCAGGCCGCCAAAACAGAGACCTGTAAGTTCACGCGGTCGGCCAAGGGCTTGAGGTCCGACCGACCGCTGCAGTATCTGGGCTTTATCTTCGATGGGGCCAACATTTACCTGCGCTCATCGTCACTGGCTCGCTACCAGGACCGTGTACACAGAGGCATCTGGCTGGCCGAAAAGTGTATGGGCAAGGTCAATGCCAAACGGATTTCCAGAGGCCAGTTGCCCCGTTCGATGTTCCTGAAGAAGTTGTACAAGCGATACTCCTACCTAGGTCGGAGAAACTTCATCTCATATGGTTACCGGGCAGCCAGAATCATGAACGCCCCCTCGATCAAGAAGCAGCTCAAGCCACATTGGAACAGGCTCCGCGAGCGCATTTCTGATGCTCAGGGCGAATAGCGGCCCACTAGAAGAATAGAAAGCGCGAACCATGGCTAATCGACCTCGTTTCCCTAGAAGCCTCCTACAGCGGCTGCTATTGGCTGGGTTGCGGTCATCGTCTTCGCCAGAGATGTCTTGATATTTGGGTCGAGCTTCCTGAGTCGCTGCATGAAATGTTGATGAAAAATCAATCAGGTTTCTTTCGCGACTACCTATGAAGGGAGGGGCGCAATGAGAACGGGGCATGATTTATTTTGCTAGCTGGGACGCGAAATTAATTTCTATGCATTTCTATGCGAAAAATTGCCCAAACAAGCTGATCAAGGCGATTTCAAGCCTGGGAATACTTTTCGATGCCTATTTATGACGTATGTGGATTCACAGTCTGGATTGACTATTTTGCCGTCGCTTCGGGTCAAGGGGTGTGGTGCGGCCCGCAGCCTGCGAGGACACGGCCCCTTGACGCGAAGCGGTGGCAAATACCCTTGAAGTACTCCGGGAGCCAATTCATTGGCTCCCGGAGATGCCTAGCGGCGAGCGGGCGATGGTGCGTGACTCAATTAATTAGGCATGGTGTGGCTCCTATTTTCGAGCCGCAATGTGCGGTCGAAAATAGGGCCGTTTCGAGGTTTATCGGCGCAGCCGACGCGAGTGGAGTGGCCGAAGGACACGTATCGAGCGCCTCGAGACGGCATAGGTTGGGGCTACCTGAGGAGGGCTTATGCGCAAACCTGGTACATCGGATAAGGGCGATCTCAGACGGTTGGCTCAGGCTATCGTGGATCGGCCGCTGAAAGAGTCGACCATTGCAGAGTACGCCAGGGTGGCCGCCCGAATGGGGGATATGCATTGGTATGAATACGCGCTGAACCAGAGGCTTTGTCGTCGGACTGCGGTAGTAGCGCGTTACGCATGGCGACGGAATATGGCGCACCGTTTACTTAGTGTATTGCGCGAAATCGATCATGAGCATGACAGCGATAAGCGGCGGAGTTTGCGTCACGCGATGGCTCTCTGTGCTCAGCAGCTTTCTGCGCCGCAACCTAGTTATCGGTTGGACGTACCAACTAAGGCTAAGAAGCAATCAAAACGATCTAGCTTGAATGGCCTGCCAATCGATTGGCGAATCTTGCTTTTGGCCAAGCTTAAGTCGGCTGATCGATTGGCGGCAGCTGTTTTGATTCTGACTGGATGCCGGCCCGCTGAACTTCGAAAGGGCATCCGCATGCGGAGGCTAGGAGAGTTTATTGAATTCACGATTCAGGGAGCAAAAGTGTCAGATTTAACTGGAGCAGGGCAGTCAGAGCGCATATTGCTAATAAATGCAAATGCCATTTTGGGTGAAGAAATTCATGCGCAACTTCTGCAGAAACTTTCTTCCGAAGGGGATGAAATGCTTATTCAGGATACTGGCCAGAACCGGGCACTTGAAAAACGGCTCAGCCGTGCGGCGAAGCGGGCAGGGTTACCCGGTATTAGCGCTTACAGCCTCCGGCATCAGTTCAGTGCAGATCTCAAGGGAGAAGTAGAAGCCGACCAGGTCAGCCTTGCGCTTGGACAGGTGTCGAGGAAGAGCCGAAAGCATTATGGGCATGCCAAGCAGAGGCGGTCTGGGGCTGGCGGAGTTCTGCTATCTGTTAAGGCTGACAGAGAGCTTCGGGGGATAGCGAGCGGATATGGACGTAGATTGGACGCTCCAGCATCGAAATTTGATGGTTTTGATTGGGGATTTGAATAGCGGGCTCTGCCCGAACCCGCCCTGCCGGGGGCTCCCCGAGGGCCATTCTGTCCCTCGGGGCTTATTGCGGCCGGAGCACGAATTTCTATAGCTGTATGTAGGAGAGCCCATGACTCGACGTGTGGTTTTGAATCTCGACCTTAATGAAAATGATTTCAATGCGTTGTCTTTGCTTCTGGCTCAGCCGCAAGCGGTTGCGCAACTCGTTGCGCCTCAGGATGTGCGGGAGCAAGCACGTGTGATTGATGTGCTCTGTGAAATGGCAGGAGCTATCGAAGAGCAGGGCAACTACTTGGATAGGCAGCCTGAGGTGAGTTGACCCGCGCCTCTCGATACTGAACTCACCCGCTCGAACCACTACAAAGCCAAGCTGATTAGCTTGGCTTTGGCCGTTCCGGGACAGGGGAAACCCGATCAGCAAGCCTGATTGATGTATCAGCGATATCCACGAATCGAGCTTTGCCGCGCTTTTGTGTACATCGCAGCGATACCTGCGGTGCCTGCAACGGCCACAGCTACGGACGCAGAACGCCAGTGGAAATCGACGCGGATCGGATAAGCCTAAACCAGTGTCCGGAATGCGTTGACCACAACAAAAGCGCTACACCCGTCCATTTCACCCCGACCATGAATCACCGCCATTTTCTCGAGGCCCGAATACGCCACCCAGGTGCTCGGTGGGATGACCGCATCTCCCAAAGCTCAACGCGAGTGGCATGAATTACGCCGCTTTTGCGAATACACTGCCGGCCTGAAACTGCCTATCCAGATGGCAAGCAATGACTAATCAGGATCTCCACCAATGCCTTTGACCCTGCCCCAACTAGAGCGCCACTTGTTTAAGGCGGCTGACATCCTGCGCGGAAAAATGGACGCCTCCGAGTTCAAGGAATACATCTTCGGGATGCTGTTCCTCAAGCGTTGCTCTGATGTGTTCGACCAGCGTCGTGAAGAGGTCATCAGTGAGCAGATGAAGGGCGGCATGAGTCGCACCGCTGCCGAGGCAGTTGCTGAGAACAAGCGTTGGTACAAAAAGGATGGCTTTTTCTGGGTGCCGAAAGAGTCACGCTACAACTATCTGGTCGACAACTCGCGTCAGGCAAACGTCGGTAGCCTGTTGAGCAAGGCGCTGGCCGGGGTTGAGGGCGAAAATACCAGCCTGTACGACGTGCTAGAGCACATCGACTTCACCCGAAAAATCGGCCAGAGCAAGATCCCCGATATCAAGCTGCAGCAGCTCATCACCCATTTCAATCTGTATCGCCTGCGCAATGAAGACTTTGAGTTCCCCGACCTGTTGGGCGCGGCCTACGAATACCTGATTGGTGAGTTTGCCGATTCTGCGGGCAAGAAGGGCGGTGAGTTCTACACGCCCCGCTCGGTTACACGCATGATGGTGCGATTATTGAAGCCCACGCTGGCCCACGACATCTACGACCCATGCTGTGGCTCCGGCGGCATGCTGATCGCCGCCAAGGAATACATTGACGAGCACGGCGAAGACGGGCGCAAAGCTAACCTGTTCGGGCAGGAGTTCAACGGCACCGTCTGGTCCATTGCCAAGATGAACATGCTGCTGCATGGCATCAGCACCGCCAACCTGCAAAACGACGACACCCTGGCCGAGCCTCAACACGTTGAGGGTGGTGAGTTGATGCACTTCGACCGCGTGCTCACCAACCCGCCGTTCTCCATTCACTGGGGCAATACCGAGAAAGATGCAGACGGCAAGCCCGCCTGGAAGCCCAAGTTCGAGACCGAGCGCTTCCCCTATGGTCAAGTGCCGCTGGGTGCTAAGAAGGCCGACCTGATGTTCCTGCAGCATATGCTGGCCGTCACACGCGACGGTGGCATGGTGGCCACTGTTCTGCCCCACGGCGTGTTGTTCCGGGGGGGCGAGGAGAAGACCATTAGAAAAGGCATTATAGACGACGATCTGCTCGAAGCCGTCATCGGCGTGGCTCCCAATCTGTTTTACGGCACCGGCATTCCGGCCTGCATTCTGGTGTTACGCCAGCGCGTGCAGAACGGTGCCAATCGCGTTAGTGGTAAACCTGCCGAGCGCCAAGGCAAGGTGCTGTTTATCAATGCCGACCGTGAGTTTTTTGAAGGCCGCGCGCAAAACTACCTGCTGCCCGAGCACATTGAAAAAATCGTTACCACCTTCGATGAGTTCAGGCAGGTCGACGGCTTCTCAACGATCGTCGACAACGCCACATTGAGAGTCAACGAATACAATCTGAATATCCGCCGCTACGCCGATAACGCGCCGCTGCCTGAACCGCACGATGTGCGCGCCCATCTGGTGGGTGGCATTCCCAAGTCTGAAGTGGCCGACAGAACCAAACTGTTTAGCGCCCACGGCCTGAATCCGATGGACCTGCTGGTGGAGCGTGACGCCAAGTATTTCGACTTCGCGCCGACTCTAGATAAGCGGCATGAATTAAAGCCCGCCATCGAAACGAATGCAGGTCTGGTTGCCAAGGAAACCGCTATCCGTGAGGCATTTGAGCTGTGGTGGAAAGAGCACGGCGTTCGCGTCACCACCTTAAGCAATCAGATTTCTGCAGACAGCGAAACAGCAATGGCCTCAGGTAGTCTGGTCAAGCTCCGCGAGGAGCTGCTTGCTAGTTTCAGCGAATCACTCGAAGCCGTCGGTCTATTGGATCCCTTTCAGGTGCGCGGCATCGTGGCCGGTTTCTGGTACCAAACCAAGTACGACTTCCTCACCCTGATGGCGCGCGGCGCCAAGGGCGTGGCCGATGCTTGGCGCACCAGTATCGTCACCGCGCTGGAAGACAAGGCCAGCAAAGAGAACCCGCTGGAACACAAGCTGGTCAAGTTCCTGATGAGCGACTTCGTCGAGGCCATCACCGAACTGGAAGCCAAGAAAGCTGAGCTCGACAGTCAGATCAAGGCCGCCAGTCCCAAGGACACCGAGGGCGAGGGTGGCGAAGCCGACGAAACGGCGGAAGATGATGCCGACGAAGAAAGCGCCGTGGATGAAGTCCAGCTCAAAGCCTGGAAAAAGGAGCTCACCGCCGTCAAGAAGCAACTCAAGGCCAAGAACGACAGCTTCAAGCTGCACATCGAGACCGCCGTTGAGGGACTGACACCGGAGGCCGCCTCTGAATTGCTGCTGACCATCTTGCACAACGATATGCAGGCCATCGTGGAGCGCTACATGGCCGCGCAACGCAAGCAGATCGTGATCGCGTTTGAGAGCTGGTGGGACAAGTACCAAGTGACGCTGACCGAAATCGAAGGCAAGCGCGATGAGGCGGCTAAAGCGCTGCAGGGTTTTTTGCAGGGGTTGCGGTATGTCTGAATTCCCGCATTGGCCCGTGCGTCCCACTGGAGACGTCTTCTATGTGAAGGGCCGCATAGGTTGGCGGAACCTGCGCCGATCTGATTTCTGCGAGGTCGGCCCTTATCTGATTACGGGCATGCACATCGACGACTCTGGACGGGTCAATTGGGATGCATGCTTCCATATACCTCAACGGAAGTTTGATGAGTCTCCTGAAATTCAGGTGCGAGTTGGCGATTTGGTGATTACAAAGGACGGAACCATCGGAAAAGTCGGTCGCATTGACTGGCTTCCTGGGGAAACATCACTTAATTCGCATCTCTTCTTGGTACGACCGATCCGTCCTGAGCAGTGCTCGTCACGATTTGCGTTCCATGTCTTCACGTCACCTGCATTCCGTCGGTTTATCGACGCTCAAAAAAGCGGAAGTACCTTGGTGGGGCTTGGTGAAGCTAAGTTTGTGAAATTTGATTTCCCTGTTCCTGACATGGAGGAACAGGCACTCGTTTCGAATGTGCTAGATACTCTCGACACTGTCATCCTCGAAACTGAGGCGATCATCGCCAAGCTCAAGGCCGTCAAGCAGGGACTGCTGCACGACCTCCTGACGCGCGGCATCGACACTAACGGCGAACTACGCCCGCCCCAAGCCGAGGCCCCGCATCTCTACAAGGAGTCGCCGCTGGGGTGGGTTCCGAAGGTGTGGGATGTCGTCACGCTGGAGTCGGTGTCCAATACAGTCACCAGCGGTTCGCGCGATTGGGCGCGCTTCTATGCTGACAGCGGTGCGCTCTTCGTCCGCATTGGCAACTTGACACGTGAGCATATCAACTTCCGCTTCGAGTCGACGATGTACGTGCGCCCGCCTAGAAATGCGGACGGACAGCGTACACGACTCGAGTCCGGCGACATTCTCATTTCCATTACGGCCGATCTGGGTATCGTCGGCGTTGTTCCAGACGGCTTAGGCGAGGCGTATATCAATCAGCACGTTGCCTTGGTGCGCCCAGACCTAAATGCTGTCAATTCGCGATTCGTTGGCCATTACCTGGCCGGGCCAATTGCACAAACCTACATCAGCAAGCTGAACGATGCGGGCGCGAAAGCAGGTCTTAATCTGCCAACGATCCGGGGGCTGTTGACTATAAAGCCGCTTCATGCCGAACAAGATCTGATTGCAACGCGCTTGGATGAAATCGATAACCGCATACAGAGCGCGGCGGCCGAGTCCGCCAAGCTAAGAGAGCTCAAGGCTGGCCTGATGGACGATCTTCTCACCGGTCGCGTCCGTGTTACACCGCTGCTGGCTGATGCCACACAACGAGGGAGCGCCTGATGGGCTGGGAGCTCGATGACGTCGAAAAGCCCTTCGTAACCCAGTTGCAGGCACTCGGTTGGGCCTATAACGCAGGCAGTCTTGACGACCCAGCAGTGACGGGGCGCACCAGTTTTGCCGAGGTGATTCAGGAGGGATTGCTGCGTGAACAGCTGCGGGCGCTAAACCCTGGATCTGACGGCGCGCCCTGGCTGGATGAAGCGCGACTGTCCGAAGCCGTATCCGCCATCACCCGCCTGGGTACGCACAAGCTGATGGAGGCCAACGAGAAGGCTACGGGTTTGTTAATCCGTGGCTTAACCATGGACGGCCTACCTGGATGGGATGGCGGGCGCGGCCAGACGATTCGTTACATCGACTGGGACACCCCGACCAACAACCGCTTCACGGTGATCAACCAGTACCGCGTGGATTGCCCACCCGGCTTCAATAGCAGCAAAGCCTTTATCGTGCCCGACCTGGTGCTGTTGGTGAACGGTATCCCCCTGGTGGTGGTGGAGTGCAAAAGCCCGTCGATTCCAGAGCCTTTGGCAGAGGCCGTGGATCAGCTGCGGCGCTACAGCAACCAGCGCAAGGCGGCCTTCGAGGTGGACGACAACGAGGGCAATGAGCCCTTATTCGCCACCAACCAGCTGGTGGTGGCCAGTAGCTTTGACCAGGCACGCGTGGGTTGTATCGGCGGGGCCTTTGAGCATTACGCCCAGTGGAAGACTGTGGGCGGTCCTGATGGCAGCGGCAGCGAGATTGAGGTCGCGCAAACGCTCGGCAAGCCAGCCCTCTCCGAACAGGAGCGGTTGATTGCAGGGCTGCTGTCACCCGCGCATCTGCTGGATGTAGTGCAGAACTTCATGCTGTTCATGCAGGTGGGCGGGCAAACCATCAAGACGGTGTGCCGCTACCAGCAGTATCGGGCGGTAAACCGGGCGATTGCCCGCCTCAAGAGTGGCCCGACGCGACTACAAGATGGCGAGCATGATCAGCGTGGCGGCATCATCTGGCACACCCAGGGCTCCGGCAAGAGCCTGACCATGGTATTCCTGGTGCGCAAGATGCGCGCGGAAGAGCAATTGCGGCGCTTCAAGATCATCGTTGTCACCGACCGCAAGGACTTGCAGGGGCAGTTGTCCGTTACCGCCACCCTGACCGGAGAGGTGGTGGATATAGCCGAAAGCACGGCGGGCGTGAAGGCACTGGCGCGACGCAAGGGCCCAGGACTGATCTTTGCCACCATCCAGAAATACCGCGACCCCGATAGCGCCGGCGATGCGCCACTGACGGCGGGCGATTTGCCGAAAGCGGAAGAGCCGAAGGCCAGCTACAAAGCGGACGATACATTTGAGGTGCTGAACGAGGATGACAGCATCCTCGTGTTGGTGGACGAAGCGCACCGCACTCAAGCGGGTGATTTGCATGCCAACTTGCTGGCGGGTCTACCCAACTGCGCGCGCATAGGCTTTACCGGCACGCCAATTATCATGGGTGAGAAAAAGCGCACCCATGAAATCTTTGGCGAGTTCATTGACCGCTACACCATCAAGGAAGCCGAGGCCGACGGCGCTACCGTGCCGGTGCTCTACGAGGGCCGTACGGCCAACGGCGCTGTCAAGGACGGTGCCAGCCTGGATGAGCTGTTTGAGGATTTGTTTCGCCAGCACACCTCCGAAGAGTTGGAGGCGATCAAGCAGAAGTACGCCACCAAGGGCCATATCTTTGATGCCCCGGCGCTGATCGCAGACAAGGCGCGCGACATCATCCGCCATTACGTCACCTACATCCTGCCCAATGGCTACAAAGCGCAGGTAGTGGCTTACAGCCGCTTGGCAGCGATCCGCTACTTCGAGGCCTTGAAGCAGGCACGTGACGAGCTTCTGGCGGAGGCTCAGGCGCTTTCCGCTGAAGACAAGGCACTGGATGACGAAGCTCTATGCCAACGCTCGGCCAAGGTGCAGGCGGTGGTGCAGGCTTGGCGCTACCGCGACACGCTGGCCCGCATCGAGTTCGCGCCCATCATCTCGGGTAGCAACAACGATGACCCTGCTTGGAAGCAGTGGACTGATGGCTCGGCACATGAGCAGTTGATCAAACGCTTTAAGAAGCCGCTGTTCAATGCCAAGCCGGAAAAGACCGATCCGCTGACCTTTTTGGTCGTGAAGTCGATGCTGCTGACCGGCTTTGATGCGCCCATCGAAGGTGTTATGTACCTCGACCGCCCGATCCGCGAGGCGGAGTTGCTGCAGGCGATTGCCCGCGTCAACCGTACTGGCTTCGGTAAGCGTTGCGGCATCGTGGTGGATTACTACGGCGTGGCGCAGCACTTGAAGGAGGCACTTGCGGCCTATGCTGATGAAGACGTGGCAGGCGCACTGGCCAGCTTGAAGGACGAGGTACCGGTGCTGCGCGATCGGCATCTGCGTGTGGTGGATTTGTTTCGGCAACAGGGCATCGAGTCGCTGGACGACACCGAGGCCTGCGTTGAGGCATTGGGCAGCGAGAAACTGCGCGCCGAGTTCGCCGTCAAGCTCAAGGCCTTCCTTGCATCACTGGACACCGTGCTGCCACGCCCCGAGGGGTTGCCGTACTCGGGCGACGCCAAGCGCCTGGCCTACATCTACGCCCGAGCTCGCAATCGCTACAAAGACACGCCAGTACTGGGTAAGGACGTCGGCGCCAAGGTGCGCAAGCTGATCGACGACCATGTGATTTCGTTGGGCATCGACCCTAAGATTCCACCGATTCAGCTGACTGATGCAGAGTTTGTTAAACACATTGAAATGATGGATAGCGCCGACGGCGTAGCCTCTCGGCGAGCGGTTGCATCGGAAATGGAGCATGCCATCCGTTCGCACATCCGCAAACACACCGATGAAGACCCGGTGCTGTATCGCAAGCTTTCTGAGCGTTTGAACGACATCCTGAAAACCTTGGGTGAGCAGTGGAATGAGGTGATCTCGCAGCTGCAGAAAATCATCGATGAGCTGCGTACGGGCAAGGTAGGTAGCGCGGATGCACCAAGCGACTTACCCGGGCATTGTGCGCCATTCCTGCGCACGATTCTTGATGAGGTATTTACTGGGCGGACACCGACAGCAGCCGAACTGCTTAGCCTAAAGGACGTGACTCTTAGGTTGGTGGATTTACTGGTGCAGGAGCTGCAGGGCAATAGGAATATCTGGAGCCCTCATAAGCGCGCTGCCCAGGAAGATTTGAATACGCGATTGTTCGAGCACTTGATGAGTCTGCAGCCTAGCTTGGTTGATGACGACAAGGCAGGCGTTCTTGCAGACAAGTTGATGGAGCAGGCTCGCGCCAACCACGACAAACTGGTGCAGGTGTAATCCCATGCTGGCCCAGCTGAACGCTACTGACCACCAACTAGAAAAAGCCTCTGCAAAGGTAGGTGACTGTATGCAGGTGGACGATTTGCTATTCGCGATACGGCGCAGCGCCCGGCGCCGGACGATGCAAATTACGGTGGAGCGAACGGGCGAACTGATTCTGAGCGCACCGCCTGAGGTGGGCATCGATCAACTCCGTGAGTTTGTTAGCGAGAAGCGCTTCTGGATCTACACCAAGTTGGCCGAGAAAGACCGGCTGCAACGCAAGGTGCCGCGCAAGGAGTTTGTCGGCGGCGAGGGCTTCTTGTACCTGGGGCGTACCCATAGGTTAAAAATGGTCGATGACCAATGCACGCCTTTGAAGCTGGTGAATGGCCGCTTTGCCCTACACCATGATGCTCAGGCGGACGCACGGGAGCATTTCATTCGCTGGTACAGCGACAGAGCCCGTGTTTGGTTGTCCGGTCGCGTAGCCGACTACCAGTCGCGCATGGAAGTGGCGCCGGCTGGTGTGAAGGTGCAAGACCTTGGTTATCGCTGGGGTTCATGCGGTAAAGGCGACTGGCTGTACTTCCATTGGAAGACCATCCTGCTGCCTCCCCACATCGCGGAATATGTGGTGGTGCACGAGATTGCCCATCTACACGAGCCGCACCATACCCCTGCGTTCTGGCTGCGTGTTGAGCGCGCAATGCCCGACTACGTGCAGCGCCGGGCTTGGCTGGCCGAACACGGAATTGATGTTGAAGGGATATAGAAGAGCATGGCGGACTATTTCACCAGTGACCACTTCAAGCTGCTGAACAAGTGGAAGGGCCAAAAACGCGACGAATCCAACCCTGAGCAGAATCGTGCCTACGAGGAGCTAAAGAAGGCCTACGAAGTAACTGAGGCGTGGGCGAATAAGGTCAAGGCCGAGCTGTTTCCCGTGGGGCGCGTGGAGATTCGCAAGCGTCCCACCAACCAGGGCAATAACTTCGCTGGCTATAACTGGGCCAAAATCTACCCTTCGTCTGAAGCGCCGAAGGAGTTGGCCTACACCGTAGGCATCGATGCCAATGACGGCTTCGTGGTCAAGATCGATACCGTTGGCCTCGACGACTCGGATGCGAAGCGAAAGGCCTACCTGGATCTGCGTGGCACCTATGACAGCACATCCCCCTTCATCGCCAAGCTGCCCACGGCCGATGGGATGGAAAAATCACTGGATCAACTCGTTACTTGGAGCTTGGAAGCCATCCGTAACTTCAAGCTGCGCTACGACGAGGTGGTCTCCAAGCTGAGCCTCGGCAAGACACTGAGCGACGAGGACCTGCTCAAACACTTCGATGGTAAACCTGCATTCCAAACTTTCCGCGCCTCATGGTCGCCACAAGACAAGGCGCTGTTCTGTCGATTGGCGCGGGCCGTCCACATGGCGGGCATGGACTGGTGGCACATGAACAAAGGCGTCCAAGTGCGTTTTGGGCGCAAGGATCCTGGAAAAGAGCGCGCGGTCGGTGTGCTTGGCGTGGTTCGTGGCACTCGGACGCGCAAGCTCTCATGGACGCGAGGTGTGGGCGCGTTACCCAAGCTCCACCGCGAACCACTGGCAGAGGAACTAGTTTCGAGGATCGAGGCAACCCTTTCAGCCGAACATGACTCACTTGACGATTGGCTGGTACTTGAAACGGAACGACCGGGACTGTGGCCAGATCAACTGCGGGACGATCCAGTCGAGCACGGCGATGATTCCGACGAAGACGAAACGCCCGACTCTGATGCAGTGAGGTCTCCGATCAACCGTATCTACTATGGCCCACCTGGCACGGGGAAGACCTACGAGTTATCTAAGCTGCTCAAGCGAGAGTATGAGCAAGCCATGACCTCTGTATCTAAGGAGGAGTGGCAAAATCAGTTTGTGGGTGAAAAGATTGTGGGCCTTACTTGGTGGGAAGCAGCTGCGGCGGCTCTCTACCATCTGGGCGGGAACGCGAGTGTCGACACACTGCTTGATCACCCTTTTATGAGAGCTATTGCCGCCGCCAAGAGCGCGAACAAGAGTGTGCGAAACACCGTTTGGGGCGCTCTGCAGTACCACACGATTGAGTCGTCTGAAACCGTCAAGATGAGCAAACGGATGGCTCCGGCTGTGTTCGACAAGCTACCGGATTCGTCCTGGATACTTGCTGGAGACTGGAAGGACGCAGCTGCCGACCTTAAGAGGCTCGTGGACGAGTACGATGCCGGCCCACCCTCAGCCGAGTACATTAAACGCTACAGCTTTGTTACCTTCCACCAATCCTACGGCTACGAGGAGTTCGTGGAGGGCCTCCGGCCGGTTCTCGACGGCGATACAGCGACCGGTGAGATCCAATACGAGATCCGCGCGGGCGCCTTCAAGGATCTGTGCCGGAAGGCAAGATCAGCGCCAGATCAGCAATTCGCGATGGTGATAGACGAGATCAACCGGGGAAACATCAGCAAGATCTTTGGTGAACTGATCACCTTGATCGAAGCTGATAAGCGCGAAGGAGCTGTAAACGCCGTTTCGGTGACTTTGCCGTATTCCGGCGAGAGTTTTTCGGTGCCAGCCAACGTCGACATTATCGGCACAATGAACACGGCTGACCGATCTCTTGCGCTGCTAGATACCGCGTTGCGCCGCCGATTCGAGTTTGTGCCGGTGATGCCTGATGCTCGCGATGAGCCGGGAGCGCCGCTTGGAGGCCTGCGGGTTAGTCTGGGCGAGCAGGTGATCGACGTGCCTCGCATACTTGATGCCATAAACCAGCGCGTCGAGGTGCTCTACGACCGCGACCATTGTATCGGCCATGCATACTTCAGCGCTTTGGCGCAGGTGCCTGATGGGGACGAGCGATTTGTAGCCCTGCAGCAGGTGTTCAGTACTCGCATTTTTCCCCTGCTTGAAGAGTACTTTTTTGAGGATTGGCAAAAGATCCGTCTTGTATTGGCGGATAACCAGAAATCCCCTGCTGCACGTTTTGTTGTAGAGGGCCAAGATCAGGAGGACGAGTTGGCTCGCCTGTTCGGCAGCGACCATGGCATGGACAGCTACTCCACTAAGCGACACTACGCTGTGCAGGACGCTGCGTTCTCCAATCCGGATGCTTACATCGGCATCTACAAGACGTTGCCGACCTGAGTGCTGGGTGACTCGTGAGCGGCATTACGATTTACGAATTCGATGTGCTGATAGCAGAGGCATCGGGTGGCGCGTGTCCCGAGGGTTTGCACACCATTCCGGATAAGGTCTACGGATGGCTTGAGCGCCAGTGTCTGCGGGCAGCCGACGAGGGTGGGGCGCAATGGTTGCGCCTCACCCAGCGGCGCGGGCATCGCGCCGTCCAGGTCACCAGTTTTGTCGGAGTAATTCGCGCACCGGATGGTTACCAGATCGAGGTGCTGCCCAAGGTCGGCAAAGCAATAGGCGGCGGTGCGGCGGAGGCGCGTCAGCTTCTAATCGACATGCTTTGCTGCCTTCAAGGCTTCCGCCACGTTCAAACTGACAGCGCCAAGCTCTCGGCGACACAAATGCCCTTGCTGGAAGTTTTCATTGCTGAGTTTCTGCGTACGGTTGGGCACATCGTCAAACGCGGGTTGCGCAGTAGCTACTCCTGTAAGCAGGACAACCTGTTTGCACTTCGCGGCAAGCTGATTATGGCGTCACATCTTCGGCAAAACTTATATCGGGCGGACCGCTTCTTCACAGAGCACGACGAGTTTTCGATCGATCGCCCGGAAAACCGCTTGCTGCATACCGCGTTGCGACGAGTACTGATGCTGTCTACTTCTCGGGCTCATCAGCAACTGGCCCGTGAGTTGGAGTTCGTGTTTGCAGAGGTTCCGGTCTCAGTGCAGCCACGGATCGATTTCCAGCAGGTGCGTCTCGACCGGGGCATGGGCTACTACAGCGATGCGCTGGCTTGGGCGAAGTTGATCCTTGAGGAGCAGTCACCCTTAACAGGCAGCGGCGGCCACAATGCGCCGTCGCTGCTGTTCCCGATGGAGGCAGTGTTCGAAGCGTTTGTCGCCAAGCACCTCGCGAAACAACTGGCGCGGCCCCTTGTCCTGAAAACCCAAGCACGCAGCCATCACCTGGTTCGCCACCGAGAGCAGAACTGGTTTTGTTTAAAGCCAGATCTCTTGATTCGGGATGCCAGCGGGGATCTACTGGTTCTCGACACAAAGTGGAAACTGTTGGATGGGCTGAAGGCGAACGGCACGAACAAGTACGGCCTTGCGCAAAGCGACTTCTACCAGTTACAGGCCTACGGCCAGAGTTATTTGAGTGGGGCAGGGGATGTTGTGCTGATCTACCCCAAAACGGCTGCATTCGAACGGCCGTTACCAGTATTCGAGTTTCCCAAGCTGGAGGGCTTACGGCTATGGGTATTGCCGTTCTGTCTGAGGTCACGCCAGCTTTTGGTCCCTGAATGCTCTCCGTTCGCTGCCATACTTGAAGGCAGGCAGGAGAATATTAGCGCCGATCTTGAGTCGTTAGCTGCCGTATGAAAAATGTGTCATGCGCCGGCCGCTAACCGGGCTAGTGGGTGGACAGGTTTTTCAGCAATTAGCTCGTTGAGCTTTTCTCCAAGTCGCTGCCAGGCCTCTTTCATCTCGTTCGAGTAGCTATGCCGTTGGTAAATGCGCTTTACCTTGTTTTCTTCGGTATGGTTTAAGCATCGCTCGGCAACTTCGGGGATGACGCCCAAGGCAGTCATCATGGTGGCTCCCGTGCGCCGCAGATCATGAGGTGTCCATTTTCCGCCAGGCAGTAAAAGGGCATGTGGGGCGGCACTGCGATTACTCATGATTTTTTGCCCTGGTTGGCGTTGCCGATCACCAGTTTGCTTCGTGACCGTTTTTGAGCAGACCGGGCCAGTTTTCTTGGCGTTGGGATAGCACCACAGGGTTTCTTTGCTAATTTCCTTTACCCGCTCAAACTGCGCAGCAGTAAAGTCGGACAGAAAGATTCGGTGTGGTTTGCCGTTTTTGCTGTTCTCTGCAGGAATTACCCAGATTTTTTCTTCTAAATCGACATGCTCCCACCGAGCGGCTAGTAACTCCCCGATGCGGCAGCATGTCGATAATGCAATCCAGATGGCAGCTTCGCTGCTGGCTTGCATTCCGGCATTGGGCAGCTTGAGATTCAATTGCTGGATTTCGCTTTCGCTAAGTACGCGATCGCGCTCCACCTCTTTGCCACCGATCTTGGCCTTGCGAATGCTAGCGCTGGGGTCGTGTTCCAAAAAGTCTCGATCTACGGCAAAGCGAAACATCTGCCGCATCAACGAGAAGATGAGTTTGGCCATGCGGTTTACTCCGCGGGCCAGCAGCACATCTGTGACTTCGGTGATATGGCCCTTTTTTACATCCTCTACAGCCAAGGCCCCAAGGTAGGGGAGTACGTCTTTCTCGAACATGCGGCGAACCTCTTTGCCCCTGTCCTTGCGGTTCACCAGGTCGACTTTTTCCCAACGATTGAATAGTTCGTTCACGGTAATGCGCCGCGCTGCTTCGGCCTCTCGTTGTCGTTTCTCTTCTGCTCGTTGCTCGGCGAGTTTGCGCTTCTCTTCTACTGGGTCATGGCCACGGCTAATGTCGATTTTTAGTGACGCCGCTGCCTTGCGAGCGGCGGCTGTCGTGACAGTAGGAAAGGCGCCTAAGCCTTTGCGGCGGCTGGCCCAGCTATCGCCAATTCGTGCGCGGTAGCGCAGCTGCCAAATCTTGACGCCGTTTGGGGTGATTCGCAGGACCAGGCCAGGAGTCAGGGAGTCTTTTAGGTAGGTGTCTTTGTCGCTGACCTTCGCCTTGGCGCAGAACTCATCAGCGAGATTGCGAGGAATCGTATCGGTCGTCATGTTCTTCGTCCATTGATGTGTCCCCTTGGATGGGACGCATTGGGGACACATGATTGCCCACGGAACGGAATGAAACAAGGGGACACGGTCGAGCCTGTTTGGTTCGAATAATGTGCCTATATCATTGGGTTTCAGCGTGTTTCACTCTGTTTTTGAGATGGGTCGGAATTCGCGAAAAGCCACATTTCTGATGTATGGGGTGCAAGGGGTAGAGTGTTCGAATCACTCCGTCCCGACCAAATAACTCCACGACTTAGGCCAGTTCAGTGATGAGCTGGCCTTTTTCGTTTCAGGGACTTTTGCAGGGATTTATATCGTGTCGTCCTCGTCTGTTCTCGCAAGCCCGTCGCCAATATCTTATTGGTGGCGTCGATCGTTCCAACTCGTCGCACTCCCACCTCAGCTGGACCACCTGCTGTCCTGTCCCTGGAGCCGCTGGTGACCTTGCAGGGCCCTATCCGGCGCAGATAGTGAACGCAGTTCGATGAGGTGCAGCGATTGCTCTTCCCACGGAAGCGGGTAGGGCACTCTCGAACATCTCTCGTCCAGCTTGCTGATCATCGGCACCCTGTTCAACCAGGGCTCTTAATGCCGCCACACCATTTCTCTGCACACAGGTCGAGAATGACTTCTCCAGCGCGATTTTCACGTCCTTGGATTTACGCCAGGCGTTGTTCACTGGTCGATGTTCTGCCCTGTCCTTGATGATGGAACGAGCGACTCGTCGTCGACGTACGTGAGCAATAGGTGGCCGATGCAGGAGGCCTGCCTGACTGCCACGCTTTTCGCCCAGCGAAGCGCTGGTGCCAGACGCACATACCGCTGCGAGCCCCGCTCAGCGATCGGCACATCGGAGCCGCTGGATAGCAACCGGCCAGCGGGCGTTGGCTTCAGTCCGTAGGCAACGTAATGGTGACCAGCGTCCGCGACAGGCGACGTTGCCTTTCCCATCGACCTTTCGCTAGACCCGTTGCCGGCCCGGAAACCTTTCTCCCTCCGGAGGCTGTCTATTATGGTCTTGGGTGTGCTCGGCAACCTGCTCAACTCGCAATCCTTCGCGGTGGCAACCTGTCATGAGGACGACTATGCGGCTTGCAGATTTCATTCGGAAAGATATGGACAGGATCATAGAGGCTTGGGTCGATTTCGCGCGGACGGTGGACGTTCCTCAGGCCCCGTTGGGGCAGGTTGAGTTGAGGGACCACGCTGAGGGGATCCTTCGCACCGTCGCTCTGGATATGCAATCGCCCCAGACGAGCCGGCAGCAGCAGGACAAGTCGCGCGGCCTGGGGCCCGCCACGGCTCAGGATGCGTTCTCCAAGACCCATGCTGTCATGCGCCATATCTCGGGATTCAGCCTGGATCAAATGGTGTCCGAGTACCGGGCGCTGAGGTCCAGCGTCCTGCGTCTGTGGTTGGCCCAGGGGCACGCCGGCGAGGCGCACGAGCTCGATGACATGGTGCGCTTCAACGAAGCCATCGATCAGGCGCTGATCGAGTCGATTTCAGCCTATGAGCAATCCGTCGAAGTCACCCGCAAGATGGTGCTGGGCGTGTTGGGGCATGACCTTCGGACACCCTTGGGAGCCGCCCTGCTGGGCGCCCAGATGTTGAGAAGGAAAACCTCCACCGATCGGGGGATGAAGATAACGGATCAGATAATTTCAAGCGTGGAGCGGGCCAATCAGATGGTCGAAAGCCTGCTCGATCTCGCCCGCGTGAACTTCGGTGGCGGTATCCCGATTCAGAGGGAAGCGGGCGACCTCAAGGCCGTCTGCGCGGCGCTGGTGGCTGAGCTCCGCTCCCGTTATCCGCAATCGCAGATCGTCCATCACGAAGCGGGCGAGGTGGTGGGTGATTTTGATCCTGTACGAATGGGGCAGGTTTTTTCGAACCTGATCGGGAATGCCGTGCAGCACGGCGATCCCCGTAAAGCAATCACCGTAAGCCTGGAACGTGTCGACAGTAGCGCCCAATTCAGTGTGCATAACCATGGCGAGCCGATTCCGACGGATGCGATGTCGCACCTGTTCTCCCCGCAGGGGCGTTACTCCAGATACGCCTCCGGCCAGCAGGACGCGTCGGGCGGACTTGGTCTGGGGCTGTTCATCGCCAACGAAATCGTCACGGCCCATGGAGGGACCATCGAGGTCCGGTCCACTCGCGAGTCCGGCACGGTGTTTCAGGCGTCCATACCGCTCGGCTAATCCCATGATGATTAGCACAGGAAAATGGGGCCGTCGGCCCCTTTTTTTGCGTCAGGACGGCAGCGATGAGCGCCGCTCCATCGCCGCCTTCTGCGGCGTTATTCCTTGTGAGCGTCGCCACCATGGGCCGCGGAGAGGTCCTTCGCCATTTTCAGATGGCCCTCCAGCTTCGGCAGAGTGGTCTTGGCGAACGCCTTCAGATCGGCGTCTTCACCTTTTTCCGCCTGCTCGCGGAACAGCTCGATGGCCTGTTCGTGGGCAACGACCTGGTTGTTGGCGTATGCCTGGTCGAAGGACTCGCCATCGCGGAGTTTGAGGATCAGCTCCTTGGCCTTACTCATCAGTTCCGCATCGTCGGCCACTTCCAGCTTTTTCTCTGCGGCCAGTGCCTTGAGCTTGGCGTTGGCGGCGGTGTGATCGTCGATCATCTGCTGGGCGAATTTCTTCACGTCGGCGGATTGCCCTTTTTCCAGGGCGAGCTTGCCGCCTTCGATTTCGGCGATGCCTTTGGCTGAGGCGTCATCCACGAAGTCGGAGGCATTCGAGGCGAAAGTCTGGAAGCTCATTACGGTAAGCAGTGTGCTGCAGGCAATTGCGAGCGCGCTTTTCTTCATGATCATTTGTTGTTCTCCATTTCTGGTTGCCGCGCGCGAAAGCGGCGCCGGTCTCTTACCGACTCCCGCGTTTCTATGCATGTTCCCTTGAAATGACCAAGTGTCTGAATGCGCCGCGCCGTAGGCCAGTATTGGTATTTTCGCGACCGTTCAGCGGTGTTGATGAACATTCGTACCGCCTCGCACTTCCACTTAAGGCGGGTACTGCCCGCCTGGAATTCAGGAGTGCTTGTGAAGGACCGCGCAAATAACCGTGTGAGGCAAAGCTATGTTCGTACACAACAAACGGCTGCAATACACCGTGCGCGTGGCCGCACCTAACCCGGGATTGGCGAATCTGCTCCTCGAGCAATTCGGCGGCCCCCAGGGCGAGTTGTCGGCAGCAATGCGTTATTTCACTCAGGGGCTCGCCGAAGACGATGCCGGGCGTAAGGATCTGCTCCTGGATATCGCAACCGAAGAGCTCAGCCACCTAGAAATCATCGGTTCGATCGTGGGCATGTTGAACAAGGGCGCCAAAGGCCAGTTGGCAGAGGCCGTGGAGCAGGAAGCGGATCTTTACCGCTCGCTGACCGGCGGCGGCAACGATTCACACATCACCTCGCTGCTTTACGGCGGCGGCCCGGCGCTGGTCAACTCCGCTGGCGTGCCCTGGACCGCGGCCTACATCGACTCCATCGGCGAGCCCACGTCCGATCTGCGCTCCAACATCGCCGCCGAAGCGCGCGCCAAGATCGTCTATGAGCGACTGATCAACGTGACAGACGACCCCGGCATCAAGGATGCGCTGATGTTTCTGATGACGCGCGAACTGGCGCACCAGAAATCGTTCGAGAAAGCGTTGCACTCGATCCAGCCGAACTTCCCGCAGGGCAAGCTTCCGGGTATGCCCGCGTTCACCGACGTCTACTTCAACATGTCCCAGGGCGAGGCGGATCGCCGTGGTCCCTGGAACATGGGCGATGAGTGGGAATACGTGGAATCGCCAGAGCCGGCGGTGGACGGCGGTGACGGCGATGCCGTGGTCGACATGCCTGCTGCGGATGCGAAGGTGGTCCTGCAGATGGCGCAGCGGACGATGTCCGATGCGGCCTCCGACCCTCTGACGGGCGCCGACCTCGGTTCAGGGAAAGCCATCAAGCCCGAGTGACGCCGTGATCCGGCCCCTTCGGCAGAGGTCGATGGGGCCTTTTTTTCGAATCGCAAAGCAGCAGATCGTTATCGCCCAGCGGTGACGAAGACTACGGAATGTAGAGGGAGTGCGACCGTGGAGAACTGTCACTTCGACAAGACCGAGGTCGTTGGGAACTGATCAAGGAGAGTGCGCGGCGCGCCTCGAAGACGGCTTCGATGAAGGTGAAAATCGTGAAGCTCGCCGGTGAGTTCCTGGCGGACAAAACCGCTTCTGTGAAGGTTCACCGGCAGGATGGCGTCATCGAAGAGGAGCGGACCTATCCACGCAGTGCCGACCCCACAAGCAGCAACGGCTGAGTGGGCGCATCGATCCGCGCGCTGGATGGTGATCATCCAGTGAACTAGCGGGTTTGGAAAAGCCCTAATGGAGGTAGGCTCCACTCATATAAGAAGATCGCCATGAAACCGGCTGCCGAACAATCCCTCGAAACGCTGCGCCAGGCGCTGAAACCCCTCACCGCGGAGTTCGTCGTCAGGGGGCGCATGGTCGAGGTACGCGTGCACGACGGGCCTGATATCGAGCCCTACGTCGTGCTTCTCCCGCTGAGCAAGCTGGAGAACATGCGAGGCATCAGCCAGGTGGTGCTGGAGGCGCGCCAGCATCTGGCCGTCTCGATGGCGCGCAGCAGGCAACACGCCGCTTCGAAGGATTAGCCGATAGAACCGTGCAACGACACCGGTCGCCACGCATGCGAAGTCTCATCGAATGTGCGGGACCGCGTTTGGGCCGGCACGACTGCAGTTCGCCTTTAGCGTCTCCTCTCCATCGAATTGACGGGTTTCACCCTCGGGCTGGCGTTCTTCGTCTGTCTGATGGGAGCGTTACGGCTGTGGACGTGCGAGCCATCAGCGCTGGCTCAAGGTCCTCGCTCAAAACGTCGCGGCGGGATCGTACGAATTCGTTCTGGACCTTCCGCGACGAGGTTCGCCGCTTCTGATTATTGCGCCGAGCGGGCCTCCGCCCGGACCGCGCCCCAGGCCGGCGCTGAGCGGCCGGCCTGGGGAGGGGGAGCCACGCGAGGCGTCAGCGAATGCCCATGGAGCGCAACGCCGCCGGGGTGAAGTCCGAGGACTTGGCCTTTAGGCCGAACTGGTAGGCGTTCTTGGTCTGGTTGAACACGTAGTTGGCCAGGTAGCGCCCGGACAGCAGGTCGTAGGTCAGTTCGCCGGCGGAGATCTGCGTCTGCACGTCGTACAGCGGCAGTACGTGGTTTTCCGATACGCGCCAGAGGTTGCCACGGTTGTCGTAGTGGTCGGCCTCGACGATGGTCCAGCTGTCTTCGTCGATGAACAGGTGGCGCTTGGAATACACGTGTCGCTGACCTGGCTTCAGGGTGGCGATGACTTCCCAGACGCGGTGCAGCTCGTAACGGGTCTTGTCCTGGTTGATGTGGCCGGGGGTGACCAGGTCGTCGTAGCGGACGCTCGGGTCGGCGAGGCGGAAGCTGTTGTAGGGGATGTACAGCTCCTTCTTGCCGACCAGTTGCCAGTCGTAGCGATTGGGCGAACCGTTGAACATGTCGGTCTGGTCAGTGGTGCGCAGGTTGCCCGGGCCGGGGCTGTCGTAGGCGACCTGGGGCGCACGGCGCACGCGGCGCTGGCCGGCGTTGTACTGCCAGGCCATGCGCGGCTCCTTCACTTGGTCGAGCGTTTCGTGCACCAGCAGCACGCTGCCCACGTCGCGCGCGGGGGCGATGTTTTCCGAGGTGAAGTAGTAGAGGACGTTGCCCGCTTTCGACGGGTCGTAGTCCAGCAGCTGTTCGCTGTAGGCCAGGCGGTCGCGCTCGGTCTTCCACGAATAGGTGCCGTTAGGGGTGGTCATGAGAGCGGTGGTTTCGCGCTCGAAGCTGCCGCCGCGGTAACGCGTGATGTGGTTCCAGACCACCTCCAGGCCATTTTGCGGAATGGCGAACGCCAGCGGGCTGCGGTAGTCGGTCAGGCCGTTGCCGTCTGCCACCAGCTGGGTGCTGGCGGCATTCTTGCGGATCGTCTCGTAGGTGGACTGCGGCCAGGCGATGCTGCGATGGCTAGGGTACACCGGCATCTTGTAGGTGTCCGGGTAGCGGGCGAACAGCGCCTGCTGGCCGGGGCTGAGCTGGGCGCGGTACTGGTCGAGGTTCTTCGCGGTGATGGTGAACAGCGGCTGCTCCTTGGCGAAGGGGTCTTCGCGGAAGCCGTCGACCACTTTGCCGGCGTCCTTGGGCAGGCCACCGGTCCAGGCCGGGATGGTGCCGGCGGCGTTGCCGGCCTGTTCGGCGCCCACGGGCGTCAGGCGCTGGCCCAGTTCGGCGATCTTGGCGGCATCTACCGCGGCGAAGCAGGGTTCGGCCAGCAGCGGCAGGCTGGCCAGTGCGGCATAGAACATCGTTGTTTTTATGGGCATGGGGAAATCCTCAGAACGTGACGCCGAAACTGGCGCTCAGGAAGTCTCTGTCGACGAGGGTGTTGTAATCGCCGCCGAAGTAGTCGGTGTAACTCAGGCTGGCTTCGTAGTTGTTCAGGTACTTGGCGCTCAGGCCGATGCTGATGGCCTTGCTGCCCTCGTTGAAGGTCGGCCCGTAGCCGTCCACATCGTGGGAGAAGGCCAGGCTTGGCGTCAGGTCCAGGCCACCGATCACCCCGTTGTAGGCGAGGCTGCCGCGCAGGCGATAGCCCCAGGAGTTGCGGGTGAAGTAGCCGTTGCTGTTGCAGTACTCGGGGCGCGCGCTGAGCAGCGTGCGGCACAGGTCTTCGCCATTGTTGCCGTAGTACTCGCCGGTGCCGTACGGGCTGGCGCGGCCGAAGCGCAGCGCGCCGGCCTTGCCCTCGGAGATGCCGGAGAGGTGGTTGTAGCCGGCTTCGCCGACCAGGGTCAGACGGCTGGCGCCGAGGATCTGGTCGAAGGTCTGGGCGACGCTGAGCTGTGCCTGGGTCATCGGCTTGCGCACGTAGCCGTGGATGGTGTCGCCCGGGATGCCCGAGTTGGGAATCACGCTGGGCACCACCGGGTCCAGCCGCAGGGTGGCGTAGATCAGGTCGTCGAAAGCCAGCGGCATGTTCGGGCGATAGCTCAGTTCACCTTCCACCGACGCACTGCCGATGTTGGTGTTGAAGCTCATGCCGTACAGGCGAATGTCTTCCGGGTACTCGAGGAAGTAGGTGCCCGTGGGCGCGCCGAAGGCGGGGCTGGTGAACGGGTCGGCGGTGACCATGGTGGAACTGCCCACCGGTGTGCGGCTGTGGTAGTTCAGGTAGTAGGCGCTCACTTCGGTATCGTTGAGCCCGGGCAGCAGCCAGCGCAGGGCCACGCCGAACTGGCCGCTGTCGCGCGCATCGCGGTCGCCGCCGCGCGGCAGGTAGAGGGTGTTGCCATTGAGGCCGGAGTTGTCCGACTCGCCTGGTGCCTGGTCGGCCCCGCTGAGCACGTAGCGGTCGTTGCAGCCGTCCGCGGCGATGTCGGAACTGGCGAAGAAGGTGCCGCAGTTGTCCGCCACCGACTGGTCCCATTCCAACTGGTAGAAGGCCTCGACGCTGACCGCATCGTTCAGCGTCTGCTGCAGGTACAGCATGTTCACCGGCAGCAGGCCTTCCTTGAGCTCCGAGCCGGGTCGGCGCAGGGCGTTGGCGTCCAGCGGGTTGATCACGTTGATGCCGCCGCCGATGAAGGTGCTGCCACCCCAGCTGACTACCTGCTTGCCGACGCGGAACGAGCCCGGCAGGTCGGCGATCTGGTAGTTGTGATAGAAGAACGCGTCGAGCAGGTCGATGCCGGAGGACTGCGCGCCGCGCTTGCGGCCCTTGTCCTGGATGTCGTAGAGGTCCTGGTGCTCGTCCTTCAGTTCGAAGTCGTACCAGTACTTGCCGCGCACGAATACACCCGAGTCGCCGTACTTCAGCTCCAGGTCGTGGCTGCCCTTGAAGATCTTGGAAAAGGTGTCGTGCTTCTTGAAGTTCAGCCGGCCGTCGTCGGTGGTGCGGGACTCGCCCTTGCCGCCGTTGGCCACTCCGATGAAGTCCGGGTCCGGCGAGCGCATCGCCCAACTGGCACCGATGGACAGCGAGGAGTCCAGCTTTCCCTCGACCTCGCCAAGATTGAAACTCACCGCCTGTGCGCCGGCCATGTAGCCTGCGGTGGCCACTGCCAGCACGGCTGCGCCGGGCAAGCCGGACCGCTTGATGGTTGCTTTCACGTCTGTTCACCTTTTCTTGTTATTGGATGCGGGCGTGAGCGATTGCTGTATCCCCTGCAACCTAGGCTTTGGGTCAATTAAACATGTACTGGCGCCGTACATGTGTATGTATTGAGCTCCCGGATACGCTATACACGCGTGGATTGGATGTAAATCTGTACGGAATTCGTACACCTATCGCATCCGTTTGCGTGGCACATCGAGGGCAACAGACGGGGAAGGGAAGGGCGCGCGGCGACAAGGGTTGCCGCCGGTATTTGAGGGAAGGCTTAACCGGGGAGGGCGCCGGTGTAGCGGGCGCGATGGCGAACCATCGGCTGCTGGTTGTACTGCTCGCTGGCGTGAGCGATCCAGCCGATCAGCCGGGCTACCGCCGCCAGCGCCAGTTCCTGGCCGACCAGGTTGAATTTGCGGCCGACGAAACTGACCAGCAGGATGAATTCCACCGGGCGTTGCACCAGCTCTTCGGCCACGCTCATGGCTTTGAGCAGGCGACGGTATTCCGGGTCGTCGGCGAACATGCCGTCGAGGGTGTTCTTCAGGCTGATGGCGCGTGGATCGGCGACGCGGTGCACGTTGGCGCAAAAGCCCGGAATGTCGCCGCCCTGGCTGTAGTGCTGAAGAATGGGGTCGGAGGGGTCCTTCGCCGTGCACACTTCATCGACCAGCCGGCCGACCGCCTCGCTGCGGCCGTAGGCCATGCGTCGCCCGCGCGACGCCGCCAGACCGGTGATCACCGCGTAGTAAGGCGTAACGCCGGTGTTGGCGGCGGCGCGCACGCTGTACGTGGAGTGGTCCAGTTCATGGTCGATGCAAAGGATCAGCATGCGTCGGATCAGGTCGGCGTAGTGCGCGTCCACGCCGCGGGAAGCGGCGATGAACTCGTGCAGCGGCCGGGTATCCGGTGCGGCGGTGCCGACGACCAGGGCGGCGAACCAGCGCACCACGTCGGCACCGGTCCGTGCATAGCCTTCGGGGGACAGATCGAACGCCTTGGGATTCTCGCGCTCCACCAGGGGGAACAGCGCGATGGCCTTCTCGATCACCGTCGTATGGCTGTACAGCTCGAGCAGCGGCAATACGCCCGGCGGCATGTGCGGAAGGGTGTTGCCGAAGGCACCGGGAACCTGCCAGAACATCTCCGCCACTTCTTCCACGGTCGCCGTTTCCACCAGCTCGGTGATGTCCCGTCCCCGGTAGTAGAGGCCGTTTTCGGTAAGCAGGGTGAGCGAACTGGAGTCCCCGGCAACGCGCTTGCCGGCGCTGCCGTCGGGCGTCTTCACACCTTTGGTCAGGCGCTGGATGTCCGCCGCCCAATAGCGGCGCTTGCGCGAACCCTCCACCTTGATCGAGCGGATGTTCTTGCGTCCGACGTAGGCATAGAGCGTGGGCAGGTTGACGCCGAGCAGGCTGGCGGCTTCTTCGGCGGACAGGTACAGCTCGTCTTGGGTAGGCATTGGAGGCTCGCATCTGAGGTGGCTTGCTGGCCGACCCGAGAGCCTGGTGGCTGGCGGATCAACGGGAACATCGGCGCATTTTGAAACGTTAGTGGACAAAAAAAATACAGATTTACACAAAATCTATCCATGTTTATTTTCCCCGCCATTGATGCATTCGTGGCGGGGTCGTTCCTCGCTACAGGCGTGCTCAGCAAGCAGCTTTCATAAAAACAAGGATAAGAAAATGGCTTGGGTTGGTTTCGGCATGGTGTTGGTGTTCATGGCGCTGATTCTCAGCAAACGATTGTCGGCAATCGTTGCGCTGATCCTGGTGCCGGTGGTTTTCGGGCTCGCACTGGGCCTCGGCCCGCAGCTGGGCGAGATGGTGATGGGCGGCATGGTCAAGGTGGCCCCCACCGCGATGATGTTGATGTTCGCCATCCTGTTCTTCGCGGTGATGTTCGACGCCGGCCTGTTCGAGCCGGCAATCAGGCGGATCATGCGCATGGTGGGTAACGATCCGTTGCGCATCACGCTGGGAACCGCCGCGCTATCGGCGTTGATTTCCCTGGATGGCGATGGTTCCACCACGGTGCTGGTAGTGGTCAGCGCCTTTCTGCCGGTGTACCTGCGCATGGGCATGAACCCGCTGATCCTGGCGGTGATGCTGCTGCTGACCAACACCGTGATCAACGTGGTGCCCTGGGGCGGGCCCACCGCCCGGGCCGCCAGCGCGCTGCACCTGGATGCGATGGATGTGTTCACCGGGTTGCTGCCGACCATCGGGATCGGTCTGGCCTATGCCTTCGTCGCCGCCTGGTGGCTGGGTCTGCGCGAGCGCAAGCGTCTGGGCTGGACGCCGGGGGGCGCCGGAATGGCCAGTGCGCACCTGGTGCGCGAGCCGAAACCCAGCCATCGCCCGCGGCTGTTCTGGATAAACCTGGCATTGACCCTCGGGCTGGTGGCGTCCATGGGGCTGGGGCTCGGACCGCTGCCGGTGCTGATGATGGTCGCCCTGGCGCTGGCGCTGGTGATCAACTACCCACGGCTGCAGGACCAGAAGGAGCGCATCGCCGCCCATTCGGAGAGCGTGTTGAACGTGATCGCCCTGATCTTCGCCGCCGGGGCCTTCACCGGCATCCTCAGCGGGTCGGGAATGGTCGACGGCATGTCCCAGGCGTTCCTTGGCGTGCTGCCCGAGGGAGCCGGACCGTACATGAGCGTGATCACCGCACTGGCGGGGATTCCCTTCACCTTCTTCATGTCCAACGACGCCTTCTTCTTCGGCATCCTGCCGATCCTCGGTGGCGCCGGCGCGCAATACGGGGTCGACCCGCTGCACATCGCCCGCGCCTCCGTGCTGGGCCAGCCCGTGCACGCCTTGAGCCCACTGTTGGCGGCGTCCTACCTGCTCAGCGGGCTGCTGCAACGGGAGGTCGGTGACCTGCAGCGCTACTGCCTCGGCTGGGCGCTGGGCAGTTCGGCGGTACTGATTCTTTCCGCCCTGGCGACCGGCGCCATCAGCTAGCGCCCCCGTTCCACGACTCACAGCGCCCCCTGGCGAATGCCGGGGGGACAGGCAGCGGCTTGCCGCAAAAAAGCCAGCCTCGCCGGTCCTGCAAGCGCGGGCGAGGCGGCACCTTTCGACAGAGGAACGACCATGAAAAAATCCATCAAGGTGCTCGCCCCGACCGGGGGCATGGGCTCCGGGCTGCGCCAGGACATCTTCCAGCAGGCACTGCTGGAGAAGCCGGACGTGATCGCCATGGACGCCGGCTCCACCGATTCCGGCCCCTATTACCTGGGCACTGGCAAGAGCAAGAGCTCGGCCATCGTGCTCAAGGCCGAATTGCAAACCTACATGCGTGCCCGCGCCGAACTGGGTGTGCCGCTGGTCATCGGCAGCTGTGGCACCTGTGGTTCCGATGCCGGCGTGGACCTGGTGCGCGGTCTGTGCCTGGAGATCGCCGCCGAGCTGCAGCAGACCGTGAAGATCGCCGCTATCTATAGCGAACAGAACACCGCCACCGTGATCCAGGCCCTGGCGGACGGGCGGATACTGCCGTTGAACCCGGTACGACCGATCGACCAGGCGCACATCGAGCGGTGCTCGCGGATCGTCGCGGTAATGGGGGTCGAGCCGTTCATCCATGCGCTCGAACAGGGTGCGGACATCGTCCTCGCCGGGCGCGCCACCGACACCGCGGTGCTGGCCTGCTTCCCCATCCTGCATGGCGCACCGGCGGGCCCCGCCTGGCACGCCGGCAAGACGCTGGAGTGCGGGCCGCAGTGCACCACCACGCCAACCGAGGCGATGGTGATCGCCGAGATCGATGACGATGGATTCACCCTGATCGCGGTGGGCGACCAGGCGCGAGCCACGCCGCATTCGGTCATGGCGCACATGCTCTACGAGAACAGCAATCCCAACGTGCTGGTGGAGCCGGGCGGCGTGCTGAACGTCGAGGCGGCGCGCTACCACGCGATCGACGAGAAGAGGGTGCGGGTCGAAGGTTCGCTGTGGACCACCAGCGAGGACTACACCGTGAAGCTCGAAGGCGCCGCGGTGGTGGGATACCAGTCGGTACTCCTGAGCCTGGTGCGTGGCCCGGCATACATCGCCCGCTTCGACGAGTGGCTGGCGTCGCTGGACCAGGTCATGCGCAAGCGCATCGAGAAGAACCTCGACATCGGCCCGGCGGATTACGACCTGCAATTCCGCGCCATCGGCAAGAACTCGGCGCTCGGCGATCTGGAGAGCCAGGTCGGCCAGCCGGTGGAGATCGGCGTGCTGGCCATCGTGACCACCCCGCAGGCCTCGCGGACGCAGGACATCATCGCCTTGCTCAACCCGTACCTGCTGCATTTCCCGCTGCCCGACGACAAGGAGCTGCCGTCCCACGCGTTTCCGCTGTCGCCCCCGTCCATGGATCGCGGCCCCGCCTACGAATTCATGCTCAACCACGTGATGGTGATCGAGGATCCGTTGGCGCCGTTCCGTTTCGACATCACCACTACAGGAGCTTGAGCATGAGCCATTCCCTGGGTTACGAGATCCGTTCGAAAAACGCCGGGCCTTACTGGCTCACCTTCGACATCTTCTGCGCGAACACCGAGGTTTTCCGTCAGCTGAGCCAGGAGCCACGCCTGGCCGAGCCCGCGATGGCGGAGATGCTGCACGGCGACCCGCAGCAGGTGAGGGTGTTCCGCCTGGAGGCGCTGAACGTGATCAAGGTCAGCCTGCCGCGCCCGGTGGTGCAGGGTTCGCTGCAGGACCGCGACATGCACGGCGCGCAGTGGGCCAACGTCCTTGCCGAGGCGCTCGCCAGGCGGTGAGCGTGATGTCTTGCGCGGGGCTGGCAAGCCAGTCCCTCTCTTTCTGGGAACCCTATATGAACCTGGCAGAACAACTCAGCCACTACGCCTTGACGCTTCGCTACGACGACTTGCCCGCCGCCGTGGTGCACAAGGTCAAACAACGCATGGTCGATAGCCTTGGTTGTGCTCTGGGCAGCTTCGACGAAGCGGTGGTCGCCGACTTGCGCCGCTTCGCCGGCAGCGTGCCCCTCGACTCGTCGAGCGTGCTCGGCACGGCGCAGAAAACCAGCGTCGACGTGGCCGCATTCGTGAATGGCGCCATGGTGCGCTACTACGATTTCAACGACGGCTACATCGCCAAGGAACTGGGCCATCCCAGCGACAACATTCCCACCTGCCTGGCGGTGGCCGAAGCCGAGGGCGCCTCGGGCCGGGAGCTGATCGTCGCCATCGTGCTGGCCTATGAAGTGCAATGCCGCCTGCAGGACGTCGCCAACCTCTATCGCCTCGGTTGGGACCACGTGAACTACGTACTGATCTCCGCCACGCTGGCCGCGGGACGGCTGATGAAACTCAGCCAGGAGCAACTGGCGCACGCCATCAACATCGCGGTGAATGGGCATATCGCCCTGCGCCAGGTACGCGCGGGCGAGCTGTCGGCATGGAAAGGTTGCTCGGCTGCCAACGCCGCCCGCAACGGCGTGTTTTCCGCGCTGCTGGCGCGCCACGGCGTGACCGGTCCATCGCCGATCTTCGAGGGCGAGATGGGCTTCATGAAGCAGATCACCGGCGCCTTCCAGCTCGATGTCCAGCAGTTCGGCAACGCCGAGAATGGCGATTTCCGCATCCTTAATACGTTGACCAAGCTGCTGCCGATGCAAGGCGAAATGCAGACCGCGGTATGGGCGGCGCTGGAACTGCGCAGCCAGCTCGGCGACCTCGGAGTCATACGCGCCGTGCGCATCGACACCACCGAAGTGGGCTACCGGATCCTTGGCAAGGACCCGGAGAAATGGCGGCCCGCCAGCCGTGAAACGGCGGACCACAGCTTGCCCTACGCCGTGGCGAGGGCCTTGCTCGACGGGGAGATAACCGCGTCGTCCTTCGCCCCGAAGAAGCTCGGCGAGCCCAGCGTGCTGGCGTTCATGGACAAGATCAGCGTGTACCCCAATGACGAGCTGACCGCGCTGTTTCCGGCGCAGATCCCCAACCGGGTGACCATCGAGCTGATCTCGGGTGAGACCCTCACCAAACAGGTCAACGCCGCGCGGGGCTCGCTCGCTACGCCGATGGACGATGAAGACTTCGAAAACAAGTTTCGGACGCTTCTCTGTCCTCTCCTGGGCGTGGAGCGGATCGACAAGCTGCTCGAATGCATCTGGCGTCTGGAGGGACAGCAGGGACTCGAAGCGCTTTTCGAGCTGGCCATCATCGAGGCGCATTGACCGCCGGCTGCCTGTGACGAGGGAGCAGGGGCCACTCCTGCCGGCGCCTTGCCCCCGTCCAATTGCCCTGAGCGGAACGCCTCGATTCGCTTCCGCGGTGCGAGCGGCGCGCAGGCGTGCCGCCTCGCCGTAGGCTTACCGCTGTGATAATCAGCTGCTTACGGCCTCTTCATCGGGCTTCACCTTTGCCAGCTGCGGCGTAGGGGGCAGTCTCAACATCACGCTGAGAGCCGTGGCAGTGGCCGATGGCTGCTTCCACGCGCTCCAGCATCTCGCGGGAATCCGCTAGCCACGCCATGAGCGCTATCGGTGAATGGCGGATCCGCCTATTGGCTCGTACTTGATGTACACCGATGCCAGGCAGCGTCTGGTTGAAACACTCATATAAACCGAGCGCCATTGTTTACGTCGCGTGGTAATGCATGGCGATAATGTTCGTGCGCGATACTGGCTAATTAGATGGCGAGTGCTTTCTGGAATCAGAGTCGATGTTCTGGTCGGGCGGAAGAGATTAGCCGAGGAGTGTTAAGCCAGGAAGAATATCCAGGTTTCCATGAATAGATTTCGAGATGCGCAGAGGGGTATTTTACCAACTGCCCAGGCGAATAAATAACCACATCCGGAGCGCAAGTTGTTATTCGGCCAATGTTCCCTGACTGCAGAGAGCGAACCCTGCTGGAGCGACGCAAGTTCTCCCGATCAATAGTCTCGAGTCGACGGGCATGTAATACGAAATCGGGGTCCGTAGGCAGTGGACGCTTCCAGTTTCGCGATATCTTTTCCAAAGACACAAAGGCGATGCTCAGTAGTCGCTTAAACTCTGGGATGACCACTCCAGAAATCTCTTGGATTTCCGATGTCAATTTCAATGAACGATAAATCCAACCCATGCTCTGGGTGGCTTACTCGCTCGCGTATAATCTGCGCATGTAACTCAGGTCTGTGGCGTAGGCCTTGTCGCAATATGGTTTTCGTTCACGCGTGCCCGAACTTGGCTATGGCCGGTCAATAGCGCGGTAAACATTGCCCTGATCTTTCCTGCAAGCGTTAGAGTGAGTTCGTTGATCCGAGCGTCATCGCCATTCATCTCGTCCATCGATTGCATCGAATCCGCAAAGCTCATGGATGTATCTCCCAGTTGCCCATCGAGTGATTTACCAAATTACGACGGCTGGCCTAAGTTCTGCTGTTGGACCGTTGCGTTGCCGAGAACCGGGTTGCGCTCGGGTTTGAACAGCGAAACGAACTTGAGCACGATGGTTTTGAACGAGGGCAGACGAATCTCGTTGATCGCGATTTCGTCGTCGTTCATGGCGTCCAGCGAGTTCATCGAATCTGCAAAGCTCATGGTTATCGTCCTTCCGTAGTTGGGATTGTCGAGGGTGATCAGGACTGCTGAACGTGGCCCAGGTGCTGGCTGGCAGGCTCTACGAGTCGCGGCGCCGGCTTGAGGGAAGCAATCATCCTGGCAAGAAGAACCTTGATCGATGGCAGACGAATTTCGTTGATCACAACGTCGTCGTCGTTCATGGCGTCCAGCGAATTCATCGAATCTGCAAAGCTCATGGCGGTCATCCTTTTCGTGGTTACGGGCAAGTTCGGTCTTGATCTAGAGCTGCCGGAGGCCGTGTTGCTGACGCTGGCTGGCGGACAGGTCGACGGTTTGTTCCGGTTTGAAGAGCGAAACGATTCTGGCAAAAAGAACTTTCACGGACGGCAGTCGAATCGAGTTGATTACAACTTCGTCGTCATTCATGGCGTCCAGGGAGTTCATCGAATCTGCAAAGCTCATGTTGGTCATCCTTGCTGGTTTCAAAGAAAGTCAGGAGTGCTGGCTGATGTTCGGTTGTTGGATGTACTGGGCGCGCGAGGCGTCGACCGTATTGCCCGGCTTGAACAACGAGATAACTTTCAGGGCAAGGCCCTTGATCGACGGCAGGCGGATTTCATTGATTACTACATCGTCGTCGTTCATGGCGTCCAGGGAATTCATCGAGTCTGCAAAGCTCATGGCGTTCGTCCTTTGATTTTCTGTGAGGTTATGGAACTTGATCAGGAGTTCTTGCTCTGATTCGATTCACGCCCGATGTCGGGCTTGCCAATTTTTTGCGTTTGGTTTATTTCGCGCGAAGTAGAGGTCGATACGAGTGTGACGACGCTGCGGAGAATTTTTTTGAAGGAAGTCAGCTGAACATGGTTGATTTTGGCAACGGCCGAGTTCATGGTATCAAGATCGTAAATCGAGGCGGCGAAACTCATGATGGATATCCTTTCAAAAATGGTTTATAAAAATACATACCGTCCCGGACCGATCTAGATCCCGCGACCGAGGTGCTGCTTATGACTTTGAAGTTCAAGGCGAAGACCGCTGCTCAACTTCGTGGCTGGCATGAGCGAGGCAACTTTTGCGATGATTCTGGAAAAGAACGGAATACGAATTTTATTGATTTCGACGCCATCGGAGTTCATGGAGTCGAGGTCGATCATCGAGTCAGCGAAGCTCATGTCAGTCATCCTTAAGTTGGCTTACTTTTAGCCTGCTCAGCCAGGCGGTGTCATTCGGTTGGCGTATTGGTGCCAGGTAGTCGGTTATCTGACTGTGGCGTTCCGCCATCCCGAAAGTATCATCAAATTTGAGCATTTGCTCGAAGAAGATTCGGCCGCCTGTCGTTCCGCTTAAACGCCCGTGGGGCGGTGCCTGCAAACGCTTCGACTGTCTCGCCGCAGAATAGCTCCACGTACTTTTTCTGCGTCTCTCGAAATAGCAAAATCTCCGGAATTTCAAGACTTCGCCGTTTCGCTTAAATCGAAGCGGTATCGGCGAAGATCACTCCTATATCCCGGTTTTTTTAATAATCAGGTTGTGTTTCTGAGTTATGAAATTTTTTCTGCTCAGTCGACAATCGGTATGGCCCGTGGCCACTGCTCGCGCTTTTTTCGCTTCCTGGCGGACTTTTTAACCGCTTAAAAAGAAGGGTTTTTTACTCGAAAAAGTCTTCGCTCGATCCTCGTTTTTATCGAATGAACGTCATTACGGGCCTGTTTGAGGGTGCCCAAGCCACTCCTTTTGGCCGTCTTTTTTCAGTCCATCTCCAGCGAAATCCATGTCGGCGCGTGGTCGCTCGTATGGGGCAGATCCCGAACCCAGCGGTCCACGCCAGCGTCTTTAAGGCGGGGTGCGAGCGTGCGGCTGAGCAGCAAATGATCGATCCGCAGGCCGGAGTTCTTTTGCCAGTGCTGGCGAAAGTAATCCCAGAAGGTGTAAATCCGCTCGTCGGGAAAATGCGCGCGAAGGGCGTCGGTCCAGCCTTGTTCCAGGAGGCGCTGGTAGCAGGCGCGGCTTTCCGGCTGCAGGAGCGCGTCCTTCAGCCAGGAACGCGTGTTATAGATGTCCATGTCGGTGGGGATGACGTTGTAGTCGCCCGCCAGTACGACGGGGTGATCGCTCTCCAGCAGGCCGGCGGCGTGTTCGATGAAGTGTTCGAACCAGGCCAGTTTGTAGTCGAATTTCGGGCCTGGTTGCGGGTTTCCGTTCGGCAGATACAGGCTGGCGACGATCACCCCATGGGCCGCGGCTTCGAGATAGCGGCTCTGGCCGTCGCTTTCGTTTCCCGGCAAACCACGGCGGATTTCCAGCGGATCCATTCCTTTGGCGAGAATCGCCACGCCATTCCATGAGCTCTGCCCCTGCCAGATCGCACCATAGCCAGCGGCCCTTATGTCATCGATGGGGAAGCCTTTGTCCGGCGCTTTCAGTTCCTGCAGGCAGGCGATATCCGGTGCTTCCCGCTCCAGCCATTTCAGCAGGATGGGCAGGCGCGAGCGGATGCCATTGATGTTGAACGTGGCGACTTTCAAGTTGGACATGACGGTTCCTTTCTACCTGTGGAGACGATCCGCACCTGATCGGTAGAAGGAGCGCGATGCGGGAAGTTCTCCGGTTGGGGAACGACCAGGCGCATCGAGGGCTCGACATGTTCATCTTTCCCATGCAGCGAGGCTGGCATGAAACGGATCATCACGATGATGACGCTGGCTACCCTGGCGGGTTGCGGCGACGACACCGCACCCGTAACCCGTACGGCGGCGCCCGAGCGGGCGGCGGTCGTGCCGACCACGCAGGTGCCAGCCACCGACAGCTGGATTGGTCGGTGGCTGGGCCCCGAGGGACTCTTCCTCGACATTCGTGCGTATGCCGAGGGCGGGGAAGGGCACTACGTGCTGACCATCAAGAGCGATCTGGACGGCCAGGCCGAATTCGTCGGGCAGGCCGATGGCGAGACGATCCGCTTCGTGCGTGGTGGGGCGCAGCAGACCATTCGGCCTGGAAAGGGCGTGGAGACCGGATTCAAGTGGCTCGCCGACAAGTCGAACTGCCTGATTATCCGCAGCGGCCAGGAGGGTTACTGCCGCTAGCCGGGCACCGGGTCGAGCCGGTGCTCGATCGCAGTACAGTCCGCGATCGAGGCGTACGCGACGCTCCACCAGGCAGGTAGCAACGCGCGTACCTGGCGCTGGGCGAAGCGGTCGTCGATCAGATACACCACGCCGCGATCATCCTGGCCGCGGATGACCCGCCCCGCCGCCTGCACCACTTTCTGCAGGCCGGGGTAGAGGTAGGTGTAGTCGTAACCGGCGCCGAACAGCTGCTGCATGCGCAGCTTGATCTGTTCGTTGACCGGGTTCAGCTGTGGCAGGCCCAGCGTGGCGATGAACGCGCCGATCAGGCGCTCGCCCGGCAGATCGATGCCCTCGCCGAACGCGCCCCCGAGCACGGCGAAGCCAATACCCCGGCCTTGCGGCGTGAAGCGGGCGAGAAACTCGCCCCGGGCCGGCTCATCCATGCGCCGCGACTGTTGCCACAGCGGAATGTGCGGGAATCGCTCGGCCAGGAGCTGCGCCACCTGCTGCAGGTAGTCGAAGCTGCTGAAGAAAGCCAGGTAATTGCCTGCGCGGTTGGCGAACTGCTGCCCGATCAGCTCGACGATCGGGCGCAGAGACGACTGTCGATGCTGATAGCGGGTCGACAGGTCGTCCACCACCGTCACCTGGAGTTGTCGATGGTCGAACGGCGACTCCACATCTATCCAGCGGCAGGTATCGGGCAAGCCCAGCAGTTCTCGATAGTAGTGCTGCGGACTGAGTGTCGCGGAGAACAGCACGGTCGAGCGGCTGGCCTCGAAGCGCGGCTGTAGGAAGGGCGCCGGCACCAGGTTGCGCAGGCTCAGCAGCGAAGCGCTGCGGCCCCGGCCGATGTCGCGTTTGTGCACGTCGAACAACGAGTGGGCGCCGAACAGCTCGGCGATGCGCAGGAACTGCAGGCTGTCGAAGTAGAAGGCCTGCAGTGCAGGGTCGATGGACGACGGGGCTTCGCTGAAATGGTCCATCAGCGCCGAGCCCGCCTGCTGCAAGGCCTGCAGCAATTTCGTCGGGAGTGCGTCATGGCGCTGGTAGGGCCCGACTTGCTCGGAATGCAGGGCGTTCCATTGGCGATGCACACGGTCCAGCGGTCGCTTCAGTGCCGCGGGTGCCTCGCGACGTATCGAGGCCAGCTGCGACTGGTCGAGCGTGGCGCTGTACATCTGTCGAGCGCGCTCCACCAGGTTGTGCGCTTCGTCGACCAGCACGGCGATACGCCATTCGTTGGATTGGGTCAGCCCGTGCAGCAGGCCGCCAAGGTCGAAGTAGTAGTTGTAATCGCCGATCACCAGATCGACCCAGCGCGCCAGTTCCTGGCTCAGGTAATAGGGGCAGATGCGATGCTCCAGTGCCACGCACCGCAGCGCCTGCTGGTCCAGCCAGGCTACGTTCAACGCTGCTTCGCGCGCTGCCGGCAGGCGATCGTAGAAGCCCTGGGCGAGCGGGCAGGATGCACCGTTGCAGGCTTTGTCCGGGTGCTCGCAGGCTTTGTCGCGGGCCACCAGTTCGAGCACGCGCAGGGGCGGATGCTGCGTCTCGCCGCGCAGGGTTTGCAGGCTGTGCAAGGCCAACTGACGGCCTGGAGACTTCGCCGCGAGGAAGAACACCTTGTCCAGCCTCTGGCCAGGCATCGCCTTGAGCTGCGGAAACAGCGTGCCGAGGGTTTTGCCGATGCCCGTTGGTGCTTGGGCGAGCAGGTGGGTGCCAGTGCAGGCGGCTTTGTAGACGGCTTCGGCCAATGGGCGCTGTCCGCGACGAAAGACTTCGTGGGGAAAGCGCAGCGCGCCGAGCGCCAGGTCGCGCCGTTTGCGATGCGCGACCTCCTGTTCCGCCCAGGCGATGAAACGCTGGCACTGCAATTCGAAGAACGCGCGCAGTGCGGACGCTGCGTGCCGCTCGCCGATCAGGGTCTCACGCTGGCTGGCGATATCGAAGTACACCAGGGTCAGTTCGATTTCCTGCAAGTCCAGCTGCCGGCACAACAACCAGCCGTAGACCTTCAACTGCGCCCAGTGCAGGGCGCGATGATTGGCCGGCTGCAGGGCCAGGTCGCCGCGATAGGTTTTCACTTCTTCCAAACGATTCGCCTGCGGGTCGTAGCCGTCGGCGCGACCGCATACCCGAAGGTGCCGGTAGTCCCCGTTCAAGGTCAGTTCGGTCTGGTAGCCCGCGCCACGTCTCGCCGCCACCGCCATATGTCCCGCCATGCCTTCGCTCGCGGTTGGCGAGGGCGTGAAGCGCAGGTCGAGATCTCCGGATTTGGCGGTGAACTCGCACAGCGCCCGCACGGCTACGACGTAGCGTTGCTCATCGTCGGGCGACAGGGAGGAAGGAATGACTGCGGTGGGCACGGGGAGCGGATTCGATTGGAACTGGTTATCCGTACAGATACCAGCGGCGCCGGCATTCGGCAAACGGAATGCGATCGATGGAAGGTCCGCCGGAGTGGCGGACCTCTCCCATCAGGGCTGCCAGAGCGTCGCGCGTTTATCCAGCTTGCGATCGAGGAAGGTCGCGGCGCTTATCAAGGCCAGATGGGTCAGCGCCTGGGGCATGTTGCCGAGATGGTGGGCGCGCCCGTCGAACTCTTCAGCGTAGAGACCCAACTGATTGGCGTAACTCAGCAGCTTCTCGAACTCCAGGTGCGCCTCCGCCACGCGGCCCGCGCGGGCCAGGCATTCGACGTACCAGAAGGAGCAGGCGGCGAACGCGCCTTCCTCGCCCTCGAGGGTGTCCGACGGCGTTTCGCTGGGCAGATAACGCTTCACCATCCCGTCCCTGACCAGCGATGCGCCGATGGCATCCAGCGTTGCCAGCCAGCGGGGATCGGTCGCGCTGACGAAGCGTACCAGCGGCATCATCAGCATCGCGCCATCCAGCGCGGTGCTACCCAGTCGCTGAACGAAATGGCCGCGTTCCTCGTTCCAGAAATTGCTCCAGATGTCTTCGTGGATCGCCCGGCGGGTTTCATCCCATTGGCGAAACGGCGCGGGAAGCGAGCGTTTGCTGGCAAGTCGAATGGCGCGATCCACCGCGACCCAGCACATCACCCGGGAGTGCAGGAAATGCTGCGCCTCGCCGCGCATCTCCCATATCCCCACGTCGGGCTGTTGCCAGCGTTCGCAGACGTGATCGACGAGGCGAGTGATGTGCTGCCACTCATCGTGCGGTACGGCCTCGCCGTACTTGTTCGCCAGGTAAATGGCATCGAGAAGTTCGCCATAGATATCCAACTGAACCTGACCGTAGGCATCGTTGCCGATCAGAACCGGGGTGGCGCCGCCGTGGCCGGCGAAGTGGGGCAGGGATTCCTCGGTGAGTTCCCGTTCCCCGTCCGCCCGATAGACGATGCGCAACTCGCCACGCTTGCATTCGCTGACGCGTTTGCCGACCCAGCGCATGAAGTCGTTGGCTTCGTCCACGTAGCCCAGGCGCATGAACGCGTACACCGTGAAGGACGCGTCGCGGACCCAGGTATAGCGGTAATCCCAGTTGCGGGAGCCGCCCGGCGCTTCAGGAAGCCCGAAGGTGGCGGCGGCGAGTATCGCGCCATGTTTGCGCGACGTGAGCAGCTTGAGCGCGAGAGCGGAGCGCTCGACGGCTTCGCGCCAACGGCCGCGGTAGTTGGATCGGTGAACCCAGTCGCGCCAGAAGGAGAGGGTCTCCTGCTGGCAGTGCTGGGCGTCGTCAGCATTCATCCGACGGTCGCTGGCGTCGCTCAGCAGTAACTGGACGCTCTCACCTTCGGCGAGGACGAACTCGGCCAACGCGGCGCCGTCCTCGATCGTCAGCGAGCAGGTGGCGGCGAGGCGAAGCGTCGGTTGCCCTTCGGCGCGGAAGCACACGTCTGCGCCGTCGGCCTCCGCGCGGGTTTCGGCGCGTCCATAGTCGTGTCGCACGGCACAACGCATCGTGAATCTGATCTCGCCGCGCACCGCGTTGACCTGCCGGATTAGCCGCGGCGACCCCTGATGGTTGCCTACGGGCATGAAGTCGGTCACCTCGGCGATGGCCGTTTCACCTAGCCAGCGGGTCTGCAGAATGTTGCTGTCGGGCAGGTAGATTTGCTGATGACGCGGGGAGGGAATGTCCGGAGCGATCTCGAAGGCTCCGGCCTTCGGACTGTCCAGCAGGGAAGCGAAGATGGTGGGGCTGTCGAAGTTCGGCCAGCAGAGGAAGTCGATACAGCCATCGTCGGCGATCAGCGCGGCGGTCTGCATGTCGCCAATGATGCCGTGAGCCTCGATAGGGCGTTGCATGTGGGCTTCATCCATTATCACGAAACTCCGGGTAGAGGCTCATGCCTCCATCGATGAACAGGCTGGCCCCGACCACGTAGTCGGAGGCGTCGGAGGCGAGCCAGACGATCGCGTTGGCCACGTCCTCAACGGCTCCGATCCGGCCGTAAGGAATCAGCTCGAGGAGCTTGTCCGCCGCATCGCCCTGGGTAGCCTCTTCGTTTATCGCCGTCCTGATGGCGCCAGGCGCCACGCTATTGATACGAATGCGCTGGTGGGAGACCTCCTGCGCAAGGCTTCGCATGAGCAGGTCGACACCCCCTTTGGACGCGGCGTAATTGACATGTCCCGCCCATGGGATGCGCTCGTGTACCGAGCTCATATGGATGATCTTGCCGGCCGCGCGGGATATGGAGGAATCGATGCCCTGCGCCACGAACTGGCGGATGGCCGCCCGGGCGCAGAGGAACTGACCGGTGAGGTTGACCTGGATGACGGCGTTCCAGTCCTCCAGCGTCATGTCCAGAATTGCGGCGTCGCGCTGCATGCCGGAGTTCGCCACCAGGATGTCCAGCCTGCCGAACTCGTTCAGGGTCTGCCTGAACATCTGCTCGACGTCCGACTCGCTGGAGACATCGGCTTTCACGGCTATCGCCCTGTCGCCGGCCGCCCGGATCTCCGCGACCAGCTGCTGGGCGGGTTCGGCATGTGAGTTGTAGTTGACTACGACTGCGGCGCCGGCGTCGGCCAGCGCTTTGGCGGCCGCTTTGCCGATTCCGGAGCTGGCTCCGGTAACCAGGGCGACCTGGCCTTCCAAACTGATTTCCATCATCTGCTCCCGGGTTAGTCACCCTAGAGCTGACTGCCCCCGACATGCAGAGTTCGTCTGCAGGGGCCTGGCTACGGGCTTTCTGGTAACCGGATGCGTTTCTTCAGGCATAAAAAAAGCCCCGCGAGCGGGGCTTTTTTCAGTAGAGCTGCAGACTTAGTCTACGCGCACTTCTTCGGCTTGCATGCCTTTCTGGCCCTTAGCGGGAACGAAGGAGACCTGCTGGCCTTCTTTCAGGCTTTTGAATCCATCACTCTGAATGGCTTTGAAGTGTACGAACAGATCGGCAGAGCCATCAGTCGGGGTGATGAAGCCGAAGCCTTTTTCATCGTTGAACCACTTAACGGTACCAGTTTGGCGATTAGCCATTGTGCAACTCCAGAAAAATTTAAGGCCTATGGTGCAGTCTCGCCCACGGCTCTCATGCAGAGTATCCCAACCGAGGGCGTACCGGTAGCTTTTATTCTGTTCACGACACATATAGTTGTGGAAGCGGCTCCCAGGGCTGCCGGCGGTACCTAGCTCGCTCTTCCATATAAATGTAGGCAAATCTGTCAGCTGAAAACTCTTTCGAAAAAGCGGTTGACGTGAGTTTTGGGCTGTCTATAATGCGCACCACTTCCGGCGCAGTCCTCAAGTAAAACCTCTTGTAAATCAATGGGTTG
>NZ_FNNU01000004.1 GCF_900106975.1 Pseudomonas kuykendallii | reverse complement strand
CGTCCCCTTCGTCTAGTGGCCTAGGACACCGCCCTTTCACGGCGGTAACAGGGGTTCGAGTCCCCTAGGGGACGCCATTTTTTTACCCGTGTCTTACGGGATGTTAAGGGTCACCCCTCATTGGGTGGCCCTTTTGTTTTTCTGTCGCCGGATTTTCGTTCGGCGCATCGCAACCGCTAGACTCGCAGTCTTTGCCAACCGGGAGTCGAACCGTGAACTGGGATTTCCCCGAGCCTTTCCTGACCGACATCCAGGTCGCCGCCGAAGACATCGACGGCCTCGGCCACGCCAACAATGCGGTTTACGTCAGCTGGCTGGAGCGCTGCGCCTGGCGTCATTCGCAGAGCCTGGGGCTGGACCTGGCCGAGTACCGTCGGCTCGACCGGGCGATGGCCGTGGTGCGGCACGAGATCGATTACCTGGCTGCCGCCCACGAGGGTGACGAGCTGCGCATGGCGACCTGGATCGTCGAATCCGATCAGCGCCTGCGCATGAACCGGCACTTCCAGTTGATACGGGGCAGCGATGCCAGCGTGCTGCTGCGCGCGCAGACCACCTTCGTCTGCATCGAACTGTCCACCGGCCGCCCCAAGCGAATGCCTGCAGAGTTCGTCGAGGGTTACGGGCGCGCGCTGCTTCCTGCCGCCGCCAGGGGCTGAGTCACTCGATCTGCGGCGAGAGGAAGAATCCGGACGCGTTCTGCATCACCTTGTAGCCGCGGGTCTCGCCCGGCTGCAGAAGCACCGACTGTACGCTGACCTGGGCCTGGTCCGGCTTGCACAGCGCCGAGCCGGCCTGTGCGACGCTCAGGGCGATATCGCCGGCCGCCACTTCCAGCACCACCTGTTCGCCCGGCGGTATCTGTGCCGCCATCTGGCTCTGGACGTACAGGTCTACCGTGCAGGCATTCAGCCCTTCCTCGTCGCGACTTACGATCAGCCGTGCCGGCGAATCGGGTGCCGGGTTTTCCGCTGGCGGCGCCATCGCGCCGTTCCCCATCGCCGGTGGCGGGCTGGCCGTGGCCAGTCCGCAGGAAACCGTGAGCAGCGCGGCAAGCAGGCTTCTTTGCAGGTTCATCGTCGATTCTCCATGTCCTGTCTACACAGACAGCCGGCGCCGGCGATAGCTCCCGGCCCCTGTGCCCGCCCGGACGGGGCACGTAAACTACGCGACTTTTTCCGCGAGACCGCCGTTATGCAGATCGCCCTGGCGCCCATGGAGGGGCTGGTCGATGAAATTCTCCGCGATGTGCTGACCGGCGTCGGCGGCGTCGACTGGTGCGTCACCGAGTTCATCCGCGTCAGCGACCGGCTGTTGCCCGCCTCGCACTTCCACAAGCTGGCGCCGGAACTGCGCGACGGTTCGCGCACGCCGTCCGGCACGCCGATGCGGGTGCAACTGCTCGGCTCCGATCCCGCCTGTCTGGCCGACAACGCGGCCTTCGCCTGTGGCCTGGGCGCGCCGGTGATCGACCTCAACTTCGGCTGCCCGGCGAAGACCGTGAACAAATCGCGTGGCGGTGCGGTGTTGCTCAGGGAGCCCGAGCTGCTTCACGCGATCGTTGCCGAGGTTCGCCGCGGCGTGCCGGCGGCGATTCCGGTCACGGCGAAGATGCGCCTGGGTTTCGACAGCCCCGATGTCGCGCTGGATTGCGCGCGGGCGCTGGCGGACGCTGGCGCCGCGCAGATCGTGGTCCATGCGCGAACCAAGGTGCAGGGCTACAAGCCGCCGGCGCACTGGGAATGGGTGGCGCGCGTGCAGGAGGTGGTGCCGGTCCCGGTGTTCGCCAACGGCGATATCTGGACGCTGGAGGATTGGCGGCGCTGCCGCGAGATCAGCGGCGCCCGCGACATCATGCTCGGTCGCGGACTGGTTTCCTGCCCGGATCTCGCCCGGCAGATCGCCGCGGCGGAGGCCGGGCGCGCGGACGAACCGATGACCTGGAGCGAGCTGCTGCCGCTGTTGCGCGCGTTCTGGCTGCAGGCACGGCGCAAGCTGTCGCCGCGCTATGCGCCGGGGCGCCTCAAGCAGTGGCTGGCCATGCTGATGCGCAGCTATCCCGAGGCGGTGGCGCTGTTCGGCGCGATCCGTCGGGAGAGCGACTGCCCCCTGATCGACCGCCTGCTCGGCGTGGACCCGATGGCGCTGCCGGCGATGCGAATCGCCTGAGTTCTCTCCAACTCAGCGACCACCCAAGTCCAGCAGCGCGTTGGGTGCTGCGCCTGTTTTCGTCCTGAAGATTTCCTGACGAACGGTATTTTTCGGCGGGCTTGAAATCGTTTTCTGCGTCCTCATCTTGGTTCTCGCGGGGATGCCGAAGACGGGTTTCCGCCACTTACCACTTGCTGATTATTCAGGAGATTCGACATGAGTACTGCTCTTTCCATGGCTCCACTGTTCCGCCAATCCATCGGTTTCGATCGTTTCAACGATCTCTTCGAGTCGGCCCTGCGCAATGACGCCGGCAGCTCGTACCCACCCTACAACGTCGAGAAGCACGCCGACGACCAGTACCGCATCGTCATCGCTGCGGCCGGCTTCCAGGAGTCCGATCTCGAGTTGCAGGTCGAGCGCGGCGTACTGACCGTCAGCGGCGGCAAGCGCGAGCGTAGCGAGGAAAACGTCACCTTCCTGCACCAGGGCATCGCCCAGCGCGGCTTCAAGCTGTCGTTCCGCCTCGCCGACCACATCGAAGTGAAATCGGCCGGACTGGCCAACGGGCTGCTCAGCATCGACCTGCTGCGCGTCGTACCGGAAGAAGCGAAGGCCAAGCGCATTCCGATCGCCAGCGAGCGTCCGGCGCTGAACAGCTGAGTCATCGTCAAAGACGAAAAGGGGCGCCGTGGCGCCCCTTTTTCTTGCCCGCGATTTTCCGCTCGGGATCAGTCGGCTGGCGCCGCGTTTTTCAGCAATTCGCGGAACCGCTCCAGCGGCAGCGGCTTGCTGAACAGGTAGCCCTGATAGAGGTGGCAGCCCTGGCGCTGGAGAAGCGCGAGCTGGTCCTTCTGCTCGACGCCCTCGGCGAGGATCTCCAGGCCCAGTGCGCGCGCCATGGCGATGATGGCGCGGACGATTTCCGCATCGCTGGGGTTGTTCACCGCGTCTCGGACGAACGACTGGTCGATCTTCAGCATGTCCACCGGCAGCTGCTTGAGGTAGGTCAGCGACGAGTAGCCGGTGCCGAAATCGTCCATCGCGAAGGTCAGGCCCAGACGCTTGAGGCGCAGCATCTTGGCGATGGTCTCCTCGAGGTTCTGGATCACGATGCTTTCGGTGATCTCCAGCTTCAGCAGGGTTTCCGGCAGTTGGCTTTGTTCCAGGCAGCGTTCGACACGGGCGACGAAGTCACTGTGGCCGAACTGGCGCGGGCTGATGTTGATGCACAGGCTGAAGTGCTGCGCATCGATCAGTCCGTCGCGCAGCAGCTCGGCGCAGACCTCGCAGGCGCGCTGCAGGACCCAGCCGCCGACTTCGTAGATCAGCCCGCTTTCCTCCAGGATCTGGATGAACTGCCCCGGTGGGCGTGGCCCCAGCGTCGGATGCTCCCAGCGCAACAGCGCCTCGGCACCGACGATGCGGCCGCTGCGGGCGTCCACCTGCGGCTGGAAGTGCAGGTCGAATTCGTTGCGTGCCTGTGCGAGGCGCAGGTCGTTTTCCAGGCGCAGGCGTTCGCTGGCGGCTTCCTGCATGCTGCTGCGGAACAGCTGGATGGCGTTGCGCCCCTGCTCCTTGGCCTTGTACAGGGCAATGTCGGCGCGCTTGAGCAGGTCCGCCGGGGTGCTGCCATGATCGGGAATCAGCGCGATGCCGATGCTCGGCGTGACCTGCAGGCGCTGGCCGTCGAGCAGCATGGGTTCGGCGAGCAGCCGGCGCAATTTGTCGGCGATCTGCCGGACCCGGCGGGTGACTTCGCCGCGTTCGCCCTCCAGCCCGGAGAGCAGCACGACGAACTCGTCGCCACCCAGGCGAGCGACGGTGTCCTCCTGGCGGGTGCTGGCTTCCAGGCGTGCGGTGATCATCTTCAGCACGGCGTCGCCGACCGGGTGGCCGAGGGAGTCGTTGATGTGCTTGAAGTGATCGAGGTCGACGAACATCAGCGCGCCGCGCATGCCGTGGCGGCGGAGCAGGGCGATCTGCTGCTTGAGACGGTCCATCAGCAGCGCGCGGTTCGGCAGGTTGGTCAGCGAGTCGTGATAGGCCAGGTGCTGCACCTGGGCCTGCGCGGCCTTCAACTGGCTGATGTCGCGCGCCGTGAGCAGCAGGCAGTGCATGCCATTCAGCTCGATGGGCTCCACCGACACCTCGAAGGTGAGGATCTCGCCGTTGTGGTGCAGGCCGCGCAGCTCCTGGTGCTTGACCCGGCCATCGCGCTTCAGCGTCTCGATCATCGCCTCGCGCTCGGCGGGGTCGGCCCAGATGTCGAGCTCCAACACGCTCTTGCCGATGACCTCGTCGGCGCGGTAGCCGGTGAGCCGGGTGAAGCCCTCGTTGACCTCGATGTAGCGGCCGCTGTCGCGCTCGCTGATGGTGATGGCGTCCGGGCTGGAGTGGAACGCCTTGGCGAACTTCTCCTCGCTGGCCTGCAGTGCGGCTTCGGCACGCTTGCGTTTGGTGATGTCGCGGAAGGTGGTGGTGATGCACAGCGCGCCGTCGACATGGATGAAGCGGCTGGAGATCACGCAGGTCAGCTCCTGGCCGGCGCGCGTGCGGAAATGCGCTTCGATGTTGGTCAGCTCGCGTTCGGTTTGGATCCGCTCGTAGAGCCGCTGGCGCTGTTCCGGGTCGGCCCAGAAATTCAACTGCTCGGCGCTCTTGCCGGCCGCGTCCTCGGGCTTCCAGCCGAAGGTGGCGGTGAAGCTGGGATTGATCTCGATGAAGGTGCCCGGGTCCACGCGGGTCACGCAGATCGGGTCGGGGCTCGCCTCGAACAGGGTGGCGAATTTCTCCTCCGAGGCCGCCAGGCGCTGCTCGCGCTCCACCCGGTCGGTGATGTCGACCAGGATGCCGGCCATGCGCAGCGGCTTGCCACGCTCGTCGCGGTAGAGCCTGGCGGTGTTTTCCAGGTAGCGCAGGCGCCCGTCGGCAAGGCGCGTGCGGTAGACGTTCTGGTACTCGGTGCGGCGGCTGGCGAGCAGCGCCCGATAGGTCTTGCGGATCTTGATCCGGTCATCCAGATAGACGCTGCCGAAGAAGTCCTGGAAGTTGCCCTGGTAGGGCTGCTCGGCGAGCCCGTGAAGCGCCGACGAGCGCGCGGAGCCGTACAACGCGTCGCTCGGAATGTGCCAGTTCCAGGTGCCCAGGGAGGCGGATTCCAGCGCCAGTTGCAGGCGTTCCTGGCTGACTTTCAGCGCCTGCTCCTGTTCGCGCTGGCCGGTAATGTCGCGCACCGTCAGCACCAGGCAGCGCTGGCCTTCGAGTTCCACCTCGCCGCCGTACAGCAGGTTGATGCTGCGCCGGCCATCGCGATGGTAGAGGTGTGCCTCGAGGTCGCGGAAATGGCCCTGCTTCAGGGCTTCGAGCATGCGCTGGCGTTCACTGAGGTCGCTCCAGATGCCCAGGTCCATCGAGGTGCGGCCGAGGGCTTCGGCCTTGCTCCAGCCGAACTGGCGCTCGAAGCCCGGATTGATCTCGAGGAAGCGCCCGCTGAGCAGTTCGGTGATCACCACCGCATCGGGGCTGCTAAGGAAGGCGTTGGCGAACTTGTTCTCGCTGGCGCGCAGCGCGGATTCGGCGCGCTTGCGCTCGCTGGTGTCGAGGAAGGTGCAGAGCAGGAAGGGCTCGTCGTGGATTTCCAGGTGCTTGCAGGACAGCGTGCCGTCGAGCACGCGGCCGTCCTGGGTGCGCAGCTGGACCTCCTGGATCACCGGGTCCGAGGTCAGCGAGACGCTGCGGATGATGAAGTCGCGTTGCGCCAGGTTGACCCAAAGCCCGATGTCCTGGGTGGTGTGGTTTTGCGTCTGTGCGCGGCTCCAGCCGAACAGGGTTTTGAACTGGTGGTTGGTTTCGATCAGCAGCCCGTCGGGGTACTTCACCAGGAAGATCGCGTCCGGGCTCATCTCGAACAGGCTGGAGAAGCGGTGCTCTGAATTGATCAGCGCTTCCTCGCGCGCCCGTTGCTCGTCGATGCCGCGGCATACGCCGAGCAGAAGGCGGCTGCCGTCTTCGCGCTGGCGCAGGCTGCCACCGAGTTCCAGCCAGTACAGGCCGCCGTCGGCGCGGTGCATCCGGTGGCGATAGGTCTGCGCACTGCCGTCGGCCAGCGCCTGGAAGATCGCCAGGACCTCGCCCTGTTCCTCGTCCGGCACCTGGCTCAGGTAATCGACGGCGCCCGCCCGGCCGCTGCCATCGAGGCCGAACAGCCTGAGCGCGCCCGGCGAGGCATGGAGTTCGCCGCTGTCGACGTCCCAGTACCAGACGCCGAGATGCGCACCGTCCAGCGCCGCCAGCAGCAGAGGCGCGTCGTGCCAGATATCGTCGAAGCCAGGCGAGTCTTGCGGAACGATGCGGGGATTGGGGAAGCGGCGCTTGTCGGCCATCGCGATTCTTCTTGGGGCTGGCGGCCGCGCGACAGGGTCGTGCAGCGGCAGAATGCCATTATGTGGCTACGTTAGCGTCCGTCCCGACGCCAGCGCAACCATCGGCGCTGCGGTCGAGCAGGGCCATGAAGGCTTTTGCCGCATTCGACAGCGTTCGCTCGGTGTGCAGGATATAGCCCAGCTGGCGATCGAGCTGGATACCGTCCAGCGGCAGGCGCGCCACCTGCTCGTCGAGCATGGTCCGCGGCAGCACGCTCCAGGCCAGTCCGATGGAGACCATCATCTTGATCGTCTCCAGGTAGTTGGTGCTCATGGCGATGTTCGGCGTGAGCCCCTGGCCCTCGAACAGCCGCTGCACGATGTGATGGGTGAAGGTGTTGCCGCCAGGAAACACCGCCGGGTGCTGGGCGACGTCCTCCAGGCTGATCCGCTGCTTCAAGGCCAGCGGGTGCTCGGGCGCGGCGACGAAATCCAGCGGGTCGCTCCATACCGGCACCGCTTTCACCGGCGCCGCCGTGGCAGGCGCCAGGGTGATCACCGCCAGCTCGGCGCGGCCATGGAGGATTTCCTCGTAGGCCACTTCCGAATCGAGGAACTGGATGTCCAGCGCCACCTGCGGATGGGCGCGGGTGAAGGCGCGCAGCAGCGGCGGCAGGCGATGCAGGCCGATGTGGTGGCTGGTGGCGAGGGTCAGCCGACCGCTGATGTCGCCGCTCAGGTTGGTCAGCGCGCGGCGCGTATCGTCGAGCACGTTGAGGATGCGATAGGCGCGCGGCAGCAAGGCGCGACCGGCTTCGGTAAGGCTGACTTCGCGGCCCAGGCGGTCGAACAGGCGCACCTTGAGCTGCTGCTCGAGGGCGGCGATGCGCTTGCTCACCGCCGGTTGGGTCAGGTGTAGGCGTTCACCGGCTATCGAAAAACTGCCGGTTTCGGCGACGGCGATGAAGGCGTTGAGGTTGGCGAGGTCCACGGTAGATCCCTTGAGCGCGCGCTTCGGGCGGCTTTCGCTGGCGTTATAGCTCAAGTCATTCCCGGCGGGAATGCGCCTGATGAAAAAGATGAATTGGAGTTATCCAGGCGTGCCCTTTAGCATTCGCCCCTACAAGCCAGGTGGGTTTTATGCAGCGCCACCCCCGGCATAGAAAAGATCCTGATGAGGAAACAACCGAAATGGCCGGCAAGACGCTCTACGACAAGCTCTGGGAAGCCCACGAAGTGAAGCGGCGCGACGATGGGTCGTCGCTGATCTACATCGACCGCCACATCCTTCACGAGGTGACCTCGCCGCAGGCGTTCGAGGGCCTGCGCCTGGCCGGTCGCAAACCCTGGCGCATCGACGCCAATATCGCCACGCCCGACCACAACGTGCCGACTACCCGCACCGAGCGGCAGGGCGGCCTTGCGGCGATCTCCGACGAAGTCTCGCGCATCCAGGTGATGACCCTGGACGAGAACTGCGACGACTTCGGCATCCTCGAATTCAAGATGAACGACGTGCGCCAGGGCATCGTTCACGTGATCGGCCCGGAGCAGGGCGCGACCCTGCCGGGCATGACCGTGGTCTGCGGCGATTCGCACACCTCGACCCACGGTGCGTTCGGTGCGCTGGCGCACGGCATCGGCACCTCGGAAGTCGAGCACGTGCTCGCCACCCAGTGCCTGATCGCCAAGAAGATGAAGAACATGCAGGTACGCGTCGAAGGCAAGTTGCCCTTCGGCGTGACCGCCAAGGACATCGTCCTCGCGGTGATCGGCAAGATCGGCACCGCCGGCGGCAACGGCCATGCGCTGGAATTCGCCGGCAGCGCGATCCGCGATCTGTCGATGGAAGGCCGCATGACCCTCTGCAACATGTCCATCGAGGCCGGTGCCCGCGTCGGCATGGTCGCCGCGGACCAGAAGACCATCGATTACGTGAAGGGCCGCCCGTATTCGCCCAAGGGCGAGGACTGGGACAAGGCCGTGGCGGCCTGGGCCGACCTGGTGTCGGACGACGACGCGCATTTCGACACCGTGGTCGAGTTGCGTGCCGAAGAGATCAAGCCGCAGGTCAGCTGGGGCACTTCGCCGGAAATGGTCCTCGCCGTCGACCAGAACGTGCCGGACCCGGCGCGCGAGGCCGATCCGGTCAAGCGCGATTCGATCGAGCGCGCACTCAAGTACATGGGCCTGGCCGCCAATCAGGCGATCACCGATATCAAGCTGGACCGTGTGTTCATCGGTTCCTGCACCAACTCGCGGATCGAAGACCTGCGCGCCGCCGCCGAAGTGGCCAAGGGCCGCAAGGTCGCGGCCAACGTGATCCAGGCGATGGTGGTGCCGGGTTCCGGGCTGGTCAAACAGCAGGCCGAGGAGGAGGGGCTGGACAAGATCTTCCTCGACGCCGGTTTCGAATGGCGTGAGCCCGGCTGCTCGATGTGCCTGGCGATGAACCCGGACAAGCTCGGCAGCGGCGAACACTGCGCTTCCACCTCCAACCGCAACTTCGAAGGCCGCCAGGGCGCCGGTGGGCGTACCCATCTGGTCAGCCCGGCGATGGCCGCCGCCGCCGCGGTGACCGGCCGTTTCATCGACGTTCGCGAATTGATCCAGGCCTGAGGAAGCACACATGAAAGCCTTTACCCAGCACACCGGTCTCGTCGCGCCGCTCGACCGCGCCAACGTCGATACCGATCAGATCATCCCCAAGCAGTTTCTCAAGTCGATCAAGCGCACCGGCTTCGGGCCGAACCTGTTCGACGAGTGGCGCTACCTCGATGTCGGCCAGCCGAACCAGGACAACTCCAAGCGCCCGATCAACAAGGATTTCGTGCTGAACTTCCCGCGCTACCAGGGCGCCAGCGTGCTCCTCGCCCGGGAAAACTTCGGCTGCGGTTCCTCCCGCGAGCACGCGCCCTGGGCGCTGGACGAGTACGGCTTCCGCAGCGTGATCGCGCCGAGCTACGCCGACATCTTCTTCAATAACAGCTTCAAGAACGGCCTGCTGCCGATCATCCTGAAGGACGAGGAAGTCGACGAGCTGTTCGAGCAGGTCGAGACCAACGAGGGCTACCAGCTAACCGTCGACCTCGCCGCGCAAACGGTGACCCGACCGGACGGCAAGAGCTATTCGTTCGAGGTCGACGCCTTCCGCAAGCATTGCCTGCTCAACGGGCTCGACGACATCGGCCTGACCCTGCAGGACGCCGATGCCATCAAGCAGTTCGAGGCCGGTCACCAGCAGCGCCAGCCCTGGCTGTTCGGCGCCATCAAGTAAGCGGCGCGCCGTAGGGTGCGCCATGCGCACCTTGCCCTCTACGCGGAGTCACGACGTGAACCAGAAAGCCCATTCCCAGGTGGTGCAGACGCAGTTCGGCGAACAGGCCAACGCCTACCTGAACAGCGCCGTGCATGCGCAGGGCAGCGAATTCGCCGCCCTCCAGGCCGCGGTCGCCGGCCGCGCCGATGCGCGTCTGCTCGATCTCGGCTGTGGCGCCGGCCACGTGGCGTTCCATGTCGCACCGGCGGTGGCCGAAGTGGTCGCCTACGACCTGTCGCAGGACATGCTCGACGTGGTGGCCAAAGCCGCCGGCGAGCGCGGCCTGGGCAACATCCGCACCCAATGCGGCGCGGCCGAGCACCTGCCGTTCGCCGATGCCCGCTTCGATTTCGTCTTCAGCCGCTACTCCGCGCACCATTGGAGTGATCTCGGCCAGGCCCTGCGCGAAGTGCGCCGGGTGCTCAAACCGGGTGGCCTGGCCGCCTTCGTCGATGTCGCGGCACCCGGCCTGCCGTTGTTCGATACGCATCTGCAAACGGTGGAAGTGCTGCGCGACAGCAGCCATGCGCGCGATTATTCGCCCTCCGAGTGGACCCGGCAGCTTGGCGAGGCCGGTCTGGTGGTGACCGCGTGCAGCCGTCAGCGCCTGCGCCTGGAGTACAGCTCCTGGGTCGAGCGCATGCGCACGCCGGATGTGTTCCGCGCGGCGATCCGGGCGATGCAGCAGGCGGTGGGCGACGAGGTTCGCGAGTATTTCGAGATTGCCGACGACGGCTCCTTCAGCACCGACGTGCTGCTGGTCTGGGCCGAACGTTGATTTTTTACCGGTGCCAGGCGGCACCCAACGAGAGAAAAGCATGAGCAAGCAGATTCTGGTTCTCCCTGGCGACGGCATCGGTCCGGAAATCATGGCCGAGGCGGTCAAGGTGCTGAACCTGGCCAACGAGAAGTACAGCCTGGGCTTCGAACTGATCGAAGACGTGATCGGCGGCGCCGCCATCGACAAGCACGGCGTGCCGCTGGCCGACGAGACCCTGGCGCGCGCCCGCGCGGCCGATGCGGTGCTGCTCGGCGCGGTCGGCGGGCCGAAGTGGGACAAGATCGAGCGCGACATCCGTCCCGAGCGCGGCCTGCTGAAGATCCGTTCGCAACTGGGCCTGTTCGCCAACCTGCGTCCGGCGATCCTCTACCCGCAACTGGCCGACGCCTCGTCGCTGAAACCCGAAGTGGTTTCCGGCCTGGACATCCTGATCGTTCGCGAACTCACCGGTGGCATCTACTTCGGCGCCCCGCGTGGTACCGAGACCCTGGAGAACGGCGAGCGCAAGGCCTTCGACACGCTGCCCTACAGCGAGAGCGAAATCCGCCGCATCGCGCGCGTCGGCTTCGACATGGCGCGCGTGCGCGGCAACAAGCTGTGCTCGGTGGACAAGGCCAACGTGCTCGCCTCCAGCCAGCTCTGGCGCGAAGTGGTCGAGGAGGTGGCCAGGGATTACCCGCAGGTCGAGCTGTCGCACATGTACGTCGACAACGCCGCGATGCAACTGGTCCGCGCGCCCAAGCAGTTCGACGTGATCGTCACCGACAACATGTTCGGCGACATCCTCTCCGACGAAGCCTCGATGCTCACCGGCTCCATCGGCATGCTGCCGTCGGCCTCGCTGGACGCCAGCAACAAGGGCATGTACGAGCCTTGCCACGGTTCCGCGCCGGACATCGCCGGGCAGGGCATCGCCAACCCGCTGGCGACCATCCTCTCGGTATCCATGATGCTGCGCTACAGCTTCAACCAGACCCCGGCGGCCGACGCCATCGAGCAGGCGGTCAGCAAGGTGCTCGACCAGGGCCTGCGCACCGGCGACATCCATTCCGCCGGAATGCGCAAGGTCGGCACCGCCGAGATGGGCGATGCGGTGGTCGCGGCACTGCGTGCACTCTGAGGTTTCAGGCGTTAATCTCTTCGGCCCGCCGCGGTTCGGCGGGCGATTTCGACAATAAAGGTACGGTTGCGATGAAACGTGTAGGTTTGATCGGATGGCGCGGCATGGTCGGTTCCGTGCTCATGCAGCGGATGCTGGAAGAGCGGGATTTCGACCTGATCGAACCGGTGTTCTTCACCACCTCCAACGTCGGTGGCCAGGGCCCTGACGTGGGCAAGGAAGTCGCTCCGCTGAAGGACGCCTACAGCATCGACGAGCTCAAGGGTCTGGACGTGATCCTCACCTGCCAGGGCGGCGACTACACCAGCGAAGTCTTCCCCAAACTGCGCGAAGCCGGCTGGCAGGGCTACTGGATCGATGCCGCCTCCAGCCTGCGCATGGACGACGACGCGGTGATCGTGCTCGACCCGGTCAACCGCAAGGTGATCGACCAGAAGCTCGACGGCGGTGTGAAGAACTACATCGGCGGCAACTGCACCGTCAGCCTGATGCTGATGGGCCTCGGCGGCCTGTTCGAGGCCGGCCTGGTCGAGTGGATGAGCGCCATGACCTACCAGGCGGCTTCCGGCGCAGGCGCGCAGAACATGCGCGAGCTGATCAAACAGATGGGCGCCATCGAAGCCTCCGTGGCCGACGAGCTGGCCAACCCGGCCAGCGCTATCCTCGACATCGACCGCAAGGTCGCCGAGATGCAGCGCAGCGAAGCCTTCCCGACGGAAAACTTCGGCGTGCCGCTGGCCGGCAGCCTGATCCCGTGGATCGACAAGGAACTGCCCAACGGCCAGAGCCGTGAAGAGTGGAAGGGTCAGGCCGAGACCAACAAGATTCTCGGGCGGTTCAAGAACCCGATCCCGGTGGACGGCATCTGCGTGCGCATCGGTGCCATGCGTTGCCACAGCCAGGCGCTGACCATCAAGCTGAACAAGGACGTGCCGCTGTCCGATATCGAAGGGCTGATCAGCCAGCACAACCCGTGGGTCAAGCTGGTGCCGAACCAGCGCGAGATCAGCATGCGCGAGCTGACGCCGACCGCCGTCACCGGCACCCTCAGCGTTCCGGTGGGTCGCCTGCGCAAGCTGAACATGGGCTCGCATTACCTGGGCGCCTTCACCGTGGGCGACCAGTTGCTGTGGGGTGCGGCGGAGCCGTTGCGGCGCATGCTGCGGATTCTCCTCGAACGCTGATGGCGATGCCCTCCGGGAGCGGATCTCTCCGCTCCCGGCACGCGCGCCCGCCGCGAACGGCGGCGGGCCGTGTGCTTTCCCCCTCCGGTTTTCCTCTATAAAGTGCCTCTCCATTCGCAAGAGGCCGCTTCCGTCATGAGCCAAACCATCGACATCGCCGTAGTCGGCGCCAGCGACGAGGTCGGCAAGACCCTGGTCGAACTGTTCGGCGAGCGCGACTTCCCGGTCGGCAACCTGTTCCTTCTTGGCGACCCTGAAAGCGCCGGCGAATCGCTGCCGTTTCGCGGCAAGAACCTGCGCGTGCGCGATGTCGCCGACTTCGATTTCTCCCAGGTCAGCCTGGTGTTCTTCGTCGCAGGCGAGGCGCTGACCCGCTCCTACGCGCCGCGGGCGGAAGCGGCGGGGTGCTCGCTGCTCGACGTGACCGGCGCGCTGGATGCGCAACGCGCGCCGAGCGCGGTGCCCGAGGCCAATGGGCTGGCGATCGAGGCGCTGAACCTGCCCGTGCAACTGAGCAGCCCGTCGCCGGTAGCTATCGCGCTGTCGGTGGTGCTGGCGCCGTTGCGGCAACTGGTCGAATTGCAGCGGGTCACGGTCAGCGCCTGCCTGGCGGTGTCGAGCCGCGGCCGCGAGGGCGTCAGCGAGCTGGCCAGGCAGACCACGGAACTGCTCAACCTGCGCCCGCTGGAGCCGCGTCTGTTCGATCGGCAGATCGCCTTCAACCTGCTGGCTCAGGTGGAGGCATGCGATGCCCACGGCCATGGCTCGCTGGAGAAGCGTCTGGCTGGCGAGCTCAAGCAGCTCCTCGACCTGCCGCGCCTGGCGGTGTCCTCGACTTTCATCCAGGCGCCGGTGTTCTTCGGCGACAGCCTCAGCGTATCGATCATCGCCGAAGAGCCGCTGGACATGGCCGCGGTGCGTCAAATACTGGGCACTGCGCCGGGTGTAGAGTTGCTGGAGGACGATTATCCGACGGCCACCGGGGATGCGGTCGGTCAGGACGTGGTGTACGTAGGGCGCGTGCGTGGCGGGCTGGACGATCCCCATGAACTCAATTTGTGGATTGCTTCTGATAATGTACGAAAAGGCGCCGCGCTGAATGTGCTGCAACTGGCTGAGTTGTTGATAAAACACTATCCGTAAAAGATACTTACCTTTGAGTTTGAAGAACTATTCTAGGTTTGTTGCTACGTGCTTGGCTGATCGCTGACGGGGACCATCCCAGGATGGAGCGGGCAGCGAGTATCTAGTTTCTCCCCGGGTTTTCGGGGGAAGGCGAAAACAAGGGAAAACACTATGGTTCGGGTTCGCAAACTGGTGCTGGCAATCGCAGCCGCTACGTCGCTCACCTCAGGGATGACGTATGCGCTGGGCTTGGGCGAAGTCACCCTGAAATCCGCGTTGAACCAACCGTTGCAGGCGGAGATCGAGCTCCTCGACGTCAAGGGGCTCGAAACCGACGAAGTCCGCCCGAAACTGGCCTCTCCCGAAGATTTCGCCAAGGCCGGCGTCGATCGCCAGTTCTTCCTCACCGACCTCAAGTTCACCCCGGCCCTGAATGCCAACGGCAAGAACGTCATCCGCGTGACCTCTTCCAAACCGGTGCGCGAGCCTTACCTCAACTTCATGGTGGAAGTGCTCTGGCCGAGCGGTCGTCTGCTGCGCGAGTACACCCTGCTGCTCGACCCGCCGCTGTATTCCCCGGAAACCGCGGCCGCCGTGGCGCCGCAACTGCCGGTCGCCAGGCCGGCCACGCGTCCGCCGGTAGCCACCGCGCCGCGCCCGGCTCCCGCTCCGGCCCCGAGCGCAGCGCCCGCGACCGCGCCACGGCCTTCGGCTCCGGCGGCATCCGCTCCACGCGTTGCCAGCAGCGAATACCGCACCACTTCCCGCGACACCCTCTGGGAAGTCGCCCAGCAGGTCCGCAGCGGCGGCACCGTCCACCAGGCGATGCTGGCGATCCAGGACCTCAACCCGGATGCCTTTCTCGACGGCAACATCAACCGCATGAAGAGCGGGCAGGTACTGCGCCTGCCCACCGACGAGCAGATCCGCAGCCGCTCGCAGAGCGAAGCGCTGGCCCAGGTCGCTGCGCAGAACGCCGCCTGGCGCTCGGGTCGCCGCGCGGCACCTGGCGCCCGGCAACTGGATGCCACACGCCGCGCCGAAGCGGGCGCCGCGCCCGCGCAGAGCGAACGTAGCGACAACCTCCGCCTCGTGGCTCCGGAAGCCGGCAGCGCCACCAGCGGCAGCGATGCCGGTGGCACCGGTGGCGGTAACAGCAAGGCGCTGGTGGACAAGCTTGCGGTCACGCAGGAGAGCCTCGACTCGTCACGTCGCGAAAGCGCCGAGCTGAAGAGTCGGGTCGACGACCTGCAGAGCCAATTGGACAAGCTGCAGCGGCTGATCCAGCTCAAGGACAGCCAGTTGGCCAAACTCCAGGCCAGCGTGGCCGAGCAGGGTCAGGCTCCGGCAACGCCTGCTGCACCCGCGACCGCCTCGCCAGCCCCGGCTGTGCCGACACCAGCGCCCGCAGCACCCACCGAAAACCAGCCTGCTGGCGCCCAGCCTTCTGCAGCCGCCGGGGAACCGGATGCCACCGAGAACGCTGCGGGCGCTCCGGCCACTGCGCCGGAAGCTGCTCCCGCCGAACCTGCCGCGCCCGTGGAGCCTCAGGCCGAACAGGCTCCCGCGCCGGTCGAGCCAACTCCGGAACCTGCGCCTGCTCAACCGCTGCCCGCGGCCGACGAGCCCGACGAAGGTATCCTCGGCTCGCTGCTGGCCAATCCGACCATGCTCGCCCTGCTGGGCGGCGGGGCCTTGCTGCTGTTGCTTATCGCCCTGCTGATCCTGTCGCGGCGCAATGCCGCCAAGGAAACGGTCCAGCAGAACAACGTGATCATCGGTGGCGATGACGCCGCCAACAAGTTCGACAGCGACATGGGGCTGGGCGCCGGCAGTTTCGACGCCCTCGACGACGATCCGCAGGTCGAGCTTTCGACCCCTGTCAGTGAACGTGTCACGCCGCAGACCGGCGATCCGCTGGGCGAGGCGGACATCTACATCGCCTACGGCCGTTTCAACCAGGCGGCGGAGTTGCTCCAGGGCGCCATCAATGACGAGCCGCAACGTGCCGACCTGCGTCTCAAGCTGATGGAGGTGTATGCGGAGCTGGGTGATCGGGAAGGCTTCGTTCGCCAGGAAAACGAACTGCGAGAAATGGGCGGCAGCAGTTCCGATATCGACTCGCTGAAGCTCCGCTACCCGGCCATGAGTGCGCTGGCCGCCGCCGCCCTGGCTAGCGCCGCGGCCGCGGCCTCCCGCGATGACGAGCGTGACGAGTTCAATCTGGATGATCTGGCGATTCAGGAGCCTGCACCCAGTGCGGCCCTGGATGACGATGCCTTCGATCTCGACGACCTCGATCTGGACTTCGATACCGACACGTCCCCGGCTGCGAAGACCGAGCCGGCAGACGACCTGGGCGATCTGTCGCTGGATGACGACCTGCAATTTGCGTCGACGTCCTCGCCAGCGGCCGAGCCGGATCTGGATTTCGATCTGGATCTGGATCTGGATCTGGACAAGGACGAGGGCGCTTCCAGCCCCGACCTGACCGACGAGCTTGCCGACTTCAACCTGGATCTGGACGCTCAGGAAGCCGATGAAAAGCCGCTGTCCGCTGATGATGACTTCCTCTTCAACCTCGAAGACGAGCCTGTTGTAACTTCTGAGACGGGCACCCTCGACGAGCCGAGCTTCGAGTTGCCGCAAGAGCCGGTCGTCGATCCGCGCAGCTCGGTCGACGCGCCGCTGGCCGATTTCGATCTGTCGCTGGACGACGATGAGCCGGTGAAGGACGACTTCGCCGCGCAGCTCGACCGCGTTGCGGCGCAGCTCGATCAGATGAATGACGAGGCTCAGCCGCCGGTCGTTCCCGAGCCAGTTGTCGATGAGCCGTTCGATGACCCGTTCGCCGATGCGCCGATGACAGCCGATACCCTGGCCGGGCCGAGCGACGAAGACGATTTCGACTTCCTCTCCGGTACCGACGAAACCGCGACCAAGCTGGACCTGGCGCGTGCTTACATCGACATGGGCGACAGCGAAGGCGCCCGCGACATCCTCGACGAAGTGCTCGCCGAAGGCGACTCTGCCCAGCAGCAGGAAGCGCGCGAGATGATTTCCCGACTGGTTTGACATATGACCGATGCAGTACCCGAAGCGGCAGCCCCAGTGGCTGCCGCTGGCTTTTTCAGAGTCGCCCTGGGCGTTGAGTACCGCGGAACCCGCTACCGCGGCTTCCAGCGTCAGCGCGCCGGCGTTCCGTCGATTCAGGAGTCCCTCGAAAAGGCCCTGTCCAAGGTCGCCGGTGGGGCACCCGTTACCCTGAGCTGCGCGGGGCGTACCGATGCCCTGGTACATGCCAGCGGCCAGGTGGTGCACTTCGATACCTCGGTGGAGCGTTCGCTGCATTCCTGGATCATGGGCGCCAACCTGAATCTCCCCCCGGACATCAGCGTGACCTGGGCCAAGTTCATGCCGCGCGCGTTCGATGCGCGGTTCTCGGCCATGGCGCGGCGCTATCGCTATGTCATCTACAACGATCAGATTCGTCCGGCGCACATGGCTGAGGAGGTGACCTGGAATCACCGCCCGCTGGACATCGCGCGCATGCGCGAAGCCGCGCGCAGTCTGGTTGGCACGCATGATTTCAGCGCCTTTCGCGCGCGTCAGTGCCAGGCCAAGTCGCCGATAAAGACCATCCATCACCTCGAGCTGATCGAACACGGTCGCTTCATCGTTCTGGACATCCGTGCCAACGCGTTCCTTCATCACATGGTGCGCAACATCGCCGGTGTGCTGATGACCATCGGCGCCGGAGAGCGTCCGCTGGAATGGGCTAGGGAAGTGCTGGAAACCCGTGTACGACGCACCGGCGGCGTGACGGCGCATCCGTTCGGTCTGTACCTGGTGCAGGTCGAGTATCCGGCCGAGTTCGAGCTCCCCCAACGCTACCTGGGCCCGCATTTCCTCTCCGGCCTGCCGGACGTGATGGCTGACGCCTAGAAGCGCATTTGCTACCATTCGGGGCTATCAGATCCCCGAGGTCCTCGCAACTTGCCAGCCGTTCGCAGCAAAATCTGCGGTATTACCCGCATCGAAGACGCTCTCGCCGCGGTTGACGCCGGTGCCGATGCGATCGGCCTGGTGTTCTACCGGCGCAGCCCACGTGCGGTTTCCGTTCAGCAGGCGCGGGCGATCATCGCGGCCTTGCCGCCCTTCGTAACCACCGTCGGTCTATTCGTCGATGCCAGTCGCTGCGAACTGGGAGAGATCCTCGACGCCGTGCCGCTCGATCTTCTGCAGTTCCATGGCGATGAAAGCGCGGATGCCTGCGACGGCTATCACCGGCCGTTCATCAAGGCGCTGCGGGTCAAGCCGGGCGATGACATCGCCGCGCTGGCCGCCCGCTACCCGAAGGCCAGCGGCATTCTGCTCGACACCTATGTCGCCGGTGTTCCCGGTGGTACCGGCGAATCCTTCGACTGGTCGCTGATTCCCCGGGAACTGTCCAAGCCGCTGATCCTCGCCGGTGGGCTCACGCCCGATAACGTCGCCGATGCCGTTCGGCAGGTTCGTCCGTATGCCGTGGACGTCAGTGGCGGAGTGGAGGCCAGCAAGGGCATCAAGGATGCGCAGAAGATTCGTGCGTTCATCGATGCCGTCAAAGGCGGCTCGGCGGCGTGATGCTGCGCGTGGACGCTGTTCATGTGACGGCCTTCCCTCGTCAGCCGTCCACTAGCACTGACGCGTCGTCGACGCAGGCGCGAAGCGCTGCGGGCGCTCTACGGCGCCTGTCGACGAACTGTTTTTCGATCCGTGTGCCTGCTCGTTCGAGTGGCGGCGCGGATCAGCCCGGCCCCGTGGGTGCCTGGCACGCCGAATGCGCCGCTCGCGGTCGCGACTTTGAATCCGCCCGGCAAGCGCCCTCGTGGCGCGCGGGCCCGAAGCTTTGGAGAACGACAGCATGAGCAACTGGCTGGTAGACAAACTGATCCCTTCGATCATGCGGTCCGAGGTGAAGAAGAGTTCCGTGCCCGAAGGGCTCTGGCACAAGTGCCCGTCCTGCGAGGCGGTGCTGTACAAGCCGGAGCTGGAAAAGACCCTCGACGTCTGCCCCAAGTGCAACCACCACATGCGCATCGATGCGCGTGCGCGGCTGAACATCTTCCTCGATCCGGAGGGTCGCGAAGAGATCGGCGCAGAGCTGGAGCCGGTGGATCGCCTCAAGTTTCGTGACAGCAAGAAGTACAAGGACCGTCTGACCGCTGCGCAGAAGGACACCGGCGAGAAGGACGCGCTGATTGCCATGCGCGGCACGCTGCAGGACATTCCGGTGGTTGCGGTGGCTTTCGAGTTCTCCTTCATGGGCGGCTCGATGGGTGCCGTGGTGGGTGAGCGATTCGTGCGCGCGGCCAACGTCGCCCTCGAGCAGCGCTGCCCGATGCTGTGCTTCTCCGCGTCCGGCGGCGCGCGCATGCAGGAAGCACTGATCTCGCTGATGCAGATGGCCAAGACCTCGGCGGTGCTGGCGCGTCTGCGCGAAGAAGGCCTGCCGTTCATTTCCGTGCTGACCGACCCGGTGTATGGCGGGGTGTCGGCCAGTCTGGCCATGCTCGGCGACGTGATCGTGGCCGAACCCAAGGCGCTGATCGGCTTCGCCGGCCCGCGCGTGATCGAACAGACGGTGCGCGAGAAACTGCCGGAAGGCTTCCAGCGTAGCGAGTTCCTTCTCGATCACGGCGCCATCGACATGATCATCCACCGTGCCGAACTGCGCCCGCGTCTGGCGCGCCTGCTCGCCCAGCTCATGGGGCTTCCCAGCCCCGTGCACTCCGTGGCGCCGGTCCAGGCTCCCGCCGAGGCATGATCGAGCGCAGCCTCGACGACTGGCTCGCTTACCTCGAGCAACTGCACCCCACGGCCATCGAAATGGGCCTGGAACGCTCGCGGGAAGCGGCCCGGCGCCTCGGGCTGGGCAGACCCGCGCCGCGGGTGATCACCGTCACCGGCACCAATGGCAAGGGCTCTACGTGCGCGTTTCTCGCCGAGCTGATGCGGGCGCAGGGGCTGCGCGTCGGCGTTTATAGCTCGCCGCACCTGCTGCGTTACAACGAGCGCGTCTGGCTGAATGGCGTCGAGGCCAGCGATGCGCAACTGTGCGAAGCCTTCACCGCGGTAGAGGCCGCGCGTGGCGAGATTTCCCTGACCTATTTCGAGATGGGCACACTGGCGGCCTTCTGGTTGTTTGGGCGGGCCGGGCTCGACGCCGTGGTGCTCGAAGTCGGCCTCGGCGGGCGGCTGGATGCGGTGAACCTAATCGATGCCGATCTGGCGCTGGTCACCAGCATCGGCCTCGATCACGCCGACTGGCTGGGCGACAGCCGCGAGTCGGTCGCCTTCGAGAAGGCCGGCATCCTGCGCGCCGGCAAGCCCGCGCTGTGCGGCGACCTCGATCCCCCGGCGCCGTTGCTGGACAAGGCCGCCGAGCTGGAGGCGCCCCTGTACTTGCGGGGACGCGATTACGATCTGGCGATCGGCGAGCAGGGCTGGCACTGGCAGGGCCGCGATGGCGCCGGCCAGGTGCTGGAGCTGCACGACCTCCCGCTGCTAGACCTGCCGATGGAAAACGCAGCGCTCGCCCTGCAGGCCTTCGCGCTACTGGGGCTCGACTGGCATCCTCCGGTGCTCTTCGAGGCGCTGGCGCGAACCCGCGTTACCGGGCGGTTGGACCGGCGGGCGATTCACTGGCGAGGCAAGTCCCTGACACTGTTGCTCGATGTTGGGCATAATCCCCATGCCGCCGAGTACCTGGCACGCCGTCTGGCATCGACGCCGATCGGCGGGCAACGTCTGGCGGTGTTCGGTCTGCTGGCCGACAAGGACCTTGCGGGCGTGCTGCAGCCGCTGTTGCCACAGATCTCCAGCTGGTCGGTCGCTGCGCTACCGACGCCGCGCTCTCGGCCGGCCGCCGAATTGCTGGCCGCGTTGCAGGAGGTCGGGGCCGAGGCGAGCGACGCAGGCGACATCGGCCGCGCCATCGAGGCTCAGTGCGAGCGGGCGTCGACGGGCGACGAAATCGTGGTATTCGGTTCTTTTTATTGTGTGGCCGAGGCCCTGGAATGGTTGGCCCGGTACTAGGAGCGGGGAATGGCTGTGCTGGACAAAGGGCTCAAGCAACGTATGGTCGGCGCGCTGGTGCTGGTCGCGCTGGCGGTGATCTTCGTGCCGATGCTGCTCTCCCGCGACGACGAACTGCGTCGCGTCGTGGTGGACGCGCCGAGCATGCCGGCGACCCCGGCGGCGCCGACCATCGAGGTCGAGTCGGTCGCGGTGCCCGAGCCCCAGCCTCTGCCGGACGAGCCGGTGCCGGCCGATCCGCCTCAGACGCCGATTGCCGCTTTGCCTGCTACGTCTGCCGCCAGCGTTCCGGCGCCGACCGCGCCGGCTGCTCCGGCTGCCCCCTCGGCAACTGTTCCCGCGCCGGCACCGGCGAGCAAACCGGCGGATAGTCGTCTGGATGCCAATAATCTCCCCATCAGCTGGTCGGTCCAACTGGCCAGCCTGTCCAATCGCGCCAGCGCCGAAACGCTGCAGGCGACCCTGCGCAATCAGGGCTACAACGCCTACATCCGCAACGCCGAGAACATGAACCGGGTATTCGTCGGTCCGGTGATCGAGCGGGCGGAGGCCGACCGTCTGCGCGATCAGCTCAACAAGCAGCAGAAGCTCAACGGTTTCGTGGTGCGCTTCAAACCCTGATAGGCGCAGCCAGGCGAGGCGATAGAAAGCTTCGCTTACCGGAGCGGGTCGGCTCTGCTAAAATTCCGCGCCTTTCCCGTTCGCAGGCAGCACCGTGTTGGCAGGCAGCATCGTGGCATTCACCTGGGTCGATTGGGCGATAGTCGCCGTTATCGCCGTTTCCAGTCTGATCAGTTTGAAGCGCGGCTTCGTCAAGGAAGCCCTGTCGCTGCTCACCTGGATCGTTGCCGGCGTGGTCGCCTGGATGTTCGGCGGTGCACTGTCGGTGTACCTGGACCGCTTCATCGAAACCCCGTCGGCGCGCGTGATCGCCGCCTGCATCATTCTTTTCGTGGTGACACTGCTGGTCGGTGCGTTGATCAATTTCCTGATCGGCGAGCTGATCCGGGTCACCGGCCTTTCCGGTACCGACCGTTTTCTCGGCATGGTCTTCGGCGCGGCGCGCGGTGCGCTGCTGGTGGTGGTCCTTGTGGGGCTGCTGAGCCTGGCGCCGGTCCAGGAGGACGTCTGGTGGCAACAGTCGGTGCTGTTGCCGCATTTCCTGATGGTCGCCGATTGGTCGAAGAACCTGATTCTGAATCTTGCCGGTCATTGGATGATCGACAGCGCCGTTTCCCAGGGATTGAACGCCAGTGGGCTGATGCCCAAGTAAAAGAGGTCATGCGGTTGTCGTGCGAACATGCCGGCCTTCGCAAACCTGTCTTTAGCCTGAACCAGTGAGGTTGCGTCACATGTGTGGCATCGTCGGTATCGTCGGTAAGTCGAACGTCAATCAGGCGCTGTATGACGGCCTGACCGTCCTCCAGCACCGCGGCCAGGATGCTGCCGGGATCGTCACCAGCCACGACGGTCGCCTGTTCCTGCGCAAGGACAACGGCCTGGTGCGTGACGTCTTCCAGCAACGCCACATGCAGCGCCTGGTCGGCCACATGGGCATCGGCCACGTGCGCTACCCGACCGCCGGCAGCTCCAGCTCGGCCGAGGCACAGCCGTTCTACGTCAACTCGCCGTACGGCATCACCCTGGCACACAACGGCAACCTGACCAACGTCGAGCAGTTGGCCAAGGAAATCTACGAATCCGACCTGCGCCACGTGAATACCAATTCCGACTCGGAAGTGCTGCTCAACGTGTTCGCCCACGAACTGGCCCAGCGCGGCAAGCTGCAGCCGACCGAGGAAGACGTGTTCGCCGCCGTCACCCACGTGCACGAGCGTTGCCTGGGCGGTTACGCCGTGGTGGCGATGATCACCGGCTACGGCATCGTCGGGTTCCGCGACCCCAACGGCATTCGTCCGATCGTGTTCGGCCAGCGCCACACCGACGAGGGCGTGGAATACATGATCGCCTCCGAGAGCGTCTCGCTGGACGTGCTCGGCTTCACCCTGATCCGCGATCTGGCGCCGGGCGAGGCGGTGTACATCACCGAGGACGGCAAGCTGTTCACCCGGCAGTGCGCGACGAATCCGAAATACGCTCCGTGCATCTTCGAGCACGTCTACCTGGCGCGTCCGGACTCGATCATGGACGGCATCTCGGTCTACAAGGCGCGCCTGCGCATGGGCGAGAAGCTGGCCGACAAGATCCTCCGCGAGCGTCCGCAGCACGACATCGACGTGGTCATCCCGATTCCCGATACCAGCCGCACCGCCGCGCTGGAGTTGGCCAACCGCCTGGGTGTGAAGTTTCGCGAGGGCTTCGTCAAGAATCGCTACATCGGGCGGACCTTCATCATGCCCGGCCAGGCGGCGCGCAAGAAATCCGTACGGCAGAAGCTCAACGCGATCGAGCTGGAGTTTCGCGGCAAGAACGTGATGCTGGTGGACGACTCCATCGTGCGTGGCACCACCTGCAAGCAGATCATCCAGATGGCCCGCGAAGCCGGTGCGAAGAGCGTCTACTTCTGCTCGGCAGCACCGGCGGTGCGTTACCCGAACGTCTACGGCATCGACATGCCAAGCGCCCATGAGCTGATCGCTCACGGCCGTACCACCGAAGAAGTCTGCGAGCTGATCGGCGCCGACTGGCTGATCTACCAGGATCTGCCGGACCTGATCGAAGCGGTCAGCGGCAGCAAGAAGATCAAGATCGCCAACTTCGACTGCGCGGTGTTCGATGGCAAGTACGTCACCGGTGACATCGACGAGGCCTACCTGAACCGCATCGAGCAGGCGCGCAACGACGCGAGCAAGGTCAAATCTCAGGCGGTCAGCGCGATCATCGACCTGTACAACAACTGATGGCGGGCAGGGGCGACCCTGTCCGTTTCGAGGGCGCGCACGGCGCACCCTGCAGTCCTACTTTTCGTGAGGTAGCGATATGACCCAGGAATGGGATGCCGGTCGGCTCGACAGCGACCTGGGCGGCGTAGGTTTCGATACCCTGGCGGTGCGTGCCGGCCAGCAGCGCACGCCAGAAGGCGAGCACGGTGAGCCGCTGTTCTTCACCTCCAGCTACGTGTTCCGCACTGCTGCCGATGCCGCCGCGCGCTTTGGCGGCGAGGTGCCGGGCAACGTCTATTCGCGCTACACCAACCCCACCGTGCGCATGTTCGAGGAGCGCATCGCCGCGCTCGAAGGCGCCGAACAGGCGGTCGCCACCGCCTCGGGGATGTCCGCGATCCTGGCCATGGTCATGAGCCTGTGCAGTTCCGGCGATCATGTGCTGGTCTCGCGCAGCGTCTTCGGCTCGACCATCAGCCTGTTCGAGAAGTACCTGAAGCGTTTCGGCGTGCAGGTCGACTACCCGCCACTGGCCGATCTCGACGGCTGGCGCGCGGCGTTCAAGCCGAACACCAGGCTGGCCTTCGTCGAATCCCCTTCGAACCCGCTCGCCGAACTGGTCGATATCGCCGCGCTGGCCGAAATCACCCACGCCCACGGCGCGCTACTGGCGGTGGACAACTGCTTTTGCACGCCCGCGCTGCAGCAGCCGCTGAAGCTCGGTGCGGACATCGTCATCCACTCCGCGACCAAGTACATCGACGGCCAGGGTCGCTGCCTCGGCGGCGTGGTCGCCGGTCGCGCGGCGCAGATGGCCGAAGTGGTGGGGTTCCTGCGTACCGCCGGTCCCACGCTGAGTCCGTTCAATGCCTGGGTGTTCCTCAAGGGCCTGGAAACCCTGCGCGTGCGCATGCGCGCGCACAGCGAGTCGGCGCTGGAGCTGGCGCAGTGGCTGGAAGGCCAGCCGGGCGTAGAGCGCGTCTACTACTCCGGCCTGGCCAGCCATCCGCAGCATGAGCTGGCCAAGCGGCAGCAGAAGGCGTTCGGCGCGGTGGTGAGCTTCGAGGTTGCCGGCGGCAAGGCGGGCGCCTGGGCGGTCATCGATGCCACACGGATGATCTCCATCACCACCAACCTGGGCGATACCAAGACCACCATCGCCCATCCGGCGACCACCTCGCACGGTCGCCTGTCGCAACAGGATCGCGAACGCGCCGGGATTCATGACAACCTGATCCGTGTCGCCGTGGGCCTCGAGGACATCGACGACATCAAGGCGGACCTGGCTCTGGGTCTCGCTGCCCTGCGCACGGTATGACGGCGGGCGAGCGGGACGCCCTGGAGTGGGCGCCCCGTTCCGCCGCAGGAGCGAACGGCAAGGTCGCGCTGGTCACCGGTGGCGCGCGCGGTATCGGCCTGGGGATCGCCGCCTGGCTGATCGCCGAGGGTTGGCAGGTGGTGCTCGCCGACGTCGAGCGCGAACGGGGTTCGCGCGTCGCCAGGGCGCTGGGTGAAAGCGCCTGGTTCATCCGGATGGACGTCAGCGACGAGAAACAGGTCGCCACCGCGGTGGCCGAAGTGCTTGGCCAGTTCGGCCGCCTCGATGCGCTGATCAACAACGCCGGACACGCCGATCCCTATAACTCGCCGCTGGAAAGCCTTCCCATGGGCGAGTGGAACCGCGTCCTGGCGGTCAATCTCACCGGGCCTATGCTGCTGGCCAAGCATTGCGCGCCCTACCTGCGCGCCCATGGCGGTTCGATCGTAAACCTGACCTCCACCCGCGCGCATCAATCCGAAGCCCATAGCGAAGCCTATTCGGCGAGCAAGGGTGGGCTGCTGGCATTGACCCGTGCGCTGGCGGTCAGCCTGGGGCCGGATATCCGCGTGAACGCGGTCAGCCCCGGCTGGATCGACGCCCGCGACCCACGCGATCGGCGCGCCGATCCGCTGTCCGAAAGCGACCACGACCAGCATCCGGCAGGAAGGGTAGGGACGGTGGAGGACATCGCTTCGCTGGTCAGCTGGCTGGTCTCGCCGAACGCCACTTTCGTCACCGGCCAGGAGTTCGTCGTGGACGGTGGCATGACCCGAAAGATGATCTACGCCGACTGAGCGTTTTCGGAAAAAGTTCAAGCGGGGTGTTGACTTAGCGTCGGCCGCTGCGTAAATTGCGCCACCTCGCAAGGCGAAGGCTGATTAGCTCAGCTGGGAGAGCACCTGCATCACACGCAGGGGGTCGGCGGTTCGATCCCGTCATCAGCCACCATGTGAGAATCGGACGAAAGTCCAACCGACACGCAGCGGTAGTTCAGTCGGTTAGAATACCGGCCTGTCACGCCGGGGGTCGCGGGTTCGAGTCCCGTCCGCTGCGCCATATCTTCTCCCTCACCGGAGAAACAAAAGAAGCTGCCTTGAGCGGCTTTTTTTGTGCCTGCAAAAACCGCCGCTGCGCTTTGCGAGCGGAAGCGTTTCTGCGGCTTCAGTTAAAGATGTGAAATTGACGTCAATAGCGCGTCGGTAGCTTATGATGCGCGCGGGCGACCAGTCGGCGTCTTGCATCGGGCTGATGCATGGAGTCGGCGGCTGGTCGTTCACCTCCCTTGCTGTGCTCTCCACACGTCGCCACTTGCCGATCCCTACCTCCAGGATTCACGAATGACTGCCTCCGTTCGCCTTCGCGTGCTGCCCGAACGCTATGCGGTATCCCGACTGGACGGTTTCGAGTCTATTCCGGCGTGGGCCGATGGTCCGGGCTTCGTCTCCATCAGCCGAAGTGCGGACGAGTTGTCCATCGTCTGTCCGCAGCATCGCGTGCCGGCCGGCGTGACCTCGGACGGCGGCTGGGCCTGCCTGCAACTGGTGGGGCCGTTCGCCTTCGACGAGACCGGAATCGTGCTGTCGGTGGTGCGTCCCTTGTCGGAGGCGGGGCTGGGGATCTTCGTCGTTTCGACGTACGACGGCGACTTCCTGATGCTCAAGGCCGCCGACCTCGACCGGGGCCGGCGCCTGCTGGTCGACGCGGGGCATGGCTTCGAGTGACCGGCACTTGAGCGGCATCGTCGATGCGGCAAAGGGCAGGGCGGCTATGTCGACCGATCCGCGGTTCTTCGTTGAACCTTCCTCCAGACGGCGCTGACGTAGGTAGACAAGGTCGCTCGTCGCGAACAATTGACGAGCCCGACAGGTTTCACGCATATTGATAGTTAGCGAACTATGTTTATGCATTCTATTTCATTCCTATGAATCTCGACGCCCTTCGACTCAGCATCAGCAGCGGCATGGTGGTGGCGACCCGCCACTGGCGGCGGATCTGCCAGTCGGCGCTGGTCAACCACGGTATTTCCGAAGCCTGCGCGGTGCCATTGCTGATGATCGCGCGGCTTGGCGACGGCGTGCGGCAGGTCACCGTGGCCCATGCCGCCGGGCTGGAAGGGGCGTCGCTGGTGCGGCTGCTCGATCAGCTGTGCAGCGCCGGATTCGTCTGTCGCAGCGAAGATGCCGCCGACCGTCGCGCCAAGTCCCTCAGCCTCACCGAGAGCGGGCGCGCGCTGGCGTCGGCGATCGAAGCCGAACTGACCCGCCTGCGCCGTGAGGTACTGCAGGACGTCGCTCCCGCCGACCTCGAAGCGACACTGCGCGTGTTGCGTGCCTTCGAGGCGGCGGGCGTGCCGGGCTCGGGCGCGCCATGACCGGGTTCTTCAGCAGCGTGCCGCCGGCGCGCGACTGGTTCTATGGCGTGCGCACCTTCGCCGCGTCGATGATCGCGCTGTACATCGCGCTGCTCATGGAAATGCCCCGACCGTACTGGGCCATGGCCACCGTGTACATCGTCTCCAGTCCCTTCGTCGGGCCGACCAGTTCCAAGGCCCTCTACCGCGCCGCCGGTACCGCTCTGGGCGCCAGCGCGGCGGTGTTCTTCGTGCCGCTGCTGGTGCAGACGCCCTATCTGCTGGCCATCGTCATCGCGCTCTGGACCGGCGTCCTGCTGTTCCTCTCGCTGCACCTGCGCACCGCCAACAGCTATGCGCTGATGCTCGCCGGCTACACCCTGCCGCTGATCGCCTTCCCGGTGGTGGACAACCCGGAAGCCGTCTTCGAGGTGGCCGTTTCGCGTACCGAGGAGATCTTTCTCGGCATCGTCTGCGCGGCGGTGGTCGGCAGCATGTTCTGGCCGCGGCGTCTGGCGCCCGTGCTGGTGGACGCGGCGGGGCGCTGGTTCGCCGATGCCAGCACCTACAGCGACCGCTTTCTGGCGCGCGACGTGCAGCCGGATGAGGTCGGTGCGCTGCGGGCTTCGATGGTCACCACCTTCAATACCCTCGAGCCGATGATCGGCCAGTTGCCCCATGAGGGAGCCCGGCCGCAGACGGTGCGCAATGCCAAGGAGCTGCGCGGGCGGATGATCCACCTGCTGCCGGTGGTCGATGCGCTGGACGACGCCTGGTGGGCGCTGGAGCGCCGTTCGCCGGAGCTGGTGGCGCGGCTGGCGCCGTTGCTCGACGAGACGCGGGACTGGCTCAGAGACACCCGCGAGGGCGCGCCGGTCGAGCGCTGGCAGGCCCTGCGCGACAGTCTCGAGCGCCTGCAGCCCCGCTCGGAGCAGCTCGACGAACGTCGCCAGTTGCTGTTTTCCAACGCGCTCTATCGCCTCGGCGAGTGGATCGACCTGTGGCAGGACTGCCGCAGCCTGCAGCACGCCATCCAGACCGAGAGCCAGACGCCGTGGCGCGCGGTGTACCGGCACTGGCGGCTGGGTCGCCTCACGCCCTACCTCGACCGCGGCATGATGCTCTACTCGGTGTGCTCGACCATCGCCGCGATCAGCGTGGCGTCGTTCCTGTGGATCCTGCTCGGCTGGAGCGACGGCGGCAGCGCGGTGATCCTCGCCGCGGTGGCCTGCAGCTTCTTCGCCGCGATGGACGATCCGGCGCCGCAGATCTACCGGTTCTTCTTCTGGACCGCTATGTCGGTGCTGTTCGCCAGCCTCTACCTGTTCCTCGTACTGCCCAACCTGCACGACTTCCCGATGCTGGTGCTGGCGTTCGCCGTGCCGTTCATCTGCGTCGGCACGCTCACCGTGCAGCCGCGCTTCTACCTCGGAACCCTGCTGACCATCGTCAACACCGCGTCGTTCATCAGCATCCAGGGCGCCTACGACGCCGACTTCATGAGCTTCATCAATTCCAACCTCGCCGGGCCTGTGGGGTTGCTGTTCGCCTTCGTCTGGACGCTGGTGATGCGTCCGTTCGGCGTCGAGCTGGCGGCGCGGCGGATGACCCATTCCGGCTGGCGCGACATCGCCCGCCTGGGCGAGCCGGCCAACCTCAATGAGCACCGGGTGATGGCGGTGCGCATGCTCGATCGCCTGATGCAGCAGTTGCCGCGCCTGGCGCAGACCGGACAGGACACCGGTGTCGCCCTGCGCGACCTGCGTATCGCGCTCAACCTGCTCGACCTGCTGGCGTACCTGCCGCGCCTGCCGTCCTACCCGCAGGCGCTGCTGCGGCAGATCGTCGAGGAGGTGGGCGCGCATTTCCAGGCCTGCCTGGACGCCGGCGAACGCCTGCCCGCGCCCAAGGGTCTGCAGATGACCATGGACCGCGCCCGCCGCGCGCTGTCGACCTCGTCGCTGGACGCCATCAACGAAGCGCGCCCGCACGTGCTGCACGCGCTCAGCGGCTTGCGCCTGGCGCTGCTGCCCGGCGTCGAGGTGCCCGGCAGCGGCGAGGTCGAAGAACAGCCGCCCTATGGCATCGATGGAGCTCCCCTGTGATCGGCGATCTGGATATCAGCGGGGTGTTTCTGCCCACGCTGCTGGTGCTGATGGGCATCACCTATGTGCTTTACCTCGGGGTGCACGCCGTGCTGACGCGCCTCCATTTCTATCGCCTGGTCTGGCACCGGGCCTTGTTCAACGTCGGTCTCTACGCGCTGCTACTGGGCGCGGTGGACGGGCTCAGTCGATACCTGATGACATGAAGAAACCCTGGTTGACCTTGGGCCGCGTGGTCCTGACCCTGCTCGTTGTCTCCTTCGCCGCGGTGATCGTCTGGCGCATGGTGATGTACTACATGTTCGCGCCCTGGACCCGCGACGGCCACATCCGCGCCGACGTGATCCAGATCGCCCCGGACGTTTCCGGGCTGATTCACCAGGTGGACGTGCGCGATAACCAGGTGGTGACGCGTGGCCAGGTGCTGTTCCGCATCGACCCGGAACGCTTTGGGCTTGCGCTGCGCCAGGCGCAGGCGACCGTCGCCGAGCGCAAGGAAACCTACGAGCAGGCGCGCCGCGAAACCCGGCGCAACCAGCAGCTGGGCAACCTGGTCGCCCGCGAGCAACTGGAAGAGAGCCAGTCGCGCGAGGCGCGGGCGTTGTCCGCGCTGGCCGAGGCGCAAGTGGCGGTGGACAGCGCGCAGCTGAACCTGGACCGCTCGGTGATCCGCAGCCCGGTGAACGGCTACCTCAACGACCGCGCACCGCGCGCCCAGGAGTTCGTCAGCGCGGGGCGGCCGGTGCTCTCGGTGGTGGATGGCGAATCCTTCCACATCGACGGCTATTTCGAAGAAACCAAGCTGGCCGGCATCCAGGTCGGCCAGTCGGTGGACATCCGCGTGGTCGGCGACGGCGCGCGCCTGCGCGGCCACGTGCAGAGCATCGCCGCCGGCATCGAGGACCGCGACCGCAGCAGCGGCAGCAACCTGCTGCCCAACGTCAACCCGGCGTTCAGCTGGGTACGCCTGGCGCAGCGGATTCCGGTGCGTATCGACTTCGACGAGGTGCCCGAGGATTTCCGCATGATCGCCGGACGCACCGCGACGGTGTCGATCGTCGAGGGCAGCGCCGGGGAGGGCGGTCGGCAATGAACGCGCTGCTCCGGGCAGGCGCCGCCGGCGTCGCCCTGCTGCTCGCCGCCTGCCAGGTCGTCGGGCCGGATTACCACCTGTCTGAGAAGGCCGCGCTGAATCGCCCGGACCTGCAGGGCGAGCTGGCCGGCGCGGGCGCCGAGGTGGTGTCGGCGCCGGTGCCGGCGGACTGGTGGAAGCTGTATCAGGACCCGCGTCTGGACCAGCTGGTGACCGCGGCGCTGGCCTCCAACGCCGACCTGCGGGTCGCCGCGGCCAACCTCGCGCGCTCCCGCGCCCAGGTCGACGAGGCGGCCGCCGCCGGTGGCTTCGGCGGTGGCGTGGACCTCGCCGCCGAGCGCATCCAGGAATCCGGCGAGGCCTTCCTGCTGCCTGACAAGGTGCCGGTGGCGAACATCGGCAACGTCGCGCTCAGCGCGTTCTACCAGTTCGACCTGTTCGGCGTGCTGCAGCGCGGCATCGAGGCCGCCAGGGCCAATGCCGACGCCACCCAGGCCGCGGCCGATACCGCGCGGATCACCCTGGTCGCCGACGTGGTGCGCGCCTACACCCAGGTCTGCGCGGCCAACGAGGAGCGCGCCATCGCCGAGCAATCGCTCGACCTGCAGCAGCAGGGCGTGACGCTGGTGCAGCGTCTTCGCGATGCCGGTCGCGGTGACGAGACCCAGGTGACGCGCAGCGAAACCCAGTTCAAATCGCTGCGCGCCGAGCTGCCGCGTTTCGAGGCGCAGCGCCAGGCCGGGCTGTTTCGCCTGTCGATGCTGCTCGCGCGGCCGCTGGAGCAATTGCCCGCGGGTGTCGGGCAATGCGCACACCTGCCGCGGATCAGTCAGGTGATGCCGGTCGGCGACGGCGCCGCGCTGCTCAAGCGGCGCCCGGACATCCGTCAGGCCGAACGGCGCCTGGCGGCGTCCACCGCGGGCATCGGCATCGCCACCGGCGAGTTGTATCCGGACATCAGCATCGGTGCCACCGTCGGCACGGTGGGCATCATCGATAACCTCGGCAAGCCGTCGACCAACCGCTGGGGCTTTGGCCCGCTGTTGAGCTGGACGGTGCCGTCCAACGGCGCGCGCGAACGCATCCGCGAGGCGGAGGCGGCGAGCCAGGCGGCGCTGGCGCATTTCGACGGCGTGGTGCTCAACGCCATCCGCGAGGCGCAGACCGGGCTGGCCCAGTACCGCGCGACGCTGGAGCGGCGCGACGCGCTGGCCGACGCCGCGCGCTCGGCGCAGCAGGCGGCGGAGCAGACGCACCGCTTCTTCCAGGCCGGCCGCGAATCCTTCCTCGCCGACCTGCAGGCGACGCGCACCTACACCGACGTGCGCGGCCAACTGGCGGCGGCGGAATCGCAGGTCGCGATGAGCCGCATCGACCTGTTCCTCGCCCTCGGCGGCGGCTGGCAGGCGCCGCAGGCTAGCGCGGCACGTCTGTGACCGGTTCTACGACTATGGTCGCGATTACTACTAAGGTCGGCTGTCGCGGCCTAACCGGCGGCTTACAGTAACTTCACCGCAAATCGTCGGTGGAGGATAAAAATAAAATGCACGACCTTGCTTACAAGCGGATCGAACAGAGCCCGCAATTCAAAGAACTGGTGGCCAAGCGCGAGAAGTTCGCCTGGATTCTCTCCGCCATCATGCTCGGCCTCTACGTGGTCTTCATCCTGCTGATCGCCTTCCAGCCACAGTTGCTGGGCGCCCGCATCAGCCCCGACTCCAGCGTCACCTGGGGCATTCCCATGGGTGTCGGCCTGATCGTCTCGGCCTTCGTGCTCACCGGCATCTACGTGCAGCGCGCCAACGGCGAGTTCGATCGCCTCAACCAAGCCATCCTGGATGAGGTGAAACAATGATCGCGCGCCTGCTTTCCGCCTTCGCCCTGGCCGGCTTCTCTCCGCTGCTCTGGGCCGACGCGCTCACCGGCGATGTACAGCGCCAGCCGCTCAACGTTTCGGCGATCGCCATGTTCGTCGCCTTCGTCGCGCTGACCCTGGGCATCACCTACTGGGCCTCCAAACGCAACACCTCCACCTCTGCCTTCTACACCGCCGGCGGCTCCATCACCGGTTTCCAGAACGGCCTGGCGATCGCCGGCGACTACATGTCGGCGGCGTCCTTCCTGGGTATTTCCGCGCTGGTGTTCACCTCCGGCTACGACGGCCTGATCTATTCGATCGGCTTCCTCGTCGGTTGGCCGATCATCCTGTTCCTGATCGCCGAACGTCTGCGTAACCTGGGCAAGTACACCTTCGCCGACGTAGCGTCCTACCGCCTCGGCCAGACCCAGATCCGCACGCTGTCCGCCTGTGGTTCGCTGGTGGTGGTGGCGTTCTACCTGATCGCCCAGATGGTCGGTGCCGGCAAGCTGATCGAGCTGCTGTTCGGCCTCGACTACCACGTCGCCGTGGTCCTGGTGGGTATCCTGATGGTTCTCTACGTGCTCTTCGGCGGCATGCTGGCGACCACCTGGGTGCAGATCATCAAGGCTGTGCTGCTGCTCTCCGGCGCCTCCTTCATGGCGATCATGGTGCTCAAGCACGTCAACTTCGATATCAGCACGCTGTTCAGCGAAGCGATCAAGGTGCACCCGAAAGGCGAGGCCATCATGAGCCCCGGCGGCCTGGTGAAGGACCCGATCTCGGCCTTCTCCCTGGGCCTGGCACTGATGTTCGGTACCGCAGGCCTGCCGCACATCCTCATGCGCTTCTTCACCGTCAGCGACGCCAAGGAAGCCCGCAAGTCGGTGTTCTACGCCACCGGTTTCATCGGCTACTTCTACATCCTGACCTTCATCATCGGCTTCGGCGCGATCCTGCTGGTCAGCACCAACCCGGACTTCAAGGACGCGACCGGCGCTCTGCTGGGCGGTAACAACATGGCGGCGGTTCACCTGGCCAATGCGGTGGGTGGCAGCGTGTTCCTCGGCTTCATCTCGGCGGTGGCCTTCGCCACCATCCTCGCCGTGGTATCGGGTCTGACCCTCGCCGGCGCCTCGGCGGTGTCCCACGACCTGTACGCCAGCGTGTTCCGCAAGGGCCGCGTCAACGACAAGGACGAGATGCGCGTATCGAAGATCACCACGGTCGCCCTCGGCATCCTGGCGATCGGCCTGGGCATCCTGTTCGAGAAACAGAACATCGCCTTCATGGTCGGCCTGGCGTTCTCCATCGCCGCGAGCTGCAACTTCCCCGTGCTGTTGCTCTCGATGTACTGGAAGAACCTGACCACCCGTGGCGCGATGATCGGCGGCTGGCTCGGCCTGATCACCGCGGTGGTACTGATGGTGCTCGGCCCGACGATCTGGGTGCAGATCCTCGGCCACGAGAAAGCCATCTACCCGTACGAGTATCCGGCGCTGTTCTCCATCCTCATCGCCTTTGCCGGGATCTGGTTCTTCTCGGTCACCGACAAGTCGAAAGCCGCCGCCGGCGAACGTGCGCTGTTCTTCCCGCAGTTCGTTCGCTCGCAGACTGGCCTCGGTTCGAGCGGTGCCACTGCGCACTGACCGCCATTTCCTCTGGCACCTGGGGCAGCTTCGGCTGCCCTTTTTCATGCCTGCCGGGAGGCGAATCGCAGGCACGAAAAAGCCCGCGCGAGGCGGGCTTCTTTCGTTACGGAGCCGGCTATACCTTGCCCAGCAGTACCAGGATCAGCAGGATGATCAGCACGGTGCCGACGATCCCCGAGGGGCCATAACCCCAGCTGCGCGAGTGAGGGAAGACTGGCAGACCGCCGATCAACAGCAGGATCAGGACGATGATCAGAATAGTGCTGATGCCCATGGTGGAACTCCTTATGTAAGAACGGTGCTCGAGGCGCGCATCCAGCAGCGTTGAGCTTTTGGCGACGCTTATCTGATCCGACTGTCGCGGCGCGGGAAAAATTCACCCGAAGCGCGATGATCCGCATCCCATCCCCTTTGCAGAGCCTTCGTGGAGTCGCCGATGGCCTACCGCTTCGCCGCCGATGCGCTGCTGGTACTGCATCTGGCGTTCATTATCTTCGTGCTGTTCGGCGGCCTGCTCGCGCTGCGCTGGCGCTGGATGCCGTGGCTGCATCTGCCGGCGGCGGGCTGGGGCGCGGCGGTCGAGCTGCTGCACCTGTATTGCCCGCTGACACCCTGGGAAAACCGCCTGCGCCGCGCCGCCGGAGAGGTCGGCTACCCGGGCGATTTCATCGAGCACTACCTGCTTCGGCTGATTTACCCGGAGGGCCTGACCGCCCAGGCGCAGCTGTGGATGGGCGCCGTGGTGCTGCTGCTCAACCTGGCGGTCTACGCACATTGGCTGCGGCGCCAACGCTGAATCGTCACTGCGTCTGAGCACCCATTCAGCAGCCTGATGGTTGGCCGGAGGGCGGTTTGCCTTCGCTACACTGCGGCCATTCACGACGAACAACAAGAAGGCAGAAACCCCATGCAAACACGCATCATGATCACCGGCGCCGGTTCCGGACTGGGCCGCGAAATGGCTTTGCGCTGGGCGCGCGAGGGCAGCCAGCTGGCGCTTTCCGACGTCAACGAAGCGGGCCTGGCGGAAACCCTGAAACTGGTACGCGAGGCCGGCGGCGATGGCTTCACCCAGCGCTGCGACGTGCGCGACTACAGCCAGCTCACGGCGTTCGCCCAGGCCTGCGAAGAGCGTCTGGAGGGCATCGACATCATCGTCAACAACGCCGGCGTGGCGTCCGGCGGGTTTTTCAGCGAGCTGTCGCTGGAGGACTGGGAATGGCAGATCTCGATCAACCTGATGGGCGTGGTCAAGGGCTGCAAGGCGTTCCTGCCGCTGCTCGAGCGCAGCCAGGGCCGGATCGTCAATATCGCCTCGATGGCGGCGCTGATGCAGGGGCCAGCCATGAGCAACTACAACGTCGCCAAGGCCGGTGTGGTGGCGCTCTCCGAGAGCCTGCTGATCGAGCTCAAGCAGCAAGGCATCGGTGTGCACGTGGTCTGCCCGTCGTTCTTCCAGACCAACCTGCTGGACTCCTTCCGCGGCCCGACGCCGGCGATGAAGGCGCAGGTCGGCAAGCTGCTGGAGGGCTCGCCGATCAGCGCCGCCGAGATCGCCGATTACATCTACCAGGAGATCGCCAAGGGCGAATTCATGATCCTGCCGCATGAGATGGGCCGCATGGCCTGGGCGCTCAAGCAGAAGAACCCGCAGGCCCTGTACGCGGAAATGGCCGGCATGGCGGAGAAGATGCGCGCCAAGGCCCAGCGCGGCTGAAGCGGCCGGGCGGTTTCGTCGGACTCCCGGCGAGCGCTTCTCCGACCGCCGTCGCTGTGTTAGAAGGCAGCCTGGTTTTTTCGGAGTAACGGCGTGGAGTCCGAATCCATCGTCTATGGCTGTATCCGCGACTGGCCGACGGTCAGTTCGCAGGAGTGCGCCGAGCGCCGGGCGAACAACCGTGCGGTGCTCGCCTCATTGCCGGCCGAGGGCTGGAGCTTTCTCGGCCGCGACCTGTTCAGCTGCTGCGAACAGCCTGGCGATGGGCTCTATCGAACCCAGGTGATCCACTTCGGCGCCAGCTATCCGGCGGTGGAGTACGAATGGTCAATCTGGATCGAGCAGTTCGAGGCGCTGCTGCGGCGCCTGTACTGGGCCAGCGCGGTGGTTCACCTGGAAACCGAGCTCAACGGCACCCACACCTTCCGCTGGGAATCCGAAAGCGGCCTGCACAGCCCGCACGACAGCGACCTGCGCATGCGCTGCGCCTGGGAGCGCGAGGGCGGCACGCTGGGCTAGGCGTGGCGCCCGCCGCAACGGCTCAATCGAGCCATTCGCGCGGCACCTGTTCCTTGAGCATCAACTGGCACTGCTGGCTTTCCGGCTCGAAGACGATCACCGCGCGGCCTTTCTCCAGCGCCCTGCGCGCACGTTCGATACGGGTTTCCAGCGGCGTCTCGTCGCCGTTGTCGGTGCCCTCGCGGGTGACGAAGTCTTCCAGCAGGTGGGTGAGGGTGTCGCTTTGCAGTTGGTCGTGGGGGATGAGCATCGATAGTCTCCTGGCGCCGGCATGCTACCGCGCCGGCCTGGAGTGGTCATCCGTGCCCTCGACGACCGGCGCGGCCGCCGGCGACGGTCGTGGCAGGTAGCGCTCCAGCGTGGCGTAGAGCAGCAGGCTGTCCAGCGGCTTGCCGAGGAAGTCGTCCATGCCCACGGCCGCGCCCTGCTGGCGGTGTTCCTCGAGAATGTGCGCGGTGAGCGCGATGATCGGTACCGGCGGCAGGTCCTGCTCGCGTTCGAGCTGGCGAATCCGCCGGGTCGCCTCGAAGCCGTCCATTTCCGGCATCTCGCAGTCCATCAGGATCGCCTGCACGCCGCGCGGGAAGTGACGGTATTCCTCCACCGCGGCAACGCCGTTGGACACCAGCCTGATCCGGTAGCCGCGCTTGCGCAGGAAACCCTGCACGACCAGCTGGTTGACCGCGTTGTCCTCGGCAACCAGCACGCAGGGCGCATCGCCCAGCGCCTGTCGTGGCGCCGGAGCCGCTTCGGGTGGAAGTTCCTCGGTACGGTCATAGACCTTCAGCAGCGCCTCGCGCAGCGGCTTCACCGAGATCGGCTGCGCCAGCGCGAAGAGTTTCAGCACCTGGCTGGCCGGCACCCGCTGGCATTGCTCCGGCGGGCACAGCAGCAGGACCCGCTGGCCGGGTGCCAGGGAGCTGCGCAGGCTGTCCAGCCAGTACTCGGCACTGCCCGGCCAGGGCGCCATCAGCACCAGCAACTGCGGGCTCGGCGCGCTTTCGAGGCGTTCCAGCAGGTGTTCCGGGCTCTGGCAGTGTTCGGTATGGATGCCCCAGCGTCGCAGCAGGTGGCCGACGGTTTCCAGCGCGGTGGCGTCCAGCGAGGCTAGCAGCGCGTGCTGACCTTCGAGCAGGTGGCGCAGCTCGTCGGTATCGGGCTCGGCCTGCAGCGGGATGTCGAAGGTGAAGCGGGTGCCCTGGCCGAGCTTGCTCTGCGCCTCGATGCGACCGCCCATCATCTCCACCAGCTCCTTGCTGATCGCCAGGCCCAGGCCACTGCCGCCGTAGCGGCGGGTGGTGCTGGAGTCGCCCTGGGCGAAGGACTGGAACAGCGTGTTGAGCACTTCGCGGCGCATGCCGATGCCGCTGTCGCTGACGCTGAACACCAGCTGTTCCTGGCCGCGCGCATCGGTGCGCCGGGTCACGCCGAGCGCGACGTGGCCTTCGGCGGTGAACTTGATCGCGTTGCCCAGCAAATTCATCAGCACCTGCTTGAGGCGCGTCGGGTCGCCCTTGATCCGCTGCGGCACGCCGCCTTCCAGGCTCACGTGCAGGCGCAGGCGTTTTTCCATGGCCTGGGCGGTGAACAGGCTGAGGGTGTCGGAGACCAGTTCCTCGAGGTCGAAGGAAATGTTCTCCAGGGTCAGCTTGCCGGATTCGATGCGCGCGTAATCGAGGATGTCGTTGATCACCGCCATCAGCGCCGTGCCGGAACTGGCGATGGTTTCCACGTAGAAGCGCTGGCTGCGGTCCAGGCTGGTTTCCTTGAGCAACTGCAGCATGCCCAGCACGCCGTTCAGCGGGGTGCGGATCTCGTGGCTCATGGTGGCGAGGAAACGGCTCTTGGCCTTGTTCTCGATCACCGCCTGCTCGGCGGTCTGGCGCGACAGGAAGCCTTCCTCCTTGAGCAGGTTGATGCGGTCGGCGAGGCCGATGGACAGCGTGATGAGCTCGACGGTGACGCCGATCTTCACGGCAGTGGCGCCGTAGATGCCGAACACCTCAAGGCCCAGCGAGCCCGTGGTGGCCTGAATGAACGTCAGCAGCAGGACGCCCCAGGCCAGCATGTAGTAGGAGCCATAGCGCAGCCCGGCATTCCACACATAGATGCCGGCCAGCAGCGAAAAGAAGGACACCGTCAGCACCGTCAGGCTGGCGAGGATGGTCCAGGCCATCATCCCGATCAGCGGCTCCGAGCAGAGGCACACCACGGTGCCCAGCATGAGCAGCTGCAGCGCGCGGTCCATGCTCGGGAAGTGCTGCCGGGTGTGCAGGAAGTGCCGGCTGAACTGCAGGGCGAACAGGCAGTGGCTGTACATCAGGGCGTAGATGCCCAGCGCCTCCAGCTCGAGCCAGTCCGGCAGCATCTGGAACATCAGGCCGTCGAAGCTGGCGGCGAACAGGCCGATGTTGACGTTGTACATCAGGTACCAGAAGTACGCCGGCTCGCGCAGCGACAGGTAGAGGAACAGGTTGTAGCAGAACATCGCGAACAGCACGCCATAGAAGGCGCCGTTGAAGCCCATGGCGACTTCCTGCGCCGACGCGCTGGCGGCGTGAGTGGCGAAGAACAGCGGCACGAACGCCGTGCTGGTGGTCTGCACGCGCACCAGCAGCACGCTGTCGCCGGGCGGCACACGGGTGGGGAACCAGAAGTTGCGCACCGGCACCGGGCGCTCGCCGAACGGATGCGTGTCGCCGCCGGCCTGCCGGGTCAGCGTCCCGTCCGGCGCGATCAGGTACAGCTGGATGTCGTCGAGCAGCGGGTAGTTGACCTCGATGAAGCCGTCCAGCGTGTGCGGCCGGCTGTTGCGCAAGTCCACCTTCAGCCACCAGGTCGAACGGCTCTTGCCCATGTTGGGATAAACGCCGGGGGCGGGCCGGAACAGGCGGTCTTCGATCCGCCGCACCTGTTCGATATCGAGCAGGCCTTCGGGGTCTTCCAGAATGCCCACGTAGGGGCCCAGGGACAGGCGCAGTTCGTCCTGATCCAGAGGCGCCACCGGCATCGCGCAAACCCCTCCGGAAAACAGAAACACCAACAGCAACAAGCAGATGCGAGGCATCGTGACCTCAAAGATTAAAGCTCCGTGGCGGCACTGTGCCCGGATGCTGCAGGGGGTTCAAGGGGCGCCGGACGCGGCGTACCGACTAGTGGCGCTGCTCCGGCAGCATTCGCTCCAGCAGGCCATCGCGGCGAACGGCGACGTGCCAGACGGTGGCGGCCACGTGCAGGATGATCAGCCCGTACACGGCGAACTGCCCCCACACGTGCAGGGTATTGGCCAGTTGCCCCAGCGCTTCGTTCTTCTCGAAGCCGGGCAGCGAGATCACCCGGAAGAACGGCACGTCCTGGCCGTTGCCGGCCATCAGATAGCCGGTGACCGGCATCGCCAGTAGCACGGCGTAGAGTAGCCCGTGATTGAGCCCCGCGATCAGCCGCATCAGGCGCCGTGTGCCGGCGGGGTAGGCCGGCACTCGGTGGCGCCAGCGCCAGGTCAGGCGCAGCAGGATCAACAGGAACACCGAGATGCCCATGGATTCGTGGGCCATGTACCAGAACGTGCGGATCGGTCCCGGAGGGAAGTTCTCGGCGACCCAGACGAAGGGCAGCACGAAGCAGAGTGCCGCGGCGGTCAGCCAGTGCAGCGCCTGGGCCAGCCCGGTGTAACGCTCGATGCTCACGCGTGGAAACCTCTTGTTGTGTGTCGGCGCCAGCGCCTGGCGCTTAGGCAGCCGACGGCGCGCTTGGTTCTGCGGCGCGCGGTCCGGCGTTGGCCGGTAGAATGGCGCGATGGCGTTTTCACGGGATGCGACGGTGGATCTACAGCAGGGCTTCGTTCTGACCCGGCACTGGCAGGACACGCCCGCGGGCACCCAGGTGGAGTTCTGGCTGGCGACCGACCACGGCCCGCGGCGCCTGCGTCTGCCGCTGCAGACCTCGGTGGCCTTCGTGCCCGCCGAACAGCGCGCGCGGGTGGAACTGCTGCTGCAAGGTGAACGCGACGTCGAGTTGCGTGCGCTCGAGCTCTGCGACTTCCAGCATCGCCCGGTGCTCGGGCTGTACTGCCGTCAGCATCGCCAACTCATCCAGCTGGAGAAGCGCCTGCGTGGCGCCGGCCTGGACGTCTACGAAGCCGACATCCGGCCGCCGGAGCGCTACCTGATGGAGCGCTTCATCACCGCGCCCGTGCAGTTCGCCGGCACGCCCGACGCCGACGGGCTGCTCCTCGACGCCGTGCTGAAACCGGCGCCGGGCTATCGCCCGCGACTGCGCCTGGTGTCGCTGGACATCGAGACCACCGAGCGCGGCGAACTCTATTCCATCGCCCTGGAAGGCTGCGGCCAGCGCCAGGTGTACATGCTCGGGCCGGCCAACGGCGATTCCGCCGGGCTGGACTTCCCGCTGGAGTATTGCGACAGCCGCGCGCAGTTGCTGGAGCGCCTCAACGGCTGGATCGCGCGGCACGACCCGGACGCGATCATCGGCTGGAACCTGGTGCAGTTCGACCTACGCGTACTGCACGAGCACTCGCAGCGGCTCAAGGTGCCGCTGCTGCTGGGGCGCGACGCCCAGCCGATGGAGTGGCGCGAGCACGGCAGCAAGCAGCACTTCTTCGCGGCCGCCGCCGGCCGGCTGATCATCGACGGCATCGAGGCGTTGCGCTCGGCGACCTGGAGCTTCCCCTCGTTCAGCCTGGAGAACGTCGCGCAGACGCTGCTCGGCGAGGGCAAGGCGATCAGCACGCCGTACCAGCGCATGGACGAGATCAACCGGATGTTCGCCGAGGACAAGCCGGCGCTGGCGCACTACAACCTCAAGGATTGCGAACTGGTCACGCGGATCTTCGCCAGGACCGAACTGCTCACCTTCCTCCTCGAACGCGCCAGCGTCACCGGCCTGCCGGCGGACCGCAGCGGCGGCTCGGTGGCCGCGTTCGGTCACCTGTACCTGCCGGCCATGCACCGCCAGGGCTTCGTCGCACCGAACCTTGGCGAGCGCCCGCCGGAGGCGAGCCCCGGCGGCTTCGTCATGGACTCGCGTCCAGGGCTCTACGAGTCGGTGCTGGTGCTGGACTACAAGAGCCTCTACCCGTCGATCATCCGCAGCTTCCTGATCGATCCGGTCGGGCTGGTGGATGGCCTGCGCCATCGCAGCGACGCCGACTCGGTGCCTGGCTTTCGCGGCGCGCGCTTCTCGCGCACGCGGCATTGCCTGCCGGCCATAGTCGCGCGCGTCGCCGAAGGCCGCGAGGCGGCCAAGCGCGAGGGCAACAAGCCGTTGTCGCAGGCGCTGAAGATCATCATGAACGCCTTCTACGGCGTGCTCGGCTCCAGCGGCTGCCGCTTCTTCGATCCGCGCCTGGCTTCCTCGATCACCCTGCGCGGGCACGAGATCATGCGCCGCACCCGCGCGCTGATCGAAGCCGAGGGCCACCTGGTGATCTACGGCGATACCGACTCCACCTTCGTCTGGCTCGGCGGCGAGCATGCCGAGGAAGAGGCGGCACGCATCGGCCGGGCGCTGGTGGCGCGCGTCAATGAATGGTGGCGGGCCCACCTGCGCGACGAATACGGCCTGGAAAGCGCGCTGGAACTGCAGTTCGAGACGCACTTCCGGCGCTTCCTGATGCCGACCATCCGTGGCGCGGAGGAGGGCAGCAAGAAGCGCTACGCCGGCCTGGTGCGGCGCGCCGACGGCAGCGAGGAGATGGTCTACAAGGGCCTGGAGACCGTGCGCACCGACTGGTCGCCGCTGGCCCAGCGCTTCCAGCAGGAACTCTACCTGCGCATCTTCAACCGCCAGCCTTACCAGGATTATGTGCGCGACTACGTGCGCCGCACCCTCGCCGGCGAGCTGGACGAGCTGCTGGTCTATCGCAAGCGCCTGCGTCGGCGGCTCGACGACTACCAGCGCAATGTCCCGCCGCAGGTGCGCGCGGCGCGTCTGGCCGACGAGCACAACGACCAGCACGGCCGCCCGCGGCAATACCAGCGTGGCGGCTGGATCAGCTACGTGATCACCCTCGCCGGGCCGGAGCCGCTCGAAGCGCGCCGCTCGCCGATCGACTACGACCACTACGTGACGCGCCAGCTGCAACCGGTGGCGGACGCCATCCTGCCGTTCGTGGACGACGGCTTCGCCGCGCTGGTGGATGGGCAGATGGGCTTGTTCTAGATAAGTTCGGCCGTCCTCGCCCGGCAGGGTGGGCTTCAGCCCAAGCGATACGGCGCTGCGTCTGGCAGGGGTGGGCTGAAGCCCACCCTGCGAACGCCTGGGAGGCTACGGCTTGTCGCCGACCACATCCTCCACTGCCGGCACGCGGGTTTCCGGTTGCAGCTGCACATCTTCGCCGATCTGATGGCTAAAGCGCTCCAGAGAGGCCTTTTCCGGGTGCGCGTCGCTGGCGAACACCGGCGGGCTGAGCAGGTAGGCGCAGATCAGCCGGCCCAGGGCCAGCAGGCTGTCGATATGCGTGCGCTCGTAGCCGTGGGTGGCATCGCAGCCGAAGGCGAGCAGGGCGGTGCGGATGTCGTGGCCGGCGGTGATCGCCGACTGCGCATCGCTGTGGTAGTAGCGGAACAGGTCGCGGCGCACCGGAATCTCGTGGCGGTCGGCCAGCCGCAGCAGGTGCCGCGACAGGTGATAGTCGTAGGGACCGCCGGAATCCTGCATGGCCACTGTCACCGAATGCTCGGTGGATTGCTGGCCGGGGGCGACCGGGGCGATGTCGATGCCGACGAACTCGCTGACGTCGAAGTTCAGCGCGGCGGCGGCGCCGGAGCCGGTTTCCTCGGTGATGGTGAACAGCGGATGACAGTCAATCGGCGGCTCCAGGCCGCTGTCGACGATGGCCTTGAGCGAGGCCAGGAGCGCCGCCACGCCGGCCTTGTCGTCCAGGTGGCGGGCGCTGATATGGCCGCTCTCGGTGAACTCCGGCAAGGGGTCGAAGGCGACGAAATCGCCGATGGCGACACCCAGCGCGCGGGTTTCCTCCAGGGAGTTGGTCAGCGCGTCGAGGCGCAACTCGACGTGCTCCCAACTGACCGGCAACTGGTCGACGGCCGTGTTGAAGGCATGCCCCGAGGCCATCAGCGGCAGCACGCTGCCGCGCAGCACGCCGCGGTCGGTGAATACGCTGACCCGGCTGCCTTCGGCGAAGCGGCTCGACCAGCAGCCCACCGCGGCGAGCGCCAGGCGACCGTTGGCGTGGATTTCCCGCACGCTGGCGCCGATGGTGTCGAGGTGCGCGGAGATGGCCCGGTCCGGGCTGTAGCGGCGCCCCTTGAGCGTCGCGCGGATGGTGCCACGGCGGGTCAGCTCGTAGGGAATGCCGAGCTCGTTGAGGCGCTCGGCGACGTAGCGGACGATGGTGTCGGTGAACCCGGTGGGGCTGGGAATGGCGAGCATTTCCAGCAGGACCTTCTGCATGTACTGCATGTCCGGTTCGGGCAGTCTTGCGGTCATGGTGTTCTCCCTTACGGCTGGGCGGCGAGGGCGCACGGGCCGGTTTGGCAGGGTGCGGCCTACAGCTATTCCGACCCGGAAGGTGCGGAATCATTCAGCCGAATCGAATCCGAGGTGAGTGGCTGTCGCGGCTGGCCTGGCAATCCCTCGCCAGGCGGGACGCTAGATCTTGCTCAGCGGAAACAGCAGGTCGACGAAGCGTTCGGCAGTGGGTTGCGGCTCGTGGTTGGCCAGGCCGGCGCGCTCGTTGGCCTCGATGAACACGTACTCCGGCTGATCGGCGGCCTTGACCATCAGGTCGAGACCCACCATCGGGATGTCCAGCGCGCGGGCGGCGCGCACGGCGGCGTCGACCAGGGTCGGATGCAGCTGCGCGGTGACATCCTCGAGAATGCCGCCGGTATGCAGGTTGGCGGTGCGCCTCACCGCCAGCTGCATGCCTTCGCCCAGCACCGTGTCGTAGTCGTGGCCGGCCGCACGCAGGGTGCGCTCGGTTTCGTCGTCCAGCGGAATCTTGCTCTCGCCGTGAGTGGCGGCCTGGCGCCGGCGGCTCTGGCTCTCGATCAGCTTGCGGATGCTGCTGCGGCCGTCGCCGATCACCGTGGCCGGGCGGCGGATGGCGGCGGCGACCACCTCGAAGCCGATCACCAGGATGCGCAGGTCATGGCCTTCGTGGAAGCTCTCCAGCAGCACGCGGCTGTCGAACTGGCGCGCGGCCTCGATGGCGGCTTGCAACTCCTCGACGGTACGCAGATCGACTGCGACGCCCTGGCCCTGTTCGCCGTCCACCGGCTTCACCACCACGCTGCCGTGGGCTTCGAGGAAGGCGGCGTTGTCCTCGTCGCTGCCGGCGAGCTGTTGCGTCGGCAGTGAAAGACCGGCACGGCGCAGGTAGCTGTTGGTCAGGCGCTTGTCCTGGCACAGCGTCATGCTCACCGCGCTGGTGAGGTCGGAGAGCGACTCGCGGCAGCGCACCCTGCGGCCGCCGTGGACCAGGGTGAAGAGCCCGGCGGGCGCATCGTCGACCTGCACCTCGATGCCGCGGCGCAGCGCTTCGTCGACGATGATCCGCGCGTAGGGGTTGAATTCCACGTCCGGCCCGGGGCCGAGGAACAGCGTCTGGTTGATGCCGTTGCGGCACTTCACGGCGAAGGTCGACAGCGTGCGGAAGCCCAGCTTGGCGTAGAGCGCCTTGGCCTGACGGTTGTCGTGCAGCACCGAGAGGTCGAGGTAGGTCAGCCCGCGCGACTGGTAATGCTCGATCAGGTGACGCACCAGCGCCTCGCCGACGCCCGGCCGACTGCACTGCGGATCGACCGCCAGGCACCAAAGGCTGGAGCCGTTTTCCGGATCGGCGAAGGCTTCCTGATGGTTCAGGCCCATCACCGTGCCCAGCGCCGTGCCGGTATCGCTGTCCTCGGCGAGCCAGTACACCGGGCCGCCTTCCTCGCGCGGGGTGATCTTCTGCGGGTCGACCTGGAGCATGCCGCGGCTCTGGTAGAGTCGATTGACCGAGGCCCAGTCGCTGGCGCTCTGGGCGCGACGCAGATGGAAGCCGCGAAAGGGCCGGCGTGCCGGACGGTAGTCGGAGAACCAGATGCGCAGGGTGTCGGAGGGGTCGAGGAACAGTTGCTGCGGCGCCTGCGCCAGCACCTGCTGCGGGGCGGCGACATAGAGCGCGATGTCGCGCTCGCCGGTCTTCTCGGCGAGCAGGTCGCGCGCCAAGTGCACCGGGTCGGGATAGGTATGGCCGATCAGCAGCCGGCCCCAGCCGCACTGCAGGGCGACTGGGCCTCCGGGTCCGTCGAGGCCGTCCTCCGCGCGCTGCGCCTGCAGGCGCTCGTAGGACGGTGCCTGGCCGCGCAGCAGGCGCTGGCCGTAGGCTTGTGACTTTTGCATGAAGCCTCCTGAAAACCGCGGCGCGCAGGCGTGCCGCGGGGAAATCGTGTGCGGGCGGAGCGCCGGTCTCGCGGGAGCGCTCATCCGGGCCGCGGGCCGGATACCGGCGGCGCTACAGGCCTTGCTGGGTCAGCCAAAGGTTGAGTGCGGCCAGTTGCCAAAGTTTCGAACCGCGCAGCGGCGTGAGCTGGCCCTGCGGATCGCTGAGCAGGCGGTCGATCAACTGCGGGTTGAACAGGCCGCGGTCCTGGCTCGGGTCGAGCAGCAGGTCGCGCACCCAGCCGAGCGTCGCGCCCTGCAGATGCTTGAGCCCCGGCACCGGGAAATAGCCCTTGGGCCGGTCGATCACCTCGGCGGGAATCACCCGACGCGCGGCTTCCTTGAGCACGTGCTTGCCGCCGTCGGGCAGCTTGAATTTCCCCGGGATGCGCGCCGACAGCTCCGCCACCCGGTAGTCGAGGAAGGGCGTGCGCGCCTCCAGGCCCCAGGCCATGGTCATGTTGTCGACACGCTTCACCGGGTCGTCCACCAGCATCACCGTGCTGTCCAGGCGCAGCGCCTTGTCCACCGCCGCGCTGGCGCCGGGCTGGGCGAACTGCTGGCGCACGAAATCGCCGGAATGGTCGTCGCCGACCCACTTGGCCTGCACGGTATCGGCGTACTCGGCGAAGTCGCGATCACGGAACGCCTGCAGATAGGCCTCCACCGGGTCGGCGGCGCCGTCCACCTGCGGATACCAGTGGTAGCCGGCGAACAGCTCGTCCGCACCCTGGCCGCTCTGCACCACCTTGCAATGCTTGGCGACCTCGCGGGAGAGCAGATAGAACGCGATGCAGTCGTGGCTGACCATCGGCTCGCTCATCGCGGCGAAGGCGGCCGGCAGTTGCTCGATGATTTCCTTCTCGTCGATGCGTAACTGGTTGTGGCGCGTGCCGTAGTGCTTGGCGATCAGGTCGGAATAGTGGAACTCGTCGCCGCGCTCGCCGCCGGCATCCTCGAAGCCGATGGAGAAGGTCAGCAGGTTGTCCGCCGCGCCGGCTTCGCGCAGCAGGCCCACCAGCAGGCTCGAATCGACGCCGCCGGAGAGCAGCACGCCAACGTCCACCGCGGCGCGCTGACGAATCGCCACCGCCTCGCGCAGGGTATCCAGCGTGCGCGTCTGCCAGTCCTCGAAGCTCAGCGCGGCTTCCTCGGCGGTCTGCCCGTATTCCAGCGTCCACCAGGTTTTCTGCTCGCTGCGGCCATCGGCCTCGACGCGCAGCCAGGTGGCCGGCGGCAGCTTCTCGATACCGGCGATCAGCGTGTGCGGCGCCGGCACCACGGCGTGGAAGCTCATGTAGTGGTTGAGCGCGACGGGGTTGATGATCTTGGCGATGTCGCCACCCTGCAGCAGCGCCGGCAGGGTCGAGGCGAAACGCAGGCGTTCGCCGGTACGCGACAGGTACAGCGGCTTGACGCCGAGGCGGTCGCGGGCGAGGAACAGCCGACCGGAGTCGCGCTCCCAGATGGCGAAGGCGAACATGCCGTTGAGCTTGGGCAGTAGCGCTTCGCCCCAGGCGTGATAGCCCTTGAGCAGCACCTCGGTATCGCCTTCGGAGAAGAACGCGTAACCCAGCGTCTGCAACTCGGCGCGCAGCTCCGGATAGTTGTAGATGGCGCCGTTGAAGACCATCGACAGGCCCAGCGAAGGGTCGACCATCGGCTGTCCCGACGCGGCTTCCAGATCCATGATCTTCAGCCGCCGGTGGCCGAGGCCCAGCGGGCCTTCGCTGTGGAAACCACAGGCGTCGGGGCCACGATCGGCCAGGTGTTGGGTGATGCGCTCGACGGCTGCCAAGTCGCTCGGGCGCTTATCGAAGCGCAGTTCTCCTGCTATTCCGCACATGATCCTTACCGGTTCTCCGTTGGGGTGTGGGTGTGTTTTTTTCGCGGCGTTGATATCGCGAATCAGAACTAGTGACCGATTTCAGGTCAAAGTAGTTCTATGCATTCACCGATAGGTGTTCACGGAAGAAGACGGCCAGGAAAGTTATGACCGAAACTAATAAGAACCTCAGCGATACCTACGCGCTGTCAGTTTTCCAGGCCCTGCGGCGGCTGCAGCAGTCGGCCGAAGTGCACGCCAAGCGGCTCTCGCGTTACGGCGGACTGACTCCTCTCCAGTTGTTGATCCTGCAGGTGCTGGCCGTGGAGAAGGAGCTAACGGCGAGCCAGCTGGCGCGCTTCGTCAGCCTCTCGCCGGCCTCGCTGTCCGGCGTGCTGGAGCGCCTCGAAGGGCGCGGCATGCTCTCCCGACGGCGTGACGAGCAGGACCGCCGCAAGCAGTGGCTGGTCCTCGGCGACGCCGGACGCGAAGCCCTCGGCGAAGCCCCACCGCTGCTCCCCGACCACGTGCTGCAGCGCTTCGCCAGCCTCCCCGAATGGGAACGCCACGCGCTGCTGGCCGGCTTGCTGCGGGCGGCGGAGCTGTTCGAGATGCCCGAGCAGGCGAACGGCGCGGGTTGATTGGCGCGGGCGCTGGCGGTTCGTGGGATGGATTGAGTGCATGCGTCCTGAATGATCGCCGTCAGGTCTTTCGCTCTTGCTGTATCGAACTACCGGACGACACCGCTCGCCCCTCCAGGAGGCCGAGCGGCGATGGCCCGAGGGAACCCCGGCGCAGCGTCGTAGGATGGGTTGAGCCCGCGATACCCATCGCCTGGCCGCCCTCGGGTGCTCAACTCTTGCCGCGCACCCGCTTCCTCAACATGAACCGGTTCGGATGGCAGGCTTCGGCTACCGCGCGCGGCAGCGGCAGCGGTTCGTCGTCCAGCCAGGCGGCGAGCAGTTCGCCGGAGAGCGGCGCGGTGAGCACGCCGCGCGAGCCGTGGGCGGCGTTGATGTAGAGGCCGTCGAGCCAGGGGCAGGGCGTGTCCGGCACCTGGCGGGCGTCCTTGGCGAGCACCGCGTAGGCCTCGGCGAAGGCCGACGCATCCGCCAGCGGGCCGACCATCGGCAGGTAGTCAGGGCTGGTGCAGCGAAATGCTGCGCGGCCCTGCAACTGGTGCGGGTCGAGCGCCGAAGCGTTCAGGCGCGCGGCCAGGTCCGGCGAGATCTCTTCGAGCATGCGCAGGTTGCCGGCATGATCGGCGGCGGTCGGCGTCAGGTCCGGGTCATCGAAACCGAAGCTCGCGCCCAGCGTGTGTTCCTCGCCGCGCGCCGGGGCGATGTAGCCCTCGGCGCAGAGCACCGTGCGCAGCGCCTGGCTCGGCGCGGTGGCGGGAATCTGGCTGATCTGTCCGCGGATACGCTTGAGCGGCAGCTCGGCGGCGACAGGGAAACGCTGGATGTCCGCGGCGCCGGCCAGCACCACCACCTCCGCTTCCTCCAGCAGGCCGTTCTCGGAGAAGACCCTCCAGCGGCCGCTTTCGCGTTCCAGGCGCAGCGCTTCGCTATGGCTGAGCAGACGGATGTTCGGATGATCGACCAGCGCGCGACACAGCGCCGGCGGGTGCGCCCAGCCGGCCTCGGGAAAGAACAGTCCGCCGGCGGGCAGGCCGACGCCGGCCAGCGCTTCGGCTTCCTCGCGCGGCAGCAGGCGCAGCAGGCTGTGCGGGAATGCCTCGGCGAGGCGCTGCTGGCGCGTGGCTTCGGCGGCGTCGAAGGCGATCTGCAGCACACCGCACGGCTCCCAGTAGCGACCGCGCTCGACCCGCTCCAGCAGCCGGCGGGTGTGGCCGAAACTGCTTACCACCAGTTGCGAGAGGGCGGTGCCGTGCGCGGAGAGCTTGAGGTAGAGCACGCCCTGCGGGTTGCCCGAACCCTCCTGGGCAACCTCGGCATGCCGCTCGATCAGCGTCACCAGCCAGCCGCGCGCGGCGAGGCTGGCGGCGCTGGCACAACCGGCGAGGCCGGCGCCGATCACCAGTGCCTCGCGGGTTTGCGGGCGCCAGCGCGGGCGGGCGAACCAGGGCCTGGCACTGTCCTGCGGCTGGCCGTCGTAGTGCCCGGCGAGCATCTCGCGCTTGTGGCCGAAGCCCTTGACCTTGGCCATGGCGAAGCCGGCCTCGTTCAACCCGCGGCGGACGAAACCGGCGCAGGTGAAGGTCGCCAGCGTCGCGCCGGCCGCGGACAGCCGGGCGAGCTGGGCGAAGAGGCCGGCGCTCCACATCTGCGGGTTCTTCGCCGGTGAAAAACCGTCGAGGAACCAGGCGTCGATGCGTGCGTCCAGCTGTGGCAGGCAGTCCAGTACGTCGCCGATCAGCAGCGTCAGCACCACGCGGCCGCCGGCGAAGCTCAGGCGCTGGAAGCCCGGATGGATGCCGACGTACTGCGCCAGCAACGGTTCCGCCCAGGGCGCCAGCTCCGGCCACAGGGCCAGCGCGCGGGCGAGGTCCTCATGCGCGAGTGGGTAGCGCTCGACGCTGACGAAATGCAGGCGGGCTTCGGCGTTCGCGCATCGGTCGAACAACTGCCAGGCGCAGAGAAAATTCAGCCCGGTGCCGAAGCCGGTCTCGCCGATGCATAGGCGCCCGCCCGCCGGCAGCGCGGCGAAGCGTTCGGCGAGCGCGTTGTGGGCGAGGAATACGTGGCGGGTTTCTTCCAGACCGCTGGCGCGGGAGAAGTAGACATCGCCGAATTCGCGGGACAGCGGCTGGCCCTGTTCGTCCCAGTCGAGCTGGGCGTGGGGAGTGTCGTTCATGCGTTTACCTGGCAGCGGGGCGCGCATTGTAGCCGCTACGTCGCGCCGCGCCGCGGACGGCTTATCGACGCAGCGGCAAATCCGTTAGGCTGGCCCGGGACAGAGGAGACACAGATGTTCGAATCGGCGGAAATCGGCCACAGCATCGGCCACAAGGAATACGAGGACGCGCTGCCTGCGCTGCTCGAAGGGCTGCTGGATGCGCAGTACGCACTCAAGGAGCAGGCGCGTTTCCCGGTGATCGTGCTGATCAACGGCATCGAAGGGGCGGGCAAGGGCGAGACGGTCAAGCTGCTCAACGAATGGATGGACCCGCGCCTGATCCAGGTGGAAACCTTCGACGTGCAGACCGACGAGGAACTCGCCAGGCCGCCGGAGTGGCGCTACTGGCGCCGCCTGCCGCCGAAGGGGCGGATGGGCGTGTTCTTCGGCAACTGGTACAGCCAGATGCTGCAGGCGCGGGTCGCCGGCGAGATCAAGGATGCCGGCCTGGAACAGGCCATCGACGCCGCGCAGCGCTTCGAGCGGATGCTCTGCGACGAGGGCGCGCTGATCTTCAAGTTCTGGTTCCACCTGTCCAAGAAACAGATGAAGACCCGCCTCAAGGTGCTCGCCGAGGACCCGTTGCGCAGCTGGCGGATCACCCCGCTGGACTGGCAGCAATCGAAGACCTACGACAAGTTCGTCCGCCACGGCGAGCACATGTTGCGCCAGACCAGTCGCGACTACGCGCCTTGGTACATCATCGAAGGCAATGACCAGAACTACCGCGCGCTGACGGTTGGCCGGCTGCTGCTCGAAGGGCTGCAGGCCGCGCTGCGCACGCCCGCCGACAAGCCCGAGCAGCCGCACGCGGCGACCATCGGCGCCAACCTCGAAGAGCATCAGCTGCTGGCGAGCCTGAACATGCGCCAGGTGCTGGAAAAGGATCACTACCAGCGCCAGCTGACCCTGGAGCAGGCGCGCCTGGCCGGCCTGATGCGCCACAAGCGGATGCGCCGGCACGCGCTGATCGCCGCCTTCGAGGGCAACGATGCGGCGGGCAAGGGCGGCGCGATCCGTCGTGTCGCCGCCGCGCTGGACCCGCGCCAGTACCACATCGTGCCGATTGCCGCGCCCACCGACGAGGAACGCGCGCAGCCCTACCTGTGGCGCTTCTGGCGGCACATCCCGCCGCGCGGCAAGTTCACCATCTTCGACCGCTCCTGGTACGGCCGCGTGCTGGTGGAGCGCATCGAGGGCCTGTGCAGCCCGGCCGATTGGCTGCGCGCCTACGGCGAGATCAACGATTTCGAGGAAACCCTGGTGCGCAACGGCGTGGTGCTGGTGAAGTTCTGGCTGGCCATCGACAAGGACACCCAGCTGGCGCGCTTCGAGGAGCGCGAGAAGATCCCGCACAAGCGCTTCAAGATCGGCCCGGAGGACTGGCGCAACCGCGAGAAGTGGGCGCAGTACAGCGACGCCGTCGGCGACATGGTCGACCGCACCAGCACCCAGCTGGCGCCCTGGACGCTGGTGGAGGCCAACGACAAGCGCTTCGCCCGGATCAAGGTTCTGCGCACCCTCAACGACGCCCTGGCCGCGGTACTCGAGAAGGAATAGCCGCGCCGGCACGCGCGGGATGCCGGCGCATACGCCGGATGAATGATCGTCGCCGCGGCCCGGCGGCGGTCCTATTCTCGGCACCCTCATCGAACAAGAATCCGAGGTGTGCCATGCGTGAAGTAGTCATCGTCGACAGCCTGCGGACTGGCCTGGCCAAGTCCTTTCGCGGCAAATTCAACCAGACCCGTCCCGACGACATGGCGGCGCATTGCGTGAATGCGCTGCTGGCGCGCACCGGCATCGACCCGGCGCTGATCGACGACTGCGTGGTCGGCGCCGGCTCCAACGAAGGCGCCCAGGGCTACAACATCGGGCGCAACGTCGCCGTGCTGTCGAAGCTCGGCAAGGACGTCGCCGGCATGACCCTCAACCGCTACTGCTCCTCGGGCCTGCAGGCCATCGCCATCGCCGCCAACCAGATCGCCTCCGGCTGCAGCGACGCCATCGTCGCCGGTGGCGTCGAATCGATCAGCCTGACGCTGAAGAGCGTCAACACCGATCACCTGTACAACCCGCTGATCCAGGAGAACCTGCCCGGCATCTACTACCCGATGGGGCAGACCGCCGAGATCGTCGCGCGCCGCTATGGCGTCAGCCGCGAGGCGCAGGACCGCTACGCCCTGCAGAGCCAGCAGCGCACCGCGCGGGCGCAGGCGGAAGGGCTGTTCGACGACGAGATCGTGCCGATGAACGTGCGCTACCAGGTCGAGGACAAGGCCAGCGGCGAGAAGAAGATCGTCGACGGCGTGGTCGATCACGATGACTGCAACCGCCCGGACACCACCTACGAAAGCCTCGCCGCGCTCAAGCCGGTGTTCGCCGAGGACGGCTCGGTCACCGCCGGCAACGCCTCGCAGCTTTCCGACGGCGCCTCCATGACCCTGGTGATGAGCCTGGACAAGGCACTGGAGCTGGGCCTCAAGCCGAAGGCGTTCTTCCGCGGCTTCACCGTCGCCGGCTGCGAACCGGACGAAATGGGCATCGGCCCGGTGTTCTCGGTGCCAAAGCTGCTCAAAGCGCGCGGCCTGTCGATCGACGACATCGACCTCTGGGAACTCAACGAAGCCTTCGCCTCGCAATGCCTCTACGCCCGCGACCGCCTGGGCATCGATAACGAGAAGTACAACGTCAACGGCGGCTCGATCTCCATCGGCCATCCCTTCGGCATGACCGGCTCGCGCCAGGTCGGCCACCTGATCCGCGAACTGCAACGCCGCTCGCTGCGCTACGGCATCGTCACCATGTGCGTAGGCGGCGGAATGGGCGCCACGGGGCTGTTCGAGGCGGTGCGCTAAAGGAAGAGGGGATCGATACGCCGGGGTAACGGCGTATCGATCGATCTGATGGCTACTTCAATTTCCGCGTGAGCGTAGGGTGGAAAACCGCGAAGCGTTTTCCACCGGCTCGGAGGCGTGGCGTTCCGCGCCGAAGGCTCAGAACCCGCCGTCGATATCCGTCACCCCGATCAGCTTGTGGTTGACGAACTCCTTGAGGCCCAGGCCGATCAGTTCGCGGCCGTAGCCGGAACGGCGCACGCCGCCGAACGGCAGGTCCGCCTTCACCGCGGTCGGATGGTTGATGTAGACCATGCCGGTGGAGATCTGCCGTGCCACCGCCTTGCCACGCTGGATGTCGCGGGTGAACACCGAACCTCCCAGGCCGAAGGGCGAGTCGTTGGCGATGGAGATCGCCTCGGCTTCGTCGCGGGCCTTGAAAATCAATGAAACGGGGCCGAAGAACTCCTCGTAGTAGGCCGGGTTTTCCGGGGTCAGGCCGGTGAGCATGACCGGGCGCACGAAGGCACCCTGATCCGGGACTTCGGCACCGATCACGCTGACGGTGGCGCCGTGCGCGACGGCCTGTTCCACCTGGCGACGCACGTCATCCGCGGCGCCCTGGGAGGACAGCGGCGCGAGGCTGGTCTGCGCGTCCATCGGATCGCCCGCCTTCAGCGCGGCCACGCCAGCGTGGTACTTGTCGAGGAAGGCGTCGTAGATCGACTCCAGCAGGATGATGCGCTTGGACGAGCAGCACACCTGGCCGGCGTTCCAGTGACGCCCGAACACCGCCCACTTCACCGCTTTGTCGAGGTCGGCATCGTCGAGCACGATGAAGGCGTCGGCGCCGCCCAGCTCCATGGTCGACTTCTTCAGCGCCTTGCCGGCCTGCGCCGCCACCAATGCCCCGGCCGCTTCCGACCCGGTCAGCGCCACGCCGTGCACGCGCGGGTCGTTGAGGATGGCTTCGATCTGCCCGCGGGTCGCATACAGGTTGGTGAAACCGCCTTCGGGCAGCCCGGCCTCGCGCATCAGCCGCTCGAACAGCGCGGCGCATTGCGGCACGTTGGAGGCATGCTTGAGTACCACCACGTTACCCACCGCCAGCTGCGGGGCGATGATCCGGGCGATCTGGTAGTAGGGGAAGTTCCACGGCTCGATGGCCAGGATGATCCCCAGCGGCTCGTGCACCAGCTGCGCCTCGAGCACCGCCGGGTCCTTCGAGGGCAGCGCCTCGGGAGCCAGCAGCGCCTCGGCGTTCTCCACGTAGTACTCGAAAATCGCCGCCGACAGCTCCACCTCGGCCTGTGCCTCGCTGAACAGCTTGCCCATTTCCAAGGTCAGCAGGCGGGCATAGCCCTGGGCATCCGCGCGCAGCAGGTCGGCGGCCTTCTGCAGCACCGCCAGGCGGGCCGCGATGGGCTGCTCGCGCCAGTTCAGAAAAGTCGCCTGGGCGACGTCCAGCGCGGCGCCGACTTCGGCATCCGTCGCGTCGGGAAAGGTGGCCAGCGTTTCGCCGGTGTATGGGTTGGTCGTTGCGTAAGCCATGCATGTTTCTCCTCGTCTGAGCGACGACACGGACAGCCGGAAAGCCCATTCCAGAGCACCCGGCGCCCGCCGCCGCGGCCGCCCAGTGAACGCAATTGCGTCAACGCGACCATTGACCTGGCACAGGAGAACGCGCACGCACGGCGAGTTCGCCGTTAACTGTCGTGGGACGCGGGGAGGGCAACCGCGAAACGATTTAAGCGTTGAATGCGAGGGAGCCTCGGTGGGGCCTCGCTTGAACACGAAGCGTCCGGCTACCTCGGCGCTTTGCTACGGCGCTACCGACTCATGACCCGCGATCGAGGTTGGCACTGAGCCGCTGCAGGAAGCTGGTCAGCAGCAGGGTTTCATCCGGGCTGAAACCAGCCAGCATGCGGGTGTTGCCATCGTTGAGGATCGAGCGTGCCTGCGGTAAGCGCTGTAGCGCCAGCGGGGTGAGTTCGATGCGCTGCGCACGCGGATGGTGCGGATCGGGAAAGCGCCGGATCAACTGATCGCGCTCCAGCCGCGCCAGGGTCTGCGCCATCGACGGTTGCTCCACTCGCAGCAGGCGTGCCAGCTCGGCCTGGGTCGCGGCCTTGCCCTGGCGCAGGGCCTCCAGCACCGGCAGGCTGGCCATTCCCAGGCCCAGTGGGCGCAGCTCGGTCTCGGCCATCCGGCTCAGCTCGCGGGCCACTCGCTTGATCAGAAAAGACGGGACGTTCCTTGGGTCGGCTTGTTCCATACGTGGCTCCGACTGATTGACATAGGCCCCTATGATATTGATCATAGGGGCCTATGTTGAAGCTCAGGAGGCCGGCCGTGTCGGTGTTTCCCCGTATCGCTGTCGTAGGTGCCGGTCCGGCCGGCCTGTTGCTGGCGTGCCGGCTGCACCGCGCCGGCAGACCGTTCACGTTGTTCGAGGCCGACGCCGCCGCCGATGCGCGCGCCCAGGGCGGCATGCTCGATCTGCATGCGGAGACCGGCCAGGCCGCACTGCGCAGCGCCGGTCTGTTCGAGGATTTCCAGCGTTGGGCGCGCTATGAGGACCAGGGCACGCGGCTTTTCGACGCCGAAGGCCGGCTGCTGCTGGAGGATGACGGCCAGGCCGGCGACCGCCCGGAAATCGACCGCGGGCATTTGCGTGACCTGCTGCTGGCGGCACTACCAGGCCGCGTGCACTGGGGCCATGCGTTGCAGCAGGCTTCACTCGTGGACGAGGAGGTCGAACTGCGCTTCGGCAATGGCGACGTCCAGCGTTTCGACCTGGTGGTCGGTGCCGACGGTGCATGGTCCCGGCTGCGCGCGCTGCTCACCGACGTTCGTCCGTTGCACGCCGGCATCAGCCTGTACGAACTTTCGCTGGCGGATATCGACCGTGCCCACCCGCAGCTGTCCGCGCTGGTCGGGCACGGCACGCTGATCGCCAAGCGCGGCCAGTACACCCTGTTCGCCCAGCGCAATGCCGATGCCCATGTCCGCGTGTACGCCTCGTTGCCGCAAGTGCTGGGCGAGGGCGAACTGGCGCCGTCGCTGTCGCGTGCCGACCTGTTGCAGCACTTCGCCGATTGGCACCCGGACCTGCGCCGGCTGATCGCCGAGGCCGGCGATGCGGTGCGGCCTTGGCCGATCTACAGGTTGCCGCCGGAGCATCGCTGGGTACATCGCCCGACGGTCACCCTGATCGGCGATGCCGCGCACCTGATGCCGCCAGCGGGCGAGGGCGCCAACCTGGCCCTGCGCGACGCCGCCGACTTGGCCGATGCGCTGTGCAGCCATGACTGGCACGCCGCCGTGCGGGCGCACGAACAGACGATGATGGCGCGGGCTGAGGTGGCGGCGGCCAGTGCACAGCGCTTGCTGACGGCCAACTCTCTGGCGTATCTGCTCGAGGTTCTGGGCGGTGATACGGCGGACGTAGGCGACGTCGCGTGCGCTGTTCCATCGAGGTGACGGGCGCCGCCTCCGGCCAGCCCGGCGTCGCTTGCTGAAACAGGTCACAGAAGTCGGCGGCGCTTTGGACCAAGCGCGGCTCGACGCGCGAATGTTTTTCGGTTTCGCAGCGTCGTGGCGTTACAGCGACGCTTCAGGCGTACAGAGGGCGTGGAGAAAGGCGGAGGTGTCCCGATAGTTAGTTCGGCCCCTCACCGCAACACCTTGTACTCCGAGATATTGCGCGCGCATTCGTGGCGGGCGAGGTAGCGGGTGACTTCGCGCTCGGCGTCCTGTTTGCTGAAGAAGGGGCCTTCCAGGGTGCCTTCGCGGGTGGAGAAGAAGTAGCGGCCGTTGACCACGCTGATCCGCTCGCTGCGGAAATGGTTGGCGGGGGTTGCATCCACTTTGCGCTGTCCGAGCATGTTGTCGTTCTCCCTGTCGATGAGGCTGAGTCTACCGACCGTCCGGCTTTCAGCGGGGCCACGGCAGACGGACGGTGTGCTGTTCTGGCGCAGTGCCATCATGTCGTGCAGATCATGGACCCGTCGGATGCCGTTCGGTTCCGCGTCATCGCTCCTCGGGCCTTGCGAGGACTAAACGCTCAGGCCGAGTTTTTCCGCCTTGCGCAGCCACGCCTGGCGTTGCTCCTCGCTGGAGGTGCGGATCGGCGAGAACTCGCTCAGCCGGCGCGTCCTGATTCCGCAGAAGCCCAGCACGGTGCGCACCATCTGCCGATGCGCCGGGGCGCCGTAGATCCAGCGGAAGTACCAGCTCGGGGTGTCCAGCGTCACCAGCAGGTCGGCGCTGCGGCCGGTGAGTAGTTTGTCCCAGGCTTGCGAGCGGCCGCGGAACTTGAAGGCGAAGCCGGGCAGGAACACCCGGTCGAGAAAGCCCTTGAGCAGCGCCGGCACGCCGCCCCACCAGACCGGGTAGACGAACACCAGGTGTTCGGCCCAGTGGATCTCCCGCTGCGCGTCGAGCAGGTCGGGCTCAAGCGTCTGGCTGTGCTCGTAGCCGTCATGCAGGATGGGGTCGAACTGCAGCTCGCCCAGCGCCAGGACGCGCACCACGTGCCCCTTGCTGCGCGCGGCGTTGGCGTAGGTCTCGCCGAGCGCGTGGCAGAAGCTGGCGCCTTTCGGCGTGCCGTAGATCATCAGGATGCGTTTGCCGTCGCCTTCCAGGCGCGTCGCGCCGCTGCGCGCATCGCTCATGGCGTGTTTCCCAGCATGTCTTCCGGGCGTACCCACTGGTCGAACTGCTCGCTGGTCAGGTGCCCCAGCGCCAGGGCCGCTTCGCGCAGGGTGCTGCCTTCGGCGTAGGCCTTCTTGGCGATCTCGGCGGCCTTGTCGTAGCCGATGTGCGGGTTCAGCGCGGTCACCAGCATCAGCCCGCGCTCCAGGTGCGCGGCCATCTGCGTGGCGTCCGGTTCCAGTCCGGCGACGCAGTGTTCGTTGAAGTTGCGGCAGCCATCGGCGAGCAGGCGGATCGATTGCAGCAGGTTGTGGATGATCACCGGCTTGAACACGTTCAACTGCAGATGGCCCTGGCTCGCGGCGAAGGCGATGGTGGCGTCGTTGCCCATGACCTGGCAGGCGAGCATCGACAGCGCTTCGCACTGGGTCGGGTTGACCTTGCCGGGCATGATCGAACTGCCCGGCTCGTTGGCCGGCAGCTTGACTTCGGCGAAGCCGGCGCGTGGGCCTGAACCGAGCAGGCGCAGGTCGTTGGCGATCTTCATCAGCGCCACGGCGAGGGTCTTCAGCGCGCCGCCGAGGGCCACCAGCGGCTCGTGGCCGGCGAGGGCGGCGAACTTGTTCGGCGCGGTGACGAAGGGCAGGCCGGACAGCGCGGCCAGTTCCGCGGCGACGGCTTCGGCGAAGCCATGCGGCGCGTTGAGGCCGGTGCCCACCGCGGTGCCGCCCTGGGCCAGCTCGCAGACCGCGGGCAGGGTCGCGCGGATGGCTTTCTCCGCGTAGTGCAACTGGGCGACGAAGCCGGACAGCTCCTGGCCGAAGGTGATCGGCGTGGCGTCCATCATGTGCGTGCGGCCGGTCTTGACCAGCTTGATGTGCCGCGCCGATTGCTCGGCCAGACCGTCGGCGAGTTCGGCGATGGCCGGCAGCAACTGGTCATGCACCGCCTGCGCGGCGGCGATGTGCATGGCCGTGGGGAAGCAGTCGTTGGAGCTTTGCGCGCGGTTGACGTGGTCGTTGGGGTGTACCGGTGTCTTGCCGCCGCGCTGGCCGCCGGCGATCTCGTTGGCGCGACCGGCGATCACCTCGTTGACGTTCATGTTGCTCTGCGTGCCGCTGCCGGTCTGCCAGACCACCAGCGGGAACTGGTCGTCGTGCTTGCCGGCGAGCACTTCGTCGGCGGCCTGCTCGATCAGCCGGGCGATGTTGGAGGGCAGCTCGCCGATACGGTCGTTGACCCGCGCCGAGGCTTTCTTCACCAGGGCCAGCGCGCGCAGCAGGGCCAGGGGCATGCGCTGGTCGCCGATCGCGAAGTTGATCAGCGAACGTTGGGTCTGTGCGCCCCAGTAGGCGTCTTCGGGGACCTCGATGGCGCCCAGGCTATCGGTTTCGGTGCGGCTCATGGCGGCGTCCTTCCAGTACGTTCAGGCTGTTTTAGTCTGCGCGGCGAGGCGCGGGGTTCCGCCCGAGCCTACAGGATCGCCGCGCGGCGGTGCACGAACGAGCGCGCGTTCCGCGCCGCTTCGCTGGGCCCGGCGCGCCTTGAGGCCGGCACCGGCTTGGGCGCAGAATGCCGTTCCGCGCTGTCAAACAGCCCGAATTCTCTACGCAAGGAACAATCGATGACGTTATTCCGCACCCTGTGTGCCGCCGCACTCTTCGCCGCCGTGAGCGCCCCGGCCATGGCCGATACGGCCAGCCACAACGCCCAGGCGGAAAAATTCCTCAAGCTGGCGCATGCCGACAAACTGACCACGCCGGTCTACTCCCAGGTGCAGCAGATGTTCGCCCAACGCTTCGCCGAGGCGAAGGCTCCAGAGTCGAAGAAGGCCACGCTGGAGAGCTACCAGGCCAAGGCCAACGCCGCGCTGGACAAGGCCGTGGGTTGGAACAAGATCAAGCCGGACATGGTTGCGCTGTACACCAGCAATTTCACCGAGAAGGAACTCAAGGACCTGATCGACTTCTACCAGTCGCCGCTGGGCAAGAAGGTGCTCGAGAAGATGCCGACCCTCACCGCGCAGTCCGCGCAACTGACCCAGGCCAAGCTGGAAAGCGCGGTGCCGGAGGTCAACAAGCTCCTGCAGGACATGAGCAGCGAACTGGGCGCCGGCAGCCCGGCTAAATCGGGGAGCCCGGCGAAATGATGATGCAGGAGCGCATCCGCGAGGCGCTGGGTGGCCTGTCCACCCATCACCTCGAACTGGTCAATGAGAGCCACATGCACAGCCGGGGCGAAGATACGCACTTCAAGGCGGTCATCGTCAGCCCGGAGTTCGCCGGGCTGAATGCGGTGCGCCGGCATCAGAAGGTCTACGCGGCACTCGGCGAACTGATGGGTCAGTTCCACGCGCTCGCGCTGCACACCTACACCCCGGAGGAATGGGCGGCGCAGGGCACCGCGCCCGAATCGCCCACCTGCCTGGGCGGTTCCAAGCACGATCATTGATGCCCGCCCGGAGCGAATCCGGGCCTTCAATCTTCCCCAGTGGTAGTCGTTCCGCTGACTACACTCCAGTCACTTGAGAACAATCGAGTGCGCCGATGCGGAAGAAAACCCTGCTTTCGTTTGCGCTGGTGGTCGGCGTTCTCGCTCTCGCCACGCCTCTCGTCGTGGCGTACCGGCTGGCGCAGCAGGACGGCCACGACGAGGCGAACGCCTACCTCGAAAGTCTGGCCCTCGACGTCCTGCGTCGCTCCGATGCCACGCGCGCGCAAATCGATATGGCGGTGCTCCTGCTTCGTTCGGGTCCGCCGCTACTGCCCTGCTCGGAGGAACAACTGGCGCGCATGCGGGTGGTCGTCGCCCGCTCCAGCTACCTAGTCGGCTTCGGCTACCTGGACGGCACCCGCCTGATGTGTTCCACCATGGCCACGTTCGAGGCACCGGTGGAGCTGGGCCCGCCGCACCGGATCAACCCGCCCCACATCTGGTCGTGGGGCGGGGTGGCGTTGCCGGGCGTGCCCGGCGCGCTCTTCAACATCAACGCGCACGACGAGTACGCAGCGATCATCGCGCCGCAGTTGGTGATCGACATCCTCGACCAGAATTCGACCCTTTCGCTGAGCCAGGTCGGCGGTCACCCGCCGCGGATGCTTCGCACGCGGGGCGTGTTCAAGCGCGAGTGGCTGGCGCACTACGATGGCAAGCCCGCCGAGTTCACCGACGCCGAGCACTTCGTTGTGGTGCGCCCGTCGCATAACGGGCAAAACGAGGTTTTCGCCGCCATGACGCGCGATCAGGTCGAGGGCCTGATCAGGAGCGCCGCCTGGCGCAGGATGCCCATCGGGCTGCTGGTCGGCGTGCTGCTGGCGGCGCTGGTGTTCCTCATCGCGCGCAATCGGCTGTCGTTCAAGACGGAGTTGCAGGCGGCGCTCAAGCGCCACGAATTCTTCCTGCTCTACCAGCCGGTGATCGACCTGCGCCATGGCCGCTGCACGGGCGCCGAAGCGCTCATCCGCTGGCATCGCAGCGACGGCGTAGTGGTCCCGCCTATGGTGTTCATTCCCGCCGCGGAAAAGAGCGGGATGATCCAGAAGATCACCGCCAGCGTCCTGCAGATGGTCGCGCGGGATGCCGCGCAGCTGCTGCGCGACAACCCGCAGACCCACATCGCGATCAACTTCTCCGCCGAGGACCTGCATTCGCCGCAGACCGAGTCGCGTCTGCAGGCATTGGTCCGCGAATGCGGCGCGGCCTCGCACAACATCATCATCGAGGCCACCGAGAGCGGCCTGATGTCCCCGGAAAAGGCCCGCGGAATCCTGGCGAGGATTCGCCAGCAGGGATTCAGGGTGGCCATCGACGACTTCGGCACAGGCAATTCCAGCCTGTCCTACCTCGCCACCTACGACCTGGACTTCCTCAAGATCGACAAGAGCTTCGTGGATGACCTGGGCAACGACCCCTCGAGCACGCAGATGGCCTTCCACATCATCCAGATCGCTCGCAGCCTGGGCCTGCAGATGATCGCCGAGGGTGTGGAAACCGAGCGCCAGCGCGACATCCTGCGTGACGCCGGCGTGCAGTTCGCCCAGGGCTACGTGTTCGGCAAGCCGATGCCGATGGCCGATCTCGCCGAGTTCATCCGCCAGCGCAACGGGCCTGCGGTCGATAAACCCTGACGCCTGCGCGAGCGCAGGCCGTCGAAAACCGCCGGGCTTTTTCGCCGGCCGGCTACACGAGCGCGACGCGGAAACGTAGACTGCGCGACCACGCCGATCCGGGCGTTTTCATCAGGCGCTTCGGGCCTTGCGTCCGTGCGCTCAGTCCGCCCTTTGCGAGGGTGACCACTGAAAGGTAATTCCATGACCGACAAGATCGTCGTCGCGGCGCTGTACAAGTTCGTCTCCCTGCCGGACTACGTCGCGCTGCGTGAACCGCTGCTGCAGACCCTGCTCGAAAACGGCATCAAGGGCACCCTGCTGCTCGCCGAGGAGGGCATCAACGGCACCGTCTCTGGCTCGCGCGCCGCCATCGACGCGCTGTTCGCCTGGTTCGCCCGCGACCCGCGCCTAGCCGACGTGGACCACAAGGAGTCCTTCTGCGAGGATCAGCCGTTCTACCGCACCAAGGTCAAGCTGAAGAAGGAGATCGTTACCCTCGGCGTGCCGGGTGTGGACCCCAACGCCCGTGTCGGCACCTACGTCGAGGCGAAGGACTGGAACGCGCTGATCGACGACCCCGAGGTGCTGGTGATCGATACCCGCAACGACTACGAAGTGGCGATCGGCAGCTTCGAGGGCGCGGTCGATCCGCAGACCAAGTCGTTCCGCGATTTCCCCGAGTACGTCAAGGCGCACTTCGACCCGGCGCGGCACAAGAAGGTGGCGATGTTCTGCACCGGCGGCATCCGCTGCGAGAAGGCCTCAAGCTACATGCTTGGCGAGGGCTTCGAGACGGTCTATCACCTCAAGGGCGGCATCCTCAAATACCTCGAAGAAGTACCGGAGAGCGAAACCCGCTGGCGCGGCGACTGTTTCGTCTTCGACAACCGGGTCACCGTGCGCCACGATCTTTCCGAGGGCGACTACGACCAGTGCCATGCGTGCCGCACGCCGATCTCGGTCGCGGACCGCGAATCCGAACACTACGCGCCCGGCATCAGTTGCCCGCATTGCTGGGACAGCCTGAGCGAGAAGACCCGCGCCGGCGCCCGCGAACGGCAGAAACAGATCGAACTGGCCAGGGCGCGCAACCAGCCGCACCCGCTGGGCCGCGATCCGCGCCAGGCCGACTGACGTTCCACAGACCCGATTCGGAGCAACCGATGGCCGCTCGCCTGATCTACGTGATGGATCCGATGTGTTCCTGGTGCTGGGGGTTCGCCCCGGTGGTCGATGCGCTGGCCGAACAGGCGCTGGCCGCCGGCGTGCCGACCCATCTGGTGGTCGGCGGCCTGCGCCACGAGCGCGCAGCGATGGAGCCGGCGGCGCGGGTGCGCACCCTGGGTTACTGGCAGGCGGTGAACGCCACCACCGGGCAACTGTTCAATTTCAACGAGGGCTTGCCGGACGGGTTCGTCTACGACACCGAGCCGGCCTGCCGCGCGCTGGTCGCGGCGCGCGAGCTGGACGAGGACAGCGTCTGGCCGCTGCTGGAGCTGATCCAGCGCGCCTTCTACCAGGAGGGGCGCGACGTCACCCTGCCGACGGTGCTGGTGGAGCTGGCCGAGCGTGCGGGCATCCCGCGGATCGAATTCGCCGCGGCCTTCGACGAGCTGGAAATCCGCGAGCAGACCGCCGGAGACTTCGCCTGGGCGCAGAACCTCGGCATCGCCGGGTTCCCCACGCTGCTCGCCGAGCACGACGGGCAGATGGCGCTGCTGACCAACGGCTACCAGCCGCTGGAGCATCTGGCGCCGCTGCTGACCCGCTGGCTGGAGCGCAACGTCCGGGGCTGATCCGCGCCCCGGTCTTTCCGAGGCATCAGGGACGCAGGATGATCTTCTCCGCGCTGCCGGCGTTCACCTCGGCGTAGGCCGCCGGGCCCTGCTCCAACGGCATTTCGCGTAATCCCGTCGGCAGCGGCAGGCGTTCCTCGTCGAACAGGCGGCCGAACGCTTCCAGCATCGCCGCGCACTGGGTGGCGTCGTACAGCAACGAGTTGACCCCGACCACCGAGCCGCCGCGGCGATACAGCGCCAGGGCGGGCAACTGCACCTGGCCGTCGACCGGCGCGGCGATGATCGCGATGCGACCGAAATCCGCCAGGGCCGGGACCGCTGCCGGCAGCCAGAAGCCGGTGGTATCGAAGATCACCTCGGCGCCGCCGGGAAAATGTGCCTGTACCTGGGCGCCCAGATGCTCCGGCTGCTCCAGCACGATGGCCGGGATGCCGGCGGCATTCAGGCGATCGGCCTGCTCGGGCTTGCGCACCGCGGCGAGCAGCTCGGCGCCCCGCGCCCTGGCCAGCGCGAGGGCGGCGCTGCCCACCGCACCGTTGGCGCCGATCACCAGAAAACGCGTGCCGGCGTCGACCGCGGCGCGCTCCAGCGCGTCCCAGGCCGTGGTGTAGGGCACGCCGAGGGCCGCTGCCTGGACGAAGCTCAGCCGCTGCGGCTTGTGCGCCACGCCGCTGGCGGGCAGGGCGATGAACTGCGCGTGGCTGCCGTCGCGGGCGAAGCCGAGCGGCTTGCCGGTGCCCCATACGGCGGCGCCGAGCAGATCGCCCGCGCCTTCCACGACCACGCCGGCGAAGTCGCGACCCGGCACGCGCGGCAGGGTGGTGTAGGGGAAGCGCCCGAGCACGTTCTTCACGTCGCTGGGGTTCAGGCCGGCGGCTTCCACGCGCACCAGCACCTCGCCTTCGGAAAGGCGTGGCGGCGGGATGTCGCGCAGTTCGAGGGCGGCGAGGTCGCCGGTACGGGCGAATTGCAAAGCTTTCATGGGGATTCCTCTTCGGGGGTCAGTGCAGCCACTGGGCGAGAAACTGGCGACCCAGCGGCAGCAGGGCTTCGCCGATCTGCATGCCGAGCAGTCCGACCAGGGCGATGGCCGGTGGCGCGGGCGACTTGAAGTCGAGCAGGGCGTAGAGCGCACCGACACCCAGGCCGATGAGCAGCGAGATCAGGTAGTTCATCGAAACCTCCGGGTGGCGTGGGCGATGGCGGCCAGTCTATGCAGGCGCGCTGTCACGCTCCGGCCATAGGCTTCTGCCTATCGGCCAATCTCGCCGCTCAGTCGCCATCGCGGCGCAGGTAGTCCGATGGCGCCACGCCCAGTTCGCGGCGGAACATGTCGCTGAAGCTGCTCGGCTGATAACCCAGCGAACGCGCCACCGTGCTCACCGGCGTGCCCTGGATCAGCGCGGTGACGGCGGTGGCGAGCTGCACCTGGCGGCGCCATTCGGCGAAGCCCAGGCCGAGGCTGCGCTGGAACAGGCGGGTCAGGGTGCGCACGCTGGCGCCGGCCTGTTCGGCGTGGCGCTCGAAGGAAATCTCCAGCGATGGCGCCGCCATCACCGCCTGGCATAGGCCGAGCAGGCGGCGGTCGGCGTCGTCGGGCAGTGGCACGCGCAACCAGGAATGCCGCGCGCGGCGCAGTTCGAGCAGGGCCAGGTTGGCCAGCGCCTCGTAGTAGCCGGGATCGTCCTCGCGCTCCTGCTCGACCAGCGCCAGCACCAGTTCGCGCAGCAGGCGGCTGACCTCGACGATGCGCACCTGCGGTTCCAGCGCCTCGGCCAGCGTCGGGCGCAGGTAGATGTTGCGCATCTCCAGCTCGGAGACCACGCGAATCCCGTGCGTCACCCCCGGCGGCAGCCACACCGCGCGCTGCGGCGGCACCAGCAACGCTTCGCGTTCGGTCTCCAGCCACATCACGCCGGAGATCGCGTAGAGCACCTGGCCCCAGGCGTGCTGGTGCGGCTCGATGTAGAGGCCGCGCGGATAGCTGCGCGCCAGCCCGCGCAGGGGCTTGCTAGTGCTGCTCAGGTCGGGGGGCGTGGCGCGGGCCATGGCATGCTCGAGGGTGGAGGCGTCGGCATCTTAGCCAAGAAGCACGTGCGCTGGCGACGCCCGCAAGGCCGTCGAAAAGCGCCTCTGCCGGAGGCCGCGAAGCCGGTAAACTTCGCCCGAACCTTCACCCGGAGAGCGCCCGCATGACCGAAGAAACGGACATCCAGCCCGTCGAACCCCTCAACGCCGCCGAAGCGCGCGTGCTCGGCAGCCTGATCGAAAAGCAGCTCACCACCCCGGAAAGCTATCCACTGACCCTCAATGCGGCGGTTCTCGCGTGCAACCAGAAGACCAGCCGCGAGCCGGTGATGGAACTGACCCCCGGCCAGGTCGGCCAGGCCCTGCGCAGCCTCGAAGGGCGCGGGCTGGTGCGCCTGGTGATGGGCAGCCGCGCCGACCGCTGGGAGCAGCGCGCGGACAAGACCCTCGGGCTGGTCGCGCCGCAACTGGTGCTGCTCGGCCTGCTGCTGTTGCGTGGTCCGCAGACCCTCGGCGAGCTGCTCGCGCGTAGCGGTCGCATGCACGATTTCGAGGATGTGGGGCAGGTCCAGCATCACCTCGAACGCCTGGCGTCACGCCAGATGGCCGTTCAGTTGCAGCGCCAGCCCGGCCAGCGCGAGGAGCGTTTCATGCACTTGCTGGTGGACCCGGAAGAGCTGCAGGCGATCATCGCCGCGCGTGCCGAAGGCGGCGAATCCTCCACCACGCGGGGTGGTCAGGCCGAACGCCTGGCCGAACTGGAAGCCCGCGTCGCCGCGCTGGAAGAGCGCCTGGCGCGGCTGGAAGGCTGATCTGGCCCTCCGGTGCGCAGAGCCACCGCATCGGTGCGCGTGGCGCATCCTACGGTGCGATGTTCCGGGGGATGCGGTCGGAATGCCAATGCAATTCGTAGGGTGCGCCGCGCGCACCAAAGGCAGCGGTGCGCATGGCGCACCCTACGGTGCGGTGCTTTGCGCGATGAGGTCGGGAGCCGATGCTTCCGTAGGGTGCGCCGCGCGCACCAATACCGCAGCAGCGTGGCGCCCAGGGCTCACGCTCCAACAGGGCGACTCGTCTGCTTCAGCATTTCCGCCCATTCGCGCAGCGGCAGCGGCGGTTGCTGCTGCCAGATGCGTGCCCAGATCAGCTTCATCTGCGCCGCGCCGCCACGCTCCATCGGCAGGCGTTCGACGTAGGGGATCAGCTGCCACTGCCCGTCGCGGCGTTCCGCCAGCGGGAAGCGGAAGGGATGGAAGCCGGTCATGCCCAGGCGCAGGTCGGTGACGATCAGCTGGTCGCCGATCTCGTCGTAGCGCAGCCAGTCGCCGGTGAACCATTCCAGGCGCTTTTCCTGCGGCGAATCGGCCAGCACGGCGTGCAAGCCGGTGCCGCGGGCGAAGCGCTCGATCCGCGGCGGCTGGCGGTCGAACCAGCCGACCACCGCCTCGTGGTAATCCGCCCCGTCGCGCACGATGACCCGCCAGAGCAGGCTGTTGAAGGGTGTCGGCCCGCTGAACAGCGCGTCGGCGTGGATGCCCTGGCGCGCCAGTTCCTTCTCCACCGCTTGCTCGGCCATCTGCTTGCCGGCGACGGTGAATCCCAGGTACAGACTGGACAGCGCGAGCGCCAGCAGCGGCAGGCGCGGAGGCTTGTCGCGCAGGCCGTGGACCAGCCCGCCGATCACCGCCACCAGCAGCGGCGCGGTGTACAGCGGGTCGATGATGAACACCGTCGACCAGGCGGTCGGCGTCGGCGTGAACGGCCAGAACAGCTGGGTGCCGTAGCTGGTGAAGGCGTCCAGCAGCGGATGGGTGGCAAGCACCAGCCACAGCGTGACGAACAGCCGCCCGGCGGAATAACCGGGATGCGGGCGCCAGCGCAGCAGCAGGGTGAGCGCCAGCGCCAGGCCGGTCAGCACCAGCAGGGAATGGCTGAAACTGCGGTGGTAGGTCATTCCCGCCACCGCGTCGCCATAATCGATCACCACGTCGAGGTCCGGCAGGGTCGCCAGGGCGGCGCCGTAGAGCAGCGCCTTGCGTCCCTGCCAGCGGCCGAGCAGGGCGGCCTGGAGCGTGGCGCCTAGCACCGCCTGGGTTATCGAATCCATGCTGGTCTCTTTTGCCGGTCGTTGCCGCAACGGTAATCCATCGGTGCCCGTGCGGTGGGCAACGGATCGTCGGAAAAGGTTTCCGCGAATGTCGCCGGTGTCGACGCCGGGGCGGGTTTTGCGCGGATCGGAGGCCAGGCGTCGCGGTCTTAGGTAGGGTAGTCATCCGCTCCCACGACGAACGCCCGCCATGCTGGAAATCTCCAACGCCGTCCACCTGCCCGATGACGAGATCGAACTCACCGCGATCCGCGCCCAGGGCGCCGGCGGGCAGAACGTCAACAAGGTCTCCAGCGCGGTGCACCTGCGGTTCGACAGCCAGGCCTCGTCGCTGCCGCCGTTCTACAAGGAACGCCTGCTGGCGCTGCGCGACAGTCGCATCACCGGAGAGGGCGTGGTGGTGATCAAGGCGCAGCAGTACCGCACCCAGGAACAGAACCGCACCGACGCCCTGGAGCGCCTGGCCGAGCTGATTCGCGGCGCCGGCAAGGTGGAGAAGAAGCGTCGCCCGACCAAGCCGACCCTCGGCTCGAAGAAGCGCCGCCTGGAGGGCAAGGCCAAGCGCGGCGCGATCAAGGCCGGGCGCGGGCGGGTGGAGGTGTGATCCGGCGTAGTCGCGTATCTGACCCTCCGGCGCACAGCAATCCAGCAGAGGCTCCGGGCGCCCCTTGCAGGGTGATAAGGTTCTTTTCATCCACCGTTGCAGCGGCGCTGAATCCGTTGCACCGCCTTGCAGAGTGAATCCGTTGCACCGCCAGGTGGATCGATAAAGCGCGTTCCACCCTACGCATGCTTCGGGTACCCGTGCTCGCAATCGGAGCCCTTGAAGGGCTCCTACAGGGGGGCGTTGGCGGCTTTGGTTTCCATGGCCGGGGTTTCGGAACGCCGCGCGTAGCGTTGCGCGAGCACCGCGCAGACCATCAGCTGGATCTGGTGGAACAGCATCACCGGCAGGATGATCGCGCCCACCGCGCTGCTGGCGAACAGGACGTTGGCCATCGGCACGCCACTCGCCAGGCTCTTCTTCGAGCCACAGAAGACGATGGTGATCTCGTCCTCCCTGGAGAAGCCGAGCTTGCGCGCGAGCAGCGTGGTCATGCCCAGCGACAGGGCCAGCAGGATGCAGCAGCACACCAGCAGGCCGACCAGCGCCGGCAGCGGAATCGACTGCCAGAGCCCCTGGATGACCGCCTCGCTGAACGCGGTGTAGACCACCAGCAGGATCGAGCCCTGGTCGAAGAACTTCAGCGAACCCTTGTGTGCATCCACCCAGCGGCCGATCCAGCGGCGGGCCAGCTGGCCGGCGACGAAGGGCACGAAGAGCTGCAGGACGATCTTGCCGATGGCGTCGAGGCCGCCGTTGCTGCCCTGCACGCCGAGCATCAGTTGCACCAGCAGCGGTGTTAGGAAGATGCCGATCATGGTCGAAGCCGAGGCGCTGCACACCGCCGCCGGGATGTTGCCGCGCGCCAGCGAGGTGAAGGCGATGGCCGACTGCACGGTGGCCGGCAGCGCGCAGAGGAACAGGATGCCGAGGTACAGCTGCGGCGTGACCAGCGGCGAGAGCAGCGGTTTCAGCGCCAGGCCGAGCAGCGGGAAGAGCACGAAGGTGCAGCACAGCACCAGCAGGTGCAGGCGCCAGTGCAGGAAGCCGGCGAGCACCGCCTCGCGGGACAGCTTGGCGCCGTGCAGGAAGAACAGCATGCCGATGGCGAAGGTGGTCGCCCAGTGGAACACCTCGGCGACGGAACCGCTGCACGGCAGCAGGCTGGCGGTGATCACCGTGGCGATCAGGGCGAGGGTGAGGTTGTCGGGCAGCAGACGAGGACGGGCCATGGAATCTCTCGGCGGTGGCGTGGGTTGATCAGGTCTGCGACTCTACGCCTCGGGGAAACTTCCGACTAACGCTAGAAAGCCAGAATATGCCGCCAAACGGACATTCCATCGTTCCGCGTGAGATTCCGCAGCTGGACCGGCTGCCGCGGCCGGTCTATGCGCGGGTGGAATCCCTCGGTAGCGATTCCTGGTCGGCGCTGCACAGCCACCCCTGGGTGCAGTTTTCCTATGCGATCCAGGGCGTGCTCGGCGTGCACACCGCCGAGGGCAGCTACGTGGCGCCGCCCCAGCGGGCGATCTGGGTCCCGGCCGGGCTGCAGCACCAGGTCGGCAGCAACGCCCGCGCGGAGATGCGCAGCCTCTACATCGAACAATCGGCGGCGCCCTGGATGCCGGCGCGCTGCCAGGTGGTGGAGGTCTCGCCGCTGACCCGCGAGCTGATCCGCAGCTTCACCGCGCTGCCCAGCGAATATGCCGAGGAGGGCGCCGACGGCCGCCTTGTGCAGGTGCTGCTGGACCAGTTGCGCCAGGCCGAGGAGGTCAGCCTGTCGTTGCCGCTGCCGGTGGACGAGCGCCTGCGCGTGCTCTGCGAGAGCCTCCAGGCGGACCCGGCCGACGGGCGCGATCTCGGCTACTGGGCAGCGCGCATCGGCGTGTCGGAGAAGACCCTGTCGCGGATCTTCCTGCGCGAGACCGGGCTGTCGTTCCGCGCCTGGCGCCAGCGTCTGCGCCTGCTGCACGGGCTGGCGCCACTGGAGAACGGCGAGCGGGTCACCGATGTCGCCCTGAGCTGCGGCTATGAATCCACCTCGGCCTTCATCACCGCCTTCCGCCAGCACTTCGGCTGCACGCCGGGGGAGTTCTTCAACGTCTGACATAGGCTGTCACGAAGTTGACGCCGGTAAAGTGACTAAAGCGTGTCATTCGCTGGTTGGCTCGGTAGAATCCGCGCATTTTCCCACGCGGCCAGTCCGCTTCTGGAGAGTCGCGTGCCCATCCCGATCATTTTCGACACCGATCCCGGTATCGACGACGCCCAGGCACTGGCCCTGATCCTCGCCGATCCGGGCATCGAGCTGCTCGGCGTGACCACCACCTTCGGCAACGTTTCCGTCGACACGGCGACGCGCAACGCGCTGCTCCTGCTGGAACACGCCGGCGTCGACGTGCCGGTGGCGCGCGGCATCGGCAAGCCGCTGCGCAAGGAGCCGCTGCCGGTTCCGGCGCACATCCATGGCGCCGACGGCCTGGGCAACCAGAACCTCGCCGAACCACGACGCCGGGCGATCGAGCAGAACGCCGCCGAGTTCATCATCGAGCAGACCCGCCTGCGCCCCGGCGAGATCACCCTGGTCGCGGTCGGCCCGCTGGGCAACCTGGCGCAGGCGCTGGCACTCGATCCGCACCTGGCCGGCCGGGTGGCGCGGGTGGTGGTGATGGGCGGCTCGATCCGCGAGGGCGGCAACGTCACGCCGCTGGCCGAAGCCAACATCTACTCCGACCCGCATGCCGCGCAGCGTGTGCTCACCGCCGGCTGGCCGCTGACGCTGGTCGGCCTCGACGTCACCCACCGCACCCTCATCGACCCGCCGCGCATGGCGCGCATCGCCCATGCGCAGCCGCGCCTGGGGCCGGTCCTGGCGCGCGCCTTCGAGTTCTACGCGGGCTTCTATCGCACCTTTCTCGGCCGCGATGGCTGCTGCCCGCACGACAGCTGCGCGGTGGCCTGGCTGCGTCGGCCGGAGCTGTTTCGTAGCGTGCGCGGGCACCTCAACGTGGTCACCGAGGGCATCGCCGAGGGGCAGACGGTGTTCGCCGAGGCCGGTCGCGAGTTCGTCAGCGAGCGCTGGAGCGGCACGCCGCCGGTGGATGTCTGCCTGGGCGTCGACGCCGCCGCCGTGGAGGACTGGATGGAGGCGGTGCTGACCGCCGACAACGCGATACCGCCGGCGCCTGCGCTGGCCTGAGCGCCCTGGCGGCGCCCGGGCGCCGCGTAGTGTCAACCAAGCGGCCGTGACAGCGGCTTCTGCGTGCTGCTGGCTTACAAGAACAATTCCAGCGATTACCGACAATCGAAAATCGAAATCTTTGGGAGTGTTCATGAAGAGCTGGCTCGACAACCTGAGCGTCACACGCAAGCTGGGACTTGGCTTCGGCGTGGTGCTGATCCTTACCGTAATCCTCGCCTCGGCAGGCTGGAACAGCCTGGAAAGCGTGATTCAACGCAGCAACGCGATGAGCCAGATCAACCGGCTCGGCGATGCGCTGACGGCGCTGCGCATCGCCCGCCTGCAGTACATGCTGGCGAACGGCGACGAGAAGGCCGCCGCCGCCGTGCAGCGCGCGCTGGACACCTACCTTCGCGACCACGACAAGATCCACGAACTCTTCATCAGCCCGGAGAGCACGCGCCTGCTGGAGCAGCAGTCGGCCGTGATCGCCGACTACCAGCGTTCGCTGAACCTGATGCGCGAGGCCTACAAGGCCACCCAGCAGGCGCGCCTGACGATGGGTGACAATGCGCTCAGGATCAACGACGCGATCAAGACCATCAACGCCCAGGTGTTGCAGCTGCCCAGTGACGACGAGAGCCGCTTCTCGCAGTTCCGCTCGATCACCCAGACCCGGGAAGACTGGCAGATGGTGCGCTACCAGGTGCGCGGCTACACCGGCAATCCGACTGCCGACACCGAGCGCACGGCGATGACCCAGCTGGACGACACCCAGCGCGCGTTCGCCGCGTTCAAGGCCGTGTTCGGCGCGGACCATCCGCAACTCGTCACCCAGATCGACAGCGCCCTGAGTGCCTACCGAGACGCCTTGCTGGCCTTCGTCAAGGCCAACGCCGACCTCGTCGATGTGCGCGGGAAACTGACCGAACAGGCGGAGGAGATCGTCAGTTACGACGAGCGTCTGACCCAGCTGCAGGTCGACCGGCGCGACGCCGAAAGCGCCCAGGCGCGTGGCGTGCAGATCGTCGCGGCGCTGCTGGCGGTGCTCTTCGGCGTGCTCGCGGCGTGGATCATCACCCGTCAGATCACCCGTCCGCTGCGCGATACCCTGGCCGCGGTGGAGCGCATCGCCGCCGGTGACCTGGCGCAGAGCCTCGTCGTCGAGCGCCGCGACGAACTGGGCGTGCTGCAGCAGGGCATCCAGCGCATGGGCGCGACCCTGCGCGAGCTGATCGGCGGGATTCGCGACGGCGTCACCCAGATCGCCAGCGCGGCCGAAGAGCTGTCCGCGGTGACCGAGCAGACCGCTGCCGGGGTCAATACGCAGAAGATCGAGACCGACCAGGTCGCCACCGCCATGCACGAGATGTCCGCCACCGTGCAGGAGGTCGCGCGCAACGCCGAGCAGGCCTCGCTGGCGGCCTCGCAGGCCGATGGCGAAGCCCGCGAGGGCGACCGGGTGGTGATCGAGGCGATTGCCCAGATCGAGCGGCTGGCCCAGGAAGTGGTGCGCTCCTCGGACGCCATGGGCGTGCTGCAGACCGAGAGCGACAAGATCGGCAGCGTGGTCGACGTGATCAAGGCGGTGGCCGAGCAGACCAACCTCCTGGCGCTCAACGCGGCCATCGAAGCGGCGCGGGCCGGCGAGGCCGGGCGCGGGTTCGCCGTGGTCGCCGACGAGGTGCGCGCCCTGGCGAAACGCACGCAGCACTCCACCGAAGAAATCGAGGTGCTGGTCGCCGGCCTGCAGCAGGGCACGCAACAAGTCGCCACCATCATGCAGGGCAGCCGCGCGGTCACCGATACCAGCGTGGAGTTGAGCCGCAAGGCCGGTAGCGCGCTGGAAAACATCACCGGCACGGTGTCGAACATCCAGTCGATGAACCAGCAGATCGCCGCGGCGGCCGAGCAGCAGAGCGCGGTGGCCGAGGAGATCAGCCGCAGCGTGGTCAACGTGCGCGACATCTCCGAGCAGACCGCCACGGCGGGCGAGGAAATCGCCAAGTCGAGCGTCGAACTGGCGCGCCTCGGCGGGCAGTTGCAGGCCATGGTCGGCCACTTCCGCGTCTGAGACGCCGCTCAGCCGCTGATCGATTCGCCGCCGGCGTGGTTCTCCAGGCATGCCCGCAGGCGACGAATCTGCTCCTGTTGCTGCGCCAGCGCGCGGCGCAGTTCGGCGCAGCCGGATTTCCGCTCGTCCTGCTGCCAGCGCCGACTGCGCCAGGTGTAGAAGGTGGTGTCGGACATGCCGTGGCGCCGGCACAGTTCGGCGGCCGGCACGCCGGCCGCCGCCTCGGCGAGAATCGCGGCGATCTGCTCGTCGCTGAAGCGCGGTTTGCGCATGGCTTCGCCCTCAGCGTGCGCCGCCGGCGCGCGGCGCGACGGTCACCAGCAGGATGCCGCCGACGATCGCCAGCACTCCGGCGACCAGCGTCAGGCTGAGGCTTTCGCCCAGGAAGATCACCGCCATGATCAGGCCTACCACCGGCACGCCGAGCATCGCCGAGGACATGCTGGTGGTGGACAGCCACATGCTCGCCGCATTCACCGCGCAGAAGCAGAACGCCGTCGCCAGCGGGCCGACGAACAGCGCCACCTGCCAGAACGTGCGCGATCCATCGCCGCTGAACGGCCCCTCGACGATCCAGGCGATCGCCAGCAGCGGCACGCTCGCCGTGAGCATCTGCCAGGGCGCCAGCTGGTAGGCGCTGGCGCTGCCCTTCGCGTGGCGCAGGTGAAGGATGCACAGCGCCCAGCAGAACGAGGCGGCGAGCAGCATCAGGTTGGCCTTCACCAGGCGGCCGTCGCTCCAGTCCAGCGCCAGCGGGTTGAACAGCACGGCGACGCCCAGCACGCCGAGCAGGGTGCCGGCCAACTGGCGGGGGGAAAGCCGTTCGCGGAAGAACAGGATCGCCGCCGGCGTCACCCACAGCGGCGTGGTGTAGGCGAGCACCGCCGAACGCCCGGCCGGGATGTCGAGCATGGCGATGGCGCCGAGCACGGTGAAGGCGAGCATCTGCAGCAGCCCGACGCTGGCGATCAGCGGCAGGTCGCGGCGGCGCGGCAGGCGCAGGGTGCCGGTGACGATCTGCACGACGAACAGGCACAGGCAGCCGAGGACGAAGCGGGTGGCCGAGAACCAGATCGGCGTGACGTGCGCCAGGCCGGTCTTCATCACCGGCCAGTTCGCGCCCCAGATCAGGATCGCCACCAGCAGCAGGGCGACGCCTTTGCTGCGGGTGGAGAACAGCGCACGGCGCGCGTCCGGGGCGGCGGTGCAGGCGTTGCGAAAGTGGGCCATGGATATCCTCCAGCGCGGCTAGGGTTGGCGTGGCTGGAGAAAACTTTATTACTCCCCGAGGGGAGAGTTTTTCTCAAATTCATTGCGTTTATGGCTTTTTGAAGATATTCACTCTCCAAAGTCTTATTTTCGGAGAATATCTCTCTCATGCGCCAGCTCGACCGCACCGACATCGGCATTCTCAACCGTCTCCAGGAGAACGCCCGCATCACCAATGCCGAGCTAGCCCGCTCGGTGAACCTCTCGGCGACGCCGTGCTTCAACCGGGTCAAGGCGATGGAGGAGCTCGGACTGATCCGCCAGCAGGTGACGCTGCTGGCGCCGGACCTGCTCGGGCTGCACGTCAACGTGTTCATCCACGTCAGCCTGGAGAAACAGGTGGAAGACGCACTGCAGCGTTTCGAGCAGGCGATCGCCGAGCGGCCGGAGGTGATGGAGTGCTACCTGATGACCGGCGACGCCGACTATCTGTTGCGGGTGCTGGTGCCGACCATCCAGGCGCTGGAGCGCTTTATCCTCGATCACCTGACCAAGGTGCCGGGCGTGGCCAACATCCGCTCGAGCTTCGCGCTCAAGCAGGTGCTCTACAAGACCGCGCTGCCGTTGCCGGCCAATGGCCTGACCCTGGCCTGACTGCGCGTCAGGCGCCGAGGCGGGCGAACGCCTCGTCGCACCGCGCCGCCAGGATGAAGTCGTTGCGGTGTACGTCGTGGATCTTGTGGGTCCACCAGTTGACCCGCACCTTGCCCCACTCGACCCGCAGCGCCGGATGATGGTTTTCCGCCTCCGCCAGTTCGCCGATGGCATTGGCGAAGGCCAGCGCCGCCTTGAAGTCGGCGAAGGCGAAGTCGCGCTCCAGTTGCCGCACACCGTCGAGAGTCACCAGGGACCAGTCCGGAAGCTGTGCGTGCAGGGCCGAAATCGCCTGCTCGTCGAGGACCGGCGCATCGGCGCGGCAGGCTTCGCAGGGGAGTTTTCCGAGGTCGTTCATGGTTGCTCCGTGAGCAGGTTGTCCGTGTTTTCGGACACCGGCAGCAGCGCAACGTCCGGGCGCAGGGTGGCGATCAGCGCACGCACGCTACCCGGCAGCGCCTCCAGTTCGCGCACCAGGATGCTGCGCTCGCGCATGGCCCAGGGTTCGTCCAGCTCCACCGTCGCCAGCTGCATGGTGCGGCTGTGCCGGCGCGCCGCCGATTCGGGAATGATGCCGATGCCGACGCCGGCCTCGACCATCCGGCAGATCGCCTCGAAGCTGGACATCTGGATGCGCAGCGAAAGGGTTTCGCCGAGGCGCTCGACGTGGTCGCGGAGGAAGCTGAGCAGGGTGCTGCCGTCGTGCAGGCCGATGTGCTGGTAGGCGAGCGTCTGGCGCAGGGTGACGCGCTGCTCGCTGGCCAGCGGATGGCCCAGCGGCACCGCCAGCACCAGGTGGTCGGTGCTGAAATGCAGCACCTGCAGCCCGGTAGCTTCCACCGGCCCGGCGATGATCCCGAGGTCGGCAGCGCCGTCGAGCACGCCGCGAACGATGTCGCGGCTGAGTTTTTCCTGCAGGTCCACCGTGACCGCCGGGCGCTCGGCGAGGAAGCGCGCCAGCACTTCAGGAAGGAATTCGGTCACCGCGGTGGTGTTGGCGTAGATACGGATATGTCCGGCGGTTTCGGCGCCGTTGCTGGCGAACTCGCTCTTCAGGTAATCGACCTGGCGCATGATCAGTCGCGCGTGCTGCAGCAGGCGTTCGCCCGCCGGAGTCAGCTCTACGCCACGGCTGTCGCGATAGAGCAGGCGGCTGCCGAGCTGGCCTTCGAGAGCCTTGATCCGCGCGCTGGCCGCGGCCGGCGAAAGAAACGCGCGGCGGGCGCCCTGGGTCAGGCTGGGCGATTCGGCGATGTGGATGAACAGTCGCAGGTCAGCCAGATCGAAATGCATACGCTGTTTTCCCTTGTAGAACGCAAGGTCGAATGCTCGCGAATTGACAACAGTCCGTAGGGTGGGCTTCAGCCCACGCGGTAAGTCGCGGGCGAGTATTGGGAGGCTGAAGCCCCCGGTGTGTGCCGCTCAAACGCGGCACTGCGTTCAGCATAAACGAACGCCGGCTTACGTAAATGCAAATTCTCAGAACGCTGGTCGCCCAGCATGATCCGCCCACAACAATAACCGCTGCGGAAATTCACCCATGAGCGATTCTGCTTTCAGCGCCTGGATCGGGCGCACCGAGGAGGCTCACGATCAGTTGAGCCGCAACCTGCTCAAGCGCATCGCCGCCACCTTCGACGAGCCGACGCCGGCCCACGGCGAGGCGCTGCCGCCGCTGTGGCAGTGGTGCTTCTTCCAGGAACCGATCGCCGAAAGCGGCCTCGGCGGCGACGGCCATCCGGCGCGCGGCGGCTTCCTGCCGCCGGCCGACAACCGCAACCGCATGTGGGCCGGCGGGCGGCTGGAGTTTCACGAGCCGCTGCGTGCTGGCAGCGAAGCCGGGCGCGTATCGACCATCACCCACATCGAGGAAAAGCACGGCCGTACCGGCGCGCTGCTGTTCGTCACCGTGCGCCATGACTACTCGCAGGATGGCCGCCTGGCGATCCGCGAGGAGCAGGACATCGTCTACCGCGAACCGACGCCTCCGAAGACGGCCAGCGGCGAGTTGCCGGCGGCGGGCGACTGGAGCGAATCGGTGGAGCCGACGCCGACCCTGCTGTTCCGCTACTCGGCGGTGACCTTCAACGGCCATCGCATCCACTACGACTTCCCCTACGTGACCGGCACCGAAGGCTACTCCGGCCTGGTGGTGCACGGCCCGATGATCGCCACGCTGAACCTGCGCGCGTTCTGCCGCGCCAACCCGCAGGCGCGCCTGCGCCGCTTCGCCTACCGCGGCGTGCGTCCGCTGATCGCGCCGCAGCCGTTCGAGGTCGGCGGGCGCATCGTCGCGCCGGGCAAGGCCGAGCTGTGGGCCGGCAACGCCGACGGCATCGCGCAGAGCGCGGAAGTGGAATTCGACCCGGCGTAATCCGTCCCCGTGACGACGCCCCACCCGATCGGCGCCGGTGCGCCCGACAAGAACAAGAGGACGCTATGAAGACCTACGACCAGGACGAACTAAATGCCATCCGCGACGGCGTGCGCGCGCTCTGCGCCGAATTCCCCGCCGAGTACTGGCGCAAGATCGACGAGGAGAAGGGCTTTCCCGAAGCCTTCGTCAAGGCGCTGACCGAGGCCGGCTGGCTCTCGGCGATGATTCCCGAGGAATACGGCGGCTCCGGCCTTGGCCTGGCCGAGGCCTCGGTGATCCTCGAGGAGGTGAACCACTGCGGCGGCAACTCCGGCACCGTGCACGGGCAGATGTACAACATGTTCACCCTGCTGCGGCACGGCAGCGAGGAGCAGAAGCGCTACTACCTGCCGAAGCTGGCCAGCGGCGAGCTGCGCCTGCAGTCGATGGGCGTCACCGAACCCACCACCGGCACCGATACCACCAAGATCAAGACCACCGCGGTGCGCCAGGGCGATAAGTACGTGATCAACGGGCAGAAGGTGTGGATCTCGCGCATCCAGCATTCCGACCTGATGATCCTGCTGGCGCGCACCACGCCGCTGGCCGAGGTGAAGAAGAAGTCCGAGGGCATGTCGATCTTCCTCGTCGACCTGCGCGAAGCCATCGGCCACGGCCTGACCGTGCAGCCCATCGCCAACATGGTCAACCACGAGACCAACGAGCTGTTCTTCGACAACCTGGAGATTCCCGCCAGCAGCCTGATCGGCGAAGAGGGCAAGGGCTTCAAGTACATCCTCGACGGGCTCAACGCCGAGCGCACGCTGATCGCCGCCGAGTGCATCGGCGACGGTCGCTGGTTCATCGAGAAGGCCAGCGCCTACGCCCGCGACCGCGTGGTGTTCGGCCGGCCGATCGGGCAGAACCAGGGCGTGCAGTTCCCCATCGCCGAGGCGCACATCGAGATCGAGGCCGCCGACCTGATGCGCTGGCGCGCCTGCGCCGAATACGACAGCGGCATCAATGCCGGGGCGGCGGCCAACATGGCCAAGTACCTGGCGGCCAAGGCCAGTTGGGAAGCGGCGAACGCCTGCCTGCAAACCCACGGCGGTTTCGGCTTCGCCAACGAGTACGACGTTGAGCGCAAATTCCGCGAGACGCGTCTGTACCAAGTGGCGCCGATCTCCACCAACTTGATCCTGTCCTACGTGGCCGAGCATCTGCTCGAACTGCCGCGTTCGTTCTGACCTGGAGCGGGGGGCTGAAGATCGGTGGGCTGAAGCCCACCCACCCGGACCTCCGTAGGGTGGGCTTCAGCCCACCAACCCCCGCGCCACTGACCGCCTGGACGGAAGATCAACGATGCACATCGACCACCTGGATCACCTGGTACTCACCGTCGCCGACCTCGACGTCACGGTGGATTTCTACACCCGCGTGCTGGGCATGCAGGAAGTGACTTTCGGCGAGGGGCGCAAAGCGCTCGGTTTTGGCATGCAGAAGATCAACCTGCACCAGGCCGGCAAGGAGTTCGAGCCCAAGGCCGAACGCCCGACGCCGGGTTCGGCGGACCTCTGCTTCATCGTCGCCACGCCGCTGGATGAGGTCATCGCGCATCTTGAAACGCAGGGCGTGACGATCCTCGAAGGCCCGGTGCGACGTACCGGCGCGACGCAGCCGATCCGCTCGGTCTACGTGCGCGACCCCGATTTCAACCTGATCGAACTCTCGAATCCGCTGGACGAAGGACAACAATAATGAGCGAACACACCCGGCAACTGACCGCCTTCCTGGCCGATCTCGCGTATGAAGACGTGCCCGAGGCGGTGCTCGCGCGCACCGAGGACCTGTTCCTCGACTGGCTCGGCTCGGCGCTGGCCAGCCAGGGCTCGCACCCCATTCCGCTGTTCGAGCGCTATGCGCAGAAGATGGGCCCGGCCAGCGGCCCGGCGAACATCCTGGTCAATGGCAGCCGCAGCTCGGCGTACTTCGCCGCCCTGGTGAACGGCGCCAGCTCGCACCTGGTCGAGCAGGACGACCTGCACAACAGCTCGGTGCTGCACCCGGCGACGGTGGTGTTCCCCGCCGTGCTGGCCGCCGCGCAGGACCGTGGCAAGTCCGGCCGCGCGCTGCTGCTGGCGGCGCTGGCCGGTTACGAGGCGGGCATCCGCGTCGGCGAATTCATGGGCCGCTCGCACTACCGCATCTTCCACACCACCGCCACGGTCGGCACCCTCGCCGCGGCGGTGGCGGTCGGCAAGCTGCTGGAATTCGACCAGGAACAGTTCGTCAACCTGCTCGGCAACGCCGGCACCCAGGCCGCCGGGCTCTGGGAGTTCCTCCGCGACGCGGCGGACTCCAAGCAGTTGCACACGGCCAAGGCCGCCGCCGACGGGCTGCTCGCCGCCTACCTGACCGAGGACGGCCTGACCGGCGCGCGCAACATCCTCGAAGGTGAGCAGGGCATAGCCGCCGGGATGTCCAGCGATGCCGACCCGAGCAAGCTGTCCGACCGCCTCGGCAGCCGCTGGGCGCTGGTGGAGACCTCGTTCAAGTTCCACGCCTCCTGCCGTCACACCCATCCGGCAGCCGACGCCCTGCTGCAGCTAATGCAGCGCGAAGGGCTCAGCCATGAGCAGATCGAGCAGGTCACCACCCGCGTGCACCAGAGCGCCATCGACGTGCTCGGTCGCGTGGTGGTGCCGCAGACCGTGCACCAGGCGAAGTTTTCCATGGGCACGGTGCTGGGCCTGATCGCCGTGCACGGCAAGGCGCAGCTCACCGAATTCCACACCCTGGCGCTGACCGACCCGAACGTCTCGGCGTTCCGCGAGAAGGTCAGCATGCAGCTCGATCCCGAGGTCGACGGCGCCTACCCGGCGCGCTGGCTCGGCCGGGTCGAGGTGACCACCACCGACGGGCGCCGGCTGGCCGCCGCCATCGACGAGCCGAAGGGCGATCCGGGCAACACCCTCAGCCGCCCCGAACTTGAAGACAAGTTCCGCCGCCTGCTGGCTTTCGCTGGCGCGCGTTCGCCCGAGCAGGCCGACGAACTGATCGCTCTGGTCTGGCGCCTGCGCGAGCTGGACGACCTCGGCGTGCTGGCCTGAGTCGCGGATCGGTGCTCATGGCGCACCCTACGGGCGCCGCAGTCACGAACGAGTCGTAGGGTGGATCGCGCTTCATCGATCCACCGAGCGGCCGGCGCCGCGGCCACAAACAAGAAACACAGGAACCGGACATGAACGACATCGCACACAACCCGCGTCCGCTGGACGGCATCACCGTGGTCAGCCTCGAACACGCCATCGCGGCGCCGTTCTGCACGCGCCAGCTGGCCGACCTCGGCGCCCGCGTGATCAAGGTCGAACGCCCTGGCGTAGGCGACTTCGCGCGTGGCTACGACGAGCGCGTCAATGGCCTGGCCTCGCACTTCGTCTGGACCAACCGCTCGAAGGAAAGCCTGAGCCTGGACCTCAAGCAGGACGCTGCGACGAAGATCCTCGACGCCCTGCTGCAGGACGCCGACGTGCTGGTGCAGAACCTCGCGCCCGGCGCGGCGGCGCGCATGGGGCTGTCGTTCGAGGCGCTGCACGAGCGATTTCCCAGGCTGATCGTCTGCGACATCTCCGGCTACGGCGAGGGCGGTCCCTACGAGAAGAAGAAGGCCTACGACCTGCTGATCCAGAGCGAGGGCGGCTTCCTGTCCGTCACCGGCGGGCCGGGCGAGGAGGAAATGGCCAAGGCCGGCTGCTCGATCGCCGACATCGCCGCCGGCATGTACGCCTACAGCAACATTCTTTCCGCGCTGCTGCTGCGCGGCCGCACCGGCAAGGGCAGCCGCATCGACGTGAGCATGCTGGAAAGCCTGGTCGAGTGGATGGGCTACCCGATGTACTACGCCTACCAGGAGGCGACCCCGCCGCCCCGTGCCGGCGCCGCGCACTCGACGATCTACCCCTACGGCCCGTTCCCGGCCGGCGACGGCGGTACGGTGATGCTCGGCCTGCAGAACGAACGCGAGTGGGCGGCGTTCTGCGACAAGGTGCTGCTGCAGCCGGAGCTGGCGGTGGACGAGCGCTTCTCGGCCAACTTCAAGCGTTCGACCAACCGCGCCGAATTGCGCGGGATCATCGTCGAGTCCTTCGCCACACTCAGCGCCGAGCAGGTAATCGAGCGCCTGGAGCAGGCGCAGATCGCCAACGCCCACGTCAACGACATGGCCGGCGTCTGGGCCCATCCGCAGCTCAAGGCGCGCGACGGCTGGCGCGAGATCGACAGCCCGGCAGGTCCGCTGCCTTCGCTGCTGCCGCCGGGGCGCAGCAACGCTTTCAGCCCGCGCATGGACGCCGTGCCCGGCCTCGGCCAGCATTCGGCGCAGATCCTCGCCGGGCTGGGTTATTCCAGCGACGAGGTGGAGCGCCTGCGCGACAGCGGCGTCATCTAGACGCCGCGTCCTCCGAACGATCCCTCTTCCCGCGGGAGAGGACCGGGGAGCGCCACGCTCCCCGCCACAACAAGAGAAGAGCCATGAGTCCATCCCCCCTTCGCACGGCCCTGTTCGTGCCCGGCAGTCGCCCGGAGCGTTTCGCCAAGGCGCTGGCCAGCGGCGCCGATACCGTCATCGTCGATTTCGAGGACGCCGTCGAGGAGCCGCTCAAGCGCCAGGCGCGCGACAACCTGGCGGCGTTCCTCGCGGCCGAACCCGGCGTGCGCCTGCTGGTGCGGGTGAACGCCCCGGAGCACGCCGAGCACGCGGCCGACCTGGCGTTCTGCAAGGCCCAGGCGGGCGTCGTCGGCGTGCTGCTGCCCAAGGTGGAAAGCGCCGCGCAGGTGGCCGCGGTGGCCGCCGTCGGCAAGCCGGTGTGGCCGATCATCGAGAGCGCGCGCGGCCTGCTGGCACTGGCCGAGATCGCCGGCGCGCCGGGTGTGGAGCGCCTGTCGTTCGGCGGCCTGGACCTGGCCCTGGACCTCAACCTGCAAAGCGGCAGCGAGGGCGCCGGACGCGTGCTCGACCAGGCGCGCTACGCGGTGCTGCTGCATTCGCGCGGCGCGGGGCTGGCCGCACCGCTGGACGGCGTGCATCCGGCCATCGGCGATACAGAGGGGCTGCGTGCCTCGATCCGCCTGGCGGCGGGCATGGGTTTCTCCGGCGCGCTGTGCATCCATCCCCGGCAGATCGAGGTGATTCACCAGGCGCTGGCGCCCAGCGCCGAGGAGCTGGCCTGGGCGCAGCGGGTCATCGACGCCGGCAGTGGCGGCGCGGGGGCCTACCAGGTCGACGGACAGATGGTCGACGCGCCCGTATTGGCCCGCGCACAACGGCTGCTGGCACTGGCGAAGGCGTGAACCGCGCCTTTCGGACTACGACTTTGGTCGCCCTGCGCTGGCTGCAACGTCGATCGGCGACCACGATGAAATGCCCGGTAACAGGCGTGTGGCCTGGGATCGGGTCGGCTGGGCGGTCTCGTGAGGGTTTGCGTTCGGCAAAGCTGAACGCCGGCTTATTTAAAAGCTAATTCACGAAACGCCCAGCCTTGGGCAACCTGCAATTCGCTTGAATAAAAACAACAGCCGCAGAGGCAAAAGCATGCTCGAACGCTCCGTCCCCACCGGCAGTTCCCCCACGTCACTGTTCAGCCAGCCCGCTGGCCGGCTTCCGGCGCTCCGCGCGCCGGGTGTCTTCGCGTCCAAAAACAATAAAAGGTGATTTCATGCTGAAGCTCTCCCAGGCGCTGTTCTGCGCCGCCACCCTGACCGTCGCCAGCTTCGCCCATGCGGCGGATGCTCCCATCACCATCAAGTTCGCCCACGTGGTCGCCGACAGCACGCCGAAGGGGCAGGGCGCCAACCTGTTCAAGAAGCTCGCCGAGGAGCGCCTGCCGGGCAAGGTCAAGGTCGAGGTCTATCCGAACTCGTCGCTGTTCGGTGATGGCAAGGAAATGGAAGCGCTGCTGCTGGGCGACGTGCAGATGCTGGCGCCTTCGCTGGCGAAGTTCGAGCACTACACCAAACAGCTGCAGATCTATGACCTGCCGTTCCTGTTCGACAACCTGCAGGCGGTCGACCGTTTCCAGCAGGGCCCGCAGGGCAAGGCGCTGCTGACCTCGATGGAGGGCAAGAACATTCTCGGCCTGGCCTACTGGCACAACGGCCTGAAGCAGCTGTCGGCGAACAAGCCGCTGCGTGAGCCGAAGGACGCCCGCGGCCTGAAGTTCCGTGTGCAGGCTTCCAGCGTGCTCGAGGAGCAGTTCAAGGCCGTGCGCGCCAACCCGCGCAAGATGAGCTTCGCCGAGGTCTATCAGGGTCTGCAGACCGGCGTGGTAAACGGCACCGAGAACACCTGGTCGAACTATGAAAGCCAGAAGGTGCATGAGGTACAGAAGTACTTCACCGAATCCGACCACGGCCTGATCGACTACATGGTGATCACCAACGCGCAGTTCTGGAAAGGCCTGCCGCCGGACATCCGCACCCAGCTCGAAGAGATCATGGCCGAGGTATCGGTCGAGGTGAACAAGCAGGCCGAGGCGCTCAACCAGGCTTCGCGGCAGAAGATCATCGACGCCAAGACCAGCGAGATCATCACGCTCACCGCCGACCAGCGCGAGGAATGGCGCGAAGCCATGCGCCCCGTGTGGAAGAAGTTCGAGGATGAAATCGGCGCCGACCTGATCAAGGCCGCCGAGGACTCCAACCAGGCCCCGTGATGGCTTCCGGTCGCCGCCCGCGCGGCGACCGTTCTCCCTGCAGTTCTCTCGCGGAGTATCCCGATGCAAGCGCTGACGCGATTCTGGGCGCGCTTTGAGGAGGCGTTCATCGCTTTCCTGCTGGCGGCCATGACCCTGGTGACCTTCGTCTACGTAGTGCTGAACAACGTCTACACGCTGTTCTACACGCTGGGCGACAAATGGGAATTCACCAGCGGATTCTTCTTTGCCATCGGCGACACGCTGATGGGCCTGGCCCAGGAAATGACCTGGAGCGTGGCACTGACCAAGGCGCTGTTCGGCTGGCTGATCTTCTTCGGCATCGCCTACGGCGTGCGCACCGCCGGCCACCTGGGCGTGGATGCGGTGGTCAAGCTGACTCCGCGTCCGGTACAGCGCGTGCTGGCGATGATCGCCTGCCTGTGCTGCCTGGCTTACGCCGGCGTATTCATGATCGCCAGCTACTCCTGGGTGAAGACCCTGTTCGTCGCCGGCATCGCCGCCGAGGATCTCGACCAGTTCGGCATCGAGCTGGGCCACATCGCGATCATCGTACCGATCGGTTTCGCCATGGTGCTGATCCGCTACCTGGAGATCATGTGGCGCATCGTGACCCACCGCCAGACCGGTCTTGGCCTCGCCGATGAAGCGGCGGAAGCCAGCAAACTCGCCAATGACATAGAGGAGCAGCGTTAATGGCCGTTCTCTGTCTGTTCCTCGTTCTTTTCATCCTGATGTTCCTCGGCGTGCCGATCGCCATTTCCCTCGGCCTGTCCGGCGCGTTGTCGATCCTCATGTTCAGCCAGGATTCGCTCAGCTCGCTGGCGATCAAGCTGTTCGAGACTTCCGAGGCGTACACGCTGCTGGCGATCCCGTTCTTCCTGCTGTCCGGTGCCTTCATGACCACCGGCGGCGTGGCGCAGCGGCTGATCGACTTCGCCAACGCCTGCGTCGGCCACATCCGTGGCGGTCTCGCCATCGCCGCGGTGCTCGCCTGCATGCTCTTCGCCGCGCTGTCGGGTTCGTCGCCGGCGACGGTGGCGGCGGTGGGTTCGATCGCCGTGGCCGGCATGGTGCGCTCCGGCTACCCGCGCGAGTTCGGCGCCGGGATCATCTGCAACGCCGGCACCCTGGGCATCCTGATCCCGCCGTCGATCGTCATGGTGGTCTACTCGGCCGCGACCGAAACCTCGGTCGGCAAGCTGTTCATGGCCGGCGTGATACCGGGCATCCTGCTCGGCGTGATCCTGATGGTGGTGATCTACATCGTCGCGCGGATCAAGAACCTGCCGGCGCAGCCGCGGGTGTCCTTCCGCGAATGGCTGGCCACCGCACGCCGCGCCTTCTGGGGGTTGTTGCTGCTGGTGATCATCCTCGGCGGCATCTACAGCGGCATGTTCACGCCCACCGAGGCGGCGGCCGTGGCGGCGGTGTATTCGGCCTTCGTCGCGCTGTTCGTCTACAAGGACATGCGCATCCGCGATTGCCCGAAGGTGCTGCTGGAGTCCGGCCGGCTGGCGATCATGCTGATGTTCATCATCGCCAACGCCATGCTCTTCGCCCACGTGCTGACCACCGAGCAGATCCCGCAGCAGATCACCGAGTGGGTGATTTCCGAAGGGCTGACGCCGATCGGCTTCCTGCTGATGGTCAACGTGGTGCTGCTGGTTGCGGGCAGCTTCATGGAGCCTTCGGCGATCGTGCTGATCCTGGCGCCGATCTTCTTCCCGATCGCCATGCAGTTGGGCATCGACCCGATCCACCTGGGCATCGTCATGGTGGTGAACATGGAGATCGGCCTGGTGCATCCACCGGTGGGGCTGAACCTGTTCGTGACCTCTGCGGTGACCGGGCTGACCCTGGGCCAGACGATCCGCGCGGCGTTGCCCTGGCTGAGCATCCTGCTGCTGTTCCTGATCCTCGTCACCTACGTGCCGTTCATCTCGCTGGCACTGCCGAACTGGCTCGGCATGTAGCGCGGCGCAAGCGTTGCCGACGACGTCCCCGGCGTCGGCAACGGACCGAAACCCCCTTGATCCCGCCGCCTCGCGCGCGGGATTTTTTTTCCCGCACACCGCGCTCGACGGGCGTCGCCCAGGTCCGTTGCGCCAGCGAATACGGGCCATCAGGTCGATTTTCCGGCGACTGCGACTATTGTCTTAACCCGGTAAGACAATGGTCGAATGGTTGCCGGGGGCACCCGGCGGATACAAAGACACCATAGAAAAACAACTATCTACCGAGGTCCTAGTCCATGAGCGCCGCTTCTCTTTATCCCGTCAGTCCCGAGGTCGTAGCCAACACGCTGACCGACGAAGCCACCTACAAAGCCATGTACCAGCAATCGGTCATCAACCCGGATGGCTTCTGGCGCGAGCAGGCCAAGCGTCTCGACTGGATCCAGCCGTTCACCAAGGTCAAGCAGACCTCTTTCGACGATCACCATGTCGATATCAAGTGGTTCGCCGACGGCACCCTCAACGTTTCCTACAACTGCCTGGATCGTCACCTGGCAGAGCGCGGCGACCAGATCGCGATCATCTGGGAAGGCGACGACCCGTCCGAGCACAAGGAAATCACCTACCGCGAACTGCACGAGCAGGTCTGCAAGTTCGCCAACGCCCTGCGCGGCCAGGACATCCACCGCGGCGACGTGGTGACCATCTACATGCCGATGATCCCCGAGGCCGTGGTGGCGATGCTCGCCTGTGCCCGCATCGGCGCGATCCACTCGGTGGTGTTCGGCGGCTTCTCGCCCGAAGCGCTGGCCGGCCGCATCATCGACTGCAAGTCGAAAGTGGTGATCACCGCCGACGAAGGCTTGCGCGGCGGCAAGCGCACGCCGCTCAAGGCCAACGTCGACGACGCGCTGACCAACCCGGAAACCAACAGCATCCAGAAGGTCATCGTGTGCAAGCGCACCGGTGCCGACATCAAGTGGAACCAGCACCGCGACATCTGGTTCGAGGACCTGATGAAAGTGGCCGGCAGCGTCTGCGCGCCGAAGGAAATGGGCGCCGAGGAAGCGCTGTTCATCCTCTACACCTCCGGTTCCACCGGCAAGCCGAAGGGCGTGCTGCACACCACCGCCGGCTATCTGCTGTACGCCGCGCTGACCCACGAGCGTGTGTTCGACTACCGCCCGGGTGAAATCTACTGGTGCACCGCCGATGTCGGCTGGGTCACCGGCCACAGCTACATCGTCTACGGCCCGCTGGCCAACGGCGCCACCACGCTGCTGTTCGAAGGGATCCCGAACTACCCGGACATCACCCGCGTCGCCAAGATCATCGACAAGCACAAGGTCAACATCCTCTACACCGCGCCCACCGCGATCCGCGCGATGATGGCCCAGGGCAAGGCCGCGGTCGAAGGTGCCGACGGCTCCAGTCTGCGCCTGCTCGGCTCGGTCGGCGAACCGATCAACCCGGAAGCCTGGCACTGGTACCACGAGTGCGTCGGCCAGAGCCGCTGCCCGATCGTCGACACCTGGTGGCAGACCGAAACCGGCGGGGTGCTGATCAGCCCGCTGCCGGGCGCCACCGCGCTCAAGCCGGGCTCGGCGACCCGTCCGTTCTTCGGCGTGCAGCCGGCGCTGGTGGACAACCTGGGCAACATCATCGATGGTCCGGCCGAGGGGAACCTGGTGATCATCGATTCCTGGCCGGGTCAGGCGCGCAGCCTGTACAAGGACCACGACCGCTTCGTCGACACCTACTTCAAGACCTTCAAGGGCATGTACTTCACCGGCGACGGCGCGCGCCGCGACGAAGACGGCTACTGGTGGATCACCGGCCGCGTGGATGATGTGCTCAACGTTTCCGGCCACCGCATGGGTACCGCCGAGATCGAGAGCGCCATGGTCGCCCACCCGAAAGTCGCGGAAGCCGCCGTGGTCGGCGTGCCGCACGACATCAAGGGGCAGGGTATCTACGTCTACGTCACCCTCAACAGCGGCGAGGAATACTCCGAGCAGCTGCGCCAGGAGCTCAAGGCCTGGGTGCGCAAGGAGATCGGTCCGATCGCCGTGCCGGACGTCATCCAGTGGGCGCCGGGCCTGCCGAAGACCCGCTCGGGCAAGATCATGCGGCGCATCCTGCGCAAGATCGCCACGGCCGAATACGGCGCACTGGGTGACATTTCCACCCTCGCCGATCCGAGCGTGGTGGAGCATCTAATCAATACCCACAAGACCATGCAGGTCGCCTGACCCGCTGGCCACGACGCCCCGCCCGGTTCCGCCGGGCGGGGCGTTTTCATTTCGGCTGTAACCGCCTGTCCGGGTGGTGGCGAATCGAAACGCCGTGGCGGTTACCGTGCTTCGCCCGCAACGGACGCAGGCGCGTTCCAGAGCCCTCGGGCCCTTGCGGTGCGCTAATTGCTTCGTTCACTGGTTGGCTGTTTCCTGTCCGGTTGGTCACGTTTCGGACGGGCTGTCAATATCGCCTCCGTGCGCTTTCGGTGCTTCTGTAATTAGTTGTCGCATTGAGGAAATATCGCGCTTCGGCCTGCCGCTAGAATGCCGCCCACCCGAAAGGAGGGCCGCCGATCCCAAAAGGTTCGTGTCGCCGGCGCCTCTGCCAACTCCCTTCGTTCCGGCGGGCCAACCCCGCGGCACCCGACATTTCCGCACCATGGAGCTTTCGATGAAGAACAAGATCGTCCTGTTCGGCGCACTGGCGCTGTCCCTGCTGGCACCGCTGGCGATGGCCGACAAGCCGCTGCGCATCGGCATCGAGGCGGCCTACCCGCCGTTCGCCTTCAAGACGCCGGAAGGCAACATCAGCGGCTTCGACTACGACATCGGCGTGGCCCTGTGCGAAGAGATGAAGGTCGAGTGCACGTGGATCGAGCAGGAGTTCGACGGCCTGATCCCGGCGCTGAAGGTGCGCAAGTTCGACGCTATCCTCTCCTCGATGTCGATCACCGACGAGCGCAAGAAGTCGGTCGACTTCACCGGCAAGTACTACTCCACGCCGGCCAAGCTGGCGATGAAGGACGGCGCGACCTACAAGGACGTGGCCGACCTCAAGGGCAAGAAGATCGGCGTGCAGCGCTCCTCGGTGTATGACCGCTACGCCACCGACGTCTTCGCCCCGGCCGGTGCCGAGATCGTCCGCTACAGCTCGCAGAACGAAGTCTTCCTTGACCTCGCCAGCGGCCGCCTCGATGCCACCCTGGCCGACTCGGTGAACATCGACGACGGCTTCCTCAAGACCGACGCCGGCAAGGGCTTCGCCTTCATCGGCCCGGACTTCACCGACGAGCAGTACTTCGGCGAAGGCCAGGGCATCGCGGTGCGCAAGGGCGACAAGGCGCTCGCCGACAAGATCAGCGCGGCGATCCTGGCGATCCGCGCCAACGGCAAATACAAGCAGGTGCAGGACAAGTACTTCGCGTTCGATGTCTACGGCAAGTAAGGGCTGACGCCAGGAACGCGTCTGATGAAGGCAGGGCGATGAGTCCTGCGTTCGTCGCTCACCCGTGCGGCGCGCATCTGGCGCGCCGCTTCGCCTGAGGACTGCTCGATGTTGAACGGCTACGGGGCGACCATCGTCGATGGCGCCTGGCTGACCCTGCTGCTGGCGCTGACCTCGATGGCCGTGGCCATCGGCCTCGGCCTGCTCGGTGCGGCCTGCCGGCTGTCGCCGCTGCGCTGGCTGGCGCTGCTGGGCGAGACCTACGCCACGGTGATCCGCGGCATCCCCGACCTGGTGCTGATCCTGCTGATCTTCTACGGCGGCCAGGACCTGGTGAACCGCCTCGCGCCGCTGCTCGGCTACGAGGACTACATCGACATCAATCCCTTCGTCGCCGGGGTCTTCACCCTCGGCTTCATCTTCGGCGCCTACCTGTCGGAAACCTTCCGCGGCGCCTTCATGGCGATTCCCAAGGGCCAGGCGGAAGCCGGCGCCGCCTATGGCATGAGCGGGCGCCAGGTGTTCTTCCGCATCCTCGTGCCGCAGATGATCCGCCTGGCGATTCCCGGGTTCACCAACAACTGGCTGGTGCTGACCAAGGCCACTGCGCTGATATCCGTGGTCGGCCTGCAGGACATGATGTTCAAGGCCAAGCAGGCGGCGGACGCCACCCGCGAGCCGTTCACCTTCTTCCTCGCGGTCGCCGCGCTCTACCTGGTGCTGACCAGCGTGTCGCTGCTCGCCCTGCGTTTCCTCGAGAAGCGCTACAGCGCCGGCATCAAGGTGGCCGAGCTATGAAAGCCAGGCCGGTCACGGACCCACGGAGCCGCGCATGATCCTCGACTTCTCGGTCATCTGGGACAGCCTGCCGCTGTACTTCGGTGGTGTGCTGGTGACGCTCAAGCTGCTGGCCATCGCCCTCGTCGTCGGGCTCGCGGCGGCGATTCCGCTGGCGCTGATGCGCGTGTCGCGGCAGCCGGCGATCAACTTCCCGGCCTGGCTCTACACCTACGTCATCCGTGGCACCCCGATGCTGGTGCAGCTGTTCCTGGTCTACTACGGGCTGGCGCAGTTCACCCTGGTGCGCGAGAGCCTGCTCTGGCCGTACCTGTCCAACGCCACGTTCTGCGCCTGCCTGGCGTTCGCCATCAACACCAGCGCCTACACCGCGGAAATCCTCGCCGGCAGCCTCAAGGCCACGCCGCACGGCGAGATCGAAGCGGCCAGGGCGATGGGCATGTCGCACGCGCGCCTGTACCGGCGCATCCTGCTGCCCTCAGCGCTGCGCCGCGCGCTGCCGCAGTACAGCAACGAAGTGATCATGATGCTGCACACCACCAGCCTCGCCTCGATCGTCACCCTGATCGACATCACCGGCGCGGCGCGCACCGTCAGCTCGCAGTACTACCTGCCGTTCGAGGCGTTCATCACCGCCGGCGTGTTCTATCTTTGCCTGACCTTCATCCTGGTGCGCCTTTTCAAGCTGGCCGAGCGTCGCTGGCTGGCCTACCTGGCGCCCCGGGCGTCCTGAGGAGAGCGCCATGCAACGCATCGATCATCCGCTGCCCTGGGGCACGCCAGGCACCCAGCGTACTCTCAGCGTGTTCCGTTTCGGCAGCGGCCCGGCCAAGGCCTACGTGCAGGCGTCGCTGCACGCGGACGAACTGCCCGGCATGCGCGTGGCGGTCGAGCTCAAGCAGCGCCTGTTCGATCTGGAAGCACAGGGCCGCCTCACCGGCACCATCGAACTGGTGCCGGTGGCCAACCCGATCGGCCTCGGCCAGCTGTTGCAGGCGAGCCACCTCGGGCGCTTCGAGTTCGGCAGCGGGAAGAACTTCAACCGGGGTTTCCTCGACCTCGCCGAACTCATCGCACCGGCGCTGGAGCGGATGCTCGGCGCCGACGCCGCGGCCAACGTGCGGCTGATCCGCGCCGCGATGCGCGAGGCGCTGGCGTGCATGCCCGCCGCACCTTCCGAGCTGGAAGGGCTGCAGCGTCTGCTGCTCGGCCACGCCTGCGACGCCGACGTGGTGCTCGACCTGCATTGCGACATGGAAGCGCTGACCCACCTGTACGCGATCCCGCAGCACGGGCCGCGTTGGCGCTCGCTGGCCGCGCGCCTGGGCGCCGGCGCGGTGTTGCTGGCCGAGGAGTCGGGCGGCAATTCCTTCGACGAAGCCTGCTCGATGCCCTGGCTGAGCCTGGCGCGGCGTTTCGCCGAGGCCAGCGTGCCGTTGGCGTGCCTGGCGACCACCGTCGAACTGGGCGGCATGGGCGACACCGGCCGCGAGCAGGCCGAGGCCAGCGCCGAGGCGATTCTCGCGTTCCTCGCCGAACAGGGGCTGATCGCCGGCGACTGGCCGGCGGCGCCGGCCGACTGCTGCGAGGCGACGCCCTTCGAGGGCGCCGAATTCGCCCTGGCGCCGCATGCCGGGGTGGTCAGCTTCCTCCAGCCGCTCGGCGCGCAGGTGCGCGTCGGCGATCCGCTGTTCGAGGTGATCGACCCGCTGGACGGCCGCCACAGCGTCGTGCGTTCCCAGGTCGACGGCGTGCTCTTCGTCCGCGAGCGCATGCGTTTCGCCCGTCCGGGGCTGTGGCTGACCAAGGTCGCCGGCCGCCAACCCATTCGCCAGGGTCGCCTGCTCAGCGACTGACCAGAGAGAGAACATGTACAAGCTCGAAGTCCAGGATCTGCACAAACGCTACGGCGACCATGAGGTGCTCAAGGGCGTGTCACTGGCGGCCAAGGCCGGCGACGTGATCAGCATCATCGGTTCCTCAGGCTCGGGGAAGAGCACCTTCCTGCGCTGCATCAACCTGCTCGAACAGCCGCACGCCGGCAGCATCCTGCTCAACGGCGAGGCGCTCAAGCTCAAGCCCGGCAAGCACGGCGCGCTGAAGGCCGCCGACGAGCGCCAGTTGCAGCGCATGCGTTCGCGGCTGTCGATGGTGTTCCAGCACTTCAACCTGTGGTCGCACATGAGCGCGCTGGAGAACGTCATCGAGGCGCCGGTGCACGTGCTCGGCGTGCCGAAGAAGGAAGCCCTGGAAAAGGCCGAACACTACCTGGCAAAGGTCGGCGTGGCGCACCGCAAGGATGCCTACCCCGCGCACATGTCCGGCGGCGAGCAGCAGCGCGTGGCGATCGCCCGCGCGCTGGCGGTGGAGCCGGAGGTGATGCTGTTCGACGAGCCGACCTCGGCGCTCGACCCGGAGCTGGTCGGCGACGTGCTCAAGGTGATGCAGGACCTGGCCGGGGAGGGGCGCACCATGCTGGTGGTGACCCACGAGATGGGTTTCGCCCGCGAGGTTTCCAGCCAACTGGTGTTCCTGCACAAGGGTTTGGTCGAGGAGCGCGGCAACCCGCGCGAGGTGCTGGCGAATCCGCAGTCCGAACGACTCAAGCAGTTTCTTTCCGGCAGCCTCAAATAAGCCCTAGACTCGACCGCCATGACCTCTTATCGAATCGGCTTCCTGATCTGGCCCGAGACCCGGGCAATGACGCTGTCCCTGGCCGAAGAAGCGCTGCGGGTGGCGCAGCGGCTGCATCCGGAGGTCGTCTACGAGCTGTCCTTCCTGCAGGCCGAAACCCCGGCGGCCGACGCCTGGCGCCTGCCGGGCGAGCCCTGGAGCGGACGCCTGGAGGGTCTGCAGCGGCTCTTCGTGGTGGCCGACGAGCCGCCGCTGAACGTCTCCGCGCCGCTCGCCGCGGCGCTCAAGCAACTGGTGCGCAGCGGCTGCGTGATCGGCGGACTGTCCGCGGGCGTCTACGCGCTGGCCCAACTCGGCCTGCTCGACGGTTACCGCGCCGCGGTGCACTGGCGCTGGCATGACGATTTCGCCGAGCGCTTTCCCAAGGTGATCGCCACCAGCCACCTGTTCGACTGGGATCGCGATCGCCTCACCGCCTGCGGCGGTCTTGCCGTTCTCGACCTGCTGCTGGCGCTGCTGGCGCGCGACCACGGTGCCGAACTGGCCGGCGCGGTGAGCGAGGAACTGGTGGTGGAGCGCATCCGCGAGGGCGGCGAGCGTCAGCGCATCCCGCTGCAGAATCGCCTCGGTTCCAGCCATCCGAAGCTGACCCAGGCGGTGCTGCTGATGGAAGCGAACATCGAGGAACCGCTGACCACCGACGAAATCGCCCAGCACGTCTGCGTGTCGCGCCGGCAGCTGGAACGCATCTTCAAGCAGTACCTCAACCGCGTGCCGAGCCAGTACTACCTGGAATTGCGCCTGAACAAGGCGCGGCAGATGCTGATGCAGACCAGCAAGTCGATCATCCAGATCGGCCTGTCCTGCGGCTTCTCGTCCGGCCCGCACTTCTCCAGCGCCTACCGCAACTTCTTCGGCGCCACCCCGCGCGAGGACCGCAACCAGCGGCGCAGCGCCAACCCCTTCGAGCTGAGCGGATCGGGCGAACGCGAGTAGCGTCGCTGTCGGTTGCGGGTCATGCGATGGGTTACGCAGCTGCGCGGTCCTACGGACCTGTAGGGTGGGCTTCAGCCCACCGTTACCCGGCCAGCGCATCCCGCAAACTACCCACGGAAAATTTCCCCGGCAGCGCCAACGGCCCGGGCAGTGCGTTTAAACTGCGCAGTCCCGACGCTTTCTGTCGCATTGCTGAAAGCACGGCGAACGGCCGGGTGGCCGCTATAACAAGTTGTCGCATGGCGGCAATGACGGCCCCGGTGCAGTCCCTACAATCCCGCTCACCACTGGCCATTCATGGCAGGAGAAAACCTCGATGTCCGCTCCGCACGCGCAAGTAGAACGCGCCGATTTCGACCAGTTCATGGTTCCCAACTACGCACCTGCCGCCTTCATTCCGGTGCGCGGCCAGGGTTCGCGAGTCTGGGACCAGAGCGGCCGAGAACTGGTCGATTTCTCCGGCGGCATCGCGGTGAACGTGCTCGGCCACTGCCATCCCGCGCTGGTCGGCGCGCTGACCGAGCAGGCCAGCAAGCTCTGGCACGTCTCCAACGTGTTCACCAACGAGCCGACCCTGCGCCTGGCGCAGAAGCTGGTCGACGCGACCTTCGCCGAGAGGGTGTTCTTCTGCAACTCCGGCGCCGAGGCCAACGAGGCCGCCTTCAAGCTGGCGCGCCGCGTTGCCCATGATCGCTTCGGCGACGAGAAGTACGAGATCATCGCCGCGCTGAACAGCTTCCACGGGCGCACCCTGTTCACCGTGAGCGTCGGCGGCCAGGCCAAGTATTCCGACGGCTTCGGGCCGAAGATCCAGGGTATCAGCCACATTCCGTTCAATGACCTGGACGCGCTCAGGGCGGCGATCTCGGACAGGACCTGCGCGGTGGTGCTGGAACCGATCCAGGGCGAGGGCGGCGTGCTGCTCGCCGAGCAATCCTTCCTGCAGGGCGCACGCGAACTCTGCGATGCGCACAACGCGCTGCTGATCTTCGACGAAGTGCAGAGCGGCATGGGCCGCAGCGGCGAGCTGTTCGCCCACACCCATTTCGGCGTGACGCCGGACATCCTCACCAGCGCCAAGAGCCTGGGCGGTGGTTTCCCGATCGCCGCGATGCTCACCACCACCGACCTGGCCAAGCATTTTTCGGTCGGCGTGCACGGCACCACCTACGGCGGCAATCCGCTGGCCTGCGCCGTCGGCTGCGCGGTGATGGACGTGGTCAACACCCGCGAGACCCTCGACGGCGTGAAGGCGCGGCACCAGCGCTTCCGCACCGCGCTGGAGCGCATCGGCCAGCAGTACGGCCTGTTCAGCGAGGTTCGCGGCCTCGGCCTGCTGATCGGCTGCGTGCTTGCCGATGCCTGGAAGGGCAAGGCCAAGGATGTCCTCGTCGCCGCCGAGAAAGAGGCGTTGATGGTGCTTCAGGCCGGGCCGGACGTGGTCCGTTTCGCCCCCAGCCTGGTCATCGAGGAAGCCGACATCGACGAAGGCCTGGCGCGCTTCGAGCGGGCGGTGGTCAAGCTGACTTCCGCCTGATCCAAGCCCGGCGTCGCGTTTCGGCGCGCCGCTAACCGTGTTCGCCGCCCTCTGGCGGCGCGTTTTTCTGGAGGAGTCACAGGATGCTGGTGATGCGCCCCGCGCAAATGTCCGATCTGGCCGAAGTGCAGCGCCTGGCCGCGGACAGCCCGGTCGGTGTCACGTCGCTGCCCGACGACAGCGGTCGCCTTGGCGAAAAGATCGGCGCCTCCGAGGCCTCGTTCGCCGCCGAGGTCAGCTTCAACGGCGAGGAGACCTATTTCTTCGTCCTCGAGGACAGCGACAGTGGCCGCCTGGTCGGCTGTTCAGGGATCGTCGCCTCCGCCGGCTATTCCGAGCCCTTCTACAGCTTTCGCAACGAGACCTTCGTGCACGCCGCGCGCGAGCTGAAGATCCACAACAAGACCCACGTCCTCTCGCTGTGCCATGACCTCACGGGCAACAGCCTGCTGACCAGCTTCTACATCGAGCCGGGTCTGGTCGATTCGATCGCCGCCGAGCTGGTGTCGCGGGCGCGCCTGCTGTTCGTCGCCAATCATCCGGAGCGTTTCGCCGACGCCATCGTCACCGAGATCGTCGGACAGAGCGACGAGAACGGCGATTCTCCGTTCTGGGACGCGGTCGGACGCAATTTCTTCGACATCAACTACGCCGAGGCCGAGCGCCTCTGCGGCCTGAAGAGCCGCACGTTCCTCGCCGAACTGATGCCGCATTACCCGATCTACGTGCCGCTGCTGCCGGATTCCGCCCAGGAGGCGATGGGCCAGGTGCATCCGCGCGCGCAGATCACCTTCGACATCCTCATGCGCGAAGGCTTCGAGACCGATCATTACATCGACATCTTCGACGGCGGGCCGACCCTGCACGCGCGAACCTCGGGCATCCGCTCGATCGCCCAGAGCCGCATGGTGCCGGTGGCGATTCTCGAGGAGCGTCGCGAGCCGATCCGTGGCGGTCGTCCGTACCTGGTCTCCAATGGCCAATTGCAGGATTTCCGTGCGCTGGTGGTGGAGCTGGACTGGGTGCCCGGCAAGCCGGTGTCCCTGCCTGGCGCCGCGGCCGAAGCGCTGGGCGCGGGTGAAGGTGCCTCGGTGCGCCTGGTGGCGGTGTGATGAGCGCGGCAGTCTTGCGGAGAATTCCATGATCGTTCGTCCCGTACGCAGCGCCGATTTGCCGGCGCTGATCGACCTCGCGCGCAGCACCGGCGCCGGGCTGACCACGCTGCCGGCCAACGAGGCGCGCCTGGCGCACCGCGTCGGCTGGGCGGAGAAGACCTTCCGCGGCGAGGCCGAGCGGGCCGATGCGGATTACCTGTTCGTGCTCGAGGACGACGAGGGGCGGGTGGTCGGCATCTCCGCCATCGCCGGCGCCGTCGGCCTGCGCGAGCCCTGGTACAACTACCGCGTGGGGCTCACCGTCAGCGCCTCGCAGGAGCTGAACATCCACCGGCAGATTCCGACGCTGTTCCTCGCCAACGACCTCACCGGCAATTCCGAGCTGTGCTCGCTGTTCCTGCATGCCGATCACCGCAGCGGCCTGAACGGCCGGCTGCTGTCGAAGGCGCGCTTCCTGTTCATCGCCGAGTTCCGCCAACTGTTCGGTGAGAAGGTCATCGCCGAGATGCGCGGGATGTCCGACGAGGCCGGCCGTTCGCCGTTCTGGGAATGCCTGGGCCGGCACTTCTTCAAGATGGAGTTCAGCCAGGCGGACTACCTCACCGGGGTCGGCAACAAGGCCTTCATCGCCGAGCTGATGCCCAAGTTCCCGCTCTACGCCTGCTTCCTTTCCGAGGACGCGCGCAACGTGATCGGCCGCGTCCACCCGGACACCGAACCGGCGCTGGCGATGCTCAAGAGCGAAGGCTTCAGTCACCAGGGCTACGTCGACATCTTCGACGCCGGCCCGGCCATCGAGTGCGAGACGGCGAAGATCCGCGCGGTTCGCGACAGCCAGCCGCTGGTGCTGGCCGTCGGTACGCCGGGCGACGATGCCACGCCGTTCCTCATCCACAACCGCAAGCGCCAGGATTGCCGGATCACCGCCGCCCCCGCGCGGATGGCCGCCGGCACCCTGGTGGTCGACCCGATGACCGCGCGGCGCCTGCAACTGACCCCCGGCGCCCAGGTGCGCGCCGTGCCGCTGAGCGCCTGAGCCCAGGCGCGGTCGAGGAGTTTCCGCCATGAGTACGCATTACATCGCCGGCGCCTGGCAGGCGGGGCAGGGCGAGGCCCTGGAATCGCTCAATCCGGTGACCCAGGAGTGCCTGTGGAGCGGCCGTGCGGCCAGCGCCGAGCAGGTCGAGGCGGCGCTGCTCGCCGCCCGCGCGGCGTTCCCGGTCTGGGCGCGGCGTCCGCTCGGGGAGCGCGTCGGCCTGCTCGAGCGCTTCGCCGAGGTACTCAAGGCGCGCGCCGACGCGCTGGCCCACTGCATCGGTGCGGAGACCGGCAAGCCCCTGTGGGAGGCTGCCACCGAAGTCACCAGCATGGTCAACAAGGTCGCCATCTCGCTGCAGAGCTATCGCGAGCGCACCGGCGAGAAGAGTGCGCCGCTGGCCGATGCCACGGCTGCGCTGCGCCACAAGCCGCATGGCGTGGTCGCGGTGTTCGGCCCGTACAACTTCCCCGGACACCTGCCCAACGGGCACATCGTGCCGGCGCTGCTGGCCGGCAACGTGGTGCTGTTCAAACCCAGCGAACTGACGCCGAAAACCGCCGAGCTGACCGTGCAGTGCTGGATCGACGCCGGCCTGCCCGCCGGAGTGCTGCAACTGCTGCAGGGCGCGCGCGACACCGGTGCCGCCCTGGCCGGCCACGATGGCGTCGACGGGCTGTTCTTCACCGGCTCCAGCCGCACCGGCAACCTGCTGCACAGCCAGTTCGCCGGGCGTCCGGAAAAGATCCTCGCGCTCGAGATGGGCGGCAACAACCCGCTGCTGGTCGATCAGGTCGAGGACCTCGACGCGGCCGTCTACACCATCATCCAGTCCGCGTTCATTTCCGCCGGCCAGCGCTGCACCTGCGCGCGCCGTCTGCTGGTGCCGCAGGGCGCCTGGGGCGATGTGCTGCTGGCGCGCCTGGTGGCGGTCAGTTCGACGATTCGGGTCGGCGCCTTCGATGAACAGCCAGCGCCGTTCATGGGCTCGGTGATCTCCCTGGACGCCGCGAAGCAGCTGCTCAAGGCGCAACGCCAGTTGATCGAGCGCGGCGCGGTTTCGCTGTTGAACATGTCACAGCCCTTGGAAAACGCGGCGCTGCTGACGCCGGGCATCCTCGACGTGAGCGCGGTCGCCGGGCGCGACGACGAAGAGCTGTTCGGCCCGCTGCTACAGGTGATCCGCTACGTCGATTTCGACGCGGCCATCGTCGAGGCCAACGCCACCCGCTACGGGCTCGCCGCCGGGCTGCTGTCGGATTCGGCGGAGCGCTACGCGCAGTTCTGGCTGGAAAGCCGCGCGGGCATCGTCAACTGGAACAAGCAACTCACCGGCGCCGCCAGCAGCGCACCCTTCGGCGGTGTCGGCGCCTCCGGAAACCACCGCGCCAGCGCCTACTACGCCGCCGATTACTGCGCCTATCCGGTCGCCTCGCTGGAAAGCGAGCGTCTCAGCCTGCCCGCCACCCTGACCCCGGGAGTCAGCCTATGACGGCACATGAAATGAACTTCGACGGGCTGGTCGGGCCGACGCACAACTACGGCGGGCTGTCCTACGGCAACGTCGCTTCGCAGAGCAACAGCCAGACCGCGTCCAACCCGAAGGAAGCCGCGCGCCAGGGCCTGGCGAAGATGAAGGCGCTGCTCGATCTAGGCTTCCAGCAGGGGGTACTGGCCCCGCAGGAGCGCCCCGACATCGCCGCGCTGCGCGGCCTGGGCTTCTCCGGCAGCGACGCGCAGGTGGTGGAGAAAGCCGCCCGCGAAGCGCCATTGCTGCTGGCGGCCTGCAGTTCGGCGTCCAGCATGTGGACGGCCAACGCCGCGACGGTCAGCCCCAGCGCCGACACCGCCGACGGCCGTGTGCACTTCACCGCCGCCAACCTCAACTGCAAGTTCCACCGCAGCATCGAGCACCCGCAGACCAGCCGCGTGCTGGCGGCGATGTTCGCCGATCCGCAGCATTTCGCCCATCACCCGGCGCTGCCGGCGGCCAGCCAGTTCGGCGACGAGGGCGCGGCCAACCACACGCGGTTCTGCCGCGATTACGGTGAGCCCGGCGTGGAGTTCTTCGTCTTCGGCCGCAGCGCCTTCGATGGCCGCTACCCGCAACCCTCGCGCTATCCGGCGCGGCAGACGCTGGAAGCCTCGCAGGCCGTGGCGCGCCTGCACGGGCTGAGCGACGCGGGGGTGGTCTACGCGCAGCAGAATCCGGCGGTGATCGATCAGGGCGTGTTCCACAACGACGTGATCGCGGTGGGCAACGGCGAGGTGCTGTTCCATCACCAGGACGCCTTCCTCGACAGCGAGCGCGTGCTCGCCGAATTGCACGACAAGCTGGCGCGCCGCGGCGGCCGTCTGCAGCCGATCGGGGTGCCGCGCGATGCGGTGGCCGTGGACGACGCAGTGCGCTCCTACCTGTTCAACAGCCAACTGCTCAGCCGCGCCGATGGCAGCATGCTGCTGGTGGTCCCGGAGGAATGCCGCAGCAACCCGGCGGTGTGGCGTTACCTCGAGGGGCTCGCCGCCAGCGGCGGTCCGATCCGCGAGGTGAAGGCCTTCGACCTCAAGCAGAGCATGCAGAATGGCGGCGGTCCGGCCTGCCTGCGCCTGCGCGTCGCGCTCAACGATGCCGAACGGGCGGCGGTCAATCCGGGCGTCGTGCTGACGCCGGCGCTGTACCAGGAACTGCTCGCCTGGGTCGATGCCCATTACCGTGATCGCCTCGGCGAAGCCGATCTGGGCGACCCTCAACTGCTGCTGGAATGCCGCACGGCGCTGGACGAGCTGACCCGGATACTTAAACTGGGCTCGGTCTATCCGTTCCAGACCAACTGATTCTCCCGGCCGCGGGCTTCCCGCGGCTTCCGCCTTGCCATGCGGGCCGCGCCCGCCATCTGGAGTAACCCATGAGCGACGCCCTTCAATTGATCCTCGAAGACACCGACGGCACCCAGCTGGAAACTTCCTGCACGCGTTTCGCCGTGGTCTGGCAGGGCCGCGAGCTGTGGATTCAGCAGAACAACGGGCAGTTGCTGATCGGCGTGGACATCGAGGACGGCGACAGCGAATACGCCAACCTGCTGCTGCGCCCGATGGCCACCAACCTGGTCAGCCTGCAGCTGGAGATGGAGCCGGTGGAAGCCGACGAGGAAGACGACGAACACGTGCACGGCCCGGATTGCGGCCACTGAGCAGCGCGCGACGCGCCAGACAGGGAGTACGCCCATGCTTGCCCTCGGCAAACTGCTTGAACTGACCCTGGTCCGCCGTGAGCCGACCGAGAAGATTCAACTGACGGTAGAGGGCGTTCGCCTGCACTGGCTGACCGAGGGAGTGCTAGAGGTCACTCCGCCCAGCGGCAAGGACGACGGCCTCGACCTGTTGCTCTCCGCGGGCATCCACGGTAACGAAACCGCGCCGATCGAACTGCTCGACCGGCTGCTGCAGGACATCGCCAGCGGCCGTTTGAAGCCGCGCGCGCGGGTCCTGTTCATGTACGGCAACCCGGATGCCATGCGCCGTGGCGAGCGCTACCTGGAGCAGGATCTCAATCGCCTGTTCAACGGTCGCCACGAGGACTCCAGCGGCTTCGAAGCCCTGCGCGCCGCCGAGCTGGAGCGGCTCGCCGCGGCGTTCTTCTCCCGTCCCGGGCGCGAGCGCCTGCACTACGACCTGCACACGGCGATTCGTGGCTCGAAGATCGAGCGTTTCGCGCTCTATCCGTTCGCCAGCGGCCGAGAGCATTCGCGGCGCCAATTGGCGCGCCTGAGCGCGGCGGGGATCGACGCCGTGCTACTGCAGAGCAAGCCGGGGATCACCTTCAGCGCCTACACCTATACGCACCTGCAGGCCGAGGCCTTCACCCTGGAACTGGGCAAGGCGCGCCCCTTCGGGCACAACGACGGGGTCGACCTGCACCTGCTGGAAGCGCGACTGGCGGCCCTCATCGAAGGCCGCGAGGAGTCGGCGGACGACAGCCTCGACGATTTGCAGCTGTTCGCCGTCGCCCGCGAGGTGATCAAGCACAGCGATGCATTCCAGCTTCATCTCGCCGCCGACGTGGAGAACTTCAGCGAACTTCCGCCGGGCTACCTGCTCGCCGAGGACATCGCCGGAAGCCGCTGGCTGGTGGAAGAGGAGGGCGCGCGGATCATCTTCCCCAATCCGAAAGTCGCCAACGGCCTGCGCGCCGGCATCCTGATCGTCCCCACGCAGGCTCCGTCCGGCGTCTGAACCACTCGTGCTGCCTGCACAATGCCGACGGCTGGCGCTATCCTGCGCACCCGGCTGCCGTTCTGCGGCGGCCCGCCGCACTCACCGGAGCCCGAGAATGTCCCTGATCGACCTGCGTAGCGACACCGTCACCCAGCCCACCGAGGCGATGCGCGAAGCCATGGCCCGCGCGCCGCTGGGCGACGACGTCTACGGCGAGGACCCGACGGTCAACCGTCTCGAGGCCTACCTGGCCGAGCGGCTCGGCTTCGCCGCGGCGCTGTTCGTGCCGACCGGCACCATGAGCAACCTGCTCGGCCTGCTGGCGCACTGCGAACGTGGCGACGAGTACATCGTCGGGCAGCAGGCGCACACCTACAGGTACGAGGGCGGTGGCGCGGCGGTGCTGGGTTCGATCCAGCCGCAGCCGATCGAGATGGAGGCCGACGGTTCGCTCGACCTGGCCCGGGTCGCCGCGTACATCAAGGAGGACGACTTTCACTTCGCCCGCACGCGCCTGCTGGCGCTGGAAAACACCATGCAGGGCAAGGTGTTGCCGCTGGACTACCTGGCCCGCGCCCGTAGCTTCACCCGCGAGCGCGGCCTCGCCCTGCATCTGGACGGCGCGCGGCTGTTCAACGCGGCGGTCAAGCTGGGCGTCGATGCGCAGGAGATCGCCCGGCATTTCGATTCCGTCTCGGTGTGCCTGTCCAAGGGTCTCGGCGCGCCCATCGGTTCGGTGCTGTGCGGCAGCCAGGCGCTGATCGACAAGGCGCGTCGCTGGCGCAAGATGGTCGGCGGCGGCATGCGCCAGGCCGGCATGCTGGCGGCTGCGGGGCTGCATGCGCTGGAGCACCAGGTCGAGCGCCTGGCCGAGGACCACGCCAATGCGCAGCTTCTCGCCGAACAGCTGCGCGGGCTGGGCTTCGAGGTGGAGCCGGTGCAGACCAACATGGTCTACGTGCAGATGGGCGATCAGGCCGGCGCGCTGAAGGCCCGCGCCGCCGAGCAGGGAATCAAGCTGAGCACCGCGCCCCGCACGCGCCTGGTGACTCACCTGGATTTCCACGCCGAACACATCCCGCGGGTTCGCGAGCTGTTCGCCGGTTTCCGCTGACCGCCGCGCTGCCCCTCGGGGCGTTTCGCCCGATACCCAGATACCTGTCGCCCCGATAGCGTGAGTCTATTCACAAAGCACTATCGGGCGGGCGCGGGGCCTATATAATGCGGCCCTTTGCCGTTATTTCCTGTCCGGCCGTTTCCCTGGAAAAATCCAATGAAAAGCGCAGAAATCCGTGAAGCCTTCCTCCGCTTCTTCGAAGAGAAGGGGCACACCCGTGTGGCGTCGAGTTCGCTGATTCCGGCGAACGATCCGACCCTGCTGTTCACCAACGCCGGGATGAACCAGTTCAAGGACTGCTTCCTCGGCCTGGAAAAGCGCGCCTACACCCGCGCCACCTCCAGCCAGAAGTGCGTGCGCGCCGGCGGCAAACACAACGACCTGGAAAACGTCGGCTACACCGCGCGTCACCACACCTTCTTCGAGATGCTCGGCAACTTCAGCTTCGGCGACTATTTCAAGCGCGATGCGATCAGCTACGCCTGGGAGTTCCTGACCTCCGAGAAATGGCTGAACCTGCCCAAGGAAAAGCTCTGGGTCACCGTCTACGCCTCGGATGACGAGGCTTTCGACCTCTGGACCAAGGACATCGGCGTCCCGGTCGAGCGCATGGTCCGCATCGGCGACAACAAGGGCGCGCCCTACGCGTCGGACAACTTCTGGGCGATGGGCGACACCGGTCCCTGCGGGCCGTGCACCGAGATCTTCTTCGACCACGGCGCCGACATCTGGGGCGGCCCGCCCGGCTCGCCTGAAGAAGATGGCGACCGCTACATCGAGATCTGGAACAACGTCTTCATGCAGTTCAACCGGACCGCGGACGGCGTGCTGCACCCATTGCCGGCGCCGTCGGTGGATACCGGCATGGGCCTGGAACGGATCAGCGCGGTGCTCCAGCACGTGCACTCGAACTACGAGATCGACCTGTTCCAGAACCTGCTGAACGCCTCCGCGCAGGCCATCGGCTGCGCCAACGAAGAGCAGGCCTCGCTGAAGGTGGTCGCCGACCACATCCGTTCCTGCGGCTTCCTCATCGCCGACGGCGTCACGCCCTCCAACGAGGGGCGCGGCTACGTGCTGCGCCGCATCATTCGCCGCGCCTGCCGTCACGGCAACAAGCTGGGCGCCACCGGCAGCTTCTTCTACCGCATCGTCGCCGCGCTGGTGGCCGAGATGGGCGAGGCCTTCCCCGAGCTGAAACAGCAGCAGGCGCACATCGAGCGCGTGCTGAAAACCGAGGAAGAACAGTTCGCCAAGACCCTCGAGCAGGGCCTGAAGATCCTCGAGCAGGATCTGGCCGACCTGCAGGGCTCGGTGATTCCCGGCGAAATCATCTTCAAGCTGTACGACACCTACGGCTTCCCGATGGACCTCACCGGCGACATCGCCCGTGAGCGCGAGCTGACCCTCGACGAGGAAGGCTTCGAGCGCGAGATGGACGCCCAGCGCAAGCGCGCCCGCGCCTCCAGTGCCTTCGGCATGGACTACAACGCGCTGGTCAAGGTGGAGGGCGAGACACGTTTCACCGGCTACCTGGGCACCACCGGCGAAGGCAAGGTCCTGGCGCTGTTCAAGGACGGCGCGGCGGTCGAGCAGCTGCACGCGGGCGAGGAGGGCGTGGTCGTGCTCGACCAGACGCCGTTCTACGCCGAGTCCGGCGGCCAGATCGGCGATGCCGGTTTCCTTGCCGGCGAAGGCCTGCGTTTCGACGTGCGCGACACCACCAAGGCCGGCGGCGCGTTCCTTCACCACGGCATCCTCGACAGCGGCTCGCTGAGCGTTGGCGCCAGCGTCGAGGCCACCGTCGACGCCTCGGTGCGCCAGGCCACGGCGCTCAACCACTCGGCGACCCACCTGCTGCACGCGGCGCTGCGCCAGGTACTCGGCGAGCACGTGTCGCAGAAGGGTTCGCTGGTCGACAGCCAGCGCCTGCGCTTCGACTTCAGCCATTTCGAGGCGATCAAGCCCGAGCAGCTGAAAGAGCTAGAAGACATCGTCAACCGCGAGATCCGCGCCAACACCTCGGTCGAAACGCAGGAGACCGACATCGAGACCGCCAAGGCCAAGGGCGCCATGGCGCTGTTCGGCGAGAAGTACGGCGACCGCGTGCGCGTGCTGAGCATGGGCGGCGGTTTCTCCGTCGAGCTGTGCGGTGGCACCCACGTGTCGCGCACCGGCGACATCGGCCTGTTCAAGATCACCAGCGAAGGCGGCACCGCGGCGGGCGTGCGGCGCATCGAAGCGGTAACGGGAGCGGCCGCGTTCGCCTATCTGAACGGCGCCGAAGAGCAGCTCAAGGAGGCCGCCAACCTGGTCAAGGGCAGCCGCGACAACCTGATCGACAAGCTGTCCGGCCTGCTCGAGCGCAATCGCCAGCTGGAGAAGGAACTCGCCCAGCTCAAGGCCAAGGCCGCGAGCAGCGCCGGCGACGACCTGGCTGGGTCGGCGGTGGACGTGAAGGGCGTCAAGGTGCTTTCCGCGCGTCTCGACGGGCTCGACGGCAAGGCGCTGCTGGCGCTGGTCGACCAGTTGAAGAACAAGCTGGGGCGCGCGCTGATCCTGCTCGGCGGCGTGCTCGACGACAAGGTCGTGCTGGTGGCCGGCGTCACCGCCGACCTGACTGGCCAGTTGAAGGCCGGCGAACTGATGAAGCAGGCCGCTGCGGCGGTCGGCGGCAAGGGCGGCGGTCGTCCGGACATGGCTCAGGGCGGCGGCAGCGAGCCGGCGAAACTCGACGAGGCTCTGGCGCTGGCGAAAACCTTCGTCGAACAGGGTCTCTGATGTGACTGCCGGCGCCGATCGGGTATCGGCGCGGTGCAGGCCTTGGCAGTGGTTGGGGTTGTATGTTTAATGGGCGCCCTTCGCGGGCTTAGGCGGCTTTTGAAATGGCTTTGATCGTACAGAAATTTGGGGGCACCTCCGTCGGCACCGTCGAGCGTATCGAGCAGGTGGCCGAGAAGGTCAAGAAATTCCGCGAGAACGGCGACGACATCGTCGTCGTGGTCTCGGCCATGAGCGGTGAAACCAACCGCCTGATCGCGCTGGCGAAGCAGATCGACGAGCAGCCGCACGCACGCGAGCTGGACGTGATGATCTCCACCGGCGAGCAGGTGACCATTGCCCTGCTGGCCATGGCGCTGAACAAGCGCGGCGTGCCAGCGGTGTCCTATACCGGCAACCAGGTGCGCATCCTCACGGACAGCGCCTTCAACAAGGCGCGCATCCTGCAGATCGACGATCGCAAGCTGCGGGCCGAGCTGAAGGCCGGTCGCGTGGTGGTGGTCGCCGGTTTCCAGGGTGTCGACGAGCAGGGCAACATCACGACCCTCGGTCGCGGCGGTTCGGACACCACCGGCGTCGCCCTGGCGGCCGCGCTGAAGGCCGACGAGTGCCAGATCTATACCGACGTCGACGGCGTCTACACCACCGACCCGCGCGTGGTGCCGCAGGCCCGCCGAATGGACAAGATCACCTTCGAGGAGATGCTGGAAATGGCCAGCCTCGGTTCCAAGGTGCTGCAGATTCGTTCGGTCGAGTTCGCCGGCAAGTACAACGTCCCGCTGCGCGTCCTGCACAGCTTCCAGGAGGGTCCGGGCACCCTCATTACCCTTGATGAAGAGGAATCCATGGAACAGCCGATCATCTCCGGCATCGCCTTCAACCGCGACGAAGCCAAGCTGACCATCCGTGGCGTGCCGGACAATCCCGGCGTGGCCTTCAAGATTCTCGGCCCGATCAGCGCGGCCAACATCGAAGTGGACATGATCGTGCAGAACGTCGCGCACGATAACACCACCGATTTCACCTTCACCGTGCATCGCAACGACTACCAGAACGCCCATGCCGTGCTGGAAAACACCGCGCGCGAAATTGGCGCCCGGGAAGTGGTCGGCGACGTGAAGATCGCCAAGGTGTCCATCGTCGGTGTCGGCATGCGTTCCCATGCCGGCGTCGCCAGCCGCATGTTCGAATCGCTGGCCAAGGAGAGCATCAACATCCAGATGATCTCGACGTCCGAAATCAAGGTTTCCGTGGTAATCGAAGAGAAGTACCTTGAGCTGGCGGTACGTGCGTTGCACACCGCGTTCGAGCTGGACGCGCCTTCGCGACCCGGCAACGAAGAATAAACCCCCGACAAAGGCGCTATTTCGCGCCTTTTGTCGTAATTGGCTGTGCCGGCGGAACTTTACGTTCCTCGAAGACGGTCAATACTGGGGAGCAAGCCCGGCCGGAAGATTGTGCCGGGCAGTAGTGAATATCTGCAGACACAGTTGTCTTGCTATGAATCCGAAAGGGAGTGAAAGGAATGCTGATTCTGACTCGCCGGGTAGGGGAGACCCTTATGGTAGGTGACGACGTTACGGTCACGGTGTTGGGCGTGAAGGGTAATCAGGTGCGCATCGGCGTGAATGCGCCCAAGGAAGTGGCGGTTCACCGCGAAGAGATTTACCAGCGCATCCAGAAAGAGAAAGATCAAGAACCAAGCCACTAATTTTTCTCAAAATTTTGGCTTTGCAAAGCGGGGGAACATGGGTATCATGCGCCCCGTTGCGGAGAGGTGGCCGAGTGGCCGAAGGCGCTCCCCTGCTAAGGGAGTACACCTCACAAGGGTGTCGGGGGTTCGAATCCCCCCTTCTCCGCCATTGCATTACCTGGGTGTGGTGCAAGTGAGTTGAACAGCAAGGTATTGAAATAGCTGACAACCTACTTGAATCACAGAGCGAGTTCCCTATAATGCGCACCCCATGCACTCATAGCTCAGCTGGATAGAGTACTCGGCTACGAACCGAGCGGTCGGAGGTTCGAATCCTCCTGAGTGCACCAATTTAGAATGGCTTGCAGCGATGCAAGCCATTTTGTTTCAACCAGCGGTGACCTGGTCCATCAAGCGCCACATGCACTCATAGCTCAGCTGGATAGAGTACTCGGCTACGAACCGAGCGGTCGGAGGTTCGAATCCTCCTGAGTGCACCATACAAGGAAGGGCCTGCAGCGATGCAGGCCCTTTTTCTTTGTCAGCGTTTTTTCTTCGCCTTGCTTTTCACGCAACCGGCTTCGTCGAAGGTCACCTGGCGGCTGCGGCCATTGCCGTCCGCCTCGTAGGTGTAGCGCACCTGGCCGTTTTGCGTGCTGACCTTGTCCGGGCGGCCGAAGGCGCTTTCGATGTCCTGCCGGCTCATGCCGTCGCGCACTTCCCGGCGGATCGTCGCCTGGCGGCGCTGGCTCGCGTCCAGCAGGTTGCCGCAACCGTCATCCTGGCCTCCGGTCACCACCAGCTCGCGCGGCTTTGCCTGCTTCTTCCCGGACTTGACCCCGGCGTTCTTCTTCGGCGTCGCCATCGGCACCGGCTTGCCGTTGCCCGGCGTCGGATTCTCGGCCTGTTGCAGCGCCTGCTGCTGGTCGATGGGGCAGCCGCGCTGGCTGAAGGTGACCTTGCCCGCGGCGTCGACGCAGCGGAACACGCTGGCGGCCGTCGCGGCGTGCGGCAGGCCGAGCGCCAGGGCGAAGAGCCCTGCGTATAGCGATCCATGCATGGAAACGTCCTCCTGACGAAACGAGCGCAGTGTAGTTGCTCGCCGCGCGCACGAGGTGTCCCGGCGTCGTTCCATGGCGTCGCACGGCTATTCAGCCTTCGCCGAGATTCGCTTCGCAAACGTTTGTTCTTGGTCGGGTTTTGTCGAGTGCAAAGGCGCCGGGCAGTGGGTATGATTGCCGGCGTCAGCCCCGCCGGGGCTTGTGGAACACCCCCATGGACTTACCCAGTAGTCGCTTAAAAGCCCGTTTCGCCGATCACATGACCGATTGAACCCTTGGCGCGCGCCGCTGCTGGGGGGGGAGTGCGCCATGAACGAAGTAGAAATCAAGAAACCGCAAGAAAGCCTGCAGGATCGCCTGGCGCAGGTGATCGATCTGCTGCACCGGCACAAGCTGGTGGAAGACCTGACGCACCGTCAGGAAGGCATGCACCACGATCGCGTGGAAAACCTGGTGCACCGGCAGAACCTCGCCGAGCTGCAACGCAAGCTCGATGAGCTTCACCCCGCCGACGTCGCCCACATTCTCGAAGCGCTGCCGCTCGACGACCGTCTGACCGTCTGGCAACTGGTCAAGTCCGAGAACGACGGCGACATCCTCCTCGAAGTTTCCGATGCCGTCCGGGAAAACCTGATCGCCGACATGGACGATCACGAGTTGCTCGCCGCGGCCAAGGAGATGGACGCCGACGAACTCGCCGACCTGGCGCCGGAGCTGCCGCGCGACGTCGTCCACGAGCTGATGGAAACCCTCGATGCGCAGCAGCGCGAGCGCGTGCGCTCGGCGTTGTCCTACGAGGAGGACCAGGTCGGTGCGCTGATGGACTTCGAGATGGTCACCATCCGCGAGGACGTCAGCCTGGAAGTGGTGTTGCGCTACCTGCGCCGCCTGAAGGAACTGCCGAGCCACACCGACAAACTCTTCGTGGTCGATTACGACGGCGTGCTCAAGGGCGTGCTGCCGGTCAAGCGGCTGCTGGTCAACGACCCGGAGAAACAGGTCGCCGAGGTGATGGCCAACGATCCGGTGAGTTTCCACCCGGACGAGGACGGCTACGACGCCGCCCAGGCCTTCGAGCGCTACGACCTGGTTTCCGCCCCGGTGGTGGACAAGAACGGCAAGCTGATCGGCCGCCTGACCATCGACGAGATGGTCGACCTGATCCGCGAGGAGAGCGAAAGCGAAGTCCTCAGCATGGCCGGTCTGCGCGAGGAGGAAGACATCTTCGCCTCGGTCTGGAAATCGCTGCGCAACCGCTGGTCCTGGCTGGCGATCAACCTGATCACCGCGTTCATCGCGTCGCGGGTGATCGGCCTGTTCGAGGGTTCGATCGAGAAACTGGTGGCGCTCGCCGCGCTGATGCCGATCGTTGCCGGCATCGGCGGCAACTCGGGCAACCAGACCATCACCATGATCGTCCGCGCGATGGCGCTGGACCAGGTCGGCACCGGCAACACGCAGCGTCTGCTGCGCAAGGAGCTGGCAGTCGCGCTGGTCAACGGGCTGGTCTGGGGCGGGGTGATCGGTGCGGTCGCCTATGCGCTCTACGGCAGCTGGTCGCTGGGCGTGGTGATGACCGCGGCGATGACGCTGAACCTGCTGCTGGCCGCGCTGATGGGCGTGCTGATTCCGATGACCCTGGCGCGGCTGGGCCGCGACCCGGCGATGGGCGCCAGCGTGATGATCACCGCGATGACCGACAGCGGCGGCTTCTTCATCTTCCTCGGCCTGGCGACTCTCTTCCTGCTGTGACCTCCCGCGTCTTCAATCCTGGCATTTTATCCCGGCGAAATCCTCGCGCAACGCGGCGCCGCGCTTGAGCAGCGTGGCGCGCTGGGTGTCGCTGGCGGTCGCCATCAGGTCGACGAACAGGTCGATCCCGGCCTGTTCGGTGGCCGCGAACGCCTGGCGGTAACTCTCCGTCCATAGCGTTTCACGCTGCTGCAGAAGCACCTTGATCCGTCCGGCGAACTCCGCGCTGTGGCGCTGTTCGAGGGCGATCAGCAGTTCGTCCTGCCAGCGCGCGCGGTTTTCCAGCCAGGCCTGGTTCTGCTCGCCCAGCGAACTCGACCACAGCCGTACGCGTTGCCGTTGCGCCTCGCTGAGGCGCCCCATCCAGGTTTCCAGGCGTTTGCGCATGCGTTCGGCGCGCTCGTCGATCTGCTCCTGCAGCGGCACGTCCAGGTACTTCTCCCTGCGCTCGCGGCGGTCGTCGGCGAAGGACGTCGCCAGTTCCTCGACCTGCTCGTCGTTAAGGCCGCGCAGCATCTCCACCGTCGACGGGGTGATTTCCTCCGCCACCGTGGCCACCGCCTGCTTCGCCTCCGCCAGCCGCGCGCGCAGCTCGGGTTCGCTGACCCGCCGCTCGGCGACCATCGCGTGGACCTTGTCCATCCAGGCGAGATAGCCCGGCAGCTGGGTCCTGCAGTGCCAGCTCAACTGTTCGCGCAGCTGGCTGTCGAAAGCGCTGCGCTGCTCCGGGGTCATGTCCAGGTAGTCGCTCACCGACCAGGGAATCAGCCGGTCCAGATGGCGGTAGGCGAGGCCGATGCGGGTACAGCTTTGCAGCAGCAGGGCGCTGGCGAGCACCAGCAGGAACGCGTGTCGATAAGCAGGGCGCATGGAGGCAGTCTCTGTCCGTGACACCTCATCAGAGGCGCAAGAGGGTCTCGCAGTTCGCCCGGCGAGCCGACCACTGGCACGAGCGATGCCCGCTGGAGACGGTCAGTTAGGGATGATCACCATTATCTGGAGCCTATCGATGACCGATTTCACCGCCGACTGGGCGACGATCCGGGACCTACTGAGGATCGCGAGACGCGATGAAGTCCTGGGTTTTCACGATGCCAGCGTCGTGGTCGCGGCGCGCATCGGAACCCGCGCCGATGACCCCGAAGTCATCCGGGCGATCCTGGCGGCAGGCGACGCCCTGGCCAGCAACGGCTTCATCCGCGCCTCGCTGCCGTTCGACGAGGAAGCGTGGATCTTCGCCATCACGCCGCTGGGTTCGCAACTGCTCGATTGGTTGGACGACGAGGCGCGCTGGCGACGGCTGCAACCGCTGCTTGACGAAAAGCTCGGCGGCACGAGCGATTCCTACCAGCCGCTGAGCGCGGATACCTTCGGCGATGCACTGGCCCGTGTCGCCGCGCACTGAGCGGCGGCCTACCTCGAGGAGCTCCCATGAGCGGACGTAAGCCGGCCGAAGCACGGCCAGGGCGCGCATCGGGCGGTGCGCCATGATCGACTGCCTGATCATCGGCGCAGGTCCTGCCGGGCTCACCGCGGCGATCTACCTTGCGCGCTTTCACCGCGACATCCGGCTGATCGACGGCGGCGCCAGCCGCGCCGAGCTGATCCCGCTGTCGCACAACTATCCGGGTTTTCCTCCCGGCATTTCCGGCATCGACCTGCTGGCCCGTCTCCGGCAGCAGGTCGATGGCTATGGCGCCATAACCCTGCACACCCAGGTGCGCAGCCTGCAGCGCCGGGACGACCTGCACTTCGAGGCCGTACTGGACGACGGCAGCCGGTTGCAGGCGCGCAGCGTACTGCTGGCCACCGGCATCGAGGATGAGCTGCCGCCCGAGCTGGAAGAACCCTACGACGCCATCCGCGCGGCGCGCGTGCGCCTCTGCGCGATCTGCGACGGCTATGAGGTCGATGGCGACGACGTGGCGGTCTATGGCGAGGCGGAATGCGCCATCCGCCACGCGGTGTTCCTGCGCACCTTCACCGACCGGGTGACGGTGATCGCCCATGGCGAAAACGAAGCCTGCGCGCAGGCGTTGGAGCTCGCCGAACACTACGGCATTCGCATGATCGGCGACCGTGTCGATCGCATGCGGATCGAGGACGACAAGGTCATCCTGCTCACCTGCAAGGGCGAGGAGCTGTGCTTCGACATGGTCTATCCCACGCTGGGGTCGCGGGTGCGCTCGGAGTTGGCGATCAGGCTGGGAGCTGTGTGTGACGAGAGCGGAGCGCTGCGGGTGGACCGCCAGCAATGCACCAGCGTGCCCGGGCTCTATGCCGCCGGCGACGTGGTTTCGGCGCTGCACCAGGTGAGCACAGCGACCGGCCAGGCGGCGCAGGCGGCGACGGCGATCCACAACAGCCTCGAGGCCAACCCCTGGAGCCGGCCGGCCCGCGGGCGCGAAGCTACTGGGGATCGACGGGCGTGAGGCTTTCGGGCGGCGGCGTGACCAGTGCGTTGACCAGCGCCAGCGCTCGCTCGAAGGACGGGTAGCCGCTTTTCGCCACGTCCAGGTTGGCGTAGTCGGCGCGGTATTCCTCGGCCCGTTCGGGATCGGCCTCGCTGACCAGGAAGGGTTCTGAATAGATCTTGTACATCAGCGCGGTGGCGTGCGGATGGCCCTTGGCGACGGCCTTCTCCAGCAGCTTGAGGACTTCGTCCGTCTGCGGGCCGAGACGGATCAGCAGCACGGCCTTGTAGAAAGCGGTTTCGCCGGTCTGGTCGTCGCGTGCGGCGCGATCGAGCAGCGCCTCGGCCAGTTCCAGGCTTTCCAGATCGCCGGAGCCGACCAGGATCTTCGCCTGCAGCAGGTCGTTCTGGTAAAGCAGGCGCTCGGTCTGGCAGTCGGAGCGGCTCCACGGGCTGTCGCACATCGACGAGCTGCATCCGGCGAGGCCGAGCGAAGCGGCCAGGACAATCCATTTCTTCATTCTTCTTGTGTCCCCATGTGCTGCGTTGACCGCAGGTTCGACTGCGCGAAGGCCATGCGGTTCGCTGTTTCACCACGCTGGCGCCCTGCGCCGAGGGTTCCAGGACGGGCCTCAGAAACGCTCGTCGGGCTTGAGATAGCGCCATTCCCCCGGCTGCAGTTTAGCCATCGCCACGCGACCGATGCGGATCCGTTTCATCGCCACCACCTGCAGGCCCACCGCCTCGCACAAGTGTCGAATCTGCCCTGGTTGCGGCGCCTTGAGGGCGAAGCGCAGGCGCGTTTCGTTCTGCCAGCTGACCTTCAGCGGCGTTTCCGGCTGGCCCTTGTAGCTTTGCGGGCGGTTCAGGCGCTTCAGGCCGTTCTCGATGATCGTGCCGCTCACCTCGACGATGAACTCCTGCTCGAGCTTGGCGGCGTCTTCCTTCAGCGCCCGCGCAACGCCGTGGTTCTGGCTGAAGATCACCAGCCCGCTGGCATCGGTTTCCAGTGGCGTGAGCAGTTCCTGGCGGAGGAAGTGCTTCTTCACCGGGCGTTGCCCGGAGCTGTCGTCGTCGGCGTGGTGCTCGGCGCCGAGCAGTTGCTGCACGGAGTTGGCGCCCGAGCCGATGCCGTAACCCGCCGGCTTGTGCAGCAGCAGGGTGGCGAAGCCGATCGGTGCGGCCACGGCGCCGGGCAGCAGTTCGATGCGCTGGGCATCGACCTTGAACTGCGGTTCCTCGACCACCTTGCCATCCACGCTGACCCAGCCGCCCTCGATATAGAGTTCGGCCTCGCGGCGCGAGCAGGGCAGCAGTTCGGCGAGGCGTTTGGAGAGGCGCACGGGTTCGGTCATGGTCTGGGCTCTGAAGACGGTGGGGGATTGTAACCGGCTATGTGATTCGTCGCGGAATGCCTGGCGCAGCGGTCAGACTGTTCGCGGGATTTTCATCCAGAGGACCGACTGCATGATGCCAAGAACCCTTCTGCCGCTGTTGTGCGGCGCCCTGTTGTGGGCTACCGAGGCGGCCGCGCAGGCGTCCGGGGGCGGCGAGCTGAGCGTGGTGGAGGTGGTCGGCGGGCTGGAAAACCCCTGGGCGCTGGCCTTCCTTCCCGGCGGCAGAGACATGCTCATCACCGAGCGCAGCGGCAACCTGCGCCTGCTCGGCGACGCCGGCCTGTCCGCGCCGCTGGGCGGCGTGCCCGAGGTCTTCGCGCGCGGGCAGGGCGGCTTGCTCGACGTGGCACTGTCGCCGGATTTCGCCCGGGACCGCCTGGTCTACCTGTCCTACGCGGAGGCGGGCGAGGACAAGGCCGGGACGACGGTGGGGCGCGGTCGCCTGGCGAGCGACGGTTCGCGCCTGGAGGACTTCCAGGTGATCTTCCGCCAGCAGCCCAAGCTCTCCACCGGGGAGCATTTCGGGTCGCGCCTGGCGTTCGATCGCGACGGCTACCTGTTCATCGCCCTGGGCGAGAATAACCAGCGGTCCACTGCCCAGGACCTCGACAAGCTGCAGGGCAAGCTGGTGCGCCTGCACGCGGACGGCAGCGTGCCCCACGACAACCCCTTCGTCGGCCAGGCCGGCGTGCGTGGGGAAATCTGGTCCTACGGGCATCGCAACCAGCAGGGCGCGGCGATCAACCCCTGGAGCGGCGCCCTCTGGAGCCACGAGCACGGTCCGCGCGGGGGCGATGAGGTGAACGTCCCGGCCGCCGGCAGGAACTACGGCTGGCCGCTGGCGACGCACGGCATCAACTACAGCCTGCTGCCGATTCCCGAGGCGCGCGGCGAGTTCGTCGAAGGCACCGAGCCGCCGCTGCACGTGTGGGAGAAGTCGCCGGCGATCAGCGGGATGGCCTTCTACGACCACCCGCGCTTCCCCGAATGGCGGCAAAGTCTGTTCATCGGCGCGCTGCGCGGCTACCTGATCCGCCTGCAGCTGGAGGGCGACAAGGTGGTTGGCGAGGAACGCCTGCTGGAAAACTTCGGCAGCCGCATCCGCGACGTCCGCCAGGGACCGGATGGCTACCTCTACCTGCTGACCGATGCGTCCGACGGGCAACTGCTGAAGGTCGGCCTGGAGTAAGGCTACAGCGGGCGCGAGGCCTGGAAGCGCATGGCACCGTCGCAGCGGGTGTTGAAGCCGGAATAGGCCGAACACTCGCCGTCACTCAGGCTGGAGGCGCTGTAGGACAGGTTGAGGTCGAAGCCCAGCCAGGGGCGGCTCAGGTTCACCGACCAGTCGTTGAATACGCGGACGTTGGCGCCGTCGGCCAGTGCCACGGGCGATTGCAGCACATGGTTGCCGTACTTCACGATCACCTGGAAGCCCAGTGATTCCTGCAGGTCGAAGTTGGCCAGCAGGGTGCGGTCCTGGCGGTCGGGGTCGAGGCTGAAGGACGCGCCCAGGCGATGGCCAAACACCGTCAGCCCGCCGTAGTACTCCTCGACTTCCATCTGGCCGACGCTCGGATAGCTGTTGAGCAGGGTGCCCAGTTCGTAGCCGAAGTGATCGTCCACCGGGTGCTTGAAGCCGGCGTAGGTTTCCATTGTCAACTGCTCGCCTTGCTCCGGGGCGAGGTCCGGCGCCCATTGCCCGAGGTACCAGCCGCTGCTGTGGGTCAGGTCGAAGCCGCCGTGCACCTGGCCGCTGGTCTGCGGCTTGACCAGGCCCTGGGCCATGCTGCGGGTCGGGGCCGAGCCGAGCTTGAGGTCGAAATCGCCGACCTCGCGCTGGATGTTGGTGGTTTGCAACTGCGAGGCGCAGCCGCCCAGGCAAAGCGTCAGAAGAAGCCATGATTCACGCATGTCGCGCACTCCTCTTGAATCAAAGGAGTGACTCGTCACGCTGCTCGTGTCAGCGCCCAGCCACCGCAGGAAGAGCCCAGGCTCCGTGTCCACCGATCGGCTGGTGCGGCGCAAAGCCGCATTCCAGACCTATCCGTGGAACCTTTTAACAGCTAAGGCGTCCTCGGCGAACCGCCGTTCGTCAATCGCTCCGCCACGCGGGGAAATTCCAGCCCGTGGCCGGGCGCTGCGGGTAGAATGCGCGGCCTGGCGCATCAAGGCACACAACATGGCACTCATCGGGCGTTTCAATTCTCTTCAGGTGGTCAAGCACACCGACTTCGGGCTCTACCTGGATGGCGGGCCGGACGGCGAAATCCTGCTGCCCAACCGTTACGTTCCCAAGGGTGAACCGACCGATATCGGCGACTGGCTGAACGTCTTCGTCTACCTGGACAGCGACGACCGGGTGATCGCTACCACCTTGAAACCCAAGGTGCAGGTGGGTGGTTTCGCCAGCCTCAAGGTGGCGGAAATCAACCGTGTCGGGCTGTTTCTCGACTGGGGCCTGCCCAAGGACCTGCTGCTGCCGCACTCGGAAGAGAAGCGCCCGCTGCAGGTCGGCGACTATTGCGTGGTGCACGTCTACCTCGACAAGCGGACCCGGCGCATTACCGCCACCGCGCGTCTGGACCGCTACCTGGACAAGACGCCGCCGCGCTACGCCGTCGGCCAGGCGGTCGACCTGTTGGTCGTCGAAGCCACCGACATGGGCTTCAAGGCGATCATCAACGGCCAGCACTGGGGGCTGATTCACAAGAACGAGGCGTTCAAGTTCCTGCGCAGCGGCATGCAGGAGAAGGGCTTCATCCGCGAGCTGCGCGACGACGGCAAGATCAGCCTGAGCCTCCAGCCGGTGGGCGAGAAGGCCGCCGAAAGCCTCGCCGAGCAGATCCTGCGCCAGTTGCGCGACAACCACGGCGCGCTGCCGCTGAGCGACAAGAGTTCGCCGGAAGAGATCACCCGGCGCTTCAACGTGAGCAAGGGCAACTTCAAGAAGGCCATCGGCGGCCTCTACAAGCAGGGGCTGATCCGCATCCTAGAAGACCGCATCGAACTGCCGTGACGGCGGTTCGATCCCCGGTCCTTGCCGCTCGGGCGGTAACCTCATTGCCCCCGTCGCGGCCCGCCACTCCGGCCATTCGCCGCCTGCTGGCCCGCGCTCGCCGCTGAGCGCTGCGTCGAACGTCTTCATTTTGTAACGGTCCATTTTGGGCGACCGCGGCTCAGGCACTGGCTTGCGCGGCACGCCCCTGATTGTGGAGCGAAATCGAATGGAGCTAGCCGACCCTTGCATATCGCCGATATGACCATGTTCTACGCGCCCGCCAGCGGTGGCGTGCGCACCTACCTGGAAGCGAAGCACCGCCGCTTGCGCCTTCATCCCGATGTGCAGCACAGCGTGCTGATTCCGGGCCCCGCGTACCAGCAGGCCGATGGCATTTACCAGGTGCCTGCTCCCGCCTTGCCGTTCGGCAAGGGCTACCGTTTCCCGGTGCGCCGGGCGCCCTGGCGCAACCTGCTGCGCACGCTGGGCCCGGACCTGATCGAAGTGGGCGATCCGTACATGACCGCCTGGGCGGCGCTGGACGCCGGCCGCCAGCTCGACGTGCCGGTGATCGGCTTCTATCACTCGGACCTGCCGCTGCTGGCCTGCAACCGTCTCGGCCCATGGATCGGCACCAACATGGAGGCCTATGTCGCGCGGCTCTACCGCAGCTTCGACCGCGTCCTCGCGCCTAGCCAGGTGATGGCCGACAAGCTCAGCCGCCTCGGCGTGCGGGACGTGCACGTGCGCCCGCTGGGGGTGGACCTGCAGACCTTCCGGCCGCAACGCCGCGACGCCAGCCTGCGCCGTGAACTGGGCCTGGCCGAGGACGCCCGGCTGATGATCTTCGCCGGCCGCGGCTCGCGCGAGAAGAACCTTCCGGTGCTGCTGGAAACCGCGCGCCGCCTGGGCTCGCCCTATCACCTGCTGCTGGTCGGCTCGAACATGCCGCGCCATGTGCCGGACAACGTCACGGTGCTGGAAGGCTTCCGCCCGGCCGACGAAGTGGCCCGGCTGATGGCCAGCAGCGACGTGCTGCTGCATGCCGGCGACCAGGAAACCTTCGGCCTGGTGGCGCTCGAGGCGATGGCCAGCGGTATCCCGGTGGTGGCCGTGCGCGCGGGCGCGCTGGCGGAGATCGTCACCTCGCAGGGCGGCCGGCTGTGCGCGCCGAACGACGCCGTCGCGATGGCCAGCAGCGTGCGCGAACTGTTCGAGGACGACGTGCGGCTGCTCGGCGCCAGGGCACGCCAACTGGTCGAAACGCAGTATTCCTGGGACGCCGTGGTGGCCGGGCTGCTCGCCCATTACCGCGCGGTGCTCGGCACCTTCGAATTGCCGATGGCCGCCAATGGCTGAGCGCAGCCTGATGCTGGTGCTGCACGACGTGGCACCGGAAACCTGGCCCGACTACCGGCCCTTCGTCGAGGCGGTGGACGCGCTCGGCCGGACAGCGCTGGGGCCGATTCCGATCACCTGGCTGGTGGTGCCGGACTTCCACCACCGCAATGCCCTCGATGCGCATCCGGAATTCTGTCGCCTGCTCGACACGCGGCTGGCGCGCGGCGACGAGCTGGCGCTGCACGGTTTCTACCATTGCGACGACGCGCCGAAGCCGCGTACCCCGAAGGACTGGTTCATGCGCCGGGTCTACACCTGGGAAGGGGAGTTCTACGCGCTGGATCGGGCTGAGGCGCAGCGGCGCCTGGAGGAGGGCATGGCGCTGTTCCAGCGGAATGGCTGGCCACTGCACGGTTTCGTCGCGCCGGCCTGGCTGATGAGCCCAGGCACCCGCGAGGCGTTGAGCGCCAGCGGGCTGAGCTATACCAGCGACCCGCAGCACTTCTATCTGCTCCCCGAGCACACCCCCATCGACGCGCCCGGCCTGGTCTGGAGCGCGCGTAGCGCCTGGCGGCGTGGCATGTCGCGGCTGATCAGCGAGCGGGCGCTGCGTGAGCATCGCGAGGCGCCACTGCTGCGCCTCGGCCTGCATCCGGTGGACATGCGCCACGGCTTTTCCCGCGACTACTGGCTCGACCTGTTGCGCCGGCTGATGGACGAGGGCCGCGTGCCGACCACCAAGATCGATTGGCTGCGAAGCCGGCTTCGAGCGACGAGCGCGGCGGCATGAGTCGCAGCCTTTGGCTGCTGCTCGGCGCGCTGCTGGGCGCGGCGCTGGTGCCGTTGCTGCTCGGCGGCAGCGGCCTGTTCGAGCGCCTGCGGACGTTTCCGGGCGGCATGCTGGCGTTGATGTTCGGCATGATCCTGCTGTGCTGGAACCTCAATGCGTTGCGCCTGCGGCTGCTCCTCGGCGATCACCCGATCGGTCATGGCCAGGCGCTGGGCGTGGTGGTCGCCACCGAGTTCGCCATCTGTGCCACGCCCGGTGGCGCCGGCGGCCCGTTGACCATGATGGCGCTGCTGATGCGCCGCGGCGTGCGCCCGGCGCAGGGCACGGCGATCTATACCGTGGACCAGTTGAGCGACCTGCTGGTGTTCGTCTGCGCGCTGCTCGGCATCCTGGCCTATGCACTGTCGCATGCCTTCAACGCTCATGTCGGCTGGCTGCTGGGCAGCAGCGCGGCGCTGCTCGGTGGCGCGCTGCTGGCGCTGGCGTTGCTCGGGCGCTATCACCACGGCGCACTTCGCGGCCTCGGCCGGCTCGCCGGGCGCGTCGGTATCGATGCGCGTCGACGGCTGCACCTGGCGCGCAAGCTGCTGGCGTTTCGCAACGCGCTGCGCGCCAGCCTGCGACGCCCGCCGCGGGTGCTGCTCGGCGTCTTCGCCCTGACCGCCGCGCACTGGCTGCTGCGCTACAGCGTGCTGTACCTGACCCTCGCCGGGCTGGGCCATGCGATTCCCTGGGCCTGGACCTTTCTGGTGCAGATGCTGGCGCTCACCGCTGGTCAGCTGAGCCTGCTGCCCGGCGGCGCGGGGGGCGCCGAGCTGGCGTCCGCCGCGTTGCTCGCGCCGATGGTGGGCAAGTCGACCGCGGGCGCCGCGATCCTGATCTGGCGCGCGGTGACCTATTACTTCTACCTGATCGCCGGCGCGCCGGTGTTCCTTCACCTGGCCGGCAGGCCACTGCTGGAACGCCTGATGCGCTCGCGTTCCTCGTAAACGAGGCGATGCCGGTCGTCAGGTTCTTCGAACTCCACAACTGACGCAGCAGTCAGTTTTTATGTACCTACCAACCTGTGGAGTGATGATATGAGCAGCACTACCGACAAGATCAAAGGCAAGACCAACGAAGCCGTAGGCAAGGTCAAGCAAGGTGTGGGCGAGGCGACCGACAACAGCCGCCTGAAAGGCGAAGGCAAGCTGCAGGAAGCCAAAGGCGAAACCCAGACTGCCATCGGCAAAACCAAAGATGCTGTGAAAAAGGCCGGCAATCTCTGATCGAGCATGCCGAGCACAACGAAGGGCCATCGCAGATGGCCCTTCGCGTTTCTGGCGTTCACAACGGGCGCGTCATCCGAAGACAAGAGGTACGCACGATGAACAACACTACGCAGCCGAGCAACGACAGCGATCCGAAAAAGCCATCCACTCACGAGCCAGCCGAGGCGCCGAAGCACGAGAAGGACGAGAAACTCGATAAGGCGCTGGAAGACTCCTTTCCGGCCAGCGACCCGGTTTCACCCTGACCGATGGGCGTATCGATGAAGCTTCCCCGCGCCGAAACGCTGTACTTCGAGGCACCGGAGCTGCGCCCGTCGCCGAAAGCGAGGCCGGTCGCCCATAGCCACGCGTTCCGCTACCGCGGCCATACGGTCATCGTCCATCTCACCGGATACGTCGAGTCGACGCTTCCGCCGCTCTGGGCGATGGGCGTGGAAGTGGTGAAGGGGGCAGACGTCGTCGTCGATCTTCAGCGCGATCCCGAGCAGAGCTTCGTGGATATCGAACAGGCGGGTGCCGCCGGCGTGAAGTGGGGCAAGGCGTTGGTGGACGATCTGTAGCGGAGGGTGGAGCGAGGAGAGTAACGCGGGGTGACAGCGGGGCCTCGAACGAGGCCCCAGCGAGCAATCCTACTTCTTGCCCAGGCTGATCTGGCGCGAGGAGCCCCATACCTGACCGCTGACGCCTTTGGCCACTTGCTGGATCTCGCCACCGGCTTTCAGGAACGCTTTGACTTGAGCGTCGATGGATTCACGAGTTTCAACAGCGGCTGCATTCTTGGCCTTGCTAGCGGTTACCTTGCTCATGCTGTTCTAAACCTCTTCGATGCGTAGTCGGCCGACCATTGTACACAAAATGAGCAAACTTGGGGCGACTAAATAGCGATTGTTCGATAAGAGGACTGAAGCAGGCTGCGGTTGAATCTCTCCCGGCCGCGAAGGGTCTCACCTTCATCAGCCACCCACATTGGAGACTCACCATGGAACTGCCAGGATTTCACGACCTCGGTACGCTGTTCGAACAACTGGGCCTGGAATCGGATCCGGCCGCCATCGACGCCTTCATCGGCCAGCACGCGCCCCTGCCGGACGACGTGAAGGTCTCGGAGGCGCCGTTCTGGACGGAGAACCAGGGACGCTTGCTGAAGGAACTGCTGTTGGAGGATGCCGAGTGGGCGCCGGTGGTCGACGAGCTCAACGCGCGTCTTCACGAAACCAAGCGCTGATCAGCGCTTGCCCATCGCCCGGCGGGTTCCCCGCGGAGCCGGACCGGGCGTCTTGTCATGGTTGCTGCTGTTGGACTTCTGATACCACGGCTTGTCGTTCTTCGACTTCGCCAGCTCAGCCATCGCGAACGGGAAGCCGAAAGCCGGGATCGAACCCGGCTTTCGGCTTTCTGCCGCAGTGATTTCCTCACCTTTCGCCTGCACGCTGTCCTTGGCTTCTGGGGCGGACGTGTCGTCCTGGGGGAGATTCGGCTTGGAAGTCATGGCAGGTCCGCGGGGCGCTGGTAAGGGAAGGATGGGAATCGGCGGCGATTATACCTGAGCCCGGCGCGCCCCTGTGCGCAGGACATCGGTTGCTCAGCGCGGCTGGCGCAGCGGGGTGAGCAGTCCGGAGAGGCCGTTGTGATCGATCTCCTGCATCAGTTGCAGCAGTCGGCCGATCTCGCCGGGCGGAAAGCCTTCACGGGCGAACCAGTTGAGGTAGTTGCCCGGCAGGTCGGCGATCAGCCGGCCCTTGTACTTGCCGTAGGGCATGCTGCGGGTGACCAGCAGCAGGAGGTCTTCGGGTTTCATCGCGGGGCTCGCAGGAAGGAACCGCCGGCTCGCGCCGGCGGTGCGCCGTTCGATCAGTCCTGCTTCTTCAGCAGGTCGGCCAGGCCGGCGAGACCCTTGAAGGTCTGCTTGGGCCCGTTGTCACCGGGCTTGGCTTCGGCGAAGTACTGGTTGTCGGTGTAGCGCGAGTGCTCGTTGTCATGGCAGTACAGGCACAGCAACTCCCAGTTCGAGCCGTCTTCCGGGTTGTTGTCGTGGTTGTGGTCCTTGTGATGGACCGTCAATTCGCTCAGCCGCTTGCCGGAGAACTCGCGCGCGCAGCGGCCGCAGACCCACGGATACATCTTCAGCGCTTTCTCGCGGTAGCCCTGCTCGCGCTGGGCGTAGGGGACGTGCGGCTTGTTCATCGCGTGCTCCGGCTCACTCGGCCAGGCCGACGTAGACGTTCTGCACGTCATCGTGGCCGTCCAGCGCATCGAGGAAGGCCTCGACCTCTTCCAGCTCGGCGCCGGACAGGCTCACCGGGTTCTTCGGGCGGTAGCCGAGCTGCGCCGACTGCACCTGGAAGCCGAATTCCGGCAGCGCCTTGCACACGGCGTCCATGTCGGTCGGTTCGCTGAGGAACAGCGTGGCGCCGTCCTCGGCGGGCTCGAAGTCCTGCGCGCCGGCTTCGATGGCGGCCAGTTCGGGATCGGCATCGGCGGCGCTCGGCGCGGCCTCGATCATGCCCAGGTAGTCGAAGTCCCAGGACACCGAACCGCTGGCGCCGAGCTGGCCCTTGCGGAACAGCACGCGGATTTCCGCCACGGTGCGGTTCACGTTGTCGGTCAGGCACTCGACGATCACCGGTACGCGGTGGGGGGCGAAGCCTTCGTAGGTGGTGCGCTCGAAATGCACGCTTTCGCCGAGCAGACCGGCGCCTTTCTTGATCGCGCGCTCCAGGGTCTCGCGCGTCATCGAGGCTTTCTTGGCCTGCTCGACGACCATCCGCAGGCGCGGATTCATGTCCGGATCGGCGCCGTTGCGCGCGGCGATCATGATTTCCTTCGCCAGTTTGCCGAAGATTCGGCCCTTGGCGTTGGCTGCCGCTTCCTTATGTTTCGCTTTCCACTGTGCGCCCATGACTGGTCTCGTAACTCTGTAAAAAAGGAGGTTCATCGCTATCAGGCGCGAATTCTAGCTCGCCCCGGTGCGCGTCGGCACCTGTCGCGGCGGCGGAGGGACAATCGGCGCTGTATGGATGTTTTGCCCGGCGACTGTATCGCGTCGGCCGGGTGGCGGATGGTTTCTAATGGCCGGCCTTGCCCGTGCTGCCTGAGAAGAGTTCTACATGTCACCGAAAGATCTGCTGCTGGCGCTCGTCGTCATCATCGTCTGGGGCCTCAACTTCGTGGTCATCAAGGTCGGCCTGCACGGCCTGCCGCCCATGCTGCTGGGCGCCTTGCGCTTCATGCTGGCGGCCTTTCCCGCGGTGTTCTTCATCAAGCGGCCGCAGATTCCGCTGCGCTGGTTGCTGGCCTACGGGCTGACGATCTCCCTCGGCCAGTTCGCCTTCCTGTTCTCGGCGATGTACGTCGGCATGCCGGCCGGGCTGGCTTCGCTGGTGCTGCAATCGCAGGCGTTCTTCACGCTGTTCTTCGCCGCGCTGTTCCTCAGCGAGCGGATTCGGCCGGCGAACCTGGTCGGGTTGGTGGTGGCCGCCGGCGGGCTGATCCTGATCGGCGCCGAGGGCGATCGCAGCATGACCCTCGCCGGGTTCGTGCTGACCATCGCCGCGGCGTCGATGTGGGCGCTGGGCAATATCGTCACGCGCAAGGTCGGCAAGGTGAACCTGGTCGGTCTGGTGGTCTGGGGCAGCCTGATCCCGCCGCTGCCGTTCTTCGCGCTGTCCTGGATGCTGGAAGGGCCGCAGACCATCGAGGCCGCGCTACGCGGCATCAGCCTGGATTCGATCCTGGCGCTGGTCTACCTGGCGTTCGGCGCCACCATCCTTGGCTACGGCCTGTGGAGCCGGTTGCTGTCGCGCTATCCGACCGGGCAGGTGGCGCCGTTCTCGCTGCTGGTGCCGGTGATCGGCCTGAGTTCGTCGGCCTGGCTGCTCGGCGAACACCTGAGCGCGGTGCAGGTCGTCGGCGCGACCGTGGTGATGCTCGGCCTGCTGATCAACGTGTTCGGTGCGCGCCTGGCGGGGCTGCTGCGCCCGGCGTCCCGCTAGGTTGCCGGCCGATGACCGGGGCGAACGCCGGCGTTCCCCCGGCCTCGAATAAGCGTACACGCCACGCCGAACGAGGAGAGCAACATGGACATCGACGACGCACCCGAGCCGGACCCGGACGTTCAGGACCCGAGCATTCCCAAGGCGCCGCCGCGCAAGGAACCGGAAAAGCCGGAGCCCATGGAAGTGGACGAACCCGGCGAATGAACAGCGAACCCGCCCGTTTCCCGGCGGGTTCGTCGTTCCTGCGGAGCGGGTTTCGCGCGCGCCGGGGTATCGGGTGGCTCAGCGGAAGTCGCGGCTGCGCACGTCGAGCCCGGTGAGCAGCGGCGTCAGGTCGATCAGCCGTCGGGCGATCAGGTGGCGCACGCCATTCTGCGATTCCAGCCGGCCGTCCACCTGCATCAACTGCGCCCCCACCAGCACCTTGCGCTGGCGTTCCGCGAGGTCGTGCCAGACCACCACGTTGACCATCCCGAACTCGTCCTCGAGGGTGACGAAGACCACGCCGCTGGCGGTCTGCGGGCGCTGGCGACCGATCACCAGGCCGGCGAGGCCGATGTGCTTGCCGTGCTCGATGCCCGGCAGTTCGCGCGAGCTGCGGCAGCGCCGGTTGCGCAGGACGCTGCGCAGCAGTGACAGCGGGTGCGGGCCGAGGGTGGTGCTGAGGGTGGCGTAATCGGCATGCAGGTCCTCGCCGACGCTGGGCAGCGGCAGGGCCACCTGGATTTCCTCCTGGCTCGGCAGACCGGCGAACAGCGGTGCCTGATTTTCCACCCCGGCGATCGCCCAGCGCGCGCGATGACGATGGCCGGCCAGGCCGCGCAGGGCACCGGCATCGGCCAGGCGTTCGCGGGCGCGGGCATCCAGGGCGGCGCGGCGCACCAGGTCGGCGACGTCGGCGAACGGCCCGACGGCACGCGCCGCCTCGACGCGCCGGCCGGCGTCCTCGGCCAGGCCGCGGATCATCCGCAGGCCGAGGCGGATCGCCGGCTGGTCGCCCGCGTCGGGCTCCAGGCTGCAATCCCAGTCGCTGTGGCGCACGTCCACCGGGTGCGTGGCGATGCAGTGGCGGCGCGCGTCCTGCAGGACCTGGTCGGGGTTGTAGAAACCCATCGGCCAGCTGTTGATCAGCGCGCAGGCGAACGCCGCCGGCTCGTGGCATTTCAGCCAGCAACTGGCGTAGGTCAGCAGGGCGAAGCTGGCGGCGTGGGATTCGGGAAAGCCATAGCTGCCGAAGCCCTTGATCTGCTCGAAGATGCGCGCGACGAATTCTGCCGGATAGCCCCTTCGGGTCATTCGTTCCATCAACTTCGCGCGATGCGGTTCCAGACCACCGTGGCGCTTCCAGGCGGCCATGGAGCGACGCAACTGGTCCGCCTCGCCGGGCGTGTACTTCGCGGCGACGATGGCCAACTGCATGACCTGCTCCTGAAACAACGGAACGCCGAGGGTGCGCTCGAATACCGGCACCAGCTCTTCGGAGGGATAGGTCACTTCCTCCTCGCCATTCCGGCGGCGCAGATAGGGGTGAACCATGTCGCCCTGGATCGGCCCGGGACGCACGATGGCGACCTCGATCACCAGATCGTAGAACTCCTTGGGTCTGAGCCTGGGCAGCATGGCCATCTGCGCCCGCGACTCGATCTGGAACACGCCGACGGTGTCGGCGCGGCTGATCATGTCGTAAGTCGGTTTGTCGTTGGGCGGGAGAGTGGCAAGTTCCCAGCGCGTGCCGCGGTAGCGTTCGACCAGATCGAAACAGCGGCGCAGCGCGCTGAGCATGCCCAGCGCGAGGATGTCGACCTTGAGCAGGCCGACCAGGTCGAGGTCGTCCTTGTCCCACTGGATGATGCTGCGCCCGGCCATCGCCGCGTTTTCCACCGGCACCAGGCTGTGCAGCGGCTGCTCGGAAATGACGAAGCCGCCGGGGTGCTGCGACAGGTGACGGGGAAAGCCGATCAGCTCGCCGGTCAGCGCCAGCACCCGGCGCATGATCGGGCTCTGCGGGTCGAAACCGGCTTCGCGCAGGCGCTCCTCGGGCGGCAGCTCGCCGCTCCAGCGCCCGCAGCAGTCGGCCAAGGCGTTGATCTGGTCGGCCGGCAGGCCGAGCGCCTTGGCCACGTCGCGCACCGCGCCGGCGCCGTGGTAGGTGCTGGCCACCGCGGTGAGCGCGGCGCGTGTGCGGCCGTAGCGGCGGAACACGTACTGGATGACTTCCTCGCGGCGCTCGTGCTCGAAGTCGACGTCGATGTCCGGCGGCTCGTTGCGCTCTTTGGAGAGAAAGCGCTCGAACAGCAGGTTGGAGTTCGCCGGGTCCAGCTCGGTGATGCCGAGCACGAAGCACAGCGTCGAGTTGGCCGCCGAGCCTCGGCCCTGGCAGAGGATGCGTTCATTGCGGGCGAACTGGACGATGTCGTGCACGGTGAGGAAGTAGCTCTCGTACTCGAGCTCGGCGATCAGCTTCAGCTCGTGTTCGAGATTCTTGCGCGCTTTGTCGGGGATGCCCAGCGGCCAGCGCCAGGGAATGTTCTTCTCGGCCAGGTGGCGCAGCCAGGTGGTCGGCGTATGGCCTTCGGGCACCAGTTCGCGCGGGTACTGGTAGCGCAGCTGGCCGAGGTCGAAGCGGCAGCGCGCGGCGATGCGCAGGGTTTCCTCGAGCAGCTCGGCGGGGTACAGCCCGGCCAGCTCCTCGCGCCGGCGCAGGTGGCGCTCGCCGTTGGGGAACAGCCGGTGCCCGGCCTCGGCCACCGGCAGGTGGTGGCGGATCGCGCTCATGCAGTCCTGCAGCGCGCGCCGGCCACGGGCGTGCATGTGCACGTCGCCGCTGGCCACGGCGGGAATGCCGAGGTCCGTGGCCAGCGCCAGCAGTTGCGCCAGGCGGCGGGCGTCGTCCGGGCCGCGGTGCAGCTCCACGGCCAGCCACAGGCGCTCGGGGAACCGCTCGCGCAGCCAGCGGCCATCGGCGTGCGGGGTTTCGCCCTGGGCTGGCCAGAGCGCCAGCAGACCGTCCAGCGGCTCCTCGAAATCCTCGCGCAGCAGGCGGTAGCTGCCTTTCTTCGCCCGGCGGCGGGCGACGCTGATCAGCCCGCAGAGCCTCTGGTAGCCGGCCAGGTCCTCCGCCAGCAGGATGATCTTCGGCCCGTCCTCGAGCTGCATCTCGCTGCCGACGATCAGCGCCAGCTCGGTCTTTTTGGCCGCCTGCCAGGCACGCACGATGCCGGCCAGGCTGCACTCGTCGGTGATCGCCAGCGCCGCATAGCCATGCTGCCTGGCGCGCTCGAACAGCTCCTGCGCACTGGACGCGCCGCGCTGGAAGCTGAAATTCGACAGACAGTGCAGCTCGGCGTAGGCGGGCGGGGAAGCGGCATGGGTGTGATTCATGCGAACCCCGTCGGTGGCGGCTCTGCATGGGTGTCGCTGCGCTCGACCCATCCTACGCTGGGGTGCCTGCGTAGCCTCCCGGGCAATCGCGGTGCGCGCTCTTTCGTAGGATGGGTTGAGCCTGCGAAGCCCATCGATGGCCATCCGTGATGTATGGGGCGAGTCATGCGAACCAGCCGTGCAGCTGCAGCGGGCCGTCGTCGCCGACCCGGCGGTAGGCCCAGGCGCGCTGGCCGCCGCGGGTCTCCACCCGGTAGTAGTCGCGGCGCACGTCGCCGCCGTCCCACCAGCCGGACTCGATGCGCTCGGGGCCGGCGAGGATGCGCGGCGCGAATTCGCGCAGGGGCTGGGCTTCGCGCAGCAGCCAGGCCGGGCGCGGTGCCTCCTGTTGCAGGGTTTCCGAGCGTGCGACGGGCGCCGCCTGCCAGGCACGTTCCGGGCGATGGTCTGCGACGGCGCCCAGACCCAGCACGGCGTCGTCGCCGAGGCGCGCACGCAGGCGTTCGCGCAACTGTTCCCAGGGCAGCGATTGCTGCGGGCGCTCATCGAACAGCTCGCGGTGCTGCGGAACGAACGCCGGCAGGTCGCGCGCCACCAGGCGCATGGCCTGCACCGGCGCGGGCACCTGCAACTGTTCCAGGCGACCGCGCGCCAGTTCGAAGAGCATCGCCGCCTCGCGCTCGGCGGCGAGCAGGCCGACCGGCAGGCTGCTGTCCTCGCCGCTGCGGTGCTCCAGGTGCAGGGTGAAGCGCTGCACGCCGCTGTCGCGGCCGGCGAGGAAGGCGGCCAGGTCGCCGGTCAGGCGGCGCAGCGGGAACAGCAGCGCCTGGTGCGACTCGACCTCGAAGTTCAGCTCGATGCGTACATCGAAGCGGTCCGGCGGCGCGTAGCAGCGCAGCGCCAGCGGCCGTTCGCCGAGCAGCGTATCGAGGTGCCGCAGCACGTCCTGCGGGAAACGCTTGGCCAGGCTCTCGCGGGGCAGGTTGCGGACCTGCTGCAACTGGCGCACGCCCATGCGGGCGAAGGCGCTGGCGACCTCGCGGGTGAAACCGACGCGCTCGATGGGCATCCGCCCGAGGGCTTCGGCGAGGCCCGCGGCGTCCACCGCCAGGCCGTCGTGGACGTTGGCCAGCATGCGCGCGGCGGCCGGATTGGGCGCGACGACGATGCGCTGGCGAAAGCCCAGCGCGTTCAGCTCGTCGCGCAGGCGCGCCTCGAAGCGCGGCCAGGGGCCGAACAGCCCGAGGCTGGATTCCACCTCCAGCAGCAGGCAGCGCGGGTAGTGCAGGCTGACGTGGGAACTGAAGCGATAGGCCCAGGCGGCGAGGAACTGCTGGGCGCGCTCGATGCGTGCGGGGTCGTATTCGAGCATGGCGAAGTCGCGGCTCAGGGCCTGTGCGGCGCCCAGCGACTGGCCGGGACGCAGGCCGAGGGCGCGCGCGGCCGGGTTGACCGTCTGCAGCACGCGGCGCTGCGGCGTGCCGCTGATCAGCGCGAGGGCGGCGTCGGGATCGGCGCGGCCGCGCAGCACGCTGTCCAGCGCCAGTTGTGGCAGCAGTATGCAGGCCCAGCGCATGTCCGCCTCAATGCCGCGCCGCGAGCGGAATCGGCACCGCGGCGGCGAGCCCGCCCCGGCACTTGAGCACGCGCAACTGCGCCGGGCGATTGTCCACCGCCAGGCGCAGCGCGGCCGGCGACGGATTGACCGCCTCGCGCAGCGGTCGGTAGGCGAACGCCAGGGTCTGGCCGCTCTCGGCCGCCACCTGCAGCCGGCGCAGGGCACGGTCGTCGGCCTGCTGTGGCCAGCACAGCACCGCGCCGCAACTGCCGGAGCGCAGGCACTGCTCGGCGGCCCACAGGGCATCGCGCCCGCTCGCTTCGATCAGCGCCAACTGGCGCAGGTCGACACCGGCGGCCAGCCAGGCTTGCGGATAGGGCAGGAAAGGCGGCGCCACCAGCACCACGCGCTCGCCCTCGGCGGTCAGTCGCGCCAGGGTCGGCCAGAGCAGTTGCAGCTCACCGATGCCCTCGGCGGCGATGAGAATTTCGCTGAGCGCCGCCTCCGGCCAGCCGCCGGCCGGCAGCACCGCGTCCAGCGCGGCATGCCCGGTCGGCTGCGCGGTCGCCGGTCGGCTTTCCGCCTGGCCACGCCAGACCCGACGCTGGTCGAGCAGGCTGTCGAGGGCGACCGGCGCGGCGCTCATTCGCGGCGCACCAGGCCGCAGAACACGCCTTCGATGGCCAGTTCCTGGTCGTCGCGAACGACGATAGGCGCGTAGGCCGGGTTGCGTGGCAGCAGGCGGATGGTGTCGCCGGCGCGCTGGAAGCGCTTGATGGTGACTTCGCCGTCGAGGCGGGCGACGACGATCTGGCCGTCGCGCGCCTCGCTGCTGCGGTGCACGCCGACCAGGTCGCCGTCGAGGATGCCGTCCTCGATCATCGAGTCGCCCTGCACCCGCAGCAGGTAGTCCGGCAGCTTGGAGAAGGTCTGGCGGTCCAGCAGCAGGTGGCCGTGGAGGTCGGCGTCCGGGCCGATCGGCGCGCCGGCGGCGACCCGGCCGAGCACCGGGATTTCCAGCAGTTCCGGGCGCGGCGCCCGTTCCACCAGGCGGATGCCGCGCGCCTGGTTCGGCACCACCTCGATCAGCCCGGCCTCGGCCAGGGCGACGATATGTTTGCGCGCGACGCCGCGCGAGGCGAAGCCGAAGGCTTCGGCGATTTCCGCCAGGCTCGGCGGCTGGCCGTTCCCGGCGATGCGGTCGCGGATGAAATCGAGAATGGCGCGGCGGCGCGGAGATAATCTGTCCATGGGATACATTTGTACTCTTTTGCCCTCCATGCTGACCAGAGTCTTTCGTCGGCCGGTTCGATTGCCGGTCGGGAATAACCTGAGGCATCCACTTACGGCACACTGGGCGCCTTGCATCGGAGGACAGGCGTGGATGGACCAGCTGGAGGCGTTTTTCGCGTGTTGTGCGCGCGTGCTGGACGGCGACGCCGCGCTGATCGCGCAGTTGCGGGCGCGGGGATTCGCCTGCGAGGCGGGCGGCTGGCGGTTTTCCCTGCCGGCCGTGCACGCCTTTCTCGGCGGCCGCGACGAGGACTATCCGGGCTGGCTGAAGCGGCTGTACACCAGCGATTTCAATGCGCGCCTGCGGGCGCTGGGCGGCGAGATCGTCATCGTCGACAACCACGGCAAGGTCGACCAGAACCTCTACGGCATGCGTCGGATTGCGTAGGGTGCGCATGGCGCACCCCAACGAGGCATGGGCGGCACCAACCGTAGGGTGTGCCGCGTGCACCTTGGCGGCGGTGCGCAGGCCGCGCCCTGTCAGGCGTTGCGCGTGGCGCGGCTGAAGAACCAGGCGCTGGCCAGGCCGAGGGCAGCCCAGAACAGGGCGTTGGTCAGCAGGGAGGCGTAGACGAACTCGTGGGCCAGGGCTTCGGGAGCCAGGCTTTGGTGAACATCCGGCTGCGGCGCGCCGATCAGGTGCGGCAGCGCCAGCAGAATCACACCGAGGATGCGCAGCGCCCAGTTGCGGCCGAAGGCGATCATCCCCAGGCCGACCGCGGTGGCCAGCGCCGTGCCGATCCACCAGTACTGGCGCAGCAGCAGGTCGGCGGCCGCGGTGCCCGGCACTTCCGGCGGCAGGCCGAGGGACGGCGCCAGGTTGAACACGGCGAAACCGCCCAGGCCCCAGAGCAGGCCCTGCCAGGTCTTTCCGGGGGCGCGCAGGGTGTAGAGCCCGGCGAGCATCAGGGCGAAACCGACCGCCACGACCAGGTTGCCGAGGCCGGTGAACAGGGTGCGCTGCAGGCCGTCTTCCGGGCTCCAGGCTTCGGCGCCGTGCTCATGGGCCGCTGCGCCGGCTTCGTGGCTGTGCTCGGCCTGCTCGCTGGCGCCGGCGTTTTCGTAGGTTTCCGCCTTCAGGATCAGCGGGCTGACCCAAAAACTCTGCAGCAGGGTCAGGAAAATGGCCGCCAGCAGCCCGGAGAAACCCGCCGTCTGTGCAATGCGCTTGATCATCGGTTCGCTCCTCAGTGGCAGGGGAAGGCGGCGCTGTGTCGGGTGTCGTGGGCGGCGTTGTGCACCAGCTCCATGTGCGAGAACCCGGCGAAATAGATCAGCGCGGCGCCGACCAGGATGCTGACGACGGCCAGCGTCAGGCGTTGCGAGAGGGGGAGCGTAACGGCGGTGCTGGAGGGCAGCGTGCGGCTTGTCATGATGAAGACCTTCCAATGAGTCGAGTGATCGGCACGCGTGGAAGGACGCAGAAGGGCAGGCCGGGCGCGTGAGTGCAGCGATCGCACACGCGGTGAAGCGGACTGTTTCCGGCGCGTCCCGCCCACCGCGGGTTGCCAAAGGGATTCCAGGCCGGTCTCCGGGCTGGCGAGGCGGCCTGTACGTGGCGTACAGGCCTGAAGTCTTCACCTTCCCGGATCGCGGTCCAGTGGTATGCCGAAGGCTTCGCTCGCTTACCGTTGCGGGGGCAGCGCCGGACTCGTTCGATCGTCTTGATCGGACCCACCGGCTTCCCGTTTAACCTCGTGGCGTTGACACGAGACACCTGAAAAACACGCGCCACCTCATCACGAAGGTGATGCCTCGTCAACCGGGCCGGCGTTCGTGCGATTGCCCCGGCCCCGGCGAAAGGCTACCCTGCCGGCCAACGAACAGGTGCCCCGAGCGCGACCGCGCGAGGGGCTGAAACGGGAAGTCCGGTGACCTCGGGGCAAACCCCCAGAGCATTCCGGCGCAGCCCCCGCTGCTGTAGAGCCTGACGACACCGCACGATGCCACTGACTCCGGTCGGGAAGGCGCGGTGATCGGATGAAGGCGAGCCAGAAGACCGGCCTGATTCGAGAACAAGGTACGTACCCCGGGGTGTGGGTGGTTGCCGGTGCTGTCGTCTGCCTCGCGCAGCCTTCCTCAGTCTCGTCACCTGCGCGCGATGCCTGCGCATCGCGTCCCTGCCCGTGGTTCGTGCCATCGAATCCTGCCCGCCCGCGCGGCGGCGCATGGGCCTGGAGTGTGCAGCGATGATCGACGAACAGAAGAAGCAGAATCACGCCGAGCGGATGAAGCGCAAGAAGGAGGTGGTCGACGCCGGCATCGAGCGCGCCCAGGTAGAGCGCGGCATCGTCGTGCTGATCACCGGCAACGGCAAGGGCAAGAGCACCTCCGGCTTCGGCACCCTGTACCGCGCGCTCGGCTATGGCCATCGGGCCGGCGTGGTGCAGTTCATCAAGGGCACCCAGGCCTCCGGCGAAGTCACCTACCTGCGGCAGAACGCGCCGCTGGTGGAGTACCACGCGATGGCCACCGGCTTCACCTGGAACACGCAGAACTGGGACGCCGACAAGCTCGCCGCCGACGAAGCCTGGACCCACGCCTCGCGCATGCTCGCCGATCCACAGCTGAACCTGGTGCTGCTCGACGAGCTGACCTACATGCTCAAGTACAACTACCTCGACCTGGCGATGGTGCTCGACGCCATCCGTGCGCGCCCGGCCAGCCAGAGCGTGATCATCACCGGCCGCGCGGCCAAGCCCGAGCTGATCGAGCTGGCCGACACGGTGAGCGAGATCCGCGACGTCAAGCACGCCTACAACGCCGGCGTGAAAGGCCAGGCGGGTATCGATTTCTGATGGGGACCGGGGCGGTTCGGCGAGTGCGTCGGTCTGCGGCGATGGCGCGTCTCCATCCTGCGGGCGGCGCCCATGCGGCGGTGCGCCTGCTGGCCTGGCTGCTGCTCGGGCTCGCGCCGCTGGCCGGCGCGTCCCCGTTGCCGACGGTGGTCTCGACCAACCTCTGCGCGGACATGCTGGCACTGAGCCTGGCGGCGCCGGAGCAACTGCTCTCTGTGTCGCGCAAGAGCCAGGACGCGCGGGTGTCGTCGATGCCCGAGCGGGCGCGGCGCTTTCCGGCCAACGATGCCACCGCCGAGGAAATCATCGCCCTGCACCCGGACATCGTGCTCGCCTCGCGACGCTGGCAGACGCACAACCGCGCCGAGTTGCTGGCCCGCCACGGCATCCGCACCCTGGTGCTGCCGTACCCGACCACCTGGCAGCAGATTTTCGACAGCACCCGCTTCGTCGCCGCGCAGATCGGCCGCGAGGAGGCCGGCGCCGCGCTGGTGACCGACGTGCAGGCACGCCTGGCGCGGCTGCGCGAACATCCGCGGCCGTTCAGCGCCCTGTACCTGCGCGCCAACGGCGGCAGTGCCGGTGCCAACACCTACGTCGACAACGTGTTCCAGGCGGTCGGCGTGCGCAACCACATGGCCGACCTCGGTCGCTCCGGCTGGGGCCGCTATTCCCTGGAGGAGCTCATCGCCGGCCCGCCGGACGTGTTCGTCACCGCCGACCTGCTGGTGGACGACGGTTACGCCAAGTCCGCCTATTCGCGGCACCCGCGCCTGCAGCAACTGATGGCCGCCAGACCGGTGGTCAGCATCGGCGGCAACCGCTGGGGCTGCAGCGACTGGCAACTGGTGATCGCCGCGGAAGACCTCGCCGCCCAGCTCGATCGCCTCGGAGCGCCGCGATGAAGCGTTTCGCCCCGGGCCTGCTCAACCTGCTGTTGCTGGCGGCGCTGGCGCTGTCGTTCCTGCTTTCCCTGCGCATCGGGCCGGTGCCGCTGACGCTGGGCGAGGTCGGCCACGCGCTGTTGCGTCCCGGCGCGGAGGCGGCGAACCTGGCCGACGTGCTGGTCCAGCAGCGCATCATCGTCAACGAGATCCGCCTGCCGCGGGTGCTGCTGGCGATCCTCGTCGGCATGTCGCTGGGCACCGCCGGCGCCGCCATGCAGGGCCTGCTGCGCAATCCACTGGCCGAGCCGGGGCTGCTCGGGGTCAGCTCCAGCGCCAGCCTCGGCGCGGTGCTCTGCCTCTACTACGGCGTCAGCGCGCTGAGCCCCTGGCTGGTGCCGGCCTCGGCGATGGGCTGCGCGGCGCTGGCGACCCTGGTGCTCTACGGCATCGCCCGGCAACGCGCGAGCAACCTGACGCTGATCCTCTGCGGCGTGGCGCTGTCGTCGCTGGCGGCGGCGGCGACCTCGCTGGCGATCAACCTGGCGCCGAACCCCACCGACATGCAGGACATCGTGCTCTGGCTGATGGGCTCGCTGAGCGACCGCAGCTTCGCCGATATCCGCCTGTGCCTGCCCTTCATCGCCGCCGGGCTGTTGCTGCTGTTCGCCTGCGGCCCGCAACTGGACGCGCTGACCCTCGGCGAGGACGAAGCCAGCAGCCTCGGCGTCAACCTGCCGCGGCTGCGCGTGCAGATCATCCTCGGCACCGCGCTGTGCGTCGGCGCCAGCGTCGCGGTGACCGGCTCGATCGGTTTCGTCGGCCTGGTGGTGCCGCACCTGCTGCGCAAGGCGGTCGGCTATCACCCGTCGCGCCTGCTGTTCTCCAGCGCCCTCGGCGGCGCGCTGTTGCTGCTGGCGGCGGACATCGTGCTGCGCCTGGTCAGCGGCGAGCAGGAGCTGATGCTCGGCGTGGTCACCGCGATGATCGGCGCGCCGTTCTTCCTCGCCCTGGTGCTGCGTCAGCGCAGGGGAGTGCCATGATGCAGCTGCAATTGCGCGACATCGGCGTCGAGATCGACGGCCGCCGGCTGGTCGACGGCGTCTCGCTGACGCTGCAGTCGGGCGAGTTGCTCGGCCTGATCGGGCCCAACGGCGCCGGCAAGAGCAGCCTGCTCAAGGCCCTCGCGCACCTGCTGCCGTATACCGGCGAACTGCTGCTGGACGGCGTCGCGCTGGGCGAACTGTCGCCGCGCGAACGCGCGCTGCGCTGCGCCTACCTCGGCCAGGGCGACCAGAGCAGCTGGCCGCTGCGCCTGCGCGACTACGTGGCCCTCGGCCGCCTGCCGCACCGCGGCGGCTGGGGCGTGCCGGCGCGACTGCGCGGCGCGGACGAGCAGGCCATCGACGCCGCGCTTGCGCAGATGCACCTGAGCGAACTGGCCGAACGGCGTTTCGATCAGCTTTCCGGTGGCGAGCGCGCGCGTGCGCGGCTGGCCCGTGCCCTGGCGGTGGGCAGCCCGCTGCTGCTGGCCGACGAGCCGGTGGCGGCGCTCGACCCGTTCCACCAGTTGAACGTGATGGAACTGCTGCGCCAGCAGTGCGCGCAGGGCAAGGCGGCGCTGGTGGTGCTGCACGACCTGACCCTGGCCAGCCGCTTCTGCGACCGCATCATGCTGCTCGACCAGGGCCGCGTGGTGGACTGCGGCAGCGCGCGGCACGTACTGACCCCGAAGAACCTGCAGCAGGTCTACCGCGTGCAGGCGATGCTCGGCGAACACCAGGAGCAGCGCTTCGTGCTGCCCTGGTCGTGCCGCCAGGACGGAGAAAACCCATGACCAGCCAGTTGATGCTCTGCGAAACCTGCGGCGGCGCCGATGCCAGTCAGCCCGAGGCACCGCGCAGGGGCGCGCTGTTCGCCGATCAGGTCGAACGCCTGGCGCGGCAACAGGAGGAAGCCGGCGCCGCGCCGCTGGCGATCGCCCGCACGCGCTGCCTGATGGCCTGCCAGCGGCACTGCACGGCGCTGCTGCGCGGACCGGGCAAGATCGGCTACGTGCTCGGCGACCTCGCCGCCGATGAGGACGCCGCCGAGGCGCTGCTCGACTACGCGCGCAAGCACCAGCAATCCGATACCGGCCAAGTGCCGTTCCGCACCTGGCCCGCCGGCATCAAGGGCAAGTTCATCGCGCGCATTCCGGTGTTCGAGCAATGAGTGTCGTCGGGTGTGGATGGCAAACCGTAGGGGGATCGGGGCGCGTAGCGACGCTCTTTTCATCCACCGTGCCCCCGCCCGGTGGGTCGGTGAAGCGTGACCCACCCTACGAAGCGTTCGCTTTACCGATCAACCGATTTCCAGAGCAGCCCACCAGCCGGTATTTGCCAGGGCGATCCGCTCATCCTGCGTGATCCACGAAAGCCTTATCGATCTTCAGAGGAAAACCCATGTCCAGCCAGGCCAAGATTCCCGTCACCATCGTCACCGGCTTTCTCGGCAGCGGTAAGACCACGCTGCTGCGCCACATCCTGGAGAACGCCGACGGCCGCCGCATCGCGGTGATCGTCAATGAGTTCGGCGAGCTGGGCATCGACGGCGACATCCTGCGCGGCTGCGGCATCGGGTGCGACGAATACGGCGTGGAGCAGGCCGGCCAGCTCTACGAGCTGTCCAACGGCTGCCTGTGCTGCACCGTGCAGGAGGAGTTCTATCCGGTGATGCGCGAGCTGATCGAGCGCCGCGGCGACATCGACCACATCCTCATCGAGACCTCCGGGCTGGCGCTGCCCAAGCCGCTGGTGCAGGCCTTCCACTGGCCGGAGATCAAGAACGCCTGCACCGTCGATGCGGTGGTCACGCTGGTCGACGTGCCGGCCGCGGCCGCCGGCCAGTTCGCCGCCAACCCGCAGGCGGTGGACGAGCAGCGCCGCGCCGATCCCAACCTGGATCACGAATCGCCGCTGCACGAGCTGTTCGAGGACCAGTTGATGGCCGCCGACCTGGTGGTGCTGAGCAAGACCGACCTGGTCGCGCCGGCCGCCGTCGAGCAGGTCACCGCGCTGGTGCGCGAGGAACTGCCGGCGCAGGTCAAGGTGATCGCCAGCGACAAGGGTCGCCTCGATCTGGAGCTGATCCTCGGGCTGTCCAGCGCCTCGGAGGAGACCATCCACCTGCGCGAAAGCCACCACGATCACGAAGAGGGCGAGGAGCACGACCACGACCTGTTCGATTCGGTGGTGGTGAAGCTGCCGCGGGTGGACCGCGAGCGCCTGCTGGCGAGCCTGCAGGCGCTCGTCGAAGGGCACGCGATCTACCGGGTCAAGGGCTTCGTGGCGCTGCCGGGCAAGCCGATGCGGCTGGTCGTGCACGGCGTCGGCCAGCGTTTCGACAGCTACTTCGACCGCCGCTGGAACGCCGACGAAACGCCGTCCACGCACCTGGTGCTGATCGGCCAGGCGCTGGATGCCGCGCTTCTGCAGGATGCGCTGCAAGCCGCCGTGGTCGAGGGCTGAGCCGATGCACATGCTGACGGCGCTGCCCGGCGGGTACGTGGACGAGAGCGGAGCGATCATCACCCGCCTCGAACAGGACCCGGCGGACATCGTCATCCTCAGCGCCGCCGACACCACCCTGGCGCTGCTCGCCGCCGCCCACCCGCAGGCCGGCGCGGCGGACGTCGTTTATCCCTCGGTGCGCCTGGCGAACCTCATGCACCTGCGCCAGCACGCTTCCATCGACCTCTACCTGGACGAGGTGCTGCAGCACGCGCGGCTGATCGTCATCGATCACCTCGGCGGCGAAAGCTACTGGCCCTACGGCACCGAGCAGGTGGTCGCGCTGTGCCGGCGCAAGGGCATCGCCCTGGCGATGTTCTCCGGAGACATGAGCGAGGACCCCAACCTCACCGCGCTGAGCACCGTCGACGCGCCGACCTGCCATACGCTCTGGCGTTACCTGCGCGAGGGCGGCGCGGGCAACGCGCGCGCGCTGTACCGTTTCATCGGCGTGCAGTTCTTCGGCCTCGACAGGGCGCCAGGGCCACCGCGCGCGCTGCCGCCGATCGCCGTGTTCCACCCCGCGCAGGACAACGCCGGCGTGGCCGACTGGCAGGCGCAGTGGGTCGCCGGCGCGCCCTGCGTGGCGTTGCTGTTCTACCGCGCGCACCTGCAGGCTGGGAACACGCGGGTGTTCGCCGCCCTGTGCGAGCGCCTGCTGGCGCAGGGGCTGAACCCACTGCCGATCGCGCTGCTGTCGCTCAAGGACGCGCTGTGCCTGAGCAGCCTGCGCGAACTCTGCGCAGGCAATGACGTGGCGCTGATCCTCAACACCACGGCGTTCTCCCAGTCGGCGATGGACGATCCCGGCGACCACGCCCTGGCCGGCGACATCCCGGTGCTGCAGGTGGTGCTTTCCGGCGGCAACCAGCAGAGCTGGCGCGCCGACCCGCATGGCCTGGCGCCGCGCGACATGGCCATGCACGTGGCCCTGCCGGAAGTCGACGGACGCATCATCAGCCGCGCGGTGAGCTTCAAGGGCTTCGGCGTGCGCAGCGCGCTGACCCAGAGCGACGTGGTGGAGTACCAGCCGCTGGAGGAACGCATCGATTTCGTCTGCGCGCTGGCGCGGCGCTGGTGCCGGCTGCGCGCGCTGGCCAATCCGCAGAAACGCCTGGCGCTGGTGCTGGCGAACTATCCGACTCGCGAAGGCCGCCTCGGCAACGGCGTCGGCCTGGATACGCCGGCCTCGGCGATCGAAATCCTCCGCCGCCTGGCCGACGAGGGCTACGCGGTGGACGGCATTCCCGCCGACGGCGACGCGCTGATGCAGCGGCTCAAACAGGGCGTCACCAACGACCCCGACCAGTGGGCGCTGCGCCCGGCGAAGCAGAGCCTGGCGCTGGCCGACTACCAGCGCTTCTTCGACGCGCTGCCGGCCGCCAGCCGCGCGGCCATCGTCGCCCGCTGGGGCGCGCCGGAGCAGGACCCGATGCTGCGCCAGGACCGCTTCATGATCGCCGGCGTGCGCCTCGGCCAGGTGTTCGTCGGCATCCAGCCGGCGCGCGGCTATCACCTCGACCAGAAGGCCAACTACCACGACCCGGACCTGGTGCCGCCGCATTACTACCTGGCGTTCTACCTGTGGCTGCGCGAGCACTGGTCCAGCGACGCCATCGTCCACGTCGGCAAGCACGGCAACCTGGAATGGCTGCCGGGCAAGAGCGTCGCGCTGAGCGAGGCATGCTGGCCGGACCTGGTGTTCGGCCCGATGCCGCACCTGTACCCGTTCATCGTCAACGATCCGGGCGAGGGCACCCAGGCCAAGCGCCGCGCCCAGGCGGTGATCATCGATCACCTGATGCCGCCGCTGACGCGCGCCGAAAGCTACGGCCCGACCCGCGACCTGGAGCGCCTGATCGACGAATTCTACGAGGCGCTGACCCTCGACCCGCGGCGCGCCGGCCTGCTGCGCAAGCAGATCCTCGGGCTGATCACCGCGCAGAACCTGCACGCCGACCTCGGCCTGGAAGCGCCGCGCAACGCCGAGGAGGAACAGCTGCTGCTCAACCGCACCGACAGCTACCTCTGCGAGCTGAAGGAAAGCCAGATCCGCGACGGCCTGCACGTGTTCGGCCGCTCGCCGCAGGGCCGCCTGCAACGCGATACCCTGCTGGCCCTGGCGCGGCACGGCGTCGGCGACGGCCTGGGCGGCAACGCCAGCCTGGTCCGCGCGCTGGCCCAGGACCTGTTGCCCGGCGCCGATTTCGATCCGCTGGACGACGACTGGAGCCTGCCGTGGAACGGCGCAAGACCGGCCGCCCTGGCGGATATCGACGAACAGCCCTGGCGCACCCGCGGCGATACCCGCGAGCGGCTGGAGTTGCTGGCGCTGGGGTTGCTGGAGGAGGGCACCCGGCGCGCGCCCGACCCCGAGTGGGCGCACACCGTCGCCGTCATGCACCGCGTCGAGGGTGATCTGCGCCCGCGCCTTCAGGCCTGCGGAACACAGGAGCTGTATCAGCTATGTCGCGGCCTGTCGGGTCGATTCGTGCCGCCGGGGCCGAGCGGGGCGCCGTCGCGCGGGCGGCCGGACGTGCTGCCCACCGGGCGCAACTTCTTCTCCGTCGACACGCGGATGATCCCCACGCCGACCGCCTGGGCGCTGGGCGAGAAATCCGCCGCGCTGCTGGTCGAGCGCTTCGTCCAGGACAACGGCGACTACCCGTGCAGCATCGGCCTCTCGGTGTGGGGCACGGCGACCATGCGCACCGGCGGCGACGACATCGCCCAGGCCTTCGCCCTGCTCGGCGTGCGCCCGCAGTGGGCCGAAGGGAGTTTTCGCGTCACCGATTTCGAGGTGCTGCCGGGCAAGCGCCTGGACCGCCCGCGGGTCGACGTCACCCTGCGCGTGTCGGGCTTCTTCCGCGACGCCTTCGCCAACGTCATGCAGATGTTCGACGCCGCCGTGCAGCGCGTGGCTGAGCTGGACGAGCCGGAAGACATCAACCCGATCCGCGCGCGCATCCGCCGCGAGACCGCCGAGTTGCAGGCCCGTGGTCTGGACGCCGACAGCGCGCGCCAGCAGGCCGGCTACCGCGTCTTCGGCGCCAAGCCCGGTGCCTACGGCGCGGGCCTGCAGGGGCTGATCGATTCGCGCGACTGGCAAACCGACGCCGACCTGGCCAACGCCTACCTGAACTGGGGCGGCTATGCCTACGGGCAGAAGGTCTACGGCGCGCAGGACCGCGACGGTTTCGCCAGGCGCCTGGCGCAGATCCAGGCGGTGGTGCAGAACCAGGACAACCGCGAGCACGACCTGCTCGATTCCGACGACTACTACCAGTTCCACGGCGGCATGAGCGCGGCCGCGCGGCACCTCTCCGGCACGCAGCCGGCGATGCTCTTCGGCGACCACAGCAACCCGCAGGCGCCGAAGGTGCGCAACCTGGCCGAGGAAATCAGCCGGGTGATGCGCGCGCGGGTGACCAATCCGAAGTGGATCGATGGCGTGAAGCGCCACGGCTACAAGGGCGCCTTCGAGATGGCCGCGACCGTGGACTACCTGTTCGCCTTCGACGCCACCACCGGCGTGGTCCGCGACGACCAGTACGCCAGCCTGACCGACGCCTACCTGGGCGATCCGTCGACCCGCGAGTTCCTCCAGCGACACAACCCCGACGCCCTGCTGGAAATCAGCGAGCGCCTGCTCGAAGCCATCCAGCGCGGCCTCTGGCAAGCGCCGGGCGATTACCGCGAACGCATCGAAAATCAGCTGATCGCCGCCGAACAGCATCTGGAAGACTAATCCCATGAACCGCCCACATTTCCCGTTCTCCGCCCTGCATGGCCAGCCGCAGCTGCAACTGGCGCTGCTGCTGGCGGCCATCGACCCGCAGATCGGCGGCGTGCTGATCGAGGGGCCGCGCGGCACCGCCAAGTCCACCAGTGCCCGCGCGCTGGCCGACCTGCTGCCGGCCGGGCGCTTCGTCAACCTGCCGCTGGGCGCCAGCGAGGAACAGCTGGTGGGCTCGCTGGACATCCAGGCGGCGCTGCAGGACGGCCGCGTGGATTTCCGTCCCGGGTTGCTGGCTCGCGCCGACGGCGGCGTGCTCTACGTCGACGAGGTCAACCTGCTGGCCGATGCGCTGGTCGACCTGCTGCTGGACGTCTGCGCCAGCGGGGTCAACCGCATCGAGCGCGACGGCATTTCCCACCAGCACGAGGCGCGCATCGCCCTGGTCGGCACCATGAACCCGGAAGAGGGCGAACTGCGTCCGCAACTGCTCGATCGCTTCGGCCTGTTCGTGCGCCTCGGCGAGCGCATCGAGCCGGCGGCGCGTGAGGCGATCGTGCGTAGCCGGCTGCGCTTCGACCGCGACCCGCAGGGCTTCGTCGAAGGCCAGCGCGCGGCGCAGGAGGCGCTGATGCAGCGCCTGGAACGGGCGCGGGCGAAGGTCGGGCAACTGGAATTCGACGATGCACTGCACCGCCAGGTCAGCGATCTCTGCTACGCCGCCGGCGTGGAAGGCGTGCGCGCCGACCTGGTGCTGCTGCGCGCTGCCTGCGCGCACGCGGCCTGGCAGGGCCACGCGCGGATCGGCGCCGAGGATGTCGCGGTGGTGGCCGAGCTGGTGCTGGCGCACCGCCGCAAACTGCCGCCCGACGCGCCGCCACCCTCGCCGCGCGCCGAGCCGCCGCGGGAAGGGGGCGCCACCGCGCCGAACGAGGGCAACGACTGGGGCGAATTGCCGCCGCAGGCGGTGCCCACCGCCCAGCTAGACGGCGCGAGGCCGCTGCCGACAAAAAAGCCCTGAGCCCGCACGCCTCGCCCGGCGCGCAGGCCGGCGACGGGGCTCGCGCGGGCCGCATCCGTCAGTGCGGCACGGCGGCCAGCGCGCGCCTTCACTGGCCGCGCACCTTGCTGGCGAAAGGCTCCGAGCCGCTGCGTGCGCCGCACCTGCGTTTCCAGCAGCAGGCAGCCGAGGCGGGGACGCTGCACTGCCTGGTGCTGGATTGCTCCGGCTCGATGCTCAAGCGGCGCAACCTGACGCTGGCCAAGGGCCTGCTGCTGCGCTGGAGCGAGCAGGTCTATCGCCAGCGCGGCGAGCTGATGGTGATCGGATTCGCCGCCGGGCAGGCGCGCCTGCTGTGCAAACCGCAGAAGGCGCGGTCCTCCAATCACGCCTGGATCGATGCCATTGGCGGCGGCGGCGGTTCGCCGGTGGCCGCGGCGCTGGAGCTGGCCGAGCGCACCTTGGCCAGGGAGCGCCGCAACGCCCGCGGCAAGCGTATCGGCCTCTGGCTGCTCAGCGATGGGCGCTTCGACCCGCTGCCGGCGCGACCGCCGTCGGCGGATTTCTGCGTGGTGGTGGATTTCGAGAACGCATCCGTGCCGTTGGGCCGCGCAGCGCAGATCGCCCGGTCATGGGGCGCCGAATGCGTGCCCGCGAAAAATCTGCTTACTCGATAGGGCGCCGACAGGGTTTTACCTGGCGCCGAAGCAGCCCGTACAATCCCGGACGACCCCGGCCGCGCGACCCGCAGCCAGGGTGCAGCGGCAATACGCAGGTTAGGCGCCACTCACGCCAAGTTACCCGGCAGAGTCCGGGTAACCGTCGATTACAAAGAGTCCCGTCCGACCGATGCCGAGTCTCCTGGAAAGCTTTATCAGACCCAGACAGTCGCTCCAGCGGCTGGCTTTCGTATTCGTGGTGCTGGTCATCCTGTCGATCATCGGCCTGGACATCTGGCAGGCCTGGACGGCGCGTCGCGAAACGTTGCGCATGGCGGAAACCACCACTTCCAACCTCACCCGCTCGCTGGCGCAGCATGCCGAGGATGTCTTCGAGGAAGCCGACCTGGTGCTCGCCAACGTGGTCGAACGCGTCGAAACCGACGGCACCTCCCACGCGCAGCTCGAACGCCTCAGGCGCCTGCTGCAAGGCAATGTCGCTTCCCTGGCGCAGCTCAACGGGCTGTTCGTCTTCGATCGCAACGGCAACTGGCTGGTGACGTCGGAAGCCAGCGAGCCTCCCGGGGTCAACAGCACCGATCGGGATTACTTCACCTTCCACAAAAACAACCCCGACAGCGGCGTGCACATCGGCCCGGTGATCAGGAGCCGTTCCACCGGGCGCCTGGTGCTGCCCGTTTCCCGGCGCATCAACGCGCCGGACGGGAGTTTCGCCGGCGTCGCCCTGGCGGCGCTGCGGGTGGATTACTTCCGCAGGTTCTACGACGGCTTCGATATCGATGGGCAGGGCGCCATCGTGCTGGCGTTGCGCGACGGCACGCTGCTGGTCAGGCGGCCCTTCAACGAAACGGTCATCGGCAGTAGCCTCGCCGGCGGCAGGATATTTTCCGAACTGATGCCGCAGGCTAAGGCCGGGACCGCCACGCTTCACTCGATGGTGGACGGCATCGAGCGCCTGTACGGCTACCAGGCGCTCGACAAGTATCCGCTGGTGGTGGAAGCGGCGCAGTCCCGGCAGGCCATCCTCGCGCCCTGGGAAGCCAACATCTATCGCTCCGCCTATATCGTCGCCCTGATGATTTTCACCATGGGGATCTTCGGCATCGTCCTGATCCGGCAGATTCGCCTCGGCATGCGCGCGGAAGCGCAACTCCAGGAGGCCCACCGCGAACTGCGCAAGCTGGCCTTGCAGGACGGCCTCACCGGGCTGGCGAACCGCCGGCGACTGGATCAGGCGTTACCGGACGAGATCGCCCGCGCGCGGCGCAACGGCAAGACTCTGGGCCTGATCATGCTCGATATCGATCATTTCAAGGGCTACAACGACCAGTACGGTCATCCCGCCGGTGACGCCTGCATCAAGGCTGTGGGGCGGGCGATACAGATGTGCGCCGGGCGCGCCGGCGACCTGGCCGTGCGTTACGGCGGCGAGGAATTCCTGATGCTGCTGCCGGAGACCGACGCACAAGGCAGCCAGCGGATCGCCGCGCATATCCTGCAGGCCGTCCGCGACCTGAACATTCCCCACACCGGTAACCAGAAGGGCATCGTCACCATCAGCGCCGGCGTCCACAGCTGGCGCCCCGACGGGCACGAGCCTGGCGCGGAGGAACTGCTGCAGGCGGCCGATCAGGCGCTGTACGCGGCGAAGGCCGGCGGGCGCAACCGGGTATTCCCCGAACCCGCCTGAGCGGGCGCTCGAACAGCCAGCGCGCGTGGCGGTCTATCGAGGACAGTCCATCGACCTTCGCATCCCACCGGTTGCACGCCACCCGGCGACGCGATGGCGGGACATTTCCAGGAGCGGGTAGGGCATGAATCCTTTCACCGGTATTACCCCGCGGCGCGTTCTGGTCACCGGCGGCACCGGGTTCATCGGCGAAACCCTGGTCCGCCAGTTGCTCGATGCCGGTCACTCGCTGTGCGTGCTGACCCGCCATCCGCAACGCGCCAGCGCGCGTTTCAACGGCCGCGCACGCTGCATCGATGCGCTGGACCGATTGGCGGCCGACGACGCCTTCGACGCCGTCATCAACCTCGCCGGTGCGCCGGTGGTAGGGCCGCGCTGGAGTGCGGCGCGACAGGGAACGCTGCTGGCCAGCCGGGTCGGCACCACCGACGACCTGATTGCCTGGCTCAAGCGAACCCGGCACATCCCGGCGGTGTGGGTGCAGGGATCGGCGATCGGCTATTACGGCGTGCGCGACCCGCAGGAATCCCTCGACGAGCAGAGCGCCATGGGCCATGGCTTCATGGCCGAACTCTGCGCGCGCTGGGAAGCGGCGGCGAAACCGGCGGTGGCGCTTGGCGTGCGCCAGGTGACGATGCGCCTGGGCGTGGTCTTCGGCCCCGGCGGCGCGCTCAAGCCGTTGCTCCTGCCGCACCGCCTGGCGCTGGGCGGTCGCCTGGGCAGCGGCGAGCAGGTGATCAGTTGGGTGCATCGCGACGACGTGTTGCAGTTCATCGCCCTTGCGCTGGGCGAGGAGCGTTTCGACGGCGTGTACAACCTGGTGGCGCCCGGCGCGGTCAGCCAGGCCGAATTCGCTGCGACTGCCGGCCGGGTGCTCGGCCGCCCGGTGTGGCTGCACCTGCCGGCGGCGCCGATCCGCTGGCTGGCGGGGGAGATGGCGGAACTCTTCGTCGATGGGCAGAGGGTGGTGCCGAGGCGGTTGCAGGAGGCGGGGTTCGGGTTTCGTTATCCGAGTCTGGAGCCGGCGTTGCGGGATCTTGCTTGAGTGCATTTTGGATTTTGAGTTCGTAGGGGGATCGCGCTTCATCGATCCACCGGCGGTGTAACGGTGGATGAAAAGAGCGTCATCCACCTGCATTTTTGCGTGACTTTAAGCGTGTTTGCGGGCATGGCCTTTATGGCGATTCTGAATTACTGAGTGGTTTGAAGCAGGGGCCCCGCTCAGCAGAGCGGAACCATTACTTCAAACTGCTCGACAAGTCAGACGCAGCACAGTCAAACAAGGGCGAGTGTCCGCCCCACCGTACAGTGCTCAGCGCTCCCGCCTCAGCCCGTCTGCTGCGTTTCCAGCAGATCGACCTCCCGGATCAGCTTGCGTGCCTGTTCTTCGCCGAGGCGTTTGTGCCGCAGCAGGCGGAAGAACTCGTCGCGTTCGGCGCGCAGGCCGGCGAGGCGTAGCTGGCGTTCGATTTCCTCTTCGCGCGAGGCGTTCTCGCGGGCGCCTTCCTCGTCCGGGCGGGCGCGCGTGTCGATGCGGTAGCGGTACAGGTCGGCGATGCGGCCGGCCGCCTCGATGTAGCGGTCGGCGTCGGCGCGGCCTTCGCTCATCTGGTGTTGCGCCTGCTCGATGGCCCGTATCGCGGCGCGGGCGGCGATGTCGCGGGCGCGGTCGATTTCCGCCTGGTGGCCGGGCTCGGCGGGCACGTCGAGACCGCCCTTGAGCAGCAGCGGCATGCCGATGCTGGCGACCACCAGCGAAACGATGATCACCCCGGCGGCCAGCAGAATCGCCAGGTCGCGGGCGGGGAAGGGCGTGCCGTCGTTCATCAGCAGCGGCAGCGTCAGCACACCGGCGAGGGTGATGGTGCCGCGCGCGCCGGCCACCGTCATCACCGCGGCCACCCGCCACAGCGAGCGCGGCGCATCGGCGCGGCGGCGGTAGATGCTGAAGCGGATCGACAGCCAGACCCAGCAGAAGCGCAGCGCGCCGAGGGCGAGGTTGATCACCACGACGTAGAGCAGCAGCCAGATCGGTTCGTGGTGGCCGGTGTCGCGCACCACCTGGCTGGCGCCGGCGACGATGCCCGGCAGCTGTTCGCCGAGCAGCACGAAGATCAGGCCGTTGAGGGAGAACTGCAGGGTGTCCCAGACCGCCGTGCGGCGCATCCGGGTGACTGCCAGCGCCCTGCCGGAGAGTTCGGTGTAACTCATGCTGATGCCGGCGGCGACCGCGGCGAGGATGCCGGAGAAATGCAGGTGTTCGGCGAACAGGTAAGCGACGAAGGGAATCAGCAGGCTGATCAGGATCTGCGCACCGGTTTCCTCGCCGAAGCGGCGCGAGGTCCAGCTCTTGATGCGGGTGATAACCCAGGTCACCAGCACGCCGATGGCGATGCCGCCCAGGGCCAGCATGATGAAACTCAGGGTCGCCTCGGAGAGCACGAAGCTGCCGGTCAGGGTGGCGGCGATGGCGAAACGCAGGCAGACCAGGCCGCTGGCGTCGTTGAGCAGCGATTCGCCTTCGAGGATGTGCATCAGCCGCTTGGGCACCGGCACCCGCGCGGCGATCGCCGAAACCGCCACCGGGTCCGTCGGCGAGATCACCGCGGCGAGGGCGAAAGCCACCGGCATCGGCATCGACGGAATCAGCAGGTGGATGAAGTAGCCGACGCCGAGCACGGTGATGAAGACCAGGCCGAGGGCCAGGGCAAGGATCATCCCCTTGTCGCGCAGCAGGCCTTCCTTTGGAATCCGCCAGCCGTCGAGGAACAGCAGCGGCGGCAGGAACAGCAGGAAGAACACCTCCGGATCGAGGTCCAGGCGCCAGTTGCCGATCATCCCGATGGCGGCGCCGATGGCGATCTGCATCAGCGGCAGCGGTAGGGGAACGGGCAGCATGCGGATCAGCGTGCTGCTGACGATGACTCCGACGAACATCACCAATACCAGCGTGATGGTTTCCATGGGCGGACTCCTGGCGGCGGGACAAAGCGGGGGAGTGTAACCGATACCCTGCTATCGATTGCCTGGAAAGCGGACTCGCCCCGACGGGAGTCAGGCGACCCAGAAATACAGGAGCGTCAGGTTGGCCAGCGAGATCAGCCCGAACAGGCCCCAGGCCAGGTATCGGGTCAGCCGGCTGTTGGCGAACGGGCCCATCAGCTGCCGGTCGCTGCTGAAGCGGATCAGCGGCCAGAGGGCGAACGGCAGTTGCAGGCTGAGCACCACCTGGCTGAGCACCAGCAGCTTGCCGACCGCGTCGTCGCCGAGCCAGACCACGCCGATCAGCGCCGGTATCAGCGCCAGCGCGCGGGTGATCAGGCGGCGCTGCCAGCAGGGAATCTTCGCCTGCAGGAAGCCTTCCATCACCACCTGCCCGGCGATGGTGCCGGTGAAGGTCGAACTCTGCCCGGCCGCGAGCAGCGCCACGCCGAACAGGATGCTCGCCAGCGTGCCGCCCACCAGCGGGTCGAGCAGGTGATAGGCATCCTGGATCTCCACCACATCGGTGTGTCCGCTGCGGTGGAAGGCGGCCGCGGCGAGGATGAGGATCGCCGCGTTGATCAGCAGCGCCAGCGACAGCGAGGCGATGGTGTCGAGGCGGGCGAACCTTACCGCGCTGCGCTTGCTGGCGAGGTCGCTGCCGTTGACCCGGGTCTGCACCACCGAGGAGTGCAGGTAGAGGTTGTGCGGCATCACCGTGGCGCCGAGGATGCCAATCGCCAGGTACAGCGGCTCCTGCTGGCTGAGCATCTCCCAGGACGGTTTGAGCCCGGCGGCGACCTCCGGCCAGTAGGGTTTGATCAGCACCAGCTCGATGAAGAAACACGCGCCGATGGTGGCGATCAGGCCCAGCACGATGGCCTCCAGGCGGCGGAAGTTGGCGCCCTGCAGGGCCAGCACGATCAGCGTGTCGAACGCCGTCAAGACCACGCCGGTGGTGATCGATACGCCCAACAGCAGGTGGAAGGCCAGCGCCGCGCCGAGCACTTCGGCGAGGTCGGTGGCGATGATCGAGAGTTCCGCCAGCAGCCACTGACCGCGCGCCACGCGCGGGCTATAGCGCTCGCGCGACAGTTGCGCGAGGTCGCGCCCGGTGGCGATGCCCAGGCGCGAACAGAGGTTCTGCAAGACCATCCCCGAGAGGCTGGCGAGCACCACCACGAACAGCAGCGCGTAGCCGAAGCGCGAGCCGGCCTCGATGGCGGTGGCCCAGTTGCCGGGGTCCATGTAGCCGATCGAAACCAGCAGGCCGGGGCCCATGAACAGCAGCGCCTTGCGCGCCAGAGAGGCGTTGGCGGGCACGTCGATGCTGTGGCTCACGGCCGACGGGCAGAAGGGGGCGGTGGCGGTGGTGGGGAGCTTGAACATCACGGGCGGCGGATGGGGTCGTATCGGGAAGGCAGCAGCTTAAACGGCACCCGTGACGAAGTCTCGGGTTATGGCGGGCGATCATCGCCACGCATGCTGTGCCGTCGCGGGTCGCCTTCGCCTACACTGAGGGGCGCGCAGGCCGACCTGGCGCGCCGCTTCGTTCACCCCGAGGGATAACAATAATGAGAGTGTACCGCGTCGTTGCTTTTCTCTGGCTCAGCGCCTTCTCCCTGTTGGGCTTCGCCCAGACCCAGGCCCAGACCAAGGCCCAGACCGATGCCTACGCCGAGGAGGCCAGCCAGGCCAAGGCGCTGCTCGGCAAGGCCATCGCCCACTACCGGGAGAACGGCGACAAGGCGCTGGCCAGTTTCAGCCGCCAGGGCGAATTCATCGACGGCCAGCTGTACATCTACGTGGTCGACACCTCCGGCGTGATGCTCGCCAGCGGCGGGCCTTCCGTCTCGCTGATCGGCAAACCGGTGGCCGGTTTCCTCGACGACGACCTGCGCCCGGTGTTCCAGCGCGCCATCAGCCAGCCCGAGGACGGCCAGATCCACAGCGCCGAGTACCGCTGGTGGAACTGGAACGACGGCAAGGTCGAGCGCAAGCACGTGTTCTACCAGCGCGTCGGCGAGCGCATCTTCGCCGTCGGCTACTACATGCCGCGTTCCACCGAAGCGCAGGCCCAGGCGCTGTTGCAAAAGGCCTCCGAGGCCATCGCCGCCGATCCCAAGGGCACCCTGGAGAAGATCAACCGTTCCGGCGACAAGACCTTCATCGCCGACGACCTCTACGTCTTTGTCGTCGACCTGAACAGCAAGCGCTTCGTCGCCCACGGCTTCCAGCGGCGCCTGGTCGGCACCGACTTTTCCGCACTCAAGGCCACCGATGGCCAGCCGATCGGCCAGCAGATGCTCGCCGTGATGGCCGCCGGCAGCGAAGGCGAAGTGGATTACCTGTGGCGCAACCCGATGACCGGGCAGAGCGAATACAAGCGCACGCTGTTGCGCAAGATCGGTGACTACGCGGTGGCGGTCGGCACCTACGAGCGCCGCCAGTAAGCGCGTCGGGCGAGGTCCGTTCGGGCCTCGCCATCTCGTCTTGTCTGCGCGATCAGTGCAGAACGATGATCTTGGACACCAGTTCGGCGCTGTTCTTCGCCGCCAGCTTCTTCATCAGCCGAGCCCGATGCACTTCCACTGTGCGGTGGGAAATCCCCAGCTTGCGGCCGATCTCCTTGCAGGTCAGGCCGTTGACGATGTGCGCGGAGATTTCCCGTTCGCGCGCGGTGAGGTTCACCGTGGCGCGCATCGGCCGTTCCATGCGCTCGAAGTGCCAGACCATCAGGCGGAAGGGTTCTTCCGGGGTCAGCGTGTAGCCATCGGCGCGTGCCCAGAACACCTCGCCGTCGCGCTGCTGCATGAAGCGTTCGTCGGAGTAGGAACGGCTCTGCCGCAGCCAGCTCAGGCAGCGCTCGCCGATCGCCTGGTAGTCGGCGCGGGATGGGTAGAGGCGCAGGATCAGCTCGCCGAGCAGTTCCTCGCGGCGATAGCCGAACAGGCGCTGGAACGCTTCGTTGAAATCCAGCATCAGGCGGTTGGCGGTGATCACCTGGGGCGCGGGTGACACGCGGAATGCCAGGCGTTCCAGGTCGTCCAGTTCGGCGGGGTTGGCAGCCATCGCGGGCCCTTCTTGTCGTTGTTGCGCCCAGCCTACGCGAGCCTTCCGGCTCCGCAAGAAATACTCACACCTGTACGTAGTTGTACGAATGGCGGGCCGGCGCACGGCTGGGTCATTGTAAATCCGACGCTGCTTCACGCCTTGCGGCGCTGGCGTCCCGGTCCTCATAAAAATAACAGGAGACCGCAACAATGACTGCGCTCCCGCACGTCCTCATCACCGGTGGAGCTTCCGGCATCGGCCTGGAGTCCGCCCGTCTCCTCGCCGCCCAAGGCTGGCTGCCGATCCTGCTCGACCGAGACCGCAGTGCCCTGGCCGATGCCGGCAGTGAACTCGGCGTGCCCAGCGAGCGCACCCTGTGCTGCGACATCACCGACGAACAGCAGGTCGAATCCGCCTTCCAGCGCGCGCTGGGCTGCGGCCCGCTGGCCGGGCTGGTGAACTGCGCCGGGGTCGGCATGGACCGCCTGGCCGTGGAGACCCAGGTCGCCGACTTCCGCCGCCTGCTGGAAATCAACCTGATCGGCCCGTTCGCCCTGGCGCGCCTCGCCGCGCGGCACTGGCTCGAGGCGTGCACACCCGGCTGCATCGTCAACGTCTCGTCGGTCTCCGGCCTGCGCGGCAACCGCGGGCGCGCCGCCTACGGCTCGGCGAAGGGCGGCCTCAACCTGCTGACCCAGGTGCTCGCCACCGAACTGGGCGGGCAGGGCATTCGCGTCAACGCCGTCGCCCCCGGCCCGATCGACACGCCGCTCGCCCAGGTACTACACAGCGCCGAGGCCCGCACGCGCTGGTGCGCACAGATTCCGCAAGGCCGCTACGGTCTGCCACAGGAAGTCGCCGCGACGGTGGCCTTCCTGCTTTCAGACAAGGCCAGCTACATCAACGGCCAGATCATCGCGGTGGACGGCGGGTTCGCCGGCGCCGGGATGCTCGGCTGATCGTCAATTTCCGAAGCAGAGGACTGCACATGAACACGGATTCGGTATCCATCGTGGCCGCCGGCCACACCCGTTTCGGCCGCCTGCAGGGGCAGACGCTGGAAGACCTGATCGTCGAGGCGACGCGCGAGGCGCTGGCCGATGCGGCCATCGACGCGGCGCAGATCGACGCGATCTTCCTCGGCCACTTCAACTCCGGGATGGTCCCGGACGGCTTCGCGGCTTCCCTCGTCATGCAGGCCGACCCGGCGCTGCGCTTCAAGCCGGCGAGCCGTTGCGAGAACGCCTGCGCGTCGGGATCGGCGGCGATCATGGCCGGCATCAATGCGATTCGCAGTGGCGCCGCCGAGCTGGTGCTGGTGGTCGGCGCGGAGAAGATGACCAACAACTCCACCGCGGAGGTGACCCGCGCGCTGGCCGGCGCCGGCTACCAGAACGATGCGCAGGAAGCGGCGCTGAGCTTTCCGCAGCAGTTCGGCGTAGCCGCCCGCGGTTACCAGGAGCGCTACGGCGACCCGCTGCCGGCGATGGCGGCGATCGCAGTGAAGAACCACGCCAACGCCATGCACAACCCGCTGGCACAGATGCACAAGCCGATGACCCTGGAGCATTGCAGCACGGTCTCCGAGAGCAACCCGCTGATCGCGCCACCGCTGCGCCTGAGCGACTGCTCGCTGATCTCCGACGGCGCCGCCGCCATCGTGCTGGCCTCGGCCGAGCGGGCTAAAACCTTCAAGCGCGAAGTGGCGATCCGCGCCATGCAGCAGGTCAGCGACTTCCTGCCGATGTCGAGCCGCGACTTCCTCGCCTTCGAGGGGCCGCAGCGGGCCATCGCGGCGGCGCTGCACGAGGCCGGTGTCGACCTGGGCGAGATCGATTTCGCCGAGGTCCACGACTGCTTCACCATCGCCGAACTACTGATCTATGAGGCCATGGGCCTGGCGCCGAAGGGCGAGGGCTTCCGCGCGCTGGAGGAGGGCACGGTGCTGGCCGACGGGCGCTTGCCGGTGAACCTCTCCGGCGGGCTCAAGGCCAAGGGGCATCCGGTCGGTGCCACCGGGGTGTCTATGCACGCCATGGCGTTCCGTCAGCTCACCGGCAACCCGATCGGCATCGCCCTGCAGCAGCCGGAGTTCGGCCTGCTGTTCAACATGGGCGGCATGGCGGTGGCGAACTACGCCAGCGTGCTGCACGCGCGGAGGGCCTGAGGATGAACATCGCCAACTGGCTCAACGATGCGGCCCGACGCTGGCCGCAGCGGCCGGCGCTGTTCGAGGGCGAGCGCCTGGTCAGCGACTACGCCGGCTTCGCCGCCGACGCCGCCGCGCTGGCGGTCGCCCTGCGCGAGGAACACGGGATCGCCCCCGGCGAGCGCGTCGCCCTGTTCATGAAGAACTGCTGCGAGTACCTCGAACTCTTCTACGCGATCTGGTGGGCCGGCGCGGTGGCGGTGCCGATCAACTGCAAGCTGCACCGCAGCGAGGCCGCCTGGATCGCCGAAAACGCCGAGGCGCGGCTGATCTTCACCGACGAGGGCGCCTTGTTCGGCGCTGGGCAACTGCACGCCGGCTGCGTCGAGCTGGCCGGTCGCGGCGCCGCCCTCGAGGCGCTCAAGGCCGACCGTGGCGCGGCGCCAGGGCCGCAGTCGCGCAGCGCCGACGACCTCGCGTGGCTGTTCTACACCTCCGGCACCACCGGGCGCTCCAAGGGCGTGATGCTCAGCCACGGCAACCTCACGGCGATGTCGCTGTGCTACCCGGTGGACGTCGATGCGGTGGATGCCAACGATGCCTTCGTCTACGCCGCGCCGATGTCCCACGGCGCCGGGCTGTACAACTTCATCCACGTGCGTTGCGGCGCGCGCCACGTGGTGCCGGTGTCGCGCGGCTTCGGCGCCGGCGAGCTGTTCGAGCTGGCGCGCGGCCACGGGCAACTGAGCCTGTTCGCGGCGCCGACCATGGTGAAGCGGATGACCGACGAGGCGCGGCGCCAGGGCTATGCCGGCGAAGGCATCAAGTCGATCATCTACGGCGGCGCGCCGATGTACCTGGCCGACCTGCAGGAGGCGCTGGCCACCTTCGGCCCGCGGCTGATCCAGATCTACGGCCAGGGCGAAAGCCCGATGACCGTCACCGCGCTGTCGCGCGAGCTGATCGCCGACCGCACGCACCCGCACTGGCAACGGCTGGCCTCGTCGGTCGGCCAGGCGCAGTCCTGCGTCGAGGTGCGGGTGGTGGATGCGCAGCGCCAGCCGTTGGCGCCCGGGGTGCCGGGGGAGATCGCCGTGCGCGGCGCCACGGTGATGCGCGGCTACTGGCGCAACGACGCCGCCAGCGCCGCGACCCTGGTGGATGGCTGGCTTTACACCGGCGACATCGGCTACCTCGACGAGCAGGGCTTCCTGACCCTCACCGACCGCTCCAAGGACGTGATCATCTCCGGCGGCAGCAACATCTATCCGCGTGAGGTGGAGGAAGTGCTGGCGCTGCATCCGGCGGTGTCCGAGGTGTCGGTGGTGGGCGAGGCGGAAGCCGACTGGGGCGAGATCGTGGTCGCCTTCGTCGTCCTGCACCCCGGCCAGCACGCCGACGAGCAGACGCTCAACGCCTGGTTCGTCGAGCGCATGGCGTCGTTCAAGAAGCCCAAGCGCTACCTGTTCCGCGAGGAACTGCCGAAGAACAGCTACGGCAAGATCCTCAAGACCGAGTTGCGCCAGTCGCTGGAGTCGGCCGCTGCGGCGTCCTGACGCCGGCCTGGTTTCCCGATCCACAGAACAACAACAAAAAGGAACATCCCCATGAGCACGATCACCCGCGAACAGGCCCGGCAACGCCGCCGGGCTTTCATCGGCGCCACCTCGGGGCACCTCATCGAGTGGTACGACTACGGTGTCTACGGCTTCCTCGCCGTCTACATCGGCCAGGCGTTCTTCGTCTCCGACGACCCGATGACCAGCCTGCTGAGCAGCTTCGCCGCCTTCGCCCTGAGCTTCTTCATCCGGCCCATCGGCGGGCTGTTCTTCGGCCCGCTGGCGGACAAGATCGGTCGCCGCAAGACCCTGGTGACCGTGCTGATGATGATGGCCGGCTCGACCTTCCTGCTCGGCCTGCTGCCGACCTACGAGTCGATCGGCATCGCCGCGCCGATCCTGCTGGTGCTGATCCGCTGCATCCAGGGCTTCTCCGCCGGCGGCGAGATCGGCACCATCACCAGCTTCATCTCCGAATACGCCGGCCCTGGCCGTCGCGGCTTTTCCACCAGCTGGCTGATGGTCACCGCCGTGCTTGGCCTGGTGCTCGGCGGCGTGGTGGCGAACGGCATGACCTTCTTCCTCGGCGCGGAAGCCATGCAGGAATGGGCCTGGCGCATTCCGTTCCTGTTCGCCGCCCCCATGGGCCTGGTGTCGATGTACATCCGCCTGAAGCTCGAGGACAGCCCGGAATTCCTTGCCCTGGTGAGCAAGGGCGAAACCTCCAAGGCGCCGTTGCGCGAGGTGCTGCAGTGGAAACGCGCCATCGCCCTGGTGTTCTTCATCATCACGCTGCACAGCTCGATCTTCTATCTGGTGCTGACCTTCGCCTCGACCTACATGGCCAAGGTGCTCAAGTTCGACAGCGGCACCACGCTGCTCTACGTCTTCGTCGCCAGTCTGTCCTCGGCGCTGGTGATGCCGCTGGGGGGCATGTTCACCGATCGCTACGGGCGCAAGCCGTTCCTCATGGTGGTCGGCGTATTCGCCAGCCTGTCGATGTACTGGTTCTTCAAGTCGGCGCCGACGGCGACGCCGGCGACCTTCATCTACCCGCTGATGGCCGTGGCGGTGTTCTTCGGCCTCTACGCGTCCTCGACCTACGCGACCATGAGCGAGCTGTTGCCCACGCGCATCCGCTCCACCGGTATCGCGGTGGCCTACAACATCCCGGTCGCGGTGTTCGGCGGCAGCGCGCCGCTGATCTCCACCTGGCTGATCCAGCGGACCGGCGACATCACCTCGCCCTGGTACTTCTACGTGGGCACCGGCGTCGCCTCGCTGATCGCCTTGCTGATGTTGCGGCAGAAGGACTTCGTCGCCTGCGGTAGCCCGCAGCCTGGCGCGGCGTCCACGGAGGAGGGCGCACGCTCCCTGCTGCAACCCGGCAGGCGCGTGCCGCCGGTGTCGGCCGGCTGATTGGCGTATCGGGCTGTAGACGAAGCCGCAGGCCGGGGCCAACGCTGTTCACTTCAGGTTCGTCCGTACCGCCCCTCTCCCATTCATGGGAGAGGGGCTGGGGGAGAGGGGCGAAACGCCGCGGAACGGCCAGTCTCCCCTCCGCTGGAGGGTGAAGGGACTGATCGGGTTCGGCCACGGCAACGTAAACGGCATCAGTCCATCGGGCGGCTTCTTTCGTTCGCCGTCAGTCGAAGCGATCGCCGCGACGCAGGCGGATCGGTCCGCGCACCTCGCCGTCCAGGTCCACCTCGCGCTCGCCCTGAGTCGCGCGGATGCGTCCGCTCGCCGCCATGCGCGCGGCGACGCGGCGGACAGCCGGCATCAGCGCCCGCCAGGCGTTCTCCCCGCTGGCCAGCGAGCGCGCCACGTCGGACGGGCAGAGGGAAGCGTCGGGACTGCGCGCGGCGAGCAGTTCGCCGATACGCGCTTCGAGGATCATGTCGTCGATTATCCATTCCTCCTGTGTGCCTGCCGGGCGATACCGGTATTGCCGCTCGCGGGTTTCACCCGCCCTACACCAAGCATCGCCATCTTCTAGGGCGGGTGAAACCCACGAGCGCAGACGCGCCGGGCAGCGGCGGCGCAGGTTCAGCCGCCTTGGTAAACCCGCAGGTTCCATCGGTGCGCGCGGCGCACCCTACGGGATGGTAGGCGCACCTTTGGGTCTGTCTCCGCCGCAGCTAATTAGGGCTGAGACAACATGCGCGCCTCGACTGCGACGCCGCTGAGCTGGCAGCATGTCGCCGCGCGTGCCGGGAGGGTGCGTGGCGATTCTTTTCGACCAGGAGTGACCCATGCCCCATGAAGGCAATCTGCTGCAGGCCGCGGTGGTTTTTCTGCTCGCCGCGGTGATCACCGTGCCGCTGGCCAAACGTCTGCAACTCGGGGCCGTGCTCGGTTACCTGCTGGCCGGCGTGGTCATCGGCCCCGCGGTGCTTGGCCTGGCGGGCAATCCGCAGAGCGTCGGGCAGATTTCCGAGCTGGGCGTGGTGTTGCTGCTGTTCATCATCGGCCTGGAGCTGTCGCCGCGGCGGCTGTGGGTGATGCGCAAGTCGGTGTTCGGCGTCGGGCTGGCGCAGGTGCTGCTGACCGGCGTGGTGATCGGCGCGGTGGCGCTGCTCGGTTTCGAGCAGCCGCTGAACGCCGCGGTGGTGCTCGGCCTGGGTCTGGCGCTCTCGTCCACCGCGTTCGGCCTGCAGAGTCTGGCCGAACGCAAGGAGCTGAACAGCCCGCACGGGCGCCTGGCGTTCTCCATTCTGCTGTTCCAGGACATCGCGGCGATTCCCCTGATCGCCATGGTGCCGCTGCTCGCCGGCGTCGAGCACAACGCCGAGAACGACCTGGCCCACGGCCTGCAGATCCTCGGCAGCATCGCCATCGTGGTGATCGGCGGGCGCTATCTGTTGCGCCCGGTGTTCCGCATCGTCGCCAAGACCGGCCTGCAGGAAGTGTCCACCGCCACCGCGCTGCTGGTGGTGATCGGCACCGCCTGGCTGATGGAGCTGGCCGGGGTGTCCATGGCGCTGGGCGCCTTCCTCGCCGGGTTGCTGCTGGCGGATTCCGAATACCGCCACGAACTCGAGGCGCAGATCGAACCGTTCAAGGGGCTGCTGCTCGGCCTGTTCTTCATCAGCGTCGGCATGGGCACCAACATCGGCCTGCTGTTCAGTGCGCCGGTGAGGGTGCTGGAGCTGACCCTGCTGCTGATCGTGCTGAAGCTGCCCTTGCTGTATTTCGTCGGGCGCATGGCCGGCGGCCTCGGCCGCGAAAGCGCGCTGCGCCTCGGCGTGGTGCTGGCGGCGGGCGGGGAGTTCGCCTTCGTGGTGTTCAAGATCGGCCGCGACCGCGGGCTCTTCGAGGCGGGTCTCTACGACCTTCTGGTGCTGACCATCACCTTGTCGATGGCGCTGACGCCGTTGCTCCTGCTGGCCTTGTCGCGCCTGCCAAAACCGAAGCCGGCGCCGCTGGACGTGCCCGAGGAGTACCGCGACATCGTCGGCGACGCACCTCGGGTGGTGATCGCCGGGATGGGCCGGATGGGCCAGGTGATCGCGCGGATACTGCGCGCGCAGAAGATTTCCTTCGTCGCCCTGGATACCGCGGTGGAGTCCATCGAGTTCTCGCGCAGCTTCGGCCACGTGCCGGTGTTCTACGGCGACCCGCTGCGACCGGAAATCCTCCGCGCGGCGAAGGTGGAGCAGGCCGAGTACTTCGTCATCGCCACCGACGATCCGGAAACCAACATCAAGACCACCGCGCTGGTGCGCCGGCTCTACCCGCACATCAATATCCTCGCCCGCGCGCGCAACCGCCAGCACGTGCACCGGCTGGTCGACCTCGACGCACAGGCGGTGCGCGAGACCTTCCACTCCGCCCTGGAGATGAGCCGGCGCACGCTGGTCGGGCTGGGGCTCAGCCCGGCCCAGGCCGACGCCCGGGTGGCGCGCTTCAAGCGCCATGACGAACAGCTCCTCGAGGCGCAGCAGCGGGTCTACGACGACGCGGCGAAGGTCATGCAGACCGCCCGCGAGGCGCGCGCCGAACTCGAGCGGCTGTTCGAGGCGGACAGCCAGGACGAGAAGGAACTGCGCCCCGACTGAAGGCGAAGCACCTCGCGATGACCGCGGCGGGCGAACTCACGGGTTCGCCCGGTGGTCGGTAGTGGTACTGCATGTCCGGCCGTTCCCCACGGCCTTCCACAACAAGAAACCACCTTTCGCCGTCATCACTCGAATACGAGGAGTTTCGAATGGGTGCTTTTGTCGTCTCCGGCCTGGTCGCGGTCATCAACGGCCTGGTTACCGGATACCTTCGTCGCTACGTCGCGCTGCTGGTGGTGGCCGTGTTCGGCGCGCTGCTCGGCGAGTCGGTCGCGGTGCGCGGGAGCCTCGACTACCGCTTCGGCGACGGGCTGATGGAACACCTGCTGCTGTCGCTGATCCTCGCCAGCCTGATCCATGCCGCCGTGCGCCTGTTCGTTGCCTCCCTTGACCCGGCCGCCGCGACCCGGCACGCAACCGACGGCGCTAGAGCGCAGGCGCCGACGGACGGCGAACCGACGGCCTTCACCCGGCTGAAGGCGGCCTGGCAGGCGAACCCGCTGTGGAAGGTCTATGCCGCCCATGCCTTGGGCCTGACGGTGATACTCAGTACCTTCCTCGCGGTGATCTCCACCGGTGCCTACTGGTGGGCGCAGCGCCACAGCGATCAGCGGGTGCTGGTGGATGCCGCACGCAATGCGTTCAACTTCCAGCTGACCCTGTTCGGCGTCACCGCGGTGCTGTTCATCCTGGCGCCGAAACTGGCGCTGTTCTTCAACGTCTTCATCGCCATGCCGCTGACCCTGGCCACGGTGGTGTGGAACCTCTACCGCGTGCGCCGCAACAAGGAAGGCCGCTATCCGCTGGCGTTCAAGGTGTTCAAGGCGCCGCGCGCGGTCTGAGGACGAGGGCATTTCGCGCGACGGGCACGCCCGCCGTCGCTGTCCGTATAATCGCGTTTTTCCCGCGAGTTACCTTCTCTTGAGCAAACGCTACGCCTGCATCGGCCTGAGCAATCCCAAGTCGCCCTCCAACGTCGGTTCGATCATGCGCGCCGCCGGTTGCTACGGCGTCAGTTCGGTGTTCTACACCGGCACCCGCTACGACCGTGCGAAGGACTTCATCACCGACACCAAGAAGGTCCACCAGGGCATTCCGCTGATCAACATCGACGACCTGCGCAAGATCCTCCCGCTGGGCTGTATCCCGGTGGCCGTGGAACTGGTCGAAGGCGCCCGCGCCTTGCCCGAGTACACCCATCCGGACCGCGCGCTGTACATCTTCGGCGCCGAGGACGGCTCGCTGAGCAAGGAAATCCGCGACTGGTGCGAGGACGTCGTCTACATCCCCACCAACGGTTGCATGAACCTCGCGGCGACGGTCAACGTGGTGCTTTACGACCGTCTGGCGAAAGGCAACAACACCCGCTCGGGGCCGCAGTTCTAGGGCGCCTGCGCGCCGTCATCGGTGCTCGCGGCGGCATCGCCTCCGTGCAGGATGTGCTGCACCAGCAGGCGCGCATGGGCGGGCAATTCGTCCAGGCTGCGCACGCAGAGCACCAGGCTGCGCGCGGCCCAGGCGTCGCTCAGGGCGATGCGTTTGATCGGCATCGAGCGCGCGCAGCGGATCGCCGCGGTGCGCGGCACGATGGCCACGCCAATGCCCTCGCCGACCATCCGGCAGATCGACTCGAAGCTGCGCAACTGCACCCGGTAGTTCAGCCGCTTGCCCAGCCGCCGCGCGTGATGGGCGACGTGATCCTGCAGCGCGCTACCTTCCACCAGGCCGACGAAATCGTAGTGGCTGACTTCGGCCAGGCCTATGCCACGGCTGCCCGCCAGCGGGTGTTCGCGGGGCACCACCAGGTCGAGCGGGTCGTGGCGAAAGGGAAACACCTGCAGGCCCTGCAGGTCGGTGGCATCGGAGACGATGCCCAGGTCGCACAGCCCCTGGCGCAGGGCATCGACGATCTCGTAGCTGAGCTTCTCCTCCAGGTTGAGGGATATCTGTGGGTTGCTGCGCAGGAAGCGGCCGAGGATTTCCGGCAGGTGCTCGCTCAGCGCGGCGGTGTTGCAGAGCAGCCGGACCTGGCCCTTCAGGCCGCGGCCGTACTGGCCGAGGTCGCCCCGCAGGCGGTCCATCTGCTGCAGCACGATGCGCGCGTGCTGCACCAGCGTGCGCCCGGCGGCGGTGACCTCGACGCCGCGCCGGTCGCGCTTGAGCAGGGCCACGCCGAGCAGTTCCTCCATGCCGCGGATGCGCTCGCTGGCCGAGGCCAGGGTCATGTGCGAGCGCTGTGCGCCGGCCGTGATGGTGCCTGCCTCGTGGACATTCAGGAAAAGCCGCAGGTCGGTCAGATCGAAGCGCATTGGCCGAGCCTAGCATGCGTGGTTCAGGCTGTGCCTGAGGCCGGCTACGGGGCTTCCCGATTTTTCCCGCCGGGCAGGGCGGCGACACTGGCGCCTCGCCCAAGGAGTGCCGCATGCCTTTTTCCGATTCGCTGTCCGTCTTCGGCTCACTGTCGTTCGTGGCGATCGCCGCGGTGTTCCTGCTCGCCGGAGTGGTGAAGGGCGTGGTCGGGCTTGGGCTGCCGACGGTCTGCATGGCGCTGCTGGCAGTGCTGATGACGCCGGCTCAGGCCGCCGCGCTGCTGATCGTGCCGTCGCTGCTGACCAACCTCTGGCAGGTCTGGCCGTGGCGCACACTGGGCCCGCTGCTGCGCCGTATCGCGCCGATGCAGGTGGGCGTCTGCCTGGGCACCTGGCTCGGCGCCGCGGCGCTGGGTGCGCCGCACGGTGCCTGGGCCGGGGCTGCGCTGGGTGTCGTGCTGGTCGCCTATGCGCTGTGGGGGTTGTTCGGTTCTCCGCCGGCGGTGGCGACGCGATCAGAAGGTTGGCTGGGGCCGCTGGTCGGCCTGCTGACGGGGCTGGTAACGGCCGTCACCGGCGTCTTCGTGGTGCCGGCGGTGCCTTATCTGCAGGCGCTGGGCCTGGGGCGCGACGGGTTGATCCAGGCGATGGGCGTGTCCTTCAGCATTTCCACGCTGGCGCTGGCCGTCGCCCTGGCGTTCAACGGCAGCTATTCGGGCGGCGAGGTGGGTGCCTCGCTGTCGATGCTCGCTCCGGCGCTTGCCGGCATGTACCTCGGCCAGCGCTTGCGCGGCGTGCTCTCGCCGGCGCTGTTCCGTTCGTGTTTCTTCGGCAGCCTGATCCTGCTCGGGCTGTATCAGCTTGTCAGTCCGCTCTGTGACTAGAGCTTGAGCGTGTTCGCCTGCAGCATCGACAGCACGGCGTCGCGCTTCTCCAGCAGGTGATGGCGCAGGATGTTGCTCAGGCGCTTGCCGTCACGCGCCTCCAGCGCCTCGATCATTTCCTCGTGGTCGTGTACCGCACGATCCCACTTGTAGACGTGATGGTTGGAGTGGAAGCGCAGCGCCTGGATGCGCCAGTTCAGCGACACGTAGGTCTGCCGTAGCGTGGCGTTGCGCGCGGCCTGGTTGATCAGGTCGTGGATCGCCTGGTTGCGCTGGTAGTAACCGGGCAGGTCGTTCTGTGCCTTGCAGGTGAGCATGCTGGCGTGCAGCGACTTGATCTCGGCCAGTTCCTCGGCGGAGATGCGCTCGCAGGCCAGCTCCCCGGCGAAGGCCTCCAGGCCGCTCATGAACTCGAACGCCTCGCGGATTTCGGTTTCCGACATGCTGGCGATGCTTGCCCCGCGGTTCGGCGATATTTCCACCAGCCCTTCGGCGGCGAGCACCTTCAGCGCCTCGCGCAGGGGCGTGCGGGAAATCCCCAGCGTTTCGCAAAGCTCGCGCTCGTTGAGCTTCTTGCCCGGCTCCAGCACGCCTTCGATGATCAACCGCCGCAGGTGCCCGACCACGGTGTCGTGCAGTTGCTGGCGCTCCACCTTGAGCGGAATCGCTGCAACGGGTCGTTCGACGTTCATTCCCGCATCTGGCATACAAAATCCCCATAACGCCGGCAGGCGCGTTCCCTGAATTCAAGGCCTGCAGATTATCAAACCCCTATTGACGTATCGACAGACATTGATATTGTATTTTGCATTCAAAAAACAAAAAGACAGAAGGCACTTACATGCTCCGACTCGATTACCATCCCGCTGGTCGTCATTTTCTGCAGATCCCCGGCCCGAGCCCGGTCCCCGATTGCATCCTTCGGGCCATGAGCTACCCCACCATCGACCACCGCGGCCCCGAGTTCGCCGAACTGGGTCTGAAGGTCATCGATGGCATCAAGCAGATCTTCAAGACCCAGCATCCCGTCGTCATCTATCCCGCTTCCGGCACTGGTGCCTGGGAAGCCGCGCTGGTCAATACCCTGAGCCCCGGCGACACGGTGCTGATGTACGAGACCGGGCACTTCGCCACGCTGTGGAAGAAGATGGCCGAGAACCTCGGGCTGAATCCCGAGTTCATCGGCCTGCCGGGCATCGAGGGCTGGCGCCGCGGCGTGCAGGCCGACCAGATCGAAGCGCGCCTGCGCCAGGACAGCGGCCACACCATCAAGGCCGTCTGCGTGGTGCACAACGAGACCTCCACCGGCGTCACCTCGGACATCGCGTCCGTGCGCAAGGCGATGGACGCGGCGGGCCACCCGGCGTTGCTGCTGGTCGACACCATTTCCGGCCTGGCCTCGGCCGACTACCGGCATGACGAGTGGGGCGTCGACGTCACCGTCTCCGGCTCGCAGAAGGGCCTGATGCTGCCACCGGGCATCAGCTTCAACGCCCTCTCGCCGAAAGCCCTCGAAGCCAGCAAGACCGCCAGGCTGCCGCGCGCATTCTGGGGCTGGGACGAGATCGTCGAGATGAACAAGACCGGCTACTGGCCGTACACGCCGAGCACCAACCTGCTCTATGGCCTGTCCGAGGCGCTGGACATGATCCTCGGCGAAGGCCTGGACAACGTCTTCATCCGCCACAACCGCCTGGCCGAAGCCTGTCGCATCGCCGTACGCGCCTGGGGCCTGGAAATCCAATGCGCCGACCCCGCGGTCTACAGCCCGGTGCTGACCGGCGTGATGACGCCCGAAGGCATCGATGCCGACCAGTTGCGCAAGACCATCTACGAGCGCTTCGACATGTCGCTGGGCACCGGCCTGGGCAAGATGAAAGGGCGCATGTACCGCATCGGCCACCTCGGCGACTGCAACGACCTGACCCTGATGGCGACCCTCACCGGGTGCGAGATGGGCATGCAGATCGCCGGCATGAAACTCGCCGGAAGCGGTGTCAGCGCCGCCATGGACTATCTGGTTTCGCAACGCGTGCCGTTCAATCGCTGAACCGTCGTGTGCCCCGGCGATCCGCCGCCGGGGCACGCCTTCGCACCTTGCCGTCGTGCACGGAACCCACTGCTCCAAGCTTCAAGACCGAACTATCCCGACTCATGTGCCGCCCAGGCACGAACAATAAGAATGTGGAGATAGCTACATGAAACTGCTTCGTTTCCGTGCCACCAGCCTGGTGCTGGGCATGCTCTGCGTCATGTACTTCATTACCTACCTCGACCGGGTCAACGTCAGTACCGCGGCCTCCGGCTTCGGCCCCGAATTCCACCTGTCGAACACCGAAATCGGCCTGGTCTTCTCCGCCTTCGCCTATCCCTACCTGATCTTCCAGATCATCGGCGGCTGGGTCAGCGACCGCTTCGGATCGCGCCGCACGCTGATCTTCTGCGGCCTCATGTGGGCCGCGGCCACCTTGCTCACCGGTTTCGCCGGCGGCCTGGTTTCCCTGCTCGTCGCCCGCCTGCTGCTGGGCCTGGGCGAAGGCGCGACCTTTCCCGCGGCCACCGCGGCGATGTCGCGCTGGGTGCCGAAGGAGAAGCGCGGCTTCGCCCAGGGCATCACCCACTCGGCGGCACGCATCGGCAACGCCGTGGCGCCGGCGGCCATCGTCGGCATCATGTCGATCTACGGCTGGCGCGCCTCGTTCTTCGCCTGCGGGATCATCAGCCTGATCTGGGTCGCGGCCTGGGCCTTCCTCTTCACCGAGAACCCGAAGGACCACCCGCGCATCACCCAGCAGGAAATCGACTCCCTGCCCGAACCCAAGAAGGTCAAGATCGTCGTTCCCTGGGGGCCGCTGTTCAAGCGCATGTGGCCGGTGACCATCGTCTACTTCTGCTACGGCTGGACGCTCTGGCTGTTCCTCTCCTGGATTCCCCAGTACTTCCTGCACAACTACAGCCTGGACCTGAAGAAGTCGGCGATCTTCGCCTCGGCGGTGTTCTTCGCCGGCGTCATCGGCGACACCCTCGGCGGCATCATCACCGACCGCGTGCTGGTGAAGACCAACTGCCTGAAACGCTCGCGCAGCTGGATGATCGCCATCTGCATGACGCTGGCACTGATCGCGCTGATTCCGGTGGCCTTCACCAAGAACATGTACCTGGCCATGGCCTGCCTGTCCGCCGGCTTCTTCTTCGCCGAGCTGATGATCGGCCCGGTGTGGGCGATTCCGATGGACATCGCGCCGGAATGCTCGGGCACCGCCAGCGGCATGATGAACACCGGCTCGGCTGCCGCGGCGATCCTCTCGCCGGTGGTCTCCGGGTTCCTCATCGACCACTACGGCAGCTGGGAACTGCCGTTTGTGGTAAGCATGGTGCTGATGGGCTGTGGCGTGCTGCTGTCGTTCCGCATGCACCCCGAGCGCAAGTTCGACATCCAGTCCTACCAGCCGCAAGCTCCCGTGGGCGCCGTGGTGCAGCACTAGCGACACGGCCGCTCACGCCCTGATCCTCGGCCGCCACCCTCGGGTGGCGACCGACCGAACGAAACGAGGAATCCGCCGTGACTACCACTGCTCCCGCATCAACGCTCGCCAGCCTGCTTCATCGGGCGCGCCAGGACCGCCAGCCGCTGACCGGGCTGGACCCGGCGCTGGCGCCCGCCAACCCGGCTGCCGCCTACGCCGTGCACAAGCAGATTCTCGGCTTGCGCAATGTAGGAGTGGCGGGCTGGAAGGTCGGCTCGAAATCCTCCGACGGCCCGATCCAGGCGGCCCCGTTGCCTGCCGACGGCGTGCATCCGACCGGCGTGCAACTGCGCCGCGACGACTTCCAGCCGCTGGCGCTGGAACTCGAGGTGGCGTTCCGCTTCAACCGCCGCTTCGAGCCGGGGCGCAGCTATTCGGACGAGGAGGTGATGCAGGCCATCGGCTCCATGGGCCCGACCATCGAGCTGGTCACCAGCCGCTACGCCGACTGGCCGAAGGTCGAGCCGCTCTGGCAACTGGCGGACCTGATGAGCCACGGCGCGCTGGTGGTCGGCGAGTTCATTCCCTACCGGGAGGACTTTCCCTTCGCCGCCCCTTCGCTGAACTTCGAGTTCGCCGGCGAGCGCCGCCTGCCGGACTGGACCGCGGTCAACACCGCCGGCGATCCACGCCGCCTGCTGCCGTGGCTGGTCAATCACTGCACCGCCCAGGGCATCGTGCTGACCCCGGAAACCGTGGTCACCACCGGTTCCTACATCGGCATGTACTTCGCCGAAGGCGCCGGTGCCGTGAAAGGCAGCATCACCGGCTTGCCGGCGGTGGAGTTGACGTTGGTCTGAGTTCCGGCGGCGGCCGCGTTCGGTAGGTGCGGTATCGTGGTGGGCTGAAGTCCACCCTACGGGCGTTGCGCGAAATTCCAGAGCCCCTGGCAGCGATGCCGGGGGCTTTTCGTTTGCGCCCATCACCCCGCGTTTGGGGTTCGCCGAATCGCAGCGCGTAGGGTGGGCTTCAGCCCACCGCCGTCCAGCCTCCCGCCGTTCAGTCCCCCCGACACTGCGTCCCCATAACGAAAAACCCCCGGACAAGCCGGGGGTTCTGGTTTCGCCAAGGCGTCGGGACGATCAGTCCTGCGCGCGGTATTGCCGGTAACGCGGATACCAGAAGTTCGCCTCGATCGCCGCGTGCAGCTCGTCGTCGCTGCGCCCCGGCGCCACGCCGGCTTCCTGGGCGGCCTTGCCCACGGCGAAGGCGATGCGCTTGCTGACTTCCTGCACCTTGCTCAGCGGCGGCAGCATCTCGTCACTGGCGGAGCATTCGGCCAGTGCCAGCGCCGAGGCCATCAGCATGCTTTCGGTGACGCGCTCAGCCTGCACCGCCAGCACGCCCAGGCCGATGCCGGGGAAGATGTAGGAGTTGTTGCACTGGGCGATCGGGTAGGTCTTGCCGTCCACGGTGACCGGCTTGAACGGGCTGCCGGTGGCGATCAGCGCCTGGCCCTTGGTCCAGGTCAGCACGTCTTCCGGGCGCGCCTCGATCTGCGAGGTCGGGTTGGACAGCGGCATGATGATCGGCCGCGGGCAGTGGCTGTGCAGGGTCTCGATGATTTCCTGGGTGAACAACCCACCCTTGCCGGACACCCCGATCAGCACGCTGGGTTTGGCGTTGGCGACCACGTCGAGCAGCGAGGGCAGCGAGGGCAGCGTCGCGCTGGTCTTCCAGACGGCCACCTCGTCGCGGCTGTGCATCAGGCGCTTCTGGAAGTCGTACAGGCCTTCCTGGTCGTCGGTGAGCAGGCCCTTGCTGTTGAGCAGGTAGACGCGCTGGCGTGCCTGCGCGTCGCTGAGCCCCTCGGCCTTCATTGCAGCGATGATCTGCTCGGCGATGCCGCAACCGGCGGAACCGGCGCCGACGAAGGCCACGGTCTGCTCGCTGAGCTTCTCGCCCTTGAGCTTGCAGGCAGCCAGCAGGGTGCCGACGGTGACCGCCGCGGTGCCCTGGATGTCGTCGTTGAAGCAGCACAGCTCGTCGCGGTAGCGCTCCAGCAGCGGCATCGCGGTAGCGAGGGCGAAGTCCTCGAACTGCAGCAGCACGTTCGGCCAACGACGTTTCACCGCGGCGACGAACTGCTCGACGAAGGCGTAGTACTCCTCGCCGCGCACGCGCTGGCGGCGGATGCCGAAGTACAGCGGGTCTTCCAGGCGCTCGGGGTTGTTGGTGCCGACATCCAGCACGATCGGCAGCGTGTAGGCCGGGCTGACGCCACCGCAGGCGGTGTACAGCGACAGCTTGCCGATCGGGATGCCCATGCCGCCGACGCCCTGGTCGCCGAGGCCGAGGATGCGTTCGCAGTCGCTGACCACGATCACCTTGACGTTGTCCTTGGTGACGTTGCCGATGATTTCATCCATCTGCTCGCGGTCATCGTAGGAGATGAACAGGCCGCGGTGGCTGCGGTAGATGCGCGAGAATTCCTGGCAGGCCTTGCCCACGGTCGGCGTGTAGATGACTGGCAGCATCTCCTCGAGGTGCTCGTCGACCAGACGGTAGAACAGGGTTTCGTTGAAATCCTGGATCGAACGCAGCAGCACGTGGCGTTCGAGATCGGTATTGCAGGCCTCGAACTGCCGGTAGGCGCGGGCGGCCTGCTGGTCGATGGTTTCGATCTGGTTCGGCAGCAGGCCGAGCAGGCCCAGTTCGCGGCGTTCTTCGGCAGAGAAGGCGGTGCCCTTGTTCAGCAGCGGCGTGCTCAGCAGCGAAGGACCCTTGAAGCGCACCGTGACCGGGCGAAGGGGCGGGTTGTTCATTTCGTCACCTCTCTTTTTGTATTTTGCATTCAATATATGGATTTTTCCGAGAAGCGCCAGATGAACTTGTCCTTCCCCGGGCCCTTCTGTGTGGCGCGTTACTTGCTGCGGTATTCCGCCGAATGCTCTGCGTGATTGCCGCCGGGGCATCGATCATACGAGCCCTGGGGAAAGAATGCTCATCGCCCAACTGTCCGACCCGCACATCCGTCCTGCCGATACGCTCTACCAGGGACGGGTGGATTCCAACGCGATGTTCCGCGCCGCCATCGACCAGCTGAACCAGCTGCATCCGCAGCCCGACCTGCTGATCATCAGCGGCGATCTGGTCGACGAAGGTTCTCCCGCCGAGTACGCGATGGCCAGGGCGCTACTGGCCGGGGTTCGCCAGCCCATGCTGCTCATTCCCGGCAATCACGACGAGCGCGAGGCGTTTCGCGCAGCCTTCACCGACCACCATTATCTGCCTGCCGGCGGCCCGCTGCATTTCATTGCCGCCGACCACGGACCGCTGCGCATCATCGGCCTGGACGTCACCGTGCCCGGCGAGCACCACGGCGACATGAGCGAAGCCGCCGTCGCCTGGCTGGAGCAGGCGCTGGCGCGCGAGCCGCAGCGGCCGACGCTGATCATGCTGCACCAGCCGCCGTTCGACAGCGGCATCCCCTACATCGATCTGTACAAATGCCGCAACGGCCATCGGCTGGCGCAGCTGGTGTCGCGCTACCCGGCGGTCGAGCGGATCGTCTGCGGACATATCCACCGCTCGATGCAGCTGCGCTTCGGCGGCACGCTGCTGTGCACCGCGCCGAGCACCACCACGGCCATCGCCCTGCGCCTGGACCCGGACGCCGAGGAAGCGTCCTACATCGAGCCGCCGGCGATGTTGCTGCACCACTGGCGGGCCGAAACCGGGCTGATCACCCACTGGCTACCGATCGGCTCGTTCACCGGCCCGCTGCCGTTCGCCTGAGCCTCAGCGTCGCTTCGAGGTAGCCCGCGGCTCGAGATCGTCCAGCGCCGCGGCGTTCGCCCGCGCCCAGTCGTAGACCATCTCGATCGGCTGCACCATCAGCTCGCCGAGCGGCGACAGCGCGTACTCCACCGCCGGCGGCACGCTGTCCTCCACATGTCGGGTGACCAAGCCGCTGGCGGCCAGCTCGCGCAGGGTCTGGCTGAGCATCTTCATCGAAATGCCGGACAGGCTGCGGTGCAGCGCGCCGGTACGCGCCCGCCCGCCATGCCGGGCGTGGAGGGTGTGCAGGATCATGCTGGTCCACTTGGTGGCGAACAGTTCCAGCACGCGGCGCGGCGCGCAATCCTCGCGCCATTGCTCTTCGGGAGTCCCGGGTTTCATCGGTGGTTACCTTTTGGTGCCGACTTGGACAACGGTCCAGGGGTCTTTATGGTGTCGGGAACGTTTATCCGTGGAGTCGATTATGTCGAAGGTTGCATTGGTTGTCGGGGCGAGCGGGATCGTCGGTAGCGCGACCGTGGAGGAACTGCTCGGGCTGGGCTGGCAGGTTGCCGGCCTGGCGCGCAAACCGGTTGCCCGGCCTGGCGTCACGCCGATCGGAGCGGACCTGCTGGACGCCTCCTCGCTCAACGCCGCCCTGGCCACGCTGGCGCCGTCGCACCTGTTCATCAGCACCTGGTCGCGCCAGTCCAGCGAGGCCGAGAACATCCGCGTCAACGCCGCCATGGTGCGCAACCTGCTCGATGCCGTCGGGCCGCGCGGCAGCCTCGAACACGTGGCACTGGTCACCGGGCTCAAGCACTACCTCGGCCCGTTCGAGGCCTATGGCAAGGGCGCCTTGCCGCAAACACCGTTCCGCGAGGAACAGGGCCGCCTCGACGTCGAGAACTTCTATTACGCGCAGGAGGACGAAGTGTTCGCCGGCGCCGAGCGGCATGGCTACCGCTGGAGCGTGCACCGCCCGCACACCATTACCGGCGTGGCGGTGGGCAATGCGATGAACATGGCGACCACCCTGGCGGTGTACGCCTCGATCTGCCGCTTCAGCGGTCGTCCGTTCCGCTTCCCGGGCTCCGAGGTGCAGTGGAATGCCCTCACCGACATGACCGATGCCCGCCAACTGGCGCGCCAGCTGCTGTGGGCCTCGACCACGCCGGCAGCGGCCAACCAGGCGTTCAACGTGGTCAACGGCGACGTGTTCCGCTGGAGCTGGATGTGGCGACGCATCGCCGAGTGGTTCGGCCTCGAGGCGGCGCCGTTCGACGGCAGCCTGCAGCCGCTGGAGCGGCAGATGGCGGATGACGGCAAGGTCTGGGCCGAGATGGTGGCGAAGTTCGGCCTGGCCGAAGCGGACCTGAACCGGCTGATCTCGCCCTGGCACACCGACGCCGACCTTGGCCGACCCATCGAGGTGGTGACCGACATGTCGAAGAGCCGCAAGCTGGGCTTTCTCGACTACCAGGCCAGCGACGATGCCTTCTTCGACGTGTTCGCCCGCCTGCGCGAGTTGCGGCTCATTCCCTGAGCCGCCCAGGTTCAGCAGCCGGTCAGTTGGACTTCGCGGCGTTCACCGGGGAAGAACAGCGGTCGCAGGCGCACGCCGACGCCGTTGCCGACGAACGCCGCCACCAGCCACAGCCAGCCGTGCAGGCTGCCGGAGGCGATGCCGCTGAAGTAGGCGCCGATGTTGCAGCCATAGGCCAGGCGCGAACCGTAGCCGAGCATCAGCCCGCCGATCACCGCGGCCACCAGGGAGCGCAGCGGAATCCGCAGGTTCGGTGCGAAGCGTCCGGCCAGGCCGGCCGCCAGCAGCGCGCCGAGCATGATGCCGATGTCCATCACCGTGGTGATGTCCTGCCAGACCGGTGCGGCCAGCGCGCTGGCATTCGCCGGCTGCTGCCAGAACGGCCAGCTGGACACCGCTACCCCCATCCCTTGCAGCACCTTGGCGCCCCACAGGGCGAAGGCCGAGGTGATGCCCCACGGGCGTCCGGCCAGCGCCAGGGTCGCGTAGTTGAGCAGCGCCAGCAGCACGGCGCCCCAGACCAGCGGCCAGGGGCCACGGAAAAAGCGCTGCATGCCCTGATGTTCGCTGGGTGCCGCGCGTTCCAGCTGGCCGTGGCGACGCAGTTCCAGGCGCGCGCTCAGGGCGGCGATGGCGGCGAACAGCGCGAGGCTGAAGATCAGCGCCGGCAGCATGCCCATGGTGGTGATGATCGACGTGGGCGGCAGGCTCGGCAGCGCCGACCACCATTGCAGGTGATGGGTAGCCAGCACGCCGCCGACGATGAAGAACAGCAGGGTGACCAGCATTCGCGCATTGCCGCCGCCGACGGTGAACAGCGTGCCGGACGCGCAGCCGCCGCCCAGCTGCATGCCGACACCGAAGATGAAGGCGCCGATCACCACCGAGGTGCCTGCCGGCGCGACCAGCCCCTTCACCGGCATGCCAAACAGCGTGCCCGCGCTCAGCGCCGGGAAGAACAGCAGCACCGCCACCGCGAGCATCACCATCTGCGCACGTAGGCCCGCGCCGCGGCGGTCGTTGAGGAACACCCGCCAGGCCGAGGTGAAGCCGAACGAGGCGTGATAGAGCACCAGGCCCAGCGCCGCGCCGACGATGAACAGCAACGCCTGACGGCCGCTGACGCCCAGGCTCAGGGCGACCGCACCGAGCAGCAGCAAGGCCATGGCGACCATCGGCGTACCTGGACGCGGAGCCGGGGCCGCCGTGGAAATCGATAAGCTCATTGGGAAGCACCGCACTGCAAAAGGGCCGTCATTTTAAACCTCCACGGGCCGCCACCCAAGCCTGAGCCGCCAGACGCGCAGGCTTTCTTCGGGACGGATCGTCCGCGTTGATGCCGAACTTCCCGGGATTGGACTCCAACTTTCCTGACACACTTTTCCCGACACTTCACATATCGGCGTGTCTGCATGTGCGTCATTGGCCAGATATGACCACGTGATACAGGGCGGATAACTTCCTTCGCGTGGGGCTGAAGACAGGCGAGTGTTACGAGTTATGACAAGCGGGGTTTCTCGGTAATTCGTTCATATATATTCCCGAATGAAAAAAGCATGCATTCGCGGACTTCGCCGGTTTGATCGGGCGTCCGGCGAAGTGCAGTCCGATGCGTATATGACCACTACGACATAGTCGTTCCCGACAAACAGGGAAGTCGCCGAGGTTACCCCCTCCGATTATCGAACGATGCTTCGCGGCCATCCCCGCAAGGCGCCTCCGTTTGTCGTCAAGAAGGATTCTGCGCCCAGGAGTTTCGTGCATGAACTACAGAAGCATCAACGACGTGTCCTACCTGGCCACCCGCTTTGCAACCCGCATTCCGCCTGATGTAGAGCTCGTCGTGGGCATTCCGCGAAGCGGCATGCTGGCCGCCAGCATCATCTCCCTGAAACTCAATCTTCCGCTGACCGATCTCTACTCGTTCCTGCGCAACGACGACCTGAAGAAGGGCAGTACCCGGACCTACAAGTTCGCGACCCGGAGCAAACCTCAGGAGGCGAAGAAGATTCTTCTGGTGGACGACAGCATCTCTACGGGGAAGTCCATGCAGGCCGCACTGGAACAGGTCAGGGCCGCATATTCCGGCGACGTGGTGAGCCTGGCGGTATTCGCCCAAAGCGATAATACCGCGCAGGTCGATGTGCACTTCGAAGTTGTCCCGCAGCCACGACTGTTCGAGTGGAACATCATGCATCACCCGTTATTGATGTCCGCTTGTCTGGATATCGATGGCGTCCTCTGCGAAGACCCCACTCCCGAGCAGAACGACGACGGCCCGCGTTATATCGAGTTCCTCAACACCGCCAAACCGCTGTTCATTCCGTCCACCAAGGTGGCCGCGCTGGTCACCAGCCGGTTGGAGAAATACCGCGGCGAAACCGAAGCATGGCTGGCCCGCCACGGGGTTCAGTACGAAACCCTGTACATGGTCGACCTGCCTTCGGCCGAGGAGCGGCGGCGCCTGAACATCCACCACAAGTTCAAGGCCGAGGTCTACGGCAAGAACCTCAGTTCGCGGCTGTTCATCGAGAGCGAGGAATTCCAGGCGCAGGAGATCATGCGCATCACCGGCAAACCGGTGTTCTGTATCGCCACCAACCAGATGTACGTGGCCGGCAACCTGCTGCAGCAGATCAAGCTCAACGCGCTACGCAAGGGCGTCGGGCTGAAGCGCCGAATCAAGGATCGCCTGAAGAAGTTGCGCGCGCTGGTCTACCCCAAGCCTCCGATGGAAAACGTCTGACAAAAGAACGGCGCCGTAGGGCGCCGTTTTTGGTTCAGGGTTTCGCGCCCCGTTGCTGCTCGCGGCGGAACTGTCCTGGCGGCATGCCGTGACGTTTGCGGAAACAGCGCGAAAAGTAGGCTTCGTCGGTGAAGCCGCAGGCGAGGGCGACGTGGGCGAGGGGCTTGTTGCCGTTGATCAGGTGGGTGCGCGCCAGGCGCATGCGGCGTTCCAGCACCAGTTCGGAGAAGCTGCTGCCGGTTTCCTTGCGCAGCAGGTGGGTGAGGTAGTTGGGCGACAGAAACGCCGCCGCCGCGGCGTCCTTGAGGTTCATCCGCGGGTCGAGCAGGTGTTCGCGGATGTACCTGGACACCCGGCCCATGGCATCCCGCCGGCCGCGCTTCTCGGCCTTGTTCGCCGACAGCGCCAGCAACTCGTTCTGGTAGCGTGCGCAGACCAGGCCGATCAACTGCAGCAGGTAGCCCTTGAGGATCAGCTCCGAGCCGAAGTGGCGCGCGCCGTCCACCGCGCGCATCCGTTCCAGCAGCTCGGCGACCGGGCCGAATTCGTCGTCGTCGAGGATGAAATCCAGGTGCTCCTGGAAGCGGAACGGCGCCAGTTCCTGCGCCTCGCTGAGCGGAATGTCCTCCAGGTCCAGCGCGTCGCAGCGCACCTGCGGCAGGAGGAACTCCTGGGCGAAGTTGATCAGCACGAAGTTGCCGTCTTCGGGGTGCGGGATCACGTGCAGGCGATGCGGCAGGATGAACGCCAGGGTGTTGCGCGGGAACGGTCGGATCGCACCGCCGATGTGCTGCAGCGTGTCGCCGCCCAGGTTGATCTGGATCTGGAAGTACTCGTGCCGGTGCGGAGCGGTCAGTGCCGGGCGCGCCTGCTTGTCGCGGATGTAGAAGTCCGCGCGGTCGCTGCGCTGGTGCATGCCGTACGTGGGCACGCGGGACGGATCGGGCATGTTCGGCGTAACCGGAATCTCGGGCGGTGAAGGCCGCAGGGTGATCGGGGAGGGCGAGCGCGGGTGCGCTGCGCCATCCTATCTGCTTGTGGGAGCGCCCTGGTCCTGGAGAGTTCGCCGCTGCGCGCCTTAATCAGCGTGCTGCGATGTCCAGGCTGAATTCGGCGATGCCCTCGATGCCGCCTTCGAGGCGGTCGCCTGGCTGCAAGGCGCCGACGCCCGCCGGGGTGCCGGTGAAGATCAGGTCGCCGGCCTTGAGCTGCACCGATCGCGAGAGATGGGCGATGACGTCGCTGACCGGCCAGATCTGCTCGGCCAGGTCGCCGCGCTGGCGCTCCTCGCCGTTCACCTTGAGCCAGATCGCGCCGCGCTGCGGGTGCCCAGCCACGCTCGCCGGCACCAGCGCGCTGCAGGGCGCGGAGCCGTCGAAGGCCTTGGCCCATTCCCACGGGCGACCCATCTTCTTGGCCTGCGCCTGCAGGTCGCGGCGCGTCAGGTCCAGGCCCACGGCGTATCCCCAGACGTGATCCAGCGCCTGCGCGGGGTCGATATCGACCCCGCCCTTGCCGATCGCCACCACCAGTTCCACCTCGTGGTGCAGGTCGGCGGTGAGCGGCGGATAGGCGAGGGTGCCCTCGGCCGGGACGACCGCGTCGGCCGGTTTCATGAAGAAGAACGGCGGTTCGCGGTCCGGGTCGTGGCCCATCTCGCGGGCGTGCTCGGAGTAATTGCGCCCGACGCAGAACACCCGGCGAATCGGGAAGCGCGCGAACTGGCCGGCGACGGCCACCGAGGGCAGGGCGTTGGGGGCGATCACGTAGTCACTCATGGCAGGTCTCCTGTCGGTTTGCTTGCCAGCAGTGTGCGCAAGCCGCCCCGCGCCGGGTTGGAGAGAACTACGCGGGTCTTGGACGGAGCAACGCAGATCGCGTCCTAGCGGCTCAGTTGCGCCAGATAGAACGCGACTTCCTCCTCCAGCCAGCCGGCGAATTCCTCCTGCTTGCGCCGGCTGCTTTCGCGCGGCGGCCAGACCAGCCAGTACGGATGCGCATAGGGCACCGCGATCGAGGTCAGTTGCACCAGTTCGCCGTGTTGCAACGCGGCGTGGACCAGGCTGCGGCGCTCCAGGGCGATGCCCTGCTGCAGCCGCACCGCTTCCAGCACCAGGTTGGAATCGTTGATCCACAGGCCCGCGCTGTCGGAAGGTTCCTCCACACCGGCCGCCTGGCACCAGCGCAGCCAGGGCTCGCCGGTGCGGATCAATGGCAGGCGCATGGCCGCTTCGGGGGTGTCCGGCAACTCGCCGCCGTTGAGCCGTGGCGAGGCGACCAGGATCAGTTCGTCGTCGAACAGCTTCTTCTGCGTCGCTCCTTCCCAATTGCCCTGGCCCATGCGGATCGCCACGTCGATGGCCTCCTGGCGGATGTTCTGCAGGCCCAGGCTGGCTTGCAGGCGCACCCGGTAACGCGGGTATCGCGCCTGGAAACCCGGCAGCCGCGGCAGCAGCCAGCTCAGCCCGAAGGAGGGCACCACGGCGATCACCAGGTCGTCGCGGCCGGGGCGGTCCTGCACCAGCCGCGTCGCCTCGGCGATGTTCGCCAGCGCGTGGCGAATCTGCAGCGCATACAGCCGGCCGTCCTCGGTCAGCGTCAGGCCGCGGCCCTCGCGGACGAACAGCGACAAACCGAGCAACTGTTCGAGCAGCTTGATCTGCTGGCTGATCGCCGAATGAGTGACGTGCAGTTCACCGGCCGCCAGGGTGATGCTGCCGAGGCGGACGACGGTTTCGAAACTGCGCAATGCGGAGAGCGGGGGAAGTGTGGTCATGTAAGCAAATCTAACAGAATTGCTTAATTTCTATCGATTTTCGCACGGCAGATTAAGCGCTAATTTAACTGCCATGGAGCCGCCATATGGCGCCCAGGGAAACAGCTTGGCGCTATCCACACTCAAAGGAATTCGTTAATGAAACTAATAGGTATGCTGGATTCGCCCTACGTCCGCCGGGTCGCCATTTCCCTCCGGCGGCTGGGCATTGCCTTCGAGCACGAGCCGCTCTCGGTGTTCAGCACCTTCGAGCGTTTTCGCCGGATCAACCCCGTGGTGAAGGCGCCGACGCTGGTCTGCGACGGCGGCGAATCGCTGATGGATTCCACGCTGATCATCGACTACCTGGAGGCCCTCGCCGGGCCGGGCCACAGCCTGATGCCTTCCGCACTCCCAGACCGGTTGCGCGCGTTGAGGGTGATCGGCCTGGCGCTCGCCGCGGCGGAGAAGACCGTGCAGATCGTCTATGAGCGGAACCTGCGCCCGGTGGAGAAACAGCACGCTCCCTGGCTGGAACGGGTCAACGGCCAACTGCTCGCGGCCTACGCCGAGCTGGAGGCCGAACTGGTGCAGCGGCCACTGCAGGGTGGCGAGACGATCGGCCAGGACGGCATCACCGTCGCCGTCGTCTGGAGCTTCACTCGCATGATGCTCGGCGATGCGCTCGATACCCGCGCCTATCCCGCGCTCGACGCCTTCGCCAGCGAAGCCGAGCGCCTGGCGATATTCCTCGAAACACCGGCGCGTTAGCCGCCCGAAACCCCGCCTGCGCGGAAGGAGGTTGCGATGAAAAAACAACAGAAGGGCTATGCGCTGGTGATGCGCGGGCAGCTATCCCCGGCATCGCGCCCCCCGTACTGGCGCCGGCTGCTTGCCCTGCTGGCGCGCTGGCAGCGCCTGGCGGCGCAGCGCCGTCACCTGGCGAGCCTCAGCGACGCGACGCTCAAGGACATCGGCCTGACCCGGGTGGACGTCGAGCAGGAATTCAACCGCCCGTTCTGGGACGACCAGCCGCGTGGCTGAGTGGCGGCGCGCCAGCGCTCCTGCTCAGTGCGCATCCGCCGGCGGCGCGGCCGGTGGCACGATCTTGTGCATCAGCGGCACCAGCGCGGTGGCGACGATGAAGCAGCACATGATGGTCAGGAAGGCATCCGAAAAGGTCTGCGTCTGCGCCTCGCGGTAGGTCAGCAGCCAGAGCTGGCGCAAGGCGGCGGTGCTGCCTTCGATGCCGCTCTGGCCAAGGCTGGCGAAGGTGCCGCCGACCTGGTCGAGCCAGCGGTTCAGCGCCTCGTTGCTGCTGTTGAGGTGTTCGGCCAGGCGGGTGAAGTGCAGGTTGGTGCGGTCGTTTAGCAGGGTGGCGCAGGCGGCGATGCCAATCGCGCCGCCGAGGTTGCGCATCAGGTTGAACAAGCCGGAGGCGTGCTTGAGGCGCGCCGGAGCCAGCGCGCCGAGGGTCAGGGTGACCGCCGGCGGCACCGCCAGTTGCTGGGCCATGCCGCGCAGGGCCTGCGGCAGCAGCAGTTCCCGGGCGCCCCAGTCATGGGTGAGCGGCGAGAAATCCCACATCGATACGGCGAACAGCGCCAGGCCGGCCATCAGTATCCAGCGCAGATCGATGCGGTTGGCGAGGAATGCGTAGAGCGGGATCGACATCACCTGGAACACGCCGGTGGAAAACACCGCGAGGCCGATGTCCAGCGCGCTGTAGCCGCGCACTCGACCGAGGAACAGCGGTGTCAGGTAGATGGTGGCGAAGAGGCCGATGCCGGTGACGAAGGAAAAGAAACAGCCGAGGGCGAAGTTGCGCTCCTTCAGTGCGCGCAGGTCGACGATCGGGTTGGAGACGATCAGGCTGCGGCTGACGAAGGCCAGTGCGGCGATGGCGGAAATCCACGCGGTGGCGACGATGGTGCTGTCGCTGAACCAGTTCCAGCGTGGGCCTTCTTCCAGGGTGTATTCCAGGCAGCCGAGGAAGATCGCCATGAACGCCATGCTGGCGTAATCGGCGCCCCTGAGCAGCGACAGGTCCGGCTTGTCGATGCGCACCAGCATCGGCACCGCGACGGCGACGAAGATGCCCGGCACCAGATTGATGTAGAACAGCCAGTGCCAGGACGAAACCTCGGTGATCCAGCCGCCGATCACCGGCCCCAGGGTCGGCGCCAGCGACGCGATGGCACCGATGGTGGAGGCGGCGATGACCTTCTGCTTGCCGCTGAAGAAGATGAACGCCGAGGTGAACACCATCGGGATCATCGAGCCGCCGAGGAAACCCTGCAGCGCGCGGAAGGCGATCATGCTCTGGATGTTCCAGGCCAGGCCACAGAGCAGGCTGGTCAGGGTGAAGCCGATCGCCGAGGCACAGAACAGCCAGCGCGTGGAGAACACCCGCGACAGCCAGCCGGACAGCGGGATCACCACGATCTCGGCGATCAGGTAGCTGGTCTGTACCCAGGCGGTCTCGTCGGCGCCGGCGGAGAGCCCGCCGCCGATGTCGCGCAACGAGGCGGAGACGATCTGGATATCCAGCAGCGCGATGAACATGCCCACACACATGGCGGCGAAGGCGAATACCTTCTGGGCGGTGGGCATGCTGGCGGCATCGAATGCCGGGGCGCCGGCGGCAGCGCTCACGGCACGCTGGCCAGCGGCGCGGAGGCGGCTTCGGCCTGCGCCCTGGTGTCCACCGAGGCGGTCACCGAAAGCCCTGGCCGCAACTGGCCGAGCAGGCCGTCGGCCGGATCGAGGATCACCCGCACCGGGACGCGCTGGACGATCTTGGTGAAGTTGCCGGTGGCGTTCTCCGGAGGCAGCACGCTGAACTGCGCGCCGGTCGCCGGCGCCAGGCTGTCCAGGTGGCCGTGGAACTCGCGGCCGGGTAGTACGTCGGCACGCACGCTCACCGGTTGGCCGGGGCGCATCTCGGCAAGCTGGTCTTCCTTGAAATTGGCATCCACCCAGAGCCCGCTCGCCGGCACCACCACCAGCAGTTGCGTACCGGCAGCGGCATAGGCGCCGACCCGCGCACGGCGGTTGCCGATCACCCCGTCCACCGGCGCGCGCAGTTCGGTGTAGCTCAGGTCCAGCTGCGCCATCTCGCGTTCCGCGTTCGCCTGCATCAGCGCGGCGCGGGCCTGTTGCTTCTGCGTGGCGATCACATCCAGCTGGCGCTGGGCGGCGAGCAGCCCGGCCTGTGCCTTGGCCTGGTTCGCCTGGGCGGTCTTGTAGGTGGCTTCCACGCGCTGCGCGTTCTCCACCGAAACGGCGTTCTTGCTGACCAGCGAAACGTAGCGCCGGTTGTCGTTGCGCGCGCGGTTCTGCTCGGCGCTGGCGGATTCGATATCCGCACGGGCCTGGGTGATCAGCGCCTGCTGCAGATTCAAGGTGGCATCCAGGTTGGCCAGCAGCGCCTGCTCGGCCGCCACCGCACCCTCGGCGCGGTCGAGGCGAGCGCGGTAATCGCGATCATCGATCTTCACCAGCAGGTCGCCGGCGCGCACCGGCTGGTTGTCGGTCACCGCCAGTTGCGTGATGTAGCCGGCAACCTTCGGCCCGATCACCGTCACGTCGCCACCGATGTAGGCATCGTCGGTGTGCTCGATGAAACGACCGACCTGCCACCAGTGCAGCGCATAGAGCGCCGCGGCGACCAACAGGGCGATCAGCAGCAGTAGCGCGACGACGCGCTTGAACGGCTTGCCGCGCGCAGGTTTCAGCGTGGTGGCCTGGGTGGCGGGCTCGATGCCGCTCAGTGAAGTCATGGCAGGGTCACCGAGGTGGCGGGCAGTTGGGCATCACGTTCGGCGCGCCGCCGCCGGCCGCTGTCCAGCCGCCGATGCAGGGCTTCGTCCGCCGCCGGGCCTGGGCGCACCACGTGCCGCTCACGGCTGATGGGCGCGCCGCTATGGGCGTCGATCAGCTGCAATCGCACGGGCTGCTCGCTGGCCTTGTCGGCAAGCAACACGCTGGCGCCGCCCTTGGCGAAATGCCTGTTGCCCCAGTCCATCAGCGTCAGCAGCACCGGCCGGAAGTCACGGCCACGGTCGGTCAGCAGGTAATCGTGGCGCAGCGGTTTTTCACTGTAGATGCGGCGCTCCAGCAACCCGCTCTCGACCAGCCCGTTGAGCCGCCGGGTGAGCATGTTCGGTGCGATGCCGAGGCTTTTGCGGAAATCGTCGAAGCGGCTCAGCCCGTAGAAGGCATCGCGCAGGATGAGGATGCTCCACCACTCACCGACATGATCGAGGCTCCTCGCGACGGGACATTGCGTGCTCTGGAAGCGGGTTTTCTTCATCGCGAACGATCCTAGGGCTTTAGAATTACAGTCATAATCTAAATGGGTGAATTTCACTCTGCAAGTGACTCCTGCAGGTTTTTCGTCGAAGCGGGTTTCATGCGAATCACGCGAAAATGCCGGCGTCTGCCCTGGATGCGCGGCTATTTCACGGAAGATCAACGGTTTATGAAGGTTCGCAGGCGCTGCCGTTGCCGGCAGCGAACCTCCACGAGACTGACGACGCGCCCCACGGCCAGCCGCGGCCTTTGGCTGTCCAACTTCCGAACGCGCTTCAATTCCCAAACACTTTCTGGTAAAAAGAGCGCCCTCAGCGGGCGTCGTATAATGGCATTACCTGAGCTTCCCAAGCTCATGACGAGGGTTCGATTCCCTTCGCCCGCTCCAGAATCGCTTTGCCAGGCCCCGTTTTCGGGGCTTTGTCGTTTCTGGAGGCTGGCTTTTGGTGGGTTGCGGGGCGGGAAGGCTCTGGCGATTGCTTGCGGGGATTCGTGGGCCTAGCTCGATAGCCGTTCCACACGGGCCTGTCCCAGCCAGGCCAGCGTCTCGGCTGCGGGGATGGGGCGGCTGAACAGGTAGCCCTGCACCTGGGTGCATCCCAGGCTGGTGAGGGCGGCCAGCTCCTCACGGGTTTCGACGCCTTCGATGACGCACTCCATATCCATGTCGTGGGTCAGGCCCACCAGCGATTTGACGATCTTGAAGGTCGCCGGATTGTGCTGGATGCCGGCGACGAAGCTGCGGTCGATCTTCAGCTTGGTGAGGGACAGCGCGTGCAGCTGGCTGAGGCTGGAATAGCCGGTGCCGAAGTCGTCCAGCGAGATGCCGCAGCCCAGTTGGCGAAACTGGATGATCGCGCGCTGCATCTGCGCCATGTCCTGGACGATGGCGGTTTCGGTGATCTCCAGGTCCAGGCGGGCGGGGTCGAATCCGCTGTCCCGGATCAGTGCGATGATCTGCTGGACGCTTTCATGTGACCCACAGTCGATCGCGGAGAGATTGAAGGAAAGGCGTATGCCCTCCGGCCAGGCGTGGGCTTCGCGGAGCGCCTTGCCGAGCAGCGGAGGCGTCAGCCGGCTGATCAGGCCCGTGTGTTCGGCCACGGGTATGAACACGCCGGGCGCGACCTGACCCAGCTCGGGGCTGTTCCATCGGGCCAGCGCCTCGAATGCCACGGTCTCATGGCTGTGGCTGTTGAGGATCGGCTGGAACAGGACGTAGAACTCATCCTCCATGTCGGCGCGACGCAACGCCTGCTCGGTCATGGCGTCGCGATGCAGTTGTTCGTGGTGGCTGGCGGAGAACAGGCAGACGGTACCCGGATTGCTGCGCTTGCCCTGGTACAGCGCGTAATCGGCGTACTCATAGAGCTGCGTGGTGTCGGAGGCCGAGCCGGGAAACGTGGCGATGCCCAGGGTCGCTCCGATGTGGATGGGCACGTCGGCGAGCATGAACTCGGTGCGCAGCAGGCCGCAGGCCTTGCGGCCGAGGGCCTGCAGCGATTCGTCGCTGAGGTCGTCCTTCATCACCAGCGCGAACTCGTCGCCGCCCAGCCGCGCCACGTGCACGGTCGGGCTGGACAGTTCCAGCAGGCGTTCGGCGACCAGCGTCAGCACCTTGTCCCCGACGCTGTGGCCGTACAGGTCGTTGACCGGCTTGAAGCCATCCAGATCGAGAATGCCCACTGCCAGGCGTTTGCGACTTTTCAAGGCCTCGGACGTCGCGTTGTCGAGGGTGGTGAAGAATTGGCGCCGGTTCGGCAGGCCGGTGAGGCTGTCCAGATTGGCCAGGCGAAGGTTCTCGTTGCTCAACTGCTCGGTTTTCGCCTGTGCGTTCACCAGGCTGGTGAAATCGCGGTAGTTGTTCTGCAGGACGATGAGCATCGCCGACGATACCAGCAGGATGTTGATGGACGTCGCGATGAACGTCGGGTTATGAGTGGAGGCGAAAAACACCACGAACGCCACGTCGACCACCAGCGTGGTGATCAGCGCCGCCGAGCGCAGGTGCATCAGGCAAAAGATGCAGACGATCACCGTGATGCCCATGAAAAACGCCACATGCGCCTGGGCGTAGGCATCGCCATAGGGATAGAGGGCCAGGGACCAGGCGGTGAATCCGGCGGCGATGAACGGCGCCAACTGATTGGTGCGCGTCAGCGTGGCGAGAATGTCGGCCTCGGAAACCGGGTCGTTCCGGTTGCGCCACCAGATCTGCGCACGCCAGAAACTGATGATCGTGAGCAACGCCGGCATTGCGAGGGTCAGCCAGCCGGGCGCCGTATCGAGATGGGTAACGGCGAGCGCCCAGGTATTCACCAGAAGGATGAAATACATCATCGGCAACTGGCGGGACAAGGCGACGTACTGGGCCCTCAACAGCCGAGGATTGTCGCGGGGCACAGACATCAATGTCAGCCACAATCCCTTCACTCTTCCTATCATTGCAGCGCTTCTCTGCCGCTTGAATGGGGGCCGGATCAGTCTGCGGTCCGGGTCATTGGTCATGAACGATCCAGCTTCCCAACCTCCGTTTCTGGCCGCTCCGGCCTGTATTGCAATGGGGCCGGTGAGTGACTTCAAGCGTAGCACAGGCCCCGTCGTTCGGCGGTTCCGGAGGCGAGGTAGCTAAGCGGTGGACAGGCGCGCCGTCGCTTCGTTCTCGCGGATCGGCAGGCCTGACGGGGCGGCGGATGAGGGGGAGCCGAGGCTCAGACAGAATGACGCAGCAAGGGTTCCAGTCGGTCGCACTGCGGGCAAAATGTCGCGGCTTCGGCCGACGTCTTGAGCATGGTCAAGCTCCTGGAAAAGCCATTGGCGCATCCTCTGCGAACGTGAAATCGACAGAACAAGACACCACGCCAATGGCCAAGAAATTTCCCTTGAACCCCAAGCATCCCGAGCGCATCTGCTGGGGCTGCGACCGCTACTGCGCGACCGATGCGATGGACTGCGGCAATGGCGCCAGCCGCACCCAGCATCCGGCGGAGCTCTTCGGCGAGGACTGGCATGCCTCCGGCGACTGGGGGCTGGACCTCCAGGTCGACGAGCTGGCGCCCCGGCGCGAAGAACGCTGAGCGGATTCGCGCCAACCCGAGCACTCCCGCGCTCAGGCCTTGACCCAGCGCTGACGGCTCCAGCCGCTCAAGGCGTCGACGGCGAACACCAGCGCCAGCATGGCGATGATCACGCTGCTGGCCTGGGCCTCCTGGAACAGGCTCAGGTGCACGTAGAGCATCTGCCCGAGGCCGCCGGCGCCGACGAAGCCAAGCACGCTGGCCATACGGATGTTGTTTTCCCAGCGATACAGGCTGTAGGCGAGCAGTTGCGGCCAGAGGATCGGCAAGGTGCCGTAGACGAACGCCAGCACGGCGCCGCCGCCCTGCAGGCGGATCGCCTGGGCCGGCGCCTGCGGGGTGTTTTCCAGCGCTTCGGCGAACAACCGGCCGAGTACGCCGGTGGTGTGCAGGGCGAGGGCGAGGGTGCCGGCATTCGGCCCGAGGCCGGCGGCGAATACCATCAGCGCCGCCCAGACCAGTTCCGGAATCGCCCGCAGTGCGTTCAGCAGCAGCCGCGCCGGGTTCGCCGCGGCCCAGCCGAAACGCCCGGAAGCGGGCAGCGCGAGCAGCAGGCCGAAGACGGCCGAGAGCAGCGTGCCCACGGCCGACATCGCCAGGGTTTCCAACGCGCCCTTGCCGATCGCCCCGAGGTGCCCGGCGCTGAGGTCCGGGCTGAGGAAGCGCCTGGCGTAGTCGCCCATGTGGCCGAGGTTCTCGCTGCCGGTCAGGGCGCCGAGATCGATGCGTAGGTAGGCGAACGCGGCAATCACTGCCGCCAGCAATGCCAGCAGCAGGCCGGCGTCCAGCAGACGCTTCATCCCAGCCTCCCGCGCAACAGGCGGCTGAGCAGGTCGGCCAGCAGCACCAGGACGAAGAAGGTCAGCAGGATGCTGGCGACTTCGCTGCCGGCGAACATGCGCAGCGAGAGATCGATCTGCTGGCCGAGGCCGCCGGCGCCGACGAAGCCCATCACCACCGAGGCGCGGATCGCGCACTCCCAGCGGTAGACGCTGTAGGAGAGCATTTCCGCCGCGGCATTCGGCAGTACGCCATAGAGGAAGGCCGCCAGCCGACCGCTGCCAGCCTGCATCAGGGCGTGGGCCGGGCGCTGGTCCACCGACTCGAAGATTTCCGCATAGACCTTGCCGAGCATGCCGCTGTAGGTGATGGCGATGGCCAGAACGCCGGCCGTGGGGCCGAGGCCGACGGCGCGCACGAACAGCAGCGCCCAGACGATCTCCGGCACGCTGCGCAGGAAGATCAGCAGGCCGCGCACCGGCCAGCGCAGCAACTGCGCCCACCACAGCGGCTGGCCGCCTCGCACTGCGGCGGACAGCGACAGCGCGCGGCTGGCGATCAGGCTGGCGGGCAACGCGATGAGCAGCGCCAGGGTCATCCCTGCGGTGGCGATGGCCAGGGTCTGCAGGGTGGCGTCGAGCAGGATCTGCAGAAACTCGGCGTCCCTCGCCGGCGGCCAGAAACCGGCTAGGAAGCGGCCGACCTCGCTGCTGCCGGACTGCAGGAATACCCCGAGGTCCAGTTCGCTCAGGCGCACGCCCGGCCACAGCAGGACAATGGCCAGCAGCGCGATCAGCAGGCGCGGCAGGGCGGCCGGGTCGCGTTCGGCAGTCTTCAGCATCGGGGAATCTGTACGGCCGTGGCCCCGATGTGCGGCGGGGCCGGCGGGAGCAACTGCTCGTTGGCGTAGAGGGCGTCGAGCAACCCTCGGTCGACCTCTGCGGCGGGGCGGTCGAAGACGATTCGGCCTTCGCGCAGGCCGATCACCCGGGGGAAGTGCGCCAGCGCCAGTTCCACCGTATGCAGGCTGGCGACCAGCGTCACGCCATGCTCGCCGGCATGTCGGCAGAGCACCGAGAGCGTGTGGTCGGCCAGCACCGGGTCCATCGCCGACACCGGCTCGTCGGCCAGCAGCAACTCCGGCGCCTGGTACAGCACGCGGGCGATGCCGACCCGCTGTAGCTGGCCGCCGGACAGTTGCTGGCACTGGGCGAACAGTTTGTCCGCCAGATCCAGCTTCGCCAGTTGCCCGCGGGCGCCGGGAATGTCCAGCGGATAGAGCAGGTTGAGCAGGCTTTTGGCCAAGCCCCACTGGCCGAGCTTGCCGGCCAGCACCGCGGTGACCACGCGCTGGCGCGGTGGCAGCGGCGGCGCTTGATGGATCAGGCCGATGTGTGTGCGCAGCTTCTGCCGCTGGCGTCCGGACAGTTGCCAGGGCTGCCGGCCGAGCACCTCGAGCCGCCCCGAACTGGGCGGCCTGGCGGTGCCCAGCAGGTTCAGCAGGCTCGACTTGCCGGCACCGGACGGGCCGATGATGGCGACCCGTTCGCCGGCTTCGATGCTCAGGTCCACGCCACGCAGGGCGTGGCTGCCGTCGCGATGCTGCAGGCCGGCCTGGGTGAGGCGCAGGGTCATTTCAGCAGGTCGGCGGCGCGCGCGGCTTCCTCGATGCCCTTGTAGTTTTCCGGGCTGGTTTCGATGAAGCGGCTGGCCGCCTGCAGGTCGAGGATGGCTTTCTGCTCCGGGACGGCCGGGTCGAGGGCGAGGAACGCGGCCTTCAGCTTGGCGGTGATGGCCGGGTCGAGGCTGCCGCGCACGGTCCAGTTGTAGTCGTAATAGCTGGGCGTGGTGGCGAAGACGTGCACCTTGCCGATGTCGACCTTGCCGCTGTCCACCAGCTTCTGCCAGACGCTGGCGTTGAGCACGCCAGCGTCGACCTTGCCGGCCTGGACCCAGGCGGCGGTGGCGTCATGCGCTCCGGAGTAGGCCACGCGGCTGAAGTAGGTTTCCGGCTTGATGCCGTCCTGCAGCATGAAGTAGCGCGGCATCAGGCTGCCGGAGGTGGAAGAGATCGAGCCGAAGGCGAAGGTCTTGCCCTTGAGATCGGCGAGGGATTTCACCGCTGGATCGGCGCTGATGAATTTGCTGGTGAACTGCGCATCCTGCTCGCGTTGCACCAGCGGAATGGCGTCCTTGGCTTTCAGGTGCACCTGCACGAAGGTGAAGCCGCCGAGCCAGGCCATGTCCAGGCGATCGGTGGCGAGCGCTTCGACCACCGCCGGATAGTCGGCGACCGGGACGAACTCGACCTTCATGCCGATCTGCTTCTCCAGGTATTCGCCCAGCGGCTTGAACTTGCGCAGCAGTTCGGTGGGGGCTTCGTCCGGAATCGCGCTGACGCGCAGCACGTCGGCGGCGCTGGCGAGGGTGGCGGTCAGGGACAGGGCAAAGCCGGCGGCGAGCGCGAGGGATCGCTTGAGCATGGGAGTTCTCCGGTTCAATGGCGGAAAAAGGAAAGAGATGCCGCCGCATGCTTCGCGGCGGATCGCGGTGGCGGCGATTATAAGAAGGATGACTGTGACTGCCAGCGATTGTCTGCAGTTTCGCTCGACGGATGGTCGTCGCGAGCCGTTGTCCGCGCGACGGGGCGCCGACTGCAAGCGTTCGAACTCCAGCGCTTGGTGTCCTCCATGGATTCACGGTTTCGCCGTGGCGCCATGGCGGCACCGGGTCGCGAGCGTTGTCCCTGTCCGCGTGCATCCGCCTCCAGGCCGCAGGCGTGAACCGATGGAGCGACGCGGGCAGGCGCGGCCCGCTTTGCTAGAATCCGCCGCCACAGTCCCGAGGTACCCCGATGAGCGAGCCTATTCGTCTGACCCAGTACAGCCACGGCGCCGGCTGCGGCTGCAAGATTTCCCCCAAGGTCCTGGAAGTGATCCTCGCCGGCAGCGGCGCGCAGAACCTCGACCCGAAGCTCTGGGTCGGCAACGCCTCGCGCGACGACGCGGCGGTCTACGCGCTGGACGACGAGCGCGGCGTGGTTTCCACCACCGACTTCTTCATGCCGATCGTCGACGATCCGTTCGACTTCGGCCGCATCGCCGCGACCAATGCCATCAGCGACATCTACGCCATGGGCGGCGATCCGCTGATGGCCATCGCCATCCTCGGCTGGCCGGTCAACCTGCTGCCCGCGGAAGTGGCGCGCGAGGTGATCCGCGGCGGCCGCGCGGTGTGCGACGCCGCCGGAATTCCGCTGGCCGGCGGGCACTCCATCGATGCGCCCGAGCCGATCTTCGGCCTCGCCGTCACCGGCGTGGTGGACAAGCGCCACATGAAGCGCAACGACACCGCCCGCGTCGGCAGCCGCCTCTACCTGACCAAGCCGCTGGGCATCGGCATCCTCACCACCGCCGAGAAGAAGGCCAGGCTGCGTGCCGAGGACGTCGGCCTGGCGCGGGACTGGATGTGCACGCTGAACAAGCCCGGCAGCCGCTTTGGCAAGCTGGCCGGAGTCACCGCGATGACCGACGTCACCGGCTTCGGCCTGCTCGGCCACTTGGTGGAGATGGCCGATGGCAGCGGGCTCAGCGCGCGCCTGGAGTACGCCCGGGTCCCGCGACTGCCTGGCGTCGAGCACTACCTCGCCGAAGGCTGCGTGCCCGGCGGTACCCTGCGCAATTACGAGAGCTACGGCGAGCGCATCGGCGCGCTCAGCGAGGAGCAGCAGCACCTGCTCTGCGACCCGCAGACCAGCGGCGGCCTGCTGGTGGCGGTGAGCGTCGAGGGCGAAGCGGAGTTCCTCGCCGTTGCCGCCGAGCTCGGGCTGGACCTGGCGCCGATCGGTGAGCTGGTCGAGCGACAGCGTTACGCGGTCGAGGTCTGCTGATGCGAGACAACAGCGCCGACTACCGCGAAATCTTCCTCAACGACCTGCCGATGATGGACGCCCGCGCACCGGTCGAGTTCGACAAGGGTGCCTTCCCCGGCGCCGTCAACCTGCCGCTGATGACCGATGTCGAGCGCCAGCGCGTCGGCACCTGCTACAAGCAGCACGGCCAGCAGGCCGCCATCGAACTGGGTCACCAGCTGGTTTCCGGCGCCACCAAGGCCGAGCGCATCGCTCGCTGGGCGGCGTTCGCCCAGGCCAACCCGCAGGGCTACCTGTACTGTTTCCGCGGAGGCTTGCGCTCGCAGATCGTCCAGCAGTGGCTGGAGAGCGAGGCGGGCATCGCCTATCCGCGGGTGGTCGGCGGCTACAAGGCGATGCGTACCTTTCTCCTCGAAACCACCCGCGAGGCGCTGGAGCGGTGCGCGTTCGTCGTCGTCGGCGGGCTGACCGGAACCGGCAAGACCGACGTCATCGCCCGGCTGGACAACAGCCTCGACCTCGAGGGCCACGCGAACCATCGCGGCTCCAGTTTCGGCAAGCGCGCCACCGGGCAGCCGTCGAACATCGATTTCGAGAACCGCCTGGCCGTCGACGTACTGAAGAAGCGCGCCGCCGGCATCGAGCAGTTCGTGGTCGAGGACGAGGGGCGGATGATCGGTCGCTGCGCGCTTCCGCTGGAGCTGTACCAGGGCATGCAGGGGTTCCCGCTGGTCTGGCTGGAGGATGCGTTCGACGACCGGGTGGAGCGCATCCTGCGCGATTACGTGGTCGATCTGTGCGCCGAATTCGTCGACCTTCAGGGCGAAGCCGGCTTCGAGCAGTATGCCGCACGGCTGCTGGAGAGCCTGGGCAACATCCACAAGCGCCTCGGCGGTGAGCGCTACCAGCGCTTGCTGGCGATCATGCAGGCGGCGCTCGACGAGCAGCGCCGCAGCGGCGCGGTGGACCTGCACCGCGGTTGGATCGAGGGGCTTCTGCGCGAGTACTACGATCCGATGTACGCCTTCCAGCGCGAGAGCAAGGCCGAGCGCATCGAATTCGCCGGCAAGCAGGACGAACTGGTGGACTACCTGCGCGAACGCGCGCTGCGCAGCCGTCGCTGAGCGGCGGGGCTGGTCAGGCGCCGGGCCTGCCGGAGCCCAGCACCGTCTGCTCGACGAAGGTGTTGCTGGCGATCGCGCCCGGCGGCGATTCGGCGTTGACCTCGAGCGGTATGGCGGCCGGAAGGATCTCCACGGGCGTTTCCTGGAATTCGGCCACGGGCAGGGCTTTCCAGCGGTACTCGGCAACGAGAATGAACAGCGTCAGCGTCAGTTCGCAGAGGACCACGATGACCGCGGGAGCGATCAGCCCGAACACCGGGATGAAGATCCAGTTCAGGCCGACGCTGAGCAGCCCGCAGAACACCCGCATCTTGACGAAGATCGCGTAGCGCTCCTTGGCCACCCAGTACATCTCGAACACCACGTTGACCAGCCGGAAAATGAAGAAGCAGGCCATGATCTTGAGGATCAGCGAGGCGCCGGCGTAGGTGTTCGGATAGAACAGGTGGAACAGGAACAGGGCGAAGATCTGGTACGCGGCGAACATGGCCAGCGACAGGCCGAAGGCGAGCACGATGAACTTGCGCTGGCCGAGTTCGTTGTAGCCGCGGGAGATGCGCGGCATGTACAGCGACCAGAAGGCGGTGACGGCGATCTGGCCGATGGCGATGAACGAGGTGGCGGCGGCGTAGATCGCCAGGTGCTCGGAGTCGAGGAGGGCCTCGATGAGAATCCGGTCCGCGCCGAAGTAGAGGAAGAAGGCGAAGAAGGAAATGGTGAACGGCAGCCAGGAGCGCCACAGCGTCAGCATCTTTCCCAGCGTCGCGAAGACCTGGGTATTGGCGGCGAAGAAACCCGGCTCACGGATGCAGCGCAGGTAGAACCAGGCCAGGTAGGCCACCATCGCCACGCTTGCGCCGAGCGCCACGGAAAGGATCAGGTTGCCGGTGAGCAGGAAGACGCCGATCTTCACCGCGAAGGGCAGCGATTTGAAGAGCGAGTCAAGCGACGAGAAACGCACCAGCCGGTCCTGGCGCTGGTAGTGAAAGAACAGGCAGCGCTGCAGGACGGCAAAGGCCAGCGCCTCGGGCAGGAAGCAGATCAGCAGGTAGTAGGACGCGTTGGTGCCGCCGACCTGGCCCAGGTAGAACATCGTGGCCATGACCAGAATCAGGTAGCCCACGGTCGCCGGGAGGAACAGGTTCTCGCCGCTGGAAAGGCCCTTGGCGATGGCGCCCTTGCTCAGCAGGTAATCGCGCAGGCCGAAATCCGAGAAGCCGACCACCACCGACACCAGCACCATGCTCAGCGCCAGCGAGCCGTATTCCTCCAGCGAAGAATGCTTGGCCACGAGGATCAGGAAGAGGAAGTTCAGCAGCGGTTGCAGGACCATGGGCACGAAAACGAACGCGATCTTGGCGATCTCGCTATCAGACTTCTTCATACCAGCCCCATCCTTTGTGCATTTTTATCCTCGGACTGCGTGTCGTGCGTAACACCCGTGTCCCGCGACGGAAATTGACCCGTTTTCTCGCAATAACGTTCGGCGGTTTTGAAAATATGCCAGTGGCTCGTCCCGGTGATCGCCCGGACGTGAGGAATAGTAGTAGGGGAGCCAGTGGTGTTGCGGATCGAGAGAAAATCCATGGCCATCCACCCCCTGCACCACGAACGGCCCGTTGCTGGCGGGAGCACGGGCTGACGAGGCATTCAGTTACGTCTGGATCGGAGACGCAGATGGCGTTCGGGGTTCCCGCCAGAAAAGGCCGGACGTGCCGCGAACCGGGACAGCTGCGTGCCAGAGCATGCGCCGTTTCCCGGTAACGGCCAACTGCCACCTATCGGCTCGGACGGGCGGCTGCAGGCACCGTGGTTGGCGGCCTGTGGGGCGTTGGCGCGCGTCCCGGCCGTGCGCGAAAAGCGGCCTGTGTGGCCTGGTCGCGCCTTTCAGGCTGGGATCTGCTGAGGGCCGTGGTGGCTTGCCCGCGGCTGGGCGCCTCGCGTCAGGCGACTAGTCCGGTTCGATGCCATCCGCCAGGCCGTCGGCCGACGAGGCGTCTGCCACCGCGCGTTGCAGCGCCTCCAGTTCATCCGCGCGCAGTGCGCGGTAGGCGCCTTCGGCGAGCGCCGGGTCCAGCTGCAGCGGCCCGATGCTCTGCCGGTGCAGGCGCAGCACCGGGTTCTGGAAGTGGCCGAACATGCGCTTGACCTGGTGGTAGCGCCCCTCGACCAGCGTCAGCAGCGCATGGTGGCTGTCGAGAATCCGCAGTCGGGCGGGGCGGGTGGTGAGGTCCTCGAAGCGGAAATACAGGCCGCGGGCGAAGGCCTCGATGTATTCCTCCAGGATCGGCTCGCCGGTCTCGACACGGTAGACCTTGGGCAGGTGCGTCTGCGGCTGGGTCAGTCGTCTCGACCACTGGCCGTCGTTGGTGATCAGCAGCAGCCCGGTGGTGTTCAGGTCGAGGCGCCCGGCCAGGTGCAGCTCGTGCTTGTCCGGCTCGTTCAGCAGGTCGAGGACCGTGGGATGTTCGTCATGCTCGGTGGCGCTGACCCAGCCGGCCGGCTTGTGCAGCATGAAGTAGCGCGCCGGCTTGCCGGCCTGCAGCAGTTCATCGTCCAGCTCGATGCGACTGAACACACGCACCTCGTGACGGCCATCGGTAACCGGCTCGCCGTCGACCCGCACGCGCCGTTCCACCAGCAGGCGCTGGGTCTGCTGACGGTTGAGCTGCGGCAGGTTGGCGATAAAACGATCCAGGCGCACGCGTCAGCCCGGCTCGTCGAGCGTGGCGCAGTTCGGGCACAGGCAGGCCTTGTCGCGTGCCTCTTCCGGCAGGCGCGCGAGGGTGCCTGGCGAAACCGGCGTGGAGAAGCACCAGCAGGGCAGCTTGCGGGTCGCCGGGTCGCTCTGCGCGCAGCGGTTGGCTTGCCCGCACAACGGGCAGCGAGCGGGATCGACGGAGGATGCGGCGCGAGCGCCGGAATCGGTGGGCAGCGGCATGGACGGCGGGCCTGGTTGAACGCGCCGCCATGCTAGCGTGGCGCCGCCGGGGCGTCACGCGCCGGGCGGCGCGCGGTCGCGCCGGGGTCAGCGGCTCTTCATGTAGGCGCGCCAGCCGCCGAACGAGGTGATGTCGGTGGCGCCTTGCAGGCCGTAGGGCTCGCAGATGAAACCGGTTTCCCAGCTGCCATCGGCCAGTTGCACCTTGCCCAGGCCGAGTGGCGCGGGGATGCCGGTGAGGAAGGAGCCCAGCTCGGCGCTCGACAGCTCCCAGACTTCCACTTCGATGGCCACGCCGCCCTCGGCGACCCGCACCATGCCCGGGCGGAACGGCGGGCCGCCGGCCAGCGCATGGAGCTGGTAGTCAGGCGAGCTGTGTGTGGTCTGCAGCAACCGCCCGCCACGCTTGCGCAGCTGCCAGTTCAGCGGCAGGCCGTCCAGGTGCGCACCGCAGACCACCACGCGGGCCCTGTCGTTGCGCGACGGCGTGGCCGAGGCGACGGCGTCCAGCGCCCATCCACCCACCAGCGGCAGGTTGCGTTCGCCCTGCAGTGCGTCGGCGATGCCGAGCAGGTACTGGTCGGTGAAGGCGCGGCCGAACAGCGTCACGCCCCACGGCAGACCGTTGGCCATGAAGGCGCTCGGCACGGCGACGGCGGCGTAGTCCAGCAGGTTCATGAAGTTGGTGTAGTAGCCGAGGTCGGAGTTGCGCGCGACCGGTTCGGCGTGCAGTTCGGCCAGCGTTACCGGGCGTGGAATGCTTGGCGTCAGCACGCAATCCAGACCCTCGAACGCCTTGTCGCAGATCGCCTTGAGTTCCTGCAGACGGTACTGCGCGCGGAACGCCTCGACAGCCGTGGTGCCCGGCGCCTTGGCCAGCACCGCGCGGATCACCGGCAGCACGGCTTCCGGGTCATTCTCCATCAGCTCGCCGGCGACGCTGTAGCGCTCGGCGACCCACGGGCCTTCGTAGAGCAGGCGCGCGGCCTCGAGGAAGGGCGCGAAGTCCAGCGGCACAGGGGTGCCGCCGAGGGCTTTCAGGCTGGCGACGGCCTCGGCGAACAGGGCCGGGCTTTCCGTGCAGCCGAGGAACTCCAGCTGGGTCGGCACCCCGAAGCGGAACGGACGTGGCTTGCCGAAGGCGCTGCCGTCGTTCCACAGCGGGTTGGCGCGGCTGTAGGCGTCGCGCGGGTCGAGGGCGGCGGTCAGGGCGAGCAGCTGGCTGGCTTCGCGGGCGCTGGCGGTGAAGAAGCTGACCACGTCCAGGGTGCGGCAGGCCGGTACCACGCCGGCGGTGGACACCAGGCCCTTGGTCGCCTTCAGCCCGACCAGGTTGTTCAGCGCCGCCGGCACGCGGCCGGAGCCGGCGGTGTCGGTGCCCAGCGAGAAACTCGCCACGCCCAGCGCCACGGCCAGCGAGGAGCCGGCGCTGGAGCCGCCCGACGGGTAGTCCGGGTGCACGCTGTTGCGGCATTCGCCGTAGGGCGAGCGGGTGCCGTTGAGGCCGGTGGCGAACTGGTCGAGGTTGGTCTTGCCGATCGGCACCGCGCCGAGGGCGATCAGTTGCTCGACCAGCGTCGCCGAGCGCTCCGCCGTGTAGGCGAAGGCCGGGCAGGCGGCGGTGGTGGGAATGCCGGCCAGGTCGATGTTGTCCTTCAGCGCGAAGGGCACGCCGAACAGCGGCAGGCTGTCGGCGGCCTTGCCGTCCAGTGCGGCGAGGTAGGGTTCCAGCTCTTCCACGCTGAGCAGGTGGATGAACAGGTTGAATTCCGGGTTCAGCGCGGCGGCTTTTTCGCGCAGGGCGAGGATCAACTGGCGTGGGTTCAGGCGGCCTTCGGCATAGGCGGTTTTCAGGGCGCCGAGGCGCAGGTCGAATTCATGGGTCATCGCAGTTCCCTCGTAGGGTGCGCCGTGCGCACCGCAGGTTCGGTTGGTGCGCGCGGCGCACCCTACGGCGCCGCGCGTCTGTGAGTTTCGGGGCGGAGGGTGTGGCCCCAGCCGCCTCCCAAATCGGTTTCAGGCCTCTTCGAGCACCACCACGCGCTGCCCGGCGCGTACCGGCGAGCCGGGTTGCACGCGGACTTCGCGGACCACGCCATCGCGTGGGGCGGTGAGCGGGATTTCCATCTTCATCGACTCGAGGATCACCAGCACGTCGCCGGCTTTCACCGCACTGCCTTCCTCGACCTGCACCTGCCAGAGATTGCCGGCGATGTGGCTGTCGATGCTGTGCAGGCCGGCCGCGAGCGGGGCGTCGTCGCCCAGCTCGGCGACCACTTCCTCGCTTTCGTAATGGGCCTGGCCGGAGGCGATCCAGCGCTGGCGTTCGGCGTCGAAGGCGGCGCGTTGCTGGGTGCGGAAGGCGTCGATGCCCTCGGCTTCCTCGTTGAGGAATCCCTGGTAATCGGCCAGGGCCAGCTCGCTGTCCTCGATGCGCAGGTCGAAGCGCCCGAGCGGGAAATCGCGGCGGATCTGCAGCAGCTCTTCGGCGCCCACCGGGTAGAAGCGGATCTGGTCAAAGAAGCGCAGCAGCCAGGGTTTGCCGTGGAATGCGCCGACTTCGCGGTAGCGGTTCCACATCTGCAGGGTGCGGCCGACGAACTGGTAACCGCCGGGGCCTTCCATGCCGTACACGCACAGGTAGGCGCCGCCGATGCCCACCGAGTTCTCCGCGGTCCAGGTGCGCGCCGGGTTGTACTTGGTGGTGACCAGGCGGTGGCGCGGGTCCAGCGGCGTGGCCACCGGCGCGCCGAGGTAGACGTCGCCCAGGCCCATCACCAGGTAGCTGGCGTCGAAGACGGTCTTGTAGACCTCATCCAGGTTGGGCAGGTCGTTGATGCGGCGGATGAACTCCAGGTTGCTCGGGCACCAGGGCGCGTCCTTGCGCACCGTGGTCATGTACTTGTCGATGGCCAGCTGGCAGGCCGGATCGTCCCAGGACAGCGGCAGGTGGACGATGCGCGACGGCACCTTGAGGTCGCGGGTGTTGCACACCGCGTCCCACTCGCCGATCACCACCGCCAGCAGGTTGGCCAGCGACAGGGTTTCCGGCTGGTAGTGCACCTGCAGCGAGCGGATGCCGGGGGTAAGGTCGACTACGCCCTTCAGGCTCTTGGCTTCCAGCGCCTGCATCAGCGCATGGCCGCGGAAGCGCAGCACCAGGTCCAGTTCCGGCTGGCCGATTTCCAGCAGCAGGTGGGTGTCGCCGGAGAGGCGGGCGACCAGGCGCTTGTCCTGGCTGCCGATGTCGAGGATCACCGGCGGCTCCAGCGGGATTGGCTGCCAGTTCACCGCGACCGCTTCCAGTCCGGCCACTTCTGCTTTGCGTGCCTTGGCCAGCGTGCGGGCGGTCTCGATGTTCACCGGCACGAAGCGCAGCTTGTCGCCGGCCTTGAGCTGGCCTAGCTGCCACAGGTCCGCTTCGATGATGGTCACCGGGCAGACGAAGCCGCCCAGGCTCGGGCCGTCCGGGCCGAGGATTACCGGCATGTCGCCGGTGAAGTCCACCGCGCCGATGGCATAGGGGTTGTCGTGGATGTTCGACGGGTGCAGGCCGGCTTCGCCGCCGCTGTCGCGCACCCATTCCGGTTTCGGGCCGATCAGGCGCACGCCGGTGCGGCTGGAGTTGAAGTGCACTTCCCAATGGGTGGCGAGGAAGGTGTCGATGTAGGCCGGAGTGAAGTATTCCGGCGCGCCATGCGGGCCGTAGATCACGCGGATTTCGCGCACGGCGGGCAAGGCGGGGCACAGCTCGGCAGGCAGTTGCGCGCCGTTGCTGGCGTCGCTCAGGGCCGGAAGGTGCAGTACGTCGCCGGCGCGCAGGGCGCGGCCCGCGTGGCCGCCGAACTGGCCGAGGGTGAAGGTGCTTTTACTGCCCAGGTATTCCGGCACCTGCAGACCGCCACGCAGGGTCAGGTACGCGCGCGCGCCGCTGCCGGCGAGGGTGCCGAGGCTCAGCGTGCTGCCGGCCTCGATCAGCAGCGCGGTGTTCATTGGGCGTTCGACGCCATCCACGCTCAGCGGAATTTCCGCGCCGGTCACCGCCACCACCGCATCGGTGTTGAAGCGCAGCAGCGGACCGCTCATGGTGATTTCCAGGCCGGCGGCGCCTTCGTCGTTGCCCAGCAGGCGATTGCCCAGGCGCAGCGCGCGGTCGTCCATCGGCCCCGACGGAGGCACGCCGACCGCCCAGTAGCCGAGGCGACCGGGGAAGTCCTGCACGGTGGTCTGGGTGCCGGCGGAGAGCACCTCGAAGGTGTTGGCCCGGTAGACCAGGTTTTCCAGGCAGCGGGTCCAGGGCGAGCCGCTGGCGAAGGGCGCGTCTTCGATGATCTGCCGCAGGTAGCCGCGGTTGGATTCCACGCCGTACAGCAGCGTGTCGGCCAGCGCCCGGTCGAGCCCGGCGCGGGCGGCCTCGCGGGTCGGTGCCCAGGCGATGAGCTTGGCGATCATCGGGTCGAAGTAGGGCGGAATCTCGCAGCCGGCCTCGACCCAGGTGTCGATGCGCAGGGCCTTGCCGTCGGTCTCGGGGAAGTCCACGGCGGTGAGCAGGCCGGGGCTGGGCTGGAAGTCGCGGCCCGGATCTTCGGCATACAGGCGTGCCTGGATGGCGTGGCCGCTGGGTTTCAGGTGCTCCGTCAGTTCACTCAGCGGCGCCAGGTCGCCGGCCGCCAGCTCGATCATCCAGCGCACCAGGTCGACGCCCCAGACCTGTTCGGTGACGCCGTGCTCGACCTGCAGGCGGGTGTTCACCTCGAGGAAGTAGAAGCGCTCGGCCTCGCTGTCGTAGACGAACTCCACGGTGCCGGCGCTGCGGTAGCTGACCGCCTTGGCCAGCTTGATCGCTGCCGCGCACAGCGCGTCGGCCATGCCGGCCGGCAGGTTCGGTGCCGGGGTTTCCTCCAGCACCTTCTGGTTGCGCCGCTGCACCGAGCAGTCGCGCACGCCGAGGGCGATGACTTCGCCCTGGCCGTCGCCGAACACCTGGACTTCCAGATGGCGGGCGCGCTGGATGTATTTCTCGATGAATACGCCCGAGTCGCTGAAGTTGTTCTGCCCGAGGCGCTTGACCGCGTCGAACGCATCGGCCAGCTCCTGCGCCGAGCGGCACACGCGCATGCCGATGCCGCCACCGCCGGCGGTGCTTTTCAGCATCACCGGGTAGCCGACCTGTTCGCCGGCGCTGAGCGCGGCGTCGAGGTTTTCCAGCAGCTCGGTGCCTTCCAGCATCGGCACGCCGTGCTGCCTGGCCAGCGCGCGGGCGGTGTGCTTGAGGCCGAACACGCGCAGCTGTTCGGGCGTCGGACCGACGAAGGCGATGCCGGCGGCCTCGCAGGCTTCGGCGAACGCCGCGTTTTCGGAGAGGAAACCGTAGCCGGGATGGATCGCCTGGGCGCCGCTGCGTTTAGCGATGTCGAGCAGCTTGGCGACGTCCAGGTAGGTGCCGGCCGCGGGGCCTTCACCGAGGCTGAAGGCTTCGTCGGCCTGGCTGATGTGCAGGCTGGCGGCGTCGGCTTCCGAGTACACGGCGACGCCGCGCACCTGCAGCGTGCGCAGGGTTCGCAGGATGCGGCAGGCAATCGCGCCGCGGTTGGCGATCAGCAGCGTGCTGAACATGAGGTGTTCCCCATGAAGGGGCGGGGCGTCCCGCCGCTATTCGGTTGACACCACGGTCGTCCGTGGTGGGTGGTATCTCTGTATTTCCTCATCCCTTCTGGACGGTGAGGGCGTTGCGTGTTCGCAGGCTGGGTCGGGCGAAGCGATACCCATCGGGACCGGCGTTGGAAAGCGATGGGTGTCGCGGGCTCAACCCATCCTCCGGTTGCCCTTTCGGGACGTTGCGTCACTCCCAGACCAGCAGCTCGGCCGCCGTGGGGTTCCAGCCGTTGCACGGGTTGTTCAGCTGCGGGCAGTTGGAGATCAGCACGATCACGTCCATCTCGGCGCGCAGTTCGACGTATTTGCCCGGTGCGGAGATGCCGTCCTCGAAGGTCAGCCCGCCTTCCGGGGTCACCGGGACGTTCATGAAGAAGTTGATGTTCGGCGCGATGTCCGGCTTGCTCAGGCGGCCGTCGTGCAGGCTGGCGCGCAGGAAGTTGTCGCGGCAGCTGTGCATGTAGCGCTTGTCGAGGGCGTAGCGCACGGTGTTGCTCTCCTGCGCACAGGCGCCGCCGAGGGTGTCGTGGCGACCGCAGGTGTCGGCGACGATGGTCAGCATCGGGTTGCCGAGGTTGGACCAGAGCACCGTGCCGGTGGTGAGGTAGACGCGGTTCTGTTTGCGCAGGGTGCGCTGGGCGTCGTAGCGCTCGCGCGGGTTGCGCGCGCTGAAGAACAGCGTGTCGACCGCCTGGTTGCCCTCCAGGTCGTGGATGCGCAGGGTCTGCCCGGCTTTCAGCTCAGTCAGGCTCGGTTCGCCCGCCGGGATGTAGGTGCGGGTGGCGGCGTCGGAATGTTTTTCGCTGGTGGTCAGGGACATGGCGGCAGCCCTCAGAGGTACAGACGTTCGGTGTTGTGGAAGCCGCGGCCGTTTTCCGGGCGCGACGTGCGGCAGAGCACGCTGATGCCATCGCTGGCGACCTGGCTCCAGCTCAGCTGGACCGGCTTGGGCGCGTACTCGGGGTTCGGGTCCATCGGGTGCTGCAGGGCGGTGAGCACCACCAGGCAGTCCATCGGCGCGTACAGCTCGATGTAGTCGCCGGCCTTGGAGTTCTCCGCCTCGAAATGGAAGTAGCCCTCGGCATCGACGCTGACCTTGCTGAACAGGTTGAGCACCATCAGCAGGTCGGCCAGGCCGAGGTTCCACTTGCCCATTTCCACCAGCAGGTTGTCCACGCCGTTGCGGAAGAAGCCGTTGCGCAGTTCCTGATAGCGGCCCTCGCCGTACTTCTCCTTCACCTCGGCGGCGTTGAGCAGGCCGCCGAAGCTGTCGTGCCAGCCGCAGGTGTCGGCGGTGATCGCCGCCAGCACGCGGCCCATGTCCGAATACAGGCAGTGACCGGTGGTCAGTTTGGCGGTGTGCTGGCACTTGAGGGTGTCCGGCAGGTTCAGCCGTTCGCTCTTCTCGGTGGCGTTTAGCAGCATCAGGCTGACGTTGGCGCCGCCTTCGAGATCGGTGATGCGCAGCAGTTGGCCGCGCTTGAGCACGAAGGAGGTATGGCCGCCGCCCGGAACGGTTTCCTGGTAGAGGGCGGGGCGCAGGGGCAAGCTCGAAGTCATGGCGATTACCTCGGGATCAGGGCCGCGGCTGAAGCGCCGGGCGACGTGACCACTGCAGCCAGCGACACCGGTTCGCGGCGGCGGCTGAGCGGGATGTTGTAGGTGATGCGTGCGCCATAGGCGCCCGGTTCGTGCGGATCGACGCGCAGCTTGTCGAAGACCAGCACGCGGCTGGCCAGGCTGAAGCCTTCGTTGAGGTCGTGGGTGACCATGAACACGGTCAGCCGGGTTTCCTGCCAAAGCTCGCGCAACAGCGCGTGCATGTCCTTGCGGATGCCCGGATCGAGCGCGCCGAAAGGTTCGTCGAGGAGCAGCACGCGCGGTTTCATGATCAGCGCCTGGGCGATCGCCAGACGCTGCTGCATGCCGCCGGAGAGCTGCGCCGGGTACTTCTCCAGCGCATGCCCGAGGCCGACGCGCTGCAACAGCTGTCGCGCCTGTTCGCGGGCTTCGGCCTTGGCACTGCCGAGCAGGCGGCCGAGCAGGGGCGCGCGCGGCAGTTCCAGGCCGAGGGCGACGTTGTCCAGCACCGACAGGTGCGGGAACACCGAGTAGCGCTGGAAAACCACGCCGCGGCTGCTGTCCGGCTCATCCGCCAGGGGTTTGCCGTCGAGGAGGATTTCGCCACGCGAGGGCCGTTCCTGGCCGAGCAGCATGCGCAGGAAGGTCGACTTTCCGCAGCCGGAGGCGCCGACCAGCGAGCAGAACTCGCCTTCCTTGATGGTCAGGTTGATGCGTTCGAGCACGGTCTGGTCGCCGTACTGCTTCCACAGATTGCGTACTTCGATCATGCCCGGCCCCCTTCGTACCAGGGAAAGGCCAGGCGGGTGAGGTGCTTGAGGCCGAGGTCCATCAGCCAGGCGAGCAGGGTGATCCAGGCGACGTAGGGGAGGATCACGTCCATCGCCAGGTAGCGGCGCACCAGGAATATCCGGTAGCCGAGGCCATCGGTGGAGGCGATCGCCTCGGCGGCGATGAGGAACAGCCAGGCCGAGCCGAGCGCCAGGCGCAGGGCGATCAGCAGGCGCGGCAGCAACTGCGGCAGGATCACCCGGAGGATCAGCGTCCAGGTGGTGGCGCCCAGCGTCTGAGCCTTGACCAGCAGCTCGCTGGGGATCTCGCGGGCGCGCTGTTCGAGGTCCCGGGCCAGCACCGGGGCGACGCCGATCACGATCAGCATCACCTTGGATAGTTCGCCGAGGCCGAAGACGATGAACAGGATCGGCAGGATCGCCAACGGCGGCACCATCGACAGCACGCCGATCAGTGGCGACAGCGGTGCGCCGAACAGCGGCAGGCTACCGGCGGCGATGCCCAGGCACAGGCCGACCAGCGCGGCGATGCCCAGGCCCATGCCAAGGCGTTGCAGGCTGGACAGGGTATCGCCCCAGAACAGGTAGTCGCCGGAGCGCTTGTCCGCTTCGAAAGCCAGCCGGTGGACGGCATCGACCATCTGCGCGGCGCTGGGCAGCAGCTTGTCGTTGGGGTTTTCCGCGAGCCTGTCCGCCGAGCCGATGAAGTACACCAGCAACACCAGGGCGAACGGCATGAGCACCAGGAGCAGCCGGCTGGGCCGATCCGGGTAGCGGTTGATCAGGCGCATGGGCGTGTCCTCGTGCGGGAAGCGGGGCGTCGTCGGGCAGGCGCGTGCATCAGCGCCTGCCGCCGTGGGTGGCGGAACGCAGCGCGAGGTGAGCCGTGGCGCCCGGGTGCCGGGCAACGAGGAAGGCGATTGAGCGGGGATCGTGCATGTAACCTCCAGTTCGTTTCGGGGCGGGCAGGAGCTGCGCGATCTGTCCCCCAAGCGTTGAGGGGCGCGCGTTCTCCCGGGCTTTTATCCCGCCGTGTAACCTCGACTGGAGGTCGCCAACTCTCGGACCAGACACTCGTCGCACCCGAAGGTGGCGAGCCGGAACCCTAGTCGGCTATTTGCAAATTGTGGTGCCGTACCCGGTGTCCTGGGCAGCTCCTGCACGCCAAGGTCAAAGCGAATGACGTGCCAACCTGGGGGCGTTCCGCACGGGCTGGGCGTTTCGCCGGCTTTCCACGCAAAGGGCAGGTTGCCATTCGTGCTCCCTAACGGTGCGCGACATAACTGGAAATCAAGATTTTGCGCCGTCACACAGCAAAATCGCCGATTCGTTGTCCAAGCTGGCAGGGAGTGAATCCCGGGTGTCGACGTCCGTCGACGCTTTCCCAGAACCGCCTGCGAATGCCACCACCGTGGTTCGTGAGCAGGTTCTCCAGCGGTCGCAGGAGGCCGCCCATGTCACTCAAAGCATTGCTGTTCGCCGTGATTGGTCTTTCGCTGGTCGGCTGCGCCTCGCCCTATGCCGACGCCGATGGCGTGCGTATCTACAGTGGCGGTGGCTACGGCGGCTACAACGTGCAGCGTTACGACTCCTACGAGTACTACCGGGCCACTCCCATCGAGCGTCGCTGGAACGATGGCCGCTATTACTACCGCGAGGATTTCCGCAACGATAATTACCGTTATCGTCAGGCACCGCCGCGTCACGATTACCGCCGGCCGCCACCGCCGCCGCGCTATTACCAGCCGCCGCGTCACTACGGTCCGCCTGGCTACGGCGGGCCGCGTCCGCACGGGCGCCCGCAGGGTGGGGCGATCCATGGCATGCCGCGCCGCTGACGGCGGCTTGGCCAAGTCGCGGGCGCAGCGGCGGCGCCTGCCTGCCGCGGTGAGCAGCGCTCGCTGTGATTTCAGAGTGCCATTGTCTTTTCACCCGCCAGCCCGCACCATTCCTCCCCCATGAAGGCGTTCGCTCAGCGGCCATCGGTCGCTTGGCGAGCCAGCGTCACTTTTTCGGGAATCCAGGCTGTGTTCAAAGGCTCCGTCAGGTTCTGCGCATGGCGTCGGCGCTGTTCGCTGACGGCGCTGCTGTGCCTGCTGATGGGCGTGCTGATCGGTTCGCTGCAGGCGGACTGGAATTTCTCCCTGATCACCGAACGCGCCGAGTCGCTGTACGGTCCTCTGGGTGCCGGGCGTGGACGGATCAATGCCTGGCAGCGTCTGCTCGAAGCGGAGGCCGGCAAGCCGGTGGATGAGCAGATGCGCGAAGTGAACGACTTCTTCAACCGGTCGCTGGAGTTCACCGACGACCGCTCGCTGTGGAACACCGAGGACTACTGGGCAACGCCGGTCGAGGCGCTGCGTGTCGGGGGCGGTGATTGCGAGGATTTCGCCATCGCCAAGTACATGAGCCTGCGTCATCTGGGGATTCCCAGCGAGAAGCTGCGCATCACCTACGTCAAGGCGTTGAAGCTGAATCAGGCACACATGGTGCTGACTTATTACGAAACCCCCGAAGCGGTGCCCCTTGTGCTGGACAACCTGATCGACAGCATTCGGCCGGCGAGTCAACGCAAGGACCTGCTGCCGGTCTATGCCTTCAACGCCGACGGTCTCTGGTTGCAGGGCGCCGCGGGCAACAAACGTGTCGGCGACGCCAAACGGCTGTCGCGCTGGCAGGACCTGCTGAAGAAGATGGAAGCCGAGGGTTTTCCCACGGACTTGCCTCAATAGGAGAAACGATGTCCCTGTTCAAACAGCTCTTGCTTGCCATCTGCCTGTTCCTGGTCGTGGCGTTCAGCGGAAGTTTCCTGGTTGGCCTGGAAAGCTCCCGCGAGCAGTACGTCAACCAGCTGCGTTCCCACGCGCAGGACGCCGCGACGGCTCTTGGCCTGTCGCTGACGCCGAACATCGATGATCCGGCAATGGTCGAGCTGATGGTCAGCTCCATCTTCGACAGTGGCTACTACGAGAGCATCCGCGTGGTCGACCTGGCCAGCGGCAACGTGATCGTCGAACGCAGCGGCACGCCGGACGTGCCCTCGGTGCCCGCCTGGTTCGTCAAGCTGATCGGCCTCGAACCGGCCGGTGGCGATGCCATCGTCAGCCGCGGCTGGGAGCAGGCGGCGCGGGTCGAGGTGGTCAGCCATCCGATGTTCGCCGTCGCTCGGCTGTGGCGCAACGCCCTCGGCAGCCTGGCCTGGCTGGCGGTCTGCGGCGTCGTCAGTTGCCTGCTCGGCGCGTTCCTCCTGCGTCGTCAGCTGCGCCCGCTCGACTACATGGTCGAACAGTCCCACGCCATCGCCCGTCGCGAATTCCTCAGCCTGCCGAACCTGCCGCGCACGCCGGAGCTGCGCCGGGTCGTGCAGGCCATGAACCAGATGGTCGAGAAGCTCAAGACGCTGTTCCAGGAGCAGGCGCTGCGCAGCGAGAAGCTGCGCGAGGAGGCGTACCAGGACAGCCTCACCGGTCTCGCCAACCGGCGTTACTTCGATATGCAGCTGCAGAGCCGCCTGGGCACCGAGGAGGAGGTCAGCCACGGCTACCTGCTGTCGCTGCGCGTCAACGACCTGGCCGGGCTGAATGCCCGGCTGGGCGGCCAGAGGACCGACCAGTTGCTGAAGGCCATAGGCGAACTGCTGCCCCACCCGATCGCATCGACGCGCAGCGACGTGCTGATCGCCCGCACCCGTGGCGGCGAGTTCGCCTTGCTGGTCCCCGGCCTGGTACGCGAGGAGGCCGAGCAACTGGCGGCCAGCCTGGAAAGCGCGCTGGCCAGCCTGCACGCAACGGGCGTCACCGATGTGTTGCCGGTCGCCAGCATCGGCCTGGCTCCCTTCAGTCCGGGAATCTCGCCGGCCACGCTGCTGAGCCAGGTCGACGAGGCGCTTACTCGCGCCGAGGGTCTGAGCGAGCGCTGCTGGGCCTGCGTGGAACTCGCCGGCGAACCGCTTCCGGGCGATGAGACCCATGCCTGGCATGCGCTGCTCGACCAGGCATTGCTGCACAAGCGCTTCCAGCTGTTCTTCCAGCCGGTGGTGGACAGTCACGAGACCGGCCGCGTACTCCATTACAAGGTGCTGTCGCGGTTGCAGGACGGCGAGGGTGCGCTGATTCCCGCGGGTCGCTTCCTGCCCTGGATCGAACGCTTCGGCTGGTCCGGCCGGCTCGACCTGGTGATGCTGGACCTGGTGCTGGCGCAAATGGCCAGCCATGACAAATCGCTGGCCCTGAATCTCTCCGGCGCGACGCTGGAGGACTCGACGGCGCTCAATGCGGTGCTGGACAAACTGGCCCACTACAGCGCCTTCGGTTCACGCCTGACGCTGGAGCTGGAAGAGAACCGTCTGCCCGACCAGGCGGGCCTGGAGCGCCTGAACAAGCGCCTGCACGACCTGGGCTTCAACCTCAGCCTGCAACACTTCGGCGGACGCTTCAGCATGATCGGCAACCTGGCGCGCCTCGGCCTCGCCTGGCTGAAGGTGGACGGCAGCTACATCCGCCATATCGACCGGGAAAGCGACAAGCGCCTGTTCATCGAGGCGGTCCAGCGCGCCGCCAACAGCATCGATCTGCCCTTGATCGCCGAGCGCGTGGAAACCGAGGGTGAACTGCAGGTGCTGCGCGAGATGGGCATCCAGGGCGTGAAGGGCCGGCTGTTCGGCGAGCCGGGGCCGTGGGTGGGCAACTGATCGCCGTCTGGCAGGGCTGAAATGAAAAAGGACGCGACCGAGGTCGCGTCCTTTTTCGTTGCGCTGGATGTAATGCCTTTCTGTCCGGCGTTGCCGTCAGATCATCCCGTCTTCTTCTTCGTTGATCAGGCTGTTCAACCCGCCCAGGGCTTCACGCGCCTGGTTGCGGTTGAGCAGCTTGGCCTGCGCCGCGGCCGGCAGATCGGTGAGGCGAATGACGCCCTTGATCATCAGCAGCTGCAGCAGGTCGTCGAGCACCCGGATCATGTCCAGGTCGCTCTGCTTGAGTTGCAGCAGGCTGGTCTCCACCGACTGGTTGGAATACCAGGCCAGCACTTCCTGATCGTCCGCCGGAAGCGTCTCGGTCATGCCAGGAAAATCGGCCGCTTCCACGCGAACCAGCTGTCCCTGCATGTCGCGTTGCACGTAAAGCATCGCTAATCCTCGTTATCGAACGGCCGATCCCGGCAGCACCCGTTGGGGTGCTGCCGGAGACCTCGTCGCTTAGTGGTCGACCTTCAGGTGTTCGCTTTGAATCAGCGAGTTGATGATCTGCGACGAGTTGGCGCCAAGGTTGCTGCTGCTCAGGTCAACTCCGTCGAGCTGGATGGTCAGGTCGGCCTTGCCGGTGTTGGCGGTGGCGCTGGCAGCGGTATCGAACTGGCCGGTGGTGCTGACCAACAGCGTGCTGATGCCGTTCTGCGTGCTCATCTGCAGGAAGTGGTCGATGGAGTCCGTGGTCTCGCCCTGCAGCAGGTCGCGCAGGTCGATGCTGTCCTTCTGGCTCAGGCTGAAGTCCTTGATGATGTCGGCAGCCGGCGACCCGATGCTGCCGGCATCGCCGGATTTCCAGACGAAGGTATCCGCGCCGGCACCCCCCCACAGTACATCGTTGCCTTTTCCACCGATGAGGATGTCGTTGCCGTCACCGCCATACAGCGTGTCGTTACCGTTGCCGCCTTCGAGGCGATCGTCGCCACCGTAGCCATACAGCGTGTCGTTGCCGTCTCCACCGCGCAGCAGGTCAGCCGCGGCGAGGGTTTCGGAGCCCTTCAGCGTGTCGTTGCCCGAGGTTCCGGTGCTGAGCACCGAGTTGCCGTTGGCCAGCGTCAGGTACTCGCTGGTGCTGGCGGAGTCGCCGTTGGGCAGGGTGCTGGTGGCGGTGAACACCAGGGTGCCGGATTCCGTACCCGTGTTGCTCAGGGTCAGCGAGCCCAGGGTCCAGCCGGTCAGGTCGACGTTGTCGTTGATCCCGGTCGACGTGTGGCTGTGGGTGCCGTCGCTGATGACGATGTCCTTGGCCAGGCCGCTGACGGTGGTGGAGGTCACCCCGGCGCTTTCCGCCAGGCCCAGGCTGAGCTTGTCGGCAGCCGAACCCCAGGCGTTGGCGATGGCGGTGTGTTCGTAACCGTTCTCGACGTTGTGGATCGCCGCGATCTGCCCGGCGCTCAGCACGCCGCTGTAGATCCGCAGGTCGTCGAGGGCGGCTGTCAGGTACTTGGTGTCCGTCAAGTCGGTCACGTTACTGCCGTTGAGGTCGAAGCGGTTGGTCGCGCCGATGGACAGCAACTGGTTGTACAGGCCGTTGAACGCCGAGTCGCTGGTCGATCCGCTGGCGTTGAGAACACCGTCGATGTAGATGTCGACGGTCGACCCGCTGTGAGTGATCGCCACGTTGTGCCACTGGTTGTCGGTCACCGAGGTGGTGCTGTAGACGCCAGCGGCGTTGCCGACCGCCAGCCCGATCTGGCCGGCGTTGTTGATCGCGCCCCACTGGATGTCGTTGCCGCCACCGTTGTGTTCGCTGCCGATCACGCTCGGCAGGTCCCAGGATCTTCCTGCGCCATCGTTGCCGCTGTCTGGCTGGGCAGCCGCCTTGATCCAGAAGGTGAGGGTGGCCGCGGCCCCCATCAGCGCATGGGTCGCGCTGGCGTCGAGGTTGATGCGGTCGCCGGTGTCGTTCAGCGAGATGTAGTTGCCGGCCCCTTCGGCGCGCGGGGTGGTGACGAAGGTCGGCAGGCCGGTCCCGCCCGAGCTGTCGCTGTCCGCCAGGGTGCCTTTGGCGCCGGTGGACTGGTTGGTCGTGACGCTGCTGCCAGGCGCTTCGTTGAAGGTCCAGAAGCCTTTCGGCGTGACGTTCAGCGTCGGGTTGACGGCATCGTTGGTCGACACCACGTCGAGGTTGACGGTAGCCGTTTCGCTCACGCCGCCGGAGGAGACGGTGTAGGTGAAGGTCGCGGCACCGTGGTAGTCGGCGGCCGGGGTAAAGGTCAGCTTGCCATCGGCGCCGAGCTTCACGACGCCGTGCTCGACGCTCACGGTGCCGTCGCTGCCGAAGGCCTTCCCGTCGATGGCGGTGATGGTCTTCGCCGCCGTGCCGAAGGTGTCGTTGGCCAGCACGTCGAGAGTGATCGGCGTGTCTTCCTTGACCGAGGCGGTGTCGTTGAAGGCGTCGGTCGCGGCGGTGACGTAGAGCGTGACCTTCGCATCGGCGGTAGCGCCGTTGGCGTCCTGCACGGTGTAGGTGAAGGTCGCTTCGCCGTTGTAGTTGGCGGTCGGGGTGAAGGTGACCACCCCGTTGACCAGCGACACACTGCCGTGCTCGGCGGATTGCACGCTCTTGAGGGTCAGCAGCGTGCCGTCGACGTCCTTGTCGTTGGCCAGCAGCGAAGCGGCACTGATGGTCAGCGGCGTGTCTTCGGTGGTCACCAGCGAGCTGGTGCTGCCACTCGCGCCGAGTACGCTGTAAGCGCTGTCGGCTGCGCCGGCGGGTTTGCTTTCCACCTTGAGAATGGCGTCGCCGCCCTGATCCCAATAGATGATCTCGACCTGGTGCGCACCGCCGGTGGCGATGGTGTAGGGAACGGTGGAAGTGGTCACGCCCTGGCTGCGGATGCCGTCGAACTTGACCACGTCTTGCCCGTCGATGCGCAGGATGAAGCCATCGTCCGAGGTGACCTTGAAGTCGTAGCTGCCCGCCGCCAGGGTTACCTGGCCGCTCAGCTTGATGATCGCGTCAGAGGTATCGCCCGGGTCCTGCGACAGGCTGCCCTTGTCGTTGCCGAGGAACTGCTGCAGGTGGTCGGCGCGGCCGAGGTCCCCACCCACCGAGCCGTAGTTGATCGACGTGGCGGTGAAGGTGGCGTTCGGCGTCTTGCCGGCGATGAACCCTTCCACCTGGGCGATGCTGGTCAGGTTGGGGTTGGCCCCATTCTGCGCATAGCCGAAGTACTGACCGGTGAGACCCAGGCTGTAGTGATCGTCCACGGCAACCGGCGCGTCGTTGGCGCCCAGCACGTTGACCGTGATGGTCTGGGTGGCGGTGCCGCCGTGGCCGTCGGAAACCGTCGCCTGGAAGGTTTCCAGCTTGGACTCGCCCTCTTTCAACGCCTGCGTGGCCGCGGCGTTGTTGTCCAGGGTGTAGGTCCACACGCCGGCGCTGGTCATGGCGATGTTGCCGTAGGTGCCGGCGGTCGATGCCAGCGACCAGGACGCGGTGGCGCCTGCATCGGCATCGCTCGAGGTGAGGGTACCGGAAACGCTGGGCTGGCCATTTCCGTTCACGCCCGCTTCGGTGACCGAACCGGTAGCCGCGGGGGCGGAGGAGGTGATCACCGGGATGTCGTTCGCCCCGTTGAGGGTGATCGCGATGGTCCGGGTATCGGTCGCACCATTCGGGTCGGTGACCGTCGCGGTGAAGTTTTCGGTGACCGATTGACCGGCGTTGAGCCCGTTGACCGCCGCGTCGTTCACCACGTAGGTGTAGTTGCCGTTGGCTTCGATGATCAGTTGCCCGTAGGTGCCCGAAGCGCTGCCGCTCCAGGTGAGCACGCTGTCATCGGCGTCGGTGGCCACCAGGGTGCCGGTGATGTTGGCGAAGTCGTCGGTCGCCGGCGTGTCATTGATGGTGCTGGCATAGGTGCCGGTAGCCACGGGCGCATCGTTGGTGCCGATGATGGTGATGGTCGCCGTGGCGGTATCGGTACCGCCATGCCCGTCGCTGACGGTGTAGGTGAAGGTGTCGGTGGCTACCTGACCGGCTTTCAGGCCGTCGAACTTGCCGTTCGGGTCGTAGCTGAAGCTGCCGTTGGCGCTCGCGACAAGCAGCGCGCCGCTGGCGAGCGTGATCGCACCGCTGGTGAGATTGCTGCCGTTGATCTGGGTGACGGTGAGCGTGTCGCCATCGGCGTCGGTGTCATTGGCCAGCAGATCGCGGTTGCCATCGGCAATCGACAGCGTGGCGTTCTCGTTGATCGTGTAGGCGGTGTTGGCGCTGGCAGGCCCGGTTCCCTTGAAGCCGGTGAGGTAGTAGTCGGAGCCGTCCCCGCTCCGGTTGACGGTATCCACGGACTCGAAGCGGATGCTGTCGAAGACCAGATCACCGGTATCGATCTGCACGGTCGTAGTGCCGCCAGTCGCGGCGCTGAAGGTGCCGCTGGCGACTACCGAGCCGTTGTACAGGGCGACCCATTGACCAATCTCGCCGCCGTTCTCGTTGGCGATCAGGTGGCTGACGGTGAACTCGGCCTGGTTGAGGTTGCCGTTGAAGTTCAGTTCGACGGATTCGCTCTTGTCGGTAGCCCGGTCGTATTCGATCTGGTTGGCGACGGCGGTGGAATCACGCGGCGTGCCGGCCACGCCGAGCGCGTTGCGATCGCCGTCCACATTCCCCGCGTAGAGGGTGCCGGGAGTGCCGTCGGCGTTCAGTGCGACCGGCGTGATGCCCAGCCCCTTGCTGTCCAGCGCATCCCAGTGAGAGGCGCTGGTGCCGCCGGCCAGTTGCCCCAGGGCTACGCTGTATGCCGCGCCGCTCGGGTCGTCCACGGCATCCGGGTTGTCGTTGACCGGGGTCGCCCCGAGGGTGACGCTGCCGGTGACGGTGGCCGTGCCATCGTTGACGCTGTAGGTGAAGTTGCCGACCGCTTGACCGCTGGTGTAGTCGGCTGGCCCGTTGTACTTGAGGCCCTGCAGTTCGGCGCTGGTCAGCGTCTGGCCGTTGGTGACGGCGGTGCCGTCGGCCAGAGTGACGCTGCCCAGGGTGGGCAGGCCGGTGACGGTGATGCTCAGCGCATCGCCGTCTACGTCGGCGGGCGCCTGGAGGCCCAGCGGAGTACCCACGCTTCCTTCCGCCACGGTCAGCGTATTGCTGCTGACGACGGGCAGGTCGTTGGTGCCGGTGACGGTGACGACGATGTCGTGCGGGGTGCCGTCGGCGCTGAGCACGGTGAAGGTTTCGGTCTTCACTTCGCCGGCCTTGAGGTACTGCACATCGGCGTTGGCGACATTGTAGGTCCAGACGCCGGCGCTGGTGATGCTCAGGCTACCCAGCGCGCCGTTGCTGGCGGTGATGCCGGTGGTTTGGAAGCTCGCCTCGCCGCTGCCGTCGAGCCCGGTGTCCGGGTCGGTGATGGTCAGGGTGCCGGTGTCGGTGAGGGTCGGGTTGCTGGCGTCTTCGGTCACCGCGCCACGGTCGTCGCCGGCGATGGTCGCGCCATCGTTGGTGCCGGTGATGGTGACGACGATGTCGTGCGGGGTGCCGTCGGCGCTGCGCACGGTGAAGGTTTCGGTCTTCACTTCGCCGGCCTTGAGGTACTGCACATCGGCGTTGGCGACGCTATAGGTCCAGGCGCCGGCGGCGGTGATGCTCAGACTACCCAGCGCGCCGTTGCTGGCGGTGATGCCGGTGGTCTGGAACACCGACTGGCCTGCATCGGCGTCGGTGATGGTGAGAGTGCCCGCGTCGGTCAGGACGGGGTTGGCGGCATCTTCGACCACGGCGCCGGTGTCGTTGCCCGCGATGAGCGGGGCATCGTTGGTGCCGATGATGGTGATGGTCGCGGTGGCGGTATCCGTGCCGCCGTGGCCGTCGGAGATCGTGTAGGTGAAGGAGTCCTTGCCGACTTGCCCGGCGGTCAGGGCGTCGAACTTGCCGTTCGGGTTGTAGCTGAAGCTGCCGTCGGCATTCACCGTGAGCAGCGCGCCGCTGGCGAGGGTGATGGTGCCGCTCAACGGCTGGCCGTTCACCGCGGTCACGGCGATGGCATCCCCATCGGCGTCGCTGTCGTTGGCGAGCAGGCTGGTGCTGCCGTTGGCGATGGCGAGGGTCCCGTTTTCGCTGAGGGTGTACGGGCTGTTGAGCGCCGCGCTGCCGCTGCCGGAGAAGCCGGCAAGGAAGTAGTCGGAGCCGTCGCCGCCGCCAGCGGCGGTGTCCAGCGACTCGAAGCGGATGCTGTCGAAGGCCTTGCCGCCAGTGTCGATGCCGAACGTTGCGTAGCCGGTGGTATTCGTCGGGTCGAGCTGGAAGGTCCCGCTGGCGACTTCCGCACCGTTGTACATCGCGACCCAGCGGCCGACTTCGCCGCCGTTTTCGTCACCGATCAGGTGGGCGACGGTGAACTGTGCCTTGTTCAGGTTGCCGCTGAAGTTCAGCACGATCGCTTCGGACTTGCCGGTGGTGGGGTCGAATTCGGTTTGCGGGGCCACCTGGCTGCCCGGACGCGTGGTGCCATCGACGCCAATGGCGTTGGCGTTGCCATCCCAGCCGCCCTGATAGAGCGTGCCGGTGCTGCCATCGGCGTTCAGCGCCACGATCGAGGTCGGGTTGCCCTTGCTGTCGACCTGGTTCCAGCGGTTGTTGCCGTAGTCGTAACCGGTGCCGGACGCGCTGAGGTTACGGTCCCCCAGCGTGACCGTGTAGGGGGTTCCGGAAATGTCGTCCACCGCGTCCGGCGGGGTGTTGATGACGATCGCGCTGTCGCTGCCCGGCGCCGACTGGTTGCCGGCGAGGTCGGTCTGGGTCGCTACGACGGTCAGCGAGCCGCCGAGGGGCGGTGCGTTTTCGGTGAAGGTGATGGTGCCGTTGTCGTAATTGAAGCCACTGAGCGGGTTGCCCTGGGCATCGGTGAACTGGGCGGTGCCATTGTCGAGGCTGAGGTTGACGGTGCTCGACGTGTTGCCGTTGGTGATTTCGAGCGTCACGGAGCCACCGGCCACCAGCTCGGCGTTGCTGACCTGCACGCTGACCTGGACGCCGTCGTTGCCGATCTCGCCGACCGTGAGTTGCCCGTCGTCCGGGTTGTTGTCGTCGACGATGACGACCGTGGGCGCGGAGGGCGCGGTGGTGTCGAGCACGGCGCTGTCGGTGGCCGGCGCGGAGACGTTGCCCGCTGCGTCGGTGACTGTCGCGGTGACGACCAGCTCGGCACCTTCCGGCGGACGGGGCACGGTGGTTTCCACCGAGCCCGCCGCGATCTGGTCGGCGGTGAGGATGATGTCCTGGCTGTTGACGCCGTCGGTAACGGTCAGCGTGTCGCCGGCTACCGCGGTTGCCGGCAGACCCACGGTGACCGCGACGGTGGTGCTGTTGCCCAGCTCGCCGTTGCTCAGGAACGCGTCGTTGTTGACGTCGCTGGTGATGACGATGGTCGGTGCATCGGTCGGCGTGGCGTCCAGCGCGGCATCGTCGGTGGCCTGCGCCGGGTTGCCGGCGGCGTCGGTGACGCTGGCATTCACGGTCAGCGGACCGTCGCTCAGGCTGCTCAGGTCGACGTTGGTGCTGTAGCTGCCGTCCGGGTTGGTGGTCGCTGTGACGGTGATGTCCGGCGTGTTCGGGTCGTTGTCGCTGATCACCAGGGTGACGGTGCGACCGCCGCCCACATCGGAGGTGCCGGTGATGGGGGCATCGCCGACGTTCGAGGCATTCAGGTCGTCGAGGCTGACGGTGATGTTGGCGATGGTGTCCAGGTTGGCGTCGTCGACCGCCTGGGCCGGGTTGCCGGCGGCGTCGGTGACACTGGCATTCACGGTCAGCGGACCGTCGCTGAGGCTGCTGAGGTCGGCCGTGGTGCTGTAGCTGCCGTCGGGGTTGGTGACTGCGGTGACGGTGATGTCCGGCGTGCTCGGGTCGCTGTCGCTGATCACCAGGGTCACGGTACGCCCGCCGCCGACGTCGGAGGTGCCGCTCAGCGGGGCATTGGCCACGGTGGCGCCGTTGAGGTCGTCGAGGGTGACGGTGAGATTGGCCTCGGTATCGACGGTATACGGGCGGTCGGTGGTCGCGCTGGCGACGTTGCCGGCTTCGTCGCTGCTGGTAACGGTGGCAATGACGTTGTTGTTCGCCGCCAGGTTGCTGCTGCTGACGTCGATGCTGAAGCCAAGGTTGCCATTGGCCAGCTGAATCACGTTGCCGTTGTAGACCACGCCGCCGATGTTCAGCGTGATGGCGTCGCCGACCCGCACGTCGCCAGCGACGGTACCGGTCAGGGTGATGGTGCCGCTGTTGGCTTCGCCGCGGTTGATCACGTCGTCCGAGGTGATCGGGTCGAGGGCGATGGAGACGGTCGGTGGAATCAGGTCCTGCGGCAGCTGGGTCTCACCGATGAAGGTGTCGTCGGCGGCGATCGCGAAGCCATCGGTGGAGGTGGGATAGCCGATGGTGGGCTGAACGCTGCCCGCCGTGGCGTCGAGAACCACGAAGCTGTGCCCGCCACCGGCATTCCCGGTGCCGGTGCCCGCAGCGGTCGGACCTGCTGCGGTGGGTTCGAAGGCTTGCGTCGGGTCAGCCCCGGCAGCGATGGCCTGCTGCAGGTCGGCGACCGACTGTTCGGTGGCGGCGACGTCCTCGGTGTACTCGGAGCCGGTCTGCTGGCTCCACTGGGTATCGCGGCCCAGATCGAGCATCCTTCCGTCGCTCATTTCCAGTGTGATCATCCCCGAAGTGCCGGTCAGCACCTGGTCGTCCTGGAATATGCGGTCACCCTCCACGAGCAGGCGGCTGGCGCCTTCGGCAGACACTGCAAAGACCTGGCCGACAACACTTTTGACGATCGCGATCACACTGCTCATGAATATGTAACTCCCGGTTATTTTCGAACTGAACGCTTCGATGCTTCCGGCATCGAAGAGTGCCCGCAGGACAACAAATAAAGATGGACAAAACACGCTGCGTCAAGTATCTGGCATGGCGTCCGCCTGCCGGGAAAAATCGCCAATGTCTTGACCAAACGAGGCCTATCCTAAAGAATCTGTTACATCATGTCACTTTGATATTAATTGCACTTCATGATCGACCGCTTCAAGCCCTGTAGGCCCTCCGAAAGTTGGGTGGAAAGGTGTACGAAGGAATGGTTTTTTGGCTGCGCGATGCGCGCCGTCACTGTCAAACAAGGAAATCATAAATGCGTCTTCCCTATTTAGCTCTGCTCCCGCTTTCCCTGGCGATCGCCGTTCACGCCCAGGCACAGACACTGACGGAAGCCGTCCAGCAAGCCATCGAGAATCACCCGGAAGTGCAGGCAGGCATCAACGGCCGTCTGGCGGCCGATTATCAATTGAAAGCGGCTCGTGGTGCATACCTGCCGTCGGTCGACATCCTCGCCGGCATCGGCCGCGAAGGCACCGACAACACCACCACCCGTTTCAACAGCAACGACAATGATCATTACCGCACCTTGACCCGCGGTGAATCCTCCATTCGTCTGCAACAGATGATCTACGACGGTTCCGCCACCCGTGAAGAGGTCGGCCGGCAGACCGCCATCGTCAATTCCCGCGCCTACGGGCTGCTCGCCACCTCCGAGCGCACCGCGCTGGACGCCATCCAGGTGTACCTGGAAGTGCTGCGTCGCGAGGAACTGGTTCGTCTGGCCGAGGACAATTTCAAGAACCACCAGCGCATCTATGACCAGATCAGCCTGCGCAGCCAGCGTGGCGTCGGCAGCACCGCAGACCGCGACCAGGCCGACGCGCGTCTGGCCCTGGCGCGCAACAACCTGATCACCGAGCAGACCAACCTGGCCGATGCGCGGGTCAACTACTACAGCGTCATCGGCAGCGAGCCGACCGATCTGAGCATGCCCAACAGCCTCAACGGCCTGCTCCCGGCGACCCTCGCCGAAGCCAAGCAGCAGATGGTCGCGACCAACCCGAGCCTGCGTTCGGCCGAGTCCGACGTGGCCGCCACCGAAAGCCAGTACGCCGCCGCCAAGTCGGCCTTCCTGCCACGCGTCGACGCCGAGGTTTCGCAGAGCTTCGACAACAACATCGACGGCATCGAAGGTCACTCCAACGAATGGCAGGCGATGCTGCGCATGCGCTACAACCTGTATTCGGGTGGCAGCAACAAGGCCACGCTGGAAGCCCGCAGCTACCAGATCAACGAAGCGCTGGACATCCGCAACAACGCCCTGCGCCAGCTCAACGAAGAGCTCGGCCTGGCCTGGAACGCCCTCGAAAACGCCCGCACGCAGAAGCCGATCGCCGAGGACAACGTCGGTTTCAGCAAGCGTGTGCGTGAGGCCTACCAGAAGCAGTTCGGTCTTGGCGAGCGCACCCTGCTCGACCTGCTGGACAGCGAGAACGAACTGTTCACCGCGCAACGCCGCCTCTCCGACGTCAACTTCATCGAGCTGATGACCCAGTACCGCATCAAGGCGACCATGGGTGACCTGCTGAAGAGCCAGGGCGTGGTCGCGCCGATGGCCTCGACCGCGATGTCCGACGTCAAGACCAAGGTCCAGCTGCCCGGCCTGAACTGATCCACCGCAGTCCCCGCCGTCCGGCGGGGACTGCACGGCTAGACCGGATTTCGTCGTTCCCCTCTGGTGTGGGTCGACGAAATGCTGGAGCATGCGGCCCGGCCGCGACCTTCGGTGGTTGTCGGACTTTCCTTTCCTCCGTCACGAGAGTGTTCCCGCGTGGTGTCCCAAGCCAGTCAAGCGCAGCCCGGAGGCGATCCGCGTAGCCGCTACGACGACCCCCTGCTCGATAGTCTGTTGTCTCTGTGCATGCTCCATCAGCGACCCGCCAGCCGGGCGATCCTGACGGCGGGCCTGCCGTTGCCGGATCAGCGCCTGAGCGCCGACCTGCTGCCGCGCGCCGCCGCACGGGTGGGGCTGCAGGGCCGATTGCTGCGTCGCAGCCTGGGGCAGATCCCGCAGCTCGCGCTGCCGGCGTTGCTGCTGCTCAAGGAAGGCCGTTCGGCGATCCTGCTGGGCCGCGACGAGCAGGGCCGCTATCGGTTGATGCTCAGCGAGAGCGAGGGAGGCGAGGCGCTCGTGGATGCCGAGCAACTCGCTGCCGACTACAGCGGCGAGGTGTTCTTCGCGCAGCCGCGGCACAAGTACGACCTCAACCACGGCAACCTGGTCCCGCGTGCGCGCGCCTGGTTCCGCGACACCCTCCGGCGCTCCCGCTGGCTGTATGTCGATGCCATCGCCGCCAGTTTCCTGATCAACCTGATCGGTCTGTTCGCGCCGCTGTTCGTGATGAACGTCTACGACCGCGTGGTGCCGAACCAGGCCGCGTCGACGCTCTGGGTGCTGGCGATCGGCATTTCCGGGGCCTACCTGTTCGACCTGCTGCTCAAGACCATGCGCGGCCTGTGCCTGGACCTGGCCGGCAAGAAGACCGACATGATCATCTCGGCGACGCTGTTCGAGCGCATCGCCGGCATGGCCATGCGCATGCGCCCGGCGCGGGTCGGCAGTTTCGCGCAGAACATCCACGAGTTTCAGACGCTGCGCGACTTCCTCGCCTCGCTGACCATGACCAGCGTGATCGACATGCCGTTCACCCTGCTGGTGTTGGCGGTGATCGCCATCCTCGGCGGGCACCTGGTGTGGATTCCGCTGCTGGCGTTCCCGCTGGCGCTGGCGATCGGCTGGGTCCTGCAGCGTTCGCTGGCGGAGACCCTCAACCGCACCATGGCACTGTCCGCCGAGCGTCAGTCGAGCCTGATCGAGACCCTTTCCGGGCTCGACGCGATCAAGGCGAACAATGCCGAGAGCGAGCGCCAGTATCAGTGGGAGCAGACCATCGGCACCCTCGGCCGGCTCGAGCTGCGGGCGAAGATGCTCTCCAGCCTGGCGTTGAACATCACCCAGCTGATCCTGCAACTGGCCGGCGTGGTGATGATCGTGCTGGGCGTCTACCTGATCATCGACGGCAAGCTGAGCATGGGCGGGCTGATCGCCTGCTACATGCTCAACGGTCGCGCCATGGCGCCGCTGGGGCAGCTCTCCGGGCTGCTCACGCGCTACCAGCAGGCGCGTCTGACCATGGTCAACATCGACCAGATGATGGAGCTGCCGCAGGAACGCAAGGAGAACCAGCGCCCGCTGGTCCGCCAGTCGCTGCAGGGTGCCATCGAGTGCCGCGGCCTGGAGTTTCATTATCCGAACCAGCAGAACGCCGCGCTCAGCGGGGTCAACCTGGTCGTTCGTCCCGGCGAGAAGATCGGCATCATCGGCCGCAGCGGCTCCGGCAAGAGTTCGCTGGCCAAGCTGCTGATCGGCCTCTACGAGCCGGACGCCGGCAGCCTGCTGGTGGACGGCGTGGACGTTCGCCAGCTCGATGTCAGCGACCTGCGCCACAACGTCGGCTATGTCCCGCAGGACATCCAGCTGCTCAGCGGCAGTCTGCGCGACAACCTGGTGTCCGGTGCGCGCTACGTGGAGGACGAACGCGTCCTGCGCGCGGCCGAGCTGGCCGGCGTGCACGAGTTCGCCCGCCTGCACCCGGAAGGCTACGAGCTGCAGGTGGGCGAGCGCGGCCACCAGTTGTCCGGTGGTCAACGGCAGAACGTGGCCCTGGCCCGCGCGCTGCTGCTCGACCCGCCGATCCTGCTGCTCGACGAACCGACCAGCGCCATGGACAACCCCGGCGAGGAGCGGCTCAAGCAGCGTCTCGCCGCGGTCATCCAGAACAAGACCCTGCTGCTGGTCACGCACCGTTCCTCGATGCTCAGCCTGGTGGACCGGCTGATTATCGTCGACAAGGGCCAGATCATCGCCGATGGACCCAAGGAAGCAGTGATGGAAGCCTTGAAGAAGGGGCAGATCAATGTCGCCTGATTCGCGTAGACAGGGGCTGTTCAGCGCCCTGCGTGGTTATTTCAACGGTGGTGATTCGCTGGCCGGGCAACCGGTGCCGGAGGTCGACAAGGCGCTGGTGGAGGATGCCCCTCGGGTCATCCGGCTGACCATCTGGGTGCTGGTCGGATTCTTCGTCTTCGGCCTGGTGTGGGCGCATTTCGCGGTGGTCGACGAGGTCACCCGCGGCGACGGCAAGGCCATTCCGTCCTCCAAGCTGCAGAAGATCCAGAACCTCGAGGGCGGCATCGTCGCCGAGCTGTTCGTGCGCGAAGGGCAGATCGTCGAAGCCGGCGCGCCGCTGCTGCGCCTGGACGACACCCGCTTCACCTCCAACGTCGGCGAAACCGAGGCCGATCGCCTGGCGATGCAGGCCCGTGTCGAACGCCTGCAGGCGGAAGTCGACGGCACCGAACTGGAACTCTCGCCCGATCTGGTCAAGGCCGCTCCCGGTCTTGCGCAGAGCGAGCTGGCGCTGTTCAAGAGCCGCCAGCAGCAACTCAAGGACGAAATCGGCGGCCTCGAGGAACAACTGGTCCAGCGCCAGCAGGAACTGCGCGAGTTCGGCTCAAAGCGCAGCCAGTACGCACGCAGCCTGGAACTGCTCAGCCAGGAAATCCGCATGTCCGAGCCGCTGGTGGCGGAAGGTGCGATTTCCCAGGTCGAGGTGCTGCGCCTGCGCCGCTCCGAGATCGAGAACCGCGGGCAGATGGAGGCCACCGACCTGGCCATTCCGCGCGCCCAGGCGGCGATCAAGGAAGTCCAGCGCAAGATCGACGAGACCCGCGGGCGTTTTCGCAGCGAGGCCCTCGGCAACCTCAACGAGGCGCGCACCGACCTGAGCAAGGCGCAGGCGACCGGCAAGGCGCTGGAAGACCGCGTCAGCCGCACGCTGGTGACCTCGCCCGTGCGCGGCATCGTCAAGCAGATGCTGGTCAACACCATCGGCGGGGTGATCCAGCCGGGCAGCGACCTGGTGGAAATCGTGCCGCTGGACGACAACCTGCTGGTCGAGGCGCGCATCCGTCCGCAGGACATCGCCTTCCTCCATCCGGGGCAGAAGGCGGTGGTCAAGTTCACCGCCTACGACTACACGATCTACGGCGGCCTGCAGGCCAAGCTGGAACAGATCGGCGCGGACACGGTGACGGACGAGGACGGCAACAGCTTCTACCTGATCCAGTTGCGCACGGACAGGAGCCACCTGGGTTCCGACGAGGCGCCGCTGCTGATCATCCCCGGCATGGTCGCCTCCGTGGACATCATGACCGGCAAGAAGAGCATCCTCAGCTACCTGCTCAAGCCGATCCTCCGCGCCCGCGCCGAGGCGTTGCGCGAGCGCTGAGTTCTGGCGTTCCGCCTTCGACGCCGTCGACAGGCGGCCGCCCGGCCGACGAGTAGCGTTGGCCGGGCAAGCCACGGGTCACTAGCGCAAATCCGCAAGCGGATGCTCGCCTTCCCAGGTCGGTTCGAAGTGCGCCTCGATGACCGCGTCCGGGATGCTCGCGACATCCGGCCAGTGCCAGCGCGGGGCGTGGTCCTTGTCCACCAGGCGCGCGCGCACGCCTTCGCTGAACTCCGGATGGCGGCAGCAGTTGAGGCTCATCGCGTATTCCATGCGGAACACTTCGGCGAGCGACATGTGGCGCGCGCGGGCGATCTGCTGCCAGACGAGGTGCGCGGTCAGCGGGCAGCCTTCGGCGAGGGTCTTGCCGGCATGCGCCAGCAGACTGTCCGGGTCGTCGCGCAGCGCGGCGATCGCCCGCCAGGCGGCAGGCAGGTCGGCGACATCGAGCAGGTCGTCCAGGCGTTCCCGGCGTGGCAGCCACTGGGCCGCCGGGAGTCGATCGCGGGCTTCGTGTTCCAGCGACCTGAGCAGGCTGATCAGTTGCATCTCCGGCTGTTCCAGCCAGTTCAGCTGGACCATCCCTTCGAGCAGTTCGTCCTGCTGTTCGTCGAGCAGGAAGCGGTCGGCGAGGTTCAGATCCAGCGCATCGCGTGCATTCATCTGGCTGGCGGTGAGCCCGAGGAAGGTTCCGAGCTTGCCCGGCAGGCGTGAAAGGAACCAACTGGCGCCGACGTCCGGGTACAGGCCGATGTTGATTTCCGGCATCGCCAGCCGCGAGCTCGGGGTGACGATGCGCAGCGAGGCGCCCTGCAATAGGCCCATGCCGCCGCCCATCACGTAGCCATGGCCCCAGGCGATCAGCGGCTTCGGGAAGCGGTGGAGGTGATGGTCGAGGCGGTACTCGGCGGCGAAGAAGCGTGCCGCCAGTGCCGGTACTTCGCCGGGCTGCTCGCGGCAGGCCTCTACCAGCTTGCGCACGTCGCCCCCGGCGCAGAACGCCTTGGCGCCATTGCCGCGCAGCATCACGCAGACGATGCCCGGGTCGTTGGCCCAGGCTGTCAGCTTTTCGTCGAGGGCCTCGTTCATCGCCAGGCTCAGGGCGTTGAGGCTTTTTTCCGCATCCAGCGTGGCGATGCCGATGCGCACGCCGTGCAGCGCGGGGAGTTCCTGAAAGATCACATTCATTCTTGGGTTCCCATCGCGAGGCGCCGTGGCCTCGCATCCGGTTGTCGGTCAGCGGTTGCGCCAGTGGGCGTCGCGTTTTTCGAGGAAGGCGTTGACGCCCTCGCGGGTATCTTCGGCGTCGAACAGGTCGACGAAGCGCTCGCGCTCCTGGGCCAGCCAGGTGCTCGGGCCGCGCTCGCGGGCGCCCTGGATCAGCGGCTTGATCGCGCGCACCGCCACCGGGCTCTGCCGCGCGACGCGCGCCGCGAGGAGGAGGGCGTGACCACGCGCCTCGCCGGCATCGACGACCTGCTCGACCAGGCCGATGCGCAGCGCGGTTTCCGCATCCACGCGCTCGCCACAGAGGATCATGCGCTTGGCCCAGCCTTCGCCGACCAGCCAGGGCAGTGCCTGGGTTCCGCCGGCGCACGGCAGCAGGCCGACCGAGGCTTCCGGCAGGGCCAACTGCGACTGGCGCTCGGCGATGCGGATGTCGCAGGCCAGCGCGCACTCCAGCCCGCCGCCCATGGCATAGCCGTTGATCGCGGCGATCGACACGCCGCGGAAGTCGCGCAGCGCCTCGAAGGCTTCGCCGAACAGCCGGGCCATCTCGCGGGCGCGGGCCTTGTCGCCATCGGCGAACAGCTTGAGGTCGGCTCCGGCGCTGAAGAACTTCTCGCCGCGGCCGGTGATGACCAGCGCATAGATGTCATCGTCGCGGTCGAGGTGCTCGATCAACTGCCGCAGGCCGATCAGCGACTCGCGCTCCCAGGTGTTGGCAGGCGGGTTGTTGAGGGTCAGCAGGGCGGTGTTGCCGTGCTTCTCCACGGTGAGTTTGTGGGTCAGGTCGAATAGCTGGGTTTTGTAGGGTTCCAGTGCATTGCTCATGCGAATCCTCCTGTTTTCTTCTCAGTCCTGGCGGGAAACATCGTGCGCGCCGCACGCCGCGGCGCACCTACGCAATCCGGTCGAGCATGCCGCCCTGTTCGAGCAGGCGCCGCGCGATGATCACCCGCATGATCTCGTTGGTGCCTTCCAGGATCTGGTGCACGCGGCTGTCGCGTACCCAGCGCTCCAGCGGGTAATCGTTGAGATAGCCGTAACCGCCGTGCAGTTGCAGGGCCTGGTTGCACAGCTCGAAGCAATGGTCGGTGGCGAAACGCTTGGCCATCGCACAATACAGGCTGGCCTCGGCGTCGCCCGCGTCGAGCTTGTGCGCGGCGAGACGGACCATTTGCCGGCTGGCGACGAGGTCGGTGAGCATGTCGGCGAGCCTGAACTGCAGCGCCTGGAACTCCGCCAGCGGCTTGCCGAACTGCTTGCGTTCCTCCACGTAGCGCAGCGATTGCTCCAGCGCGGCCTGGGCGGCGCCCAGCGAACAGCTGGCGATGTTGATGCGCCCGCCATCCAGGCCCTTCATCGCGTAGACGAAACCCTGGCCTTCCGGGCCGATGCGGTTGCCGGCAGGGATGCGCACGCCCTCGAAGGTGATGGTCCGGGTCGGCTGCGCGCGCCAGCCCATCTTCAGTTCGTTGCGCCCGTAGCGCACGCCCTCGGCATCGCCGGGCACCAGAAAGCAGGAAATGCCACGGGCGCCGTCTTCGCCGGTGCGTGCCATCACGATCAGCACCTGGGTGCTGCCGGCGCCGGAAATGAAGCACTTGCTGCCGTCGATCACATAGTCGTCGCCGTCGCGGCGCGCGCGGGTGCGCAGGTGCGCGGCATCGGAGCCGGCGTCCGGCTCGGTGAGGCAGTAGGAGGCGAGCAGTTCGCCGCTGATCAGGCGCGGCAGCCAGGCGTCCTTCAACGCCGGTTCGGCGAAGCGCGCGAGCATCCAGCTGGCCATGTTGTGGATGGTGAGGAAGGCGGTGGTGGCGACGCAGCCGGCGGCCAGCTGTTCGAAGATCAGCGAGGCGGAGAGCCGCGACAGGCCAAGCCCGCCGTCCGCCTCGTCGAGGTAGAGCGCCAGGAAGCCCTGGTCGGCGGCGAGGCGAATGACATCCACCGGGAAATGGTGGTCGCGGTCCCAGTCCGCGGCGTGCGGCGCCAGTTCGCGGCTGGCGAAGGTGCGTGCGCTTTCGATCAGCAGGCGCTGCTCTTCGGAGAATTCGAAATCCATGGGCGTCCTCGTGGGTACGTTGTTCTTGTTATGCCCTCGGTGCGAGGGTTGCAGGGCGGGCCGCTCGTGGCTGCCGGCCGCTGGACGCCCTCAGGTTGCCTCATTCTCCGGCGGGCGTCATGCCGTTTTCAGTTGGCCTTGCCACCCAGCAGCTTGAGCCAGAACGCCGCCTCGCCTGGAACCTCGTCGCCCAGTTGCTGCGCCAGCGCCGCGTGGTCGGCGTAGGGAAACAGCTGGCGGAGCGCGGGCAACTGCGCCAAGGGTGCCTCGTCGCGGGGCTGTTGCAGCAGGCTGGCGACCTGCACCAGATCGGCCAGGTCGGCCTTGCCGGCGTGTTCGCGCTGCCAGTCGTCGCGGTGACGGGTGACATCGACGATCGCCGGCACCTGATTCCAGCTGGTCAGCAAGATCACCCCGATCGGCCCGGAGATGGCGTCGCAGAGCGCGTGCAGTTCGTCTTCGTCGCGCGGCGCGTCCGGCCAGCGGCCGATCTCGTCGAGCAGGGGCAGGCTGCCAATGTCCTGCAGCAGACCGGCGAGCAGGGCATCCTCCACCGCAATGCCCGGGCAGCGGCCGCACAGCGCCGCGCTGTAGGCGGCGCGCAGCTGGGCGTTCTTCCAGCGGTTGCGAAAGACCCGCTGCAAGGTCGGTTCGGTGCTGGTGAACAGGTTGCGCAGGGAGAACGCCAGAACCAGGTTGTTGAGGTTGCGGATGCCCAGGCGGCCGAGGACGTCGCGCAGGTGCTGGCAGGGGCGGCCGGTCTTGAACAGCGGGTTCTCGGCGAACTGCATGAGGTAGGCGGCCAGCGCCGGGTCGCCGTTGATCACCCGCGACAACTGTTCCAGCTGGGTCCGTGAATCTTCCAGCAGGCGCCTGATGGCTTCGGCGTTCTCGGGCATCTGCGGAACTCGGGCTTCGCCGCGCAGAAAGCGGTCGAGGAGGGCGAGACGCAGGTTTCTGGCGTCGGCATGGGGTTGGCTTTGCATGGGGGCTCGCTATTGCGGATTGACAAGCTGGTGAGGCTTTCCTAGGGTGCCGCGGCTACTTTCACAGCAGGTGCACCATGGCGCAGACGCAGGATCGGATCAAGCTCGAGGCAGGCTGGAAGGCCGTATTGCGCGACGAGTTCGACAAACCCTACATGCGGCAGCTTAGCGAGTTTCTGCGCCAGGAGAAGGCGGCCGGCAAGGTCGTTTTCCCGCCCGGGCCGCTGATCTTCAATGCCTTGAACTCCACGCCGCTCGATCAGGTGAAGGTGGTGATCCTCGGTCAGGACCCCTACCACGGGCCCGGCCAGGCCCATGGGCTGTGCTTCTCGGTGCAGCCGGGCGTGCCCACTCCGCCGTCGCTGCAGAACATCTACAAGGAGCTCAAGCGCGACCTGAACATCGACATTCCGCGCCACGGCTACCTGCAGCACTGGGCGGAGCAGGGCGTGCTGCTGCTGAACACCTCGCTGACGGTGGAGCAGGGCAATGCCGGCTCCCACGCGGCGAAGGGCTGGCAGCCGTTCACCGACCGCATCATCGAGGTGGTGAGCGAGCGGCGCCCGCACCTGGTGTTCCTGCTCTGGGGCTCCCATGCGCAGGGCAAGCAAAAGCTCATCGATGCGACCAAGCACCTGGTGTTGAAGTCCGCGCATCCCTCGCCGCTCTCCGCGCACCGCGGCTTCAATGGCAACGGGCATTTCAGTCGCACCAACAAGTACCTGCAGCAACAGGGCCTGGAGCCGATCGACTGGCGCCTGCCGGACGCGCCCTGAGTGCCGGCACTGCGCCCGGGCGCCGGTTGCTGCGCGATTCCCAGCGAAAGGTGAGCGAAAGCTCGCCGCATTAGGATCGACGTGCCGCCGATTCCGATCGGCGCCTGGCCGCAGCGCCAGTTACAAAAACAACAACGGTGATCGCCATGAAACGTCCCTTGCCGCTCTTCCAGTCTCTCCCACCGATCGTTTGCTCTGCGCCAGAAACTCCGCGCTGACCGCGTGCCGTGCCCTGAACCGATGCCGACGTTGCTCGATCGTCGACAGCCGGCGCGTCTGCCCTGTGCGCCGCTTTCGTTGCCCGATCTGCGGATGGGCGGGCGAGGATCGGGTCTGACGAGCCGCGCCTCACCGCGAAGTGGGCAGTCGGCATCCGTGCCTGTATCCTGCTCGGCGGTTTCGCCGACGGGGATTTTCCCGGCCACGGCGGCGTCTGATGCGAATGGCAAAAGCCCGGGCAGGCAGGAAGTCCGGGCTTCCGGGTCGCCACGTTTAGCGTCATCCGAACACTCTCGAACCCCCTAGAGGAACCATCATGGAATGGCTCACCAATCCGGAAATCTGGATTGCCTTCTTCACCCTGACCGCCCTGGAAATCGTCCTCGGCATCGACAACATCATCATGATCTCGATCCTGGTGGGGCGGATGCCCAAGCACATGCAGCCGAAGACGCGCTTCTTCGGGCTGGCGCTGGCGATGGTCACGCGGATTCTGCTGCTGCTGTCGATCACCTGGGTGATGCGCCTGACGGCGGACCTGTTCCATGTCCTCGGCCAGGGGATTTCCGGGCGTGATCTGATCCTCTTCTTCGGCGGCCTGTTCCTGCTCTGGAAGAGCAGTTCGGAGATCTACCACGGCCTCGAAGGCGAAGACGAAACCGCCGGCGAAGAGCCGAAAAGCAAGGCCAGCGGTTTCATCGGCACCATCATCCAGATCGCCATCATCGACATCGTCTTCTCGCTGGACTCGGTGATCACCGCGGTCGGCATGGTCGCCCACGTCCCGGTGATGGTCGCCGCGATCGTCGTCGCGGTGATGGTGATGATGCTGGCCGCCGGCACCATCAGCGACTTCATCGAAAAGCACCCATCGCTGAAGATGCTCGCCCTGTCGTTCCTCATCGTGGTCGGTACGGTGCTGATCGCCGAAGCCTTCGAAGTCCACGTGCCGAAGGGCTATGTCTACTTCGCGATGGCCTTCTCGCTGGGTGTCGAGGCGCTGAACATCCGCCTGCGCACCAAGCTGGGTCGCAAGCAGAACGACCCGGTCAAGCTGCGCAAGGACATCCCCGGCGGCGAATGAGCCGCGCTGCCTCCCTCTCCCGTGCGGAGAGGGAGGCGTGTTTCACCTCCCTTCATCCAGGCGTTTGCGCCAGACCCGGAACAGCGGTTCGGCGAGGAACAGCACCAGCAGCAGACGCATCACCTGCATCGCCGTCACCAGCGGCACCGACAGCGCCAGGGTCTCCGCCGTGAGGCTCATCTCGGCAATCCCGCCGGGCATCATGCCCAGCGTCAGCGAGCGGATATCCAGCGCGGTCAGCGCGCCCAGGGCGAATGCCGCCAGCGCGGCGAGCGCCATCATCAAGGCCGTGGAAAACAGCGTGCGCAGCAGGAACGCCGGTGCGCGGCGGAAGAATGCACGGTCGAAATGACAGCCCAGCCCGCTGCCGATGAGCAACTGGCCAAGCTGGCTGGCGCCGTGCGGCAGGCCGATGTGCAGGTTCCACACGATGCTCGCGGTGGCGCTCACCAGCAACGGGCCGAAAAGCCACGGGTTCGGCTGTTGCAGGCGTTGCCACAGCCAGGCGAGCGCCGCGCCGGCCGGCAGCAGCACGGCCAGCCAGAGCCCGTCCGCGGGCGCCGCCTGGAACTGTGCATCGCCGTCGCCCATCAGCAGTTTGAAGATCATCGGCACGCAGAGCACCAGGGCCACCACCCGCAGGCTTTGCGCCGCGGCGACCCGGCTGAGTACCGCGCCGTGACGCTGGCCGAGGTTGACCATTTCCCCGGAGCCGCCGGGCATGCAGGAAAAGAACGCGGTGGCCGGGTCTTCGCCGGTGCGCCGCAGCAGCCACACGGCGGCGATGCTGGAGAGGAGGGTGAACAGGGCGCCGAAGAGGATCAGCCAGAAGTGCGCCAGCACCTGCTCCACCACTTCGGGGCTGAAGTGCAGGCCGATGCCGACGCCGATGATGCATTGACCGGTCTTGCGGCCCCCTGGCAGATCACGGATCTGCCAGGGGGTGGTGCAGCGGAACAGGATGACCGCCACCAGGGCGCCGATCATCCATGGCAGGGGCCAGTGGGCGAGGCTGGCCAGCAGCCCGCCCAGCGCGCCTACGAGCGGGGTCGCCCACCAGGCGCGCCAGCCATCACGCATCGGCCAGGGCGCGCTGCCGGGCGCTGCGGCGGCGCCAGATGCGCAGCAGCGGCAGGGCCAGCATCACCACCACCAGGGCCCAGGTGCTCATGCTGATCGGGCTCGACCAGAGGATGCCCAGTTCGCCGTTGGAGATCGACAGCGCACGGCGCAGGTTCTGTTCCATCAGCCCGCCGAGGATGAAACCCAGCAGAATCGGAGACAGGGGGAAGTCCAGCTTGCGCAGGATGTAGCCCATGATGCCGATGCCGACCATCAGGAACAGGTCGAAGGTGGTGGCATGCACGGCGTAGACGCCGATCGCGGTGATGATGGCGATCACCGGCACCAGCGCCCAGTTCGGCACGGCGAGGATGCGGGTGAAGATGCGGATCATCGGGATGTTCAGGATCACCAGCATGATGTTGGCGATGAACAGCGAGGCGATCAGGCCCCAGACGATGTCGGGCTGTTGCTGGAACAGCAGCGGGCCGGGGGTGATGTTGTACAGGGTCAGCGCGCCGATCATCACCGCGGTGGTACCCGAGCCGGGTACGCCGAGGGTCAGCATGGGCACCAGGGCGCCGCAGCAGGACGCGCCGATGGCGGTTTCCGGGGCCGCCAGGCCGCGCAGGTCGCCCTTGCCGAACTTGCCCTTGTCGCCGGCCATGCGTTTCTCGGTCATGTAGGCCACGGCGCTGGCCAGGGTCGCGCCGGCGCCCGGCAGTACGCCCATGAAGAAGCCCAGCAGGCCGCAGCGGATGTTCACGACGAACACCGAGGCTGCTTCCTTCATGTTGAACAGCATGCGTCCGGTGGCCTTGACCGCAACGTGGCCATGGTGGGTCTTTTCCAGCAGCAGGAGGATCTCGCTGATGGAGAACAGGCCCAGCACCAGCACGACGAACTGGATGCCGTCGGCCAGGTGCACGTTGTCACCGGTGAAGCGGTACACGCCGCTGTTGGCGTCGATGCCCACGGCGGAGAGGAACAGGCCGATCAGTGCGGCGATGAAGGTCTTCAGCGGCTTGTCGCCGGCCATGCCGCCCAGGGCGACGATGGCGAACACCATCAGCACGAAGTACTCCGCCGGCCCGAAGGCGATCGCCCATTTCGCCAGCAGCGGGGCGAACAGCACCATCCCGCAGGTGGCGATCAGCGCGCCGATGAACGAGCTCCACGCCGACAGCGACAGGGCCACGCCGGCCAGGCCCTGGCGAGCCATGGGGTAACCGTCGAGGGTGGTCATCACGGTGGAGGCTTCACCGGGAATGTTCAGCAGGATCGAGCTGATCCGGCCGCCGTATTCGCAGCCCAGGTAGACCGCGGCCAGCAGGATCAGCGCCGATTCCGGTGGCAGGCCCAGGGCGAAGGCGATGGGGATCAGCAGGGCCACGCCGTTGATCGGACCCAGGCCCGGCAGCAGGCCGACCACGGTGCCGATCAGGGTGCCGGTGAGGGCGGTGACCAGGTTGTAGGGGCTCAGGGCGACGCCGAAGCCCTGGCCCAGGTAGCTCAAAGTATCCATGTGTCAGTTCTCCAGTGCGCTCAGCAGGCCCAGGGGCAGGGGCACGTCCATCACGCGATCGAACAGCCAGTAAAGGAAGATGCTCATGCCCACCACGACGATGGCGCCGGGCAGCCAGCGGCCGCCATACAGGCGTGCCATGGGCAGGCCGACCAGGATCGCGCTGAGGATGAAACCCAGCGACTCGAAGGTGGCGGCCAGGACGATCAGCAGACCGACGCAGGCGGCGATCTTGATCAGGCTTTCGCGGTCCAGTTGCGGCTCGTCTTCCTTGTGCACGATGGGGGTGGGGCGGATGGCCAGGTACAGCAGGCCCAGGCTCATCAGCCCGAGCATCAGCAACGGGTAGGCCCGGGGTCCGACCGGTTCATAGGAAAATGCAGCCTGGTAGGGCCAGGCCATCACGGCCAGGGCGGCGCATACGGCCAGCAGAACCAGGGCGAAAAGGCGTTGCAGGATCATGGAAGAATCCTCGTTGGAGATGCTCGAACTGGAAGAGTGAACGGGTTGCTGAAGCCGAAGGGCTTACTGGATCAGCCCGAATTCCTTGGCCAGCGCCTTGTATTCCGCCACCTGCTTCTTCACGTAGGCGTCCAGCTCCTCGCCGGTCAGGGCGAAGGGGAACAACTCGCGCTGGTCGCGCAACTTGGCGAAGTCTTCGGAGGCGAGCATCTTGTCGAACGAGTCCTTCCACCAGGCGTAATCCTCATCGCTGACCTTCGGCCCGAGGTAGAAGCCGCGAACCACCGGCCAGACGATGTCGTAGCCCTGCTCCTTGGCGGTGGGGATGTCCTTCATTTCCGGCTCGTCCAGACGGTTTTCCGAGAGCACGGCGAGGATGCGGATGTTGCCGCTCTGGATGTGCGGCATGGAGTCGGAAATGTCGGTGGAGCCGATCTGGATATGCCCGCCCAGCAGCGCAGTGGCGATTTCGCCGCCGCCTTCCAGGGCCACGTAACGCAGGTCGCGCGGGTTGATGCCGGCGGCCTTGGCGATCAGCGCGGTCTGCATCCAGTCCTGGCTGCCGACGGTGCCGCCGGAACCGATCACCACCTTGCCCGGATCTTTTTTCAGCGCCGCGACCAGATCGTCGAGGGTCTTGTAGGGCGAGTCGCTCTTCACCGCGATGGCGCCGTAGCTGGTGCCCACGGCGGCCAGCCACTTCACGGCGTTCTCGTCGAAACGGCCGAACTTGCCCTGCGCGAGGTTGAGCAGCGAACCACTGGACCAGGCCACCAGGGTGCCGGCGTCGGCCGGGCGCTGGGCGACCACGGCGTTGTAGGCGACCGCGCCGACGCCGCCGGGCATGTAGGTGACGCGCATCGGTTTGCTCAGCAGCTTGGCGTCCACCAGGGCGCTCTGGGCCAGCTTGCAGGTGAGGTCGAAGCCGCCACCGGGCGCGGCCGGTGCGATGCACTCGGGGCGCTTGGGTTCGGCCAGCAACTGGCCGGAAAGCAGCAGGCAGGATGCGGCGAGGGCAAGGCGGGTAAGGGCAATCTTCATCGGTGTTCTCCTTTGGGTCTTATTGTGAATCACCAGATCGGCAGGGCGTAGCTGACGATCAGGCGTAGCTCGTCCGCATCACGGGCGAAGGTAGAACGGAATCCCGCATGGCGGGCACGGAACGTCAGGTCCTTGAGCGCGCCGCTCTGAACCACGTACTTGAACTCGACATCGCGCTCCCACTCGCGGCCTTCCTCGGTGCTGCCGGTGACCTTGGCGTTGTCGCCGCTGATGTAGCGGGTCATGAAGCTCAGGCCGGGCACGCCCATGGCGGCGAAGTTCAGGTCGTAGCGGGCTTGCCAGGAGCGTTGGTCGGCGTTGGCGAAGTCGTTGATCTGCACGAAGTTGACCAGGAAGGGGTCGGTGCCATCGATGTAGGCGAAACCGGTGTCGCCGCTCATGCGCTGGTAGCCGAGGCCGACCTTGTGGCTGCCCTGGGCGTAGCTGAGCATGCCGTTGAGTGCGCGGTTGTCCACCTTGCCGGCTTCGGCGCGGCCGCTGTCATCGCTGACGGCGTAGCGCAGGTCGGCGCTGAGGGTGCCGGCGCCCAGGGGCTGGCTGGCGAGCAGGCCGAAGAAGTGCTGGCGGTAGACGTCATCCAGCTCGGCGAAGTAGTAGCGCCCGGTGAGCTGCTTGCTGAAGGCGTAGTCGGCGCCGGCCAGGTCGAAGTGCGAACCGCTGGCGGCGCTGGCGAAGCGGCGGTTCTTGTTGTTCAGCGCGATGTCTTCGGAGTTGGTCGAGGCGCGGTCCTTGACCTCGCGCAGGCGGCCACCGTTGAAGGTCAGGCCGGCGATCTCCTTCGAGCTCAGCAGGCCGCCCTCGAACACCTGGGGCAGGATGCGGCTGTCGCTGGCCTTGACCACCGGCAGCTCGGGGATGTGGCTGCCCAGGCGCAGCTCGCTCTTGGAAAAGCGCATCTTCGCGGTGAGGCCTAGCTTGCCGTACTCGCCCGGAGTGCCGCCGTCGTCCTGCACCGGCAGCAGGTCGGTGCCGCTTTGGCCGCGACCGGAGTCGAGCTTGATGCCGAGCATGCCGAGGGCGTCCAGACCGAAGCCGACGGTGCCTTCGGTGTAGCCGGACTCGATGTTGAGGATGAAGCCCTGGGCCCATTCGTCGCGGCGCGACTGGCCAGCGCCGTCACGGAAATCGCGGTTCAGGTAGATGTTGCGGGCTTCCAGGGACGCCGAGCTGTCTTCGAAGAAGTCGGCCTGGGCGAAGGGGGCGAGCGAGCAGCCTACGAGGCTGAGCGTCAGGGTGCGAACAGGCGGCAGCGCCTGGCGGGATGCAGTGAGCATCGGTGGTCTCCAATTCTTGTTTTTGTTAACGCGGGCCCGACCAGGAGCCTGCGTCTGTGGGTGGTTCTTGCCACCCTGGCCGGATGCTAGGGGCTGAAACTTTCGCCAGCCTTTCAGCGTGAAAGAAATCTCCCGGTGTCATTCACAGCGGCTTTCTGGCCGTTACACTTCAGCCCGATCGCCCGTCTTCCGGAGTGCCGCCTTGCGAATCCTGCTGGTCGAAGACCACCCCCAACTGGCCGAGAGCGTCGCCCAGGCCTTCAAGGCCGTGGGCTGGACGGTGGACGTGCTGCACGACGGCGTGGCTGCCGACCTGGCCCTGGCCAGCGAGAACTACGCCCTGGCGGTGCTCGACGTGGGGTTGCCGCGCATGGATGGCTTCGAGGTGCTGGCGCGCCTGCGCGGGCGGGGCAAGACGCTGCCGGTGCTGATGCTCACCGCGCGCGTCGAGGTCAAGGACCGTGTGCATGGCCTCAACCTCGGCGCAGACGACTACCTGGCCAAGCCCTTCGAGCTCAGCGAGCTGGAGGCGCGGGTCAAGGCGCTGCTGCGGCGCAGCGTGCTCGGCGGCGAACAGCAGCAACGCTGCGGCCCGTTGCTCTACGACCTCGGCACCCGGCGCTTCAGTCTCGAGGACGAGGTGCTGACGCTCACCTCCCGCGAGCAGGCGGTGCTTGAGGTGCTGATTGCCCGCCCGGGGCGGGTGATGAGCAAGGAGCAGCTGGCTTCCCAGGTGTTTGGCCTGGACCAGGAGGCGAGCCCGGACGCCATCGAGATCTACATCCACCGCCTGCGCAAGAAGCTGGAAGGCAGCACGGTGCGCATCGTCACCTTCCGTGGCCTCGGCTACCTGCTGGAACACCAGGATGCGTGAAGCCGGCAGCCTGCGCGGGCGGCTGCTGCTGCGCCTGGCCGCGCTGCTCACGGTGCTGCTGTTGATAGGCAGCCTGACCGCCTACTTCAACGCCCGCGAGGCCGCCGACACTGCCTATGACCGCACCCTGCTGGCCTCGGCGCGGGCCATTTCCGCCGGGCTCTACGAGACCGACGGCCGGCTCAAGGCCGATGTGCCCTACGTGGCCCTGGACACCTTCGCCTATGACAACGCGGGGCGCATCTTCTACCAGGTGACCGACATCGAGGGGAACCTGGTTTCCGGCTACGAGAACCTGCCCGGCCCGCCGAAGGGGATGCCGCGCACCAATGACTATCCGGCCCTGGCGCGCTTCTACGATGCGCGCTACGAGGGCGTCGACGTGCGTGTGGTGAGCCTGCTGCGGCCGGTGAGCGAGGAAAGCATCAAGGGCATGGCGGAAATCCGTGTGGCCGAGACCGAGGAAGCCCGCGAGCGCCTCGCACGCGGGCTGCTGGTGGACACCCTGTGGCGCCTCGCGGTGATGTCGCTGGCGGCGCTGGGGCTGGTCTGGCTGGTGGTGAGTGCGGCGCTGCGCCCGCTGACCGAGCTGCGCAACGCGGTGGAGGAACGCCAGGCCGACGACCTGCGCCCGCTGCCGGTGGTGGCCGTGCAGGCCGAACTGAAGCCGTTGGTGGGTGCCCTCAACCAGTTCACCGAGCGCCTGCGCGGGCTGTTCCAGCGCCAGGCGGATTTCATCGCCGATGCCTCCCACGAGTTGCGCACGCCACTGGCGGCGCTCAAGGCGCGGGTGGAGCTGGGGTTGCGCGAGCGGGAGCCGGAGCAGTGGCATCGCACCCTGGTGGAGGCCGCCGCCAACACCGACCGGCTCACCCACCTGGCCAACCAATTGCTGTCGCTGGCGCGCATCGAGAGCGGCGCGCGGGCCATCGCCGAGGGCGGCGCGGAGCGTATCGAGCTGGGGGCACTGGCGCGTGAGCTGGGCATGGCGCTGGCGCCGCTGGCCCATGCGCGGGGCATCGCCGTGGCGCTGGAGGCGGAAGACACGGCCTGGGTGATGGGTGAGCCGACGCTGCTCAACGAGCTCCTGAGCAACCTGCTGGACAACGCGATGGCGCACAGCGCGAGCGGCGGCAACGTCATCCTGCGGGTGGTCGCGCCGGCGACGCTGGAGGTCGAGGACGACGGTCCGGGGATTCCTGCGGCGGAGCGAGACAAGGTCTTCCAGCGCTTCTACCGGCGCAACCCTCAGGTCGGCGGCGCCGGGCTCGGGTTGGCGATCGTCGGCGAGATCTGCCGTGCCCACCTGGCGCAGATCAGCCTCCACGAGGGCGCGCAGGGCGGTCTGCTGGTGCGGGTGCGTTTCCCCGAAGCGGGCTGAGCCGCGGGCGTAGTGCTGGATTCGCGATGGAGTGTGGGTGCGTTGTCGGCGGGTGCGTTTACTGCGTCATGCTCAGCGACTGCCGGGTTTCCATCAGGTACTGGGCTACCCGTCCGCTGGCGCGCAGGCTGGCCAGGCCACGGTTGAACCGAACCATCAGGGCGTCGTTGCCGGCCACCTTGCGCGACAGCAGCAAGTGCAGGCTGTCGCTGCGCAGCGGCTTGGGGGCGTAGGTGAGACGCGCGCGCTCGGCGGCGCTGAAGTGGCTGTGCAGCAGGTCCATGGCCACGACGGGATCGATGGGAAACAGATCCAGGCGGTTCGCCAGGAGCATCCGCAGCCCCTGTTCTTCGCTGGGCAGGCGGACCACCTTGAGTTCGCCGGACTGCTCGGCGCGCTGGAAATCCGCGCCATAGTCATAGCCGTTGATGCCGCCGATGCGCAGCCCGCGAAGATCGGCAACGCGTTGCCAGTTCAGCGTCTCACCCTTGCGATGAAACAGGCTGTAACCGCTGCTGACCACTTCGGTGCTGACGTAGAACTGCGTGTCACGCTCGGGGCTGCGCAGCCAGACCGCCGTGCCGGCGCGCTGGCCCTGTTCGGCCAGGTGCAGCGCGCGCGCCCAGGGCAGGAATTCCCATTTCACCTGGACGCCTTCGAGGGCGAAGGCTTCGCTGACGATGCGCGAGGCCACGCCATTGTGGGGCAGTTGCTGGCCCAGGTACGGCGCCCACTCGCCGTTGGTGAGGAGGATTTCCTCCGCCGCCACGGCATGGCCGAACAGCACGAGCGAAGCGAACAACAGGTACGTCAACGACTGGCGCATGGCTAATTCCTTTTGGCCGACGGGTGAGATGACACCGCCCCTTATCGGCGGCCCATCATGCGGAGGCGCTGCTCAGCGAAGCATGCTCATCGCCGCTTCCATCGCATTGGACAACTCGTCCTCCGCCTGCATGTCGATGTTCGGATCGAGACCCAGCTTGGCGAAGGCGCTGATGCCGCTCCAGTCCATCTGGGTGAACGGGTGCTCGGTGCCCAGATAGCTCTGCAGCGTGGCAACCTGGACGATATCGACGTAATCGACCTTTTCCGAGTTGCGGGTGAAGTCGAGGTACTCGCCGGGCACCACCGCGATCGGCAGCGGGAAATCCCAGGTGCGCAGGATCTTGTCGCCAATGACCGGGTGGATGCGCTCGATCACATGGTTGAGGCTGATCGAATCGTTCATCAGTTCGGCGTGATCCTCGGCGTAGGTGAGGATCGGCAGCGCGCCGATCTGGTGAACCAGCCCGGCGAGGGTCGCCTGGTCAGGCGCCAGGCGGGTGTAGCTGCGGCACAGCACATGGCAGATGCCGGCGATTTCGGTGCTGCGGTTCCACACTTCGCGCATCTTGCGGTCGATGACGTCGGAGGTGGCCTGGAACATCTGCTCCATGGCCAGGCCCGTGGCCAGGTTGCAGGTGTAGTTGATGCCGAGCCGGGAGACCGCCATCTGCAGATCGGTGATCTCCTTGTTGGTGCGCAGCAGCGGGCTGTTGACCACCTTGATGATGCGCGCGCTGAGCGCGGCGTCGTTGCCAATGACCTTGCTCAGCGTTGGGATGCCGATGTTCGGGTCCTCGGCCGCCTCGCGAACGCGCAGCGCTACTTCCGGCAGCGTCGGCAGTACCAGTTCGTCGTTCTCGATCGCCTGAATCAACTCGTGTTGTACTTTTTCGGCAAGCTTGCTCATGGGTTCTCTCTGAGGTTTCAGGCGTTCTTGGGGGACTGCGCTCAGCGCATGATCTCGCGATCGGCGTCCAGGCTGTAAGGCAGGTCCAGCAGGCGCAGAGCGGGTCCGTCGCTGCTCCCCAGGTGAATCCGGCCGTCGCCGACGGCATCCTCCTGCAGCACGGCGAGCAGCTCGATGCCGCCCTCCGAGTGGGCGGCGAGCACGACCTCGCCGACGCTGGTGCTATGAACCGGGGAGAACAGTTCGGTGCCGGGGGCGGGCAGGTCGGCGTCACCGGCCAGCCGTTGCAGGCGCCGCTTGAGCTTGCCGAGGTACTGCATGCGCGCGACGATTTCCTGTCCGGTGTAACAGCCCTTCTTGAAGCTGACGCCGCCGACGGCCTGCAGGTTGATCATCTGCGGAATGAAAGTCTCGCGGGTTTCGCCGAAGACCTGGCCGACCCCGGCGCGAATCTGCGTCAGCTTCCAGGCGTCGACGTCGGCCGATGGCAGCAGGGCGACCAGTTTCCCGAGTAGCGTCCGGGCCTGGTCGGCCGGAGCCCAGAGTTCCGCGCGGCCGTTCTCCAGGCGCAAGGCGAGCAGGCCATCCTTTTGCTGCAGCGCGCCGGCTTCCGGTGCCAGGGCGAAGCCCAGTTCGCCGAGGGCCGAATCACCCTCGAACAGGCCGAAACGCGACCAGGCGTCGCTTTCATCGAACAGCTTGGACTTGGAAAACACGGCGTATTTCTTCAGGTCATCGAGCTGCGGCTGGACCAGTTCCGCGGCCATCGCCAGCAGGTAACCATCGCCCTGGGGCAGGATGCGAAAGCTGGATAGCATGCGTCCCTTGGGCGTGCAGCGGGCGCCGAGACTGTGGCTTTCGTTCAGGTAATTGAGGTTGCAGGTCAGCTGGCCCTGGAGAAATGTGCTCGCATCCGGACCACGAACGGCGATGACGCCCTCGTGGGCGAGTGGGCAGAAAAAAGCGGAGTCGGCCATGGAGTTCGCTGCGCAAGGGTTTGGAGCGTCATCATAGAGTGCCGCTCCCGGGTTGTCAGCGGGTGTCGGCCGAGGGGCGGGGGGCTATAATGCCGGCCTTCACAAAGGAGCCCGCTGCATGGTCGACGATATCGAACTCAACAGACTTTTCTGGCACAGCCGCCGCGGCATGCTGGAACTCGACGTGCTGCTGGTGCCATTCGTGCGCGAGGTCTATCCCAACCTCGATGACGAGGACCGCGCGCGTTATCGCAAGCTGCTCACCTGCGAGGATCAGGACATGTTCGGCTGGTTCATGCAGCGCGCCGAACCGGACGATCCGGACCTCCAGCGCATGGTTCGCATGATCCTGGACCGTGTCCAGCCCAAGTGATCGATTCGAATGCCACTGGCGACCGTCACGGTGGCTGCTGGCGTTCTACCTGGTCGCGGCGGTGCTGGCCTCGATAGCGGTCATCGTCGCCGACATCCCCTGGCCATTCCGGCTGCTCGGCATCGTCCTGTGTCTCGCCCACGCGGCGTGGTATCTGCCGCGCAACGTGCTGCTGAGCGCAGAGGTCGCGTTTCGCGGGTTGCAGCATGACGAGGATGGCTGGCGGCTGTGGAGCCGGGGCGCCGGCTGGCAGCCTGTTCAACTGCGACCGGACAGCCTGGCGTTACCCTCGATCGTGGTGCTGCGCTTTCGTTTTCCGGGGCAGCGCCGGGTACGCAGCCTGTGCATTCCCCGTGACGCCCTGAGCCGTGCGGAGCATCGGCGCCTGCGGGTCTGTCTGAAATTCAGTCGGCGTAGATGGGCGGCAGCAGAATAGTGTCGTGGGCTTCGGCCTGCATCTCCGGGTAATCCAGGGTGTAGTGAAGGCCGCGGCTTTCGTGACGCTGCATTGCCGAGCGGATGATCAGGTCGGCGACCTGCGCCAGGTTGCGCAGCTCGATCAGATCGCGACTCACCTTGTAGTTGCTGTAGAACTCGTCGATCTCGTTGAGCAGCAGGCGCACGCGATGCTGGGCGCGCTGCAGGCGCTTGTTGGTGCGCACGATGCCGACGTAGTCCCACATGAAGCGCCGCAGCTCGTCCCAGTTGTGCGCGATGATCACATCCTCGTCCGAGTCGGTGACCTGGCTGGAGTCCCAGGTCGGCAGCTTGCTGGGCAAGGTGACGTCGTCCAGTTGCCCGACGATGTCCGCCGCCGCCGAGCGTGCGTAGACGAAACACTCCAGCAGCGAGTTGCTGGCCATCCGGTTGGCGCCGTGCAGGCCGGTGAAACTGGTCTCGCCTATCGCATAGAGGCCGGGAATGTCGGTGTGTCCATGCTGGTCGACCAGAACGCCGCCGCAGGTGTAATGAGCGGCGGGGACCACCGGAATCGCTTCTCGGGTGATGTCGATGCCGAAATCCAGGCAGCGCTCGTAGACCGTGGGGAAATGTGCCTTGATGAATTCGGCGGGCTTATGGCTGATGTCGAGGTAGACGCAGTCGACCCCCAGCCGTTTCATCTCGTGGTCGATGGCGCGGGCGACGATGTCGCGCGGGGCCAGCTCGGCGCGCGGGTCGAAGCGCTGCATGAAACGCTCTCCGTTGGGCAGCTTGAGCAGGCCCCCCTCGCCACGCACGGCTTCGGTGATCAGGAAGCTCTTCGCCTGCGGGTGGTAGAGGCAGGTTGGATGGAACTGGTTGAACTCCAGGTTGCCCACCCGGCAGCCGGCGCGCCAGGCCATGGCGATACCGTCGCCACAGGCGCCGTCCGGGTTGCTGGTATAGAGGTAGACCTTGGAGGCACCGCCACTGGCGAGCACGACGAAGCGCGCGTGGTAGGTGTCCACTTCTCCGCTGTCGCGATTGAGTACGTAGGCGCCGAGGCAACGCTTGCCGTGCAGGCCGAGTTTGCGCTCGGTGATCAGGTCGACGGCCACGCGCTGCTGCAGCAGCTCGATGTTCGGCTTGCGTCGCGCCTGGTCGAGCAGGGTGTTGAAGATCGCGGCGCCGGTAGCGTCCGCCGCGTGGATGATGCGCCGGTGGCTGTGGCCGCCCTCGCGCGTCAGGTGAAAGGCGAAGCCGCCATCCTCGCGATCCGTCTCGTCATCCGGGGTGAACGGCACGCCCTGGTCGATCAGCCACTGAATGGCTTCGCGGCTATGCTCGACGGTGAAGCGCACGGCGTCTTCGCGGCACAGGCCGGCGCCCGCGACGAGGGTGTCCTCGACATGGGATTCGACGGTGTCGGCGTGGTCCAGCACCGCCGCTACGCCACCCTGGGCCCAATAGGTCGAGCCGTTCGCCAGCTCGCCCTTGCTGAGCACGGCGATGCGCAAATGGGAGGGCAGGGTGAGGGCGAGGGTGAGACCGGCAGCACCGCTGCCAATGACCAGGACGTCGTGCTGTAAGTGTTGGCTCATGACCAGATTCCGCGGAAGAAGCGGGACCTAGTATATAGAGCAGGTGCTCGGCACAATAGCGGGCTTATGTCGTTCGGTGGTGCTCTGGAACTTTCTAATTCAGCCAGGTTCCATAGCAGGTTACCTAGAAAGGTACGCCCGGCGCTTGTGGTGAAAGTAGTCTCACGGTTGCCCTCACTTCAAGGCTCGGCATAAAGACGTATTCGACGCAGTGGAAAGCCCACTGCCTGATTTTCCAAGCAGAACCTGAGCGGGCTGCTGGAGCTTTGCCTGGAGGGGAGAACTTTTGCGCAACATGTGGGTCTATTTTGCTAAGCCGATCTGTCACGGAGCGCGACCTAACTCCAGGCTCAACGAGGAGTTGTCATGCTAACCCAGGAGCAGGATCAGCAGCTGGTCGAGCGTGTTCAGCGCGGAGACAGAAGGGCTTTCGATTTGCTGGTGCTCAAGTACCAGCACAAGATTTTGGGTCTGATCGTGCGTTTCGTGCACGACAGCCATGAGGCTCAGGACGTGGCTCAGGAAGCCTTCATCAAGGCATACCGGGCACTGGGAAACTTTCGCGGGGACAGCGCGTTCTATACGTGGCTGTACCGGATCGCCATCAACACGGCCAAGAATCACCTGGTAGCACGCGGGCGTCGTCCACCCGACAACGACGTGAGTGCCGAAGACGCGGAGTTCTACGACGGCGATCACGCCCTCAAGGACATCGAGTCACCGGAACGAGCAATGCTGCGGGACGAGATCGAGGACACGGTCCATCGAACCATCCAGCAGTTGCCTGAGGATTTGCGTACAGCGCTGACGCTGCGCGAGTTCGATGGTTTGAGCTACGAGGACATTGCGAGCGTCATGCAGTGTCCGGTGGGCACTGTACGTTCGCGCATTTTCCGAGCGCGAGAAGTGATCGATAAAGCATTGCAACCCTTGTTGCATGATAACTCCTAAGACAGCGGCGAAAGCCAAGAGAGGAACTGCCATGACTCGTGAATCCCTGCAGGAATCGCTGTCCGCGGTGATGGATAACGAAGCGGACCAACTTGAATTGCGTCGAGTGATCGCCGCCAGCGACGATGCCGACGTACGTGCCACCTGGTCTCGCTACCAGGTCGCCCGCGCCGTTATGCACAAGGAATTGCTTGTCCCTCACCTGGACATCGCTTCCGCGGTCTCCGCAGCGATCGCCGAAGAGAAGGTTCCGGGCAAGGTTTCGACCGCCTGGCGCAGCGTTAGCCGCCTGGCCGTTGCTGCTTCGGTGACCGTCGCCGTACTGGCAGGCGTGCGCTTCTACAACCAGGACGAAGTGGGCGGCGTTCAGCTCGCTCAACAGGCTCAGCCTTCTCAGGTAACCGTGCCTCAACAGGTCGCTGGTGGCGCTGTGCTCGCAGGCTTCACCGCCAACGGTGCCCAGGCCGAGACTCCGGTTGCTGCAGACGGCAATCAGGCAGCCTGGCATGACCAGCGTCTGGCCGAGTACCTGCGTCAGCACGCCCAGCAGTCCGCCTCCAACGGTGTCGAAGGCCCTCTGCCTTACGCCCGCGCAGCGAGCCTCGAAGAACAGCACTGAGGGGTTACATGCGCAGTTTCCCCTTGGTGGTGTTGATGGGGAGCTTGTTGGCGACCTCGGCGGCCAATGCCGCCGATGCGCAGGACTGGCTTCTCAAACTGCAAAGCGCCGAGCAACAGAAAAGCTTCCATGGGACGTTCGTCTATGAGCGCGATGGGAGCTTTTCCACGCATGGCATCTGGCATGAGGTGGACGCGGGTGGCGCCGTGAAAGAGCGGCTGTTGCAACTCGACGGTCCTCCTTACGAAGTGCTGCGCACCAATGGCAAAACCGACTGCGCCACCGGTACTCTGGTCGAGCAGTCGAGCGAGGCGGGTCAGTCCTGGCTCACCCGCACGCTGGACCCTCAGCAACTCTCCCAATGGTATGACTTGCGCGATGCGGGCGAATCCCGGGTCGCGGGTCGCAATGCCGTGGTCCTGGCACTGGTTCCGCGTGATCAGCATCGCTACGGCTTCGAGTTGCACCTCGATCGGGAAACCGCATTGCCGCTGAAGTCCCTGCTGATCAACGAAGACGGTCACGTCCTGGAGCGTTTCCAGTTCACCGACTTCGTTCCGCAAGAGGCTGGGGATGGCGCCGCGTCCAAGGCGAGCGGTGACTGCAAGCCGGTCCAGGTCTCGCAAAGCGAGGTTCTTCCCGATAACGCCTGGCGTTCGGACTGGGTTCCACCGGGATTTACCCTGAACAGCATTCTCCAGCGACGCAGCCCTGCGTCCTCCGAGCCTGTCGCCTGCATGCTCTATGGCGACGGCATCACCCAGTTTTCCGTATTTCTCGAGCCGTTGCGTGGCGCCCGTTTCGACGATGCGCGTAGCCAACTGGGCCCGACCGTAGCCGTCTCCCGGCATATGCCGACCGCCGAGGGCGAGGTGATGGTGACCGTTGTGGGCGAGATTCCGCTGGGCACAGCCGAGCGAATAGCGCTGTCGATCCGTCCTGGTGAAGCGCAAAGCCTGCAATGAGCGAAGAAAGGCGTGATTTCGTAGTATCCGTCGTCCTGCGAGGCTTACAGATGCAAATACCCATTTCCTGATTCTCAGCCTTGCGCTGGTGTCGAGTTGCGCCGCCTGGGGCGGCGTACCAGACTCGCGGTGCCTTCGGGCGCGTGCCGAGTTTTTTTGTTTCCGGGGAGGCCCCATGTTCAAAGCAAGTTTCAAGTCCTATCTGTCGGGTGTCGCAGCGCTGCTGCTGATGTCCCAGGCGCTGGTGGCGAAGGCTGAACTGCCTGATTTCACCGGCCTGGTGGAAGCGGCTTCGCCCGCGGTGGTGAACATCAGCACCACGCAGAAACTGCCCGACCGCGGCGTCGCGCAATCGCAGATGCCCGACCTCGAAGGTCTCCCGCCGATGCTGCGGGAATTCCTGGAGCGCGGGATGCCTCAGCAGGGGCCCAATGCGCCCAAGGGTCGCCAGCGTGAAGCGCAGTCCCTGGGTTCGGGTTTCATCATTTCCGATGACGGTTATGTCCTGACCAACAACCACGTGGTCGCCGATGCCGACGAGATCCTCGTGCGCATGCCCGACCGCAGCGAGCTCAAGGCCACGCTGATCGGTGCCGATCCGCGCACCGACGTGGCGTTGCTGAAGATCGACGGCAAGAACCTGCCGACCGTGAAGATCGGCAACTCCGAGGCGCTCAAGGTCGGTGAGTGGGTGCTGGCCATCGGCTCGCCGTTCGGTTTCGATCATTCCGCGACCTCCGGCATCGTCAGCGCCAAGGGCCGCAGCCTGCCGAACGAGAGCTACGTGCCGTTCATTCAGACCGACGTGGCCATCAACCCGGGCAACTCCGGCGGTCCGCTGTTCAACCTGAAGGGCGAAGTGGTCGGGATCAACTCGCAGATCTTCACCCGTTCCGGCGGGTTCATGGGTCTGTCGTTCGCCATCCCGATCGATGTCGCGATGGACGTCGCCAACCAGTTGAAGACCGACGGCAAGGTCAGCCGCGGCTGGCTGGGCGTGGTGATTCAGGAAGTGAACAAGGATCTGGCCGAGTCCTTCGGTCTGGACAAGCCGGCGGGTGCGCTGGTTGCTCAGGTTCTCGACAACGGTCCGGCCGCGGCTGGCGGTCTGAAGGTCGGCGACGTCATTCTCAGCCTAAACGGGCAACCGATCGTGATGTCCGCGGACCTTCCGCACCTGGTCGGTGCGATGAAGTCGGGGTCCAAGGTCAAGCTGGAGGTCGCCCGCGAAGGCCAGCGCAAGACGCTCGAACTGACGGTCGGCGCGCTGCCGGCGGAAGGCGAGGAGATGTCGATGGGCGGCGCCGAGGAAGGCGTCGAGCGCAGCAGCAACCGTCTGGGCGTGAAAGTGGTCGAGCTGACCGCCGAGCAGAAGAAATCCCTCGATCTGCAGGGCGGCGTGGTCATTCGCGAGGTGCTCGACGGTCCCGCGGCGCTGATCGGGCTGCGTCCGGGTGACGTGATCACCCACCTGAACAACCAGTCCATCGATTCGGCGAAGACCTTCACCGAAGTTGCCCAGCAACTGCCGAAGAATCGCTCGGTATCGATGCGTGTACTGCGTCAGGGCCGCGCCAGCTTCATCACCTTCAAGCTGTCCGAATAGCGGCTAAAGGCCATTGGAGCGACGTGAAAAGGGGCGATGCGAATCGCCCTTTTTCATGCCCGCGGGCCTGTGCGGGCGTGACGCTCGGCAGGCCTATCGGGTACACTTGCCGGCTATTTTTCGGCGGGAATCTTCCGCGGTCTTTCGAGTGTTGATCCGTGAGTGATCTGAGTCATATCCGCAACTTTTCCATCATTGCCCACATCGACCACGGCAAGTCGACGCTGGCGGACCGCTTCATCCAGATTTGCGGCGGCCTTGCCGATCGCGAGATGGAGGCCCAGGTCCTCGACTCCATGGATCTGGAGCGCGAGCGCGGCATCACCATCAAAGCCCACAGCGTGACGCTGCACTACAACGCGCAGGACGGCAGAACCTACCAGCTGAACTTCATCGATACCCCCGGGCACGTCGACTTCACCTACGAAGTTAGCCGCTCGCTGGCGGCCTGCGAAGGCGCGCTGCTGGTGGTGGATGCCGGCCAGGGCGTCGAGGCGCAGTCGGTGGCGAACTGCTACACCGCCATCGAGCAGGGCCTGGAAGTGATGCCGGTGCTGAACAAGATGGACCTGCCCCAGGCCGAACCGGAGCGGGTCAAGGACGAGATCGAGCACATCATCGGCATCGACGCGACCGACGCGGTGGCGTGCAGCGCCAAGAGCGGCATGGGCGTGATCGATGTGCTCGAGCGCCTGGTCAAGGTGATCCCGGCGCCGACCGGCGACATCGAGGCGCCGTTGCAGGCGCTGATCATCGACTCCTGGTTCGACAACTACCTGGGCGTGGTCTCGCTGGTGCGGGTACGCCACGGGCGAATCAAGAAGGGCGACAAGGTCCTGGTCAAGTCCACCGGCAAGATCCATCAGGTGGACAGCGTCGGGGTGTTCACCCCCAAGCACACCAGCACCGAGGACCTCAAGGCCGGCGAAGTGGGCTTCATCATCGCTGGCATCAAGGACATCCACGGTGCGCCCGTGGGTGACACCCTGACCCTGTCGAGCACGCCGGACGTCGACGTGCTCCCCGGCTTCCAGCGGATCAAGCCGCAGGTGTATGCCGGTCTGTTCCCGGTCAGCTCCGACGATTTCGAGGATTTCCGGGAAGCGCTGCAGAAGCTGACGCTGAACGACGCCGCGCTGCAGTACGAGCCGGAAAGCTCGGAGGCGCTGGGCTTCGGTTTCCGCATCGGCTTCCTCGGCATGCTGCACATGGAGATCATCCAGGAGCGCCTGGAGCGCGAGTACGACCTCGACCTGATCACCACCGCACCGACCGTGGTCTTCGAAGTGGTGATGAAGAACGGCGACACGCTCTACGTCGACAACCCGTCCAAGCTTCCCGATCTTGCCTCCATCGAGGAAATGCGCGAACCGATCGTGCGCGCCAACATCCTGGTGCCGCAGGAACACCTGGGCAATGTCATCACCCTGTGCATCGAGAAGCGCGGCGTGCAGCGTGACATGCAGTTCCTCAGCAGCCAGGTCCAGATCAGCTACGATTTGCCGATGAACGAGGTGGTGCTGGACTTCTTCGACCGCCTGAAATCGGTCAGCCGCGGTTATGCCTCGCTGGACTACGCGTTCGACCGCTTCCAGTCGGCCAACCTGGTCAAGCTCGATGTACTGATCAACGCCGAGAAGGTCGATGCGTTGGCCCTGATCGTGCATCGTGACAAGGCGCACTACAAAGGCCGCGCCCTGACCGAGAAAATGAAAGAGCTGATCCCGCGTCAGATGTTCGACGTCGCGATCCAGGCCGCCATCGGCGGTCAGATCGTTGCGCGGACGACCGTGAAGGCGTTGCGCAAGAATGTTCTTGCCAAGTGCTATGGCGGCGATGTCAGCCGTAAGCGCAAGCTTCTGGAAAAACAGAAGGCCGGTAAGAAGCGAATGAAACAGGTCGGTAGCGTGGAAATTCCCCAGGAAGCCTTCCTCGCCGTACTCAAAGTGGATAGCTAGATGTCGTCGATCAATTTCCCGTTGTTGCTGGTCATCGCGGTGGCCGTTTGCGGCCTCCTCGCGCTCATCGATCTGCTGGTGCTGGCGCCGCGTCGGCGTTCGGCCATCGCGGCCTACCAGGGCAGCGTCGGGCAGGCCGATCCCGTGGTGGTGGAGCGCCTGAACAAGGAGCCGCTGCTGGTCGAGTACGGCAAGTCGTTCTTCCCGGTGCTGGCCATCGTGCTGGTGCTGCGGTCGTTCCTCGTCGAGCCCTTCCAGATTCCGTCAGGCTCGATGAAACCGACCCTTGAAGTGGGCGATTTCATCCTCGTCAACAAGTTCGCCTACGGCATCCGCCTGCCGGTGATGGACAGCAAGGTGATCGAGGTGGGCGATCCGCAGCGCGGCGACGTGATGGTGTTCCGCTACCCCAGCGATCCCAACGTCAACTACATCAAACGCGTGGTCGGGCTGCCGGGTGACAAGGTGCGCTACACCACCGACAAGCACCTGTTCGTCAACGACCAGCCGGTTGCCGAGCAACTGATCGGCGAGGAGCCGGGCACGCTCGGCAGCGCGGTGCTTTACAAGGAACAGCTGGGCGAGGCCGAGCACCTGATCCGCAAGGAGATGAGCCGTTACCGCGCCGAACCCGGCCGCGAGTGGACGGTGCCCGGTGGTCACTACTTCATGATGGGTGACAACCGCGACAACTCCAACGACAGCCGCTACTGGAACGATCCGAAGATTCCGAAGGACGTTCTCGGCATGGTTCCGGACCGCAATATCGTCGGCAAGGCCTTCGCGGTCTGGCTGAGCTGGCCGGATCCGAAGATGAGCAACCTGCCCAATTTCAGCCGGGTCGGTCTGATCCACTGATTGTCGACGGCGCCTCCGGGCGCCGCTGCGTTTCCCCATCGGAATACATGACATTGAGGTCGAGCATGAAAGGTGCGCGTTCGCAGAAAGGCTTTTCGCTGTTGGGCTGGATGCTGGTCCTGGCACTGGTCGCGTTCTTCGCCAGCGCGGCGTTCAAGATGATCCCGCACTACCTCGACTACATGTCGATGGAGAAGATCATCACCTCGGTGGAAACCGAGAAGGCCTCGCAGATCCGCACCATTCCCGAGTTCTACAGCCATGTCAGTCGGGGCATGCAGATCAACAACATCCGCGACCTGAACGTCAACGATGCGGTCAAGGTCGAAGTGGTGAACAACGAGTTCCGCGTTCACCTCCAGTACGAAAAACGCGAGCCGCTGATCCAGAACCTCGATCTGGTGGCCCGTTTCGATAAAGAATTTCGCGTAAGAATGCCGTGAACCCACAGTTGGCCCGTCTCGAGCGTCAGCTCGGCTATACCTTCAAGGACAGCGAGCTGATGCTCCTGGCCCTCACTCATCGCAGCTTCGCCGGACGCAACAACGAGCGTCTGGAGTTCCTCGGCGATGCGATCCTCAACTTCGTCGCCGGTGAGGCGCTGTTCGAGCGCTTCCCGCAGGCCCGCGAAGGCCAGCTGTCGCGCTTGCGCGCGCGGCTGGTCAAAGGCGAGACACTGGCGCTGCTGGCGCGCGGTTTCGACCTCGGCGAATACCTGCGTCTGGGCTCGGGCGAGCTGAAGAGCGGCGGTTTTCGTCGCGAGTCGATCCTGGCGGATGCGCTGGAAGCGCTGATCGGCGCGATCTATCTCGATGCCGGGATGCAGGCCGCCCGCGAGCGCGTGCTGGCCTGGCTCACTTCCGAGCTGGACAGCCTGACGCTGGTCGACACCAACAAGGACCCGAAGACGCGCCTGCAGGAGTTCCTCCAGTCGCGCGCCTGCGAACTGCCGCGTTACGAAGTGGTGGATATCCAGGGCGAACCGCACTGCCGGAGTTTCTTCGTCGAGTGCCAGATTTCGCTGTTGAATGAAAAGACCCGCGGGCAGGGCGCCAGCCGGCGTATCGCCGAGCAGGTAGCGGCCGCCGCCGCCCTAATCGCCCTGGGCGTGGAGAATGGCAATGAATGATGAAAGCGTGACGCGTTGCGGCTATGTCGCCATCGTCGGCCGTCCCAACGTCGGCAAGTCGACGCTGCTCAACCACATCCTCGGGCAGAAGCTGGCGATCACTTCGCGCAAGCCGCAGACCACCCGCCACAACATGCTCGGGATCAAGACCGAGGGCGCGATCCAGGCGGTCTATGTCGATACTCCCGGTCTGCACAAGAACGGCGAGAAAGCGCTCAATCGCTACATGAACAAGACCGCGTCGGCCGCCCTGAAGGACGTCGACGTGGTGGTCTTCGTGGTCGATCGTACGCGCTGGACCGATGAAGACCAGATGGTTCTCGAGCGCGTGCAGTACGTCACCGGGCCGGTGATCGTCGCGGTGAACAAGACCGATCGCCTGGACGAGAAGGGCGATCTGCTGCCGCACCTGAAGTGGCTGTCCGAGCAACTGCCCAACGCCGAGGTGGTGCCGATTTCCGCCCAGCACGGGCAGAATCTCGACTTGTTCGAGAAACTGGTGGCCGAGCGGCTGCCGGAAAACGAGCACTTCTTCCCCGAAGACCAGATCACCGATCGTTCCAGCCGATTCCTCGCCGCCGAACTGGTGCGCGAGAAGATCATGCGCCAGCTCGGCGCCGAGCTGCCGTACCAGATCACCGTGGAAATCGAAGAGTTCAAGCAGGAAGGTCGCATCCTGCACATCCATGCGCTGATCCTGGTCGAGCGTGACGGGCAGAAGAAAATCATCATCGGCGAGAAGGGCGAGCGGATCAAAAGCATCGGCCAGAACGCCCGCAAGGACATGGAAGTGCTGTTCGACTCCAAGGTCATGCTCAACCTCTGGGTCAAGGTGAAGGGCGGCTGGTCCGACGACGAGCGCGCGCTGCACTCGCTGGGCTACCACGACCAGTAAACCCCGCACCCTCCGGCGCCCGTGCCCGGCGCGGGCGTCCGTTTCCGAACCGCCGCAGTGTCCCCGCCCATGAGCCAGCTCGCGTTCGTCCTGCACAGTCGGCCGTACAAGGAAACCAGCGCGATGGTCGACCTGTTCACGCGCGAGCAGGGTCGTCTGCGCGCCGTACAGCGCAGCGCCAGGGGCAAGTCGGGAAGTGGCGCGCGGCCTTTCCTGCCGCTGGACGTCGAACTGCGCGGGCGCGGCGAGCTGAAGAGCATCGCCCGCCTGGAAAGCGCCGGCATTCCCAACCTCCTGGCTGGCGAGGCGCTGTTCAGCGGCTTCTACCTCAACGAGTTGCTGATCCGGCTGCTGCCGGCCGAAGTCGCGCACCCGCAGTTCTTCGAGCACTACGCCGCGACAGTCGCGGCGCTGGCCCAGGGGCGGCCGATCGAACCGTTGCTGCGCGCCTTCGAATGGCGCCTGCTGGACGAGCTGGGCTATGGTTTCGCCCTGGACACCGACCGGCATGGCGAAGCGATCGCTGCCGACGGCATCTACCGGCTGCTCACCGACGCCGGCCTGGAGCCGATCGGCCAACTGCAGCCCGGCTCGTTCCATGGCGCCGACCTGCTGGCCATGGCCGAGGCCGACTGGTCTTCTCCCGGCGCGCTGGCTGCGGCCAAGCGCCTGATGCGCCAGGCCCTGGCGCCCCATCTGGGCGGCCGACCGCTGGTCAGCCGCGAGTTGTTCATGATCCTCAAGGAGCCTCCCAAGTGAGTGACCTCAATCGCATTCTGCTGGGCGTCAACATCGACCACGTCGCCACCCTGCGCCAGGCCCGCGGCACGCGTTATCCCGACCCGCTGAAGGCGGCGCTGGACGCCGAGGAAGCCGGCGCCGACGGCATTACCCTGCACCTGCGCGAAGACCGCCGACACATCCAGGAACGCGACGTGCGGGTGATGAAGGACGCCCTGCAGACGCGGATGAACTTCGAGATGGGCGTCACCGAGTCGATGCTGGCGTTCGCCGAAGGCATTCGCCCGGAGCATATCTGCCTGGTTCCTGAAACCCGCCAGGAACTGACCACCGAGGGTGGCCTGGATGTCGCCGGTCAGGAAGAACGCATCCGCGACGCGGTCGAGCGCCTCGGCCGGCTGGGCTGCGAGGTGTCGCTGTTCATTGATGCCGAGGAACGCCAGATCGCCGCCGCCAAACGCATCGGCGCGCCGGCCATCGAGCTGCACACCGGCCGCTACGCCGACGCCGAGACACCGGCCGCCGCGGCTCAGGAGCTGCAGCGTCTGCGCGACAGCGTGGCCTTTGGCGTGGCCGAAGGGTTGATCGTCAACGCCGGCCACGGCCTGCATTACCACAACGCCGAGCAGGTGGCGGCGATCAAGGGAATTCACGAGCTGAACATCGGCCATGCCATCGTCGCGCACGCGCTGTTCGTCGGCTTCAAGGCCGCGGTGCTGGAGATGAAGCACCTGATCGTGGCGGCGGCCGGGCGCCGCTGAGGGTAGCCGCGGGCCGGCCGTCGGCCTTCAGGTCACGGCTTGCGCGCGACCAGTACCGCGCGACGCGGAGCGGGCAGGCCTTCGACGGTGCGGCGGTGGTCCTCGGGATCGAGGAACTCGGGCAGCGACTGGTAGCGCATCCAGTCCGTGGCGCGCTGTTCCTCGACCGAGGTGATGCTGACGTCCACGCAGCGCACGTCGACGAAGCCTGCGCGGCGCAGCCACAGCTCCAGTGCCGGCACCGACGGCAGGAACCAGACGTTGCGCATCTGCGCGTAGCGATCCTCGGGAACCAGCACCTGCTGGGCATCGCCTTCCACCACCAGGGTTTCCAGCACCAGTTCGCCGTCGCGCACCAGGCAGTCCTTGAGGTCGAGCAGGTGGTCGATGGGCGAGCGACGGTGATAGAGCACGCCCATGGAAAACACCGTGTCGAAGCCCTGCAGCTTGCCCGGCAGTTCCTCGAACGCCAGCGGCAGGTGCCAGGCGGGCAGGTCCGGCAGGTAATGCTTCATCGCCAGGAACTGGCAGAGGAACAGCCAGTTGGGGTCGATGCCGACCACCGCGTCCGCGCCGGCGCCGAGCATGCGCCACATGTAGTAGCCATTGCCGCAGCCGACATCCAGCACGCGCTTGCCGGCCAGGTTCAGATGCGGGGCGACGCGCTGCCATTTCCAGTCCGAGCGCCATTCGGTGTCCACGTGCACGCCGAACAGGTGGAAGGGTCCCTTGCGCCAGGGAATCAGGCCGCGCAGGGCGGTTTCCAGGGCGTCGCGGGCGGAATCGTCACGCTGGCCGTCGAGGCTGAACGCGTGCAGGAGGTCGACCTGCCCGGCGTGCAGCGGCGGCAGCGCCTCGACGGCGGCATACCAGCGCGGCAGGTCGCCGTGGCCGATGGCCAGCTTGGCATCGATCTGCGCCGGCAGGTCCGCGCTCCAGTCCTGCAGCGGGCTACCGGCCAACCGGGCCTGCAGGGCATCGAGGTCGAAGCGGCCGATCATGGCAGGGCGATCAGCGAGGCGAAGTTGAGGCACTGGAACCACGGCACCACCTTGCTGAAACCGGCCGCCAGCAACCGCTCGCGGTGCTGTTCCAGGCTGTCGGGCTTCATCACGTTCTCGATGGCGCTGCGCTTCTGCGCGATTTCCAGCTCGCTGTAGCCGTTGGCCCGTTTGAAGTCGAGGTGCAGCTCGTTGAGCAGGGCGTGTTCCTCGGCGTCCTCGAAACGCAGTTTTTCCGAGAGGATCAGCGCACCGCCGGGCACCAGCGCCTGGCGGATACGGCCGAGCAGGGCGAGGCGCTGCGCCGGATCGATGAACTGCAGGGTGAAATTCAGCGCCACCAGCGACGCCGGCTGGAACTCCAGGGCGAGGATGTCGGCGTCGATGACCTCCACCGGCAGCAGTTCCTGGAACATCGAATCCTGCGCGTGCAGGTATTCGCGGCAGCGCTCGACCATCGCCGGCGAGTTGTCGATCGCGATCACCCGGCAGCGCTCCGTGCGCACGTGGCGGCGCAGCGCCTGGGTCACCGCGCCGAGGGAACTGCCCAGGTCATAGAGCGCGGTGTCGGGTTGGGCGAACCGCGCGGCGAGCACGCCGAGGTTCTCGACGATGGTCGGGTAACCCGGCACCGAGCGCTTGATCATGTCCGGAAACACGCGCACCACGTCCTCGTTGAAGACGAAGTCCGGCACCTGCTGGACGGGCTGGGCGAAGAGGCGGTCGGGCTGTTGTTTCACGGTGGTCACTACCGGCGCTGTGCGGAAAGGCCGGCATTCTAGCCAAGCCTGAGCGAATGCCAAAGCCGGCACGCCGGCTGGCCGCATTCGGGCGGCGTGGCGTCACTCGGCGTGCAGGGCGCACTCGAAGGTCCGGGCCGGGGCGCCGTCGGCATCCCACGCCTGCTGATAACGCAGCGCCAGGAGCGCGTCGCCGGCGTTCGCCACCTGGAAGCGCCAGGTCGACTCGCCGCCGCTGCCCACCAGGTCGCCGCTGTCTTCCGGGTTGGCGTAGACCTCCGGGCCGAGGCTGCGCAGCACCGCGGGAGCGGCGTCGAGCAATTGCCAGCGGTAGCCGCTGGTGGGGTCGCTGGGCAGGCTGAGCACCAGCGTCTGGCCCTGGTGCAACTTCAGCGGATGGCATCGGGAAGCCTGGCTTTCTTCCAGGGTCACGGTAGCGGGCGGCTTGCCGGCGCAGCCGCCGAGCAGCAGGACGGCAGGCAGGAGCAGGCGGAGCGGAACGGACATCGACGGATACCTCGAAGGGGATGCCGCCTTACTCTACCCAAAACCGTGCCAGCTGGGTCGGTTCGAGCGCGCCGCCGCCCAAGCTGGCGGCAGACCGGAGCGCGGCCGGCATGGCCGCGCCCGCTCGTCATCACGGCGCCGGGCGCCAGCCATCAGGGGAAGAGCACGTTCGCCACGTCCGCGAAGCGCTTGGCGAAGTGCACGGTGATGCCTTCCTTGAGGTAGTCCGGCAGTTCCTTGAAGTCGCCGCGGTTGGCTTCCGGAAGGATCAGCTCGAAGATCTTCTGCCGCCGCGCGGCGATGACCTTCTCGCGAACCCCGCCGATCGGCATCACCTGGCCGGTCAGCGAGAGCTCGCCGGTCATCGCCACGCCTTTCTTCGGCGCCTGCTCGCGGGCCAGCGACAGCAGCGCGCTGGCCATGGTCACGCCGGCGCTGGGGCCGTCCTTGGGCGTGGCGCCGTCGGGCACGTGGAGGTGGACGAAGGCCTGGTCGAAGAACGTCGGGTCGCCCTTGAACGCCTTGAGGTTCGAGCTGATGTAGCTGTAGGCGATCTCCGCCGATTCCTTCATCACCTCGCCGAGCTGCCCGGTCAGCTTGAAGCCGCGGTTGAGCGTATGGATGCGCGTGGCCTCGATCGGCAGGGTGGCGCCGCCCATGCTGGTCCAGGCCAGACCGGTGATGATGCCGACCCCGGACAGCACTTGTTCGGTACGGAAGTGCGGCATGCCGAGGGATTCTTCCAGATCCCGGGGCGCGATCTTGATCTTTGCCTGCGGGTCGTCGAGCAGCTTGATCACCGCCTTGCGCACCAGTTTGCCCAGCTGCTTTTCCAGTTGGCGCACGCCGGCTTCGCGGGCGTAGCCCTCGATCACCAGGCGCAGGGCGGCGTCGCTGATGCTAAGGCGGTTCTTCGGCACGCCGGCCTTTTCCAGTTGCTTGGGCCACAGGTGGCGCTTGGCGATGGCCAGCTTCTCCTCGGTGATGTAGCCGGACAGGCGGATCACTTCCATGCGGTCGAGCAGCGGGCCGGGGATCGAGTCCAGCGTGTTCGCGGTGCAGACGAAGAGCACCTTGGACAGGTCCAGGCGCAGGTCGAGGTAGTGGTCGAGGAAGTCGACGTTCTGCTCCGGGTCGAGGGTCTCCAGCAGCGCCGAGGCCGGATCGCCCTGGAAGCTCTGGCCCATCTTGTCGATCTCGTCGAGCATGATCACCGGGTTCATCACCTCGACATCCTTCAGCGCCTGCACCAGCTTGCCCGGCTGGGCGCCGATGTAGGTGCGCCGGTGGCCCTTGATCTCGGCCTCGTCACGCATGCCGCCGAGGCTGAAGCGATAGAACGGCCGGCCGAGGGATTCGGCGATGGACTTGCCGATGCTGGTCTTGCCGACGCCGGGCGGGCCGACCAGCAGCACGATGGAACCGGCGATCTCGCCCTTGAAGGCGCCCACCGCGAGGAACTCGAGAATGCGGTTCTTCACGTCGTCGAGGCCGGCGTGCTGGGCGTCGAGCACCTTGCGCGCGTGCCGCAGGTCGAGCTTGTCCTGGCCGAACACGCCCCAGGGCAGGGCGGTCGCCCAGTCCAGATAGTTGCGGGTGACGGCGTACTCCGGCGAGCCGGTCTCGAGGATGGACAGCTTGTTCAGCTCCTCCTCGATGCGCTTCTGCGCGGCCGGCGGCACCGTCTTGCCCTCCAGGCGGGCGCGGAATTCGTCGGTGTCGGCGCTGCGGTCGTCCTTGGTGATGCCCAGCTCCTGCTGGATCACCTTCAGCTGTTCCTTGAGGAAAAACTCGCGCTGGCGCTCGCCGATCTTGCGGTTGACCTCGGCGGACAGCTCTTTTTGCAGTCGAGCGACCTCGACTTCCTTGCGCAGCAGCGGCAGCACCTTCTCCATGCGCTTGAGCATCGGCACGCAGTCGAGTACTTCCTGCAGCTCGATCCCCGGCGCGGTGGTCAGCGCGGCGGCGAAGTCGGTGAGCGGAGAGGGGTCGTTGGTGCTGAAGCGGTTCAGGTAGTTCTTCAGCTCCTCGCTGTACAGCGGGTTGAGCGGCAGCAGCTCCTTGATCGCGTTGATCAGCGCCATGCCGTAGGCCTTCACCTCGTCGCGCGGGTCCGGCGGGGCCTGAGGGTAATCCACCTCGACCAGGAACGGCGGCCGGTGGCGCTTCAGCCAGCCGCGGATACGCACCCGCGAAAGCCCCTGGGCGACGAACTGCACCTTGCCGTTCTCGCGGCTGGCGCGGTGGATGCGCACCAGGGTGCCGTGCTCGGGCAGGCTGCTGGTGTCGAAATGGCGCGGGTCCTCGGGCGGGTTCTCCATGAAGAACAGCGCCAGACAGTGGTGATCGGTCTTCGCCACCAGCTCCAGGGTTTCCGCCCAGGGCTCCTCGTTGACGATGATCGGCAGCACCTGCGCCGGGAAGAACGGCCGGTTGTGGATCGGAATGATGTAGACCTTGTCCGGCAGGGTCTGCCCGGGCAGCGCCAGTTTTCCTTCCGAATGGATGACTTCTTCAACGAGTTCAGCGGTGATGTCCTGGTCGCTCATGAGGCACCTGTAAGCCGTGTTTGCAGCTCTACATGGGTTGGTGCAGCGAGGAATTCAATGCCGCCACGCCGGAAGCTGCCGTCGACCGCTCGATACTGGGAAAAAAAGCGCCATTACAGTAGAGTGCGCAAAATTTGATCAGTCGTGATCCCGCCATGCTCAAAGCCCGCCTCATGTGCCTGGATGCCCAGGCCCACGAACATGCCCATGACTATCACCAACTGGTGATGTCCCTTTCCGGGCGCGCGGAATTCGAGGTGAACGGTGCGGGCGGCGAAGTCTGCCGGATGCGCGCCTGCCTGGTGCCGGGCGATGCGGAGCACGAGTTCGCCGGCGTGGGTGACAACCGCATGCTGATCATCGACATGGACGGCGAGGAATCCAGCGCCGAGGATCTGCAGTTGCTCATGCGGCTGTTCGAGATTCCGCGCTATCCGGCCCTCGATCCGGACTTCCAGAACCTGCTCAACTACGCCGGCGCCGAACTCACCCGCTACGGCAGCGACCCCTCGCTGTCGCGGGCCCTCGGCGGCCTTTTGCTGCGTGCCATGCACCTGCGCCTGTTCGGCGAGCAGTCGCCGCAGGTGCGCGGCCCGCTGGACCTGGAGCGGCTCGACGCGCACATCCAGGACAACCTGGCACGGCGCATCAGCGTGGCCGAACTGGCGCAGGTGGCCTGCCTCAGCCCGAGCCACTTCCACGTCCAGTTCAAGGACAGCGTCGGCCTGACCCCTCACCAATACCTGCTGAAGACCCGCCTGGACCGCGCCGCCCGGCTGTTGCGCGAAAGCCCGCTGCCGCTGGTGCGCATCGCCGGTGAGTGCGGGTTCTCCAGCCAGAGCGCGCTGACCACCGCCATGCGGCGCTACCTGGGCCTGACGCCGAAACGTCTGCGCGGCAGCGACGCCTGATTTGCCTTTTGCCGGTGGGTGGCCCAAGCCCGTCCGGCGGCGGCCGCCCCGACAAGCCTGCCCGCCCGCGCGGGCCTACGTCCGCAGGAGGACCTGAATGGTGTCCATCAGGAGAATCATCGACCTGCGCGTGCTGCTGGTGGCGCTGGCGCTGCTGCTGTCCGCGTGCGCACAACAGCCGGCGCCGGACGAACGCCTCTACCGCGAACTGGGCGAGCAGGCCGGGATCACTCGCATCGTCGAAGGCATGCTGCTCAACGTCGCCGCCGACCCCCGCATCTTCCGGCATTTCCACGACGTCGACATCGTCCGCCTGCGCGACAGGCTGATCGAGCAGTTCTGCGCCGAGAGCGGTGGCCCCTGCGAGCGCGGCGACAGCGTGCAGCGCATCAGCGAGGGGCTGGGCCTCTCGCCCGCGGGCTTCGGCGCGCTGGTCGAGGACCTGCGGGCGTCGATGGACGCCCAGGGCGTTCCCGGCCCGGTGCAGAGCCAACTGCTGGCACGCCTGGCGCCGGGGCGCGGCGACGTCGTCGGTCGCTGAGACGGCGGTCGCCGGGCGGCCAACCGCTATGGGCCGCCGCTTTCCGATCGAGTTCCCCGGGCCGGAGCTTTTCGTAAAAAGTCCGTAGCTTTGCGCAAGAACCTGCGCGGCGACTGCCACTACATTCCACCGTCCGCTCACGCGCTCGCCTGCGCCGGGTCCTTGCCCGACCGTGCACGCCTGGCAAGACCCACGAAAGCAGTCTCCACCCGAGGAGGGTCTCGATGTTCAAAGCCGCTCATGTCCTGCAGGCCGACGCACTCAATGCATCGGCCACCGAGTTCTTCCCCGTCATCAGCGCCAACTACGCCGTCGACGAGGCCGCCTACCTCACCGAACTCCTGCAGCTCGCCGATCCGGGCGAAGCCGGCATCGAAGCCGTTCGCCAGAAGGCCCGCAGCCTGATCGAAGACGTGCGCAGCCGCGACAACGTCGAAGACACCCTCGATGCCCTGCTGCGCCAGTACAGCCTCGACACCCACGAGGGCCTGATGCTGATGTGCCTGGCCGAGGCGTTGCTGCGGGTGCCGGACGCCGCCACCGCCGATGCGCTGATCCGCGACAAGCTGAATGCCGCCGAGTGGGAACGGCACCTCGGCCAGAGCGACAACGTGCTGGTCAACTTCGCCGCCTGGGGCCTGGTGATGACCGGCAAGGTGGTCGATCCGGAGACCGCCGATGGCCGGCCGAAGAGCGTTCTCGGCCGCCTGATCAAGCGTTCCGGGGAGCCGGTGATCCGCGCCGCGATGAACCAGGCGATGAAGCTGATGGGCAAGCAGTTCGTCCTCGGCCGGAGCATCTCCGAAGCGCTGAAGAACGGCCGTCCGCAGCGCGAGAAGGGCTACACCTATTCCTTCGACATGCTGGGCGAGGCGGCCCTCACCGTCGAGGACGCCGCCAAGTACATGGCCGACTACCGCAAGGCGGTGCAGACCGTGGGCGCCGAGCCGCAGGTCGGCTCCGGCCCACGTCCGTCGGTGTCGATCAAGCTGTCCGCGCTGCACCCGCGCTATGAAGTGGCGCAGCGCGAGCGCGTGCTCACCGAGCTGTTCGGCAGCGTCCGCGAGCTGGCCGTGATGGCCCGCGGGCTGAACGTCGGCATCACCATCGACGCCGAGGAAGCCGACCGCCTGGAGCTGTCGCTGGAGCTGTTCGAGAAGCTGATGCGCGACCCGGCGATCGCCGGCTGGGGCGAGTTCGGCCTGGTCGTACAGGCCTATTCCAAGCGCTGCCTACCGACCCTGGTCTGGCTAACCCTGCTGGGCCGTGAGCTCGGCGCGCGCATCCCGCTGCGCCTGGTCAAGGGCGCCTACTGGGACAGCGAGATCAAGCAGTGTCAGGTCTGGGGCCTCGACGGCTACCCGGTGTTCACCCGCAAGGAAGCCACCGACACCTCCTACCTGGCCTGCGCGCGCTTTTTGCTCTCCGAGCATACCCGCGGGGTCATCTACCCGCAGTTCGCCAGCCACAACGCGCACACCGTCAGCTGCATCCTAGCGATGGCGGGCGAGCGCGAATTCGAGTTCCAGCGCCTGCACGGCATGGGCGATGCGCTCTACGACACCGTGCTGGAGAAGCACGGCAAGAACGTGCGCATCTATGCCCCGGTCGGCGCGCACAAGGACCTGCTGCCGTACCTAGTCCGCCGCCTGCTGGAAAACGGTGCCAACTCCTCGTTCGTCCACCAGTTGGTCGACCCGCGGGTCGCCGTCGAATCGCTCATCGATCACCCGGTCACCCAGCTGCGCAGTTTCAAAACCCTCGCCAACGACAGAATCCCGCTCCCGCCGGCGCTGTACGGCCAGCGCAAGAACTCCCAGGGCCTCAATATGAATATCCAGAATCAGTGGAACGAACTGGCTAACGCCTACCAGCCTTTCATCGACCGCCAGTGGCAGGCCGCGCCGGTCATCGATGGCGAGACGCTCGCCGGCAGCGCCAGCGAGGTGCGCTGCCCGTTCGACCTGAACAAGGTGGTCGGCAGTGCGCAGTTCGCCACGGCCGCCCAGGCCAAACAGGCGGTGGACGCCCTCGCGGCGTTCTGGCCGCGCTGGAACGCTACCCCGGTGGATACCCGCGCGAACGTCCTCGAGCGTCTCGCCGACCTGCTGGAAAGCAACCGCGCCGAGCTGATGGCGCTGTGCACCGTGGAAGCCGGCAAGTCCCTACAAGACGGCATCGACGAGGTTCGCGAGGCTGTCGACTTCTGCCGCTACTACGCCCAGCAGGCGCGCCTGAAGCTCGGCCGCGAAGAGCTCAAGGGCCCGACCGGCGAGCGCAACGAACTGTTCCACGAAGGCCGTGGCGTGTTCGTCTGCGTCAGCCCGTGGAACTTCCCGCTGGCGATCTACCTGGGCCAGATCGCCGCCGCGCTGGTCGCCGGCAACACCGTGCTGGCCAAGCCGGCCGAGCAGACCAGCCTGATCGCCGCCCGCGCGCTGCAGCTGATGTTCGAGGCCGGTCTGCCGAAGCAGGCCATCGCCTTCCTGCCGGGCGACGGCGCCACCCTCGGCGGCGTGTTCTGCCGCGACCCGCGCGTGGTCGGCGTGTGCTTCACCGGCTCCACCGACACCGCCCGCATCATCAACCGCCAGCTGGCCGAGAAGGAAGGTCCGATCGCCACCCTGATCGCCGAGACCGGCGGGCAGAACGCGATGATCGTCGACTCCACCGCGCTGCCCGAGCAGGTGGTCAAGGATGCCGTCGGCTCGGCCTTCACCAGCGCCGGCCAGCGCTGCTCGGCCCTGCGCGTGCTCTACGTGCAGCGCGACATCGCCGAGCGGGTGATCGACCTGCTCAAGGGCGCGATGGCCGAGCTGAAAGTCGGCCCGACCCACCTGCGCGAGAACGACATCGGTCCGGTGATCGACGAGGAAGCCCGCGCCGGTCTGCTGGCGCACATCGCCGCGCTCAAGGGCGAGGGCAAGCTAATCGCCGAAGCCAGGCTCCCGGCCGGCCTGAACGGTCATTTCGTCGCGCCGGTGGCGTTCGAGATCGGCGGCATCCACGAGCTGAAGAAGGAACACTTCGGCCCGGTGCTGCACGTGGTGCGTTTCGACGCGGCCGACCTGGAGAAGGTCGTCGCGGCGATCAACGCCACCGGCTACGGCCTGACCCTCGGCGTGCACAGCCGCAACGAGGAAACCGCCGCGCGCATCGAGGCACTGGCGCGGGTCGGCAACCTCTACGTCAACCGCAACCAGATCGGCGCGGTGGTCGGCGTGCAGCCGTTCGGCGGTTGCGGGCTGTCCGGCACCGGCCCGAAGGCCGGTGGGCCGAGCTACCTGATGCGCTTCGCCAACGAGCGCACCACCTCGATCAATACCACCGCGGTGGGCGGCAACGCCTCGCTGCTGTCGCTGGGGGATTGATCATCCACCCCGTTTTGCCGTAGAAGGCGGGCCCGGTCCGCGAGCGCTGATTGCAGCTTTCGCGGGCCGGGCCCGTTTTCATTTCCGAGCAAGAGATCCGCGCCGCGCCAACCGCGACGCCGGACAGACGACACGCCTGCCTCAAGAGCGTGCTTGCGCAAACGGCCACGGCCAACCCGTGCGCCCATAACAACAACCAATGGAGCCATCAATGAGCGCCAATACCCCCATGCTGATCACCTTTGTGATCTACATCGCTGCCATGGTCCTGATCGGCCTGTTCGCCTATCTGCGCACCAGGAACTTCTCCGACTACATCCTTGGCGGTCGCAGCCTCGGCAGCTTCGTCACCGCGCTCTCCGCCGGTGCTTCCGACATGAGCGGCTGGCTGCTGATGGGCCTGCCGGGCGCCATCTACCTGTCCGGCCTCTCGGAAAGCTGGATCGCCATCGGCCTGATCGCCGGTGCCTGGCTCAACTGGCTGTTCGTCGCCGGGCGCCTGCGCGTGCAGACCGAGCACAACGGTAACGCGCTGACCCTGCCGGACTACTTCACCACCCGCTTCGAGGACAATAGCCGCATCCTGCGTGTGTTCTCGGCCCTGGTGATCCTGGTGTTCTTCACCATCTACTGCGCCTCGGGCATCGTCGCCGGCGCGCGCCTGTTCGAAAGCACCTTCGGCATGTCCTACGAGACCGCCCTCTGGGCCGGCGCCGCAGCGACCATCGCCTACACCTTCGTCGGCGGTTTTCTCGCGGTGAGCTGGACCGACACCGTGCAGGCGACGCTGATGATCTTCGCCCTGATCCTCACGCCGATCGTGGTGATGCTCGCCACCGGCGGCGTCGACACCACCTTCCTGGCCATCGAGGCCAACGATCCGACCAACTTCGACATGCTCAAGGGCGCCAGCTTCGTCGGCGTCATCTCGCTGCTCGCCTGGGGCCTTGGCTACTTCGGCCAGCCGCACATCCTCGCGCGCTTCATGGCGGCCGACTCGGTGAAGTCGATCCCCGCCGCACGCCGCATCTCGATGACCTGGATGATCCTCTGCCTGGGCGGCGCGGTGGCCGTGGGCTTCTTCGGCATCGCCTACTTCTCGGCCAACCCGGACGTTGCCGGCGCCGTCAGCGAAAACCCGGAGCGGGTGTTCATCGAGCTGGCCAAGCTGCTGTTCAACCCCTGGATCGCCGGCGTGCTGCTGTCGGCCATCCTCGCCGCGGTGATGAGCACCCTCAGCTGCCAGTTGCTGGTGTGCTCCAGCGCGCTGACCGAGGACTTCTACAAGGCCTTCCTGCGCAAGGGTGCCTCGCAGCGCGAGCTGGTCTGGGTTGGTCGCGGCATGGTGCTGCTGATCTCGGTGATCGCGATCATTGTCGCCCGTGACCCGGAGAGCAAGGTGCTCGGCCTGGTGTCCTACGCCTGGGCCGGTTTCGGCGCGGCCTTCGGCCCGGTGGTGATCTTCTCGCTGGTGTGGAAGGGCATGACCCGCAACGGCGCCCTGGCCGGCATGCTGGTCGGTGCGGTGACCGTGGTGCTGTGGAAGCAGTACGTCGGCCTGGGCCTGTACGAGATCATTCCGGGCTTCATCTTCGCCAGCCTGGCGATCCTGATCTTCAGCAAGATCGGCAGCGGCCCTACCGCCGGCATGCTCGAACGCTTCGACGCCGCCGAGAAGGAATACCAGGACGCTCACCTCTGAGGTCCTGAGCGCAGCCCTGTATGGCACGCGGCCCGTCCCGGAAAGGACGGGCCGTTTGCATTTCAGCGCGGGCCATTCGGCGCTTCGGTCGAACCCGCCCGGCGCGGCGCGCGTCATCCGCAGGACGGCATCATGGGGAGTCAGACATGGCGGCACAGATCGGCGCGCGGCAATTGAACATCGACCTCGTCCACGGCGACGAGGCCGCGCTGTTCAGGTGGTTGATCGCCAGCTTCCTGTTCGGCAAGCGCATCCAGGGCGAGATCGCCGCGCAGGCCTACCGGGTGATCGTCGACCGGCATGGCCTCGATACCCCGCGCAAGCTGTGCGCCTGCAGCCAACGGCAGCTCGTCCGCATGCTTGGCGAGGCGCGCTACGTGCGCTACGACGAGTCGACGGCCGCGCGCCTGCTCAAGCTCGGCCGGAAGCTGATGGACGAGTACGACGGCGCGGTCGGCGCGATCCAGGCGCGCAGCGAAGACCGCGCCGCGTTCGAGAAGCGCCTGGCGCAGTTCGAGGGCGTCGGCCCCAAGACCGTGGAAATCTTCATGCGCGAGGCGGCGTCGGTCTGGTACTGAGCGCCACCGGCGTCGGTTGCAGGTGGCCTTACGGGGCACGCGTCGCCTGTGCCGGCACCTCGCCGAGCAGGCGCTCCAGCGCCTGGCGATACTGGCGGTGGCCCAGGCGCATGCTGTTGTTGTGGGTGCCGCCCTCGACCATGACCAGTTGCTTGGGCTCGTTGGCGGCCACGAACAGCTCTTCGCTGAAGCGCGGCGAGACGTACGGGTCGTTGCTGCCGTGGACGATCAACAGCGGCAGGCGGACCTGGGCGATCTTCTCCAGCGAATCGAACTTCTGCGAAAGAATCCAGCGGATCGGCAGCGAGGTGTGGGCGATGCTGGCGGCGACGTCGGCGAGGTTGGTGAAGGTCGACTCGATGATCAGGCCGCCGGCCGCCGGCGCCCGGCCCTCGCGTTCGGCGTCCTGGCTGAGTTCCTCGGCGAGGTCGACGGCGACCGCGCCGCCCAGGGAGTGGCCATAGATGTAGCGCTTGCCGGGCGCCGGCTGCAACTGCTCGAGGCGCTGCCAGGCGATGCGTGCGTCCTGGTTGACGCTGCGTTCCGATGGCAGGTCGCCCGGGCTTTCGCCGAAGCCGCGGTAGTCGATGGCGAGCACCGAGAAGCCGAGGTCGTGCAACTGCTCGATGCGGAACAACTGGCCGGTCAGGTTCCAGCGCGAACCGTGCAGGTAGAGCAGGGCGGGCGCATCCTTGCGGGCCGCCGGCCACCACCAGGCGTGGACGTTCTGGCCGGCGAGGAAGTCGCTGGAATCCAGCTGCATTTCCTCCACATCGTCGGGCAGGCCGCCGTACCAGCTGGCGGTTCCCGACTCGACGCGAAACACCAGTTCGCGCTCCTTCTGTTCCAGTTGTGCGCAGCCGATGGGCAGCGCCAGCAGCAGCGCGGCAAGAATGCACAGGCGCAGCCAGCGCCGTTTCAGCGCCTCGATCCAGCTAGCCGGCATTCGGCCTCCTCGGGTGGATGAAACCTCGTCTTGGTTGACCGGGACAGCGCTGCGGCGTTGCGCCGAGGGCGTCGCGCAGGCGTTACCCGATGTTGCCTGGCGGCTCTTTCGCCCCTCGAGCCGCTCGGCTAAGGTGCGCGGATTCTTCTCCAGGACGATCCCCATGAGTTCCAACGATCCCCTTCACGGCATCACGCTGGAAGCCATCCTGCGGCAGTTGCAGGAACATTACGGCTGGGAGGAGCTGGCGCGGCGCATCGACATCCGCTGCTTCAAGAGCGACCCGAGCATCAAGTCGAGCCTGGCGTTCCTGCGCAAGACACCGTGGGCGCGGGAGAAGGTCGAAGCGCTGTTCATCCGCATGCGTGCCAGGGGCTAGGCACGCACGCGGCACGCCGATCAGGTCGGCGTGACGGTCAGCGGCGCGGCGGCGGCCGGCGCTTTCTGCGGAGCGTTGAGGCGCTTGTTGAAGTCCAGCCACAGCGCCAGCAAGGCCATCAGGACGACCCCGAGCAGGGCGGTGAAGAGGCTGGCGGCGAGGGTGTCGCCGTTCAGCGAATTGGTGAAGTCGGCCAGCGGCGCCAGCAGCACGCCGAGGCAGAACACCTCCAGCGAATAACGTCCCATGCGGCACAGCTGTTGCGCCGGCCACGTCTGCAGCCAGGGGCCGCGGGCGAGCAGCAGCGGCACGCAGTAGGCCAGCGCCATGAAGTGCAGCAGGCGCACCGGGGAGAGGTCGGTCTTGCTGATCGGGTAGATCAGCTGGGCGACGCTTTCCGGGACCAGCGCGTCATGCAGCGGCTGCCATTTCCACGACAGCGCAACCAGCGCGCAGACCGCCAGGTAGGCCATCGACACGAAGAACAGCGCGCCGCGCCGACGCTGTGCCTGCGTGGTGGTCGGTTCACGTTGCGCCATCACCGCCGCCGCGCCGCCGAGGACGAAGATCACCTGCCAGGCCAGCGGGTTGAAATACCACTTGCCGTCCGGCGGCAGGCCGTTGAAGTTCCAGCCGAATGCCTGCACCAGCACGTAGAGCAGCAGCGACAGCCCGACGGCCACGTCGACGCGCCTAAGCAACAGCGGCAGCACCACCGGCAGGCTGAGCAGCAGCACGATGTACAGCGGCAATGGGTCCATCAGGTTTGGCTTGAAGCGCAGCAGCAACTCGTCGATGAGGGCCTGCTGCGGGTTGGCGAGGAAGTAATCGAGGCCCATCTCCTGGGAGATGTTGCGCGTCTCGATATGGTCGTTGGCGGTGAACACGATGCCCATCAGCACCGCCAGCAGGAAGATGTGCGCGACGTAGAGCACCCAGGCGCGGCGCAGCACCCGCAGGCAGCCCACCAGATAACCGTCGCGCTGCATGACCCTGCCGTAGGCGAGTACGGAGGCGTAGCCGGCGAGGAACACGAAGATCTCCGCGGCGTCGCTGAAGCCGACGTTGCGCGGCGTGATCAGCCCGAGGACGTTCTGCGGAATGTGGTCCCAGAAAATGAAGATCAGGGCCAGCCCGCGAAAAAAATCGATGCGGTGATCACGTCCAGTATTCATTGGCGTGCGCCTCTCGTTCTGTCGCGACAGTGGGGCTGCAGGGCTCTGGCAGCCAGCCGAAAGGCGACTCTGTTTTATGGACAATGCGTTTTTCCAATTAGTGCAGGGCGCGCTCGCGCCCTCGGCGCCAGCGCTGACGAAGGGTCGACGGCGGCGTATGGGCGCGCATTCTACTAGCAAGCTTCGCGCCCGCAGGGCGTGGGAGCGCAATCGTCGGCCCTCGGGCCAACATGCTGCAGCGGCGTGCAGCGCGAAGGGTGCCGTAAAACCCCGTGCTCCGCTCGTCGGAAGGGGTTTCCAGATGTGTTGAGGCGTCGGCGCATTGCCGTCGGCGACGGTTTCGGCGCCTCGCGATGCGTGCCCGGCAAGGCAGGCGCGGCGCGTTGCCGTGCATCGCCTGCCGCCGTGCGCTCTGGCGCGCCTCAGGCGTCGTTCAGGTTGGCCAGCGAGGGCGGGTTGCCGCGGGTCTGCACCACGCGGTGGATGAAGTGCAGCTTGGCGATCACCGGCGCGGGCAGGACGAACGGGTAGGTGTCCGGCTGGCCCATGCTGCGGGCCAGCTCGTTGAGCATCGCGGCCATCTCGATCCAGGCGTTGACGAAGGCGATGAAGTCGTCGCCCTGTTCGTCCTGCGGGTCGTAGAGCACGTCACGGGTGTAGGGCACGAAGTCGAGGTCGCTGTTCATCGCGGTCATGCCGAAGCCCACCGCGGTGTCCAGGGTGTCCATCATGTGCAGGTAGTGGGCCCAGGTCTCGGCCCAGTCTTCCCAGGGGTGCATGGTCGCGTAGGCGCTGACGAAGCTCTGCTGCCAGTCGGCCGGTGCGCCGTTGTCGTAGTGGCGCTGCAGCGCTTCGCCGTAGTCCAGGCGTTCGTCGCCGAACAGCCGGCGGAAGTCGGCGAGCCAGCCACTGCCCGCGATCAGGCGATCCCAGTAGTAGTGGCCGACCTCGTGGCGGAAGTGCCCCAGCAGGGTGCGGTAGGGCTCGTGCAACTGCGCGCGCATGCGCTCGCGATGCGCATCGTCGGCCTCGGCGACGTTGAGGGTGATCAGCCCGCCCGAGTGGCCGGTCATCGGGTTCTGACCTTCGGCGTCGGTTCCCAGCAGATCGAAGGCGAGGCCGGTTTCCTCGTTCTGCGCCTTGCTGATCAGTGGCAGCCCGAGGTCGAGCAGCTGTGCCACCAGGCGGCGTTTGGCGGCTTCGATCTTGTGCCAGCGCTCGCCGTTACCTTCCACCGAGAGATCGGGGATGGTCCGGTTCAACTGGCAGGCGACGCACAGCGTCTGGCCGCTGGCCTGCGGCACCAGCCAGTTGCAGCCGGCCGGCATGGTCAGGTTGGCGCAGCGCAGATAGACCTGCGATTTCGGGTCGTCGGTGATGCGCCAGGTATCCGCCTCGCCGGCCGGGCTCAGCGGGACGATCTCGCCGCGGTCCGGCGCGAATCCCAGCGGCGAGGAGCAGGCCAGGCAGACGCTGTTGCGAAAGAACACCGCCTGCCCGCAGGCGCACTGGTAGTGGGCTTTTTCGCCGATCAGGCGGGTCTTGCGCGGGCCGTTGCGATGGCTGGTGACGGAGTAGGCAGCTGACACGATGAGGTCCATCCGGGTGGGAGAGGTGAGTGAATACGGAACCGGGTTCTGTTCTGGAGGCGGCGCTCGCGCTGCGGCGGCGTCTTCGCGCTTCGTCCGGCGTTGCCGTCAATGGCAATTCGCCGGCGGCGCAACCTGTTTCCGGTGCAGGACACTAGATCGCCGCGTGACGACACTGGTTCAGCGCCGCCAGTCGGCGGCTCAGGCGTCCTGCGCCTTGAGCAGCAGGGAAAACAGTTCGGAGTGCGATTTGATCCCGAGCTTGCTGTAGATGTGCTTGCGGTGGACTTTGACGGTTTCCGCGGAAATCTCCAGCTTGCGCGCGATCTCCTTGCCGGAATGGCCGCTGAGCATCAGCCGCGCGACGTCCAGTTCGCGCTGGGTGAGCTGCTGCGCCAGGCGCGACTGCCAGTCCGGTTCGGCCGTCTCGGCACGCGGCAGCGCCTCGAAATGCCGGCGCTGCGCCAGCAGCGCGCCGAGCCAGGGGCTTAGCAGGCCGAGCAGGGCGGTCTGCTCTGGGCTGAATGGGCGGTGCGAGCCGAGCGACAGGCAGAGCACCCGATGCTCGTCCAGCTGCACGTTGAGCTGCACCTCGTCGGCGACCACGTTGAGGCTGAAATAGCGCTGGTAGTAGTCGGTCTGCTCGAAGCACTCCGGCGCCACGTCGGCCAGGCGAAACAGTCCGCTGGCGGGGTTTTCCCGCGCGGCGATGTAGAACGGGTCGAGCAGGTAGAGGCCCTTGAGATAGTCCTGGAACAGCGGGTCGACGCCGCCGTCCGCGCCGGGGCTTTCGGCGAACACCTGCGGGCGGCCGGCGCCGAACAGCAGCACCACCCAGCTATCGAACGGCAGGTAGCGGCGCAGCAGGCGGATCAGCAGCGTCCAGAAATTCGGCTTGTCGAGCGCCGCGATCAACTGCCCGACATCGCGGTGCCAGGCCACATCCTGCAAGGTCAGCGTCATACTTCTACCCCCGATGGGTTACCTCATGCGCGTGATTATGCGGCCGCGAGACGCGCCGCATACTCAGGCCATCCCGACTGGGCGAGGGCTGCATTCTGCCCCTTCGCCGCGCCCCGGTCATGCACCGGGGACCAACTTCCCAGGAGCATCGATGAAGGTCGAACTGGTTCAGCTCGCCGGCCGTGACGGCGACACCGCGTACAACCTGGCGCGCACGCTGCAGGCCATCGCCAACAGCGCCCCGGATACCCAGTTGCTGGTGTTCCCGGAAACCCACCTCACGGGCTTTCCCACCGCTGAAAACATCGCCGAGCTGGCCGAGCCGCTGGACGGGCCGAGCATCCAGGCGGTGCAGCGCGCGGCAGGCGAGCGCGGCGTGGCGGTGGTGCTGGGCATCGCCGAGGCCGATACCGGGCAGTTCTACAACACCACGCTGCTGATCACCCCGCAGGGCATCGCGCTGCGCTACCGCAAGACCCACCTCTGGGCCTCCGACCGCGGCGTGTTCAGCCCAGGTGACCGTTACGCCACCTGCGAGTGGAACGGCCTGCGCATCGGCCTGCTGATCTGCTACGACATCGAATTCCCCGAGTCCGCCCGCGCCCTGGCCCAGCTCGGCGCCGAGCTGCTGGTGGTCACCAACGGCAACATGGACCCCTACGGCCCGGTGCACCGCACCGCGATCATGGCCCGCGCGATGGAAAACCAGGCCTACGCGGTGATGGTCAATCGCGTCGGCGAGGGCGACGGCGGGCTGACCTTCGCCGGGGGCAGCGCGGTGGTCGATCCGTTCGGCACCCTGCTCTGCGAAGCCGGCCGCGACGAATGCCGGCAGATCCTCGAACTCGACCTCGACCGCCTACAGGCCGCCCGCGGCGATTACCGCTACCTCGACGAGCGCCGCATGCGTCTGCCCGGTGAGCTGATCGAACACGCCGATGGCCGCCGGGAGCTGCTGATTCCCTGACAACCGCTCGATCCGAAACTCCGCCGGCACAGGCTGCGTGACGCGTTCCGTAGCCGGTCAGAGCGGGGTTCGCCTTCCTTTTTGCTTCCAGCCGGTTTCCGGCGCTCTGCCAAAACACAACTAAAGGAGAAGAGAAGTTATGGCCCGTCTGCAAAGAACCCTGTCACTGGGTTCGGTGGTGCTGTTCGGCATCGCCTACATGACCCCGATCATCGTCCTCGGCACCTTCGGCATCCTCGCCGACGTCACCCAGGGCCAGGTCCCCGCGGCGTACCTGGTGGCTTCCGTCGCCATGCTGTTCACCGCCCTGAGCTACGCCCGCATGGCCCGCGCCTTCCCGCAGGCCGGTTCGGCGTACACCTACGTGCGCAAGTCGATCAGCGCGAAGCTCGGCTTCATCGCCGGCTGGGCGATCCTGCTCGACTACCTGTTCCTGCCGATGGCGATCTGGCTGATCGGTGCCTCGTACCTGCACTCGGCCTTCCCGGCGGTGCCGCAGGCGTTGTGGGTACTCGCTTTCATCGGCGTCACCACGCTGATCAACGTGGTCGGCTTGAAGCTCGCCAACGGCATCAACAGCCTGCTGATGCTGGTGCAACTGCTGGTGCTGGCGGCGTTCGTCGTGCTCTGCGTGCATTACGTGCTGGGCGACGGCAGCCAGCCGCTGTTCACCCTGGAGCCGTTCCTCGGTGCCGGTTCCTCGCTGCCGCTGGTGATGGGCGGCGCGGCGATCGCCTGCTACTCGTTCCTCGGCTTCGATGCGGTGAGCACCCTCAGCGAGGAAACCCGCGACCCGCAGCGCACCATTCCGCGGGCGATCCTGCTGATCACCCTGCTCGGCGGGCTGATCTTCATCGCCGTGTCCTACTTCGTGCAGCTGGCGCATCCGTCGATCCAGTTCGAGAGCGTCGATTCGGCGGCCTACGAGATCGCCAGGAACATCGGCGGCGACGTCTTCGTCACTATCTTCCTGATCGGCCTGATCGTCGGCCAGTTCACCTCCGGGCTGTCGGCCCAGGCCAGCGCCTCGCGGTTGATCTATGCGATGGGCCGTGACGGCGTGCTGCCCAAAGGCTTGTTCGGTACGCTCAGCGCGCGCTTCGGCACGCCGGTGAACAGCCTGCTGCTGTGTGGCGTCGTCGCGCTGCTGGCGCTGAAACTGGACGTGACCACCTCGACCTCGTTCATCAACTTCGGCGCCTTCCTTGCCTTCGCCCTGGTCAACCTCGCGGTGATCGGCCACTACTTCATCGGCGCCAGCCAGCGCGGGCCGAAGGAGATCTTCTCCTACCTGCTGCTGCCGCTGATCGGCATGCTCGCCGACCTCTGGCTGATGGCCAACCTCGACCGCATGGCGATCATCCTCGGCCTGACCTGGCTGGCGATTGGCGTGATCTACCTGGTCAAGCTCACCGGCGGCTTCCGCCGCCAGCCGCCGGAGATGGACTTCAGCGAGGCGTGATTCGGGGCATCGGGGTTCGCCGAGGGTGCGGGGTTCGCCTCGGGCGCCCGGTGGGTTACGCGGGTAGGGTGCGAGGGAAATCTTCGGCCTCGGCGTGCCGCTAACCCACCCTGCGGTTGCCCCTTTCAGCGGTTCTTCGCGGCGGCGCTGACGCCTTCCAGCGTGGCGAAGGAGGTGTCCTTGGCGGTGAGCAGGAAGTCGCGCATGAACGGCGCATCCAGCATGTCGCTGCGAATGCCGGCGTAGAGCGTCGCGTACAGGCCTTTCTCGCCGAGGCGGCGGGCGGTGACGTAGCCGCGCGAGCTGTACTCGTGGATCGCCCAGTTCGGCAGGCAGCAGACGCCGCGTCCCGAAGCCACCAACTGCATCATCATCACCGTCAGCTCCGAGGTACGTACCTGGGCCGGCTCGATGTCGGCCGGCTCGAGGAAGCGGGTGAAGATGTCCAGGCGGTCGCGCTCCACCGGATAGGTGATGAGGATCTCCTTCTCCAGGTCTTCCGGCAGCACGAAGGGTTTGCTCGCCAGCGGGTGCTGGTTGGCCACCGCCAGCAGCGCTTCGTAGGTGAACAACGGCACGTAGGTGATGCCTGGCAGTTCCAGCGGGTCGGCGGTCACCACCAGGTCCAGGTCGCCGCGCGCCAGCGCCGGCAGCGGCGCGAAGGAAAAACCGGAGGCCAGGTCCAGTTCGACCTCCGGCCAGCCGTCGCGGAACTGGTCGATGGTCGGCATTAGCCACTGGAAGCAGCTGTGGCACTCGATGGCCATGTGCAGCCGGCCGGCGGTGCCGCCCGCCAGCCGCGTGAGGTCGCGCTCGGCGGCGCGCAACTGCGGCAGCAGCGAGTCGGCCAGTTGCAGCAGGCGCAGCCCGGCGCTGGTGAAGCGCACCGGTTTGGTCTTGCGCACGAACAGCGACATCCCCAGCCGATCCTCGAGTTCCTTGAACTGGTGGGAGAGGGCGGACTGAGTCAGGTGCAGGCGTTCGGCGGCTTCCACCAGGCTGGCGGATTCGCGCAGGGCGTGAAGGGTTTTGAGGTGGCGAAGTTCGAGCATGGAGGACTGACTCCGGCTGCTTTTGGATGAGCAGAACTTGTGATGAAAGAGAGTAGGTTGAGTTTGTCTCATGTACGCGCTGCCGTCGACACTATCTCCCATCAATCGGATGGAGATATTCATGGCACTCGCCCACAACCTCGGCTTTCCCCGCATCGGTCGCGACCGCGAACTGAAGAAAGCCCTCGAAGCCTTCTGGAAGGGCGAACTCGACGAAAGCGGGCTGCGTGCGGTCGGCAGCGCGTTGCGCGCCGCGCACTGGCAATTGCAGAAGGATGCCGGCATCGAATTGCTGCCCGTGGGCGATTTCGCCTGGTACGACCAGGTGCTCACCCACTCGCTGATGTTCGGCGTGGTCCCCCAGCGCTTTCGTCCGGCCAGCGGCCTGCCCACGCTGGACACCCTGTTCGGCATGGCGCGCGGCGTCAGTTCCAGCTGCTGCGGCGGCGCGCATGCGGCCGAGATGACCAAGTGGTTCGATACCAACTACCACTACCTGGTCCCCGAATTCAGCGCCGACCAGCAGTTCCGCCTGTCCTGGGAGCAACTGTTCGAGGAAGTCGCCGAGGCGCGGGCGCTCGGCCATACGGTCAAGCCGGTGCTGATCGGGCCGCTGACCTACCTGTGGCTGGGCAAGGAGAAGGAGGCCGGCTTCGACAAGCTCGACCTGCTCGAACGGCTGCTGCCGGTGTACGGCGAAGTGCTCGGCCGGCTGGCCGCGCAGGGCGTCGAATGGGTGCAGATCGACGAGCCGATCCTCACCCTCGACCTGCCGCAGGCATGGAAGAACGCCTTCGAACGCGCCTACAACCTGTTGCAGCACGCGCCGCTGAAGAAACTCCTGGCCACCTATTTCTCGGCACTCGATGACAACCTCGGGCTGGCGGTGAATCTGCCGGTGGACGGCATCCACGTCGACCTGGTGCGCGCGCCGGAACAGTACCCGACGATTCTCGACCGCCTGCCGACCTACAAGGTGCTGTCCCTGGGCCTGGTCAACGGGCGCAACGTCTGGCGGTGCGACCTGGACAAGGCGCTGGACGTGCTGCGCCCGGCCGCCGAGCGGCTCGGCGAGCGCCTCTGGGTGGCGCCGTCCTGCTCGCTGCTGCACAGCCCGGTCGACCTGGACCGCGAGGACCGTTTCGACGCCGAACTGAAGAGCTGGCTGGCCTTCGCCGTGCAGAAGTGTGCCGAGGTGTCGATCCTGGCCCGCGCGCTGGAGGAGCCGGACGCCGCCGACGTGCAGGCCGCGCTGCGCACCAGCCGCGCCGTGCAGGCCAGCCGCGCCGCCTCGCCGCGCATCCATAAGCCCCAGGTGCAGGCGCGCCTGGCGGCGATCCGGCCGGTCCACGCACGGCGCCAGTCGCCGTTCGACACGCGTATCGAGGTGCAGCGCGAGCGCCTGCGCTTGCCGGTGTTCCCGACCACCACCATCGGTTCCTTTCCGCAGACCTCGGCGATCCGTCTGGCGCGACAGTCGTTCAGGCAGGGCAGGCTGTCGGTGGCGGAGTACACCGAGGCGATGCACAGCGAAATCCGCCACGCCGTTCAGGTGCAGGAGCGCCTCGGCCTGGACGTGCTGGTGCACGGCGAGGCCGAGCGCAACGACATGGTCGAGTACTTCGCCGAGCAGCTCGACGGCTATGCCTTCAGCCGCTTCGGTTGGGTGCAGAGCTACGGTTCGCGCTGCGTGAAGCCGGCGCTGATCTACGGCGACCTGAGCCGCCCGCACGCCATGACGGTGGACTGGATCCGCCATGCGCAGGGCCTCACCGACAAGGTGATGAAGGGCATGCTGACCGGGCCAGTGACCATGCTGATGTGGTCGTTCCCGCGCGAGGACGTGTCGCGCGAGGTGCAGGCGCGGCAACTGGCGCTGGCGATCCGCGACGAAGTGGTCGACCTGGAAGCCGCCGGCATCCGCATCATCCAGATCGACGAGGCGGCGTTCCGCGAGGGCCTGCCGCTGCGCCGCGAATACTGGCCGCACTACCTGGACTGGGCCACCGAGGCGTTTCGCCTGTGCGCCTCCGGCGTGCGCGACGAAACCCAGATCCACACCCACATGTGCTACAGCGAGTTCAACGACGTGATCGAGTCCATCGCCGCGATGGATGCCGACGTGATCACGATCGAGACGTCGCGCTCGGACATGGAGCTGCTGGAGGCGTTCGAGGCCTTCGCCTACCCGAACGACATCGGCCCCGGCGTCTATGACATCCACTCGCCGCGCGTGCCGGAAACCGCGGAGATGGTCGGCCTGCTGAGCAAGGCGGCGCGGCGGATTCCCGCCGAGCGCCTGTGGGTGAACCCGGATTGCGGCCTGAAGACCCGCGGCTGGGCGGAAACCGAACAGGCGCTGACGAACATGGTCGCCGCCGCGCGGCAATTGCGTAGCCAACTGGCCTGAGTTCGGCTCGCCCCAGGGGCGGCTTCAGGCCGCCGGCGTTCGGCAGGGCATCGGGCGAGGCGTGGGCATCGCCTTGCCTCGCGACGAACACTTGCAGGCCGCGGGCGTGGCGGCCGGGGGGCTTGATCGGCCGTCGAGAGAGGCGCAGCATTCGCTCCCTTTTGTGCGGAAAAACCAGAGTCCATGAGCGAACCCACGCCCGCCGTCGCCAACGCGCATCGCCCTGCGGGGATAGGCCTGCTGATCGCCGCGGTCGGCGTCGTCTACGGCGACATCGGCACCAGCCCGCTTTACACCCTCAAGGAAGTCTTCGCCGGGCATTACGGCGTGCAGGCCAACCACGACGGCGTGCTCGGCATTCTCTCGATGATCTTCTGGTCGCTGATCTGGGTGGTCTCGATCAAGTACATGCTCTTCGTACTGCGCGCCGACAACCAGGGCGAGGGCGGCGTGATGGCGCTCACCGCGCTGGCGCGTCGTGCCGCGGCGGCATACCCGCGGCTGCAGAACCTGCTGATGTTGCTCGGGCTGTTCGGCGCCGCGCTGTTCTACGGTGACAGCATGATCACCCCGGCGATTTCCGTGCTCTCGGCCGTGGAAGGCCTGGAAGTGGCGTTCCCCACGGTGGCGCACTGGGTGGTGCCGCTGTCGCTGGTGCTGCTGATCGGGCTGTTCCTCATCCAGCGCCACGGCACGGCGCGCATTGGCGTGGTATTCGGTCCGGTGATGCTGGCGTGGTTCATCGCGCTTGGGGCGCTCGGGTTGTACGGCATCGTGCAGAGCCCGGAAGTGCTCAAGGCGATCAACCCGTACTGGTGCGTGAATTTCTTCCTCGCTCATCCGGGCATCGGTGTAACCGTGCTCGGCGCCGTGGTGCTGGCGCTCACCGGCGCCGAGGCGCTGTATGCGGACATGGGCCACTTCGGCCGTTCGCCGATCGCCCGCGCCTGGTTCGTCCTGGTGCTGCCGGGGCTGACGCTCAACTACTTCGGCCAGGGCGCACTGCTGCTGGCCGACCCCGAGTCCGCACGCAACCCGTTCTTCCTGCTGGCGCCGGGTTGGGCGCTGCTGCCGCTGGTGGCGCTGTCGACCCTGGCCACCATCATCGCCTCCCAGGCGGTGATTTCCGGGGCCTTCTCCCTGACCCACCAGGCCATCCAGTTCGGCTATATCCCGCGCATGTTCATCCAGCACACGTCCAGCCATGAACGTGGGCAGATCTACATCGGCGCGGTGAACTGGGCGCTGATGGTCGGCGTGGTGCTGCTGGTGCTGGGCTTCAAGTCGTCCGGCGCACTGGCCTCGGCGTATGGCGTGGCGGTGACCGGCACCATGCTGATCACTACGCTGCTGTTCTCGGTGGTGATGCTGCGCCTGTGGCGCTGGCCGCTGCTGGTGACGCTGCCGATCCTGCTCGGCTTCCTCCTAGTGGACAGCCTGTTCTTCGCCGCCAACGTGCCGAAGATCTTCGAGGGCGGCGCCTTCCCGGTGATCGCCGGCATGGGCTTGTTCGTTCTGATGACCACCTGGAAGCGCGGTCGCGAGATTCTCGTCGAGCGTCTTGGCGAGAGCGTGCTGCCGTTGCCGACCTTCGTCGCCAGCATCCGCATCCAGCCGCCGCACCGGGTGATGGGCACGGCGGTGTTCCTCAGTGCCCGCAGCGACGCGGTGCCGCATGCGCTGCTGCACAACATGCTGCACAACCAGGTGCTGCACGAGCAGGTGGTGCTGCTCACGGTGGTCAGCGAAGACCGCCCGCGGGTCGAGGAGGACCGGCGCTTCGAGGTCGAGGCCTATGGCGAGGGCTTCTACCGGGTGATCCTGCATTTCGGTTTCATGGAGGAGCCGGACGTGCCGCAGGCGCTGACCCTGTGCCATCTCACCGACCTGGACTTCAGCCCGATGCGCACCACCTACTTCCTCAGCCGGGAAACGGTGATCCCGACCAAGCGCATGGCCATGGCGCGTTGGCGCGAGGCGCTGTTCGCCTTCCTGCTGCGCAATGCCAACAGCAGCCTTCGCTACTTCAAGCTGCCGTTCAACCGGGTGATCGAGCTGGGCACCCAGGTGGAAATCTGAGGCGATTGACGCGGCGCGCTGCATGCGCCGCGGGCTTTGCGATAAGGTAGACAAACCCCTTCAGTACGCCCGTTACGATCATGACTCCCGCCATCGATCTGCTCAAGAAAGCCCGCGCCGAACACCAGGTTCACAGCTACGTCCACGACCCCAAGGCGCCGTCCTACGGCCTGGAGGCCGCCGAAAAACTCGGGCTGCCGGCGGAGCGCGTGTACAAGACGCTGCTGGCGGCGACCGAGAAGGGCGAACTGCTGGTCGCCGTGGTGCCGGTCGCCGGCAGCCTCGACCTGAAGGCGCTGGCCCATGCGGCGGGCGTGAAGAAGGCCGAGATGGCCGACGCCAACGCCGCGCAGCGTTCGACCGGCTACCTGGTCGGGGGCATCAGCCCGCTGGGACAGAAGAAGCGTCTGCGCACCTTCATCGACGTCTCCGCGCAGAACTTCCCGACCATCCACGTCAGCGCCGGGCGCCGCGGGTTGGAAGTGGAACTGGCCGCCGCGGTGCTGGCCGAGCATACCGGCGGGCAGTTCGCCGCTATCGGCCGGAGCTGAACGCGCCGTCCGCTCACGGATGGCTCAGGCGACCCTGCGAGGGTCATCCGTACAGCGGCTTGTATCGCCATAAAAATTCGAAACTGTATCGCTCGCCATTTCGGTCGAACGGGCATGCTTTGCCACCACCGTTCAGCAATGGAGCCCGATATGCCCCTCGCTTTCCACCAGGTCGATGCCTTCTCCGACACCCCGTTCGCCGGCAACCCGGCGATGGTCTATCGCCTCGATCAATGGCTCGACGACGCTCTGATGCAGCGCATCGCCGCCGAACACAATCTGGCGGAAACCGCCTTCGTGGTGCGCGAGGGCGCCGCCTGGCACATCCGCTGGTTCACCCCGAGCGCCGAGGTGCCGTTGTGCGGCCACGCGACTCTGGCCAGCGCCCACGTGTTGTTCGAGGTATACCGCGAACCGGGTGAGCGCATCGATTTCACCTGTCGCAGTGGCCAACTGGCAGTGACGCGGGAGGAGGGGCGGCTGGTGCTGGACTTTCCCGCCCAGGCGGCGACGCCCGTCGCCATTCCCGAGGGCCTGGAAAGCATCCTCGGGCAGAAGGTGTCGGCCGTATTCGATGCACCGCAGTTGCTCGTGCTCCTCGAATCGGAGGACGCGGTACGCGCCTGCGTGCCTGACTTGAAGCGCCTCGCCAGCCAGGACTGGCCGAACGTGATGATCACCGCGCCGGGCAGCGAGTACGACTTCATCTCGCGTAACTTCGCCCCGGCGATCGGTATCGACGAAGACCCGGTGACCGGCTCGGCGCATTGCATCCTGATTCCCTACTGGGCGCAGCGGCTCGGCAAGAACGTGCTGCGGGCTTACCAGGGCGGCGCGCGGGGCGGGCAGCTGTGGTGTCGGCTGGAAGGCGAACGGGTGAAGATCGGCGGCTACGCGACGCTGGTGGCCAGCGGGCAACTGCACATCGGTTGAGCGCGGCAATCGAATCGCCCGGCGCGCAGGCGTCGGGCGAGGTGGATCAGGCCATGCCGCCGCAGCGGCGCACGCCGATCTGCTCGGACGACGTCTCGCCCTGCGCGGGGTAGAGCACCAAGTGCTCGGCGGCGACACGGATACCGACGTCCTGGCCGGGCAGGAACTCGGTCTGGCTCGGGAAGATCGATTCCAGTTGGCAGCCAGTCGGCAGTTGCAGGCGATACAGCGTCGCCGCGCCGAGGAAGGTGCGCCCGAGGATACGCGCCTTCAGCGCACTGCCCGGATCGAGGGTGATGTCGTCCGGGCGCAGCAGCACGTCCACCTGCGTCCCGCTTTCCCAGGCATAGGCGCGGTTGCCGCGCAGTTCGCCGAGTTCGGTGTGCACGCAGTCCGGGCCGGTCATCCGGCCGGGAATGAAGTAACCCTGGCCGATGAAGCTGGCGACGAAGGGCGTCGCCGGCTCGTGGTAGAGATTGAACGGCGTATCCCACTGCTCCAGATGCCCGCGGTTGAACACCCCGACCTGATCGCTCACGGCGAAGGCTTCCTCCTGATCGTGGGTGACCAGGATGGCACTGGTGCCACGTGCCTTGAGGATGTCGCGCACCTCATGGCTCAGGCGCCGGCGCAGTTCACCGTCGAGGTTGGAGAAGGGTTCATCGAGCAGCAGCAGCTGAGGCTCAGGCGCCAGCGCGCGAGCCAGCGAAACGCGTTGCTGCTGGCCGCCGGACAGTTCGTTCGGATAGCGCTTGGCCAGCGCGCCGAGGTTGACCATGTCCAGCAACTCGGCGGTGATGCGCTCGCGGTCGGGATTCTGGCGAATGCCGAAGGCGACGTTCTGCGCCACGCTCAGATGGGGGAACAGGGCGTAGTCCTGGAAGACCATGCCGATGCGCCGCTTCTCCGGCGCGACGGTGAAGCCGGGGCGGGAAATCACCTCGCCCGCCAGGCGAATCTCGCCTTCCTGCACCGGCTCGAAGCCGGCGATGGCCCGCAGCGTGGTGGTCTTGCCGCAGCCGGACGGGCCGAGCAGACAGCCGATGTCGCCCGCATTCAGGTGCAGGTTGAGGGTCTTCACCACGCGCTGCTCCTGGTAGCCGCAGGCGAGGTCGCGCAGGTCGAGCAGGAGGTCGTGTTTCATGCGTAGTGGTAAGCCGGTTCGACGAGGAATTCGAGAAGCGCCTTCTGCACGTGCAGCCGGTTCTCCGCCTGGTCCCAGGCCACCGAGAAGGGCTGATCGAGCAGGTCTTCGCTGATCTCCTCGCCGCGGTGCGCCGGCAGGCAGTGCATGAACAGCACGTCTTCGGCGGCACCGGCGAGCAGTGCGCGGTTGACCTGATAAGGGCGGAACAGCGCCAGGCGGGCGGCGGTTTCATCTTCCTGGCCCATGGACGCCCAGACATCGGTGCACACCAGGTGCGCGCCGGCCACGGCCTGGTGCGGGTCGCGCATCACCTGCACACGATCGCCGGCCTGGGCCAGCAGCGTGGCGCTCGGCTCGTAACCTTCTGGGCAGGCGACGCGCAGCTGGAAGTCGAACTGCTGGGCCGCTTCGATATAGCTGTTGCACATGTTGTTGCCGTCGCCGATCCACGCCACCGTCTTGCCGGCGATGCTGCCGCGGTGTTCGTGGTAGGTCTGCATGTCGGCGAGCAACTGGCAGGGGTGCAGGTCATCGGACAGTCCGTTGATCACCGGCACCCGCGAGTTGGCGGCGAATTCGGTCAGGGTGTCGTGGGCGAAGGTGCGGATCATCACCGCGTCGAGCATGCGCGACATGACCTTGGCGCTGTCGGCAATCGGCTCACCGCGGCCGAGCTGGGTGTCACGCGGCGAAAGGAAGATCGCCTGGCCGCCCAGCTGGATCATGCCGGCTTCGAAGGACAGCCGGGTCCGCGTCGAGGCTTTCTCGAAGATCATCCCGAGGACGCGGTTCTTCAGGGGCTCGAAGAGCACGCCGCGGTCGCGCAGGTCCTTCAGCTCGCTGCCTCGGCGGATCAGCCCGACCAGTTCCTGGGGGGTGAAGTCCATCATCGAGAGAAAGTGCCTGACGCTCATGTTCATTACCTTGACTGCACCGGACGCCGTCCGGACATCCTGTTTTCACGAAAAATACGACGACCTACGGCTTGAGGCCGCACGGTGCGACGAAACGGGGAAGGCGCGATGTTATAAAAAAATGTCGCTTCACGCCACGCTGGAACCTGTCACCGCCGGGTTTGCGGCTGTTGCGGCTTGGCGGGCGAGGGCTTGTGCACTCCCCCGGATCGCCAATCCCGGCAGGACCGACGGCTAGCCTTTTCCAGGTGAAAAAGCGCCAGCCGGAGCAGGAAGGGAGCATTTGTACACTGCGCCTGCGTCGCTTGGCAATGAACGCAACGGCAGGCGTTGGAGGGGCTTTCGGTCTACCAGGAAGTCTGTTGCATGCCTTTGCTTTCGGCTTCGCGGCGCATTTCGGATACGGCGATGACCATCGCCTCGAGCTTCTCGTCCTGGGCGCTGCGATCCTGCAAGGTCTTCTCGAGGGCGACTCGTTCAGCCTCCAGCGTACGGACACGCTCGGCGGCGGCCTGCGCCTCGGCAACCTGACGCGCGGTATAACTGTCTATCAGGGCGAGACTGATCTGGTAACCGGCGGTGCCGATGGCCAGTGCACCGGCGACGCTCAGAACTCTGATCTTGAAGGTGCGGGAAAGGCGGATTGCCATGGCATTCGCTCCTTGAGGGACGGGGCGATGCTAACGCAGAGGCGCAGCAACGAAAAGCCCGCACGAAGCGGGCTTTTACTTTGCCCGCGACTACCAGCGCGGGCGTGGCGGACCATAGTAGTAGCCTGGCGGCGGGCCGTAGTGCGGCGGCGGCATGCGCACCACGGGATACGCCTGGTAGTACACCGGCACCGGCTGGTAATAGACGGGCGGCGGTGGCGGATAATAGGCCGGCTGAGCCGGGTAGTAGGTGACGGGCGGCGGTGCCGCCTGGACGTAGACCCGTTCCGGCGGTCGTTGCGAAGCGACGAAGACCCCGCCTACCACAGCCCCGACTACGGCTCCCATTACCGCGTTGTCCGAGCCATGCCCATGAGCTGCGGCCTGTCCGCTGAGAACGAGGCTGCCGACCAGGAGAGCGACCTGGGGGATGCGACCAAACATGTGTTCCTCCATGCCCGGGGAATAGGTTCCGGGCGATATATCTGACCGCTAAACAAGCGCGTCGTGGAGTGGTCATAGGTAAAGGTTGTGTAAGCCCGGACCGGTGGTCAAACGTTGCACGAATGCACGTGTCTGCCTGCCATCGACCCTGCGCAGTTGGTGTCCTGGAGATGCCGCTCGTCGCCGTTGGCACGCCAAGTGGCCAATCGCCACGTACTGTAACCGGTCATTGAGAGCCGCTGTTTTGCCGGGTTTTTTTCCCTAAAGCGGCTATTCCATCGATATCAAGAGAGATGTATGGACGAAGATTTGTTGAGCAAGGAGGAGCAGAAAGCATTGTCCGAGGTGGTTCACGAACCGGAGATCTCGCGGCCGGCAGTGCTTCTGGTCGACGACGACGAAGCGTTCCGTGAACTGCTTGCCGAAGTCTTCCATATCCATGGGATCCTTTGTTTTCCGGCCGATGGCGTCGAGTCCGCCATTCGTCTGCTGAAAAAACGCGCGACCATCTCGCTGATCGTCACCGATCTGCGCATGGGGCCCAGCGGTGGCCTGGAACTGGTTCGTTGGGTGCGCGAGTCGGAACGTTCGGAACTGCCGGTGGTGATCATGTCCGGCCAGGCGGACATGCAGGACGCGATCGATGCGATGCACCTCAACGTCATCGACTTCCTGCTCAAACCGGTGGATTTGCAGAACATGCTCGCCGTGGTCCGTCGTGAACTGCACATCGAGGATCAACCGCCGCCGGACTTCGGGGCCTGAGTCGTATGACCGAAAAGGAGCTGCTCGCCGCGCTGACACGCCTGATCGCAACGGACGACCTGCCGGACTTCGCGCCCTCGGTAACCGGGGCGCTGCTCTTCGAGACGCTGCTGGACAACTGGGATGAGCTGAGCCCCGCCGTGCGTGGCCAACTGATGCTGGTCCTGGGCATTCTGACCAGGGAGCTGTCCGCCGAATCCAAGGCTGAGCGCACCACCGCGCAGATTCTTGAGCGGCTCACCCGGCGCTGAGTTTTCCTCGCGCAACGTTCGCTCGCGTCCTTTTGTCTGCATTAGTCGCTCGCCGGAATTAAAGGCGGCCGGCCGGGTCTGTAAAAATGAGCGGTACGCGGTCTCGATGAAAATGCCAACAAACTTTAGCGGTGTCCGTTTTGCCTAAGTCCATCCTCGTTGTTGATGACGAACCGTCGATCCTTTCGCTTCTGGTGGAGCACCTGGAAGGGAGCGGCTATGAAGCGTTCGGTGCCGAGACTGCGCAGCAGGCGATTGCCCTGCTGGACGGTCATCATTCGGTCGATCTGCTGATCTCGGATTTCCGTCTGAACGACGGCATGAACGGTCTGATGGTCGCCGAGGCGGCGCTGCGCTCGCTGCCGGACATCAAGGTGCTGTTCATCAGCGGGCACCCCTACGAAGTGTGGGAAGCCGAAAGCTTCAAGCAGATGAACGCGCTGCTGCTCGGCAAGCCCTTCATGCTCGACCAGCTTGATCATTCGATCGACGAGTTGCTCGCCGTCTCCGAGTGACGGCGCCACGCGCCAGACCCCAGCGCGGAAATCGGCGTACATGATGCCGGTCGATTCATGCCGCGAAGGCTCGTGGTGAACACCTTCATTTCGCGCCATAGTCTCGTCATCCGCCGACCCGACCCGACCGGTCGGCTAGAACAACAAGACGAGGCGTGCCCATGAGCCGAACCCTCCACCACCGTGCGTGCCACCTGTGCGAAGCCATCTGCGGCCTGAACATCGAAACCGAGACCCAGGCCGACGGTTCGCAGCGCATCCTCTCGATCAAGGGCGACCCTGAAGACAGTTTCAGCCGCGGGCATATCTGTCCCAAGGCCGTTGCCCTGCAGGATATCCAGGACGACCCTGACCGACTGCGCCAACCGATGCGCCGGGTGGGCAACGAATGGGAACCAATGGCCTGGGACGAAGCCTTCGCCTACGCTGCCGAGCGCCTGGCCGATATCCAGCAACGGCACGGGCGGAACGCGGTCGCGGTGTATCAGGGCAACCCCAGCGTGCACAACTACGGGCTGATGACCCACAGCAACTACTTCCTCGGCCTGCTGAAGACCCGCAACCGCTACTCGGCCACCTCGGTCGACCAGCTTCCGCACCATCTCACCAGTCACCTGATGTACGGCCACGGCCTGCTGATACCGATTCCGGACATCGACCACACCGACTTCATGCTGATCCTCGGCGGCAACCCGCTGGCGTCCAACGGCAGCATCATGACCGTGCCGGACGTGGAAAAACGCCTGAAGGCCATCAAAAGCCGGGGCGGCAAGCTGGTGGTGGTCGACCCCCGGCGCAGCGAGACCGCGGCGATAGCCGACCAGCACCTGTTCGTCCGCCCTGGCCAGGACGCGGCGCTGCTGTTCGGCCTGCTCAACACCCTGTTCGAGGAAAACCTCACCCGCGACACTCATTTGCCGGTGGCGGGCCTGGATGAGGTGCGCCGCGCCGTGGCGCCCTTCAATGCCGAACTCATGGGCCCGCGTTGCGGCATCCCGGCCGAGCAGATCCGCCAGCTGGCGCGGGATTTCGCCAGTGCCGACAAGGCGGTGTGCTACGGCCGGATGGGCGTATCCACCCAGGCGTTCGGCACCCTGTGCCAGTGGCTGGTGCAGATGATCAACCTGGTCAGCGGAAACCTCGATCGCGAAGGTGGCGTGCTGTGCACCGAGCCTGCGGTCGACTTGGTGGCGAGCACCTCCGGCGGGCATTTCAATCTCTGGCAGAGCCGCGTTTCCGGCCTGCCCGAGTACGGCGGCGAGTTGCCGGTCTCCGCGCTCGCCGAGGAAATCCTCACGCCCGGCGACGGACAGGTTCGCGCATTGATCAGCGTGGCCGGCAATCCGGTGCTCTCCACGCCCAACGGCCGGCAGATGGAGCAGGCGCTGGACGGGCTGGAGTTCATGCTCAGCATCGACCTGTACATCAACGAGTCGACCCGCTACGCCGACCTGATCCTGCCGCCGACCTCGCCGCTGGAGCACGACCACTACGATTCCACCTTCAACCTGCTGGCCGTGCGCAACGTCACGCGTTTCAACGAAGCGGTGCTGGCCAAGCCGCAGGGTGCGCTGGATGACTGGGAAATCTTCGTCGGCCTGGCCCAGGCCTTCGCGAAGCAGACCGGCGTCGAATTGAAGCCGACCCTGTCGCCGCAGCAGATGATCGATCTGGGCCTGCGACACGGCCCGCACGGTGAGCGTTCGCCGCGCCAGCTGAGCCTCGCGCGTCTGCGCGACTACCCGCACGGCCTCGACCTCGGTGCGCTCAGGCCGAACCTGGCGGCGAGGCTGAAGACGCCGTCGGGCAAGGTCGAGGCCGCGCCAGCCTTGCTGCTGAGCGACCTGCCGCGTTTCGCGGCGGTCGAACAGCCGGTGACGGGCGAGCTGCTGCTCATCGGTCGTCGCCATGTACGCAGCAACAATTCCTGGATGCACAACTATCACCGGCTGGTGAAGGGCAAGCCTCGCCATCAGTTGCTGATGAATCCGCAGGATCTGACTTCGCGCGGCCTGGCCGACGGGCAGCGGGTGCGGGTCAGCTCGCGGGTGGGGCTGATCGAGGTGGAGGTCGCCGCCAGCGAGGAGATGATGCCCGGCGTGGTGAGTCTGCCGCATGGCTGGGGACACGCGCGTCCTGGCGTGCAGGCCCGCATCGCCAGCGCGCAGCCGGGCGCCAGCGCCAACGACCTCACCGATGAACGCGAACTCGATGCGTTGTCCGGCAATGCCGCGTTGAATGGCGTGCCCGTGCGGGTGGAGGCCGCCTGAGCGCAATACCGGGGTTGAGCGCCGGCGGCGGCTTTCCGTTACAATGCCGCCACCGTGCCGGCCATTGGGTCGGATAGTCAGCCGAGGTGACCCCATGGATATCATCGAAACCATCAAAGAGCAGATCGCCAACAACACCGTCCTGCTGTACATGAAAGGCTCGCCGAACGCCCCGCAGTGTGGCTTCTCGGCTCGCGCTACCCAGGTACTAATGGCCTGTGGCGAGAAATTCGCCTACGTGGACATCCTGCAGAACCCTGAAATCCGCGCGAACCTGCCGAAGTACGCGAACTGGCCGACCTTCCCGCAACTGTGGGTCGGTGGCGAGCTGGTTGGCGGCAGCGACATCCTTGCCGAGATGTTCGAGAAGGGCGAGCTGCAGCAACTGATCAAGGCTGCCACCGGCAAAGCCGACGCCTGATCCGCGCCCCCTAAGCAGAAACCCCGCCTCGGCGGGGTTTTCTGTTTCTGCGGGCATGAAAAAGGCGGGCCTAGGCCCGCCTTCGTTCAGTCGCCGCGAATTTATTCGTCCATCTGCGACTGCAGGTAGTTCTCGAGGCCGACCTTGTCGATCAGGCCCAGCTGGGTTTCCAGCCAGTCGATGTGTTCCTCTTCGGACTCGAGGATGTCCTCGAGCATGTCGCGGGTCGCGTAGTCACCGACGCTCTCGCAGTAGGCAATGGCCGATTTAAGATCCGCATGCGCCTTGTGCTCCAGGTTGAGGTCGCACTGAAGCATTTCCTTGGTGTTCTCGCCGATCAGCAGCTTGCCCAGTTCCTGAAGGTTGGGCAGGCCTTCGAGGAAGAGGATGCGCTTGATCAGCTTGTCCGCATGCTTCATCTCGTCGATGGATTCGTGGTACTCGTGCTTGCCGAGTTTTTCCAGGCCCCAGTCCTCGTACATGCGTGCATGCAGGAAGTACTGGTTGATGGCGATGAGCTCGTTGCCGAGGATTTTGTTCAGGTGCTGGATGACTTGCTTGTCGCCTTTCATGGCCGGGTCCTGTCGCAAGGTGAGGGCAGGCTCGAAGTTTGTCGCGGTCAAAAGTTTAAGTCAAACCTAAGTTATTGAATTGCAAGAAGATTAAAATCCGAATGAGAATGTTTGAGTTCCGCATCGCGACGCTAAACCGTTGAATTCAGGCATAAAAAAACCGGACATAGCGTCCGGTTTTTTGAAAATCCGATCTTCAGGCGGCGACAAAATTTCCCGAGAAATTCGCCGCGGCCTGGCTTTGAGCCTCGCCGATGGTGTCGCGTACCACCTGTTTGGCAAGGCAGGCGCACTTGCCGCATTGCTTGCCTACGCCCAAGGTCTCGCGCACGTCACGGTAGCTGCAGCAGCCTTCGTAGATCGCATCGCGGATTTGTCCGTCGGTGACACCTTGGCAGAGGCAGACATACATAGATAAGGGCTCATCAGGTTGAGTCGATGGAGCGATACTAATCTAAATGAGAATGATAGTCAAAAGATCGGGGCTCGCATTCACGTTCGCAGATAATCGATACGAATCAATCAGTTAAGTGGCCCGTGAGGGTCAAGAACAGGGCCTTGCGCCAAGAAGATGCTGGGCTGGCGATGAGCGGTTGCCTGGTCGCAGAGCTAGCGCACTGGGCAGGAGGCGGTTGCGGGTGACGGTGAGGTGCCTGAGTGTAGATCGCACGATTCGCAGGCGAAAAAAAGCCCGGTCGTGCCGGGCTTTTCCAGGGCTGATAACGATCAGTCGTCAAAGTCTTCCCAGCCGCCCATCTGTTTCCAACGGTTGACGATGCCGCAGAACAGCTCGGCGGTCTTCTCGGTGTCGTAGCGGGCGGAGTGCGCTTCGCGACCGTCGAAATCGATCCCGGCGGACTGGCAGGAGCGCGCCAGCACCGTCTGGCCGTAGGCGAGGCCGGAGAGGGTCGCCGTATCGAAACTGGAGAACGGGTGGAACGGGTTGCGCTTGATGCCGGTGCGCGCCACCGCGGCGTTGAGGAAGCCGAGGTCGAAGGCGCTGTTGTGCCCGACCAGGATCGCCCGTTTGCAGCCATTGGCTTTGACGGCCTTGCGCACGCCACGGAAGATGTCGGTGAGCGCGGTTTCCTCGCTGACGGCCATGCGCAGCGGATGGTCGAGCTTGATGCCGGTGAATTCCAGCGCGGCCGCTTCGATGTTCGCGCCTTCGAACGGCTCGACGCGAAAGAAATGGGTGTGCTCGGGGAACAGGAAGCCGTCCTGATCCATGCCGATGGTCACCGCGGCGATTTCCAGCAGCGCGTCGGTGGCGGCGTTGAAGCCCCCGCATTCCACGTCCACGACCACCGGCAGATAGCCGCGGAAGCGCAGCGCCATCGGATGGCGCGGGCCGCTCGGCAGGCTGCCGTCGAGTTCGTCGTCGTACTGATCTTCACTCACGCATTGGTCTCCAGCAGGCGCCAGCGCAGGGTTTCCCCGGCGCGCAGGGGTACAACGGCATGTTCGCCGAAGGGCAGGGTAGCGGGGGCTTTCCAGTCTTCGCGAACCAGGGTGATGCGATCCTGGTTGCGTGGAAGGCCGTAGAAGTCGGCGCCAAAGTGGCTGGCGAAGGCCTCCAGGCGCGACAGCGCGTTGCGCTGGTCGAACGCCTCGGCGTACAGCTCGATGGCGGCGTAGGCGGTGTAGCAGCCCGCGCAGCCGCAGGCGTTTTCCTTGGCATGCTGCGCGTGGGGCGCCGAGTCGGTGCCGAGAAAGAACTTCGGATTGCCGCTGGTGGCCGCGCCGAGCAGCGCTTCCTGGTGCGTGTTGCGCTTGAGGATCGGCAGGCAATAGAAGTGCGGGCGGATGCCACCGACCAGCATGTGGTTGCGGTTGTACAGCAGGTGGTGGGCGGTGATGGTCGCGCCTACGTTGGCCGGCGCGGACTCGACGAACTGCACGGCTTCCTGGGTGGTGATGTGTTCGAAAACCACCTTCAGCGTAGGGAAGCGTTCGACCACTCGACGCAGGTGCTCGTCGATGAAGACCTTTTCCCGATCGAACACATCGATTTCGCCTCGCGTCACCTCGCCGTGCACCAGCAGCGGCATGCCGCATTCGGCCAGGGCTTCGAGCGCCGGGAAGATCTTGTCGATGCTGGTCACGCCGGAGTCCGAATTGGTCGTCGCGCCGGCGGGGTAGAGCTTGGCGGCGTACACGAATCCCGATGCCTTGGCCGTGTGGATGTCCTCGGGCTGGGTACGGTCCGTGAGGTAGAGCACCATCAGCGGCTCAAAGCGACTGCCTTGCGGCCGCGCGGCGAGGATGCGTGCGCGATAACCGGCGGCTTCTTCGGCATTGCGTACCGGCGGCACCAGGTTGGGCATGACGATCACGCGAGCGAAGCTGCGGGCCGCATCGCCGACGGTGAACGGCAGCGCCGCGCCGTCGCGCAGGTGAATGTGCCAGTCGTCGGGGCGCAGCAGGGTAAGGCGGTCGGACATGAAGGTTTCCAAACGGTGAAAGCTGTCGGGAATGCTACCGGAAAAGCGCTGTGGCGGCACGCCGCAGTTCCGTGCGCCGCCGCCCTGGGGCGCCGATTCGCAGGGTGAGCGAGGCCATGCTGGCCATTCGCCGAAGCGCGTCGCGACCTTCAAGTTTTCCGCCAAGGCACCGATACCCATCGGGAATGTGGTTTTTCATCGTGGAGCCTCCCGTGCGCCAGCGTTATTTCGCCCTGCTCTGTGCGTTCGCCTGTGCGCCCGCCGCCGCCGTTTCTTTCCAGACCCGTCTGGAAAAGGCCGAGTGGCAGGTGCAGGGCGATCAGTTCGAATGCCGCCTGTCGCAACCCGTCACCGACTTCGGCAGCGGCGAGTTCGTGCGCAAGGCCGGCGAGCAGGCGGTGTTCCGTCTGAATGCCCGCGAGCACTGGCTGGACAGAGGGTCTGCGACGCTGCTGGCTGCGGCGGCGCCCTGGCAGCCGGGACGCGGCGACATCAACCTCGGTGCGGTGACGGTGGGCAATGGCGACGTGCCGTTCAGCAGCACTCAGCAGCAGGCCGGCCGCCTGCTCACCGGGCTGCTGGAAGGGCGCAGCCCGCTGGTTCGCCATCGCACGCTGCAGGGCGGCGACAGCCTGGAAGTCCGCCTGTTGCCGACCAACTTCAGCAAGGCCTACAACGACTACCTCGGCTGCACCGCCAAGCTTCTGCCGGTCAACTACGACCAGGTGAAGCAGGCGACGCTGGGCTTTCCCGGCGGCGGTGCCGAACTGGATGACACCACCCGCGCCAAGCTCGACATCATTCTGCAACTGGTCAAGGCCGACCCCAGCATCAACCGCTTCAGCCTCGACGGTTATTCCGACAACAGCGGCAACCGCCTGAGCAACCGCGACCTCTCGCGGCGCCGCGCCCTGGCGGTGGAGCAGTACCTCAAGGCCAACGGCATCGGCGAAGAGCAGATCACCGTGCGCTTCTACGGCGAACAGTATCCGCTGGTGCCCAATACCAGCGCTGCCAACCGCGAGAAGAACCGCCGCGTTACCTTGCACCTGTCGCGCGAAACGGCGCCGGGCAAGCCCACCGAGCCGGCGGCGCCTGCGCCTACGCCACCCGCCACCGCCGGTACGTCCTGAGTCCTGCGGCGGGGCGCTCCTCTGTCGCCGAGCTGTCTTTGCCTGTCGCGCCCCTGTAAATCGGACCGCGCGGTCGGTAGAATCCACGGTTTTCGTACAACCCCGTGGAGCGATGGCATGGCGGACGTGAAGAAGGTAGTCCTGGCTTATTCCGGTGGCCTGGACACCTCGGTGATTCTGAAGTGGCTGCAAGACACCTATAACTGTGAAGTGGTGACCTTCACCGCCGACCTCGGTCAGGGCGAAGAGGTCGAGCCGGCCCGTGCCAAGGCCCAGGCCATGGGCGTCAAGGAAATCTACATCGACGACCTGCGCGAAGAGTTCGTCCGCGATTTCGTCTATCCGATGTTCCGCGCCAACACCGTCTACGAAGGCGAGTACCTGCTCGGTACCTCCATCGCTCGCCCGCTGATCGCCAAGCGCCTGATCGAGATCGCCAACGAAACCGGCGCCGATGCCATTTCCCACGGCGCCACCGGCAAGGGCAACGACCAGGTGCGTTTCGAACTCGGCGCCTACGCGCTCAAGCCAGGCGTGAAGGTCATCGCCCCGTGGCGCGAGTGGGATCTGCTGTCCCGCGAGAAGCTGATGGACTACGCCGAGAAGCACGCGATCCCGATCGAGCGCCACGGCAAGAAGAAGTCGCCGTACTCCATGGATGCCAACCTGCTGCACATCTCCTATGAAGGCGGCGTGCTGGAAGACACCTGGACCGAGCACGAAGAAGACATGTGGCGTTGGACCAAGTCGCCGGAAGCGGCGCCGGATACTCCGACCTACATCGAGCTGACCTATCGCGCCGGTGACATCGTGGCCATCGACGGCAAGGAAATGAGCCCGGCCAGCGTACTGGCCGAGCTGAACCGCATCGGCGGCGAGAACGGCATCGGTCGCCTCGACATCGTCGAGAACCGCTACGTGGGCATGAAGTCCCGCGGCTGCTACGAAACCCCCGGCGGCACCATCATGCTCAAGGCCCACCGCGCCATCGAGTCGATCACCCTGGACCGCGAAGTCGCTCACCTCAAGGATGAGCTGATGCCCAAGTACGCCAGCCTGATCTACACCGGCTACTGGTGGAGCCCCGAGCGTCTGATGCTGCAGAAGATGATCGATGCGTCCCAGGCCAGCGTGAACGGCGTGGTTCGCCTGAAGCTGTACAAGGGCAACGTCATCGTCACCGGGCGCAAGTCCGACGACTCGCTGTTCGACGCCAATATCGCCACCTTCGAGGAAGACGGCGGCGCCTACAACCAGGCGGACGCGGCGGGCTTCATCAAGCTCAACGCGCTGCGCATGCGCATCGCCGCCGGCAAGGGCCGCACGCTGTTCTAAGCGTCTGGCGGTCCGGCGGTCCGGCGGTCCGGCGGTCCGGCGGGCCTGCCAGGTCCCCCAGGTGTACGGCAACGCATAAGAAAACCCCGGCCTCGCGCCGGGGTTTTTGCGTTTCAGGGCATCGCAATCGCGGATCAGGTCGACTTTTCGATCAGCTCGATCTTGTAGCCGTCCGGGTCGGCGACGAAGGCGATCACCGTGGTGCCGTGCTTCATCGGGCCCGCCTCGCGGGTGACGCTGCCGCCGTTGTGGCGGATGTCGTCGCAGGCCTTCGCGGCGTCCTCGACTTCGATGGCGATGTGGCCGTAGCCGGTGCCGATCTCGTAGCTGTCCACGCCCCAGTTATGGGTCAGTTCGATGGCGCTGTGTTCGGCCTCGTTGCCGTAGCCGACGAAGGCGAGGGTGAACTTGCCTTCCGGATAGTCGTTGCGGCGCAGCAGCGTCATTCCCAGAACCCGGGTGTAGAAGTCGATGGAGCGATCCATGTCGCCCACTCGAAGCATGGTGTGTAGAAGTCGCATGGTGTGTGTCCTCATCAGGCTGGCCAACGATTATACGGCCCTTCCGCGGTGCCTGCCCGGAGCGTGAGCACACCGGGCCGTCACTGTGGTTTGGTCCGTTCCAGGGCGTCCAGCGCCTGGGACAGCGCGCGCTGGTCGAAGGGTTTGGAGAGGCGCGGTAGTCCGCTGCAGGCGTCCTCGACGACGCCCGTGACGATCAGCGCCGGCAGCGATCCGCGCAGTGCCCGGGCACGATCGATCAGTTCGGTTCCGCTCATGCCCGGCATCGCGTGGTCGGTGACGAGGATGTCGATGCCGCCAGCGCCGAGCCTCTCCAGCGCCTCTTCGCCGGAATCGGCGGTGTAGACGCCATAGCCGAGGTCGTCGAGCATGGCGGCCGTGCTGGTGAGCACCAACGGGTCGTCGTCCACCACCAGCACCGTCTTCGGCTGGATGGCCAGCCGTGATGCCGCCTCGCTTTGCCGAGGGACCTCGGCAGGCGCCTGCGCCGCGAGCGGTAGCCACAGCTCGGCGGTTGTTCCGCCGGGAACACGGCTACTCAGAAGCAGCCTTCCGCCCATCTGCTCGGCGAGGCCATGCACCATCGACAGGCCCAGCCCGGTGCCTTTCCCGGCGCCCTTGGTGGTGAAGAAGGGCTCGGTGGCGCGGGCCAGGGTTTCGGCGTCCATGCCTTCGCCGGTGTCGGTCAGCGACAGGCAGACGTAAGCGCCGGGCTGCAGCCGGGATTGATCGCCGGCGTGGTGGCGCTGGCATGCCTCGATGGTGAGCACGCCACCGCCGGGCATGGCGTCGCGGGCATTCACCGCCAGGTTGAGGATCGCCAGTTCCAGCTGGTTCACGTCCGCCTTCACCGAGGGAAGGTCGAGCGCAAAGCGGGTTTCGATGTGGATCGCCGACCCCAGCGAGCTGTGCAGCAGGTCGGACATGCCATGCATCATGCCAGCGAGGTCGATCAGCTCCAGGCTCAGCTCCTGGCGCCGCGCGAACGCCAGCATGCGCCGGGTGAGGGAGGCGCCGCGCTGGGCTCCCTGGATGGCGTTGTTCAGCAGCGGCGTGATGCGCGCGTCGTCGGGCAAGCGCTTGCGGGCGATTTCCAGGCTGCCGAGGATCACCATCAGCAGGTTGTTGAAATCGTGCGCCACGCCGCCGGTGAGCTGGCCGAGGGCCTCCATCTTCTGCGACTCGAACAGCGCCTGCTCGGTCAGCTTCAGGGCGCGCTGCGCCTCCATCGATTCGGTGATGTCGCGGGTGATCTTGGCGAAGCCGATGAGCGTTCCGGCGTCATCGTGGATCGGGTCGATGACCACGCTCGCCCAGAACCGCGTGCCGTCCTTGCGTACCCGCCAGCCCTGGCTCTCGAAACGGCCCTCGTTCATCGCGGTGCGCAAGCCCCTGTCGGGAAGACCGTTGGCGCGGTCCTGTTCCTCGTAGAACAGTGAGAAATGCTGGCCGATGACTTCCTCGGGGCGATAACCCTTGATGCGCTGTGCACCGGCGTTCCAGTTGGTGATGCGTCCCGTGGTGTCGAGCATGTAGATCGCATAGTCGGTCACGCCCTGTACGAGCAGGCGGAACTGCTGTTCGGAGCGCCGCAGCGACTCCTCCGCGGCGCGGCGTTCGGTGAGGTCGCGGGTGACCTTGGCGAAGCCAAGCAACTGGCCATCGCCCGAGCGGATCGGGTCGATCACCACATGACACCAGAACCGCGTGCCGTCCTTGCGCACGCGCAGGCCTTCGCTTTCGAAGCGGCCTTCGCTCTCGGCGATTTTCAGCGCCCGGCGCGGCAGTCCGGTGGCGCGGTCTTCCTCGGTGTAGAAACGGGAAAAATGCTCGCCGAGGATCTCCGCTTCCTCATAGCCCTTGAAGCGCCGTGCTCCGGCATTCCAACTGCTCACGTGACCGTTCACATCGAGCATGTAGATCGCGTAGTCGGTGATCGACTCGATGAGCAATCGGTAGCGATCGGGTTCTGGAGGAATCTCGACACTGGCGGGAGGAAGCATGGTCATCACTATTCGACTGGACGGGTGGCGCGCCCGCTGCACAGGGCAGGCTCTGGCCGAGCCGCGGAAAATCGGCCGGGCATGATGCCCGTTTTCGCCATTCTATGTTGACCCGTTTGGTAGGAGATTGCCGTCGCGCTGAAGAGACGCTTCGTTCCGACGAGCCGCTGCGGCCCGGCCGCCATCGCCGGGGAAATCGGCGCGGCATCCCTGTCATCTCAAGTGACTGTTATCATTGGCGAAAGAACGGGCCCGCAGACCTCTCGGACGTTCGCTCTCGTTCATTCTCAGGTCGATCCTCTTCGTGAATCTCTCCGGCAAAGGCGTCGCGTTTTCCCTGTCCGCCTCCGTGCTGTTCGCCCTGATGCCCGGCTATGTCCAGCATTTGTCGCCGCTGGATGGCATTCAGGTGTTCGCCCAGCGGGTGCTCTGGTCGTTGCCCGCGGTGTTCGCCCTGGTGCTACTGACGGGGCAGTGGGCGACGTTCCGCCAGGTCCTGACCCGCCTGCGCAACGAGCCGCTGCTGGTGCTCGCCTGCCCGCTGGCGGCGGTGTTGCTGGGCGTGCAGTGGGGGCTGTTCGTCTGGGCGCCGCTGGCCGGGCAGATGATGGAGGTGTCGCTCGGCTACTTCCTCCTGCCGCTGGCGATGGTGCTGGTGGGCAGGCTGTTCTACGGCGAGCGCCTGAGCCCGTTGCAGCGCCTTGGCGTCTGTTGCGCGGGCCTCGGGGTATTGCATGAGCTGTGGGTAACCGGGGCGTTTTCCTGGGTGACCCTGGTGACGGCGCTGGGCTACCCGCCGTACTTCATGCTGCGTCGCTGGATGCGGCTGGATGCCTTGTCCGGCTTTCTGCTGGAAATGCTGGTGCTGGCTCCGCTGGCGATCTGGCTGATCGTCGCCCACGGCCCGCAGGACCTCTTCACCCAGGCGCCGGCGCTGATCTGGCTGCTGCCGGGGTTCGCACTGCTCGGCACCCTGGCCTTCGCCGCGATGATGGCGGCCAGCCGGCTGCTGCCGCTCGGGCTGTTCGGCATCCTGAGCTACAGCGAGCCGGTGCTGCTGTTCGCGGTATCGCTGGCGCTGCTCGGCGAACCCTTCGACCAGGCGAAGCTGTGGACCTACCTGCCGATCTGGCTGGCCGTGCTGCTGAGCGCCGCCGACAGCGCGCGGGTATTGCGCAGGCAGGCCCGGCTCAACCGCGCTTAGGCGGGCCGCTCGCCGAAGAAAAGCGGCCTTTTGCCGCGACAACCGTTAGGCTATGCGCCTGATTTTCCGTTTTTTTCGAGGTTACGCCCCGTGTTCTCCCAATTCGCCCTGCATGAACGCCTGCTCAAAGCCGTCGCCGAGCTGAAATTCGTCGAGCCGACGCCGGTCCAGGTGGCGGCCATTCCGCCGGCCCTGGAAGGGCGCGACCTGCGGGTGACGGCGCAGACCGGCAGCGGCAAGACCGCGGCGTTCGTGCTGCCGATGCTCAACCGTCTGATCGGCGATGCGCAGCCGCGCGTGCGCATCCGTGCGCTGATCCTGCTGCCGACCCGCGAGCTGGCGCAGCAGACGCTGAAGGAAGTGGAGCGTTTCTCGCAGTTCACCTTCATCAAGTCCGGGCTGGTCACCGGCGGTGAGGACTTCAAGTACCAGGCGGCGATGCTGCGCAAGGTGCCGGACGTGCTGATCGGTACGCCGGGGCGGCTGATCGAGCAACTCAACGCCGGCAACCTCGATCTGAAGGAAGTCGAACTGCTGGTCCTCGACGAAGCCGACCGCATGCTCGACATGGGTTTCTCCGACGACGTCCAGCGCCTGGCCAATGAATGCGCGAACCGCGCGCAAACCCTGCTGTTCTCCGCCACCAGCGGCGGCAACGGCCTGCGCGAGATGGTCGCCGCGGTGTTGCGCGATCCGCAGCACCTGCGCCTGAACAGCATCAGCGAGCTCAATGAAGGCACTCGCCAGCAGATCATCACGGCCGACGATCCGGCTCACAAGGAACGCCTGGTGCACTGGTTGCTGGCCAACGAGACGTACCAGAAGGCGATCATCTTCACCAACACCCGCGCCCAGGCCGACCGCCTGTACGGGCGCCTGGTGGCCAGCGACCACAAGGTCTTCGTGCTGCACGGCGAGAAGGACCAGAAGGACCGCAAGCTGGCCATCGACCGCCTGAAGCAGGGCGGCGTGAAGATCCTCGTCGCCACCGATGTCGCCGCCCGCGGGCTCGACGTGGAGGGCCTGGACCTGGTGATCAACTTCGACATGCCGCGTTCGGGCGACGAATACGTGCACCGTATCGGCCGCACCGGTCGCGCCGGCAACGACGGCCTGGCGATTTCGCTGATCTGCCACAACGACTGGAACCTGATGTCCAGCGTCGAGCGCTACCTCAAGCAGCGCTTCGAACGCCGTGTGATCAAGGAACTGAAGGGCGTCTACCAGGGACCGAAGAAGGTCAAGGCGTCCGGCAAGGCAGTCGGCGCGAAGAAGAAAAAGACCGACGACAAGAAGGGCGCGGCCAAGGCTCCGGCGAAACGCAAGCCGGTGGCCAAGCGCCCGGCGGCGTCGACGCTGGTCAGCCAGGACGGCCTGGCGCCGCTGAAGAAGCGCAAGCCGGCGGAAGAATAAGCGGGGCTGGAGTTGCGCGATCGCAGCGCCGCAACGGCGCTGCGTGATCGGGAGGGGCCTCGTGCACGCAAGGCGGTGTCGCGGCGTTATTCGGTCTTGCGGTCCACTTCGTCGAACTCTTTCAGGCGACGGTCATAGGTCGCGCACTCGTCGGGCATGCCGTCGGTGGTGTTCTTGAGTTTCATCGCTTTCAGCTCGTCGTTGATCTCCTTGGCCTTCTGCGGATTGCTCTCGGTAATCGCGCTGACCTTCTGTGCCAGTTGTTCGGCCTTCGCAGTCGCCTGCTCGGGTGTACACTCGGCGAAGATCGGCGTCGCGGCGAACAGGGCCGCGCTGGCGGTCAGGCAAATCAGGCTTTTCATGGGCAACTCCTTTTTCGGTCTGGTCCCAAAAAATGGATCGCCGCCGCTCGGGTAAAGTTCAGCGCACCCGATCCCGGCTCTGCACCGCCAGGTCCAGCGCCTTCTGCATGTCCAGCCGGGCGGAGCGGCCGACGTCCTTGTTGCGCAGCTCGTAGTTGCGCTCCGAGGGCAGGATCGGCGCGGTCAGGTCGTCCGCGTCCATGGGCTCGAAATCGTAGTTTCCGCCGATGGTCATGGCGCTGCGCCGCAGCAGCATGCGCAGTTGCGCGGGCGCCAGGCTCGGGTTCAGCGAGAGCATCGCGGCGACCACGCCGCTGACCATCGGCGTGGCGTAGGAGGTGCCGCAATGCACCTCGCCGACTTCGTCCGCGCGCAGGGTCGAGGCGTGGGTGCAGGCCGCGGCGGTGATGTCCACGCGCATGTCGACGTTCGACGAGGCGCGCTTGACCACGTAGGCCGGATCGTCGACCGCCACGTCGTCGCGTTCGCTGCGCTGGTGGCCGCCGATCACCAGCAACTGGTCGGTGACGAACGAGGAGGGCAGCCGGTATTCGTCGGTGCTGGAGAACGACGAGCCGTTGCCGGCCGAGTTCACCACTACCACGTCGGGATGCTCCTTGCGCAGCCAGAGGAAGAACTCCTCGAGCAGTTCCTCGTAGCCGCCCATGGCGAGACCGGAGCGGATCAGCGAGTCCACCTCGTCGCCGTCGACGTTCTTCGCGCCGACCCGGTGGATGCCCCAGCTCCAGTTGATCACCCGCGCGCCGTCCTCGACCAGGTTCACCGAGGCGGCGACGTTGGCGGTGATGCCGGCGTCCGAGTTGCGCTCGACGATCACCTCGAAGCCTCGGCTGGCGCCGTCAAGGCCGCTGAGAAAGCCGGTGTTGCCGCCCTGGTTCCAGCTCGCCGCGAGAATCCCGGCGACGGTGCTGCCGTGGCCGTCGGGCTTGTCGGCGTCGCGGGCGTACAGGCAGGTGCGCCGCTGCGGGTCGCAGGGGGCGAGGTATGAGGAAAAGTCGGCGGCGTCGAAATCCACGTCGCGTTCGATGATGCCGATGCGGATCGGTGTCGCCTGGATAGGCGCCTGTTTCGCCGGAACGCGGCGCTGGTAGTAATTCACCGCGTCGAGGAAGCGGTTGGCGGCCCATTCGTCCTTGTCCGGCTTCTGCTCGGTGGCGGCGCCAGCCTCGCTGGACTCTGCGGCGGATTCCTCCACCACCACCGCGTCGACGCTGACCTCGCTGCCCAGGCGCAGGACGAGGGCGTCGCGCTGCACCAGGTCGGCGGCCGGCAGGCGCAACTGGTAGGTATTCAGGGGCGCGATGGCGCCCACCACCTTGGCGCCGTACTTCTGCGCCAGGCGCTCGGCTTCCTTACGCCCGTCGAAGCGCTCCTCGATGATCAGGCTGACGAGATCGACGTAGGTGGTCAGGCCGTCCATGTTCTTCGCCACTTCGTTCGGTTTTGCCGCCAGTACGTGGCTGCCGGCCATGCTCAGCCATACCGGATTGCTGCGTCGCTCGCCCTGTTCGATCCACAGCGGCGCGCTGGGGCGGGCGTCCAGGTCCAGGCGCAGGCGGTCGCCGTCGCGGCGCAGTGCGGAGGCGGGCAGTGCCTTGCCGCCGAGCAACACCTTCACCTCGCCAGCCGCCAGGCCGCGGGTGCCGGCGCAGAAAACCTGACGCTCGCTCAGCAGGTCCTCGCAACGTTGCAGCCGCTCGATGCGCAGCGGTTCGTCGGCCTGGGCGAGGGCGGACAGCATGAGCAGCGGAAGCAGGGGGCGCAGCATCGAAAACTCCATGATCGAAGGCGCGCCGGGAACGGAAGGCAGGGCTGCAGGCGGCGCGAACCCTAGCCTCTGACCGGTGCGCTGCGACCATTGTTCCGGGGTGCGCCGCGAACCATCGGCCGTGGGTGCGAGTCGGAATTAGGTAATGAACCCGATGGCACATCCGCCAAGAGAGGTGGCTATGAGTTACAACTGGGACCTGATCGAACGGCTGCTGCTGGAGGTGCAGGACTCCTCCGGGAAGAACTTCGCGCCCCGCGTCTACGCCGAAGAACTGGCCGGCGAGAAGGCCAATCAGGGCGAAACGGTGGGCAATGTCGACTCGCTGAAGAAGGAAGCGGGCGACCTCGAAGGCGTACTGCTGCAGGGCGGTTTCATCGAACCGCGTCCGGAAGAGCTGGGCGGTAACGGGGTGAATTTCATCCTCACCGAGCGCGGCATGCGACTGCTGGATCTGCTCGACAGCGATGGCCCGGACCCGCAGGGCGCACGCAGCCAGCTCGACGCCAAGGGCGAAGCGGCGCTGGTGCCGGAAGTCTTCGACAGCCTCGCGGCCTGATAACCACAGCCTCGCAGGGTGCCGTCACGCACCCTGCGTCTCCACCGCCGTGCCTCAGTCGCGCTGCAGGTAATGCACGCTGAACAGCTCGCGCGGGTCGGTCCACATTGCCACCGCCTTGAATCCGGCACTGCCCGCCAGGTCGCGGAAGCTGGCCGGGGTGTACTTGTAGGAATTCTCGGTGTGCAGGCTCTCGCCACGCTCGAAGTGGAAGCGCCGGCCTTCGATGGTCACGTCCTGCGCCTGCGGGCTGATCAGGTGCATCTCGATGCGCGATTCCGCTTCGTTGAAGAACGCGTGGTGGATGAAGCGATCCGGATCGATGTCGCTGTCCAACTCCTGGCGGATGCGCTGCAGCAGGTTCAGGTTGAAGGCGGCGGTCACGCCCGCTTCGTCGTTGTAGGCCGCCTCCAGCAGGTCCTTGTCCTTCACCAGGTCGACGCCCACCAGCAGGCCGCCTTGCGCGGGGAGCAGCTCATGCAGGTTGCGCAGGACGGCGAGGGCTTGCTCGGGGCTGAAATTGCCGATGCTCGAGCCGGGAAAGAACGCCAGCGGATGCGCGCCGTCGAAGCCGTCGGGCAGGGTCATCGGCAGCGAGAAGTCGGCGCAGGAGGCGTGCACTTCCAGCCAGGGGTAATCCGCCGCCAGCCGGCGCGTGCTGGAGAGCAGGAAATCCTCGGAAATGTCGATGCCCAGGTAGCTGGCCGGGTGCATCGCCTCGAGCAGCAGGCGCACCTTGCGGCTGGCGCCGCTGCCCAGCTCGACCAGGTTGGCGTCCTGGCCGGCGATTTCGGCGATGTCGTTGGCCGCGCGGCTGAGAATCAGCTCCTCGGTGCGGGTCGGGTAGTACTCCGGTTGCTTGCAGATCTGCTCGAAGAGCTCGGAGCCGCGGCGGTCGTAGAAGAATTTCGGCGAAATCTGCTTGGTCTTCGCAGCAAAGCCGGCCAGGGCCTCGTCGCGCAGGGAGGCACCGGCCTCGCACTGTCGTTGATCGTGGAAGCGAACGGCGAGAGCCATGCTCAAATCTCCTTGGCCAGGCGGAAGCCGGCGAATTGCCAGCGCATATGGGGGTAGAAGAAGTTGCGGTAGGTGGCGCGCACATGCTCCGGTGGGGTCGCGCAGCAGCCGCCGCGCAGGACCATCTGGCCGGACATGAACTTGCCGTTGTATTCGCCGAGGCTGCCTTCCAGCGGGCGGAAGCCGGGATACGGGCGGAAGGCGCTGGCGGTCCATTCCCAGACGTCGCCGAACAACTGGCTCGGGCCGTCGCCGGAGAGGTCGGCCACCGGTTGCAGGTGGTCGCTGTCGAGGAAGTTGCCGCGCACCGGCTGCTCGGCGGCGGCGATCTCCCATTCCGCTTCGGCGGGCAGGCGCGCCCCGGCCCAGCGCGCATAGGCGTCGGCCTCGAAGAAGCTGACGTGGCAGACCGGTGCGTGAAGGTCCAGCGGGCGCAGCCCGCCGAGGGTCATCTCGTGCCAGGTGTCCTCGTGGCGCAGCCAGTACAGCGGCGCGTTCCAGCCGGCCTGCTTGACCTGCGCCCAGCCGTCGGAGAGCCACAAGTCCGAGCGCGAATAGCCTCCGTCGAGCATGAAGGCCAGGTAATCGGCGTTGCTCACCGGGCGGCTGGCGAGGCTGAAGTCCTCGAGGAACTGGCGATGGCGCGGCAGCTCGCAGTCGAAGGCGAAGGATTCGCCGCCGGGATGGCCGATCTGCCGCAGGCCGCCGGGATAGTCGTGCCAGCGCTGCACCGAGCCTGCCGTGGCGCCGGGCGCCGGGCGCAGATCACTGCGGTAGACCGGGTGCAGCGGGTTCTGCGCGAGGATGTGCTTGATGTCCATCAGCAGCAGCTCCTGGTGCTGCTGCTCGTGCTGCAGGCCCAGCTCGACGCGCCGGGCGATCTCCGCGGCGAACTCCGCCGGCGGGTTGCTCAGCAGCTCGCCCATGCACTGATCGACATGCTGGCGGAAGCGATAGACGTCGGCGACGCCCGGCCGCGAGATCAGCCCGCGGCTGGCGCGCGGGAACGGCGTGCCATGGGTTTCGTAATAGGAGTTGAACAGGTGGTCGTAGGCGGCGTCCGGCGAGCGGTAGCCCTTCAGGTAGGGCTTGAGCAGGAATGCCTCGAAGAACCAGCTGATGTGCGCCAGGTGCCATTTGGGCGGGCTGACGTCGGGCATGCTCTGGATGACATGGTCTTCGACCTGCAAGGGCGCGCAGATCGATTCGCTGAGGGTGCGGACCTGCCGGAAGCGGGCGAGCAGGTCATCGAAACGGATGGGTAGGGCGGCAATCGGTCGAGCCAGGTTGCTCATGCTGGTCCCTCCAGGGAGCGTTCGGCCGACGCTCGAATCGCGTGGGCCTCTTGAACCGACCGGTTGGCATAACGAAAGTTTCAGCGGTTATTAGGCCGACGCGCACGCCGGGTGTGCTTTCCGATGGCCGTCGAACTCCCGGGTCGCCGGGCGGCTCTGAGCTTCATCAGCCGGGCGGTTATCGCGTCGGTCCGCCAGCGGGAGTTCGCGATGACGTCAGCCCTGCCCAGCCCCCAGGCCCCACACGCCGAGCGCGTCTACGAGACCGATCTGCCGGCGCGGCTGGACCGCCTGCCCTGGGGGCGCTTCCACACCCTGCTGGTGATCGCGCTGGGTATCACCTGGCTGCTCGACGGCCTGGAGGTGACACTCGCCGGCTCCGTTGCCGGCGCCCTGAAGGACAGCCCGGCGCTGCGTCTGAGCAATGCCGGCATCGGCCTCGCCGGCGGCGCGTACATCGCCGGCGCGGTGATCGGCGCGCTGTTCTTCGGCTGGCTCGCCGACCGCCTGGGGCGCCGCAAGCTGTTCTTCATCACCCTGATCGTCTACGTCGGCGCGACCGCGGCGACGGCATTTTCCTGGAGCCTGTGGAGCTTCCTGGCGTTTCGTTTCCTCACTGGCGCCGGCATTGGCGGCGAATACTCGGCGATCAACTCGACGATCCAGGAATTCACCCCGGCGCGCTTTCGCGGCTGGGTCGACCTGGCGATCAACGGCACCTTCTGGATCGGCGCCGCGCTCGGCGCGATGGCCTCGGTGCTGCTGCTCGATGCCAGCGTGGCCGGTGGCGACCTCGGCTGGCGCCTGTGCTTCGGCCTCGGCGCCGCGCTGGGCTTGCTGATCCTGCTGATGCGCCTGTGGCTGCCGGAAAGCCCGCGGTGGCTGCTGATCCACAACCAGCCGGACGCCGCCACGCGGATCGTCGAGGACATCGAGCAGCGCTTTCGCAAGCATGGCCATCGGCTGGCCCCGGTGCCGCCGGAACAGCGCCTGCGCCTGCGCGGCCGCGATCACACGCCGTTGCGCGAAGTGCTGCATGCGCTGTTTTCCCGGCTTCGCCGGCGCGCGCTGGTGGGCATGACGCTGCTGACCTCCCAGGCGTTCTTCTACAACGCGATCTTCTTCACCTACGCCCTGGTGCTCAGCGATTTCTACGGCGTGCCCAGCGAGCGGGTGGGCTGGTACATCCTGCCGTTCGCCCTGGGCAACTTCTGCGGGCCGCTGCTGCTCGGCCGGCTGTTCGACGTGATCGGCCGGCGGATCATGATCAGTTCCACCTACATCCTTTCCGGCGTCCTGCTGCTGATCAGCGGCTGGCTGTTTCGCCAGGGCCTGCTGGATGCCACGCAGCAGACCGTCGCCTGGATGGTGATCTTCTTCTTCGCCTCGGCAGCGGCCAGCTCGGCGTACCTCACGGTGGCGGAAACCTTCCCGCTGGAGATCCGAGCCCTGGCCATCGCCGTGTTCTACGCCTTCGGCACCGGCCTGGGCGGCATCGTCGGCCCGCTGCTGTTCGGCCAACTGATCGAAAGCGCCAGCCGCGAGAACGTCTTCATCGGCTACGCCATCGGCGCGGTGCTGATGCTGGCGGGCGGTGTGGTCCAGGCGGTGTGGGGCGTCGCGGCGGAGCGCAAATCGCTGGAAAGCGTCGCGGCGCCGTTGTCGCAGGTGTGAGGGGAATGTGCTTCGGCGGGACTTCGCCTGGTGGGTTTCGCGGCGGTAGGGATTGGCGGTGTTGCAGATATCGAGCGGGGCTGCTAACCCACCCTACGGTCGGGTTCGGAGTTTCGGGGGCGATATTTCGTGGGTGGGTAAAGCCGCGACTCGGTTGGTTCAGGCAGGCGACGAGGTCCTCACGGCGTAACCCACCGGGCGGTGTTTCGCCGGGAATGCGCTTGGTGGGTTACGCGGCAATGGGCATGGGTGGCGTTGCCAGCATCAAGAGAGGCCGCTAACCCACCCTACAGTTAGGGGTTCGTAGTTTCGTAGGGTGGTTTAGGCCGCGACTCGTACGATTCGGTTCGTTCAACGAAGCCCGCGCGGCGTTACCCACCATCGGAAAAACCAGGCCGATGAGCCTCAATAGTTCGGCGGCGTTTCCGGGATGGCGCTGTCGTCGGTGATGAAGGGCATCTCCCAGTCTTCCAGCTCGACGCCTTTCTTCTTCAGATCCTGGCGCGCCTGCATGAACACCCCGGCGAGGCGGATCGGGTCGGAATACTGGGTGCGCGGCACGTGCGGTACGCCGAGCAGTTCGCTGCCGCCTTCGCTCATCACGGTGAAGCCGAAGCTGTCGTCCTCGGTGTTTACGCTGGTCACGCAGCCGAGCGGCAGGAACGCCTCGGTCGCGAGTTTCATGGCGTTGTCGATTTCCACGGGGGTGGTGGTCATGGCGGCCTCCAGGTTGCGGCGGGAGTAGGGTAGAGACCTGTGCCTGCCGAAGGGTTCCGCAGCGCCGACGGAGCGTCGTCAACCGACGAAGCGTTTCGTTCACCGCTTGCGACTGGCCCGGCGCGCCACCATATTCATCGGATGAACGAGCATTCCCCGATCGAGGCATTGGCCGGTTTCCATCCCGCGGTGGCGGCCTGGTTCCAGCGCCGGTTTCCCGCACCCACGCCGGCGCAGCACGCGGCCTGGCCGCTGATTCGTGGCGGACAGTCGACGCTGGTGGCGGCGCCCACCGGTTCGGGCAAGACCCTGACGGCGTTCCTCGCCGCCCTGGATGAACTGGTCCAGGAAGCGCTGGCCAACGGCGGCCATTTGCCCGACGAAACCCGCGTGGTCTACGTGTCGCCGCTCAAGGCGCTGTCCAACGACATCCGCATCAACCTGGAAACGCCACTGGCCGGGATCTCAGCCGAGCTGGCCGCCCTCGGGCTGCCGGAGGTGGATATCCGCACCGCGGTGCGTACCGGCGACACCCCGCAGGCCGAGCGCACTGCCATGCGCAAGCGCGCGCCGCATATCCTGGTGACCACTCCGGAGTCCTTCTACGTGCTGCTCGGCTCGGAGTCCGGGCGGCGGATGCTCGCGAGTACGCGCAGCGTGATCGTCGACGAGATCCACGCCATCGCCGACGGCAAGCGTGGCAGCCACCTGACGCTGTCGCTGGAGCGCCTCGAGGCGCTCTGCCAGCGGCCGCTGGTGCGGGTCGGTCTGTCGGCCACGCAAAAGCCCATCGAGGCCGTGGCGCGTTTCCTCGCCGGTCGCCAGGCAGCCGAGCCTGCGTCCGCGGAGGCGGGCGCGCCGCGGCCCTGCGCCATCGTCGATATCGGTCACGACCGCCCCCGCGATCTGGCCATCGAAGTCCCGCCGGTGCCGCTCGAGGCGGTGATGAGCAACGACGTCTGGGAAGGCGTCTACGACCGCCTGGCCGCGCTGGTGGAGCAGCACCGCACCACGCTGGTGTTCGTCAACACGCGGCGGATGGCAGAGCGCGCCGCCCGCCACCTGACCCAGCGCCTGGGCAACGCCGCGGTCGCCGCGCACCACGGTAGCCTGGCGAAGGAGGCGCGGCTGGACGCCGAGCAGCGTCTCAAGCGCGGCGAGCTGCGTGTGCTGATCGCCACCGCGTCGCTGGAGCTGGGCATCGATATCGGGGAGGTGGAACTGGTCTGCCAGCTCGGCTCGCCGCGCTCGATTTCCGCATTCCTGCAGCGCGTCGGGCGTTCCGGTCACCACGTCGGCGGCACGCCCAAGGGCCGGCTGTTTCCCAATTCCCGCGACGACCTGATCGAGTGCGCCGCGCTGCTGGACTGCGTGCGCCGCGGCGAACTGGATACGCTGGTGATCCCGCGTGCGCCCCTCGACGTGCTGGCGCAGCAGATCGTCGCCGAGGTCGGCAGCCAGGAGTGGCACGAGGACGCGCTGTTCGCCCTGATCCGCCGAGCCGAACCCTACGCCGGGCTGGACTGGGCGCATTACCAGTCGGTGCTGGCGATGCTCGCCGAGGGCTACACCAGCCGCCACGGCGCGCGCGGCGCCTACCTGCACCGCGACGCGGTGAGCCGGACCCTGCGCGGGCGGCGCGGCGGCAAGCTCACCGCGGTGACGTCCGGCGGGACCATTCCGGACAACGCCGACTATGGCGTGCTGCTGGAACCGGCCGGGCTGAACATCGGCACGGTGAACGAGGATTTCGCGGTGGAAAGCCTCGCCGGGGACATCTTCCAGCTGGGCAACGCCTCCTACCGGATCATCCGCATCGAGCCGGGAAGGGTGCGTGTCGAGGATGCCCAGGGTCAGCCGCCGAACATCCCGTTCTGGCTCGGCGAGGCGCCGGGGCGCAGCGACGAACTGTCGGCCGGCGTGGCGCGCCTGCGCGAGGAAATCGACCGTCGCCTGGCCCTTGCCGAAGCCTCACGCAGCCTGCCTGGTGACGATCAGGAGCCCTCGCGCCTGACGCTGGCCCTCGACTGGCTGATCGACGAACTCGGCCTGCCGGAGCCGGCGGCGCGGCAGATCGTCGAGTACCTGGCCCGCGCGCGCTCCGCGCTGGGTACGCTGCCGAGCCAGCGCACGCTGGTGATGGAGCGCTTCTTCGACGAATCCGGCGGCACTCAGCTGGTCATCCATTCGCCTTACGGCAGCCGCCTCAACCGCGCCTGGGGTCTGGCGCTGCGCAAGCGCTTCTGTCGCACCTTCAACTTCGAGCTGCAGGCGGCGGCCACCGAAGACGCCATCGTGCTCTCGCTGTCCACCAGTCACAGCTTTCCGCTGGACGAGGTGTGGCGCTATCTGCATTCCAATTCCGCCGAGCACGTCTTGATCCAGGCGCTGCTCGACGCTCCGCTGTTCGGCGTGCGCTGGCGCTGGAACGCCACCACCGCGCTGGCGCTGCCGCGCATGGCCGGGGGGCGCAAGGTCGCACCGCAGTTGCAGCGGATGAGGAGCGAGGACCTGCTGGCGACGGTGTTCCCCGATCAGGTCGCTTGCCTGGAGAACATCGTCGGCGAGCGCGAGGTGCCGGAGCACCCGCTGGTCGAGCAGACCCTCGACGACTGTCTGCACGACGCGATGGACGCGGACGCCTGGTTGGCGTTGCTGCGGCGCATGGAGAGCGGAGAGGTGCGGTTGCTCGCCCGCGATCTGCCGGCGCCGTCGCCACTGGCGATGGAGACCCTCGGCGCGCGGCCGTATGCCTTTCTCGACGACGCGCCGCTGGAGGAACGCCGTACCCAGGCCGTGCTCAATAGACGCTGGACGGACCCCGAATCCAGCGATGACCTCGGCGCGCTGGATATCGGCGCCATTCAGGCGGTGAGCGAGGAGGCCTGGCCGCAGGCGCGCAACGCCGACGAAATGCACGAAGCGCTGATGGGCCTGGCCTGCATCGGCGACGCCGAAGCGCAGCGCGACGAACGCTGGCCGGTGCTGCTCGCCGAACTTGCCCGCGCCGGCCGCGCCGCGCGGATACCGGTGACGCGCGGCGACGGGTTGTGGTTGCCGGTGGAACGGCTGGCGCTGTTCCGCATCCTGTATCCCTCCGCGTTACCCGAGCCGCCGCTGCAGGTGCTGCCCGGCTTCGAGGAGGACTGCAGCGAAGAGGACGCGCTGCTCGAGGTGGTGCGCGCGCGCCTGACCGGTTTCGGTCCCTTGCCGCTGGACCGCATCGCCCGCGGCCTGGCGCAGCCGGCCTCCGCCGTGGCGCTGGCGCTGACCCGCCTGGAGGCCGAAGGCTACGTGCTGCGCGGACGCTTCACGCCGGGTGCGCCGGACGAAGAGTGGTGCGAGCGGCACCTGCTGGCGCGCATCCATCGCTACACGGTGAAACGGCTGCGCCGGGAGATCGAGCCGGTCGAACTCAGCGATTTCATGCGCTTCCTGTTCGACTGGCAGCATGTTTCGGCGGACACCCGCACGCGTGGCGCCGAGGCTCTGGGCGGAGTGATCAGCCAGCTGGAAGGCTTCCAGGCCGCCGCCGCTGCCTGGGAAGGCGAGCTGTTGCCGGCACGTGTGCGCGACTACGGCATCAACTGGCTCGACGACCTCTGTCGCTCCGGGCGCATCGTCTGGACCCGTCTTGCCGGCCGCCTGCGCGCCAGTGGCGGGCCGGTTCGCGGCACGCCCGTCGTGCTGCTGCCGCGCCGTCACCTGGCCGAGTGGAACGCGCTGGCGATGGACGCCCCGGAGCCCGAGTTGTCCTCCCGCGCCGTACTGGTTCGCGATGCGCTGGCGAGGCACGGCGCGCTGTTCTTCGACGAACTGATGGACGACGTGCGCCTGCTGCGCACCGAGCTGGAAAATGCCCTCGGCGAGCTGGTCGCGGTCGGCCTGGTGAATGCCGACAGCTTCGCCGGGCTGCGTGCGCTGCTGATGCCGGCGGCGAAGCGTCAGCCGCGCGCCGGCCGGCGCGGGCGCGGTGGGTCGCTGATCGGCGGCATGGCGGATGCTGGGCGCTGGTCATTGGTGCGCCGCCCGCCGGGAGCGGACGTTGCGCAAAGCACCGCGAAGCGCCGCCCGCAGACCGATCCCCAGGCGCTGGAACACATCGCCATGACGCTCCTGCGCCGCTATGGCGTGGTGTTCTGGCGCTTGCTCGACCGCGAAGCGGACTGGTTGCCGCCGTGGCGCGAGTTGCTGAGGGTCTATCATCGGCTGGAGGCGCGCGGCGACATCCGCGGCGGGCGCTTCGTCGCGGGGCTGGCCGGCGAGCAGTTCGCCCTGCCGGAAGCGGTGGGGCTGCTGCGCGAGGTACGCAAGCGCCCGCGTGATGGCAGCCTGATCAGCGTATCCGCCAGCGATCCGTTGAATCTGCTGGGTAGCCTGTTACCGGGTGCCAAAATACCGGCTGTTGCCGGCAATCGCGTCTTGTATCAGGATGGCGCCCCCGCCGGCGCACTGCTTGCCGGAAAACCTGTATTCTGGGTTGAACTCGACGCAGGGAATGCGCAGCAGCTTCGCCGCTGTCTGATCCACGGCTGATCGAACACTCCGGGCGTTCACTTTCCCGGCTCCTGCTGCACTGCTTTGCCTGGCACTCGAGGGATATGCCCGAAACAACCGAATCCGACCTGCGCATTCCTTCCGCGCTGACCGCCTTGCGACTGGCCACACAGGCCGAGCACAGCGCGCTGGACCAGAACCTTCCGCTGCAGCGTGACGATTTCGCTCACGCCGACTACCTGAACTACATCTCCCGCGTCTCCGGTTGGCTGAAGCCGCTGGAAGCGACGCTGTGGGCGTCGCCGTGGCCAGCGCTGGCGGATGCCGGGCAGCGCGCCGGCAAGCTCGCCTGGATCGAAGCGGACCTGCTCGAGGGCGGCTGGAGCCGCGCGCAGGTCGATGCCATTCCGGTCTGTCCGTATGTGCCGCAGGCCAGCGACGACGCCCGTCGTTTCGGCATCGCCTATGTGCTCGAGGGTTCGACGCTCGGCTCGAGCTTCCTCTTCCGTCGCCTGCAACCGCGTCTGGCGCCGCTGCCGCTGCACTGGCTGCTCGGCTACGGAGCCGCCACCGGGCCGTTGTGGAAATCCTTCATTCGCCGCCTCGAGGAGCAACTGAGCGAAGCGGCGCAGATCGAGGCCGCGTCCGCCGCCGCCCGTGAGGCCTTCGAGTCGTTCAGCCGCTGGGTCGTGCGGGGGGAATCCGCATGAGCCAACCGGTGACGCTGGCCACCTGCGAAGACGAGCCGATCCACATTCCCGCGGCGATCCAGCCGCACGGCGCGCTGATCGCCTTCGACCGCCAGGGGCTGGTGCTCAGCGCCAGCGAGAACACCCAGGCGATGCTTGGCCTGAAGGTGCTTCCCGACCAGCCGCTGTGGCAGGTCGGCCTGCCGCGCGCGGTACGGGAGATGCTCGAATGCGGCCTGCGCAGCGACGAGCCGTGGATGGACGTGCTGGAGGCAAGCTTCGGCGACGCGCTTTTCGATGTCATCGCGCATGCCCACAAGGGCATCCTCTACCTGGAGTTCGAGCGCCGCGAGGCCGCCCTGACCAGCCTGTCGCTGGGCACCCACAACATCTACCGGCTGGTCAGCCAGCTGCAGCACCAGCAGGACATCCAGGTCATGCTGGAGAGCCTGGTCGCGAGCATCCGCGAGTTCTCCGGCTACGACCGGGTAATGGCGTACCGCTTCAAGCCGGACCTTTCCGGCGAAGTGGTGGCCGAGGCGCGGCGCAAGGACCTGGTCAGCTATGTCGGGCAGCATTACCCGGCGTCGGACATACCCGCCCAGGCGCGCCGGCTGTTCATCGAGAACCCGACGCGGATGATCGCCGACATCGCCTACGCGCCGGTCAGGTTGACGCCGTCGACCTGCCCGGACGGGACCCCGTTCGACCTGAGCTACAGCCACCTGCGCAGCGTGTCGCCGATTCACTGCGAATACCTGAGCAACATGGGCGTGTTCGCCTCGATGAGCATTTCCATCGTGGTCGGCGACCAGCTGTGGGGGATGTTCGCCTGCCACCACATGGCGCCCAAGGTCCTGCCGTATCCGACGCGGCTGGCGTTCCAGGTGCTCTCGCAGGTGTGCAGCGCCGTGGTGGCGCGCCTGGAGATGCAGATCGCCGCCGAACGCGTGCGCAAGGCCGCCTATCTGCAGTTGCAGCTGGCCAAGCAGGCGCGCGATTCAGACGACCTGATCGCCGCGCTGACCAAGGGGACGGCTCATATCCGCCAGTTGTTCGACTGTTCCGACGTGGTGGTGATGCTCGGCGGACGCGTGGAGGCGGGCGACAATCCTGAGCTGGCCGATTTCGCCGTGCGCATCGTTGCCTCGCTGGAAGCCGATCCCGAACTCGATCTTTACCAGACCTCGCGTTTCGACGAGCCCTTCACCGACTCGCGCGGCGCCATCTTCTGCGGCGTGCTGGCGCTGCGCTTTCACCGCCAGGAATCCGGCTGGCTGGTCTGGCTGCGCCAGCCGCAGTCGCAGACCATCACCTGGGCCGGCAAGCCGGAGAAGATCGAGCGTGTCGGACCTTCCGGTTCGCGCCTGACCCCGCGCGGGTCCTTCGAGGCCTGGGAAGAAGTGGTGCGCGACCGTGCCGTTGGCTGGTCGGCGGCCGAGCTCGCGATCGCCGAGAAGCTGCGCGGCGAACTGGTCGAGATCTGCCTGAACCGCGCAGCGGAAATCGACCACATGCGCCAGCGCCTGATCGCCGTGCTCGGCCATGACCTGCGCAATCCGCTGCAGTCGATTTCCATGGCCGCTTCCATGATGTCGTCCAGCGACACCCGCAGCGCCGAGCTGCGCAAGCACATCACCTATTCCAGCGGGCGCATGGAGCGATTGATCAGCCAGATCCTGGAGATGAGCCGCCTGCAGGCCGGCCTCGGGTTGGCGATGCGCATGCAGGAGGTGGATCTCTCGGCGCTGGTCGCCGACTCGGTCAGGGAGATGCTCATGGCGTTTCCGGGAATGGAGCTGGACAGCGTCATCGAGGCCGATCTGCGCGCTGTGATCGACCCGGACCGCTACGCACAGGTGGTCTCAAACCTGCTCAGCAACGCGCGCCACCACGGCAGGCAGGGCCGTCTGGTGCAACTGACGCTGAGGCGCGAAGAGCAGGAGCTGGAGCTGACTGTGCGCAACGAAGCCGAGCCGATCGCGCTGGATGACCTGTCGCAGCTGTTCAGCCCGTTCAAGAACGCTTCGGGCTCGTTGCACAACAAGGGCGGACTGGGCATCGGACTGTATATCAGCCAGGCCATCGTCCAGGCTCACCAGGGCAGCATCGACGTGCAGTATCAGGATGGCGTGATCGCCTTTCGGGTGCGGTTGCCTGGCTGAAACGGCGCCGTGGGACGTCTGAAACGGAAAAGCCGGCTTTTAAGCCGGCTTTTCTTTGCATCGCACGAGCGAATCAGGCGTCTTCGTTGGCCATTTCCGCGTCGTGGGCAATCAGGGCGACCAGTGCGGTCTGCTGGCGTCCGGACAACTGGCGGAAGCGTTGCAGCAGTTCACGTTCGTGCAGGGAAAGCTCGGGGCTGTCCAGGCGCATGGTCAGATCATCGCTCAGCGCGCCTTCCTGGATCAGGCTCTGCTCGAGACGGGCGATGATCTCGGAATTCATACTGCGATGATGGTTTCGTGCTACGTCGGCGATGCGCTCACGCATTCCGTCCGGAAGTCGGACGACAAATTTGTCAGCTGTACGACTGGAATAAATAGCCTGTTTCATAGGGCGCATACATTAGAGACCGGTTAGTTCAAGAAGGCAGTACTGGCACAATGGGCAGGAGTATCCACCGGTTGGACCTCCGTAATTGCGAGTCGTTCAACCATCGCATCAGTGTACTGCATACCGACGAAGCCATGCATAACGTTTCGTTGACGCCAATTATGCGTCATTTATTTATAAAGTACAGGCTTTTTGCCAGCACACCATGCAAATTGCACGTGCGCTTTGTTAGACAACCCTGCTGCCGCTATCGATCCGCTCATTCGGCTGCGATGAAGGTGCGCGGGTTATATTCATTGGCTTGATCGAGCAACTGTAGGGGATTCGATGGCAGGCAGGCTGATTTATCTGATGGGTCCGTCCGGTTCAGGGAAAGACAGCCTGCTCGATGCCATCCGCCAGCCGTGGCAGGAACGTGGCGGGCGAATTGCGCGGCGGGTCATCACTCGCTCGGCCGAAGCGGTCGGCGAGGACGCGCATGCGGTCACCCCGGAACGCTTTGCCCAACTCGAAGCGCAGGGTGCGTTCGCGATGTGCTGGCGCGCCAACAGCCTGGCCTATGGCATTCCGCGTGAGATCGACGAATGGCTGGCGGGTGGTCAGGACGTCCTGGTCAACGGCTCGCGCGGTTATCTGCCTGACGCCCGGCGGCGCTACCCGGCGATGCTGGCGATCCTGCTCAGCGTCCGGCCCGAGGTCCTCCGCCAGCGCCTGGTGGCGCGCGGACGCGAGAACTCCGTAGAAATCGAGCAGCGCCTGGCCCGCAGCCTGGCGCTGCAGTCCGGCAGCGAAGAGCAGGGCGTGCTGCACCTCGACAATTCGGGCGCCCTGGCCCAGACCCTGGAAGCGCTGTTGGGTTTGCTCGGCGAAGCGCCCCCGCCGCGCAGCTGAGGACTCAATCCAGCGGCAACTCGGTGGTGCGTTTGACTTCGCTCATGGCGATGTTCGAATGCGCCTCCTGCACGTGTGGCAGGCGCAGCAGCTGATCGCGCAGGAAGCGTTCGTACGCATCGATGTCGCGCGCCACCACCTTGAGCAGGTAGTCCGAACTCCCGGCCATGGTGTGGCATTCCAGCACTTCGGGGTAGCCGACGATGGCCTGCTCGAACTCGGCGAGGTTGTTGCGCCCGTGGGCCGAGAGCTTGATGTTGACGAAGACCGTCATGCTCAGGCCCAGCAGCTTCGGGTTGAGCAGGGCGACCTTGCGTTCGATCAGTCCTTCTTCCTGCATGCGATGGATGCGCCGCCAGCACGGCGATTGCGACAGCTCGACCCGTTCGGCGATCTCCGCGGCGGAGAGGTCGGCGTCGTGCTGCAGCAGGCGAAGAATCTTGCGGTCGATGCCGCTCAGCGAAACCTGCATGTTCGTTTCCCTATTCTTGTTATGGGCGCAAGGATCATGCGCAGTATCGGCATTTCTCCCTCCACTTAGGAAGAAAACTCCGGTACCGCTCGGTCATATTCTAGGCAGAGATCCGCAGCGGTCCCGGCCGCCGGTGCCTACTAATAAGAACAAGAGGAATACCGCCATGTCCCTGGCCGAAATCCGTCTGGACGACAAGTACCGCCTCGCCACAGGTCACCTGTACCTGACCGGCACGCAAGCCCTGACCCGACTGCCGATGCTGCAACGCCAGCGCGATCTGGCCCACGGCCTCAACACCGCCTGCTTCATTTCCGGCTACCGCGGCTCGCCGCTGGGTGGGCTCGACAAGAGCCTGTGGGAGGCGCGCGAGTTTCTCCAGCAGAATGCCATCCACTTCCAGCCCGGCATCAACGAGGAACTGGGCGCCACCGCAGTGTGGGGCAGCCAGCAGACCAACCTGTTCCCCGGCGCGCGCTACGACGGCGTGTTTTCCCTGTGGTACGGCAAGGGGCCTGGCGTGGATCGCTGCGGCGACGTGTTCAAGCACGGCAATTCCGCCGGCGTCTCGCCCCACGGCGGGGTGCTGCTGCTGGCCGGCGACGACCACGGCTGCAAATCCTCGACCATCGCCCACCAGAGCGAGCACGCCTTCATCGCGGCGTCGATTCCGGTGCTCAATCCGGCCAACGTCCAGGAAATCCTCGACTACGGCATCCTCGGCTGGGAGCTGTCACGCTACAGCGGCTGCTGGGTGGCGCTGAAGACCATCGCCGAGAACGTCGATTCCTCGGCGGTGGTGGATGTCGATCCGCTGCGCATCCAGGTCGCCTTGCCGGAGGATTTCGCGCTGCCCGAGGACGGCGTGCATATCCGCTGGCCGGACCCGCCGCTGGCCCAGGAAAAACGCCTCAACACCTTCAAGATCTACGCCGCGCGCGCCTTTGCCCGCGCCAACCGGCTGAACAAAGTGATGCTCGATTCGCCCAGTCCGCGCCTCGGCATCATCACCACCGGCAAGTCCTATCTCGATGTGCGCCAGGCACTGGAAGACCTCGGCCTGGACGAGGCCTTGTGCGCCCAGGTCGGTCTGCGGGTGCTCAAGGTTGGCATGAGCTGGCCGCTGGAGCCGGTCTCGGTGCACGAGTTCGCCGAAGGGCTCGACGAGATTCTGGTGGTGGAGGAAAAACGCAGCATCATCGAGGACCAGCTCACCGGGCAGCTCTACAACTGGCCGGTAGGCAAGCGCCCGCGTGTGGTCGGTGAGTTCGACGAGCAGGGCGCCTCGCTGCTGCCCAACCTGGCCGAGCTGACCCCGGCGATGATCGCCCGGGTCATCGCCCGGCGCCTGGCGCCGATCTATAGCAGCGCGGCCATCGAGGAGCGCCTGGCGTTCCTCGACGCCAAGGAAAAAGCCCTCGCCGCGCCGCGCCACCATACCCAGCGCACCCCGCATTTCTGTTCCGGCTGCCCGCACAACAGCTCGACCAAGGTGCCGGAAGGCAGTCGCGCGCAGGGTGGTATCGGCTGCCACTACATGACCCAGTGGATGGACCGCAGCACGGACACCTTCACCCAGATGGGCGGCGAGGGCGCCACCTGGATCGGCCAGGCGCCGTTCACCGAAACCGCCCACGTGTTCCAGAACCTCGGCGACGGCACCTATTTCCATTCCGGCCACCTGGCCGTGCGCGCGGCCGTGGCGGCCGGGGTCAACATCACCTACAAAATCCTCTACAACGACGCGGTGGCGATGACCGGGGGCCAGCCCATCGACGGCGAGTTGCGCGTCGACCAGCTCAGCCAGCAGATCTTCGCCGAAGGGGTGAAACGCATCGCTCTGGTCAGCGACGAGCCGGACAAGTACCCCAGTCGCGCCGGCTTTGCGCCTATCGTCAGCTTCCACCACCGCCGCGAGCTGGACGCCGTGCAGCGCGAGTTGCGCGCGTTCAAGGGCGTCTCGGTGATCATCTACGACCAGACCTGCGCCACCGAAAAACGCCGCCGGCGCAAACGCGGAAAGCTGGTCGACCCGGCGAAGCGCGCGTTCATCAATCCGGCGGTGTGCGAGGGGTGCGGCGACTGCAGCGTGAAGTCCAATTGCCTGTCGGTGCTGCCGCTGGAAACCGAGCTGGGACGCAAGCGGCAGATCGACCAGAGCGCCTGCAACAAGGATTTCAGCTGCGTCGAAGGGTTCTGCCCGAGTTTCGTCACCGTGCATGGCGGCAGCCTGCGCAAACCGGCGGCGATGGGCGCCAAGGCCTTGTTCGAGGCGCTGCCCGAACCGCGCCAGCCGGCGCTGACGCGGCCCTGGAACATCCTCCTGCCGGGCGTCGGCGGCAGCGGCGTGACCACCGTCGGCGCGTTGCTCGGAATGGCGGCGCATCTGGAAGGCAAGGGCTGCACGGTGCTCGACCAAGCCGGCCTGGCGCAGAAGTTCGGCCCGGTGATCAGCCATATCCGCATCGCCGCGCGGCAGTCGGACATCCACGCCGTGCGCATCGCCGCCGGTGAGACCGATCTCCTGCTGGGCTGCGATCTGGTGGTCGCCGCCAGCGAGGAATCCCTGGCCAAGCTCAACGAGAACATCGCCCACGCGGTGATCAACAGCCACGAGTCGCCCACGGCCGAGTTCACCCGCAACCCGGATGCGCAAGTGCCCGGTGCGGCGATGCGGGAGGCGCTGGCGGAAGCGGTCGGCGGCGAGCGCATCCATTTCATCGATGCGACGCGACTGGCCAGCCGGCTGCTCGGCGACAGCATCGCCAGCAACCTGTTCATGCTCGGCTACGCCTATCAGAAGGGCCTGGTGCCGGTTTCCGCCGAAGCCATCGAGCAGGCCATCACGCTGAACGCGGTAGCGGTGGAGGCGAACCGCCAGGCATTCCTCTGGGGCCGGCGCGCCGCCCATGATCTGGCCGCGGTGGAGCGCCTGGTTCAGCCGGAAGAGATGACGGCGCCGCGCTGCGAGGGCCTCGATGAGGTGATCGCCCACCGCATGGCGCTGCTGCGCGACTACCAGAACGCGGCTTATGCCGAGCGCTACCGGGCACTGGTGGAGCGCGTGCAAGGTGTCGACCGTGGTCCGCAGCAGGCGCTCACCGCAGCGGTGGCGCGCTACTACTTCAAGCTGCTGGCCTACAAGGACGAGTACGAAGTGGCGCGGCTCTACAGCGACGAGACGTTCCGCCGGCAGCTGGAGGCGCAGTTCGAGGGCGACTATCGCCTGCAGTTCCACTTGGCGCCGAGCTGGCTGAGCCGCCCGGACCCGCGCACCGGCGAGCCGCGCAAGCGTGAGTTCGGTCCGTGGATGCTCGGCGCTTTCCGCGTGCTGGCGATGTTCAAGTTCCTGCGCGGCAGCGTGCTCGATCCGTTCGGGCACAGTGCCGAGCGGCGCCTGGAGCGCGAGCTGATCGCCGACTACGAGGCGGATGTCGACCACCTGCTCGGCGTCCTGAACGAGGCCAACTACCGCACGGCGGTGGCGATCGCCGAGTTGCCGGAGCAGATTCGCGGCTACGGTCACGTCAAGCAGCGCGCGCTGGAGGCGGCGAGGCAGGAGAAACGCCGTTTGCTGGCGCGGTTGCAGGCGGGGGAGGTGCAGGTGCTGCATCTTTACGAACCAGCGGCCTGATCGCGGCGCGTGCCGCCGCATGACAAACCGCGCCGGCCTCGCTAACATGCGGCCCCGTCGCGGCGGCAAGCTTCGCCGCGGCGTTGTCCCCTTAGTTCAATGGATAGAATAAGCCCCTCCTAAGGGCTAGATACTGGTTCGACTCCAGTAGGGGACGCCATCTTTCGCGCATTCGCGCCGCTTTGCCTGCCACTCCCGATATCAATGCGACACCCGCGCGCCTGGCCATTGCCCGATGCTTGATATTTCGAACGGCTGATGCGTATTTTGTCCACCTCGCCGAATCCCGGCTTTCAGAATGATCAAGGAACAGACGCAATGACCAGCAGCGGCCGCAGCCCACTCGCCGAACGATTGGCCGGTATCGACGAAATCGAGTGCGTCACGCCCGATCTCAATGGCGTGCCTCGCGGCAAGGTGATGACGGCCGAGGGGTTCCTCGAAGGCCGCCGCCTGCAACTGGCGCGCGGCGTGTTGCTGCAATGCATCATGGGCGGCTACCCGCCGGCGCGTTTCTACGGCAGCGACGATGGCGACCTGGCGCTGGTCGCCGACCCGGCGCAGATCCACCGCCTGCCGTGGAGCCAGACGCCCCGCGCGCTAGCGATCTGCGATGCCGACGAACTGGAAGGCGGTTGCTCGGGGCTGTCCACCCGCGGGTTGCTGAAGCAGGTCATCGCCCGCTATGCCGAGCGCGGCCTGGCGCCCGTGGTGGCGACCGAGCTGGAGTTCTTCGTCTTCGCGCCGAACAGCGACCCGCACCAGCCGTTCCAGCCGCCACTGGGGCTGGACGGGCGGCGAGAGGATGGCCATTCGGCGTTCAGCGTGAGCTCCAACAACGGCCTGCGGCCGTTCTTCGAGGAAGTCTATCGCTGCATGGCGGCGCTCGGCCTGCCGCGCGACACCTTCATGCACGAGATGGGCGTCAGCCAGTTCGAGATCAACCTGCTGCACGGCGATCCCTTGCTGCTGGCCGACCAGACGTTCCTCTTCAAGCACCTGCTCAAGGAGGTCGCGCTCAAGCACGGCATCACCGTGGTGTGCATGGCCAAACCGTTGGCGAAAACCCCCGGCAGCTCGATGCACATCCACCAGAGCCTGGTGGAGCAGGGCAGTGGCAGGAATATTTTCAGCGATGAGCAGGGCGAGCCGACCGCCGCGTTCCGCCATTTCATTGGCGGTCAGCAGGCGGCGCTGGCGGACTTCACCCTGCTGTTCGCGCCGAACGTCAATTCCTACCAGCGCCTCTGCCATCCCTTCGCTTCGCCGAACAACGCCTGCTGGTCCCACGACAACCGCGCCGCGGGCCTGCGCATCCCGGCCAGCTCGCCGGTCGCGCGACGGGTGGAGAACCGTCTGCCCGGCGCGGACGCCAACCCGTACCTCGCCATCGCCGCCAGCCTGGCCGCCGGGCTGCACGGCATCGAGCGCGAGCTGGAGCCGAGCGCGGCGATCCAGGGCGAGTTCGTGGTGCCGGACGAACTGACCCTGCCGAGTACCATGCACGCCGCGCTGGAGCGTCTGCGCCGCAGCCAGCTGGCGCGGGAACTGTTCGGTCGCGAGTTCATCGAAGGCTACATCGCCAGCAAGGCGATGGAGCTGACCAGCTTCTTCGATGAAATCACGCCCTGGGAACGCCGCGTTCTCGCCGCCCAGGCGTGACCTCCGCCGGGCCGCTCAGGCGGTCCGGCCCCAGCAGGAGTTTCCCGCCTCGATGTCCAGGATCTGGAAGTCTTTCGGCCCGCTGTACCTGGCCACCACCCTGATGCTGCTCGGCTCGGGGTTGCTCAGCACCTACCTGGCCCTGCGTCTGTCGAAGAGCGTCGACGGGCTCTGGGTGGGCGCCTTGATGGCCGCCAACTATTTCGGCCTGGCGCTGGGCGGCAAGACCGGCCACCGGCTGATCGCCCGGGTCGGCCACATTCGCGCCTATTCCACCTGCGCGGCGATCGTAACCGCCGCGGTGCTGGGGCATGGCCTGATCGACTGGCTGCCCGCTTGGCTGATCCTGCGCATGCTGGTGGGCCTGGGCATGATGTGCCAGTACATGGTGATCGAAAGCTGGCTGAACGATCAGGCCGAGGCCAGCCAGCGTGGGCGGGTATTCGGTGGCTACATGATCGCCTCGTACCTCGGACTGGTGCTGGGGCAGATGGTCCTGGTGGTCCACCCGGGCCTCGGCATCGAGCTGCTGATGCTGGTGGCGATGTGTTTTGCGCTGTGCCTGGTGCCGGTGGCGGCGACTCGCAAGATTCACCCCGCCGCGCTGCATCCGGCGCCGCTGGAACCGCGTTTCTTCATCCGCCGGGTGCCACAATCGTTGACCACCGTGCTGGTCTCGGGACTGCTTATCGGCTCCTTCTATGGCCTGGCGCCGCTGTACGCCACGCGCCTGGGACTGTCGACGCAGCAGGTCGGCGTGTTCATGGGCAGCTGCATCCTCGCGGCGTTGCTGGTGCAGTGGCCGCTAGGGTGGATTTCCGATCGTCGCGACCGCGCCTGGCTGATTCGCGCCTGCGCCTTGCTGCTGAGCGTGGCGGCGCTTCCGCTGGCGCTGCTGGGCGAGGTGCCGCTGGCGGTGCTGCTGCCGCTCGGCTTCGTCGTCAGCCTGTTGCAGTTCAGTCTTTATCCGCTGGCGGTGGCGTTTTCCAACGACCATGTGGAAGCCGAGCGCCGGGTGTCGCTGAGCGCCATGCTGCTGGTCACCTTCGGCATTGGTGCCTGCGTCGGTCCGCTGCTCGCCGGCGTGCTGATGAAGTACCTGGGCGCGAACATGCTGTATGCCTTCGTCAGCCTGTGCGCGCTGATCCTGGTCTGGCGGATCCGCCCGGAAGCGGTGACCAACCTGCATCAGGTCGACGATGCGCCGCTGCAGCACATCCCGATGCCTGACAGCACGGCCAGCTCGCCCCTGACGGCGGCGCTCGATCCGCGGGTCGATGGGCAGGTGGTGGAAGCGCAGATGCAGAGCGGGGAGGGGGGCGTGTCGTCGGAATCGCCGCCGAGCGGCTGATCGGCGGGGCTCAGTCGAGGCGACGGGCTTCGCGCTGCAGCTGATAGACGAAGCGCTCGACCGCGCGCTGTTCGAGCCCGTTGAGGCGGAAGAAGCGCAGCCCGCAGAAGGTCACGTCGAGCCTCGCGTCATGGCGCTGGTGACGCAGCTCCGCCGACGTGGTGACCGCGCCGAACGGCAGCTCGGCGGTCAGGCGCTCGTAGACTTCGCCCGGATTGAGACGGTCGGTGACGTCACCGGTGAAGCGCAACTTGCAGCCCGTGGCGGAGATGTCGAGCATCTGGCCGACGATCGAGGTCCTGAGTTTGTCGCCGTCCAGGCTCACCTGGACCGGCTGGGTCAGTTTCAGCACCGCGCGGAAGGCGCCCCGACGCTGGTGGTAGAGCATCTCCTCGGGCTGCGTCGCCCAGTACGCGCGGGCGCCTTCGAGCTCACCGATGTAGAGCTTCTGCTCGCAATCCCAGGCGATGCGCACGCCCTCGTGGAAACCTTCGACGTGGAAGGACTCGCCGGCTTGCAGATAGCGTTCGCCGTCGTTGGGTATCAGTTCGTCGAGGGCCAGCAGGTTGCGCTCGCGGTCGACCTGGACCACGAAACTCTGGAAACGCTGCGAGCGGCCTTCGAAGGTGATGACGAGAGGGTCATGGTTCTGCTGCAGCAGGCGCAGGTTGGCGAAGATCTCCAGCGGAGCTCTAAGCAGCCTGGGCTCTTGCGGACCATTCTCCTCGATGAAGGGGTTCGGCACTCCAGCGTTCTCCCGGCAATAGGCTGCGCTAGCATACGGGCAACACGGCTGCATGTCGTTCTTATTTCAGGGATTTATGCCTGGCTCAAGGGACGCTGATAGCCGACGCGCGACGTCGCTCCACGGTTATTGTAGAGGTTGGGCACCTCTGCGCCGCGAAGGATTCCGAGCAGCTTGGTGACACTGGTCTGGCTGGCGCGAATCAGCCGTCCATTGCGCAGGTTGGTGTCCTGGCATTCACGCAGCAGTGCGCTGAGCCGATCGCCGGCGGCGAGCAGTTCCTCGCCCTGCGCCGAGGCCTTGGCGAGTGCCTGCAGTCCCGCGCGGTCGGCGCTCAGGTTCAGCGAGACGAGCACGCGACTCCGTGCCCGGCCATGCTGGTCGAGCAGGGCGAGCAGGGTCTGCTTGCTGGTGAGGATGGTTTCCAGGGAGGTGAGGTCCTGACTCGTCAGGGCCTGAGTCTCGCTCTCGAGCAATTCAAGCAACTGCTCGGCGTGGCCGATATCTTCGCTGAACAGGTGCAGCAGGGTCGTGTCGTTCATGGCGGCGGGCTCTGGGAATCAAGCGTCCAAAATCCCCAGCGCGGCCTGAAGCTAACGCTGGGACTCGAAATCGAGCAGTTTGCTGGCGACGCGTTTGCTGTCGACCTGATAGCTACCTTCGGTGATCGCCTGCTTGAGCCGGGCGACCTTCTCGCTATCGACGGTGGGCAGGTCACGCAGCTTGTCGCTAACGGACTGCAATTGCTGTGCCTCCTGGCTGAGCTGCACGGGTTCGCCGCCCTTGGCTGGGGTCTGCTCGACGGTGCTGCTCGCTTTGCTGTCGGCGGCGGCTTCGGTGCGACTGCCGGGCTGGCTGCTGCTGGTACGCGTCGTCGAAGACGGCGTAACGGCATTGTTGGGCCGGTTGAAGTCGATAACCATGATGCAAAACCTCGGACGGTGTCTGGACGCTTGCCCAGCTTTTCGGCGATCACGCCGATAACTTTAGCGAGACAGAGCAAAAAGATTTGCGCCGTCCGCCAGTGTAAAGAACCGTCCTGTCTGCACGCCAGCCGTTTCATGCCTTACATAGCCACTTCTACCACGCCCGGGCCGGTCACCCGGGCCTTGATCACACGTTGAGACTGCAGGTTCCTGACCCGGATCTGCTCGCCTGGAGCGCCCGCCGAAAGTGCTTCGCCGGGCATGTTCACGTTGATGGCGCCGCTTTGCGCCTTGATCACCACGTGGTCGCCCTTGGCGATCACGTCGGCTTTTTCCAGGCTCGTCAGGAGGATCGCCTGGTCGGCGACCACCGGTCGTGTCAGCTTGCTGCCGACCGCCTGCTCGGTAGCGACGAGGAAGGCCTGGCCGAGGGTTCCGGTGTCCCGTTCCGCCAGCGCGACATCGGCGTCGCCGATAATGCTGCCGCGGGTCAGCGGGCGCTTGACCACCACGACGTCGCGGAACACCTTCACCTGGGCCGGAACGAACACGCTCCACGGCGAACTGCCGTCGCAGCTGACCTTAATCGTGACCCGCCCGATCGGTTGGGCCGGGCTTTCCAGCTTGGCGTTCAGCTCCTGATCGCACAGCGGCAGGCGCAGGCGCGGATCGAGCCGGTTGACCTGGATTTCGTAGCGGCCCGGTATGTCCACGGTACGCAGATAATCTTCCACGGCGAATTCAAGAAATCCCTGGGTCGTGTCGATAAGTTGCTCAGGCATGGTTTGCTGGGCCAACACCAGACCGGTGTAGCCGAGCCCGCACAAAGTGGGTAAAACACGAGACATGCGCTGTCGTTTTGACATCATGCGTCGAAAAAATGTCGTGAGTTCTTTCATGACAGGTGAGATAGCAAGGGTCGTGCCGCCTGCTAACCTGAGCAGACGCGGGACATTCATTTAGAGGAATCTGGCATGGCCGGTGTATTGGATTCGGTTAACCAGCGAACTCAGCTGGTGGGGCAGAACCGCCTCGAGCTGCTGCTGTTCCGCCTGGACGGAAAACAGCTGTACGGCATCAACGTGTTCAAGGTGAAGGAGGTGCTGCAGTGCCCGAAACTCACCATCATGCCGAAATCGAGCCCGGTCGTGCGCGGCGTCGCCAGCATTCGCGGCGGTACCATTCCGATCCTCGACCTGGCCATGGCCACCGGTAATCCGGGTCTCAACGACCTGAAAGACAGTTTCGTCATCATCACCGAGTACAACACCAAGGTGCAGGGTTTCCTGGTGCGTTCCGTGGAGCGCATCGTCAACATGCACTGGGAGGAGATCCATCCGCCGCCAAAGGGTGCCGGTCGCGACCACTTCCTGACGGCGGTGACGCGGGTCGACAACCAGCTGGTGGAAATCATCGACGTGGAGAAGATCCTCGCTGAAGTGGCGCCGACCTCGGAGGTCATCTCCGAGGGCGTGATCGACGTCGAGACCCAGCAGCGCGCGGTGACCAAGCGCGTGCTGATCGTCGACGACTCGTCGGTGGCGCGCAAGCAGGTGAGCCGTTGTCTGGAGAGCGTCGGCGTCGAGGTGACTGCGTTGAACGACGGTCGCCAGGCGCTGGACTATCTCAAGAGCATGGCCGACGAGGGTCGTCACCCGGAAGACGAATTGCTGATGATGATTTCCGACATCGAGATGCCGGAGATGGACGGCTACACGCTCACCGCGGAGGTTCGCGCCGATCAGCGCCTGCAGAAGCTGCACATTCTCCTGCATACTTCGTTGTCGGGCGTGTTCAACCAGGCCATGGTGAAGAAAGTGGGCGCCGACGATTTTCTCGCCAAGTTCCGCCCCGACGACCTCGCTTCGCGGGTCGTCGAGCGTGTCAAACAATCAGTCAACGGCTAAGGAATACTCTTGGCAGCCCATCGGATCGGAGAGGCAGTACCCGTGTCTTCAGGCAATCTGGACTTCGAGCAGTTTCGGGTTTTCCTGGAGAAAACCTGCGGCATCCTGCTCGGCAGCAACAAGCAGTACCTGGTATCCAGCCGCCTCAACAAACTGATGGAGCAGCAATCCATCCGTTCCCTGAGCGAGCTGGTCCAGCGTATCGAAAGTCAGCCGCGCAGCGGCCTGCGCGAGCAGGTGGTCGACGCGATGACGACCAACGAGACCCTCTGGTTTCGCGATGCCTACCCGTTCGAGGTACTGAAATCCCGGATTCTTCCGGAGATGATCAAGAACGCCGGTGGGCAACGGCTGCGAATCTGGTCGGCCGCCTGTTCGTCGGGGCAGGAGCCCTATTCGCTGTCCATGGCGATCGACGAGTTCGAGCGCACCAACCTCGGCCAGCTCAAGGCCGGCGTGCAGATCGTCGCCACCGACCTTTCCGGGACCATGCTCACCGCCTGCAAGTCTGGCGAGTACGACAGCCTGGCGATGGGGCGGGGCCTCTCGCAGGAGCGTCTGCAGCGTTACTTCGATCTGAAGGCGCCGGGCCGCTGGGCGGTCAAGGCGCCGATCCGCAACCGGATCGAGTTCCGCGCGCTGAACCTGCTGGACAGCTACTCGGTGCTCGGCAAGTTCGATATCGTCTTCTGCCGCAACGTGTTGATCTACTTCTCCGCGGAAGTGAAGAAGGACATCCTCACGCGCATCCACGCCACGCTGAAACCGGGTGGCTACCTGTTCCTCGGCGCCTCCGAAGCGCTGAACGGGCTGCCCGACCTCTACCAGATGGTTCAGTGCAGCCCCGGCATCATCTACAAGGTCAAGTAAGGCCTTTTCCTCCTGAGCGCTTTCCGCGGCGGAAAGCGCTTGCCGCTCCCTGGCATGGCTTGCCGCCCTCGGCGCCAAAGTTTTGCCGCCCCCTCCCGAAGATAACCTCCGAAAGCGGAAATTAATTGCCGTTTTCGCATCCGGTTTTTGTCGCTGATTTGCAACTTACTGATTTATAAGTAAAAAAAATTCATGGCATGGCGCTTGCTTTATCGCTGATACAGCACACCGCATAGGTCCCGCGACCATGAGCATCAGTTTCGACAACGCCCTCGGTATCCACGAGAAAGCCCTGGCCTTCCGTGCACAACGCGCCGAGGTATTAGGCAATAACCTCGCCAACGCCGACACGCCCAACTACAAGGCCCGCGACCTGGACTTCAGCGCGGTGCTCGCCGAGCAGGCGGACAAGATGGCGAAGGGTGGCTCCAGCTCGAACATGCCGACACTGACGACCACCAGCGGCCGCCACATCGAGGCGGAAGGCATTGCCATGACCACCACCGACGCGTCGCTGCGCTACCGCATTCCGACCCAGCCGTCGCTGGACCAGAACACCGTCGACGAACAGGTCGAGCAGGCCGCCTACGCCCAGAACTCTCTGGAATTCCAGGCCAGCTTCACGCTTCTCAACAGCAAGTTCAAAGGGCTGATCGAGGCCATTCGCGGAGAATAAGCATGTCACTCAGTAGCCTGTTCAATATCGCCGGTACCGGCATGAGTGCGCAGAACACGCGCCTGAACACCGTCGCCAGCAACATCGCCAACGCTGACACCGTTTCCTCCAGCGTCGATCAGACCTACCGCGCGCGGCATCCGGTGTTCGCCACCATGCTCAATGGCGCCCAGGGCGCTGGCGGCGGTTCGCTGTTCGAGGACCAGGGCCAGGCCGGCGTAGGCGTTCAGGTGACCGGAATCGTCGAGGACCAGAGTGAGTTGCAGGCGCGCTACGAGCCCAACCATCCGGCCGCGGACAAGGACGGCTACGTGTATTACCCCAACGTCAATGTCGTCGAGGAAATGGCCGACATGATCTCCGCCAGCCGTGCGTTCCAGACCAACGCGGAAATTATGAATACCGCCAAACAAATGATGCAGAAAGTACTGACGCTGGGTCAGTAAGCGGAGAACTTCAATGAGCACTGTCAATAGCGCCTCCGACGTACTGGCCGGACTGTCCAGCACCACGAAGCCGAAAGATTCCAGCAGCACCAGTTCGTCCAGCAGCTCCAGCTCCCTGGGCAAGAACGACTTCCTGCAACTGCTGGTCACCCAGCTGAACAACCAGAACCCGCTCGATCCCCAGGACAACAGCGAGTTCGTCGCCCAGCTGGCGCAGTTCAGCCAGGTCGAGGGCATGGAGAACCTGAATGCGTCCGTCAACACCATCACCAGCGGCTTCCAGTCCTCGCAGGCGCTGCAGGCCTCGTCGCTGGTCGGTCGTTCGGTGATCGCGCAAACCGACAAGGCGGTCGTGGATACCTCTACCGGCATCACCGGCGCGGTGAAGCTGCCTGAGGCCGGCACCGAAACCACCGTCAGCGTGTACGACTCCGCTGGCGCCGTGGTGAAGAAGATCAATCTCGGCGCCCAGGAGGCCGGCAACGTCACGTTCGAGTGGGACGGTACCGATACCAATGGCACGAAGCTCGCGGCCGGCACCTACACGTTCAAGGCGACCGCCACCATCGATGACACCAAGACCGCTCTTTCGACCTACATGCCGGCGACTGTCAGCAGCGTGACGCTGGGACAGGACGGCGGAGAAATGACCCTCAACTTAGCCGGGATGGGCAGCGTGAAGCTGTCGCAAGTCCAGGTGATTGGCCAGTAAGCCGGCGCGCCGGAAGGAGAAATTCATGTCTTTCAATATCGGCCTGAGTGGCCTCAACGCCGCCAGCAAGAACCTCAACGTGACCGGCAACAACATTGCCAACGTGGGCTCCACCGGCTTCAAGGCCTCCCGCGCCGAATTCGCCGACGTGTACGCCACCTCGATGTTCGGCTCCGGCAAGAACACCACCGGCAGCGGCGTACTCACCGCCAACGTCTCGCAGCAGTTCACCCAGGGCAACATCACCTCCACTGGTGGCAGCCTGGACCTGGCGATCAACGGCAACGGCTTCTTCGTGCTCAGCGACAATGGCTCCCGGGTCTATACCCGTAACGGCACCTTCCATTCGGACAGCGCCGGTTTCGTCATCGACAACTCGGGCAACAGGCTGCAGGGCTACGGCGTCGATGCCAGCGGCAACATCGTCAACGGGGTGATCACCGATCTGAAGATCGATACCACCAACCAGTTGCCGAAGGCCACCACCGATATCGACCAGGTCGTCGCGCTGAACTCCACCGCGGCCGTTCCGACCACCACGCCGTTCAATCCGTCGGTCTCGGCGAGCTACAACTGGTCCACCTCGGTCGACGTCTACGACTCCCAGGGCAACTCGCACACCATGTCGCAGTACTTCGTGAAGAACGACGCGAACAGCTGGACCATGTACGTGACCGTCGACGGACGCAACCCGAGCAACCCGGGCGGTGACAGCGCTGCCGTAGGCGCCGCGCAGACCGCCGCCAACGCCGCCGGCTCGACGCCGGCCAGCGTGGTCGCCGCGCTGCCTGCCGGCACCGACGCCAGCGTGACCGCGGCCGCCAACGCTGCGGCTGCCGCCACCGGCGCCACCGCTGCCAGCGTCGCTTCGGCCGTGGCCGCGGCATCCGAAGCGCTGGGCACCGCGCCCTACGCTTCGAACTTGACCTTCAATGCCTCCGGGAACCTGGTTGGCGCAACCGGCTTCGACGGTGTCGCCACGTCTCCGGCCGGCGTTCTTTCGCTGACCGACTGGGTGCCTGCGACCATCACCAACCGCAACACCAATCCGGTTACCTGGGGCAGCAACGGCGCTACGGCCAACGCCACGGGCCTGACCCTGGACATGCGCGGTTCGACCCAGACCAACACCAACTTCGCGGTGAACAGCGTGAGCCAGGACGGTTACACCACCGGTCAGCTATCCGGCCTGGAAGTCGCCGACGACGGCAGCCTGTTCGCCACCTACACCAACGGGCAGTCCAAGGTGATCGGCCAGACCGTGCTGGCGACGTTCGCCAACATGCAGGGCCTGACGCCGGTCGGCAACACCGACTGGGCCGAGTCCTTCGCCTCCGGCGAGCCGGTGATCGGCGTACCGGGTTCGGGAACGCTGGGTACGCTGTCCTCCGGCTCGCTGGAAGACTCGAACGTCGACCTGACCGCCGAGCTGGTGAACCTGATCGTCGCCCAGCGCAACTATCAGGCGAACGCCAAGACCATCGAGACCGAGAGCACCATCTCCCAGACCATCATCCAGATGACCTGACCCCGCTCCAGGCGGCAGATAACTGCCGCCTGGTCCGCTTCAAGAAAGCCTCGTTCGAGGCTTTTTCTTTTAAAATCAGTTGCCTAAAGCGCGGTTTGGTTTTTGGCATAGCGCTTGCTTTATCACTCTCGAACGATTCAATGACGGCGCTCCTCCGTCGCTTCGAGGTGATTCATGGACAAACTTCTCTACGTCGCCATGACCGGTGCCAGCCAGAACGAGATGGCCCAGCGCGCGCACGCCAACAATCTGGCGAACGTCTCGACATCCGGCTTCCGCAAGGACCTGGAGCAAGCGCGCTCCATGCAGGTCTTCGGCGAGAGCATGCCGTCGCGGGTCTACGCCATGAGCGAACGTCCGGCCACTGACTTCACCCCGGCAGCGCTGCAGGAGACCGGTCGCGATCTCGACGTCGCCATCGAAGGCGATGGCTGGATGGCCGTGCAGGCGCCCAGCGGTGGCGAGGCCTACGTGCGCACCGGCAGCCTCGAAGTCGACGCCGTCGGCATCCTGCGTACCGCCAGTGGCTTTCCGGTCCTGGGCAACGGCGGGCTGATTTCCGTACCGCCGGCGACCAAGATCGAGATCGGCCAGGACGGCAGCATCAGCATCCGCTCGCAGGGCCAGAGCGCCAACGTCATCGCCCAGGTCGACCGCCTCAAGCTGGTCAACCCGGACCAGAAGCAGATGGAGAAGGGCACCGACGGCCTGATCCACATGAAGGCCGGCCAGCCCGCGCCGGACGTCGATGCCAACGTGCGCGTGGCCTCCGGCTTCGTCGAGGCGAGCAACGTCAACGCCGCCGAGGAGATGACCTCGATCCTGGCTCTGTCCCGCCAATTCGAACTGCACATCAAGATGATGCGAACCGCCGAGGACGACTCGGCCGCCTTGGCCAAGGTTTTGCAATTCAGCTGAATAAGTGATTGAGGCGTCGAAAAACCGACGCGAGGAGAAGCCACATGCTTTCTGCACTTTGGGTCGCGAAGACCGGTCTGTCCGCCCAGGACATGAACCTGACCACCATTTCCAACAACCTGGCGAACGTCTCGACCACCGGCTTCAAGCGTGATCGCGCCGAGTTCCAGGATCTGCTCTATCAGGTTCGTCGTCAGCCGGGCGCCCAGGCGACCCAGGACAACCAGCTGCCGTCCGGCCTGCAGCTGGGTACCGGTGTGCGCATCGTCGGCACGCAGAAGAACTTCACCGAAGGCAGCCTGCAGACCACCGACCAGCCGCTCGACATGGCGGTCAACGGCGACGGCTTCTTCCAGGTGACCATGCCCGACGGCACCGTCTCCTACACCCGCGATGGCACCTTCCACCTGAACTCCGATGGCCAGGTGGTGACCGCCAACGGCTTTCCGCTGGAGCCGGCGATCGTCGTTCCGCCGGAAACCCAGACCTTCACCGTCGGCGAGGACGGCACCGTTTCCGTCACCGTGGCCGGCAGCTCGACGCCGACCGTGATCGGCAACATCCAGACCGCCAACTTCATCAACCCGGCCGGCCTGCAGGCCACCGGTAACAACCTGTTCATGGAGACCGCCTCCAGCGGTGCGCCGCAGACCGGCACACCGGGCCTCAACGGCCTCGGGACCGTCCTGCAGAACACCCTGGAGAACTCCAACGTCAGCACGGTCGAGGAACTGGTGAACATGATCACCACCCAGCGTGCCTACGAGATGAACTCCAAGGTCATTTCCACCGCCGATCAGATGCTCGGCTTCGTCACCCAGAACCTGTAATACCCGCGAGGTAGCGCTCCATGATCCGCCTTACCGTTATCGTCCCCGTGCTCGGAGCGCTTTTTCTCGCAGGATGCGTGGCCCCGGCGGCCAAGCCCAACGACCCGTACTACGCGCCGGTGATGCCGCGCACGCCGATGCCGGCCGCCGCCACCAACGGTTCGATCTACCAGCCGGGTTTCGACCAGAACCTGTACAGCGACCGCAAGGCGTTCCGCGTCGGCGACATCATCACCATCACGCTGCAGGAACGTACCCAGGCGAGCAAGAACGCCAGCTCCGACATCTCCAAGGACAGCTCGGCCAACCTCGGCCTGACCTCGCTGTTCGGCGGCGCGGTGTCCGGGACCAACCCGCTGACCAAGAACAGCATGGACCTCAGTGCCCAGTTCTCCGGCAGTCGCGATAACAAGGGCGACTCCCAGGCCGCGCAGGGCAACAGCCTGACCGGCTCGCTGACGGTGACCATCGCCGAAGTGCTGCCCAACGGCGTCCTCGCCGTCCGCGGCGAGAAATGGCTGACGCTGAACACCGGTAACGAGCTGATGCGCATCTCCGGCCTGGTTCGCGCCGATGACATCGCCACCGACAACACCGTCGTGTCGACCCGCGTGGCCGACGCCCGCATCACCTATTCCGGCACCGGCGCGTTCGCCGATGCCAGTCAGCCGGGCTGGCTGAGCCAGTTCTTCACCAGTCCGCTGTGGCCCTTCTGAGGCGCATGATTATGTTCAAGTCGATGTTCGTCGGGATCGCTCTGCTGTTGTCCGCCACCGCCGCTCACGCCGAGCGGCTCAAGGACATCGCCAGCATCCAGGGTGTGCGCAGCAACCAGTTGATCGGTTACGGCCTGGTGGTCGGCCTCAGCGGCACGGGCGACCAGACCACGCAGACTCCGTTCACCATCCAGACCTTCAACAACATGCTCGCGCAGTTCGGCATAAAAGTGCCGGCTGGCGGCAACGTGCAGCTGAAAAACGTTGCCGCCGTGTCGATCCATGCCGACCTGCCGGCGTTCGCCAAGCCGGGCCAGACCATCGATGTGACGATCTCCTCGATCGGCAACTCGAAGAGCCTGCGCGGCGGCAGCCTGCTGATGACCCCGCTGAAGGGGATCGACGGCAACGTCTACGCGGTGGCCCAGGGCAACCTGGTGGTCGGCGGCTTCGACGCCGAGGGCCGCGACGGCTCGAAGATCACCGTCAACGTTCCGTCGGCCGGACGCATCCCCGGTGGCGCGACCGTCGAGCGGCCGGTGCCGAGCGGCTTCGACCAGGGCAACAGCCTGACGCTGAACCTCAACCGTTCGGACTTCACCACCGCGAAGCACATTGTCGACAAGATAAACGAGCTGCTTGGCCCGGACGTTGCATCAGCCATTGATGGAGGCTCTGTACGCGTCAATGCTCCGTTGGATCCGAACCAGCGCGTCGACTACATATCGATTCTCGAGAACCTCGACATCGATCCGGGTCAGGCGGTTGCCAAGGTCATCATCAACTCGCGTACCGGCACCATTGTCATCGGCCAGAACGTCAAGGTCTCACCCGCAGCGGTGACCCACGGCAGCCTGACCGTAACCATCAGCGAAGACCCGATCGTCAGCCAACCCAACGCGCTGGCGGGCGGCGAAACGGTGGTGGTACCGAATTCGAAGATCAAGGCGGAACAGGAAGCCAAGCCGATGTTCAAGTTCGGCCCGGGTACCACGCTGGACGAGATCGTCCGTGCGGTTAACCAGGTCGGCGCGGCACCGGGGGATTTGATGGCCATCCTCGAAGCTCTGAAACAGGCCGGCGCCTTGCAGGCCGATCTGATCGTCATCTAAGCGGGGATTACAGCGATGGACTCACGCCTGGGCGGAAACTACAGCAGCAACACCGACTCGGGCTCGGTCACCGATCTGAACCGTCTCGCCGCCATGAAAGGCAAGAACCGGGACAGCGCGGAGAACGTCAAGAAAGTCGCCCAGGAGTTCGAGTCGCTGTTCCTCAGCCAGATGATGAAGTCCATGCGCTCGGCGAACGAAGTGCTGGCCGACAAGGACAGCCCGTTCTCCAGCCAGACCAGCAAGCAGTACCAGGACATGCACGACCAGCAACTGGCGATGAACCTGTCCAAGGAGGGCGGCATCGGCCTGGCGGGCGTGCTCGAGCGCCAACTCAGCCACACCACCAGCGGCGCCGGGCGGAAGAATCCGTTCGCCCAGTCCGGCGATGCCGCCGCGGTGACCGCGACCACCGAGAAGGGCAAGACCCAGCCCAACGGTGCGGTGTGGCCGTCGTCCTCGAAGAAGCTCGCCGCCGTCGATCCGACCCGCGACGACTCCAAGCTGATCAACCAGCGTCGCCTGTCGCTGCCCGCGTCGATTTCCCAGCGCATCGCCGCCGGCATCGTCCCGGACAGCGCCGAGAAGACCGCGGCGGTCGCCAGCATCGCCGAGCAGATCGGCAGCGACTGGAAGCAGGTTCAGCAGAGCGCGCAGACCCAGGCCGCCAACCCTTTCCAGAACCGCATCGCCGGCCTCGACAAGAGCGCCGCGCCGGCGTCGATCAGCAAGGCCGATGCAGTCGCCGCCACCAGCGAAAAGACCCGGTTCAGCAGCAAGGAAGACTTCATCCAGACCATGCTGCCAATGGCCGAAGCCGCTGCCAAGCGCATCGGCGTCGACCCGCGTTACCTGGTCGCCCAGGCCGCGCTGGAAACCGGCTGGGGCAAGCACATGATTCGCCAGGCCGACGGCAGCAATGCCAACAACCTGTTCGGCATCAAGTCGCACGGCTGGAAGGGTGGTTCGGTGAACGCGGTGACCAACGAGTACGTCGGCGGCAAGGAAGTGAAGGAAGTCGCCAAGTTCCGCACCTACGACTCCTACGCGGACAGCTTCCACGACTACGTGGACTTCCTGCAGACCAACGAGCGTTACGGCGACGCCCTGAAGACCAATGGCAACTCCGAGAAATTCATGACCGAGCTGCAGGAAGCCGGCTACGCCACCGATCCGCGTTACGCCCGCAAGGTGAACCAGATCGCACGCAGCATGGACACCTATCACTCGATCCAGACGCTGGCCTCGGTCGGCTCCGGCACCACTCGTATATAAGGCCTGAGCCATGTCGAACCTACTTTCCATCGGTCTTTCCGGACTGTCTGCCAGCCAGGCGGCGCTCAACGTCACCGGTAACAACATCACCAACGCCGACACCGCCGGCTACACGCGCAAGACCACTGAGCAGGTGGCGGCGCCGTCGCAGCGCAGCGGCAACGTCTACATCGGCAGCGGCACCACGCTGACCGACGTTCGACGCATGTACAGCAGCTACCTGGGCACCCAGGTGAACACCAGCACCTCGCTGAGCAGCGACTCGCAGTCGTACTACACCCAGATCCAGCAGGTGAACTCGCTGCTGGCCGACAGCACCACGGGCATCAGCACCGTGCTGCAGAGCTTCTTCACCTCGCTGCAGACCGCTGCCGCGAGCCCGACCGATGCCGCCTCGCGGCAACTGCTGCTGACCCAGAGCAACGCGCTGTCCAGCCGTTTCAACGCAATCTACGACCAGCTCGCCGACCAGAACGGCTACATCAACGAGCAGCTCGGCAGCATGACCAACCAGGTCAACAAGCTGGCCTCCAACGTCGCCCAATACAACCTGGCGATCACCCAGGCCGCGTCCACCGGTGCCACGCCCAACGACCTGCTCGATGCGCGCGACGAGACCGTTCGCCAGCTCAACGAGCTGATCGGCGTGTCCGTGGTGAACCAGGATGGCAACTACAACCTGTACATCGGTTCCGGCCAGCCGCTGGTCGTCGGCAACAGCGCCTCGACGCTGAACGCCACGCCGAGCCAGGACGACCCGACGCGCTACGCGCTGACTCTGACCCAGGGTTCGGCGACCCGTGACGTAACCTCCGCGGTGACCGGCGGCGAGATCGGCGGCCTGCTGCGCTACCGCACCGACGTGCTCGACTCGACGATGAACGAGCTCGGGCGCATGGCGCTGGTCGTTTCCGACGCGGTCAACAGCCAGCTCGGCCAGGGCCTGGACCTGAAGGGCGAGTTCGGCGCTCCGCTGTTCGGCGACATCAACAGCGCCACGCTGATCGCCCAGCGCAGCCTCGCGCAGGAGGGCAACAGCAGCGCGACGTCGAACTTCAACGTCACCATCAAGGACTCCGGCGCGCTGACCACCAGCGACTACGAAGTCACCTTCACCGACAGCACGCACTACACGGTGACCCGCTCCTCCGACGGCGCCAAGTTCCCGTCCGGGAACGGCACCTTCGACACCGCGACGAATCCCGCGCCGGTGGTCGATGGATTTTCCCTGCAGCTCACCGGCGGCAACGCCGCGGCGGGCGACACCTTCACCATCATTCCCACGCGTACCGCGGCGGGTTCGATCAGCACCTCGCTGACCGATGCCGGGCAACTGGCGTTCGCCGCGCCGCTGGCCGGCGTGGTCACCACCGGCAACTACGGTTCCGGGGCGATCACCCAGCCCACGCTGACCACCAAGATCGACATCACCGACCCCGTCGCCCAGGCCAACATGCAGGCGAGCCTGAAGAGCGGCATGCCGGTGAAGATGGTGTTCGACGCCGCTGGCGCCGGAACCCAGGGTTACAACCTCTACGATTCGGCCGGCAACAACATCGGCACCGGCACCATCGTGCCGGGCAACAACAACACCGTGACGGTCAACGTGGCGGCCAACCCGCCCAGCGTCCCCTCGGCGTTCAGCTTCGAGACGTCCATCAGCGGCAAACCGGGTGCCGGCGACAGCTTCACCTTCTCGTTCAACGCCAATGGCACCGCCGACAACCGCAACGCGCAGAGCCTGCTGGACCTGCAGACCAAGGCCACCATCGGCTCCAGCGGCAGCAGCTCGGGCAAGAGTTTCGTCGCCGCCTACAGCTCGCTGATCGAGCAGGTCGGCGCCAAGACCAACCAGGCCAAGCTGGATGCCAGCGCGACCTCGGCGATCCTGACCCAGGCGAAGAGCAGCTGGGATTCCTATTCGGGGGTCAACCTCGACGAGGAGGCCGCCAACCTCATCAAGTTCGAGCAGTACTACAACGCGTCGTCACAGATCATCCAGATCGCGCGCAGTACCTTCGACACCTTGATCAACAGCTTTTAAGCGGAGGCTGAGAAATGCGTCTTTCCACCTCGCAGGTGTTCACCTCCAACGTCTCCGGTTACCAGAAAGGCTACTCGGAGATCGTCAAGACCCAGCAGCAGCTGTCCAGCGGCGTGCGCATCCAGACCCCGGCGGACGACCCGGTGGGCGCCGCGCGCCTGTTGCAGCTCGAGCAGCAGAGCTCCGAGCTGGGCCAATACAGCACCAACCTGACCACGGCGACCAACAGCCTGACCCAGGAGGAGGGCGTACTGACCTCCGTGACCAACGTGCTGCAGCGCGCCCGCGAGCTGGCGGTGCGCGCCGGTAACGGCTCGCTGTCGGACAACGACCGCACCTCGATCTCCAGCGAACTGGAGCAGATCCAGACCCAGCTGATGAACCTGATGAACAGCAAGGACTCCAGCGGGCAGTACCTGTTCAGCGGTTCCAACAGCGGCACCCAGCCCTACATCCAGAATCCCGATGGCACCTACACCTACCAGGGCGACCAGGGCGCGCTGGGCCTGCAGGTGGCCAGTTCGACGCGGATGTCGATCAACGACAGCGGCTGGAGCGTGTTCGAGAACGTCACCAACGCCAGTCGGACCTATTCGGATGCGCCCACCCGCGACTACACCGATCCGGACACCGGCGTGGCCGTGACCGGCCCCGTCGCTGCGGGCGATCAGCGTGTGTTCCTTTCCCAGGGGCTGGTGCAAAACGACAGCAAGTACAACGACAGCTTCCGCGCTGGCTCGCCGTACACCCTGGAGCTGGTCAGCAGCACGCAGTTCAGGATCACCGACAGCGCCGGCGTGGATGTCACGTCCGAGGCGTCCGCCACAAACGGCAGCTTCGATCCGACCGCGATCGACGGCAACACCGTGACCTTCCGCGGGGTTAGCCTTGAGCTGGACGTCGCCCTCAAGGAGAACGACAACTCCTCCGACACCTCGCTGGACAACCTGCTGACCGGCTACAGCTTCGACTTCGGCATGGCACCCGACGAGTTCGCCGTGACCCGCAGCGCGACCAACACCTCCAGCGCGCAGATGACCGCCAGCGTTGCTAACCAGAACGCCTACACCACACAGTTCCCGGCCAACGGCGTGATCGTCCAGTTCAGCAGCGCGACCGCCTACTCGGTGTACGCGCAGCCGATGAAGGCGGGCGATGCGGCGATCTCCACTGGCACCCTGGGCGCCACCTTCCCGCAGACCATCAGCGCGGGCGGCGTGGACATGACCATCAGCGCCGTGCCGGCCAACGGCGACCAGTTCACCCTGCAGCCCAAGTCGCAGCAAACTCAGGGCATCCTGGAAACCATCTCCAACCTGACCGCTGCCCTGAAGACGCCGACCTCCGGCGACACCGCTGCGCAGCTCGCCCTGCGCGACGCGGTCGCCTCGGCGATCACCAACCTCGACAAGGGTTCCAACCAGGTCCTCGCCACACAGGCCTCGATCGGCGCACGACTGAACACCATCGACGTGCTGAGCACCGAGAACGAAACCCTCTCCATCACCAACAAATCCACCCAGTCGGACATCCGCGACACCGACATGGCCGCCGCGACCACCCAACTGGTCCTGCAGCAAACCATGCTCGAAGCCGCCCAGGCCTCTTTCATCAAGATCAGCCAGCTGAGCCTGTTCGACAAGATGTAAGGCTTCGCCGGCAATTCCCTTCCTCGCTGACGAAAAAGCGCGCCCGAAACGGCGCGCTTTCGTTCGTTCTATGCTGTTTTCACAAACAAGCTCGGTGGAAACAGGCATCAAGCTTGCAAACCCCAGTCACAACCTAAGCATCCGCCAAAAAACCGCCACGCGGTTGAGCGCATAGAGGCAGCGACGATGATGGAAGAGGCACAAGCCGTTCGGCAGCAAGCGTATGAGCATTTCAGCCAGGGCAACTTCGATGAGGCGCTGACGCTTTTCCGGCAACTGGAGAGCGAAGCGGAGGACGCCGAACTGGCGAACGACATCGCCGTCGTTCTCTACCGCCTGGGGCAGACGGAAAAGGCCGTCGAGAAGTTTCGTCATTCCCTGAGCCTGGGCGGCGGCGATTTCCTCGCGGTGAATGCCATCGAAATCCTCGACGAACAGGTGAAGAGCGCGGCTCTCAAGCCCGCTGCGCCGGTCGCCGCGCCTGCGCCCGCGCCGATATCCGCCGTCTCATCCGCCTTCGCCGATCTGGGCCGCAGCCTGACCGGCCAAGCCCTCGAAATCTGGCGCAAGGACAGCCCGTACGCGCTGCACCGCGCCGCCGCCGCGCTGGAAGACGAGGAGTGGTTCAAGGTCATTCTGAAAAGCGTCGACGATCCCGTTCAGCTGGACCATTTTCTCCCCGGCTTCATCAGCGCGACCGATCAGGCGGTATTCGTCGGCTCTTCGGGCGGGGCGGCACTTCAGGAGGCGATGCGCTTCATGCGCGTCGTACTGCGGTACGCCAGGACAAATGGCATCGCCTTCGACGACAAGACCAAGATCGCCGACTTCGGCAGCGGTTGGGGCCGCTACACGCGCTTCCTGCTCAAGTACGCCAGCCCGGACAACATCTACGGCCTCGAAGTGAACAGGGGCATGGTCGAGCATTGCCGCAAGGCGTTCGGCCTGGGCAACTTCCTGAAGGTCGAGGCTTTCCCGCCCTGCGATCTGCGCGACGGGCTGCTGGACCTCACCTTCGGATACTCGGTGTTCTCGCACCTGTCGCCGGACTGCGCGAACGCCTGGATCGAAGAGTTCGCGCGCATTACCCGGCCGGGCGGGCTGGTCATGATGACGACCCAGGGCCGTTCGTTCATCGATTACTGCGCCGACATTAGAAGGCGCAACGATCGCTCCAACGAATGGTTCGTGTCACTGATCAACTCGTTCGTCGATGTCGAGGCCAGTTACCGCGACTACGACAGCGGTGTACTGCTGCACGCGGGCTTCGGTCAGTATGGTGGTACGTACGGCGAAACGCTGGTGCCGAAGGGGCATATCGAGAAGCACTGGCTGAAGTATTTCGACCTGGTGGACTTCGTCGACAGCCGCTCCTGTCTGCCCCAGGCACTTTTCGTTCTGCGCCGCAATGAACGAGTATTCGAGCATGCCTGATCGACATATGGCTTCATGGGCGGGTTGGGGCAGCCGCAAGGCGCCACGCAACGGGTATGAAAAACAGGTGGGCTGCCTTGACGTCCGGAGGAAACATGCGTCGCGATGAATTGGATCCCTTGCCCTACGCGGAGGGCTATCCCAGTCTGCTTTCGGTGACGGGGCGGGTCGACATACACAGTCTGGCGGCGAAGTTCCTCTCCGACAGCCGCACCCAGGGCGCCTACCTGGAGTTCGGCGTCGGCAAGGGCCGCTCGGCGGTGTCGGCGCTGCGGGCCTATCGCCGTGAAAACGTTTGTGACCGCTACATCCTTTGCGATTCCTTCGAGGGCCTGCCCGAGCTGACCGGCGTCGACGTGGGCTCCCGCCAGTTCCAGCGCGGCGACTACGCGTTCGACCAGCCCGCCGTCGAGGCTTTCCTGGAGCGGTACGGGGTGGCGGATGCCGCGCCCGTCTCGTTCGTGAAAGGCTGGTTCGGACCCGATACCGCCGATGAAGTCACCCGTGCGCTGGGCGACTCACCGGTGGCCGTCATCCATGTCGATGTCGACCTCTACGAGTCCTGCAACTGGGTGTTGCAGGCGGTCACCCGCCACGTGCGTCCCGGCGTGGTAATGCTGTTCGACGACTGGAACTGCTTCAACGCCTCCAACCGCTTTGGCGAACGTCGGGCCACCGCGGAATGGCTGAATGCCAATCCCGGATTCGAATTGAACGAACTCTCATCCTACGGCTGGCACGGACGTGCCTTCGTATTCGATTGTCTCTGAGCGAATGCTCGGTACAGGAGCCAGATATGTCCGGAAAAGTGGTCGCCATCATGCCCGCAAAGGGCAGCAGCGAACGAATCAAGAACAAGAACCTGGCCGTTCTGGACGGTGAGCACCTCTTCAAGAGAAAGCTTCGCCAACTGCTCGACTGCAAGGAGATCGACGAGGTCTATCTCGACACCGATTCGGACGAGCTGGCTGCGCTGGTCGATGATCTGCCCGTCAAGTTCCTGAAGCGCCCGAGCGAGCTGGCGAGCAATCAAACCGACGGGCATGAGCTGTTCGCCTACGAATGCGCCCAGGTCGAGGCCGACATCTACATCCAGACGCTTTGCACCGCGCCCTTCGTCGATGCCGAGTGCATCGGCCGCGCGCTTCGCCAGTTGCGCGAGAGCGGGGCGGATTCGCTGATCGCCATCCGCAAGGAAAAGCAATACACCTGGGGGGAGGACGGCCCTCACTACGGCACGGGGCGCATCCCCAACAGCGTGGATCTGCCGCCCACCTACATCGAGGCGATGAGCCTGTACATGGTCAAGCGAGGTGACGCCCCCATCACCCGGCGTTTCACCGAGAAGCCGACGTTTTTCGAGCTCAGCCCCGAAGAAAGCCTGGATGTGAACTGGCCCGCCGACCTGCAGTTGGCCGAGACCGTCTCCGCCGGCAAGCGCGCCCAGGAGAACCTGGCGATGCAGGCGCTCAAACCCTTCCTGTCGTCCGCAATCCTCTCCGATATCACCCGGCAACTGGGGTACGACTGCACGCTGCCGAAAGAGCTGAAGCCCAACATGGGCCGGCGCGTGTTCGGCCTGGCGAAGACCCTGCAGCTCGATCATTGCAAGCCCGCCGAGTCCTGGGAGGGCATCTATGACGCCCTGGGCAGTTACGAATTCGTCCGTCCGGGCGATGTCATCGTGGTCAACAATCCGGTTCCGGACAGCGCCTATTTCGGCAATCTGAACGCTGGGCTCGCGTCCCGCGCCGGCTCGGTCGGCGCCGTCATCAACGGCCTGACCCGCGACGTGAACGCCGTGCGCAACCTGGATTTCCCGGTGTTCTCCCAGGGCCATTACTGCTCCGACATCAAGTATCGCGGAGTCGTCCGCTCGATGAACAAGCCGGTTCTGATCGGCGAAGTACGCGTGGCCAACGGCGACTACGTGTTCGGCGACGAAGACGGAATCGTCGTGGTTCCGCGGGAGAAATGGGCTGAGGTCAAGGCCGCCGTGCTGCAGGGCATCGACAAGGAGTGGCGCGTCGGCAGGGCGGTAGCGATGGGGCTTCCGGCCCAGGAAATCTTCAGTTCGATTGGGGAGTTTTGATGAATTTTCTGTACTACCTCGAACCCTTCATCGAACGGCAGAGGCCCTTTTGGAAAGCGGGCTGGCTGGACTTCGCGAAAACCTTCGCCAAACCGCTCAAGGAGGTTGGGGGCGATTTTCGCCTGTTGATCGGTGAACCACTGGAGTCGGAGGCGCTCAAGAGAGGGTTTGCTCGGGAAGAGCTGTATATCGCTGACTATCAGCCATTCATTGGCAAGGTCGGCCGCGATTATCTCGATATCACCTCCCGCTGGTACAACGGCGAGGACGGCGAAGTCCTCGACGTATTCGCGGCGTATGCCGAGCGTCTTCTGGGCGACTACAAGCCCGATGTGATTTTTTCCTTTTCGCCCGCGCCGTTTCTGAACCGAGTGTTCCCCGACGCGCAGATCCTGAACATCGAAGTGGGGATGTTTTCCCGCAAGCCCTTCCCGATGACACTGTATTTCGACGCCTGCGGGATGTTCCGGGACAGCTACCTGTGCCGACATGCCGATGCGATCAACGCCTTTCGTGCGGGGCCGGAGGCGCTGCATTTCATTTCGCAGCTGCGCGAGCGCTATCTGGATGACGGGCTCAGAAAGCTGCTGCCGATCGCCGAGGAAATCTACGGCGACCGGTTGAACGCGTTTTCCCGCAGCGTTCTGCTGCCGTTGCAGTTTTCCGACTATTACGCCTTCGATGCCAACTGCGAGTTCTCCTCGCAGTTCGATTACCTGCAGCACGTCCTGCGCAACGTATCTGCCGATATCGCGGTGGTGGTCACCGAGCACCCCGAGAACCCGGCGGTGACGGACGAGATTTACAGCTACCTGAAGGCCAGGCATCCCAACCTGATCTGGGATGCGCGCGGTCGTGATATCTACGCCTGCTCGCAGCTGGTCCTGCTGTTGTGCGATGCCGTCGTTACAGTCACCTCTTCGGTCGGCATGCATGCCCTGTTTTACCAGCGCCCATTGATCGCGCTGGGTGACTCCTACATGACGCCGTTCGCCGATGCCCATCGCCTCGAATGCCTGGACGACGTTCTGGCGAAGGGCTTCGATGCGGCGCGTGATCATGCGTTGTACTGGCTGTTCAGCCATTACTACGTGTTGTTCGAATCGATCTACGACGGCGACTGGTTCGAGTCGTTCTGCCTGTCCGTCGGGCAGGGCGTTTTCGACGAGGAGCGTCCCGTCTACACGCTGGCGCAACTTCACGACGCCTATCTCACAGGCGACAAGCCGAATCTGGAAGGCGTCCTGCGCGGCAGCCTGGGGCAGAGCTCGACGCTCGCCGCCGTGGTGGCGAGCGCGGCGGTCGAAATCGACCGGCAGGCGCCCGAATCCAAGTCAACCGAGTTGGCTCCCGTGGTGCCTTGCGAGCCGGTTCCCAGGCCCGAAGACCTGCTGCGTCTGATCGCATTCCACCTGCCGCAGTTTCACGCGATCCCCGAGAACGATGCCTGGTGGGGCAAGGGGTTCACCGAGTGGGACAACGTCAAGCTCGGGCGGCCGCTGTTCGACGAGCATTACCAGCCGCATGTTCCTGCCGGGGACCTGGGTTACTACGACCTTCTAGATGTCGAGACGCTTCGTCGCCAGGCCGAACTGGCCCGCAGTCACGGCGTGTATGGCTTCTGTTTCTACTACTACTGGTTCGATAGAAAGCGGCTTCTCGAAAAGCCCGTGGATTTGCTGTTGGCCAATCCGGACATCGATCTGCCGTTCTGCCTGTGCTGGGCCAATGAAAACTGGACCCGCCGCTGGGATGGCGGAGACAAGGAGATATTGATCGCGCAGAGCTACTCGCCGGAGTTGAGCGAGAAGTTCGCCGAAGACCTGATTCCGTACTTCTCCGACCCGCGCTACATCCGGGTCGAGGGCAAGCCGGTGCTTCTCGTTTATCGAAGCGACATCATCCCGGACCTCCAGACGACGCTCGAAACCTGGCGCCAGACCTGGCGGGACGCGGGGATTGGCGAGGCCTATCTGGTCGGCGTGGAAAGCTTCAAGTTCTTCTCCCCCAGCGAAGCCGGCTTCGATGCCAACTGCGAGTTCCTGCCGCACCAGGTCGATTTTTCCGTGCTCGCTCCGGAAGGCCCGTTGACGCACCCCCGGCAGCACATCCAGTCCATTGGCGATTACGAAAAGCTCGCCGACTTCTGGTCGTCCCGCCCTCGCGCGGAATACAAGCGCTTCCGCGGGCTGGTGCCGAGCTGGGACAACAGCGCGCGGCGCCGCAAGGGTGGGGCGACCATGCTGGTCAATGCGAGCCCCGCGGCCTACAAGGACTGGCTTGGCACGACGCTGAGAAAGACCCTGGAGGAATTCGAGGGCGACGAGCGTCTGGTCTTCATCAACGCCTGGAACGAGTGGGGCGAGGGCTGCCACCTCGAGCCCGACGTCAGGCACGGCCTGGCGTACCTAGAGGCAACCCGCGAGGCCGTCAACGAAGCCGTCAGTGTGGCCGGCGAGATAGCGGTGCGGCCTGATCCGGCGTTCGATTCGTTCGTCGCCGATTACGGGCGCTGGGTCGCCGGCAGAACGCTGTCGCTGGGCGAGGCGGATAATCTGCCCGCCCGCATCGAAGGCTATGCCGCCGCCTTGCGCTTCGCTGTCGTCATCAGCGATCACGACGGCTCGCCGGAGCTTCTGGGCCGAACCCTCCGTGCCGTGGATGAGCAGTGCTATCACGCCGGGCCCATCATCGTGTTTTCCGCGCAGCGAAGGCCGGGCGAGCTGTCCGATCGTATCCTCTGGCTCGAGGGCGATTCAGTGTGGTCGCAAATCAACGACGTCATTCCGTCCTTAGAGGCCGACTGGTTCTATCTGCTGCGTGCGGGCGACGTGCTGGACGCGCACGCACTGGTGTTGCTGAACGACCGCCTCAATGCCGAGCCGTCGTTATCGAGTATCTACGCCGATGAGGACGCGCTGGACGGCGCGCACTATCGCGATCCTTTCTTCAAGCCGGATTTCAACCTCGACTTCCTGCGCAGCTATCCCTATTGCGGCCGCACGCTGGCCTTCGAGAAGGACGCCTTCCTGGCCGTCGGCGGGTTCGATCCGTCCTTTGGCGAGTTGAGCCCGCACGATGTGATGTTCCGGCTGGTGGAAAGCCGGGGGCTGGGTTCGATTGGTCATATCGCCGAAGTGCTGGTGCACTGCGACAGGCATATGGGGCATTGGCTGGCCGAGGATGAGGTGATTGCGAACGCACCGCGGCTGACGTCCAATCACCTGACTCGCCTGGGCATTGCCCACAGCATTACCCAGGGCGCCTTGCCGATGATCAATCGGGTGGCCTACCACAACGCCAGCCAGCCGCTGGTTTCCATCATCATTCCCACCCGCGACCAACTTCCCGTTCTGCGGCGCTGCGTCGAAAGCCTCATCGAGAAGACGCGGTATGCGAACTACGAGCTGCTGATCGTCGACAACGCGAGCGAAACTCTCGAGGCCATCGCCTGGCTGGCCGGCATGGAGCAGCTCGGTAGCGACAAGGTGCGCATACTGCGCTATCCCAAGCCTTTCAATTATTCGGCGATCAACAACTTCGCCGCGGAGCAGGCGCGGGGCGAGTACCTGGTTCTGCTGAACAACGACACCGCGATCATAGAAGCCGGTTGGCTGGATGCCCTGTTGAACCACGCCCGGCGCCCTGAAGTGGGAATCGTCGGTGCCAAGCTTCACTTCCTGGATGGGACCATCCAGCACGGCGGCGTCATTCTGGGTCTGGGTGGCCCTGCCGACCACCCGTTCATCGGGGAGCAGGCCGACGCTCCCGGCTACATGCATCGGCTGCTGGTCGATCAGAACTACACGGTCGTCACCGCGGCCTGCCTGATGATCCGTGCCTCGGTCTATGCCGAGGTCGGTGGCCTGGACGAAGACGATTTCAAGGTCTCGTACAACGATGTCGATCTTGGCCTCAAGGTGCGTTACGCCGGCTATCTGACGGTGTGGACGCCCTATGCGGTTTTGGTGCACGAGGGCAGCGTCAGTCAGAGGAATCTGGATTCGCAGTACGCGTCGTCGAAGAAGGAGCGTTTCAACAGCGAGCAACTGGCGATGTATGCCCGCTGGCTCCCACAGATCGCGGAAGACCCCGCCTACAACAAGAACCTCACGCTGTATGCGGGCGGTTTCTCCCTGGCTGCCGAGAGCGAGCGATTCTATTGGCAGCCGTTCGCGGAGAAAGCCGTGCCGTCGATTCTTTGCCACGCCGCGGACGCGTATGGCGGCGGGCAATACCGCGTTCTTCAGCCGTTCAATGCATTGGCGCAGGCGGGGCTTGCACAGGGTGGATACAGCCGCTATCTGCTGACGCCTGCCCAGGTCGAGCGCTTCAAGCCGGACTCGGTGATCCTCCAGCGGCAGTTGCTGGAACCGCAGATCAACTACGTCAGCCGACTCAAGGCGTTCTCCACGGCGCTCAAGGTCTATGAGCTGGACGACTACATCATCGAGCTTCCGCTCGGCAGCCAGCACCGTGCCGATTTTTCCCGTGAAGTCGTGCGTTCGCTGCGCAAGGTCCTTTCCCTGTGCGACCGTTTCGTCGTATCGACGGAGCCGCTGGCGGCGGCGTTGGCCGGCATGCATTCGGACATTCGCGTCGTCAGGAACACGCTCGCTCCCGAGTCGTGGAAAGGTTTGCAGGGGCAGCGCCGGTCGGGTCCGAAGCCCCGGGTGGGCTGGGCTGGTGGGCTTGGTCATGGCGGCGATCTGAAAATGGTCGCCGACGTGGTCAGGGCGCTGGCGGGCGAGGTGGACTGGGTCTTCATGGGCATGTGCCCGGACGAGCTGTTGCCGTTCATGGCCGAGTACCACCCCGGTGTTCCGTTCGACCGCTATCCCGAAAGGCTGGCAAGTCTGGACCTGGATCTGGCCCTCGCGCCGCTCGAGCAAAACCGCTTCAACGAGTGCAAGAGCAATCTTCGCCTGCTCGAGTACGGCGCCTGCGGCTTCCCGGTAGTGTGCAGCGATATCGAGCCCTACCGGTGCGACCTGCCGGTGACGCTGGTGAAAAACCGCTACAAGGATTGGCTCAACGCGATCCGGGCGCACCTGCAGGACCTGGATGCGGCGGCTGCGATGGGCGCGGCATTGCAGACCAAGGTGCGTGCCGAGTGGATGCTCGAAGGCGACAATCTGCAGGCCTGGCGCAAGGCCTGGCTGCCTGACTGAAAGCGTTAAAGTTTCGCGAGCCCGAACCGATAACCCGGATGCCTGAAGACGTGGCTCCGTGGTGATGTTCGGAGTCTCGCGAGGGCGGTCAAGCCCTACAGCAAAAAAGTTTTAAAAAACGTTAAAGCTTTCTGCCGGCACGACGATAAACATCACGAAAGCTCTCTAGGCCAATCCCGGCGGTTGCCAAGGCCGGGAGTCGTACAAGCCCACACCACGAGGTTCTCGTCATGGCTCTTACCGTCAACACCAACATTGCCGCACTGAATACCCAGAAGAACCTGAACAAGTCTTCTGACGCTCTGTCGACCACCATGCAACGTCTGTCCAGCGGCCTGAAAATCAACAGCGCCAAAGACGATGCGGCTGGCCTGCAGATCTCCAACCGCCTGACCAGCCAGATCAACGGCCTGGATGTAGCGGTCAAGAACTCCAACGACGGCATCTCCATCGCGCAGACCGCTGAAGGCGCCATGCAGGAATCCACCAACATCCTGCAACGTATGCGTGAACTGGCCCTGCAATCGGCTAACGGCTCGAACAGCGACGAAGACCGCAACTCCCTGCAGGCCGAGTACTCGCAGCTCTCCACCGAACTGACCCGTATCGCCAGCACCACCACCTTCGGTGGTCGTAACCTGCTCGACGGCTCCTTCGGTACTTCCAGCTTCCAGGTCGGCGCCAACGCCAACGAAACCATCAACCTGACCCTGGGTAACGTTTCGGCCAACCGTATCGGTTCGCAGCAGGCTTCCGCCGACGCGGCCGTCGTCGCCAGCGGCTCGGCTGCCGGTGCAGGCACCATCACCGTTACTGGTGGCGGCAAGACCAAAGACGTCGATATCGAAGCCGGCGCATCCGCTAAGGACATCGCCAAGGGCCTCAACAACTCGATCACCGGCCTGAGCGCCACCGCTTCCACGACCGCTCAACTGAGCATCGACACCGGTAGCGGCGCGGCAACCAGCGGTGCTTCGTTCACCGTCAACGTCGGCACTGCCTCGGCGAGCATCGTGGGTGCCCATTCGACCTCCGACCTGGCCGACCAGCTCAGCTCGAACGCCTCGGCGCTGGGTATCTCCGTCAACTACAACGAAGAAAGCGGCGAGCTGTCGATCACCTCCAGCACCGGTGAGAACATCTCCTTCGACGTGGACGCAGGCAACACGGCTTCCGCAGCGGGCGTGAAGGTCGCGGTGCAGGATTCTGACGGCGAGTTCGGTGCTGGGACTCAGGTGGCCGACGGCCAGACCGTCCGCGGTACTGTCGATCTGAACTCGGCCAAGGCTTACAGCCTCACCGACAAGACCGGTACTGTAGCGGCCACTGTGTTCGGTAGCGGCACCACCAAGTCCGAGCTGACCAGCGTCACCGATACTGACATCACCTCGGCTCGCGGCTCGCAGAAAGCGATCTCGGTCATCGACAAGGCGATCTCCAACATCGATGCCCAGCGTGCCGACCTCGGTGCCGTACAGAACCGCTTCGACAGCACGGTTTCCAACCTGCAGAGCATCTCCGAGAACTCCACGGCTGCACGTAGCCGCGTTCAGGACGCTGACTTCGCATCGGAAACTGCCGAGCTGACCAAGCAGCAAACTCTGCAACAAGCGTCGACAGCGATCCTGGCCCAGGCCAACCAGCTGCCGTCCGCTGTACTGAGTCTGCTCCAGTAATCGATACCAAATAGGGTGGAGGGGGAAGTGCATTGATGCCTTCCCCCTTTTCCCGTTGTGAGGTGATTTCCAAATGAACATCACGACTCCGAATGTGCAATATGTCCCGTCCACGACCACGTCCACGTCCGCTACGTCGGGCAAGGCTTCGTCGGAGGCGGTAACCAGCGTGGCGACCGGGAAGGCCGAAAACGCGGTGAGTGCGGGTGAATCGATTGATCGTGGCGAGCTGGACTCGGCGGTAGCGAGCATGCAGAACTACGCCCAGTCGATTAAACGCAATCTGGATTTCCACCTCGACGACTCCAGTGGCCGGGTGGTCGTGCAGGTCGTCGCCAGCGACTCCGGTGAAGTGATTCGCCAAATTCCCTCGGAGGAAGCGCTGGAACTGGCTGCTAATCTGGACGGCATGCGCAGTTTGCTGTTTCGCGAACAGGCTTGATCTGGCGCGGTTTTTGCTGGAAGGGAAGTATCAGCGCCACTAAAATGGCATAGGGGATATCAGCGATGGTGACTACAACTTCTACGACGGGAACGACGTCTACGACGACGCCGGCTACCACCACCAACTCGTCGTCCACCAAAACGTCGATCACCGGTCTGGGTTCCGGGCTGGATATCGATGCGCTGGTAGAAGTCACCGTCAACGCCGAGAAGGCGCCCAAGCAGGGGCAGATCGATCGCCTTACGGCGAAGACCGAAACCAGTTTGTCTGCCGTGGGCACCTTGAAGGCGGCAATGGAGGCCTTCGAGGCCTCGTTGACCGCGCTGACGTCGAAGAGCACCAGTTTCGACGGTCTCAGTGCCAAGTCGTCCACCGAGACGGTCGCCACCGTCACCTCCAAGTCGGGTGCCGTGGAGGGTTCCTACGCGCTCAACGTCACCAGTCTTGCCACCGCCTCGAAGGTGGCTACCGCGAGTCTCAGCGGCGGCAGCGCCACCACCTTTGCGTCCGGTGGGAAGCTGAAAATCGACGTGGGCGACAACGCCACCTATTCGGTGAACGTGGCTGCCGGCGCCTCGCTGAGCAGCATCCGCGACTCGATCAACTCGCAGTTGTCTTCGAGCGCCGGTATCACCGCGAACATCGTTACCGACTCCAATGGTTCACGCCTCGTACTGTCGTCGGAGACCACCGGCGAGAATACCGATATCTTCATGTCGGGTACCGGTGATCTGGCCGCACTGAATGTCAACGTCACGTCCACCACCGACGACGACGGCGTCACCACCGTGTCGCACAATTTGCAGAAGCAGAGCGGCACCGGTGCCGGTTACATCACCCTTTCCGGGGATGCCAAGTTCACCCTCGACGGGCTGGAGATGTCCAGTTCGACCAACACCACGTCCGCCCTCAGCGGCTTGACCATCACCCTGAAGGGGAAGGGCGAGTCGACGATCTCGATGTCGACCAACACCGATGGCATCAAGTCGTCGGTGGAGACCTTCGTAAACGCCTACAACACCCTGATGACGGTGACCAACGCGCTGACCAAGGTCACCGTGTCCGCCGATGGCAGCACCACGGACGCAGGCGCTCTGGTCGGTGATGCGACGATGCGGACCATGATGAACTCGGTCCGCAGTGCAATGGTCCAGCCGTCCACGGGCAGCGGTAGCCTGAGCATCCTGGCGCAGCTGGGCGTATCGACGAACAAGGACGGCACCCTGAAGCTCGATGAGAAGGCGTTGACCGCCGGAGTCGAAGCCAACTACGACTCGGTCAAGTCCTTCTTCACGGGAGACGACGGGCTGATTTCGCGTCTCGGCGATGTCACCTCGGTGTACACCGCCAAGGGCGGCCTTCTCGAAAGCAAGCAGGACTCGCTGCAGGGCACGCTGGACAAACTGGATGACCAGCAGGAATCGCTTGATCGGCGGATCGAGACACTGCAGACCAGCCTCTACAAGAAGTACAACACCATGGATGCCCTGGTGGCCCAGCTCAACGCGACCAGCTCGAGCATTCTCGAAACGCTCAACGCGTTGAACAACAAGGACAATTGATGTTCCGGGGCTATCACCCCATCCGCCACCTGGGACGGAGCATGAGTAACGGGGCATTTGCCGCGATCGCCACGCTCCGTAATGGCGTTGCCTTGTGTCTCCCCGCCACGCTTTCTCCGAGCAAATTTGCGTTCCACGCTAAAGATTCCACCGGCTGACCCGATAACTAAATCAGAAGGTTTCATTCGTCTCATTTAGGAGCCGCCGGCATGTACCCAGCCTCTGCCCTCAGGAATTACCAGCAAGTCAGCACCCAGTCGCAACTGGCCGAAGCAACTCCTCACCGCCTGATCCAGATGCTCTACGAGGGCGCTTTGGACCGGATAGCCCAGGCTCAGGGCGCCATGGCGCGTGGTCAGACCAGCGAAAAAGGCGTGCTGATCGGCAAAGCCATCAATATCATCAACGGCTTGCGTCAGGCGCTGGACAAGGACAAGGGCGGCGAGTACGCCGACAACCTCGAAGGCCTGTACGAATTCATGAGCCAGCGTCTGCTTCAGGCCAACCTGAAAAACGACCCCAGCTCCCTGGAACTGGTTTCTTCCCTGCTGCGCAAGGTCAAAGATGGTTGGGACGGCATCGCGCCGGCTCCTGCTCCCATTCAAGGTGCGTGATCATGAACACTGCCGTTAAGCGTCTCGAAACTACCGGTTTAGCTTTGCGGGATGCGCTGACCAATCAGGATTGGGCGGCTATCGGCTTGCTCGATCAGCAGTGCCGCGAAGCGGTCGATGACGCCATGCGCGAAGTCGAGCGCGACAGCGACCTGAAGATGACGCTGGAGGACATCCTTGCGATCTACCGCGATCTGGTCACCTCCTGCAGGAATGTTCGCGAGCGCCTCGGCGAGGAAATGGCACAGGTCAACAAGGCCCATCAGGGCGCCAAGATCTACAAGATGTTTGGCTGACACCGTGCTGGTGAAGTGACACAAAGCAAGCCTGAGTCAAATCCAGGCTTTTTTTGTGCCATAAATTTGACTGGCGACCGTTTTTTGACTTTACTAGCGGCATATTGCTACCGCGTTAGAGCCGTGTGGCCTTTTCTCCGTCCGACCTAGAAGCCAACCTCTATGTGGCGTGAAACCAAGATTCTCCTGATCGATGACAATGACGACCGTCGTCGCGACCTGGCGGTTATCCTCAATTTTCTTGGCGAGGATCACCTGGCCTGTCGCAGTCAGGAGTGGCGGGACTGCATCGCTCCGTTGAACTCCAGTCGGGACGTGCTTGGCGTACTGCTCGGCGAAGTCATCGCCAAGGGCGGTAGCAGCGAGCTCCTCAAGCAGATCGGTGCCTGGGACGAGTTCCTCCCGGTGCTGATGATCGGAGAGTCGCTCGCCGCGGATTGCCCAGAAGAGCTGCGCCGCCGCGTGCTGGCCTCGCTGGAGATGCCGCCCAGCTACAACAAGCTGCTCGACTCGCTGCACCGCGCCCAGGTCTATCGCGAAATGTACGACGAGGCCCGCGAGCGTGGTCGTCAGCGCGAGCCGAACCTGTTCCGCAGCCTGGTGGGCACAAGCCGCGCCATCCAGCACGTGCGGACGATGATGCAGCAGGTCGCGGACACCGAGGCCAGCGTGCTGATCCTCGGCGAGTCGGGCACCGGCAAGGAAGTGGTCGCGCGCAACCTGCATTACCATTCCAAGCGTCGCGAAGGGCCGTTCGTGCCGGTCAACTGCGGGGCGATCCCGGCGGAGCTGCTGGAAAGCGAACTGTTCGGCCACGAGAAGGGCGCGTTCACCGGCGCCATCACCAGCCGGGCAGGGCGCTTCGAGCTGGCCAACGGAGGCACGCTGTTCCTCGATGAAATTGGCGACATGCCGCTGCCGATGCAGGTCAAGCTGTTGCGCGTGCTGCAGGAGCGCACCTTCGAGCGCGTCGGCAGCAACAAGACCCAGAGCGCCGATGTGCGCATCATCGCGGCCACCCACAAGAATCTCGAGAAGATGATCGAGGAGGGCAGCTTCCGTGAGGACCTGTACTACCGCCTCAATGTCTTCCCCATCGAGATGGCGCCGCTGCGCGAGCGCGTCGAGGACATCCCGCTGCTGATGAGCGAGCTGATCTCGCGCATGGAGCATGAGAAGCGCGGTTCGATCCGTTTCAACTCCGGCTCAATCATGTCGCTGTGTCAGCACGACTGGCCGGGCAACGTCCGTGAGCTGGCCAACCTGGTGGAGCGCATGGCTATCATGCATCCGTACGGGGTGATCGGCGTTTCCGACCTGCCGAAGAAATTCCGCTACGTCGACGACGAGGACGAGAACCTCACCGCCAGCCTGCGCGAAGAGCTCGAAGAGCGCGCCGCGCTGACCAGCCAGCTTCCGGTGGGCATCGACTCCGGCAGCATGCTTCCGCCCGAGGGCCTGGACCTCAAGGATTATCTGGGCAACCTCGAGCAGGGCCTCATCCAGCAAGCGCTGGACGACGCCAACGGCGTGGTGGCACGCGCCGCCGAGCGCCTGCGCATCCGCCGCACGACGCTGGTGGAGAAAATGCGCAAATACGGCATGAGCCGCCGCGAGGATGAAGACGAGGGCTGACGCGCTTCTCGTCTCTCACGCCCGCTTCACGGGTTTCCCTTCCAAAAGTTTGACGCCCGCTTTTCAACTCATTGAAAAGCGGGCTGTTTTTTTATGGGCACGGGGATTGCTATTCGTCTCTCAACACGACCGTTCTCTGACGGTCGCCACGCGAGAGATTCACATGAAGCCAGTCGCCCAGAGCGCCGCCATCGAACCCGTTCCGCCGAGCGATCGCTCCGCCGATGAACTGGGCCGGGCGTATGCGTTGTTCGAGCAGATGTCGGAACGGCTCAGCGACTCCTACGGATCGCTGCAGGCCCGCGTCGATCAGCTCACCGGCGAACTGGAACTGGTCAGCGCTCAGCGCATGCAGGAGCTGGCGGAGAAGGAGCGCTTGGCGCAGCGTCTGCAGAGCCTGCTCGACCTGCTTCCCGGCGGGGTCGTGGTCATCGACGGCCAGGGCCTGGTCCGCGAAGCCAATCCGGTTGCCGGACAACTCCTCGGCCAGCCGCTGGTCGGGGTGCTCTGGCGCCAGGTGATCGTCCGTTGCTTCGCGCCGCGCCAGGACGATGGCCACGAAGTGTCGCTCAAGGATGGCCGGCGGCTGTCCATCGCGACGCGTTCGCTGAATGGGGAGCCGGGCCAGTTGGTGCTGCTCACCGACCTTACCGAAACCCGCCGCCTGCAGGACCAGTTGGCCCGTCACGAGCGGCTTTCCGCGCTCGGCCGGATGGTCGCCTCGCTGGCGCATCAGGTGCGCACGCCGCTGTCGGCGGCGATGCTCTATGCCAGCCATCTGAACGAGCGCGTGCTGCCTCCCGAGCAGCAACAACGTTTCGCCGGGCGTCTCAAGGAGCGCCTGCATGAGCTGGAGCACCAGGTCCGCGACATGCTGGTGTTCGCCCGTGGCGAGCTGCCGATGACCGATCGACTGACGCCGGTGGCGTTGTTCGACGCGCTGCGCAGCGCCGCGGAGACCCATATCGACGGGGTAAACGTGCGCTGGCAGTGCGACGCGCGGGTGGGCGAACTGCTGTGCAACCGCGACACCCTGGTCGGCACGGCGATCAACCTGATCGAGAACGCCCTCCAGGCCGCCGGGCGCGGTGTCGCCCTGAAGATTCACCTGTACGCGCGCGGCGACCACCTGCGCCTGTGCGTCAGCGACAACGGCCCCGGCATCGATGCGCCGACCCTGGCGCGGCTGGGCGAACCGTTCTTCACCACCAGGACCACCGGCACCGGGCTCGGGCTGGCGGTGGTCAAGGCCGTGGCGCGTGCGCATCGCGGCACGCTGCAACTGCGTTCGCGGGTTGGCTTCGGTACCTGCGCGATTCTCGATCTGCCGCTGATCGCTGCGGCCCCCACTGCTTTTCCGGAGTGACCATGACCGCGAACATCCTGCTCGTCGAAGACGACCGCGCCCTGCGCGAGGCCCTGGCCGACACGCTGGCGCTGGCCGGTCACGATTTCGTCGCCGTGGACTGCGCCGAGGCGGCGCTCGCCGCGCTGCACGAACACGCTTTCAGCCTGGTGCTGAGCGACGTGAACATGCCGGGCATGGATGGTCATCAGCTGCTCGGGCTGATCCGCTCGCGCTATCCGCAATTGCCAGTGCTGCTGATGACCGCCTACGGCGCCGTCGAGCGGGCGGTGGACGCGATGCGCCAGGGCGCCGTCGATTACCTGGTCAAACCGTTCGACTCGAACACCCTGCTGGAGCTCGTCGGGCGCCACGCGCTCGGCTGTCCTGGCGTAAGCGAGGAAGGTCCGGTCGCACTGGAGCCGGCCAGCCTGCAACTGCTCGACCTGGCGGCCCGTGTGGCCCGGAGCGACTCGACGGTGATGATCACCGGCGAATCCGGCACCGGCAAGGAAGTACTGGCACGCTACATCCACCAGCAGTCGCCGCGTGCCGCCAAGCCGTTCATCGCGATCAACTGCGCGGCGATTCCCGACAACATGCTCGAGGCCACGCTGTTCGGCCATGAGAAGGGTTCCTTTACCGGCGCGGTCAGCGCACAGCCGGGCAAGTTCGAGTTGGCGGAGGGCGGGACTCTCCTGCTCGACGAGATTTCCGAAATGCCGCTCGGCCTGCAGGCCAAGCTGCTGCGGGTGCTGCAGGAGCGCGAAGTGGAGCGTGTCGGCGCGCGCAAGCCGATTGCCCTGGACATCCGCGTGCTCGCCACCAGCAACCGCGATCTGCAGGCGGAAGTGGCGGCGGGGCGCTTCCGTGAAGATCTCTACTACCGGCTTTCGGTATTCCCGCTGGCCTGGCGCCCGCTGCGCGAACGGACCGCCGATATCCTGCCGCTGGCCGAACGTCTGCTCAGCAAGCACGTCAAGAAAATGAACCACGCCGCTGTGCGCTTCTCCGAGCAGGCGCGCGCTTGCCTGACCGCGCATCCCTGGCCGGGCAACGTGCGCGAACTGGACAACGCCATCCAGCGCGCGCTGATCCTCCAGCAGGGCGGCATCATCCAGCCCCACGACCTGTGCCTGACCTCGCCCATCGGCTATGCCCCGGTGCCGGTGCCGGTGGCCGCGCCAATGCTGGTCAGTCCGCCGCCCGCCGCGGCGCAGGCCGCTGGCGACCTGAGCGAAGACCTGCGCCGGCGGGAGTTCAAGATGATCATCGAGACGCTGCGCTGCGAGCGCGGCCGACGCAAGGAGGCGGCGGAGCGCCTGGGGATCAGCCCGCGCACCCTGCGCTACAAGCTGGCCCAGATGCGCGACGCCGGGATGGATGTGGAGGCCTATCTCTACGCCAGTTGAGGTCGTCCGCAGCATCCCGCCAGTAATCCGCCAGCGGCTATCCCAGCCGCCGATTCCGTCGAACTTCTCGACAGATTTCGTTCGCGCGGGTATCGAAAAACTGACCTGACGAAAGCGCCTGCATCGCTGCAGGCCGCGTCCACCGGGCGCTCCAGCCCGTATGCCGAACCTGTTCAGGTTTTGGCACCCTAGTTGCAATCTCCTGTTCAAGAAGCCGCCAAGCGTCAAAAAAGCTGCGGAAGCCGGAGAGTGCGATGAGCCAGGGTATTGAATTCAATCGACTGATGCTGGAAATGCGTTCCATGCAGACGGAAGCGATGGCCCGCGCCAAACCGGCGGCCAGCGAGCCCGCCGCAGTGGGCGCGCCAAGCTTCGCCGACATGCTCGGTCAGGCCGTAGGCAAGGTGAATGAAACCCAGCAAGCCTCCAGCCAGCTCTCCAATGCGTTCGAGATGGGCAAGAGTGGGGTGGACATCACCGACGTGATGATCGCATCCCAAAAGGCGAGCGTTTCCTTCCAGGCCATGACCCAGGTGCGTAACAAACTGGTTCAGGCGTATCAAGACATCATGCAGATGCCGGTTTAAGGGCAGGTAGGATCAAGACATGGCCGATGCTGTTATGAACGTTCCCGCCCGCAACCCCGCCGACGCTTCGGAGCCGAAGAAGCCGCTGCTGGGTCTCGCCTTCCTCAGCAACCTGTCGCAGATGAGCATGCTGCGCCAGATCGGGCTGCTGGTTGGCCTGGCCGCCAGCGTGGCCATCGGCTTCGCCGTGGTGCTCTGGTCGCAACAGCCGGACTACCGTCCGCTGTACGGCAGCCTGACCGGTATGGACGCCAACCAGGTGATCGAAGCACTGACCACGGCCGACATCCCCTACAAGATCGAGCCGAACTCCGGCGCGCTGCTGGTCAAGGCCGACGACGTTGCCCGCGCCCGCATCAAGCTGGCCGGCGCCGGCATCCAGCAGTCCGACGGCAACGTCGGCTTCGAGATTCTCGACAAGGAGCAGGCCCTCGGCACCAGCCAGTTCATGGAAGCGACCAACTACCGTCGCGGCCTGGAAGGTGAGCTGGGGCGTACCGTCGCCAGCCTCAACAACATCAGGGCTGCCCGCGTGCACCTGGCGATCCCGAAGAGTTCGGTATTCGTTCGCGACGACCGCAAGCCGACCGCTTCGGTGCTGGTGGAGCTGTACCCGGGCCGCAGCCTCGAGCCGAGCCAGGTGATGGCGATCGTCAATCTGGTCGCCACCAGCGTGCCGGAGCTGAGCAAGTCGCAAGTCACCGTCGTCGACCAGAAGGGCAACCTGCTGTCCGACCAGCAGGAGCTGTCCGAGCTGTCGATGGCCGGCAAGCAGTACGACTACAGCCGCCGCATGGAAACCATGTTCACCCAGCGCGTGCAGAACATCCTCCAGCCGGTGGTCGGTAACGGCCGCTACAAGGCCGAAGTTTCCGCCGACGTCGATTTCAGCGCGGTGGAATCCACCTCCGAAACCTTCAACCCGGATCAGCCGGCGCTGCGCAGCGAGCAGTCGGTCAACGAACAACGCAGCACCAGCTCCAGCAGCGGCGGCGTGCCGGGCGCGCTGTCCAACCAGCCTCCGGGTCCCGCCAGCGCACCGCAGCAGACCGGCCAGGCCGCTGCCGCACCTGCCGGCCCGATCGCCGCCGGCCAGCCGCTGCTCGACGCCAATGGCGCACAGATCATGGACCCGGCCACCGGTCAGCCGATGCTGGCGCCGTTCCCGGCCGACAAGCGCGAACAGGCTACCCGCAACTACGAGCTGGACCGTTCCGTCAGCTACACCAAGCAGCAGCAGGGCCGTCTGCGCCGTCTGTCGGTTGCGGTGGTACTGGACGACCAGATCAAGGTCAACCCTGAGAATGGCGAAGTTACCCACACGCCATGGAACGCCGACGAACTGGCGCGCTTCACCCGCCTGGTACAGGACGCCGTAGGCTTCGACGCCAGCCGTGGCGACAGCGTGAGCGTGATCAACAACGCCTTCGCTCCGGACACCGGCATCGAGGCCATCGACATTCCGTGGTACGAGCAGACCTGGTTCAGCATGCTGATGAGTACGCTCAAGCAACTGTTCCCGGCGCTGCTGATCATGATCCTGGTGTGGTTCGTCCTGCGTCCGGTGCTGAACAACATCAGCGGCGGCGGCAAGGGCAAGGAGCTGGGCGCCTTCGGTGCCGCGGGTGGTGTAGCCGGAGGCTTGAACGGTGGGCTTGAAGGTGAGCTGTCGGACGATCGCGTGAGCCTTGGCGGCCCGCAGAGCATCATGCTGCCGAGCCCGTCCGAGGGTTATGATGCGCAGCTCAACGCCATCAAGAATCTTGTGGCCGAAGACCCGGGCCGTGTCGCCCAGGTCGTGAAAGACTGGATCAACGCCGATGAATGAGCGCGCCCCCACCAAGCTGAACAAGGTCGACAAGGCAGCCATCCTGCTGTTGTCCCTGGGTGAAACCGACGCTGCGCAGGTGTTGCGTCACCTCGGTCCGAAGGAAGTGCAACGCGTCGGCATGGCCATGGCGCAGATGCGCAACGTGCACCGCGAGCAGGTCGAGAAGGTGATGGGCGAGTTCGTCGACATCGTCGGCGACCAGACCAGCCTCGGCGTCGGCGCCGATGGCTACATCCGCAAGATGCTGACCCAGGCGCTGGGCGAGGACAAGGCCGGCAGCCTGATCGACCGGATTCTCCTCGGTGGCAGCACCAGCGGTCTGGACAGCCTGAAGTGGATGGAGCCGCGCGCCGTGGCCGACGTTATCCGCTACGAGCACCCGCAGATCCAGGCGATCGTGGTCGCCTATCTGGACCCCGACCAGGCCGGCGAGGTGCTCAGCCACTTCGACCACAAGGTGCGCCTGGACATCATCCTGCGCGTTTCCTCGCTGAACACCGTGCAGCCGGCGGCGTTGAAGGAGCTCAACCAGATTCTCGAGAAGCAGTTCTCCGGCAGCTCCAACACCTCGCGCGCCACCATGGGCGGCGTGAAGCGTGCGGCCGACATCATGAACTACCTGGACAGCTCGTCCGAAGGCCAGTTGATGGATTCGATCCGCGAGATGGACGAAGACCTGTCGTCGCAGATCGAGGACCTGATGTTCGTCTTCGACAACCTGGCCGACGTCGACGACCGCGGCATCCAGGCGCTGATGCGCGAAGTCTCGTCCGACGTGCTGGTCCTAGCGCTCAAGGGCTCCGACGAGGCGATTAAGGAAAAGGTCTTCAAGAACATGTCCAAACGCGCCGCCGAGTTGCTGCGCGACGACCTCGAAGCGAAGGGCCCGGTGCGCGTCAGCGACGTCGAGACCGCGCAGAAGGAAATTCTTACCATTGCCCGCCGGATGGCCGAAGCCGGGGAAATCGTCCTGGGTGGCAAGGGCGGCGAAGAGATGATCTAAATGGCGAAGGAAGAGCCCAGCGACCTGATCCGCGCGCGCGACGTTCGCGGCAGTGGTTTCGAGAGCTGGTCGCTGCCCAGTTTCGACCCGCCGCCGCTGCCGGGCAGCGAGCCCGCGGTGCCGGAGCCGAGCGAGGAGAGTGCGCAGAACCTGATCGAGGACATCTCCGATCAGGCCGTCAAGCCGCTGACGCTCGACGAACTCGAGGCGATCCGCCAGGACGCCTACAACGAAGGCTTCGCCACCGGCGAGAAGGACGGCTTCCATTCGGGCCAGATCAAGGCCAAGCAGGAGGCCGACGCGCTGCTGAACGTCAAGCTCGAGCGGCTCGAACAGCTGATGTCACAGCTGTTCGAGCCCATCGGCGAGCAGGACCAGCAGCTCGAGGCTACGCTCGTGGAAATGGTCGGCCACGTCGTTCGCCAGGTCATCCAGCGCGAGCTGGTGACCGATTCCAGCCAGTTGCGCCAGGTCGTCCGTGAGTCCCTCAAATTGCTGCCGATGGGTGCCGAGAACGTGCGTATCCATGTCAATCCGCAGGACTTCGAGCTGGTCAAGGCGTTGCGTGAGCGCAACGAGGAGAAGTGGCGGATTCTGGAAGACGAGAACCTGCTGCCCGGAGGCTGCAAGGTGGAAAGCGAGCACAGCCAGATCGACGCCAGCATCGAGACGCGCCTGGCCCAGGCGATGAACCAGATTTTCGAACACCAGCGCGAGCAGAAGGTCCACCCGCCGGCTGCCGATGTCGCTGTCGACCTGAGCACGCCCGATGCGTCTTGAGCGCACCAGCCTCGCCCGGCGTCTGGCAGGCTACGTCGAGGCCGTGCAGCTTCCCAGCCAGCCGCTGGTGGAAGGGCGCCTGCTGCGCATGGTCGGCCTGACCCTCGAAGCCGAGGGGCTGCGCGCCGCCATCGGCAGTCGCTGCCTGGTGATCAATGACGGCAGCTACCAGCCGGTCCAGGTGGAAGCCGAGGTCATGGGCTTTTCCAACGGCAAGATCTACCTGATGCCCGTTGGCAGCCTGGCCGGTATCGCGCCCGGCGCCCGCGTGGTACCGATGCCCGATACTGGCCGCCTGCCGATGGGCATGAGCATGCTCGGCCGGGTGCTCGACGGCGCAGGCAACGCCCTCGACGGCAAGGGCCGGATGAAGGCCGAGGACTGGGTGCCGATGGACGGCCCGATCATCAACCCGCTCAATCGCGAGCCCATCCATGAGCCGCTGGACGTCGGCATCCGCTGCATCAACGGCCTGCTCACCGTGGGGCGCGGCCAGCGCCTCGGCCTGTTCGCCGGTACGGGCGTGGGCAAGAGCGTGCTGCTGGGCATGATGACGCGCTTCACCGAGGCCGAGATCATCGTCGTCGGGCTGATCGGCGAACGTGGCCGCGAGGTGAAGGAATTCATCCAGGAAATCCTCGGCGAGGAAGGCCTCAAGCGCTCGGTGGTGGTGGCCTCGCCGGCGGACGAAGCGCCGCTGATGCGCCTGCGCGCGGCGATGTACTGCACGCGCATCGCCGAGTACTTCCGCGACAAGGGCAAGAACGTCCTGCTGCTGATGGATTCGCTGACCCGTTTCGCCCAGGCCCAGCGCGAGATCGCCCTGGCCATCGGCGAGCCGCCGGCGACCAAGGGTTATCCGCCCTCGGTGTTCGCCCGGCTGCCGAAGCTGGTCGAGCGGGCCGGCAACGCCGAGGCCGGCGGCGGCTCGATCACCGCCTTCTACACCGTGCTCTCCGAGGGTGACGACCAACAGGACCCGATCGCCGACTCGGCGCGCGGGGTCCTCGACGGTCACTTCGTGTTGTCCCGGCGCCTGGCGGAAGAGGGCCACTACCCGGCGATCGACATCGAAGCCTCCATCAGCCGGGTGATGCCGCAGGTGGTCAGCCCCGAACACCTGCGCAACGCCCAGCGCTTCAAGCAGCTGTGGTCGCGCTACCAGCAGAGTCGCGACCTGATCAGCGTCGGCGCTTACGTCGCCGGCGGCGATCCGGAGACCGACATGGCCATCGCCAAGCAGCCGCTGATGGTCGCCTACCTGCGCCAGGGCCTGCGCGAAAGCGAGAGCCTGGAGCAGGCGTCGGCGAACCTGGCTGCGGTTCTGCAGGCCGGCAAGGGCTGATAGATGGCGCAGAGCAGAGCGGCCCGGCTGGTGCCGGTGGTGGACATGGCGGAAAAGGCCGAGCGCGAGGCCGCGCGCATGCTTGGCCGCTGCCAGACGCAGCTCGGCCAGGTGGAAAACCAGCTCAACGAACTGCACCGGTATCGCGGCGACTACCAGAAGCAACTGGTCAATCAGGGGCAGCAGGGCGTTTCCGGGCAATGGCTGATCAACTACCAGCGCTTTCTGTCGCAGCTGGAAACGGCGGTCGCCCAGCAGCAGCGCAACGTCGATTTTCACCGCGAGAACCTGCGTAAGGCGCGTGACGCCTGGCAGGCCTGCTACACGCGCCTCGAAGGGCTGCGCAAGCTGGTCCAGCGCTACATCGAGGAAGCGCGGGCGGCGGACGAGAAGCGCGAGCAGAAGCAGCTCGACGAGCTTGCCGCCCGGCTGGCCGCGCGGCGTACCGACTGACTGCGGTTGCTCCCCTGGCAAGTCGGTGCTACATCTTGATCAGGCGCCGCCTGCAGTCTTTCCCGGCGCATAAGGAGAATTCATGGCTATAACCTCGCAAGCCTCCGATGACGGTCAGGAGCTGACCATCCTCATCCAGGGGCGTTTCGATTTCGGTGCCCACCAGGAATTCCGCGACGCCTACGAACGCATAAGCACCTCGCCCAAGCGCTACGTGATCGACCTAAAGGGTGCAACCTATCTGGACAGTTCCGCGCTCGGCATGCTGTTGCTGCTGCGCGATCACGCCGGCGGCGAGAGTGCCGCGATCAGCCTGATCAACTGCAGTCCGGACGTGCGCAAGATCCTCACCATCTCCAATTTCGAACAGCTCTTCCGGATCAGTTGAGGCGGTATGTCTGAGCGGTTGTCGGTCCTCATCGCGGAGGATAACGCCGCCGATCGCCTGCTGCTCTCGGCCATCGTCACCCGCGAGGGCCATCGCGCGCTGACCGCCGCCGACGGGCAGGAAGCCCTGGAGCTGTTCTGCCGCGAACGGCCGCAGCTGGTGCTGATGGACGCGCTGATGCCGGTGATGGACGGCTTCGAGGCAGCGCGGCTGATCAAGCTCGCCGCTGGCGAGACGCTCGTCCCGATCATCTTCCTCACCTCCCTGACCGAGAACGACGCCCTGGTGCATTGTCTCGAGGTCGGCGACGATTTCCTCGCCAAGCCCTACAACCGGGTGATCCTCGGCGCCAAGATTCGCGCGATGGACCGCCTGCGCCGCCTGCAGCAGACGGTGCTGGAGCAGCGCGACCTGATCGCCAAGCACAACGAACACCTGGTTGCCGAGCAGCGCGTGGCCAAGGCGGTGTTCGACAAGGTCGCGCACTCGGGCTGCCTGAACGCGCCCAATATCCGCTACCTGCAATCGCCCTACGCGCTGTTCAACGGCGACCTGATGCTGGCCGCGTACAAACCCTCTGGCGGCATGCATGTGCTGCTCGGCGACTTCACCGGCCACGGGCTGCCCGCGGCGATCGGGGCGATGCCGCTGGCGGAGGTGTTCTACGGCATGACCACCAAGGGCTACGGGCTTGCCGACATCCTTCGCGAGGTGAATGCCAAGCTCAAGCGCATCCTCCCGGTCGGGGTGTTCTGCTGCGCGACGCTGATCAACCTGAGTTTCCACCGGCGCGTGGTCGAGGTGTGGAACGGCGGCCTGCCGGACGGCTACCTGCTGCGCGGCGGGAGCAACGAACGTATTCCGCTGGTTTCCCGTCACCTGCCGCTCGGCGTGCTGGAGCCGGCGGTGTTCGACGAGAAGTACGAGGTCTACCCGCTGCTGGAGGGCGACCGTCTGCTGCTGCTGTCGGATGGGCTGCTGGAGACGCGCAATCATGCCGGCGAGCTGTTCGGCGAACAGCGCCTGCTGGACCTGATGGCGGCGAACGAGCAGCGCGGCCAGCTGTTCGACGAGGTGCAGCAGGCCCTGAGCGCCTTCCGCGGCGAAACCCAGGACGACGTCAGCCTGATCGAACTCAGCCTGATCGAGGAGGCGAGGTCCTCGCCGTTGACGTTCTCCAACGACGGCAACGACACGCCGCTGGACTGGTCGGCCTGTTTCGAATTCCGCGCGGAAACCCTCAAGCATATGAATCCGTTGCCCTACCTGCTGCAGCTGCTGCTGGAGGTGCAGGGCCTGCGTTCTCAGGTTGGAGCGCTCTACACCGTGCTGGTCGAGCTCTACTCCAACGCCCTGGAGCACGGCGTGCTGCGCCTGGACTCGTCGCTCAAGCGCGACGTGCAAGGCTTCGCCCAGTACTACGGCGAGCGCCGGGAGCGGCTCGCCCGGCTGGAGGAAGGCTTCGTGCGTTTTCACCTGGAACTGCGCCCCGAGCACGGAGGCGGGCGCCTGATCATGCGGGTCGAGGACAGCGGCGGCGGATTCGACCTGGCGGCGGCCAGAGCCTGCGAGCAAGCCGCCGAACAACTGCACGGGCGTGGCTTGAAACTGGTCAGCCAGCTGGCCGAGAAGAGTGACTGGGAGAACGATGGGCGGGGCGTCAGCGTGGAGTTTTCCTGGTCCGCTCAGGCATAATTCCCACCCCCTTGATCATGGAGTGAGCAAGTGTCAGACGCGCATCTCGACGGTACTGTCCTCGCTTCACTGCAGGACCTCATGGAAGCGGAGTACCCGGTTCTGCTGGATACCTTTCTGGCCGATTCCGAAGAGCGCGTGCGCCTGCTGGCCGGGGCTTTGCAGGTCAAGGATGCGCAGCTCCTGCGTCTGACCGCGCACAGCTTCAAGGGCAGCTGCAGCAACATGGGCGCCCTGTCGCTGGCGGACCTGTGCAAGCAGCTCGAAGACCAGAGCGAGCGGCAGTCGTTTGACAGCGCCGCCGTTCTGGTCGAGCAGATCAACCGTGAATTCGCCATTGTCCGCATCCTGATGAAGTCGGAGCGTCAACGTTTTCGCGGTTGAGTGACTGCGAAGACCCTTATCCCGGCGCAAAGCCGCGTAAACCGGCGCTTTCCCAAAGCTGGCCCCTAACTTGCTTATTTCAGGCACGACCCATCCGAGCGGAGAGTGCCCCATGTCCGTCGCCCCCGATCTGCTTCTTCAGTCCGCGTCCGATACGCGGATGAAGTTGCCCGCGGTGAAAGCCCCGGTAAAGACCGACGACACCAGCAAACGCGAGGCTTCCAGCTTCGCCGACGTCTATGCCAAGGAACGCCAGCCCAAGTCCGCGGACCGCAGCGATGCGCCTGCGAAGGCGCGCCATGAGAAGACCGCCGACAACAAGCGCAACGACGCGCGTGACGACACGACCGCCAAGGCGAAGCCGGAGGTTGCCGATAGCGGCAAAGCCTTGCCGAGCAAGAAGGCGGTTGACGACGCGGAACCGGCCGACGAGCAGGTGCAGGCGACCGACCAGCCTAACGGCCAGCCAATCGACCCGCTGGTGCTGATGGGGCTGGTGCCGCAGCCCGTGGTTCCAACGGTGCCGGAGCCGGCCGTGGAGGTGCCTGCCGCGCTGGCGACGGACGTTGCCGCCGTCGAGGTGCCGGCCGTTCCGCTGGCCGCTGCGACGCAGGGCGAACCGGAGCCGCAGGCCTCGGGCAGTGTCGAAGACCTTCTGCCGCCCGGCCTGACGTTGCCGGAGGATTTCCAGGCCGCCCAGGCCGTGGTGGCGCAGCAGGCCAAGGCGGTCGCGGTCCAGACCGTGAACACCGAGGCCGCCAAGGCGCCGCTCGACCCTGCGCTCGCCTCTCCGCTGGTCGAGCAATTGCCGGTCGATGGCGAGGCGCTCGCCGCACTGACGCCCGGCGATCTCGAAGCCGATTCGGGTGACCTGAAGGACAGTGTCAGCGAGCTGCGCGCGGAAAACTTCGCCAATAAACTGAATTCGCTCAACCAGGCCATGACCCAGCAGGTCAACGCTACCCAGCGTTCCGCCGTGGTGCCGGGGCAGCCGGTGCCCATGCAGCAGAACGGCTGGTCCGAAGCGGTGGTCGATCGGGTGATGTGGATGTCCAGCCAGAATCTGAAGTCAGCGGAGATACAGCTCGATCCGCAGGACCTGGGGCGTCTGGACGTGAAGATCAGCCTTAACCAGGACCAGACCCAGATCGCGTTCGCCAGCCCGCATGCCGCGGTCCGCGAGGCGCTGGAAGGCCAGATGAACCGTCTGCGTGACATGTTCACCCAGCAGGGCATGAATCTGGGCGACGTCAACGTTTCCGACCAGTCGCTGGCGCGTGGCTGGCAGGGGCAGGGTAGCGAAGGGCAGGGCCGCGGCGGTTCATCGTCGCGCGGCGGCTCGGGCGGTTCCGAGGACGAAGTGGTCATCGGCAGCGTCGAGGTCTCCAGCACGCCGCTCAAGGCGGGTCGCGGACTGGTCGACTACTACGCCTGACGCGGCGTTTCAAAAAAAAGCGAAAGGCCCGATCGGCTTCCTCCCGTTGGGCCTTTTTCGTTTGCGCTCCCGCCGGCGCTGCCGGTTTTCTCGGCGGTCGGCCAACACAGGGGCTATGCAGCGCGCGACGCGAGGTCGAAGATGCCCGGCGAAAGAGTTTTCCGGGAAGACCTTTTACTTATAAGCTGGCATAGCACTTGCTCCTAAGCCATTGATGGCTGTAAAGATCCCTGACGCGCGACGGAATATTGGCATGGCGAAGAAAGCTCCACCCCAGCCCAGCCCCGAGGGGGCCGAGAAACCTGCGGGCAAAAGCAAACTCAAACTGATCATCGTGATCGTGCTGGCCCTGTTGCTGGCGATCGGCGGTTCCGTCGGCGCAACCTGGTTCCTCCTCAGCAAGAACATGAAGAAGGACGAGGCCCCCGCAGCCGAGGAGCACGCCGCCGCGCCGGTCAAGCAGCCGGCCATCTACGAAGCGCTGGCGCCGGCCTTCGTGGTCAACTTCAATTACAACGGCCGGCAGCGCTACATGCAGGTCACGGTGGCACTGATGGCCCGTGATCAGGCGTCCCTCGACGCGTTGAAGGTGCACATGCCGGTCCTGCGGAACAACCTGGTGATGCTGTTTTCCAGCCAGGATTTCGAAAGCCTGACCAGCGCCGTCGGCAAGGAAATGTTGCGCCAGAAGGCCACCGCTAGCGTCCAGGAGCTGGCGCAGAAAGAGGTCGGCAAGACCGTGATCGAGCAGGTTCTCTTCACCAACTTCGTATTGCAGTAGGAGCCCGTCCATGGCTGTACAAGACCTGCTGTCGCAGGACGAAATCGACGCCCTGCTGCACGGTGTGGACGATGGCGCCGTCGAGACCGAAACCGACGTCGAGCCCGGCAGCGTCAAGAGTTACGACCTCACCAGCCAGGACCGCATCGTTCGCGGTCGCATGCCGACGCTGGAGATGATCAACGAGCGCTTCGCCCGTTATACCCGTATCAGCATGTTCAACTTGCTGCGCCGCTCGGCGGACGTGGCGGTCGGCGGCGTGCAGGTGATGAAGTTCGGCGAATACGTGCATTCGCTGTACGTGCCGACCAGCCTCAACCTGGTGAAGATGAAGCCGCTGCGCGGAACTGCGCTATTCATCCTCGACGCCAAGCTGGTGTTCAAGCTGGTGGACAACTTCTTCGGCGGCGACGGCCGTCACGCAAAGATCGAAGGCCGCGAGTTCACCCCGACCGAGTTGCGCGTGGTGCGGATGGTCATCGACCAGGCCTTCAACGACCTTCGCGAAGCCTGGCACGCGGTGCTCGACGTGAACTTCGAGTACATCAACTCCGAGGTAAACCCGGCCCTGGCGAACATCGTCAGTCCCAGCGAAGTGGTGGTGGTCTCGACCTTCCACATCGAGCTGGACGGCGGCGGCGGCGACCTGCACATCACCATGCCGTACTCGATGATCGAGCCGATCCGGGAAATGCTCGACGCCGGCTTCCAGTCCGACATGGACGATCAGGACGAGCGCTGGGTGAAGGCACTGCGCGAGGACATCCTCGACGTCAGCGTGCCGCTCGGCGCCACGGTGGCGCGGCGCCAGCTCAAGGTCCGCGACATCTTGCACATGCAGCCCGGCGACGTGATCCCGGTGGAGCTGCCGGAAAACATCGTCCTGCGCGCCAATGGCGTGCCGGCGTTCAAGGTCAAGATCGGCGCGCACAAGGGCAACCTGTCCCTGCAGGTGCTCGAGCCGATAGGCCGCGCCCGCTGAGGCGGGCGTCTCCATTCCCTTTTCAGAGCCAGCCGAGGAACACCGATGGCAGACGATCAAGACACCTCCCCCGAGGAGAAAGCACTGGCCGATGAATGGGCCGCGGCACTTGCCGAGGCCGGCGACGCCGACCAGGACGATATCGACGCCATGCTCTCGCAGAGCGCGGCGCCGCCCGCGCCGCGGGCGCAGATGGAGGAGTTCGGCAGCGTGCCGCGCTCCAACGCGCCGGTCAGCCTGGACGGCCCGAACCTGGACGTGATCCTCGACATTCCGGTGTCGATCTCGATGGAGGTCGGCAACACCGACATCACCATTCGCAACCTGCTGCAGCTGAACCAGGGCTCGGTGATCGAACTGGATCGCCTGGCGGGCGAGCCGCTCGACGTGCTGGTCAACGGCACGCTGATCGCGCATGGCGAAGTGGTGGTGGTCAACGAGAAGTTCGGCATCCGCCTGACCGACGTGATCAGCCCCAGCGAACGCATCAAGAAGCTGAGCTGAGCATGAGCAGAGCCGCCCTCGCCGTACTCTTCGGTTTGCCACTCTCCGCGCTGGCCGCCGAAACGGGCAGCGCCGCGTTGCCGGGCAACGGCAGCCTCGGCAGCCAGATCGGGCAGATGCTGCTCGGCCTGCTGCTGGTGATCGGGCTGATCTTCCTGCTCGCCTGGGCGCTGCGCCGCGTGCAGCAGATCGGCCCGCGCGGCAGCCAGGCGATCAAGCTGGTGTCCAGCCAGGCGCTCGGCCCGCGCGACCGTCTGCTGCTGGTGCAGGTCGGCCGCGAGCAGGTGCTGCTGGGAATCTCGCCCGGCCGCATCACGCCGCTGCACGTGCTCGCCGAGCCGGTGCTGGTCGCCGACGCAGAGCCGGCGTCGCCGGAGTTCGCCCAGCGCCTGATGGAGCTGCTCGGTAAAGACAAGGACAAGGATAAGAATTGATGTGGCGTTTGTTGCTGACCCTGTTCGTGCTGATCGCGGCGCCCCTGGCGTTCGGCCAGGAGGCCGTGAATAGCGCCAATCCGCTGTCGGTCCCGGCGATCACGCTGTCGACCAACCCGCAGGGGCAGCAGGAGTATTCGGTCAGCCTGCAGATCCTGCTGATCATGACCGCGCTGAGCTTCATCCCGGCGTTCGTCATGCTGATGACCAGCTTCACCCGCATCATCATCGTCTTCTCGATCCTGCGTCAGGCGCTTGGTCTGCAACAGACGCCGTCCAACCAGATACTCATCGGCCTGGCGATGTTCCTCACGCTGTTCATCATGGCGCCGGTGTTCGACCAGGTGAACCGCGAGGCGCTGCAGCCCTACCTGAATGAGCAGATGACCGCCCAGGATGCGATCGCCAAGGCGCAGGGCCCGCTGAAGAACTTCATGCTCGGGCAGACGCGGGAGAGCGATCTCGACCTGTTCATGCGCCTCTCCAAGCGCACCGACATCGCCAGCCCGCAGGACGCGCCCCTGACCATCCTGGTGCCGGCGTTCGTCACCTCCGAGCTGAAGACGGCGTTCCAGATCGGCTTCATGATCTTCATTCCGTTCCTCATCATCGACATGGTGGTGGCCAGCGTGCTGATGGCGATGGGCATGATGATGCTCTCGCCGATGATCATCTCGTTGCCCTTCAAGATCATGCTGTTCGTGCTGATCGACGGCTGGGGCCTGATCATCGGCACCCTGGCGGGCAGCTTCGGCACCCTTTAGCGGCAGCGGCACATTTCGGCCGCCCGGCGGCCAGGAGGCACACATGACACCCGAAGTGGCGGTGGACATCTTTCGCGAAGCGCTGTGGATGATCACGGTGATGGTCGGCATCCTGGTGCTGCCGAGCCTGCTGGTGGGCCTCGTCGTCGCCATGTTCCAGGCGGCGACGCAGATCAACGAACAGACCCTTAGCTTCCTGCCGCGCCTGCTGGTGATGCTGCTGACGCTGATCGTCGGCGGGCCGTGGATGGTCCGGCAACTGATGGAGTACACCACGACGCTGATACAGAACATTCCGCTGGTGATCGGCTAGCGATGCTCGAGCTTTCCAACGGCCAGATCGGCGGCTGGATCTCCAGCTTCCTGCTGCCGCTGTTCCGGATCTCCTCGCTGCTGATGGTGATGCCGATCTTCGGCACCCAGCTGGTCCCGACCCGGGTGCGGCTGTACCTGGCGCTGGCGATCACCGTGGTCATCGTGCCGACCCTTCCGCCGATGCCGGAGGTCGATGCGCTCAACCTGCGCTCGCTGCTGCTGATCGCCCAGGAAGTGCTGATCGGCGCGATGTTCGGCTTCATGCTGCAACTGTTCTTCCATGTGTACACGGTGATTGGCCAGATTCTCTCAATCCAGATGGGTATCGGCTTCGCCGCGATGGTCGACCCCGCCAACGGGATTTCCGTGCCGGTGCTGGGCCAGCTCCTGACGATGCTCACCACGCTGCTGTTTCTCGCCATGAACGGCCATCTGGTGGTCTTCGAGGTGATCACCGAGAGCTTCGTGACGCTGCCGGTGGGCAGCGGAATGCTGGTCGGACACTACTGGGAATTGGTCGGAAAGCTCAGCTGGGTGCTCGGCGCCGGGCTGCTGATTTCCCTGCCGGTGGTGACCGCGCTGCTGGTGGTCAACCTGGCGTTCGGCGTGATGACCCGCGCAGCGCCGCAGCTGAACATCTTCTCCGTCGGCTTTCCGCTGACCTTGACCTTCGGCCTGGTGGTGGTCTGGATCGGCATGGCCGATACCCTCAATCAGTACCAGAATCTCTCCAGCGTGGCCCTGGCGATGCTGCGCGATCTGGCGCAGGCGAGGTGAGCGATGGCTGAAAGCGAGAGCGGTGCCGACAAAAGCGAGGAACCCACCGAGAAACGCCTGCGCGAGTCGCGGGAGGAGGGGCAGATCGCCCGCTCCCGGGAGCTGAGCACGCTGGTGGTGGTGATGTCCGGGGTGATCGCGCTGATGATCTACGGTGGCGACCTGGCCAGCGCACTGGTCGACCTCATGCGTGGTTGCTTGAGCATCAGCCGCGACACGCTGATGGACACCGGCAGCATGGCGCTGCTGCTGCTCAAGGCGGGCACCATGGCGATCAAGGCGCTGGCGCCGATCCTCGCGGTGCTGCTGGCGGCATCGATTGTCGGCAACATCGCGCTCGGCGGCTGGATGTTTTCCACCAAGACCATGGTGCCCAAGTTCGGTCGGATGAATCCCGGTCCCGGCCTGGCGCGGATGTTCTCCAAGAAGTCGGTGATCGAGCTGGTCAAGGCGCTGGCCAAGTTCAGCATTACGCTCATGGTCGGCATCGTGGTGCTCTCCAACGACCGCAACGACCTGCTGGCGCTGTCCGGCCAGCCGCTGGAAACGGCGCTTGGCCACGCCGTCGAGGTGCTTGGCAATAGCGCGCTGTGGATGGCCTCCGGGCTGATCCTGATTGCGGCGGTGGATGTGCCGTTCCAGCTCTGGGACAACAAGCAGAAGCTGATGATGACCAAGCAGGAGATCAAGGACGAGTACAAGGACAGCGAAGGCAAGCCCGAGGTCAAGGGCAAGATCCGCCAGATGCAGCGGCAAATGGCCGAACGGCGGATGATGCAGGCGGTGCCGGAGGCCGACGTGGTGATCACCAACCCGACGCACTTCGCGGTCGCCCTGAAGTACGACCCGACCAAGGGTACGGCGCCGGTCGTACTGGCCAAGGGCGGCGACTTCCTCGCGCTGAAGATTCGCGAGATCGCCCAGGAGCACAAGGTGCTGCTGATGGAGTCACCGGCGCTGGCGCGTTCGGTGTACTACTCCACCGAGGTCGATCAGGAAATCCCGGCGGGCCTGTACCTGGCGGTCGCGCAGGTGCTGGCTTACGTCTACCAGCTCAAGCAGTTCCGCTCCGGCAAGGGCAAGCGGCCCACGCCGCTGCCCGATCTGCCGATTCCACCGGACCTTCGTCGCGACGAGTGATAGTCCGCTCCCGCGTTTCGCGGCGTTACCGGATGACCCCGCAGGCCATTCTCGCGCCGCCACCGCCCAGTGGCTGCGGATGGTCGGAGTGGTTGTCTCCGGCCTGGTGAATCATCAGCGCATGACCCTTGATCTCCGCCAGGCTCTTCAGGCGGGGTGCGAGCACCGGCTGCATCGCCTTGCCGTCGGCGGTCACCAGCAGGGCAGGGAGGTCGCCGAGGTGGCCATCGCCCCAGGGCGCGCCGTGCTTGCCAGTCTCCTTCGGGTCCCAATGGCCGCCGGCGGCTTCTGCCGCGGAGGGCTTGCCGTCCTTGAGGGCGGCGTCGCAACTCGCCTTGGCGTGAATGTGGAAACCGTGAATGCCTTGCGCCAGGCCCGCCAGTTGCGGGGTGAACACCAGGCCATACGGGGTTTCCTCGACGCTTACCGTGCCGACCTTTTCGCCAATGCCGTTGGCGCTGACGATGTTCATCGGAATCGAAAGGCTTTCCGCCTGGGCGCTGAGTGCGCAGCCGCCTACGAGTGCGGCGATCATCCAGTTCTTCATGAAGTGGCTCCTTGCAACCTGCGGCGCGCGTCGTTGCCCGCCGACAGTGTTCTGACTCCCCGCCGCCAGCGCGGTTCTCCGTAGCGCCCGCCAATGGTTTGCGCCTACCGCAAGCCATTGATCTTCATTGGGTTCTCCAAGTTGGCCGGGCTCTTGCACTGGCATTGGCGCACGCCCACTGGCGTCAAAAGATTGTTTGGATCGGGCTAGGAGAATCGGGTGGAACGCACTCAGCTGTTCAACAACATGCGAATGAATGCGATCGGCGCCGGCCGTGGCAACCTCGGGGTGCCGCTGCTGGTACTGGTGATGCTCGGCATGATGATCCTGCCGGTGCCTGCCTTCCTCCTGGATGTGTTCTTCACCTTCAACATCGCCCTGTCGATCGTCGTTCTGCTGGTCAGCGTGTACGCGTTGCGACCGCTGGATTTCGCGGTTTTCCCGACCATCCTGCTGGTCTCCACGCTGCTGCGTCTGGCGTTGAACGTGGCCTCCAGCCGCGTCGTGCTGCTTCACGGCCAGGAAGGTCACCACGCCGCGGGCAAGGTGATCCAGGCCTTCGGCGACGTGGTCGTCGGCGGCAACTACGTGGTCGGCGTGGTCGTGTTCGCGATCCTGATGATCATCAACTTCGTGGTGGTCACCAAGGGTGCCGGGCGTATTTCCGAGGTGAGCGCGCGCTTCACCCTCGACGCCATGCCGGGCAAACAGATGGCCATCGACGCCGACCTCAACGCCGGCATCATCGACCAGGCGCAAGCCAAGCTGCGCCGCCAGGAAGTGGGTCAGGAAGCCGACTTCTACGGTTCGATGGACGGTGCCAGCAAATTCGTCCGCGGTGACGCCGTCGCCGGCCTGTTGATCCTCTTCATCAACCTCATCGGCGGCATGGGCATCGGCATTCTCCAGCACGACCTGTCGTTCGGCGATGCCGGCCGCATCTACGCACTGCTGACCATCGGTGACGGCCTGGTCGCGCAGATTCCGTCGCTGCTACTGTCGACCGCCGCCGCGATCATGGTGACCCGCGTGTCCAGCTCCGAGGACATGGGGCAGCAGGTCAACCGGCAGATGTTCACCTCGCCCAAGGCACTGGCCGTATCGGCGCTGATCATGGTCGCCATGGGCCTGGTTCCCGGCATGCCGCACGTGCCCTTCATCGGTCTGGGCCTGATAGCCGCCGGTGGCGCCTACATGATCTGGAACAAGGCCAACAAGGCCAAGGAAGCCGAGGTCCAGGAAACCGCCCGCCAGCAGGAACTGATCCCCGCCCAGCGCGCGCAGGAAACCAAGGAGCTCGGCTGGGACGACGTCACCCCGGTGGATATGGTCGGTCTGGAAGTGGGTTATCGGCTGATTCCACTGGTCGACCGCAACCAGGGTGGCCAGCTGCTGGCGCGGATCAAGGGGGTACGCAAGAAGCTCTCCCAGGAGATGGGCTTCCTCATGCCGTCCGTGCACATCCGCGACAACCTCGACCTGCTGCCCAACGCCTACCGCCTGACCCTGATGGGTGTCAGCGTCGCCGAGGCGGAGATCTATCCCGATCGCGAACTGGCGATCAACCCTGGCCAGGTATTCGGCAGCCTCAACGGCATCGCCGCCAAAGATCCGGCGTTCGGCCTGGAGGCGGTCTGGATCGACCCCAGCCAGCGCGACCAGGCGCAATCGCTTGGCTACACCGTGGTCGACGCCAGCACCGTGGTCGCCACTCACCTCAATCAGGTGCTGAACAAGCATGCCCACGAGCTGCTTGGCCACGAAGAAGTCCAGCAACTGCTGCAACTGCTGGCGAAGAGCTCGCCGAAGCTGGCCGAAGAGCTGGTGCCGGGGATGATTTCGCTGTCCACGCTGCTCAAGGTGTTGCAGGCGCTGCTCAACGAACAGGTTCCGGTTCGCGATATCCGCACCATCGCCGAAGCCATCGCGAACGTCGCTGCGAAGAGTCAAGATCCCGCCGCCATGGTTGCAGCGGTCCGCGTCGCGCTGGCCCGCTCAATCGTGCAAACCGTTGTGGGACTAGAGCCGGAGATGCCTGTCATCACGCTCGATCCAAGGTTGGAACAGATATTGCTCAATAGTCTTCACAAGGCCGGTCAGGGCTCCGAGGATGGCATCCTCCTCGAACCTGGCATGGCCGAGAAGCTGCAGCGTTCCCTGGTGGAGGCGGCGCAGCGTCAGGAGATGATGGGCAAACCGGCGATCCTGCTGGTAGCCGGTCCGATCCGGGCGATGCTCTCGCGGTTTGCTCGACTGGCCGTGCCGAACATGCACGTACTGGCCTACCAGGAAATCCCGGACAACAAGCAGGTCACCATCGTCGCCACCGTGGGACAAAACTGAGGTTAACAGGCCATGCAAGTGAAACGCTTCTTCGCCGCCGACATGCGTCAAGCCATGAAGCTGGTTCGTGATGAGCTCGGGGCCGATGCCGCGATCATCGCCAACCGCCGGGTTGCCGGCGGCGTGGAGCTGACTGCCGCGCTCGACTACCAGATGCCGTCCGAGCCGGTACGCCAGCCGAACGCCGAGCTTGAGGCCGAGCTGCGCAAGACCCAGGCGAAGATCGCGTCGGCCCACGCCGAACTGGCCGTGCGCGCCGCTGGCGAAGTGGTCAAGGACCGCCAGCTGTTCGCCAACGAACCGTTGGTTGCCCCCGAGCTGCCGACCTCCAAGGTCACCGCGCGTCCGCAGGTCCCGGCACAGCCGGCCGCCGTCGCCGCCGCTCCGGCCGGTGATTCGCGTGCGCTGGATGCCATGCGCCACGAACTCAATGGCCTGCGTGAACTGATCGAAGTGCAGCTCGGCTCGTTCGCCTGGACCCAGATGCAGAGTCAGCGTCCGCAGCAGGCCAACCTCTGGCGTCGCCTGCAACGCCTCGGCCTGCCGGCGGAAATCGCCCGCGCGCTGCTGGACAAGGTCGGCCAGGTTCAGGAACCGCGTCAGGCCTGGCGCATGGTTCTCGCCTACCTGGCCCACGCGATCAAGACTCCGGCCCAAGAGCCGCTGGAAGAGGGCGGCGTGATCGCTCTGGTCGGCCCGGCCGGCATGGGCAAGACCACCACCCTGGCGAAGATGGCGGCGCGCTACGTGCTCAAGTACGGCGCCCAGCATGTGGCGCTGGTGAGCATGGACAGCTACCGCATCGGTGCCCAGGAGCAGCTCAAGACCCTTGGCCGCATCCTCAACGTCTCGGTGACCCAGGTCGATCCGGGCAGCTCGCTGACCCAGGCCGTGGCCCCGTTGGCGAAGAAGCGCGTGATCCTGATCGACACCGCCGGCCTGCCGAACAACGACCCGGCCCTGCGCATGCAGCTCGAAGCGCTCGCCAGCCGTGGCCTGAAATCGAAGAATTACCTGGTCATGGCGGCCACCAGCCAGAGCCAGGTGCTCAAGGCCGCGTATCATAGCTACAAGCGCTGCGGCCTGGTCGGTTGCATGCTGACCAAGCTGGACGAGGCGGCTAGCCTGGGCGAAGTGCTCGGGCTGGCTATCAGCCAGCGTCTGCCGGTAGCCTATCTGGCCGATGGCCCGCGAATCCCGGATGATCTGCACGTTCCGCGCAGTCATCAACTGGTGAGCCGCGCCGTCGCCCTGCAGGCGCCGGAAGAACCCAGTGAAGATGCAATGGCCGACATGTTCGCCGGCCTCTATAACAGTTCGGCGCGTCGCGTCGGCTAATTGACCGTCGAGAGACAGTTGCCTGCCTCAGTCGCAGACAAGGTGTGAGAGAAATGGCTAGTTTGCATCCAGTTCAAGTGATCGCAGTGACCGGTGGGAAGGGCGGCGTTGGCAAGACCAACGTGTCCGTCAACCTGTCGCTGGCCCTGGCCGACCTCGGTCGGCGGGTGATGCTGCTCGACGCCGACCTGGGTCTGGCCAACGTCGACGTGCTCCTCGGCCTGTCGCCGAAGCGCACCCTGGCCGATGTCATCGACGGCCACTGCGACCTGCGTGACGTGCTGCTGCAAGGCCCGGGCGGCGTGCGCATCGTTCCGGCCGCTTCCGGCACCCAGAGCATGGTGCAGCTGACGCCGATGCAGCACGCCGGTCTGATTCAGGCGTTCAGCGACATCAGCGACAACATCGACGTGCTGGTCATCGACACCGCGGCCGGGATCGGCGACGGCGTGGTCAGCTTCGTCCGCGCCGCCCAGGAAGTGCTGGTGGTGGTCTGCGACGAACCCACCTCGATCACCGACGCCTACGCGCTGATCAAACTGCTCAACCGCGACTACGGCATGAACCGTTTCCGGGTGCTGGCGAATATGGCGCACAGCCCCCAGGAAGGTCGCAATCTGTTTGCTAAGCTCACCAAGGTCACCGACCGCTTCCTCGACGTCGCCCTGCAGTACGTGGGTGCCGTGCCTTACGACGAGTCGGTGCGCAAAGCCGTACAGAAGCAGCGCGCCGTCTATGAAGCTTTTCCGCGCTCCAAGTGTGCGCTGGCGTTCAAGGCGATCGCGCAGAAAGTCGACACCTGGCCGTTGCCGGCCAACCCGCGCGGTCACCTCGAGTTTTTCGTCGAGCGTCTGGTTAAACCGACTACCGCAGACTCACCCGTATGACAGCCGCCAGTGGACTTCGTATGTACAGCAAATCGCAGGCGAAGGACTCGCAAACTCAGCTCATCGAGCGTTATGCACCGTTGGTCAAGCGGATCGCCTACCACCTGTTGGCCCGGCTTCCGGCCAGCGTGCAGGTGGAGGACCTGATGCAGGCCGGAATGATCGGCCTGCTCGAGGCTGCCAAGAAGTACGACTCGGGCAAGGGCGCCAGCTTCGAGACCTACGCCGGAATCCGTATCCGTGGAGCGATGCTCGACGAGGTGCGCAAGGGCGACTGGGCTCCGCGTTCCGTGCATCGCAACAGCCGCATGGTCAGCGACGCCATCCGCGCCGTCGAGGCGAGAACGGGCAGAGACGCTAAAGATCAAGAGGTTGCGGCCGAACTTAAATTGAGTCTTGAAGAGTACTACGGCATCCTGAGCGACACTCAGGGCAGCCGCCTGTTCAGCTTCGACGACCTCCTGCAGGAAGGCGAGCACGGTTCGGGCCTGCACGAGGACGGTAGCTTCACCCATTACGAACCCGCCCGCGATCTGGAGGATGACCGCTTCCAGAGGGCCTTGGCCGACGCCATTGCCAATCTTCCGGAACGCGAGCGGCTGGTTCTTTCGCTGTACTACGACGAAGAACTGAATCTGAAGGAAATCGGCGAGGTGCTGGGGGTCAGCGAGTCGCGCGTCAGCCAGTTGCATAGCCAGTGTGCCGCGCGTTTGCGGGCACGTCTGGTTGAATGGCGCGCGCACTGAGGCAGCCGGTTTCACGCTTGCGAGGCGCGCGCTGCGAGGCGGCGTTTGGGATTGTACGGAGGTCGACTTGGACAAGAACATGAAAATCCTCATCGTGGACGACTTCTCCACGATGAGACGGATCATCAAGAACCTCCTGCGTGACCTGGGGTTCACCAATACCGCGGAGGCCGACGACGGCACCACGGCATTACCGATGCTGCACAGCGGCAGCTTCGACTTCCTGGTCACCGACTGGAACATGCCCAACATGTCCGGGATCGATCTGCTGCGTGCGGTGCGCGCCGATGATCGACTCAAGCACCTTCCCGTGCTCATGGTGACTGCTGAAGCCAAGCGCGATCAGATCATCGAGGCGGCCCAGGCCGGCGTGAACGGGTATGTGGTCAAACCCTTCACGGCCCAGGTACTGAAAGAGAAGATCGAAAAGATCTTCGAGCGGGTCAACGGCTGATGTTCGCCTCGAGGGCGCTATGGATCACGACAACATCTCTATGGGCGATGACTTCGAGTCGACCCTGAAGTCCCACGCCCGTCAGCTGACCGAAAGCCTCGAAAAAGGCAACTTCGCTGATGTGGTGCAAATCATCCATCAACTGAATCAGGTCCGCGATCGCGGTCTGTATCAGGAAGTCGGCAAGCTCACCCGCGAGCTGCACAATGCCATCGTCAACTTCCAGCTCGATCCCCGTGTTCCGCACGCGCAGGAAGTCTCGCAGATCTCCGATGCCACCGAGCGTCTCTCCTACGTGGTGACGATGACCGAGCGTGCGGCCAACCGCACGATGGATCTGGTGGAAGAGTGCGCGCCGGTGGTCAACGGCATGGCCGACGAGGCCCAGAGCCTGAGCGTCGAATGGCAGCGCTTCATGCGCCGCGAAATCGGTGCGGACGCCTTTCGCGACCTGGCCAAGCGTGTCGAGCTGTTCCTCGCGCGCAGCGAGCGGGACGGCGCCAAGCTCTCCGGCCACCTGAACGACATTCTTCTGGCGCAGGATTACCAGGACCTCACCGGTCAGGTGATCAAGCGTGTCACCACCTTGGTCACCGAAGTCGAGAGCAATCTGCTCAAGCTGATGCTCATGGCCAGCCAGGTCGATCGTTTCGCCGGCATCAAGCACGACCACGAAGGGCTGCGTGCCGAGCAAGAAAAACAACAAAAAGAGTCCTCCCGGGGTGAAGGTCCGCAGATTCATGCCGATAAGCGTGATGACGTCGTATCCGGTCAGGACGATGTCGACGATCTGCTATCCAGTCTTGGATTCTAGGACCCGTCGACGTTTTGGTTACGGCCACGACCTAGGCGTTTTCGCAGGGCAAGGAAGGAGGAGAGAAGTTGGTTGCTCCAGATGAACGACGAGTGACGCCGGCCTGCGAAAAACGCGCCCCGTCCCTGCGGCTCAACACGGTTCGCGACGAAACGTCAACAGATCCTATGGGAAGGTGGAAATGAGCTTCGACGCCGATGAAGAGATTCTCCAGGACTTCCTGGTAGAGGCCGGCGAGATTCTCGAGCAGCTGTCGGAACAGTTGGTGGAGCTGGAAAGCCGCCCTGACGACATGAACCTGCTCAATGCGATCTTTCGCGGTTTTCACACCGTCAAGGGCGGCGCGGGTTTCCTGCAGCTGAACGAGCTGGTGGAGTGCTGCCATATCGCTGAGAACGTCTTCGACATCCTGCGCAAGGGCGAACGCCGCGTGGATGCCGAACTGATGGATGTGGTGCTGCAGGCGCTCGATGCGGTGAACGCGATGTTCGCCGAAGTGCGCGAGCGAACCGCGCCGACGCCGGCGCCGCGCGAACTCCTCGCCGCGCTTTCTCGTCTGGCCGCCCCGGCTTCTGCCGCCGCGCCGGCCGAAGCGCCTCCTGAGGAGACCGCTGCCGAAGTCGAGCCCGTGGTTCAGGCCGAGGCGCCGGCTGCAGAGCCTTCGGGAGACATCACCGACAGCGAGTTCGAGCAGCTGCTAAGCGCGATCAGCGAACCCGCCCAGGCTCCGGCCGCCAGCGCCAGCGCCAGCGATGAAATCACCGACGACGAGTTCGAAGCCCTGCTGGATCAGCTACACGGCGACAAACCGGTGTCCGCCGTTGCGCCCGCCGCACCGAGCGCGCCTGTAGCAGCTGCATCCGCTGCCGCCCCGTCGGGCGACGACATCAGCGACGACGAATTCGAAGCCCTGCTGGATCAGTTGCACGGCAAGGGCAAGTTCGTGCCTCCCGTCGATGCCGCACCCGCTGCGCCTGCGCCTGCGCCAGAGGCCGCGCCCGCCGGCGCGAGCGACAACATCAGCGACGACGAATTCGAAGCGCTTCTCGACCAGTTGCACGGCAAGGGCAAGTTCGTTCCGCCCGTGGAGGCCGCCCCCGTAGCGGCTGCGCCGGCGAAGCCCGCGCCCCCGCCCGCGGCGACCCCTGCCGCCAAACCGGCTGAAAAGCCCGCCGAGAAGCCCGCGCCCAAGCTCTCCGCGGCGCCAGCTCCCGCTCCGGCCGCGGCGCACCCGGACAAGGCCGGTCCGGTCAGCGAGGCGGAAACCACCGTGCGCGTGGATACCGCGCGGCTCGACGAAATCATGAACATGGTCGGCGAACTGGTGCTGGTGCGTAACCGCCTGGTGCGCCTGGGACTCAACAGCGGCGACGAAGCCATGTCCAAGGCCGTCTCCAACCTGGATGTGGTCACCGCCGACCTGCAGACCTCGGTGATGAAGACGCGCATGCAGCCGATCAAGAAGGTCTTCGGACGCTTCCCCCGGCTGGTTCGCGACCTCGCCCGCAACCTGAAGAAAGAGATCAACCTGGAACTGGTCGGTGAAGAGACCGACCTCGACAAGAACCTGGTCGAGGCGCTGGCCGATCCGCTGGTCCACCTGGTGCGCAACGCCGTCGACCACGGCATCGAGACCCCGGAAGAGCGCGAGGCCGCCGGCAAGCCGCGCACCGGCCGAGTGGTGTTGTCGGCCGAGCAGGAAGGCGACCACATCCTGCTGATGATCACCGACGACGGCAAAGGCATGGACGCCAACGTCCTGCGCGCCAAGGCCGTCGAGAAAGGCCTGCTGGACAAGGACGTTTCCGAGCGGCTCACCGAGCTCGAGTGCTACAACCTGATCTTCGCCCCCGGTTTCTCGACCAAGACCGAGATTTCCGACGTTTCCGGCCGCGGTGTCGGCATGGACGTGGTGAAGACCAAGATTTCCCAGCTCAACGGCACGGTCAACGTCTTCTCCACCAAGGGCCAGGGCTCGAAGATCGTCATCAAGGTGCCGTTGACGCTGGCGATCATGCCGACGCTGATGGTCATGCTGGCGAACCAGGCCTTCGCCTTCCCGCTGGTCAACGTCAACGAAATCTTCCACCTCGACCTGTCGCGCACCAACGTCGTCGACGGCCAGGAAGTGGTGATCGTCCGCGACAAGGCGCTGCCTCTGTTCTACCTCAAGCGCTGGCTGGTGCCGCGCGCCGCTCAGGACGAGCAGGTCGAAGGGCATGTGGTGATCCTGTCGGTCGGCACGCAGCGGATCGGCTTCGTCGTCGATCAACTGGTCGGCCAGGAAGAAGTGGTGATCAAGCCACTGGGCAAGATGCTCCAGGGAACGCCCGGCATGGCCGGCGCGACCATCACGGGTGACGGACGTATCGCCTTGATCCTCGACGTGCCGAGCATGCTCAAGCGCTACGCGCGGCGCATCTGATTTCGGGGCGGGTCACGGCCCGTTCCATGAGGAGTTGTTATGGCTGTAAAAGTCCTGGTGGTGGACGATTCCGGTTTCTTCCGCAGGAGGGTGGCGGAAATACTCTCGGCGGACCCGAACATTCAGGTGGTCGGCACTGCGACGAACGGCCGTGAGGCGATCGACCAGGCGCTGGCGCTGAAGCCGGACGTGATCACCATGGATTACGAGATGCCGATGATGGATGGCATCACCGCCGTGCGGACGATCATGCAGCGTTGCCCGACGCCTGTTCTGATGTTCTCCTCGCTGACTCACGAAGGCGCACGGGTGACGCTGGATGCGCTCGACGCCGGCGCCGTGGATTACCTGCCGAAGAACTTCGAGGACATCTCGCGCAACCCCGAGAAGATCCGCCAGATGCTCTGCGAGAAGATTCACACCATCTCGCGCAGCAACCGCCGGCTGGGCAGTTTCGCCCAGGCGCCGGTGCATTCCCACGCACCCGGTTCCACGACGTCCGCGCATCTTCATCCCGCGCCGGCGCCTGCTCGTCCGTCCGCTGCGCCAGCGCACTCTGCGCCCGCCGCGCCGAGCGCGAGCAGCCCGACGCCCAAACGGCGCTCCTACAAGCTGGTGGCGATCGGCACCTCCACCGGCGGACCGGTCGCGCTGCAGCGGGTCCTGACCCAGCTTCCCGCCAACTTCCCCGCGCCGATCGTGCTGATCCAGCACATGCCGGCGGCCTTCACCAAGGCCTTCGCCGAGCGTCTCGACAAGCTCTGCCGGATATCCGTCAAGGAAGCGGCGGATGGCGACCTGCTGCGCCCGGGCCTGGCGCTGCTGGCACCGGGTGGCAAGCAGATGATGGTCGACGGCCGTGGCGCGGTGAAAATCCTGCCGGGCGACGAGCGCCTCAACTACAAGCCGTGCGTCGACATTACCTTCGGTTCGGCTGCGCGCTCGTACAACGACAAGGTGCTGGCCGTGGTCCTGACCGGCATGGGCGCCGACGGTCGCGAAGGCGCGCGAATGCTCAAGCAGGCCGGCAGCCAGGTGTGGGCGCAGGACGAAGCCAGCTGCGTGATCTACGGCATGCCGATGGCGATCGTCAAAGCCAACCTGGCCGACGCCGTCTATGGCCTCGACGACATCGGCAGGCATCTGGCCGAGGCCGTCATCTGATGGATGCACTGAGTCTCATCGGGATCGTCCTGGCGCTGGTGGCCATCGTCGGTGGCAACTACATCGAGGGCGGGCACATCGGTGCGCTGCTCAACGGCCCGGCCGCGCTGATCGTCGTGGGGGGCACGCTGGGCGCTTCCTTCCTGCAGACCCCGATGAGCGTGCTCAAGCGGGCGCTGGTGGTGTCGCGCTGGATCATTTTCCCGCCCAGCATCGACCTGTTCGGCGGCGTCGATCGCGTGGTCGGCTGGAGCATGACGGCGCGCAAGGAGGGGCTGCTGGGACTCGAGCCGATCGCCGATGCCGAGCCCGATCCCTACGCGCGCAAAGGCTTGCAGCTATTGGTTGACGGCGCCGAGCCGGAGGCGATCCGCGGTATTCTCGAGGTCGACATGCTGACCCAGGAAGACCGCGACATCCAGGCGGCGAAAGTCTTCGAGAGCGCCGGTGGCTATGCGCCCACCATCGGCATCATCGGCGCGGTGATGGGCCTGATCCACGTCATGGGCAATCTGGCGGACCCCGCGCAACTCGGCAGCGGAATCGCCGTGGCGTTCGTCGCCACCATCTATGGGGTGAGCTTCGCCAACCTGCTGCTGCTGCCGATAAGCAACAAGCTGCGCTCGGTTGCGATGCGCCAGTCGCGCTACCGCGAGCTGATCCTCGAGGGCATCCTTTCCATCGCCGAAGGCGAAAACCCGCGCTCCATCGAACTGAAGCTGCAAGGCTTCATGGATTGACCCATGGCCCGCCGCCGTCGCCCCGAAGAACACGCGAATCATGAGCGTTGGCTGGTTTCCTATGCCGACTTCATCACGCTGCTGTTCGCTTTTTTTGTGGTGATGTACTCGATCTCCTCGATCAACGAGGGCAAGTACAAGGTGCTCTCGGACAGCATGGTCGGCGCGTTCAATCAGCCGGACCGCTCCATCAAGGCGATTCCCATCGGCGACGAACGCCCGCGCACCACCGAGCCCGATCGCTCGCTGACCGACGATATCGAAGGCAGCGACTCATCGTCGGAGCGCGGGCCTGCCGATCCCCTGGAAACCATCGCCAACGACGTTCGCGACGCCTTTGGCGACCTGATGAAGACCGAGCAGCTGACTGTGCGGGGCAACGAGTTGTGGGTCGAGATCACCCTCAATTCGAGCCTGCTGTTTCCGAGCGGCGATGCGATCCCCAACGACGCCGCCTTCTCCATCATCGAGAAGGTGGCGAAGATCCTGGCGCCCTACGAAAACCCTGTGCATGTCGAAGGTTTCACCGACAACCTGCCGATTCGCACCGCGCAGTTCCCCACCAACTGGGAGCTGTCGGCGGCGCGTGCCGCCAGCATCGTGAGGATGATGGCGATGGAGGGCGTTGCGCCCGGGCGGATGGCGGCGGTGGGGTACGGCGAGTTCCAGCCGGTCGCGGACAACGCCACCGCGGATGGCCGTGCGCGCAATCGCCGGGTGGTGCTGGTGGTGTCGCGCAACCTGGATGTGCGCCGTAGCGTCAGTGGTTCCGGCAGTGGCAAGGCGCAACCGGATGCGGCCCTCAAGCGGGCTGGCACGCAACCTGCTAATACTCAGGACGCGCGGGCTTCCATCGGTGAAGCCGTCAATCCTTCGTCGCCGCCACCGGGCGGCGCCAATCTCGGCGCGGTGCAAGCCGCGCCGGGAGGAAATCAGCCATGAGAGTTTGGGCAGTAGCCAATCAGAAAGGAGGGGTCGGCAAGACCACCTCATCCATCGCCCTGGCGGGCCTGCTGGCCGACGCCGGCAAGCGCGTGGTCGTCGTCGACCTCGATCCGCACGGCTCCATGACCAGCTACTTCGGGCATGATCCGGACACGCTGGATCGCAGCAATTTCGACCTGTTCTTGCATCAGGGCACGGTCCCGCAGGGACTGCCGCGCGAACTGCTGCTGGAGACCAGCCACGAGCGCATTTCCCTGCTGCCCTCGAGCACCGCACTGGCTACGCTGGAGCGGCAATCGCCGAGCAAGGGCGGTTTGGGCCTGGTGATCGCCAAATCATTGGCGCAGCTTTTTCAGGATTTCGACCACGCGATCATCGACAGCCCGCCGTTGCTCGGTGTGTTGATGGTCAATGCCCTGGCCGCGAGCCAGCAGTTGATCATTCCGGTGCAGACCGAATTCCTCGCCGTCAAAGGCCTGGAGCGGATGGTGAATACGCTGGCGATGATCAACCGTTCGCGCAAGCAGGCGTTGCCTTACACCATCGTGCCGACGTTGTTCGACCGCAGGACGCAGGCATCCATGTCGACGCTGCGAACGCTGCGCCATGCCTATCCCGAGCAGCTGTGGCACGCCTACATTCCGGTCGATACGCGCCTGCGCGATGCCAGTCGCGCGGGCCTCACGCCGTCACAGTTCGACCCCAAGAGTCGTGGCGTCATCGCCTATCGCGCCTTGCTCAAGCATCTGCTCGAGCATCAGGCGGCGGCGCAGGTCGCCTGACATGCCAGGGTTTCTTCATCGTCATGGCTCAAGTAGGCGGGCAGGGCGGCCGATAGGCTTTACTGACTATTCCCATTCCCCCGGATTCTTTTCATGAGTCGTTCGGCTGCCACTTCAACACGCTCCCAACTGGCTCTCCAGTCCTACCTGGATGGTCTGTTGCAGGAAGCCACGCTCGAGTTGGAGCCCGGGACGGCGCCGGAAAGCAGCGTCGCCATCGACGAGTTCCAGGCCGCCGTGCTCGAGGAGCAGGTCCGCGATGCGCGCCAGCCGGCGCCCGCCTTGGCTCCGGCCCGTGCACCTTCGCCGATTGCGCGTCTGGACTTCGCCGAGCCCAGGCCGTTGGTGCTGCCGACCGTCGAGCTGCTCCCGTCGGCGGCGGTCGTCGAGCCGCCGCCGGTGATCGAGCCGGTGATCGTGGTCGAGCCGGTGGTCGATCTGCAGCTTGAGCAGCGTGCCGAGCGTGTACCGGCGCCGCTGAATTTCGACGAGCGTCCCGATTGGGCCGAGGAGCCCTTCGAGTGCCTGCTGTTCGACGTTGCCGGGCTGACCCTGGCAGTGCCGCTGGTGTGCCTGGGCTCGATCTACCCGCTCGTGGACCAGGAGTTGACGCCGCTGTTCGGGCAACCGGAATGGTTCCTCGGCATCCTGCCTTCGCAGGCCGGCAACCTGAAGGTGCTGGACACCGCCCGCTGGGTGATGCCCGACCGTTATCGCGACGATTTTCGCCGGGGCCTGCAGTATGTGATTTCGGTGCAGGGGTATGAGTGGGGCCTGGCGGTGCATCAGGTGAGTCGCTCGATACGCCTAGACCCGAGCGAGATAAAATGGCGCAGCCAGCGCGTCCAGCGTCCCTGGCTGGCCGGCACGGTGATCGAGCACATGTGCGCCTTGCTGGACGTATCGGCCCTCGCCGAACTCATCGCCAGCGGTGCGGTGAAACGCATGAACAACGGGCAGTTGCATTGAATCCACGGCTCGCGCAGATTGGCGCGAGCGACAACGACAACGGCGGGAAGCAACCCGCGCATACCGCGCCTGCGGTGATTGAAGAGGCTGGGATATGAAGAAGACATCTGCGCAAGGCTCCGAAGATCCCATTCTGCAGTGGGTGACCTTCCGCCTGGATAACGAGACCTACGGCATCAACGTGATGCAGGTGCAGGAAGTGCTGCGCTATACCGAGATCGCTCCGGTCCCGGGCGCGCCCAGCTACGTGCTCGGGATCATCAACCTGCGTGGCAACGTGGTCACCGTGATCGACACGCGCCAGCGTTTCGGTCTGGATTCGGCCTCCATCACCGACAACAGCCGCATCGTCATCATCGAAGCGGACAAGCAGGTCGTGGGCATCCTCGTCGACAGCGTCGCCGAAGTGGTCTACCTGCGTCAGTCGGAAATCGAGACCGCGCCCAACGTCGGTAACGACGAGTCGGCCAAGTTCATCCAGGGCGTCTGCAACAAGAACGGCGAACTGCTGATCCTGGTCGAGCTGGACAAGATGATGTCCGAGGAAGAGTGGTCGGAACTCGAGAGCATCTGATGCTGGAAGCCGCGCTGGTCTTTCTTGCCCTGGTCTGCGTCGGGCTGGGTTATGTTTGCTGGTGGCTGGCGCAGGGCCAGCGCCAACAGGCGCGGCAGCAGGCCGAGCGCGATAATGCGCGCGACCAGCGCATCAAGGAACTGAGCAAGCGTCTGGATGCCTACCTTACCGGCAGCATCCGCATGGGCGAGGAGCTGCACGAGCTGCGCCGCACCGTCGCCCCGTTGCCCGACAAGCTGACCCAGATCGAACAACGCGACCCCTCCAGCCTTTCCTTCACCCAGGCGGCGCGGCTGGTCGGGCTGGGCGCGAGCGTCGATGACCTGACCCAGTCCTGCGGGCTGTCCAAAGCCGAAGCGGAACTGGTCGCCAAGCTCCATCAGTCGCAACGCAAGGGCTGAGCCACACCGTTCGTCTCCCTCCCCGGAACCCATCCGCTCGCTTTCCCTCCTACCTTTACGCGGCTCATGCTCACGGCATTCATTTGCGCGCGTTTCTTTCGCTGAGGGTGGGTTCTCGCCCGAGGACCTCGGAGGCCGCCATGTTGCGCATATTCCTGCTGATGCTGCTGACGACCGGTTACGTGCAGGCGCAAGAGGCGCCCGAGCGTATCGCCGGTGCTATGACCGTGAACGTGGAACAGGCCAAGCGTCTTTTCGACTTGGGCGCGGTGTTCATCGATGTGCGTCCGGTGAGCGAGTGGAGCTGGGGGCATGTGCATGGCGCCGTGCACCTCGAGCTCTCCGAGCGTTTCGCCGGTCTTGCACGCCCCGAATGGCCACGCGAGGTCCCGCTGGTGATCTACTGCGACAGCGATGTCTGCCCGCGCGGCGCCGTGGCCTCCGCGCTGGCGGTCAAGTGGGGATACAAGCAGGTGTTCTACTTCCGCGAGGGCTACTTCGCATGGATGCTGCAGGACTATCCGCAGGGCAAGGGCCTGGCGGGCGAGGTGGTCGCGTTCAGTCCCTGATGGGGCCTTCCAGGCGCAGCGGCGGATTGCTGAACTCGCGCTCCCGGCGTTCGCCAAAGCCTTGAGGGGCCTTGCCCTTGAGGTACCAGGCGAACGCGATGATCTCGGCGATGGTGCGGTACAACGCCTCGGGGATCGCATCGCCCAGTTCCAGCCGCGCCAGTATCCGCACCAGATCGGCGTTCTCGTAGATCGGCACCTCGCATTCGCGGGCGATGGCGAGAATCGCCTCGGCAAGCTCGTCGTCACCCTTGGCGCTCAGCGTCGGGGCGCTCTGACCGTCGTATTTCAGCGCGATCGCCTGGCGTCCGCTCATCTCGATCTCCTCATGCGGTGTCGTCCACCCAGCGTTGTTCGAGCGTTGTGCGGGGCCCCCGGGGCGGCTGGCCCTTGCGACAGGCCAGTTCGCTGACCTGCAGGCCGGCTTCGACGAGGCGCTCGCGCAGATGCCCTAGTTCGTGGTCGATCAGTTCGGCCGTGCGCGCCTGTTCAGCCCACAGCTGGCTGGAGAGCGCGCCACGAATCAGCTGCGCCTGTACCTGCAGCGGGCCGAGCGGGGCCAGGTCGAAGGCCAGTTCGACTTTCCAGATTTTTTCCCCGTCTTCCTGGCGGCCTTTGGGCGACGGCAGTTCTTCCTTCTGCAGCTTGATCTGCAGCGGCACGAGGTTTTGCTGGGCGCGCATCGGCAACTCCAGCTGCCAGGTCGTCAGGTGGGTGCCGTCCGGCAGCACCTGAGATTGCGCGAGGCTCGACAGCTGGTGCGTCTGCAGCCGCGACACCGCGGCGGCGGCGAGCTTGAGCAGGCTCTCCAGGTCGTCCTCGTCCTCCAGCGATTGCATCAGGCCGGAGGGCAGCGGAAAGCCCATCGCCTGCTGGCGCGCGCCGGCCTGCCCCAGTGCGCCCAGCGCATTGCGGACGAAGGCGGGCAGCGCCTGCGCCATCATCGCGCCGCTGTTGGGCCCCAGTTGCGGGCTGTCCGGGGTCAGCCCCGGCGACAGTTGCGAGATCAGGCGCAGCAGGTTGGCTTTCAGGTCGAGGGGCAGGGCGCCGCCCTGGCCCTGCAGCAGTTTCGCTTCGAGGAACAGACCGCTGGCGTCGAGCGCCTTGGCCAGCGCCTTCGGATCGGTCAGTTCCTGGATGTCCGGCATGCTCGCCAGCAGCTTGTCGACGCTGGCATTCAGCGCTTCCGGCAGATCCGGCTGGCTGCTGAGGTTGAACAGCGCCCGCGTCAGGTTGTCCAGCGAACCCTGGCGGCCGGCCTGGTTGGTCAGTTGCTGGCCCAGTTCGAGCTGGTCGAGGCGGCCGCTCAGCGGCAGGAAGTTCAGCTCCTGGCTGCCTTTGACTTCGGCGGTGAGCAGGCTGCCCAGACCTAGTTGCAGATTGGTTTCGATGACCAGCTTGCTGCCGGCCTGCGCGGTGTTGAGCAGGGTGACGATGACCTTGAACGCCTGCGGTTCACCGGGCGTCTGCGGCAGTGGCTGGCTAGCGGTGACCTTGCCCTGCAACAGCGTGCCCGGCGGCAGCTCGTCGAGGTCGAGCATGATCATCGGCTGCCCGGCGGCGCCCTTTGCGGCATTCTGCAAGGCGGCGGTCAGGCTGGTTTCGGAGAGGGCGGTGACGCCGAAGGCGCTCCCCAACTCCAACGGACGGTTGGTAGCGGTGGCGAGGATGGTCTGCCGACCGCTTTCCAGAGTCAGGCGCAGCAGGGCCTGGAAGCTCTCGCTGGTCTGCTTGACCGCGAGGACTTCGGCGTCGGCGCTTTCGCCAGGCAGCAGCAGGCCTTCGAGGGGTTGCAGCAACTTGAGGGCCACTTCGCCGGCTGTGGCGTTTGGACGCACGGCGGGCGCAACAGTCGATACGGCAGCCGGTCCGCTGATCTCGGTCATGAACGGGTTACAACCTGTCGAAAAAGCCAGCTTTGGAGGTCAGGCCTCGCATGTATAATGCCGCCCCGTCCAGACCAGCGTGTGCGGCGTCCCGCCGGTAGCACGTCGAGTTCGGAACATCCCTGGCCAGAACGACAGCGATCCGTCGCGACGGGTCTGCAGTATAGCGGCAAGGATCTCGCCTTCTTGAACGTCCATGGTAGCGATGTGGTGACCAGCCCTTTCCTTGAAGCCGTATCCCTGGCCTGCGAGCGCGACTGGCGGATGCTCTTCGAGCGCCTCGATCTGCAACTGCATGCCGGCCAGATGCTGCAGATCTCCGGGCCCAACGGCAGCGGCAAGACCAGCCTGCTGCGCCTGCTCTGCGGTCTGATGCAGCCCACATCCGGTGAAGTCCGCCTGGCAGGCCAGCCACTCGATGCGCAACGCGGCGAGCTGGCGCGCAACCTGCTCTGGATCGGTCACGCCGCCGGCATCAAGGGCCTGCTCAGCGCCGAGGAAAACCTCGCCTGGCTGAGTGCGCTGCACCATCGCGCTTCCCGCGCATCGATCTGGGCTGCCCTTGCCGAAGTGGGACTCAAGGGTTTCGAGGATGTTCCCTGCCACACGCTTTCCGCCGGCCAGCAGCGCCGCGTCGCACTGGCCCGGCTGTATCTCGCGCCGCCACCGCTGTGGATTCTCGATGAGCCCTTCACCGCGCTGGACAAGCACGGCGTCGCTCAACTGGAGGCGCATCTGGCGCGGCACTGCGAGCGGGGCGGCCTCGTCGTGCTGACCACGCACCACACTCTGGGGCTGCGGCCAAGCGGTTATCGCGACCTTGACCTGGGGCAGCGCGTCGCATGAGCAACGTCTTTACCCTGCTCGTGGTCCGGGAAGCCCGCCTTTTGTGTCGGCGCCCGGCGGAATTGGCCAACCCCCTGGTGTTCTTCGCCATCGTCATCGCACTCTTTCCCCTCGCTGTCGGCCCGGAAACGCAGCTCCTGCAGACACTGTCGCCCGGGCTGGTCTGGGTCGCCGCGCTGCTCGCCGTGCTGCTCTCTCTGGATGGCCTGTTCCGAAGCGACTTCGAGGACGGTTCGCTGGAGCAATGGGTGGTCTCGCCGCATCCGCTGTCGCTGCTGGTGCTGGCCAAAGTCCTCGCGCATTGGGCGTTTTCCGGTCTGGCGCTGGTACTGTTGGCGCCGCTGCTGGCGCTGATGCTCGGCTTGCCCGGCCGCTGCCTGCCGGTGCTGCTGGTCTCGCTGCTGCTGGGCACGCCGGTGCTGAGCCTGCTCGGCGCGGTAGGCGCGGCGCTGACCGTCGGCCTCAAGCGCGGTGGCCTGCTGCTGGCGTTGCTGATTCTGCCGCTGTACATCCCGGTGCTGATACTTGGCAGCGGCGTGCTGCAGGCGGCCCTGCAAGGATTGCCGACCACCGGCTACCTGCTATGGATGGCCAGCCTGACCGCTCTGGCGGTTACCCTGACACCCTTTGCGATAGCCGCGGGCCTGACCATCAGCGTCGGCGAATAAGAAAAGAACAACCCGATTAGCGGGGCGCGAGTCGACGCTCGATTGCCACCCCGAAGACCGATGAGTGCTGCGATGAACTGGACTTGGTTTCACAAACTGGGCTCGCCCAAGTGGTTCTACGAGATCAGCGGGCGCTGGCTGCCCTGGCTGGCCTGCGCCGCGGCGTTGCTGTTGGTCGTGGGCACGGTGTGGGCGCTGGCGTTCGCGCCGCAGGATTACCAGCAGGGCAACAGTTTCCGCATCATCTATATCCATGTACCGGCGGCGCTGCTGGCGCAGTCCTGCTACATCATGCTGGCCGTGGCCGGCGCGGTCGGACTGATCTGGAAGATGAAACTGGCCGACGTCGCGGTGCAGCAGGCCGCGCCGATCGGCGCCTGGATGACCTTCATCGCGCTGTTCACCGGTGCCGTCTGGGGCAAGCCGACCTGGGGCGCCTGGTGGGTCTGGGACGCGCGGCTGACCTCGATGCTGATCCTGCTGTTCCTCTATTTCGGCATCATCGCCCTCGGCCAGGCGATCAGTAACCGCGACAGTGCGGCCAAGGCGTGCGCGGTGCTGGCGATCGTCGGAGTGGTCAACATCCCGATCATCAAGTACTCGGTGGAGTGGTGGAACACCCTGCACCAGCCAGCCACCTTCAAGCTCACCGAGAAACCGGCGATGCCGGCGGAAATGTGGGTGCCACTGCTGATCATGGTGATCGGCTTCTACTGTTTCTTCGCCTGTGTGCTGCTGATGCGCATGCGTCTGGAAGTGCTGCGCCGCGAAGCCCGCAGCAGCTGGGCCAAGGCGGAAGTGCGGGCTCGGGTGGAGGGCGTGCGATGAGTTTTTCCTCGTTCGGCGAGTTTCTCGCCATGGGCCATCACGGCCTTTACGTCTGGTCGGCCTACGGCGTGTGCCTTGGCGTGCTGCTGCTCAACCTCGGCCTGCCGATCCTGGCGCGCCTGCGTTACCTGCAAGATGAGGCGCGCCGTATGCGCCGGGAGGAATCCAAGTGAAACCGTTGCGCAAGAAGCGCCTTTACATCGTCCTCGCCATCCTGGCCGGGGTCGGTATCGCCGTGGCGCTGGCGCTCTCCGCCTTGCAGGAGAACATCAACCTGTTCTACACGCCGACGCAGATCGCCAACGGCGAGGCGCCGAAGGATACCCGCATCCGCGCCGGCGGCATGGTCGAGAAGGGCTCGCTGCAGCGTTCCGGCGATTCGCTGGACGTGCAGTTCGTCGTCACCGACTTCGCCCGCAACGTGACCATCCGCTACCGCGGCATCCTCCCGGACCTGTTCCGCGAAGGCCAGGGCATCGTCGCCCTCGGCAAGCTGGATGCCGATGGCGTGCTGGTCGCCGACGAGGTGCTGGCCAAGCACGACGAGAAATACATGCCGCCGGAAGTCACCAAGGCGCTGAAGGAAAGCGGGCAGATGTCGTCCGCAGAGGGAGCCAAGTGATGAGCGCTGCGTTGATCGTTCCCGAACTGGGCCACCTGGCGCTGATCCTGGCGCTGTGCATGGCCATCGTGCAGTCGAGCCTGCCGCTGATCGGTGCCTGGCGCGGTGATCGCCAGTGGATGCGCCTGGCGCAGCCGGCGGCCTGGGGGCAGTTCGCCTTCCTGGCGTTCTCCTTCGGCTGCCTGACCTGGGCGTTCATGAACGACGACTTCTCCGTCGCCTATGTCGCCAGCAACTCCAACAGCGCGCTGCCCTGGTATTACAAGTTCAGCGCCGTGTGGGGCGCCCACGAGGGCTCGCTGCTGCTCTGGGCGCTGATCCTCGGCGGCTGGACCTTTGCTGTTTCGATCTTCTCCCGGCAGCTGCCGGAGGACATGCTGGCCCGTGTGCTGGGCGTGATGGGCATCATCAGCATCGGTTTCCTGCTGTTCCTGATCGTGACCTCCAACCCGTTCGACCGCCTGCTGCCGCAATCCCCGGCGGACGGCCGCGACCTCAACCCGCTGTTGCAGGACATCGGCCTGATCGTGCACCCGCCGATGCTCTACATGGGCTACGTCGGCTTCTCGGTGGCGTTCGCCTTCGCCATCGCAGCGCTGCTCGGCGGGCGCCTCGACGCCGCCTGGGCCCGCTGGTCGAGGCCGTGGACGATCGTCGCCTGGGCCTTCCTCGGCATAGGCATCGTGCTCGGCTCCTGGTGGGCCTACTACGAACTCGGCTGGGGCGGCTGGTGGTTCTGGGACCCGGTGGAGAATGCCTCGTTCATGCCGTGGCTGGTCGGCACCGCGCTGATCCACTCGCTGGCGGTGACCGAGAAGCGCGGCGTGTTCAAGAGCTGGACGGTGCTGCTGGCGATCGCGGCGTTCTCGCTGTCGCTGCTCGGCACCTTCCTGGTCCGCTCCGGGGTGCTGACCTCGGTGCACGCCTTCGCCGCCGATCCCGAGCGCGGGGTGTTCATCCTGATGTTCCTGCTGGCGGTGGTGGGCGGCTCGCTGACGCTGTTCGCCATTCGCGCGCCGGTGGTCAAGAGCCAGGTCGGCTTCGCCCTGTGGTCGCGGGAAACCCTGCTGCTGGCGAACAACCTGATCCTCATCGTGGCGGCGTCGATGATCCTGCTGGGCACGCTCTATCCGTTGCTGCTGGATGCCATCAGTGGCGCCAAGCTGTCGGTCGGGCCGCCGTACTTCAACGCGCTGTTCCTGCCACTGATGGCGCTGGTGATGTTCACCCTGGCGGTCGGCGTGCTGGTGCGCTGGAAGGACACGCCGGTGAACTGGCTGGTCGGCATGCTCACGCCGGTGCTGATCGGCAGCGGCGTGATCGGCGCGCTGGCGGCGTTCCTCCTCGGCGATTTCCACTGGGCGGTCCTCGCCACCTGCATGCTGTCGGCCTGGGTGGTGCTCGCCGGCGTTCGCGACCTGTTCGACAAGACCCGCCACAAGGGGCTCGTCGCCGGCGTGCGCAGCCTCACCCGAAGCTACTGGGGCATGCAGCTCGCGCATTTCGGCATCGCCTTCTGCGCCCTCGGCGTCGTGCTTTCCAGCCAGTACAACGCCGAGCGTGACCTGCGCATGGCGCCGGGCGAGTCCGTCGAACTGGGGGGCTATCGTTTCGTCTTCGAGGGCGCCAAGCACTTCCAGGGCCCCAACTTCACCTCCGACCGGGCCAGTATCCGGGTGCTAGACGGCGACCGCGAAATCGCGCTCCTGCATCCGGAAAAGCGCCTCTACAGCGTGCAGAACTCGATGATGACCGAGGCGGGCATCGATGGAGGCTTCACCCGCGACCTGTACGTCGCCCTGGGTGAACCGCTGGAGAACGGCGCCTGGGCAGTGCGCGTGCACGTCAAGCCGTTCATCCGCTGGATCTGGCTCGGCGGCCTGATGACCGCCCTGGGCGGCGTACTCGCGGCGCTGGACAAGCGTTACCGGGTCAAGGTGCGTGCCCGCGTGCGTGGCGCGCTGGCCGAAGGAGTTCCCGCATGAGGCGCGCATTGCTGCTGATTCCGCTGGCGATCTTCCTGGTGGTTGCGGTGTTCCTCTACCGCGGTCTGTTCCTGAACCCCACCGAGCAGCCTTCGGCGCTGATCGACAAGCCGTTCCCGGCGTTCTCGCTGCCCTCGGTGGACGGCCAGAGCACGCTGACCGAGGCCGTGTTCAAGGGCAAGCCGTCGCTGGTCAACGTCTGGGCAACCTGGTGCCCGACCTGCCGCGAAGAGCACGCCATGCTGAACAAGCTGGCGGAGCAGGGCGTGACCATCCACGGCATCAACTACAAGGACGACACCGCGGCCGCACAGCGCTGGCTGGCGCAGTACGGCAACCCCTACGGCCTCGACGTCAGCGATGTCGAGGGCAGCCTGGGCCTTGACCTGGGCGTCTACGGCGCGCCGGAAACCTTCCTCGTCGACCGCAACGGGATCATCCGGCACAAGTACGTCGGCGAGATCAACGAGCGTGTCTGGCGCGAGCAACTGGCGCCGCTGTGGACGCAGCTCAGCGAGGAGGGCGGGCAATGAAGCGCGCATCCTTCATCGGGCTGGCCGGCCTGCTGCTGGCCGGCTTCGTCCATGCGGCGATCGATACCTACGAGTTCGCCGACGAATCGCAACGCGAGCGCTTCGGCTTGCTGACCAAGGAACTGCGTTGCCCGAAATGTCAGAACCAGGACATCGCCGACTCGAACTCGCCGATCGCCGCTGACCTGCGCAAGCAGATCCACGAGCAGTTGCAGCAGGGCAAGAGCGACGCCGACATCGTCGACTACATGGTCGCCCGCTACGGCGACTTCGTCCGCTACAAGCCGCCGCTGGAAGGGCGCACCGCCTTGCTCTGGTTCGGCCCCGCGGCCTTGCTGCTCGGCGGCCTGCTGACGATCACGGTGATCGTGGTTCGCCGCCGGCGTGTCGATGCACGCCCGCAGGATGCATTGCTGTCCGCCGACGAGCAGGCCCGCCTTTCCGCCCTCATGACCAAAGACCCGCTGGATAAGAACGCCCCATGACCGATTTCTGGCTCGCCGCCGGCCTGCTGTTGCTGGTAGCCCTGGCATTTCTGCTGATTCCCGCGATCCGTGGCCGCCGCGCCCAGACCGAAGAAGACCGCACCGCGCTCAACGTCGCGCTCTACGAGGAGCGCCAGGCCGAACTGGTCGCCCAGCACGCGGCGGGCATCCTCACCGACGATCAGCTGGAAGCCGGCCGTGCCGAAGCCGGGCGCGAGCTGCTCGCCGATGCCGAAGGCAGCGATCGCGAGCGCAGCGCCCGCCTGGGCCGTACGGTGCCGCTGGTCATGGCGGTGCTGATGCCGCTGCTCGGTGGCGCGCTGTACCTGCACTGGGGCGCCAGCGACAAAGTCGAACTGGCCCGCGAGTTTTCCCAGCAGCCGCGCAGCCTCGCCGAGATGACGATCCGCCTCGAGCAGGCGGTCAAGGCGCAGCCGGACTCCGCCGAAGGTTGGTACTTCCTTGGCCGTAGCTACATGGCGCAGAGCCGCCCGGACGATGCGGTCAGGGCGTTCAGTCGCACCGTCGAACTGGCCGGCCGCCAGCCCGAGCTGCTCGGGCAGTGGGCGCAGGCGCTGTATTTCGCCGGTGGCAAGCAATGGAGCGCGTCGATCCAGGACCTCACCGACGAAGCGCTGAAAAGCGATCCGAACGAAGTCACCAGTCTCGGTCTGCTGGGCATCTCGGCCTTCGAAGGCAAGCGCTTCCAGGACGCCGTCAGCTATTGGGAGCGCCTGGTCAACGTGCTTCCCCCCGAAGACCCCTCGCGCGCGGCGTTGCAGGGCGGCATCCAGCGTGCCCGCGAACAGCTCGCCGAACACCCGCAGGAAGAGGCTCCCGCGGTGGCCGAAACCGGCGTGGCGCTGAAAGTCCGCGTGCAGCTGGCGGAGGCGCTGAAAGCCAAGGTCGAGCCGGGCGACGTCGTGTTCGTCTTCGCCCGCGCGGTATCCGGCCCGCCCATGCCGCTGGCGGCCAAGCGCCTGACGGTGGCCGACCTGCCCAGCGAAGTAACTTTGCGCGATTCGGATGCAATGATGCCGCAACTGCAATTGTCCAAATTCCCGAAGGTCGAACTGGTGGCGCGGATTTCCCGCGCCGGCAACGCCACCGCCGGGGAGTGGATCGGTCGCAGCAAGGCGCTCGATACCTCCACCAGGGACGTGCAGCAGTTGACCGTCGACAGCCCCGATAGCCCCTGAACCCGCCGGAAGTAGCCGGCCGTGGAGTGACGATGAACGAGTTTCCACCAGGCCGGCAAAGCCGTCTGTTTCGCCTGGCCGGTGTGCTGGGCATGGCCCTCCTGCTGGGCGCCTGTGCCGGGCGCAACGCCCCCTCTGACGACCAGCCGTTGCCGCGTCTGCCGCAGGAACAACTGCCTTCCGGCACGACCCAGGCGCCTGCGCCGCCGCCCGCACCGAAGGTTCCCGCGCCTCCGGCGGTGATGAAGACACACCCGCGCTACGCTCCACCGCCCCAGGGCGACGCCTTCTGGGACCCGCGCCTGGGCGTCTACGTGGTCGACAACAAGGAGTTGTACTACCGCGAAAGGCTTTATTACCGCTGGGATCAGGGCTGGTACTGCGCGGGGCGCATCGACGGCCCCTGGGAAAGCGTTGACGGTCCCAGCGTTCCGCCGGGCCTGCGCAGCCGGCATCCCTGATCCGGCGCCGATCGCTCGGGACTTTTAGCGAGCTTCGGACAGTCCCATGTTCACGCCGTGCGGATTTGCGCGCGGCGTGACGAGGAGGACTCCGCATGAACCTTCGCTCTCTCGGCCTGGGATTGCTGCTGCCCTTGGCTGGCTGCTCGATGATCGATCGGCAAAGCTGCGTCGCCCAGAGTTATCCGGCGGCTGTCGAACTCCCCGCCGAGGCCGGCCCGCCGCCGCGTTTCGGCCAGGGCCGCTGGGACCCGCAATTGAAGGTGTTCGTCATGAACGATGACCGCGATCTCTATTACCGAGGTCAGGTCTATTACCGCTTCGCCGACACCTGGCACTGGAGCGATCGCCCGAGCGGGCCCTGGGTCGAGGTCGACCGGGCGGGGGTTCCAGAGCTGCTGGCTGCGCGTTATCCGCAGGCGAACAGGCCGCGGGTGCTGACCACCGGTTTTGCCGATTCGGCGGATCGGGACGCGGCCCAGGCCATGACGCCGGTAGCGAACCCGAACACGCCCTGACTCCGCCGATCAACTCTCGCGTTCGGGTTTCGCGTTGAACAGCGGGCTTCCGCAACGGCTGCAGAACGCCGCGTTGGCTTCGTGCGTCGCCTTGCTGCAGGTCGGGCAGGGTTGCTGCAGGGTGTCGCCGCGCATGGCGTTGGCCAGCTCCGCGGTGAATATCCCGGTGGGCACCGCGATGATCGAGTAACCGGTGATCATCACCAGCGCCGCGAGCGCCTGGCCCAGCGGCGTCCTCGGGACGATGTCGCCGAAACCGACGGTGGTCAGGGTGACGATCGCCCAGTAGATGCTCATCGGAATGCTGGTGAAGCCGTGCTCGGGCCCTTCGACCACGTACATCAGGGTGCCGAAGACGGTCACCAGGGTGCTCACGCTGAGCAGGAACACCACGATCTTCTGTCGGCTGCCGCGTAGCGCCACCAGCAGGAAGTTGGCCTGGCTCAGGTAGGGCGTCAGCTTTAGCACCCGGAAGATCCGCAGCATCCGCACCACCCTGACGATCATCAGGTAGTGGGCGTCCGGGTAGATCAGCGTGAGGAACGCCGGGAGCACCGCCAGCAGGTCGATCAGCCCGTAGAAACTGAGCATGTAGCGCAGCGGTTTCGGATGCACGGCGGCGCGTACCAGGTATTCCACGGCGAAGATCAGCGTGAAGCCCCATTCCAGCGCCAGCAGGAGCGTGCCGAAGCGTTGATGCAACGGCTGGATGCTGTCGACCATCACCACCACGAGGCTGGCGAGGATGATCCCCAGCAGCCAGCTGTCGAAGCGCTTGCCGGCGGGGGTGTCGCTGAAAAAGATGATCCGATTGAGGCGCTCGCGCCGGCTGCCGTTTTCCATGGAATTCTCGATGCTGCGAGCCTTGGGCTCATCCATCAGATGGACCGCTGAAGTCGTCGCGGGTGCGCTTTTGGTTCAGGCGCGCTTGATCTGGCTCGCCCGGGCGTCTCGCTCGTCCACCTCGCAGCCTTTGAGCACCAGGCGAGTGATGGTGTCCGCCGCGGCATCGTAGTCGCTGTCGGCGAGGGTGGATTTGCCGGTGACCACGGAAATCTGCCAGTCGAAGTCGGCATAGGTCTGGGTCGCGGCCCAGATGCTGAACAGCAGGTGATGAGGATCGACCGGCGCCATCAGGCCTTCGTCGATCCAGCCCTGCAGGCAGTTGATGTTGTGTCGCGCCTGGTTGTTCAGTTGCTCGATCTGTTCGGCGGTGAGGTGCGGCGCGCCGTGCATGATCTCGCTGGCGAATACCTTCGAGGCGTGCGGCAGTTCGCGGGAAATACGGATCTTCGAGCGGATGTAGTTGCGCAGCACCTCGGCCGGGCGGCCGGGCTGGTTGAACGGCGACGAGGCGTGCAGCAGCGGCTCGACGATGCTTTCCAGGACCTCCAGGTAGAGGTTTTCCTTGGACTTGAAGTAGTAGTAGACGTTGGGCTTGGGCAGGCCGGCTTTCGCTGCGATGTCGCTGGTCTTGGCGGCAGCGAAGCCCTTGTCGGCGAACTCCTCGCTGGCCGCGCGCAGGATCAATCCTTTGTTGCGTTCGCGGATACTGCTCATGGCGCTCTCGGTCCAGGGCCGCCGCAGCAGATGGCGGCAAACCGGTCGGCGCATGCTAGCACCGGCCTCCTGAACCCCTCAAGGCGGGGGCAGTCGGATTGAAGAGGGTGCGCCGGCTGGAGGTTAGTGGTGTACCCGCACCGTCATTTCTGGTTTCATCGGCGGCCACGCCGAAGACTCCTGCCGTATCAGGTATCCGCCATGTCGGACGAACAACTGGTCGACCCGTTCGGGCGCCGCATCACCTACCTTCGCCTGTCGGTCACCGACCGCTGCGATTTTCGCTGCACCTACTGCATGAGCGAGGACATGGTCTTCGCCCCGCGGGCGCAGATACTCACGCTCGAAGAACTCTATGCGGTGGCCGACGCCTTCATCGGCCTCGGCGTCAAACGCATCCGCATCACCGGCGGCGAACCGCTGGTGCGCAAGGGCGTAGTCGGGCTGCTGGAAAAGCTCGGTGCGCGCAACGAGCTGGAAGACCTCTCCATCACCACCAACGGTTCCCAGTTGCCGCACCTGGCCGGAAAGCTGCGCGCCGCGGGCGTCAAACGGCTGAACATCAGCCTCGACTCGCTGCGCCGCGAGCGCTTCGCCGAGTTCACCCGGCGCGACAGCCTCGACCAGGTGCTGGCCGGCATCGACGCCGCGCGCGCCGCCGGTTTTTCGCGGATCAAGCTCAACAGCGTGGTGCAGAGGGACCGCAACGATGACGAGGTGCTGGATCTGGTGGAATTCGCCATGGCCCGCGACCTCGACATCAGCTTCATCGAGGAGATGCCACTGGGCAGCGTCTCCAGCCACAGCCGCGAGATCACCTTCTGCTCCAGCGACGAGGTGCGCGCACGCATCGAGCAGCGCCACGCGCTGGTGCGCTCCAGTCATGCCACGGGCGGGCCCTCGCGCTATTGGCAGGTGGCGGGCAGCGCCACGCGGGTCGGCTTCATCTCTCCGCATAGCAACAACTTCTGCGGCGACTGCAACCGGGTGCGGGTCACCGCCGAAGGCAAGCTGGTGCTCTGTCTTGGCCACGAGGGCGCACTGGACCTCAAGGCCTTGATGCGTCGGCATCCGGGGGACGCACAACGCCTGCGGCATGCGCTGGTCGAGGCCCTGCATCTGAAGCCGGAGCGGCATTTCTTCCGCAACGACGAGCAGGTCCAAGTGGTCCGCTTCATGAGCGTCACGGGCGGCTGATCACGGTATTGGCGGCATAAAAAAAGGCGGTGGATCTCTCCACCGCCTTTTTTGTGCGCGTCGTCCGCGTCAGGCAGTCATTGCCTTGCGGGTGCGCTCGATCACGTTCTGCAAACGCTCGTTGCCCATGTACTGATCGGGGTAGAGGCGTTCGGTGTGGCAGGCAATGCCGTGCTCGTTGACCAGCGTGAAACTGAAGTTGCCTTTGCGGCTGAGAGCCATGATCTGGCAGCTCAACGGGGCGAAGGCCGCGGTGAGTGCGCTCATGGCGTTTTGTGCGTGATGATGAATCGACATGGTTCTTATATGTTCCTGAACGAATACGGCGTGGGCCGTTGACTAGAAGCTCCGCAGTCGCCGCCCAAATGGGGTGGCCGAATGATCCTTATCGGAGCTGAAGGGGCGAAAGAAAGTTCCGCCCGATGCAGGGGGTTGGCTGACGTGTATCGGCAGGTTCGAATTAACCATGAGCCGTAACTAGCCAAACGAGACACCTTCTTGCGAAGACGTGGCTACCAGACATCGGAGTGGGGAAGGGCTGCGGCTGCCTGTGAGTGCAGCGGGCGGTCTTACCGAGGGTCCTCTCCCGCAAGGAAAGGAGGCGCGCAGTGTAACAGCCGGCGTGATGCCTGTCCTGATGGGGTGATCACCGGTAGCGAGTTCGATGGATCGGCTCGTTAACGATGAAAGGGATTTGGATCGATGCTGCATCGCTACTTTCCGTGCGGTAAAGAAAAAGCCCGCCGGAGCGGGCTTTGACGGGGCGCTGTTCCTTCAGCTGAGATTCACCTTAGAACAGGCCCTGTGAAAATTTCGTGAAGGGTTTTTAACATTTCGGATAACCATTCAAATCGCGCCGACGACGCGTGTCGATTGTGTTAGACCGATAAAAAAGGCAAAAAAATAACGCCAGCAAGTGGCGTTATTTTCGTAGCGCTAACTGCCGGCCGGGAATCAGCTGGCGCGGGCGATATCGCGCAGGGCTTTCACCTGATCATGATTGCGCTGAACGCCTTCGAACTGTTTCTCTACGATCGAGCGGATATTCGCCGGCAGATCCTTGGAGAGCGCGTTCTTGTAGCTCTTCATCGCGACGTCTTCACCGCGCTCGCACTCATTGAGAATGGACTCTTCGTCCTTACCGGTGATGATCGACTTCAGGTCGACCCAGCGGCGGTGAAGGTCCGCGCTGACGCTGGTGCTCGTTTCCGGGTCGCCGCCCAGGGAGCGGACCACTTGCTGCAGCTCGGCAGCCGCGCTGGCGCAGGCTTGCGAGCGGCTGACGAACAGCGCCTTCAGCTCGGCGTTCTTGATGTCCTCGGCGCAGGTGCGGAAGCCTTCTTCGCCGTCTTTGCTGGTTTCGATGAGGTCGTTGAGTACGGAGATTACTTCTTTATTGTCCATGCTGGATTTCCTCTTCGTTCATGGATTTACATAATTCGCATGGATTAGGAGGGACGTTTTTTTTGCAAAGTTCAGGGAAGGTTACGAACGGTAGGCATGCATTTTTCGACAACTGTGGCGGAACTTTTTCGTGGGGGCTGGCAACTCGAACGGTACACAGCGACCCTCCAGGCGCTGCGAAACGGTAGAAGCCAAAGGGAAGTTGAGATGAGTGCGGACTGTTTGTAACGGGCGCGATAAGTGCGCAGGGATCATTCGTTAGTTCCGAGGTGATCGTAATTCTCTTGAAAAAAAACAACTGATGGATTAAAACACTTGCCACAACTAATCCGGGGACTAATGAACATGTCAAAACTTGCCGAATTTCGCGCACTCGAACAGAAACTGGCCGAGCAACTGGCGCAGATGGAATCCATGAAGTCCGATGCTGGATTGAAGAAGGAAATGGAGTTCGAGGAAAAGCTCAAAGCGCTGATGGCTCACTATGACAAAGGCCTGCGCGACATCGTCGAGCTGCTCGACGTGGGCGCCAGCAGCAGCTCGCGCAGCGCGCCCAAGGCGGCTGCACGCCAGCGCAAGGAGCGCGTGCTGAAGGTTTACAAGAATCCGAAAACCGGCGAACTGGTGGAAACCAAGGGCGGCAACCACAAAGTCCTGAAAGCCTGGAAAGAACAGCACGGCGCACAAACCGTGGAAAGCTGGCTGCAATAAGCGCCGTTAATAAAAAGGCCCCGGCTTGTCATGCAAGCCGGGGCTTTTTATTGGCTCCAGTTACCTAGCTTTTCAGCCGGTAGCCGGTCTTGAACATCCAGAAGACGATGGCCAGGCAACCGCCGAGAAACAGCAGCGTCATTCCCAGGCTGACCGCGACGTTCACGTCCGACACGCCATAGAAGCACCAGCGGAAGGCGCTGATCAGGTAGACCACCGGGTTGAACAGGGTGATCTTCTGCCACACCGGCGGCAGCATGCTGATGGAGTAGAAGCTGCCACCGAGGAACGTCAGCGGTGTGACGATCAGGGCCGGTACGATCTGCAACTTCTCCCAGCCGTCGGCCCAGATGCCCACGATGAAGCCGAACAGGCTGAAGGTCACCGCGGTGAGCACCAGGAACAGCAGCATCCACAAGGGATGCTCGATCTCGAAGGTCACGAACAGCCGCGCGGTGAGCATGATGATCAGGCCGAGGATCACCGACTTGGTGGCCGCCGCACCCACATAGCCGACGACGATCTCGAACGAGGAAATCGGCGCCGACAGCACTTCGTAGATCGTCCCCGAGTACTTGGGCATATAGATGCCGAAGGCCGCGTTGGAAATGCTCTCGGTGAGCAGCGCCAGCATCACCAGGCCGGGCACGATGAAGGCCGCATAGTCGATGCCGTGGATCTGCACCATGCTCGAGCCGATCGCCGAGCCGAACACCACGAAGTACAGCGAGGTGGAAATCACCGGCGTGGCGATGCTCTGCATCAGCGTGCGCCAGGTGCGTGCCAGCTCGAACAGATAGATCGCGCGGATCGCATAGAAATTCATGCCCGGCCCCTTACCAGATTGACGAAGATGTCCTCCAGCGAACTCTGGCTGGACTGCAGGTCCTTGAAGTCGATGCCGTGCTCGCCCAGATGGCGCAGCAGTTCGGCGATGCCGGTGTGCTGGCGTTGCGCATCGAAGGTGTAGACCAGCTCGTTACCATCGGCGGACAGCTCCAGCGCGTAGGCATCCAGCGCGGGCGGGATGCTTTGCAGAGGGCGCTGCAGGATCAGCCGGAGCTGTTTCTTGCCGAGCTTGTCCATCAGCACGGCCTTGTCCTCCACCAGGATGATCTCGCCCTTACTGATCACGCCGATGCGGTCGGCCATTTCCTCGGCCTCCTCGATGTAGTGCGTGGTGAGGATGATGGTCACCCCACGTTCGCGCAGGCCGCGGACCATCTCCCACATGTCGCGGCGCAGCTCGACGTCCACGCCAGCGGTGGGCTCATCGAGGAAGAGGATGTCCGGTTCGTGGGACAGCGCCTTGGCGATCATCACCCGGCGCTTCATCCCGCCGGACAGTTCGAAGATGCGCGCCTCGCGCTTCTCCCACAGCGACAGGTCGCGCAGCAGTTTCTCCAGGTACGCCGGGTTCGGCCCCTTGCCGAACAGGCCGCGGCTGAACTTCACGGTCGCCCAGACGCTTTCGAACGCGTCGTTGAACAGCTCCTGCGGCACCAGGCCGATCTTCGCCCGCGCCAGGCGGTAGTCGTCGAGGATGTCGTGGCCGTCGACGCTGACCTTGCCGCCGCCGGGATTGACGATGCCGCAGACGATGCTGATAAGGGTGGTCTTGCCGGCCCCGTTGGGGCCGAGGAGGGCGAAGATTTCACCCTTCTGGATGTCGAGATCGATGCCTTTCAGGGCGTGGTGGCCGGAGGCATAGGACTTGGTCAGTTGCTGGATCGAGATCGCCGGTTGCACGGGGACTCCTTGAGAGAGGGCGGATGCGCGATTGTAGGCGCAAACGGTTGCCGGAGCCGACCTGCCGGAACGCCCGGGGCAGGATGCCCGGCGAGCGGAAACGAAAAAGCCCGCGCGAGGCGGGCTTTTTTGTGGTTTCAGGCGGGACGATGTGCCTGAAACCTTGTGTTGGTCGGAGCGACTGGATTCGAACCAGCGACCTTCTCGTCCCGAACGAGACGCGCTACCAAGCTGCGCTACGCTCCGAGAATGGCGCGCATTGTACCGAAAAAGTTTTGCCGCACAAGGGGTTAGAGCGGGCTTTTTTTGCGCCGGCGGGTGCCGTTCAATCGGCGCGCGGCCGGTCCCCGTCTTCGGCGGCGGATGCCAGGAGTTCCGGGCTGTTGAGGTTGGCCAGGCGCGGATCGTCGATGTCGCACTCGACCGCGACGGGCGAGCGTTCGCGGAAAATCCGTTGCGGGCTGCGTTCGCCGGCGAGCCAGGCCTGTTCGACGGCCTCCTTCAGCCGGGTCGGCAGCACGGCGAACAGCGGTTCCCAATAGCCGCCCCGATGCAGCATCACCGGATGTTCGCCGACCTGCGCCAGCAGCGCGTCGAGCAGCTCGCGATCCAGCAGCGGCGCGTCGCAGGGCAGCACCAGCAGGTGATCGTGGCGGGCGGCCTTCAGGCCGGCGCGAATGCCCGCCAGTGGGCCGGGGAAGTCGGGGCTGTCGTCGCTCACCAGCTGGTCGGCGTAACGGCCATAGCGTTCGGCGTTGCGATTGCAGGAGATGATCAGGTCGTCGGTCAGCGGTCGCACCAACGCGTGCAGCCAGGCGATCAGCGGCCGACCGCGCCAGTCGATCAGGCCCTTGTCGCGGCCGCCCATGCGTTGTCCCCGGCCGCCGGAAAGCAGCAGTACGGAGCAGGGAACCGGCGGCATTGACGGCATCGGGGACCTCCAAAACGGGGCTGTGATATAACACCGGCCCTTCTTCCCCGACAACTGGAAAACTGCCATGAGCCACAAGGCTGACGCGGTGTTCGTACCGCTGAATATCGCCGTTCTGACCGTCAGCGATACCCGTTCGCTGGAAACCGACACCTCCGGCCAGCTGTTCGTCGACCGCCTCACCAGCGCTGGCCACGTACTGGCCGATCGCGTGCTGCTCAAGGACGACATCTACAAGATCCGCGCCCAGGTCGCTGCCTGGATCGCCGATGACCGCGTGCAGGTGGTATTGATCACCGGCGGCACCGGTTTCACCGAGCGCGACAGCACGCCCGAGGCGGTCGGCTGCCTGCTGGACAAGCAGGTGGATGGCTTCGGCGAGGTCTTCCGGCAGATTTCCGTGGCGGATATCGGCACCTCCACCATGCAGTCGCGCGCCCTGGCCGGACTCTCCAACGGCACGCTCGTCTGCTGCCTGCCGGGTTCGACCAACGCCTGCCGCACCGCCTGGGACGGCATCCTCGCCGAGCAGCTGGACGCGCGTTTCCGTCCCTGCAATTTCGTGCCGCATCTAAAACAGGCCGAACCCTGCGAGAGCCGCGGATGAGTGGCTGCGACCATCCCGGCCTGTTGCCGCTGGAGGACGCCCTGGCGCGTCTGCTGGCGATGGCCGAGACCTGCCCGATAAACGAGGTGGAGCAGGTCGGACTCGCCGAGGCCGACGGTCGGGTGCTGGCCGAGGCGCTGGTGTCCGGTCTCGACCTGCCGCCGTGGGATAACAGCGCGATGGATGGCTACGCATTGGCGCTTGCCGACTGGACCGGCGAACCGCTGGTCGTCAGCCAGCGCATCCTCGCCGGCAGCGCTCCGGCGACGCTGCAGCCGGGAACCTGCGCGCGCATCTTCACCGGCGCGCCAGTGCCGGCGGGTGCCGACACGGTGGAGATGCAGGAGAACGCCGAGGTGCTGGACGACGGCCGGGTGCGCTTCGTCGAGCCGCTGCGGGCCCATCGCAACATCCGCCTGCAAGGCCACGAGACCCGCGTCGGCGACAGCGTGCTGCCGGCCGGTACCCAGCTCGGGCCGATCGAGCTTGGCCTTGCCGCCTCGCTGGGCGCCGCGCAACTGGGCGTTCGGCGCCGTCCGCGCGTCGCCGTGCTGTCCACCGGTGACGAGTTGGTCGAGCCGGGCCAGCCGCTGGGCGCCGGACAGATCTACAACAGCAACCGCCGTTTGCTGATCGCCTGGTTGCAGCGTTTGGGCTGCGCCGTAGTGGACGCCGGCATCCTCGCCGACGACCTCGAACTGACGCGGCAGACGCTGCGAAATCTCGGCGATGTCGACCTGATCCTGTCCACCGGCGGCGTGTCGGTGGGCGAGGCGGATTTCCTCGGCGAAGTGCTGCGCGAAGAGGGCGAGCTGACCCTGTGGAAACTTGCCCTCAAGCCGGGAAAACCACTGACCGTCGGGCATTGCCAGGGCGTTCCCGTGATCGGCCTGCCGGGCAATCCGGGGTCGTCGCTGGTGACCTTCGCCCTGCTGGCGCGGCCTTACCTGCTGCGGCGCCTGGGCGTGGTTGAGGTCGGGCCACTGGGCTTCGAGGTGGCTGCCGGTTTCGTCTGGCGCAAACCGGGCACGCGCCGGGAATTTCTCCGCGCGCGGCTGGAGAACAACCGCGCCCTGTTGCATCCGAACCAGAGTTCCGGGGTGCTGAGCAGCGCCGCCTGGGCCAACGGCCTGGTGGAGGTGCGCGAAGGCCAGACGCTGGAAGAGGGCGATCCGATCCGCTTCATCCCGCTGAGCGAGTTGCTCGGCTAGCCGAGCGCCGGCAACCCCGTTTCCTGAGGGGCGCGCCGGCGCTCACGGAATTCTCCCGGCGTGTGTCCGGTCCAGGCCTTGAAGCTGCGGTGGAACGAGCGTGGCTCGCTGAAACCGAGGTAGACGGCGATCTCCTGGATCGGCAGGTCGCTGCCCAGCAGGTAGCGTTCGGCCAGCTCCCGGCGCAATTCGTCGAGCACCTGCTGATAGCTGGTGCCGGCTTCCTGCAACCGGCGCTGCAGGGTGCGAAGGCTCAGGTGGAATTTCTCCGCGACGCGTTCCTTGCTCGGCATCCCGTCCCGCAGCGACTGGCGCAGCACGTTCTTCACCCGTAGCGGCAGCGGTTCGTCCACATCCAGCTCGGCCATCAGCGCGAGCGCGTGCGCCTCCAGGGTGCGCAGCAGGTTGGCGTCCGCCTGGCGCAGCGGCACGCCCAGATATTCGCCGGGGACTAGCAGGGCGCTGCAACGCTGCTCGAAGCGCACCGGGCAGCCGAACACCGCCTGGTAATCCGCCTGCGTGGTGCCGGCCGGCTGGGCGTGCTCGAACCAGACTTCGCTCGGCGAGCGTTGCAGGTCGGCGATCCAGCGCGCGTAGAGCAGCCAAGACGCCAGCACGTTCTCCACCATGTGCCGCCGCACCTCGCCGTGCCGATGCCGGCAGTTCCAGCTCAGCCGGATCTGCCCGCCGTCGTTTTCGATGCGGCTGGTGCCCATGTCGCCGACCAGTTTTTCGTAGGGCACGATGCGCGCCATGGCTTCGCCCAGGGTCGCGCAGTTCATGGTGATGTAGCCCAGCACGCTCCACGAGCCGGGCTGCACGAAGCGCGCGGCATGCAGGCCGAACAGCGGGTCGGCGGAGCGTTCGGCCAGTTCGGCGAGGAGGGTTTCGTGGAGCTCGCTGGGGAAGCGTCCGCCGTTGTCGGCCAGCGCCTGGCGGGAAATGCCGGCGGCGGCGAGCGCGGGCGCGCAGTCCAGGCCGAGGTGTTCGGCGTAGCGCAGGTATTTCAGCAGGACCGGCACGGAGGTGTAGCCGAGGCTTTGCATGGGTTTCTTGTTCTTCTGATGGCGCGTTTGGCGAGCTCGTCTGTCCCGATCCGACAGTGACGCGGAGCGGCTGCCGGCTAGTATAGGCAGCGAACAACAAGCTCCGGAATACCGGACGAGGGAGGGCGGAATGCGACGCTGGAATGGCTGGGGCGAAGACACCACCGAGGTCGAATTGCCGGCGCACGGGGCTGAATTTCTCCACGCGCTGATCGGTGCCGGCGAGCCGCTGGCCGATGCGACGCTCGAGCAGGTGCTGGCCCGTGTGCCCGCGTCGCGACTGCCGGCGCATCCGCAGGTCAGCCTGGACGCCGAGGATCGCCTGCGCCACGCCCGCGGGCAGAGCCTGCCGGACTGGCTGGCGATGCGCTCGGGCGACTTCGGCGTGTTTCCCGATGGCGTGGCCTTTCCCGAAACCGCCGGGCAGATCCGCGAGCTGATGGCCTGGGCGGCGGAGCGGGACCTGGTCCTGATCCCCTACGGCGGCGGCACTTCGGTGGCCGGCCACATCAATCCCCAGCACGGCGAACGGCCGGTGCTGACGCTCTCGCTGGAGCGCATGAACAGCCTGCTGGAGATCGACGCCGCGAGTCTGATCGCCACCTTCGGCCCCGGCGCCAACGGCCCTCAGGTGGAAAGCCAACTGCGCGCGCAGGGCTACACCCTCGGGCACTTCCCGCAATCCTGGGAGCTGTCGACCCTCGGCGGCTGGGTGGCCGCGCGCTCCAGCGGCCAGCAGTCGCTGCGTTATGGACGCATCGAGCAACTGTTCGCCGGCGGCACGCTGGAAACCTTCGCCGGCCCGTTGCAGCTGCCGAGTTTTCCGGCGTCGGCGGCCGGTCCCGATCTGCGCGAAATGGTGCTGGGTTCGGAAGGGCGCTTCGGGGTGATCTCCGAGGTCCGGGTGCGCATCAGCCGCCTGCCCGATGCGGAAACCTTCTACGCGGTATTCCTGCCCGACTGGCCGCGCGCGCTGGAGGCGATCCGCAGCCTGGCGCAGGCGCGGGTGCCGCTGTCGATGCTGCGTCTGTCCAATGCCATCGAGACCCGCACCCAACTGGCGCTGGCCGGTCATCCGGAGCAGATCGCGCTGCTGGAGAAGTACCTGGCGCTGCGCGGTGCGCGGGGCGACAAATGCATGCTGACTTTCGGCGTCACCGGCAGCCGCGTGCAGAACGCCGCTTCGCTGCGCCAGGCGAGGAAGCTCCTGCGGAGCTTCGGCGGGGTGTTCACCGGCACACTGCTGGGCCGCAAATGGGCGCAGAACCGCTTCCGTTTCCCCTACCTGCGCCACGGCCTGTGGAGCGCCGGCTACCTGGTGGACACGCTGGAAACCGCCACCGACTGGAGCAACGTCGACACGTTGCTGAACAGGCTCGAGGCCAGCCTGCGCGATGGCCTTGCCGATGCGGGCGAGCGGGTCCACGTGTTCACCCACCTGTCCCACGTCTACGGTGAAGGCTGCAGCCTCTACACCACCTACGTGTATCGGCCGGGCGGCAGCTACGCGCAGGCGCTGGAGCGCTGGCAACGGCTCAAGCACGCCGCCAGCCGTTGCATCGTCGACAACCGCGGCACCATCAGCCACCAGCATGGCGTCGGCCGCGACCATGCTCCCTACCTGGCGGTGGAGAAGGGCGAGCGAGGCATGGCCGCGCTGCGTGCGCTGGCGGTTCATTTCGACCCGGAAGGCCGCCTGGCTCCCGGCGTGCTGTTGCCGGAATGAGCGTCTGGAACGCCGCCTGGCGCGAGCGCGCGCTGCCCGAGCTGGCGGCCCGCGAGTGGGACCTGATCATCATCGGCGGCGGCATCAGCGGCGCCGGCATCCTGCGCGAAGCGGCCCGACGCGGCTGGAAATGCCTGCTGCTGGAGCAGCGGGATTTCGCCTGGGGCACGTCGAGTCGTTCGTCGAAGATGGTCCACGGCGGCCTGCGCTACATCGCCAAGGGCCAGTTCGGCCTGACCCGCGATTCGGTGCGCGAACGCCAGCGCCTGCTCGCCGAGGCACCGGGGCTGGTGGACCCGCTGAGTTTCATCATGGCGCACTACCGCGCCACCTTTCCCGGGCCGAAGGTCTTCGGCGGGGTGCTCTCGCTGTATGACGCCCTGGCCGGCAAGCGCAACCACCTGTTCCATTCGCTGCAGCAGCTGCGCTACCTGGCGCCGGGGCTGAAGGAGGACGGGCTGCTTGGCGGCACGCGTTTCTTCGATGCGGTGACCGACGATGCGCGGCTGGTGATGCGCGTGCTCGGCGAGGCGCGCGGCGACGGTGGCGAGGCGCTGAACGGCATCGAAGTCGTCGAGCTGCTGCGCGAGGAGGGCCGGGTGGTCGGCCTGCTCGGCGAGGATCGCGAGAGCGGCCAGCGCCTGCGGTTTCGCGCGCGAGCCGTGGCGCAGGCCACCGGCGCCTGGGCAGGTCGGTTCCGCCAGGACGACGACGTGCGGATTCGCCCGTTGCGTGGCAGCCACCTGCTGCTTCCGGCCTGGCGGCTGCCGGTGGCGCATGCGTTCAGCTTCCTGCATGAGCAGGACCGGCGCCCGGTGTTCGTCTTCCCCTGGGAGGGCGCCACGGTGGTCGGCACCACGGATCTCGACCACGCCGAGTCGCTGGATCGCGAGGCGCGGATCAGCGTCGACGAGGCCGACTACCTGCTCGCGGCCTGTGCCCAGCAGTTCCCCGGCGCGCGTATCGCCGCGGCGGACGTGCTGTCGACCTGGGCCGGCGTGCGTCCGGTGGTCTGCGCGGCCGGCTCCACGCTCAAGCCGTCGGACGAGAAGCGCGAACACCTGCTCTGGGTCGAACCCGGCTGCGTGACCCTGGCCGGCGGCAAGCTGACCACCTTCCGCCTGCTGGCGCTGGAAGTGCTGCGCGCCTGTACCGGCTTCGTCGGCCGCGAACTGGACGACCGCGGCGCGGCGGTGTTTCGCCAGCAGCCTGCGCAGCCGATGCCTTCCCTGTCGCCGGCCCGGCAGCGGCGTCTGGCCGGGCGGCACGGGCGCGAGCTGCAAGGTGTACTGGCGTTGCTGGACGAAGTCGGGCCCGAGCGGGTGGGCGCCACCGACACGCTCTGGGCGGAGCTGGCCTGGGCGGCGCAGAACGAGCTGGTGCTGCATCTGGACGACCTGCTGCTGCGCCGCACGCGTCTCGGGCTGCTGCTCGCCAACGGCGCCGAGGCCGAGTTGCCGCGCATCCGCTCGCTGTGCCAGGCGCGGCTGGGCTGGAGCGACGAGCGCTGGCTGCGCGAAGTGCGCGACTACCTGCAGCTATGGCAGAGCTGCTATCGCCTGCCGCGGGAATGAAGACATGAGCCGAGTGAGCGCATCGTGAGCGAACCAAGTTACCTGCTGGCCATCGACAACGGCACCCAGAGTGTCCGCGCCTTGCTGTTCGACCTGTCCGGCAACCTGATCGGCAAGGGCAAGGTCGAGCTGGAACCCTACTATTCGGCGCAGCCGGGCTGGGCGGAGCAGGACCCGGACTACTTCTGGGCGAGCCTGGGCGAGGCCTGCCAGCGGCTGTGGCGCAGCACCAGCGTCGACCGCCGCCTGGTTCGCGGCGTGGCATTGACGACCCAGCGTGGCACGCTGATCAACGTCGACGCGGCGGGCACGCCGCTGCGTCCGGCGATCCTCTGGCTCGACCAGCGGCGCGCCGAGGTCCGTGAGCGCATCAAGGGACCCTGGGGCTGGCTGTTCAAGGTGGCGCGTGCGCAGGCGACGGTGGACCACGTGCGCGCCCAGGCCGAGGTCAACTGGATCGCGCAGAACCAGCCGGACATCTGGGCGAAGACGCACAAGCTGTTGCTGCTTTCGGGCTTCCTCACGCACCGGCTCACCGGGCGTTTCGTCGATTCGGTGGGCTGCACCGTCGGCTACCTGCCGTTCGACTACAAGCGCCTGCGCTGGGCCGGTCCGCGCGACTGGAAGTGGCAGGCGATGCCGGTGCGCCGCGAGCAGCTCGCCGAGCTGTACAAACCCGGCGAAACGCTCGGCACGATCAGCGCCGAAGCCAGCGCGCACACCGGCATTCCGCAGGGCCTTCCGCTGATCGCGGCGGCGTCGGACAAAGCCTGCGAGGTGATCGGCGCTGGCGGCGTGGCGCCGAACATCGCCTGTCTGTCCTACGGCACCACGGCCACCATCAACACCACGCGAAGTCGCTACCTGGAGGTGACGCCGCTGATCCCGCCTTACCCGGCGGCGATTCCCGATCACTACAACAGCGAGGTGATGATCTACCGCGGCTACTGGATGGTCAGCTGGTTCAAGCGGCAGTTCGGCCTGGAGGAAACCCAGCGCGCCAAGGCGCTGGACGTCGAGCCGGAGGCACTGTTCGACGAACTGGTGAGGGCGGTGCCACCGGGTTCGATGGGGCTGATGCTGCAACCCTACTGGACGCCCGGCATCCGCGAGCCGGGCATCGAAGCGAAAGGCGCGATCATCGGGTTCGGCGACGTGCACACGCGGGCGCACATGTATCGGGCGATCCTCGAGGGGCTGGCCTACGCGCTGCGCGAAGGCCGCGAGCGCATCGAGAAACGCTCCGGCACGCCGATCAGCCGCCTGCGTGTATCCGGCGGCGGTTCGCAGAGCGATGCGGCGATGCAGCTGACCGCCGACATCTTCGGCCTGCCCGCGGAACGCCCGCACCTCTACGAGACTTCCGGCCTCGGGGCGGCCATCGATTGCGCGGTGGGCCTCGGCCTGCATGCGGATTTCCCCAGCGCGATCGCCGCGATGACCCGCGTGGGCCAGGTCTTCCAGCCCGACCCGCAGGCCCAGGCGATCTACCAGCGGTTGTACCGCGAGGTCTACCAGCGCATGTACCGGCGGCTCGAGCCGCTGTACCGCAGCATCAGCGAGATTACCGGCTATCCGGGCTAAAGGGGTTGGCGATGCTTCGCCGGGCGGGCTGGAGCGCCAGCGTTGGCCACGATCACCAGGCGGCGCAAATCCGCGGCCATCGGGCGGACGAACCGGCCGCCGCGCACGTCATCCGCACAGAAACTTTCCCCGTGCCTGTCGATCCGATCTAGGCGGGCGCCCATTCGGCCGTCGCGCAGTGGATATTCCAGGGGAACCGGTGATGAGCGAGCGCAGGGCGTTCTTGATTCTGCATGGCAAGCAGGCCGCCAACGACGAGGTTCGCGCCGCGGTGATGGCGCGTCGCAAGGAAGGCTGGGAGCTGACCGTACGGGTGACCTGGGAACCGGGCGATGCCCAGCGCCTGGTCGACGAAGCGCTGGGTGCCGGCTATCCGATCATCATCGCGGGCGGCGGCGACGGCACCGTGCGCGACGTGGCCGAGGCGATGGCGCAGAAGGACTGCGAGGCCAGCCTGGTGTTGCTGCCGCTGGGCACCGCGAACGACTTCGCCCGCGCCGCCGGCGTGCCGCTGCCGCCGGACGAAGCCCTCGGCCAGTTGGACAGCGCGCCCCGTGCGGTGGATATCGGCGATGCCAACGGGCAGTTGTTCCTCAACATGGCCACCGGCGGTTTCGGGTCCAAGGTCACCGCCAACACCTCCGAGGACCTGAAGAAGATACTCGGCGGCAGTGCCTATCTGCTCACCGGCCTGACCAAGTTTCCCGAGGTGCACTCCGCCTTCGGCCGCTTCAAGGGGCCGGATTTCAGCTGGGAGGGTGAGTTTCTCGCGCTCGGCATCGGCAACGGCCGCCAGGCCGGCGGCGGTCACCAGTTGTGCCCGCAGGCGCTGGCGGACGACGGCTTGCTGGATATCTGCATCGTACCGGCGCCGGCCGATGTGGTCGGTACGCTGACCACCATGCTCACCGGCGGCATCCGCGGGCTGGAGTCGGTGTCGGTCAGCGCGCGGTTGCCGTGGGTCGAGATCGAGGCGCCGGAAGGGCTGGACCTGAACCTCGACGGCGAACCGATCGAAGTCCGGACCCTGCGCCTGAGCGTCCGGCCGAAGGCGCTGCGCGTGCACCTGCCGGCGAATTCGCCGCTGCTCGGCGGTCAGGCGCAGGCATTGCCGCCGACCCACGCCACTGCCGAGTGATCAGTCGTCCGGGCTGATGATGCCTTCGCGCACCGCGTAGAGCACCAGGCCTGGCACGTCGTGTATCTCCAGGCGTTTCATGATCTGCGAGCGATGCGCCTCGACGGTCTTCACGCTCAGGCCGAGGCCGTTGGCGATGGCGCGGGTCGAGGCGCCACGCGAGATCAGCCGCAGGATCTCGATCTGCCGCTGGGTCAGCATCAGGCTCGGCGGAACCGGCGTACGCGCCAGGGCCTGCTCGATGACATGCTGGGCGATCGCGGAACTCAGGTAGCGCTCACCGCGCCCGACCGCGCGCAGCGCGAGGTGCAATTCGGCCATCGCGGCATCCTTGAGCAGGTAGCCGACGGCGCCTTTCTGCAAGGACTGGAAGACCGTCTCCGGGTCAGTGTGCATGGACAGCATCAGCACCTTGCAACCGGGCGCGTGCTTGGTCAGCAGCTGCAGCGCTTCCAGGCCGCCGACGTCGCGCATCGAAACGTCCAGCAGGATGATGTCCGGTTCCAGTTCGCGGGCCATTTCCACGGCCTGGCCGCCATCCTCGGCCTCGCCGACCACCTCGTAACCTTCCAGATCGCTGATCATTACCCGCACGCCGGCGCGGATCAGGGCATGGTCGTCAGCCAGCAGCAGGCGGCAAGTCATCGGCCTGCTCCGGCGTCACTGACGCAAAGGGACGCGGTGAGGCTAACAGCGGATGCAAGAGTCATGTCCATCGTTCCCGGCTGGGTTGTCGCAAGCGCCACGGATTGTACGGATCACAGCTCAGTGGCGTTGATCTAGTTGTTATCTAGTGATTGATAATAGACAGAGTGGTTCAGGATGGCCGCCGAGTTGCGTCTTTTTGGGGAAATTGGTGTCGATTGTCGACAATTTTGGAGGGGAATTCGGGGATCACAGGCCCGCGACGAGCGTCGCGGACCTGCCGGGCAAAGCCTCAGCCGCGGTAGTAGCGTTGCGCTACGAAGGGCGTCCTGGCGACGCGCATCGGTACGCGCTTGCCGCGCACCATGGCCCAGACCGGGGTGTCGATCGCCGCGTGGCTGCTCTGTACGTAGCCCATGGCGACCGGCGCGCCCAGGCTCGGGCCAAAGCCGCCGCTGCTGACCTGCCCGATCACCTGGCCTTCGGCATCGACGATCTCGGCGCCCTCACGCACCGGTACGCGCTCCTGCGGCAGCAGGCCGACGCGTTTGTTCGGCGCACCGTCGCGCTGCTGGGCGAAGATCCGCTCGGCGCCGGGGAAGCCGCCGGCGCGGGCGCCATCGGCACGCCGTGGCTTGGACATCGCCCACAGCAGGCTGGCCTCGATCGGCGAGGTGGCGGTGCTCATGTCGTGGCCGTAGAGGCACAGGCCGGCTTCCAGACGTAGCGAATCGCGAGCGCCGAGGCCGATGGGTTGTACCTCTTCCTCGGCAAGCAGCGCGCGGGCCAGCGCTTCGGCATTCTCCACCGGCACGGAAATCTCGAAACCGTCCTCGCCGGTGTAGCCGGAGCGGCTGACGAAGCAGTCGACGCCCAGCAGTTGCACGCGGCGGAACTGCATGAAGGTCATGCCCGCGACCTCGGGCGCCAGGCGCGCCAGCACGTCCACCGCCTTCGGCCCCTGCAGGGCGAGCAGGGCGCGCGCGTCGAACAGGCTTTCGATCTCGCAGCGCGCGCTGATGCGTTGCTGCAGGTGCGCCAGGTCCTGCTCCTTGCAGGCGGCATTGACGACCAGGAACAGCGTGTCGTCGCCGAGGTTGGCGACCATCAGGTCATCGAGGATGCCGCCGTTGTCATCGGTGAACAGCGCGTAACGCTGCATGCCTTGCGGCAGGTCGAGGATGTCCACCGGCACCAGGCTTTCCAGCGCCGCTGCGGCATCCGCGCCGCGCAGGAGGATCTGGCCCATGTGCGAAACATCGAACAGGCCGGCCTTCTCGCGGGTGTGCAGGTGTTCCTTCATCACCCCGAGCGGGTACTGCACCGGCATGTCGTAGCCGGCGAAGGGAACCATTTTTGCTCCGAGTTCGAGGTGGAGGCTGTGCAGCGGGGTTTTGGCGAGGGTCATGGAAATTCCTTCTGTTAGCTGGAAGCTTGAAGCCAGAAGCTGGAAGCAGGAGCCGATGTGTACTTCAGGCTTCCGGCTTTCGGCTTCAAGCTGCTCTTGATCAACATTCAATGATGTTCACGGCCAGTCCGCCGCGCGCGGTTTCCTTGTATTTGCTCTTCATGTCAGCGCCGGTCTGGCGCATGGTGCGGATCACCTTGTCCAGCGAGATGAAGTGCTGGCCGTCGCCACGCAAGGCCATGCGCACGGCGTTGATCGCCTTCACCGAGCCCATCGCGTTGCGCTCGATGCAGGGCACCTGGACCAGCCCGCCGACCGGGTCGCAGGTCAGCCCCAGGTTGTGCTCCATGCCGATCTCGGCGGCGTTCTCCACCTGCTGGACGCTGCCGCCCATCACTTCGCAGAGCGCGCCGGCGGCCATCGAGCAGGCCACGCCGACCTCGCCCTGGCAGCCGACTTCGGCGCCGGAGATCGAGGCGTTCTCCTTGTAGAGAATGCCGATGGCGGCGGCGGTGAGCAGGAAGCGCACCACGCCGTCTTCGTCCGCGCCGGCGATGAAGCGCATGTAGTAATGCAGCACGGCGGGAACGATCCCGGCGGCGCCGTTGGTGGGGGCGGTGACGACACGGCCGCCGCTGGCGTTTTCCTCGTTCACCGCGAGGGCGTAGAGGTTGACCCAGTCGAGCACGCTCAGCGCATCGCGCAGGTTGGCTTCCGGATTCGCGCACAGCTGCCGGTGTAGCGCGGCAGCGCGGCGCTTGACCTTGAGCCCTCCGGGCATGATGCCCTCGTTGCGGCAACCGGCGGCCACGCAGTCCTGCATCACCTGCCAGATGCGCAGGAGACCGGCGCGGGTTTCCTGCTCCGGGCGCCAGGCGCTCTCGTTGATGAGCATCACCTGGCTGATCGACAACCCGGATTCCGCGCAGTGGGCGAGCAGTTCGGCACCGGTGGTGAAGGGGTAGCGCAGCGGCGTGCGGTCTTCGACGATGCGGTCGGCGCCGGCGGCTTCCTCGTCGACGACGAAGCCACCGCCCACCGAGTAGTACTCACGCGAACGCAGCTGCATGCCGGCGGCGTCGAACGCGCGGAACACCAGGCCGTTCGGATGGAACGGCAGCGGCTTGCGGATCATCGCCAGGTGTTCCTTCTCGACGAAGCGGATCGGCTTCTCGCCCAGCAGCTTCAGCTCGCCGGAGGAGCGGATCGCCGCCAGCCGACGCTCGATGGTGCTGGTATCCACGCTGTCCGGCTGTTCGCCTTCCAGGCCGAGGAGCACCGCCTTGTCGCTGCCGTGACCCTTGCCGGTGGCGCCGAGCGAGCCGTACAGCTCGACCTTGACGCCGGTGGTCGCGTCCAGCAGGCCGTCGCGCCGCAGCCCTTCGACGAAGCGCACGGCGGCGCGCATCGGCCCGACGGTGTGCGAGCTGGAGGGGCCGATGCCGATCTTGAACAGGTCGAAAACGCTGAGGGACATGAATCACTCTTCGGTTATGGCCGGTGAGGCGCGGGACACCTCGTCAGCCAACCCTCTCCCGCGGAGAGGGTTGGCTGACGAAAGACCGTCGATTGCGTCCCTCTCCCGTCGGAAGAGGTCCGGGGCCGGGCGATCAGGCTTCCTGGTACGCCTCGATCGACGGGCAGGCGCAGACCAGGTTGCGGTCGCCGAAGACGTTGTCGACGCGACCGACCGGCGGCCAGTACTTGGCCTCCACCAGCGATGCCAGCGGATACACCGCCTGCTCGCGGCTGTACGGATGGTTCCACTCGCCGACCAGCTCCGCCGCGGTGTGCGGGGCGTTCTTCAGCGGGTTGTCGTCGCTGTGCAGGGCGCCGCTCTCCACAGCGCGGATTTCCTCGCGGATGGCGATCATGGCGTCGCAGAAGCGGTCGAGCTCCTCGCGCGATTCGCTCTCGGTCGGTTCGATCATCAGCGTGCCGGCGACCGGGAAGGACATGGTCGGGGCGTGGAAGCCGAAGTCGATCAGGCGCTTGGCGACGTCGTCGACGCTGACGCCGCTGGTTTCCTTGAGCGGGCGCAGGTCGAGGATGCACTCGTGGGCAACCAGGCCGTTGCTGCCGCTGTAGAGCACCGGGTAGTGCTCTTCCAGGCGCCGGGCGATGTAGTTGGCGTTGAGGATCGCCATCTGCGAGGCGCGGGTCAGGCCTTCGCCGCCCATCATGCGGATATACATCCAGGTGATCGGCAGGATGCTGGCGCTGCCGAACGGCGCGGCGCTGACCGCACCTTCCTTGCGCTGCATCTGGCCGTGGCCCGGCATGAACGGCGCCAGGTGTGCCTTGACGCCGATCGGGCCGACGCCCGGTCCGCCGCCGCCGTGGGGGATGCAGAAGGTCTTGTGCAGGTTCAGGTGGGACACGTCGCCGCCGAACTTGCCCGGTGCGCAGAGGCCGACCATGGCGTTCATGTTGGCGCCGTCGATGTACACCTGGCCGCCGTTGTCGTGCACCACCGTGCAGATCTCGCGGATCGCTTCCTCGAACACGCCGTGGGTCGACGGGTAGGTGATCATCAGCGCGGCGAGGCGCGCGCGGTGTTCCTCGGCCTTCTTGCGCAGGTCATCGACGTCGACGTTGCCACGCGTGTCGCAGGCGACCACGACCACGCGCATGCCGACCATGCTGGCGGTGGCCGGGTTGGTGCCGTGGGCCGAGGCGGGGATCAGGCAGATGTCGCGCTGCACGTCGCCATGGCTGTGGTGATAGGCGCGGATCGCCAGCAGGCCGGCATATTCGCCCTGGGAGCCGGCGTTCGGCTGCAGCGAGATGGCGTCGTAGCCGGTGGCGGCGCAGAGCATGCGCTCCAGGTCGTCGGTCAGCTGGGTGTAGCCCTGGCTCTGCTCGACCGGTGCGAACGGGTGCAGGCTGCCGAATTCGGCCCAGGTGATCGGGATCATTTCGCTGGCGGCGTTGAGCTTCATGGTGCAGGAGCCCAGCGGGATCATGGTGCGGTCCAGCGCCAGGTCCTTGTCGGCGAGCTTGCGCAGGTAGCGCATCAGCTCGGTTTCCGAGTGGTAGCGGTTGAACACCGCGTGCTGCAGGAAGCTCGACTGACGCAGCAGCGCGGCCGGCAGGCGGCGTTCGGCGGAGGCGAGGGCGGCGAAGTCCGGCCGCGCAGCGTCGGCGAAGATCGCCCAGAGCGCTTCGACGTCGGCCGGCGTGGTGGTTTCGTTGAGCGACAGGCCGAGGCGCGTGGCATCGATTTCGCGCAGGTTGATCTGCGCCTCGCGCGCCTTGGCGTGCAGCGCGGCGGTCTTCTCGCCCGTGGCCAGCGTCAGGGTATCGAAGAAGCTTTCCTGCTCGACGGCGTAGCCCATCTCGACCAGGCCGGCAGCGAGGATCGCGGTCAGGCCGTGCACGCGCTGGGCGATCTGCGTCAGCCCCTGCGGGCCGTGGTAGACGGCGTACATGCTGGCGATGTTGGCCAGCAGCACCTGCGCGGTGCAGATGTTGCTGGTGGCCTTCTCGCGGCGGATGTGCTGCTCGCGGGTCTGCATCGCCAGGCGCAGTGCCGGCTTGCCGAAGCGGTCCACGGAGACGCCCACCAGGCGCCCCGGCATGTCGCGCTTGAAGGCGTCGCGGGTGGCGAAGTAGGCGGCGTGCGGGCCGCCGAAGCCGAGCGGTACGCCGAAGCGCTGGGCGGTGCCGAGGGCGACGTCGGCGCCGAACTCGCCGGGCGGGGTGAGCAGGGTCAGCGCCAGCAGGTCGGCGGCGACCGCCACCAGCGCATTGGCGGCGTGAAAGCGCTCGACCAGCTCGCGGTAGTCGAAGATGTCGCCGTCGGCGCCGGGATACTGCAGCAGCGCGCCAAAGTAGGCGCTGGCGTCGTCGATCTCGCGCTCGTCGCCGACCACCACCTCGATGCCCAGCGGCTCGGCGCGGGTGCGCAGCACGTCGAGGGTCTGCGGCAGGCAGTGCCGGGAGGCGAAGAAGGCGTTGCTCGCCTTGTTCTTCGCCAGGCGCTTGCAGAAGGTCATCGCCTCGGCCGCGGCGGTGGCTTCGTCGAGCAGCGAGGCGTTGGCGATCGGCAGGCCGGTGAGGTCGATGATCAGCGTCTGGAAGTTCAGCAGCGCTTCCAGGCGACCCTGGGAAATCTCCGGCTGATACGGGGTGTAGGCGGTGTACCAGGCCGGGTTTTCCAGCAGGTTGCGCAGGATCGGCGCCGGCGTGTGGGTGCCGTAGTAACCCTGGCCGATGTAATGGGTGAACAGCTGGTTCTTCGCGGCGATGGCCTTGATCTCGGCCAGGGCCGCCGCTTCGCTCTGCCCGGCCGGCAGGTCGAGCACGCTGGTGCCCTTGATGCTTTCCGGGATCACGCTGGCGGACAGCGCTTCCAGCGAGTCGTAGCCCAGGCTCTGCAGCATGGCGACGGTGTCGGCCTCGCGCGGGCCGATGTGGCGGGCGATGAATTCGTTCTGCGTGCTCAGTTCGGTCATGGATCAGGCCTCGGCGTTGGCTTTCAGCAGGCGGTCGTAGGCAGCTTGGTCGAGCAGGCCGGCCACCGCATCCACATCGGACGGGCGGAAGCGGAAAAACCAGCCGCCCTCCAGCGGTTGCTCGTTGACCCGTTCCGGGCTGGCTTCCAGCTCCGGGTTGATCTCCACGACTTCACCCGCCAGCGGCATGACGATGTTGCTCGCCGCCTTCACCGATTCCAGTACCGCGACTTCGGCGCCGGCCTCGTAGGCCTGCAACTCGGGGAGTTGCACGAAGACCACGTCGCCGAGTGCGTCCTGGGCGAACGCGGTGATGCCGACGGTAACCAGGCCATCGCTGTCCAGGCGCAGCCATTCGTGATCGACGGTGAAACGCAACTCGCTCATGTGAACTCCTGTTGGCGGCTTCCCGCTGCTGTGGCGGGATAAACGGTGCGCCCAGGCATGGGGCGCGGTTGCGCAGGTCATAGCAAGCCGGGTGCCATGATAAAAATATCGTTATTTATCAGTATTATAGGTATTTCAGGCGGCGGCGTGGCGCACCGTGCTGTAGCGAAATCGCTACGCGGCCAATGGTTTCCGTGGAAATCAGCGCCTAGAGCCTGCGCAGGCTGTGTCGATGGCTCTGTTTGTAGTGATATCGCTACGCTGTTTCGATATCGATACGGGTTCTCAAGCCGTCAGGCCTTGCCCGGAATGCCGTACTTGCGCAGGCGCTGGGCGATGGCTGTGTGCGAGGTCTGCAGCCGCTGCGCCAGTTGCCGGCTGGAAGGGTAGCTGGCGTAGAGCTTTTCCAGCAGCGCGCGCTCGAAGTCGCCGACCGCCTGTTCCAGGCTGCCGACCTCGCCTTCGCCCTGCCGCGCCACCTCGGTCCCGGCGATGTCCAGGTCGTCGATATCCACCAGGTTGCTCTCGCTGATCGCGGCGGCGCGGAAGATCACGTTCTGCAACTGACGCACGTTGCCCGGCCAGCGGTTGGCCAGCAGTGCCGGATAGGTGCCGGGCGCCAGGCGGCAGGGCGGGCGCTGGATCTGGGCGCAGGCCTGGGCCATGAAGTGTCCGGCGAGCAGGAGAATATCCTGGCCGCGGTCGCGCAGCGGCGGCACGTCCAGCTTGAGCACGTTGAGGCGGTAGAAGAGGTCCTCGCGAAAGCTGCCGTCGCCGACCATCTTTTCCAGGTCGCGGTGGGTGGCGCTGAGGATGCGCACGTCCACCTTCACTTCGCGTTCGCCGCCGACCCGGCGGAAACTGCCGTCGCTGAGAAAGCGCAGCAGCTTGGCCTGCAGGTAGGGCGACATCTCGCCAATCTCGTCGAGGAACACGGTGCCTTTATTGGCCAGCTCCAGCAGGCCCGGCTTGCCACCGCGGGCGGCACCGGTGAAAGCGCCAGGGGCGTAGCCGAAGAGCTCGCTCTCGGCGAGGTTTTCCGGCAGCGCGGCGCAGTTCAGCGCGAGGAAGGGCGCATTGCGCCGGCTGCTGACGGCGTGGCAGGCGCGGGCCACCAGCTCCTTGCCGGTGCCGGTTTCGCCGTGGATCAGCAGCGGCGCGTCGAGCACCGCGACCCGTTGCGCGCGGGCTTTGAGCGTGCGCAACGGTGGCGAGTCGCCGAGCAGGGCATCGAAGCCCTCGGCGTGGTCGTGGTGCAGCGCCGCCAGGCGTTCGCCGATGCGGCTCGGCGAGTACAGCGTGAGCAGGCCGCCGGCGAGATGGCGCTGGTCGGTTTCGACGGCCTCGGTGATCGGCATCGCGTCGAGCAGCAGCGCCTGGCCGTTGAGGGTGACTTCGCGCAGCGGGAGGCGGAAGTCCTCGTCCAGCAGCGCCTGTTGCAGTTGCGCGTCGGCGAACAGCTCGCCCAGCGTTTCGCCTTCGAGCTGGCGCCCGCACACCGCGATCAGCGCCGGGTTCGCCAGCAGCACCCGGCAATTGGCGTCCACCGCCAGCACCGGATCAGCCATGGCGGCGAGCAGCGCGTCGAGCTGAAGGCGGCGGTGCTGGCCGGGCAGGATGTCGACCACGTTCACCGCCTGCACGCCGCTGACGTTGAACAGCGCGCCGCGCAGTTCGTCGAGCACCTGGGCGCTCAGGGTTGGCGCATCGATGTAGACGTTCGGCGGCACCATCTCGACGGCGTCGAGGTTGAGGTTGCGCCCGCCGAGGAGGGCCAGCACCTCCTGGGTGATGCCGACGCGATCGATGAAGGTGACGTGGATGCGCATGGAAATCCGGGTTCGTGAACGAACGCGAATTATGCCCGCTACGTCGCCCCGGTGCGACGCCATGTAGTCCATCGGGAGCGGCTTGGTGAGGGGTGGCCTTATGCTACAATCCGCGCCCGGCCGGCTCCCAGACGCCGGTCTGCAGGCGATGCCTGCCTCCCCGAGTCACCTTGTACCCCGTCGCTCGGCATTCTGTTTCGAAGGAAAATCATGACGTTCACAGCCCCGGACAGCGTGTCCGAGCAGATAGCGCGGCATATCGCCGAGCGGATCATCCATGGCCAACTCAAGGAGCGCGAGCGTATCCAGGAGATCAAGGTGGTCAAGGCGCTCAATGTCAGCCGTGGCTCGGTGCGCGAGGCGCTGCTGATTCTCGAGCGTCGGCACATGGTGGACATCCTGCCGCGACGCGGTGCCCAGGTCTGCGAGCTGACCCCGCATCACGTGAAGTCCCTGTATGCGCTGGTGACCGAGCTGTACATCCTGCTCAGCGACGCCGTTGCCGATCGCTGGCGGCGCCCGGAAGAGCTGCAGCCCTTCGTCGAGGTGCAGCAGCGCCTGATGCGGGGCATGCAGCACGAGGATGCCGATGTATTCATCGAGGCCAGCATGGAAGCCGTAGCCGCCACCTTCCCGTTCGCCGACAACCCCTACCTGCAAAGCGTGGTCGAGAACCTGCAGCCGGCGATCGCGCGCACCTATCACCTGGCGATCAATGGGCATCCGGAAGAGATGAAGGAAATGATGAACGCCTACGGCCACCTGTTTCAGGCGGTGATCGATCGCAATCCGCCGCGTATTCGTGAGGTAGTCGCCCGCTATTGCCAGCATAATTGCCAGATGGTGCTGGCTGCTCTGGCCAAGCGCTGAACGAATCCCCGGGGGCGAGGCGGCACATGCGGTTGAAAAGCATCAAGCTGGCGGGCTTCAAATCCTTCGTCGACCCGACCACCGTGAGCTTTCCCAGCAACATGGCCGCCGTGGTCGGGCCTAACGGGTGTGGCAAGTCGAACATCATCGACGCCGTGCGCTGGGTGATGGGCGAGAGTTCGGCGAAGAATCTGCGCGGCGAGTCGATGACCGACGTCATCTTCAACGGCTCCAACACCCGCAAGCCGGTGACCCAGGCCAGCATCGAGCTGATCTTCGACAACTCCGACGGCAGCCTGACCGGCGAATACGCCGCCTTCGCGGAAATCTCCATCCGCCGCCGAGTCACCCGCGACGCGCAGAACACCTACTTCCTCAACGGCGTGAAATGCCGTCGCCGCGACATCACCGACATCTTCCTCGGCACCGGCCTGGGCCCGCGCAGCTACTCGATCATCGAGCAGGGGATGATCTCCAAGCTGATCGAGGCCAAGCCCGAGGACCTGCGCAACTTCATCGAGGAAGCCGCCGGCATCTCCAAGTACAAGGAGCGCCGCCGCGAGACCGAGAGCCGCATCCGCCGCACCCACGAGAACCTCGCGCGCCTGACCGACCTGCGCGAAGAGCTGGAGCGCCAGCTCGAACGCCTGCACCGGCAGGCGCAGTCGGCGGAGAAATACCAGGAATACAAGGCCGAGGAGCGTCAGCTCAGGGCCCAGCTCGCCGGCCTGCGCTGGCGTGCGCTGAACGAACAGGTCGGCCAGCGCGAAGCGGTGATCGGCGATCAGGAGGTCGGCTTCGAGGCGCTGGTCGCCGAACAGCGCAACGCCGATGCCAGCATCGAGCGTCTGCGCGACGGTCACCACGAGCTGTCCGAACGCTTCAATCAAGTCCAGGGCCGCTTCTATTCCGTGGGCGGAGACATCGCCCGCGTCGAGCAGAGCATCCAGCACGGCCAGCAGCGCCTGCGCCAGTTGCAGGACGACCTGCGCGAAGCCGAGCGCGCGCGCCTGGAAACCGAATCCCACCTGGGCCACGACCGCACGCTGCTGGCGACCCTCGGTGAAGAGCTGGCGGTCCTCGAACCCGAGCAGGAAATGGCCAGCGCCGCGGCCGAAGAGTCGGCGGCGATGCTCGAAGACGCCGAGGCCGGCATGCACGGCTGGCAGGAACAGTGGGACAGCTTCAACCAGCGCAGCGCCGAGCCGCGCCGTGCCGCCGAAGTGCTGCAGGCGCGCCTCCTGCAGCTGGAGCAGAGCCTGGAGCGGCTCGCCGAACGCCGCCGTCGCCTGGATGACGAGCGCGCCTTGCTTGCCGCCGACCCGGACGATGCGGCGATCCTCGAACTGAGCGAGCAACTGGCCGTCAGCGACATGCACCTCGAGGAGCTCCAGGCCGCCGAGCAGGCGCTGGCCGGACGGCTCGAGCAACTGCGCGTCGAACTGCAGCAGACGACGCGCGAGCAGCAGCAGGCGCAGGGCGACCTGCAACGCCTCGACGGTCGCATCGCATCGCTGGAAGCGCTGCAGCAGGCGGCGCTGGACCCGGGCAAGGGAACCGGCGAATGGCTGCGCGAGCAGCACCTGGATCGCCATCCGCGCCTGGCCGAGGGGCTGCGCGTCGAGCCGGGCTGGGAGCTGGCGGTGGAAACCGTGCTCGGCGCCGACCTGCAGGCGGTGTTGCTGGACGACTTCGCCGGGCTCGACCTGCAGGGTTTCGAGCAGGGCGACCTGCGCCTGCTCGATCCGGGCAAACCCTCCGCACGCCAGCCGGGCAGCCTGCTGGACAAGGTCGAGGCGCCGGTCGATCTGGCGCCTTGGCTGGCGCGGGTTCGGCCCGTGGAAAGCCTCGATGCGGCGCTCGCTGGCCGCGCTGCGCTGGGCGAGGGCGAAAGCCTGATCAGCCGCGACGGCTACTGGGTCGGCCGGCACTTTTTACGCGTGCGCCGTGCCAGCGAGGCGGAAAGCGGGCTGCTTGCCCGCGGCCAGGAACTGGAGTGCCTGCAGGCCGAGCGCGGCGAACGCGAAGCGCGCCTGGAACAACTCGACGAGCGCCTGCAGCAACGGCGCGATGAGCAGCGCAGCCAGGAAGACGCGCGCGAACGCCAGCGCCGCCTGCTGCAGGACGAAGCGCGCCAGCAGGGCGAACTCAAGGCGCAGCTGTCCGCGCGCCAGGCCAGGCTCGAACAGCTGACCCTGCGTCGCCGGCGCCTCGAAGAAGAACTCGGCGAACTGGACGAGCAGCGCGCGCTGGAGCACGAGCAACTCGGCGAAGCGCGCCTGCAGTTGCAGGACGCCCTGGACGCGATGGCCACGGACAGCGAGCAGCGCGAGCAACTGCTGGCGCAGCGCGACGCCCTGCGCGAGCGCCTCGACCGCGTCCGCCAGGAAGCCCGGCAGCACAAGGACAACAGCCATCAGCTGGCGGTGCGCGCCGGCTCGCTGAAGGCCCAGCACGATTCCACCCGGCAGGCGCTGGAGCGTCTGGAGCAACAGTTCGAGCGCGTCATCGAACGCCGCGAGCAGCTCAGCCTCAATCTTGAGGAGGGCGAGGCGCCGCTGGAGGAACTGCGCATCAAGCTCGAGGAACTGCTCGAACGGCGCATGGGCGTGGAGGAAGAACTCAAGCAGGCGCGCCTGGCGCTGGAAGACGCCGATCGCGAGCTGCGCGACGCCGAGAAGCGCCGCACTCAGGCCGAACAGCAGGCGCAACTGCTGCGCGGTCAGTTGGAGCAGCAGCGCATGGAATGGCAGGCGCTGACGGTGCGTCGCAAGGCCCTGCAGGAGCAACTGCTCGAGGACGGCTACGACCTCCACGGCGTGCTCGGCAGCCTGCCCGCCGAGGCCAGCGAAAAGGGCTGGGAGGAGGAACTGGAGCGGCTCGCCGCGCGTATCCAGCGCCTCGGTCCGATCAACCTGGCGGCGATCGACGAATACCAGCAGCAGTCCGAGCGCAAGCGCTACCTGGATGCGCAGAACGCCGACCTCGTCGAAGCGCTGGACACCCTGGAAAACGTCATCCGCAAGATCGACAAGGAAACCCGCAACCGCTTCAAGGAAACCTTCGACCAGATCAACGGCGGGTTGCAGGCGCTGTTCCCGAAAGTCTTCGGCGGCGGCCAGGCCTATCTGGAACTAACCGGCGAAGATTTACTCGATACCGGGGTGGCGATCATGGCGCGCCCGCCGGGCAAGAAGAACAGCACGATTCACCTGCTGTCCGGCGGCGAAAAGGCACTCACGGCGTTGGCGCTGGTGTTCGCGATCTTCCAGCTCAATCCCGCGCCGTTCTGCATGCTCGACGAAGTGGACGCGCCGCTGGACGACGCCAACGTCGGCCGCTATGCCAGGCTGGTCAAGGAGATGTCGGAAACCGTGCAGTTCATCTACATCACCCACAACAAGATCGCCATGGAGATGGCCGATCAATTGATGGGGGTGACGATGCACGAGCCCGGTTGTTCGCGGCTGGTGGCGGTGGACGTCGAAGAGGCGGTTGCGTTGGTCGAAGCCTGAGCGAAGCACTGCACTTTAACCGTTCGTCGTGCTAGCTTAGGGACCCATTTCAGTATGCGCGGAAAACACCTGTAAGAACATACAGTTGCCGCGTTTCAAGGGGCAGGATGCCCTTCTTCATTTTTCATATTCAAGGTAGGGGTCATAGGATTTCATGGAGCTGCGCTATTGGCTGATCGTTGTCGGTATCATCGTAATCGTCGGCATCCTGTTCGATGGCTGGCGGCGCATGCGCGGCGGTAAAGGCAAACTCAAGTTCAAGCTCGACCGTAGTTTCTCCAACCTCCCCGATGACGAAGGCGACCCCGAACTGCTCGGCCCGCCGCGGGTGATCGAGCGCAACGCGCACAACGAACCGCAGCTGGACGAAGGCGATCTCCCCTCCATGAGCGCGCGTGACGGCAAGCGTCGCGGCGAGCCGCGCCAGGGCGACCTGGAGCTGGGCAGCGAAGAGCCGGTGCCGACCCTGCTCAGCCCCGTCGACGAAGACCTCGCTGCCGGCAAAGGCGAACCCCGCGACCTACCGCCGGTCGAGGAAGTGCTGGTGATCAACGTGATTTCCCGCGATGCGCTCGGCTTCAAGGGCCCGGCGCTGTTGCAGAACATCCTCGAAAGCGGCCTGCGCTTCGGCGAGATGGACATCTTCCATCGTCACGAAAGCATGGCCGGCAACGGCGAAGTGCTGTTCTCCATGGCCAACGCGGTCAAGCCGGGCACCTTCGATCTGGACGACATCGACCTGTTCAGCACGCCGGCGGTGAGTTTCTTCCTTGGCCTGCCAGGCCCGCGTCATCCCAAGCAGGCCTTCGACGTGATGGTCGCCGCCGCGCGCAAACTGTCCCAGGAGCTCAACGGCGAGCTGAAGGACGACCAGCGCAGCGTGCTGACCGCGCAGACCATCGAGCACTACCGCCAGCGCATCGTCGAGTTCGAGCGCCGCGGGCTGACGATGAGACGCTGATTCGTTTCCTGGCCAGGGACCTCGCGCCCCTCGCCGCCAGTCAAAGAGAGCAGCCCTGGCTGCTCTTTTGCTTTTCGAGACACGAGAATGACCGACGCCGCCCTACCTGCCCAGCAGGCCGCCGAACGCATCGCCGCCCTGCGCAGCGAAATCGATGCGCACAACTACCGCTATTACGTCCTCGACGAGCCGAGCGTGCCGGACGCCGAGTACGACCGCCTGTTCAAGGAACTTCGCGCCCTGGAGGCCGAGCATCCCGAACTGGTCACCGCCGAGTCGCCGACCCAGCGTGTCGGGGGCGAAGCGCTGGCGGCGTTCGGCCAGGTGCGCCACGAAGTGCCGATGCTCAGCCTGGGCAACGCCTTCGAGGAACAGGACCTGCTGGACTTCGACCGCCGCGTGCGCGAAGGGCTGGACCTGCCGGCCGGCGATCTGTTCGGCGGCGGCGCCGAGGTGGAGTACAGCTGCGAGCCCAAGCTCGACGGCCTGGCGGTGAGCCTGCTCTACGAAAACGGCCAGCTGGTGCGCGGCGCCACGCGTGGCGACGGCAGCACCGGCGAAGACATCAGCGCCAACGTGCGCACCGTGCGCAACATTCCACTCAAGCTGCACGGCAGCGGCTGGCCGGCGGTGCTGGAAGTGCGCGGCGAAATCTACATGCCCAAGGCGGGCTTCGAGGCGCTCAACGCGCGGCAGCTGGAGAATGGCGGCAAGACCTTCGCCAACCCGCGCAACGCCGCCGCCGGCAGTCTGCGCCAGCTCGATCCGCGGATCACCGCGTCACGCCCGCTGGAGCTCTGTGCCTACGGTGTCGGGCGCAGCGACGGCGGCCTGCCGGGTAATCACATCGACATGCTCAAGGCGCTGAAGGGCTGGGGCCTGCCGATCAGCCGCGAGCTGAAGCTGGCAAAGGGCATCGCCGAATGCCGGACCTACTACCAGGCGATCGGTGAGAAACGCGATGCGCTGGCCTACGAGATCGACGGCGTGGTGTTCAAGGTCAACGACTTCGCCCAGCAGCGCGAACTGGGCTTTCGCGCCCGTGAGCCGCGCTGGGCCATCGCGCACAAATTCCCGGCGCGCGAGGAAATCACCGAGCTGCTGGGCGTCGAGTTCCAGGTCGGCCGTACCGGCGCGATCACCCCGGTGGCGCGGCTGAAACCGGTGCAGGTGGCGGGCGTGACGGTGTCCAACGCGACCCTGCACAACATGGACGAAGTGGCGCGCCTGGGCGTGATGATCGGCGACAGCGTGATCGTCCGCCGCGCTGGCGACGTGATTCCGCAGATTCTCGGCGTGATCGCCGAGCGCCGCCCGGCCGATGCGCGCGCGGTGCATGTCCCGGAGCGTTGCCCGGTGTGCGGCTCGGCCGTCGAGCGCACCCAACTGGTCAAGCGCAGCAAGGGCCGCGAATCGGTCAGCGAAGGCTCGATCTATCGCTGCGTCGGGCGGCTCGCCTGCCAGGCGCAACTCAAGCAGGCGATCATCCATTTCGTCTCGCGCCGCGCCATGGACATCGACGGCCTGGGCGACAAGATCGTCGAGCAACTGGTCGACAAGGGCCTGGTGGCGTCGCCGGCGGACCTCTACACGCTGACCTACGAACAGGTCGTCGAGCTGGAAGGCTTCGCCGAGCTGTCGACGAAGAACCTGCTGGCGTCCATCGACAAGAGCCGCACGCCCAGCCTGGCGCGCTTCATCTTCGCCCTCGGCATTCCCGATGTCGGCGAGGAGACGGCGAAGTTGCTGGCCCGCGCCCTCGGCTCGCTGGAGCGCATCGGCAAGGCGTTGCCCGAGGTGCTCACCTACCTGCCGGACGTGGGCGGCGAAGTGGCCCACGAGATCCACAGCTTCTTCGGGGACGCGCACAACCGCGAGGTGATCGCCCAGTTGCGCGAGCGCGGCGTGGCGTTTCAGGAGGAGGGCGAGCTGCACGCTGAATTTGCTGCCTGCGCGAGCCTGGCCGGCTTCATCGACAAGCTGAACATTCCCTTCATCGCCGCCACCGGCGCGGAAAGACTGGCGGCCCGCTTCGGCTCGCTGGAGGCGATCATCGGCGCCGACTGGCTCGACCTGCGCCAGGTCGAACGGCTCAACGAGAAGGCCGCGCGCGCGCTGCGCGACTTCTTCGACGCGCCGGAAAACGCCGAACGCGCGCGCGCCATCGAGGCGCAGCTGCGCGAATTCGGCATGCACTGGGACAGCGAGCGCAAAGCTGCCGCCGGGCTGCCATTGGCCGGCCAGACCTGGGTGCTCACCGGCACGCTGGAGGCGATGAGCCGCGACCAGGCCAAGGAGCGGCTGGAGGCGCTGGGCGCCAAGGTCGCCGGCTCGGTATCGGCGAAGACCCACTGCGTCGTCGCCGGGCCGGGCGCCGGCTCCAAGCTGGCCAAGGCCAACGAGCTGGGACTCAAGGTGCTGGACGAGGCGCAGTTCATCGCCGAGCTGGAAACGCTGCAGCAGTAGGCCGGTCGTCGTTGCTGCCCGATGTCCGGTCGACGTGTGACGGCTTCGGCCGCTGCACGTGAGGCGATGACGCGGCTCCGCCAGGTGCCTACGCGTCACCGAGTCGCCGTCGTCTCCGCGGCGTTGCGGTGGTCGGAAACACCCGGCGCGTTGTCCGCCCCGCCTGCTCCCAGCGCCTTGTACAAGGCGATTTCCCCACGCCGTTGCGCCAGTTGGCTGAGGGCCAGTGCATCGCGTGCCTGGTTCAGGCTGCGCTGCGTTATCAGCACCGGCAGGTAGGCGCTCAATCCTCGCGTATATAGCTGGCTGGCCTGTTGCAGTGCCTGCTGGCTGTCGACCACGGCCTTCTGCAGCGCGGCTTGTCGTTGGCGTTCGCCGTTCCTCGTGGTCAAGGCGTCCTCCACGTCGCGTAGCGCCGCACGCAGGTCCCGCTCGTAGATGCGCCTGACAGCGTCGGCGTTGGCCTGCGCCGCGGTCATGCCTGCCCGCGTGCGTCCGACGTCGTAGAGGGAGTGGCTGCCCTGCATCGCCGCCGACCACGCCAGGCTGGCGCCGGAGAACAGGTCGTGGATGACGCTGGCGCTGGTGCCGAACCCCAAGGGAATGCGGAACCTGGGGAAGCGTTCGGCCTCGGCTACGCCGATCTTCGCGGTGGCGGCGGCCAGGCGGCGTTCGTCCGCGCGCAGGTCGGGGCGTTGGCGAATGACGTCCGAAGGCAGCGACAGCGGCAAATCGGCTGGCATGGGCAACGCGGGCGCGGGCGCGGGCGTGGCGAGGGCGGCATGCCAGTCGCCGGGAAACCCGCCCGTCAGCACGCCTATGGCATGGCTGAAGCGGGCGACGTCCGCATGCAGCAAAGGTGGCTGCGCCTCGGCCATTTCGCGCTCGGCGCGGGCCTGGGTGACATCGGCCAGCGTTCCCAGGCCGCTGCGCTGCGCCCGTTCGGCCAAGCGCTCGGCTTCGACCAGCGTGCGGATGCTGTCCTGCGCAATGAGCAGGCGCTGTTGCGCGGTACGCAGCCCTGCGTAATCGGACACCACCTCGGCCACCAGGCTCAGCCGCAGCGCACGACGGTCCTCGGCCAGCGCCTGGATGCCGGCATCGGCGGTCTCGACCGCGCGGCGCGTGGCGCCGAACAGGTCCGGCTCCCAACTGGCATCGAAGCCCAGGTGCCAGGTTCGCGCCTGTCCGCCGGGCTGCGAGCCGAGTGCCTTGCTGCCACGCACGGCCTCGCCGGCAACGCCGATCGAAACCTCGGGCAGGCCGGCCGCGGCGATCTGCACGCGCTCGGCGCGGGCCTTACGCAGGCGCGCCAGGGCGATGTCCAGGTCCTGGTTGTGCGCCAGGGCCTGATCGACCAGGCGGTCGAGCAAGGGATCCTGAAAGGCGAGCCACCAAGTGCGCAGGTCGTCGTGGTCGCCATCGGGCGGGGCTGCGTCGGCCTCGATCCAGTGCGCGGGCACGTCCGGCGCCTGCGTCTGGTAGTCCGGGCCCACAGTGGTGCAGCCGGCCAGGACGCTCAGCAGCGAGGCCAGCAGTGCCTGCCGAAGGCGCGGCGGCGTGCGAGGGAGGGATGCATGCATGGACTCGCCCTCACATCCAGCGGTGCAGCAGCGAGATCAGCCGGCCCTGGAGCACCGGCGCGCCTGCCGAGGGCGTGACCTCGATGCTGCCGGTCATGCCGGCTGCCAGCACGACGTCCTGCGGGACATGCTCGAATTCGATGCGCACGGGAATACGCTGCGCCAGCCGGACCCAGCTGAAGCTGGGTTCCACGCTCGGCAGGCCCTGCGCGTCGGCCTGCTGGTTGCTGTCGGTGATGCCCCGCCCGATGCTGGCCACCCGCCCCGGCAACACCGGATCGAACCCCATCAGGCGGATGCGCGCCGCCGCGCCAGGCTGGATGCCGTGCAGCTTGGTTTCCTCGAAGTACCCGGTGATCCAGAAGCTGCGGGCGTCGATCAGGGCGATGTTCGGCTGGCCCGCCACGGCGTAGTCGCCCTTGTTCAAGCGCAGGTGCGTGACATAGCCATCGGTCGGTGCGCGCAGCACGGTGCGCGCCAGGTCCAGCTTCGCCCTGTCCACGGCGACCTGCGCGCTGCGCAGTTCCGCCTGGGCGATGGCCACCGCCTGGTTCGCGCGCTGGATTTCCTCGGCGGGCACCAGGCGTTCCAGACCCCGGCGCCGCCGCGCCTCCTCGGTCTTCTGGCGCAGCGAGACGTCCGCCGCCGCCCACTGCGCCTCGGCCTGGGCCAAGGCCAACGCGAAACTGGCGCTGTCGATGCGGTAGAGCACGTCGCCCTGTTTGACGTATTGATCGTCCGTGACCGGAACCTCGGCGACGGTGCCAGGCACCTCGGGGGCGATGTGCACGATTTGCGCGCTGACCCGGCCATCGCGTGTCCAGGGGGCGACGACGTAGGCGCTCCACAGTGCGCTGACCAGCAGGCCGGCAGCGACGGCCATCGCGAGGGTGAATCCTGCCCGTAGCAGCTTGGCGGGGAATGAACGTTCAGACATAGAGCACCAGAAGGGAAACGAGGCAGAGGGATATGGCGAACTCGAACAGGCCCGGATGCCACACCCGGCGCAGCATTCCGCTGCGGGCGAGCACGAAGCGAAGGCCCAGGTAGATCGGCAGGGCCACGCAGGCGTAGACGAAGAAGGGCGGCAGGTAGATGCCGGCGAAGGAGAACTCACTGAGCATGGGCGTGGCTTCCGGAGGTCGGTACGACGGCATCCGCATGGCGCTCCAGCAGCGCGGCGATGTCGAGCAACACGACCGTCACGCGTCGCACGTCATCCATCGCGGTGTCGGCGCGCGCCGGCAAACGCGCCAGGGAGGTCGCCGCGCGACGGGCATGGCGCGCGGCCCGAGCGGGATCGCCGGCCAGCTGGCGCATATGGCGCAGCGGGCGCGCCACCACGCGTGGCCATTCGGCATCCTGTTGCGCCTCGCGCAGCCAGCGTCGCAGGCGCAGGACTTCCCGGCCCAGATGCAGGCTGTTCAGCGCCTGGGCGATGGCGCGGTCCATCGCCTGCGGCTGCGTCCTGAGCAATGCACCGAGTTGCGCGATGCGGTGCTGCTGGCGCCATTGCCAGGCTTGCGCATCGGCCGGCTCGCCGCGCAAGGTGCCCAGCGCTTCGTCGCGGATGCGCTGGCGCAGGCGCGTGACGTCGCGCACTGGATTGCGCGGCAGCACGATCCTGAAGCCCAGCAGGGTGAAACAGGTCGCCAGAATCCAGGCCATGGCGCTATTGAGGAACAGCGCGAAGTCGTAGCGCATCGGGTTGTCCGGCGCCGCCAGCGATGTGAATGCGACCAGGTAGGCCACACCCGCCAAGGCATGGCGCGGCATCGTCGTGGCATACACGCCGGGTAGCCAGAACAGGCACAGGACCACCAGCAGCAGCGGTAGGCCGCAGAGGTGCGGCAACACGATGAAGGTGCACAGGAGGGCCATCGCCACGGCGGCCGCCGTGCCCTTGATGAATTCGATGGCGCCCAGCACGGGGTTGGGCGCGGTGGACAACAGTGCACAGGCGGCTGCCAATCCGGCCAGCATCATGTTGCCGTCGGTCCAGCCCGTGGCGATCCAGAAGGCGCCGCCCATGATCACGGTCAGCAACGCGCGCATGCCATTCTCCAGGGCTGCTGCGGTATCGCGGTGGAACGGCACGGAGACGCGCGCCGGCGTCGGCCTGGGCTGGTGGAAACGCTCGATGCCCTCGAGGGCTTGCCGGTAATCGTCGAGCTGCTCGATCAGGCGATCGCCCGCGATCATCAGCGCGGCCTGCCCGTCGGCGTCGTCCATCGAGGTCGCGGTGAGCGCGGCCACCATCCGGGCGCGCAACTCGGCCAGCCGGAGGATGGCAAGCGCCCTTCCGGCCGGGCCGGGTTCCCGCTCCAGCACCTGCCCGACCTCCCGCCATGTCTGTTCCCAGTCCGGCTGCAACGCGCCCAGCGCAGCGAGGCCGGCGCGATGTTCGCGCAGGGGCGGCACGCCGCCCACCAGGGCGGAGAACAGCGACACCATCGTATGTCGCACTGTACCGGCACGATGGGCGAGATCGGCGGATTCGGCCTTTCCCAGCGCCAGCAGGTCGTCCACGCCATACACCTCGGTGATGAGGTTGTGCCGATCTGCGTCCAGGGGCTTTCCGCCGGGTACGGCGCTGCCTTGAATGGCCTGGTGATGCCCTGCCAGCACGTCCGCGGTGGCGGACGCCAGGCGGTCGAGCAGCGCGGCCACGCGGCTGTGCACGCTGCGGCTGCTGAACAGGGCCGAGACCAGCGCCAGGCAGACCACGCCGATCAGCACGGAAGCGCCGCGCCCCATCACCTGGTCGAAGGTGCGTTCCGGATGCTGCATGGCACCGTAAGCCGCCAGGCCCACGGTGTAGCCGGCCAGCGTGGCGCCATAGGCCCGAAAATGACGCAGCAGGGTCATGCCCGCCACGCAGATTCCCAGCCACAGGCCAAAGCCGAGCAGGAACAGCCAGGGCATCTGGCCGAAGGCGCTCATCAGCACGAAGGCCGCCAGCATGCCGACCAGCGTGCCCAGGACACGCCACGTTCCCTTGCCGATCACGCCACCCTGAAGGGGGTTGATGACGAGCAGCACGCTGGAGGCCGCCGCGTAGGGCGCGTGCAGTTCCAGCAGATAGGCCACCACCAAAGCGAGGCAGGCGGCTAGCAGCGAACGCATCACATAGGCTGCACGGGGTGTCGTCAGATCCAGATACGGCAGCCCGCGCGCCAGCCTTTCCCAACGCCGCGAGCGCGGTGGAACGTCGCCCGAATCCGCTTCAGGCACATTCGCCGAATGCATCATTCAATCCTTCCTGCGGTGACCGATGCGCGTCACCGTAGGCAGAGCCAACGATTCCGGAAAGTGAATTTACTGCACTCGCATGAGTGCGCTAAACGCACGCATAGGAGCAGGCCGTGCGCTATGGCTTGGCGCGCTTCGCCGTCTGCGCCTGGCTTTCGTTGCAGAGCGTATGAATGGTCTGTCGCAGCCATTGATGGGCCGGGTCGCTCTCCAGGCGCGGGTGCCAGGCCTGTGTCAGAAGCACCGTTTCCAGCGGCGTCGGCAGCTCGAACAGGCGAATGTGCAGGCCCGCGGCCAACGCACTGCTGGCGAGATGCCGGGGCAGGGGCAGCAGCAGGTCCGAGTCCTGCAGCGCGAACAGCGCGGTGTACGGATTGGGCACCACCAGGGCGACATGCCGGCGCAGCCCCTGCGCTTCCAGCGCGGCATCGACCGGCCCGGCAGCCTTGCCGCGCCGTGAGACGTTGATGTGTTCCCAGCGGGTGAGGCGTTCGGACGTGATCTCGTCGTCGAAAATCGGATGGTTGACGCGCGCGACGCCGACGAATGTCGTGGTGAACAGCGACTGCACGCGAATCTCCGGGCCGAGCGTGCGGGAAGCGCTGATGAACAGATCGATGCGGCCGCTGCGCAGCGCCTCGTCGTCCACGTCGTCTTCCTCCGGCGAGAAGCGCAGCATCGCCCGCGGCATCTCCCGTGCCATCGCGTCGAGGAGATGGCCTAGATGGATGCTCACGAACTCATCAGTGGCGCGGACGTTGAAGCGCCGTTCCAGCGACTTCAGGTCGATCTCGGCGCCGGACGAGAACACCTGCGAGGCCTGTTCGACCGCCATCCGCACCTGCTCGCGCAGTGCCAGCGCCTTGGGCGTGGGCATCAGCTTGCGGCCGACCTGGACGAACACCGGGTCGCCCAGCGCCTCGCGGATACGGCTCAAGGTGCGGCTCATCGCCGGCGCGCTCAGGTGCATGCGGCGCGCGGCGCCGATGACGCTGCCCTCGTCCAGCAGGGCGTCCAACGCCAGCAGGAGATTGAGATCGGGACGTGGCACGGGTTGCCCTCTTGATATTTACCTGCATGCAATCCTAGAGCTTTCTGGATAACGGCTAAAGCATGCAGAAGCGGTTGGAACCAGCTTTTATTTCCTTCGTGGCGATCTGTCACGGACGCCGGGCCACGGCATTGCGCCGCTCGAGGGGCTTGTCTGGGCGCGGATCGATTGCAGCACGGGCTTCGCCGTGATGACCCATCGGAAAGCCGAGCCGCACAGGGGGAAAGAGGGTTTCGGAAAGCGCCGACCTATGTCGGGTCGCCCAGCAAATTGCGCTGCTGGAGAAAAGAAAAAACCGGCCTCGGCCGGTTCTTTCGTTTCGCTGACACTCAGTTCAGCGCGTCGCTCAGTGCCTTGGCCGGCACGAACTTCACCACCTTCTTCGCGGCGATCTCGATGGCCTTGCCGGTCTGCGGGTTGCGCCCGGTGCGTGCCGGACGGTCGCCGACCTTCAGCTTGCCGATGCCCGGGAGGGTCAGTTCGCTACCGTTTTCCAGGGCGTCGCTGACGATTTCGCCGAGCTGCTCGAGAACGGCGCGGACGGTTGCCTTGGGCGCGTCGGTGGCTTCGGCGATATCGGTGATCAGTTGGTCTTTGGTCAGGGCCATTGTGCTGCTCCGTAGTGCGGTGCGTGAGTGCGCCGGCAGTCTAACCCGCCAGGCTGCACGCCAACCATCGCGGGATGGTCGCAGTCGCGTTGCGATTTCGCGGCGCTTGCGAAGCGCTGCTAGATTGAATTCATCCGTGATCGCCTGTGCCAGTCGCGCCGGACCGAAGCGATAGCTATCCGCCAGCAATAATGAAGAAAGGAGCTGTTCATGCTGCAATCCTTCGCCGACCTCAACTTCCGCTGGAAGATCGCACTGCCCATTCTTCTGCTTGCAGCCCTGCTGATCATCACCGGTGCGCTGGGCATGCAGACGATCCGCTCGGTGGCGTCGGCGAGCGAAGCCTTGAGCCGCCATCACCTGCCGGCGATCACACTGCTGCTGAATGCCGACCGCGACCTTTATCAGGCCTTCGTCGCGGAGCGCAGCCTGCTGAGCGATGAAAACGGCCAGCAGGGCGACGCGTTGCGCAAGTCGCATGCGGAAAACCTGCAGCAGAGCTACGACCGCGTGCACAAGTACGCGGCCACGCAGCAGGAGCCGAAGGTCCAGGAACTGGTCACTCGCTTCGAGCAGGGCTTCGCGCTGTGGAAGGCGACGTCGTTGCGGGTGGTGCAACTGGCGGCAAGCGATCCCGCGGCGGCGCGCGCCCTGAGCTTCGGCGACAGCGAGACCCAGTTCGGAAGCATGCGCGAGGCGATCGACGAACTCGGCAACCTCGAGGAGCAGGCGGCCAATCAACAGGGCGAGCACGCGGATGCCAACAGCCGAAGCGGCCTCTGGCAGCAGGGTCTGGTGGTCGGCCTGGCCCTGGCGCTCTGCCTGGTGCTGGTGCTGGCATTCCCCTCGCTGATTACCCGGCCGTTGCAGTTGCTGCTGCATCGCATCGAGCAGATCGCCGATGGCGACGGTGACCTGCGCCCGCGCCTGGAGGTGTCTTCCCGCGATGAGCTGGGCCGCCTGGGCGTGGCGTTCAACCGCTTCCTCGACAAGCTGCAGCCGCTGATTCGCGAAGTCGGCCGGGTGACCGGCGAGGTCGCCGATTCCGCCCGGCAGCTTTCCGGCATGGCGGCGGCGAACGATCAACTGATCGGCCGCGAGCATCTGGCGGTGGATCAGGTCAGCACCGCGGCCACGCAGATGAGCGCCGCGGTGAACGAGGTCGCTCGCAGTGCGCAGAACGCGGCCGAGGCCGCGCAACGGGCGGACGAGCAGTCGCGCGAAGGCGCCGAGGTGGTCGGTTCCACCATCGGTTCGATCCGTGCGCTGGCGCGCGACGTGGAAAGCGCGTCCGAGCGCATTCGCACCCTGGAGCACGAGGCGCAGCAGATCGGCGCGGTGTTGGCGGTGATCAAGGGCATCGCCGACCAGACCAACCTGCTGGCGCTGAACGCGGCCATCGAGGCGGCCAGGGCAGGGGAGCAGGGCCGCGGTTTCGCCGTGGTCGCCGATGAGGTCCGCGCGTTGGCCGGGCGCACGCAGAACTCGACCAACGACATCCAGCAGATGATCGAACGGCTGCAGCAGGGCGTGCACAACGCCGTGACCGCGATGCAGGCCGGCAGCCAGCAGGCGCGCGACAGCGTGGAGCGTGCCGCGGGCGTCGACCAGGCGATCGGGCGCACCGGCGAGTCGGTGCAACGGATCAACGACATGGCCGCGCAGATCGCCACCGCCTGCGAGGAGCAGAGCAGCGTGACCGAGGAAATCGCCCGCAACATCAGCGATATTCGCGACCTGTCGAACCAGGCGGCGCAGACGTCCGGGGAAAGCACGCGGGCCAGCGAGCACCTCTCGGCGCTCTCCGAAGGGCTTGCGCAACTGGTCGGCCGGTTCCGTGTGTGAGGTCGGTGACGCGTGCCAAGTGCTTGTGTGGGATAGTTTTTCTTTAACGGCCGCTGCCGGTTGTAAGTTGCCGGCGAGTCGGTACAATGGCGCGGCCCATCGCCAGGTGGGCGTCGTTATGGTGGCCCTGCCGGTCCCCCCGCAACGATCAGCCGTGAACCCGGTCAGGCCCGGAAGGGAGCAGCCGCAGCGGTGACATCGTGTGCCGGGGTGTGGCTGGTAGGGCTGCCTCCATAACGCTCTTCGCGACACCTTATCTCTTCCGTTCCCCGATCCTTTTGCCTCGCGCGGCGTTGCGATTGCCGGCGTTCGTCTGCGCCTGGCCAATGGATGCATTCGCTGGCGGCAAGCCGGATGCAATTTGCCCGGTGCTCCGCTAGCATTAGCCCTCCTTCCGCTACCCTGCTGCGACGGTTCGATGAGTTATCAGGTTCTTGCACGAAAATGGCGTCCGCGCTCGTTCCGCGAAATGGTCGGCCAGACCCATGTGCTCAAGGCCCTGATCAATGCGCTGGACAACCAGCGCCTGCACCACGCCTATTTGTTCACCGGCACGCGTGGCGTGGGCAAGACCACCATCGCGCGGATCATCGCCAAGTGCCTGAACTGCGAGACCGGCATCACCTCGACGCCCTGCGGCACCTGCTCGGTGTGCCGGGAGATCGACGAGGGGCGCTTCGTCGACCTGATCGAGATCGACGCCGCCAGCCGCACCAAGGTCGAGGACACCCGCGAACTGCTCGACAACGTGCAGTACGCGCCGAGCCGCGGGCGCTTCAAGGTCTACCTGATCGACGAAGTGCACATGCTCTCCAGCCACTCGTTCAACGCGCTGTTGAAGACCCTGGAAGAGCCGCCGCCTTACGTCAAATTCATCCTCGCCACCACCGATCCGCAGAAACTGCCGGCGACCATTCTTTCGCGCTGCCTGCAGTTCTCGCTGAAGAACATGACGCCCGAGCGGGTGGTCGAGCATCTCACCCACGTGCTTTCCGCGGAAAACGTGCCGTTCGAGGCCGACGCGCTCTGGTTGCTCGGCCGCGCCGCCGATGGGTCGATGCGCGACGCCATGAGCCTCACCGACCAGGCCATCGCCTTCGGCGAGGGCAGGGTGCTGGCCGCCGACGTGCGCGCCATGCTCGGCACGCTGGACCACGGGCAGGTCTACGGTGTGCTGCATGCGCTCATCGAAGGCGATGCGCGGGCGATGCTCGAGGCGGTGCGCCGCCTGGCCGAGCAGGGCCCGGACTGGAACGGCGTGCTCGCCGAGATGCTCAACGTGTTGCACCGCGTGGCCATTGCCCAGGCGCTGCCGGATGCGGTGGACAACGGCCAGGGCGACCGCGAACGGGTGCTCGATCTGGCCCAGGCGCTGGCCGCCGAGGACGTGCAGTTCTACTACCAGATGGGCCTGATCGGCCGCCGCGACCTGCCGCTGGCGCCGGACCCGCGTGGTGGTTTCGAGATGGCGCTGCTGCGCATGCTGGCGTTCCGTCCGGCGGATGCCGACGGCGCGCCGAGTACACCGCTAAAGAATCCGGGAATCAGCAGGGCCACCACTGATTCCACGACCAACCCGGTGGCCGGCGCCGACATTGCCGCGCCGGTTGTGCAATCCGTCGCCGTTGCGCCAGCGCCGGTGGACCTGACGCCACCTGCGCCGGCCGAGCCTGCTCCGGTAGCGGTTGCCGCCCCTCCGCCCGCGCCGGTTGCGCCCGTCGCCGCGGAAAAGATCAATCCTCCCTGGGAAGAATCCGAGCCGGTCGAAGCCGCTGTCGCCACGGAACCGGTAGCGGCGCCGTCACCCACCAGCGCCGAGGCCGCCGACGCGCCGGTCATCCGGTCGGCGGAAGTAAGCGAACCGGTCGACCATCCGGCCGCCAGCGAAGCCCAGGTGCTGGATGTCGAGACCGACGCGGATGACGATGACGACGAGCCACCGCCAGCCGACGAGTATTACGAGGTCGACGGCGAAGCGTTCGATTACCTGGAGTCGCTCGGCGACGAAGCGGCCGACGACAGCGCCACCGATGCGCAGAGCCTGGCCGACGTGCAACCCGCCACGGGCCTGGCGGCGGAATGGCTCGAACTGTTCCCGCGTCTCGGCCTGAGCGGGCTGACCGGCAGCATCGGCGCCAACTGCAGCCTGGTGGCGGTGGAAGGCGACGTCTGGCGCGTGCACCTGGAGCCGACGCAGAGCGCGTTGTTCAACGCCAACCAGCAGCGCCGGCTGAACGATGCGCTGAACCAGTATCTGGGCCGCACCCTCAAACTCGAGGTCGAGGTGCGCAAGCCCGAGCAGGAGACCCCCGCGCAAATGGCCGCGCGCAAGCGCGCCGAGCGCCAGCACCTGGCGGAGGTTGCGATCCAGTCCGACCCGCTGGTGCAGCAGATGATCCAGCAATTCGCCGCGGTGATCCGCGACGGTACGATCGAACCCGTTGAAACCCTGAATACCGAGGTGACCCCATGATGAAAGGTGGCATGGCCGGCCTGATGAAGCAGGCCCAGCAGATGCAGGAAAAAATGCAGAAGATGCAGGAAGAGTTGGCCAATGCCGAGGTCACCGGGCAATCCGGCGCCGGGCTGGTCAGCGTGGTGATGACCGGTCGCCATGACGTCAAGCGCGTCAGCCTGGACGACAGCCTGATGCAGGAAGACAAGGACATCCTCGAAGACCTGATCGCCGCCGCGGTGAACGATGCGGTGCGCAAGATCGAGCAGAACAGCCAGGAGAAGATGTCGGGTATGACAGCCGGGATGCAGCTGCCCCCAGGCTTCAAGATGCCCTTCTAGTTCGTTTGTGCCGTCCATGGACGGCACCGGCCGGCGTTGCCGACGAACTCGGAATCCTCATGTGCAACAGCACACTCCGGTTCCTCGTCCGTCGGCGCCTTGTCCGCTACCGCCCCTGAGCGCCCCGTTCCATTCGTTCTCCTGAACCTAGGGTGGATGTCGCTTCACCCCTCCACCACGGCGCTGCCGGTGGCATTCAAGGTGTAGTTCACCTGCGTGAGGGGCTGTTACAGCGCTGTACCTTCGTCCGTTCGCACTCACTTCGGTAATGTCCATGAGCTTCAGCCCGCTGATTCGCCAACTGATCGATGCCCTGCGCATCCTGCCCGGTGTGGGGCAGAAGACCGCGCAGCGCATGGCGCTGCAGATGCTCGAGCGCGACCGTAGCGGTGCGCTGCGGCTGGCGCATGCGCTGAACGAGGCGATGGAGCGGGTCGGGCACTGCAAGCGCTGCCGCACGCTCTGCGAGGAAGAACTCTGCCCGCAGTGCGCCGATCCCAATCGCGACGACAGCCTGCTCTGCGTGGTGCAGGCGCCGATGGACGTGTTCGCGGTGGATCAGACCGGTTTTCGCGGGCGTTACTTCGTACTCAAGGGGCACCTGTCGCCACTGGACGGGCTCGGCCCCGAGGCGATCGGCGTGCCGGAGCTGTTGGCGCGCATCGCCGAGGGCGCGTTCAGCGAGGTCATCCTGGCTACCAATCCGACGGTGGAAGGCGAGGCGACCGCTCACTACATCGCCCAGTTGCTGATTCCCAAGGGGCTTTCGGTGTCGCGGATCGCTCATGGCGTGCCGCTGGGTGGCGAGTTGGACCTGGTCGATGGCGGCACCCTGGCGCATGCCTTCAATGGCCGCAAGGCCATCACGCTGTAGGTCCGCTCGGATTCTCCCGCGCTACGACATTTCCTCGCCGGCGATTCGATAGCGCGTGCTGCGTCCGCCGCCGGGCAGGCGTTGCAGATAACCCTTCTCCAGCAGATCGCCCAGATGGCGTGTGGCGGTGGCCTTGGAGACCTTGGCGACGCTCTGGTACTGCGCGGCGCTGATGCCGTTCTCGAAGCCGCGCTCGCCACCATCCAGCAGGCGATTGAGCACCTTGAGCTGTTCTGTGCCCAGTGCGTGCTGGCGGTGGCGCTGCCAGTAGCGCGACTTCGCCAGCACCCGGTCGATACGCTCCAGCGCCTGCCGCAGGCTGGCGAGCAAGGTGCGCAGGAACCAGTCGAGCCAGGCGCTGATATCCAGGTCGGCTTTCTGGCAGCTCTCCAGTGCGCGGTAGTAACCGGCGCGATCCTCGAGGATGCTGGCGGACATCGCGTGGAAGCGGATGGCCTGGTTTTCCGCCTGCGCCAGCGCCAGGTCGGTGAGGGCGCGGGTCAGGCGGCCGTTGCCGTCGTCGAACGGATGCAGCGTGACGAACCACAGGTGGGCGATGCCGGCGCGCAGCAGCGGATCGAGGCCCGCATCCTGGCGGCTACTGGCGAACCAGGCGAGGAATTCGCCCAGCTGCCGTTCCAGGCCGTCGCGCGGCGGCGCCTCGAAGTGCACGGTGGGGCGGTCGATACGCCCCGATACCACCTGCATCGGCTCGTCCCCGCGCAGCACCCCGACACGGATACGCGGCGAGGCGCTCTGCTCGCTGAACAGCAATCCGTGCCAGCGCAACAGGCGGGCCTCGTCGAGGGGCTGTTCGGCGTGCTGGGTGGCGTCCAGCATCAGTTCGGCGAGGCCCTCGCTACGCGGGCTGACGCGGCCGTCCTGATCCGCCTCCAGGCCGAGTCGGCGGGCCAGCGACGAGCGAACCGAGCCCACGTTGAGCTGTTCGCCCTCGATCGCCGAAGAGGTGACGATGTTCTGCAGCAGCACATCCAGTTCGTCCTCGGCGCCGAGCGAACTGGCCGTCGCGCCTGCCATGCCAAGCAGCCGGCCCTGCGCCTGGGCGCATTCGCGCAGCAGCGGCGCCAATCGCTCCGCCTGCCAGCGAAAATGCGGCCAATCGGGCTGTTGCCAGATCCAGCGTGGGGAGTTCATGGCTGTTCCGCCTGATTCGCTGAGCCGAATGGGAGAGGTTAATCGGCTCATATAGTGAGCCGATTGTCGCCGCTATTCGGCTCATTGTCCAGCGCAGCGGGCGGGTTAGTGAGTGGCGATCCAGATCAGCAGGCCGGCCTGGAAGACCACGAACACGGCCAGGCAGGAAACGGTGAATCGCAGGGTGCCGTCCTCGCGCTTCATCGCATTGATGTTCTCTTCCTGCTTGCGCAGCCTCACATCCTGCTCGCGAAGGTTCTGATCGGCCTGCTGGAGCATCGCCGCGGCGTCGAGCAGCTCGATGATCTGGACCTTTTCCTGATTCCAGTCACCGAGCAGATCGCCAACCTGGGCGGCGGCGTAGCCGGCCTTGAGCTGCAACGCGTCCGGATACTGCACGTCGACACCCTGGCTGCGCAGGAAATGATCGCGGCGCTGGCGCAGCTCGTCGTTGAGCACGTCCTTGAGTGGCAGCGTGCTGGCGGCGATCTGATAGTGGCCCCAGCGCTGCTTCGCCCAACCGATCGCCTGGGCGAGCAGGAAACGACCGAGGCCGCGATTCTGCGGTTCGACCTGCAGGTCGTCGTTGCCCAGGTAAACCACCTTGCGCTGATGGTCGGCCCAGACTTCCAGCACGTTCTGATCGCTGTGCACGATCTGGTTCGGCAACTGCAGCGTCAGCCGCAGCAGGCTCTGCTCACGGCTATGGCGTTCCAGTCGGCCGAGCTGGACGAAGCGCAGCGGGCGCGGGCCGCTGAGGCGGTCGGTCGGCAAGGGCGCCAGGCGCAGCAGACGGAACTGGTCAGCCGCGAGGCCCGCCCAGGGCAGCGCCCTGGTGGTTTCGTTGTCTGGCGGCTGGGAGGGGGTGTCGTTCATCGCGGCGTCCGTGGCTGCTGTCAGCGATTCTGGCCTGCGAGGGTTATCGGCCGTTCTGCGCGTTGCTTAAGGCGAGCGTGCGCTTGATGAACTCGACGATTCCATTGCCCAGGGCATTCGCCAGCGGCAGCTGCGGGTCGTTGTACGAGCCCAGTTGCTGCTCGCGAGCCGCCGGGACGATGCGCAGCACATGGTTCATCCCCGGCACCAGCAGCAGTTCGGCGTCCGGTTTCGCCGAGTGCTGCCGTTCGGCGTCCTCCACGGCGACCTGAATATCGTGCGTACCCTGCACGATCAGCGCCGGCACTTTCACGCTGGCGAAGGCGTCTGCCGGGTCTTGGCGGAACATCGAGATCAGGTACGGCTGCACGCTGGGGCGGAACAGTACCAGCAGGGGCTGGGGCACATCGTCGTGCTCGCGACCCTCCTTGAGTTCGGCGATCAGCCATTGGCTGTAGGCGAGCAACGGCGGCGGGAGCTTGCCTTGCAGCTGTTCGAGCAGCAGCGCATCCAGCGGTCGGCCACTGCCCGAGATCGACACCAGCGCATCGGCGCCGGCGTTCTGCGCGGCGAGGCTGGCGATCAGCGCGCCTTCGCTGTGGCCGATCAGGATCAGCGCGCCGAAACGCGGGTCGGCCTTCAACTGCCGGCTCCAGGCGACGGCGTCCTCGGCATAGCGCTCGACGCTCAGGCTGCGCTCGTCCGGCCCCGCGGGCTGGCTGGCAGCGATCCCGCGCTTGTCGTAGCGCAGGCTGGCGATGCCGTTTCTGGCCAGCACCTGCGCCAGGCGTTTGAGGCTGTCGTTGCGCATCTGCGGATTGTTGCCGTTGCGGTCGGTCGGCCCGGAGCCGGCGATCAGCAGCACAACGGGCAGGCGCTGGTCGCTCTTGGGCAGCATCAGGCTGCCGTGCAGCGTGCCGCTCGGGGTGTCCAGCTCGACGCTGCGGTTGAGGATGGTCTGGGCGAAGGCGAGAGGCGTGAGCATGGTCAGCAACAGGCAGAGGAATGAGCGCATCGGGGTCCGTTCCGCGAGAGTGGTCAGGGCGTGGCGGGGCAGTATGCGCGAGCCGGGTGGGCGGCGAAACCGCCGCAGGCTCGGTTATACTGCCGGCCCTTTTTCGTTTCAGGCCATCGCGGAGCCCTGCATGTCCGGCAATACCTTCGGCAAGCTGTTCACCGTCACCACCGCCGGCGAAAGCCACGGCCCGGCGCTGGTCGCCATCGTCGACGGCTGCCCGCCGGGGCTGGATCTGAGCCTGGACGACCTGCAGCGCGACCTCGACCGGCGCAAGCCCGGCACCAGCCGGCACACCACCCAGCGCCAGGAAGCCGACGAGGTGGAAATCCTTTCCGGCGTGTTCGAGGGCAAGACCACCGGACACTCCATCGGTCTGCTGATCCGCAATACCGACCAGAAGTCCAAGGACTACTCGGCGATCAAGGACCTGTTCCGCCCGGCCCACGCCGACTACAGCTACCACCACAAATACGGCATCCGCGATTACCGGGGCGGCGGTCGCAGCTCGGCGCGCGAGACGGCGATGCGCGTCGCCGCGGGCGCCATCGCCAAGAAGTATCTGGCGACGATGGGCATCTCGGTGCGCGGCTACATGAGCCAGCTCGGTCCCATCGAGATCCCCTTCAAAGGCTGGGAAAGCGTCGAGCAGAACGCCTTCTTCAGTCCCGATCCGGACAAGGTGCCGGAGCTGGAGGCCTACATGGACCAGCTGCGCCGCGATCAGGATTCCGTCGGTGCGAAGATCACCGTGGTCGCCGAAGGAGTGCCGCCGGGGCTTGGCGAGCCGATTTTCGATCGCCTCGACGCGGAGCTGGCGCATGCACTGATGAGCATCAACGCGGTGAAAGGCGTGGAAATCGGTGCCGGTTTCGCCTGCGTCGCCCAGCGCGGCACCGAGCACCGCGACGAGCTGACGCCTGCCGGCTTCCTGTCCAACAACGCCGGCGGCGTGCTGGGCGGCGTGTCCTCGGGGCAACCCATAGTCGCGCACCTGGCGCTCAAGCCGACCTCCAGCATCACCACGCCGGGCCGTTCGATCGATGTCGACGGCAATCCGCTCGAGGTCATCACCAAGGGCCGCCACGACCCCTGCGTCGGCATACGTGCCACGCCGATCGCCGAGGCGATGATGGCCATCGTGCTGCTCGATCACTTGCTCCGTCATCGCGCCCAGAACGCCGACGTCCGGGTAGCCACGCCGGTACTCGGCCAGCTGTGACCGCCGCCGCATTGCCTTACTGGCGGCTGTCGGGCTTCTACTTCTTCTATTTCTGCCTGCTCGGCGGTACGGCGCCGTTCCTCGGCCTGTACTTCGCCCATCTCGGCTTTTCACCGGCGAGGATAGGCGAGCTGGTGGCGATTCCCATGCTGATGCGCTGCATCGCCCCGAACCTGTGGGGTTGGCTGGGCGACGTGACCGGTCGGCGCCTGGCCATCGTGCGGTTCGGCGCGCTGTGCACGCTGGCCGGCTTCGCGCTGATCCTGTTCGACAAGCGCTACGCCTGGCTGGCGCTGGTGATGGCGCTGCATGCGTTCTTCTGGCACGCGGTGCTGCCGCAGTTCGAGGTGATCACCCTGGCGCACCTGCGCGAGCAGGCGGCGCGCTACAGTCAGATCCGCCTGTGGGGCAGCATCGGCTTCATTTGCACGGTGGTCGGGCTGGGCGAGCTGTTCGACCGGTTCAGTCTGGACGCTTATCCCTGGGCGCTGATCGTGATCATGCTCGGCATTCTCGCCAGCAGCCTCTGGGTGCCGGACGCGCGCCCCGAGTTTCGCGGGCCAGGTCTGGGCGAGGGTGGCTTCATCGCCCAGCTGCGGCGTCCCGGCGTGGCGGCGTTCTACCTCTGCGTGGGGCTGATGCAACTGTCCCACGGCCCGTACTACACCTTCCTCAGCATCCACCTGGAAACGCTCGGCTACAGCCGCGCGACCATCGGCCAGCTGTGGGCGCTGGGCGTGGTGGCGGAGGTCATCCTGTTCATCGGCATGGCGCGGATACTCGGGCGTTTCTCGTTGCGCCAGGTGCTGCTCGCCTGCTTCCTGCTGGCAGCGCTGCGCTGGCTGCTCCTGGGCGGGCTGGCCGGACACCTGTGGGTGCTACTGCTGGCGCAGCTGATGCACGCGGCCACCTTCGGCGCCTTCCACGCCGCGGCGATCCACTTCGTCCAGCGCAGCTTCGGGCCGCGCCAGCAGGGCCAGGGCCAGGCGCTGTACGCCGCCCTTGCCGGCATCGGTGGCGCGCTTGGCGCGGTGTATTCCGGCTACACCTGGAACGCCCTGGGCGCGTTCTGGACCTTCGCCATCGCCAGCCTGGCGGCGCTGGGCGCGGCGGCGATCATCGCGCTGCCGAGCAGATCGACGCCGGACTGAGGCCGCCCCTCCGTCTACCTGATCCGCCGCCCCGGCCGTTACACTGGCTGCCCCGCGCGCTGCCGCGCCGAGCCGCTCCCCGATGCTGGAGAACCGCATGAGCCGCCTGTCCGTCTACCACCTGTCGAACCCCCAGTCGCCGAACAAGGTGCTCAGCCACTTCGAGGACATCGCCTCGACCCTCGATGCGGTCGGCGTGTGCTTCGAGCGCTGGGAGGCCGCGCAGCCGGTTCGCCCCGGCGCCGAACCGAACGCGGTGATCGCCGCCTACCGGGCGCAGATCGACCGCTTGATGAGCGAGCGGAGTTACGTCGCCGTGGACGTGGTCAGCGTCAACCGTGACCACCCGCAGAAGGCCGAGCTGCGTGCCCGGTTTCTCGAGGAGCACCGGCATGCAGAGGACGAGGTGCGTTTCTTCGTTGCAGGTCGCGGCCTGTTCAACCTGCATATCGACGACTACGTCTATGCCGTGCTCTGCGAGAAGAACGACCTGATTTCGGTGCCGGCCGGCTCCCGACACTGGTTCGACATGGGCGAGGAGCCGGATTTCATCGCCATTCGCCTGTTCAACGACCCGCAGGGCTGGCAGGCGTCCTTCACCGGCGACTCGATCGCCAGCCAGTTCCCGCCGCTGGAGTACTGAGGGTGGACGGCCGCTGCCGGTGGGTGAGGGCGCCTGCTTCGCGGATTGCGCTGAACCTCTGACCGCCTGTCGCGATCCTAATTAGACCGATCATTAGGAGAAATCTCATGGATGCGTTTGGTGGTGTGCTTGGCCTGATCATCTTTGCCCTGGATATCTGGGCGATCATCAACGTGCTGCGTAGCGGTACGGATACCGGCAAGAAGATTCTCTGGATTCTGCTGATCGTGATCCTGCCAGTGCTGGGACTGATCATCTGGGCCGTCGCCGGCCCGCGCGGCAGCGGTGCCGCGCGACTCTGAGGACCCCGACATGGGAATGACCTACGGCGCCATCGGTGCGCTGCTCCTGGCGCTGCACCTGTGGGCCATCTACCAGGTGCTGAGCAGCGACTCGGCGCGACGGGTCAAGGTGATATGGGTTGCGCTGATCGCCCTGTTTCCCGTCCTGGGGTTGTTCAACTGGTTCGTGATGGGGCCGCGGGCGCGCCGCCTCGCGCGCTGACCTCAGAACGCCAGTCTGGCCTGCGCCGGCAGGCTGGCGCCTTCCAGCTCCAGCAACAGTGCCTTGCGCACCAGCCCGCCGGCATACCCGGTGAGGCTTCCGTCGCTGCCGATCACCCGGTGACAGGGAACGATCACGGCGAGCGGATTGGCGCCATTGGCGGTGCCGACCGCGCGAACGGCGCTGGGCCGACCGATGCGTTCGGCCTGCTGGCGATAACTGCGGGTTTCGCCGAAGGGGATTTCCAGCAGCGCCTGCCACACCGCCCGCTGAAAGGCGGTTCCCTGTGGCGCCAGCGGCAGGTCGAAACGGCGCCGCCGGCCGCCGAAATACTCGTCCAGTTGCTGACACGCCTCATCCAGCTGGCGTTCCGCCCGCGTCCAGCTCGTCTGTGGCGGCAGATGCGTCTGCTCGTCCATGTGCACCAGGTTCAGGCCGGCGTCGCTGCCGACCAGCAGCAGGCGACCGAGTGGGCTGTCGAGGTAGCGGTAGTGCATGGTCAGGCTCCCGAATAGTTGTGCCAGAGGTGCAGCGCCGCATAGGCTCGCCAGGGGCGCCAGGCCTCGGCGCGGGCCTGGAGCTGGCGGGCGCTGATGCCGGACGCGCCCCACAGCGGCGCCTTCAACAGGCCGAGGTCGGCGGCGGGGAAGGCGTCCGCCGCGCCGAAGCCGCGCAGGGCGATGTACTCGGCGGTCCAGGGGCCGATGCCAGGCAGTTCGCGCAGGCGCCTCACCAGGTCCTCCGGGCCGTCTTCCACATGCAGTCGCAGCGTACCCTCGGCAACCGCAGCGGCGAAACGTTGCAGCGTCTGCACCCGTTTGCCGGGCATGCCGATGAGCGCGAGGTCGGCGTCGGCGATCGCGGCGGGTGTGGGAAAGAGTCGCTGTGGCTGGTCAGCCGGCGTGTCGGGCAGCGTTTCGCCGAGACGTTCCACCAGGCGCCGGGTGATAGTCACGGCCGCCTTGACGGTGACCTGCTGGCCGACGATGGCACGCACCGCCTGCTCGAACGGATCGAACGCGGCGGGAAGGCGCAGTGGGGGGTGACGCGCCAGCAGCGGGCCGAGCAGCGCATCGTTGCCCAGGTGCGCGGCGATCCTGTCGAGGTCGGCATCCAGGTCGAACATCCGGCGCACCTTGGGCACCAGTGCCTGGGTCAGCTCGCGGGCTTCGGCGCCGACGGTCAGCGCCAGGGCGTGCTCGTCGGGCAGCGGGCTGACGGCGAACCAGCTGCGCACCTCGCCTATGCGAAAGCTGCGGGCGTAGCGTTGCTCGTCCAGTAGCTCGACGCCCGGCAGCAGGCGCTGGGCGAAGAAGCGCCGGAAATGCTGCCAGTCCCACGGGGGCAGATACGGCAGACGCAGCGTTTGGTGGTGGTAAAGGTCATTCATGGGCCGACTGTAGCAGCGTGGCGTGGCCCGTCTGCAGCGAAACGCGCTTTCATACTCGCGCCCCGGTGGCGTGTCCGACAAAAGGCGAGGACGCCGGCGTCGCCGCAAGGTCCATTGAAATGAAGGGAGCGACAGGGTTCGCAGGATGACGCTAACCTGCAGGAACGGGCCTCGGCATTCGCCCCACGGAATGCCACCCGGGAACCGGTCGCTCCGCGCTTCATCCCCGCTTGATCCCGTACGGCATCGCCGCGTGCCGAGAGGCGTTCGCCTTACGACGAGAGGGTCAATCGAGCCATCGCCTGAGAGGAGTTCATTGCATGAGCACAACCTTCCAAGATGATGTCAGCACCTCCGTACTGCGCCGCATGAAAGAAGGCGGTTTCGACTTTGCCCGCGTCCATCCGATCGAGTTCTACGCCTTGTTTCCCGACGAGGACGGCGCCCGTTCGGCCGCCACGAATTTTCGTGGCGAATCCTTGAATACGCAGATTTCCCCGCTGGATGACGGCATCTGGCACCTGCAGGTCAGCAAGGTGATGTACGCCACCCACGAGGGCATCGACGACTTCGAGCAGGGGCTCGAATCCGTCGTCGAGCCTTTGGGGGGCGTACTCGATGGCTGGGGCGTGACTCAGGAGCTTTCCGCGCCCGGCGTCTGATGCACGCACGCGGGCGCCGGCCTCGGTCGGCGCCCGCGCTCGACCTGTCGCGACCCTTCCGCCAGACTGGCGACAAACTGGAGGGGCCATGAGCGATATCCTGATTCTTACCCACGCCGATTTCTGTTCACCCGGCCATTTGGCCGAAACGCTCGATGCCCAGGGCCTGGCGTTCGACGTACTGCGCGTCGACCAGGGCGATCTGGACGGCTACGACCTTGACCGTCCACGCGCCGTCGCGGTGATGGGCGGCCCGATGAGCGTCAACGATCCCTTGCCCTGGCTGGCCACCGAAGACGCCGCGTTGCGGCATTTCATTGAGCGCGACATTCCGCTGATCGGCCATTGCCTGGGCGGGCAGCTGCTGGCGAAAACACTCGGGGCGCGCGTCACGCGGATGCCCTACAGCGAAATCGGCTGGAAGACCCTGTGCCGCTGCGACGGCGAGCATGCCAGCCCATGGCTCGACGGGCTGGCCGACTCTGTGGAGGTGTTTCAGTGGCATGGCGACACCTTCGAGTTGCCGGCCGGTGCGCAACGCCTATTCGCCAGCGACTGGTGTGGCAACCAGGGGTTCGCCTGGGGCGACAAGGTATTGGGCCTGCAGGGGCACCCGGAGATGACTGAGGAACTGGTGCGCCTGTGGGTGAACGACTGGGGTCACCTGCTCGACAGCCGTCAACCCAGCCAGCAAAGCGGCGCGCAGATGCTGGAAGACCTTTCGGCCCGCGTGGGCGCCCTCAATCGGGTGGCCGACGTTTTCTATCGTCACTGGTTGAAACTGGCTCTGCGGGAAACCGTCTGATGGGGAGGAAATAGCTCAGCGAGGTGGGGCTGAACAGGGGCTGCCCCGTCCGCCACAGACGCTTTCAAATGGGGCGTTGTGCTGATCAGGAATTGCCGTGCGTGCGCAGGTTTGGTGCAAGGATATTTGGGTTGTTCTTCAACTCATTGAATTGATTGGTTTTTACCGCTGGCATGAGGCTTGCGATGCTCTTGCTGACCGGACAAGGAGTACGGCATGTCCCGCAATTTTTTTGACGAGATGCACGATGCGAACGGCGACTGCCGGGCGCACTACCGGGAGTTCGCCCGCTGGCTGGCGGAAACGCCTGAAGAGCAACTGGCGCAGCGCCGCCGCGAAGCCGATCTGCTGTTCCACCGTGCCGGTATCACCTTCACCCTTTACGGTGACGAGCAAGGTACCGAGCGACTGATTCCCTTCGACATCATTCCCCGCAGCATTCCCGCGAGCGAATGGCGCATCGTCGAGAAGGGCTGCATCCAGCGCGTCCAGGCGCTGAACATGTTCCTCGCCGACCTCTACCACGAGCAGCGCATCATCAAGGCCGGGATCATTCCCGCCGAGCAGGTGCTGGCGAACGAAGGCTACCAGCTGGCGATGCGCGGGCTGAACCTGCACCGCGATATCTACGCGCACATCGCCGGGGTCGACCTGGTGCGCGACGGCGACGGCAGCTACTACGTGCTGGAAGACAACCTGCGCACGCCGAGCGGCGTCAGCTACATGCTCGAAGACCGCAAGATGATGATGCGGCTGTTCCCCGAGCTGTTCTCGGCGCAGCGCATCGCACCGATCGGCCATTACCCGAACATGCTGCTGGACACCCTCAAGTGCGCCAGCCCGATGGACAACCCGAGCGTCGTGGTGCTCACGCCGGGGCGCTTCAACAGCGCCTACTTCGAACACGCGTTCCTCGCCCGCGAGATGGGCGTGGAGCTGGTGGAAGGCGCGGACCTGTTCGTCCGCGACGAGAAGGTGTTCATGCGCACCACCGCCGGCGCGCGCCCGGTGGACGTGATCTACCGCCGCCTCGACGATGCCTTCCTCGACCCGCTGGCGTTCAACCCGGACTCCATGCTGGGCGTGCCCGGGCTGCTGTCGGCCTATCGCTCGGGCAACGTGGTGCTGGCCAACGCCATCGGCACTGGCGTGGCGGACGACAAATCGGTCTACCCGTTCGTCACCGACATGATCCGCTTCTACCTCAGCGAGGAGCCGATCCTGAAGAACGTGCCGACCTGGCAATGCCGCAAGCCGGCCGAGTTGTCCCACGTACTGGCCAACCTGCCGGAGCTGGTGGTCAAGGAAACCCAGGGTTCCGGCGGCTACGGGATGCTGGTCGGCCCGGCTGCCAGCAGCGCGGAGATCGAGGATTTCCGCCAGCGCATCATCGCCCGGCCGGAGGCCTACATCGCGCAGCCGACGCTGAGCCTGTCGACCTGCCCGACCTTCGTCGAGAAGGGCATCGCGCCGCGCCACATCGACCTGCGCCCCTTTGTCCTGACTGGCCGCGAAACGCAGCTGGTTCCCGGCGGTCTTACCCGAGTGGCCTTGCGCGAGGGATCGCTGGTGGTCAACTCGTCGCAGGGCGGCGGAACCAAGGACACCTGGGTAGTGGAGGATTAAGGGAATGCTTTCGAGAACGGCCTCTGACCTGTACTGGATGTCACGTTACCTGGAGCGCGCGGAGAACCTCGCGCGCATGCTCGACGTCAGTTACTCGCTGTCGCTGATGCCGCACGACGGACGCGGCGACGGCCTCGACGAACTGGCGATGCCGCTGCTGATCACCGGCACCTTCGACGATTACCTCGAGCTGCATGGCCAGCTCAACGCCGAGCGCATGCTGCACTTCTTCGCCTTCGATGCGAACAACCCGGCGAGCATCTACAGCTGCCTGGGCGCCGCACGCACCAATGCACATGCCGTACGCGGGCGCATCACCGCGGACATGTGGGAAAACATCAACGCCACCTGGCTGGAAATGCGCGGCATCGCCCAGCAGGGCCTCGGCGGGTACGGCATCAGCCGGTTCTGCGAGTGGGTCAAGGAGCGTTCGCACCTGTTCCGTGGCGCCACCTTCGGCACCATCATGCGCAGCGATTCCTACCGCTTCATTCGCCTGGGAACCTTCATCGAGCGCGCCGACAACACACTGCGTCTGCTCGATGCGCGCTATGAGCTGCTCGGCGAGGAAGACGACATCGACGACCGCTCGGCGCGCGCCTACTACCAGTGGAGCGCCTTGCTGCGCGCGTTGTCCTCGTTCGAGGCCTTCGCCGAGATCTACCGCGGCTCGCCGCACGCGCGGAAGGTAGCCGAACTGCTCCTGCTGCGTCCGGACGTGCCACGCTCGCTGCGCGCCTGTCTGGAGGAACTGAACCTGATTCTTTCCAGTCTGCCCGGCGACAACGGCCGGCCCGCACAACGACTGGCCGCGGAAATGGACGCCCGCCTGCGTTACAGCAGCATCGAAGAAGTGCTCAACGGCGAGGAAGGCCTGCACGGCTGGATCACCGAGTTCATCCAACTGGTGGGCCAGCTCGGAAGCGCCATCCATATTTCCTATCTGGAGGCGGCATGAGATTGTCCATCAGCCACGACACCACCTATCACTACGATGATCAGGTGCGCACCAGCATCCAGTACCTGCGCCTGACGCCCCACGACAGCGAGCGCCAGCACGTACTCAACTGGCAGCTCAACCTGCCGCGCCCGGTGCGCGCGCAGCTCGACCCCTTCGGCAACATCCTTCACGTGCTGACCATGGACGAACCGCACGATGACCTGATCATCAGCGCCAGCGGCGAAGTCGACATCGACGAGCACTGCGAAGCCGAGCACGACGACCAGTCGGCGTATCCGTACCTGCGCTTCACCCGACTGACCCAGCCGGACGAGGCGCTGCGCGAGTTCGCCCACCAGCAGTGCAATAGCCACCGCGATCGCGATGCACTGATCCGCCTGATGAATGCACTGAGCGAACGGATCGTCTACACCCCCGGCTCCACCAAGGTCGACAGCAGCGCCGCCGAAGCCTTTGCCGGCAAGAGCGGCGTCTGCCAGGACCACACCCACGCGTTCCTCGCCTGCGCGCGCAGCCTGGGCATCCCGGCGCGCTACGTCTCCGGCTATATCTACACCGAGGACGCCGGCCACCTGGCCAGTCACGCCTGGGCGGAAGCCTGGCTGAGCGACGCCTGGTACAGCTTCGACGTGACCAACGGCCTGTCGCGCCCGGAGCGCCACCTGAAACTCGCCGTAGGGCTGGATTACCTCGATGCCTGCCCGGTTCGCGGCATGCGCCGTGGCGGCGGCGTCGAGCAGATGCACGCCAAGGTGCTGGTGTCGCCGACCCTGTCGCAATCGCAATCCCAGGGGCAGTCGCAGGGTCAGACCCAGCAGTGAGGGCCCGCCGCGCGCAATCGGCGACGATGCGCGCTGCTCAAGTTGTAAAATGAGTGCTCCAGGCTGTCGGTGCAAAACCGACAACCTGGCGCTCAATCAACTCGAGATCACTCATTCATGACTTACTGCGTCGCCATGAACCTCGCCGATGGCCTGGTTTTCGTCTCCGACTCGCGCACCAATGCCGGCGTCGACCACATAGCCACCTTCCGCAAGCTCTACGTGTTCGGCGTGCCGGGCGAGCGATTGATCGTGCTGCAGACCGCCGGCAACCTGGCAACCTCGCAATCGGTGGTCAACCTGCTGCGCCAGCGGCTCAATGGCGATTGCCCGCACCTGTACAACGTGACGACGCTGTTCGACGCCGCGCGGCTGGTCGGCCAGACGATTCGCGAGATGAGCGAACACGATTCGCGCCAGGATGGCGGCGTCGACATGAGCTGTTCGTTCCTTCTCGGCGGGCAGATCAAAGGCCAGGAGCCGGGCCTGTTCAACCTCTATCCGCAGGGCAATTTCATTGCCGCAACGCCGGATACCCCGTATTTCCAGATCGGTGAGAGCAAGTACGGCAAGCCGATCCTCGACCGCGCGCTGACGTTCCACTCACCGCTCGACGAAGCCCTGCGCTGCGCGCTGATCTCCTTCGACTCGACCATCCGCAGCAACCTCTCGGTGGGCATGCCGCTGGACCTGCTGGTATACCGGGCGGACAGCCTGGAAGTGCCGAAGGGTTATCGCGTGGAGGAGGGCGACGCCTATTTCGAGGGCGTGCGCGGACAGTGGGGCGAGGGCCTGCGCGAGTTGCTCGGGCAGTTGCCGGAGACCCCGGACGACTACCGCAAGTGAAAGAAAAAGGGCCGCGATGCGGCCTTTTTCGTGGGTGAGCGCCGCCGCGGCGACCTCACTCGTCGCGGCCTTCCATCATCGTGCGCTTGAGCAGCAGGTAGATCGCGCCCGTTCCGCCATGCCGCGGCGTGCACGAGGCGAAGCCGAGCACCTGTGGATGCTGGCGCAGCCAGGTGTTGACGTGGCTCTTGATCATCGGCCGCTTGCCGTCGACGCGCGCCGCCTTGCCGTGGGTGACGCGGGCGCAGCGCACTTCGTGCTTGGCGGCTTCGGCGAGGAATTCCCAAAGGATTTCCCGTGCCTGTTCCACGCGCATGCCGTGCAGGTCCAGGCTGCCCTCGAACTCGATCTGTCCGGCCTTGAGCTTGCGCATCTGGCTTTCCTGGACGCCGTCGCGCGCCCAGTACAGTTCGTCCTCGGCGCCCACATCGATGACGAACTGGTCGGACAGCCCGTCCACCTTGACCCGGTCGTTGGGCTGGATCGCGTTGTGCCGCCGGCTGGCCACCTGCAGGCGATCGGCCCGCGGTTTGCCGGTATCGGCGATGTCCACCTGGATGCGCCTGACGCCGCGCATCTGCGCGGCGAACAGGTCGATTTCGTCGTCTTGCATGTCGTCCTCCTCGGGACGGCGCAGTCTATCAGCGGCCCTTCGCCCAGTCGCTCATCGCGCGGGCGAACGGGCGAACGGGCGAACGGGCGCCAGGGTTGGAACGCTTGCGGAGATCGGAAGGCGCCGCGATCTCACGCCTGGCGTGACCGACGTCAGCCGCGCTTCTTCAGGAGATGCGGAGCGATACTCAGGTCGTTGCCGGCCTGCAGGCTGCGCCGGCACTTGCGCCAGAGCAGGATCGCCAGCAACAGGAGAAAAAGACCGCCGCCGAGCAGCACGCCGGCTTCGCTCGCGGTGTCGTTGAATTCGCCCAGTACCAAGGGATGGCCGAGCAGGGTGGCCGCGCCGGTGAACCCCATCAGCAGGCCGACGATGCCGAACAGCAACGCGAGCAAGGCCGCGAAGCGCCACAGCCAGCGGCTGGGCTTGCGTGGCCGCAGAGTGCGGGCGTAGCTATCGGTTAACTTCATTCAGAACCCTTTCCTTTCGAATATCGGCCTATGACTCGCCAGGGGCGGTCGGGTTCCTCGGCGCGCCGCAGCGCGTCCGATTCAGACCAGGGCCTTGGCGTCGGCAACCACGGTGGCGAAGTTGTCGGCGAGGGCGGCGACTTCGACCTTGTGCAGGTCGGCGGCGGAGAGGCAGGACGCGCCCATGGGCACGTCGCGGGTAGCGCAGGCGGCGTCCACCAGGGTGCAGCGGTAACCGTAATCCTTGGCGGCACGCACCGTGGTGCTGACGCTGGAATGGGTCATGAACCCGCAGACGATCAGATCCAGATGACCGATGGCGAGCAGGCGGTCATGCAGGTCGGTGCCGGCGAATGCGTTCGGCAGGCGTTTTTCGACCACGGTTTCACCGGCCTGCGGGGCCAGCCCGGGCAGGAAGTCGCCGCGCGGCCCCTGCGGGTCGAACAGGCCGCCGGGAATGCCCAGGTGGCGCACGTGGACGACCGGACGACCGAGCTGGCGCGCGGCGGCGAGCAGGCTGGCGATCTCCTCGACCGCCGGTTGCAGGCCGGGCAGGACCATCGCACCGCTGCGATACTCTTCCTGCGCATCGATAATCAACAGCGTGGCGTTACTCAGGGTGGCCGGTGCATAACCACGGCCGCTGAGCTGGAACAGGGTTTGCGGCATGGACATGGCGGGAATCCTCTTAATGCAACAGCTGCCAATTGTCACCTGCCGGCCCGCGGAAGTGAATCGTTAAAACCCCGGCACCCGGTCCGCGCCATTTCAGGGCTTTCCCGTGCGGTGTTTCAGCGCTGGCCTTGGGCTAAACTTGCGCTTTTTTGCCTTGGAGCACCGCCGTGACCGCTTCGTCTTCCCGCCTGCGCAGCCTGCGCGATCATATTCGCTGGGCCGTCAGCCGTTTCCATGCCGAGGAGCTGTTCTTCGGCCATGGCACCGACAACGCCTGGGACGAGGCGCGCGAACTGGTCCTCGGTGCATTGCACCTGCCCTACGAAATCGCCGACAGCTACCTCGATTGCCGGCTGGAGGATGACGAGCGCGACGCCCTGCAGGAATTGCTGCGGCGGCGCATCGAGGAGCGCGTACCGACCGCCTACCTGCTTGGCGAGGCGTGGTTCTGCGGGCTGCCGTTCCTGGTCGACGAACGTGTTCTGGTGCCGCGCTCGCCCATCGCCGAACTGATCGACGGGCACTTCACGCCCTGGCTGGCGGATGAGCCGAAACGCATCCTCGACCTCTGTACCGGTTCCGGTTGCATCGGCATCGCCTGCGCCTATGCCTTTCCGGAGGCAGAAGTGCTGCTGGCGGACCTGTCCTTCGATGCCCTGGAAGTCGCCAACCAGAACATCGAGCGGCATGACCTCGAGGCGCGCGTGCATACGGTCCAGGGCGATGGTTTCGACGGCCTGCCGGGCCAGCGTTTCGACCTGATCGTCTCCAATCCGCCCTATGTCGATGCCGAGGATTTCGCCGACATGCCCGCCGAGTACCACCACGAGCCGGCGATGGGGCTCGCCTGCGGTGATGACGGCCTGGATCTGGTGCGGCGAATGCTCGCCGAGGCGGCGGATCATCTGACCGAGCGCGGTCTGCTGATCGTCGAGGTCGGCAACAGTCAGGTGCATGTCGAGGCGCTGTATCCGGAAGTGCGTTTCACTTGGCTGGAGTTCGCCCGGGGCGGCCACGGCGTATTCCTTCTCGGCGCCGCCCAGTGCCGCGAGCACCAGGCTCTGTTCCGCTCGCGGGTTTCTCGCTGACGGCGCAAATGCCATCGCGCGTGGCACAACTGGCTGATTGAAAACCAAGCAAGCGCTAGGTAAGGTCGTCGCTGACCCTATCGGAGCGATGCCATGTCTGCGTGCCAGGAATACTTCGAGCCCTCCCACCAACTGGTGCGCGATTCGGTGCGGCGCTTCGTCGAGAGGGAAATCCTCCCTCAGGTCGACGTCTGGGAAGAGCAGGGCAGCTTTCCCCTGGCGCTTTATCGCCAGGCGGGTGCGGCGGGAATCCTCGGCATCGGGTATCCAGAGGCATTCGGCGGTAGCCATGAAGGCGACCTGTTCGCCAAGGTCGCCGCCAGCGAGGAGCTGATGCGGTGCGGCTCTGGCGGCCTGGTGGCCGGTCTGGGCTCGCTCGACATCGGCTTGCCGCCGGTACTGCGCTGGGCGCTTCCGGCGCTGCGCGAGCGCGTGGTTCCGGCCGTCCTGGCGGGAGTAAAGGTCATCGCCCTGGCTGTCACCGAGCCTTCTGGCGGCTCCGACGTGGCCAATCTGAAGACTCGCGCGGTGCGCGAGGGCGATTTCTATCGGGTCAGCGGCAGCAAGACCTTCATCACCAGTGGCGCGCGCGCGGACTATTACACCGTGGCGGTGCGCACCGGCGACGTGGGATTTGGCGGGATAAGCCTGCTGCTGATCGAGAAGGGCACACCCGGATTCCGGGTCGGGCAGCCGCTGAAGAAGATGGGCTGGTGGGCATCGGATACCGCCGAGTTGTTCTTCGAGGATTGCCTGGTGCCCCGGGAAAACCTCATCGGCGTGGAAAATGCCGGCTTCGCCTGCATCATGGCGAACTTCCAGTCGGAGCGACTGGCGTTGGCGATCATGGCCAACATGACGTCGCAGATGGCCCTGGAGGTGGCGATGAGCTGGGCGCGCGAGCGCAGTGCCTTCGGCAAGCCGATTGGCAAGTTCCAGGTACTCAAGCACCGCCTCGCGGAAATGGCCACGCAGCTGGAGGGCTCGCGCGAGTTCACCTACCGGCAGGCGGCGAAGATGGCCGCAGGCAAGTCGGTGATCAAGGAAATCTCCATGGCCAAGAACATCGCCACCGACGCCGCCGAGCGCATCACCCATGACGCGGTGCAGATTCTGGGCGGCATGGGTTACATGCGCGAAAGCCTGGTGGAGCGGTTGTACCGGGACGTGCGGGTCCTTTCGATTGGCGGCGGCTCGCGGGAGATCATGAACGAGATCATCGCCAAGCAGATGGGGCTGTAGTGGCAGGCGGGCAAATTGCAACCCGGCCCTGGGGCATTCATGCAGTTTGAAACTCGACAATGCCGGCAGGCTCACACAAGTCATTGTTTCTTAAGAGGCCCTCGGATTTTGTAAGCTGGCCCGGCGCTTGCTGATGTCATGCAATTCCAGCGATCCGGATAGCCATGATGTTCAGCGCCAGCCCGCACTCCCAGGATCGGACGGCATTCGTGCCGAACGACTCGACGATGATCCGCGACAGACTTGCGGCGACGGTTCAGGCCGAGTTGCCGAATTTCCCCGCGCCGGTGATTTCCGCCTGTATTCCCTTCGCCGCCGGCGATAACAGCTGGCCTCCGTTACCGGGCAGTGAAATGGCCACGGTGGTTGCCCGGCTGGAAGGGGTGTTCAATGCGCCAGTGGCGCAGTGGAACCGTATCCAATGGCGGAGCGAGGCGCTGCGGCCATCGGCTTTCGTGTTCTCCGAGGAAACCGTCAACGGCCTGCTCGATCTGGTGAGGACCCACGCCGGAAACGAGGAGACCTTCCTCAGTCGCTTCATTGGCGAGGACAGCCGCCAACGCTTCTGGCGCGAGGTCCGCTGCCTGCTTTCGACGGGCGACTTTTCCGAGCCGCCGGTTGTGGTCGGCGATCAGCGCAACGCCTACCTGGTGGACGGCAGCCATCGTCTGGCCGCCTATGCCTTCGTGCACGAATGCGCGGGCGTACGGCAGGTCTTCGAGAGCGAGCACAAGACCAGCGTGCCGTTGCTGGAGCGTCCGCTGTTCTGGATCGCCGCGCCGCTCTGAGCGAACGATCAGTCCGTGACGCCGCCGATCTTGTCGCCCGTCCTGCTCGACCTGCGCGCACCGAGGCGCGTCGCCGCCGTGACCAGCCGCTGATAGAGCGCCGGCAGCAGCCGCTGCATCCAATCCGCAGCGCGGGCATCCGAACCGATGAGAATTCGCCGGCGATTGCGCAGTACGCCGTCGAGGATCACCGCGGCTGCCCGCTCGGGTGCGGTTCGCAGCAACTGGTCATGGAACTGCTGGCGCGCCTTCTCGCTGTCCTGGCCGGTGATCGCCGCCAGGCTGTCATTCATCCGCGCGGTTTTCGCGATGTTGGTGCGTATCCCGCCGGGGTGCACGCAACTGGCGGATACCCCGCAGGCTGCGAGGTCCAGCTCCTGGCGCAGGGATTCGGTGAAGCCGCGCACCGCGTACTTGCTGGCGTTGTAGGCGCTCATGCCTGGCTGGGCGAAGAGACCGAAGACGCTGGAGACGTTGATCACATGTCCGTCCCCGGAAGCGCGCAGGTGAGGCAGGAACGCCTTGCTGCCGTGCACCACTCCCCAGAAGTTGATGCCCATGATCCATTCGTAGTCGGACAGTTCGCTGCCCTCGACCGTGCCGCCGTGGGCGACCCCGGCGTTGTTGAAGATGAGGTTGATCCTGCCGTGCTCGGCCGCCACCCGGTCTGCCCAGCACTGCATGGCGACGGCATCGCTGACGTCCACGCGGGATTCGCTTACCTGCACACCACGCGTGCGGGCCTGTTCGGCGGTATGTCGCAATGAGTCCTCGTTCACGTCGCTGAGTGCCAGGTGACAACCGCGACGCGCGAGGTCCAGGGCCAGCGCTTGGCCGATGCCGGAACCGGCGCCGGTGATGGCGGCGACCTTGTTGGCGAACGTCTTCATGCTTCAACCTCCTGCGGTTGAATGGCAGGCCGAGGCGCGAGGGCTGGCTGCAGTTTCGCGAAGTGGTAGGCGTCGGCGTCGAAGTGCCTGGTCAGTTGGCGGAAACGCCAGGTGAACCCGGGCCACACCGTGCAATTGCGACCGCTGATGGGGTGCAGATACCAGCTCTTGCAACCGCCGGCATTCCATACCGTATTGCCAAGGTTGCTCTGCAACGTTCCGTTGAATTGGCGCTGTGCCTCGGCCTTGACCTCCAGGCTCGATAGATCGCCTCGTTGCAGGTGTTCCAGCGCGCCGAGCACGTAGCTGATCTGCGATTCGATCATGTAGACCATCGAGTTGTGGCCGAGCCCGGTGTTGGGGCCCATCAGGAAGAAGAGGTTGGGAAAGCCCGCGGTGAGCGTGCCCTTGTAGGCCTCCGGGCCGAGCGGCCAGGTGTCGAGCAGGTCGACGCCGTCGCGACCGAAGATCACCCCGCGCGGCAGCGGATCGCTGGGCGTGAAACCTGTACCGAAGATGATCGCGTCGACGGGCCGCTCCCTTCCGTCCAGATCGACGATGCTGTTGGCGCGAATCTCGCGGATCCCGCTGCTGATCACGGCGACGTTGGGCCGGGTCAGCGCGGGGTAGTAGTCGTTGGAAATGAGCACGCGCTTGCAGCCCATCACGTAGTCCGGCGTGAGCGTGGCCCGCAGCGCCGAGTCCTGGACGTGCTTGTAAAGGTGTCGCTTGGCGATCTCCGCGGCGAATTTCATCAGCCGAGGGCTGAGGGAGAAGCCGATCACGCGGCTTTCCAGCATGCCGTAGAGCGCACCGCGCCAGGCCTTCTGCAGCAAGGGAAAGCGTCTGAAACGCCCTTGCTCGCGCGCGCTGATCGTTCGATCCGGCTTGGGCATGATCCACGGCGGCGTGCGTTGGTAGAGGTCCAGGTGCGCGACCCGCGGCTGGATTTGCGGCACGAACTGGATCGCCGAGGCGCCAGTGCCGATCACCGCCACGCGCTTGCCGGCGAGGTCGTAGTCGTGGTCCCACTGCTGCGAATGAAACCGGGCGCCGGCGAAGTTCTCCAGCCCGTTCAACGTCGGAATAGCGGGCGTGGACAAGCCGCCCATGCCGGAAACGACGAATTGCGCGCTGTAGTGCCGGCCATGTCGATCTTCGATCCGCCAGCACTGTTCGGGCTCGTCCCAGCTCAGGCGGGTGATTTCGCAGCCCAGCCGGGTTTTCTCCTGCAGGCCGTACTTCGTCCAGCAGGCTTCCAGGTAGCTTCTGATTTCCGGCTGGCAGGCGAACATCCGCGTCCAGTTCGGGTTCGGCTCGAAGGAAAACGAGTAGAGGTGGGATTGCACGTCGCAGGCGCAACCGGGGTAGTTGTTGACTCGCCAGGTCCCGCCGACGCCTTGGTCCTTCTCGAACAGCAGGAAGTCCTCTTCGCCGCGTTGTTTCAGGCGCATCGCCATGCCAAGGCCGGAAAACCCAGTGCCGATGATGGCGATCTTGCAGCGAGCGACGGGAGTTGTAGCCGAGGGGAGCGTCATGGCGGGAATCCTCTTGTAGTTCGCCGCGATTGAAAGCGACTCCCACGAAAGGTAGACAACTGTATACCTATCGCGCAACCTAACCTCCGTTGGGTGTGCGGCGCGAGGCAAACGATGGTTCGGCTTCAGCAGGAAAGGGCAGCGGGGAAGCAACAGTTGATGCAGGCGGCGCTACGCCTGGTGGCGGGGTCGCGCAGCCTGGGCAGCCTGGGTTTGCGCGAGCTCGCGCGCGAGGCGGGGCTCAATCCAAACACCTTCTATCGGCATTTCGACAGTCTCGATGCGCTGGGGCTGGCGCTGATCCAGGACCTCTCCGAGCAGTTGCGCCAGCCGCTGCGCGAACTGCGTCGGGAGGCGGCGCAGCGCGCGCAAGCGAACGGACCGATAGGGCCGATGGTGCTGGGGGTCGACCTGGGGCGCAGTCGCCTGGTGTGCCGCGAAACGGTTCGCCTGTACTTCCGTTTCGTCGAGCAGAATCCCAGCGGTTTCATCGTGGGTGTCCGCGAGTTGCACGGTGCTTCCCCGGTCCTGCGCGCCGCGTTGCGCGAGGTGATGGAGGCGTTCGCCCGTGACATGGCCGAGGATATGCTGGAGCTCGGGCTTCTCGGAGGGCTCGAGGGAGAAACGCTGCTGCGGCTGTCTTCGCTGGTCAGTCGCCACCTGTTCCAGTCGTCACTGGACTATCTGGAGCAGGTTGATCGGCGCGCCTCGCTGAGTGCCGAGGCGGAAGAGATGATCATCGATCTGTTCATCGGCGCGAGCCTGCTCGATGGCCTGCAGCGGCGCGCCTGAACCGCGATTCAGCGTTCGTCGAGGGCGAATGCGGTGAGGGTGAAGGTAGAAATACCGGCGTCGCTCAGCTTGGTCGAGCCGCCCAGTTCCGGAAGGTCGATGATCGCGGCGGCTTCGTAGACGCTGGCGCCCATGCGCTTGACCAGGTTGGCGGCGGCGATCAGCGTCCCGCCGGTGGCGATAAGGTCATCCATCAGCAACACGGAGTCGCCCTCGCACAGGCTGTCGCGCTGCACTTCGATGACCGAATCGCCGTATTCGGTGGAATAGGTTTCCACCAGCAGATCGGCCGGCAACTTGCCCTTCTTGCGGAACAGGATCAGCGGCTTGTTCAGCTCGTAGGCGATGATGGGGCCTAGCAGGAAGCCGCGGGCATCAAGGGCGCCGACGTGACTGAATTCTGCTTCCACATAGCGCTGGATGAAGCTGTCCACGACCATTCGCAACGCGCGCGGCGACTGGAACAGCGGCGTGATGTCGCGAAACACCACGCCCGGCTTGGGGAAGTCCACGACCGGACGGATAACGGATTTGATGGCGAATTCGTCGAAGATCATCGAGGAACCTGTGACTTGAGTGGGAACTGGCGCCATGGCGCGCCAAGATAAACGCGCCTGGGCAAGGAGGCCGCAGGCGCGTCGTTTGAATCGGATCGGAGGGGGGAATCAGCCCTCCAGGTTGCCGCCGGCCAGGGCACACAGCTCGATCGGGTCGAGGATGTGAACTTCCTTGCCCTCGGCAGCCAGCAGACCGTTTTGCTGGAAGCGGGTGAACACGCGGGAGACGGTTTCGACCGCGAGGCCGAGGTAGTTTCCGATCTCGTTGCGCGACATCGACAGACGGAACTGGCTGGCGGAAAAGCCGCGGGCGCGGAAGCGCGCGGACAGGTTGACCAGGAAGGTGGCGATGCGCTCGTCGGCCGTCTTTTTCGACAGCAACAGCATCATCTGCTGGTCGTCGCGGATCTCGCGGCTCATCACGCGCATCAACTGGCGACGCAGCTGCGGCAACTGTACCGAAAGCTCGTCGAGACGCTCGAAAGGTATCTCGCAAACGGAGGTGGTTTCCAGCGCTTGCGCGGAGACCGGATAGAGTTCCGTATCCATGCCGGAGAGGCCGACCAGCTCGCTGGGCAGGTGGAAGCCGGTAATCTGCTCTTCGCCGTCGTCGGTCACGCTGAAGGTTTTCAACGCCCCGGAGCGCACCGCGAACACGGAACCGAAGACATCTCCCTGGCGGAACAGGAATTCACCCTTTTTGAGCGGACGGCCACGCTTGACGATTTCGTCGAGCGCGTCCATGTCTTCCATATTCAGCGATAGCGGCAAGCACAGCGGAGCCAGGCTGCAATCCTTGCAGTGAGCCTGATGTTGTCCACGAACCTTGATCGACTCGGACATGAGGGGGTACCTGGTCTGACGAATTCAGCGGCAAGGTTACTCCAGCCGGGGAACAAGGGCCAGTCGACAGATGTCCGCCCCCCTACAAGGGCGTCGGGGCAAAGGGGCGCTGGGAGGTGTAGTGTGCCGAGCGAGCCTCTGCGATGCCGCAGAGGCATGCGCCTTCAGATGACCCGCGAGTAGCGCTGGGTGTTCTGCTGTGCGAGGTAATGATCGAACAGCATACAGACGGAACGTACCAGCAGGCGTCCCGAGGGACGGACCTCGATGCGTTCCTCCGTCAGGTCGATCAGCCCGTCGCGCGCCATCTGCTGCAGCTGCGGCCAGACTTCGGAAAAGTAGTTGCGGAAATCGATCGAGTAGGCTCGTTCGATATCGGCGAAATCCAGTTGGAACTCGCAGATAAGTTGCTGGATGACCGCCCGGCGGACCCGGTCGTCCTCGTTGCACTGCAGGCCGCGCAGTGTCGCCAGTTGATTGCTGTCCAAGCTCTGCTGGTAGTTGTTCAGATCGCTGCTGTTTTGGCTGTAAAGATCGCCGATCTGACTGATGGCCGAGACGCCAAGGCCGATCAGATCGCAGTGGCCATGGGTGGTGTAGCCCTGGAAGTTGCGCTGCAGGGTGCCATCTTCCTGGGCGATGGCCAGCTCGTCGTCCGGCAGGGCGAAGTGGTCCATGCCGATGTAGCGATAACCTGCCGCGGTCAACTGGTCGATGCTGGTCTGCAGCATTTCCAGTTTTTTCGCCGGGCTCGGCAGCTCGGCAGCGTTGATCCGCCGCTGCGGCATGAAGCGTTCCGGCAGGTGCGCATAGTTGAACACCGACAGGCGATCCGGTTGCAAGGCGATGACTTCTTCGACCGTCCGGGCGAAGCGTTCCGGGTCCTGCTTGGGCAGGCCGTAAATCAAGTCAATGTTTACCGAGCGGAACTGCAGGGTGTGTGCGGCATCGACGATGGCGCGCGTTTCTTCGAGGCTCTGCAGACGGTTCACGGCGCGCTGTACGTCGGGATCGAGATCCTGAACACCCAGGCTCACGCGGTTGAAACCGAGTTCGCGGAGCAGACCCATGGTCGACCAGTCGGCTTCGCGCGGGTCGATCTCAATGCCGTAGTCGCCTGAGTCGTCATCCAGCAGATTGAAGTGTTTGCGCAGATGGCCCATGAGCCGACGCAGTTCGTCGTGGCTAAGGAACGTCGGCGTGCCGCCGCCGAAATGCAGCTGCTCCACGGTCTGGTGCGGGTCGAGGTGACAGGCGATCAGTTCGATCTCTTTTTCCAGCCGCTCGAGATAGGGTAGTGCGCGACCGCGGTCCTTCGTGACCACCTTGTTGCAGGCGCAGTAGTAGCAAATGTTGGCGCAGAACGGCACGTGGATGTAAAGCGAAAGCGGGCGCATGGCTTTGCGGCTGTCGCGAAGCGCATGAAGCAGATCGAACGAACCGACGCCGTTGTTGAACTGCACTGCCGTTGGGTAGGAGGTGTAGCGTGGTCCGGCCATGTCGTAGCGGCGGATCAGATTGGTGTCCCAGCAGATGGAGTCGTGCATTGCGGCGGTACCGTAGCATTCAGGTCGGGCAAGTCTAGGAGGCGCGGCCATGGGCCTCCTTGACCTGCATCAACCAGCTCTGGCAGAGGGCTTTTCGTACGTCCCGAGCGGTCGGTTGGCGAGGTCTTTCGGTCTGGATTCGCTATCGATACAGAGACGAGCTGCCTCGCATTCAGCGTGCGCGGTGGTGGCGCTGCCACGGCTGACACATGATGCCCAAAGCTGCGTCAATGCTGGCTTGAAGTGTGCCCAGCGTGCCCCATCAGCAGGGCCTGGTGTGGGCCGGGCAGGGTCCAGATGCCGAAGAGGATGACCAAGAGCCCTCCGGCGATGCGCACGCCGCGCTTTCGCAGCAGGGCGGTCAGGCGCTCGGCTGCGAGGCCGGTGGCGAGCAGCACGGGCCAAGTACCAAGTCCGAACACCAGCATCAACAGCGCGCTATGCAGCGCGTTGCCCTGGCTGGCCGACCACAGCAGTGTGCTATAGACGAGCCCGCAGGGCAGCCAGCCCCACAACGCGCCGAACAGTAGCGCGCGTGGGAGGCTGTTGACGGGCAAAAGGCGTTTGCTCAGCGGCTGGAGGTAGCGCCAGAGCCGCCGGCCAAGCCCCTCGATGCGGACGAGGCCGCTCCACCAGCCGGCCAGATACAGCCCCATGACGATCAGCAACAGGCCCGCCGCGATGCGCATGCCCAGGGCCACCGGGCTGTTCGCGACTGCCCAGCCGGCGCTGCCGATCAGCAGTCCGGCGCTGGCGTAGCTGAGTATCCGTCCGAGGTTGTAGCCAATCAGCAGCTGTAGCCGGCGTCCGCGCTGCTCGGGTGGGGTGGCCATGGTCAGCGCCCCCATGAGGCCGCCACACATGCCCAGGCAGTGACCGCCGCCTAGCAGGCCGAGGATGAACGCGGAGACCAGTAGTGGCAGCAACTCAGTCAAGCGGGCGTTCCTTGGCAGGACGCCCTTCGGCTTCGTCGATGCCCGCCTGGTGGCGTGGGTCTTCGTCATCGAAAAGAATGCTGTGGGCCGGGCTTTCCATATCGTCGTACTGGCCAGAATCGACGGCCCAGAAGAACAGCCAGATGGCGAGGCCGACGACAATAACGGCGATCGGAATCATTACGTACAGCGCGGTCATGGATGCTCCATTTGGACGGTCTCAGGCCGGGCAGACAGGGGGGGCGCGGGCCGGATGTCGTCGCTCTCCAGGGACAGACGCAACGCATTCAGTACTACCAGCAGCGAACTCAGCGACATACCCAATGCCGCCCACAGCGGAGTCACCCAGCCAACCGCCGCGAAGGGCAGGACGCAGCCATTATACAAGCACGCCCAACCGAGGTTTTCGATGATGATGCGTCGAGTGCGCCGGGCGATACGGAACGCCTGAACCAGGCTGTCGAGGCGATTGGAGAGAAGCACGGCGTCGGCGCTGGTTTTTGCCAGGTCAGTCGCCGAGCCCATGGCGACGCTGATGTCCGCGGCGGCGAGCACCGGTACGTCGTTGATCCCGTCACCGAGCATCAGTACATGCCTTCCGCTGTCGCGCAGCTCGCGAAGAACGGTCAACTTGGCTTCGGGGGTAAGTCCTCCGCGGGCGTCGTCTATGCCGAGCTGTGCGGCGATCTCGCCCACCATCGGCGAGCTGTCGCCGGAGAGCAGCAGTACCTTCCAGTTGCGCGCGCGGCAGGCGTCGACGAGCGCGGGAGCATCCGCGCGCAGACGGTCGTTCAACACCAGCCAGGCTAGCGGCCCCAGGTTGTCACCCAACAACAACCATTGGCCCTGATCACCCGGTATCTCGGGAGCCGACCCGGCCGTGAGCGAGGCGACGAAGGCGGGCTGACCGATGCGTAGCTGGCGGCCCTCGACCCAGCCTTCGAGCCCAAGCCCCGGGGCGCTTTCGACCCGTTCGGCGGCCTGGGGCGCGCGGCCGAACGCCTTGGCGATCGGGTGCTCGGAGCGGTTCTCCAGCGCGGCGGCGAGGGCCAGGCAGGTGTCGGCATCGAGATCACGCAGCGGGTAAATCCCGCCGAGGGTCAGCCGACCTTCGGTGAGCGTTCCCGTCTTGTCGAAGATCACCGTATCGATGCGGTTCAGGCCTTCGAGGAAGTGCCCACGGGTAAGCAGCAGGCCGAGCTTGTGCAGGCTTCCGGTGGCCGTGGTCAGCGCGGTAGGCGTTGCCAGCGATAGAGCACAGGGGCAGGTGGCGACCAGCAGGGCGAGGACGATCCAGAAGGCACGCTGGTGATCGATCTGCCACCAGTAGAGGCCGACTGCGGCCGTGATGGCCAGCACTATCAGGAGGAACCACTGAGCCACACGATCGGCCAGTTCCGCGAGCCGTGGTTTATCCGCCTGGGCACGCTCCAGCAAGCGGACGATCGCCGAAAGACGGGTATCGTCGCCCAAGGCCTGAACCTCGACCTTCAGGGGGCCTTCGACGTTGAGCGTGCCTGCGGTAACGCTGTCGCCCTGGGCGCGTGCAAGGGGAAGGTACTCGCCTGTCAGCAGCGATTCGTCGATGCTCGACTGACCCTCGAGAATGCGCCCGTCGGCAGGCAGCAGCGAGCCCGGCGGCACCAGCACCCGATCGCCGATCGCCAGCTCGCTGAGCAGAATGCGCTCGCTCTGGCCCGCCGAATCCAATCGCAGGCAGGAGGCCGGCAGCAGGTTGACCAGTTGCGCGGTGGCGGCGGCGGTGCGTTCGCGGGCGCGGCGTTCGAGATAGCGGCCGGAGAGAAGGAACAAGGCGAACATGCCGACGGCATCGAAGTACAGCTCGCCGACGCCTGTCACCGTCGACCAGATGCCGGCGAGGTAGGCGCCACCGATCGCCAGCGACACCGAGACGTCCATGGTCAGGTGACGGGTGCGCAGGTCGCGTAGTGCGCCGCGGAAAAACGAGCCGCAGCAGTAGAAGACGATCGGTGTGGTGAGGAACAGGCTGACCCAGCGCAGGATCTTGTCCAACTCTGGCGACAGATCGAGGTTGAACTCTGGCCATGTAGCCATGGCCGCCATCATCACTTGCATCCACAGCAGCCCGGCCAGTCCCAGCTGTCGCAGTGCCCGGCGGTTTTCCTGATTGAGCCGCTCGGCGGCTGCGTCGGCCTGATACGGGTAGCCGGCATAGCCGATCCGACGCAACTCCTGAAGCAACTGGCTCAATGGAACTCGGGCATCGTCCCAGCTTACTTGTAGACGCTGATTGGACAGATTGAGGTGCACCTCGGCGATGCCATCGACACCGCGCAGATGCTTTTCGATCAGCCAGCCGCAGGCCGCGCAACTAATCCCTTCGATCATCAGGCTGGTGCTGGCGAGATCATTCTCGTGGCGCACGAACGGCTGCTGTACGTCGCTGCGGTCGTACAGCGCGAGTTCATCGGTGAGGGCACGGGGCAGGGCTTCCGGATTCGCCGAGGTTTCGCTGCGGTGCTTGTAGTAGCTCTCCAGTCCGCCAGCGATGATCGCTTCGGCGACCGCCTGGCAACCTGGACAGCACAAGGCCCGCGTCTCGCCCAGCACGCGGGCCTGGAAGCGGTCTCCGGTGGTGACCGGCAGGCCGCAGTGATAGCAAGATATGGGCGTACTGCTCATGCGGCGGCTCAGTCGCCGAGCAGGATTTGCCGACCGGGAGCGACTTCCTCTTCTTCGAACAGGCGCCAGTCCTTGCCGCCCTCCGTGCCAAGCAGCTCAACGAAGCGACGGCCTTCGATCGGCTCCTGGGTTTGCCCCTGGTAGACGCCGTCGCCCTGCGGTTGCAGCACTATTCGCCGATCTTTTTCTGGCTGGGTGGGCGAGATCAGGTTGAGCACGATCTGCTGCGGCTGGCTGATGCCCTTAAGATGGATTTCAGCGACGCCGGTGTTTTCGTCCATCACCAACTCGGCACTCATCTTCAACTGGCGCGCGAGCACCTCACGGTCCAGCGATGTATTGATGCCCTTGCCGGCGTCGTAATAGTTGTCCACCACGAGGCTGTCGGAGTTGCGGATTGCGATCGTCAGCAGGGAAAGCCCAAGAACTACGGAAAATGCGAGCAATGCGATGACGAACCACGCCCAAGGTTGCTTGTACCAACTGCTTACTACTTCGGCTTGCATAAGAATCCTTAGTTAGCGAACGCTTGGGCCAATGAATCGGCTGTCGGCTTCGTTTTCGAGGGTGGAGTCATCGGCGGATCTGATGCGGAACATGACCTTGTTGGTGCTTGATGGCAGTTTCTCTGGGTCGACGGAAAGCTCGACGGGGATCGAGAGGACCTCGCCTGCCGCGACTCGGACCTCCGCCTTGCCCTGATACTGCAGGCCTTCGATACCGTCCGCTTCGATCACCAAGGTCACGTCATGCTGGGCCTTGTTCATCAGTTTCAGCGTGTAGACGTTCTCGATCCTGCCTTCTTCGTTCTCGCGGTACAGCACACGATCCTTGAGCACATCGATCTGAACCAGTGGGCGGGCCGAGATCGCATAGGCGAACAAACCGATCATCGCCACCAGTGCGACCGCATAGCCGATGAGGCGAGGGCGCAGCAGGTTGGTCTTCTGTCCGGAGAGATTGTGCTCGGTGGTATAGCTGATCAGCCCGCGCGGATAGTTCATCTTGTCCATGATGGTGTCGCAGGCATCGATGCAGGCGGCGCAGCCGATGCATTCGATCTGCAGACCGTCGCGGATGTCGATGCCGGTGGGGCACACCTGGACGCACATGGTGCAGTCGATGCAATCGCCCAGGCCCTGGGCCTTGTAGTCGACGCTTTTCTTGCGCGGCCCGCGTGTTTCGCCGCGGCGTGGGTCGTAGGACACGATCAGGGTGTCCTTGTCGAACATCACGCTCTGGAAGCGTGCATAGGGGCACATGTAGACGCAGACCTGCTCACGCAGATAGCCGGCATTTCCATAAGTCGCGAGGGTAAAGAAGCCAACCCAGAACAGCGCCCAGCCATCAATGTTGAATGCGAGCAGGTGAGGTACGAGCTCACGTATCGGTGTGAAATAACCGACGAAGGTGATGGCGGTGATCAGCGAGACGCCAATCCAAATGCTGTGCTTGGCCAGCTTGCGGAAGAACTTGTTGGCACTCATCGGCGCCTTATCCAGTTTCATGCGCTGGTTGCGGTCGCCTTCACTGACCTTTTCCGCCCACATGAATATCCAGGTCCAAACGCTCTGTGGGCAGGTGTACCCGCACCATACGCGCCCGGCGAACACCGTGATGAAGAACAGGCCGAAGGCGCAGATGATCAGCAGCCAGGAGAGCAGAACGAAGTCCTGCGGCCAGAAAGTGGCGCCGAAGATATAGAACTTGCGTTCTGGCAGGTTCCACCAGACCGCCTGATGGCCGCCCCAATTGATCCACGCAGTGCCGAAGTAGAGAAGGAAGAGCAGTGCGCCGCCTACACGGCGAAGGTTGCGAAACAACCCGGTGAAGGCTCGCGTGTAGATTTTTTCACGCTTGGCGTAAAGGTCGACGTTGTCGACGGCTTTGACCGGTGGGGTGACATCTCGAACGGGGATCTGCTCAGTCATACTCATACCACGGCTTTAAGAATGCCCAGACCGGTACATGCCGGCCTGGGTCAGTTTTCCTGCCGCGTATGTCATGCGTGGCCCTGTCGATGTTCGGCAGGATCGCGCTTGAGCGTTACTTCTCCGCGCCAGCAGGTTGTTGCGAAAGGCTGTAAACGTAGGCGGCCAGAAGGTGCACTTTGTCGTTGCCGAGGTGCTCTTCCTGAGCGGGCATGCGGCCGTTACGGCCATAGCGCAGAGTCTGCTGAACCTGATTGAAGCTTGAGCCGTACAGCCAAATCTTGTCACTGAGATTCGGGGCGCCCAAGGCTTGGGTGCCTTTCCCTTCAGGTCCGTGACAGGCTACACAGTTGGCTTTGAATATCTCTTGACCTGCGGCAAGGTCGATTCCGTCCGGATTTTTCAGCCCGGAAAGGCTACGCACGTAACCCGCCACGTTCTTGATGCCGTCCTCGCCGATGACTGCCAGCCATGCCGGCATGGCGCCCTGGCGACCCTTGAGAATGGTGGTCTTGATCGTGGCCGCTTCGCCGCCATACAGCCAGTCTTTATCGGTCAGATTCGGGAAGCCATAAGCTCCCTTCGCATCAGAACCATGGCAGACCGAGCAGTTTGAGGCAAACAGACGCCCGCCCATTTTCAATGCCTGAGGGTCCTTGGCGACTTCCTCTACCGGCATCGCTGCGTACTTCGCATACAGCGGGCCGTACTGCTGCTCGGCGCGGTCCATCTCCTTTTCCCACTGGTGCACGCCCGTCCAACCGGCTTGGCCATTTTCAAACGGCTTGCCTTCCTTGACCTCGGTATAACCCGGCAGAAGGCCTTTCCAGTTGCCCATTCCGGGATAAAGCACCAGATAGCCGATGGCAAAAATGATCGTGCCGAGGAACAGCATGAACCACCATTTCGGCAGCGGATTGTCATATTCCTCGATGCCATCGAACGCGTGGCCCACGGTGTCTTCCGTCGCCTCGGGGCGTTGCCCCTTGCGCGTCGCGAAGATCAGCCACAGCAGGGCCAGTATCGTCCCGCTGGTCAGCAGAGTGATGTACCAACTCCAGAAAGTGGTCATTCGCTTTTACTCCTAGAAGCTTGCTCGTCGCGCTCTGCGGACGGGGTCTGTTCATCGGCGAAAGGCAGGTTGGCAGCTTCGTCGAAGCTTCTTTTGCGTTTGCTGCTATAGGCCCAGATCACCAGACCGACAAAGGCGACGAACACCAGCAGGGTGCCCAGCCCACGAATAGTCCCTATGTCCATCATGCGTTACCGTTTGTTCTTGATTGAGGTGCCCAGGGACTGCAGGAACGCGACGAGCGCGTCCATTTCGGTCTTGCCTTTAACGGCATCCCTGGCTCCAGCGATATCTTCGTCGGTGTATGGCACGCCCAAGGTGCGCATCGCCTCCAGCTTGCGGGCGGTGTCCTTTCCATCCAGGCGATTTTCGACCAGCCACGGATAAGCCGGCATCTTCGATTCGGGGACGACGTTGCGGGGGTTGTAGAGGTGCGCACGTTGCCAGTCGTCCGAGTAGCGTCCGCCTACCCGCGCGAGGTCCGGGCCGGTGCGCTTGGAGCCCCAGAGGAAGGGGTGATCCCATACGCTTTCGCCGGCAACCGAATAGTGACCGTAGCGTTCCGTTTCGGCGCGGAACGGGCGAACCATCTGTGAGTGGCAGCCAACGCAGCCTTCGCGGATGTAGATATCGCGGCCTTCAAGCTGAAGCGCGGTGCGTGGCTGCATGCCCTCAACGGGCGTATTGGTCTCGGCCTGGAAAAACAGCGGGACGATCTGAACGAGACCGCCGATACTCACCGCCAAGACCATGAACAGTGCCAGCAAACCTACATTCTTTTCGACTATTTCATGTTGCTTCATTTTACGTCGGCTCCTTAGGCGATCTGAGCGGCAGCTTCATATTCCGCCGGCTTGGCTGAGCGCACAGTGCGCCATGTGTTGTATGCCATCAGCAACATGCCGCTGAGGAAGAACGCGCCACCGATCATGCGAACCAGATAACCAGGATGACTGGCTTCCAGCGCTTCGACGAAGGAGTAGGTGAGAGTGCCGTCTTCGTTGATTGCACGCCACATCAAGCCTTGGGTGATGCCGTTAACCCACATCGATGCGATATAGAGCACCGTGCCAATCGTTGCGAGCCAGAAGTGTGCATTGATCAATCCCACGCTGTGCATTTGCTGACGAGAAAAAACCTTGGGGATCAGGTGGTACAACGAGCCGATTGAGATCATCGCTACCCAGCCGAGCGCGCCAGCGTGCACGTGGCCAATGGTCCAATCGGTGTAGTGGGAGAGCGCGTTGACGGTCTTGATCGCCATCATCGGGCCTTCGAAGGTCGACATGCCGTAGAAGGCAAGCGATACGACCAGGAAGCGCAGGATCGGGTCTGTACGCAGTTTGTGCCAGGCACCAGACAGCGTCATCATCCCGTTGATCATGCCGCCCCAGCTCGGCGCCAGGAGGATGATCGACATCGCCATGCCCAGGCTCTGCGCCCAGTCCGGCAACGCGGTGTAGTGCAAGTGGTGCGGACCTGCCCAAATATAGACAGAGATCAATGCCCAGAAGTGCACGATTGAGAGACGATAGGAATAGATAGGGCGCTCGGCTTGTTTGGGAACAAAGTAATACATCATTCCCAAAAAGCCCGCAGTCAGAAAGAAACCGACGGCGTTATGGCCATACCACCATTGAATCATCGCATCAGTGGCGCCCGAGTAAAGGGAATAAGACTTGAAGGCACCTACAGGCAGCTCCATGTTGTTCACGACATGGAGCAAAGCGACCGTCAAAATGAATCCGCCGTAAAACCAGTTTCCAACATAGATATGTTTGGTCTTGCGTTTGACTATCGTGCCGAAAAAAGTGATTGCATAACTGACCCATACAATGGTGATCAGTATGTCGATGGGCCATTCAAGCTCAGCGTATTCCTTCGAAGAAGTGTAACCCAGCGGCAGGGTTATCACTGCTAACACTATTACCGCCTGCCATCCCCAAAATGTAAACGCAGCGAGGCCGTCAGAAATAAGGCGCGTTTGCGATGTCCGCTGCACGACATAATAAGATGTAGCAAAGAGCGCACATCCTCCGAAAGCGAAAATTACTGCGTTCGTATGAAGCGGTCGCAAGCGGCCAAAGCTGGCCCAGGGAGTGTCGAAATTGAGCTCCGGCCATACTAGCTGCGCAGCAATCAGGACACCAAGTCCCATTCCAACGACCCCCCAGATCACCGTCATAATGGCGAACTGGCGGACCACCTTGTAGTTATAAGCAGTTTGATGGATTGCTGTGCTCATGCTAAGGGTTCCACGGTTAATGGAGGAATCAAAGGGACAAAAAAGCGGCGGCAGTATGTAGAAAGCCCCTAGCCAATGCAATGATGTTGCCGGCAGCTCGATCTATCGCTAGGCGTTGTGATAGCGGACTATCTGCTTATTAGTCGGGTGGCGGCTAATGGGTATAGCCCATGAGTTGGGGGGTAGCCGGCGCCGCAAGAGCACTAGAGCTTAGCGGATGGCTTTTGGGGAGGGGGAGGGGTGTCGATAGGTAGTGCGACGCTTGGTCGCATATGGGTTTCTGCGAAAGAACAATGGCGGCGCTTTCGCGCCGCCATCAGCTGAGGCTTATTTACCTGCTACGTGTTCAGGTTGCTGTTGCGAAAGGCTGTACACATAGGCAGCAAGCAGATGGACCTTATCGTTACCAAGGTGATCTTCTTGTGCTGGCATTTGGCCGTTACGGCCATAGCGTACGGTCTGCTGTATTTGCGCGAGGCTGGAGCCATAGATCCAACCAGCAGGGTGTGTCAGGTCAGGTGCGCCCATCACTGGCGTGCCCTGGCCCGTTGCCCCGTGGCACGCCGCACAGTTTCCATTGAAAACCTGCTGGCCTGCCGCGACGTCAACCTGGACACCTTCCGGCAGCTTTTGCCCGGCTAGCTCCTGCCGAACGTAGGCCGCTACGTTCTTCACGCCATCTTCGCCGAGGATCTCCCCCCATGCTGGCATGGCGGCAATGCGACCTTGCAGGATGCTGGTCTTGATGGTGTCGGGGTCGCCGCCCCAGCGCCAGTTGCTATCGGTGAGATTGGGAAAGCCAACCGCGCCTTTGGCATCCGAGCCGTGGCAAACCGAACAGTAGGTTGCAAAGAGGCGTCCGCCCATTTTCAGAGCATGCTCATCCTTAGCAACATCGGCAATGCTCATCGATGCGTACTTGGCAAAGATGGGGCCGTACTCGGCATTCGCTCTGTCAACTTCACGCTGCCATTGCTTGTCTTGAGTCCAGCCGCCTTCATAACCCGGGAGTACACCTTTCCAGTTGCCAAGGCCCGGATAGAGTGCCAAGTAAACAATTGCAAAGACGATAGTCCCAACGAAAAGCAGGAACCACCATTTCGGCAGCGGATTGTCATACTCCTCGATGCCATCGAAGGAGTGCCCCAGCGTCTGATCGGTACTGCCTTTTTGTTCGCCCTTGCGAGTGGCGAAAACCAACCAGAGCAGCGCCACTAACGTGCCGATGGTCAGGAGGGTTATGTACCAACTCCAGAAAGAAGTCATTCGTTGTTACTCCTAGAATCTTGCTGGTCGTACGCTTTGGTTTTGGGCTCATCAGCGAAAGGCAAATTGGCGGCTTCATCGAAGCTTTGCTTACGCCGACTGCTGTAGGCCCAAAGCACGACGCCGACGATAGCTACAAACACCAACACCGTGCCCAGCCCGCGTAGAGTCCCGATATCCATAGCGTTACCGTTTATTCTTCAGTGAGGTTCCCAGAACCTGCAGATAGGCGACCAACGCGTCCATCTCGGTTTTTCCTTTGACGGAATCGGCAGCGGAGCCGATGTCGTCATCGGTGTAAGGAACACCCAGGGTTTTCATGGCCTTTAGTTTCGCTGCGGTATCTTTGCCGTCGAGACGGTTTTCGACCAGCCAGGGATATGCAGGCATCTTCGATTCGGGGACGACGTTGCGCGGGTTGTACAGGTGCGCACGGTGCCAATCGTCAGAGTAGCGAGCGCCGACACGAGCCAGGTCCGGGCCGGTACGCTTGGAGCCCCAGAGGAAGGGGTGATCCCATACGCTTTCACCGGCGACCGAGTAGTGGCCGTAGCGCTCAGTTTCGGCGCGGAACGGACGGACCATTTGCGAATGGCAACCTACGCAGCCTTCACGAATGTAGATATCGCGGCCTTCCAGCTGCAGTGCGGTATAGGGCTTGAGGCCCTCGACCGGCTGCGTAGTTTCCTGCTGAAAGAACAGCGGCACGATCTGAACCAGGCCGCCGATGCTTACTGCCAGAACCATGAACAGGGCGAGCAAGCCGACGTTTTTCTCAAGAATTTCATGCTTTTTCATCGCGAGCTCTCCTTAGGCCATCTTCGCCGAAGCTTCGATCTGCGCCGGCTCGGCGTCACGCACGGTGCGCCAGGTGTTGTAGGCCATCAGCAGCATGCCGCTGAAGAAGATCGCGCCACCGATAACGCGGACTACGAAGCCTGGGTGGCTCGCTACCAGCGTTTCAGCAAAGGAGTAGGTCAGAGTTCCGTCTTCGTTGACTGCGCGCCACATCAGGCCTTGGGCGATACCGTTTACCCACATGGAGGCGATGTAGAGTACGGTGCCGATGGTTGCGAGCCAGAAGTGACCGTTGATCAAGCCGACGCTGTGCATCTGCTCGCGGCCAAAGATCTTCGGAATCATGTGGTAGAGCGAACCGATGGAGACCATCGCTACCCAGCCAAGAGCGCCGGCGTGTACGTGACCGATCGTCCAGTCGGTGTAGTGAGAGAGCGCGTTGACGGTCTTGATCGCCATCATCGGGCCTTCGAAGGTCGACATGCCGTAGAAGGCAAGCGATACGACCAGGAAGCGCAGGATCGGGTCTGTACGCAGTTTGTGCCAGGCACCAGACAGCGTCATCATCCCGTTGATCATGCCGCCCCAGCTCGGAGCCAGAAGAATCAGCGACATAACCATGCCTAGGCTTTGGGCCCAGTCTGGAAGCGCGGTGTAGTGCAGGTGGTGAGGACCTGCCCAGATGTAAACGGCGATCAGTGCCCAGAAGTGCACAATCGAGAGGCGGTAGGAGTAAACCGGACGACCGGCTTGCTTCGGTACGAAGTAGTACATCATTCCGAGGAAGCCTGCAGTGAGGAAGAAGCCTACTGCGTTGTGGCCATACCACCACTGGATCATTGCATCGGTCGCACCCGAGTAAAGCGAGTAGGACTTGGTGAAGGTAACCGGGATTTCCAGGTTGTTCACCACGTGCAGCAGGGCGACGGTCAGGATGAACGCTCCAAAGAACCAGTTACCCACGTATATGTGGGTGGTTTTTCGGGTGATCAGGGTGCCAAAGAAGACGATTGCGTAGCTTACCCACACTACCGTGATCAACAGGTCGATGGGCCATTCCAGCTCGGCGTATTCTTTCGAGGTCGTGTAACCCAGCGGCAGAGTTACCGCTGCGAGCACGATCACCAATTGCCAGCCCCAGAATGTGAAAGCCGCCAGCTTCGGTGCGAAGAGGCGCGTCTGGCAGGTGCGTTGCACCGCGTAGTAGGTGGTGGAAAACAATGCGCAACCGCCGAAAGCGAAGATCACCGCATTGGTATGCAGTGGTCGCAAACGACCGAAGCTGGTCCAGGGAAGATTAAGGTTAAGTTCCGGCCAGGCCAATTGGGCGGCGATGAATACGCCGAGCCCCATCCCGACGATTCCCCAAACCACCGTCATAATGGCGAATTGGCGGACCACCTTGTAGTTGTAGGCGGTACTGGTTGCTGTGTTCATGTATGGGCTTCCATCCACGGTTTTGGGCAGATTTCTAATAAAGCGGGGCAAGGATGGTGAAAGGGGGCGGGAGGGGTATTGATACGGATCAACGTCTTCAGGACGGTGCTTCTGAGCCTTGGTTCTGGACGCTTCCGGGCGCCTCGTCGCATGCGACGTTGCTGCTCGCCCATGGGGCGGGAGCGCCGATGGATAGCCCGTTCATGGAGTCGATGGCGCAGCACTTAGCGGTACGGGGTGTGGCGGTTGTGCGCTTCGAGTTTTCGTACATGGCTGCACGCCGCCAGGACGGGATCCGGCGTCCCCCCAATCCACAGGCACAGCTGCTTGATTCGTGGCGTCAGGTCTACGCCAGTGTGCGACGCCAGGTCACAGGTGTGTTGGCAATAGGTGGCAAGTCCATGGGGGGACGCATGGCGAGCATGCTGGCGGACGAGCTGGGCGCGGATGCACTGATCTGTCTGGGCTATCCATTCCACGCACCAGGCAAGCAGGACAAACCGCGTGTTGCGCATCTGGAGGGGCTTCGAACGCCGGCTCTGATCGTGCAGGGGACGCGCGATCGCATGGGCGCGGCGGCGGAGGTCGAAGGCTATGCACTTGCGCCGGGTGTCGAGGTGCTCTGGCTGGAGTCCGGCGATCACGATCTCAAGCCAACGAAGGTGTCGGGGTTCACCCACGCTGACTATCTGGAGAGGACGGCTGTCGCAGTCGCCGCTTTTCTGGAGCGCGTCGCTGCGACAGTCGCTGATTGACCGGCTGCCCAATCGCCAACCACTCGATGCCGGCCGGCATTGGGTGCCCTATTTGGCGATCAATTCGCGCAGAACGTAGTGCAGGATTCCGCCGGCCTTGAAGTACTTCACCTCGTTGAGCGTGTCGATGCGGCACAGCACGTCGAATTCGAACGATGTGCCATCGTTGCGGGTAACTCCCACGGACAGCATCTGATGCGGCTTGATGTCGGCTGACAGTCCGTTGATGGACAACACCTCCGAACCGGTCAGCCCCAGGCTCGTGCGGGTCTGGCCGTTGACGAACTGCAACGCGAGCACGCCCATGCCGATGAGGTTGGAGCGGTGGATGCGTTCGAAGCTTTCGGCGATCACGGCCTTGATCCCCAACAGGGTGGTGCCTTTCGCAGCCCAGTCACGGCTCGAACCTGTGCCGTATTCCTTGCCCGCCAGGACCACCAGGGGCGTGCCCTCGGCTTGGTAGCGCATGGCCGCGTCATATATCGACATCTTGCTGCCTTCGGGCTGGAACAGCGTGTTGCCGCCTTCCTCGCCACCGAGCATTTCGTTGCGGATGCGGATGTTGGCGAAGGTGCCGCGCATCATTACCTCGTGGTTGCCGCGTCGGGCGCCGTACGAGTTGAAGTTCTCCGGCGCCACGCCAAGCCCCTGCAAGTAGAGGCCGGCCGGCGAGCTGGCCTTGATGTTCCCTGCGGGCGAGATATGGTCGGTGGTGATCGAGTCCCCGAACAATGCCAGTATTCGCGCCCCCGCGATGTTCTCGGGGGCTTTCGGCGGCTGGCCGATGTCCTCGAAGAACGGAGGGTTCTGCACGTAGCTCGAGCTGGAGTCCCACTCGTAGGTGTCGCCGGCGCTGGTTTCTATCGCCTGCCAGTTCGCATCGCCGCTGAACACGTCGGCGTATTGCTTGCGGAACATGGCGCCATCCACCGCGCTGACGGCTGCCGCCACTTCGGCATTGCTGGGCCAAACGTCCTTCAGGTAGATCGGCTTGCCTTCGCCGTTAACGCCCAACGGGTCCTTGCCCATGTCGATCCGCGTGGTGCCGGCGAGTGCGAACGCGACCACCAGCGGCGGCGAGGCCAGCCAGTTCGCCTTCACCATGGGGTGAACGCGACCCTCGAAGTTGCGGTTGCCCGAAAGCACCGACGAGACGATCAGGTCGTTGTCGACGATGGCTTCGCCAATCGCCTCGGGCAGCGGCCCCGAGTTGCCGATGCAGGTGGTGCACCCATAGCCGACCAGGTTGAAGCCGAGTTCGTCCAGGTATCGGGTGAGCCCGGCGTTCGCCAGGTAGTCGGTCACCACCTTGGAGCCAGGAGCGAGCGAGGTCTTCACCCACGGCTGGCAACGCAGGCCAAGCTCGACGGCCTTCTTCGCCACCAGGCCGGCAGCCATCAGCACGCTGGGGTTGGAGGTATTGGTACAGGACGTGATCGCTGCGATCACCACGGCGCCATGCTTGAGGCTGAAGGACTCGCCCTGCACGGGCACGGCGGTATCGGCTTGCTGCAGGCGGCCGCTGGTTTCCAGCAGCAGATCGAAGCTGGCACCGATGTCCGGCAGGTCGACACGATCCTGAGGACGTTTCGGTCCGGCCAGGGACGGCCGGACGCTGTCCAGTTCGAGCTCCAGGCTGGCGGTGAACACAGGCTCAGGGCTGTTCGCATCGCGCCACAGGCCTTGGGCCTTGCTGTACGCCTCCACCAGCGCGATGCGTTGCTCGTCGCGGCCCGAGAGGCGCAGGTAGTCGATGGTGACCTGATCCACGGGGAAGAAGCCGCAGGTGGCGCCGTATTCGGGCGCCATGTTGCCGATGGTGGCGCGATCGGCGAGGGGCAGGCTGTCCAGGCCGGGACCGTAGAACTCGACGAACTTGCCGACTACGCCCTGCTTGCGCAGCATCTGCGTGACCGTGAGCACCAGGTCGGTGGCGGTAACGCCCTCGCGCATCTTGCCGACCAGGCGGAAGCCGACGACTTCCGGGATCAGCATCGACACCGGCTGTCCCAACATGGCCGCTTCGGCCTCGATCCCGCCTACGCCCCAGCCCAGCACGCCCAGGCCATTGACCATGGTGGTGTGCGAGTCGGTGCCTACGAGGGTGTCCGGGTACGCGTAGGTGTCACCGTTCTCCTCGCGAGTCCAGACCACCTGGGCCAGGTATTCCAGATTGACCTGGTGGCAGATGCCGGTGCCCGGCGGCACCACGCGGAAATTATCGAAGGCCTGCTGTCCCCAGCGCAGGAAGGCATAGCGCTCGCCGTTGCGCTGCATCTCGATCTTCACGTTATCGCCGAAGGCCTGGTCATCGCCGAAACGGTCGACCATCACCGAGTGGTCGATCACCAGATCGACCGGCGACAGCGGGTTGATCTTCTGCGGATCGGCGCCGGCCTTGGACACCGCGTCACGCATCGCCGCAAGATCGACCACGCCCGGCACGCCGGTGAAATCCTGCATCAGCACGCGCGCGGGGCGGTACTGGATTTCGCGGTCGGAGCTGCGCGTCTTCAGCCAGTCGACCAGGGCGTGGAGGTCTTCGCCACGCACGGTCTGGTTGTCTTCCCAGCGCAGCAGGTTTTCCAGCAGAACCTTCAGTGAAGCCGGTAGGCGGCTGATGTCGCCGAGTCGCTTGGCTGCCTCCGGAAGGCTGAAATAATGGTAGGTACGGCCGCCCACATCGAGGCTGCGGCGGCAGTTGAGGCTATCCAGGGAGGGCATTTGCGTATCTCCTTGCGGCCCACGGTCGAGGGCGTTGCCGGTGGTGCCGGATCGAGCCGGCGCCTTGAGTACGGTAGCGGGTGCGGCGAATACTGGCCTGTCGAAGCCGCGTGCGGCCGACTGTGGAAGATGGGCCGGCTTTACTCACGCCGCCATTCACTGGACAGACCGATACGCCCCCGGTTCCCGCGTCGGCTATCATGCGCGCCCCGCCCGGGGGCCGCATCACGCGGTTGCCCGCTTCTGGAGAGCGTCACGTGGATACCCTGTTGCTGCATTGCCGCCCCGGTTTCGAGAACGAAGTCTGCGCCGAGATCGCCGAACATGCGGCGCGTCTGCAGGTGGCGGGCTATTCGAAGGCGAAACCGAACAGCGCCTATGCCGAGTTCGTCTGCAGCGAGGCCGGCGGCAGCGCCAGGCTGATGCACAAGCTGGCGTTTTCCGAACTGATCTTTCCTCGCCAGTGGGCGCGCGGTGAGTACCAGCAACTGCCCGAGGCCAAGCGTATCGAGGTGTTGCTCGAGCAACTGCAGCGCTACCCGGTGTGCGGCAGCCTGTGGCTGGAAGTGTTCGATACCAACGAAGGCAAGGAACTGTCGACTTTCTGCAGGAAGTTCGAGGCGCCGCTGCGCAAGGCGTTGCTGCAGGCCGGTCGGCTGGTCGAGGATGCGAGCAAGCCGCGCCTGCTGCTGACGTTCCGGAGCGGACGGGAGGTGTTTCTCGGCATCGCCGACGCGGGCAACAGCGCGCTCTGGCCGATGGGCATCCCGCGGCTGAAGTTCCCCCGTGAGGCGCCGAGTCGCTCGACGCTGAAGCTGGAGGAGGCCTGGCACACCTTCATTCCGCGCGAGCAGTGGGATGAGCGGCTGGCGGACGACATGACCGGCGTCGACCTCGGTGCCGCTCCCGGTGGCTGGACCTACCAACTGGTGCGTCGCGGCATGCTGGTGACCGCCATCGACAACGGTCCGATGGCGCAAAGCCTGATGGATACCGGACTGGTCCAGCACCTGATGGTCGACGGCTTCACCTGGAAACCCAAGCGGCCGGTCGACTGGATGGTCTGCGACATCGTCGAGAAGCCGGCACGCAATGCGGCGCTGCTGGAAACCTGGATCGGCGAGGGCTTGTGCCGCGAGGCGGTGGTCAACCTCAAACTGCCGATGAAGCAGCGCTACGCTGAGGTCAGGCGCCTGCTGCAACGCCTGGAAGAGGGTTTCGCGGCGCGGCGGATCAAGGTCTCGATTGCCTGCAAACAGCTCTATCACGACCGCGAGGAAGTGACCTGCCATCTGCGCCGCCTGTCCTGAGCGCGGCGCATCGGCGACAATGACCGCCAGCCTTTCTGGAGTACCTCGATGTCCCTGCAACACGATGCCGTTCTGGATGCCACCGGTCTCAACTGCCCCGAGCCGGTGATGATGCTGCACAACCAGGTGCGTGACCTGCCCGCCGGCGGGCTGCTCAAGGTGATCGCCACCGATCCGTCGACGCGGCGCGACATCCCCAAGTTCTGCGTCTTTCTCGGCCACGATCTGGTCGAACAGCAGGAGGAGGGCGGCACCTACCTCTACTGGATACGCAAGAAGGCCGACTAGGCCCTCGCGCGCCGCGCCGCCTTGTAGATCCTCTTGCGAGAGCTGCGTGCCAGGCGCGTGGCCAGCAATACCGCCGCACAACTCAGGCCGACCACCAGGCCCTGCCAAAGCCCGCGTGGCCCGGACGGCTCGCCCAGCCAGTCGGTCAGGCCGAGCGCGTAACCCACCGGCAGCCCGACGCCCCAGTAGGCCAGCAGCGTGAAGATCATCGTCGCACGGGTGTCCTGGTAGCCGCGCAGCGCGCCGGCGGCGGTTACCTGGATGGCGTCGGAGAACTGGAACAGCGCGACGTAGAACAGCAGGCTGCCGGCCACCGCGATCACCGCCAAATCCTCGGTGTAGATGCGTGCGATGTGCTCGCTGAGCAGCATCACCAGCGTCGCCGAGCAACAGGCATAGCAGAGCGCCGAGAACATCCCGACACCGGCGCAGAAGCGCGCCTCGCGGGGCTCGCCGCGGCCCAGCGCCTGGCCGACCCGCACGGTGACGGCGATCCCCAGCGACAGCGGCGGCATGAAGATCATCGAAGAGAAATTGAGCGCGATCTGGTGGCCGGCCATCACCGTCGCACCCAGCCCGCCGATCAGCAGCGCGATCACGGCGAAGATGCTCGACTCGGCGAAGATCGCGATGCCGATGGGCAGGCCGATCGTCAGCAGGCCGCGTATCGGCTGCCACGACGGGGTCTCGAAGTGAGCGAACAGCTGGCTGGGGCGGTAGCGCGGCGCCAGCTTGATCCAGCCCAGCAGGCCGAGCAGCATGCAGTTCATCACCAGCGCCGTGCCCCAGCCGCAGCCCACGCCGCCCATCGCCGGCAGGCCCAGCTTGCCGAAGACGAATACATAGGTCGCCGGGATGTTGATCAGCAGCCCGAAGATGCCGAGGAACATGCTCGGCCGGGAATAGCCGATACCGTCGCTGAAGCAGCGCAGCGCCTGGTACATCGCCACGGCCGGAAAACCGAAGGCCATGGCGCGCAGGTAGCCCATGCTGGGCTCCATCAGGCTGGTCTCGACGCCCATGGCGCGCAGGACCACGTCCGCATGCCAAAGAAGCGTGGCGGCGCTGCAGCCGAGGAACAGCGCGAGCCACAACGCCTGGCGAACCAGCGGGCCGATCTCCTGCGGCTGGCCTGCGCCGAAACGCTGGGCAACCTTGGGCGTGGTCGCCAGGATCACGCCGGTCATGAACAGGTACAGCGGCACCCAGATCGAGTTTCCCAGCGCCACCGCGGCGAGGTCGCGTGGGCTCACCCGCCCGGCCATCAGCGCATCGGTGAAGCCCATGGCGGTATGGGTGAACTGGGCGATGATGATCGGCGTGGCGAGGCGGAACAGCGCGCCAAGCTCCTGGCGCACCCGGCCCCAGCGGGATTTCAACGACATGGTGATCCTGAGCGGGTGCGGAAAGGCCGCGTAGTGTACGCAGCGACGAAGGGGCGGAAAACCCGGATGTCGTCGCATGGCTTAGAATGGCCGCCTCGAACTGGAGCCCGTGCATGCAAATCCTCGCCGACGAAAACATTCCCCTGGTCGATGCCTTCTTCGGCGCCTTCGGCCCCATTCGACGCCAGCCCGGCCGCGGCATCGATCGCGCGGCGCTAGGCGACAGCGAGGTCCTGCTGGTGCGCTCGGTGACCGACGTCAGCCGGGAGTTGTTGCGGGATAGCGTGGTGCGTTTCGTCGGCACCTGCACCATCGGCACCGACCACCTCGATCTCGACTATTTCAATGAAGCCGGCATCGCCTGGGCAAGCGCGCCGGGGTGCAACGCACGCGGTGTGGTGGATTACGTGCTCGGCAGCCTGCTCGCCCTGGCGGAGCACCACGGCGTCTCGCTGCGCGAGCGTTGCTACGGGGTGGTCGGTGCTGGCCAGGTCGGCGGGCGCCTGCTCGACGTTTTGCGCGGGCTGGGCTGGCGGGTGCTGGTGTGCGATCCGCCCAGGCAGGCGCTGGAGGGCGGCGATTACGTCGACCTGCCGACCATCCTGCGCGAGTGCGATGCGATCAGCCTGCACACGCCGCTGACGCGCGAGGGCGCCTGGCCGACCCATCATTTGATAGGGCGCGAGCAGCTTGCGGCGCTCAGGCCGGGGGCGTGGCTGATCAACGCGGCGCGGGGCGCGGTGGTCGACAACACTGCACTGAGCGACATCCTGCAGCGGCGAGCGGATCTCGACGCGGTGCTCGACGTCTGGGAAGGCGAGCCGCTGGCCGATCCGCAACTGGCGGCGCTGTGCCGCCTCGCTACGCCGCACATCGCCGGCTACAGCCTGGACGGCAAGCTGCGTGGCACGGCGCAGATCCATGGCGCCTTTTGCGAGTGGCTGGGTGTTGCCGCCGAAGTGAGCCTGGACGCTCTGCTTCCCGCGCCCTGGCTGACGCAACTCGCGTTGCAGGCCGACGCCGATTCCGAATGGGCCCTGGCTACGCTCTGTCGCGCCGTGTACGACCCTCGGCGTGACGACGCGGATTTCCGCCGCAGCCTGCACGGCGATCCCTCGTCGCGTCGTGGCGCCTTCGATGCGCTGCGCAAGCATTACCCGCTGCGCCGCGAGATCGATGGCCTGCGGGTTACCCTGGACGGGGAGGCCGGCGAGTTGGCGCGCTGGGTTCGGGCCCTGGGCTGCACGCTGGATTGATCCGGCATCAATGAAAAAGCCCGGCTTGTGCCGGGCTTTTTCATTGTGCGCGAGGGCTCAGTTCTTGGCGGGCGCCAGGAACCATTCGTCATCCAGCTCCTCGCAGGCGTGCTGGATCATCTTCTCGGTGATCGGCACTTCCTGGCCGTGCGCATCGATGATGGCGCCGCCGACCGGCTGTTGCGGGTCGACATGGACCACGCGGGGTTCATTGTCGTCATGGGGTTGATTCATCGCTGTCTCCTCATCGGTTCGCGCGCAGTCTAGGCAACCCAGATGAACGCACCGTGACATTGGGCACCTGTCGAGGCGCCAGAAAACGAAGGCCGGCCTGTCCGCAATCGCGTCCGCCCGGCTCTCGTGGTTGACCTTGCTTGTCGGCGCGGAGTTCGCGAAATGAAACGCGCGTCTGTGGTTCTCGACCTGCGGTCGCTGCGCCGGGCCGGCACTCACGCCTGGGCACGGTGCTTTTCGTCGACCATGTTGCCGATCTGCCGGATCACCTCGCGGCTGGCGCCTTCGGCGCTGTTGAAGGCATTGACGATGCCATCGTGCACCTGCTCGTCGCTCTCCCAGTCCTGGGCGGACAGGTCCATGGCCTTGGCCACGGCTTGATGCATGTCCGACTGCGGGCGCTCCAGGTCGCGATAGGCCCTGGTCTGCCCGAACAGGGCCTGGCCCGTGCCGTTGTGATACCAGTCCTGCGGGCTGCCCTCGTCGATGCCGTACTGGCTATCGGTGCCTTCGACGCGTGCGTAGGCGTTCTGCATGTACATGATGTGGTCCATCTTCACCCGCGAGGCGAAGGACAGGTCCTTGGCGCGGCTAAGCTGCTCGATGGTGGACTGCGAGCTGCTGGCGAATTCGCTGAAGCGACTGCGGAAGGCGTCCACCTGTGCGCTGACCTTTGCGCTCTGCTGGCCGGTGCTCAGCGTCTGTTCGACCATCACTCCCACGCGCTCGCGGAACCCGCCGATGATTCCGGAAATCTCGCCCGTGGCCTGCTTGGTGCGGTGTGCCAGGGCACGCACCTCGTCGGCGACCACGGCGAAGCCGCGGCCGATGTCGCCCGCGCGGGCCGCTTCGATCGCCGCGTTGAGCGCCAGCAGGTTGGTCTGCTCAGCGATCTCTGCGATGATCCGCAGCGCCTGCCCGATGCTGCCGCTGGCGTTGCCCAGCGCATCGGCGGACTCCGCCATCGATTGCATGCGTTCGTTGATGTGGGCCAGCGAGTCGTTGAGTTGATCGACTTCCTGGCGGCTGTCATGGGCGTTGTCGCGGTTGCGCTCCGCGATCGCCGCAACCGATTCGATTTCCGCGGCGACGACGTTCAGGTCGTTCTGGTTGCCGCGCAGGTTGGTCAGCAGGTTGGACGTGTTCAGCGCATGCAGGCTGGAGGACAACCGGTTGCGCATCACGTAGCGGGTGTTTTCCTCCATCGCGGTGATTGCCTGGTTGATATGGCTGAGCGAGGTGGCGAACTCGCCGGGAAGCCCGGCCGACAGGGCGCGGCGGTAGAACTTGCGCTCGGCGACCATGCCGAAGCAGGTGTTGATTTCCTTGAAGTAGGTTTCCACCAGATCGAGAAACTCGTTCAGTTCCCAGGCGACCTTGCCGACTTCGCCCAGGCCGGCGGTGTGGGTGATGCGCTGGTGCAGATCGCCCTCGCGGCAGGAGAGGATCACCCGCGCCATCTGGTTGAGCGTCGCTATGGGCCGCTTGCTGTGGGCGATGGCGTACAGGCTGAAGGCGATCGAGATGCAGGGCACCAGGACCTGCGGCCAGCTGAAACCCAGGGTCAGCATCTGCCAGCCGGCCAGCAGCAGGTTGAGCGTGACGAAGACCGTGCAGCAGATGATGAATTTCTGATTGAGGAAGGGGCTGTGTCGGCTGGTCTGACTGCGCATGGCCTGGCTCATTGCCGTTCCCCTTGCTGGTAGAGGTTGAGGATGAACTGGTCGTAGCTGAGGCCTTCTTGCGCCGGCAGCTCCATCAGATAGGCAAGGGAGGCGAGGGGCGCCTCGTTCTTCGGTTCGTTGCGCTCGATCTCCAGCATCCGGCGGTACACCGGCTCGATGACGCGCACCGCCGAGGCCGGAGCCGGGCGCCTGACGGAGTAGTAGCCGATGATGTTGCCCTGGAGGTCGCAATCCGGGGTGATGTTGGCGAAGACCCAGTAGAAGTCGCCGTCCGAATTCATGTTCTTCACCAGGCCGAAGAACTCGCGGTTCTGCTGCAGGGTGTCCCAGAGCAGTCTAAACACGCCACGCGGCATGTCCGGGTGGCGGATGAGGCTGTGCTGCTGACCGAGCACCTGAGTCTCGGAATAGTTGGCGACACGCATGAAGCAGCGGTTGGCGTACGTCACTCGCCCGCTGAGATCGCTCTTGGAGATGATCATCTCCCGATCATTGAACCGGACTTCTTTTCCCGTCGGCTTGATGCTGTTCTTCATCCGCGCACTCCCCTGGTGAGTGCTGTATTTTGCCGCACCCCAATACGCCGCCGAATGCTCGGGATCAATTCGGCATCGTAGAGACGGGCTCAGGGATAGGGGGCAGAGCTGTTTTTAAGCGCGGAGCCGCAGGGCGGCGTTTCAGGATTCGATGAGCACGATGACGCGGGGAGGGAGGCGACCCCGCCGGTTACGGGGTCGACGGCGGGTCAGTGGTATTCGCAGAGGTACGCGGTATCCACGGACACCTTGAGCTGGAACTTGCTGTTCGCCGGTACGGTGAAGCGGGTGCCGGCGTCGAAGGTTTCCCAGGCATCGCTGCCTGGCAGTTTGACCGTCAGCGCACCGGCGATCACGTGCATGACTTCAAGTTGACTGGTGCCGAACTCGTACTCGCCGGGGGCCATGACGCCGACGGTGGCCGGGGCCTGGTTCAGCTCGAAGGAAAGGGATTTTACGGTACCGTCGAAGTACTCGTTTACCTTGAACATGCGGGCTCCTCGAAGGGGGATTCAAATTGGGCGGCCAGTATGCCCAAGCCGCTGCGGTGCGTCATCCCGTTCGGCCGTCGAACGCCAGCGGCAGCAGGCGCGCGGTATTGCGGGCGTCGTCGAGGGCCCGATGCTGTTGGCCCTGAAAGCTCATGCCGGCGAGCGCCAGCGCGGCATGCAGGCCTACCGGACGTTTCAGTTGACGGACCTTGGCGAAGTGGCGCTTGAGATCGGTATGGGCAAGGCTGGAGAGATGACTGCCCAGTTGCTGACGTTGCCACTCCAGGTGCAACTGCTGCCGATCGTAATCACCCCAGCTCGCCCAACCCTGAAGTCGTGGGTGATGCGGCTCCAGCCAGCGCTCGAAGGCGGGCCAGACCTGGCTCAGTGGCCGCGCGGCATCTATGTCGTTCTGCGTTACATGGGTGAGTTCGCGGCAGAACGTAGTCAGCAAGGGGCGCCGAAGCGGGCGGACGAAACGCTGGAAGTGGTCGATTTCACGACCCGTGGCGTCCACCAGGCTGGCGCCGATTTCGATGATCTCCATTTCGTCGACCGGCCAGCCACCTTCCTCGGTGGTGGCTTCCAGATCGAGTACCAGCCAGTGTCCCATAGGCTTCCTCCAGTGATCGGGTGGGGCGCGCTCAACGGCGTTCAGAACGGGATGGATGCCGTGCTAGGCTTCGACACCGCAAATCTAGAGGTGTGTCATGGCGAAAGTTGCTTTTATCGGCCTGGGCGTCATGGGTTATCCCATGGCCGGGCATCTGGCAAGCAAAGGGCACGAGGTGCGTGTGTACAACCGCACGGCGGCCAAGGCAGAGCAGTGGGTCGCCGAACATGGCGGCAGCAGTGGCGCCACTCCCCGCGAAGCGGCTGAGGGCGCCGAGCTGGTGATGGTCTGCGTCGGCAACGACGACGACTTGCGTGGCGTGGTTCTTGGCGACGAGGGAGCCTTCGCCGGGATGGCCGCAGGCAGCGTACTGGTGGACCACACCACCGCCTCGGCGACGGTCGCGCGCGAACTGGCAGCCGCCGCCAAAGAACGCGGTCTGGGCTTTCTCGATGCGCCGGTTTCCGGCGGTCAGGCGGGCGCGGTGAACGGGGTGCTGACGATAATGGTTGGTGGCGCGGCGGAAACCTACGCGCGCGCCGAGCCGGTGATCCAGAGCTACGCACGGATGTCGCGACTGATGGGCGAGGTGGGTAGCGGCCAGCTGACCAAGATGGTCAACCAGATCTGCATCGCGGGTGTCGTACAGGGGCTGGCGGAAGCCGTGCACTTCTCGCAGCAGGCAGGGTTGGACGGCCTGGCGGTGATGGAGGTGATCGGCAAGGGCGCCGCGCAATCCTGGCAGATGGACAACCGCCACAAGACCATGCTGTCCGGCGAGTTCGACTTCGGTTTCGCCGTCGACTGGATGCGCAAGGACCTTTCGATCCTGCTGGAAGAGGCCCGTCGCAACGGCGCGCAATTGCCGATGACGGCGCTGGTCGACCAGTTCTATGGCGAAGTCCAGGCCATGGGCGGCAACCGGTGGGATACCTCGAGCCTGCTGGCGCGGCTCAAGCCGACCAAGTGACGGCGATGCGGGCGGGCGCTCGGCCGTCCGCCCACTTCACTGAGCCCTAGGCGCGGAAGATGAAATACACCGCGCCCAGCAGGCAAAGGCCCGCCCACAGGTAGTCCAGCCTGAGCGGTTGCTGCATGTAGAACACGCTGAATGGCACGAAGATCGACAGCGTGATCACTTCCTGCATGATCTTCAGCTGGCCCACCGACATCGTCGTGTAACCAATCCGGTTCGCCGGCACCATGATCATGTATTCGAACAGTGCGATCCCCCAACTGATCAGCGCAGCGACAAACCACGGTTTGCTGTGCAGCGTCTTCAGGTGGCCGTACCAGGCGAACGTCATGAAGATGTTGGAAAGGCTCAACAGGGCAGCGGTTTGCAACCAGATCGGCATCGGCGAAGCTCCGGAATGTAAGGGCGCTGAGCCTACTGCCTGCCCATCGCGCCGCCAAGCCTCGCTGCCATCAATTGGATGGCTGCCATCCGTGCGGCGTGCAGGTAATATCGCCGCCCGTAGAACCCTTGGTCCCGTTTCACGAGGTCGCCTGTCGCCATGCAATGCCGTCCCGGTTGCGGTGCTTGCTGCATCGCCCCTTCGATAAGTTCGCCCATTCCAGGGATGCCCCACGGCAAGCCTGCGGGCGAACGTTGCATCCATCTTTCGGTCGACTACCTGTGCGCGCTGTTCGGCGCTCCGGGTAGGCCGCCCGTGTGCTCGCAGTTCCAGGCCGAACCTTCGGTTTGCGGGAGCAATCGCGAAGAGGCGATCAGCCTGCTCGGTTGGCTGGAGCAGGCGACCGCTTAGCGTGCGCTCGACGGATTCGTCGAGTCGCTCGAGTCTTTGATAAGGAGAAAAATAAATGAGGCTTTTGCATCAACTGGCGCTGGTCTGCGGATTCACAGCCGTACTGCCCACGATCGTTCATGCCGATGACTGGAAGCTGGAGAAGGAGGAGGCGGGCATCAGCATCTACCTGAGCCCGGTAGCCGGCTCCAAGTACAAGGCTTATCGCGGCGTCACCACCGTCAAGGCGGACATCGCCACCATTCGTGCGCTGCAGGAGGATGTCAGCGGTTCCTGTGCGTGGATCTTCGAGTGCAAGGAGCAGAAGCTGCTCAAGCAGGAGGGCGACCAGGCCTGGACCCACACCTACTTCACGCCTCCGTGGCCGGTCACTGCGCGTGATTCGATCCTGCACATCACGACTACACAGGGTTCCGACGGCAGTCTGACTCGTACCCTGGAGGGGGTCGCCGATTACCTGCCCGAGGAAAACGGCTATGTACGCGTAGCCAAGGTTGAAGGCCTGTGGAAGCTGACGCCCAAAGGCCCGGGCCAGACCGAAGTGACCTATCAGGTACAGACCGAGCCGGGTGGCAGCGTCCCTTCGTGGCTGGCCAACAGCTTCGTGGTCGATGCGCCGTTCAATACCCTTAAGGGGTTGCGCGAGCGCGCTGAGAAGAAGTAGGACTTTCTTCCGGGCAAAGAAAAAGGCTGCCTCGGCAGCCTTTTTCTTGTTCGCCAGATGTCAGTCGCGCTTGTCCAGTTCGGTGAAGTCGCGCTGCGGATAGCCGGTATACAGCTGACGGGGACGACCGATCTTGTACGGGCTGGAAAGCATTTCCTTCCAGTGGGAAATCCAGCCCACGGTGCGTGCCAGGGCGAAGATGACCGTGAACATGCTGGTCGGAATGCCGATCGCCTTGAGGATGATCCCCGAGTAAAAGTCGACGTTCGGGTACAGATTGCGCTCCTTGAAGTAAGGATCGTTGCGCGCGATCTCGTCCAGCTTCATCGCCAGTTCCAGTTGCGGATCGTGGATGCCCAGCTCGGCGAGGACTTCGTCGCAAGTCTTCTTCATCACGTTGGCGCGCGGATCGAAGTTCTTGTAGACGCGGTGGCCGAAGCCCATCAGCTTGAACGGATCGTCCTTGTCCTTCGCCTTGGCGATGAACTTGTCGATGTTCGATACGTCGCCGATCTCGTCGAGCATCGCCAGCACGGCCTCGTTGGCGCCACCATGCGCCGGGCCCCAGAGGGCGGCGATACCGGCAGCGATACAGGCGAACGGGTTGGCACCCGAAGAACCGGCCAGGCGAACGGTGGAGGTGGAAGCGTTCTGTTCGTGGTCGGCGTGGAGGATGAAGATCCGATCCATCGCGCGGGCCAGCACCGGGCTGATCGGTTTGATCTCGCACGGGGTGTTGAACATCATGTGCAGGAAGTTTTCCGCGTAGTTCAGATCGTTGCGCGGATACATCATCGGCTGGCCCATGGAGTACTTGTAAACCATGGCGGCGATGGTGGGCATCTTGGCAACCAGACGGATCGCGGAGATTTCGCGGTGCTTGGGATTATTGATGTCCAGGGAGTCGTGATAGAAGGCCGAAAGCGCGCCGACCACGCCGCACATGATCGCCATCGGGTGAGCATCACGACGGAAACCGTTGAAGAACGACTTCAACTGCTCGTGAACCATCGTGTGGTTCTTCACGGTGCCGACGAACTGGGCCTTCTGCTCGGCATTCGGCAGTTCGCCGTTTAGCAGCAGGTAGCATGTTTCCAGGTAGTCGGACTTCTCGGCGAGCTGCTCGATCGGGTAGCCACGATGAAGAAGGATGCCTTTGTCGCCGTCGATATAGGTGATCTTCGACTCGCAAGAGGCGGTGGACATAAAGCCAGGATCAAAGGTGAAACGACCCGTGGCGGTGAGGCCCCGTACGTCAACTACATCGGGACCAACAGTGCCGGTCAGAACGGGCAGTTCTACAGGGTCAGAGCCTGCGATGATCAACTGCGCTTTTTTGTCAGCCATGAGGCCTCCTATTTTATGCTTGGTATCATCCTGCCCCCATGCAGGGCCCGCATCACTATAGAGTGATAAATCCGAAAGTCAATTTGCGTGGAGGCTAGGCGGTAGACGGCTTTGAGGGTGATTGAGGGTCTTGAAAATCGGCTATTTACGCCTTTTGTGAGGCCAGCGCAATCCGCTCTTTGGGGCAGGTGATTGCGTTGTCATTAGTGTCCTAACTGTCTATACTCGATGCCCGACCGCCAGGGCTTTAAGGCCTGTATTCTGGGGTTGTCACTCCCTGGGTAGTGGGACCTGACCAGCGCACTTCCCTACAACTTGCCCTGATTGTTGGGGCCTCAGCGTGAAAAAAACAGCCGTGAATAGCCAACGACCTGTAAACCTAGATCTTAGGACCATAAAACTCCCTATCACCGCTTATACGTCCATTCTTCACCGCATCTCCGGTGTCATCCTTTTCGTAGGCCTTGCCGTCATGCTTTTCGTGCTCGACAAGTCGCTTTCGTCCGAGGAAGGCTTCGCCGACGTGAAGATGTACCTGACCAGTCCGCTGGCTAAGTTCGTGATTTGGGGCCTGCTGTCAGCCTTGTTGTATCACCTGGTGGCCGGCGTGCGCCACTTGGTCATGGATACCGGTGTTGGTGAGACACTGGAAGGCGGCAAGACGGGCTCGAAGATTGTCATCGCCGTCTCGGTGGTGCTCATCGTTCTGGCGGGGGTGTGGATATGGTAACTAACGTTACGAACTTTTCGCGTTCGGGCCTCTATGACTGGATGGCGCAGCGCGTTTCTGCCGTTGTTCTGGCGGCTTATTTTCTTTTTCTGCTTGGTTACCTGCTTTTCCATCCCAATCTGAGCTATGCGGATTGGCACGGTCTGTTCTCCCATAACTGGATGCGTATTTTCAGCTTGCTGGCTCTGGTTGCGCTCGGGGTTCATGCGTGGGTTGGTATGTGGACGATCTCCACCGACTACCTGACCGCCATGGCCATCGGCAAGTGGGCCACCAGCGTGCGTTTCCTGTTCCAGGCGGTTTGCGGCATTGCCATGTTCGCGTACTTCGTCTGGGGTGTGCAGATTCTTTGGGGTATCTGATTCATGGCTAACATTCGTACGCTTTCGTTCGACGCCATCATCGTTGGCGGCGGCGGTGCCGGTATGCGCGCTGCGCTGCAGCTCGCTCAGTCCGGCTTCAAGACAGCAGTAGTCACCAAGGTTTTTCCGACTCGCTCGCACACTGTTTCCGCTCAGGGCGGCATCACCTGCGCCATTGCGTCGTCCGATCCGAACGATGATTGGCGCTGGCACATGTACGACACCGTCAAGGGCTCCGACTACATCGGTGACCAGGACGCCATCGAGTACATGTGTTCCGTAGGTCCGGAAGCCGTGTTCGAGCTCGAGCACATGGGTCTTCCGTTCTCCCGTACCGAGCAGGGCCGCATCTATCAGCGCCCGTTCGGTGGTCAGTCCAAGGACTTCGGCAAGGGCGGCCAGGCGGCTCGTACCTGCGCGGCTGCCGACCGTACCGGTCACGCGCTGCTTCACACGCTGTATCAGGCCAACCTGAAGAACAACACCACGTTCCTCAATGAGTGGTATGCCGTGGATCTGGTGAAAAACCAGGACGGCGTGATCGTCGGTGTGATCGCCATATGCATCGAAACTGGTGAAACCGCCTACATCCGCTCGAAGGCTACCGTGCTTGCCACCGGTGGCGCCGGACGTATCTATGCCTCCACCACCAACGCCCTGATCAATACCGGCGACGGTGTCGGTATGGCATTGCGTGCTGGTGTGCCGGTGCAGGACATCGAGATGTGGCAGTTCCACCCGACCGGTATCGCCGGGGCCGGTGTGCTGGTTACCGAGGGTTGCCGCGGTGAAGGCGGTTATCTGATCAACAAGCATGGCGAGCGCTTCATGGAGCGCTATGCGCCCAACGCCAAGGACCTCGCCGGTCGTGACGTCGTTGCACGCTCGATGGTCAAGGAAATCATTGCCGGCAACGGTTGTGGTCCGGATGGCGACCACGTGATGCTCAAGCTCGATCACCTCGGCGAGGAAGTGCTGCACAGCCGGCTGCCAGGTATCTGCGAACTGTCCAAGACCTTCGCGCACGTCGATCCGGTCGTCGCTCCGGTTCCGGTCGTCCCAACCTGCCACTACATGATGGGCGGCGTTGCCACCAACATCCATGGGCAGGCGATCACTCAGGACGCCAATGGCGTCGATACCGTGATCCCGGGTCTGTTCGCCGTGGGCGAAGTCGCTTGTGTGTCGGTACACGGTGCCAACCGTCTGGGTGGCAACTCGCTGCTCGACCTGGTCGTCTTCGGTCGTGCCGCCGGTCTGCACCTGGAGAAAGCGCTCAAGGAAGGCATCGATTATCGCAACGCCAGCGAAACCGATCTCGAGTCCTCGCTTTCCCGCCTCAACAGCCTCAACGAACGCACCTCGGGTGAAGACGTTGCGCCGCTGCGCAAGGAACTGCAGAACTGCATGCAGAACTACTTCGGTGTGTTCCGCACCGGCGAGTACATGCAGAAGGGCATTACCCAGTTGGCCGATCTGCGTCAGCGTATCTCCACCGTGAAGATCGCCGACAAGAGCCAGGCGTTCAACACCGCGCGCATCGAGGCGCTGGAGCTGCAGAACCTGCTGGAAGTGGCCGAGGCTACCGCCATTGCCGCCGAAGAGCGCAAAGAATCCCGCGGCGCTCATGCCCGCGAGGACTTTGAAGATCGTGACGATCAGAACTGGCTGTGCCACTCGCTGTATTTCCCGGGTGACAAGCGTGTCACCAAGCGCGCGGTGAACTTCGCGCCGAAGACCGTTCCGCCATTCGAACCCAAGGTTCGGACTTACTAAGGGTGGCTGCCATGTTGAAAGTCAGTGTGTATCGCTACAACCCCGAGCAGGATGCCTCTCCGCACATGCAGGAGTTCCAGGTCGACACCGACGGGAAGGACATCATGGTCCTCGACGTTCTGGCGCTGATCAAGGAGCAGGATGTGACCTTCTCCTATCGCCGCTCCTGCCGCGAAGGTGTTTGCGGCTCCGACGGGATGAACATCAACGGCAAGAACGGCCTTGCGTGCATCACGCCGCTGTCCGCAGTCGTGAAAGGCGACACCCTGGTGGTGCGTCCGCTGCCGGGTCTGCCAGTCATTCGTGATCTAGTCGTCGACATGAGCATCTTCTACAAGCAGTACGAGAAGGTGAAACCGTACCTGCAGAACGACACGCCGGCTCCGGCCATCGAGCGTCTGCAGTCGCCGGAAGAGCGCGAGAAGCTGGATGGCCTGTACGAGTGCATCCTGTGTGCCTGCTGCTCGACTTCTTGCCCTTCGTTCTGGTGGAATCCCGACAAGTTCCTCGGCCCCGCTGCGCTGCTGCAGGCCTACCGATTCCTGGCCGACAGCCGCGATACCCAGACCGAAGAGCGTCTGGCTGCTATGGACGATCCGTTCAGCGTGTTCCGCTGCCGTGGGATCATGAACTGCGTGAACGTTTGTCCGAAAGGTCTCAATCCGACCAAGGCAATTGGCCACGTTCGCAACATGCTTCTGCAAAGCGGGACCTGATTCACGATCTGCTATACCTGCAACGCCAGTAGTGCCTGCAGCGCCGGTTTTCAACCGGCACTGCAGTTTTAGTCAGGACCTCAGCCCAAAAAGTCGTGGTCCCTATTCGAAAAATATGAAGACCAGCAGGGGCATCCGGGCTGGTACCCGGGCTATCTGTGAGGTCCGTTTGAATCTGTCTGAGCTGTAGTCCAGACCGGTCTTGAGCGGTGACCACGCTGATGGTGTCCCCTTACCGAGGGTGACCAAGCATGCAAGAAAGCGTAATGCAGCGCATGTGGGACAGTGCCCACCTTTCCGGTGGTAACGCTGCCTATGTGGAAGAGCTCTACGAGCTCTACCTGCACGATCCCAACGCTGTGCCAGAAGAGTGGCGCACCTATTTCCAGAAGCTGCCGACCGATGGCAGCGCTGCCACCGATGTCTCGCACTCTACGGTCCGCGATCACTTCGTTCTGCTCGCCAAGAATCAGCGTCGCGCTCAGCCGGTATCCGCCGGGAGCGTAAGCAGCGAGCACGAGAAGAAGCAAGTTGAAGTCCTGCGTCTGATCCAGGCCTACCGCATGCGTGGCCACCAGGCTGCCAAGCTCGACCCGCTGGGTTTGGCTCAGCGCGCGACTCCTGCCGATCTGGCGATCAATCACTACGGCTTGACCGATTCCGATCTGGATACCACGTTCCGTACCGGTGAGCTCTACATCGGCAAGGAAGAAGCCACCCTGCGTGAAATCCAGGAAGCCCTGCAGCAGACCTACTGCCGCACCATCGGCGCCGAGTTCACCCACATCGTCGACTCCGAGCAGCGCAAGTGGTTCCAGCAGCGTCTGGAGAGCGTGCGCGGCCGCCCGGCGTTTTCCGCCGAAGTGCGTAGCCATCTGCTCGAGCGCCTCACCGCCGCTGAAGGCCTGGAAAAATACCTGGGTACCAAGTATCCGGGTACCAAGCGTTTTGGCCTGGAAGGTGGCGAGAGCCTGATTCCGCTGCTGGATGAAATCATTCAGCGCTCGGGTTCCTACGGCAACAAGGAAATCGTCATCGGTATGGCCCACCGTGGCCGCCTGAACGTGCTGGTGAATACCTTCGGCAAGAACCCGCGCGACCTGTTTGACGAGTTCGAAGGCAAGAAGGTCGAGGGTCTGAGTTCCGGCGACGTCAAGTATCACCAGGGCTTCTCGTCCAACGTGATGACCGCCGGCGGTGAGGTTCACCTCGCACTGGCGTTCAACCCGTCGCACTTGGAAATCGTCTCTCCAGTGGTCGAGGGTTCGGTGCGTGCCCGTCAGGATCGTCGCAACGATCTTTCCGGTGACAAGGTGCTTCCGGTAACCATCCACGGTGATGCCGCTGTCGCGGGGCAGGGCGTGGTCATGGAAACCTTCCAGATGTCGCAGACCCGCGGCTTCAGGACTGGTGGCACGATTCGTATCGTGATCAACAACCAGGTCGGCTTCACCATCAGCCGTCAGGAAGACGCGCGCTCCACCGAGTACGCGACCGACGTGGCGAAGATGGTCCAGGCGCCGATCCTGCACGTGAACGGCGACGACCCGGAAGCCGTGCTGTTCGTCACCCAGTTGGCGATCGACTATCGCATGCAGTTCAAGCGTGACGTGGTCATCGACTTGGTCTGCTACCGCCGTCGTGGCCACAACGAGGCCGACGAGCCGAGTGGCACCCAGCCCCTGATGTATCAGCAGATCGCCAAGCAGCGCACCACGCGCGAGCTCTACGCCGAGACTCTGACCCAGGCTGGCGTGCTCGATGCCGAGCGCGTTCAGGCGAAGATCGACGAGTACCGTACCGCCCTGGACAACGGCCTGCACGTGGTGAAAAGCCTGGTCAAGGAGCCGAACAAGGAGCTGTTCGTCGACTGGCGTCCGTATCTGGGCCATGCCTGGACCGCGCGTCACGACACCCGCTTCGACCTCAAGACGCTGCAGGAACTGTCGAACAAGCTGCTCGAAGTACCGGAAGGTTTCGTCGTCCAGCGTCAGGTTTCGAAGATCCTCGAAGACCGTCAGAAAATGACTGCCGGCGGGCTGCCGATCAACTGGGGCTTCGCCGAAACCATGGCGTACGCGACTCTGTTGTTCGAAGGCCACCCTGTTCGCATGACTGGCCAGGACATCGGCCGTGGCACCTTCTCGCACCGTCACGCGGTACTGCACAACCAGAAGGACGCCGGGACCTATATCCCGCTGCAGCATCTGGTCAAGGATCAGCCACGTTTCGACCTGTACGACTCCTTCCTTTCGGAAGAGGCCGTCCTGGCGTTCGAATACGGCTACTCGACCACCACGCCAAGCGCGCTGGTGATCTGGGAAGCTCAGTTCGGCGATTTTGCCAACGGCGCACAGGTGGTGATCGACCAGTTCATCACCAGTGGCGAGCACAAGTGGGGCCGTCTGTGCGGGCTGACCATGCTGTTGCCGCACGGCTATGAAGGGCAGGGGCCGGAGCACTCCTCCGCGCGTCTCGAGCGCTACCTGCAACTAAGTGCCGAGCACAACATCCAGGTTTGCGTACCGACCACTCCGGCGCAGGTCTACCACATGCTGCGTCGCCAGGTGATCCGTCCGCTGCGCAAGCCGTTGATCGCCCTTACGCCGAAGTCGTTGTTGCGCCACAAGCTGGCGATCTCGACCCTGGAAGATCTCGCCAACGGTTCCTTCCAGACCGTCATCCCGGAGATCGATCAACTCGACGCGCAGAAGGTCGAACGCGTGATCCTCTGCAGCGGCAAGGTCTACTACGACCTGCTTGAGAAGCGTCGTGCGGAAGGCCGCACCGATACGGCAATCGTTCGTATCGAGCAGCTTTATCCGTTCCCTGAGGACGATCTGGCGGAAGTGCTGTCGCAGTACGGCAACCTCAAGCACATCGTCTGGTGTCAGGAAGAGCCGATGAACCAGGGCGCCTGGTATTGCAGCCAGCACCACATGCGTCGAGTCGCCGTTGCGCAGAAACCGGAGTTGTTCCTGGAATATGCCGGTCGTGACGCTTCCGCTGCGCCTGCCTGTGGCTACGCTTCCCTGCACGCTGAGCAGCAGGAAAAACTTCTCCAGGACGCTTTCAACGTTTAACGCCTTCGTGCCGAGGCGGCCATAGCCGCCTCCAGAAGAAACCGAATCAATAGGAACCCTGATAATGGCTATCGAGATCAAAGCCCCCTCTTTCCCGGAATCGGTCGCCGACGGCACCGTCGCTACCTGGCACAAGAAGCCGGGTGACGCCGTCAAACGTGACGAGCTGATCGTTGATATCGAAACCGACAAGGTGGTGATGGAAGTCCTCGCCGAAGCGGATGGCGTGGTTGCCGAAATCGTCAAGAACGAAGGCGATACCGTGCTCAGCGGCGAACTGCTCGGCCGTCTGACCGAAGGTAGTGCTGGTGCGGCTGCTCCGGCTCCTGCCGCTGCTGCCCCTGCCGCCGCTCCGGCGCAAGCTGCAGCGCCTGCCGCCGCCGCTGGTGAGGAGCCGATGCTGGCGCCTGCCGCGCGCAAGCTGGCTGAAGAAAACGGCATCGATCCGAACAGTGTCAAAGGCTCTGGCAAGGGCGGCCGTGTGACCAAGGAAGACGTCGTCGCCGCCATCGAAGCCAAGAAGAGCGCTCCCGCTGCAGCCGCCAAACCGTCGGCTCCAGCCGCCGAGGCGCCGATCTTCGCTGCCGGCGAGCGCGTCGAGAAGCGTGTTCCGATGACCCGCCTGCGCGCCAAGGTCGCCGAGCGTCTGGTCGAGGCACAGTCCTCGATGGCCATGCTGACTACCTTCAACGAAGTCGACATGACCGAAGTGATGGCCCTGCGCTCCAAGTACAAGGACCTCTTCGAGAAGACCCACAACGGTGTGCGCCTGGGCTTCATGTCGTTCTTCGTCAAGGCCTCGGTAGAAGCGCTGAAGCGCTTCCCGGCGGTCAACGCCTCGATCGACGGCACCGACATCGTCTACCACGGCTATCAGGATATCGGCGTCGCCGTCTCCAGCGACCGCGGTCTGGTGGTTCCGGTACTGCGTAACGCCGAACTGATGAACCTGGCCGAAGTCGAGAGCGGCATCGCCACCTTCGGCAAGAAGGCCCGTGACGGCAAGCTGTCGATCGACGAGATGACCGGGGGCACCTTCACCATCACCAACGGCGGCACCTTCGGTTCGATGATGTCGACTCCGATCGTCAACCCGCCGCAGGCCGCGATCCTCGGTATGCACAACATTCTTCAGCGTCCGATGGCCGTCAACGGTCAGGTCGTCATCCGTCCGATGATGTACCTGGCGCTGTCCTACGATCACCGCCTGATCGACGGCAAGGAAGCGGTCAGCTTCCTGGTGACCATCAAGAACCTGCTGGAAGATCCTGCGCGCCTGCTGCTGGACATCTAACCCACGGCCGCTGTCCGCCAGCCGAGCCTTAACAGGATCCGCTGGCGGTTCGCCGCTTGAAGCTCAAAGTTGATGGAGATTGTTATGAGCCAGAAATTCGACGTGGTAGTGATCGGTGCCGGCCCTGGCGGCTACGTGGCTGCCATTCGCGCCGCGCAACTCGGTCTGAAGACCGCCTGCATCGAGAAGTATGTCGGCAAGGAAGGCAAGATCGCTCTCGGCGGTACTTGCCTGAACGTCGGCTGCATCCCATCCAAGGCGCTGCTGGACAGCACCTGGAAGTACCACGAAGCCCACGAAGGCTTCAAAGTCCACGGTATCGAGGCCAGCGGCGTCACCATCGACGTGCCGACCATGATCGCCCGCAAGGACCAGATCGTCCGCAACCTCACCGGCGGCGTCGCTGCACTGTTCAAAGCCAATGGCGTGACCTCCTTCGAAGGCCACGGGAAGCTGCTGGCTAACAAGCAGGTAGAAGTCACCGGCCGTGACGGCAGCACCGAGATCCTCGAAGCGACCAACGTGATCATCGCCTCGGGTTCGCGCCCGGTGGAAATCCCGCCGGCACCGATCGATCAGAACGTCATCGTCGATTCCACCGGCGCGCTGGACTTCCAGTCCGTGCCCAAGCGCCTGGGCGTGATCGGCGCTGGCGTCATCGGTCTCGAACTGGGTTCGGTCTGGGGCCGTCTGGGCGCTGAAGTGACCGTTCTCGAGGCGCTGGACAAGTTCCTCCCGGCCGCCGATGACCAGGTCGCCAAGGAAGCGCTGAAGATCCTCACCAAGCAGGGTCTGAAGATTCGTCTGGGCGCGCGCGTGACCGCCACCGAGATCAACGGCAGCGAAGTCACCGTGACCTTCACCGACGCCAACGGCGAGCAGAAGGAAACCTACGATAAGCTGATCGTCGCCGTCGGCCGTCGTCCGGTCACCACCGACCTGCTGGCCGCGGACAGCGGCGTGGACCTCGACGAGCGTGGCTACATCTTCGTCGACGACTTCTGTGCCACCAGCGTTCCCGGCGTTTACGCCGTGGGCGACGTGGTCCGTGGCCTGATGCTCGCGCACAAGGCAATGGAAGAGGGCGTGGTAGTGGCCGAGCGTATCGCCGGGCACAAGGCGCAGATGAACTACGACCTGATTCCGGGCGTGATCTACACCCACCCTGAAATCGCATGGGTCGGCAAGAGCGAGCAGTCGCTCAAGGCCGAAGGTGTCGAAGTCAACGTCGGTGTCGCGCCGTTCGCCGCCAGTGGCCGTGCCATGGCTGCCAATGACACCGCCGGTTTCGTCAAGATCATCGCCGACGCCAAGACCGACCGCGTGCTGGGCGTTCACGTCATCGGCCCTAGCGCCGCCGAGCTGGTACAGCAGGGCGCCATCGCCATGGAGTTCGGCACCAGTGCCGAAGACCTGGGCATGATGGTGTTCTCGCACCCGACCCTGTCCGAGCAGCTGCATGAAGCCGCTCTGGCAGTGAATGGCCATGCCATTCATATCGCCAACCGCAAAAAGCGCTAAGCGATCAGAACCACGATGGGTTGCCCGTATCCTGCCACCAGGCTTGCCGCGGAATGCCCATCGGACTGTTTCCTCAAAAGGGCAGTCACAGGTGGCGCGGCAGCACTAACGCAGCGCCGAATGCGCAATACCTAACGAAGACGGTAGATAAGCATGAATCTTCACGAATATCAGGGTAAGCAGCTGTTCGCTGAGTACGGCCTGCCCGTATCCAAAGGCTTCGCCGTGGACACCCCGGAAGAAGCCGCAGAAGCCTGCGACAAAATCGGTGGTACCGAGTGGGTCGTCAAGGCTCAGGTTCACGCTGGCGGCCGCGGTAAAGCGGGCGGCGTAAAACTGGTCAAGAGCAAGGAAGACGCCAAGGCGTTCGCCGCCAACTGGCTGGGCAAACGTCTGGTGACTTACCAGACCGACGCCAACGGCCAGCCGGTCACCAAGATCCTGGTCGAGTCCTGCACCGACATCGACAAGGAGCTGTACCTCGGCGCCGTCGTCGACCGTTCCAGCCGCCGTATCGTGTTCATGGCTTCCACCGAGGGTGGCGTGGACATCGAGAAGGTCGCTCACGACACTCCCGAGAAGATCCTCAAGGCCACCATCGATCCGCTGGTCGGCGCTCAGCCGTTCCAGGGCCGTGAACTGGCCTTCCAGCTGGGCCTCAAGGGCGACCAGATCAAGCAGTTCACCCACATCTTCGTCGGCCTGGCCAAGCTGTTCCAGGACTACGACCTGGCTCTGCTGGAAGTGAACCCGCTGGTGATCAAGAAGGACGGCAACCTGCACTGCCTGGATGCCAAGATCAACATCGACAGCAACGCCATGTACCGCCAGCCGAAGCTGCGTGCGATGCATGACCCGTCGCAGGACGATCCGCGCGAAGCCCACGCTGCCAAGTTCGAACTGAACTACGTTGCCCTGGAAGGCAACATCGGCTGCATGGTCAACGGCGCTGGCCTGGCCATGGGCACCATGGACATCGTCAACCTGCACGGCGGCAAGCCGGCCAACTTCCTCGACGTCGGCGGTGGTGCTACCAAGGAACGCGTTACCGAAGCGTTCAAGATCATTCTCTCCGACAGCAACGTCGCGGCCGTTCTGGTGAACATCTTCGGCGGTATCGTTCGTTGCGACATGATTGCCGAAGGCATCATCGGCGCCGTGAAAGAAGTCGGCGTGAAGATTCCGGTGGTCGTCCGTCTGGAAGGCAACAACGCCGAGCTGGGCGCCAAGGTCCTGGCTGAAAGCGGCCTGAACATCATCGCGGCAACCAGCCTGACCGACGCTGCAGAGCAAGTGGTCAAAGCTGCGGAGGGCAAGTAATGAGCGTCCTGATCAATAAAGACACCAAAGTCATCTGCCAGGGCTTCACCGGTTCGCAGGGGACTTTCCACTCCGAACAGGCGATCGCCTACGGCACCCAGATGGTTGGCGGCGTGACTCCGGGCAAGGGTGGCACCACGCACCTGGGCCTGCCGGTGTTCAACACCGTCAAGGAAGCCGTCGAGACCACCGGCGCTACCGCTTCGGTGATCTACGTTCCGGCTCCGTTCTGCAAGGACTCGATCCTGGAAGCGGCATTCGGCGGCATCAAGCTGATCGTCTGCATCACCGAAGGCATCGCGACCATCGACATGCTGGAAGCCAAGGTCAAGTGCGACGAGCTGGGCGTGACCCTGATCGGGCCGAACTGCCCGGGCGTCATCACTCCTGGCGAGTGCAAGATCGGCATCATGCCGGGTCACATCCACCTGCCGGGCAAAGTGGGCATCGTGTCGCGTTCCGGCACCCTGACCTACGAAGCCGTCAAGCAGACCACCGACGCCGGCTTCGGCCAGTCGACCTGCGTAGGCATCGGTGGCGACCCGATTCCGGGCTCGAACTTCATCGATATCCTCAAGCTGTTCCAGGCTGATCCGAAGACCGAAGCGATCGTCATGATCGGCGAGATCGGTGGTTCCGCCGAGGAAGAAGCCGCTGCCTTCATCAAGGCCAACGTGACCAAGCCGGTGGTGTCCTACATCGCTGGCGTGACTGCTCCGGCAGGCAAGCGTATGGGCCACGCCGGTGCCATCATCTCCGGCGGTAAAGGCACTGCGGACGAGAAGTTCGCTGCGCTGCAGGACGCCGGTGTGAAAACCGTTCGTTCGCTGGCCGACATCGGCAAGGCCCTGGCCGAGCTGACCGGTTGGGAAGTCAAGAAAGCCTGAGGCTGACTTGATGTGAAAAAGGCCACCTTCGGGTGGCCTTTTTCTTTTCCGCCTTACGAAATCCAGCGCTCAAGCCTGAGGCAGAGCGGTCGATAAGTCGTTATCGCCCGCACGCTGTCCGCGCTGGCTCATGTAACCGAGGAAACCGTTCCATGCAGTGGTTCGCCAACCTGCGTATAGCACTGAAAATGGCCGTGGTTCCCGCGATGCTCTGTCTGTTGCTCATAGCGCTCGGCGTCGTTTCGTCGTTGTCGCTGCGCAGCATCGCCAGCCGCGTAGAGGTGGTCACCCAGAACCTCGGGCCGGGAATGGACCGGGTCGCCAAGGTCGCCGACAGCATGGCGCGGCTGCAGTTGAGCGTGCGGCACTACGCGCGTAGCGGCGATCAGGCGACCGAGCAGGAGTTTCTCGAACTGGACCGCCATCTCGGCGCTGCCCTGGAGCAGACCAGCGCGCACCTGAGGGATCCGCAGCGCATGCAACTGCTGGCCTCCATGGAGAGGCTGCATGCGCAGTACAGCCAGTTGTTCCGCGAATCACTGGTGCCGCTCAGCCAGGAACACCAGAAGCTGATCAGCGGCGAACTCGGCCGGCAAGGCCCGGCGATCGAGAAGGTTCTCAGCTCGATCCTGGAAAACGCCCAGCAGGACTTCAACCTCGACGCGGTGTTCTATTCCAGCGCAGCGATGCGCCATCTGCTGCTGGGAAGCCAGTACCTCTACCAGTTCCTGCAGGAGAACCAGCCCGATCAGGTTAAGTCGTTCCAGACCGAACTGGGCAACGCGCAGAGCACCATGAGCGTTCTGCGCGACCGAACCAGCAGTCAGAGTACCCAGGACAAACTGAACGGCGCGTTGCAGAGCCTTGAGCTGTACAAGGCCGCAGCGGACAAGGCCGTGCAACTGGTGGGCGCGCGCAACGCGACACTGCAGAAGATGGATGCCATCGACCCGCAGATCGCCGACCTCGCCAGCCAGTTGCAGCGAAGCATCATGCAGTCGATGGATGCCGCGGCGGCAGACGCCGACAGCACCGTGGCGCGTGCCAACCTGCTGTTCTGGGGGCTGGTGCTGGCGGCGCTGCTGGTGGCCGGGCTCACGGCTTACGCTGTCGGCGCGGCGCTGGTGCGCCCGCTGGCGCGGATCAACCTGATGCTCGAGGACATGGCAGCCGGTCAGGGCGATCTGACCCGGCGCCTGCCGGTCCAGGGGCAGGACGACATTGGCCAGCTGGCGCAGAACTTCAACCGTTTCGTGGAGAAGATCAGGCGCACCGTGGCCGAGGTTTCCAGCGCCTCGCACACCCTGCAGAAGTCCGCCGAAGACCTGCAGGAATCCGCCGAGCGCGCGCATCGCGACGTGCAGCAGCAGCGCGAGGAAAGCGACCAGATCGCCTCGGCGATGGTGGAGATGGCAGCGAGTGCGCAGGAGATGTCCGGCAATGCGCGCGCCGGCCAGGCGCTGTCGCAGGATGCACGCACGGCCGCGGGTGTCGGCCTGGCACGGGTCCGGGCGAATCAGGAGGCCATGCTGGTTCTGTCCGGCAAGGTCGACAGTCTGGCGACGGTGATCGAGTCGCTGCGCGAGGACAGCGGGCGTATCGGTTCGGTGCTGGGGGTGATCGGCGGGATCGCCGAGCAGACGAACCTGCTGGCGTTGAACGCCGCCATCGAGGCGGCGCGGGCGGGCGAAATGGGCCGCGGCTTCGCCGTGGTGGCGGACGAGGTGCGCTCGCTGGCCCAGCGCACGCAACAGTCCACCGAGGAGATTCAGGAGATCATCCAGACCCTGCAGCGACGCACGGCGTCCTCCATCGAGATGATGAGCGATAGCCAGCAGGCGGTAGGTCATGCCCGCGAGCGTGCCGAGCAGACCAGCGAATCGCTCGGCGGAATCACCGTCGCGGTGGATGCGATCGACGAGAACATCCAGGCGATGGCGACCGCGGCCCATGAGCAGGCGAGCGTCGCCGACATGGTGGGCAATAGCGTTCTGCGGGCCAACCAGATCACCGCCCAGACCTCGGATACCGTCGAGCGCACGCGGCGTTCGGCGCAGGAGATCCACCTGCTGGAAGGTCAGCTGGTTCAATTGATCGAGCAGTTCCAGGTCTGAATTGGCGGATGGGAGGCGTCGGGGTGGGCGCTTTATGTCGGGCGCTCGCAGTGGCTGGCTGGCTATAATCGCGCCGGCTCACAAGGAGGTCCCATGTTCGTGCCCACCGCTTATCTGCCCGATCTGCTGGCCCTGTGCTGGTTCATTTTCTGCTGGATCGGCTACACGCTCTACGCCAGCTGGAAAGGGCGCGATACCGCCTGCCTCGCCAGCGTGCTGCACCTGTACCGGGAAGACTGGATGCGCCGCATGCTGCTGCGCGAGAACCGGATCGCCGATGCCAACGTGATCGGCAACCTGGAGCGCAACGCCTCCTTCTTCGCCTCCAGCACGCTGATCATTCTCGCGGGTGTGCTTACCGTGCTCGGCTCGAGCGACCGTGCGGTGTCGCTGCTGGCCGACCTGCCGTTCGTCAAGGACGCTACCCGTCCGCTGTCCGAGCTGAAGCTGCTTGGCCTGGCGGTGGTCTTCGTCTACGCCTTCTTCACGTTCAGCTGGTGCATGCGCCAGTACAACTTCGCCTCGACGCTGGTCGGTTCCGCGCCGATGGTGGGGGAGCGGCACGTCAACGAGCTGGAGCGCAAATCCTTCGCCGAGCGCGCGGCGCGGGTGATCTCCATGGCGGCCAACCAGTTCAACTTCGGCCTGCGGGCCTATTATTTCGGTATGGCGATGCTCGGCTGGTTCATCCATCCGTGGTTGTTCATGCTGGTCACCGCGGGGGTGGTGCTCGTTCTCTACCGCCGCGAGTTCCACTCCGATGTATTGAAGGTCATGGTCTACACCCCCACTCACGCGGCAGAGCCGCCCAAGGAGAAAAATGAATGAGCGTACCTTTCTGGTGTGTATTCATCGCCGCTTTGCTGATCTACCTCGCCAAGCTGCCGGTGGCCAAGGCAATGAACGCCGAAAACGGCGGCTACGATAACCGCCATCCGCGCGCGCAGCAGGCTAACCTGACGGGCGCCGGCGCGCGGGCCCTGGCCGCCCACCTCAACAGCATCGAGATCTTCCCGCTGTTCCTTGCCGGCGTGCTGATGGCGCATACCACGCAGACCCACGGCTGGCTGGTCGACGCACTGGCGGTCATCTTCGTGATCAGCCGCCTCGTCTATCTGTGGTTTTACTACATCGGGCTGACCTGGCAGCGCAGCCTGGTGTGGTTCGTCGGCCTCGCTTGCTGCCTGTTGCTGATGCTCACGCCGACGCTCTGAGCGCTTTTTCCCGACAAAAGAAAAGGCCCGCTTTTGGCGGGCCTTTTTCATGCCTACGGTAAGGTCGCGATACGATCTTACTTGTTGGCTTCCGGTGCCGGAGTGGCGGCAGGTGGCGGCGGAGTTTGACCGTCGTCCTTCGCTTCCTCGGCGGCTTCCTGGTTCGCTTCGTTGGTGTCCTCGACCGCCTTGCTCTGCTCTTCGGCTGCCTTGTTGGCATGCTCCTGAGCTTCGTTGGCGTGTTCCTGAGCATCTTGCTTCTTGTTCTCGGAACCGCTGTCGCAGGCTGCAAGGCCCATGCTGGCCGCCAGAATCAAGGCGAGGGACAGGGATTTGTTCATTTTGTATTTCTCCTCAGAGTGACCTTCCAAATCTCACCCCGTTTGAACGGTACGTTTGCGCCTAAGTTCCTTATCTATCGAGCAAAAATTCTCGCCGAGGGTTGCTAAGCTGCCTGGCGCGCGGTGGAGCGGGTATCATCGGCGGCATAAAAATCACCCGGAAATGTCGTATGAGTGAAACCGCCATCGTCGAGAAAGCCACGCGCTTCCTCTCCGCATTGCGCCATTGTCAGGTGCTCGGCATGCAGGTACATGCCGGTAATGCACAGGGGCTGACACTGTGCCTGCCGTACAGCCAGCAGATCGTAGGCAACCCTGAAACAGGCGTGATCCACGGCGGCGCGATCACCACCCTGATGGACACCACGTGCGGCATTTCGACGGTTTGCGTGCTGCCGGAGTTCGAGATCTGCCCGACGCTCGACCTGCGCATCGACTACATGCATCCGGCCGAACCGCTCAAGGATGTCTTCGGCTTCGCCGAGTGCTACCGCGTCACCGAGAACGTCATCTTCACCCGCGGCTACGCCTATCAGGACGATCCGCAGCAGCCGATCGCCCATGTCGTAGGCACCTTCATGCGGATGGGCAAGAACGCCCGCGCGGGTGCTCCGGTCACGCGCGACATCCAGGGCGGTGGCGCATGACCGCGCTCGATCTCAACCAGCAGGTGCGCGACGCCCATGAGAGGAACGACTACGACGGCCTGATCGCCCTGATTCCTTACGCGCGGCTGCTCGGCGTCGAGTGCCTGCGGATGGGCGAGGACATGGTGTTCCGTTTGCCGGCGAACAAGGATCTGATCGGCAACCCGACGCTCCCGGCGATTCACGGCGGGGTCATCGCCGGCTTCATGGAGCAGGCCGGTCTGCTGCACCTGCTGATGTTCATGGGCATTCCGCACATGCCGAAGATCATCGATTTCTCCATCGATTACCTGCGTGCCGGGCATTACCGCGATACCTACGCGCAATGCCAGGTCTGGCGCCAGGGGCGGCGCGTGGCGAATGTCGCGATCACCGCCTGGCAGAGCCGCCAGAGCGAGCCGATCGCCACCGCGCGGGCGCATTTCAAGGTCGACAAGCCTTGAACGAAGCGTTTTCCGGGTTGAGCGACATCGGTATGGCGACGCTGCTGGCGGGCAGCGGCGTGCTGCTGATCGCCATCGGGCTGCTCTGGCTGGTGCTGCTGGCCTTTCGCAGCAGCCTGCTGTGGGGCATCGGTGCGTTGCTGCCGCCGCTGACCCTGCTGTTCGTGCTGTTCCGCTGGAACCTGGCACGCAGGGCCGTGCTGCTGTGCGCACTGGGCGTCATTCCGCTGGTGGTCGGGCTGACGATGATGGCCGGCAGCGATCCTCAGCGTCTGGAGCGGATTTTCAGCCTCGACTGGGCCAGACGCGAGCCGACGTCGCCGCCGGAACTGGACATCCGCCTCAACGGCCAGCTCAACGGCCAGCGCTTCGCACCGCAGCAGGGCGAGCTGATCGACGGCGTGCTCAGCCTGCGCGAGGAGGGCGAGGGCGCCGCTCACCGCGAGCTGCGCATCCGTCTGCACCGCCCGGTGACGGGTGTGGTGCGCCTCGACGTACTTCCCGAGGATCGCCCGGGCGTGGCGGACGTCGAGCTGAGCTGGCTGGCGCCGGGAAGCCAGTTGCCGCAGGTGCGAAGCCTGAGCGAGGGTTACAGCCTGCACCTCGACCTGCAACCGCTGGCGCCGAACAAGCTGGCCGGCGAATTCCACCTGTCGCTACCGGCGCCGTACGCCACCCGCCTCAACGGCCGTGTCGAACTGTTCGCCGACCGGCTGCGTTACCGCGAGGAGGGGGTCGATACCCATCTCGATAACGAAGACACGCTGCGCTACGTGATCACCGATTACCTGCAGCGCCGCTTCGCCACCCGCGAGGTGCGCGTGCAACCGCTCGCCGGGCTGGCGTGGCCGGCGAGCCGCGCCGACGTCGTCGTGCAGGCATCGATCGCCGGCAGGTCGCAGCGCCTGACGCTGCAGCTGAGCAAGACCCCCCAGCGTGGCTGGTTCGTGCAGGGCGATCATTATCCCCGCGTGCCGGATGAGCGGCCGGCCCCGGTGGATTCGCCACGCCGGCCGGTGGTCCAGGCGACCGATCCGCAGCCGCCGGCCAGCCCGCCTGAGCCTGTCGCCAGCGAGCCCCGGCCGCTGAGCGTCGAGCGCCTGCTCCAGCAGCCTTCCCGTTATCGCGGCAGGCTGATCCGCCTGCGCAGCGAGCGTGGCGTGAATGCCGAGGGACGCTTCGGCGGGCTCGATACGGACGGGCACATCGTGATCCGTCGCGCCGTGAAGCTGCCCGGCGAGGCGTTGTTCCGCTTCTCCCCGGAGCAGGTCAGCGCCATCGAGCTGCTCGAACCCTAGCCGCCCGTTATCCCTGCGATCCTGGCTAAACACTTGAAATCCCAGACGAAGCCCCCACCTTGGTGACATCCGCCGCTACTGCGGCTTGTGCCATCCATGTGGAGTTCGATGACGATGAGTGTGGAAACTCGCAAAGAGACCCTGGGCTTCCAGACCGAGGTGAAGCAACTGCTGCACCTGATGATCCATTCCCTGTATTCCAACAAGGAAATCTTCCTTCGTGAGCTGATTTCCAACGCCTCCGATGCCGCCGACAAACTGCGCTTCGAGGCGCTGGCGAAGCCCGAGCTGCTCGAGGGCGGCGCCGAGCTGAAGATTCGCGTCAGCTTCGACAAGGACGCCAAGACTGTCACCCTCGAAGACAACGGCGTCGGCATGAGCCGCGAGGATGTGATCGCGCACCTGGGCACCATCGCCAAATCCGGCACCGCCGACTTCCTGAAGAACCTTTCCGGCGACCAGAAGAAGGATTCCCACCTGATCGGCCAGTTCGGCGTGGGCTTCTACTCGGCGTTCATCGTCGCCGACAAGGTCGAGGTGTTCACCCGCCGCGCCGGCCAGCCGGCCAGCGAAGGCGTGCTCTGGTCGTCGAGGGGCGAGGGCGAATTCGAGGTCGAGAACATCGACAAGGCCGAGCGCGGCACGCGCATCGTCCTGCACCTGAAAGAGGGTGAGGAAGAGTTCGCCGATGGCTGGCGCCTGCGCAACATCATCAAGAAATACTCCGACCACATCGCGTTGCCCATCGAGCTGCCGAAGGAACATCACGGCGACGAAGAGAAGCCGGCCGAAACCGAGTGGGAAACCGTAAACCGCGCCAGCGCCCTGTGGACGCGTCCGCGTACCGAGGTGAAGGACGAGGAATACCAGGAGTTCTACAAGCACGTCGCCCACGACTACGAGAACCCGCTGGCCTGGAGCCACAACAAGGTCGAGGGCAAGCTCGAGTACACCTCGCTGCTCTACGTCCCGGCCCGCGCGCCGTTCGACCTGTACCAGCGCGAAGCGCCCAAGGGCCTCAAGCTGTACGTGCAGCGCGTGTTCATCATGGATCAGGCGGACCAGTTCCTGCCGCTGTACCTGCGCTTCATCAAGGGCGTGATCGACTCCAACGACCTGTCGCTGAACGTCTCGCGCGAAATCCTCCAGTCCGGCCCGGTGGTCGACTCGATGAAGTCGGCGCTGACCAAGCGCGTGCTGGACATGCTGGAGAAACTGGCGAAGGGCGAGCCCGAGCAGTACAAGAGTTTCTGGAAGCACTTCGGCCAGGTGCTCAAGGAAGGTCCGGCGGAAGACTTCGCCAACCGCGAGAAGATCGCCGGTCTGCTGCGCTTCGCCTCGACCTCCGACGAATCCGGAGAGCCGAGCGTCTCCCTGGCGGACTACGTCTCGCGCCTGAAGGAAGGTCAGGACAAGCTCTACTACCTGACCGGCGAAAGCTACGCGCAGGTGAAGAACAGCCCGCACCTGGAAGTCTTCCGCAAGAAAGGCATCGAAGTGCTGCTGCTCACCGACCGCATCGATGAGTGGCTGATGAGCTACCTCACCGAATTCGACGGCAAGCATTTCGTCGACGTCGCGCGCGGCGATCTGGACCTCGGCAAGCTGGATTCGGAAGAGGACAAGAAGGCCCAGGAAGAGGTCGCGAAGACCAAGGAAGGCCTGGTCGAACGCCTCAAGGCGGCGCTGGGCGAACAGGTGGCGGAGGTGCGCGTGTCGCACCGCCTGACCGATTCGCCGGCGATCCTGGCGATTGGCGAGGCCGATCTCGGCCTGCAGATGCGCCAGATCCTCGAAGCCAGCGGGCAGAAGGTGCCAGATTCCAAGCCGATCTTCGAGTTCAACCCGACGCACCCGCTGATCGAGAAACTCGATCGCGAGCCCGACGAGGACCGCTTCGGCGAGCTGAGCCACATCCTCTTCGACCAGGCTGCCCTGGCTGCGGGAGACAGCCTGAAGGACCCGGCCAGCTACGTGCGCCGGCTGAACAAGCTGTTGGTCGAGCTTTCCGCCTGAGCTGAGTAAGCGGTCAGCAGAAGGCCCGTCTCTTTCCGGAGGCGGGCCTTTTGTCGTTTCGGGTACAGAAAAAACCAATCGGGTCGTTACAGAGGATCAATGAGGCCCTTCCGCGAGGAGGCTTTAGGCTGGGCGCGCCGCTGAGGTATCATGGTGGCATATTGATGTCACTCGGCTGCGCGACCGAATCGGGCCGTCGTCTTCAATCGATCATAAGCGCCCCGAGGCGCTCCCCAGGCTTGCCGGCTAGGGCTCGTCAGCTGTCAGCTCCTGAGTGCACGTAGAACCGCCCCATGAATGAACTGATTTCCCTGTTCGGCGATACCCGCGACCCGGGCCTGCTCCTGCTCGCCAGCTACAACCCGTGGCTGGTGCTGCTTTCGCTGGCTATCGCGGTGTTCACCTCGAGCATGGCGCTGCAAATGGCCGGTGTGGCGCGCGCCAGCGTCAGCCTTCTCTATCGCCAGGTGGCGATCGGTACCGGTGCGCTGGCCCTTGGCGGTGGCGTCTGGTCGATGCACTTCATCGGCATGCTGGCCCTGCAGCTCTGTAGCGAAGTCAGCTACGAACCGGGTATCACCGTGTTGTCGGTGGTGCCGAGCCTTGGTGCGTCCTGGGTCGCCCTGCAGTTACTCTCGCGACCGCGCCTGAGCGCCAGTGCCCTGTGGGTCGGCGGCCTGCTGGTGGGCGCCGGGATCGGCGCCATGCACTACGCCGGCATGGCGGCCATGCGCATGGGCCCGCTGCTGCGTTTCGATCCGATTTGGTTCGCCCTGTCGATCGTGGTGGCGGTCGGCCTTGCCGTGCTGGCGTTGTGGATTCGTTTTCGCCTGGCGCGCGTGAAGAATCTGTCCTCGTTCCAGGCAGTGCTGGTCAGCGGGAGCGTCATGGGGGTGGCGATTTCCGGCATGCACTACACCGGCATGATCGGCGCCCGTTTCGTCGGCAGCCCGACGCTGGAAGTTGCCCAGAGCGCGCTGCACGCGAACTACATCGCCCTCGCCGTGACCCTGATCGCGCTGACCCTCAGCGTGTTCGTGCTGGCCGCCAACAGCCTGCTGCGCTACCGGCTGATGTACCTGCAGATGCAGAGCAGCGAATCGAAGATGCGCACGCTGCTGGACACGGCGGTGGACGGCATCATCACCCTCGACCAGCGGGGCCAGATCGTCAGCGCCAACCGCCTGGTCGAACGGCTGTTCGGCTGGTCTACCGAAGAGCTGATCGGCCGCCACTTCGAGATGCTGATGCCGGAATCCGTGCGCCGTGAGTACGCCGGCTACCTGCATGCCTACGTGCACGGGGAGCCGGTGGACATCGTCGGACAGAGCCGCGAAACGCTCGGGCTGCGCCGCGACGGCACCTTGCTGCCGATCCGCCTCGCGCTGGGCATGGCGATGCTGCCTGACCAGGTCCTCTTCGTCGGTTTCATTTCTGACATCAGCGAGCGCAAGGCGATGGAGCAATCGCTGCGCGAAAGCGAGCAGCAATACCGCTCGCTGATTCGCAACATCCCCGGGGTGTCGTTCCGCGTGCTGCTGGACAAGTATTGGACCGCCCTGTTCATGAGCGACGCGGTGGAGGGGCTGACCGGCTGGCCGGCAGAGGCGTTCATGGCGCAGGAAGTGCGCATCGGCGAACTGATTCATCCCGACGACATGAAAGCGTTCGACGACGAGGTGAGGGCCTCCATCGCGGCCGGGCAAAGCTATGTGATCGAGTACCGGTTGATCGATCGCGAGGGTCACGAGCACTGGATCTGGGAGGGCGGCAGCGCCGTGCTCAATGACCAGGGCCAGCCGCAATGGGTCGACGGGGTGATGCTGGACATCACCGAGAGTAAGCTGCGCAACGCCGAATACGAAGGCACCGTGGAAGCCATCAGTCGCGTGATGGGCATGATCGAGTTCGATCTGGAGGGGCGCGTACTCACCGCGAACGCGAACCTGCTGGCGCTTTCCGGCTACACGCTGGAGGAAATCCAGGGCCGGCACCATAGCCTGTTCTGCTATCCCGACTACGTCGCCAGCGACGAGTACCAGGACTTCTGGCGGCGTCTGCGCGCGGGTGAATACGATGCCGGCGAATACCATCGACGTGGCAAGAACGGGCGAAACATCTGGATTCAGGCGTCCTACAACCCGATCTTCGATAGCGATGGCAAACCGTTCAAGATCGTCAAGTTCGCCACCGACGTCAGCGCCCGCCATGAAATCCAGAACCAGTTGCGCCTCGCCAAGGAGCGCGCCGAACAGGCCGCGGCCGCGAAAACCTCGTTCCTGGCCAACATGAGCCACGAGATCCGGACGCCGATGAACGCGGTGATCGGCTTCTCCGAGCTGTTGCTCGGCACCTCGCTGGACCCGACCCAGCGTCGCCATCTGGAAACCGTGCGGCACTCCGCGCGTTCGCTGCTGGGGCTGCTCAACGACATCCTCGACACCGCCAAACTGGAAAAGGGCGCACTGGAGCTGGAGAGCGTGTCGTTCTCGCTGCGCGAGCTGTGCGAACAACTGGTTGCCTCGCTCAGCCTGAGCGCCGAGACCAAGGGGCTGAGCCTGACGCTGGATTATTCGGCCGAGCTTGGCGACTGGTTCTCCGGCGACCCGCTGCGCGTGCAGCAAGTGCTGACCAATCTGCTCGGCAACGCGGTGAAGTTCACCGAGAAGGGCGGCGTGCGCCTGGCGGTGTTCGACGACCAGGGGCGTGTGCACCTGCGCATCGAGGACAGCGGTATCGGCATCGCCGCCGATCGTCTGCAGAAAATCTTCGATCCGTTCGCCCAGGCCGACGCCTCCATGAGCCGGCGCTTCGGCGGCACCGGTCTCGGTACCACCATCGCGCGCCAGTTGTGCGAGCTGATGGGCGGCGACATCACCGTGGAGAGCGAGCTGGGCGTCGGCAGCGTGTTCCACGTGCTGCTGCCGCTGAAGGCGGTCGACGCCGGCCCGCTCGCCCTGGCGCCGCTGCGTCAGGAGCTGCCGCCGCTGGACATCCTGCTGGCCGACGACGTGCCGCAGAACCTCGAGCTGCTGAGCATGATCCTCGGCGAGCAGGGCCACCGTATCGTGCAGGCGCGCGACGGCGCCGAAGCCGTCGTGGCGTTCGAGTCCGGCCGCTTCGACATGCTCCTGCTCGATGTGCAGATGCCCGGCATGGATGGGCTGGAGGCGAGCCGGCGGATTCGCGCCATCGAGGCGCAGCAAGGCATGCCGCGGACGCCGATCGTCGCGATCACCGCCAGCGTGCTCGACCAGGACCGCCGCAGCGCCCATGAAGCCGGCATGGATGGCTTCGCTTCCAAGCCGATCGACGTGGCCGCGCTGTTCGCCGAGCTGGCCCGGGTATTCGGCCTGCGGCCCGCGGTCAGCGCGCCGTCGGTGGGCGAATCGGCCCCTGGCGGCGCCATCGACTGGGTCCGGGGCGTGAGTCTCTGGGGCGGCGAAGCGGCCTTGCGCGACGCCATCGAGCGTTTCCACGAGCAGAACCGGGAAGCCGGCGCGCGGCTCCGCGAGGCATTGCTTGGCGGCGATCGGGACGCCGCCCTCGCGCTGGTTCACCGCCTGCGCGGGGTGGCGGGCAACCTGGCGCTGGGCGACGTTCGTGAGTGCGCCGCGACGCTGGAACAGGCGCTGAAGAATCCGGCGATGAACGCCTTCGACGATCTCCAGGCGCAATTGGCCAGCGCCTTAGCCGCGGTCACCGACGCGTTGGCGCAGCGTGAGCCGCGGTCCGCCCCGCAGCGCGATGCGCAAGGCATGCCCTACGATGCAGCGGCCCTGCAGGCGCTGCTGCCGGACTTCATCGACAGCCTGGAACATGGCGAGCTGAACGAGCCGCTATGGGCCTCCGTGCGCGGCGCCCTCGGCGGGGCCGTCGCGGCGGCGGAGCTGGAGCAGGCGCTCGACGATTTCGAATTCGAGCGGGCGGCACAACAGCTGCGGGCTCTGCAGGACAGGCTGAGCGGGAAGGAGGTCGCCTGATGGATCGAGTGGACAGTCGGCCAAAGCTGCTGCTGGTCGACGACGAGGCGACCAATCTGCAGGTGCTCCGGCACATCCTGCAGGACGACTACCGCCTGCTCTTCGCCAAATCTGGCGCCAAGGCTCTCGAGCTGGCCCTCACCGAGTCGCCCGATCTGGTGTTGCTCGACGTGATGATGCCCGGCATGACCGGCTTCGAGGTGTGCAGCACACTCAAGGCCGAGCCAAGCACCGCGGGCATACCGGTGATCTTCGTCACCGCCCTGGCGGACATCGACGACGAGGCCAGGGGGTTCGAGGTCGGAGCCGTGGACTACATCACCAAGCCGGTAAGCCCGCCGATCGTCAAGGCGCGACTGCGCACTCATCTGTCGCTGGTGCATGTCGAGACGCTGCGCCAGACCCGCCTGGAAATCGTCCAGCGGCTCGGGCTGGCGGCGGAGTACAAGGACAACGAAACCGGTCTCCACGTGATCCGCATGAGTCACTACTCGCAGGTGCTCGCGCGTGCGGCCGGCTACAGCGCGGCCCAGGCGGAGGAGTTGCTGCACGCCGCGCCGATGCACGACGTCGGCAAGATCGGCATCCCCGACGCGATCCTGCGCAAGCGCGGCGCCCTCGACGAAGACGAATGGCGGGTCATGCGCAGCCACGTGACCATCGGCGCGCGGATCATCGGCGAGCACCCCTCCGGCCTTTTGCGCACGGCGCAACGCATCGCGCTCGGGCATCACGAGAAATGGGACGGTTCGGGTTATCCTCTCGGGCTGGCAGGCGAAGCCATCCCGCTCGAGGCGCGTATCGTCGCGATTGCCGATGTCTTCGATGCGCTCACCAGCGTGCGCCCCTACAAGGCGGCATGGACGGTGGAGGACGCCCTGGACCTGCTCCGGCGTGAAAGCGGACGGCATTTCGATCCGCGGCTGGTCGAGCTGTTCATGGGTTGTCTGCCGGACGTACTCGCAATCAAGGCCCGCTGGGCGGAGGAGTGAATCCCGCTCCGGCGGACCGACTTTTCATTCCAACGGAGAAACCTGATGACCTCGAATTCCCTGCAGGACGCCGTAGCCGAGCTGGCTGCCGCCCAGGTGCTGGCCAAACCGGTTGCCTATGAAATCGACGGGACGCCCCACGAAGGCTGGCTGGTGCATTCCGCCTCGCTGGCCGCGCCGCGGCCCGGCCTGCTGATGGTGCCGAACTGGATGGGCGTGACCGGCAATGCATTGAAGAAGGCCGCGCGTGTCGCCGGCGAGCGTTACGTGGTCTTCGTCGCGGATCTCTACGGCAGCGCCGTGCGTCCGCAGAATGCCGACGAGGCGGGCGCCGCCATTGGCCCGCTGGGCGCCGACCGCGGGTTGCTGCGCAAGCGCGCGCAAGCGGCGCTGACGACGTTCCAGGCCCAGGCCGGCGAAGCGCAGCTCGACCTTGATCGTCTGGGCGCCATCGGCTTCTGCTTTGGTGGTTGTACGGTGCTGGAAATGGCCCGCGCCGGTGTGCCGCTGAAGGGCTTCGTTTCCCTGCACGGCACCCTGGATACGCCGAACCCGGAAGACGCCCGCAATATCCGCGGCTCGATTCTCGTGCTGCACGGCGCCAATGACCCGCTGGTGCCGCAAGCTCAGGTCCAGGGCTTCATCGCCGAGATGCAGGCGGCGCCCGGCGTTGACTGGCAACTGGTGCAATACGGTGGCGCCGTGCACTCGTTCAGCAACCCGGCGGCCAACATGCCGGGGATGACCGAATACCATCCGGTAGTCGCGGCGCGGGCGTTCCGCGCGCTCGACGACTTCTTCAGCGAAGCCTTCGCGCCGCGCGCCTGATCGGGCAGCTCTAGGCTGGCAGCTCGATGCGCCCGGTTTCGCCGGGCACTTGCGGCCAGTCGCCCGCGCTCCAGCGCTGACGGGCGCGCTCGATCAGCGCCGGGTCGCTGGCGACGAAATTCCAGTTCATCCGTCGCGGCCCGTCCAGCGGTGCACCGCCGATCAGCACCAGGTGCGAGCCCGCGCAGGCGCTCAGCGTCAGGGCTTCGCCGGGCGGCAACACCGTCAGCGTCTGCACCGTCAGCGGCTGATCCTCCACCAGCGCCTCGCCATCGATCAGGTAGAGCGCACGTTCCTCGTGTTCCGCCGGAATCACCAGCGACGCCCCTGCGCTGAGGCGCAGCTCGGCGTACAGCGTTGGCGAGAGCACCGGCACCGGTGACTTCAGGCAGAAACCCTCTCCCGCGATCAGGCGGATATGCACGCCCAGGTTTTCGCTGGCTGGCAGGCTCTCGGCCGGGTGATGGCTGTAGCAGGGCTCGCCGCATTCGTCCGCGCGTGGCGACGCCAGCCAGACCTGCAGGCCGTGCAGCTGCGAGCCGCGTTCGCGCAGCGCCTCGGGCGTGCGCTCGACATGGGCCACCGCGCTGCCGGCGGTCATCCAGCTCACTTCGCCAGGGCGCACCCGCTGTGCCGAGCCGAGGCTGTCCTTGTGCAGCAGCTCGCCCTCGAACAGGTAGGTGAGGGTGGACAGGCCGATGTGCGGGTGCTGCTGGATGTTCATGCCATGGCCGGGCGCGTACTGCGTCGGCAGCATGTGGTCGAAAAACACGAAGGGGCCGACGCTGCGGCATTGCGCAGCCGGCAGGCTGCGCAGGATGGCCTGGCCGGCGAGTTCCTCGCGGTGGGCACGCAGAAGGCGAAGTTCGGACATGACGACGCTCCAGTTGAAGGTGCGAGGAGGATGCCCGCGTTACGACCGGCAGAAAAGCGCTACTGGCTGAAGGCGCCTTCGCTTAGCTGGGTGTCGATGCTCACCTCGGCGGTGGTCATCAGCTTGTGCAGCGGGCATTTGTCCGCTACGCGCAGCAGGCTGGCGCGCTGCTCGGCGGTCAGCGATCCCTTGAGCGTAAGCACCACGCTCATGGCATAGCGGCCCTGGCGCTCCTCGCTGCCATCGTGGCTGACCTCGACGCTCACGCCGGTTAGCGGAATGCCCTTGTCGCGGGCGTAGCGGGTCACGGTGAGCGCCTTGCAGGTGCCCAGGGCGACGTCGAAGTAATCGTGTGGATCGGGCGCGCTGCCTTCGCCGCCGGCCGAGGTCGGCAGGTCGGTGTAGAGCTCGTGGCGTTCGTCCACCTCGATGCGCTGGCGGTAGTTGTCGCTGGATTCGCTGCTGACGATCACGCTCATCGTTGTTCTCTCATGCGGGAAGGCTACCCAATGGAGCGCTTATTATCGACGACGTTCCCTGCCGCTTGAAAGTCGTGGGCGGGAGGCGCCGCAGGCACGCCGATTGGATTATTCTGCCAGGCACCGACCACGATGGAGCAGACGAACACGATGCAAGCGGATTTCTGGCAGGCACGCTGGTCACGCAACGAAATCGGTTTTCACCTCGATGAGGTGAACCCCTACCTCCGCCGTCACTGGCCCGCGCTGGGCGTGGAGAAGGGCGCTCAGGTGCTGGTGCCGCTGTGCGGCAAGAGCCTGGACATCGACTGGCTCGCGGCGAACGGTCTGCGCGTGATCGGCGTCGAGCTGGCGGAGCGGGCGGTGCAGGACTTCTTCGCCGAGCGCGGGCTGGAGGCGCAGGTCGAGCAGCGCGGCGCGTTCAGCGTGCATCGGCATGGCGACGTCGAACTGTGGTGTGGCGATTTCTTCGCGCTGAGCGCCGAGGACGTCGCCGATTGCGTGGCCATCTATGACCGCGCCGCGCTGATCGCACTGCCACCGCCGATGCGCCGGGCCTACGTCGAGCACCTGGAGCGTATCCTGCCGTCCCGCAGCGAAGGCTTGTTGATCACCCTGGACTATGACCAGGCGCAGATGAGCGGCCCGCCGTTCGCCGTCGCCGACGCGGAGGTTCGCCAGCTGTACGCGGGCTGGCGGATCGACACGCTGGAGTCGCTGGACGTGCTGGGTGAAAACTGGAGGTTCCTCCAGCGCGGGCTGACGCGGCTGGAGGAGAGCGTCTATAGGCTGCATCGATAGCCGAGTCGCAGGCAGCAAAAAGGGCGGTCGAGACCGCCCTTTTTCATGTCTGCCCGAATCAGCCGCGCTGACGCAGCGCCTGGATGCGCTCCTCCAGCGGCGGGTGGCTCATCAGCAAGCCGGCCAGGCCATTCTTCAGGCCGCCGTTGATGCCGAACGCGGTCAGGCTGTCGGGCATCTGCACCGGCACGCCCTGCTCGGAGCGCAGGCGTTGCAGCGCACCGATCATCGCGTTGGTGCCCGCCAGGTTGGCGCCGGCTTCGTCGGCGCGGAATTCGCGACGGCGCGAGAACCACATGACGATGATCGAGGCGAGGATGCCCAGCACCAGCTCGGCGAAGATGGTCGCGACGAAGTAGCCGATGCCGTGGCCGTCCTCGTTCTTGAAGATCACCTTGTCGACGAAGTTGCCGAAGATCCGCGCGAAGAACATCACGAAGGTGTTCACCACGCCCTGGATCAGCGCCAGGGTGACCATGTCGCCATTGGCCACGTGGCCGATCTCGTGGGCCAGTACGGCTTTCACTTCCTCCGGCGAAAAACGCTCGAGCAGGCCCTGGCTGACAGCGACCAGGGCGTCGTTGCGGTTCCAGCCGGTGGCGAAGGCGTTCGCCTCGTAGGCGGGGAAGATGCCCACTTCGGGCATCTTGATGCCGGCTTCGCGGGACAGTTGCTCGACGGTCTGCAGCAGCCACTGCTCATGGCGGGTACGCGGCTGGCTGATGATCTGCGTGCCGGTGCTCATCTTCGCCATCCACTTGGAGATGAACAGCGAAATCAGCGAGCCGGCGAAACCGAAGACGGCGCAGAAGACCAGCAGGCTGCCGTAGTTCTGACCGGTGAAGCGGTCCACCCCGAGCAGCTTGAGGGTGATGCTGGCGATGACCAGTACCGCCAGGTTGGTGGCCAGGAACAACAGGATGCGCATCATGGTTAAAACGATCCTCACGGGATAACAGAGTAAGTACGTCGGCTATATAAGGGGCGCCATCGGCCAGTTCAACCAAGCTCTGGTATCAAACTGTGTCCTGGGCGCCTCTGGGCGGGTCATTCGGCGCAGGATGTCGGCGCACGGTCGAAGATCAGCCGGGCCAGCCGGGCGATGCGCTCGCTCTGGCCTTCGGCCAGCGCCTCGCGTAACTGATGGGCGAGGGTGCCCTGCACACGGCGCACGGCCGCCGGCAGTTCGGCGCCGCCGGCCACATGCGGCACTGGCCTGGACAGGCGCAGGAAGCCCTTTTCGCTGAGCACCGCCTGATCGAGGGCTTCGTAGCGGATGCTCGACTCGTAGCGGATATAGCCCTCGTCGGCGAGCCAGATCAGCGCGCCGAGGCAGCTCTGGTGACGCTTGCTCGGCAGGCCGAACTCGTCGGGCTCCTCGAAGCCGATGAGGTCGACGACGTACAGCCCCACCTTGCGCGGAAACGCCTGATAGAGCAGCAGCATGCCGGCGGCGGCATCCTTGTAGAACTCGTCGATCTGCAGATCCATCAGGCGCCCCGCTGGCTCATTGGCGATAGGTCTTGAGGAAGTTGCCGATACGCCCGATGGCCTGTTCGAGATCGTCGACGCGCGGCAGCGTGACCACGCGGAAATGGTCCGGCCACGGCCAGTTGAACGCGGTGCCCTGGACGATCAGCAGTTTCTCCGAGAGCAGCAGGTCAAGGACGAACTTCTCGTCGTTGTGGATCGGGCAGACCTTCGGGTCGATCCTCGGGAACGCGTAGAGCGCGCCCATCGGTTTGACGCAGCTGACGCCTGGGATGTCGTTGAGCAGCTCCCAGGTGCGGTTGCGCTGTTCCAGCAGGCGGCCGTTGGGCAGTACCAGGTCGTTGATGCTCTGGTAGCCGCCCAGCGCGGTCTGGATCGCATGCTGGCTCGGCACGTTGGCGCACAGGCGCATGTTGGCGAGGATATCGAGGCCCTCGATGTAGCTCTGCGCATGCTGCTTGGGCCCGGAGATCGCCACCCAGCCGGAACGGAAACCCGCCACGCGGTAGGACTTGGACAGCCCGTTGAAGGTCAGGCAGAGCACGTCCGGCGCCAGCGAAGCGGTGGAAATGTGCACCGCCTCGTCGTAGAGGATCTTGTCGTAGATTTCATCGGAGAACAGCGCCAGCCCGTTCTGCCGCGCCAGTTCGACGATGCCCTCGAGCACTTCCTTGGAGTACACCGCGCCGGTCGGGTTGTTCGGGTTGATCAGCACGATCGCCTTGGTGTTCGGCGTGATCTTGGCCTTCATGTCGGCGAGGTCGGGGAACCAGCCGGCCTGTTCATCGCATAGGTAGTGCACCGGCTTGCCGCCGGAAAGCGCCACCGCGGCGGTCCACAGCGGGTAGTCGGGGGCCGGGATGAGCACCTCGTCGCCGTTGTTGAGCAGCGCCTGCATCGACATCACGATCAGTTCGGAAACGCCGTTGCCCAGGTAGATGTCCTCGATTCCGACGCCTTCGACCTGCTTCTGCTGGTAGTACTGCATCACCGCCTTGCGTGCGCTGAATAGGCCTTTCGAGTCGCTGTAGCCTTGCGCGGTGGGCAGGTTGCGGATCACGTCCTGGAGGATTTCCTCGGGCGCCTCGAAACCGAACGGCGCCGGGTTGCCGATGTTCAGCTTGAGGATGCGCTGGCCTTCCTCTTCCAGGCGCTTGGCGTGCTTGAGCACCGGGCCGCGGATGTCGTAGCAGACGTTGGCGAGCTTGTTCGATTTGCTGAACTGCATGAGGCTGGATGTCCCGAATGGCGCGGCGGACGGTCGCGCTTGGAGGAGGGCGGAGAGGGGGCGGGCCGCAACCCGGACGCCAGGCCGCTGTCGAAAGTCAGGCATGATACGTCCGGCCCGATGACCGGAAAAGGTACAGCCCGGGCTTTTTTCCGCTACGAGGTAACCCCATGGATAAGCTTGAAAAACCCCTGGACGCCTGGCGCGAGGAGCTCTCCGACGAGCAGTTCCACATCTGCCGCCTGGGCGGTACGGAGCGCCCGTTCACCGGCAAGTACAACGACAGCAAGACGCCCGGCCTCTACCGCTGCGCCTGCTGCGACGCCGCGTTGTTCGACTCCGAAACCAAGTACGACTCCGGTAGCGGCTGGCCGGCGTACTTCCAGCCGGTGTCGCCCGAGGCGATCCGCGAACTGGAGGACTTCAGCCACGGCATGCACCGTGTCGAAGTACGCTGCGCGCGCTGCGACGCCCACCTCGGCCACCTGTTCCCCGATGGTCCGCGCCCGACCGGCATGCGCTACTGCATCAACTCGGCGTCGCTGAAGCTGGAACCGCGCGACGCCTGATTCCGGCAGACGCACCGCCTTCCGTAGGGTGGGCTTCAGCCCACCTTACCTGGCGCTGTGACGTAGCAATTGGCGAACTGAAAAGGTCCTGCGGATCAAGATAAATTGTGTGCAATTCAATTGATTGCTATGTTTCGCCTTCTTCCCTCGATAAGGACAACGACCATGGGCGACGTACTCCTCGACATACCCTGCACCACCATCAAGGGCGAACAGAAATCCCTCGCCGACTTCGGTGGCAAGGCCCTGCTGGTGGTGAACACCGCGAGCAAGTGTGGCTTCACCCCGCAATACCAGGGCCTGGAGAAGCTCTGGCAGGATTACAAGGACCGTGGCCTGGTGGTGCTCGGCTTCCCGTGCAACCAGTTCGGCAAGCAGGAACCCGGCGACGAGAGCGCCATCTCCGAATTCTGCGAACTGAACTTCGGTGTCAGTTTCCCGCTGTTCAAGAAGGTCGACGTCAATGGCGCCGCCGCGCACCCGCTGTTCGTCCAGTTGAAGAAGCGCGCTCCCGGCCTGCTCGGCAGCCAGGGCATCAAGTGGAATTTCACCAAGTTCCTGATCGGCGCCGATGGCCAGCTGGTCAAGCGCTTCGCGCCCACCACCAAGCCCGAGGAACTCACCGGCGAGATCGAGGCGCTGCTCAAGTGAGTCCAGCCGAGGAGGCCGGTCTGGCGCTGGATCAGCAGGTCTGCTTCAAGCTGTACGCCGCCTCGCGGGCGGTCATCCGTGGCTACAAGCCGATGCTCGATGCGCTCGGCCTGACCTATCCGCAGTACCTGGCGATGATGGTGCTCTGGGAGTGGCAGGCCAGCGACCCCGGGCAGCCGACGGTCAAGGCGTTGGGCCAGCGCCTTATGCTGGATTCCGGGACCCTGACGCCGTTGCTCAAGCGCCTCGAGCAACTCGGCCTGGTGCGCCGGCAGCGCGCCGTTCGGGACGAGCGGGAAGTGCACCTCGGTCTCACCGAGGCTGGCCTGGCCTTGCGTGGCCAGGTTCCGCCGGTGCAGCAGCGCCTGCACTGCATGGCGGATGTGGATGCTGGTGAGCTGATCGAGCTGCGCGAACGTCTGGACCGGCTGCTGCACCTGCTCGATCGCTGAAGGGCGGTTCGCTAGTGGGCGGAGGGTGAAAACCAGGTGTCGAGCATCGCTGCCAGTTCTTCGCGGCGGAACGGCTTGGCCAGGTAATCGTTCATCCCGCAGCTGCGGCAACGCTCGCGTTCGTCCGGCAGGGCATTGGCGGTGAGCGCGATGATCGGCAGGTCGGCCCAGCGTCCGTCGCGACGAATTCGCCGGCTGGCTTCGTAGCCGTCCATCACCGGCATGTTGCAGTCCATCAGCACCAGATCGACGTCCTGCTCCTCCAGGTACGCCAGCGCTTCGGCGCCATGTCCGGCAACGGCCACCTCGCAGCCCAGCTTGCCGAGCATGCCCTTGGCCACGAGCTGGTTGACCGCGTTGTCTTCGACCAGCAGCACCCGTGCGCGGCGCAACGGCTTTTCCTCGCGCTGCTGTGGGTCGACGTTGGTCGGCTCCTGGCCGAGCAGGCGTGACAGCGACTGCGCGAGTGCGGCGCGCGACAGCGGTCGTGCCAACTGCTCGAGCGGTGCCAGGTGCGCCGTTTCCTCGGTCGGCAGGAAGTTGCCGTAGGCCGTGATCAGCAGCAGCGGCGCCGAGGTTTCGGCTCGCAGGCCAAGCAGGTTTTCCGCGCGATCGCTGATCAGCAGATCGACCTGCGTCCCGGAGAGCGACTGCGAAGGGTCCTGGCGCCGGTATTCCAGGCCGAACACCGGCAGCCAGGTATCGAGGAGTTCATCCAGGCCGCTGTCGGCGGCGATCTGCGCGACGACCCGCCCGTTCATGCGGTGGACGGGCGCGGCGAGCTGGTGCGCCGGCAGTGGCAGGTCGACGATGAACTGGCTGCCCTCGCCTTCGCGCGAATCCAGCTCCAACTCGCCTTGCATGGCTTCGCAGAGCCGCCGTGCCAGCGCCAGGCCGAGCCCCGTGCCGCCGTACTGGCGGGTAATGCCGGCGCCGCCCTGGGCGAACGGATGGAAGATCCGCGCCTGGGCCGCGGGCGGGATACCGATCCCGGTGTCGCGGACGATGATGCAGACACCGTTCGCGCTGGGCCGGACCTTCACATCGACGCGACCCGTGCGGGTGAACTTGAGCGCATTGGAAAGCAGATTGCTGACGATCTGCCTGACACGCGTCGGATCGCCCAGCAACTGGCTCGGCAGCCCCGGCGAGATCAGGCAGGTCAACTCCACGCCGGGGCTGGCGTTCTGTGACAGCAGGCTGGCGGTGTCCTCCACCAGGCTGCCCAGATCGAAGGGAATCCGCTCCAGCTCCAGTTGCCCGGCCTCGAACTTGGACAGGTCGAGGATATCGTTGAGCAGTTCCACCAGGACCTTGCCCGAATCGTGGGCAATCGACAGCTGTTGGCGCTGCTCGGTGCCGAGCGGGCCGTCCATCGACAGCGAAAGCATCCCCAGCAGGCCGTTCAACGGTGTCCGGATTTCGTGGCTCATGTGGGCGAGGAAGGCGGCACGCGCCTGAGCGGTTTCCTGGGCGGTGCGCTTGGCGGCCTGCAGGTCGCGGTTGGAGGCCGTGAGGCGCGCGTTAGCCGCTTCCACTTCGGCGGTGCGCGCCGAAACGATGCCTTCGAGTTCGCCGAGGTAGTGCGTCAGTCGATTCTCGGCTTCGCGGCGCTGCTCGATCTCGGCACTGGTCAGCTGCAGTTGCTGATTGATGGCCTGCACCAGCACGCCGATTTCGTCGTGCTCGTGGCCCGCCGGAAGTTCCAGCCGTTGATGCGGATCGCGCGGGTCGCGGGTGCTCAGCGCGCGCGCCAGGCCGGCCAGCGGCTTGGTCAGCATGGCGTAGAACATCACCAGCAGGATCAGCGAAAGCAGCAGGCTGCGGGCGAAGCCGGAAAGAAGGGTGATCAACGAGCGGCGCAGGAAGTGGTCGCCGAAGGCATAGGTGTCGACTTGCAGACGCAGCAGACCGAGGTTCTCGCCGGGGTCGTGGTCGACGAACAGGGTCGATTCGAAGCCGCGGTGCTCGCCAAACAGCATGTCGCTGAATAGCCGATAGCCGTCGACATGCGGTGTCCGGCTGACGCTCGCCAGGGTCACCCCGTCGTTGTCGATGATTTCCGCACGGATCACGGCGGGGGATTGCAGCAGGCCTTCGACCAGTTCCTGCGCCAGTTCCGCGTCGATGTTGTAGGCGATGCGCGCCGCGGGGTTGTGGGCGATTTCCAGCAGCGTCTGCATCTCGCGATCGATGGACGCATCTTCGCTGGCATAATCGACGCCAACCTGGATCAGGCTCAGTAGCGTGCCGAGAATGAATGCTACCAGTACCGTCAGGCTGGCCTGCTTGAATGACAAGCGGTCGGTGAACGATATATCCATGGGTAGCGGCCAACTCGAGTCCGTCGCCGTCCAAGCATAGCCCAATCAATCGCGTCGCCGGCATCGCTCGGCGCGTCATCGACGAGTCGCAGGAGTATTCGATGGAACCCCGTTTGTCCGCCTTTCTGGAACGTGCCGAAAGCGTCCTGGCCCGCCTCGATCCGCTGCTCCCTGCGGTGCGCCCGCCGCTCGACTGGAGCCAATGCCTGGCCGCGCGCTGGCAGCGCGAAGGGCGCTCCGGTTTCCTGTTGCCGTTGCAGGTCAGCCTCGACCTGAACCTCGACGACCTGATCGGCGTCGACCGGCAGCGCGAGCAACTGGCGCGCAACACCCGGCAGTTCCTCGACGGCCTGCCGGCGAACCACGCCTTGCTCTGGGGGGCGCGCGGCACCGGCAAGTCGTCGCTGGTCCGGGCGCTGTTGGCTGAAAACGCCGCCGCCGGCCTGCGCCTGATCGAGATCGAGCGCGATCACCTGGCCGATCTGCCGCGGGTGGTCGAGCAACTGATGCGTCTGCCGCAGCGTTTCGTGCTGTTCTGCGATGACCTGTCGTTCGAGGCGGGCGAGGGCGACTACCGCGTGCTAAAGAGTGTGCTCGACGGCTCGCTGGAGCGCGCGCCGGAGAACGTGCTGCTCTACGCCACCTCGAACCGCCGCCATCTGGTGCCCGAGAAGCAGAGCGACAACGAGAACTGGCAGATGGTGGATGGCGAGCTGCACCCCAACGAGGCGGTGGAGGACAAGATTGCGCTGTCCGACCGCTTCGGCCTGTGGCTGTCTTTCTACCCCTTCACCCAGGAGCATTTCCTCGATGTCGTGCGCCACTGGATCGGCAGCATGGCAGAGCAGGCGGGCCTGCAATGGCATTGTAGCGAGGAGCTGGAGAAGCAGGCGATCCGCTGGGCTTCGGGCCGTGGCAACCGCAACGGGCGCTGCGCGTACCAGTTCGCCCGCCAGTGGGTCGGGCTGCAACTGCTGGGGACCGAGGCATGATCGCGCTCGACGAGGTTGGCCAGGGGCTCGAAGGCTACGGCCTGCTAGCGGCGCAACTGGAATCGCTGCTGGCCGGCGAGCGCGATTTCATCGCCAACGCTGCGCAGTTCTCGGCATTCCTGTTTCACGAGCTTGGCGCCCTGAACTGGGCGGGATTTTACCTGGCGCGTGGCAAGGAACTGGTGCTGGGGCCGTTCCAGGGCAAGGTGGCCTGCGTACGGATTCCCTTCGGGCGTGGCGTCTGCGGCACCGCGGCGGCAAGCGGGAAGACCCAGCGGGTCGAGGATGTGCATGCATTTCCGGGCCACATCGCCTGCGACAGCGCCTCGAACAGCGAACTGGTCATTCCATTGCTCAAGGACGGGCGACTGATCGGCGTGCTCGATCTGGACAGCCCCGACCTGGCCCGCTTCGGCGAGGCGGACCAGCAGGGCCTGGAGCGCCTGGCGGCGATCTTCCTGCGGCTGACCGACTGCTGAGCGCAGTCCTCAGTCGTAGATTTTCTTCTTCTGCCAGACGTCATCCTCCTCCAGCTGCGACAGGCCGGCATTCAGCTCGGTGTTTTCTTCCAGATGCGGCTGGTCGGAGGCGAGGATCATCGCTTCGGTCTGCGCCAGCTGTTGCTCCAGCTTCTCGCGCTCCGCCTTGTACTGCGCGACGTTGGGCTGCTTGCGCAGGAACTGCACGCCACGCTCGTAGGCCAGCCGCGCCTGACGCGGCAGCTTCTGTTGCAGCGCCTGCTGGCCGAGGTTGGTGAAGAATTCGATGTGGAGCAGCACCAGAATGTGCCGCACGTTGGCGATCCACTGCTTGGCATCGTTGGCCGAGAGCAGGCCTTCCTGGGCGGCGCGGGTGATCTGCCCGTGCAGGGTTTCCAGCTGGAAACGCACTTCCTTGGCCTGACCGTCATTGTTGATCGGCTGCGGCGGGTTGCCCGGGACTATGCCTTCACCCTGGGCGAACAGCGGCTGCAGGTAGGCGATGCGGGCGCGCAGCTCGGCGTTGTTCTTGTCGACCGTCAGCAGCCGTTCGCTGAGCTTGAGCTCCAGCCCGACCAGCAGCAGCTTGAGCGACGGCGTCATGTACTGCCCGGGGAAGACCTCCGACAGATCGCCGATGCGACGGGTGCGGTCCGTGAGGTCAGCGCGCAGCCGCGCTTTCTCCAGCGCATTGTTTTCCACCATGTGGTTGATGTAGCCGATGCCCAGCAATAGCAGGATGCCGGCGGCTACCAGGACCGAAATGACGATGGGTGACATCTTCTTCACCTTAGTAGTGTGCGCGTTTTGCCCGAGTGTAGAGACTTGACGTGTCATCCGATAGTGGCGCGCTGACAGCAGTTGAAGTCGTTGATTTAAAAAAATATTTGAAGGGTGCTTGACGACCTTTCGAAGGCTAAATAGAATGCGCGCCACTTCCAGCGTGAAGCCAAAAGCGAAACGCCGGAAGCCGGAAAAGAAGTTGTAAGTTCCGGGCTGCGTCCCCTTCGTCTAGTGGCCTAGGACACCGCCCTTTCACGGCGGTAACAGGGGTTCGAGTCCCCTAGGGGACGCCATTGCGGGAATAGCTCAGTTGGTAGAGCACGACCTTGCCAAGGTCGGGGTCGCGAGTTCGAGTCTCGTTTCCCGCTCCAAATCTGCAGTCAGGCTCACCAAAGCCTGATAGCCAAAAAAGGCGGCCTCCGGGCCGCCTTTTTCGTTTCTCATTCTTCCCATGCGCGGTTCTCTCCCGCGCGGCGTCCCCAGCGAAGCTAGCCGGCCAGCAGTTCCGGTGCGTACCTCTCGAGGCGTGCTTTCACCAGTGCGGCGCCATGCCGGGTGAGTACGTTCATTTCCGCTTCGGACAGCCGCCTCAGGTTGGTATCGATGGCCGAGGCGAAAGCGGCGTCGCCGGCCTGGGTCTCGCCTTCGGTGCTGTCTATGGAGAACCACATCGGTTTCGGCCCGACGCCGGCCAGAGCGCGATGCTCGAGGCGGTCGAATTCCAGGCCACGTATCTGTTCCATCATGATGTCCAGCCCGGCCTTCAGGACGATGGCGCCGGATTCCGTTGGGCGGCTGTCGAGAGCGAAGGGTTTGCCGCCGTCGCTGACGATCAGGTAGTCCAGTGCATTTCTCTTCGCCAGCAGCGGGTTGATGCCCATGTTGTCGTAGACGCCACCGTCGGTCAGGGTCACGTACTCCATGGCGAACTCGGCCCTCGGTTGGTAGCGGTCGGGTCCTAGGCGCAGGGGCGGGAAGACCGGTGGAAACGCCGAGGACGCCGCGACTGCCAGGCTCAGGGGGAAGGCCGGAGCTTCAATCACGCCGAGTTCGTATTCGCCGAGTTCGCTGGGTTTGCCGCCGCCGGAAACGAAAAAGAACAGGTTGCCGGTCGCCAGGTTGGTGGCGTTCAGATAGAGGCGTGGGCCCGCGCTCAAGGCCGCCAGCGTCTTTCCGCCGACCAGATGCTTGTCGTAGGAGTCGGCGAGTTTCTCCAGGCGGGTCTCGAAGATGTCCAGGGCGCCACCAATGAACGAGGCCACCGCGATCGATTGGGTGCGCAGGTAGCTGTCGAGCGGCCCCAGCCTGTTCTGCGCCTGCCAGTTCAGCGCCACGCTGGCACCGGCGATGCTGCCTCCGCTGACGCAGCTGATCAGGTCCAGCTTGCCGAGCAGGCCGAGCGCCTCGAGCTGGCGCATCACGCCCAGATGAAACGCCGCCGAGCGAAATCCTCCGCCGGACAGCGCCAGCCCGATGCGTTTGCTTTGTCCATTCAGCTCGATCGCCATGTCGATGTCCTCTGTGGCTGCGGGTGCCTCTGGCCAGAAGCGCGGACATCGCTGGCTCAAGCAGGGAGATAGGCTAGCAGCGCGGCTGCGTCCGCCAACGGCTGGGGCGGGCAAAATCGTCATACAGCTAGTCGATGTGGCGATAACGATGAGGCCTAATCGGTCTATGAACGGCTTTTGACAGCGGTCTGATTCGACTCTTGACTGCAAGCACCCCGGCAGCGCTTGGGTCTTCCTGCCGTTCACCACGCTCGGTCAATGCCGTTGGCAAGGAGGCATCCGATGGGCAACTCCGAGTACCTGCGACCGGCCATGCGCAAGCTGCGCGTGTACGCCCTCGATCCACAGGCCTCGACGCTGATCGAGACGGCGCGGATCAACCACGCCACGGTGTCGATTCCCTGGGAGGAACGCTGGGAGGAGGGCATTTCGCCGGGGCCGGTGAACGAATACCTGGAGGTCATTGACGTCGATCCCGCCAGCGACCAGTTCTACCAGCCGGTGGACCTCAACCACCCGCATCTGCTGGCGCAGGATGGCCTGACGCCGTCCGAGGGCGATCCGCGTTTCCATCAGCAGATGGTATTCGCCGTGGCCATGAAGACCATCAAGCTGTTCGAGCGGGCGCTGGGGCGCAAGATCTTCTGGTCGCCCATCTGGAATGGCGAGCAGTACCAGCCGGTGCCGAAGCTGCGCATCTATCCGCATGCGCTGCGCGAGGCCAACGCCTATTACAGTCCGAGCAAGAAGGCCCTGCTGTTCGGCTACTTCAAGGCGTCGCTGAGCGATCCGGGGGTGAACCTGCCGGGCGGTTGGGTGTTCACCGCGCTGTCCCACGACATCATCGCCCACGAAACCACCCATGCGATCCTCGACGGGCTGCACCGGCGTTACATCGAGTCGACCAGCGTCGACAGCCTGGCTTTCCACGAGGCATTCGCCGACATCGTCGCACTGATGATGCATTTCACCCTGCCGGAAGTCGTTTCCAGCCAGTTGGCGATGCGCCGCGGTCGCCTGTCCGAACGTTCCTGGCTCACCGGGCTGGCGCGCCAGTTCGGCGAGGCGACCGGGCGCTACGCGGCGCTGCGCGAAGCCATCGACGACAAGAACGGCGACCAGTTGCCCGATCCCACATTGCTGGCGACGCTGACCGAGCCGCACGAGCGGGGCGCGATCCTGGTGGCAGCCATCTTCGATGCCTTCGTCACCATCTACGAGCAACGCACGGCGGACCTGATGCGCCTTTTCGGTGGCGACGAGCAGAATCCGCGGCCGCTGGCGCCCGAACTGATCGACCGCTTGACCCGCGAGGCGGTGAAGTCCGCCGATCATGTGCTGCGCCTGTGCATCCGCGCGCTGGATTACCTGCCGCCGGTGGACGTGCACTTCGGCGAGTTCCTGCGCGCCATCGTCACCGCCGACACCGATCTGGTGCCGGACGATCCGATGCACTACCGCCTGGCGGTGATCCAGGCGTTTCGCCGCCGCGGCATCCTGCCCGACCGGTGCCTGTCGCTGGCGCCGGACAGCCTGCTTTGGGAGTCGCCCATCGACCCGCCGGCGGTGGACGAGTTGCTGCAGTTCAAATACTCGGCACACGGGAAAACCGCCGCCCAGTTGCGGTTGACGCCGCAGTACCAGCGCGACAAGGCCTTCGCCCAATCCGAGGAGAACCGCCTGCTGGTCTGGCAGTGGCTGATGCGCTCCCAGGCCAGCGACCCGCAATGGGAGCGCACGCTCGGTGTCTGGTTCATGGCCCGCGAGGCGGCCGAGGGCATCGCCGGTTCGCTGTTCCCCGGCACGCGCGGGCACGCCAGGCAGCCTGCCGTAGAAGTCCACTCGGTGCGCACCAGCCGGCGCGCCGGGCCGGACGGGCAGGATCTGCGGCAACTGGTGATCGAAATCACCCAGCGTCGTCGCGGCTACTTCTCCGAAGAACGACAACTGGCGCAGGACGCTCTCCCGCTGGCACCGGCGGAACCCGGTAGCTGGGATTTCACCTTTCGCGGCGGCGCCACGCTGATCATCGATCTGCGCGACGGCTCGCTGCGCTACGTGATCCGCAAGCGCATCGACGACGGTGTTCGCCTCGATGCGCAACGCCATTTCCTGCAGTCCGGGCAGGCCGGACTGGCGATGACCTACCGGGGGCCGCGCAAGCAGGACAATCCGTTCGCCATGACTCACCGCGGAGTCTGACCCCATGGGCACATCCATTCCCAACGGCTCCATGGCGGTACGCATGTACCGCGGCATCCTCGGTGACTGCTTTCTGCTGCGCTACGGCCAGGCCGGACGCGACATCCACATCCTCATCGATTGCGGCGTGCTGCAGGGCGTGAAGGGCGCGAAAGAGCAAATGAAGCGCATCGTCGACGACCTCCACGCCACCACCGGCGGGGTGCTGGATCTGGTGGTGCTGACCCACGAGCACCACGATCACCTGTCCGGTTTCCTCTACGAGAAGGAGCGCTTCTTCGGCGACGCGTTCACCATCGACGAGCTCTGGCTCGCGTGGACGGAGAACCCGAGCGATCCCCAGGCGATCCGTCTGCACGCCCGATTCGACAAGGTGAAAAGCGCGCTGGCGAAAGTTACCGCGATCGCCCGTTCCAGCAGCGCCTTCAGCCAGGACCCGAGGATCGGCACGGTGGCGGCGCTGGCGGAATTCATCCCGTCTGCCGACGGCGGTGATGCAGTAGGCGCCAAGCAGTCGATCATCGAACGGCTGCGGCGCAAGGCGGGCGGGCAGGCAACGCGCTACCTGGAACCGGGCGACGTGGTCCGGCCGCGGGCGGCACCGACCCTGAAGGTCAACGTGATGGGGCCGCCGCGCGACGAGCAGCGCCTGCGCAAGGACCTTCCCTCGGCGGGCGCCGGCAAGGAGGTTTACCTGAGCAGTCTCGACGAGGCGATCGCGTTGGAGGACCACGCCCTGCGGGCGCTGGGGGAACCCGTGGTGGAGCAGGGTTCGCCTTTCGCCCAGCCGCATCGGCGCAGCCGAGAAGAGGCGCGAAAGGCGGGGACGGCCCGGCCTTCCGGTCCTTTGGCGAGCATCGAGCAGCGCTACTTCGACGACGCCCAGGCGTGGCGGAACATCGAGGACGAATGGCTCGACAGCGCCGAGTGCATTGCCCTGAAGATGGATTCCGACACCAACAACACCAGCCTGGTGCTAGCGTTCGAGTTGCCCGATGGCCAGGTACTGCTGTTCCCCGGCGATGCCCAGGTCGGCAACTGGATCTTCTGGGGCGACCAGACCTATCCGCGCGCCGCCATCGATGGCGAGCCGGCGCCACAGGTGCTGGACGACATCCTGCGGCGGGTCACGCTGTACAAGGTCGGCCACCATTGCAGCCACAACGCCACCGCCAAGGCCCTTGGCCTCGAGAAGATGACCGACTCGCGCCTCGTGGCGATGATCCCGGTGGTCGCGGCCGTCGCCGAGGGCAAGGGCTGGCAGATGCCTTACCCGGAACTGCTGACGGCGTTGCAAGCGCGCACGCAACGCCGCGTGCTGGTCGGCGACAGCGATCCCGAGCGCGAGGCCGGTATCTTCGCGCAGAACCCCACCAGCAGCCGCGCGCCGGCGGAGCTGAGCTATGCGCAGGATGGGTTGTGGGTCGAGCTGGGTATTCGCTGCGTGGTATGACGCGCCGATGATTGGGCCTGATTTCGGCGATGCCGGCCGGCCGCCTGAAGGCGAGCACCCCGCAGACAAAAAAAGGCCCTCGCGATCGATTCACGAGGGCCTTTTTTGGCGCGCTCGTTAGTGCTTGGCGGTCTGCTCGGGCAGCGACAGGAGTTGGCGCTCCTGGCCCCAGTCGAAGGGTTCACCTTTCTCTTCGGCTGCGAAGCGGCGTTCCTCGAGGTCCTGGAACTGGGCGATTTCCTCCTCCGGCATGAAATGCAGGCAGTCGCCGCCGAAGAACCACAGCAGATCGCGCGGCACCAGGTGAGCGATCTGCGGGTAGCGGTGGAACACCTGGCAGATCATGTCCTGGCCGAGGTGGCGTTCCTCGGGGATGTTCGGCAGCGCCTTGACCAGCTCGTCGAAACGCTCGACGAACAGCGCATGGCTTTCATCCGGAATCTGTTCGGCCTCGCCGAGCGCGATCAGGATGCCGCGCAGGTGGGCCAGCAGGGTCAGGTTGTGATTGATGTATGAAGTGGCCATGGGATACCTGTGAAGTGGGGCACGCATCATAGCGGGGCCGCGTAGGCCAGGCCATGTGGCTAGCCGATGTGGGCCGGGTTACCCCGGCCCGGCGCGCCGTTGGGATTCAGCGCACCTTGTCGGCGCTGGGCAGTAGGTCTTCCTTGGCGAAGTCGTCGACGTCGATCACCGCGCGTCGGGCGATTTCAGCCTGGTGCAGGGTGTGCGCCTCCTCGCTGCTGAGCACGCCAGCCTCAAGGGCGGCATCGATCGGGTTCTGCCCGGCCTTGGGCTGGAACTGGTCGTCCTTCAGCGCCTTGTGCAGTTTGCGCGAGGTGGCGTGGCTGGACGCGAGCAGGTCGAAGGCGTGTTTCAGGCCGCCCACCGCGTCGTTCGGGTCCTGCGGGCGGAAGCAGCCGTCGAGCAGTTGCTCCAGCGCCGGGTCGCCTTCGGGGCGACCGAGGATCGCGGCTACTTCGGCGTCCAGCTCGTCGCTCGGGCCGGGGTGACGGCGACCGAAGGGGAACACCACGAGGGTCAGCAGGGCACCCAGCAGGCGGTTCGGGAAGTTGGCGAGAATGCCCTCCAGCGCCAGTTCCGCCTTGCCCAGGCATTCCTCCAGCGACCAGCTCAGCAACGCCTGTTGCTCCGCCGGGTAACCCAGATCATGGAAGCGCTTGAGCGCTGCCGAGCCCAGATACAGGTAGCTGAGCACGTCGCCGAGGCGCGCGGAGAGCCGTTCGCGGCGCTTCAGCTCCCCACCCAGCAGCATCATGCTGAGGTCGGCGAGCATGGCGAAGGCGGCTGCCAGGCGGTTCAGCGAGCGGAAATAGCGGCGCGACAAGCCGCGCCCCGGCGCCTTGCCGAGCAGGCCGAAGCTGAGCCCGAGCACCAGCGTGCTGGCGGCGTTGCTGACGGCGAAGCCGATGTGCTGCATCAGCAGGCGGTCGAATTTCACCAGCGCCGCGTCGCGGTCCGGTTCGTGGACCAGGGCCATTTCCTTGAGCACGAACGGATGGCAGCGAATCGCGCCCTGGCCGAAGATCATCAGGTTGCGCGACAGGATGTTCGCGCCTTCAACGGTGATGAAGATCGGCGCCGCCTGCCAGGATCGGCCGAGGTAGTTCTTCGGCCCCATGATGATCCCCTTGCCGCCGTGGATATCCATGGCGTGGGCGATGCACTCGCGACCGCGCTCGGTCAGGTGGTACTTGAGCACCGCGGAGAGCACCGAGGGTTTCTCGCCCAGGTCGACCGCATTGGCGGTGAGCACGCGGGCGGCATCCATCAGCCAGGCGTTGCCTCCGATGCGCGCCAGCGCTTCCTGGATGCCCTCGAATGCCGACAGCGGCACGTTGAACTGTTCGCGGATCTGCGCGTAACGCCCACTGGCGTAACCGGTGGCCTTGGCCGCGCTGGTGCCCACCGCCGGCAGCGAGATCGAGCGTCCGACAGACAGGCAGTTCATCAGCATCATCCAGCCTTTGCCGATCATTTCCTCGCCACCGATGATGTAGCTCAGCGGGACGAAGACGTCCTTGCCGGAGTTCGGACCGTTCATGAACGCCGCGCCCAGCGGGACATGGCGGCGGCCGATCTCGACACCCGGCGTGGAGGTCGGAATCAGCGCCAGAGTGATGCCGAGCTCCTCCTGCTCGCCGAGCAGATGGTCCGGGTCGTAGGTCTTGAAGGCCAGGCCGAGGAGGGTGGCGACCGGCCCGAGGGTGATGTAGCGCTTTTCCCAGGTCAGGCGCAGGCCGAGCACTTCCTGGCCCTCCCACTCACCCTTGCAGATGATTCCGCTGTCGGTCATCGCGCCGGCGTCGGAGCCGGCATGCGGGCCGGTGAGGGCGAAGCAGGGGATATCCTGGCCGCTGGCGAGGCTTGGCAGGTAGTGGTTGCGCTGTTCCTCGGTGCCGTAGTGCAGCAGCAGTTCGGCCGGACCGAGGGAGTTGGGCACCATCACCGTGGATGCCAGGTCGCCGCTGCGGGTGGCCAGCTTCATCACGATCTGCGAGTGCGCGTAGGCGGAGAAGCCCTTGCCCCCATACTGCTTGGGAATGATCAGGGCGAAGAAACCGTTGGCCTTGATGAAGTCCCAGGCTTCGGGCGGCAGGTCCATGCGCTGGGCGATGTCCCATTCGCTGACCATGGCGCAGAGTTCGTTGGTCGGCCCCTCGATGAAGGCGCGTTCTTCGTCGGTCAGCCTGGGCGCAGGATAGTCGAGCAGCACGTCCCAGTTGGGCCGGCCGCTGAACAGCTCGCCGTCCCACCATACGGTGCCGGCATCGATGGCTTCCTTTTCGGTGGCCGACATCGGCGGCAGCACCTTCTGGAACCAGTTGAACAGCGGCCCGCTGAACACCCGGCGGCGGAAATCGGGCAGCAGCAGCGGCACCGCGATGGCCAACCACAGCAGCCACAGGACCAGCATGAGCAACACCGGCGCATCGCCGGAAACGCCCATGGCGACCAGGTAGACCGCGACGACGGCGAGGGACGGCAGTGGCGATACGCGCCAGTGGGCGAGCAGGGCGATGCCGACGACAAGAACCAGCAACCAAACGACCAGCATGTGAAGTCCTCCGTGAAGACAGCATTCGAAGGCAGTGCTGTCTGGAACTGGCCGCCACCGTTCGTGGTGGCGGCAGGAGCGGTTCGAGCGGATCGCCATGGTGCGATCCTGGGTGGATCATCGTCCATCTCGAGCCGACCGCTTCGTGGATAGTGACCCCCGGCGGATAGGGGAGTTCGCCCATCGTCATGGCCCATGACGGTCTCGGGGAAGGTAGACTTCGACCATTGCAATGGAACGAGCCGAGGTACGTGATGCTGAAGATCTGGGGCCGCAAGAACTCCAACAACGTGCGCAAGGTGCTCTGGTGCGCCGAGGAACTGGGCCTGCCGTACGAGCAGATCGACGCCGGTGGCGCCTTCGGCGTGGTCGGCGACGCGGAGTACCGGGCGAAGAACCCCAACGGCCTGGTCCCGCTGATCGAGGACGACGGTTTCGTGCTCTGGGAGTCGAACGCCATCGTCCGCTATCTGAGCGCCAAGCATGCCGACGGCGGATTGCAGCCGGCGGAACTGCAGGCGCGCGCCAGTGCCGATCGCTGGATGGACTGGATGACCTCGTCGCTGGCTGCGCCCTACCGCACGGTATTCTGGGGAATGCTGCGCACTGCCGAAGCCGACCGCGACGTCGCCGCCATCGAAGCGGCGCGTAGCCTCTGCGCCAAGCTGCTGGCGGTTCCCGAGCAGGCTCTGGCCCGGCAGCCGTGGCTGTCCGGCGAGGCGTTCGGCATGGGCGACATTCCACTGGGAAGCTTCATCTACGCCTGGTTCGAGATGCCGATCGAACGGCCCTCGCTGCCCCATCTGGAAGCCTGGTATGCGCGTCTGCGCGAGCGTCCGGCCTTCCAGCGTGCGGTGATGACGGCGCTCACCTGAGCGCCGCTCCAGGAAATACCCGGTTGCAATCGGAACCTTCCGCCCCTATCTAATCCACTCTCTTTCTCGCGCGTGCATCCACTATGAGTTCTGCACTGTCCATCCGGCAGTTGACCAAGACCTACGGCAACGGCTTCCAGGCGCTCAAGGGCATCGATCTGGAAGTGGCCGAAGGCGATTTCTTCGCCTTGCTCGGCCCCAACGGCGCCGGCAAGTCCACCACCATCGGCATTCTCTCGACCCTGGTGAACAAGAGCGGCGGCACGGTCAACGTGTTCGGCCACGACCTCGACGCCCAGCCGTCGGCGCTCAAGCGCTGCATCGGCGTGGTGCCGCAGGAGTTCAACTTCAACCAGTTCGAGAAGGTCTTCGACATCGTCACCACCCAGGCCGGCTATTACGGGATTCCGCTGCGCCAGGCCCGCGAGCGCGCCGAGGAATACCTCACCCAGCTGGGCCTGTGGGACAAGCGCAACGCCGCGTCCCGCGAGCTGTCCGGGGGGATGAAGCGGCGCCTGATGATCGCCCGCGCGCTGGTTCACCAGCCGCGCCTGCTGATCCTCGACGAGCCCACCGCCGGCGTGGACATCGAGCTGCGTCGTTCGATGTGGAGCTTCCTCACCGAGCTGAACAAGAAGGGCATCACCATCATCCTCACCACGCACTATCTGGAAGAGGCTGAACAGCTGTGCCGCAACATCGGCATCATCGACCACGGGCAGATCGTCGAGAACACCAGCATGCGGGCGCTTCTGGCCAAGCTGCATGCGGAAACCTTCCTCCTCGACCTCAAGGAGTCGCTGCTGATCGAACCGCAGCTGGAGGGTTATCCGGCGCGCCTGATCGACTCGCACACCCTCGAGGTGCAAGTCGAGAAGAGTCTCGGCATCACCGACCTGTTCGCCCAACTGGCGGCGCAGAACATCGAGGTGCTGAGCCTGCGCAACAAGACCAATCGGCTGGAGGAGCTGTTCGTGTCTCTGGTCGAACAGAACCTGGCGAAGGTGGCGAAATGAGCGGCGAACTGCGTCCCAACCTGGTCGCCCTGCAGACCATCGTCTACCGCGAAGTACGGCGCTTCCTGCGTATCTGGCCGCAGACGCTGCTGCCCCCGGCGATCACGATGGTGCTGTACTTCGTGATCTTCGGCCGGCTGATCGGCGCGCGTATCGGCGAGATGGGTGGCTTCAGCTACATGGAGTACATCGTGCCCGGGCTGATCATGATGTCGGTGATCACAAACGCCTACGGCAACGTGGTGTCGAGCTTCTTCGGCGCCAAGTTCCAGCGCTCGGTGGAGGAACTGCTGGTTTCGCCGGTATCGCCGCACATCATCCTCATCGGCTACGTCATCGGCGGCGTCCTGCGTGGGCTGGCGGTGGCGGCGATCGTCACGATGCTGTCGCTGTTCTTCACCCACCTGACGCTGCATCACCTGGGCATCACGGTGCTGGTGATCTTCCTCGCGGCGACGATCTTTTCGCTGTGCGGCTTCGTCAACGCGGTCTACGCGCGCAACTTCGACGATATCTCGATCATCCCGACCTTCGTGCTGACGCCGCTGACCTACCTGGGCGGGGTGTTCTATTCGATCCATCTGCTGCCGCCGTTCTGGCAGGTGGTGTCGCTGGCCAACCCGATCCTGCACATGGTCAACGCGTTCCGCTACGGCATCCTCGGCGTATCCGACATCCATATCGGCACCGCCGTGGTGTTCATGCTGGGCGCGACCGCGGTCCTTTATCTGGTGTGCATCCGCCTGCTGGTGAGCGGTCGCGGCATGCGCCAGTGAGCGGGGGCGGTCGCTGATCCACGGCAGCGTCGGCGACGGCGCTGCTTCCTATACTCGGGCGACTCGCACCCGTCGACTTTCAGGAGTTCAGCATGCCGTCACGTTCTTCCACCCTCGTCTGCGGCGCGCTGGCGCTGTTCTGCCAACTCGCCCAGGCCCATGCGCCCGCCCAGGTCTTCGTTTTCGGCGCGCCCGGCAAGGCTGTCGATGCCACCCGGACGGTGGAGGTGACGCTGGGCGATATCTATTTCGCGCCGAAGGTGCTGGAAGTGAAGGCCGGCGAGACGGTGCGCTTCGTGCTGAAGAACGAGGGCAAGCTGGTCCACGAATTCAACCTCGGTGATGCGCAGATGCACGCGGCGCACCAGCGCGAAATGCTCGACATGCAGAGCGCCGGCGCGCTGGCCGGGCACGCCAACATGGCGGGCATGGATCACGGCGTCGAAATGAGCCATGGCGAGGCGAACCCGGCCGCAAGCATGGCCCATGACGACCCCAACAGCGTGCTCGTGCAGCCGGGACAGACCGGCGAGCTGGTCTGGACCTTCACCGAGGCCAGCGGGCTGCAGTTCGCCTGCAACGTGCCCGGCCATTACCAGGCCGGCATGGTGGGCGAAATCCGCATCGACTGAGGCACCTTCCGGCACCTGCGGTTTTTATCGGGGCGGCGACTGTATAGACTTGCCGCGTTTTTCGCCCCGTCAGGTCCATCGCCATGCAGCATCCCGCCGAACACTCGCCGCTAGGCAAGTCCAGCGAGTACGTCTCTACCTACACGCCGTCGCTGCTGTTTCCGATCCCGCGCGCGCCGAAATGGGCGGAGCTGGGCCTGACCGCGCAGAGCCTGCCGTATTCGGGCGTGGATTACTGGAACTGCTACGAGCTGTCCTGGCTGACGGTGTCGGGCAAGCCGGTGGTGGCGGTGGGCGAGTTCGCGATTCCGGCGGACTCACCGAACATCATCGAGTCCAAGTCGTTCAAGCTCTATCTCAATTCGCTGAACCAGACCCGCTTCGCATCCGGTGACGAGTTACAGGCTCTGCTGGCCCGCGACCTGTCCGCCGCCGCGGGTGCGACGGTGGCGGTGACCTTGAAGACGCTGGGGCGGGTGGCGGAGGAAGGCATCGCCGAGCCGGCCGGCGTGTGCATCGACGAGCTGGATGTGGAGATCGACGACTTCAGCCGGCCGCGGGCCGAGCTGCTGCGCTGCAACGCGGACGAAGTGATCGAGGAGAGTTTCCACAGCCACCTGCTCAAGTCCAACTGCCCGGTCACCGGTCAGCCTGACTGGGGCACCCTGGTGGTGGAGTATTGCGGTCCGAAACTGGACCACGCGCGTTTTCTCGCCTATCTGGTGAGCTTCCGCCAGCACTCGGATTTCCACGAGCAGTGCGTGGAGCGCATCTACCTGGATCTGCTCGATCTGCTCCAGCCGGAGCGTCTCAGCGTGCATGCGCGCTACGTGCGCCGCGGCGGCCTGGACATCAACCCGTATCGCAGCAACCACGCGACGACCTTCGACAACCGGCGACTCGCCCGGCAGTGAGGCAGGCGCCCCGGCGTTGCCGGGGCGTGGACGGCATCAGATGCCGATGCTGGCGAGAGTCTGCATCACGTTGCGCAGGGTGCCGGCGAGGGTGGGATGGCTGACTTCGAAACGCTCGACCGCCAGGTTCACGCCGTCCACCAGGTTCGGGCTGGGCGGCTGGGTGTTCTCGTAGGCCAGCTGGATCTCGATCTGGTTCATTACCTCGATGATCGACGCGCGCTCCTCATCGTTGAGTGGCGGTTCCTGGTCCAGCTGTTTGCGCAGGTCTTCCAGTTGCAGCTGCAGGTCGTTTGCAGACATGGCGATTCTCCCTTCTTGTATGAGCCAGAACATGGACCCTGCACCGATTCGAAAGGTCCGTGAGATTGGTTTCAGGTTATCACCGGGAACGCCGCGGCGGGCGCGTGGGTCAATGAGTCCGCCGGCGTTCGAGCGGATTCGCTGACCGCGGGCAAGCCCTGCGTCGATAGGCGCACAAAACGCCCCGCGAAACCGGCACTGACGCGCTACCGGCGCCGGAGCCCGCTTCACGGGTTTTGTATCAAGCCCTATACTGCGCGCCCGGACGTGGCGGGCTGCCACAGGATTTTCAAGGAGACACCTCATGCGCGACATCGGTACTGGCTGGATTCAGGGCGTCGCACGCTCGTTCGCCTGTGTTGCCCTGGCACTGCTTCCGCTGGTCGCCCACGCCGCTGAAGAAGATCCGTGGGAGAGCGTCAACCGCGGCATCTTCCGCTTCAACGACACCCTCGATACCTACGCTCTGAAGCCGCTCGCCCAGGGCTACCAGGCGGTCACCCCGCAGTTCCTCGAGGACGGCATTCACAACGTCTTCGGCAACATCGGCGACGTCACCAACCTGGTCAACAACCTGTTGCAGGGGAAAGTGCATGACGCCGGCGTCGATACCAGCCGCCTGATCTTCAACACCACCTTCGGCCTGCTGGGCTTCTTCGACGTGGCCAAGTACATGGGCCTGCAGAAGAGTGACGAAGACTTCGGCCAGACCCTCGGCGCCTGGGGCGTCGGCAGCGGCCCGTACGTGGTGCTGCCGCTGCTCGGTCCGAGCACCCTGCGCGATGCGCCGGCGCGCATCCCGGACAGCTTCCTCAACGTCTATCCGTACATCGACCATGTGCCGACCCGCAACGTGACCTTCGCCGTCGACACCATCGACACCCGCGCCAGCCTGCTGGACGCGGAGAAGATGATCAGCGGCGACAAGTACGTGTTCCTGCGCAACGCCTACCTGCAGAACCGCGAGTTCCGGGTCAAGGATGGCGACGTCGAAGACGACTTCTGAGTCGGATGCAGAAATGAAGAAGGCGGCCAATGGGCCGCCTTCTTCGTCTCTGCAGGTTCAGTTCATCGACAGGATCGCGAGGCCGAGGGATTGCCGCCCGTCGCCCAGGTCGGCGACACGCACCACTTCGGCCTCGGCATCGAGACTCTTTAGCTGGGCGTGATCGGAGCCGATGTGCACCTGGACCTTGTCGCCCATGGCCAGCGCGCACTCGGCTTCCAGCTGCATGCCGGTGCTGGAGAGGTTCAGGCACAGCGCGGGGATCTCCTGGCCGGCGTGCCTGAGAACCACGGGGGCTTCGACTCGCATGCGGATGAAATCGCGTTTCTCGCTGTAGGCGTGATCATTCTGGCTCATGGCCGTGTCCTCTCGTTATTGTACGGCGCGTTCCGGCTCTTATAACCCCCGTCGATTTCAGGTGTAAAGGCCACTCCGGCCATGCTGGCCAGATGCTTGAATCGACTGGCGGATGGGAGTACCGTCTGCGCCTGAATCGAACCGGTGAAGCGCCCTGGCTGATCGGCCAGGAGCATAAGTCCAACCGTCCGCGGCGCCGTTTGCCTGGATACCTCATGCACAATCCCAGTGCCAAGCTGCTTATCATCGATGACGACGAGGCCGTACGTGCAAGCCTCGCGGCCTATCTGGAAGACAGCGGCTTCAGCGTTCTGCAAGCGAGCAATGGCCTTTCCGGCCTGCAGATCTTCGAACGCGAACATCCCGATCTGGTGATCTGCGACCTGCGCATGCCTCAGGTCGACGGGCTCGAGCTCATTCGTCGTATCGGCGCCCTGGAGGTCGAGACGCCGGTCATCGTCGTTTCCGGTGCCGGCGTGATGAGCGATGCCGTCGAGGCCCTGCGCCTGGGCGCCGCCGACTACCTGATCAAGCCGCTGGAAGACCTGGCCGTGCTCGAGCACTCGGTACGCCGCGCTCTGGATCGTGCCTACCTGCGGGCGGAAAACGACCGCTACCGGGTCAAGCTGGAAAACGCCAACCGCGAGCTGCAGGCCAGCCTGCACCTGCTCCAGGAAGACCAGAATGCCGGTCGCCACGTGCAGATGAACATGCTGCCAGTGACGCCCTGGACCTCGGACGGCCTTCATTTCGCCCACCAGATCATTCCTTCGCTGTATCTGTCGGGGGACTTCGTCGACTACTTTCGCGTCGACGACCGGCGGATCGTGTTCTACCTCGCGGACGTTTCCGGGCATGGCGCCTCGTCCGCCTTCGTCACCGTGCTGCTGAAGTTCATGACCACCCGGCTGCTCTACGAATCGCGGCGCAACGGAATGCTTCCGGACTTCAAACCGTCCGAAGTGCTCGGCCATATCAATCGCGGGCTGATCAACACCAAGTTGGGCAAGCACGTGACCATGGTCGGGGGGGTGATCGACGAGGAGCGCGGTACGCTGACCTACAGCATCGGCGGGCATCTGCCGCTGCCTGTGCTCTTCGATGGCAAGGAAGCGCGTTACCTACAGGGAAAGGGATTGCCGGTCGGCCTGTTCAACGAGGCCACCTACGAGGACAACCTCCTGGAGTTGCCGGAGGCGTTCAGCCTGACGCTGCTCTCGGATGGGATTTTGGACCTTTTGCCGGGCGATACGCTCAAAGACAAGGAAGCCGAGTTACCGCAGCTAGTGCGGTCGGCTGGCGGCACCCTAGACGGGTTGCGTCAGGTTTTCGGATTGGCCACGCTGGGCGAAATGCCGGATGACATTGCCCTCCTGGTCCTGAGCAGGAACCTTGCATGAGTAGCGGTAGAATTCAGTTTGCCGAGCAGGAAGGCACCTTCGTTCTCAAGTTCGTCGGTGAGATACGCCTGACCCTGTGTTCGGCGCTGGATGCCACGATCGAGCAGATTTTCACGGCGTTGAATTTCTCGGCGATCGTCATCGACCTCACCGAAACGCGCAGCATCGACAGCACTACCCTCGGCCTGCTGGCCAAGTTGTCGATTCTCTCGCGGCAGAAGGTCGGCCTGTTGCCGACCGTGGTCACCACCCATCCGGACATCACGCGCCTGCTGCAATCCATGGGCTTCGACCAGGTGTTCAACATCGTCGACAGCCCGCTGCCGTGCCCCGAGTGCCTGACCGACCTGCCGTCGCAGGATCAGTCGGAAGAGGTTGTGCGCGCCAAGGTGCTCGAGGCGCACCGCATCCTGATGGGGCTCAACGAGTCCAATCGCGAGGCGTTCCACGATCTGGTGAACGCACTCGAACGTAGCTGACCGCTCAGGCAATCCATAATGCAAAACGGGCGATCTCCGCAGGGAGATCGCCCGTTTCGTTTGGGCGACTGCGTCAGACCTTGGCGGCGAGCAGCAGCTCGAGTTTCTCCTGGTCGCGGGCGAACTGGCGGATGCCCTCGGCGAGTTTCTCGGTCGCCATCGGGTCTTCGTTCATCGCCCAGCGGAAACGGCTCTGGTCCAGCACCAGGCGCGATTCGCCCTGGCCGCCGGTGTTCAGCTTGCGCTCCAGGACGCCTTGGTCCTCGTCCAGTTTCTGCAGCAGTTCCGGGCTGATGGTCAAGCGATCGCAGCCGGCCAGTTCCTCGATCTGGCTGAGGTTGCGGAAGCTCGCGCCCATGACCACGGTCTGGTAGCCGTTGGCCTTGTAATAGGCGTAGATACGCGATACGGACTGGACGCCGGGATCTTCGGCGCCGACGTAGTCGCGGCCTTCGGCCTTCTTGTACCAGTCGTAGATGCGCCCGACGAAGGGCGAGATGAGGAATACGCCGGCATCCGCGCAGGCGGCGGCCTGGGCGAAGGAGAACAGCAGGGTCAGGTTGGTCTGCACGCCGGCCTTTTCCAGCTCCTCGGCGGCGCGGATACCTTCCCAGGTGGCGGCGATCTTGATCAGCACGCGTTCACGGCCGATACCCGCCTTGTCATACAGCTCGATCAGGCGCTCGGCGCGACGCAGCGTGGCGTCGGTGTCGAAGGACAGGCGTGCATCGACCTCGGTGGAGATGCGGCCTGGAATGACCTTGAGGATTTCCTGGCCGACCGCGACGCCGAAGCGGTCGGAGGCAAGGCCGAGGTCGCCGTCGCATCCGGTCACCGCGGTGCCCAGCAGCTCGGCGTAGCGGGGCAGGGACGCGGCCTTGAGCAGCAGCGAAGGGTTGGTGGTGGCGTCCACGGGCTTCAGGCGGGTGATGGCGTCGAGGTCGCCGGTATCGGCGACGACGGTGGTGAATTGCTTGAGTTGTTCCAGCTTCGAGGTCATGAGGACTCTTTCCTGTGCGATGGCCTGACCTTACCCGAGGGGCCCCGCGCCGCTCAAGAGCGCGAGGGCCGGACGGGCCGGGCAGGGCTTTGATCGAATTGGGCGGCGGGCGTTCCTTGGGATTTATTCGTCAGTGCCCTTCGAGCAGCCCGATGGCCTGATCCAGCAAACCGAGCGGGTCGCGGGTCTTGTGCACATCCACCGAAAGCAGCTGGCGAAAGCGCCGGGCGCCGTTGAATCCCTGGCCGAGGCCCAGTACGTGCCGGGTAATGTGGTGCATGGCGCCGCCATCCGCCAGATGCCGGGCGATGTAGGGGCGCATCGCCCGCAGCGCGTCGGCGCGGCTGATCGGCGGTGTCTTTTCGCCATACAGCGCGCTATCCACGTCGGCCAGCACGTAGGGGTTGTGATAGGCCTCGCGGCCGAGCATCACGCCGTCGAAGGTCTGCAAATGCGTCCGGCATTCGGCGAGGGTCTTGATCCCGCCATTGAGGATGATCTCCAGACCAGGGAAGTCGCGCTTCAACTGGGCGGCGATGTCGTAACGCAGCGGCGGAACCTCGCGGTTCTCCTTCGGCGACAGACCTTCGAGAATGGCGATCCGCGCATGCACGGTGAAACGGGTGCAACCGGCGTCGTGCACCTGGCCGACGAAATCGCAAAGCTCCGCGTAGCTGTCGCGGCCGTTGATGCCGATGCGGTGCTTCACCGTCACCGGGATCCTCACCGCATCGAGCATCGCCTTCACGCAGTCGGCTACCAGCGTCGGGTGCGCCATCAGGCAGGCGCCAATCATGTTGTTCTGCACCCGGTCGCTGGGGCAGCCGACGTTGAGGTTGACCTCGTCGTAGCCGGCCTGCTCGGCGAAAGCCGCGCAGGCGGCCAGTTCGGCCGGCACGCTGCCGCCCAGTTGCAGCGCCAGTGGGTGCTCGGCCTCGTCGTAGCGCAGGAAACGCTCGCGGTCGCCCTTGAGCAGCGCGCCCGTGGTGACCATCTCGGTGTACAGCAGCGCATGGCGCGAGAGGAGGCGCAGGAAGAAGCGGCAATGCCTGTCCGTCCAGTCCATCATCGGCGCGACGGAGAAGCGTCTGCTTACAGCGCCCTGATGAGCAGGGGATTTTTCTGTCGATTTTTGCAAGATGGAGCCCGGCGCGAAGCGGTTGATGCATGCGGTATGCAGGTGGATGCACGGCGCGTCGGTCGAGGCGAACGTCCGAATGCGTGCGAAGGGGCGCATTGTAAGGCTTACCCGGAACAATTGGTGCCTGGGTTATGGGCGGTGGCGCCCTGGCGTGAAGGGGCGGGCCTGCGCGAAGCTCAGGGTTTGCGGTCCCTGGGAACCGCGCGCTGTTCCTCCGGGTACTCCGGGTCCGGGGCGCCGTCGGGCAGCAGGTGCTCGACGCGGTCGACGGTCTCGTTGCCGAGCTTTTCCCAGGCGCGTTCCAGCGCCTTTCGCTGCAGGTCGCGCGGCTCGATGAGCCAGCCGACTTCCAGTTCGCCCTTGTGATCGTGGATCGAGCGCAGGTAGGGAAACAGCGAGGGCTCGCCCTGGTGTTCGAGAACGGCTTCGGCATAGCCAAGCGAACGGTTCAACCGCGCTATACGGCCTTCGTCGTGCTGATACGCGGTGATCAGGATCTTGTGCATCTCGCGGGGCTCGCTCGGGCGATAAGTGGCTGCTCTGGGCGGTAGACCCGGCGAATCGCCGCGCAGTTTCGATCGGCGAGGTCCGCTGATCGGCAAACTGCGCCGGCTCCGGGCCACTGTTGCCCGGCACCGAACGCGTGCCGCTCAGCTCAGCAGCGCCTGGCCCACTGTACGCACGAGAATGCCCAGCGCGGCGCCGGCCACGGCGGGCTTCCAGACTTTCGCCACGCGCGGACCGGCGGACATCATGATCGCCACGCCGGGCAGATCGAGGGTGTGGATCAGCCAGCCGGCGCTGGCGTTGATGAACGCGGTGTCGATCTGGCCACTGCGCTGCATGTCGACCAGCACGCCGAGTACGGCCGTACCGCCGGCCATGTATTTGGTCAGGGTGAGCATGATCACCGCGGGGTCGATGTTCGCCAGCCGCAGGGCCGGTGCGGCGATGGACTCTATCAGGGCGAAACCGCCGGCATCCCTGATCACGCCGACCGCCACCAGCGCCAGGGCGACCATTGGAATGGCGCCGAAGGCGATGCGCACCGCTTCGGCGCCGGCGTGGTTGATGACCGCGATGACGCCCTTGGGGTCGTTGAGGGTCGCGTGAGCCACGCTTTCATCGAGCGTCGCTTCCTCGGACGACAGCTTCCTGCCGAACAGGTAGTAGGTGGCGATAGCCGCAACCAGCCCGCCGAGGATGGACAGCGCGAGTACCCGCCCGAGGTTCAGCCCCAGCGCCATGAGCGGGAACACCACGTTGGCCTGGCCCATGGCGAACACCATCCCCAGGGTGGCGGCGAGATGACGGTCCGAGGTGCCGCGCCGTTCCATCGTGGAGAGCGTCGCCAACGGGGCCGCGAAACTGACGAAGTTCACCTGCAGCAGCGCGAAGACGCTCAATCCGGTAAGGCCGGCGGGCCGCAGCGCCGGGGCGATCTTCGCGACGATCCAGTCCATGATGCCGGCCGCTTCGAGCAGCCGCATGACCGACAGCATGACGACCATGATGGGCAGGAGGACGAACAGGGCGAGTTCAACGGCCGATCGGCCAGCCGTCATGATGATGCTGATGATGTCCACGGGAGTTTCCGGTCAGTGCCCTGGCGTGCGGGTTTCAGAGGGGCGGTGATACTACCGGATATGAAAGCGTTTTATCGGGGAGCGACCTTCCGTTGTCTGCGCCCACCGCCCTCGGCAGCCTGTGTCACGCGATGGCGGGGTACTCGCCGGTGCCGTCCGGCCATTGGGTCAGGACCTGGAAGCCGTCTTCGGTGACGGCCACCATGTGTTCCCACTGCGCCGACAGGGACTGATCCTTGGTGACCACGGTCCAGCCGTCCGGAAGCTGCACCACGTGGCGCTTGCCGGCGTTCAGCATGGGCTCGATGGTGAAGATCATCCCGGTTTTCAGCCTCGTCCCCTGACCGGGATGGCCGTAGTGAAGAATCTGCAGTTCGTCGTGATAGATCCGCCCGATACCGTGGCCGCAGTACTCACGGACCACGCTGAAGCCGGCGTTCTGCGCCACCGTCTGGATGGCATGACCGATGTCGCCGGTGGTGGCGCCCGGGCGGACGACCCTGATGCCGGCGCACAGCGCGTCGTAGGTGGTGGTCACCAGCCGGCGCGCTTCCGGGGATGGCTCGCCCACCAGGTACATGCGGCTGGTATCGCCGTACCAGCCGTCCTTCACCACCGCGACGTCGATGTTCACGATATCGCCGTCGCGCAGCACGCGCGCGGAAGGGATGCCATGGCAGACCGTCTGATTGACCGAGATGCACAGGGTTTTCGAGTACCCGTGATAGCCCACGTTGCCCGGAATGGCTTTCAGCTCGTCGACGATGAAGGCGTTGCATAGCTGATCGAGCGAATCGGTGGTGACGCCTGCTTTCACGTGCGGTGCGATCATCGCCAGCACTTGCGCCGCCAGGGCACCCGCGGCGCCTGAGCGGGTGATCTCTTCAGGGGTGTGAATGACCACGGTCGGCCTCATGGCGCCACCTCCGGTACCGAATCCGTCGCGGCGCGTTCAAGCTCGCAGAGCCGGCTCAGGTTGAAGCCGCCGGCCTGCTCGGCACGTACCAGCAATCGACAGATCGCCCGGTGGTCGAGATCGGGGTGCAGCTCGGCAAGCATGCCCATACGCATCCAGTGCTCGGCCTGGGCGTTGATCGAACGGGACAATGCGGTGCTGGCGATGCGCAGATTCTCGTGCATCTCTTCGGAAATCTTCACGATACCCATGGTGAGCCTTATACGAAACGACTATGTATCGTATATTAGTGGCTGACGATGAGGTTCGCAATTCGGCGCTGACCCGCGAGGCGCCAGCCTTTGCTCTGACCACCTCGATGCATGATTCCCATGTGCCGCGAACTGGCGCATCGCGACCAGCATCGAGTTCCTCAGGCGGCGGCCGCTTCACCGATCAGGTGGATCAGCCGGGCGGACGCCTCGTTCGGATTCGGGTTGGCTCGGTGGACCAGGCCGATATCGCGATGGAAGGTGTGGCTGCCGAGATCCACGGTGCGTACCGATGCCGGCCAGCGGCGGTAGGTTGCGGCCTGCGGAACCAGTGCTACACCCACGCCATTCGCCACCAGGGCGACGATGGCCTCCTGCTCGTCGAGTTCGCAGACATCCCGCACGGGAAGATGCATCTGCCTCAGGAAGCGCTCGACCTGCCGGCCACCGAACGAGGAGCGGTCGTAGCGAATGAACGGCTGACTGGACAGCAGCTCCGCCCAGTCATCGCCCGGCACGTCGCGCGGGACCAGCAGGCGGTAGGGCTCGCAGGCCAGGGTCGTCCACTGCAGATCGCTCTGCAGCGAGAAGGGCGGACGGATGACCGCCGCCATGTCGATCTCGCCGGCGTCCACCAGGTTGACCAGTTCCATCGACAAACCGGGAAGCACGCGGGTACGACAGTGCGGATTCTCCCGGTGAAACCTCGCCAGCACGCCCGGCAGCAGTGCGCGTTGAACCGAGGCGATGGCGCCGACGCTGACCAGCGCATCGGCCGGCGCGCCGTTCGGCGCGCCGAGGCCGGCATAGAGACGAATCAGTTCCTGCGCCTGTGAAAGCGTCTGCCGCCCCCGCGCGTTGAGCTGCGCCGCGCGGCCCTTGCGGTCGAAGAGTTCGTAGCCCAGTTCGCGCTCCAGGCGTTGCATCTGGGCGCTGACCGCGGCCTGCGTCAGCCCGATCTGCTTGCCCGCGGCGGCGAAGGTGCCCTCGCGAGAAACGGCGATGAGCGTCTTCAGCTCTCGAATCATTAGATCAATCCTGTTTGTGGATCTGAGAAATATATATTGTTTTTATTAATGGAAGTCGCTCATTAGGATGCGGCGAAAACCCATGAGATGCCTGGAGTGCCGAATGAGCCTTTCACCGTTCCACCTTGCGATTCCCGTGCACGACCTTGCCGCCGCGCGCACCTTCTATGGCAAAACCTTCGGTCTGCAGGAGGGCCGTTCGAGCGCGCACTGGGTCGACTTCAACTTCTACGGCCACCAACTGGTGATCCACGAACACCCCGAGACCGACTCGCAGCGCCATGCCGGGACCAACGCGGTGGATGGCCACGACGTGCCCGTGCCGCATTTCGGCATCGTGCTGCAGTGGGACGAATGGGAGGCACTGGCCGAGCGGCTGAAATCCTTCGGCACCCGGTTCGTGATCGAACCCTACATTCGTTTCCAGGGGCAGGTCGGCGAACAGGCGACGATGTTTCTCTTCGATCCCTGCGGCAATGCGCTGGAGTTCAAGGCGTTCAAGGACATCGGCCAGCTCTTCGCGAAGTAGCTGCGGCAGGCGCGTCCTGGGGAAGGGCGCGCCGCGCCCGGCGAGCGTCCGCCCTAGCCGTGTGACAGGGGCGGTGTGCGCGGCGGTATCGCCCGCCTGCTGCCGCTCGACTCGAACGCCGATGCCAGGCGTAGGAGGTGCGAGTCGTCGTAGGCGCGGCCGGCGAAGGTCAACCCGACCGGCATGCCGATGTCCGCCATCACCCCCATCGGCACCGTGACCGTCGGCACGCCCAGATGGCGGATCGCAAGGTTGCCGTTGGCGACCCAGACGCCGTTGCTCCAGGCGATGTCCGCCGAAACCGGGTTCACATCGGCGTCGGCCGGGCCCACGTCGGCGACTGTCGGGAACAGCACGGCATCCAGGCCGAGCGCGTCCATCCAGTCTTCCAGATCGATCTTGCGCGTCCGCTCCAGCCCGTGCAGGCCGTCGGGTAGCGTGGCGATGCGGTCCCACGGGGTGATGCCGCGCTCGGCCATCTTCACGTATTCGTCCATGCCGGCCGCCAGGTCATCCTCGCGGTTGGGCAGGGTTCCGGGATCGTGGGGGAAGATCTGCGGGCCGTCCACGTCGACCAGGCGGTTGAGCTTTGGATCGCCGTTGGCGCGCAGGAAGTCGTCGAACGCCCAGGCGCTCAACTCCCACAGCTCGTCATGGAGAAATTCCGGCGACACCAGGCCGCGGGTGAACACTGTCGGCGCGCCCGGACGGTCGCCCTCGCAGTTCGACACCAGCGGGAAATCCACTTCGATGACCTCTGCACCGGCGGCTTCCAGGGCCTGGCGTGCCTGTTCCCAGAGGTCGATCACCGAGGCACGGGTCTCGATGCGTTGCCCGGTCGGGCCTCCGATGCCGGGCTTTTCGCTGGTGCCGGCGGCGGGGTCGGCGTTGATGTACATGCGCGGCACGCCGAAGCGCTTGCCCGCCAGCGCGTCGGCGCCGGCGGCCAGCTCCGGATAGGACGCGGGGCGCACCGAGGCGACATCGGGGATCGGCACCCAGGGCTGCAGCCGCCAGAGGTCGCCGCGGGTGTCCGGGTCTTCGGCCACCACCACGTCGAGCACCTCGAGCAGGTCGGCCATGCTCCTGGCGTACGGCACCACGACGTCCATGGTCGGCGTCAGCGGCCAGTTTCCGCGGACCGAGATCACCCCGCGCGACGGCGTATAGGCGCACAGGCCGTTGTTCGACGCCGGGCCCCGTCCGCTCGACCAGGTTTCCTCGGCCAGGCCGAAGGCGGCGAAGCTGGCGGCGGTCGCGGTGCCGGCGCCATTCGAGGAGCCCGAGGCGAACGGCGCGGTGAGGTAGGCGGCGTTGTAGGGGCTTTCCGCGCGGCCATAGACGCCGCGCTGCATGCCGCCGTTGGCCATCGGCGGCATGTTGGTCTTGCCCAGGCAGATCGCGCCGGCGGCGCGCAGGCGTTCGATGGTGAAGGCATCGCGATGGGCTACGAGGTCCTTGAAGGCGGGGCTGCCGGAGGCGGCGGTCAGCCCCTTCACCAGGTAGCTGTCCTTGGCGGTATAGGGAATGCCGTCCAGCGGTCCGAGCGTTTCGCCGCGGGCGCGGCGGGCGTCGGACGCCTCGGCCTCGGCCAGCGCCTCGGGGTTGCGAACCACCACCGCATTCAGCGCGGTGGGCGTTTCGGGGCCGTCGTAGGCGTCGATCCTGGCCAGATACGCCTTCACCAGCTCGACCGCCGTGGTCCGGCCGGACTCGAGCGCAGCACGCAGCTCGGCAATGCAAACCTCGGTTACTTCAAACATGCGGGCACCGCTTTTTTTCGTGTGGGTTCATGCGGCGAGCCGCCGTTTTTCCTGAGCTCGATTATTCCAGAAACAGTGCGGGCGGCGCTCGCCGTCTTCTATCCGCGGCGCCGCGCGTTCCACAGGAAGGCCGCCAGCGCGGTGGTTGGGAGTGCCGCACCGAGCAGCGCCACGGCGGGCCAGCCGGCCGCTTCGTAGAGCGGACTGGCGACGGCCGAGCCGAAGGCGCCGCCGACGAAGATGCTGGTCATGTACAGCGCGTTCAGCCGGGCACGGCTCTTGGGGTCCAGCGCGTAGATTTCGCGCTGACCGAGGACCATGTTCATCTGCACGGCGAAATCCAGCAGCACGCCGGTGATCGCCAGGCCGACCACGCTGTAGCCCGGCCCGCTGAGGCCGAGCAGAAACGCCAGCGGTGCCAGCCCCATGGCGAGCATCGAGGCGCGGCGCGTGTGGCCCGCGTCCGCCAGGCGGCCGGCGAGGGGCGCGGCGATCGCACCGATCGCGCCGACCAGGGCGAACACCGCGATGGCGCTCTGCGACAGCCCGTGCTGGCGCGCCAGCTCGATCGGCGCGGTGGTCCAGAACAGGCTGAAGCCGGCGAACATCAAGCCCTGGTACAGCGCACGCTGGCGCAGTACTGGCTGGCTGCGAAGCAGGCCGATGAGCGAGTTCAGCAGTTGCGCGTAGCTGGCCTTGTGGTCCGGCTCGTGGCGCGGGATGGTGAAGAAGATCACCGCCATGATCGCCAGCATCACCGCCGCCGCGGCGAGGTAAACCGCGCGCCAGCCGAAATGGTCGGCGATCACGCTGGCCAGGGGGCGGGCCAGCAGGATGCCCAGCAGCAGGCCGCCCATGATGTTGCCGACGACGCGCCCGCGGGTCGCTTCCGGCGCCAGGTGCGCGGCGAGTGGCACCAGGATCTGTACCGACACCGAGCTGAAGCCGATCAGCAGCGACAGCGCCAGGAAGGTGTTCGGCTGGCTGGAAAAGCCCGCGGCCAGCAGGCTCGCGGTGGCGACCAGCGCGGTCGCCAGCATCACCTTGCGGTTCTCCAGCAGGTCGGCCAGGGGCACCAGGAACAGCAGCCCCGCCGCGTAGCCGATCTGGGTCAGCGAGACGATCAGGCTGGCGCCATGCGGCGAAAGCCCCACCGCGGGCGCGATGAGCGCCACGATCGGCTGGGCGTAGTAGAGGTTGGCCACGATGGCGCCGCAGCAGAAGGCGAACAGCAGCACCATGCCCTGGGTGAGCGGGTGGGGAGCGGCGGCCGAGTGGGATGTTGAATCGGTCATGTCGGGTTCTCGGTGAGCGAAAAGGGTGAGGCCACGTTAAGTCAGGAGGTCGTGCGGGAGAATCGGGTCGCCGTGCAATGCAGCATTGCGCCCGGCACAACGTTCAGTGTCGCTGGAGCAGGTCCTCGAGCCAGTCGAGAAAGGCGGCGACCCGTGCCGAGCCGCGCTGGTTGGGCAGGAAGAGGGCGTTGATGCTGGCTTGCGCCTCGCCCGGGTTGATCTGCTGCTCGGCGAGCAGGCGGGCCAGTCGACCGCTGTCGACGTCCTCGCGCACCAGCCAGTCGGCCAGCAGGACGACGCCGGCGCCGCCGAGCGCCATGCGCCGCAGCACATCGGCGTTGTTGCTCTTGAAGCGGCCCTGGACGTCGACGCGAACCTCCTCGCCAGCCTGGCGGAAGGTCCACGCCGGGCAACCGTTGGCGTAGTCGAAGCGCAGGCAGGCGTGGGCCAGAAGGTCGCCAGGGCGCTCTATCGGCGGGTGCGCGGCCAGATAGTCCGGGCTCGCCAGCAGCCAGCGCTGGAAGTGCCCGAGGGTGCGGCTGATGACGTCCGCGCTGACCACCAGGCTGCCGAGGCGCACCGATACGTCGACCCGTTCGCTCTGCAGGTCCACCACCTCGTCGGTGAGCGTCATGCTCAGCTCGATGCGCGGGTAACGCTGCAGGAAGTCCGGCAGCCGCGGCGCGATGATCTGTCGGCCGAACTCCACCGGCACGCTGATGCGCAGCTGCCCGCTGGGTTCGCTGCCTCGGTCGGCGACGGCGGCGTCCGCCCGTTCGACCGCGGCGAGTATGTCGCGGGCATGCTGGTAATAGGCGTTGCCCGCCTCGGTGACGCTGACCCGGCGGGTCGAGCGGTTGAGCAGGGCGGCGCCCAGCTCGGCTTCCAGGTTGTCGATGGTCCGCGTCACCGAGGAGGTGGCCACGCCGAGCTGGCGCGCGGCGGCGGAAAACCCGGCGGCTTCGACGGCTCCGACGAACATCCTCAACGCCAGCAGCTTGTCCATGTGCACTCGTTGCCCGTGACGAAAACAGGCTGCAAGCATACCGGCGCAGGCGCTTTTGGAAACACCGCCAGGCAGGCTTCTGGAAATAAGCACATTCGTCCAATTCGCCGTAGGCGGCGATCACTAGGGTATTACCGAGTATCGAGCGCGTTGCGATGCAGGGGCTGCTCGATCCGAACCCCTAGTTACCCAGGAGTGAACCATGAGCACTGCCAAACCATACAACCGCCTCAACAAGGACGACGCCGTCGTTCTGCTGGTCGACCACCAGACCGGTCTCATCTCGCTGGTACAGGATTTCTCGCCGAACGAGTTCAAGAACAACGTGCTGGCGCTGGGCGATCTGGCCAAGTTCTTCAAACTGCCAACCATCCTCACCACCAGCTTCGAAAACGGTCCCAACGGACCGATGGTTCCGGAACTCAAGGAACTGTTCCCCGATGCGCCGTACATCCCGCGTCCGGGCCAGATCAACGCCTGGGACAACGAAGATTTCGTCAAGGCCGTCAAGGCCACCGGCCGCAAGCAACTGATCATTGCCGGCGTCGTGACCGACGTTTGCGTGGCGTTCCCGACCCTGTCGGCGCTGGCCGAAGGCTTCGAGGTGTTCGTCGTGACCGACGCGTCCGGCACCTTCAACGAAACCGTGCAACAGGCCGCCTGGGCGCGCATGACCGCTGCCGGCGCCCAGCTGGTGAACTGGTTCTCGGTCGCCTGCGAGCTGCAGATCGACTGGCGCAACGACATGGAAGGCCTGGCCAACCTGCTGTCGCCGCGCATCCCGAACTACCGCAACCTGATGAACAGCTACTCGGCGCTGACCGCCAAGTAATTCCGCTGTCACTTGGAGAAGAATGCCCGCCGCGCGCGGGCATTTTTCTGCCCGGAGGAGTGCGCTACCGCGTGCCGGAGTGACGGCAGTCAGGCGGTTGTCATCGGGATGGACTACCGTTGAGGCAGCTACGCCCCTCATCTGTCGACGGAGACATTGGTTATGCCGGAAGAAGCGGAACTCAGTAATGCATCGCGGGGCGATTCCCCGGACGCCGACTGGTTGATACGCAAGGTCATACTGCTCGCCAACATGGGCATCCCCACGCCGATCACCCTGACCATCCCGGCCGGGCTGGTCTCCGGCATCCTCATCAGCGGCAAGGAATACCTGGACGCGTTTCACGCGCAACTCACCGGCTACTGGGACCAGGCCGCCGCGGCGAAGATGCTCGAATACGTGCAGGAGTGGAAGGCAATCTACGAAGTGCCGGTCAAGGGCGACGACGAGAAGAACATCGCCTACATCCACCTGCGCGACGCCAAGGTCTTCACCGGCGGCCAGTTCGTGCCCACCAACGAAGGCGTGCTGTGGCGCGGCAAGATCACCTCGATCAGCGGTTTCACCATCGGCATCGTCGACGAAACCGACTGACGGTTCAGCGGCAGACGCAAGCCCCGCCCAGGCGGGGCTTTTTCATGGGCCAAGGGTCGAGCGGCCGATAGGCATTTATCGGAGGAGGTCGCGCGTTCAAAGGCTCGGGAGCAACTGGCGGATGTGTTCGGCCAGCGCGTCCACCAGCGGCGTCGGTTGCCCCTGGCCGAACCTCAGGGCGATGCCGACGCTGGGTAGAACGGGCAGGGCGGCGTCGCCGGCGAGTATCTGCAGGTCGGCCGGCACCGCGGTCTGGGTCAGCACCGCCACGGCCTGGCCGGAGCGTACCAGGGCGATCAGTCCGGCCAGGCTGCTGCTGGCGTACGCGATGCGGTATTCGCGGCCGAGCGCGCGCAAGGCGTTGCAGGCGGCCAGGTGATCGAGGGTGTCGGGCTGCGAAAGCGCCAGCGGCAGGGGCGCGAAATCCGCCGCCCCGGTGCCCGGACAACCGACCCAGACCAGCGGCTCGCGACGGATCACCGCCTTGTCGCTGCCTTCGGCCAGCGAAATCAGCGCCAGGTCGAGAGCGTGTCTGTCGATCTGTTCGAGCAGGCGCGGCGTCGGCGCGCAGACCACTTCCACCGACGCCTGCGGGTGCTGGCTGGCGAAGCCGCGTAACAGGTGCGGCAGGAACACCGCGGCGTAATCGTCCGGGCAGCCGAAGCGCAGCGTCCCGGAAAGGCCCTTGCCGGAGAGCTCGGCCATTGCCTCGTCGTGGTGACGCAGGATGCGCTGGGCATGATTGAGCAAGCGCTCGCCCTGATAGGTCAGCAGCACGCCGCGTCCGGTGCGTTGCAGCAAGGGTTGCTCGACGATCTCCTCGAGACGGCGGACCTGCTGGCTCAATGCCGACTGGGTGCGGCCGATACGTTCCGCCGCGCGGCTGAGCGAGTGGGCCTCGGCGATCATCACGAAGGAGCGCAACAGGTCGATGTCCAGCGAAAGCGCCACGGTATAAGCCTCCCTGCTGACTCGTATAAGAACTATTCGTTTCAGTTAATACCGTGGCCTTCCTAGACTGCAAGTCCCCCGATGCCCGATGCAAGGAGATGGCCCATGTCCGCGAACGACGATCCGACCTTCTGGCGCAACGCCCGCCAGCACCTGATCCGCTACGGCGGCACCTTCGAGCCGCTGATCATCGAGCGCGCCGCCGGCAGCTTCGTCTACGACGCCGACGACCGCGCCATCCTCGATTTCACCTCCGGGCAGATGAGCGCGGTGCTCGGCCATTGCCACCCGGACATCAGCGCGGTGATCGGCGAATACGCACAGCGGCTCGATCACCTGTTCAGCGGCATGCTCTCGCGCCCGGTGGTGGAGCTGGCGACGCGCCTCGCCGAGAAGACGCCGGCCGGGCTGGATCGCGCGATGCTGCTCAGCACAGGGGCGGAATCCAACGAGGCGGCGATCCGCATGGCCAAGCTGGTTACCGGCAAGTACGAGATCGTGGGGTTCGCCCAGTCCTGGCACGGCATGACCGGAGGCGCGGCGTCGGCCACCTACAGCGCCGGCCGGCGCGGCGTGGGACCGGCGGCAGTCGGCTCGTTCGCGATTCCCGCGCCGTTTCCCTACCGCCCGCGCTTCGAGCGCAACGGCGAGTTCGACTGGCGAGGCGAGCTGGATTACGCCTTCGACCTGATCGATCGGCAATCGAGCGGCAACATGGCGGCGTTCATCGCCGAACCCATCCTCAGCTCCGGCGGGATCATCGAGCTGCCCGACGGCTACATGGCGGCGCTGAAGCACAAGTGCGAAGAGCGCGAGATGCTGCTGATCCTCGACGAGGCGCAGACCGGCATCGGCCGCACCGGCATGATGTTCGCCTGCGAGCGCGAGGGCGTGACGCCGGACATCCTGACCCTGTCGAAGACCCTGGGCGCCGGCCTGCCGCTGGCGGCGGTGATCACCTCGGCGGCGATCGAGGAGCGCGCCCACGAACTCGGCTATCTGTTCTACACCACCCATGTCTCCGATCCGCTGCCCGCCGCGGTCGGCCTCAAAGTGCTCGAGGTGGTGGAACGCGACGGCCTGGTGCAGCGCGCCAACCTGATGGGTGCGCGCCTGCGCAACGGGCTGCTGGCGCTGCAGGAGCGCTTCGACTGCATCGGCGACGTGCGCGGCCGCGGGCTGCTGCTGGGCATGGAAATCGTCAAGGACCGGCAGAGCAAGGAACCGGCCTCGGAGCTGGGCAGCGCGATCACCCGTGAATGCATGAAGCTCGGCCTGAGCATGAACATCGTCCAGCTACCGGGCATGGGCGGAGTGTTCCGCATCGCGCCACCGCTGACGGTCAGCGAGGCGGAAATCGACCTCGGCCTGGCGTTGCTCGGGCAGGCGATGCAGAACGTGCGTTAGCTAGCCGCCGCTGGCGTTCATGAAGCGCGCCACCTGCACGTCGCCGGCGAGGCTGAAGTCGTGGCCGGCGGCCTTCTCCAATATGGCGCCGTCGATGGCCGCGTGCAGGGCGCGGTCATCGGCTTCGTTGCGCATCAGTTCGCGCAGGTCGAGGGCTTCGGCATGGCCCAGGCACAGCAACAGGCGGCCTTCGGCGGTAATGCGCAGGCGGTTGCAGCTGGCGCAGAAGTTTTGCGAGTGCGGAGAGATGAAGCCGACCCGCGTGCCGGGATGGTCGGGAAGACGCAGGTAGCGCGCCGGGCCGCTGCTGCGTTCGTCGCAGTCGATCAGCGCATAACGCCGGGCGATCAGCGCGCGCACTTCGTCGCTGGAACAGAAGCGCTCGCCGCGCGAATGGCCGACGTCGCCCAGCGGCATTTCCTCGATGAAGCTGATGTCCAGCCCACGGGCGATGACGTAGTCGACCAGGTCGAGCACTTCATCGGCGTTGCGTCCCTTCATCACCACGGTGTTCAGCTTGATCCGGGCGAAGCCGGCCTGGCGCGCGGCTTCAAGACCGTCGAGCACGCGCTGCAGATCGCCGTTGCGGGTGATTGCCCGGAAGCGTTGTGGATCGAGGCTGTCGAGGCTGATGTTGAGCCGGCGAACACCAGCGGCAGCGAGTGGCGCCGCGAGCTTGACCAGCTGCGAGCCGTTGCTGGTCAGCACCAGCTCATCGAGGCCGGGCAGCGCGGCGATGCGTTCGCAGAGCCCGACGATGCCTGGACGCAGCAGCGGCTCGCCGCCGGTGAGGCGGATCTTCCGGACGCCGCGGCCGACGAACAACCGGGCCAGGCGATATAGCTCCTCGAGGTCGAGCAACTGGCGGCGCGGCAGGAAGTGCATGTCTTCAGCCATGCAGTAGACGCAACGCAGATCGCAGCGATCGGTGACCGACAGGCGCAGGTAGTCGACCGTGCGGCCGATGCCGTCGCGCAGCAAGGCGCCCACCGTCAGCCGGGCAACAGGAAGGGATTGAGGCCGCTGCGGGCGAAGCCCTCGCGCTCCACGTCCGCATCCAGCGCGAGGCTGGCGAGGTCGTCGGCGATGGCTTCGAGCTGATGATCGCGATCGAGGTAGAGCACCTTGAGGTAGCTCTCGCACTCGTTGCAGCTCTCCGCCTTGATCGTGGCGTTCTCGCTGTCCAGCGACCAATAGTCGAGCGGCCCGGTATGCTCGCAATTGCTGCAGGTGGCGCGGACCATGTGCCAGCGGCTTTCGCAGAGGCCGCAGTGCAGGTAGCGCAGGCCGTCGATGATCACGCTGACGGCGGGTGACTGGGCGCACATCGGGCACAGCTGGCGTTGCCCGCCGGGGCCGGCGCTGGCATGCAGCGGCAGGCGCGCGGCCAGTTGCGTCCAGTACAGCGACAGGGCGCTCCAGAGGAACAGCGCGCGATCGCTGCCGAGCTCGGCATGGCGGCCGCCAAGCAGGGCGTCGGCCAGCGTTTCCAGTTGCGCGGGCGACTGCTCGCGCAAGCCTTCCAGCACCTTGCGCACAGGCGGCGTGGCGTCGCCCAGCAACTCATCGGCGAGCCCGTGCAGCAATTGCTGCCAGTACGGGGCGCGCGGCAACCTGAGGGCGTCCAGGGGGGCCCCGTCGTCGGGCGCCAGCCGCGTTCCGACCTCCGCGGGCAGCGGTGCGCGTTCCAGCAACCGCTGCTGCGCAGCGGCGATGCGCGCGACGAAGTTCAGGTAGTCAGCCATCGCGTGGCCCTCGGCGAGGGCCCGCAGGCGCGAGGCGCGACGGCTGTAAAGACCGTCGAGACGTGGCAGCAGCAGCGGCTCGATCCGGCCGATGCCGCCGCGGGGCTGCTCGACCGGGGTCAGCCTGATGCTGTTCATGGTGCGTCCTTCTTGCCGGTGACCTGGCGGTACCAGCGCGGGTGGTGGGTGCGCGCCCATTTGCGGCTGACGTAGCCGCTGGACATGGCGTCCACCGAGCCCTTCACCCAGAAGGCCAGGTAGATGTGGCCGATCACCAGCAGCATCAGCAGGATGCCGGCGAGGGCGTGGAGGAACAGGCCGATACGGATCGTCGGAATCGAGAACAGCGGGGCGAAATACGGCCGCCAGATCAGCACGCCACTGATCAGCAGCAGCGAGATCAGGCCCATGATTCCCCAGAAAAGCACCTTCTGCCCGGCGTTGTACTTGCCGGTGTCCAGCTCTTCGTTGTGATCGCCCTTGAGCACCTGGCCGATTTCGGCGAACCACTTGCTGTCGCCGGGTTCCGGGAGGTTGTGGCGCACCAGCCGCATGAACAGGTAGGCGAGGAACAGGAAGATCAGCACACCCATGAACGGGTGCAGGATGCGCGCGAGCTGAGGGCCGCCGAGCAGGCTGTTGAGCCAGCTCAGCGAGGGGAAGAACCACGACAGGCCCGACATCGCGACGAAGAAGAAGCAGACGACCATCAGCCAGTGGCACATGCGTACCGTGTAGGGCGTGCGCAGGATCGCGTTTTTCCGCTTCATGCCTGTTCCTCCTCGTCTTCTTGTTCAGGGTCCAGGGTCTGCGCGCCGACACCGACGTAATGGAACAGGGTGCCGGCGATGGTGGCGAAGAAAGCCGCCGCGGCTATCGGTTTGAGCCAGCCTTTCCAGCCCTGGATCGCCGTGCTGATGCGCGGGTCCTTGGGCAGGTTGTGGTACAGCTCGGGCTTGTCGGCGTGGTGCAGCACGTACATCACGTGGGTGCCGCCTACGCCTTGCGGGTCGTACAGCCCGGCGTTGGCGAAGCCGCGGCCGTTCAGCTCGGCCACGCGCTGGCCGGCGAGAAACTGCATGTCGGCCTTGCTGCCGAAGTTGATCGCGCCGGTCGGGCAGGTCTTCACGCAGGAGGGTTCCTGACCGACCGATACGCGGTCGACGCAGAGCGTGCACTTGTAGGCCTTGTTGTCCTTGCCACTCAGGCGCGGGACGTTGAACGGGCAACCGGCGACGCAGTAGCCGCAGCCGATGCAGTGCTCGGACTGGAAGTCGACGATGCCGTTGGCGTACTGCACGATCGCGCCGGGGCTCGGGCAGGCCTTGAGGCAGCCGGGATCGGCGCAGTGCATGCAGCCGTCCTTGCGGATCAGCCATTCCAGCTTGCCGGACTCGCTGTTCTCGTACTCGGCGAAACGCATCAGCGTCCAGGTTTCTGCCGACAGGTCGCGCGGGTTGTCGTAGACGCCGAAGTTCTCGCCGACCTCGTCACGCAGGTCGTTCCATTCGGAGCACGCCACCTGGCAGGCCTTGCAGCCGATGCAGATGCTCACGTCGATCAGTTTGGCCACTTCCGCCTGCTGGTCGCGGGCGTGGGGAGGCGGGGTCAGCGCACTGGTGGCGGAGCGTTTGATGATGTCTTGGGACTGCATGGACATGACGGGTTTCCTCAGGCCTTCTCGACGTTGACAAGGAAGGCCTTGTATTCCGGGGTTTGCGTGTTGGCGTCACCCACACGCGGGCTCAGGATGTTGGCCAGGAAGCCTTTGCGGGTTACCCCCTCGAAGCCCCAGTGCACCGGGATGCCGACCTGTTCCACTTCCTGCCCGGCTACCTGCAGCGTCATCACGCGCTTGGTGACCACCGCCTTGCCGCGGATATAGCCACGCTGGCTGGACACCTTGACCGTGTCGCCGGCGGCGATGCCCTTGCTGGCGGCGAGCTTCTCGCTGATCTCGACGAACTGTTCGGGCTGCACGATGGCGTTCAGCCGCGAGTGCTTGGTCCAGTGGCGGAACATCTCGGTGATCGAGTACGACGTCGCCACGTAGGGGAAATCCTCGCGGCCGCCGAAGCTCGGCAGGTCATCCTTGAAGATGCGCGTCACCGGGCTCTTGCCGCTGCCGGAATGCAGCGGGTTGGCCGGAATCGGGCTTTCCTCCGGCTCGTAGTGCTCGGGGAACGGGCCGTCGACCAGCGCGCCCATCGAGAACAGGTGGCCGACGCCGTCCTGCAGCATGATGAACGGGCTCACGCCGCTGTTCGGTGGCGATCCGACCGGGTAATCGGGCACGTCGGCGCCGGCCCAGGCGTTGCCGTCCCAGTGCAGGAAGGCGCGCTTCGGGTCCCACGGCTTGCCGCTTGGGTCCGCCGAGGCGCGGTTGTAGAGCAGACGGCGGTTCGCCGGCCAGGCGAAGGCCCAGCCCGGGGTGTTGCCGAAGCCGGTGTCGGTGTTGTCGCGACGCGCCATCATGTTCCCGGCGGGCGTCCATTGGCCGGTGTAGATCCAGCACAGGCTGCTGGTGCTGCCGTCGTCGCGCAGATGGGCGAAGCTGGAAAGCAGTTCGCCTTTTTTCGCGATCGGCTTGCCGCTGTCGTCGTAGAGATCGGCCAGGGCGTAGCCGTTGATCTGCTTGGCCAGCTCTTCCGAATGCGGACTCTTCGGGTCGTGGTAATGCCAGTCCAGCTTCAGCAGGGGCTCGGGGCAGGTGCCGCCTTCCTGCTGGTACAACTCGCGGATCCTGGTCATCAGGCTGCCGAGTATCCTGCCGTCGTGCTGCGCCTCGAACGGTGGCGGCTGCGCCGCGGCGTGCCATTGCAGCCAGCGCGCGGAGTTGGCGATCGAGCCATCTTCCTCGGCGAAGCAGGACGACGGCAGGCGGAACACGGTGGTCTGGATCTGCGCCGGATCGACGTCGTTGAACTCGCCGTGGTTCTGCCAGAAGGACGAGGTCTCGGTGGTCAGCGGATCGATCACCACCAGGTACTTGAGCTTCGCCAGCCCCTCGCGCACCTTACCCGAGGACGCCGCGGCGGCGATCAGGTTGAAACCCTGCACGACGTAGCCGTTGACCTGGCCCTTGTGCATCTGCTCGACGTAGGCCATCACGTCGTAGGCGCGGTCCCACTTGGGCAGCCAGTCGTAGCCGAAGTCGTTCTCAGCGGTGGCGTTCTCGCCATACATGCCCTTGAGGAAGCTGACCATGAACTTCGGCGTGTTGCGCCAGAAGTTGATCTGTTTATCCACCAGGGTCTTCGGCGTGCGCTCGTCCAGGTAGGCCTGCAACGACTGCTGGCTTTCGCTCGGCAGCGTCAGGTAGCCCGGCAGCATGTTCGCCAGCACGCCGAGATCGGTGAAGCCCTGCACGTTGGAATGGCCGCGCAGCGCGTTGATGCCGCCGCCGGGCATGCCGATGTTGCCGAGCAGCAACTGCACGATGGCCGAGGCGCGGATGATCTGCGAGCCACCGACATGGTGTGTCCAGCCCAGCGCGTAGAGGATGCTGGTGGTGCGGTCGGGGACACTGGTGGACGCGAGCTTCTCGCAGACGTGCAGGAAGTCCTTTATTGGGGTGCCGCAGATGCTGCTCACCATCTCCGGCGTGTAGCGCTCGACGTGCTTCTTCAGCAGGTTGAACACGCAACGCGGGTGCTGCAGCGTCTCGTCGCGCAGGGCATAGCCATCCTCGCCCAGCTCGTAGGTCCAGGAGGCGCGGTCGTAGGCGCGCTTGTCGGCGTCGTAGCCACTGAACAGCCCGTCGTCGAAGCCGTAGTCCTCGCGCACGATCAGCGGCGCATTGGTGTAGGCCCTGACGTATTCGTGCTGGATGCGGTCGTTGCTCAACAGGTAGTGGGCGACCCCGAGCAGGAAGGCCGAGTCGGCACCGGCACGGATCGGCGAATAGAAATCGGCTACGGCGGCGGTACGGTTGAAGCGCGGATCCACCACCATCAGATGGGCGTTGTTGTGGATCTTCGCCTCGACCGCCCATTTGAAGCCCACCGGATGGGCCTCGGCCGGGTTGCCGCCCATCACCAGGATGACGTCGGCGTTCTTGATGTCGACCCAGTTGTTGGTCATCGCACCACGCCCGAACGAGGGCGCGAGGCCGGCGACGGAGGGGCCATGGCAGAGGCGGGCCTGGTTTTCCAGGTGGACCATGCCCAGGCCGCGGGCGAACTTGACGTCGAGGATGCCGGTTTCGTTACTGGCGGCGGAGGAGCCAAGGAAGCCGGTGCTGGCCCAGCGGTTCACCAGTTGGCCCTTGTCGTTGCGCTCGATGAAGTTGGCGTCGCGATCGTCCTTCATCAGGCGTGCGATGCGCTCGATGGCCTCGTCCCAGCCGATGCGCTTCCATTCGTTGCTGCCGGGCTCGCGGACTTCGGGGTATTTCAGGCGGTCCGGGCTGTTGATGAAGTCCACCAGGCCGGAGCCCTTGGGGCACAGCGAGCCGCGGCTGACCGGGTGATCCGGGTCGCCCTCGACGTGAAAGATCTTGCCCTTGGCGTTCTTCGCGCCGTCGCCGAGGCTGTACAGGAGCACACCGCAACCGACCGAGCAGTAGGTGCAGTTGTTGCGCGTTTCACGGGCGCGCAGCAGCTTGTACTGGCGCGACTGGCTGGCGAGGGCGACGCCAGGAGCGAAACCAAGGGTCGCGGCGCTCGCGCTGGCGGCACCGACGGTGCATAGCTTGAAAAACTGTCTTCTGCCGATCTGCATATCGATCTCCCCAAAACGGCGCATCACGGTTTGCGCCGGAATGAGCGTGTGCTTGTGGCCACGCTCTGCTTTGTCTTTGTCGTTCTCTCAGGCCCGAACCTGTCCGCAGGCAGCGTTCTCCGGGCTGGCGTCGTTGCGTTTCAGCCGCCGGGTGCCGGGCTGTAGACGCGTGCAGCGCTGCGCTGTGGCAGGTGGATCAGGTTGAGGTTATGCCGGCGCGCCCAGTCCACCGTCAGTGCGGTGGGTGCGGCGAGGCTGACCAGGGTGCCGAGGCCGGCGCGCACCGCCTTGTGCAGCAGTTCAAGGCCGCAACGGCTGGTGACCACCGCGAAGCCGCGGGCCGCGTCGATGCGCTGGCGTTCGAGCGCGCCTATCAGCTTGTCGAGGGCGTTGTGGCGACCGATGTCCTCTCGGCACAGGCGTATCTCGCCGTGGTCATCGACGAACAGCGCGGCATGCAACGCGCCGCTTCGCCGCGCCAGTGACTGCGCTTCGCCGACGCGTTCGCGCAGGCCCTGCAGGTGCGTGGCGTCAGGTAGTGGCGAACGGGGCAGGCCGGCGAGGGTTGGCAGCGCCTGGTCGAGGCTGTCGACACCGCAGAGTCCGCAGCCGCTGCTACCGGCCAGCTGCCGGCGCTGCTGCTTCAACTGCCAGAAGGCACGGCTGCCGATGAGCAGGTCTACGTGCCAGGCGTCGCCGTGTCCTTCCATCCGAATGTCGTAGATTTCGTCGATCCGCTGGACGGTTCCGCTGGTTCGGGTGAAGCCGACCACGAAATCCTCCAGTGCCTCGGGCGTCACCATCATCACCGCGTGCGCCAGGCCGTTGTAGCTGATAGCCAGCGCGATTTCGCTCGCCAGGGCAGCTTCGCCGGACGACTGGGAGCCGTCTATCTCGGCATATCGGTACGCATGGGAGACGTCAGGAAGCGCCTCCGTCTGAGGCGTGGACCGGCAATTGGAGATCGGCGTCGGCATGAAAAAACACACTGCGGCAATTTGGCGGTGGCGAGTTTATATCCTCTTTAACTGTAAGGCTAATAGACCTTCGGACATCTACCCATCTTTCGATCAGGCAACTTCCTGGGCCATCTCGCCTCCTATGTTTTCAACGGCCACCCGCGCCGCGAAACGAGGAGAGTCCGTCATGGGTCAACGCGTTTTCGATAATCACCGTGCCTGGTCCGGTGCGATGCAGGATGGCAACACCATCAAGGCCTTCGTGATGGTGCTCGGCGAGAGGGGCCTGCATGACGGGGTCTACGAGATCACCGCCAACGTCGAATTCCCCGATCTGCCAACCGCGGAACGCACGGCAGCGGCCATCATCGACCGCATCACCACCATCGACGAAGAGGGCATTCCCTGTTTCGGCGCGGATGACGAACCGGACGAGTGACGTCGCGCATGGTTGAAGGCTGTATGGATGAACAGTTATCATCGCGCCGTCCCCAAATGGCCAGCGCGACACTCAGGCCGTCGGCAGCCCGTTCCGGGGCCTGCCGCTTTCTCATTCAGCCTCGTCCGATGCGAGGCGCAAAAAAAAGGGCTGACCTCGCGGTCAGCCCTTTTTCATTGGGAGTGGAAGCGGCGCTCAGTGGCCGTGCAGGGGCCGGCCATGGCCGTGGCGGCGACGCTCGACAGGCGGTTCCTGCGGCTTCTGCTTCGCGGTTGGAGCGTGCCGGCGTGTCAGCCGCAGCATGCCCCAGAGCATCGCGAGGGCAACCGCCATCCAGGCGCATATCAGCATGACGATCATGAGTACGGGAGACATCGTCTTATCCTCGGTAACGGAACGCGTCCGTGTATGGAGTAGACCCTGCCCGGCGAAAAGGTTTCCCCCGCATGCGGCCATGGGCCATCCCCACCGCCCAACGGCACCTTTAGATGCGCCGAAGGTATTCTTGCCTCCGCCTGCGCGCTCGCCGATGCTGGCGGCTCTCGTCTCAAGGACCGCTGCATGACCGATATCGCTGAGCACGCGCCTGTTATCCAGCGCCGCATGACGCTGGATAACGGCCTCGCCGTGACGCTGCTGCAGGTGCCCCAGGCCCAGCATTGCGCGGCTTGGGTGCGGGTGGCCGCCGGCAGCCACGACGAGCCGCGCGAGTATCCCGGGCTGGCGCATTTCCTCGAACACCTGCTGTTTCTCGACAGCGCGGGATTTCCCGCCGACCAGGGACTGATGGCGTTCGTACAGGGCGTCGGCGGTCAGGTGAATGCCAGTACCCAGGCGCGCCACACCGATTTCTTCTGCGAAGTGCCTCCGCTCGCGCTGGACGGCGCGCTGGCGCGGCTGTTCGACATGCTGGCGCGCCCGGCGCTCGATCCGGGCGCACAGAGGCGCGAACGCGAGGTGCTGCAGGCCGAATTCCTCGCCCGCGGCGAGGACCGTGAAACGCTGATGGATGGGGCGCTCGGCCTGGCGCTCGCGGCGCATCACCCGTTCGGCGACTTCCACGCCGGCAACCGCGAGACGCTGCCGGTAGAGGAGGAGACGTTCCAGCAGGCGTTGCATGGCTTCCATCGGCGTTTCTATCACGCGGGACAGGCGCATGTGCTGATCGCCGGTGCGCAACCACTGGACGCCTTAGCGGCCCTCGCCAAGCGGCATGGCCGGCACCTTGCGCCAGGCGCCCGGGTCTCCACCCAGCCGCCGGCTTTAAGGCTGGAACCGGCGCATGTCGAGGTGCAGGCGCCTGGTCCGACGCAGCTCGCGCTGTACTTCCCGCTGGTGCTGCCGACCGCGGCGGGCGCCGCGCTGGAGTGCCTGTTCCGGGTGCTGCGCAGTGCCCCGTCAGGCGGCTTGCAGGCGACGTTGCGCGAGCGGGGATACGCCGAGCGGGTTTCGCCGCGGCGGGTTTATCGGGCGGATGATCAGGCGCTGATCGCCATCGATATCGAGGGCGCGTCGGCCGATGAGGCGACCTGGAGCGAGATCGTCACGCTGCTGTTTTCGTGGCTGGAGTTCTTCGCTACCCGGAGCGACTGGGCAGACGTGCGCGAGCAGGAGTTCCTAATCCGTTCCGTCCGTTGGCAGACCTGCTCGGCCCTCGATGCGGTGCGAATGGCGGTCGAGAAGGGCGGCAACGAGCCTGTCGAGGCGCCCGCGTTAGCCGCCTTGCTGACGCAGTTGACGCCAGGCGCGATGGTGTCGGTGGTCACCTCGACGCGCGAGCTGCCGCTGCTGGAACGGCCAGGCTTCGCGTTGCGCGCCCGATGCTCGAAAGGATTGTCCCGTGCGCGCGGAGCGCCCGTCGCCTGGTGCCTGCCCGAGCGCAACCCGTTTCTGAAATCGGCTGCTGCGCCGCGCGCCGTATGTCCAGTACCTGCGGGGCTACGCTGGCAGAACGACGCGGACATTCCGCCCGGGCACGCGGCGCTGTTCCTGCGCTGGCGCTGGTCGACGCCGGTTGCCGATGTGTTTGCCGGTGCCGCGCAGGCGGCGCTGGCACCGCTCGTCCAAGCCGCCGGCGAGGCCGGTGTCGAGCTGCGCTTGCAATGCTCGGCACGGGACTGGGTGCTCAGCCTTGGCGGCCTGGCCAGCGTGGTGGATCGGGTTCTGCCGGAGGCGCTGAAAATCCTGCGGCAGCCCACCGCGGAAGACTGGCGCGACGCGCTGGACCCGGCGCCACGAGCTGCCGGCGGGATGCTCCTGCGACAGTTGCTCGATGAACTGCCTGGCGCGCTGCAAGGCTCGGTGTCGGTGGCGGAATTGCCGGCGGACGCGCTTCCCGGCGCGTGGAGGGCGCTGTACCACCAGGCCCGTTGGGACGCCTTCGGTCTGGGCCAGCCTTCGCCAACGATCAATGCCGTTCTGGGCGAGCTGCCGGGCCAGGGGCTTTTCGAAGGGGTGTCGGCGGTAAACGTCCGATCCACCTGCCGCTGGATCGAAGTGGCCGGGCAGAAGGAGCAGGCCTTGCTGCTCTTCGCCCGGCAAGCGGGTCTCGATGCCCCGGCTGAAGCCGCCTGGCGCTTGTTGGGCAATGTGCTGCAGGGGGCTTTCTACACGTACATGCGCACCGATTTGCAGCTGGGTTACGGCGTCTATTGCGGCTATCGGCAGGTGGGCGAGGAGGCCGGCCTGCTGTTCGCCGTGCAATCGCCGAAGGCCTCGGTGGCGGAGATTTTCGGGCATCTGCTGGCATTTCTCGAAGGGCAGCAAGAGCGCCTCGGGCAACTCACCGACGAGGCGCTGGAGACGCTCCGCGAACCGATGGCGGCGCAGTTGTGGCAGCCGCCCGCGACCTTCCGCGCCCTGGCCGAAGCGCGCTGGGCGCTTTACGCACAGCCGGGCAAGCAGCCTGCCGAGCGGATCGCCCGGTGTGTGCAGGAGCTGAATCGTGCGGCGCTGCTCGACGCCCTGGCTTGCGTGCGCCAGGCACAGGCCGGCTGGCTGGCGCTGGCCAACGCGGCGCCACCGGATCCGCGCTGGTCGCTCGGCTGAGCGGCGCATTGCGGTTGATTGACGCGCAGCGGGGCTGTGCTTCCCATCCAGTCGCCGCTAATTCCGGGCTTTCTGCGCGCCGGCTTGACGCTCTCAAGGGAGCCATCTACTACCAATTGACGAGTCGTGGTCGGCCTCCGGCGGAATAGGCTAGAGCGCAGGACACCGATCAATCGGGATCCGCTCACCGAGCGGATCAGAACAACAACGAGGTAAGCATCATGATTTATGCCCAACCCAACACCCCTGGCGCCGTCGTTACCCTCAAACCGCGCTACGGCAACTACATCGGTGGCGAGTTCGTGCCGCCGGTGGACGGCCAGTACTTCACCAACACCTCGCCGGTGAACGGCTCGGTGATCGGCGAGTTCCCACGCTCCTCGGCGGCCGACATCGACAAGGCGCTGGACGCCGCGCACGCCGCTGCCGACGCCTGGGGCAAGACCTCGGTGCAGGACCGTTCGCTGATCCTGCTGAAGATCGCCGACCGCATCGAAGCCAACCT